>NZ_JBVFUK010000003.1:0-110343 GCF_055693705.1 Thalassobacter sp. HA4-2 | reverse complement strand
TACCTGGTCATTGCCGCACGTCCCGAGTTGGTCACGCGACTGCCCCGGCCCGGGCGATGGATGCTTCTGGTCAGGATCCTTCTTGGCGGTCTGTTGCTGGCAACAGCCGCATGGCTCTTGTTCGTTCTTGTCGGCGTGACGGGTGGGCGTGCAGCTGCCTTCATCTCGGCACTCACAGCTGTGTTCATTGTCGCCGCATCAATCCCACAGGCAAACCAATGGGTACGGCGTGCGGTTCTCAGCGCCTGTGTTTTTCTGGCGATTTTCGGGGCAGGTCTCACCTCAACCCCTGACCGCACCACAGCAGGGGTTGATGCGACGTCCCACTGGCAGGATTTCGAACCCCTCGGCATCGCGCGCCGCGTCTCTGAAGGCGAGACGGTGTTCGTCGATGTGACCGCGGATTGGTGTCTGACCTGCAAAGCCAACAAGTCTCTCGTGCTTGACAGGGATCCAGTGCGTGCGCGGTTGCGCGGCGGTTCCGTGATCGCCATGCAGGCGGATTGGACCCGCCCGGATGACAACATCGCGCGGTTTCTCGAGCGATATGACCGCTACGGCATTCCGTTCAATATCGTCTTCGGGCCAGGGTCGCCTTCCGGCATCGCTCTCCCGGAAATTTTGACGCCACAGGCAGTTCTTGACGCTCTCGACACAGCGTCTGTTCGAAGTGTCGCGTCGGAGTAACGCGCTTAATCGAGCTGAAGATCGGAAATCGACGCAACGATTCTGCCCTTGGTATCATCGCTTTCGGCCGACACGGCCAATCCAATCAGGGCACCCGGCTCGATCCCGAACGCAGTGCGATGATCTGATGCGAGATCGACCTGCTCACGATACTGCCCGATCTCTGAAGGGCGCAGGACTTTGCTGCGCAACCGGGGCGAATAGGGGCTGGGCAATATCGCATTGGTCGGGTGCGCACCGCCCCACACGTAGATCAGGGCGCGTGCGCTGTCCTCTTGAAGAATGCGCCGCGCGCTCTTTCCGCTCAGAGCGTCCACCCTCTCCGGATCGACGAACACGAAGTAGATCGCCAGATTTCTGTCGTCACCACCTTTGATCGTAAGATCGGTCGGTCGGACACCCTCGTGGACCCGCCAGACCCAACGCGCAGATTCAACCGAACGATTGAGGTCCTTAACGGGGCGCCAGAGCAACGAGACCGTACCGTCCGAAACGATGTCCAACTGGCGTCCCCGTTGACCAAAATCGTTCGAGAAAAGGCGCAAGAAGCCCTGCTTTTTCCAGCTGCCGTCAAAAGAAATGACCTCGTTGGCGATGCCCGCGGCTGGTGTAAACACGGCGCATGTCAGCAAGGTCAGGACTTTGGCGACATGGACCATTGCTCGTCCTATATCCAACCGAGTGCGCGCGCGGGCATCCAGACCCCCATAAAGATCATCATCAGATTTTCGGTCAGCGACACAAATCCCAGTGGCACGTTCGACCCGCCACCAACGCAAGCGCATTTCAATTCTCGCCCGTCGATATAGACCGCCTTGAACACGGAAACCGCCCCGATGGTCCCGATCACGAGGGCAATTGGGGCGCTGATCCACACTAGTGCGCCCGCGACCATGAGAACGCCCGCGATGGCTTCACCAAAGGGATAGATGTAGCCGTAACGCACCCAGCGTTGCGCGAGCAGATCGTAGTTCAGGAACATCGTCGAGAAGCCTTCGATATCCTTCAGCTTCTGGACGGCAAGGAAGCACATGGAGATCGCGATAAACCACTCGAAAGCACGGAGCGTACGTATCGACCCAGAGAACGCCCAGCTGAGACCCAGGGCCATCAGAAACGACACCGAGAAGATCGCGATGACCGGCTGATAGGTTGTCTCGTCCGCGTCCTTAACCTCTTTCCCGAAGTGCTCGCGCAAGGCGTCATAGCCGCCGATGCGCGTACCGCCGATGAAGGTCTGGGGTGTTGTCGATACGTCGTGTTCCGCCTTGAACGCGTCCGTCTCTTCGCGCGTCGTCAGATGATGATCTTCGACCTCATACCCTTCGCGCTCCAAGAGATCTTTCGATTTTAATCCATAGGGGCAGAGGTGGTCTTCCATGACCATGCGATAAAGAACAGCCTTTCCTGCGGCCTGGTTGGTATCTTTCGGCATCATGTCCTCCATTGGTCTAGCCGTTGCAGGTCCAGTAGCCCATGGAGCCAACCGCGAGCGGGGTTTCACCGGTCAATTCGAACAGAAGGGTAGAGCCTTCTCCATTGTCAGCATCGCTCATCGCGACGGTCATCTGGCCACCATCGGCCATCAGAACACCTCCAGAGGCCACACTGCCGGTCGCTTCGAATTGCACCAGCGACCCGGAGACCTTCGCGATTCCCTGCCCGTTTCCATCGGTCGCCAATATGGGGTCGGCGTTGACGGCGCGAACGAACGTACACATCGGCTCGGTGCCGAGCCCGCTTTCGATCTCCGCGTCCGAAAGAGGAGCAGGACGGATGCCTGCAATGACCGGCGTCGAGATTGCCTGCGTCAGGCTTGCCACGCTTGCAGGTCCATCGGATTTACCCAATGGCCATTCTGGCCCAGCTTCACCATTTGCCTCGATGTCGGCGAGCAGGAAGCGCATCTCCGCAATTTCCCGATCTTGGGCCACGACAATTTCTTCAGCAAGCGCTTTGACGCGCGGGTCAGTGATTTCCGCCCTCTTGCTGGTCATGATTGCAATCGAATGGTGCGGGATCATGGCACTCATCCAACTTTCATCCTGCACGGTTTCTTGGCCGCGGACGAGCCAGAGAGCGCCGGCGAACAGGACTGCCGAGCCTGCGAGAATGGCGACATTGGCGGCGAGGTTTTTGTACATGCCCCACATAAACAGGAGCATCACGACTGCCATCGTCGCACCCATGACAAAGGTCATATAGAACCGTGTCTCGCTCCAATAGACATGCTCAATGGCATAGGTGTTCAGATACATCAGGCCGAACATAATAGCGGTCGACGTTCCAACCATCGCGAGGAAGCGCCCGTAAGAAGACTTGCCGTGACTGTCCGATTTCGCGGAATCGGCTGTGCGGCTGTCGTGATTTAATATTGCTGAATCTGACATGTGAACTCCTTTCGCTTTTCTCTCAAACAAGATTCCAGCGCTGGAGGGTTCCGAAATAGAACGCGTTTTCAGCGGATGTTCTTCAGGTCACCAGAAAGATCCTTCAAGATCGGGCAATCCGGTCGGTGGTCTCCGCGGCAGGCCTCGACGAGATGGGACAAGGTCTCGCGCATGTCCTGAAGCTGCGCGATCTTGTCGTCGATTGCGCTCAGGTGCTCTTCGGCGATGGCCTTCACCTGAGCGCTCGCCCGCGTTTCATCCTCATAGAGATTCAAGAGATTGCGGCAATCCTCGATCGAGAACCCGAGCGCGCGCGCGCGACCCAGAAACGCAAGCTTGTGCAGATCGGTCTCGCGGAATGCGCGGTATCCGTTGCCGCTGCGCTGCGGCCTGACCAGGCCGATATCCTCGTAGTAGCGGATGGTTTTGGGCGGGATGCCAGACCGCTCTGCAACTTCTCCAATGTTCACGACACGATCCTCCTATTCCGCGGGTTGGGTCTGTGCACTGATCCGTGGTGCGGTGATGTCTCTGTCTTCACGCAAGGCCGGCGCGATGCGGCGCAGACGCAGGGCGTTTGTCAGAACCGATACCGACGACAGGGCCATAGCACCCGCCGCGAAGACCGGGGAAAGAAGCAAACCAAAGGCCGGATAGAGAACCCCGGCAGCGACCGGGATCAGCGCGACATTGTACCCGAAGGCCCAGACGAGGTTCTGGCGAATGTTCGACATGGTGCGCCTGGAAACCTCAACCGCATTCACCACGCCGCGCAGATCGCCTGACATCAAGACCACATCGGCGGATTCGATAGCGACATCGGTTCCGGTGCCGATGGCGATGCCGACATCCGCATGGGCCAGGGCCGGTGCATCATTGATGCCGTCGCCGACGAAAGCAATCATTCGGTCTCCCGCGCGCAGATCGTCGAGCGCTGCGACCTTGCCATCCGGCAGGACACCCGCGATCACGTGGTCGATTCCGGTTTCGCGCGCGATGGCCTCCGCCGTCTCGCGTTTGTCTCCGGTGATCATCGCAACCTTGAAACCGCGCGCGTGCAGGGCTGCAATGGCTTCCTGGCTGGCGGGTTTCACGGGGTCCGCCACGGCGATCACTGCGGCCAGTTTGCCGTCGATCGCCGCATAAAGCGCTGTCCGGCCCCGCCCTGCCAGCTCGGCTTCCGTTTCGACCAAGGCGGCGATTTCGATCCCTTCGCGGGACATATAACGGTCCGCGCCGACCATCACCTCCTGACCTTCGACAGTCGCGGCGACGCCGTAACCGGTGATCGACCGGAAGCCCGTGGCATTCGGAACGGCGATCCCTTCGGCCCGCGCGCCGCGGACAATGGCTTCGGCGATGGGATGCTCAGACTGGGCCTCCACAGCGGCGATCAGGCTCAGCACTTTGTCTCGGTCGAAACCGTCGGTAGTGACCAGATCGGTCAGCGACGGCTGGCCTTCGGTGACAGTCCCCGTCTTGTCGAGTGCGATGACATCGACTTCGGACAAGGCTTGGAGCGCATCCCCCTTGCGGAACAAGACTCCCATCTCTGCGGCGCGCCCGGTGCCCACCATGATCGACGTGGGTGTGGCCAAGCCCATGGCGCAAGGACAGGCGATGATCAGAACCGAGACGCCGGCCACCAGCGCAAAGGTCAAAGCCGGGTCCGGTCCGACAAGCAACCAGATCACAACCGTGAGTGCCGCGAGCACCATGACGGCAGGCACGAACCACAGGGTCACGCGGTCAACTAGGCCCTGGATGGGCAGCTTGGCACCTTGAGCCTCTTCGACCATGCGGATGATCTGCGCGAGTGTGGTATCTGAACCAACCCGTGCGGCCTTAAACGTCAGGCTTCCAGTGCCGTTGACAGTCCCGCCAGTGACAGCGGCACCAGCGGTTTTCTGCACGGGCACGGGCTCTCCGGTAATCATGCTCTCATCGACATTACTCGACCCCTCGGTCACCTCGCCATCCACGGGGATCCGTTCACCCGGTCGGACAAGGATCACATCGCCGACAGCGAGTGCGTCGACATCGACCTCCGCCGTTTCACCGCCCCGAATGACGCGCGCGGTGCGGACCTGCAGGCCCAGCAAAGCCTGAATCGCTGCGCCGGTGCGACCCTTCGCGCGTGCCTCAAGCCAGCGCCCAACCAGAATGAGGACGACGATGACCGCAGCTGCCTCAAAGTAAACCGCGCGTACCCCCTCTGGCAGGAGTCCGGGAAGAAAGGTTGCGACCACCGAGTACCCCCAGGCCGCGCCGGTGCCGACGGCAACGAGGCTGTTCATGTCCGGCGCGCCCTTGAAAAGCGCGGGAAACCCCTTGGTGTAGAAATGGCGTCCCGGCCCGAAGAGGACGAGTGTTGCGAGGACGAACTGGATGATCCAAGACGTTTGGAGACCAATCGTCGTCATCACCAAGTGATGAAATGCCGGAATAAGATGGGAGCCCATTTCTAGGATGAAGACCGGGAGCGTTAGAATTGCTGCCAAAAGGACGCTGCGACGCAGTCCGTCGGCTTCTTCTGCCTTGCGTGCGGCGCGAGACTGGCTCGCCTGCGCCTCTGCAATCTCGGCCGGATAACCAATCGCCGCCGATGCCGCCATCAAATCGCCCAAGGACACCGCGCCCTCGAGATACTCGATCGTTGCCGTTTCTGCCGCCAGGTTCACGCTGACGGAAAGCACTCCGGGCACGGCCGCCAGTGCCTTGTCCACCCGTCCGACGCAGGATGCGCAGGACATGGACGCAATGTTCAAAGTGACTTTGGATGTCCGCGCGGGATAACCCAAGGAGGCAAGCGTCTGCGTGGCGTCGGTTAGCCGAGACGGATCATCCAGCGAAAGGCGCGCCGTCTCAGACGCGAGGTTGACGGCGACGTCGGAAACGCCGTCGAGCCCCGCCAAGGCCTTTTCAACACGTCCCACGCAGGATGCACAGGTCATGCCGTCGATGCTGAGCGTTGTTTGGCTGGTGTCGGTCATAGCGTGTTACCTGGATTGTATGGTCTAGGCAGATATAGGGCTTCCAGTCACTGGAAGCTCAAGGGGTCATCGGAGATTTCTTTTGGTGACCGGCACAGCATCAACCTGAAGCATGTCTAACCCCCTGTTTCCAATTGAAATGTATCGATTTGTAAACTTGGCGGACAAGCCACCGGTGCGCTATTCCCCGGTCAGGAGAGTGCCCGATGAAAATGTCAGATCAGGAACAGCAGCCGCAGAATTCAAAAATGATGCACGTCGGCATGTGGGTGTGCTGCGCGGTGATGCTGCTTCCGCTGCTTGTTTTCTTTGCCCGAGGCGGCTCGTTTTTTGGATTGCAGGACATTTTGGGCGTTCTAGCACCAATCGCCCTTTGCCTCGGCGCACATGGCGTGATGTTCTTCTTCATGGGGAAGTCCTGCCATGGAAGCGGCAAGTCATCGGATAGCAACGCACCCGCGCCCTCAAAAGCCCCTTTTCCAACATCGATGGATGCTTGACCTTCCACCCGCTGGAACCCTTAGTTCCTATGAGTGAGAAGAGGATACACCATGAAATTTCACGTCCCAGACATGAGCTGCGGCCATTGCATTGCAGCTATCGAAAAAGCGGTCAAGGCTGCAGACCCGTCCGCAACCATTCGGCCGGATTTGGCTGCACACACGACAGAGATCGACTCGACAGCCTCCTCCTCGGCGGCCCTGCTTCAGGTTCTTGCGGAAGCTGGTTATCCGGCGACCGCTCTGGAAGAAGGTCCGGAGGATTGAAGAGCCGGATAAACACGATCTTGAAGGCGTCGGGCTTGATCTTTAGTGCTTATCTGCTGACCGGATGTTCCACGACACCCGTGGTCGATGCGGACGGTGCCTTCACCGAATTGCCTGAACCACTCGTCGGTCTCGCTGCGCCATACCAGAACCTCAACAAGGTACGGCTTGATCCGAATGACAATTGTTTTTGGTATCTTCACAACGGCCCGGTTGAAGCGACCTGGTTGCCTCTCAGAACGCCACAAGGCAATCCAATCTGCCAGGCGGTGAGCTAGTTCAAGACGCTTTGAGCAACACCAAAATGCCCCATTAGCCCCCGATCGCATCTTCGGGCGGATACAGGTGAGCGGTTTTGCCCGTTTCCACGTTGGGATAGAGATCGTTGATATGTGCCATGATCATGCGCACGCACCCCGAACTCGCCCGACCTCCGATCGAACGCGGCTCAGGCGATCCATGAATACGCAGATAAGTGTCCCGGTTCCCCACGTAGAGATAAAGCGCACGGGATCCCAATGGGTTGGTTGGCCCCGCGTCCATCCCCTCCGCATGCTGTGCATAAAGGTCCGGGTCGCGTTCGATCATGTCGTCCGTTGGACGCCACGTGGGCCACTTGGCTTTACGCCGGATCGTGTAGACACCCGGCTCGTACAATGTCCCGCGTGCGATGGCCACGCCATAGCGCATCGCCGTGCTGCCGTTCGGCTCGATATGATACAAGTAGCGCGCAACGGCATCGACATGGATGTCACCCGGCACGAGGCCCGCCTTTGCCTCCACCCGAACCGGTAGGAACCGCGGATGAACCCCCCACGGATTGGAAGTTGAGGGGTCATAACCCGGAGGTGTGACTTGCGCATCCCAGACATCCCACATCGCGCGCGGGGACGTGGGCGCTGCCGATATCGACGTGGCGAGTGGCGCCGAAAAGAGCATTGCAGACCCTACCACAAAGTGCCGACGCGTCAGTTTGGCCATCAAAATACCTCTTTCACTCGTCTTGACTGTGTCCGTTCGCCAATTGTCAGGAAACTATTGACCTGCGGCGCGTGCCTCCTGCGTAAGACGGATCATCTGATCGGCCTCGATGACCCCCGGAACCAGCGCGTCTCCGATCACAAAGGATGGCGTGCCATTGAAGCCGAGCGCGCGGCTCATCTCCATTGACGCCGCGATATGGGCATCGATCTCAGGTGCCTGCATGTCCCGTCGCAGCTGCGCGATATCCAAACCAATCTCCTGTGCGACCTGGATGACGGACGCTTCCTCGGCCCGGCCTTGCATGCCCATCAACGCCCAGTGAAATTCCTCGTATTTACCCTGCTCTCGCGCGGCCAATGCGGCGCGCGCGGCAAAAACAGAGCCGTCGCCGAGGATCGGCCACTCTCGATAGACCAGCCTCACATTGGGATCTTCGTCCAAGAGCGCTTCAATATGCGGCTTTACCCTACGGCAATAGGGGCAGTTGTAATCGAAGAACTCCACGACCGTGACGTCGCCTTCTGGATTTCCGAGAACCGGTGCGTTCGGGTCGTTCTCGAGGAGATCGCGATTTTCGGAGAGGACACTCGCCGCCGCGGCCGCCTGCCGTTCCTGTTCACGCCGTTCAATGATCTGAACCGCCTCGAGGACGATCTCCGGGTTTTCGCGGATGGCCTCCAGGACCAATTCCTTGACCCGGTCTTCGCTGAGCGCGTCAGCATGAGACGCGAATGGGGCGAGCAAAGTGACGACCAGAGACATCGTCATTGCGATCTTCATGAGAGTTCTCCTAGTTCACCGGCACACCATGGGTGCGCGCGTACTGAATATCCTGTATTTCCTCGGGCCAGGTCGACTTGATGTACCCGAGGATATTCCAGATTTCCTGGTCGGACAGTTGGTCGCCGAATCCGGGCATACCGCTGTCGAACTCCATGCCCTGAGCGGCCATCACCTCTCGGCCCCCAAGCTTTGTGTAGTCGAACAGCACCTGGTCGGCATGATGCCAGGTGTGACCCGTTTCATCATGGGGAGGTGCAGGCAGCCGACCGTCCGCGCCCGGACTCCGCCAGTTGTCCTGACCCTCCAGATTGGCCCCATGGCACGCAGCGCAGGTCTCGGCATAAAGCGCTTCGCCGGCCACGAGATCGACGCTTTCCGGCATCACCACGCTTTGGACATCACCGGCAGACCCGGTCCAGACATAGGCTGCCGCCCCGAGAGCCGCCAGGACACCAATCCCGAGGATGGCAGCCATCGCTCTCATGCCACATTGACCCATGTCATCATGCCGGACGCCGCGTGTGACAGCATATGGCAATGCAGCAACCATTTTCCGGGGTTGTCTGCCACGAAGGCAAGGGCGCGCACTTCGCCCCGGTCCAGCAGTGTGGTGTCGCGTAGCGCGCCGAGGCTGCCATCGGCTGCGATCTCGTGAAAGTGCATCCCATGGAGATGCATGGCATGCGGAAACGACGTGTCATTGGTGATCTTCAGCCGAACGGTTTCGCCACGCGACAACTCCGCCAGTGCTGGACCATCCATGCCCCCCACCGCGCCATTGAAGGCCCAGAAGTTTCCTGTCTCCATCATGTCGCGCATCGAAGACATCCGACCGCCCATCATGGCACCGCGCATGCCGCCCATGGCCCCCCTTCCATCAGCAATGCGATGTCCCTTGCCGATCCCAGATCGGGGATGGCATGGGCATTCGGTGGGAGGGGTTGAGGCGTTCCGCGCCGCGCGCGTGTACCGTCGCCTGTCACCTCGAAGGCCACCTGAGAAAAGCTTTCATCGCGGCTCAATTGCACGATATGGCCTGCGCTGCCGACCTCTGCGGTCACGTCGACGATCAGGTCCACCCGTTGTGCCGACGACAGCAGGAATGAACCTTCCACGGGTTGCGGCACGGCCAGCGGCATCCCGTCCATGGCCACAATCCAGCCTTCGAGCCCCTCCAGCGCAAGTTGGAAAATCCGGGCGTTGGACGCATTGATCAGCCGCAGGCGCAGACGCTCATGCCGTTTCACGCTCTTTGCGAGATTGTAGACGCCGTTCGTTGTGATGTAATTTCCAAGACGCCCGGCATGGCTGAGGTCATGCATCGCCCCGAAAGTATCCGCAATCTGGGCTGTTTCCGGATCGATCCGCCAATCGTCGAGGATCAGGACCTCTTCACGGTCGATATCGATCGGCTCCGGCTCTTCGACGATCAGCGCACCCTGAAGACCACGTGCGACTTGCTCGAACGAGCGGTTGTGCGCGTGATACCAGTAGGTGCCCGCATCGGGGACAACGAAATCGTAGTCAAAGCTGTCCCCGGGGCGAATGGCGTCCTGCGTCAGACCGGCCACCCCATCCATCGCATTGTCGATGCGGATCCCGTGCCAATGGGTCGATGTCGGATCGGGTAACTCATTGATAATACGTCTCTGTACCCGCGCGCCTTGCGTAACCCGGATTTCAGGGCCCGGCGCGATACCATCGAACCCCCAGATCTGTGTTTTTCCGTAGTCATCAGGCAAAAGCTGTATATCTGCGACCCGGGCTGTCACCGCGCGCATGTCTGTCTGCGCGAACAGTGAATTCGGCATGCACGCCAAACCGGCAGCACTCATGCGAAGAAAATCGCGTTTTGAAAGTTTCATGATGGCACCGTTAGAATTGAGGTGAAGACAGCCGTGGCAAGCAAGATGACACCGATACAAACCCATTCGAGAGAAATCGATCTTGCAAGGTGTGGCCCAGCTTTGGGATCACCGCTCTGCAAAGCGGGCACAAGCCGTGTTTTGTTGATGGCGGCAAGGGCCAGAAGCAGCGTCACGACGGCAATCTTTGCCAGAAGTGTCAAACCATAGGCAGTGCCGAGAAGCGCGGGTAACGAACCAACCAGTCGCCAGGTCATTACCACGCCAGCGAGTAGTAGGAGTGGGACCGCAACAGATGCGACCTGTCCAAAGCGATGTCCAAGCACGGCAGCAACTCGCAATGTGTCCGCAGACCCCGAAAGCTTATGGAGTGGAAGAAGGACGCCGATCCAGAATGCGGCAACGATCAGATGACCGAACAAGACGCTCTGAAACCACAGGCGATCTTCGCTGGCGACATGACCGATCTCGCAAAAACTCCAGATTGCCAAGAAACTGCCCAAGAGCGCGACCCATAGCCACCGTCCCCCCAAGACCACACCGGTCAGGAGTGCCCCCAGGCCCAGTAGCCGCAACAGCAGGGCGTCTCCGGGCGGCGTTTCCCAGAGCAACGCCAGGATCGCCAGATCAGTCATGCCTGAAGCATCATCCATGAGCACCGCGCCCCGCACGGCAAAGCCGAGGAATGACATTGTAGCCGCCAAAAGAGCAAAGAAGACGGCCCAGGCGCGTAGAAAACGGTCGAGCCCAGCCAACTGCTCGGAAAAGACTTGGCGACAGAGTATCAGCCCGGCACTCGTGAGGACGCCGAGATAGAGCAAAAACTTTGTGGCAACCGCAGCCTGTCCCCAGATATCCGGCACCGCTCACTTCACTTCAAACGAGAAGACACCGTTCATCGGGTGCCCATCAACACCAAGCCCGCGCCATTCAATGTGATACATGCCCGGCCCCATGGGCGTGAGAGGAAGCGAGAATTCTTTGACAAAACCGGATTGGGTGCCGAGGTCCAGAGCCTCGGTGTGCGTCTCAGCATGGGTCATTTCGACTTTCGTCAATCGCATCCCATCGTTGAAGCGCAATCCAATCGTCTCCGGTACGGCGTCAAGAATGGCTCCGTCTGCAGGCGTCATGCTTTCCTTTTCAGAATGGGCGAGGGCTTGCGCGCTGGTCAGCGCCAAAAAAATTGTCAGTGCGACTCTGTATATCACGGATCGTCCTTCGTCGGTTTCTTCAGTCAGTTTATACCATTCGCGCGTTGCAACTCACGCACATAGGCCACGATCATTTTCACATCGCCATCGGTGACACCTTCGACCGGCGGCATGTTCCCAAAGCGCCAATGATGCGCACGGACACCATTCTTGGCCGCCAGAAGGAAAGCGGCATCCCCATGGTGGCTGGGTTCGTAAATCTTATGCACAAGAGGGGGCGCCACACCGTCCTGCCCGGCAGCATTTGCGCCGTGACAGGCTGCACATTTCGCATCGTAGGCCAGTTTGCCGACCTCCGCGTTGGCCGACAGCACTTCCGGCAAGGCGACATCGACCATGGGCCCGTTGGCGCGAGACGCGTCGTCCGTGGTCGTTGCCACGTCATCGTCAGTTGGTCCTGTCCACCAGAAGCCAATGCCAAGAACCACCGCAAGGGCGACGGATAAGATCGTGTAACGCCCCATCAGATCAATTTGACCTGCGTTCCGACCGGTGTCCGATTGTAAACCTCAATGATATGTTCGTTGTAGAGGCCGATGCAGCCGCTCGACGAACGACGACCAATCTTGCGTGTATCGTGTGTCCCGTGAATGCGATAATATTGCCAGGTCAAATGCAGCGACCGCACCCCGAGCGGATTGTCCGGACCTGGCGGCATATAGGCCGGCAAGGACGGATCGCGCTCGCGCATGGATGGCGTGGGTGTCCAATCCGGCTCAGGATCTTTGAAAACGATCTCTGTATAGCCCCGCCGCGTCAGCTCATCCGTCATTGGAACCGATGTCGGATAAAGAAACATTTCACCGTCGGCTGTCCATTGCTGAAGCGCCCGTGAATTGGTGTCCGCGATAATGATGCCTTTGCCCAGATGATCGAAGTGGTCTTGCCAATCGTGGGTTCTGAAGCTCGAAGCGTTGCGCCGAACCGGTGCGCGTGGTTCTGCGCGCAGCACCGAAGGCGCAAACAGGAGCGCCGCGCCGACGCCGCCGACAAAATGACGACGCGACCAAAAGGATCGATTTCTTGCCTGCATGGCTCTGCCTCGTTTCCATGTCGAACGCTTTGTTTTCTATCGAAGATCAGTGAGCGACGGAACGCAGGGAGCCCCGGAATTTTGTAAGGTTATGTATCAACCCGCCGGTTGGACCGCGGCGCTACACTTTTTTAGTCCGAGCCGAAAATCCGGTTTCGGCGCGCGCTTCGGGATGCTCTGACGGAGATGTCATTGCAGCTTGATGCGCAGTCACGGGCAAAACAATGTGCGCACGGAGTCCGCCCTCTGCACGGTTCGACAGGGTGATCGCGCCGCCGTGTTGCAAAACGATGCTGCGGGCGATTGAAAGGCCCAGCCCATGGCCTCCGGTTTCGCGGGAGCGCGATCCTTCCAAGCGCAGGAAGGGCTGAAACACATCGCGCAAGCGGTTGTCAGGGATTCCCGGCCCATCGTCCTCGACCAAAATCTCGATGCTCTCGTCAGAGACGCCCCAGGTTAGGGTCGGGTTGCGCCCGTAGCGCCCCGCGTTGTCGATGAGATTGCGCAAAGCACGGCGCAGCGCCTTGGGCTTGATCTGCACCATTGCCTCGGGTCCCGGGCGCACGTCCAACGCACCGTTGGTAGCGTCCCGAATGTCGGTCAGGAACGCGCCAATCTCGGTCCGTTGCAGGGCCTCGTCCTGTCCCACACCGCGCGCATAGGCCAGCGTGGCTTCCACCATATCCTGCATCTCGTCGAGAGAGGCCGTGATGCCGGTCTTGGTCTCCGCATCCTCCACCATCTCGGCATGAACCCTGAGCGCGGTGAGTGGCGATCTCAAGTCATGGGCCAGGGCGGCCAGCATTTGCGTCCTGTCCGTGACGAAGCGAGCCAGGCGCGTTTGCATGTCATTGAAGGCCGTCGTCAGGTTCCGCACTTCATTTGGGCCGACCGGCGTGAGGGGTCCTTGCCCGCCACCGCGCCCGAACTCCTCGGCTGCCGCGGCGAGATCATTCAGTGGCCGCGTCAGGCGCGTCAGCAGAAACCAGAAGATCGCAAGCAGCAACACGGCGGCCGTCAACACGAAAGAGAGGGTGGAGGCCCAAGACCATTGTATGGGCGGCCGCTCGAACCGGGTGGCGACGTTCAGCCATTGGCCTCCGGCAATGGCGATCGAGACCTCCATCTCGAGGGCCGCCAGGGTGCCCTGCATCATCTCGGCGTGCATTTCCGCCATTTCCGGAGAGAGGTTCGGCAGCGGCAACAGCCCCTGTTCAATCTCATGCACTTCGACCCGGATATCGCGGGTGTAGCCATCGTTCAAAAGCGCACGCACGCGCGCTTCTATCGCTCCGTTCTCATCATGGTGGGTGTGCGTTACGGCAGGCGTGTCGCCGAGATCGAAGCGTACAAGGGGCGAGTTTGCCGCCGCCACAATATCCTCATGCAACGTCGGCGGTGCCTCCTCGATCAGACGGGCGACGTTTGCCGCGCGTCCGGCTGCCTCGCTGCCGATGGCCGCTTGCACGGCCAGCGACCGTTCATCGACGAAAAGCCACAAACCCACGACCTGCGCCACGAACAGAACCACCACCACCAAAAGGGCGATCTGTGAGCGGAACCCCATTCGCATCAGGCCTCGACCTCCACATCACAGTTCAGGCAATATCCACCATTGCGCACGGTCGATATGATCCGGGGGCGAAGCACATCGGGTTCGATTTTCCGGCGCAGGCGCGAAACCTGATTGTCGATCGTTCGGTCAAATGGTCCGGCAACACGGCCGGCGCTCAATTCCAGGAGCTCATCCCGGCCGATCACCGCCCGAGGACGCTCAAGTAAGACCGTCAGCAGCTTTGCTTCGGCCGTGGTCAATGTATTGACCGTGCCATCGGGGCAAATGACATGGCTGGCGTCGTGATCGAATGTGATCCCGGCAAAAACGGCCCGCTTGCCCGCAAATGTTCCGCCATGGGGTGCATATCCGTCCCCCGCACGGCGCAGGATCGCATTGATCCGGGCCAGAAGCTCGCGCGGATTGAAGGGCTTGGCCAAGTAGTCATCTGCACCGGTGTCGAGCCCCTTGATCCGAGCGTCATCGTCGCCGAGCGCCGTCAGCATGAGAATCGGGGTATGCTGCTGCTCCCGACGCAACCGTGCACAGGCCGCGAGCCCGTCCTCTCCCGGCATCATGATATCGAGCACGATCAGATCGAATTTGTCCTCGCTCAATCGCGCATCCATCTCGCCCGCACTTTTGGCTCCCGTCGCGCGCAGCCCGTTTTTCTCCAGGTAGCGCGTCACGGAGTGCCGGATCTCGGCATGATCATCGACGACCAGAATATGCGCCGATGCCGCCATCAGCGATCGGGTCCCACACATCGGCACGTCTGGCTGATCGGCCTACTATTCAATAGATTGAGTTCCATAACACCCAGAATAGATTGTTCTTTCGGGAAAGACCCGCACCTCGTTTGTCGCAATATGTATCAATCGACCTGACATGTCTTGACCCTCCAGCTGCTGGAAGCCCCATCTGACGCGGCATGACAGGCGCAAGACCAGACATATCGGGGCAACATCCCGCCCAATCAGTGCACCGGACCATGGCGGCGCCCGCGTGGATCGGATTTGCGCTTTTTGTGGTCACAATGCCCGCCCACCTCCTCCTGGAACAGGCAGACTCGCTTGCCTTGGCAGCGGTCACACTGGCCCTGATCGGCGGGGCCTATATCGGGTTCGGTGCCGCCGATGGCCGTCGCTCCGTGTTCTGGTCTGAGCTGGCGGTTGCTCTCGTCTTTGGTGCGGCGGCCGTAGCGGGTCTCCTTTGGCATTGGGCAGCCTTGCCTCTGGGTCTCGCGCTCCATGCGCTGTGGGATCTTGCCCATCACAATGCGGTCCGGCTTGCCCGGGTCCCACACTGGTACATCCCGTTTTGCGTCGTCTTTGACCTGATGGCGGCAGCCTTTCTTGTGCTGCTTTATACGAGGTAGGCCATGGTGCGTGTCGTTGTTCTTGTCCTTCTGGGGCTCTTGCTTCTCGTCCTGGCGCGTCCGGACCTTGCGGGGCTCGATGCCGATCTGCCGGAGCGCGACGACCTGCGCCTTTGGATCGAGGCAGCTGGTCTTCTTGGTCCGCTTCTGGTCGTGGCGCTGATGACGCTGGCGATCGTGGCCAGTCCCCTGCCCTCGGCGCCGATCGCGCTGGCTGCCGGGGCCGCCTATGGTCACACCTACGGAACACTGCTTGTCGTGCTCGGCGCGGAGATCGGCGCGCTTGCTGCGTTTCTACTCGCGCGCGGGCTGGGGCGCTCTTTCGTGGAACGCCATGTCGGCGAGACGATCGGGCGTGGACTTCTGGGGTCACAGAATACACTGACGTTTCTGGTGTTCGGAAGCCGACTGCTGCCGTTCCTGTCCTTCGACATGGTCAGCTACGCTGCAGGATTGAGCGTCTTGCACCTTTGGCGGTTTGCCCTGGCGACCCTCGCGGGGATCATTCCGGCCAGCTTCTTGCTCGCCCATCTCGGCAGCGAAGCCATGAATGGGGACGTGCAAACCGCCACCTGGACGGCGCTGGCGCTTGGCGCATTTACCGCCGCGTCCGTCCTCTTTGCGGTATGGCGTGACCGCCGCACGCCGAAAAAGGAGATCTGACATGGCCACTCATTCACATGCGGGACATATGCCGTCGTCGGGAAAAGCTCTGGTCATATCTGCCTGGCTGACCGGCATCTACTTCGTGATCGAACTGGCCGTCGGGCTCTGGACCGGCTCGATCGCGGTGCTGTCAGATGCGTTTCACACGTTGTCCGCCGTCGGGGGCGTGCTCGTCGCCATCATTGCGCAGCGGATCGCGCGCCGCCCGGCGGATATGGCGCGCAGTTACGGGTGGTATCGCGCAGAGATCATTGGCGCGCTCGTGAATGGCGGCTTTCTTCTCGGCATGGCGCTTCTGGTGATCTGGATGGGGGCGATGCGGCTCGGAAATCCGATCCATCTGCCCACGGGACCGATGCTCTGGGTGGCCTTCGGTGGCTTGGTCACCGAGGTGATCTCGCTCGGCCTGATGTGGAAATCCAGCCAGGATGATCTGAATGCCCGCGGGGCCCTCTGGCACATCATCCAGACCTTCGTCGGCAGCCTGTTGATCATCGTGACCGCGCTCGTCATCGAGTTCACCGGCTTTCTGGCGATCGATCCGATCCTTGGTATGGCCTTCGGGGTCGTGCTCCTCTGGGCCTCGATCGGAGTTATCCGCGAGGCGGTGCATATTCTGTTGGAAGGGACCCCGGAAGAAACTGATCTCTCGGCCGTGACCGCTGATCTGCGCGCGCAGGACGGCGTTCTCGATGTCCACCATGTCCACGCCTGGACCCTGACCAGCGGCAAGCACGCCTTCTCGGCCCATCTGCGCCATGCAGAACCTGCCGATGCCGCGCGCATCCTTGAGACCGCCTATACGCACCTTACCAAGCATCACCGGTTTCACATGGTGACCCTGCAGCTTGAAACGGACTGCCTCGACGAGCGCCACGCGGACGATTTGGACGTCACGCAATCGATGGGGCCGCAGGCAGAGCTTCATGAACCACCTGCGCACCGCGATCACCTCGACAGTGCCGCTCCGGATGCTAATCTCGAACGCAATTCAAAAGGAAACGACACATGAAACGACGTAGCTTTCTGCTGACCGGCGCTGCCGCCACAATCGCGCTCCCGGCCATGGCTGATGCCGGGCCCATCATCAAGGTTGTCAAAACCCCGACCTGCGGATGCTGCACGGCCTGGGTCGATCATGTCCGGCAAGCCGGATTTCTGGTCGAGGCCCAGGATGTCGATCAGGACGCCCTCTATGCGCTGAAAGACAGGCTCCGGATCGCGCCGGAACTGGCCGGTTGCCACACCGCCGTGGTGGGCGATTATTTCATTGAGGGCCATGTGCCGGCTGAGGACATCGCCCGGCTTCTTTCAGAGCAACCGGCGGCGCGCGGGCTGAGTGTACCGGGTATGCCGATGAGTTCCCCCGGCATGGGCGGTCCCGGTGCCGGCGATACGTTTGATACGCTGCTTGTCGGGCCTGATGGCGCGACATCGGTCTTTGCCAGTCATAGCTAGGCCAATCGGTAGGTCCCACGGGACGGGTTTGTAACCCGGCCCGCTTCGACAAGCGCCCGCAGCGCACGGTAGGTCGCCTCATGCGTCAGCTGGAGGCGCGCGGCAAAGTCGACGACGGTGCCATCCAGAAGACCCGCAACGATCCCCGCCATCACCCGATCCTCGGCGCGTCGGATGCCGACAATTCCCATGATCTGCCGGTGCGCCTGAACCTGTTGGGCCGCATGGCGTCCATAGGCCCGCGCAAAATCCGGGTTCGCGAAGGCGGCGAGAACCGCGGACTTGTCGATCCGGACCAACTCACCTGCATCCATCACGATGGCATCGCAATGATAGCGCTCCGAAAAGACCGAGGCTTCGGCAAAGCTGGTCCCGGATGTCGCCCGGTGAATGATGAGCCGCTCGCCATTCGGACCAACCCGTTCGAGATGCACACGCCCGGTTATCAGCACATAGAGGCCCAGGGTCCTTGCACCCTGTCGGAAGAGCACGTCGCCAGCCGCAATTGTGTGCGACTGACGCGCAGTTGTCGGGAGAAGGTCGTAGGGCTCTGGCAGCATATGATTGAAATCATATTCCAGAGCAGGCCTGCGTGCTACGAAAAACGGGTATCGTGCCGTTCAAAAGGATCCCCCCATGCGCCTTGTTGCTCTCCTGCTTGCCCTGTCATTTTCTGGACCCGTCGCGGCCCAGCACAGCCATTCCGCGACCGGGCATGCGATGCCGGGTCCGCAGGAAACCGGGCAATCTGCCTTTGCCGCCATGGCCGAGATCGTGGCGCTCCTACGCGCCGATCCCGCTACCGATTGGGCAAATGTCGATATCGCGGCCCTGAGGCGACATCTGGTGGACATGGAGCTTGTGACGATGGAGGCCGAGGTTACCCGCAGTGTGCGGCCCGCCGGTATCCGGTTCGAAATCCGCGGAGCACCGCGCGTTCTCGAGGCCATTCGCGCCATGGTGCCTGCCCATGCGCCGTTCCTGGCTGCCGAGACGGGTTGGGAGGTCACGACAGAGGATCTCGGGGATGGTGTTGCCCTCCTCGTCGATGGCGATTCCGACCAGATACAGGGTCTTGGGTTCTTCGGGCTGATGACCATCGGCGCGCATCACCAGGAGCATCACCTCATGGTGGCAAAAGGCGAACCGCCCCACCATTGAGCTGAAGATCCGCCACAGTTTCCCTCCGCCAGCCCCCGGGTTGCAGACAAAACATTACAAAACCCGCGTTGACGTTCCGGGGCGGGAAGGTTGCACACTCGCTGTGCTATGGATGCCACCGACGACACTGAACGCAGGGATTTCCTGTATTATGCCACTGCTGGCGCGGGCGTGGTCGCGTCCGGTGCGGCGCTCTGGCCGCTGATCAATCAAATGAACCCATCGGCGGATGTGCGCGCCCTGGCGACGATCTCGGTGGATATCTCCGGGCTCGCGGAAGGCACCCAACTGACCGTCAATTGGCGCGGAAAGCCCGTCTTCATTCGCCACCGGACGCAAGCGGAGATGGCCCAGGCGCGTGAAGAGGCGGTCTCCACCTTGCCGGACACCGATGCGCGCAATCCCAATCTTCCCGGCGAGGCCACAGCGCAGGATGAGAACCGGGCCATTCCGGGCCATGACGCCTATCTGGTGATGATCGGTGTCTGCACGCATTTGGGATGTGTCCCGCTTGGCGATGGCGCGGGCGATTTTGGAGGGTGGTTCTGTCCCTGCCACGGGTCGCACTACGATACCGCGGGTCGTATTCGCAAAGGGCCTGCGCCGGAGAACCTACACATTCCACCCCTGGCCTTGTCCGACAACATGGTGCTGACGCTAGGCTGAATAATATGAACTTTTTGACGTAGTCGCGCCGTGTGAAACCAGACCATATTCAGACGCCTTCCGATCACCATGGATTGCGTCGCACCACATCCGAATTATTCTTTGCCCGGATATTTCGCGAAGTGGGGCTCTGGCTTCCATCCAAGCGAGGTTGCGGTTGACGGGTGCGCGCCTGTTGCCCGAAGCGATCATCGCTCCAAACACGGCCAATGTGAGTCCCCATGTGAAGTTTGGAATGACTGATCTTTCGCTGTTCGGAGACCAAATGTGCCTAGATGGGTGGAAGATTGGGCAAAGAAGCGCGCTAATCAATACCAGACCGGACAGGAGGCCAATGACCATTAGATGCTTTGAACCACCGTCATGAGCGGTGTCCGAACACCTGTGCCTCTTTATGCGCATTGTCGCTCGCTTCAAACTCAAGCGTGGAATGCTCAATTGAAAAACGTTCATGCAGCACTGATTTGACGTTTTCTTTAATTTTGTCGGCCTCACTCATCCGGTCGCGTTCGACGACAATATGGCAGTCCAATGCCGCAGCGTGCTCCTGCATTTGCCACAGGTGGACATGATGCACGTCCACAACGCCATCGACACACTGGATCGCTCTGACCACGTCGTTTCCATCCACATCCGGCGGGCTTCCAAGCATCAGGGTTCGAATTGGGCCCCCTATTTCGGTGAAGGACAAATACAGGATGTAGAGCGCGATGCCGATGGTGATGGCCGGATCAACCCAACGCATTTCATAGAGTATAATGAGCGTCCCGCCGACTATGACGGCCACTGAAGCCAACGCATCCGAAAGGTTGTGGAGAAAAAGCGCACGGATGTTCACGCTCCCCTTCTGCATCGAATAGGTCAGCATTGCGGTCAGCGTGTCGACCACAAGCGCGATTCCACCGAGAATGACGACGGTCCACCCCATGACTTCGGGTGGATCAATCATGCGCATGCCACCTTCGTAGATCAGATAGAAGCCGATCACGATGAGGGTGGTGTAGTTGATCAGGGCCGCGACGATTTCGACCCGACCATAGCCGAAGGTCATACGCTCATCGGCTGGGCGGCGCGCGATCTTGCGTGCGGCAAAGGCAATGACAAGCGAGGCCATATCGGAAAAGTTGTGCAGCGCATCGGCGATCAGTGCCAGGCTGCCCGACAATATGCCCCCGACGATTTGCGCAACGGTAAGAAGCCCGTTCGCCCAGATCGCGATGGCAACCCGCCGATCGCCAGAATCCGGATCGATATGCGCGTGCCCGTGGTCATGTGGCATTGGCAGGCTCCTCATGCGCGTGTGTCGCGCGTCGGTCAGTCTTCAGGCGGCCGCTGCGGAAACCACGTACGCGCGCATTCATCCAGTGGCGTATGATATGACGGTATAAGGCACCACGCAGCCATCCAAAGGATTGCTCATGGGACAAATAGAAGGCGTCCGGCGTATCAAACACGCCGAAATCCTGCACGATGCCGGTTTTCTGAATGTAGGTATCTTCTCCGTTCCAGGCGACGGGAGGCGCGCCAAGGCAATCCGTGCCCGCGCCATAACCGCAGAGACTGTCCGTGTCCGAGAAAGACGTTTGCAGGACTTTGAGGAAAGCGTCATCCAGGATGAAGCCTTCAAGGTTGATCCAGGCACCTTGAAATTCGATCTCGACCCATGAGTGGAGAATTTCCTGCGGAGCAAGCGGATACACCAGCTCAGGTACAACACCGCGCTGCAAGCCTTTATGGATCGTAAACCCATGCAACCGGCAACGAATGCCGACACCACGCAGCAGCGCCATCAAGAGCGTGCCTTTGGTATTGCACTGCCCATAGCCGTCGGAAAGCACTTCGGATGCGGGGATGTCGTCAGCTCGATTGTATCCGAACGCGATTTCATTCCGAACGAAATCATAGGCAGCTCCGATCCGATCGTATTCGGATAAGCCGCGCCAGCTGCGGTTCTCAATTAGACGCGCAAGAGGCGCGGCATCAAAATCCAGTAGTTTGGTGGGTACAAGTAGGGGGTCGGTCATCTGCAACGGGTCGCTCCTCGAATCGTCTTGGAACAAGACTAATTGCTATAGTCACTGTAGCTTCAATCCTTTCTTTCAGAAAGAATCTCCCGCAACTATTTGTCCGTGTGAACCGCTTTGTGGTGTTCGCCGTGTGCATCGCGCAGGATGTCGATACCGCCCCACGCCGCGATCCCGGCCACGACCACACCCACGACTAGGTCCGGCCAGTTCGTTCCCAGCCAGGCGACGAGACCGCCAGCCACGACGATCCCGAGGTTTGCGGCGAAGTCGTTCCAGCTGAAGGTGTTCGCCGCGCGGATGTTGACGTCCGGTTCGCGAAGTCGGGCGAGCAACCAGACGCAGACCGCGTTGATCGCCGCGGCGATCAGGGCCATGGTGATCATGATCGTCCCGAGCGGATCCGACCCGCCGACATAGCGCCGCCACGCATCGTAGAGGATGCCTGCAGCGAACAGGATCAGCAGCCCACCGGAGATGTTCGCCGCCCCGCGTTTCCATTTGTCGGATCGGGACAAAGCGAAAAGGCTGATCGCGTAGACGAAGCTGTCGGAAAGGTTATCGAGCCCGTTGGCGATCAGGGCACTTGAGTCGCCGAAGGCGCCTGTTGCGAAAAAGGCCACGGCCAAACCGATATTGAGCGCCAGAACGATCCAAAGCGTCCGTCTCTCCATTGAATCTTGTCTAGCGGCCATTTTGTGGTTCCAGCTTGTGTTGTAGGACACATTAACTTCTGCGGCTGATCTGCGTTCCAGCCGGAATGTTGGCTGAATTCCTTCAGGCCCCGATTTCCTCGTGCTCGGTCAAGCATTCCGAATGGTCCCGCAACACCTCAAGCACCTTGCAATCTCCCGTCCGCCCGCCGCTGCATTCGTGAACCATGCGTTTCAGTTCCGTGCGCAGCGCCTTCAGGCGGTCCATGCGCTGCTCCACCTGTTTGAGCTGGCGACGCGCGATGGCATCTGCCTCGTCGCAGGGGCGGTTGGGATGGTCGCTGAGGTCGAGCAGCTCGCGGATCGCATCGAGCGAAAAACCGAGTTGCCGCGAATGGCGGATGAAGGACAGTCGGTCGAGCTGTGCATTGTCGTAGCGCCTCTGTCCGCCTTCGGTCCTGCCAGGTTCGGGCATGAGTCCGATCTGTTCGTAGTACCGGATGGTCTGCACTTTTGTGCCAGTCTTCTTTGACAGAGTACCGATCGTGAGCATTTTCGCCTCCATGAAAAAGATACAGTTTGTGTAGGTTTTGCCGTCGGAATAAACAAGTGTCGGATTCACAGACGCGTGAGTTCAAGCTATACCATGATTTCGTGCTTGAACCTCTAGCAGCTAGAGGATGTATCCGCACAGGCAATAAGAATCAAAATCAGGCGAACAGGATTGTCCCTTACATCGGCACAGAAGTTTCTTTGGGTTTTGGCAGGCGTGGCAGCGCTTGCCTTCGTATGGCTTTTGCTATGGTCCGATTATCGTGCCGATAGCGCCCGAACCGACGCCGAACCGCCTTTTTTCGCTGAGTTCGAACTGACGGACCACCAGGGTATGGTTCGAACCGAGGAGGACTTTGCGGGGCGCTGGATGCTGGTTTTTTCGGCTTTACCAACTGCCCCGACGTCTGCCCGACGACCCTATCCGAGGTCGCGGCGGTGATGGACAGTCTGGGCGACGATGCCGCCAAGGTCCAGCCGATTTTCATAACAATCGACCCTGAACGAGACACGCCCGCAGCACTCGCCGAATACGTCCCGCTGTTCGATGCGGGCATCATCGGGCTGACCGGCACGCCGGAACAGATCGCCGCTACATCCGAGACCTTTCCGATCTTCTTCGAACGCGTCGAAGAGGCTGCGGCGCCGGATGGTTACACGATGGGCCACACGTCGCATCTGTTCCTCTTCGATCCCGACGCGGGCTTCGCCGACTCGTGGCCCTACGGCACCTCCGCCGAAGAGATCCTCGCCGATCTGGAAGAGAGGATCTGACCGACATGATCCGTATGTCCGGAGAAACAGCCCTCGGGCTGGCGTGGATCATCGCGCTCGTCGCCTCGCTTGCCGTGCTTTTCATCGGCGAGGTGCTGGGGCAGACGCCCTGTGTGCTATGCTGGTTCCAGCGCGCCTTCATGTTCCCCTTGGCCATTGTCCTCGGGCTCGGCCTTTGGTGGCGGGACGGCCGCGTGGGGCGCTACGGCATCGCATTGGCGCTTGGCGGCGGCGCAATCGCCCTGTGGCACATGGGGCTGTACGTCGGTCTTGTTCCCGAACGCATCCAGCCCTGCACGGCCACCGGCCCCTCTTGCACCGATGACAACCAACTGGTCTTCGGCATCCCTATCCCGCTGATGGCGCTCGCCGCCTTCGCGCTGATCGGGGCGCTGTCGGCCCTTTCATTGAAGGACACACGAACATGAACCGACGCGGCCTGATCCTGTCCGTTCTCGCCCTCGGCGTCGCCGGTTTCGGCGGAGCCACCTGGTTTGCAACCCGCCCCGGCCCGGTGGCCGAAGCGGAGCCTGTTGCTCCGGAACTTGCTGAGGCGATGATCCGCCCCTACTCGCCCATCCTCGGACCTGCGGAGGCGCCCGTCACGATCGTCGAATTCTTCGATCCGGCCTGCGAGGCCTGTCGCGCCTTTCATCCCATCGTGAAGGACATCATGGCCGAGCATGGGGATGCTGTCCGCGTCGTGATCCGCTACACGCCCTTCCACGGCGCGGCATCCGAGGAAGCGATCCGCGTGCTCGAGGCGGCGCGCATGCAGGACGTTTACGTGCCGGTGCTTGAGGCCGTTCTGCGGGAACAGCCGAGATGGGCTTCGCACGGTGCCCCGGCGCCTGGCCTGATCCTTCAGATCGCCACCACGGCCGGACTCGATGCCGAGGCCGCGCGCACGCAAATGCTGGCGCCCGATGTCGTGGCGATCCTGAATCAGGATCGTGCCGACGTCGAGACCGTGGGAATTCGCCAGACGCCCACATTCTTCGTGAACGGCAAGCCGCTCGATCCATTCGGAGAGGCAGAATTGCGTCGTCTGGTGGCTGCCGAAGTCGCTGCCGCGCAAAGCTGAATGGAAAAGGCAGGATCAGAACGATGAAAAAGTATATTTTGACCAGCACACTGGCCGCGCTTTTGACCCTTGGAGGGCTCTCGGTGCCCGCGCTGGCCGGACCCGAGGATGTTGTCGTCGAGAACGCGTGGTCCCGCGCCTCCATCGGGATGAACCGTCCCGGGGCCGCCTACATGAAGATCCGCAACACTGGCGACGAGCCTGTGACGCTGATCGGTCTTACAACACCGCTCGCGATGATGCCCGAAATTCACGAGACGAAGACAAATGCCGAAGGTGTGAGTTCCATGAGCCCGGCGGGGGAGATCGCGATCGCCCCGGGCGAGAGCGTCGCGCTCGAACCGGGGGGCCTGCACGCAATGCTGATGCGGCTACAAGAACCGATGACGGAAGGGGACACCTTTCCGCTGACCCTGCTTTTCGACGACGGAGGCGAAATGACGGTCGAGGTGCCGATCCTCGGAATCGCCGCGCGGGGGCCAGAGGACTGATGCGGCGACGAGCGATCCTGGGGTACGGCGCGGCTGGTGTCGGGGCGGTCGCCCTGATGCTCTTCGTCGGTTGGTGGCAGGTCGATGGACCCGGTGGACCCGAACCTGTCGGGCAGCGGCCTGTGGCTCTGACCGAGATGGATTTCCGTCTGACGGATCATGAGGGCAACGCGGTCGGGCCAGAAACCCTGATCGGCCGCCCGACGATGGCGTTCTTCGGCTTCACCTACTGCCCCGATGTCTGCCCGACCACGCTCTCTGACATTTCGGGATGGCTCGACGATCTGGGAGACGAGGCCCACGAGATGAACGTGGCTTTCATCACGGTCGATCCCGAGCGCGACACTGTCGAAACGATGGCCGAATATGTCGGCTACTTCCATCCGGCGATCCGCGGCTGGACGGGGCCCGAGGAGCAGATAGCGCGCGTCGCGGACGGCTTCCGTGCCACCTACGAGCGGGTGCCGACGGAGAGCGGCGATTACACGATGAACCACACCGCGAGCGTCTTCCTGTTCGCAGCCTCTGGGCGGTTCGTCACCATGATCGACTATCACGAACCCAGAGAGTTCGCGGTGCCGAAGATCCGCCGCGCGCTGGAAAAAGAAATGGAGGGGGCGACATGAGGCTCAGAACTTTGGCGGCTTGTGTCGCAATTGCGGGGACGGTTTCGGGAGCGGCTATCGCCATCTCTGATTTCATGTCGAAAGAACCCGTGCCGCCGGAACTTGCCCAGGCAAGTAGCTGGATGCCACAACGTCCTGAAGTCCCCCAGAACGTTGACATTCCCGTGACGCTGCCCGCGGCGGCATGGGCAGACGATGCACACAATCTCAGCCCGCTGCCCCTTCTGCAGGTCGCTGTTGCCGACAGGCCGGTGCAAGCGATCGAGCCACCCCTGTCGACGTGGTCGCGCGACATTGCTCCGGGCGAAACGCTCGATTTCTTGCTGTCAGAGGCCGGTCTTGCGGCACCTGACAGAGCCGAAGTTGCCCTCGCGCTTGGTGCGGAATACGATCTGCGACGGCTGCGGCCGGGGCACTCGGTCACTGTCGCTTCGACCGTGGACGGCAGCCCCCGCACCGTCTCACTCGCCGTCGAGGACGGGGTTCGGATCGAGGTGGTTTTCGGCGAGCAGATGTCCACGCAGGTCGTGGCTCCGGATCCGGAAATCGTAACCCTTGCCGGCGAAGCCATGATCGACAGCTCGATCTTCGCGGCACTCGACGAAGCCGGCATACCCGCCCGTTTTTCCGTGGACCTTGCGCAGATGCTGGGTGGGACCGTGGATTTCCGCCGCGAGATGGCCGGCGGCGAAACACTAAGGCTTCTCTGGCGTGAGGCGCGGGTCGGCGAGGACAGGATCGGACAGCCCGAACTCGCCTTCGCCGCACTGGAGATCGGCGGTTCGCTCTACGAGATCGTATGGCCTGACGACGGCAGCGGTCAGGCGACGATCTACGTCGATGGCGAGGTGCTGCGCGTCTTCGCACAGCCGGTCGAGGGTGCGCGCCTCAGCTCGGTGTTCGGGCGCCGCACGCATCCGGTCTTTGGCAACGTCCGGATGCACACCGGCGTCGATTTTGCAGCGGCACGTGGGACACCGGTTCAAGCGACGGCACCGGGGCGGGTCAATTTCATCGGCTGGCGCGGCGGATATGGTCGCGTGGTCGAAATCTTGCACGGCTCCGACACCATGACGCGCTACGCGCATCTGAGCGCCGTGCCGGAAGACTTGGCACAAGGCCAACGCGTTGCGGCGGGAGACGTGATCGGCCGCGTCGGCGCGACTGGCACGGCGACAGGTCCGAACCTGCACTATGAGGTGCTCGTGGATGGGCGCCCGACTGACCCGCTCTCTGACGACCGGCTCGCCGAAGCGGCCGAGAGCGATGCGGATGATGCCGCCGCGCTCTCGCGTCTGGCCGAGGCGCGGGCGCTTCTGAATGAAAACCTCGGCAGCGAGATTGCCAAAACGACAACCGAAAGGCTCTGACCCATGAAACGTATGACCCAAGCTCTTGCCATCACGCTCGCCCTGTTCCCGGCGGCACAGGCCCTCGCAGAGGCAACGGCGATCGACGTCCGCAAGACGAACGGTTGCGGCTGCTGCCTCTCGTGGATGAACCATCTCGAAGAAAACGGGTTTGCGCCGACGGGCGAGAACATGTTCGGTGGGTTGCTGGTTCGCTTCAAGCTCGACAACGGCGTGCCGCAGCGCATGGTCTCCTGCCACACCGCGCTCATTGATGGCTACGTGATCGAAGGCCATGTCCCAGCCGCTGACATCCGCCGCATTCTCGAGGAGCGCCCGGACGCCGTCGGCCTCGCTGTTCCGGGGATGCCCTATGGCTCGCCCGGCATGGGGCCAGAAGACGACCGCGAGGCCTATGATGTCTTCCTCATCCGCAAGGACGGGTCGACGGAAGTCTTTTCGAGCTACGCCGAAGGATAATCTGGCCCGCCCATGGAAAATCTGTCTCCGATAGTGCTCGGCTTTCTCGGAAGTCTTGCCGCCGGATCGCTCACAGCAGTCGGAGCAGTTCCCGTGCTGTTCGGGCGCATCCCGTCTCGGGCCACACGCGATCTGTCGCTCGGCTTCGCTGCCGGTGTGATGCTCGCCGCTTCTTTCTTTTCGCTGATCATCCCGGCATTGGATGCGGCAGAACCGATGTTCGAGAACGGCGCGATGCCTGCGGCCATCGTATGCGTTTCGATTCTTCTGGGCATGGGGGCTGTCGCCCTGATGAACGAAAAGCTGCCGCACGAGCACTTCAAGACGGGACGCGAAGGGCCGGAAGCGGCGTCTTTGCGGCGGGTCTGGTTGTTCATCATTGCGATCACGATCCACAACTTCCCCGAAGGCCTTGCCGTGGGGGTCGGCTTCGGATCCGGAGGTATGGAAGGCGGCCTACCGCTCGCCATCGGCATCGGGCTTCAGAATGCGCCCGAAGGATTGGCCGTCGCTGTATCTCTGCTGGGCGAGGGATATCCGAAGCTGCGCGCCTGGGGCATTGCGGCGCTGACGGGCATGGTCGAGCCGATTGGCGGCCTGCTCGGGGCCGGGATCATCACACTGTCGGAACCGCTGCTGCCATGGGGACTGGCCTTTGCCGCGGGCGCAATGCTCTACGTCATCAGCCACGAAATCATCCCCGAAACCCATCGCAGCGGCCATCAGAACAGGGCAACGCTCGGTCTCGCTGTCGGGCTCGTTCTAATGCTGTTTCTCGATGTCTGGTTGGGATGAGGCAATGTCATCATACAAAGTATCTCCGATGATCGGCATATTTGCAGCGCTTGCTGCGTTCGCGATCGATCAGATCACCAAAGCCATTGTCGTTGCGAATGCCGTCACTATTAGCGCTGGGATTTCCGTGTTTCCGGGATTCAACCTCGTCTTTTATCGTAATGACGGCGTGACTTTCGGGATGCTGGGCGGCAGTCCGTGGTGGAGCCTAATCGCTCTCGCTCTTGCCATCTGTGTTTGGCTAGGGGTTATGCTGTTTCGCGCCGAAAATGCGGTCGAAACACTTGCCTATGGCGCGATCATTGGCGGAGCCCTGGGCAATGTCATCGATCGTGTGCGGTATCGGGCTGTAACAGACTTTCTCGATTTCTACATTGGCACAACACATTGGCCTGCCTTCAACTTGGCCGACGTATTTGTCGTCAGTGGCGTGGGGCTCTTGCTCGCCGCGCCATGGATCAGCGCGCGGCGTTCGATCAAGTCGTGAAGCCGGAAATTCTAAACCGCATCGCTCTGCGCCACCGTTTTCTTTCGCGGATGACGCTTGGTTTCGCCGCCGGGGCGCTGACCGTTCTGACTTTCCCGCCTCTTTCGATTCTCCTGCTCGTTCCCGTTGCCTATTCCGCGTTGTTTGTCGGGCTTCGCGATCTCTCCTTCGGGCGCGCTTTCCTCGTCGGCTGGGCGTTTGGTCTCGGCCAGTTCGGTTTCGGGATTTCGTGGATTGCAGAGAGTTTCTACGTCGAGGCCGAGCGGTTCGGGGCGATGGCGATCCCGGCCGTCGCGGGATTGTCCGCAGGTCTCGCGATTTTCCCGGCCATTGCCGCCGCGCTTTTCGCCGAAATCGCGCGGCGCGGAGCCCTGGGTAGTCTCTTGGCTTGCCTCCTGTTCGCGACCTCCTGGACCGCTGCCGAGTGGTTGCGAGGTCACGTTTTGACAGGATTTCCGTGGAACCTCGCCAGCTACGCTCTGGTCGATTACGCCGCTCTTCGCCAGCCCGCCGCCTGGGTCGGAAGCTATGGGTTAAGCTTTCTCACCGTGTTCGTTGCGGTACTCCCCGGCGCGGCTGTCATGGTGTCCGGGCGGCAACGATTGACCGTTTCGCTCATGGCGCTGGCCGGCATCGCGACGATGTGGGCTGTCGGCACGCTTCGCCTCCAGTCGGATGCACAACAGCCACCCACTGTCGACCTGCGCATTGTCCAAGGCAACATTCCACAAGAGGAGAAATGGGCGCCCGAGAATCGCGAGGCGACATTCGCGCGCTATCTTGAGCTTTCAACCCGGCGCGGCGATTTCGACGTTCTTCTCTGGCCGGAAACCGCCTTTCCGGGTTTCCTCGATGAGGATACGGAGGCGCAGGCCCGCATTGCCGCTGCGCTAACGGAAGGCAGCGTGCTGCTCACCGGGGTGCCGGACCGTGTACCGAGCGACGATGGCACCCGATATTTCAACACGGTCCAGGCTTTTGGCGCGACCGGCAGAATCCTGACCGGATACGCGAAACACCATCTCGTACCCTTCGGCGAATATGTGCCATTCCGTGGCTGGTTGCCCATCGAGCGGCTCACGGCGGGCCTGGGCGATTTTACGCCCGGACCGGGCCCGAGAACGCTTGCGCTTCCGGGTGTGCCGCTGGTCGCCGTGGCGATCTGCTATGAGATCATCTTCCCAGGGCATGTGGTCGACGACCTGTTCCGGCCGGACTGGATTTTCAACGCGACAAACGATGCCTGGTTTGGCACCAGCATCGGACCCGAGCAGCATCTGGCTTCCGCACGTACGCGCGCCGTAGAGGAAGGCCTTCCAGTCATCCGAGCCGCGAATACGGGCATCTCTGCGGTCATCGACGCGAGCGGAGAGATCGTTGCGCGGCTCGATACCGGCGAAACGGGCATCATCGACGCTAGCCTGCCCTCCGCGCGACCGCCGACACTCTACGCGAGCTTCGGGGACTGGATGCTGTTGGCGCTCATCTTGGCTTCGTGGAGCTGGGCAATGGCGCCAATGCGACGGCTCACTACCGCCGCATGAGAAAGACCGTCATGCAAAGATGTGGATAGGTGTCCCGTCCTTCACCATTGCATAGATGTCTTCGATCTCCCGATCCGTGACCGCGATGCAGCCAGCTGTCCAGTCGCGGACATTTGTCGGGTCGATGCCGGGGCGTGGGCCACCATGGATGAAGATGTCGCCGCCGGGGGAAAGGCCCTGCGCTTCGGCAAAGGCGATGTCGGCCTCGTTCGGATAAGAGATGCCAACTGAAAGATGATACGTACTTTCAGGGTTGCGCTTATCGACAATGTAGGTGCCCTCCGGGGTCCGGCCGTCTCCCTCGAATTGCTTGTGACCCTCAGGAGCGAAACCCAGCCCGACCGGATAGGTTTGCAATACGCGATCGGCTCCGTCGAGAACAAGCAAGCGCTGTCCCTTGTAAAGCCGAACACGGGTCACCTCGGGTCCGCCATAGCTGCGGAACTTGCTGGCACACCCGGACAGAAACGCTGCCAGCCCGCCCAACAGGACGGCGCGGCGGGGAAATCGGATGGTCTTCACTGCTCGATGCCTCTTTGGTGAGGTCTGATATGGACATCACGTTACTTTGCAAATGCAGCGTGATCAATGTCCGTGGGCAAGCGCGGCCTTTGCCATCTGTGGGCCAACCTGCTCACCGCCGGACGGCGGCGCCTTGGCCTTTTGGCTGTTCAGCAGGCGCAGGGCGTTGGCCACCACCAGCAATGACACTCCTACATCGGCTGCAATAGCGCCCCACATCGATGCCACTCCGAAAGCGGTAGCGACAACGAAGACGCCCTTGGTCGCCAAGGAAATACCGATGTTCTGATGGATAATCGACATTGTCCGGCGCGAATGACCGATCAGCCAAGGCACCTTCCCGAGGTCGTCTGTCATCAGGGCAATATCCGCCGTCTCGATTGCCGCGTCCGAACCAACGGCACCCATTGCGATGGCGTAATGCGCGCGCGCCATGGCCGGGGCGTCGTTGACCCCGTCGCCGATCATGGCCACCATGTCATGCGTTTCGACCAGTTCTTCGATGGCTGTCACCTTGTCTTCGGGCAGAAGCTCGGCACGGACCTCGTCGATGCCGACCTCGGCTGCAACAGCGCGCGCTGTCCGCTCGTTGTCGCCCGTCAGCATAACGATGGTCTTCACGCCCTGCGCGTGGAGCTGTGCCACGATGCCCTTGGCATCGGGGCGGATACGGTCGCGCAATTCCAGGATGCCGGTGACGCCGGTGTCGTCGCCCACGGCAACAAGGGTGCTGCCGGCCCCTTCGATGCGGTCGCGCAGATCCTTCGGAATGGCGTCGCCGAAACCCTTCTCCTCGGCAAACCGGTCGGACCCTAGCCAGATCGACCGGCCGTCTGTGCGTCCTTCAAGTCCCCTACCTGGAACGGTTCGGGTATCTTGCGCGGCGGACACATTGATGCCGTCGGCTTCTGCCCGCGCGAGAATGGCGCGCGCCAAGGGATGCGAGGAACGTGCCTCCAGCCCAGCGGCGAGGGTCATCAGATCTTGCGCCGATGCTTTGCCCAGCGGATGCACCGCCGCCACCTCCGGCTCGCCCATGGTGATCGTGCCGGTCTTGTCCATGGCCAGTGCAGTGGTCTTGCCCGGTGCCTCAACATATGCACCGCCCTTGATCAGCACCCCAGCCCGCGCTGAGGCGGCGAGTGCGGCGACGATGGAGACCGGTGTCGAGATGACCAGAGCACACGGGCAGGCGATCACCAGCAGCACGAGTGCATTGTAGAACCAATAATCCCAGGCCCCACCGAAAATGAGCGGCGGCAGCAGGGCAATTGCAATGGCGAGAGCCATGACGATAGGCGTGTAGATGCGGGCGAACTTCGCCACCCACTGCTCCACCGGCGCGCGGCGGGCATGGGCGTCACCGACCATGCGGATGATCCTGGCCAACACGGTATCCGAGGCGGCCTTCGTAGCGCGCACCGTCAGTGTGCCTTCGCCGTTGATCGTACCGGCATAGACTTCGTCGCCCCGTTCCTTTGGGACCAGCGCACTCTCTCCGGTGATTGGCGCCTGATCGACGGCCCCTGCCCCATCGACAACCTCACCATCCAATGGGATGCGGTCTCCGCCGCGCACGACGAAACGTACGTTGATAGCAACCGCGGAAGCCGGTACGTCCGCTTCCGAACCGTCATCATAAAGAATTCTTGCCGTCGGCGGCGCCAGGTCCAGCAGAGCTGAAACCGCATTCCTCGCACGCCCGACGCTCCAGCTTTCGAGGAAAAGCGAGAGCGAGAAGAAGAACGCAACCGTCGCCGCCTCGAAAAATTCGCCGAGGCCAATTGCACCCGCGACTGCGACGACCATGAGCAGGTTCATGTCGGGCGACAGCCGCCGTGCGGACGACCATGCCTTGGGCGCCACGAGCCAAACACCGAACAGGATCGCAACCGCGAATAACCCTGCCTCGACCAGTGGCATCGGCGCTTCGCCGTGCCCTGCGAAGAGGCCGAGTGCCCCCCATGCCGGTCTCGATGATGTGCCACAGAAATCCCGCGGCCCAGAAGCCACCACTGAGCGCCGTAAACAGCCGCTGGCGTGCAAGATGGGCCGCCTGGTCGACCGACGCGTTTTCGGCATCCCAGGGCTTGGCGGTCATGCCGGTGCTTGCGACCAGTTCTGCAATTTCGCCGTCCGATACACTCTTGGCGCTGTCGAGGATAGTCATCCGTCCATTGATCACGTCGAACGCAAGATGTTCGGCCCCGCCGATCTTCGGGCCGACCACCTTGTTTAGGATTGCTACCTCCTCGGCGCAATCGAGGCCGGACACCTGAAAACTGCGCCCGCCCGCTGGCGCGGGGTCGCCGGAACGATGTCGCCGCACGTTCCGGCGACCCCGCAGCAGCTGCCGCCGCTTGTCTGGGCATCTTCGGCGTGATCGTGGTCGTGACGATGGGTGTCGGACGGCATGAATGGACCTCTGGATTCGGGTGCTTTACCATGACATAGCCCCTACAGTGGCTAGAGCTTCAAGAGCAAAATACGGTGGTATTTCAGATTGTTTTATTGCTACACGGTTTGATGACCGGCTCGTTCACCCCTTGAGGCATGAGAACCGATCGAAGGAAAACCAGAAACGAAAGGAAGCTCGATGCGGGGTTCGATGCTGAAGCAAAAAATGATGGTTGCGACGGCGCTGTCGCTCCTCGCTGGATGCGCCATTGCTCCAAGTGGCAGTAGCGACCCGGCGAATGCGATCGGGAATGTGCCTGAGAGCGTGGTGGCAATGGCGGCGCCCGATCAGAATATATCGACCGCCCGCCTCAGGCCGGAAGACGGCTGCTATTGGTACGAGCACAGCGGCCCGGTGGAGGTGACCTTGCTCCCTCTGCGAACAGCGAACGGCAACCCGATCTGCGCCGCGCGCCCAACCTGAGATCGATCGACGGACCGCAGGCACGTTGGCCGACCGAGCGCTCCCTCAGCTGCGGGCTGTGACGCTGTCCTCTGCCGAATACAGGTGAGCTGTAGAGCCGAGTTCTACATTCGGATAGAGATCGTTGATGTGGGCCATGACCATCCGCACGCAGCCTGAACTCGCGCGACCGCCGATGCTTCTCGGGTAGGGTGTGCCGTGGATCCGGAGATAGGTGTCGCGATCCCCGACATAGAGATAGAGTGCCCGTGATCCGAGAGCGTTTTCCGGCCCTGGTTCCATCCCATCGGCCCATTGTGCGTTCACGGGATCGCGTTCGATCATGTTTTGTGTTGGCGTCCAGTGCGGCCACCTGACCTTGCGCTTGATGGTATAGACACCTGGCTCGTAGAGGTTGCCCCGCGCGATCGCCACGCCGTAGCGCATCGCGGTTCCACCCTCTTCAATGTGGTAGAGATATCGCGCGACCGCATCGACATGGATATCTCCCGGCACGAGACCGTCCTTCGCGACGACTCGTTGCGGCAGGAACCGCAGGTGCAATCCCCATGGGTTGGAAGTCTCGGCAACATAACCCTGAGGCGTCACCTGTGCGTCCCATTCAGCCTTCTGAGCCTCGGTGGGCCAAGTGTCGGCAAAAGCCATACCGGGACCGGTCACCGAAAAAAGCGCCGTTGTTGTCTGAATGAAGTGTCGTCTTGTCAGCATTTCGTACCCTTTCGGTTCTCACCGGCGATTGATGGCAAGAACGGTATGTGTTCTCCTTGAACAGATAGGACTTCTAGTGGCTAGAGGTTCAAGGGCAAATTTTCGTAAGTAAACATGCGATCCTTGCAGTTTCCAGTTTGCTAGGGAGGAGAAAACTGCTCGCACGATACCTGGTCCGAAGTTGCGCAGCGACAATTCGTTAAGTCGCAGATTGTCTGGAAATTTAGGCACAGCGGCTTCGATATCGCGACCATGAGATCGGGAACGTCACGGCACAGGGAACTTACGCCACTCGCAAATGCTACGATGCCATCTCTGGCTCCGGCTCTCATTCCGTTATTTCGCCCCGTTACAACCTTCACCCACTGGAGCTTCAAGCGATCAATTGTCACAAAAACGTGAGACGAATGGCTAACGAACGCTTTGGGCTGGAAAAGCCTTGTCGCATTCGAACGGAAAGTGGCTTAAACGATCATCTGGGGCGGCACTAAAGCGTGCCAGGTCAAGCCGGTGTCAGCCTCGACAAATGACCTATATTAGGTCAGCTTTCCACATGCGATACCTCCCGTGCCCCGTCACCTCGCGGATCAAACCGCTTGCCTCCATCCATGCGAGATTGCGCTGAAGGGCGGCGCGGCTGGCTCCGGTCATGGCCTCAGCCATCGGGGCGGAGACCAAGGGCCATTCCGTGAAAACCTTTCGCAAGGCAACCGGCGTGCGGCCAGATAATTGCGCCATGACGTTTTCTGCCCGCCCGATCCACACTTCAATATCATCAAGTGTTCGCATCGCCGTTAGAATTGCGCTGTTCATCCCATCCAACCAGCGGGCCAAACGCTCGGGTGGCAAGCCCGAAACGCGCAGCCCCCCGGCCCCGGCCATAGCGAGCGGCGCGAAGATGGCACCGCTTCCATCGCTGGTCGCGATCCTGGACGCGGTGACGGCAGCTTCGATCTGGTCGCCGTGGCGTCCGAGGCCCGCCAAGCTCCACAGGTGATACCCCATGCACGCCCGCGTGATCGGGTGGAGACCCTTTGCGGCTGCCATGACGTCCAGCCACCCACCCGCGCGATCCTCGAAACGCTCAGCGCTGTCTTCAATGTTCTCGGGATCGCGGCGATCCAGGAAGGCGGCCAAGTCAGCTTTCGGTCCAGGACCGCCTGTTAGGCGCCGAACAGCCCATCCAACTCTTGCCAGTGCATTTGGGTCATCCTGTGCACCTGACAGCCGCATCGATATCCAGAGCGCCAGACGATCAGAACTCACCCGATCCCCTGCGAACCAGCTGAGATCCGCTGCCTCGATAAGAGCGAGGCGATGCCGCCAGCCTTCCGGGCCACGCAGCAGCCGGTCATCCAGAGCTCCCAGGCGTCCAGCCACTCTTGCCAGTCGCGCAGCGTGAACGCCTTCTGCTTTTGCCCAGTCTTCGACGACAGCAGTGTCGGGCGGTTCCGCCCGTGGCCCTGGAGGCAAATCATCCGGTTCTTCTTCAAGTGACCTAGGTAGAAACCAGAGATCGTCTTCGTGAGCCTCTTCATCCTCCTCGATGGTGATAAGGGGGTCGTCGTAATCATCAGTCAAAGAAGAGGCTTGCGTCACCATGTGTGCAAAATACTGATTTTTTGCACATTGCCCAGGCGTTTTCGTGGCCGCTGCCTGCGCCCTTTATATAGTACGAGCGCGCGACTGCAGGTGAAACCTCTCAGATCGCTTTCAGCGCAAGGAAACCAAAGGTTTTTGGACGAGCACGACGAGAGAGCACCTACTTGCATTTGTTTACAAACGGTCGTTTATTGGCGATATATTAAATTGCAAACGGCCCAGTTTCATGCCCCTGATTGGCTATGCGCGCGTCTCCACCGAGGATCAGACCCCCCTGCCCCAGTCTGAGGCACTGCAGTCTGCGGGATGCGCCGAGATCTTTGAAGAGCACGCCTCGGGCGGCAATCGCGCGCGGCCCGTGCTTGCACGTGTGCTGGAGCGGATTGGCAAGGGCGACACGCTGGTCGTCGTGCGGATCGACCGGCTTGCGCGGTCTTTGTCGCACCTACTTGAGGTGATCGAAAGACTGGAGGGCAAGGGGGCGTTCTTCCGCTCGCTCCAGGACCCGATCGACACTGCCTCGCCCCAGGGCAAGTTCACGTTGCAGGTTCTGGGCGCTGCGGCTGAGTTCGAACGCGCCCTGATCCGCGAGCGTACCAAAGCCGGACTTGCCTCGGCACGCTCAAAGGGCCGCGTCGGCGGCAACCCAGGTCTTCGCGCCAAGGACCCTAAAACGCTGCGCAAGGTGCGGCTGGCGCGACAGGACGGCTACATGGAGCGCTTGAACGAAACTGCGCAGGATTGGGTGCCCCACGTGCGCCGTTTGCGCCCCGATATGGCTTGGGAAGACGTCCTGCGGATCATCAATGGCCCCCTGCCCCATGATCGGCGCTGGACGCAAAGCCGCCTGCTCCGCGCCGTGAAGGCATATGTACGCGACGGGTTTCTACCCGCCGAAGTGCTGGATCGTGCTGGACGCCGGGATACTGATGACCGCCTACCCGCGATCGTCGCCGCCATCAAAGGCGCAGACCCGGATGTCACGCTGCAGGCGATCTGCGACCGGTTGGAGGCTATGCGCGAGCGTACCCCGCGTGGCCGCACGAGGTGGCAGCCGTCGTCGGTCAAGATGTTGCTCGAACGAGCGGAGCGACTTGGTCTAATTTCATCAGAATCGGCGAACTCCCGACTGTAACTAGCAGGGACTCATCCAACTGAATCTATCGCTCCAGACACCGTCAGAAGGTCAATTGTGCCATTGGGTGCATGGGTTTAGCTGAAACCATCCAAACAATTCGGATCGGTGGCTTGAAGTGCGATCGTGTCGACTTAATACAACAAAATCAAGAATTTGCGGCTATCCTGATGCGACTGAACGTATTGGTGCTGTGGATAACTTTCACACTACATCTAGATTCTTCTTGCCGGACTCACTGGATCGTGGCATTCCCATTCTGACGGCAAAACGCGTCAGACACGCTGTACACCGTCAGAATGACTAAGAGCCTCAACAGAGGCCGAGAGTGGGCGGCAGGATATGGATGATCGTAACGTTGGATACGCGCAAGGCATAGGGTCTTCCGACATCGGAGCATTTGCCGACAATCTGGCTGAGTCTTTGGATCGCCAGATGAAAATCGCTTTCGAGCCCGAAGAACGAAAGTCCTTACGCCGTTTCAGTTCTACCGAGGTCGCCAGCCTCCTGCGCGTGAGCACATCTAACCTGCGCAATCGGCACAAGGACGGCAGCTTCCCGGAAGTGCATACAGACAACCGCGGACACCGGTTCTACACAGCCCAAGAGATTGATGAGTTGCGCGATATTCTGGGGCGCACTGGAAAGAACGCAGAAAGTTACCGCCCTGGTCGACGTGAGGGCGATCGTCTCCAGGTGATATCCGTCGTCAATTTCAAAGGCGGATCGTCAAAAACGACGGCAACGATACATCTTGCACAACGGTATGCCTTGCGAGGCTACCGAGTGTTGGTCTTGGATCTCGATCCGCAGGCAAGTCTGACCACCTTTTTCGGCTTTCGGCCCGAGCTCGAGTTCGCCGAAGGCGGCACAATCTATGATGCCCTGAGATATGAGGAACAAGTTCCGCTCTCAGCCGTCATCCAAAAAACCTACTTCCATAAGCTCGATATGGTCCCAGCGGGCCTAATGCTATCGGAATACGAAACCGAGACGGCAAACGCCCTCGCCCGCCGGGTGCAGCCCATATTTGCGGAGCGTCTCGCCTTAGCGCTTGAGGAAGTAGAGGCGAATTACGACATCGTTCTGATCGACTGCCCACCTCAACTTGGTTTTTTGACCCTTACGGCGTTGGCAGCCTCTACGGGACTTTTGGTAACCGTAGTACCTGGCATGCTCGACATCGCTTCCATGAGCCAGTTCCTGAAACTTGCTTCGGAAACGGTCAAGGCCGTGGAAGAAGCCATTGGCCGGCGCGTTACCTGGGACTTCGTAAAGTTCTTGATCACGAGATACGAACCGTCGGACGGGCCTCAGACGCAAATGGCGGGCTACCTGAGATCGATCTTGGCCGGACAGGTCATGACTGAACCAATGTTGAAATCTACGGCAATCTCGGACGCTGGTATGACCCAGCAAACCGTCTACGAAGTTGATCCGAGCCAATTCATCAGAAAAACGATTGATCGCGCTCTGACTAGCGTGAACGGCGTTGGCGATGAGTTGGAACAGACAATCCAAATGGCATGGGGGCGTCGCTGATGGCCCGAAACATCTTCAACCAGCCCCCAAAGGATGAGACGGAGAGCGCAGCCCCTCCCCTACCCCGCCAAGAGCGGCAAAGCTGCCAGGATCTGTTGGCGGATTGCGCGACTCGTTGCGCGAGATTACAGCAAACTCGATCCGCGACATCGAGCCCGATCAGATTGATATGGATGGGCTGCGCGATCGGTTGGTGCTAGAAGATTCCAGCATCGATGAATTGGCCGAGAGTATCGCCAAGCATGGCCAACAAGTGCCAATCATGGTCCGTCCATCTGCCCAACCGGACAGATACCGCATCATCTACGGCCGCCGCAGGCTTGCGGCGATCCGCAAGGTGGGTGGAACGGTCAAGGCAATTGTTCGAACCTTGGATGATGACGCATCTCTGATCGCTCAAGGCCAGGAGAACAACCTCAGGCTTGATCCGTCTTTCATAGAAAAGTCACTGTTTATCAAAGAGATGCAGGAATCCGGCTACAAACCCGGTGTCATCCAGGATGCTCTGGGTCTGACCCGGCAAGGCGTATCCAACCACAGGGTCGTCATAGAACAACTGCCAGACGGCCTTGTTCAACTCATCGGGCCAGCACATGGGATCGGACGACGGCAGTGGAGTGATCTGGCTGCCTTATCGGTGAAGGTAGATTTGGTGGACGTCGCCAAAGAGGCGCTCGCCACTCTACCCGACGACACACCTAGTTCCGAAAAGTTCCAAGCGGTCTATTCGGCTTGCTCGAGCAAAGCACGTAGCGACAAGAAGCCGCCCAATCGTGGCCTGACTTCGGTCATCAAAGATGAGAACGGCAGTTCATTGGGCACGCTGACAGTCGACCAGAAAACAATCGCCATCAAGATCGCCAAGAAGGACAACCCAGAATTCGGCCAATGGATCGAAGAGCGGGCGGAGGCAACGCTTTTGCAGCTCTTCGAACAGTGGCGGAATGAGAGCGGCTCTGGGTCCTAAGCCCCGAGCCACACAGAGTAACGCGAGCAGAGGAGAAAAGCGAAGACCAGAAAGAAAAGAGCCCCCCAAAGTTTCCCCTGGAGAGCCCTCATCATTCGATTAGCACTCATGATGTAGCAACCTCCAGCAAACCGGTCAAGAGTCACCGATTCGGTGGACGGATTTTTATTGCCTTTTCCTGAGCGAAATCTCGGGAAGAGACTGGGAAGTTGTGGGCCGAACGGTCGTCGTGAACAAGCCATGGCATTTACAAAACTATCGATCAGATCCGCTGGTGCTGATGCATCACGCGGCTCAATTTCTGCGGCTGAAACCGACATTTGGACCATCTTCAGGGCACTGAGAGATGCCCGCAGCGTGTTCGGTCTGCGTCCTGGCCATATCCAAACACTTCAAGCAATGCTCAGTTTCTTGAAACCAGGCCATGGCGAAACGGTTTTCGCGTCCAACAACTCGATTTGCCAGCGCGTCGGCGGAATCGACGAACGGACCCTCCGCAGACACATAAACCGTTTCGTTGAACTCGGTTTCATCAAGCGCAATGACAGCTCGAACCGAAAGCGCTACCGCGTTCGCTCATCCCGCGGTCAATGCATCAGCTATGGACTGTCTCTAGCCCCCTCCTCCAACGTGCGAACGAGCTTATCGCCATCGCACATGAGATGGAAAACAACCGGCGGGATCGGATATTTGTCCGCAAACAGATCCTTACAAAGCTCGCCCATTTGGAAGAGCATGATCCAAGCAACACATTCATCAACCACGCACGGAGAGCTCTACGCAGGAAGCTGAGCCTGCCCGAATACCGCGCGCTGCTCGCCGACACGGACAGCGAATGCCAGAGTTTGTATACCCCAGATGACTCACCAGAAACTATGGAATTGCCCGCCAATGACGGACAAACTGTCCGGCACCAATCTAAGTCTGAAGAAGAAAAAAAGATTTAGATAGCAACATAGGCAATGAAGCTCTGAAACCAGACTTGCTAACCTCAGTCTGCAATCAAGCGACTTCGTTCTCCACAGAGAGACTTAGAGACTGGTTGGACATTGAAAACCATGCTCGAACACTTGCACCCATGATGGGCATTCACCCAGAAACATTCGAGAAAGCCAAGGATGCAGTAGGAGCTCAGAAAGCGTCATGCGCGATTTTCATCATGCTAGAACTTGGAAAACGCATCAGGGACTTTGGAGCGTATTTTCACAGTATCACCTTGGGCCAACGTCAAGACCAATTTGATCCATTGGCTTTGATCAAGCGTCTGTCTAAAACTGCTATGCAATCCGCCTAGTGTCCACCGCGGTGGACGTCTGACCGGCAAATGGTCCAATGACGCGCGGTCTCTCCACGCGCATCAACGCCACGAAGCCAAAATCCACTAGCGCGATACTGCGCGGTCATTCCGTGTTCCTCCGACCGGCCAATGTCCACCGCGGTGGACAGATCAGGCACCAAGTCTCACAGCTCACATGCGTGACAGTCGCTCTTCATCATCCACCACTGCCAAAGAACCTTTATTGTCAGTCCAGACCCACAACACGATGTTGAAGTCCGATGATGACGCACCCTTCGCAAAGCTTTGGATCAGAAGCCCCGCAAACCGATCCGCTATGAGGGCGCATGCTAAATCCTGCGTCGGAACTGATTGCCCTTCGAGCATTTTCATGCGCCATGCAGGATCGGCAAGCATTGACGCTGTCATCCCATACCGTTCGAGCCTGTCCTGATCGCGGGTATCGAAAATAGGCCCAAGGTCGGCCTTGTAGGACACCAGGATAGTGGGTTGCAGGCTGCCGACCTGGTTGGCTTCTCTAAGAGCGGTCGCGGGATCCAGCGAGGTGTAGAGGGCAGGGGTGCCCTTGGCGTTAAACCGCCCTCCATAGAGTTCAGCGCCTCGTCCGGACAGAGGTTCACGCGCATAGACCGGGTTCAGGGCGCGATAGAGCGGCCCTGAGTAGCGTCCATCTTTCAGGGGCATCAGGCAAAGACGCCCGCATCGACCGCATCGATGTATTCCAGAACTTGCTGCGCTTTGCCTTCCTGCACCAGCTGCATGGCTGTCCGGCCATCAAAGCCGGGCAGGGGCTCTGACCGGTACCATGCATAGGCCATCAGTTCCGAGCCGAAGCGCGGTTCGACTTTGTTCAGCACCTCTACCAATTCGCGCAGGCGGCGCTGCGTCTTGTCCGAACCGATGCGGGTTCGCCTCTGCAACGCGTCTTTGCCCAAGCCGACGGTCAATGCGATCTCTTCTGCTGATGTGCGTAGCACCGCGGCGATCTTGCGCGGTTCGAATTGCCCAGCTTCAGCAAAGTTCGTGATGTGCATGATCTATGCCCCTACAGTGATACTGACGGTATATAGCGGCAATATTGCTGAAATTCAAGCTGTCAGGAGGTACTGTGCCTTCGTTTCCCATGCTAATCCGTAACGCTTTATAGCTCTGAGCGTCGGAAATCCTAATTTTTGGGCTTGAGAAGTCGCCGTAGGCGCGTTTTTTGCCGATCGAGAACATCAGATAAGTTATTGAAAATATGCCAAAGACTGCGGCAGTCGGACCGGGTTTGCCGATATGGCTTGCCGATCTTGGACCAGAACCGGCACTTATTGCATGCAGTCACTGGGGTCCGCGGTGGTGTCGGGCCATTGACAGTTACCTCAGACCAGTTGGCTGGTGGAAAGTAAAAGTGGACTTCGGGTTTTGTGACTGACGGATGAGGGCCTTCGGGGTGCCTCGGACGGGTCCGGGCCGGGTTCCGGTCTGACGTTCCTGATGAAGGCATTCCCATGCAAACAGGTGTCTTGCGCGTCTTGCGCGCGACCGCTGCCTCCTGGTGGCGGCATAGAGAACTGCGCCGAACTGGCCAGACGGCGCTGGCACAGCAGCTCGAACGCCAGACCGTCCAGCGTGACCTTGGCTATCTCAGGCAGGCGGCGACAATGCCGGACGCGCATGTGATCTGCGGGGAGGGTGGCACTTTCCTGCATCTCGGCTGGACCACCGTTTCGACTCTCGCGCCGATCGAGTGCTTTCCCTTGGCCGTCCTGGCGGTCGCACGAGGGACGCCCCTCATCGATACCCGGCCCATCACCGATGTCTTCGCCTTCGCGAACCTGCCGCAGGTGAGGCGGGACGGATCGGTCAACCCTGAGCATTCGGGTGTCGGCAGGTCTGTCACGCTGTCCACCTACATCGACATGGTCGAAGAGCTCGGCGCAAGCATCACCAACGATCCGCGCCCCTGTCGGTCAACCTAGTCACCACTCCCTCTCATCAACACTCGAAAGGAGGCCAGCCATGGCCCGATCCCGCACGCCCAAATTCGATGCCTCCGAGGTCATCACAAACGAAATCATCCGCATCATCGAGCGCGGCGTTCTGCCGTGGCGCAAGCCCTGGACGGCAGGAGGCAGTTCTCGCCCCCTGCGCGTGGGCGGTGAACCCTACCAGGGCGTGAACAACTTCCTGTTGACCATGCGCACCGTGATGGCGGGCCACAGCTCGCCCTTCTGGATGACGCTTCCGCAGGCCAATGCTTTGGATGCAAAGGTTCGCAAGGGCGAGAAGTCCTCTGTCGTTGTCTACTACGGCCAAAGCCGGAAAGACGCTGGCGGCGAGGATGATCAAGGGGAGAGCGATGATCAGTCCGAGGAGGCCCACATCTTCCGCTTCCAGAAATCCTACCGCGTGTTCAATGCCTGTCAGATCGAGGGTCTGCCCGACAGTTTCTTCCCAGATCCGGAGCCGGCACCCGAACATCCGCCGTCCGAGCCCATCCCGCATATGCAGGCGTTTTTTGACGCCATCGACATCACAACCGTCTTCACAGGAACGGAAGCGTACTACCTGCCGCCCGTGGACAAGGTCTACATGCCGTCCATCACGCGGTTCCAGGACCCGCGCAATTTCTACGGGGTCTGGGCGCATGAGCTGGCCCATGCCACGAAAGCCCCCCATCGACTGAACCGTGATTTCGGGTTCTCGAAGTTTGGCAACACGTCCTATGCGCGCGAGGAGATCGTCGCGGAATTGACCTCGGTGTTCCTGGGTCAGACGCTCGGCTTCACGGCGCATACGCTCGAGATGAATGCCGCCTATCTCCACAACTGGTTGCGCGTTCTTCGGTCGGACAAGGGTGCGATCTTCAAGCACGCCGCAGATGCGCAGCGCGCCTGCGACTATCTGATTGCCAGATCGGAGGTGGGCAGGGCAGGGCGCAGTGCCGAGGCCGCCTGACCACAGCGAGAACGGAGACACCTATGCCACGCAAGGAGCCCAAGACGCTGCGGGTGGCCTGCTTCGCTGACGGCCGCCGCAAGATCATCACCTTCAAGCGCAGTGCCTATTGGTGGAGCGCGTCCGAGGGTGCCTATCCACTCTCGGCAGCGCTCGAGACCATCAAGGAACAGGGTGGCTGGGTCGAGACAATCCCCAACCCGAATTACAGATCCAAGGGGCTGTTCGGATAGGGCACCTTCTCCTTCGGTCCTGCCGCCAGGCGGAAAAGAAAAAGCAGGCTTTGAGATGGGTGTTTCAACTTCACAGAGGAATGCCCCATGACCATCACCGCACAACCCCAGACAGACCGCCCTGATCCGAGTGTGATCGCAGCGCAGAACGACGCGTTTCGCAGGCTCGCATGCCTTGGAGTACCGCTCGCGCAGCCCATCCAGGGCCGGATGCATGTCACCCGCTCGCTTATGGAGGCTGGCGACGGCTTCATGGCCGAGGCGGTGAAGGCCACCGGTGAGTTTGCCACGTTCGAGCCTGAGAATGATCCCGAGGGCTGGCACGATTTCGGGGCGGTCGAGATCCGGGGCGAGACCGTGTTCTGGAAGATTGATCTCTATGAAGCAGACTCGGATTTCCGCTACGGGGCTGAGACCCCGGACGATCCCGCCACCACCATGCGCGTTTTGACCATCATGCTGGCGCGCGACTGGTAGAAGGGCAGGGGACGCCTCCCCTGACATCTCAGACGATGAAGGCCCGCTGCCCCCAAAAAGGCAAAGCGGGCCTTTTGTCGTGGTGATCCCCGAAGCCGGGGATTGGTCACGCGCATGAACGCGCGGGCCGCTCCAAATCCATCGAGAAGGATATCCCATGACCGCAAGCTTCAAACCCGTCTCCGTCGCCATCGGCGATCTGGTCCCGCATCCCGCCAATGTGCGCAGCAATTCGCCGGAAACCTACGACCCCGAGAACATCGCACACCTGAAAGCCAGCATCGCGGTGCTGGGTCTCCTCCAGCCGCTCCTTGTCCAGAAGCTCGACGGCAAATACGCCGTGCTTGCCGGTGGCCGCCGTCATGCCGCGCTGAACGAGCTGGTCGCCGACAAGGCCGCCAAGGGGTTCACCGCCAAGACCAAGATCGACTGCCGCCTCGTGCCGGACGACTGCGATGTGACGACGGCGCTGTCGCTTGCTGAGAACATCACCCAGGCGCCGATGAACGCCATCGACGAGTTCGAGGCTTTCGCCCGGATGATGGAAGTCGACGGCCAGACGCCCGAGACGATCGCCAAGACCTTCGGCACCACGGTGGCGGCCGTGAAAGGCCGGTTGCGCTACGGTCTGATCCATCCCGACATCCGCGCCGCCGCTCGGGCGAAGACGATCACGCTCGACACGATGAAGGCCTTTGCGGAGCATCCGAGCCAGGAGGTGCAGCGCGAGGTCTTCGAGGCGCTCACCAAGGAAGACAGCTATCTGCAAGCCTATACCGTCCGACAGGCGCTCAAGACTCGCGGCGTGCAGGTAAGTGACGATATCGGGGCTTTTGTGCGTGAAGACTATGAGGCCCGCGGCGGCGCGGTTGCGGCCGATCTGCTGGAAGAGCATTCCGTGCTGGAAGATGCGGCGCTGGTCGAGACCATCCTGCTCGAAAAACTCAGTGCCGCTGCCGAAGAGGCCCGCATAAAGCTGGGCTTTGCCTGGGCCGATGCGATGGTGCGCTATGATTACGCGACCATGGCCGACTACGGCCGCGTCTATCCCGGCCCGATCGAGCCGGATGAGGCTGCCCGGAAGCGCATCGATGAGATTACCGCCGAGCTTGAGAAATTGCAGCTCGAGATGGAGGATGAGGGGCTCGAGGACGGTGCCTACAACGCGCTTTACGACCGCGTGGATGCCTTGGAAGAGGAAGCCCGCGACCTGCAGGAGGCCTACAGCGCCGAGGACCTGGCGCGGTCCGGGGTAATCGCCTCGTGGTCGAATGGTCAGGTGACGCTCCATGTGGGTCTCGTCCGCCCGGAAGACACCGTCAAAGAGGAGGGCGCGCGCGGCTCCTCGGCAAGCCCGACCGCGGAGGAGGCCCCGGACGCCGGCGAAATCACCTACCCGGCCTCGCTGGCCGAGGACCTCAAGACCGAGCGAGCCATGGCGCTTGGGGCCGCGATGGCGCTGCATCCGGAAGCCACGCTCGATCTGACGCTCTTCAAGCTGGTCAGTGACGTCCTTGGCGCCGGCATGAGTGCCACGCAGGCGATCAAAGTCGACGCCCGCAAGGAATACCGCAGCCACGCCAAGATGGATGAGATCGACGGCACCTCGCTCGAGCAAGTGGCTGCGGCACATGATGCGCTCGATCTGTCCTGGTTGGACGAGGCCCGGTCTCCCGCCGATCAGTTCGCGGCGTTTCGCGCGCTGAAGCCGGGCGAGAAGGCCAAGCTCGTCGCCTTTGCAACCGCCAGCACCACGCAATCCTGCTTCGCGCGGGACCGCCAGCGCGACAGCCTGATGCATGATTTCGAGATCGAGATCATGCCCGACATCCGGGCCCACTGGACGCCGAACGCGGCGCTGTTCAATCGCTTCAAGAAGGCCTGGCTCCTGAAGATCCTCGGCGAGGATCTGGGCCTGGCCCAAGAGGCGGTGACGCTGGCCTCGTCGAGCAAGAAGGAGATCGTCGCCTTCTGCGACAAGCTTTTCGCCGAGCCCTTCGCCACGCTCACGGACGCGCAGCGCGCTGCCGTGGCCGCCTGGCGCCCGCCTATGATGCAGACCAACGGTGTCGCTTGTGATGAGGCGGAGCCCGCTGCGGAAACCCCGGAGTCTGATAGCGAGGTCGCGCAAGCGGCCTGAGTCCTCACGCGACCCGCGCGAGCCATGCCGCCCGGGCGGGTCGACCCTCCCACACCCAACGGAAAGACATCCCATGGCTATTCTCAAGTTCTCTGCGTCCGCTGTCGCGGCGCAAATCGCACATGCGCGCGCCTGCAAAACCTTCCTGCCCAACTGGAACGGGCCCGTGGACAGGCCGGCTCTGATCCTCATCGTCGGCAATGGTGTGCATCTGCGCTCGAACGGCATCGATGGCACGACCACCCGTATCGTCACCACCGAACAGGCCGATCCCTCCTTCGCCTTCGCCGACGGCATGAACCCATTTCGGGATACCGACTGGATGGCGCAGCGCCGCATGGCGTTTCGCGATCTGACCGGCCAGTTCTACACCGACATCCTCGATGATGTGCAGGTGCTCATCGACCGGGGGCGGGGGGCCATCCGGCTCGCCACCGATGGCCACAGCATCCGCGTCTTCGTGCGCCGGGCCTCGGATTATCTCATCGGCGGGACCTACGAGGTGCCGTCAGGCCTCGGCGGCACCTTCCGGGTCATCCTCAAGGATGCCTGCGACACCTTCGCGATCGTGCAGAACTGCGGCAATTGCGAGGATTTCGACGCCATGCAGCCCTACCGCGTGCCGCTCGATGCGCTGATGGAAATCGATGACCGGAGGGTGGCGTAACCCGCCCTTTCTCAAACAAGCATCGCCAATACCCTGCCGGGCCTGCGGCCCTCTCGGGACATTGGCGACAACAATTTTCCCAAACGAGAGAAAGGACTCTGAAATGGGTTGGCTTTTCTACACCGACGGCCGCGTCCAGAACTACGCGGATGAGAAAGCGGAGATTGCCCGGCTCTGCACCTTCGAGGGCGACACGCGCAAAACCGAACTGGTCAAGGCATGCAAGGTCGGCTCCACCTGGTATGCGGCGGCGAAGGTCACAAGTATCGATGGCTCGCCGGTCGAGGACACGACCTATGTGACCGATGCGGATGGCTCCATCACGTTCGGGGCTGTCTTCCTCACCCGATACGATGACGGCTGCTGGGGCTACAAGGACATGGAGGAAAGTGCTGGCCCGAACGAGTCGCGTGCTCCCCTTGGGCTGATCGAGCTTCTCTCCAACCTGAAAGACGAAGGCAGCTACGCCCATGCCTGGCGTCAGCGCTGCCGGGATTGGGCTGCGATCCCGGACTATGAGGAAGGCGACAAGATCAGGCTCGCCACCCCTGTGACGCTCACCGATGGCAGCACCTGCCAGATTGTCACCGCGACCCACTACAGGCGGGGCCGGCAGAAACGCCGCTGCTACCGCATCGAGGAAACCGGCGGCCTCGTGCGCCTGTCGAAAGCGACGCTTGTGGGCTCGGAGCTGATCAGCTCCGCGAAGGGTGCGGCCAGCCCAGTGCTGGCGGAGTATCTCGCGGGGCGAGATTAGGTCCTGCGCCGGACGGTTCATCGACCTGCCCGGCGACAGCAGATCCTGCGGCTTGTCTTGACAAGGCAATGCAAATGCATTACCTATCGCAGGCAGCAAAGACCCCCATTCTTTCAGGAGACTGCCATGACAGCCCTCGCACAAGATGTCTCGAGACTCACGGATCGGTATCAGACGACCGTGCCGGCGGGTGTGCGCAAACAGCTCAAGCTGGGCAAGGGCGACCAGATTCGTTACTGCACCGAGCCGAGTGGCAGGGTCTATATCGAGCCCGTGCGCAGCGACGAGGAAGATCCCGTGCTCGGAGCCTTTCTCGATTTTGTCGAGGCCGATATCAAGGCGCATCCGGACCGCATTCGGGCGTTCGATGGGGCTTTGCATGACCGTCTTGCAGCACTGGTCGGAGACGTTGACGTCGATCTCGATGCGCCGCTATCGCTCGAGGATGAATGAGCGGCGATAGCGTGCCCGCCCAAGCGCCCCTTGTCGTAAACGGATGGTCGATTTATGCGCATCCGCTCTTTCTGGATCAGCTCGAAGGGCTGATTGAAGAGGTCGAGGCGCGTAAGGCACGCGATCCTAAGACCTGGCGCAAGAAAAACCCGACGAAACGGCTGGCCGCCATCTTCAAGCTGGTCACCGAGGCCATACCGGCAGATCCGGGTGCCGCCGCCTTCCGGCAAGGCGGCACACTCGGCGATCACCGCAAGCACTGGTTCCGGGCGAAATTCTTCCAGCAGTATCGGCTGTTCTACCGGTTCAACAGCGATGCGAAGGTCATCGTGGTGGCATGGGTGAACGACGACAAGACCCTGCGCGCCTATGGCAGCAAGACGGATGCCTATGCGACGTTCAAAGGGATGCTGGAAGATGGCAATCCACCTGACAATTTCGACGCGCTCTTGAAAGAAGCTGCAGCGGCGGGCAAGCGGTTCGAACCTTCCCTTGAAGCGGCGCCCGATCGGTAAGTGGGCCAGCTTGCTGTGACCCTTTGGCATTATCGTTTACGACGCCCCGCTGGAAGATGTAGCATCGGCTGATAATACGGTCGGAGAAAGCACAATGATTGAGGCGGAAAAGGATAGGCAGCACCTCGGGCTAGAGGAGCAATGCGCGCCTGACCTGACGGGGCACCGTTTCCCAATTGCTGTGCACGTTGCAGACATGCCCGATGACCTCGGCAAGCTGCTGGATATCGGGCTCGAGGAGCATTTCCGTGGCGGCTGATGTCAATTCGTATGACGCGTGGTTTCGCGCGAAGGTGCAGGCCGCGCTGGAGGAGGAATGCACGGGAACATCTCAAGTTCAGGTGATGCAGGCCGCACAGGCATTGATTGATGCGAAACGGGAGGTCGAACCCAAGTCCTGACCAAGCCTTGGAGGTCAGCGCGGTCTGACCCCCGTCACCCTGAAAAGCGAAAGCGGGCTTTTTGTCCTTTGGAACTCAGACCCTGATCCAAAGGAAAATCCGCATGACCAAGCCCAAACCGGCAAACCCGGCTCTCTCAATCTCAACCGCTAACCTCACCTCTGCCCTCGCGCAGATCGGCACGGAGATCGACCACCAACCCCTGCGCAGCTCAGCGCTGGCGCGCATCATGCGCGAGACGTTTCATGGCAGCGATGCCGGCGGTGCCTGGGACTGGCGCATGGCATATGACCTGATGCAGGCCGCGGCTGTTCAGGTGCTGCTGCGTGGGGAAGGTGCTTCAGGTGACATCGCCGCTGCAAGGCTGCTTGCCTCGCGGCTCCTGACGGAAACCCGCCGCTCCGAGCAGCAAATCCGGCTGCAGCAGTTTTCCACGCCGCTGCCATTCGCGGCGCTGGTCGTGCGGGCTGCGGCGATCCGCAAGGGCGAGACCGTGCTGGAGCCGTCGGCGGGCACCGGAGCTCTCGCTGCGTTCGCGGCACGGGCTGGTGCCACGCTTTTGCTCAACGAGATCGACCCCTTTCGCCAGCGCCTCCTGCCCGCGGTCTTCGGCGGCGACGTGACGGGTCACGACGGCGAGCATATCGACGATCTGCTGCAAACGCCGGTACTACCCGACGTCGTGGTGATGAACCCGCCCTTCACCTCCTCGGTCGATCGCTCCCGGGACAAACACATCGCCGTCAAGCACCTCATTGCGGCCGCAAAGCGCCTGGCACCCGGTGGGCGGCTGGTTGCGATCATGCCGCTCGGCTTCACGCCCGAACGCGATGCCGCGCATTGGTCCCGTGCCTGCGGTCTCCTAACGCCGCGACTGGCGTTGACGATGCCGGGGCAGGTCTACCGCAAGCTCGGCACAACTGTGGAAACCCTGCTGATGGTCTTCGACAAGGTGCAGGAGGATGGCGCGTTCATGCGGGCCAGTGTGCAGGATCTGGATGAGGCCTTGGCATATGTCGACGCCGTGGCCGCGACCCGGCTCGAGATTCGCCCCGGCCAACGGGCTGAAGCAATCCCTCATGCTCGAGCAACCGTTCCATCTTCTGTTCCGCGCAAGACCGCCGCTGCGCCTGTCGCTGCCTCCAAACCCCGGGCGAACGCCGTCCGTCCGCTCAGCTTCACGAGCCTTCAGACCCCCCGTGACAACACGCCCGTCTCGGACATCTACGCGCGCTACCGTCCGCAGCGGATCGAGATCGCGGACGCGCAGGAACATCCCACGCCGCTGGTCGAAAGCATCGCCATGGCCTCTGTCGCACCACCCGTGCCCTCAGGCGCGGCCAGATCGGAATTGCGCCTGCCCGCCAGGCTGATTGAGGAGGGACATCTCTCCGAGGCGCAGCTCGAGACCATCATCATGGCGCATGATGCCCATGGGCGCGACCTGCCCGGTCGGTTCACCATCGATGACGACCAGACCAAACTGACGCGCGCCGATGATGACCCGGAGACACGGGCCTATCGCCTTGGCTATTTCTTGGGCGACGGCACCGGCTGCGGCAAGGGGCGCGAATGCGCGGGGCTCATTCTCGTGAACTGGCTGGCCGGGCGCAGGAAGGCGATCTGGGTCTCCAAATCCGCCACGCTCATCGAGGACGCCATCCGCGACTGGACCGATCTTGGCGGTTCGCCCGCCGACATCCAGCCGCTTTCCAAATGGAAACCGGACCAGCCCGTCCCGATGGGCGACGGGATCCTCTTCGTCACCTACGCCACGCTGCGGTCCGCGGGCAAATGCGGCACCACGCGGCTGAGCCAGATCCTCGACTGGATGGGCGAAGATTTCAACGGCGTCCTCGCTTTTGATGAGGCCCACGCCATGCAGAATGCGGCAGGGTCAGAGCAGGGCAGGGGGGTCAAACCCTCCCAGCAGGGCCTTGCGGGCCTCCGGCTGCAATTGGCCGCTCCGCGCGCCCGCGTCTTCTATATTTCGGCCACGGGCGCCACGAGCGTGCACAACCTCGCCTATGCCGCGCGACTGGGGCTCTGGGGGCAGGGGCCCGAATACCCCTTCCCGAGCCGCGAGAGTTTCGTGTCGGCAATGGAAGCCGGCGGCGTTGCCGCAATGGAGGTGGTCGCGCGCGATCTCAAGACGCTCGGGCTCTACACGGCCCGTGCCCTCAGTTTTGATGGCGTGGAGTATGACGTGCTCGAACACACGCTCACCCCGGCCCAGATCGAGATCTACGACGCATACGCAGGCGCGTTTCGCACCATTCACCACAATCTCGAAGCGGCACTGACTGCGACTGGCGTCAACGACGCCTCGGGCGAGACCAATGCCTCGGCCGCACGCGCCTCGGCTAAGTCCCGGTTTGAAAGCACGAAACAGCGCTTCTTCAACCATCTCCTGATGGGCATGAAGGCGCCAACCATCATCCGCGCCATCGAGGAGGATCTGGCGGCGGGCAATGCTTGCGTCATCCAGGTGGTTTCGACCGGCGAAAGCCTGCTGAAACGCCGGCTTGAAACGATGGACGCGGAAGACGAGCTCGTCGAGGGCGCGTTGACACCGCGGGACTACGTCCTGGGCTATCTCGAACAAGCCTTCCCGATCCACGCGCAAAAGCTGGTCGAGATCGACGGCAACATGGTCGCGGAACCCTTGCGGGATGAGGCTGGCGCGCTGGTTGTCTCACGTGAGGCCCTTGCCCTGCGCGATGCGGCCATGATGGAGTTGATGACGCTGGCCCCGATCCCCTCGGCGCTGGATCAGATCCTTTGGGCCTTTGGCGACGAGGCCGTCGCGGAGGTCACTGGACGCTCGATCCGGCCCCTCAAGGCTGAAGATGGCTACCTCTTCATCGAAAAACGCGCCGCCAGCAGCAATTCCTCCGAGACCCAAGCCTTCATGGACGGCGAAAAGGATATCCTGATCTTCTCCGATGCGGGCGGGACGGGCCGCTCCTATCATGCGGCCCAAACGGCGAAGAACCAGAAGCGGCGGCGGCACTACTTGCTGGAACCCGGCTGGCGCGCCGATGCAGCGATCCAGGGGCTGGGTCGCACACATCGTTCGGCGCAGATCAGTGCGCCCTTCTTCCGGGTCTGCACTTCGGATGTGCATGGCGAGAAGCGCTTCACCTCGACAATTGCCAAACGCCTCGACCAGCTGGGAGCCTTGACGAAGGGCCAGCGCGAGACCGGCTCGCAGGGCATGTTCCGCGAGGAGGACAATCTGGAAAGCCCGATCGCACGGGCGGCGCTGCGTGGGTATTTCGCCGATATTGCCGCCGGGCGCGCTGAGGCGATGAGCTACGAGAGCTTCACCGACTGGACAGCCCTGCGGCTGATCGACAAGGACGGGGTGCTGCTCGAGGAGTTGCCGCCGATCCAGCGGTTTCTGAACCGGGTTCTGGCCCTGCCCATCCACATGCAGAACGCGCTTTTTGCGGAGTTCATGGCGAGAATATCCGATCAGACCGAACGGGCGCGCGCGGCGGGCACGCTCGATCTCGGCGTCGAAACCCTGCGTGGCGAAAAGATCAAGCAGGTCTCCACGGAGGATCTCTGGACCTGCCCGAAATCCGGCGCGGTCACGCGGATCATCGGACTTGAGGTGACGGACCCGGTCCACGTGCTGTCGGCAGATGACGCCCTCTCGCGCAATCCCGACAAGCTGCCGATGGTCAATCGCGCCTCCGGTCGCGCGGCGCTCATCTCGGCGCGGCCCATGCAGATGTATGACGAGGATATCGTCACGCTGATGCGCAAGGCCGTGCGGCCCAACGGGTCGAGCTATCTCGAGGAAACGCGGTTCGAGTTCTCGGCCTGGGAAGAGATCGGCAAGCCTGAGTTCGTACGGCTTTGGGAGGCCGAGGCTGCGTCCCTGCCGAAAACCACCACGACCAAGCTCTACCTGCTGACCGGGCTGCTGTTGCCGATCTGGAAGGACATTCCGACCACCAATGAGCGCATTTACCGGGTCACGCCCAAGGGGGCGACCGCCATGATCGGGCGCACGCTGAGCGAGGAAGGGGCGGCCGCGTTGCGTGCGCGCTTCCTCGTCTCCAATCCGCAAACGCCCCAGGAGATGCTGACCGCCGCATTGGGCATCACCGCGCCGGTCGATCTGGGCCGGGGTCTCACCCTGACCCGTCGCCGTGTCGCAGGCGAGATGCGTCTCGAGCTTAGCGGCGCGGACAAGGGCATGATCGACGGCCTCAAGGCCATGGGGTGTTTCACCGAGATCATCGCCTTCCAGCTGAGGGTGTTCGTGCCGCATGGGGACGGGGTCGATACATTGGGCATTCTGGCACGGATCGTGGGGCAGGGAACCAGCAAGGCGGCAGACCAAGCCGCTTGAAAAGTCAAAGTGGGCTTTGGGACGGGCGTCGCGGATCGGGATTTGTCCGGTTTGCGCGTTCCGGGCACGCGCGGGCCAATGCCTCGCCCGGCCCCCCAATTGCAGACAAGAGGACAGACCCATGACCAATCCCCAGATCGATTATGCCGCAATGGCGGCTCAGTGGCGCGCGGAGCGCGAAACCGCGCTGAAGGCGACCCGAGCGGAACTGATCGCGCAATTGCGCGCGCTTGGCATCAGCGAGGTCACTGCCGAATACGAAGGCTATGGCGACTCCGGCAATGTCGAGGATGTGACCGTGCAGCCTGCGGAGGTCCAACTGCCGGAACCGCTTGTCACCGCAGTGGGCGATTTCGCCTGGTCGCTCGCCTATCACCATCATCCTGGGTTCGAGAACAACGAGGGCGCCTATGGCACGCTGACCTGGGACATCGCAGCCGACAGCATCACGCTCGATCATGCGGACCGCTACGTTGAATGCGCGCACAGCCATGACGAGGGACTGTGAGATGGCACATCCGCTTCATCACGCTGAAAGCTCTGCCCGGAAATTCGGCGGGGTGCCGTCTGACTATCAGTCCATCCATGACTGGTTCGATGCCTCGAAAGAGCACCTCGCGCTCTTCACGCACCGAGCCTTGCGTCACCATGCCCAAGGCCTGTTCGAGGCCGAACGTGTCTTCGGCCTGACCCTGACCAATAGCGCGGGTCGGGACATTCCCGTGCGCTGGATCGGTGAGCAGCATGTCCGTGAAGATTGCCAAGGCCGCATCCCGAGCATGGCGGACTGGCTGCGACGGATCCAGCCCGAGCCATGGATGGCCAATGGCCATATCGACCGGCATGCCGGCGATGAGCCCTGGGGCGACCCAAGGGTTGCCTGGGCCTCCGAGGTCGCCGCCGGAAGAACGGTTCTTGGCCTGAAGGATTGGATGGCGGCGCGCGCGACGCAAGCCACGCAAAGCGCCTGACAGCTCTCGGTCGTTTGCCAAACGAATGCTGCATAGAAGCCCGGTCGGAAGATCGGGCTTCTTGCGGCGTTTACCCACCATTCTTCTTGAGGAGGTTCGCATGACACTCGAAGACATCAAGGCGGCCGTCGATGCCGGCCAGACCGTGCATTGGTCCAATACCGGCTACGTTGTCCACAAGGACCGGCTCGGTCAGTACCTCATCACTTATCTGCCGAACGGCAGCTGCATCGGCCTGACCGACCGGGGCGGGCACGGGTTGAACGGAAAAGAGGCGGAGTTCTTCATCGTGCAACCGAAGGTCGCCGCAGAAAATCTGGGCCGCCAATCAAGACCAGATGGGCAGGGGAGGGGCGTAGCACCCGGAGGCGCGGGGGTATTCCCAGTCGGACGGCAGCTCTGACCCGTGGGCGGGGCTGAAAGGAAAGCAAGCTTTCTGGTTTGTGATCCCAGGAGGGGTCGAGAAAGCAATCCCGGATGCGCTGGCAAGAACGTCAGGCACCGGCCAATCCAAGAAGGAACTATCCCATGTTCGCAGGAACCCTCACCCGCAATGTCGAGACCGCCGCCGCCGAATACACCGGCATGATTCACTCGACGCGATTTGACATCGCCATCCAGCTTGAGGCACGGGCCAAGATGTCCGCGCGCAGCCCGGATTATGACGTGACGGCGATCAACAAGTCCGGTCGCAAGGTGCGCATCGGCACGGCCTGGAACGAGACCGGCAATACCAGTGGCAACCCCTACATCTCGATGCAGCTCGATGTCGGCCTCGGCCCGTTCCGGGTCAACGCGGTGCAGACGAAAGAGGCGCGCGCGGCCCAGAGTGGCGAATTCGAGATCATCCCGCTTGTCTCGAACGGCCTGATGAAGTCCGGCTCGCTCTCGGGCGAGCTCACCGCCATGGACGCCGACAACGCCTTCACCGGCTACATCGCCAACATGATGTTCGATCTGGAGTTCATGCTGATCGAGAACAGCTACAAATCCGAGGAGACCCACCCGGATTACCGGATCGAGGTCAGCTCGCCCCGGGGCACGCCGATCCGCGTCGGATCGGCCTGGATGGCGAAAAGCAGCCGCACCGGCAATGACTACCTGTCGCTGCTGATCAACACGCCCGATGGTGACCTGCGTGTGAACGCCGTGCAGAACGAAGAACAGCGCGGCGGGCAGACTTTCTCGATCATCCCGTTCATCGACAGCGGTGAGCAGCTACAGGACGCAGGCGCGGGGCTCTCGCTGGTCGCCTAATTGGCACGCGAAGGGAAGACGATCTGAACACAAAGGGGAACCGTGGGATCACGGTTCCCCTTTTGGCGTGTTTGTTTGGGTATATGATTGCTCTACCCATTAGGCAGGGTTTTTGCGGTGTTGGAAGGCATGCCAAAATAAAAATGAACTCTACGGTTACTATTTGGTCAGCCAATCTCCATAGGCATCGATATCAATCATTGGTACGGTGCCGCTGAACTGGAGGCGTGAGATCAGCGCGAACAAGAAGGCTGTTGCCGGTTTCGACCCCTCGACAAGGTCATATCCGCCCTCTTTGTCGAACAGGAAATGCCCGTGGGACGCTACACACCCGATGTCCAACCTTCTATCGCCAGCGCCTTCGTTGAGTACCTTCTCGAAAGATGCTCCCAAAGGAGGCTTCCACTCGCTCTCGAAGGTCAGAAGACCACCAATAATGGGAATGAGCTGTTTTGGTGGATAGACCCCACCAGCGTGTGGGATCGGTAGACTGGTCCGATGCAAGCTTCTGACTGATGCGACCTTGTCTTGAGCATATTTGACAAGATTTGCGTCTGCTGTCTGCTTGGCCTCGAAAACGGCGTAAACACTCTCAGCCGGGACAATGAGTTGCTTCTCGTACGTGAAAATAAAAGGCGAGTATTGGCGGTCAAAAACGACGGCATCAATCTGGTCGCTGAAATTTCCAGTGCTATCGACGACGTGCGCGCTCGCAACTTGATATCTTTTGGGCAGGTACTGGGCGAGCATATCAATCCAAATGGCTTCGCTTGCATCGCCTTTTGTACCCGGATGCTTGAAGGACTTCCGCGCTGTTGACAGCCGATGCTGAATATCCTCGTGCAACGACGATAGAAGCTGTGATAGCGACCATTCAGCCATTGGTTTTTCCTTCTAAGACAGCGGGAATTTTGGCCCGAAGAAAGCGCGCCACGCTTTCAGAGCGTCTCCGTTCTTGCCCTGGCGCGCCAAGTGGATTGCGGCAGCGATGTCGCGGTTTGCCTGTTCCAGAATTGTCTGGGCGCGTTTTACCATCGCCGCGTCCATTCGATCGCTGACAGGAGACCCGAGCCCGGCCGGATCTGGCCAATCCTCGTGAATTCGGTCGCGCAGCGTAGCGAAGAACGCTTGGATTTCGCGATCGTGTGAACCGCCCCAACCACCATGTAGGCACTCCATCGCCATGACCTCGATTAGAAAGGATGGCTTGATTGGTTTTTCTCCATGACGGCTGTTTTGGTTCCAGTACTTCACCATGCGCACTAGGCCCTTCCACTCATTGCCATAGGCTTGATGGGCCGCAACAGCCTTCTGCGCGTGGATTTCCGGATTTGTTCCCATCCACTTCCCGGTTGTGTTGTTTGGGATCTCGTAGTCGTCTCCGTTTGCGAATGCGGGCACGGCATCCACGCTTACAACCCGGTAGTCTGTGTTGTCGTCTGAATCGATAACAACACCGAAATCTACACCTACGGAGCGTCCCTGTTTCTTGACGGCGCTGCTTCCATAAACGTCAACCAACGTGTCGTAGAACGCGGTCAGTATCTCGTCAGGGTGTTTCTCTCGATAGTGGTTCTCGTCCTTTCCAAGAACAAAGAAGATATCGACATCTTTGAGTGGTTTGGACTTGGTCCAACGGGCGTAGCTTCCTGTCAAAAAGCTACGGTCGATCTGAAAGGCCTTATCCAGGTGCTCGCGAACTTCCTTCTGCCGTTTGGACGCGTTTTGCTGCTCTCTATCGTTCAACTCCAAGCGGCTCTTGAACTTCTTAAATGCGTCCGGGAGTGAAATCATGATGCCTGCCTCCAATACGATGCCGTCGCTCCCAGACCATTGTGTTCGATGGTGGAGCCAAGGCTTTGACGAACCATACCGTCCGTAGAGCGGGCAGTGGTTCGGTACCAACCAGGGACATCAGGTCGTCCAGGCTTTGTACGTAGAAGGAGGTCATACTTGGCGCTTGCCGGTGCCACTCCCGCTTTGCGAATTGCCCAACGGAGTTGATCGGTGTCCGTCCAGAAGTTTCCATCTCCAGCAGACCAACTGTAGGCCACGTCAATGTCCCAACGCAGGATCAAACCATTGGATGCCGGATCGTATATCTCCAGTGTGATCTTCTCGAGGTCTTCGCTCTCCAACCATGCCTTAATGCCGCGCATGTTGATTTCCGTGTCGTTCACGAAATTCGCTGGGTCCATGCCACTCAGACGAATAATGTCTTTGAGGCTCTTGAGGATGTTATCAGCCACATAGGTGACAGACTGGGTGCGGGAATATGTGATGACCGATGTCATGGCTTCAGCAACCCTTCGAGGTCAATTTCGAGCTCGGCACCTTGCGAAGCGTGCGAGCTGTCTTGTTTCTTGGTTTCGTTTTTGTCGCGGGCCGTGATGCGCTCACTCTTCTGTTTCAAAGCCGATTGAACCCAACCGAGGTCATCGGGCTCACAGGGCAGCGAAATCGACCAATCACCTTTTAACGGGTCAAACCCGAGAACGTCTTCGTTCGCGTCCGACCCATCGATCGCATCGTCATCGTATAGACAGTAAATGCGTGTCTGCGGTCCCTCGCAGCTGACAATGATTGGCGAGTTTTTGCAGGCTTTGTCCGCGATTATGCTGCTTGCAATGCCAGCGACACTGCCGAGTTCTTGCTGCGCTCCGGTATTTGTCCGGGTGAGCAAGGCGCTGATTGCGGCCCATGTAGCCAAGGCGTCGCGATGCGGAGAGCTCCGGAATGTTCGGCGGGTTACAGTCGGCATCACTTCCCCCGATTTGCTTTTTTGTTGGTTTGGGCTGATTTCGCGGCTGCTGCCAACTGCGACAGTGTTAACGAACCAGGATTCAAGGCCACCTGAGTGTTCGAGGCGAGCGCGTTTGCAACGGTTTTTCGGATCGTCCTTCCGTCAAGGCCGACGAATTCGCCGGCACAGGTATCGAAGCTACGGTCTCTGGTAAGCTCTTCTATCTCAGGATATGTGCTGCCTAGCCCCAACAGACATTCCCGCAAAATGGTCTTGCAGGCTTCCTTTTCAGGAAGGGGGACTTCAAGAACCAGATCGCATCGGGAAACGAAGGCATCGTCCACCGCTTCCGGGTAGTTACTGGTCGCCACAAACAGCAGGTTTTTGTGAGATTCTGCCAGCAGGTCAAGCTGAACCAGAACGGCGTCCGTGGCTCGATGAATGTCAACTGGGTTGGCATCCAGGCTGAGCCTGGACCGGTCGACCGCAAGTGTTTCCACCTCGTCTAGCAGCACAATCGTTGGGCCTGCATTGGCAAGCTCTGAAAGGGTCTGCGCGAAGAGGTCAGAAACCGCCCGCTGCGTTTTCCCCATGGCGGAACTCGTCAGGCCATGCGCTTCAACCTCGACCAGTTGGAAGTTGCCCCCCTTGAAAGCCGCTGCTGTCCGGTTGGCCAAGCCTCGAGCAAGTGACGTTTTGCCTGTCCCTGGCGCGCCAACCAAGAGGATGACGCCATGGAGCGGTAACACGGCTCGTCTCATCTTTGGTCGCATAGTGAAATTCAGAACCGCCTGAGAGAGCAGGTGTTCCTTCATCTCGGCTTCGACGATGATTGAGTCCCAAAGTTCCGCCAGGCCGGGGTCCGGCAGCGCCGTGATCTTCTGAATTCCTTTTGGCAAGTCGCCCGCAAATGGCGCGTTCATGACTGCTTCCTCGCTTCTTTGCCTGTCTAGCGCCACTTTGGGCGATTGGGCGGTTTACAAATTTGCCTTCCTTTTGGCCTCATGTTACCATCTAGGGACAATAAGCCGCGCTTTCAAGCGTTGTAGTTTACAAAATATCAATCATATGGGTGAAATGTAAACCACCCACTGGGAGGACGCTATGATTGGCAAGAGACTCAAAGGAGCCCGGGCGGCATCTGGCCTTTCGCTCCGTGCGCTTTCTGATGCCATGGAGAACAAGGTGTCCGCTCAAGCCATAGGCAAGTACGAGCGCAATGAAGACATGCCCGGATCGGGCGTGCTGCTGAGTCTTGCCCGAGCGCTTGAGGTCTCTGTTGATTTCCTGCTGAGCGATGACGAGCTTGAGTTGGAGGGCGTTGAGTTTCGCAAGTCAGCCAGTTCGTCAGCCAAGGAGATCGCGACGATCGAAGCCAAGACGCTCAATATGGTTGAAAAGTACCTGGCTGTCGAAAGCTTGCTGAATCTTTCGAGTCAGGAATGGGATGCCCCGCACGAAGCGCCCTACTGGGTGACCGATGTTCGTGATGCCGAGGACGCGGCTCGCAACATGCGTGCTTCTTGGCAGCTTGGTCATGACCCGATTCCAATGCTTTCCGAACTCCTCGAGGAGCACGGGATCAAGGTGTTGTCTCTGGACGTTGATCGGATTGATGGCCTTGCGGCCAAAGTCCGTCGAAAAGAGCATCACTCCGCACGTGTTATCATGATCAAGAAGAAGACCTGGTCTGAGCGGAAGCGCTTCAGTCTGGCTCACGAACTGGGCCACATGGTTCTTAGGGTCGCCGAAGGGTGCGATTCAGAACGCGCCGCAAATCGATTTGCTGGCGCATTCCTCGTTCCGGCAGAAGTGCTTCGGCAGGAGATTGGTGCCCGCAGAACTGACATAAGCATAGGTGAGCTCATTAGTCTGAAGGATCGATTTGGCGTTAGCATTCAAGCGCTGACGTATCGATGCAAGGATTTGGAGATCATCAACCAGGCAACATTTGCGCGCCTGTTCAAAGTCTATAAGCAACGTGGTTGGCGGGATGAGCCGTTCGAGGAGCCGAATTCCATTCCTTGGGAACGAGAAGAACCGGACCGTTTTCAAAGGTTGTGTTTTCGTGCCCTCTCCGAGGGGTTGATTGGGTTGTCTCGCGCAGCTGAGCTTCTCGAAATACGAGTAAAAGAACTGGAAGAACGTTTGGACCACATGGCATAGTCGCTGTGTGCAAGTTCTTGTTTCTGATACTTCTGTCCTGATCGACATCGAGAGAGCCTCGCTGACCGCGAGGCTCTTTGACCTCCCCTATGATTTCGTTGTGCCAGATATTCTTTATGAAGCGGAACTCCTTGAGTGGATGGGCCCTGATCTGATCGATCTGGGACTGAGAGTGGAGGAACTTACGCCAGAAGAAACTATACGCGCGACTGAGCTGAAGCGGGCGAAAGCTATGCTATCGACGCCAGATGTCTTTGCATTTTGCCTCGCGGCTGAGAGGGGCTGGGTTCTCCTTACCGGAGACGGTGCGCTCAGGGTTGAGGCAGAGCGCCAAGAAATCGCGATGCACGGCGTCCTGTGGGTCTTCGACGAGATGGAACGTCACGAGGTTTGTTCGACCGACCTCCTAAAATCTGGTCTCGAAGCGGTTCGTGATCATCCGAGATGCAGACTTCCCATAAGAGAAGTCAATCGGCGCCTCGCGCGGTACTGATATGTTCGCGCTCTCCGGTGAGAGACAAATGTTGCCAAGTTTTTCTTTGATCTAGCCTTGCGGCCTCCCCAGCTCGGCTTCGCGTGTCGCAGGGGAGAACGGCCCTTCGGTCCGTCGCGCATTCGGCCATGCGGCCTCACCGCGGCGTTGCACCCGGCATCCCGGTTTGCCCGCCTCGCGAGCACGTCCCTCCCCGGCCGCTCCGCCGGCTTGCGCTCTGGTCTGTTTTGCGGGGCAAAACGATCCCGCCGCTTCATCCGTCTCTCGCGTCCGGTCGGGCCGTTTGCCTGCTCGGGTCGGGCAAACCTACCGTCAAAACACACACACATGAGCGCGGAAGCATATCCTCCGGATGGCCCCCAAATCAGCCCGCGTCAAGGATCGCAAAACTTTTCGTCAAGGGCGGGGCCAGTGGTGCGGAGCGGCCCCGTGCGTGAGGGTCCGCACGTGTCCCAGGCTGCGCGCGGAAAACTTTTGCGCCCGGCAAGCCGGCGGCTGCGCCGTCCCTGACCCGGGCAGATTCGGAAACCAGGCATTCGGCCATGCCCCCACACTCACGTGGTGGCTCCTCAACCGAATACTGGAGACCAGACATGGCTTACGACACCGCAAACACCTACGAGACCATCGAGCTTTTCGGACTGACCGAGAAGGACGCACAGCTGCCGATCCCGGAAGATCACATCCTGACCGACCACATCATCCGCGAAAGCTTCGAGGCTCTGCTTGGTCAATTGCGCAATACCGGCCTCGAAGCAGAAATCGAACCACTGGCTCACGGGTTGGCGACGATCCTTCAGCGGCGCAAGGTGGCGCTTGGCAAGGAGGTCGACCGCACCGCCGACAAGATCGGCGCGCTGGCAAAATCTCACGACGGATCGGAGATCGCCGAGACCGCGCTCGAAGAGGCGCAGGCCCGCTTCCTGCAGCTGCGCGAGATCGTCAGCGCCATCGAGTTGATGAGCGAGGCGGCGGCGGAATGCTATGAGATCGAGACGGGCCACGCCTTCATCCCGGCAGCCGGGTCGCGCGCGAGCGTCCGGGCGCAAGAGACAGGCGCGGTTTTCGAGGCGCGGCAACTGCTGGAGCAGCACGACCGCGAAACCGCCGAGAAATCGAAAGTCGAGGGGGTGCCTCTGATCGTCTCGGGCGCAACCGACTGGACCGATGTCGATGTGATCTTCAACACGCTCGACAAGGTTCGCGAACGGATCAAGCAGAACCGCAATCAGGAGATCTTCCTCTGCCACAAGGGTGGCAAGCACGGGGCGGAGATGATTGCGGCTCGGTGGGCCCGGGCACGCGGGGTCGCACAGGCGCGCTTCGATCCGCGCTGGTCCGCACACGGGCGGGCGGCACCGTTCAAGTGCAACGACGAAATGCTGGACGACAAGTTCGCGGCGACGGGGGTTGTACTCTTCGGCGGCAACGGAGTCGCGCTGAACCTCGGGCAGAAGGCGGAAGCGAAAGGTCTGACGGTCATGCGGGTCGCTGATCCAGCGAAGAAGACCGCGCAGGAATGAAGAGAGAGGGTCGCGCTTGGCGCGGCCCTTTCGTCATGTCTCACGGCGCGTGCGATCGGTCACACTTGATCGGTAGCTCACGGCGTCCAGAACCGTCATCCCTCTACCCAGCCCGTCAGAGTGCGGCCCATCCGCATCGGTGTGGGCTGGGGATGGGGCGCACCTCACGCACATCGTTAGCCGCACAAGACACGAAGGCTCGAGACGTCGCACTTTAGGCTGAAGACTTGCGCGTCCCTCGGGTGGTGTTTCGGAACATCGCATCCACGCGGGCGGGCTCCGTCAGCACCCCGGCCAGGATCGGCGAGACGCGGACGCGGCTGGTGGCGGCCGCGTGATGGCATAGGTCATTCGGGTCCCTCCTTTTTGCTATGCATGTGGATCGCACGGGGTCGGCCCGTTCGTGCCCTCAGCTGACGCTTCGGCAAGCACAAATACGGCTTCCACGGCGGAGCCGCGGACCCTCCGCATTTGCGCTTGCGACCGGGCCTCTTGCCCCCGTGCTGGGTGATCCCCATCGCAACAAGGAGTAGCCCAAATGACCAACCACTACGTCGCCACCGTCCCCGTCAAGTTCACCGATACCGATGGCCAGGAGCGCACCCGCTTTCAACGCGTGGGCGCCATGTTCCGCAACACCCGCAACGGGGATGGCTCGGAGTTCTTCAGCCTCAAGCTCGATTTCCCGGTCGCGGTCTCGGAGCTGGTGATGTTCCCGCCGAGCGCGAAAGATCCCCAGGACTAAATCCTCTGACGAGGATGGGCCGCCCCAGGACGATCCTGGGGCGGCCCGATCCCTGTTCCAGGGATGCCGGGTCCGGCGGTCAGATCGCCCGAGGTGACCTCCTCTTGGTGCCGGTCGCTGCGCGCTCAACGGACGATCGCCGCTCGGAAGAATTAGGCCGCGACAGACCGGCCAGTCAGCCTCAAGGGGGCCATCCGCAAAAACCTATCGGCCAGGGCCTCCCGGTTTTTGCGGCGGAGATTTGGCGGAGCCAAATCTGGCCCTCCTTGACCCTGCCTGTCCGCCCTGTCGGAGGGGTTTGCACCCGCCCGCGGTTCGGTCCGAACACATGCGTGTTCGGCCAGACCCTCGGGCGGGGCTGGGGAAGGGGGACGCCGAAGTTGGAGGCTGTGCTGGTGGTGAGGGGGCAGGCCCGCGTCCCTGTGGGCCGCGGGGGAAGCGGACACCAAGGCTGCCCGGGGCTGAATGCAACGTAAGTATATAATTGACAGTTAGGTATATTATCGTAAGGTAAGGCAGCCTTGGTGGAAGGTGGCAGGAAATAGGGGGTCTTTCTTCCGCATGTCCCGAACAAAACGCCTGACAGAGATCGAGAAGATGCAGATCGTCCGCGAGGCCGCGGAGGGTGTGTCGACGTCTGAGCTGGCTGAGCGTTTCCAGGTCACATCACGGGCCGTGCGCTATGTCTTGAAAGCCGATGCCGAGCGCCAGACGGATGCCGCAATTCCGGTCTCCGCTGTCAGTGTGAAGGTGACGACCGCGGAGCTGGCAGCCCTCGACGCGGTGCTGGCCGCGGCCGGGATCGAGAGCCGGGCCGAGGGTCTGCGGCGGCTCATTCAGGCGGCAGGCGGGGTGTTCGTTCCGGACGCGCAGATGGCGGCCGAAATGGCGCGTTACCGCGCCTCTCTGCACGAGGTCGGCAATGGGGTCGCGCAGATCGCCAAGCAGATGACGCGGGCCAACCAGATGGGGCAGGGGGCTAATGGTGGCACGCGTGCGGAGTTCTCCGAATTGCGCCTCGCGCAGATGCGCGGACTGGCGCGGTTCATCCTCGACTCCGCTGACGAGATCGATCTGCTCCTGCGCCGCCGTCGCGACGCGATGCAGCTCGAGGCCACGGCCGCGCTGAGGGAGTTTGCGCATGCGGCTGAATGATGCTGTCGATGCCGTCACGGGCGAGGTTTTCCGGGACGGCTGGAGCCGGATCCGGGGCTCGATGCAGGGGCTGCATGTCGCCAAGCAGAGCCAGCTTGTGCGCGCGGCGGCAGGGCATCGGCCAGCCGTCTTCAAGGCGATCCGGGGCGGCGGTACGCATACCAAATCACAGCTCACAAACCAGCTCGAGTACCTCACCACCAAGTCCACCCATATCGTGGACAGCAGCGGGTTCTTCGATGGCAAGGCGAAGCTCGAAGCGAAGGACATCAAGGACCTCACCGAGCGCTTTGCCAAGCGGTGGGACGCGGGCTTCAAACCCAAGCTGGGACAGACCACCCATATGCTCATGTCCTTTCCCGTGGGCACGCGCGGGGAGGATGTGCGCGACATCGCGACGGATGTGGCCGAACGGTTCTTCCAGAGCGATGAGGGGCATTTCGACTACATCATCGCGGTGCATGAAGACCGCGATCACCCCCATGCGCATCTGGTGCTGAACCGCCGCTCGCAGGAAGGCGAGTTTTTCTATCTGGGGCGCAACCACCGCTTCAACTATGACGACTTCCGCTTGGCTATGGTCGAGGAGGCAGAGAAGTACGGCGTGCGCCTTGAGGCGACGCGCCGGGTGGATCGCGGGGTCGTGCATTACCCCGCTCGCACAAGCGAAGTCTACGCCGCCAAAGAAGAGGGCCGCGCACCCCGCGAGCGGGAGCGTGTAGGGGCCGACCTGACGCGGACGCTGGCGGAGATCGCCAACACCAAGACCGTCTACCACGCGCTTGCTGCGGAGGCTTCGCGAGAAGCCCGCGACGATATTGCGGCAGCCCTCTTCCACGCGGGCGAGCTACTGGCGCGCGGCGGGCAGGTGGACCGAACAGGAGATGTCTATATGGCCGAGGATCAAAGCTTCGAGGATCTGAGAAGCCTCTATGCGGAGAAGCTCGCGCGGGTACAGGGCATGATCGCCGAGAAGTCCGATGCGGAGCGTCCCGTGCTGGAAAAGCGCCTCATCGAGATCCAGACGCAGGTCCAGCACATGCAGCCGCTCGGATTGCGTTCGAGCACGTTGTCAGAGGCGCCCTCGGAAGGCGGGATCTATTCTGAGGCCAATATCGACGCCAGCCGGCTGGACCGTCTGGCCGAGCCGGACTTGCGGTCGCGCATAGACACCGCGCTGCGCGGAACCGGGATCAGCACATCGGAAGTGGTGGCCCGGATCGAAACCAGGGCCTCGAGTGCCGCGCTCGAACATCAATGGATCGCCGATGATCTCTCCAAGGTGGCCGAGGCGCGCGATCTGAACCTCGAACGCCGCGCCGATCTGGAACAGGCGCGCGACATTCTCAATGACGTGCATGTGGAACTTGGCACGCTGTTGGAGCGCGAGAACGTGCTGCGCCGGGATGGCGTCATGGAAGCGGAACCGGTCAGCGAGCGGTTCCATTATCACCGGGACGCGGTCCGGGCGATGGAAGGGACAATCCGTCAGGAGATGCGCGCCGACGGCCTGACAGCGCAGCAGATCGAGGACCGGGATTGGGAGGTGGTCTCAAGGGCAGAGCGCCGGATCGAGGCGGAGCAGCGCGCGTATCTCGAGGCACATGCGGAGCTGCTCGCACGCCCTGGCGATGTGATCGACCGGTCTGAGCCCTACCGGGAGACCATCACCGATGTAGCCCGCGCCAGTGCGATCACCCGCGAAGTCGACCGCATCATGGAGGGACGCGATCTCCGCACACCTGTTGCGGATGCTGTCGCAGATGACTTGCGCGCGCGCTATCCGGACATGCCCTCCCACCTCGCCCGTGGGCTCGGCGCGACTTATGCAGCCGTCGTCGAGATACGCGACACGGAGGCCATCAATCAGGTTCGCCGCGACAACGAGTTGCGCGAGGGGCTTGGGGTTGGCACGCGTGACGAACGTCTAGCCACCCGCGATGAAACGGCGCCGCAGACTGACCGTACCGACCGCCTCGCAGACGAGATTGCGCGTGTTCTGGATCATGAACGGGCCGGGGAGCTGTCCGCGCCCTTCGAGACCGAGGCGGAGCGGGGCGCCTTCCGCGAGGAGATCGCGCGGGTGCTGGATGAACGCCAATTGGGCCGCCTCACATCCGGCGATGCCGATGCGCTGGACAAGGTTCTCGAGGACCGTCTCGACCGGCTCTACGTCGCCAAGGTCTACCTGCAATCTGATGCCGCGACGGCTAACACGGACGCCTTGCGCCAGGTGGTCGATGAACTCGCCGACGCCGAATACGAAAAACACCGCACGACAGACGTGGATGGCGAAACCGAGCGGGGACAGGTCCATTGAGCGCCGCCATGGGAAAAGCGCGGATCGCCACCGGCGTTTTGCTGGTAACGCTGGTGACCGCCGCCATAGGATACACCATCGCCTCGGCGGTGCTGACATACCAGGATCTGGGCTTCGGGGCCGAAATCGACTTTGCCTATATCGCGCAGAACTATCTGGCGATCCTCGATCGCCGCCCAGAGGATGCCCAACTCATCCACCTGATCATCGGCAGCTTCGCCGCAGCTGGCTTGATGCTGAGCCTTGCTCTCTCGGGATCCGCCCTGACACGGTTTGGCCAGACCCATTGGCAGAGCGCGCGCGAAATGAAGGCAAACGGTTTTTTTGGAGAGCCAGGGACCGGATTCATCCTCGGCAAACTCGGCAATCCTAAATCCCGCGCGAAATACATTTGCTCCAAGGTCTTCCCGCATGCGCTGATCGTGGCTCCCACGGGTCGCGGCAAGACCACGGGCTTTGTCATTCCGAACCTGCTGACCTGGCAGGGCTCCGCAGTGACGCTCGATGTGAAGGGGGAATGTTTCGAGGCCACGGCGCGGCACCGCGCAGCCCAGGGCGACAAGGTTTATCGCTTTGCCCCCACCGATTGGGAGGGCAAGCGCACGCATCGCTACAACCCGCTCCTGCGCATCTTTGAGCTGAAAGATCCCGCGCGCCAGCAGATGGAACTGCAACTCCTCGCGACGCTCTTTCTGCAAAGCGACAATGACCGGGTGCAGGGCCTCCTTAAAGGCGGGATCGATCTCTTCGTGGCAGCAGGCCTGTTGGCGTTCCAGCGCAAACGTCCGACCCTGGGCGAAGTCTACCGCATCGCGGCCTCGGGCGGGAACAAGCAGAAGGAGTATTTCGCGCGGGGTCACGAGGTCGACAACAGGGCGGCCAAACTGATCTTCACGCGGCTCGCTTCGACCAATAACGACACGCTGACCTCCTATGTCTCGCTCCTGATGACCTCGGGGCTCGACCAATGGCAGAACCCTGCCATCGACGAGGCGACGGCGGTGTCGGATTTTGATTTCCGGACGATCCGCAAGAAACCCTTCTCGGTCTATCTCGTGGTCCAGCCACTTATGGTGAAGCCGCTGGCGCCGCTGATCCGCCTCTTCTTCTCCGATCTCCTCTCGGCCATGCAGGAAAAGGATCCAGGGCCAGACGAGCCGTGGCCCGTCATGATCATGCTCGATGAGTTCAATCGCTTGGGCAAAATGCCTATCGTGGTCGAGAGCATAGAGACCCTGCGGACCTATCGTGGACATTTGGCAGTTGTCACCCAAACCATCCCTGCCCTCGATGAAATCTACGGCGAAAACACCCGCCGCGCCCTGCAGGGCAACGCGGGCGTGAAGCTCTATCTGACGCCTTCTGACGAGAAGACCGTCGAGGAGTTGAGCAAGGCGGTTGGCAAGACCACCAAGACTGTCGTCACGCGGTCGCAATCCATCGGCAAAAACCCCTTCGAGGGCCGTAGCCAATCCACACGGACCGAAGAGAGCTCTCTGCTCCCCGATGACGAGGCCCGCCGCCTGCCGCTCGATGAAATCGTCATGGTCATCGACGCGCAAATGCCGGTTCGGGCCAAACGGATCCAGTATTTTGACGATCGGCTGTTCAAGGCGATCCATGCGGCACAGACGGGCGATTTGCCTTTTCCGGAGCTGGGGGAGGGGGATCGCAAGGCACGCTGCCGCTGAGTATGCGCGCCATGCCGATGACACCGCCGCCGGATGGGTCAGGCGGCCCCGAGACCGACGTTGAGGCGGCACGCCAGGCTGCTGATGGCCAATGGCCAGGGCGAACCGATGTCACCCCAAAGAAGACTGCGCCCGTCGTTCAAGCTGCTATCGCCGAGGAACAACGACAGATGGAGATGGATTTCTTTGACGAGAATTCGATGGATGGCCCAAGAGAGAATGCTGACGTTCAAGTGTTTGAAACCGCTTTAAAAAATCTTGGAATGTTGGAAGCTCGTATCTCAGAAAACTGAACTTGACCAACGTAATTAGCGTCAGATTTGACGTACCTATTTTACGGTTGCGGTTCTAAGGTCCCTTGGACAGCCTGTATGCTAGCCACCGCACATTTGGCCGCCCAAGAATATCTGCAAATTCGCCTTCGGAATTAACAGAGAAACCAGCCATTTGTGCGGATTGCTCGAACTCTGTTGCATCAACAGAATACATGCTTCTGTCTTTGTCAGAAGGGCCAATTCGCAATGTGACGAATGCAGCGCCTTCATCGGAAAGCAATTCATAGAGTCGCGCCAAAGAAGGTGCTCTTTCTTCTGGGGGAATGTGCATCCACACAGCACTCATCAGAGCAATATCAAACTCGGCTCCTGACAGAAGTGGGTGACTTAACTCAGGAAGCTGCCCATCAATCCATTCGATGCCACCGTTTTCATGAATGGCTTTTGCAAGTGCTCGCATAGATGATGAAGGCTCCACCGCGATGACGGAATGACCTTTGGATGCAAACCAAGCCGCATCGCGACCGCTGCCAGAACCTATGTCGATGATCCTCAAGCTATTCGTTGGAAGCGTTGAAATCAGAAAAGGATAGGCATCTTCAAAGGATACGGCCTCGTAACTGTCGGCCAGAGCTGCTGCATGCTGATCGTAGAATTCTATAGCGTCTAGGTTCTTCGTCATGGGATCCTGTTGGAATGTTTGTTCGTACCAGAAGGCACCTAAGAGCGCGAGGCTACACAACGCGGACCAACAAAGCATAAAAGAGAACAAATTGCGAACAGTTTTGTCGCGATTGCAGAATCTTTCTAGCCGACTGTCGGAGGTTGAGTTTGCGCTCGCGTCTACGAATCCGTCCGGCGCGGCTTGTCGCAACCAGGAAAGATAGCAGTCCATAACGTGCCGGAAGCGAAACAGGACCGCGAAAAGCGCTCCATTTCCTACTACCGCTGTGAGCAGCAAAGCAGTAACAAGCCATGTGTTCTCTGGTATGCGCGAAACCCCAAACCATAAGCCGCCTGTAAGTGTCATTGCCAGAACTGGAATCTGCCACATGATCTGGTTTAGCGAGCGGAACTGCTGATAGTTCTGCTGGTATGCTTCACTCTTTAGGTCCATGGACTGATGCCTTTCGATTGTGGCAATCGTGTTATTCTCGCGACCAGGCACTGCGTATCAAATCTGCTAGCTCCGCCATCTCGTCTTCATCTGCGAAGGGAACTTGGGCCAATATGATCTCGCCTTCGCCAGATAACTTGGCTGCGAGATGGCCACGCCCCAAGAGTCTTTCCGCTCCTGGTTCGTCGAGTACGAGAACAGAGTTTCGTTTGTCCGCAACCTTTAGAACAAGCCGGTTGGTCAAGTTGGCGCGGAGCTGCATCGGGAGGGCATCCTTGTCTGGTCGCTGCGTTATGAGGACCAGATTGATCCCTGCAGCGCGGGCTTTCACACCAAGGCGGCTCGCGTTGAGCTCGACTGCATCACGGTAGTCATTGATCAGCATCCAATCCGCAAGTTCGTCGTGAAAGACCCATATCCTTGGCAGACGTTCGTTAGGCGGCACTTTCTTATTATAATTTGCAAGTTTGGTCACACCCGCGTCTGCGAGAAGACGGTTGCGTCGTTCCATCTCTTCAACAAGCTCCTCAAGTGTCTCAATGGCCTCCTCTCTTGAGGTAATGAGATCACCATCGAGGTGCGGCATTCGACGAAGCCAAGGGAAATCAATCCCCGCCTTTGGATCGATCATTCTGATCCGTGCGCTCTCAGGGCTGTTTGTTGCGCAGATATCGAGTAGTAAAGACTGTACCAGAACGCCTTTCCCGCTTCCGGTCTCACCTGCAATCAGCGTGTGCGGACCATGAGGTTGCTGGCCAGCAAACCCCTCTCCAACATTGAGGTATAGCAGCTCTCCGTCAGCCTCCTTGGCGCCAATAAGCAAGCTCGTGTTTGTTTCAGGGGCGGTTTCCGGCAGCTCACGAAGTCTCCAAAGGTCTCTCAACCTAAGGATGGCACGCTTTGGGCGCCGCACCATGACAATAACCTCCATCGGTGCCGCCAGGAGATTAATGACATCTATGGCGTGAGAGGTCAGGAGTTCCTGCCGTCTCTTTTCGATCTTGGGAAGCGTGAGGTCATCCGAGCCCCGAAGGCGAATGAGTGCAGCGTTGGGCGTCAAGCGTGATCCGATCAGCTCTGCAGTCATATCGTAGCCGCGAAGCGCCCGCTGCAGATTGATGACTGTTTCTTCAAGCCAACGTTGCGCATCATCATCGTCGTCGTTTGTCCCGGAACTGTTGAGCCAGGATGCCAACTCAGCGGATGGCATATTGGTGATCTCTGGCGCCGCAGAGCCCTCGTCTTTCATTTCGGCGCCCGTCAGTTCTGTCGTGTTTGAATTTTCATCAGCAGTTGTTTCGACCTGAACAGGATCGGCGCTGCCAGTCTCCGTGGACGACAAACTTACCTCTTCTTGATTGGACGTCTCCGTATCCTTTTTTTCGTTCGGAGGTGTCGAGCCTTCATCAGGCACTGCACCATTCACGGCGCGTGAAATTAATGCCGTTTCCCAAGGGTTCATGGGATCAATATCGCCAACCTCAGTTTGAGGAAGTTGATCAACGGCAAAGGCACGCAGCCGAGAAGCGACGCGCGGTTTGTCAAACACTTGCTGAATACAGTGAGAAGCGCCCTTTAACTGAGTAGAGCCGCCTGCATCAACATATTCATCATCATCGTGAACAAATACGTGCGAGAAACCGGCTAGCGCAATTGGCACGTGGTCGAGGCGAACTTCCTCTGACCATTTATGCAGGTCCCATCCGCCGAGTATTTCCGGATCAAAGGGCTGCATGCCTTCGATCATGAAATCACCGATGCGATGTAGCCAGAGTTCACGGTCAATCCGTGCACCCTGGGGATCGAGTGCCCGGCCCAGACGCAAAACGGTTTCTTCGAGCTGTTTTGCAGATTTTTTTGCCTGTGACCGGTATCCGCGTGCTGTAACGAACTTCGCCTCGGAAATCGCGATCTTCAGAACGGGCTTTCCGTCCTCGATGCGTGGCGCAATCGCCATGATGTCGGCAATTTGCTCTTCCTTTTGTCCAAACCAGGAAGCGAAATCGTCAAGGCAATACCATCCTGTTGGAAGAGTAGGGTCGCCGAGGCCGCGTTTCAGTTCTTCCATAGAGAGGACGACACCCAGCAACTCATTTGCGTAGCGCCCGTACCGCGCGGCGCGCATCACGACATGGCCGGAGAGCTGGTTGGCTTGTTCGGTTAGCCGGTCAACTGCGGCAATCCCATGAGTTGCAACGATGGTTGGGTCGATATGGTCCAAGCGCTGCTTGATAAGGGTTTGCAGTAGGCGCGGCTTGGCCGTCGTCGATACCGTAATGTTTCGGTCGACCCCACGATCATGGATGTGTCGAATGACCTGAACACCGTTGTTCGAAAGGAGCCGACGGTCCACAAGCTCGTCGTAATTGACCACCCATTCCCCAATACGGTGAGCGTTTTTGAAGACGTCGGCGATTTGGGTGTCTTTGAAGTTCACCTCCCGTGCGGGGATCACGTCTTCTGCACGTGCGTTGTCGCCCTCCAGGAAAAGCTGAAGAGCGTTCAGATATCGCTGACCTACCTGCGGCTGCACTGGGGCTGTCAAATATACAGAAGTTGCCGTATCCGCAGCTCCTACAGGACGTCGGCGAGACCAGCGGTGGGGAACATGAGAGATCAAGTCCGGACGTTGCGTTCCGGGGGCGCGCTTCCAACGTAGCTCTGCGTTGCGGGCGATGACATCCTGAAGGGCGACAAGGTCGGCCGCGCGGGTGTCTTCGTCGTCAGTGACTGCGCTTTCGTCAAGAAATCCAACACGTAGTCTTGAAAGGAAGTTCCGGGCTGCCTCACTCGCCATTACCGAACCGGTATCATCGCTGACTGCGACATTTTGCTGTTCGTAAACCTTGCGCATCCGCATCGGCTGCGAATGCGTCAGGAGAAGGTCGCATTGAAGCTCGTTCTCTTGCTCAACTTTGCTCGAAAGCTCCGCCGCAAGCGCGCTCGGAAGCGCCTTAGACTCCGCATTGTATAGCACAACCGAGAAATTTGTCCGCTCGTGGGGAAGCAAATTCAAGAACTGTTCCCCGACCGCGCTGAAGGCCTTGGCGGCGACGCCAGGCTCAACATCAAGCGCATCCTCGACATTGCCGTTGCCACCACGCCGGGGTTGTTCCGCTAAACTGTAATCGAAAGAGGACTCAGCAACGGACAGCAGGATGGCTTGATCTTCGGCGAAGCCGATACAGACTTCCGGATAGTAGTCGGACTGCAACTCTAGGGTTCTCTGCCCAAAGAGCAGGTCGGCGCGGAATATGTCCTTCTCTTCAGCTGCTAGCACGCTCTTTACAAGCTCAGCAGTTTGGTGAGCCTTGATGTGGATTTCTGCAAGGCGCAGGGGGTGCCAAGGAAGAACAATCGCAGCCGACGCGCCGTCACCAACGTTGGCAACACCTACTCGCAGCAGTTCTTTCCAAAGCGTCTCTCGCGCAAGGTCGTTGTTGGCATGAACCATAAGCGCTTCAAGGAGATCACCGTATTTTTTAGCCTGGGTTATAAGACTGTCAGCGGCGATACCCTCACCGTCAGTGCCAACCCACGCTCGGATCGCCTCGGCATACCCTTCACGGAAGGCTTCGAAGGCATCTCGAATGGCTGCGCTTCCTTCGGGCGAGATCAGCCCTGATAGTTTGTCGAGTTCGCCGAGGAAAGCCTCGCTACGGTCGCCACTGGCTCTATTGGGTGCGACCATCGTACCGTTACTGCCATTCAGTGCATCCCGGATGGTGCTTACCTCTATCAGATCGATGCGCTGTATACGCCCCTTCGCACTCGTTGATTGTCGGGCAATATCGGCTGTCGGTAGAAGTACGCGGTCTCCTTGTGCATTCGCGACCCTGACAAGATCATCTGCCATTGAGCAGGCGAGCGCGGCTGGGGACATCTCCCAAATAAAGAGAAGCTTTGCTTTGGCGCCGTCTGGGTCGAGTTCAACTTCGAACTTGAGACTTCGAGCATCCTTGGCTCCGGATGTGCTACGTGCAAGATCGGCGTCCACATTCGGGAAATAGAAATCCTGCATCTTTCCGAAGTCAAAGGTCACGTCAGAGCCGAATAGGTGTTCAATGCCGCGAAAACGGAACGCAAAATATCTGGCGACAGCTGCGTTCTTCCCGCGCCAAAAGCTCTTCTCACGACTGCGCGGAATACGCACAGTCAGCCTTTTTGATTTTAGCTCGATATCGTTTGTTCGGTCACGGAGTCTTTGTAGAGTCTCGATCAGACCGACGAAGAAGTCAGAGTAGGGCTTTGGATTATTGAAGACAAATTTTTCCCAAGCGGCGTAGAGTGTTTTATCACGTGCAATGTGCTCCTGGTAATGGTCGAACAACGATGCGAGATCGTCTGTGGGGTCCTTTGGAAATGGAGCAAGCAGAAGGGTCCGCTCATCGTCTTCGAGCAAGTCATCAAACTCATCATCAAAGAACTTGACGGTTTTCTCGCCAAGTGGAAGTCGTTCTGGGCGCCTAGGGCCCAAAAAACCTCTGAAACGGAGCGCCAATCGAGCTCAACAACGTCTTCTTGGCTTTGCCGCCAGACATCAGCAGAAAGATCATCATCCAAAAACCGTTGAATGATATCTATTGAAGGTTGCTCTAGGCGTCCTCCAACAGCAGTAAGGTTTTCTGCCAGCTGTTCGTCTATAGGGTCTCCACGTTCGTTTTCACGAACAAGTAGAGGCCGAACATTCTGATGAAGTCGCCGAAAAATTTTAGCCCACTCGGTACTCCTCGCGCGCTTTGCTTCGGGGATTCTGTCGAAGTCGCCTGCGCTGCGCGGCAGTCTTAGTGCTGGCAGGGCATTATCTACCGCCTTCTGCAAAGGCATACCTTTTGAAATAACATTGTCCGAGATTGCCAATACGAAAGCCGAAAAAGTTTCAATCGTCCGCGCTGCGTGTGTTTCATTTGCAGCCTGCAAGGCAGCCGCTAAGTGCTCTCTCTTCTTTTGATCAAGAAACCGATCTGTAAGGCCTGCGCAGTGCATCCAATCCGCATATCGAAGCCTGAGTTTATCAGTTTCAATCCGCGTCACCTTCTCGACGCTCTTGTCGTTTCTTTGCAGCTCATCCTGCGAGGCAGCAAAGAGGACGGCGCGTTTGTCGTCTGGGAGGCGGCAGTGCCGCCAATGAGTGATGGACTCATCGCTCCTTGTTTCCGCTGGCAGATCCCCATTCGGATCAAAGACGGTGCCCACTCTTACCATCACTTCATTCGAGATTTCGACATCTGTGATTACAGCCTGCGCCACTGCGCGAACGACTTCAGCGTCGAGGCCCAACATGCATATGCGCTGTGTACCCTCAGGTTCCCCGGACAACTGCTCTTTCAATGAGGCGGTTGCCACGGCCGCGATTAGTTCGGTCCTAGTCATAGTGGCCTCCTGAACGGGTTTTCGACATATGCGCAGTCATCTGACAGGCGCCGAAGCAAGCCCAACGTCCTAAGGCGTTGTTCGAGACGCTGCGCGTTCTGTGAAAACGCATACTGATCCGTCGGAAGCTGACCGTAAGCCTTTTCAGCTTCAGGAGCTGCGATTACGATCCGAAACCTGTCGTAAAGCTTGGCGAGAAAGCGATGATACTCTTCTCGCTCACCATCAACTGTACACATAACCAACGCTTTGATGAGGGAATCATTGGGCGCGTACCAGGTCCCCACACCTCGGCGAGAAACAGCAAGTCCGATCTGACGCATCCATTCCAAATGCACCTTTGAAACGTGTTGTGAATGACGTTTCTCAGCGTAGCTTCTCAAGGCATTGAAGATCGTCTCTGGGTCGCCCGAGGCCGGACCATCTTCCGGGTCCCATTGAAAACGCTCAGTTAGGTACTCTCTAACGGCGTCAGCAGGCGCGCGCTTCTGCAAGGCTTCTTCCCAATCAGGGTCGTTCTTCGCGCTGTCTATGTACGCGCGAACGGCTCGATTTGTGAGCATGCGGTTGGCGCGCAGGTTCTCGGCTGAAATCTCGAATAGAGTTGTCTTTTTGGGTGCTGGAATTTCAAGGACAAACCTGGGCTCGCCTTGATCACCAGTTTCTTCGATTGATCTACGCAGCATGTAGATGAGCATGTGCAGCGCAGAAAGGCGTACCAAGGGGTCGATGACTGCATTACCTGGAAGATCAAGGCTAAGAAGCTGACGCCATGTCTTTGCAAGCTCTTTATATTCATCGCGCTGAGCAAATGGCAGATAGCCTATACCTCCCGTAACGGAGTTGGCATCGATCCGATGGTCGTCGGGGAGTAGTGCCTTAGCGACGCGGTTCCAGGAATTATCGCTTCGTAAAATCTTCTCGCCAATCAATTTGGCGATTTCGGGGCCTTCGCCACTGCGGGAGAGCATCAAGTACAAAAGTTCCCCGCCACGCGCGAAAAAGCGTCTATCAGGACTACTATTGGGATTGTTTGGCAAGTCAGCGTAAAGGCAATAGGGGCCGTAAGGGAACAAAAAGCGGCTAGTCCATCTCCGTTGCCTGTGTGGTTCAACAGCGGTGTTTTGGAAGAGTTCGACAATCCTTGCGAGCTCAGAAAACTCGCCACATCGGTCTCGTAAAAAAGCGAAACTTTGATCGCTCTCGAATTGCTTAAGCCAGGCGTCCCATTTCTCACCGTCCAGCTTTTCACTTGCATCAATATGCTGGATATGGGGGTTGCTGAAGATTAACTCACGCAAGGGTATCAGCCTCGGCGTGTCATAGGTGAACTGCTCGTGCGCGCCTTCATTTCGAACCTCTGCTAGACCGTGCTGAACTTGATCACGGGAACGAAAGACGGACAGGAACTCCAGAAAAACAAGCCAAGGGGTCTGATCGTTATAGAAACGATGTCCCCAGATCGCCTCGTCAACCCAGACTTTAATGCCTTTGTACTGTGTTGGAGTATCAAGTCGTGTCATGCGTCACCTACACGAACGCGAATATTGTCGGGTTGCGGCCGCCCCCTTGGGTCGACGGTAATGGCGCGAAGGCTCACTTCCCCTTGCACAGGCTGCGCACCCATTATTTGGTCGAGCCGCTCGATCAGCCGAAGCTTGAAATCCAAAAAGTCCTCATAGCACTGACGAGAGAAGCTCGCGGGCAGGCTGCCGCGTGCGACGCGGATCAGGTATTCAAAATGTGTAAGTTGTAGTTCGAGCTGGTCGACGACTGTCTCAGGCCCTCCGGCTGGATCGATAACTTGCACAATCGGAGTGAAGTCATCTGACGCAAGTGCAAAGCGAACGTACGGATCACGTCGCTGCGGGCTCGCGCTCAGCTCGTGTGCAAGGATCGATGCTATGCGCCCACGTCCATCCCCGCCGGATGAGGATAGATAGAGCTTGGTGCCGTCGTCGATCATCATACCGCAGAATGTGCGGTTGAGCCCCCGCACCAAGAGTTCAGAAATGCGAGAGATGTCGACCTTATCAGTTAGTCTCCGGCCAAATTCCAAGAACAGATCAGCTGAGCGGTAGACACTTAATGACCAGGGCTTCAACTCACCTTCATCCGGAAGTGTAAAAAATAGTCTCTGGCGCTGCCTCGCCAAGGCTCTCATGAACTCAGTGATGTTTTCTCGCTCGCCTTCGAGATAGTCCCTGAGAAAGGGGGCGTAAGCATCTGCGCCGTAGAAGTGATCACTCCCGATGTGCGTAGCAAAGATTGTTTCGTTATTATAGCGTCCATAGATAAGGAGGTTATCGATTTGGTTGTCGGTCTCTCGTCCGACACCGAAGCCCTCTAGCGCCGTAAATGCCTGGTATTGCTGACGTTGTCTCTCGGGAAGATTAGCGCCAAAAACATTCGTGTAGGGATTTGTCATCCGGTAGTTGTCCGTCTCGGCACGGTTCTTGGCTTTTCGGCACGTCAGCAGGCTTGATGACATCCGGTCACCGAGCAGAATGTTTACACTAAGGAGCAGAAGGTCGCGGATGGGCAAGTGCGTGCGATTGGCCCGCGCAAGGCTGAGAAGCTGAGAGAGGCGCGTCTGGAAAAGGGACTCTCCGTCCTTTGCGCGCAATCTATCCCGGTTGATACGGATCGGGCAGCTTGTGTTTCCATCGGCATCAAGCAGCTCGCACCCTGAGCAGTTATCCCACTGAGGGTGCTCAACAATCTGTTCGATGATGGCAAGAAAATGCTTGGCTGCGTCAAGGCGCGACAGATTATAGAGGTCGAGCGAAAGATCATCTCGGGTGGTCTTGTCCGTCACAAGCATGGACTCAATCGAGACAAATGTGCGGAAGGCCTCTTCACCATTTGCCTCGGCCCAATCGCGCAAGGACGCAAGCAGCTGCCCATCGTTCGCGGCTACCAAATAAACATTAGGAGAGTTTTGGTCGCCAATCGCATCCATGAAACCGGGTAGAAGATCGTTTTTTTCGGTTGACGTCACTTCGCTGAGGTCTTTGACAATACGAAGTGTTTTTCCTGACCCAGAAAGTGGCAGGGAAACAATCTTTTCCCCCTTTTGCCATTCCTGCGGGTTATCAGCGAATTCTTCAAACACGCGTCGGCAGTGGTAGGTCTTCCCATCGCCAGCAGTCCCGGTGAGCACCACTGACCTAGGCACGCTTGACCGAAAGTTCTCAAGTATTGCTGGAAGTTTGGACGGCGTTATCTGGATTGGGGGCACTATGCCTTTCCGATCAATCTCAGCTTGGATGAGCTCGTCATACATGTTGTCCGTTGCAGAAATCGGACCGTAATGGCGCAAGAAATCTACAAATTTGTTTGTGTGCGTCATAGTCCGCTACTCGCCCTCCCTATCGCTCATCTTTATTGTGAACGCGGCATCGACCCTGTCACTTTTATTATCTAAAATCAATTATTTATGGCAGGCAAGACAACCCTTCGCCTGACCGTACAGCTCATCTATGTCCAGACTATCCGGTTCATCGCGCAGGGGGTTCTGCTGCCTTTTGGCTTTCGCCCGTTCAAGCCGCTTCTCATAGTCTTCTTTGATCTGCCTTACGCGTTCAGGCTCTGTCAGCTCATCAAGTGACTCTCCTTGGCTCCAAGTGAAAGGTGAGCCATTCTCTACGGCGCTTTTCTCATAGGCCTTTGCTTCCTCAAAGGCTTCTGGATGCTGCTCTTTCAAGCGGACCCACTCGATCTTCTGCTGGTAAAAACAGAACGTGCAGCCGCTACGCGAGCGCCAATCATAGTATTTGGGTAGACCTAAGCCTGATGATTCAAGGATTTCATGAACACCTGGCTTATCAATGCCATCGTCTTTGAACGGCAGTACGATCTTTAGGTTTTCATGCTTGGAGCTGTAACCTTCCCGGTACTCCTCGTCCCCGCGAATAGCGACGTAGCTGTAAACCTTTTTTCCTTCTTCCAGCATTGGTTTGAGCCAGTGCTCGAATGGTCTAAGCTTAAGTTGCCTCGTGCACCAACGCGTTTGCGGTGACGGCAGGAAATTATTGTACTGTTTGAGCCAGAAGTCGAAGTCTCTGTCAGGATTTAGTCTCAAAATGGACTTCCCAAGAAAACCTTCGAGGCGCCCAAGGAATTCGTAGACTTCTGGAAGTTCTTTGCCCGTATCGGTAAAGAAATAATCAATATCAAGCTCTGGGTGGTGCTGGCGCATATAAACTGCGAGAGCAGCGCTGTCCTTGCCACCCGATACGCCCAAAACATGCTTTTCTTCGGCGTCACTCATTATACTACTCGTTCCACTTCCATTTTGTTGCCATCAATTTCTTCGTCACTCATGTAGCGGCAACTCAACTCGGCGAGTGCTGCAAGAAGCAGATGGCGGTTCTTTGGGGTCTCGACATCGATGACATCTTCAAGTCTTTTGATTATTTCTTCGACCTTTTTTCGCTCGCCTTCTGAAACTTCAAACTCGGCGTGCACGGGAGCCGGACGGCCGTTTAAACCAACAACGACCGCCATGGAGCTCCGCTTATCGCTCCGGCCTTTCACCCGCGCGAAGTTCTCCGCCCGAATAAATCTCTGCGAAAAGTCTGCAAGCTCGACGGAAGCGCGATCGAGGTCGGGATCGGTCCAGTCACGCGGCGGCTTATTTGCAGCCAAACTTGCAATGCCTTCTAGGTCTTGTTCTGTCCCTTCAAACTGAGAAAGCCTTCCAATGAAGGCATTCAGACGGAAGTCGCCACCGATCTCACGAATGTTCTCTGCCCGTGCGCGCAGCTCTCCGAGAGCCTGCGGTGAGGCGTTAGGCACCTGAAGCTCGGCCAGCATGAGATCATGCAGACGTCGCAGCATCGACGGGTATGAGGCGACAAGCTCTTCTAGCCCTTCGCGCACATCCTTAACGATACTCTGGAGATTGTTGTCCTCGTCGAGTGCGCCGCGCCCGCCGAACGCGGTAGGAATGTCGTCGAACAAGAACTTGTTCGGATCGTTTGCGTGCTTGAACAGATCGCGCACCCGCGTTGCGTTAGAGGACAACTGCATGGTCCGCTTTGTCCAAGGGTGCAGCTTGTCGAATATAGCAATGAGTCCGCGGGCGACGTCGATAGGCGCGAGATGTGCCAGGTTGTTTGAGGCATCGAGATCGCGCACGACTTCGGCCATGCTCGATAGCAACCTACGAGATAGATCGGAAAGGTCCATCCACCGGAGCTGTATCTCGCCAGCATCTTTGGCGAGGATTTCAACATCGATATCCTTAAACCGCGCTTGGAAGATACCCGCGCGGTACAGGGCGACGTTTTCTCTTTGTGTGAGGATAAAGGCCACGATCATAACTGGCTTTAGCCCTTCTTTTAGGCCGAAGGGCGGCTTACCCCAGAGATCGTAGAGCTCCGATACGGTAACCGTTCTGTCCTTTGCCTCTCTCAAGTGCTCTGAGGCGGCTTCCCAAAGCGGATTAAGATTGCTCGGATCGCGTTTTTTCGACGGCGCGCGGAATTGCCAGGCGCCATTTACCTTTCCGTACAATCCGGTCGCTTCTAGGATCGAAGCAAATAGGCCGCCTTCAGCAGGATACCCCTCTATGCCAAGGCACTCATCACCTTCTCGGCCGACCATCGCGCGTAATAGCGCATTCTGGGCGGCTACGGCGTTACTCGACGGCTTGATGCGGTTAAGAAGCTCATTGTTGACCTTTGGCGAGAGCGGGAAGCGCTTGGCGGCCAAATCAGAGGCGGCATTGTTGATTTCGGCCTGATCCCATTTCTGCGGCTTGTGGTTCTTCAGGTACCAGGTCGCATGGTCAAAGGCTGCCCTAAGCTCTTCTTCGAGCTGACCTTGAAGAGCCGTTCTTCTCGCCTGCACTTCGCGCTGCGCAACGGTATCGCCAGCGAGGTCAGGATGCTCTTCTTGTACTTCACTGAGCGCGATAAGCTCTCTTGCGAGATCGACGATCACCCATGCGCGCTGCGACAGGCCAGCGACAACATCCCAGTCCTTGGATTCACGCGCCGCCTCACGGCACAATTTCTCGGCGATTTCTTGGCTTTCACCTTCCGTGGGGATCGCAAGAAGGAAGGCACCAATTGTTCCTGACTTGGGAACGTAAGCTGCGGCGCGTTCGATCAGGCCATTCAAAGGTGCTACTTCGACATCAAACCAGCGTAGGGCGCCGGTATCATGGTAGTGCCGTTTAGCAAGGATGGGCTGGAGTCCTGCCAGCTTTTTGAGCGCTGCGAAATCAACCTCTCGAACGCGCTGCAGGGCATCCTCAATTGCGCGATCAATGTCGAAATCGCTGCCAGCATAAATTGCGTAGGCGTCGGCGAACTTCCGGAAGATCACAAGAGACCACTTCTTGAGCTGCCCGAGTGCATCCTTCACCGTCTTTTTCGATGCCTCCGGCAGACAGGCGGATAGCAAGCTGTCAGTGGGCGTGAGCCCTGAACGTTCTTTGAAGAGGTCAATCAGCGCGATTGTCTTTAAAAGGCGAATGTGAAACTCGCTTCCCCCCAAAGCTTCACAGCGCTCTACCGCCTCGGCAGCCATTGCCCAGCGATGACCGTCCGGAGACGCGAGAATAGAAGGCTCTAGATTAACCCGAAGGTAATCCCATAACCGGTCCGGCTCATATAAGACGCCCGCGTCATTATGACGGATGAAATCCTGAAAACCGTGCGGCTCTGCTGAATTGAGGAAGCCGAAGATACTGCGCTGGTTTTGGCCGAAGCGTCGCCGGGAGATCGGGCCAAGAAGACAGGCCACAACGGGATGAAGCGGCCAGCATCCCTCAAGCGTTTCGGAGAGGTGCCGTGACGCCGCCGGTCGTTGACGCTTAATCTCGTCGGCAACCGTCACCGAGAGTGAACCAGGTTTCGTTAGCGCGCGCCCGTTCTCAATTGCACGAGAGATGAGCTCGATTTGCTCTTCTCCTGCGGCATTCACGGCGAGATCGATAAAGCGGCCTTGAATCTTCGACCACTCGTCGCGCATTTCGCGCGACAGCCGGTTGGCATAGTCCTCGAAAGCCTGATGCAGAATACCAATGACGATCAAGCGCCCTTTACTACGTGAGGCAGCTTCTGCGAGGAGCTGAAAGATATAGACATCGGTGCCGTCTTGAGCTGCGGCTTCTAGAAACTTACCCATCTCATCGATGAATAGAACAACACCGCCATGGCTACGCGGTGCCTTTTCTGCAGAAGCCGTAAGCGTGGCAACGACAGCATCATCCGTCCATTTTCCCGTTTCAGGACTGTCACCCAGCCCGGCCTCTTCAATGGCACGCCCAATGATGTCCACCGCGTTCGCACGCTTGCCTACAACCGGCAAAACCTGCCAGCCTTTCGATTTCGGGGGAGAGCTTCGAGAATTGCATCCGCAGCCTTGCGACCGATGGCCGCCTCGGCCTTCGAGCGAAACTCATCATCGCCTCCAAGCAATGCACTCATCGCTATGACAAGACTCGACTTTCCGCTGCCGTAAGGGCCCGTCCAGGTAAACGCTCCATGCCCTGTATCGGAGAGATGGTGTGCCACCGCCTGAAGAACATCGACTGACGATTTTGGGCAGACAAATCCCTCAAGAGCGTTGAGGTCATTGTAATCGCTATCAATTTTGATCGATCTTTGGAACCGGCGCCCAATGTTCACGGTCTCGGAAAGCATGATTAGGCCGCCTCTCTACTCTCGATAGTTTTTTTCTTGTAATCACACATCGCGTAAATGAGCGCTGCTTCCATATCCAATGCAACATCACGGATGACCTGCTTGAGGCCTGCTGTTTCCGACCACCTGAACGAGCCTTTCGTAAAGTCCTCAAGCATCAGAAGCCGATCAGCAACGTCATTTTCATCAAGCAAGAATACGCGCCCCGGCGAGCCCGGCTCGTGCGCCACAGCTTCGAAAGAGAGAGTCTGTGCAGACGAGTAGTTTTTCCAGAAATCAATCAAGGCATAGAGGAAGACCCCATTCCCCAAAGATGACTTTGGCCCTCGCACGAACCTAAAGCCGTCGCGGCGACCAACCGCTTTAATGAGACCGAGCTCCGCAAGCGGAGACTCCAAAGAGTCTTCAGGCGATGCCGCGCCGGACGCAGCTTTCGCCACGTAGGTTCGCAGGAAGCACTCGACATCACGGCGTACGGTCGTAGCAGAAACGCGCGGCCATTCACGATCCTTGGCCACCTTCTCCAATGCGCGAACGAGTTGTTCGCGCTCAAACGTAACGCCGGGAAAATTATTAAAACTCCAATACCAAGTTGTTTTTTCAGGGCGGCCCGCAAGATTCCAATGAATTAGCCAAAGCGTAGCAGGGTGTTCTACGTATCGATCAAGTCCGCTTATTCCGAATAGCTGTCGGCCGAGACTTGTTGTTACAAGCGCGTTGGCGCCCTCTCCATCTTCGATAATACCGGACGCCGTTGCCCAATGGCGCATCGATGAAACCATGTTCTTGCCGACCCCGAATCGCGCTATAGAATCATCACGCGTGAAGGCGAGCTTACCGTCCGGACCATCTTCGCGCTCATAGACCGCATCGTATGCCTTCTTCAGCCATCCGTAGCGGAGCGGGAAGGTCTCGTGACCCGAAAATTGTGGTCTATAGTCGTCGCTGTAGATAGGTCCTCGTGGCATTGAATCTCGTCCTGGAAGATTGATCCAGCTCGACACTAACCCACAAGATATGGTAGGGTCAAACTTGTTCCTGGGGATATCCCCAGAAAGTCTCTGACCTGCCGTCAGAGCGAGATTTCAGAATCGGGTTGCGATAAGGTGCTGGTAAGTTTATGAAAATTGACGGTGTGATATATCTGGACCATCAGGCGACCTGTCCGCTCGACTCGACCGTTTTTGCCGAGATGGTGCCATATTTTGAAGGCCGCTTCGGCAACCCACATTCGAGTGATCATGCCGTTGGTTGGCGCGCTTCTCAAGCTGTTCAACGTGCTGCTTCGGAGGTCGCGAGGCTTATAGGCGCTGACCCTGACGAGATCATCTTCACATCCGGGGCAACGGAGGCCAACAACCTCGCTCTGCTCGGCTTAGCCCGAGAAGGTTTAGCGAGCAAGCGGCGGCGGATTCTCCTGAGCTCCATTGAGCACAAATGCGTCCTGGAAATTGGGCGGGCACTTTCAGCGGAATATGGGTTCTCTATTGAGCATTTACCTGTGGATACACAGGGCGCACTTGATCTTGATGCCCTAGAGAATTCCATTGCTGACGATGTCTTTCTTGTCTCTGTAATGGGTGCCAATAATGAAATTGGCACGATTCAGGATATTGAGAGAATCTCTCGCATCGTGGGAGCTTCCGGTGCGTACTTTCATTGCGATGCGGCGCAAGCGCCAAGTGCGATGGATGTGTCGCGGCTTGCTGATCACGCCGATCTTGTCAGTTTGTCGAGTCACAAGATGTATGGCCCTTCTGGCATCGGCGCGCTTTTTGCTCGGCGAGACCTTCAACCTTTGATGCAGCCTAGAATCCTTGGCGGCGGCCAGCAAAATGGCTTGCGGTCGGGCACGCTTCCAGCAGCGCTTTGCGTCGGCTTTGGCGCTGCTGCACGTATCGCAGCCTCAGAGGAAGGCGATCATCGCCGAGAGCAATTGGCCGACATACGCGGTTCATTCCTTAAGCAGCTACAAAGCCTTCCCTGCCGCATTTGGGTGAATGGGCCGCTTGAAACAGAGCGCAAGCATCCTGGAAACCTCAATGTTGGCTTTGAAGGAGTATCGGCTGCTGATCTCCTCAGCCGACTGCAGCCCAAAATTTCTGCCTCGACAGGCTCCGCCTGCACAAGCGGGATATCGGAGCCTTCCCATGTGCTTCGCGCCATCGGACTCGATGACGAGCGCGCCTCGTCATCGGTGCGCTTTAGTCTTGGGAAGGACACGACGCTTGATGATGTGAGTGAAGCGACGGATCTGATTAAAGAGGCGGTTCTTGATTTGATTGGTAGCGGTCTATTGGAAGTTGTTTAGGCTCTCACAGAGGGCTTGTGGCGCGTTATGAGTGTTACAAAAGGTCAATCTCGAACGAGACCGAGTATTCTCACGAAATCAAAAGAAATGGTCTTCTTCGCGAATAAATACCAGCATGTCTTTAGGTGAAAATTTTTCTTCGGTTGCTGAGTTCCAATTGTGCGCAGTCATCTCCGCCCCAGCCTTCCCAGACGTGCAAGTTGCGCCAGCATCTGGGATCCGGCCCCCGGTGAACCTGTGCCGCTTGCCTGACCTGTCTGTCCCATGCCTTGCCGCACTGGCATCTGCTGCACACCAAAGAACTGCCGCGCTCTAAGGGCGGCAAATTCCGCACCACTTGCGCCACCGATTAAGTAGCGGTTGTAGGCTTGCTGGCTGCCCATGGCGGCGCGGGCGAAGCTGTAGCCGCCGCCGAGACCTCCGGAGAGTGCGGGCATCATGATGTTGCCGGAGATCGCGCGCACGATGAAGGGTGTAGCAATGATGAAGCCCTTGGCCATGAGGACCATCATGAAGAAGGGGATGAGCGCGCCGATGTTGGAAGCCCCTTCCGGGTCGCCAAGCTCGCCTATCAGAGCGGAGGAAACGCCGGTAATCGTCGCGAATACGCCGGCCACGACGATGGGGTAGAGCGCGAAGGAAACCAGTGCCGACAGCCAGCGTGCGAAGTAATCTTTAGTCACCTCGAAGAGGGTGAGGAAGATCATCACCGGCGCGATCCCGATTAGAAGTGCGATCATCAGGCGGGAGGCCACGAGGATGAAGGCGGCCAGCCCGCCGAGTATCGAGAGCAAGAGGACCCCGACAATGTCGAGCATGGCGCCGGCCATCCAGTTCAGTTCTGATCCGGCTGCATTGAGGTAGTCGCCGAGTTCAGCGATCAATCGGTCAAATTCTTCCGCGAAGGTACCAGAAGGGCCGGGAATTCCACCACCGACCGAAGCCACGAGCGCCCCCGCAATGCTGTCGATGCCAGCCAGGATGGCGGAGGAGAGGGCGTTGAACTGCACCCAGTTGGTCGCGAATATTCCAATCAACCCGATCTTGACCGCGAGCCAGAAGGCCGTGCGGCCGTCCATCGCCTTGTATTGGTAGATCATGTTCAGGAAGACGAGGATCACCACGAGCGTTGTTCCCAGGACGAGAAGCGTGCCGACCGTTGCCGCGACCGACCCGAACTGGGTTTCTGCGGCGGTGTCGAGATAGCCCTGGGAGGTTTCAACGAAGTAGGTGACGACGCTCATAACGGGGTTGCCCTACCAATTGCCCGCGGCTTCGCAGATGGCTTTGGCCTCAAGGCGAACGTCGTTGGCGCGCCGATTGTAGGCGTCCGAAGCTTCCAGCATTTCCCAGCGTTCATCACTGGCGTAGAGCTCACGAAACACCGCCTCTGCCGCGTCCCAAGATGGGAAGCGGATTTCACATTCGCAGCTTTCGGTCTCAACGATGCGCTCGAGATTCTGGGCGCGGTAGATGTCTTGAACCAACACGCGCTGATAGGCTTGGCGCAGGGGGATTTCTTGCATCCAGACGGGCTCGGCGGGCCGGTCCGCACAGAAGTCAAAGTTGCGATCGAGGGTTGGCACCAGATTGCGCTCAGCGAAGGCGGGGGCAGCAATCAGGCCGAGGCCCAAGTTTAGGGCCAGCGCGGCCAGCAAAGGGGATTCGGCGCCTGCCTCATGCCGTGGCTCCGATGGTTGTGGTTTCCCGCTTCAGGAAGACCGTGTGCCCGACATTGGCGAACTCCGAAGAGCTGATCGACACGACCTCCCAGCCTTCGGCCCCCTTCGCATTCAGGCAATCCTGCATGTCGGCGAGACTGGTCTTGCGGGTCATGGGGAAATTGAGGATGTCATATTCAAAGGTCTTCATTGGGAAGCTCCAATCTGGCCCATGCCGGGGAGGTAGAATTCTGTGATACCGCGTTTGCCGTCATGGCGGCCGGCCTGGATGATCACGTCGATGGAGTTCTCGATGTACTGGATCATGTCGGCATAGGTCATCGGGATTTCGGTCTTGAGTGCTGCGATCGCGAGGCGTTGGACGGCAAGTTGGGGGGTTTCTGCGTGCAGCGTGGTCATGGACCCGCCATGGCCGGTGTTGATCGCCTCGAGGAAAGTCATGGCTTCCTTGCCGCGCACCTCGCCGAGGATGATCCGGTCGGGGCGCATGCGCAGCGTTGCGGTGAGCAGCACGTCGGCTGTCTGGAATTCCGCGTCACGATTGGCGATGAGGGTCACGGCATTGGGCTGGGTCGGTAGAAGCTCGGCGGCTTCCTCGATGGTGACGATGCGTTCCTCGGATGGCACGTGCGAGAGGATCTTGCGCGCAGCCACGGTCTTGCCAGTGGAGGTGCCCCCGGAAACGATCATGTTAAGCTTGTTGTCGACACAGAAGGCGAGGGCATCGTCGATCACACCAGCGGCCACGACCTCGCGCAGTTCCCGGGTTTTCTCGAGGCGCAGTTCCTCGAGTTTGCGTTCCTTGCCATAGAGGAAATCGAGCGCGATGCCGTCGAGCGGCAGGCTCGAGAAGAACCGCAGGCTGATGGACATGGCGGAAAGCACGGCAGGTGGTGTGATGACCTGCGCCCGGATCGGCCGCCCCTTGTAGGTGATTGAGACCGAGACGATGGGGCGGTCCTTGCTCATCGTGGTATTGGCGGAGGAGGCGATCTGGTTGCCGAGGTCTTTCACTTCGGTTGCAGTCAACGCCTGGTCCAGCTTTCGCATGAAATGATCGCCCTGGAATTCTCCCCAGCAGGTGCCATCGGGATTGATGCAGATCTCGATGACATCGTCGCGGGCGGCGGCTTCAATCCGATCAAGCGAGGTCTGGAGATAGCTCAGAGACATGGGCTTAGAAGATCTCCAGATCGCGGTCGACCATAACGGTGACGCGGGCGCCTTGGTCGACATAAATGACGGGACCGATGGAGAGGTAGTCGCCAATCACAGAGTCCGTGGCATCGGCAAGATCATCGCCCACGTCTTCCAGCACGTCCGCGGCGGTTTCGTCTTGAACATTTGCAGCGGCCGCACTTGGTGCGGCGGAGATCAGAGAAATCAGCGCCGCAGAGCCGAAACGCTCATCAAATCGTGTGTCGACGAAGCCGGTCACGCCGGAGCGGCCCAATTCGTCACCCCCGAAGGAGCTGATCTGGATCGTCTGGTTGTCGGGAAGGATGATCCGATCCCAAGCGATCGTCACCCGGCGCTGCGCGATATCGACGCCAGAGCGATACCGCCCGATCAGGCGGGAACCACGCGGGATTAGAAGGCGTGAGCCATCGAAGCTGTAGACATCTTCCGAGACAACAGCACGGGTCTGGCCGGGCAGGGAGCTGTCGAGGGCGGTTTCCATGACGGCCTGGATCATCGTACCCTGAATGATGGTGTTGGACGGATTGGCAATGACGTCAGCCTGTGTCACTGACGTAGGCAGCGCGCCGTTCAGCACAAAATCCGTCACATCCCCAAAAGTCCGTTCGGTCAGAGCCGTCTCATTTGCGCCCGAGGTGCCACCAAAGGCGATGGTGGGCGAGCTGATGCGGCGCTCTTGAAACGCGCGCTCCTCGGCTGCGCGGCGTTCGAGTTCCGCCAAACGTCGTGCTTCCTCCTCGCGGCGGAGCCGTTCTTCCTCCCGCGCGCGCAATTCGTCCTCGGTGGGCCCGATGGGTGCGGGAAGGGGGCGGTTGGCCTCAAGCTGTGCGAGTTCCAGGTCCATGCGGAGTTGCTCCAGTTCGCGATCGCGCGCCGTGAGCTCATCGCGAAACTGCTGCTGCGCGGTTTCCGAGGCGGCTTGCAGGGCCGCGATCTGCGCGGTCAGCGCATCGATGGCTTCGGCGGCAGCCGTGTCTTCCTCGACCACCGGTTCGGGCGCGTTGCGCAATTCCTCGATCTGGGCCTGAAGGGCGGCGAGTTGCGTCAAAAGCTCGGCATTCGGTTCCACCGGTTCCGGTGCGACCAGAACGACTTCGGGCTCTGGTGGGGGAGGGTTTCGATGGCGCCAAACCCGTCGCCTTCATTTTGGAACACGTCCGGCGTGGCCGTAGGCAGGGCTTCTTCTTCCTCGGGTTGGGACATCAGATAGAGCAGTGAACCACCCGCCCCGACCGCGAGGACGACGACCAGCGCGAGCAGCGGCGAGCGCCGTGGGGCAGGGGGTGAGCTCGCGCCTTTGCCTTGCTCGAGGGCGGCGAGACGTTTCTCGAGGTCCGCGTTTCCGGTGTCGCTCATGATCCCACCCCCGCAGGCGGTGTGGCCTCAATACAGACCACCTCGTCACCGATCCGCAGCACCCATTGCCTGTTCACCCCGGAAACCCGGATCACTCCGTCCTCGGTGGCTTGTGTGTTGACCGTCCGTTCGCGGCCATTGGCGTAGCGAAAGATCGCGGGCACCGGTGCGTTCCGCGGGAATTCGAAATACGTGAAGGTCCCGTCATCCCAGACGCGGGTCGGGGTGAACTCGGTGCGCGCGCTGGCTCCGTAGTTGTAGTTCGGCGCTTGGGCCGCGATGGCACGCGTGGGCCGCGTATTGTCTTCGGGGTAACGGAACTGGACCACGTAGAAGGTCGGGCTGCGGACCTCCTGGACGTTGAAGTAGTAGCTGCGGCGGTTGGTATAGACGGTCACGTTGGTATGGACGCCGCGCGCGACGGGCTTGATCGCGAAGGCTTGGCCACCGGGTACACCGTCAATCTCGAAGCCCTCCGTGTCCCCTGCGATGATTGAGCGGATGCTTTCTCCCTCGCCGAACTCGACCGTGGTCACATGGGTGAGCGACACGCTGAGGCGGTAGACCTGACCTTCCTGGTAGGTGGCCAGCCGCACGCGGTTGTCATTGGGACCGCCGCGCGGGATGGCTTCCGCGAAGGCGAGGCCGGGCAACAGAGCAATGACAAAAACAAGCGATCTCATAAGCAACAACGTCAGTTCTCCAATCTGTCGGAGCGGATGGAATATTCGAGCACGGTGAAGCCGAAGGGGTTGGTCCAGACCTCGTCGATGGAGCGGCGGGTCTCGGGGCGGAACTCGAAAAGAAGCGTGGCGGTGAAGAGGCCCGTCTGGACCCCGTTGATGGATGTCAGGCGCTTGCGCAGGCGGACTGTGGCGCGGTTGGTGCCGATGCGATTGATACTGAGGATTTCCACATCGAGCCGGGCATTCGGGCCATAGACCGTGGGCGGGTAGTTCTCGTTGGCGCTGTTCCAGATTTGGCGCAACCCGCCCTCGGCAGCGCCGTCCGAGCGGCGCAGAACGCTGCGGATGCGCAGATCGTTGTCGAGCTGGTTATAGACCTCGCGGTCGGTCACGTAACGGAAGACCTCCGCCTCAATAATGGCCTGGTTGGCAGTCACCGACGTCGCGCCCACCGAGGCCTCGGGCAGGGCAAAACCTGTCTCGGGATCGTAAGGCACGACCACAGGCGGCGGATCGACATCAAGGATGGCAACGGCCGCGGCGCTCAGGCATCCGAGGATGCCGAAAATGAGCCCGATCAGCCCAAGGCGCTGCCAAAGCCGTTCGCGGCGCAGCGCGCCATAGACCAGCTCTTCTTCGATAATTTCCTTTTCACTCGCCACGCGTCACACCCCTGAATCAGTCTGCCTGCAGGTCCGGCAGGGTGAAATCCATGAAGCGCTGTTCTTCGGCGATCGTCGCGGCATCGATCACGCCGCCCGTGCCGTCGCCCACGGTCTGCACCGCTTCGAGCTGCCACATGGCGACCAGCGCAATGGCGAGCTCCGCTGTCACGCGCGTGTTGAGATCGATGCTTTCCTTGAGTTCATCCATGTCGTCGATGAGCCCGACAAGACGGTCGACCCGTTCAAGAGATTGGCCTGCATCCTCATAGCTGTTCTGAGCCGCCGCCGAGACGAGCGCACCGGTTGTGGCTTGCGTCGCCACGCGGTTCGCGCCGGGATTGCCGCTGGTGGCCATTTCCGAAAGCGTATCGTCGTCAAAGCCGAGATCAGCCAGCACCCGGTCCATCTGGGTTTCGATCTCGCCGGCACCGGAGCCAGAGAGGCCAGAGAAGTCACCCGTCTTGATGGCTTCGATGGTGGCGAGGATGTCTCCGAACTCCTGGTCGAGCAGGCCGTTCAGCTCATCCTCCATCTCGGTGCGGATGATTTCCGGCAGTTCGGCGAGACGGGTAAGAGCTTCATATGTCCGTTGCAGCTCCGCGAGTTGGTCCGTGAGTGTCGCAAGCTGTTCGCGGAGCTGCGTCAGCTGCTCGTTTTGCAGGATCTCGTCTTCGATCATCTGCCGGAGCTGCTGGATGTTTTGCGCGATGTTCTGGGTGTCGACCACGGGTACGCCCTGCGCTGCGGCAGGGGAGAGGGCGCCGAGATGCAGGCAAGCCCCAAGCGTTGTGGCCAAGGCCGTCCTCACGAGTAAATCTCTCATCAGTCTATCTCCCTGATCGTGAATTCCATGAACGCGCCCTCGGCCATGCGGGCGCTGGCCTGTGCCAATTCCTCGGCCGAAAGCACGCGGGTCCGCGCCGCTTGAAGACGAATACGCGCGGCGACGAGACGCACGAGTTCGGCGCGGGCATAGGTGTTGAGCGCGATGCTCTCCTGCACATCTTCGGTCGTGGAAATCCGCTCGACGATATCCGCAATGCGCAGGGCGGCCTGCCTGATCGCAGCGGGTGAGTTGTTGCCATAAAAGGCCGCCCCATGACCCGTGAGGGAGAGGTTTGCATTGGCCAGAAGCGTGGGGTCGATCGTCCCAAGCGCTTCGATCCCTCCGATGCGGCTTAGGTAGAGATTGTAACGTTCGGGGATGACCTGGACGTAGTGCTGGGTCTCGGCGAAGGGCGGTACGCCCCCATATTCGAAGACACGGCCGGGTCCGGCGTTATAGGCCGCGAGCGCGTTGATGATATTCCCATCGAAGGTGTTGAGTTGGGTGGCGAGATAGCGCGCGCCGCCATGCACCTGCAGGTAGGGGCTGTCGTAGTATTCCGGGTTGATGCCAAGATCGCTGGCGGTGCCCGGCATAATCTGGGTAAGGCCAAAGGCCCCGACCGGCGAGCGTGCGCCGATGGTGAACCGGCTTTCCTGCCAGATGAGCGCTTGCAGCAAGGCCCGCCATTGAACCGGGGAGAGGCCCGCGCGCCCCACGCCCGCAAACCCGCTGGTCTCCTGGGCGACGCGGATGATGAGCTGCTCTATGTTTTCCGCCGCATCCCCGAACATCTGTGCGCCGCCGGGATTGGGATCGATTTCGCCACTTCCGTAGACAGCTTCAACGGAACGGTCGGGATCCCCGCTCCCGCTCTCAAGCCCTGAGACCATCGCCGGCAGGCCCTGTCCGCCAAAACTTGTCTGGGCATCGAGGATGCGCTGCAGGGTGGCCAATTGCTCCCGTTCGATCTCGGCGATGAGTTCACGCACGGAAAGCTTGTCCGCTTGAACGGCGAGGTCTGCCTCGCGGTCGCCGGTCTCGACGATATCACGCGCGGTCAACCCGCTGTCATTTGTCGGCACACCTTGGGACAAGGCGAGACCGGGCAGCAGGCAAAGGGCCAAGATATGGGGCAGCTTAGACCTCAACGTCACCCTCCGGCGCGCCGAGGGGCGTGAAAGTGCAATCCGGCGCGACAGGGGCCGTCGAGGCGAGGAAGGTAAAGCAATTGGCCTGCGGTTCCTGGTACTGGGCGCAGGAGGCCAAAGCGCCGAGTGCGGCGAGAAGCAACAAAATGCGGATCATGAAAGCCTCCAAAAATCTGGGCGGTCGCGGTAGTCGGCACCGACGAGCGCCTCGCCTTTCTCCATTCCGCCGAGGATAGTGAGATTGGGTCCGAGCGCGCTCAGATCGGCATCAACGACAATGGAGCCCTGATCATCGCGGATGAGCGCAAGGCGGCTGTCGCTGCCGGTGTTGAGAAGCACGTCGAGTTCCTTCTCATAGAGATTGAGCATCGCGTAATCGGACGCATGGGCACGGATGTTCGGGAGGAGGATCTGCGTCGGCACGGCCTCGACGATGGTCTTGCCGGTCCGAGTACGCTCGAGCTGGCTGGCATATTGCGTCATCATCACCGCGACGGTGTTCTGCTTGCGCGCGGTCACGAGCCAGTTCGACAACCGCTCGGCGAAATAAGCGTTGTCGAGCGCCTTCCAGGCCTCGTCGATCACGATGATGGTGGGGCGGCGGTCTTCGATCTCGCGCTCGACCCGGCGGAAGAGATAGGAGAGGACGGCCATGCGTTCCTTTTCCGCCTCGCTGTCGAGAATCCCGGTGAGATCGAAACCCACCACGTCGCCTTCGAGCGAGAACGTATCTTCGAGCGTCTGCCCGAAAATCCAGCCATAGCGGCCCTCTTCGGTCCATTCGAGAAGGCGCTGGTGCAGATCGCCGCCATCGTCAGTGGACACGAACAGCGATGCGAAATCCCGCCAGTTCCGCAGAGCGGGGTTTGTGGCCTGCGCGTTCTGGCGGACGACTTCCTGGATGCGGTTGGTCTGCGCAGGCGTGAGCGGTTTGTCGGCGCGATATAGAAGCGTGGCGAGCCAGTCCGAGAGCCACGCCGTGCCACGCGCATCAGTTTCCGTCCAAAGAGGATTGAGGCCTGTAGGCTGCCCGGCTTTCAAAGACGCATAGCGCCCGTCATTGGCGCGGACCGCCATCTCCATACCGAGACGGTAATCGAAGACGAAGATCCGCGCCCCTGCTCGACGGGCCTGCGTCATGAGAAAGGCTGAGAGGACTGATTTACCCGATCCGGGCCGACCCATGATCAGGGTATGCCCGCTTGTCGGTTCTTTGTCGGGGCTGCCTTGCTCGTGATAGGAAAACCGGTAGGCGCTCTGCTCGGGCGTGGGCAGATAGGTGATGACCTTGCCCCAGGGTGTTTTCTCGGCGGGTTTGCCCAACTGGGTCCGGTGGAATGCCGCAAAATCCGCGAAGTTGCGGTTGGTGATTGCACTGGCGCGGACACGTTTGGGCTGGTTGCCGGGATGCTGGCTGAGGTAATGCGCCTTGGCCGCGACCCGCTCGCCGATCATCTTCACGCCTTCGGCGGCAGCGGCGTTGACGATCTCGGCGCTGAGCGTTTGCAGCTCTTCGAGCGTGTCGCAGAAGAGCGTCACGACCATGTGGTGCTCGCCGAAGCTCTGGCGTTTGGCCTCGAGATCATCGGCGGCAACGTCGAGCGCTTCCATGAGTGAGAGGGCCGCGTCCTGGCTGGCCTGCATCTGGCGCTTTTGCCGCTTGATGCGACCCGCCATGAGGTTCGAATTGATCGGCGTGAAGGAATGCGTGACGATCATATCGACGGGCAGGTTCAGCATATCGAACATGGTGCAAGAGGTGGCCTCGGAATATTCCCCGATGGTAAAGCTCTTGCCATAGCGATGTCCCACGACGCCCTCGGAGAGCTCGAAGTGATCCCCTTGAAACGTCACACGGGTGTTGGCGACGTTGAAGGACAGGAAGCCGTAGGTATTGGTCGGGTAAAGCGGCAACTCCTGGCCGGTGTTGAGCGCGCCCAGAAGGCCGATGAGTTCGCCACTTTCGGCTGTAAGCACGCGCGGGTTCAGCTCCATCAGGCCTGACACGAACACACTCACGGCCTCGCCCAGACGACGCAAGCGCTTCTCGGTTGCTTCCTTGAAGCGATCAGGGGCGCTGCGATTCAGGAAGGGCAGGACGCTTTTCGGGGACGGGCGGTGAATGACCGTGAGCGTCAGGGTTTTGTCGCGCAACCCGCTGTTTTCAAGTTTCGCACGCCAGAGCCGGTCGACTTCTCCTGCAAAACTGTCCTCGCGCACAAGCTCAAGGTCCGGCGTGATCGCCTTTGAGACCTTGTGGACGTAGTAGCTGAACTCCGGCCCCAGTTGCGCAATGATCCGGGCAAAGAGCGCGGTCACCTTGTCGAGATAGGCATCATCTGTCGTGTAACTGTTGACCCCGTCGAGCCGGATGCACTGGAAAAGTTCGTTCACCCGCGTCCGCACGGTGCGGTCATCGACCAGGCTGACGTAAGGAAGCATATGCGCGAGGCGGGTCTCGCGTGCATACCAGTCCGGCGTCATGGTCCGGGGATCGAGGGTTTCATCCAAGGCTGTATTAGGGCGCATAGCTGTCCCCGCCGTGAATGGAGCGGTTGCGCGTCGGTGGGGTTTCCTGCAGCGCCGTCATCATCACGTCGATGAAGCGCGGGTCCCAGTCCGCGGCCTTCCAAAGCAATGGGTAGAGCAGGGCGGCCACGCCCAGCACTACGATGTGCTGGATCCAGACGAAGAGCAGCACCGAGCCAAACAGCCAGACCATCGCATACATGATGGGCAGGCCCAAAAGCTTGGGCGGTCGCACGAGACCCAGAAAGAGGGGCGAGCGCTCAGCCACCGGCAAAGACCGCGGCAACGATGGTGGGCGCGGCGGCGACACCGGCGATGCCGACTAGCACCCAGAGGGCCTGGCGCAGATCGATGATATTGAAGAACCAGCTCAAGAAAACGCCCAGAACGGCGAGCGTCGCGATCACAACGCCAAGCGGGCCGGTCAGCGCATCCACGATGCCCTGCAAAAGGCTCTGGATCGGCGAGAGATCGATGCTTTGGGCGAGGGCCGGTTCAGCAACGAGCAGGAAGAGCGCGAGCGACGCAACAAACAGGTGAGATATGTGCTTCATGAATTTGATCCTTCCAATCGGGCCACGACGGCCATGACACGGGCCACGTGGTTCTGGGTTTCTCTGTAGGGGGGAATGCCGCCATACTGGCGCACTGCATCCGGTCCGGCGTTGTAGGCTGCGAGCGCAAGACGCGGATCGCCGAACGTTTCCAGCATCATCGCGAGGTAGCGGGCGGAGCCGTCGAGGTTTTGAAGGGGATCGCGCGGGTCGACGCCCAGATCCCGCGCTGTCGCGGGCATCAATTGACCAAGGCCAATGGCACCAGCGCCCGAGATCGCATCCTGCCGGTAGGCGCTCTCGACCTCGATATTGGCACGGTAGAGAGTCAGCCAATCACGAACCGAGAGATCCGTGCGCCGAAGCCCGGGATGCCCGGCGTAGCGAAGCGCGGTGGCCTCGATGGCCGCCAGAACATCGGCGCGGGGCAGGGGAGCAGGCCGCGCTAGGGATGCCATCTGCACTTCGTCTGGCCCAAGGTCAGTCTCGCCGAGGATCGCCAGCTCATCTGAAGCGGACCCCTGTCCGATGCCGGCATTGTAGTTGCGGGCAAAGCTGTCCTGGGAGCGAGACGGGGTCAGAGAGCCATCGCTCTCCATGACCAGTACCATCTGCGCAGTGACGGGACCCGTCAGGAACCAGAAAAGGAGAAGGCTACTTGCTGCCGCCCTTGTCGGTCGCAGCCAGCTTGTGCGTTGTCCGCTGACCTTCCTCGAGCGGCACATCGGCATGGGAGAAACCGATCCCGATGAGGAAGGACACCACGCCTGTGATGGTCTTGAACTCGCGGATCTTGATGTCGTTATAGGTCGTCCGGGTACGGGCAGTGACCAGCAGCTTTTCCACGCCTTCGTCAGAGACGACGCGCATGATCCAGACCCCGTAATAACTCGGGCCCTTCTTGTGTGCCGACTCCTGGCACAGGATTTCAGCGCTATAGCCACTTTCCACGAGCTCGCGGAAACGTGCTTCCGTAACCACATTTGGTGCTTCGATGTCCCAGTTCATGGCCCGGCTCACGCTTTCTTCAAACGCGCAACACCCGGGCATTCCCACTTGAAGCCCAGAGTTACGATAGTATATTATTAACCGCAAGATATAATGCGGCAGATACGGCTGTATCTCGGTTACTCAAACTCTAGGCCCGGCCATTGGCGTCTATCAAGGAAAATAGGGGTTTCAGAAACCTGCGGTTGAGCCGATGGGTGAAGATGCAGGCTGTGGCCTTGCTGATGCTCGTTCCGGTCGCAAGCGACGCCGGGTCATGCCTCGCCCCCGTCCGGCCTTTCGTCCCAAGCGATTCGCAGGCCGCCCGAGACTACGCCGACATCATCCGTCGGGACTTCGAGGTCTACATCGCGGACATTCAGGACTACTTTCGCTGCCTCGAGCAGGAGCGTGCGCGCGCCTTCGAAGAAGCCCGCGAAGTCAGTCAAGACTATAGTCGGTTTCTGGAACTGGTGGGGGACTGATGGGCGATTGGGTGTGCATCAGGATTGCACCCAACGGAAGCAAGACGCCGATAACACCCTCAAATATCTACTTTTTAGATAACAGATTTCATCCGCTAGCGACGTCACAAAAGGTATGTGACGCGTGGCGAAAACAATCAGAACAAATGGCCAGTTGGCGCTCGTCCGTGCGTTGGTTGATGCACGTCAGAATGCGGGTCTCAGCCAGCAACAGTTGGCGGCGAAGCTCAAACGCCACCAGTCGTTTGTGGCACGTCTCGAAAGCGGGGAGCGTCGTATCGACGTCGTGGAATTTACAGTTCTTGCGAGGGTCATTGGCTTTGACAAAAATGAAGTCCTGTCGATCGTCGAAGCCGCCACGGAGCCCGACCACAAGATTTGAAAGCAATGTAATTTTGGGACGCTCGGCTTTGTGCGTCCCCAAGTGAAGTGAGCTCCTCAAGAAAGAGCGGTTAGCCAACATCCCCCAAGCGCGGCATGCGGTGCAGGCGAGCACCGCAACTCGTCACGCTGCAAAATCAGAGCCTCAGTGCAGGAAGTCAGTAAACAGTGAACGATGAAAAAGGTGAGGGCGTCGCGATCGCCAATCTGATCGGGACCGATGGGTGCAGTGTTGTTGGTTGGGTGTATCGCTGGAGTACAGGCGGGCATGCGGTGATGTGGGACGTCCACGGGCCCCAGCCGGTGTCGGATATCCGGCCGGATCTCACTGCGGAACAGAAGCAGGAAATTGACTTCGACGCGCTCACGCAGATCGGAAGAGACGAGGGCGGGTGAGGTGAGAACCCGCACTGAATGCCGAAATGCCAATTTGCTTGTGGACCGCGACGGGTACGCGGTGCCTCGTACAAGTCAAAAAAGCCGAGCTCCGTGGCAAGCCAATACGGTGGCAGGTCAGTAGTTCACCTGCTCAAAGCCGTAGTTGCCCTCGTAGTCGCGCCAATCGACGAACACGGATCGATGATAGATACCGGGGCAATTCTGGCCCCAGCGTTCGAGGCCGATATGGGCGGAAGGTAGGGCGCTGATAGAAGACCTCTGCCAAGCGAAGTCACCTTGGGTTCCGTATGTGCCGAGGACCACGGTGGCGCTACGATTGCAGTCGCCGTCACGTCCGGATTCGTGCTGCCGCGCATAACGAACATCAAAGACGCGGATGGACCGCACGAAGTTGAACTCAGGTCCGCTGATATCGATGTCCGCGCGATCTTGAACGAGCCGGAGGGCCTGGTCGGCGGAAACAAGGTAATCTGGGGCCTCTGGGGTGCGCCAAGCAGCCGCAATAAGGTCAGCGGTATCGCGCGCTGGAAAGGATTGTCGCGGCCCAGTGCTGTTGTTCTGGAAGAACGCTTCAAAGATGCGGTCTGCGCTGTTTGACGCCGGAGGGGTCTCGTAGGACGCGCCCATTGGACAGCGCCAGATTTGAAGCGGAGGTTCCACCGGCCAAGGGGTAATTCGTCGGATGAATTCGGCGCGGGCTCGGGCGCACGGCACGGAAGCAGGCCAGCCACCAGACAGGCAAAGGAGGATCGCGCAATCGATCGGATATGTCTGCGCGCGGGCGGGCATCGGCATCGAAGTACTTGTCACAGTCAAAGCGACTGCGACCGAGGGGAGGAGTTTCTTAAGTAGGTGAAGCATGCGGAGGGCTCTCTGGAACAAGGCTCAGCATACATACGATAATATACTATCGCAACACTAAGTATAAAGACGCATAATGAAGTTTATGTAAATAAATGATGGTCGCAGAGAAAGTCGACTGTTGTCTCCCGACATGCCAACCTGCTCACATGCAACGGTTCTTCTCAACCAAGATGCCGGGCGTGAATTTTGTAATGAACGTCTTGGTCTTCAGCCTAATCGGTCTCCTGCCGGTCTTGCTCGTTTATGTCATGCGTGCGCCTGGATTTGCTTCGGCATTGATGGACGGTGGACCGGCGCTATCACGATTTCTCAGGCAGGTTCTGACGAATGGCCTACCGGTCATCTTTATCGTCAACTACGTCGGCTTCTTCCTGTTTGCGATGTTGAAGGCGAAAGACACCAATAGCCGTGATCCGGCGGTATTCATTCTCTTCGATGTGATAACTCGCGTCGCTCTTTTTCTCGTTCTCCACGCCTTCATTTACGTGCTTTCCGCCAGTTGGTTCGGCTCTTTTGGAGGCAGTCGGGCGACGGCTCTTTCAGTGGTTGCGCCCACACTGGCGCGGTCAGCACTCATTGAAAACATATCCGGAGTCTACCTGTACGCCACTTTGGTAAGTGCACTGCCGCTCTATGTTACGGCAGCCGGAAAGTCGGCAATCCTGAGACCAATCTTTGATCTCTTCCCAAAGAAAATGGGCGCGGTTTCGGTTGCTCTCCTTGCTTTTTTGTCGGCCGCTGTGTGTCTGACGGCTACTGCAGCCGTCATCCTGCGTCTCCTGAGCTAGACTGCCGTCACGCTCTCATCTGAGCGGGACGCGCGCCAAGCTTTGGCAAGAGCCAGGATCCAGAGCCCTGCAAGAACGAAACTCCAAAGCGCGTTCCAACTCGCCATCGACAGGCTCAGAAATTCCCACGCGACTTCGTCACACATCACCAAGGTTGATGGAGCGGATGATGCGGAGGGCAAAAGGTCCGAAGCTAACAAGTTCGACATATCAAGACCAGAGCCGGTGCACGCCGTCGGACCTTCCCACCAACCTCGTTCGACGCCGGTATGGAACATCCCGATACCCGCTGTCACGAACGCGGCGGCAGCGCCTGCCATCAGTAGCAGTAAGATGGGCAAACCAACCATGAGGAGCACGCCGATAGCGATGGCGATCGCGTGAGGGTATCGCTGCCAAATGCACATCGCGCATGGTGCGTAGCCCGCTGCCTGAAACAAGAAGGCAGCCAGCAAAAGAACGGCCGATCCGCCGGCAGCGATCAAACCAAGTTGTTTCGAAGACAGCCGCATTCACTTTCCTTTCGCCTACACGCAGCTCGGCGGTCGAACTCGGTGTACCTCTCCAAATACGCGCCGCAGTTGCCGATTTCTCGGCAACTGCGCATTCATGATCAGTTCGGCATTATGGCCCCGATTGCGTACATGCCATCCTCGCCCTTGACGAGCATCAGGGTCACCTCGTCACCATCGGTCACCTCGCCCATCATCTGCGCGTTTTCCAGAACCGTCATATCCATCGTCATTGCAGGCCAGCCGATCTCGGGAATCGGGTCATGGCTCACGTTGGCCGTGCCGTCGCCGATGGAATTGATCACGGCCTTTGCGTGAACTGCGCCCTCCATTTGTTCGGCGGACATCGGCATGTCCGAATGATCCATATTGTGGTTCATTTGTGCGATAGCCCCTGTCGCGGACAGGGTCAGAAGTGCGAGACTTGCAGTCAGTATCTTCATGAGAAGCTCCATTCTTGAGGTTTGTGCGTTCGATTATTCGGCAGGCAGTGCTGCATCGACGGGCTGCTGAATTGGGGACGTGATTTCGCGGTTAACGCGTTTCAGCGCGAGCCGTTTCCAAATCACGAATATGGAAGGAATGACAAAAAGCGTCAGCAGGGTCGCTGTCACCATACCGCCGATCATCGGTGCAGCGATGCGTTGCATGATCTCCGAGCCGGTGCCGGTGCCATACATGATCGGTATCAGCGCCGCGAAGATGGTGGCCACGGTCATGACTTTGGGTCTCACCCGAAGAACAGCTCCCTCAAAGACGGCCTCCTCGATATCGTCTTGTGTCAGCTTGCGGCCTTCGGATTGACCGAGTTTGCGTCGCTTTTCCCAGGCGAGATTGAGATAAAGCAGCATGACGATAGCTGTTTCGACGGCCACGCCGGCCAGGGCAATGAAGCCGACAAGGACGGCGATCGAAATGTCGAAGCTGAGATACCACAGAAACCAGACACCGCCTGCCAACGCGACAGGAAGCGCGGCGAGAATGATGCCAACTTCGATCACCCTATTGAACGCCATGAACAACATCAGCGTGATGATCATAAGCGTGGCGGGGGCGACGATCGCCAGCCGGTCCTGCATCCGCTCGATGTACTCATACTGCCCGGACCATGTCAGAGAATATCCGGGCGGTAGACGCACCTGATCGGCCACGACCCTCTGCGCCTCGGCGACATATCCGCCGAGGTCTCGTCCTGCGATATCGATAAACACGAACCCCGTGCGCCGAGCGTTCTCTGATCGGATCATGCCCGGACCATCCACAATTCGAACATCGGCCAAGGCGGTCAGCGGCACATGAGCCCCCGATGGGGTGACAACGGGCAAGTTTTCGAGGCGTTCGGGGCTGTCGCGCCACGCCTGCGGATAGCGCAGGTTAATCGGAAAGCGCTCCAGCCCTTCAACGGATTCCGATACCTGCATCCCACCGATGGCGGTTTGCACCACATCCTGAACATCCCGCACGCTCATCATGTATCGCGCTGCGGCGTCGCGCTTGACGTCGATTTCTATGAAGCGCCCGCCTACCGGACGCTCCGCATAGGCGGAGGCAGTTCCCTCGATATCCGACACGGCTCGTTCCACTTCGATCCCGATGTCTGTGATGACGTTCAGATCAGCACCCGAAATCTTGACACCAACCGGCGTTCGTATCCCGGTGGCAAGCATGTCGATCCGGTTCTTGATCGGCTGGATCCAGACATTGGTCACGCCAGGGATCTGCACAGCCCGATCAAGCTCATCGCGAATTTTTTCCATGGTCATGCCAGGGCGCCACTCAGCTTCTGGTTTGAGCTGGATCGTGGTTTCCACCATCGTGAGTGGTGCAGGATCGGTCGCTGTCTCTGCGCGCCCCACTTTGCCGTGCACAGTTTCGACCTCTGGGATTGTAGCGATCAGGCGATTGGTCTGCTGCAGGACCTCGCGCGCCTTACCGATCGACACGCCCGGGTAGAAGCTTGGCATGTAAAGGAAGTCGCCCTCATTCAGCTCGGGCATGAACTCGGACCCGAGCCGTTGGTACGGATACCACATTGAAGCCACGAGGGCGCCGGCAAGCAAGGTTGTCGCCCACGGCCAGGCGATGGCTGCGTCGAGAAAGGGACGATACAGGAAGACCACCAATCGGTTCAGTGGGTTTTTGCGCTCGGGCAAAATCCGGCCCCGGACAAAGTAACCCATCAAGACCGGAACCAGTGTGATCGATAGGATCGCGGCGGCGGCCATCGCGTAGGTCTTTGTATAGGCCAGCGGGGCAAAAAGCCTGCCCTCCTGATTTTCCAGCACAAAGACAGGCAGAAAGCTGACCGTGATGATTGCCAAGGAGTAAAAGAGGGCCGGACCGACCTCAGAGGCGCATTCCTGCACGATCCTCCACCTGTTTTCTGCGGTAAGCTTCTCCTTCTCCAGCCGCCTGTGCATCGCCTCGATCATCACGATCGACGCATCGACCATGGCTCCAATGGCAATCGCTATGCCGCCAAGCGACATGATGTTCGCATTCACACCCTGCGCTTTCATCAGAATGAAGGCAGCGAAGATTCCGAGGGGCAACGACAGAAGGATCACCAGTGATGAGCGCAGATGCAGCAGAAAGGCCGCACAGACGAGGACGACGACAACGAATTCCTGCGTCAGCTTCTTCTTGAGATTGTCGATTGCGCGTTCGATCACGCCGGACCGGTCATAGGTCGTGATAATCTCGACACCTTCCGGCAGGTTCGGCCGCAACTCTTCGATGCGGGCCTCCACCGCTTTGATGGTCGCAAGGGCATTGCCACCCCATCGCATGATGACCACGCCGCCAACGGCATCGCCTTGCCCGTCAAACTCTCCGACGCCGCGGCGCAATTCCGGTCCTAGGCGAATGTCAGCAACGTCGCCGAGGGTCAGAGCAGCTCCACGCTCGTTGATCATTAGGGGGGCGCTGGATAGATCAGAAAGCTCATCGATGTATCCGGACGAGCGGATCATGAATTCTGCTTCGCCCATCTCGATCACGCTTCCGCCGGTCTCTCGATTGGCCGCTTGTATCGCGTTCCTGAGTTGTGTCAGCGTGATATCGTAGGCCCGCAATTTGTTCGGATCGACGACGACCTGATACTGTTTGACCATGCCGCCAATTGTTGCCACTTCAGACACACCGTCGACAGCCTGCAGTTCGTATTTCAGAAACCAGTCCTGCAGCGTTCTCAGTTGCGCGAGATCGTGTGTGCCGGTTCTGTCGATCAACGCATATTGGTAGATCCACCCGACCCCGGTGGCATCCGGGCCAAGCTGAGGGGACACTCCGTCCGGCAAGCTCCCGGTGATCTGCCCAAGATATTCGAGGACGCGGGATCTTGCCCAATACAGGTCCGTGCCATCTTCGAAAACGACATAGACAAAACTGTCACCAAAGAAGGAAAAGCCGCGTACATCCTGTGCGCCAGGTACCGCCAGCAACGATGTGGCGAGCGGATAGGTGATCTGGTTTTCGACCACTTGCGGCGCCTGCCCCGGATAAGGGGTGCGGACGATCACCTGCACATCGGACAGGTCCGGTATCGCATCGACCGGTGTCTCGCGGATGGCCCAGATGCCTGCGACACCCATCATGACGGCAAGGACCAGAATAACAAACCTATTGGCCAGCGAGGCGCGGATGATCGCCGGGATCACTGGGTAACCCTCCCGTCACGGACAACATCGATCAATGTCATCGAGAAATCCGGGTTGCGCCGCAGGATGAGCGTGACGTCCGTTCCCACTGTGAGTTGGGAAATCTCGAGCTCCTCAGCCAAGGGAAAATCCATCGTCATTCCGGGCATGCCGATATCGGTCATCGGCCCATGGGTGATGTTCGCCGTCCGTGATTGAGCATCGATGGAGTTGATTTGACCTGAAACCTGCATGGGCGGTGCCACGGGTTCGGCCGCTGCCAGCACCATGTTCATGCCGTCCGGGCGCGCGAAAGTGAGCACCATCTCCACATCTGTCATCAAAGCGGCAGCGTCGAGTGACGGATCAATATCAAAGGCTATGGTCATGCCAGGCATGCCGATATCGGTCATCGGTCCATGGGTGATCGTGGCCTTTGAGGCGTCTGTATCGACACTATCGATCGTGCCTGAGACCACGATGGGCGGTGCCGCAGCTGCCTCAAGCTCGACATCAGACAAGATCATGTTCAAGCCATCCGGCCGTGCAAATGTGAGGGTCATTTGGACGCCGGTTTTCAGCGATGCCATGTCCAAGCCCGGATCGATGGGGAAATCCATGGTCATGCCTGGCATTCCGATCTCAGCCATGGGCCCGTGGGTGATCGTTGCGGTTCCGGAATGCAGATCGAGGTCGTCGATGGTGCCGGACACCATGATCGGCGCCGCGGCATTTGTTTCAGCCGCTTCCACCTCTTCGGGATCGGCGCCCTCGGCGCGGACCGCGACTACGGAGAAAAGGCCGCCATCACCTGCCGTGAGATCGAATTCGATCGGCGCATCGAGGGGCACGGTCTCGAGATCAACCCCCAACACCGGCAGGTCCATCGTCATTGCGGGCCAGCCAAGCTCTGGGATCGGGCCGTGCTCCAGCGTTAGCTTGCCATCCGACGTCACCGCGCGTGCAATCCCAGTGCCGGTACCGGCAATTCCATCATCTGGCGCAAGTTCGGTGAGGCTCAGGAGTCCATCGGCGCCACGGGCCACGAGAAACGCGACTGCCTCCCCCTCCTTTAGCCGATCCAGGGGAACATCGGCTCTCACCGGGAAGTCGGATGTCATCGCTGGCCAGTCAAGGCTTTCCAGGGCATCATGCTGCACGGTTGCCACCCGATTCTCAGGATCGAGAGCAACGAGAACACCGCTGCCCCGCGCCGGGTCGGCATCCGTTGGCGCCATGCGCGTGAAGCCTGCGCTCAAAGCGCTTTCGCTGTCGATCAGGAACTGTGCGGAGGCAACGACCTCTTCACCCGGACCCAGGCCCTGAAGAATTTCTGTCCGCCCTCCTTCTCCGAAACTGTCCCGGAGACCGGCAGTCACCAATCTCGGTCGGAAGGTCCCCTCCCCTGTTTTCAGGATGACGCGCTCAGCCGACCCTGTCCGTATTACGGCCTCAGATGGCACTGTCAGGACCGTCCGGCTTTCGTTGGGCCTGAGACTGACACTTCCGAACATTCCGGGGCGGAGCACGCCATCGGAATTGTCAAACCTCAGTCGAACAGGAAGCGTTCGTGTTTGGGGATCGAGTTCAGGATAGATGTAGTCGATGTCGCCTTCAAACACGCGCCCTGGCAAGTGTTCGAACCGAGCGATGGCCCGCATATCCTCAGACAGCCGGGCAATATCACGTTCAAAGACATCTACAATGAGCCAGACCTTCGACAAGTCAGCGACGGAGAAGGCAAGCGTTCCAGGTTGCAAATACATGCCATCGGCCGCATTCAGGGCGATGACCACGCCGTTCTGTGGTGCTTCGATCTCGATGTTGCGAACCAATTCGCCGCCCGCCTCGATCTCCGCAACCTGGCGGGCGGACATACCGTGGCTCATCAGCTTGTTGCGCGCCGCATCCAGAATGCGGGGGTCACCATCTTCGACAGCGCGAACAAGATCACCCGTCGCGGCTGCGATGAGTGGAGAAAAGAGCTCGAAAAGAACCTGCCCCCCGGCAACGCGGTCTCCGACCGCTCGGACCTTAAGCCTTTCGACCCAACCTTCTACCCGCGTATGCACATGACTGGTCAGATGTTCGTCATACCCCACGAAACCCACAGTCTCGATCCGAGGCTGCACTTCACTCATGCGGGCGACCGCCGTGCGTACGCCGATTGCGTTGATTTCGGCCGCGTTCAGTGTGACCTCGGCAGGATCACCAGATGGTTCCTGTCCGGCATAGACTGGAATAAGATCCATCCCCATGGGCGACTTGCCCGGTCCTGGTTGACGGAAATTTGGGTCCATGGGCGCAACCCAATAGAGAATCTCGGGGCCTTCAGATCCGCCTTGCACCGCTGGATTCAGGTACAACCGCTCAACGTAAACCCCACCGCCAAGGCCAGCTGCCAAGGCAAGAACTGAAAGTGCCGCGTATCTTCCACGCATAAATATCGTCTCCTGACGGCTGCATTGGATGCAGCGATCGATTGGTCAAACAGCCCGCATATGCGGGCACCGAAACGTCAGGAGTGTCGGGGCGGGCGATCGGGCACGAGGGGCTCACGGGATACATGAGCCCTGGAGAATGCGGCCCGTGTTGGCGCCGTAAACGCGGTTTCTTCAGACCGATGATCCAGATGTTGCTGGTAGTCCATGACACAGCAAAGACCGGTGTGGCACCCGTCGCCGTGTCCTGCGTGAGCGTCCGTTTGCCGCTCGCCATTGTTTTCGGGGTGGTGCGCGTGAATGTGGTTGGACACTTCTCCCACAGAAGCGATGTACAGGCCGCGCTCCACGCCGCTGATCTCTCCATCAAACGGCATTGCCTGCGTTCCGACGACGGTGATCGTCAGACACACACAGGCAAGACATGCCGATCGCAGGAAAAAGAACGCGTTCCAAACCATATGCGAGAAATAGCGCTCTTCAGAAGTTGCGGCAATTGGAGCGGGGCTGAAAGATTGTATCAGTTTGTAAAGTTGACCTTTTCCAAGGCTTCACACTACGAACTTAAGGGGACACGGTGAGATCAGGCTTCAGATGGATTCCAAGAAACGGTCAACGCTTCTGACGATCGGTGCGATCATCGCAGGGTACGCCGCCCTGCGCACAGTTCCCTCATTGTTGCCGGAAAAACTGGAATTGCAGGCACTCGATAGACCAGAAGGATTTCGTAAGTTCGTTGCGGGTGAGACGTCAGGCGGCTTCGATCCTTTCGTAGGCCTGGGCACGGCGGACAGCACCGAAGTGGCGGCGCAGAAAGCCGCAGCCTTGGAGCGCGTCTCCGATAATATTTGCTCGGCCCTTTATGGTGGTCTGACTCCCACGCCTACGCAGGTCCCGATGGCGTCGTTCTCGGACTACTATTGCCCCTTTTGCCGCGTGCAAACCAAACGGTTGGCCGACATGACGAGCGAGATGCCAGACAAGATCGCAGTGGCTTGGCATGAATTGCCGCTCCTCGGCGACAGCTCAAATCTTGCGGCCAAGGCAGCTCTGGCGGCGAAACGGCAAAATGCCTATGTCGCCTTTCATGAACGGCTGATGAAATCCCCTTTCCAGGCAACGCCAGAATATCTCTCGCGCCTCGCCACTGATCTTGGCGTCGATGGCAGCCAATTGATCACCGACATGGAGAGTGCCGAGATCACGCGCGAGCTGGAAGACAGTGCAGCGCTTGCACGCGTGTTCGCCTTTGTCGGCACGCCGGCCCTCGTGATCGGCCGCACTGTCGTCCAAGGTCAGATCAGCGACAAAATGGTTCGGGAAATCATCGAGTTGGAGCGCGAAGAGGGTTGGCAGAATGTTTGTAAGGCTGCTTAGGCTGCAAGGCTCGCCCCGGGAAGTCCTGGCGTTTCTCGTCAATCGACTGTGGAGGCAACATGGATAGGCGGTGCTTCATCCTGCTTGCATCGACATGGGTCATGGGGCCGCAGGTCGTTGCGGCCGCCACGCGCGAGATCTGGTCGGCTGCCGAGACGGCCGACGCATTGGCGCAGAACAGGATTTCCCTGATTGATGTTCGATCGCGCCCCGAATGGGTGGAAACGGGCGTCGCGAAAGCCGCATGGCCGATCAGTATGCACGAACCCGTGTTCGAGCAGCGCTTGTTCGCCGCACGCGATTTTTCAGGCGAGAAACCCATTGCGCTGATCTGCGCCACCGGGGGGCGCAGCGGCCGTCTTTTGAGCGCCTTGAAACGAGCCGACTACACGGGCTTCATCGATGTCTCGGAAGGCATGCTGGGATCACAGAAGGGGCCAGGCTGGATCGCACGCGGATTGCCCGTGACGGATCTGGAGGCGGCCTTGGCCAGCCTGCCTGGCGTACTGCGTTGACTGCATGCACACCCAAATGACGGTCCGAGTTTTTCACCTCGGGGCTTGGCTTCTGCTCATCCTTATCGGTTGCGTGGGCATCTTCCTATCCGATGCCGCCAACGCTGCCGAATCCGAGAGCTTTTCAAACCCCGCCGTCACGGCGCGTCTGATCTCGGCCGAAGACGGGATTGCGCCGGATGCCGCCTCCGTCTCACTTGGGTTGGCCTTGGAGTACGGCGAGGGCTGGAAGGGATACTGGCGCACCCCCGGCGAGGTTGGCTTGGCACCGGAGATCAACTGGTCGGGTTCGACCAACCTGAAATCCGCCGAGCTACTCTGGCCCGCGCCGGAACGGTTCGAGGCCTTCGGGATCGAAAACTTCGGCTATTCCGGTCAGGTTGTCTTGCCGATCCGCGCGAGACTTGAGGACGACGGCCACCCTCTGGAACTGCGTGCCCGCGTGTCCTTGCTGACATGTTCGACTGTCTGTGTGCCCCATGACTTCGAACTTTCACTCGCCCTGCCACAAGGCATCGGGATCGATACAAACTCGGCTCGCCAAATTGCTACTTATGCCGATCGCGTTCCCGCGGTACCCGAGAACAGCGACATCAGGATATCGGTCACGGCCCTCGATGCGCGCGACTCGGCTCTCATCGTTGTGGCAACGAGCGACACACCGTTCGGTGAGGTCGACGTGTTCCCGGAATTCGGACCCCTTGTGACCTTTGGCAAACCAGATATCCGGTTGGATCGCGATAGAACGGAACTCTGGGCACAAATACCGATCAACGCCTGGACCGAAGAGCATGCAGAGCCTTCGGTGACGATCACAGACACCGCACGTGCAATCACGGCGCCGATCACGCTTACCTCAGATCCCCCTGCCCCACCGTTTTCAAGCGCGAACCCTCGAACGAGTGTGCTGAAGGTCGTGGCGGTGGCCGCCATCGCCTTTCTCGGTGGTCTGATCCTGAATGTCATGCCCTGCGTGTTACCCGTTTTATCGATCAAGCTCACATCCGTTTTGAAGGCAACCGGTCAAACCCGGCAGATGACGCGCAACGGATTCCTGTTTTCAGCCTTGGGGGTACTGACATTTGTCTGGGCGCTTGCGGCTGCCTTAGTGTTTCTTCAATGGATCGGAGTATCCGTCGGCTGGGGTATACAATTCCAAAATCCGGTCTTCGTGACGCTGATGTTCATGGTCATCGTCGTCTTTGCCGCCAATCTCTTCGGTGCATTCGAGATAACCCTGCCCGCGGCCCTTCAAGACCGCCTGGGTGCCAGCAATGCCAGAGCCGGGTACATCTCAGACTTTGGCACCGGACTGCTTGCGGCCATCCTCGCTACGCCGTGTTCCGCCCCGTTCCTCGGCACCGCGATCACCTTTGCGCTCGCGGGTACACAACTGGACGTGATAGTGATATTCACGGCGCTCGGTCTTGGACTGGCCCTCCCC
>NZ_JBVFUK010000002.1:0-80040 GCF_055693705.1 Thalassobacter sp. HA4-2 | reverse complement strand
GCAACATCCACCGCCTTGACGCGCAGGCCAAGGCGCTTGGCGTGGCCCTGCGCCCCCATGTCAAAACCACAAAATCCGTGGCGATTTCGGATTGCCTTGCGGACGGCACCGACACACCGATCACAGTGTCCACCCTGGCCGAGGCCGATGCGTTCTTCGCGGCGGGCCATAAGGACATCCTTTATGCTGTCGGCATTGCGCCGCAGAAACTGGCCCGTGTGCAGACGTTGCGGCAACAGGGGTGCGACCTGACGGTCATCCTCGACAATACGGCCCAAGCCCAGGCGGTGGCCGAGGCAGGCGTTCCGGCCATGATCGAGATTGACAGCGACGGTCATCGCGGCGGGCTACAGTTCGATGATCCGACCCTGACCCGGGTGGGGCGCATCTTGCACGACGCGGGCTGCCTGCGCGGGGTGATGACCCACGCGGGCGAAAGCTACACTGTGCGCGGGGCCGAGGAACACGCGCGTTTTGCCGAGATTGAACGCAGCGCTGCCGTGAGCGCTGCCCTTGCGTTGCGCGCCGCCGGGATGACCTGCCCTGTCGTCAGTGTCGGGTCCACCCCCACCGCCCATGGTGCCCGCGACCTGACCGGCGTGACCGAGCTGCGCGCGGGCGTCTACATGTTTTTTGATCTGGTCATGGCGGGGATCGATGTTTGCACCGTGGATGATATCGCGCTCAGCGTGCTGACCACCGTCATCGGGCACCAGACCGCCAAGGGGTGGGTGATGGTCGATGCCGGGTGGATGGCCATGTCGCGCGATCGGGGCACCGCCGCGCAGGATGTGGATCAGGGATATGGTGTCGTGTGCGATGCCCAAGGGCGCGTGATCCCCGATCTGATCGTCAGCGGGGCCAATCAGGAACACGGCATTATCGCTTTGCGGCCCGGTGCCGAAGGACCTTTGCCCGATCTGCCAGTTGGCACGCATCTGCGGATATTGCCCAACCACGCCTGTGCGACCGCCGCCCAATACGACCGCTATAACGTGCTGGCAGAGGATCAGACCGTGACCGGGGTCTGGCACCGCTTTGGCGGTTGGTAAGGAAGGAACGGGTTATGATCTACGTTACCGAGGCGCAGTCCAGCGCCCTTGTCACCCCGGCCTTTGCCTATGACGCCGTGCGCGCCGCGCTGATCGCGGCCACCGACCCGGACGCCAACAGCTTTCCCGTGGTCAATGCCCACGCCAGAGACCCGCAAAACCGGTTCTCGATCAAGTCTGCGGCGGGGCCGGGGCTGGCCGGATTCTAGGTCGGGTCATACTTTCCGACCAATGACGCGCGCGACCTGCCGCGTCATGCCTCGACCATTATGTTGATGGACGAGGCCGCAGTGCGCGCCGCCGATAACATCGTCACCGCCACGACCGCCACGGCCCCCTTGTTTGACGCCGCCTGGGTTCGCCCCGGCACGCATATCTCCTCGATGGGGTCAGACGACGCAGGCAAACAGGAACTGCCGCCGCAGCTGTTTGAACACGCGCGTTTGTTCTGTGACCTGCCTTCGCAATCCGCCCGGATCGGAGAGTTTCAGCACGCGGGACCCGCCCGCACCCTGACCGCCATTGGTACGGTTCTATCGGGGGAAGCTATGGGGCGTGAGACCCCCGATGACATCACCATTTTCGACAGCTCCGGCATATCCTTGCAGGATCTGTTCATGGCGCAGGCGGTGCTGACGGCGCTATGACGCCAACCAATCAGGCAGCGCCTCTGCCTGCCCGGTTGTCGCGGCCTTGGCACAGGCCGCCAGACTGCCAAAGCGGACCTTGCGGCCAGACAACCCGGTGCCGTAGTGCGCGTATTTGCCCGAGTTCGTCATTAGTACGGCGGCGGTGGTCGGGAACACGGGTTCCATGATCGAACACCAGCACAGGTCCGGCAAAACCTGCGCGCCCGCCCGGTCCAACGCGGCCAGCGTGCCATCGGCCTGCATCGCCGCAAGGGTCTGGCGGCCTACGGTCAGGATCGTGTCGATCCGGCACGTGCCGTCACCCAACAGCGCGGCAAAGCGCTGGCATTCGGACAAGGACGCATGGGGGCTGCCAATCGCCACCAGATCGACCCGTTGCGCGCCTGTGTTCAAGTCCTGCCAAAGCTGGGCCAGATCGGCCCGTGTGACGATGAACCGAGTGGCCGGCAGTGGCCCGTCTCCTTCGGGCGTATGGCCGCGCACATGGATCAGCGGCGCGGCAGAGGTCGTGCCAAAGGCCGCGCATAACGCCTTGAGGTCATCGGGCGTGGGGGACAGATGCTCCACCCCGGTCAGGATGGGGATACCAGCGGGGGATTTTGCACCCGCCAACCACCCCAGCATGGGCCAAAGGGCGTCGTCGAAACGGTCGGGCGGGGTGACGTGGACCACGCACACCGGCACCCGGTTCTGCGCCAGATAAACGCCCGTCAAAGGGGCGCGGCCGGTCATGGCGATGAACAGGTCCAGGTAATCGGGGTGTTTCTGCGTGCGTGCGCCCAGCACGGAATTGGCATAGATCACGGCGTTGGATTCCGACCAGCCGATGGCCTCGTCCTGTGTGGGTCCATCGTCCAGCAGGTAGGGCGCGCAGGTGAATGTCGGGCGCGCGCCCATCTTGACGTAGGCGTCGGCCAATCTGCTGGCCTTGCGTCCGAAATCAGGCACGACCCCTTGGGTCTGCCAGTTGTCCCGATCCACCGAAATCGCGTTGATTGTCGTGGGGATCCGAATGCGCGCGCCCATCCCATGCATCTTTTCCGCAAAATCCAGATTGGCATCATGGGCGAGGATACAGCCGTCGATATGCCCGCGCGTGACGTCGATCAGGTCCGTCGCGCCTTGGGCGGCGGCCATCAGGCACAGCACCTCCATGGCGACCTGACAGGCGGGTCCTTCTTGACCCGCCAGCATCGCTTTATCCGTATCGGTCAGGTGCAGGGCATCTGTTTCGGGCCGGGTCAAGGGGATGGCATGCCCAGTGAAGCGCAGCATGTCATCCGTGATTTGCGCGTGATCCGCCTGCGCCAACGCGTCATAGATCTCGGGCGACAGGCGCAGAACAGCCACGGGACACCCAAACAGGCGGTCCGCAATCATCGCGCCGAGGGTCAAGATCTCTTCGGTTTCGCGGAACACCAAGGCCGCAGGGGCGACCCCGCCGCGCGCCAATTGCAACAGTACGCCACTGCCGCTGCACGACCCCGCGAGGTGGGCATCAACACGATCCGCCCTGCCAGTGCAGCCCCGTGGTTGGGGTGGTGCGCGTCGATGATGACGCCGGTGTCCGGGTCTACACCGCCCCAAAAGCTGAGCCCTTCGGCGCAGGCCAGAACCGCGCCCCGGGCCTGTGCCGCGACGAACAGGGTGTTCATAGGTCCTTGACCAGCCGCAGGGCGTCATAGATCGCCGCATGGGTGTTGCGGGCGGACACGGCATCCCCGATGCGGAACAGCTGGAACGCGCCGTCCGGGTTGCGCACCACCTTTTGCGGGCGTCCTTCGGTCAGGGCGTCATGGTCCACCGCACCGCCGTTGCGACTGTGGGCCTTCAGCTCGAAATAGAGGTCATCCATCGGCAAAGTGCCGTAGTTCACCACCACCTGATCGTAGTCCTTTTCACGGGTGTGATCGCTGTAATCCGTGCCGATGGTGGCGGTCAGGCGGTTGCCGTTGCGCGCCACGCCCAGCAGACGGCGCGTGACGGTGAAGGTTACATCCTTGTCTTGCAGGGACCGCATGTAGGGCACCAGGTTCATGGCCATGATATCGGGGGCAAAGGTGCGGTCGGGGGTCATGACCTCTACGGTTGCGCCTGCGCTTGCGGCGACCTCGGCGGCTTGTAGGCCCGGATGGTCGCCGCTTTCGTCATAGATCAGGATGTTCTGCGCGGGCTTCACATCGCCTGCAATCAGATCCCAGGCAGAGGTGACATGGGCGGCCTCGGTCCCCGTTTCGAACAGCTCAAGATTGGGCAGGCCCCCCGTGGCGATGATGACCACATCGGGGTTCAGGGCGGTGATGTCGTCGACCTCGGCCCAGGTGTTGAAATGGAACACCACATCGCGGGCGGCGCATTGGGCCATGCGCCAGTCGATGATTCCGATCATCTCGCGCCGCCGGGGGTTCTGGGCCGTCAGGCGCACTTGGCCGCCCGGGTCGGGCTGCGCCTCAAACACAGTCACGTCGTGGCCCCGTTCGGCAGCCACCCGCGCGGCCTCCAGCCCTGCAGGACCCGCGCCGACGATCACCACTTTGCGCGGGGTCGCGGCGGGGGTGATGTCGTGGGGCATGGACAACTCGCGCCCCGTGGCCGCGTTGTGGATGCACAGGGCGTCGCCCGCCTGATAGATTCGGTCCAGACAATAGGTGGCGCCGACGCAGGGCCGGATGTCGTCCTCGCGCCCCTCCATGATCTTTTTGACGACATGGGGGTCAGCCATATGGGCGCGGGTCATGCCGACCATATCCAACAGCCCCGCCTCGATCGCGTGGCGCGCAGTGGCCACATCGGGAATGCGGGCGGCGTGGAAGGTGGGCATGCCCGTCAGTTTGCGCACCTGCCCCGCAAAATCCAGATGCGGGGCACTTTTCATGCCCTGCACGGGGATCACATCGGTCATGGCCGGATCCGTATGGATGCGCCCCCGGATCACGTTCAGGAAATCCAGCTGACCCGTCGCGGCCAGCTTTTGCGAGATCTCAAGCCCCTCGGCGGCGGTAATCCCGCCCTTTTGCGCCTCATCCGCCGTATAGCGGAAACCGATGATGAACTCCGCCCCCACCCGTTTGCGTACGGCCGCCAGCACATCCAGCGGGAACCGCATCCGGTTTTCCAGCGTGTCCGCGCCGTAAGGCCCCGACAATTCGTTCGTCAGGGGCGACCAGAACTGGTCCAGCAGGTGGCCATAGACCTGCAATTCGATCCCGTCCATGCCGCCCGCCTTCATCCGTTCGGCGGCGTCCGCAAAATCGGTGATGATGCGGTCGATATCCCAATCCTCGATCAGTTTGGGAAAGGCGCGGTGGGCCGGTTCGCGGTGCTTGGTCGAGGACAAGGAAGGCAGCCAGTCGCCCTTGTTCCAGGTCGTGCGCCGCCCCAGGTGCGTCAGCTGGATCATCACAGCGCAGCCGTGCTCGTGGCAGCTGTCGGTCAGATCCTGAATCCACGGGACCACCTCGTCCTTGTAGGCCAGCACATTGTTGAACACGGGCGGGCTGTCGCGCGACACCGCCGCCGACCCGGCCGTCATCGCCAACGCCACGCCCGCCTTGGCCCGTTCGGCGTGATAGGCGCGGTAGCGGTCCTTGGGCATCCCGTCTTCAGGGTAGGCCGGTTCATGGCTGGTCGTCATGATCCGGTTCTTCAACGTCAGATGTTTGAGTTGATAGGGCTGAAGCAGCGGGTCTTTGGTCATCATGTGCTCGCAATCAAAAGTGGCCTTGCCTGACTGTGTTGGCAAAGTTCAATTGGCGCAAGTTGTGCGTCGCGTGGACCCTTTGACTATTGCGCCAAGGCCAAGGCTTCGCGCAGCACATCCGGGTCGCCGATGTGATTGGCCAGCACAATGATCAGCCGCGCGTTGTAATCCTCGCTTTCGGCGTCGGTCTTGCCTGCATGGGCTTCGATTAGATCGGCATAGAAATCGTCAGGTTTTGCAAGATTTGGGTCTGTCACAAGGCGTGTCATGGTCATCCCTTTGCACAAGATTTCAAAACGGCGGCGCGGCAGCGTTCGCGATCAAAGTCCGCCCAGCGAGCGGTGACGTGTTGGTCGGGGCGGATCAGGTACACCGCGCTTTTGGCCGCGCCGAGATAGCGTTCGGCCAAGGCCCCTGTCGGGTCATCGGTGGCAGAGACCTGGACAATGCGCACGGGAATTCCGTCCACATCCATGGTGTCGGGGACTTCCGCATCAATAGACAGAAGGACGAAATCATCGCCCAAGTGTTGCAGCAAGAAGCCGTCCTTGACGGGCGCGTCCTTGCACGGACTGCCCAGCCGGGTTTGAGCAGGTCCGCCGGGCAAGGCATCTTCGCCGTTCAAGGACGACGCGTCGTAAACACAGGGCGTCGACAGGCGGCCCGAATTGACCAAGGGGCGCGCGAAGGCGTGTTTTTCGGCCAGCGTCAGAACCGCATTGCGGAACCGGTGGCTGATCTTGGATTTCGGCGTGATGAAATCCGTGGCGCGGGTGGAATTCAGGATATTCTCGTTGGCGCCGAAAATGCGCTCCTCGTCATAGGTGTCCAGAAGGGCCTCGGGCGCGCGGCCTTTGATCACCGCGCCCAGTTTCCAGCCCAGGTTGTCCACGTCCTGAATGCCCGAGTTCGCCCCGCGTGCCCCGAACGGCGACACCTGATGCGCGCTGTCGCCCGCAAAGATCACCCGGTTGTGGCGGAATTTCTCCATCCGGCGGCATTGGAAGGTGTAGATGGAGGACCAGACCATTTCATATTCCACACCCTCGCCCAGCATCGCGTCCAGACGGCGGCGGATGTTTTCCTCTTTCATCTCTTCGGCGCGGTCCACGTCCCAGCCGATCTGGAAGTCCACGCGCCAGACATCATCGGGCTGTTTGTGCAGCAGGGTCGAGGCACCGGATTTGAAGTAGGGCTCGAACCAGAACCAGCGTTCCGTGGGAAAGGCCGACGAGGTCATCTTGATATCCGCAATCAGGAAGCTGTCCTGAAACACGCGGCCTTCAAATTCCAGACCCAGCATCCCGCGCAGGGGCGAGTTTGCACCGTCACAGCCCACGACCCAATCCGCCTCGAGGGTGTAGGGGCCGTCCGGGGTCATCACGGTCAGGACCGCATGGTCGTCATGGGTCTCGATGGCATCCAGACGGTTCTTGCCGCGGATCTCGATCGGGGCACCCTTGGCTTGCTCGGCGCAGATCTGTTCAAAGATGAACTTTTCGAAATAGGGTTGTTGCAGGTTGATAAAGGCCGGATTGGCGTGGCCTTCCTCGGGCAACAGGTTGAATTCGAACACCTGCCGGTCATCCTGGAACACCTTGCCGACGTTCCAGACAATGCCCTTTTCAACCATTGGGGCCGCACAGCCGTACCGCTGCGCGATATCAAGGGTGCGTTTGGCAAAACAGATCGCGCGGCTGCCCATGCCGATGCCTTCGTGGTCATCCAGCACCACAACCGGCACGCCCTGACGGCCCAGATCCAGCGCCGTGGCCAGACCGACCGGCCCGCCCCCGACCACCACCACCGGGTGACGGGTGGCCACGTCGGCCGCCTGCTCGGCGTGCCTTTCGTACGGATACAGTTTGAACGCGAGCGAATATCTGTCGTCTAGCATGGTGTCCCCCCTTTGCGTGCTGACCGCGCCTTAGCCTTGCAACTGTTCCCACATTTCCAGATCGCGCTTGTCCGTCCAGATGCGCGGATGCACGATCCCGCGCGCCTCGTCATAGGCGCGGGCCACGTTGAAGGGCAGGCAGTGTTCATAGATCGCATAATCGGCGAACTTTGGATCGCAGGCGTCGCGCACTGCATCCCACGCGTCTTTCAACGTACCGCCCTTGGCGGCGACGCGGGCGGCGGGCCTGTAAGTGCTTTCGACGAAATCCCGGGTGCTTTCAATCGCGCCCTGAACGGCCTCCTTGCCGATCAACGCACCGCCCCGACCGGGGGCCACGGCGTCCACGTCATAGGCCAGAATGTTGTCCAGCGTGTTGCCCCAGTCCGCGAAATGCCCGTCGCCGCAATAGCAGGCGGAATGATCCTCGACGATATCGCCGGTGAACATGACGTTCTGATCGGGCACATGGATGATGGCATCGCCTGCGGTATGCGCGCGGCCCAGATGTTTGATATCCACGCGGCGGTTGCCAAGGTAGACGGTCATGCTGTCGGAAAAGGTGGCGGTGGGCCAAGTCAGGCCGGGTATCGATTCATGGCCTTCGAACAGGCGGGGGAAGCGTTGGAATTCGCTGTCCCAATCCTCTTGGCCCCGTTCGACCACCATGCCGCGCGCGGCATCTGACATGATGATGTTTTCCGCGTCAAAGGCCGAGGCCCCCAACACGCGCACCGCGTGATAATGGGTCAACACCACATGGCTGATGGGTTTGTCGGTCACGCTGCGCACACAGTCGATGACCTTTTCGGCCAGGCGCGGGGTGGCCTGCGCCTCGACGATCATGACGCTGTCGTCACCGATGATCACGCCGGAATTCGGGTCTCCTTCGGCGGTGAAAGCATACAGGCCATCGCCCACCTCGTCGAAGGTGATCTTCTTTTCGGTCATGTCCCCTTGGGATGCAAATGCTTTGGCCATGTGAAGTGTCCTTGATCTGTGGGTCGGCAGTCGTGCCGGGGCTTTGCCTGACCATTCGTTGCAATTGCAACGATGTCAAGTGTATTGTTGCAGTTGCAACGACTTTCGGATTACACTGCGAGCAGAACGGAGGCGTTGCATGCCCGATGGTCAGATAGAATTCGATCTACAGCGATATTTGCCTTATCGTCTGACGATCATCGCCAGCGACCTGAGCGCGGAAATGGCACGGCAATACAAACGCCGCTTCGATATATCGATGGCCGAATGGCGGGTGTTGCTGAATGTCGGCTATGGCGATGCGCCGTCCATTCGTGACATCCAGAAGAAGGCCAATCTGGAGAAATCCAAGGTCAGCCGGGCCGCGTCCCGTCTGGAGGCCAATGGACTGGTCACCAAACACGTGGATGCGGCGGACAAACGGCTGCTGAGGCTGGCCCTGACGGACAAGGGACAGTCGCTGTTGGACCAACTCATTCCCATCGCCCAAGCGTTCCAATCGGAACTGGATGCACGTCTGGGCGATCAGGGCGAGGCGCTGCACCGCGCGCTGGACACGCTGGCGCAACATCCAGCCGCTGACTAATCCAGCTCGGTATCATGCGCATGGACGGCCCGCTTCAAAGCCGCGAGGCCGCGTTCAAGGTCCTTGCGCTCCTGTTCGGTCAGGTGCCCTAGGATTGACGCTGCCTTGCCTTCTACCTTTGGATAGATTTCCCGGAAAATCTGCTGACCCGCCTCTGTGCACGCGTAGACCTTGATCCGCTTGTCCGCGCGGGAGACGCAGCGGGTTATCCATCCCTTGTCGTCCAGTTTCTGCGCCGCGCGACTGATCTGCACCTTATCCAAGGTCGTGAGTTTTGCCAGTTCCAGTGACGTCAGCTCCTTGGCATCCGCCAACAACAGCAACAGGCGCCATTCCTCGCGGGACAGCCCGTAGTTCCGACCATACACTTGCGTCAACCTTCGCGAAAAAGCTTCGGCCGTGGAGGCCAATTGGTATGGAAAGTAATCGTTCAGGTTCATGACAGACCACACCCTACGGCAAAACGTTTCATTTGCAACAAAGTTGACGAGATCACTTCAGCGCGTTAAGCACGTGCCCAGAGGAGAGACTTGCTGATCGGTCGGGGAGGACCGGATACAGCCCACGCAATTGATCGCCCTGACACCCGGATGCCCGCCGCACTTTGGGCATCATGGGCCCAAGGTTTGGGGCGTGCACGAAGGGCGATATCCACACCCCGACCCAAAGCACACATACTTACGTCCTGAGGAGGAGACTTCATGAAACTTGGAAACACTACTTTTGCGATGCTGCTGGCATCCGCCGTTACGGCCGTCAGCGCGCTGAGCACGCCCGCATTCGCAGACACAGAGCTGGTGATGTCTAGCTGGCTACCACCTCGCCACACGCTTGTGGTTAACGCCATGAAGCCTTGGGCCCGTGAAGTGGCCAAGGTCACCGACGGCCGCGTCACCGTGCGCGTTCTGGGCAAGCCCGCAGGCGCGCCACCTGCACACTACGACATGGCTGTCGAAGGCATCGCGGACATCACCTATGGCCTGCATTCCTTTACGACGGATGACCGTTTCCTCGGATCGCGCATCGGCCAGTTTTCGTTTCTGGCCGAAGATGCCGTCAGCGGCTCCAAGGCATTCTGGGACATCTACACCGGTCAGCTGAACGCCGATGCGGAACACGAGGGCGTCAAACTGCTGGGCCTGTTCCTGCACGGCCCCGGCATGCTGAACAACGGCGTGAAGAAGATCGAGCAACCTTCGGACCTCGATGGTCTGAAAATCCGCACACCGGGCGGCTACATTGCCGATCTGATGGGCGATCTGGGCGCGACCACCTTGTTCATGTCCTCGGGCGAAGTGTTCGAACAGCTGTCGCGTGGGATCATCGACGGTGTGACCTTCCCACCCGATGGTGTGACGTCGTTCAAACTGACCGACTACCTGACCCATTCCATGACCATCCCCGGCGGGTTCTACAACACCAGCTGGTTCCTTGTGATGAACGGCGACAAATGGGATTCGATCTCTGCCGAGGACCAAGCCGCGATCGAGGCGATCTCGGGCACGGTCTTTGCCGAAATGGCCGGCAAGGCATGGGACGAGTCTGACATCGAATCCGTCAAGGAAATCGGCGAGGCCGGTATCGAGTTGCACGAAGCTTCCCCCGCGATGGTGGAGGCCATCAAGGCAGCCGCCGCAAAGCGTGAAGCCGAATGGGCAGCCGCCGTGGCAGAGACCGGCGCTGACGGCACAGCCGCCCTGGCCGCATTCCGCGCGCAGACCGGCGTGGAATATTAAGCCCGTGTCGGTCCAGCCGCACCTGAAAGACACAGGTCCCCGCGCACGCGCGGGGGCCTCTGTGCAGCCGCTTCTTGAACGCAGTCTTGGCGTCGTTGCGGCCCTGCTTTTGGTGATCCTGGTCAGCATCACCTGTATTGACGTGATCGGACGCTACTTTCTGAATGCACCGCTGAACGGGGCCTTTGAAATGACCGAAGTCCTGTTGGTCGCGCTGGTCTTCGCGGCCTTGCCCCTGGCCACCGAACGCCGTGAACATGTCGAAGTGGACCTTCTGGCCTTTGCGTTTGGCGAACGCGCGAACCGGGTTCTGATTGCCTTTGGCGGTCTGTTCACCGCGGCGGTGTTCCTGACATTCGCGTGGCGGCTGTGGGTTCATTCCGACAAGGCTGCCACGGATGGCGCGGTTACAAATGCCTTGAGCATCCCCCTTGCACCCTTCGGTTATGCCGCGGCGATTGCCTGCGTGGTCAGCGCACTTCTGGCCATTCTGCGTGGCTTTATCCTGCCCGTGGACACCACAGCCACCCTTCCGACGAAAGAGGGTTCATCGTGACCATTTCCCTGATCGCCTTCGCAATTCTACTGGGCCTGATCCTGCTGCGCGTGCCAATCGCCCTTGCGATGGCCGCGGTCGGTGGTTTTGGCTTTGCCTATCTGCGGGGGTGGGAGCCGGCCTGGGCAATGACCGGGCAAATCGCCTTTGACACCGGCCTGTCCTACAGCCTGTCCGTGATCCCCTTGTTCGTGTTCATGGGCAATGTCCTGGCAAAGTCGGGCGTGGCCCAGGGATTGTTTGCGGGCGCGAACCGTTTGTTCGGCAAGATGCCGGGAGGGCTTTCCATGGCCTCCGTGCTGTCGTGCGGCGGATTCTCTGCCGTGTGCGGTTCGTCCCTTGCGACGGCTGCCACCATGTCCAAGGTCGCTATGCCCTCCATGCGCAAATTCGGCTATGATGATCGCCTTGCAACGGGGTCCATCGCGGCAGGGGGCACCCTTGGCATCTTGATCCCGCCCAGCGTGATTTTGATCATCTATGGCCTGCTGACCGAATCCAACATTGCGCATCTGTTCATCGCAGGGGTGATCCCCGGCATCCTGGGTGTTATCCTGTATCTGATCGCCGTGCGCATTGCCGTGGCCTTCAATCCCGATCTTGCACCGCCGGTGACCGAAATCCCGCAAATGACCCGGTCGGACAAGATCGGCGTGACCTGTGTTCTAGGCCTGTTTTTGTTCATTATGGTGGGCATCTACGGCAACTTCTTTACCCCGATCGAGGCCGCTGGCATGGGCGCCGCCGCATCCATTGTGATCGCGGTCGGCCTGCGCACGATGTCGTTTGGGGATTTCTTTGACGCCATTTTGGACAGTGTCCGCACCACCGCGATGATCTTTGCAATCATCATCGGCGCAGAGATCTTTACCAACTTCGTCAATTTCGCGGGCCTGCCCGATGCCTTGGCCGTTGTGGTCTATGACTGGCAACTGTCGCCGTGGATGGTCATCGGCGCCATCATCTTGATCTACATGCTGTTGGGATGTGTGCTGGAAAGCCTGTCGATGGTGCTGTTGACGGTCCCGGTGTTCTACCCGCTGATGTTCGAGCTGGAGTTCGCGAACGAACTTCTGCAAGACCCCGAATATGCCTTGATCTGGTTTGCCATCGTGGTGGTTGTGGCCACAGAGATCAGCTTGATCACGCCACCTGTCGGGATGAATGTGTTTGTCCTGAAATCCGTCCTCAAGGACGTGTCGATCGGGACCATATTCCGCGGCGTCCTGCCGTTCTGGATCGCGGATATTTTCCGCCTTGCCTTTATCGCGTTGATCCCGGGGCTGTCACTCTGGCTGGTCGCCGCAATGTAGCGGCGACCCATCGTCAAGGCGTCAGGCCCAAACGGGCGACTGCCGTCAGATCGTGCCCAACTCGGCCTCTAGGCGTTCGGCCACATCCAAGGCAAACCAGTCATCGTGCATGGGCGCCACAAGCTGCACCCCAAGGGGCACGCTGCCCTCCAAATGCGTGAGCAGCGCCACAGAGGGCAGGCCCAGCAGATTGATCGCCTGAAGCGCCTTTTGCGCGTCCAGAATCTCGGGGATACGGTCCGGGGCCTTGAAATCCAGATCGTTCTCAAAGGGCCGCAACAACGACTTCGGCATCATGAACAGATCGACCTCGTCAAACATCTGCGACCACGCCCGCTGCACCGCAATCTTGCGCGACAAAGCCGCGAACAGGCCGTCGACATCAAGGGCGGGAAACCGGTCAAAATAGTATTCGACCATGCGGTTCATCTCTGCCGATCCATATTCTTGGATTGCGGCGTACAACGTGTGGCGAGTCTCGGTCATCAACAAACCGCCCCACAGGTCCACCAGCTCCTCTGCATGGGGCGGGGTCATTTCGCGCGTGGTGATACCTGCGCTTTGCAAACCATCCACCGCCATGGTCATCGCGCTTTGAACGGCAGGGTCCAAGGACGCGTCGAAAGGATTGAACGCATACCCCACCGTGACCCCGCCGTCGCGCAGACGTCCGCTGTCCGGCGCGTTCACCTGCAAGGGATCATGGCTGTTGCGCATCGACATGACTTGAAGCCCAGCACGCACATCCGCGATGGATCGTGCGATTGGACCCTGCACGGACATGGTTTGAGTCAGGGGCGGGCGCTCGTTGACTTGGTTGGGACTGCCGGCGGGCACGCGACCAAAGGACGGGCGGATCGTCGTCACGCCACAGCAATAGGCCGGATACCGCAAGGACCCCTCCCAGATCGTTGCCGTGGGCCACGGCCCCGATCCCACTGGCCACGGCCGCCGCTGCCGCACCGCTGGACCCGCCCGGGGGTCACGGTCGCATCCCACGGGTTCAACGACACACCGTGCAGCGGGTTCGACGTGCTCCACCGCATAGAGAATTCGGGCGTGTTTGTGCGACCGATCACAACCGCACCCGCCGCCTTCAGGTTTTCCACCACGGGGGAATCATGGGGACCGTCGTTCCCTTTGAAGCCGACAACACCGTTGGAGTTCGGATAACCGGCCTGATCCACGTTGATCTTGGTTGTGACCGGCACGCCGTGCAGGGGGCTGCATACCTCGGGCACACCGGCGGCGTCCAATTGCGCAGCCACCTCCAGCGCCTCATGGACCGGTGTCGTGATGGCGTTGATGGATGGGTTGATTTGGTCCATGCGTTCGATCTGCGCTTGCGTCACCTCAACCACCGAAACCTCTTTGCTGCGGATCTTCTCGGCGGTTTCCACGGCTGACCAAAGGGTGATTTCTGATGCCATCTCGGGCTCCTTAGTGATCCTGCAACATAAGAATTGCGTGGCCGATGGCATAAACCTGCGGCTCTAGGTTGGGGTGGGAAGGGCCCACAGGGCCCGAGTCAAACAACACTGAATGGGTCAGAATGCCCAGAATGGCCTGCATCATACGGTGAATGGCTGCGCGCGGTTTCGGGATGCCGCGCGCAATGAGGTCTTGGCCAAGCTCGTGGAAAATCCGGTCTTCAAATTTTTTGCGCACTTCGCGCAGGGGCTCCCAAATACCGGGATCAATTTGAACCCGCTGGGACATGGACCGATAGAACTCGGAATTGTTGCGGAACTGCAATGCGGTCATATCCAGCAAGGCACGCAGCCGTTCCTCAAACGTGCAATCGGACAGGTCCAGGGCCTCCAGATCGGCAAGCGCGCTGGATATGAATTCTTCCACAAGACGCAGGATGATTCCGTTCTTGGACCCAAAATGATGATACAAACTGCCCGTGGACACGCCGACACGCTCAAGATTTCCACGGCTGCTCCGAATGGCACGCCATGGGTGACGCATCTGGAGAAGACAGCGGAAAACCTGGCCGAGATCTCCGGCGGCGCAATGAGCATCGAAGTGTTCCCCGCCAGCCAGCTGGGCGCGGAAACCGACACGATCAAACAGACCGCACGCGGCCGTCTGAACGCCGGCATCTTCTCGGTCACCGCCGTGTCCAGCGTTGTGCCCGAGGTCTCCATGCTGGTGGCGCCGTTCTTCTGGGATAGCTTCGAGCAAGCCGACTGCGCCCTGGCCAACCACCTGGCCGACACCTTTGACGCCCTGTTCCAAGAGCGCGGCCTGCGTCTGGTCCAGTGGCAGGAACTGGGTTGGCAAAACCTGTTCACCAACGAACCCGTCACCGGCCCCGCCGACCTAGAGGGTCTGAAGATGCGCGTGGGCACCTCTGCCAACCACGACCTGTATTGGCGCGCGGTTGGGGTATCCGGCGTGCCACTGCCATTCTCCGACGTGGCAACGGGCCTGCAGACCGGTTTGGTTGAGGGCGGTGAGCTGCCAACCATTTCCTATGTCGCTGGCGGCATTGGCAAGATTTCCCCCACATGACCCGCACCCGTCACATCTATCAGCCTTCCGTCATGCTGATGTCGACCCGTGTCTGGGACGCCATGTCCGCAGAAGAGCAGGCGCACTTCAACGAAGCCATGGAGCCCGCAGATGCGCTGCGTACCGCTGTGCGCGGTGCAATCAACTTCTTCAGCACCCGCCACGTTGAAAACGGCGGCACCATCGCAGAACTGACGGACGAGCAGCGCGCAGAATGGGCCGCCATTTGGACCGAAGAAAACATGCAGGACCTGATTGCCAGCACCGGTGGCGAAGCACAGCGCGTCTATGACGAAGTTGTGGCCGCCCGTGATGCCTGCACCGCAGGCTAATCAGGAAATGAAGCGGTTTCTATCTGCTTTGTTGACCGTGGAAACATTGGTTGCGGGGGCTTTCTATGCGATTGCCGCCGCAATCTTGTTTGCCGATGTCATCTCGCGCGAGATCTTCGCCTCTCCCATTTGGGGGGCAACGTATGGCCGTTCTGCTGGCCAATGGGTCGGCCCTGATCGGCATTGCGGTCGCTGTTGCGTTGAACCGGCACATCCGCCCGTCGGTCATGGATGGGGTCATTCCTGCCCGCTATGACCCTGTGACCCTACGGGTGGGCCATTGCGTAGGTGCACTCGTGATGTCTGCCGGGGCCTATTTCGGCGCAATGCTGGTGCTGGAGAACAAGGCGATGGGGTTCACGACACCGCCGCTGAAACTGGAAATCTGGATTGCACAGCTTGCGCTGCCCTACGGTTTTGCCTCTGCGGGGTTGCGATACTTGTGCTTTGATGCTGACGGGGATCATGGTGGCCTATGCGCTTTATGTGAACAGGGACATGCCGACTCCGACGCCCGAGACACGCAAGTCCCTGCGCAAGGCCTTGATGCGTGGTGGCCCGGCGATGTTCATCCCGATCCTGCTGTTGGGCGGTATTTATTCAGGGTTCTTCACGCCCACGGAATCCGCTGCCGTGGCACTGGTCTATGCCTTGTTGGTTGAAATGTTCCTGCACCGCGAAGTGACCGTGCGCGACCTTTACACCATCGTGCAGGACACCGTTGCTCTGCTGGGGTCCATCATCTCCATCATCGCAATCGCCATGAGCGTGAACGTCTTTCTCGCCACCGAGGGCATTCCGAACGCCTTGGGGGCCTGGCTTCAGGCCAATATCGGCAACGTGATCCTGTTCATCCTGATGATGAACCTGCTGTTGCTGGTCGTGGGCATGTTCATGGACACGATCTCGGCCCTGCTGATCTTTGGGCCGCTGCTGATGCCGGTGGCCGCGACGTTTGGCATTGATCCGGTCCACTTGGGCATCATCATGGTGCTGAACCTGGAAATCGGGTTGCTGACGCCGCCGATGGGGCTGAACTTGCTGGTCGCGTCTACGGCGTTCAAAGAGAAATTCAGCCTTGTGACCGTTTCTGTGCTGCCCTTCATCGCGCTTATGCTGGTGATGCTGCTTTTGGTCAGCTTCGTGCCGTGGCTGTCGCTGGCACTGATTTAGCCTAGGTCGCCACGTCGGATGAAACCTCGGCCTCCAGCGCGTCCAGGGACGGCTGGGGGTTTTGCGCCAACAGGGCAGAGACGCGGGCACGGCACTGCGTTCCGCACCACATTTGCGGGAACACGTGATCCGCAAGGACCGGAGTCTTTAACACAATGCGCCGCCAGCCGTGCACGATCAATATGCGTAGCACCGCGACCTCTAGCGCCGAAAGGGACGCAGGCAATTGGGTGCCCACGCGGTCAAGCGCCTGCAACAGGTCCTGTGCCAGCCCGACGGTTTCCGCACCTGCCACCTTTTCCGTCATCCAGTCCGGCAGGCGGGCGTCCGCCGGGACCTGATGCACATAGCCGTCGATGTGGTCCGGCGCCTTGTCCGTCAGCAGCATGTTGGACGACACCCATGCACCCGGCGGCCCATTGGGCACCGTATGAGCGGGGTTGAAGACCACCAGCCACGCCTGTGAGGCGTCGGGACCTGTGGCATAAATCCTTGGCGAGGCCGCGACCGTCTGCGCGCGTCCCCAGTCGGTCAGGAAGTAAACACTGCTGCGCCCCTGACGGCGGCTTTCGATCCAGCCTTCCTTGCGCAGTCGGTGCAGGGCCACGCGCATCGCTTCGGGCTTGATCCCGATCACCTTGGTCAACTGCCGCAACAAGGGCCCGCTGATCTGGGCACCGTCCTCTTGCGCCAGGTCCCCAAACACCGTCACCAGCAAAGACCAGACCCGAGGGGTCTGGCCTTGCGTCAAAATCCTGACGATGTCCTGAAAGGCTGCGCTGTCCATCCGCGCCTTGTAGGGCGCAAAGGCAAACCTGCCAAGCCTAGGCGGTATAGGCGTTCATGGTCAAAAGGTCGTACTCCGCCACAAGATCATCGTCCTGATTGGTCAGGGTGACGTGCCACCGCACCTCGCCGTATTCCTCGTTGCGCGGCGTCTTGTGTTTGACCGTCAGTCGCACCTTGATGCAATCACCCGCCTCGACCGGTTTCATAAAACGCAGGTTATCAAGGCCGGTGTTGGCCAGAACAGGGCCCTCATTCGGTTCCACGAACAGACCCGCCGCAAAGCTGAGCAGCAGGTAGCCATGGGCCACGCGACCCGGGAAAAACGGGTTTCGCTGCGCGGCTGCGTCGTCCATGTGGGCATAGAAGGTATCGCCGGTGAATTCGGCAAAGTGTTCGATGTCCTCCAACGTGACCTTGCGCGGGTCGGTGTGGATCGTCTCGCCGATGGTCAGGTCGTGGAACGTGCGCGTGAACGGATGGGCCGGGGCCGCGTGCTCTGTCGCATTCGGCACCCATTTGTCCCCAATCGCGGACAGGATATCGGGGCTGCCCTGGATCGCAGTGCGCTGCATGTAGTGCATCACGCCGCGCACGCCCCCCATCTCTTCGCCGCCGCCCGCGCGCCCGGGACCGCCATGCACCATATGGGGCAGGGGGGACCCGTGGCCGGTGGATTCCTTCATGCTGTCACGGTTGTTGAAATACAGCCGCCCGTGGAACGCGCCTGCGCCAAGCGCAACCTCGCGCGCAACGGCGCTGTCATGGGTGATGACCGAGGCCACCAGCGACCCCTCACCCCGGTTCACCAGCGCAATCGCATGATCCAGATCACGGTAACCCATGATCGTGGAAACCGGGCCGAAGGCCTCTGTGTCGTGGATGCGCACTGCATTGTCCGGGTCGGCACAGTGATACAGCATCGGCGGCAGGAACGCGCCTGCATCTCCATCGGCCCCGTGCACGTCAAAGGCGGCAGGGTCGCCATAGACACGCTCCGCCTCTTGACCGATGATGGCGGCCTTTTCCAGAACATCGCGTTTCTGGGCGTTGTTGACCAAGGCCCCCATGCGGGTGCCCTCCGCCTGTGGATCACCGATCACGGTCTTAGCAAGACGCGCGCTCAGCGCCTCGATCACCGCATCCACCTGCGACTGGGGCGCAAGGATCCGGCGCACGGCGGTGCACTTTTGCCCGGCTTTGGTCGTCATTTCGCGCTGCACTTCCTTGACGAACAGGTCGAATTCCGGCGTGCCCGGCACGGCGTCCGGCCCAAGGATCGAGGCGTTCAGGCTGTCCTGTTCCGCCACAAAGCGGATCGAATTGCGCAGGATATGCGGGGCCGAACGCAGTTTGAACGCGGTATCGGCGGACCCGGTAAAGCTGACGACATCCTGACAGGTCAGGCGATCCAGCATATCGCCCAAGCCGCCCGAGACCAGCTGCACCGCACCGGCAGGCAGGATCCCACTGTCGAGCATAATCTTGACGGCCAGTTCCGTCACATAACACGTGGCCGTTGCGGGTTTCACGATCGCAGGCACACCGGCCAGCAGGGTCGGGGCCAGCTTTTCCAACATGCCCCAAACAGGGAAGTTGAACGCGTTGATGTGCACGGCCACGCCTTGCAAGGGTGTTGCGATATGCTGGCCCAAGAAGGTGCCGCCCCGTGACAGTTGTTCGACGTTGCCATCCAGATAGACATGGGCATCCGGCATCTCGCGCCGCCCCTTGGACGCGAAGACGAACATCGTGCCCACCCCGCCGTCAATGTCGATCATGTGATCGGACTGCGTGGCACCCGTGGCAAACGACAGGTCATACAGCGCCTGCTTGTTCTTGCCCAAGTGGGAGGCCAGCGCCTTAAGCATGCGGGCGCGGTCATGGAACGTCATCTTGCGCAGGGCAGGGCCGCCCGTGTCCCGCGCATAATCCAACATTGCCTGCACATCGAGCGTGTCATTCCCCGCCCGCCCCATCGGCGCGCCGGTCACTGCGTTTTCAATCAGCCGGGCGTTTGCATCGGGGGCCACCCATTGACCGGCGGCAAAACTCTGGACATCTATCAGGGTCATATCGGTTCCTTTCAAAAGATCATTCGGGCGGATCAGGTGTAGCGCGCGGCGCGGACCCAGGACCCGGGGCTTTGCGCCTCCAGGGTCTCAAGGGCACTGCGGATCGCATCCGCCCCGGCGGTGTCTGCGGCGCACATCGGCCCCCCACGCCATCGCGGAAAACCGTAGCCATGCAGTTTGACCATATCGACGGCGGCGTCGTTTTCAGCGATGCCTTCCTCGACAATCCGCGCGCCTTCATTGGCCAGTACGGCCAGCAGCTGCGTCTGAATTTCGGCTTGGGTATAGGCGCGGCGGGTGATCACCTGCTCCGCCGAATAAGCCTCGATCAGGTCTGTGACCGCGGCGTCCACCTTGGGGCGTCGGTCCCCGTCGGCATAGAGATACCAGCCCTTGCCCGCGCGCTGGCCCAAGCGGCCCTGTGCGCACAATTTGTCTGAAATCGTGACGTAACGCTCGGCTGTGGGGCGGGTGCTGTCTTGCCTGCGGCGATTGGCAAGGGCGATTTGCAGGCCGCTCATGTCCTGCGCCTCGAAGGGACCCATGGCCATGCCATAGGCGCGCATGGCAGCGTCGATCTGATCGGGCAAGGCCCCATCGGCCAGCATGTATTCCGCCGCGCGCCGATAGGCGGCCAGCATCCGGTTGCCAATGAACCCGTCGCAAATACCCGACAGAACCGCGACCTTGCGCAACCGCTTGGCCAGGGCAAAGGACGTGGCCAGCGTGTCAGACGAGGTCGCGGGCAGCTTCACGACCTCCAGCAGTTTCATGATATGCGCCGGCGAAAAGAAATGCAGCCCGACACACCGGGCGGGGTTCTCGATCCCGGCAAAGATGTCTTGCGGGTCCAGATAGGACGTGTTCGTCGCCAGTATCGCGTCAGGTCCGATGACCGCCGACAGCCCCGCAAAGGCGGCCTGTTTGACGGCGACATCCTCGAACACAGCCTCGATGGCGAGGTCCGCACCGCACGCCACCTCGTAGCCCGCGCCGACCGTGAACCTGTCGATCTGGTCATCGTGTTTCGCTTGGTCGATCTTGCCACGCGTCAACGCGCCTGCGACCAACCCATGCACACGGGACCGCGCGGCGTCGGCGGCATCAGCGTCGCGCTCCACCAAGGCGACACGATAGCCCGCTGCAAGGCAGGCCGCGGCGATACCGGCCCCCATAAGACCGCCGCCAACAACGGCGATGGTCTCGATGTCCGCCGCCTTGGCCCCAGCGATTTCAGCGGGCTGCGCCACCGCGCGTTCCGCAAAGAAGGCATGGCGCAGGGCGCGGCTTTCGTCGGAACTGCGCAGTTCCAGATGCAAGGCGCGTTCCTTTGGCTGCATGTCCGCAAAGGGGCGAACCGCCCACTGCAAGGCATCAAGGTTCAGCAGGGGGGCGGCTTGCCCTTTGGCGCGGCGTTTCAAGGTCGCGCGTTTCTCTGTGATCCAATCGGCGTCAAAGGACGGCGCTTCGCGCATCGACACAGGCACGGGCGCCACCGCTGGCAGGTCCTGAACCGCCGCCGCCACGTCATCGGAAATGGCATCAATCGCACCCAACGCCAAGGCATCGCGTGCCGAAATCATCCGCCCGGAACACACCATGTCAATCGCCGCGTCCCATCCGAACAGGCGCGGCGCGCGCTGCGTACCACCCGCGCCGGGGATCAGGCCCACGTTGACCTCGGGCAGGCCGAAGCGCGTGCCCGGCGCCGCGATCCGAAACGCGCAGCCCATGGCAATCTCCAGCCCACCGCCCAGCACAGTGCCATGCATTGCCGCCACAAAGGGCGTTGCGCTGTGTTCTATGGCGTTGACCACATCGGGCAGGTGCGGCGCTTGGGGCGGGGCGTCAAACTCGCTCATGTCGCCACCCGCGATGAAGGTCCGCCCGGCGCATTGCAGCACCGCAAGGCGCGCGCCCTGCACCTGCTGCACGGCGTCCAACAAGCCCTGACGCACCGCCGTTGACGTCGCGTTCACGGGCGGGTTGTTCACAGTGATCCATGCCAGCCCGTTTTCTACACGCACATCCACAACGCTCATGCCGGTCTCCATCGGATTCTGAAATCTGCATCCTTAATTGACCAACCGGTCGGTTTATGCAAGGAGTATTCCGACAGCGCCCCAGAGAGACTCACCATGACCGATACGATCCTTGTTCAAACACATGAAAACTGGACAGAAATCACTCTGAACCGGCCCGACCGACTCAACAGCTTCAATGACGAAATGCACGGGGCCTTGCGCAACGCCTTGGAGACCGCACGGGACAACGGGGCCCGGGCGGTGTTGCTGACCGGGGCCGGGCGGGGGTTCTGCGCGGGTCAGGATCTGGGCGACCGCGACCCGTCCAAGATGACGTCCCCCCCGATCTGGGGGCCACGGTGCGCACCTTCTATGCGCCCTTGGTCAACCTGATCCGGTCGCTCAACTTTCCGGTGGTCTGCGCCGTCAATGGTGTGGCCGCCGGGGCAGGGGCCAACCTTGCGCTGGCCTGTGACGTGGTTCTGGCCGCCCACAGCGCCAAGTTCATTCAGTCATTCTCCAAGGTTGGCCTTATCCCCGACACCGGCGGCAGCTGGCATTTGCCCCGTCTGCTGGGCGAGGCACGGGCCAAGGGGCTGGCCTTCACCGCGCAACCCTTGCCCGCGCAACAGGCCGAAGACTGGGGCCTGATCTGGAAGGCCATTCCCGACGACGCCCTGATGGCCGAGGCCCGCGCAATGACCGAAACCTTTGCCAACGGCCCCACCCTTGGGCTGGGCCTGACCAAGGCCGCGATCCAGGCCAGCGCCACAGACACGCTGCAAGATCATCTGAAGCTTGAGGCCAGCTATATGAAAACCTGCGGCGAAAGCGCGGATTACGCCGAGGGCGTTTCGGCGTTTCTGGAAAAGCGCGCCCCCGCGTTCAAAGGCGCATGACCATGACCCCGAAGGAACGCGCCGAAAAATCCGCCGCCGCCATGTGGGCCACCGATGGGGCATCCCAATGGTTGGGCATGACCATCGTCTCCGTGGACGAGGGGCAGGCCGTCCTGTCCCTGCAGGTTGAAAAGCACCACTGCAACGGCCACGGCATGTGCCACGGCGGCATCACCTTTGCGCTGGCCGACAGCTGCTTTGCCTTTGCCTGCAACAGCCGGAACCAAGCCACCGTGGCGCAGAACAACATGATCACCTACACCGCCCCCGCCAAGCTGGGCGATCGGCTGACGGCAACGGCGCGCGAAGTTTCCTTGACCGGGCGCAGCGGCATCTATGACGTGCGGGTCGAAAATCAAAATGGCCAGACAGTCGCGGAAATGCGCGGCCTGTCCCGATCCATCAAAGGCCACCTGTTCCAAGAATAATCCGACGTGTGGAGGAAACGACATGAAAGACCTAAGCCCGAACAAAGCCGATCTGGACCCGATTGAAATCGCCAGCCGTGATGAAATCATGGCCCTGCAGCTGGAGCGGTTGAAGTGGTCCCTGCGCCACGCCTATGACAACGTGCCGATGTACCGCGAACGGTTCGACGCGGCGGGCGTGCGTCCTGATGACCTCAAAGACTTGAAAGACCTTGCCAAGTTCCCCTTCACCTACAAGGACGACCTGCGCGCGAATTACCCCTTTGGGCTGGCCGCTGTGCCCAAGGACAAACTGGTCCGCATCCATGCGTCCTCGGGGACAACCGGCAAGCCCACGGTTGTCGTCTATACCAAGCATGACATCGACGTCTGGGCCGATACACTGGCGCGCAGCTTGCGGGCCTCGGGCCTGCGGGCGGGGGATATCGTGCACAACGCCTATGGCTACGGCCTGTTTACGGGCGGGCTTGGCGCGCATTACGGCATCGAAAAACTGGGGGCTACGGTGGTGCCCATGGGCGGCGGGCAGACCGAGAAACAGGTGGGCCTGATCACCGACTTCCAGCCGACGGGCATTATGGTCACGCCGTCCTACATGCTCAATATCCTTGAAGGGTTCCACAAGGCGGGGATTGATCCGCGCTCATCCTCTCTGCAGGTCGGTGTCTTTGGGGCCGAGCCCTGGACAAACGCGATGCGCAAAGAGGTCGAGGAGGCCTTTGACATGCACGCCGTCGATATCTACGGCCTGTCGGAAATCATGGGCCCCGGTGTGGCAAACGAATGTGTGGAAACCAAGGACGGCCTGCACGTCTGGGAAGATCACTACTACCCCGAGATCATCAACCCCACCACGGGCGAAGTGGTCGAGGATGGCGAGGAAGGGGAGCTGGTCTTTACCACGCTGACCAAGGAAGGGATGCCGATGATCCGCTACCGCACCCGCGACCTGACCCGGCTTTTGCCCGGCACGGCGCGGACTATGCGGCGGATGGAAAAGATCACCGGACGGTCCGACGACATGATCATCCTGCGCGGCGTCAACGTGTTCCCGACCCAGATCGAAGAACAGGTGATGGCGACCGGCGGCCTTGCGCCCTATTTCCAGATCGAGTTGTACAAATCCGGCCGGATGGACGCCCTGCGTGTTCTGGTCGAGGCCAGCACCGATGCGGCGGATGAGCTGTCGAAGACGGCCGCCGCCCGGATGTTAACCAAGCGAATCAAAGACATGGTGGGGATTTCGACCGAAGTGCAGGTGGGCGATCCGGGCACCGTCGCGCGCAGTCAGGGCAAGGCGGTGCGTGTCATAGACATCCGCGACAAGGCATAATCCGTGTCGCGCCCCATCGCAAAAGACCACGATGCAAAGCGTGGGCACATCCTGACCGTCGCCGCGCGTGTCTTTGCCGAACAAGGTTTTGCACGGGCGTCGATGTCTCAGGTGGCCAAGGATTGCGGCATCTCCAAGGCCAATATCTACCATTATTACAGCAGCAAGGACGCCTTGCTGTTTGACATCCTCGACACCTATCTGTCGGAACTGCGGGACCGTCTGCTTGGGCTTGATCTGGACGGTCTGGACCCCGCCGCGCAGTTGGGCCGGATCGTCGTGGAAACCCTGCGCGCCTATGAAGGCATGGACCACGAACATAAAATCCAGACCGAAGGCATCCCGCTTTTGCCTGCGGAGCAGCAGCATATTCTTAAATCATATCAAAGGGATCTAGTCGAACAGCTAAGCGGCGTCGTGAACGCCATCAACCCTGCGGCGTTTGACGGGGACCGGCGCAAACTGCGCGCGACGGTGATGTCAGTGTTCGGGATGCTGAACTGGTTTTACATGTGGAACGGCCCCGCCGACCAGACCGCCCGCGAGGAATATGCACAGCTTGTCACGCAGCTGACGTTGAACGGCGCGCGGGGGTTGTGACCCGCGAAAGGGGTGCGCTCAGGGCCGGTCAAGGCCAAGGTCATTCAACACAGAACCTGCACGAGTCGCCCACGACTCGTGCAGGTTTGCGTTCGAGTCGCGGCGCAGACCCATGGCTTGCAGGCTTTCGGTCCGCCCAGAGGCCCCCACCGCGAAACTGTCGCTGACCCGGGGCCACCAGTAGGCGACGCTTTGGGCGATGGCGTCTTGCTGCCCCTCCGCCATCAGCTTTTGCAAACCCTCGATCGCCAGTTCCGTGTGGCGCTGTTCGGTCGGGATGATGTCGCGGATCGCCTCGGCAAACGGTTGGTAAGAGGAGGTCAGGAATTCCGACAGCTGCACGCCCACGGCCGTCCCCATCAGCATGTTCATCACCACCGCATCCACCCACCCGTCCAGCGGATAGTTCAGCACCGACAGGCGCATGTCATGGGCGTTGCGGGTGGCACCGGGCGGGGTGTCGCGGGGCAGGCGGTCCGTCCAGGGATGGTGGCTGGCGTAGCGGTCGGTGTTGGCCCCGAATTGCCCCATCAGGCGCAGCACCTGGTCCGCGTTGTCGGTCTTTTCCAGAACGATGCGCGCGGCGGCGATGCGTTCCTTGATGCCGGGCCCTGCGTTGATCACATCGGCAAAGCCTGCGGCCCCGGCCAGTTCGCTGTCCACAAAGGTGGCCATGATCTTCATCAGCTCCGCGCGATAGCGCGTGGGCACATTGGCCGGATTTGTCAGGCGGCCGCCTTGGGCAAGATAATCTGCAATATCCATCTGATCGGTCATGGCCCGCCCCGTCCTATTGGTCGTAGTCCACGACCACACGGTCGGTGACGGGGAAGGACTGGCACGACAGGACATAGCCGCGCGCGACCTCGTAGTCTTCCAGCGCGTGGTTGGCGACCATCTCGACCTCGCCCTCCAGCACCTTGCACTTACAGGTGGAACAGACCCCCGCCTTGCAGGCATAGGGCGCGTCCAGCGCGTTTTCCAGGGCCGCGTCCAGGATCGACTGATCCTTGTCCATGGTGAAGGTCCGCGCCGATCCATCCATGGTGATCGTCGCCTCGGTCGCCTTGGCGGCGGCCCCGCCCGTGGCACTGACGGCCTTGCGTTTCAATCGACCGGGCTGGGCGCTGGCGAACAGCTCGAACTTGATCTGATCATCGGTCAGACCGTGATCGCGCAGCGCCGCGGCAATGCCCAGCATCATCGGCTCCGGCCCGCAGATAAAGGCGGTATCAATGCTTTCGATATCAATCCAATGGCTGAACAAGGCCTTGCATTTGTCCGCATCGACCCGACCCGTGAACAGGTCGATGTCCTGCGCGTCACTTTCCAGCACATGGATCACGGTCAGCCGCCCCATGTTGGAATTCTTGAGGTCCTCCAACTCTTCGCGGAACATGATCGTGTTCACGCCACGGTTGGCATAGACCAGCGTAAAGGTGCTGTGCGGTTCGCGGGCCAGAACGGTTTTCATGATCGACAGAACCGGCGTGATCCCGGACCCGCCCGCAAACCCAAGGTAGTTCCGGGCCGCCGAGGGGTCGATGGGGGTGTGGAAACTGCCCATGGGTTCCATCGCCTCCAGGGTCATGCCGGGGGCCAGGTTTTCGTTGGCCCATGTGGAAAAGGCGCCGCCCTCGACCTTTTTGATGCCGACCTGCAACACGCCGTCATCCTTGCCCGCGCAGATCGAATAGGACCGGCGCACCTCGGTGCCGTCGAAATCCTGCCGAAAGGTCAGATACTGACCTTGTGTGAAATCGAAGTCGCCGCCGTTTTCAGGTTTCAGCGTCACAACAACCGCATCGCGGATGGTCTTGGTCACGTCGATCACGGACAGGGGATGAAAGCGGGCCATCACATGCGCTCCTTAGATACACTTGAAATAGTCGAAGGGTTCCAGACAGTCGTTGCACCGCCACTGCGCCTTGCAGGGGGTGGATCCGAACTGACTGATCCGTGCGACGTTTTGGGATTTGCAGCGGGGGCAACACTCCGGCCCGCCGGCGGCACGGGGCGGTGCGATGCCGTATTCTTCCAGCTTGGCCCGACCCTTGGCCGACAGCCAGTCGGTGGTCCATGGCGGGCTGATCTGTGTCTTGATCCGCACGTCACGGATGCCACGATCATGCAGCGCCGTTTCGATATCCATCGAGATCACGCCGGTCGCCGGGCACCCCGAATAGGTCGGCGTCACCGCCACCTCCAGGGTGTCGCCGTCCCATGCCACGCCGCGCACGATGCCCAGATCAACCACCGAAATCACCGGGATTTCGGGGTCCGGCACATCGTCCAGCCAATCCCACACCAATGCCTCGGATGGTTTCATGTTACCACTGGGCCCCGGGGTAGGCACGCTGCAACCACTGCATCTGGGTCAGCATATGGCCCAGGTGTTCGCTGTGCTGAAACCCGGTCTTGCCGCCCTTGTGGGCAAAGCCGCCCTTGGGCGCGACAAGGGTCGCCTCGTCCAGAACCGCCGCCACGCGGGCGTCATAGGTGTCGCGCAACTGGGTCAGATCCGGGGCAATGCCCGCCTGCGCCATGGCCGTATCCACGGCATCGGGCACGAACATTTCGCCCACGTAAGGCCACAGAAGGGTCAGGGCCTTTTGCATGCGCCCGTGGCTTTCAGCGGTGCCATCCCCAAGGGCGATGACCGTGTCGCCAGAGCGTTCGACGTGGTACTGCACTTCCTTGATGGATTTGGCCGCAATCGCCGCGATCTGGTCGTGGGACGATTTGGTCAGAGCGGTCAGCATCGCCAGATGCCAGCTGTCAAACAGGAACTGCCGCAGGATCGTCTGGCCAAAGTCGCCGTTGGGTTGTTCCACCAACAGCACGTTGCGGAAATCCCAGACGTCGCGCAGCATCGCCAGATCATCCGCCGTGCGGCCCTTGTCCTCGACCTCGGCGGCAAGGCCCAGCCACATCTGCGTCTGGCCGATCAGGTCCAGCGCGGTGTTGGCCAGCGCGATGTCTTCCTCCAGCACCGGGGCGTGGCCACACCATTCGCTGACCCGGTGCCCCAGCACGAGGGTGTTGTCCCCCATGCGGCACAGGAATTCAAAAAGCTGCGCTTGATCCACTTGAGCCATCTGGGCCATCACATCGCCCCCACGTCTTCGGGAATGTCAAAGAAGGTCGGGTGACGGTACACCTTGCTTTCGGACGGCTCATACAACGGGCCCTTGTCCGAGGGGCTGGAGGCCGCGATGTGCCGCGCCTCGACCACCCAGATGCTGACGCCCTCGTTGCGGCGGGTATAGACATCGCGGGCGTTCTTGATCGCCATTTCCTCGTCCGGCGCATGCAAGCTGCCGACGTGGCGGTGGTTCAACCCGTGCTGGCCACGGATGAACACCTCCCACAGGGGCCATTCCTGACGCTTCGGGGTGTCGTTTGCCTTGGGTGTGTCGGGGTACAGGTTACCGGGAGAGCTCATTCTGCTGCCACCTTTACTGCCTTGCGTTTCTGGGCGTGGGCCAACATCGCCTCGCGCACCCATTTGCCCTCGTCCCACGCCTTATTGCGCGCGGCGAGGCGTTCGGTGTTGCACGGGCCGTTGCCCTTGATCACTTCGAAGAACTCGTCCCAATCGGGTTCGGCAAAGTCATAACCGCCCTTTTCCTCGTTCCATTTCAGGGTCGGGTCAGGGATCGTCAGGCCAAGGTATTCGGCCTGTGGCACGGTCTGGTCGACGAACTTCTGACGCAGCTCGTCATTGGTGTTCATCTTGATCTTCCATTTCATCGACTGCTCGGAATGGGTGCTGTCCGCATCCGAGGGGCCGAACATCATCAGCGAGGGGAACCACAGACGGTTCAACGCATCCTGCGCCATCTTCTTTTGCGCGGGCGTGCCGTTGGCCATTTTCATCATCACCGCATAGCCCTGCCGCTGGTGAAAGGATTCCTCCTTGCACACGCGGATCATCGCCCGGGAATAGGGCCCATAGGATGTGCGCTGCAACGGCACCTGGTTCATGATCGCGGCCCCATCGACCAACCAGCCCACGGCGCCCATGTCGGCCCATGTCAGGGTGGGATAGTTGAAGATAGACGAATACTTCATCCGCCCATCCAGCAGCATTTCCGTCATCTCGTCGCGGCTGACGCCCAGCGTTTCGGCGGCGCAATACAGGTACAGCCCGTGGCCCGCCTCGTCCTGCACCTTGGCCAGCAGGATCGCCTTGCGTTCCAGCGTCGGGGCGCGGGTGATCCAGTTGCCCTCGGGCAATTGGCCGACGATTTCGGAATGCGCGTGCTGCCCGATCTGGCGGATCAGCGTCTTGCGATAGCCCGCGGGCATCCAGTCCTTGGGTTCAATCTTTTCGCCCGCGTCGATGCGCGCCTGAAAGGCGGCCAGCTTGGCGGGATCTTCCTGTGTCGCTTCGGATTTCACCATCTGTGCATACATGTCTTTGTCCTCCCGGTTCAGACGCGCTCGATAATAAGTGCAGTGCCCTGGCCCACGCCGACGCACATCGTGCAAAGGGCATAGCGGCCAGCTGTCCGTTTCAGTTGATGCGCGGCCGTCAGCACAAGGCGCGCGCCGGACATGCCCAGCGGATGCCCCATGGCAATCGCGCCGCCCTGTGGGTTTACCCTAGGGTCGTCATCCGCCACACCAAGCTGACGCAAGGTCGCAAGGCCCTGACTGGCAAAGGCTTCGTTCAACTCGATCACGTCCATCTGGTCGATGGTCAGACCGGCCCGGCGCAGCACCTTTTCGCTGGCGGGGGCGGGGCCGATCCCCATGATCCGGGGCGCGACACCGGCGGACGACATGGCGACCACGCGGGCCATGGGCGTCAATCCGTGGGCCGAGGCCGCCGCGTCGGACGCGATCAGCAAGGCCGCCGCACCGTCGTTCACACCGCTGGCATTGCCCGCCGTCACGGTCAGATCAGCACCATTCACGCCCTTCAGCTTGGACAGCTTGGCGGCATCGGTGCCGGGGCGGGGGTGTTCATCGGTGTCAAAAACAATCGGGTCGCCCCTGCGCTGCGGCACGGACACGCGGACGATCTCATCCGCGAAAAGCCCGGCGTCATGGGCCGCCGCCCAACGCGCCTGGGACCGGGCGGCAAAGGCATCCTGATCCGCGCGACTGACATCGTAGTCGGCGGCAACATTGTCGGCCGTTTGCGGCATGGAATCCGTGCCATAAAGGTCCTGCATCCTGGGGTTCACGAACCGCCATCCAATGGTCGTGTCATAGACCGCGTTGGCGCGCGTAAAGGCACTGGTGGCCTTGGGCATGACAAAGGGTGCGCGGCTCATGCTTTCGACGCCGCCCGCGATGGTCAGGTCGTAGTCACCGGCCTTGATCCCCCGCGCGGCAAAGCCCACGGCGTCCATGCCACTGGCACACAGGCGGTTGATGGTGGTGCCTGGCACATCCTGCGGCAGGCCCGCCAACAGGGCGGCCATACGTGCGACGTTGCGATTGTCTTCGCCGGCCTGATTGGCGGCACCATAGATCACTTCGTCCACGGCCTGCCAATCGACACTGGGATTGCGGTCCATCAGGGCGGAAATGGGCAAGGCCGCCAGATCATCCGCGCGCACCGAGGACAACGCACCGCCGTAGCGACCAATCGGGGTCCGCACCCCGTCACATATCAATGCGTCCATCGCGAATCCTCCCAAAGATTAGTCGACCGTATGGTCGGTGTATGCCTCCGAACGGGTTTGATCAAGGATAATGTTACGTATTCTCGCAAAAACGCCAAACTCGTAACTTTTATGAAGGGGTGAGTCAATTTATTTCACATAACCTTCCTTATGACCCAGTGCTGCTTTGCCGGATGAAAGGCATCTGCCGCGATGTTCCACGGATGGATGATACATGAAATCGGGCAACAGGCCGCCCGTCAGAGGATCTCAGCGTCGCAGTTCAGCGACCCCGCACAGGTTGATCGCCCCTAGATCCCGTCGATCAGGATATCCAGCGCGCGTTTGAGGGCGTCCCGATCCGGGGCCAGCGACCCCACGGGCGGGCCAAGCACCGCGCCGGGCACCGCGGCCAACTCCTGCACGCGCACGATCCACGGCGCACCCTCGAACAGGACGGACGGGGTCAGGCCCGGAAAGGCCGCATACCGGCTGCCGTCGCGCAAAGGGGCCACAACGCGCGAGGCGTCGATGCCGATCAGGTCGGTTTGCAGATCCACCACCAATTGCCCGCCGTCCAGCCGATAGACGTCGAATTGCGCCATGGATCAAAAAGACCGGTAGCGGGACAGGGGCAGCCCGTCGCGTGCGACCTCTGCGGCGTAGGCGTCGATCTGGGCGCTGTTGGCGGCGCGCCATTGGCGGTTGCGTTCGATCTTGGCGGCCTCTGCGATGGCGGCCTCGGCCACGCGGGACATGTTCAGGCCCACGGATCGGGCGGCCTCTGCCACTTCGGTATCCAAGGTCAGGTTGACTTTGACGCGGGCCATCTGTCCCTCCGCTTCATACGTATGATCTGGGCGTATAACACAGGCGGCGCGATCACGAAAGCCGTTGCAGCACGACCTCGGCTGTGACCAGCACAGCGTTTTCACCCCGGGCCAAGCGCCCCGCGCGGATATCCGTACCATCGGTGCCCACGATCAGCACCTCGGGCGCCTGCCCGGTCACGGCGTCGGTCAACAACAGCTCGGTCGGCATGCTGGTCAGGCGGCGGCCATCGTCAAAGGTGGCGGTGTTCACGCTGCCTACGCCAAACGCCCGGGCCGAGGACCAGCCGAGCGCCGCGCAGGCGGTGTCCAACCCGCCCGCCAGATCCTGGTTCGGCAACAGGCGCAGGGCGGCGTACCCCCCTGCCCCGCGCCCACCCGGTCCACCGGGTCCACGTGGAACAGATCAAAGTTCGTTTCCCCATCGGTGCGACGGTCAAACCGCGCCCCGCGCAGGCCGATCCCCCGGGCGGTGACGGGGGCGGACAGAACGGTCAAGGGGGCGAGGATATGCCCCATGGCCTGCGCGCCCCCTTGGGGTGTCCAACTGCCGTGGCCGTGCAGGAACGACGCGCCCCCGTGCCGCCCCACGATCATGCCAAGGCGATCCATGCGCCCCGCCTCGAACCCGCGCGTGTCGGAATACCACGCGACGTGGGTGTCGTCGGGGGCATGGGCCGGGATCACGTAGCGCAGGGTCTCGACCGGGGCGGCGGTGATTTCCAGATAGGCGCTGTCCAGATCATGGGGGGCCAAAGCCTCGGCCACGGCCTGTTCCAGGGGCACGCCGGGGGGCAATGTCACCTCCACCGGTTGCCCGGCGCATGCCACAAGGTCCATGCGCGCGGGCCGCACCGGGCCGGGGTGCACGACGGTGCGCATCAGGGGGCCTCCGCCGCGCGCCGCTCCAACTCTGCCCGGACAAGGCGTTTGGCCATCTTGCCGTAGCCCGATTTCGGGATTTCGTCCCAGACGTGGAAGGCCTTGGGCATTTTGTAGCCCGCGATCTTGTCTTGCAGAAACGCCTTCAGGTCCTCGGGGGCCAAGGTGCCGCCGCCGTGCAGGGACACCACGGCCACGCCGATCTCGCCCCACTTGGGGTCGGGCATGCCAAAGACCGCCACCTCGGACACATCGGGGTGCAGCAGGATCTTTTCCTCGATCTCGCGCGGATAGATGTTGGACCCGCCCGAGATGTACATGTCCGACTGCCGCCCGGTGATGTAGACATAGCCCTCGGCGTCCATGTGCCCCAGATCGCCCGTGCGGAACATGCCGTTGCGGAAACTTTCGGCGTTGGCCTTGGGGTTCTGCCAATAGCCCGCAAAGACCGCAGGCCCGGTGACGCAGATTTCGCCTGTCTCGCCCGGGGCGAGAGGAGTGCCATCCTCGGCCTGAATCTCCACCTGCATGCCGGTGCGGGCATAGCCGCAGGTGCCTTCGCGGCCCGTGTCGGTGACGGAATGGGCCACAGGGGGCAGAACGGTGATATTGCCCGTGACCTCGCCCAACCCGAAGTATTGCACCAGCACCGGGCCCAGCGTTTGCAACGCCTTGATCTGGTCGGTCCGGTACATGGGCGCGCCCGCATAGATGATGTAGCGCAGGGACGAATGATCGACCGCCGCGACCTCGGGCGCCTCGACCAGCAGTTTCAGGATCGTGGGCACGGTGAACATGTTGGTCACGCGGTAGCGTTGCACCAGATCCCAGATCTCGGCGGTGTCGAACCGCGCCGCCGTGGGCAGGATCGTGGGCGCCCCGCGCGCGGCCATCATCAACTGGTGCATCCCAGCCCCGTGGGACAGGGGGGCCACCACCAGCGACGCATCCGCCTGCGTGCTGCCGGGGACCAGATCGCACAGGTGGTTGGTGATCACAAAGCCCAACTGGCCATGGGTCAGCACCGACGCCTTGGGCCGCCCGGAGGTGCCGGAGGTGAAAAAGAACCAACACGGATCGTCCCGGTCCACCACGGCCAAGGGCGGCGGATCACCCGCCTGCCCCATCAGGCGATCGACATCAGGGGCGAAGTCTGCGACCCCGATGGCCAGAACCGCCCCCGGCCCCGGCACGCGCGCATGATCGGGAAAGGCCGCGTCGCACAACAGCAGCTTGGCCCCCGACAGTTCCGCCATCCAGGCCAGATCATCGGGCGCGCCGCGGAAATTCGCAGGCACCCAGACCGCCCCCAGACGGAAACAGGCAAACATGCTTTCGAACATCTGGTTGTTGTTGCGGGACTGGACCAGCACGCGGTCGCCCTTGCCCACCCCGTGATCGGCAAACACGGCGGCCATGGCCCCCACCCGGGTGTTCAACTCCGCCCATGTCCAAGTCTGGTCGCCCCAGATAAAGGCCGGGTGATCCGCCAGTCGCCGGGCCTGTTGTTCCACCAAATGGCCAAGGTTCATCGTCCGGGTCGAGACCGGGGCCATGATCATTTCACACGCTCCATGATCGAGACGTAGTTGGTGACAGCCGCGCCGCCCATGTTGAACACGCCCGCCAGATTGGCGTCTGCGATCTGCATGTCGCCCGCCTCGCCCATCAGTTGCATCGCGGCCATGACGTGCATGGACACGCCCGTGGCCCCGATGGGGTGCCCCTTGGATTTCAGTCCGCCCGAGGGGTTCACGGGCAGCGCGCCGTCCTTGGTGCTGATCCCTTCGCGGATGACCTTCCACCCCTCGCCGGGTTTTGCCAGCCCCATGGCCTCGTACTCGATCATCTCGGCCATGGTGAAGCAGTCGTGGGTTTCCACCAATGACAGGTCGTCCAGTGTCACCCCGGCGCTGGCCTTGGCCGCGTCCCACGCCCGCCGCGCCCCGTCAAAGGCGGTCACGTCCCGGCGCGACAGGGGGAAAATGTCGTTCTGGTGGGACCGGGCGCGAAAGGCGATGGCGCGGGCCAACCCTTCGGCGGTGGCGCGGTCGGTGACGATCAGCGCCGCCGCCCCGTCGGACACAAGGCTGCAATCGGTGCGGCGCAGGGGGCCGGCCACCTTGGGGTTCTTGTCGGACACGGTGTTGCAGAAAGCCACGCCGAAATCCTTGCGCATTTGGGCGTAGGGGTTGCCCATGCCGTTGGCGTGGTTCTTGGCGGCGATCATGGCCAGCTCTTCGGATTTGTCGCCGTACTTTTGGAAATAGCGGTCCGCGATCTGCCCGAAAATCCCGGCAAAGCCTGCGGGCAGCCCGGCCTCCTCTGGTCGGTAGGACGCGGACAGCAGGATGTCGCCCACCTCTGCCGTGGGGGTCGCGCTCATCTTTTCGGCCCCCATGACCAGGGCCACCCGGGCGCGGCCCGCCTCGATGGCATCAATGGCGGTGTACAGCGCCGCCGAGCCTGTGGCGCAGGCGTTTTCCGTGCGCAGGGCGGGCACATGCTCCAGCCCCGGGACGGCCAGCGAGACCAGACCCGCCTCGAACCCCTGCTTTGAGAAGCCAGAGTTCAGGACCCCCACCGTCACCAGATCCACGTCTTGCGCGTCGATGCCAGCATGGTCCAGCGCCGCTGTGCCGACACTGGCAAACAGCGCCTCGATATCCGGGGCCTCCAGCTTGCCGAAGGGGCTGTGTGCCCAGCCGACGATAACGGCCCCGTTGCGATCCTGTGTCATGGTCTCTCCCTCCTCCCAAAGGTTGGCACGTGTTGAGGACAGGCTAGTGCCCGGGATGGGGGGCGGCAATGATAAACACAGGCCGGGTCAGCTCGGCTTTGCATCCGTCTTGACCGTGCTGATCACCGTGCCGTCCAGCAGACAGGTCAGTTGCACCCGCCTGCCCCCATGGCTGAAGGTCAGGCGAAAGCGGCCCGCGTGGTCATCCTGGCCCATCTCGTGGACGCTGGTGATCCCGCCCGCGCGCATCTGGGCCTGCACCTCGGCGGGATCCAGACCCAGCAGGGGGCCGAGGTCTGCGGCATCAATGACCGGCTGTCCGGTGGTCATGTCGATTTTCATAGCCCCTCCACGTCGTTACCGATGCTCTAGCAAATGCACCCCACCGGGCAAAGTCCCCCGCGCGGTTGTGTTGACAAACGACAGCATTTTCAAAAAACGCCTAACAGTGCTGTTGGCCTTTCCCGGTTGGTGCAGCTGCACCCGGCGCGCCATACTCGGCCGACCCTCACCTGACGGAGATCCCATGTCTGCAAAGTACTTTGCCCCCCACGGCGGCCACCCGGACCAGCGCCAACTGCTGACGGACCGCGCCATCTTCACCGACGCCTATGCCGTGATCCCCAAGGGGACGATGCGCGATATCGTGACCAGCTTTCTGCCGTTCTGGGACAACACCCGCCTGTGGGTGATCGCGCGGCCCCTGAGCGGGTTTGCCGAGACCTTCTCGCAATACATCATGGAGGTGTCGCCCGGCGGTGGATCGGATCGCCCCGAACTGGACCCAGAGGCGCAAGGCGTGCTGTTCGTGGTCGAGGGGCAGGCCACCCTGACCCTCGAAGGCACGGACCACCGGATGACCGAGGGGGGCTATGCCTACATCCCCCCCGGGGCCAACTGGTCCCTGCACAACCGCACGGACGAGATGCTGCGGTTCCACTGGGTGCGCAAAGCCTACGAGGCTGTGCCGGGCCTGCCCGCCCCTGACCCGCTGGTCCTGAACGAACAGGACATCGCCCCCACGGTCATGCCGGACACTGACGGCAAATGGGCCACGACCCGCTTTGTGGACCCCAGCGACCTGCGCCACGACATGCATGTCACCATCGTCACGTTCGAGCCGGGCGGCGTGATCCCGTTTCTGGAAACCCACGTGATGGAGCACGGGCTGTACGTGCTGGAGGGCAAGGCGGTCTACAACCTGAACAACGACTGGGTCGAGGTCGAGGCGGGCGATTACATGTGGCTGCGCGCCTTCTGCCCGCAGGCCTGTTACGCAGGCGGCCCGGGGCGGTTCCGCTATCTGCTGTACAAGGACGTCAACCGCCACATGGGTCTGCGCCTGTCCCACCGCTAGCGCGACACTGACACCACGAAAAAGGCCCGGTCACAGCGACCGGGCCTTTCATTTTGCGGATCGGGCCGGGATTATTCCCCCGGCAGGGATCCTGACCCGTGACCGGACATGCCGCCGGACACTTCCTCGGTCGCTTCGTCCGACAGCTCTTGTGGTAGGATCAGGTTCAACACGATGGCCAGCAGGGCCGCGGGCAACAGGCCCGAGGTCAGCAGGATCTTGATCGTGCCTTCAATATGCTGCAGTGCGCCGGGTTCTTGTTGCAGGCCCAGACCCACAGACAAAGAGATCGCAAAGATCACCATGTTGCGGCGGTTCCATTCCACGTCAGACAGCATCGAGATACCGGCGGCGACCACCATGCCGAACATGACGATCACACCACCGCCCAGCACCTCGATCGGGACCGAGGATACGACGGCACCCACCTTGGGCACCAGCCCGGCGAGGATCAGGAAAATCGCACCGATGGTCACGACATGGCGGCTCATGACACCTGTCATGGCAATCAGGCCCACGTTCTGGCTGAAGGACGTGTTGGGCAGGGCCCCGAACATCCCCGAAATGGCAGATCCGACACCGTCCGCATAGGTCGCGCCCTGGATCTCCTTGTCGGTCGCCTCGCGGCCCGCGCCGCCCTTGGTGATGCCCGATACGTCGCCCACAGTCTCGATGGCCGAGATGAAGGACATCAGGCAGAACCCGATGATGGCAGCAGCGGTGAATTCCACGCCAAAGTGGAACGGGTTGGGCAGGGCAAAGGCGGCCGCGCGGCCCACGTTGGCCAGGCTGACTTCACCGATCATGAAGGCATAGGCGTAACCGACCAACAGGCCAATCAGCACCGCCGACACCGACAGCATGCCCCGGGCAAAGAACTTCAGCCCCAGTGTGACCACGATCACGATCAGGGCCATGGACCAGTTGATCAGCGACCCATAGGCCTCTGTCCCGATGGCAGGCACGCCGCCCGCGGCGTATTGGATGCCAACCTTGACCAGCGCCAGACCGATCATCGTGACCACAAGGCCCGTGACCAGCGGCGGCAAGGCAAAGCGGATCTTGCCGATGAACAGGCCCAGAACCGCATGGAACAGGCCGCCCACGATGACCCCGCCCATGACGACCGCAATGGCGTCCACGCCCTTGCCCGCCACCAGCGGGATCATGATCGGGATAAACGCAAAGGACGTGCCCTGCACGATGGGCAGACTGGCACCGATCGGGCCCAGCGTGACCGTCTGCAACAACGTGCCAACGCCCGCAAAGAACATGCACATCTGGATCATGTAGATCATCTGCGGAAAGTCCGGGCTGTTGGAGCCAAAGCCGAAACCGGCGGCCCCGCAAATGATGATGGCCGGTGTCACATTGGACACGAACATCGCCAGGACGTGCTGAATGCCCAAGGGCACCGCCTTGGCCAAGGGTGGGGTATAGTTGGGATCGCGCAGCTGTTCTGGCGTCCCGATGGTTGAATCTGACATATGTATGCCTCCCTTTTTGTGATGCGCCCCCCTCCCAAGGGGCGTTTATCTTTCGATAAGGATTGGCCGGTCGAACCAATGTTCCTCTAGGTTCGGGCCGTCACTGACCCGGTCCACGACCATGAACAGGCCCGGGTCCGACAGGGGGCACAGGACCCCGTGCCAGACGTTGCGCCCGATGTTGACCCCCTGCCCTGCCCCGGCGATGAAGGCGCGCGGGGCATGGGGGGCGTTGTCCTTGTCCTCGGCCAACACCACCAGATATTCGCCCTGCTGCAGGGGCAGAAAGGCTTGGCTGCCAAGGGGGTGCCGTTCCATCATCTCCATGCGGAACGGCAGGGCGAAGGAGGCGGATTGAAACACGCTGATGCCCGCGGCCCCTTCGATGTCCAGGGTTGCGCGGTCGTGGAACCGGCCGCATTGGCCCTGATTGATCATCTTGTCCGGGGGGCCCGCCGCCTCGATCAATTCGGCCAGACCGGCGATGGCACCCGCCGTGATGGGGACGGCTTTCAGAACGCCGCTCATTGGCCCAGCTTCTCGATCAGGCGCAGCTCTGCGATGCGTTCGACCTGACGGCAGGCCTCGGCAAACTCGGTGGCGCGGTCGTTGCCGATCCGGCGGTGAAAGGCGGCCAGGATGCTGGCCTTGTCGTTGTCCTTGACGGCGATGATGAAGGGAAAGCCGTGACGCGCCACATACTCCGCGTTCAGGCCCTGGAAGGTGGCGCGCTCGGCGTCGGTCAACAGGTCCAGCCCCGCGCCCGCCTGCTCCGCCGTGCTCTCTGCCGTCAGCTGCCCTGCGGCGGCCAGCTTGCCCGCCAGATCCGGGTGCGCGGTCAACACGCCCAGACGCTGTTCCTCGGTGCCGCTGCGGAACACCCGGGCCAGCGCATTGTGCACCCCGGCAGCACTGTCGTGGGCGGGGCCAAGCTCCAACCCATGGGCGGCCTCGGCAATCCAGGGCGAATGTTCGAAGATGCCGCCGAATTCCGCCACAAAGGTCGCCTTGTCCATTTCGGACGGACGCAGCCGCGCCACGGGCGGATGGTGTGCGGCCCAGTGATCGGCGATCTGTTCCCGGGTGGCGAACCAGACCCCCTCGTGGGCCTGAAAATGCGCCAAAGCGCGCTGCAACGCCATGGCGCGACCGGGGCGGCCAATCAGGCGGCAGTGCAGACCGATGGACAGGATCGACGGGCGGCCCCCCTGCCCTTCGGCATAGAGCATGTCAAAGCTGTCCTTCAGGTAGCTTTCGAACTGGTCCCCATTGGTATAGCCCGCCTGAATCGCAAACCGCATGTCGTTGCAATCCATGGTGTAGGGCACGATCAACTGATCCTTGCCCCCGGCGCGGGTCCAATAGGGCAGATCATCAGCATAGCTGTCGGCGATATAGGCAAATTCACCCTCGGCCGCCGCCAGATCCACGGTGTTCATGGAACAGCGGCCTGTGTACCAGCCGCGCGGCGGGGTGCCTGTGACTTCGGTGTGCAGGGCGATGGCGGCGCGGATCTGGGCGCGCTCCTCCTCCGCCGACATATCCTTGTGTTCGATCCATTTCAGGCCGTGGGACGCGATTTCCCAGCCCGCCGCCTTCATCGCCGCCACCTGTTCCGGCGACCGCGCCAGCGCCGTGGCCACGCCGTAGACCGTCACCGGCAGGTCAGACAGCATCCGGTGCACGCGCCAGAACCCGGCCCGCGCGCCGTATTCATAGATTGATTCCATGTTCCAGTGCCGCTGCCCCGGCCATGGGGCGGCCCCGGTGATTTCGGACAAAAACGCCTCGGACGCGGGGTCCCCGTGCAGGATGTTGTTCTCGCCCCCCTCTTCGTAGTTCAACACGATCTGTACGGCGATCTTTGCCCCACCGGGCCAAGTCACTGCGGGGGGTGTGGGTCCATATCCGGTCAAGTCGCGGGGGTAACGGGTCACGGGGGCATCCTTTCACATCGTATCTCTGCATAGATCAATACAATCCATTTGTTTTTCAAAAAAACCAGAACACAGCCTCTTGTGGATCGTGATTTGCCGACCCTGCGCCCGTCTGGCACACAGCCCCCAGCGAAACGGAGGATTTCATGAGCGGTTTTCTAACAACACACGTCCTAGACACGGCGCGCGGCTGCCCGGCCCAAGGCCTGAAGATCGAGCTGTTCCGGATCGAGGGCGACACCCGCACCCACCTCAAGACCCTGACCACCAATGACGACGGGCGGACGGACGCACAGATCCTGCCCGCGTCCGAGTTTCAGACCGGCACCTACGAGCTGGTGTTTCACGCAGGCGACTACCTGACCGCCACCGGCACCCCGGCCGAGGACCCCCGCTTTCTGGATATCGTGCCCCTGCGGTTCGGCATGTCCGAGGCGTCGCACTACCACGTGCCCCTGTTGCTGTCGCCCTTCGGCTATTCCACCTATCGCGGCAGCTAGTCCGCGCGGATCACATCCGCGATCTTTTCGATCACATATTCCATGAAAAGGCGGGTCTTTGGGTCCTGCCTTTTTCTGTGGGTGAACAGACAGGCCATCTGGATCGGTTCGGGCGGGGTGGCGGCGCAGACCTCGACCAGGGTGCCGTTGCGCAAATGCTCTGCCACTTCAAAGACAGGCTTCATGGCGATCCCCTGCCCCGCCAGCGCCCAATCCGTCAAAACGCCCCCGTCATCGGATTCGTAGCGCCCCTGCACGCGAAACCGCTTGGGCCCCTCGCCCGTGACCAGACGCCACTGGAACTCGGTCGCCCCGGGAAAACGCAGGTTCAGACACTCATGATTGTCCGCCACCAGCGCCGCACCATCCGCCGGGTTGCCCCGCCGCGCGATATAGGCCGGGGCCGCGCACAGGACCCGGCGCACATCGGCAATCTTGCGGATCCTCAGGTTGCTGTCCTCGGGCTTGCCCAGAAAGAACGCCAGATCCAGCCCTTCGGTCGTCAGGTCCACCTTGCGGTCAGTCAAGCGCAGGCGCACCGCCACCTCGGGGTAGAGGGCCAGAAACCCCGGCACCTGGGGCGCAATCAGACGCCGCCCGACCCCCAAGGGCGCCGCCACATACAAAGATCCTTTGGGATTGTCGGTCATATTGCTGACCTGCGCCTCGGCGTTCTCCACGGCCTCCAACACCTCGCACGCAGCCCCAAAGAAGGTCTTGCCCTGATCCGTGGGCGCAAGGCTGCGGGTGGTGCGCTGGAACAACCGGACGCCCAGATGTTCCTCCAGCTGGGAGATCCGCGAAGACGTCACCGCAGGCGAAATCCGCAAGTCGCGCCCGGCAGCAGACATGCTGCCCAACTCGTAGACACGGACAAAGGTGCGGATATTATCGAGATAGGACATTATTCGGATTTTTTGATGCTGCTTGGTCTACCTGTGCCATAGCAGAACAATCGGCACCCGCATAGGGTGACCTCAACCACAGGTATTCGGAGGGACCCCATGTACGATTTGGCCATTTTCTGGGATTGGATCGCGTTTTCCGTGCGCTGGCTGCATGTCATCACCGCAATGGCGTGGATCGGCGCGTCCTTCTATTTCATCGCCCTTGACCTGATGCTGAAACCCAACGACGCCCTGCCCGAAGGGGCCAGCGGCGAGGAGTGGGAGGTCCACGGCGGCGGCTTCTACCACACAGTGAAATACATGGTCGCCCCCGCGCGGATGCCCGAACACCTGACCTGGCACAAATGGCAAAGTTACAGCACATGGCTGTCCGGCGCGGCCCTGCTGGCCATCATCTATTGGGTCGGCGGAGAGTTGTACCTGCTGGACCCCACCAAGGCCGACCTGAGCCTGTGGCAGGGCATCGCCATCTCGGCGGGGTCCCTGACCATCGGCTGGCTGCTTTATGATGCCATGTGCAAATCCCGACTGGCGGACACACCCACGGCTCTGATGCTGCTGCTGTTCGTCATTCTGGTGGCGATGTCCTGGGGATACAACCAGATCTTCACGGGCCGCGCGGCGCTGCTGCACCTTGGGGCCTTCACCGCCACGATCATGACCGCAAACGTGTTCTTTCAGATCATGCCGAACCAGCGCATCGTCGTGGCCGACCTGAAGGCCGGGCGCAAACCTGACCCCAAGTACGGCAAGATCGCCAAGGTGCGGTCCACCCACAACAACTACCTTACGTTGCCCGTGGTCTTTCTGATGCTGTCCAACCACTACCCCCTGGCCTTTGGCACGGAATACGCCTGGATCATCGCATCGCTGATCTTTCTGACCGGGGTCACGATCCGGCACTATTTCAACACCATGCACCGCACCGGGTCCGGGCCCTCGTGGACTTGGGGCGCGACGGTCATCCTGATGCTGGCCATCGCGTGGCTGTCCACCAACCCCGGCCACGACACCTGGGAAGAGGCGGACGCCCGCCCCCTCACCCCCTATGAGGCGCGCTACGCCAGTGCCGAAGGCTTCGACGCCGCCTACGACGCGGTGCTGGGCAATTGTTCCATGTGCCATGCGCGCGAACCTGTCTGGGGCAACATGCAATGGGCCCCCAAGGGCGTGCACCTTGAAACCCCCAGCGACGTCGCCCGCCACGCCAGCGCCATCTACCTGCAATCGGGCGTCAGCCACGCCATGCCACCCCCCAACGCCGTCCAAATGGACGACGAGGCGCGCCGCGCCATCGTCACATGGGTGCGCGAGGTCCGCGCAAACTAGGCCCTGTCAAAGCGCACCTATCTCGCCGCAGATGTCCTCCATCACATGCAGGATCATATCCGCGTCCTGCTGGTCGATGGTCAGGGGCGGGCGGATTTTCAGGACGTTGTCCTTGGGCCCCTCGCTGCCGATCAGGATCCGGTGGTCGCGCATCCGGTTCTTGACATAGGCGCAGATCGCCGTGCCCTCGGACCCGTCCGGCGCGATCATCTCGACCCCGATGAACAGCCCCATGCCCCGCACATCCCCGATACAGCCGTGCCGGGTCTGTAGGTCGCGCAAGCCCGCCAGCAGGTGGTTGCCCACGGTGCGGGCGTTGTCTTGCAGGCCTTCGTCTTCGACAATCCGCAGCACCTCTGTGCCGATGCGACACGACAGGGTGGACCCGCCGAAGGTGGAAAAGAACTCGATCCCGTTGTCGAAACTCTCCGCAATGGCCCGGGTGGTCACGACAACGCCCAAGGGGTGGCCGTTGCCAATGGGCTTGCCCAGCACGACCATATCCGGGGCGACCCCTTGGTGTTCAAAGCCGAAGTAGTGATCCCCCAGACGGCCCAGCCCGGTCTGCACCTCGTCGGCAATGCAGACACCCCCTGCCCTGCGGATACGGTCATAGACCCCGGCCAGATAGCCCGGCGGCGGGATGATCTGCCCGCCCACAGAGGGGAAGGTTTCCGCGATGAACCCGGCCACACCCTGCGCCCCGAGGGACGCAATCGCCCCGTCCACCTGGGCTGCGAACTTGGCGCCCCGGTCCGGGTCATCGCGCCTGAACGCCCCGCGATAATCGTCGGGGATATCCACCAGCGCGACCCAGTCCGCCTGCCCCACCCCGCCGGGTTTGGCGAATTTATAGGCCGAGATATCGACCGCCCCCGTGGTGTTCCCGTGATACCCGTGATCGGGCGTCACCATCCCCTTGGCCCCCGTATGGGCGCGGGCCAGTCGCAGGGCCAGCTCGTTCGCCTCGGACCCGGAATTGACAAAGTAGCAGACCGTCAGGTGGTCGGGCATATGGCGCAGGATTTCCTCGGCAAAGGCGGTCTGGGCCGGGTGCAGATAGCGGGTGTTGGAGTTCATGCGCCGCAACTGATCCGCCGCGACTGCGTGGATCCGGGGGTGCGCGTGGCCCACGTGGGGCACGTTGTTGTAGGCGTCCAGATAGGGCCGCCCCCATTCGTCAAACAGGTGGTGCCGCCACCCGCGCAACAGCATCACCGGATCACGGTAGGTCAGGGACAGGTTGCCGCCGAAATGATCCTTTCGGCCCTGGGTCACAGCCGCCTTGTTCACAGGTGTGAACAAAACCTTAACGTCATCGAGGTTCATCAGAGCCGCCGGATTCGGGCAAACCGCACGCCACAGGTACATCTCGTCCGGGTCGCCCACACCGGGCCAATCGGCCTCGATCCCTTCGGTGGTCAGGGCCAGTTGAAAGTGGACATGGGGCGCCCATCCGCCGTTCTGGGTCGGGTCGCCCAAACGGCAGAACGCCTGCCCCTTGGCGATGGTATCCCCGGGGGTCAGGCGGTCGCTGAATTCAGGGTCTAAATGGCCGTATAGAGTATAAAACGGATCCCCCTGTGGGGTCTCGTGGCGCAGGATGATCGTGCCCCCGTAGTCCAGATGCCCTGCCCTGTATTCGGCTATGAAAACCGTCCCCTCCAGCGGGGCGTGGATCGGGGTGCCCGCGGGGGCAAAGACATCCACCGCCAAATGGACCGTGCGCCGGTCGCTGGCCTTGTAGGGGCCTTTGCGAAAGGCGGGGGCGGTGTAGATCAGGCGCGGCTCGTGGTAGTAGCCCAGCCACCAGTCGTCGCCGGTGCCGTGGTGCGCGCCGATCCGGGCGGCCTCTGCGATGGGCAGGTCAAAGGGGTTCTGAGGCTCTGCCGAATGTTCCACCGCCAGTGTCCCCATGGGGACATCCGACAGATCCCGTCCCATGAGCGGGGCAAAGCTGCCCCGGCTTTGGTCCAGCCACGCCATGACCCGGTCCGCCCCCTCGACCACGGGCAGGCCACAGGCCGCGCGCAGGCGAGCAGTCAGCAGACCGGTGTGAAGCTCCGTGCGCTCCAGAAACCGCCATGCGGGGGCCTGACTGATGGTGACGTATGGGTCGTCGTTCCGGGCGGCCTCTAGGGTGGAATTGACCACGCTGACGGCCAGACGCGCGCGCAGCAGGGGCCAGATCAGGTCCACCTCGGCGGCGGTCAGGGGATAGGCCCCGTGATAGCCCGCCACAAGTGCGGCGAGTGCTGCCTCTGGCGCGGGGTGATCCAGCACGATGTAGGCCCCGGCAATCGCCAGATCGCAGATGCGCGGGGCGGCGCACATATCGCCCAGGTCGATCAACCCCGAGACATGGGGCACATCCTCCAGCCCGCCATCGACCAGAATGTTGTAATCGTTCGCGTCGTTGTGGATCGCCTGATGGGGCAGGGCGGCGAGGGCCGGCTTGATCGCGGCGAACCCCGCGTGGATGTCCTGGATCAGGGTCTGTCGGGCGGGGTCCGTGATGCAATCAACGTGGTCCGCAATCCAGTCCGCGCGGGTCAGGTTCCACTTGAAATCCCGGGTCAGGGCAGGGTGATCGAACGTCGCCAGCGCCTTGGCCGAGGCCCCGAGGGTTTCCCCAACCTCATGGATCAGGCGTGGCGTTTTGGGCCGCGTCTGCGCATAGCACCGGCCCGGCAACCGGGTCAGAAGCCATGCCAGCCGAGGGTCCCGTCCGCATCCGGCACCTCGACCATTGTGGCCGTGTTCAACGCCGGAACAACCTTGGGGCAGGGCACGTTCGGCGCGGTCGTGGCAAGATGATCCAAGGCCGCGATCTGCATGGCCACCAGATCGGCGGCGCATCCGGGCCGCATGACCTTCAGGATAAACCCGGCTGTATCGGGTCCCTCTACCGCGAAGTTCAGATCATATTCCCCGGCCAGCTTGGTCAGGGAGGCATGGATCCCCCAATGATCTTTCAATGCGGTTTGCCAAAAGGCAGTCTCGATCGTCATTGTCCTTGACCCGTCCGTTGTTCAGTGTTCACAGCTGAGAACTTTGCCAGTCTGCCCCTAGGCCATTCCACGGCGTGAAAGGGCGAGGAGCATGGGTGCGCAGGTGAATTCACCCGCCAAAGCCTTGCGGGTCAAGGCGCGCAGGTAGGCCCCGGGGGATTTAATTTCCGCAAACCGTTCCAGCATTGCCACAAGGGTCACACTGGCGTGTTCAAGGCCCATGGCATTCTTGGCCTTGTCCCACACATCCCCACTGATCCCCAGCATGGGCCGCAAGGTCTCTGCGCTGCGCAGCAGGTCTGGCCAATGTCGGACGGGGCTGTTCGTGTAGGCCTGAAACTCTTTGCAGGTGGCCAACACCAGATCGAGCGTCACGGGTTCAACAGACCGGTCCTTGCCACTGGGCTCATCTTCACGGCCCTTGTTCATATCTAATTGTTCTTTCTTTGAAGTCTGAATGTGCTGCTCAATTTGGGCGTCATTGCTGCTCAGATTGTCTGCCGTGGTGTCCAGATGGTCTCGGGCCTGGGTCAGGGGATCGCCCAGTTGCGCCTCGATCCGCTGTAGGTCGTCCAGCGTCAGTTTGCGGCGCAGGGCGCGGGCGGTCAGGCGGGCGAGGTCTTCGCATTGGTCCCACAGGGGCAGGCCGGGGGCTGTGGCGCGGCCCATCTGGACCAAGCCCTCAAGGTCCCGGCGCATCAGGCTGACGGTCTGGCGCAGGTGGGCCACACGCTCGGCCTCGGCGCGCAGGTCGTCGGCAACTTGGCACACCTCTGCATGGCGGGCGGCGAGGGGGTCAGGTCGAACCCATAGGCCACCCGTTCCCCCGCAAACCGGCGGCAATAGCGCTTGCCGTTGGGGCTGTCGCGGCGGGTCAGGAACCCGGCCTCGACCAGACGCGCCAAGTGCCGGCGCATGGTGGAACAGGGCATGCCCGCCAACCGTTCGCAGATCGCCTTGTTGGACGGAAACACCACCGCCTCGGCGCCGCCGATGGTCTTGGCGGGGTGGAAACTCAGCAGGGCTTGCAGCACCGCCATGGCCCGGTCGGACAGACCAAAGGCCACCCGGGCGGCGGACAATTCGCGCAGGATCGCCCATTTGTCGATGGCAAGGGGGCCGTGGTCCGGGGCGACAGCACAACACTATCGGCCGCGCGCCGAAACGGCGTGAGGGGAACGTAAGTCATGGGCTATTTCACGAAAAAGACAAAAAGAACCTGCCCCCGCGAATCACTAAAGACTTGCGGGTTGGTCGCGGGGCCACTAACTTGAGAGGTGCTAGAACCAAGTCAGGGTCTCGTAGGGCGGTCGCCTTGCGGGACCTTTTCTTTTCGTCGGGGTCGTGCCTCCTTTGGTTCAGGTTTCGGTCAGTTATTCATCGCCGCCAGCGCGCCAGCGGGCGTGAAGATCGGTCAGGACGTCATCGGCATTGCGGGCCAGCCAGTCGGCAAAGGGCCCCGCGTCCACGTCCAGCGAAAGCTTGGTGTCGGTCTGTTTGATCACCGTGCGCTGGCCCGCAACGGTCACGGTCCGGCGTTCGGATCGCGCGGCCTTGGGGGCGGGGGCAGCGGCCACGGGCTGCACCGCGCGCGATACGGCCTCGAACGCCGCCAGCGAGGGGTCGAGGTCCGCGACACCGTTCAGGATCTGGTGCACGGCTTGATCGTGCGCCTCTTCGGCAATGCGCACCAGTTCGGCGCGGTCCATGCCGCTGTCCGAGATGGCGCGGCTCAACCCCTCCCACCGGGGTCGGCCGATCCCATGGGCGGCCCCGATGGCGACGATCAGATCCCGGCTGACCGCATCCACCACCGCCCGCGCCATGGAGATGGCGGATTTCGTGACTGTCAACACCTCGGCCACGCGGGATTGCGTGCCAAAACCGTTTTCCACCAGATCATCGGCAAACAGCGCCTTTTCGATGTAGGACAGATCGCGTCGGGCCATGTTTTCGGACACCTGCGCCTGTATGGCGCTGTCGTCGTCCATGGTGGCCACTAGGGCGCGCACGGTTTTGACACTGTCCGAGGCGGCAATCGCCTCTAGCCGTCTGCGCCCGTAGACCAGCAGATAGCGGTCGGCCTGGGTGGGATGGCGGCGCACAAGGATGGGCACGGTCTGGCCGTTCGCCTCGATCGCGTCGCGCAGGTCCGCCACATCCTCGGGGTCCAGCCGGTCGGCGGGGCGGTCGTCGATGATGGCCGCAGGGTCCAGATCAAACACCCGGGTGCTGTCCACCGCATCGCGGGCAGAGCGCAGGGCGCGGTTGTTGGTCATGGAGGACGGCGCCGGGGCAGGGGGCTGCCCTGGGCTGCGGCCATGTTGTCCAGCATGGACAGGCGTTTCTTGCGGCTGTCGGTCATGTGCGGCCCCATGTGGCTTGGATCAGGTCGGCGATTTCGTCGTTGACGGCGTTCAGGCTTTCGATGGCGCGGTCATAGGTGGACCGGGTGAAGGCGCTGCGCTCCACCTCATAAAGGGTCTGTTTCGTCAGGCCCGCGTCGGAAATGGCGGTAGATTTCAGCATGGTGCTGTTCAGCACCGCCTCGCCGTACATGGTGCGCAGAAAGGCCACGATCCGGTTTTGCGGCGCGTCCTGGGGTTCATACCGGGTCAGGACATAGCGCATCCATTCATGGGACATATCCGCCCCGCTGTCGGCGATCACATCCATCAGGTCGGCGGTCATGCGCAGGAATTGCGACATGGACATCACGTCCAGCATTTCGGGGTGGATGGTGACCAGCACCCCGGTGGCCGCCGACAGGGCGGACATGGTCAGAAAGCCCAGTTGCGGGGGGCAGTCCATGACCACCACGTCGTAGTCCGCATCGACCTGTTTCAGGGCCTCGCGCACCCGGAAAAAGAACAGCCCCGCATTGCCTTGGGCCAAGGCGCGGGGGGTGTCGTGTTCGAACTCCATCAGCTCCAGGTTGCCGGGGATCAGGTCCAGCCCCGGGATGTAGGTCGGGCGGATCACCTGGGCCAAGGGCACCGGGTCGTCATAGCGGATGGCGTCGTACAGGGTGCCGCCGTCCATCAGGTCAATCTCGGGCTGGACCCCGTGCAGGGCGGTGAAACTGGCCTGGGGGTCAAGGTCGATGCCCAGCACCCGGTAGCCCAGCAGGGCCAGCCGTTGCGCCAGATGGGCAGAGGTCGTGGTCTTGCCCGACCCGCCCTTGAAGTTCATCACCCCGATCACCTGCATCGCGTCCCCGTCCCGCCGCCCGGGCAGGTAGTCCCCGGGTTTGCGTGCGGTCTTTTCCAGCAGGTGGCGCAGGGCGGCGATGTCATGGGCGGAATAAAGGCGGCGATTGCCCGGCGTCACCTCGGGCGAGGGGCCCTTGCCGTCCAGATGCAGCCGGCGCAGATAGCTGTCGCCCACGCCCAGCAGGGCCGCCGCCTCGCCAGAGGTGAACTTGCGCATCTGTTTCGACGCATCGGGGGAAAGAGGTTTTCCCGCTGGGTGTGCAACTGCGCCGCCAACCGTTCGGAGTGGTCCCGAATGACCGCATTAAGGGCGTGGGCTGTGTTTTGGTCGTCCATCTGCTCTGCTTCCGCTTGGGGCGTCTGTATGTTAGCTACAGATCGTGTTCACGGTTTGGGGCGTTTTTTGCCGCTTTTTCGTGACTATTGCCCAAGAGCTGGGATTCGCGCAAGAGTTTTCCACATATCGTGTCTAAACCTGTGGATAGACACGAGGGAAGGGGTGCGCCCGACCGCGCCCGATCTGCGCCCGATCCGCGCGCGATGGCGGGACGCTTTGCGAAATGGGCGGCAATCTGCGGGCCAAGGCGCTTGCCACCTCGGTTCCGCGCAATCCTATGCCTCTTTCACAGCCCGAAATCGCGTTATTATTTCACTCAGTGAAACTCAATATCGACGCGACGGCCTACAGCAAGTATTGCAGCCCACAACGGGTCGCCTAATGATCGCGGCGACTGACAGACTGGAGGGATGTTATGAACGCGCACGATACTGCACCAATGATCCAAGCCGATGGCGCCACCACCAGCCCCGGATACATGCCGGGCTTTGGCAATGACTTCGAGACCGAGGCCCTGCCCGGGGCCTTGCCGCAGGGGATGAACAGCCCGCAAAAGGTCAACTACGGTCTTTATGGCGAACAGCTGTCCGGCACCGCCTTTACCGATGTGCGGCCCGAGCGGACGTGGTGCTATCGCATCCGCCCGTCGGTCAAACATTCGCACCGTTATGAGAAAATCGACCTGCCCTATTGGCGGTCTGCCCCGGATATCCACCCCGATGTGACCAGCCTGGGCCAGTACCGTTGGGACCCGGTGCCGCACACCGATCAGCCCCTGACATGGTTGACGGGCATGCGCACCATGACCACGGCGGGGGATGTGAACACCCAGGTGGGCATGGCCAGCCATGTCTATCTGGTGACCGAATCCATGAAGGACGCCTATTTCTATTCCGCCGATTCCGAATTGCTGGTGGTGCCTCAGGAGGGCCGCTTGCGGTTCGCGACCGAGTTGGGGATCATCGACATTGAACCCAAGGAGATCGCCATCATCCCGCGCGGTCTGGTCTACCGGGTCGAAGTGTTGGACGGCCCTGCCCGCGGGTTCGTCTGTGAAAACTACGGCCAGAAGTTCGAGCTGCCCGGCCGTGGTCCCATCGGGGCCAACTGCATGGCCAACCCCCGGGATTTCAAAGCGCCCGTTGCGGCCTATGAGGACCGCGAGGTGCCCTCGACCCTGACAATCAAATGGTGTGGCCAGTTCCATGAAACCAAGATCGGCCAAAGCCCGCTGGACGTGGTCGCATGGCACGGCAATTACGCGCCCTACAAATACGACTTGCGCACCTATTGCCCCGTGGGCGCGATCCTGTTCGACCACCCCGATCCGTCGATCTTTACGGTGCTGACCGCGCCCTCGGGTCAGCCGGGCGTGGCCAACATCGACTTTGTGCTGTTCCGCGAACGCTGGATGGTGATGGAGGATACCTTCCGCCCGCCATGGTATCACAAGAACATCATGTCCGAGATGATGGGCAACATTTACGGCCAGTATGATGCGAAGCCTCAGGGCTTTGTCCCCGGTGGCGTGTCCCTGCACAACATGATGCTGCCCCATGGTCCCGACCGCGAGGCGTTCGAGAAGGCGTCGAACGCCAACCTTGGCCCCGACAAGCTGGACAACACCATGTCCTTCATGTTCGAGACCCGCTTCCCCCAGCACCTGACGCCGTTTGCCGGTAAGGAAGCGCCGTTGCAGGACAATTACATCGACTGCTGGACGGACATCGAAAAGAAATTCGATGGCACGCCGGGCAAGAAATGACGCTCTATACCTATTGGCGGTCCACCACGTCCTATCGTGTGCGGATCGCGCTGAACCTGAAGGGGGTCGCCTACACGGCGGTCCCGGTCGATCTGGTGGCGGGCGCACAGCGCGCCCCGGAGTATGTCGCGCTGAACCCCGGGCAGGGGGTGCCGACCCTTGTGTTGGACGATGGCACCGTCCTGACCCAATCCATGGCGATCCTCGACTGGCTGGAAGAAATCCATCCCACCCCCGCCCTGTTGCCCCAAGGGGCCACCGACCGTGCGCAGGTGCGCGCCGCCGCCCAGACCATCGCGGCGGATGTGCACCCGGTGAACAACCTGCGGGTGGTGGGCAAGCTTAAATCCATGGGCCACACCGAAGACGCGGCGGTGGAGTGGATGAACGACTGGATGGCGCGCGGGTTCACCGCGTTCAACCGCCTGATCCGCCCGGACACACCGTTTTGTTTTGGCGACACACCCGGGCTGGCGGACCTGTGCCTTGTGCCGCAACTGTACAATGCCCACCGCTGGGGCTGTGACCTGACCCCCTTTGCCCGCCTGACCGAGATCGAGCGGCGCTGTCTGGACCTGCCGGCCTTTGACCGGGCGCGCCCTGAAACGCAACCTGACGCAGCCTGAAGAGGATTTGCACATGACTGACCTGATTGAATCCTGGGTCGCTTCCGCCAATGACGCGGACAGCCCCTTTCCCCTCAACAACCTGCCCTTTGGCGTATTCTCGGATGGGGGTGCCGCGCGCTGCGCCACGGCCATCGGGGACAAGGTGCTGGATCTGGCTGCGTTGCAGGCGGCGGGCCTGTTGCCCGATCACGGGTTCGACGAACCTGCGCTGAACACCTTCATGGGCAAGGGCAAGGCCGCCTGGGATGGCGTGCGTGCCACGCTGACGGACCTGCTGCGCGCAGGGGCCGAGGATGACACGGTCCGCGCCGCCCTGCACGATATGGGGGCTGTGACCATGCACCTGCCCTTTACCGTGTCCGAATACACGGATTTCTACGCGGGCCGCCAACACGCGTTCAACGTAGGCTCTCTGTTTCGCGACCCGGCCAACGCGCTGCCGCCCAACTGGCTGCACATTCCGATCGGCTACAACGGGCGCGCGTCCACGGTTGTCCCCACGGGGACAGATTTTTACCGTCCCATGGGCCAGATGAAGGGCCCACAGGATGACATGCCCCATTATGGCCCCTGCAAACGGCTGGATATCGAGCTGGAGATGGGCGCGGTCGTCGGCACCCCATCGGCCATGGGTGACACCATCACCGTGGATCAGGCGGACGACATGATCTTTGGCTATGTCCTGCTGAACGACTGGTCGGCGCGGGACATTCAGGCGTGGGAATATCAACCCCTTGGCCCGTTCCAGGCCAAGGCCTTTGCCACCACCATCAGCCCCTGGGTCATCACCAAGGCCGCGTTGGAGCCGTTCCGCTGCGACACGCCCCCCGCGACGTGGAGCTGTTGCCCCACATCAAAGACACCGGGCCGATGCTGTATGACATCGACCTGTCGGTGACGATGGCGCCCGAGGGCGGGCAACCGACCGAGATTTGCCGCACCAACTACAACACGATGTATTACTCGGCCGCGCAACAACTGGCGCACCACGCCTCTTCGGGGTGTGCGATGCGGACGGGGGATCTGTTGGGTTCTGGCACGATTTCCGGCCCGGAAAAGGGCATGTTCGGATCCTTGCTGGAAATGACATGGGCCGGGCGCGACCCGATCACCCTGGAGGGCGGCGAGACCCGCACCTTTATCGAGGACGGTGACACCCTGGCCCTGCATGGTCACGCGCAGGGCAACGGCTACCGCATCGGCTTTGGCCCCTGCGTCGGCACGATCCTGCCCGCCAAGGCAGGCTGACGACCTCGGCCCAAGGTGCGTGCGGCGTGCCTTGGGTCAACCCAAGGCCGCGTAGTCCTGCGCAATCCGCTTCGCCGATTGCCGGAGGCGGGGCAGATGATCCCGGACGACGTGTTCCACGCTGTGCTGCTGTGCGTTCCAGACCAGATTGATCGCGCCCACGGCTGCGCCCGGCACGCCGATGGGCATGGCGATGGCCGCAGGCAATCCGCCATAATCCACCGCGCGGCCCCAGTGATCCGCAGCCCGGGTGGCATAGCCGCGTTCCCGCACCTGGGCCAACAGCTTTGACAGCTGCGGCAGGGCGCTTGCATCTTCGCGCGACAGCCGGTCGGACAGATCATGCACGGCTTGGGTCAAGTCAGCCGGCCCGAGGCCCGACAGATAGGCGGCCCCAAGGGCAGATAGGATCGGCGAGGGGCGAAAGCCAACCGCATCGGGGTAGATCTGGTGTTTCTTGAAAATGCGGGTGGTATCCACAATCTCGGTCCGGCCCCCGCCAATGGCGGCGGCCAGATCAACCGCCAGACCGGTCTGGGTGGACAGGGCCACGATTTCCTCCTTGGCGACGGACACCAGCCTATCCACCAGATCGGGCTGCCCGCCCGCCCGCGGAAAGGCAGACCCCAATTGATAGCATCCATCGCTGCTGCGTCGGATCAGCCAGCGCTTGTTTTCCAACGTGGCACAGATGCGCAACAAGGTGGGTTTCGACAATCCGGTGCGCGCGGCCAGATGGGACAGCGAACTGGCCCCGGATTCGTGCACCGTTTCCAACACCATTAGGCCGCGTTCTATGGATCGGTTGAGTTTGGTCATTACGCTGGTTCCACCTAGTGAAACACTAAATCGACTAGATGCGCAGCTTTCAATAAATTTATCTGACAATGACGCCGCCGGGTGAGGAGGTTCGGGGGCACCATATTTGCCACGCGAGGGAGAGAACCGTGACAAAGCTTGAGTGGAATACCTTTCTGAATGCCGCTGTCCTTGGCCTGTCACTGTTGGTGATCGGGGTCGTGTTCTACGTTTCCGTTTTTGGCGTGTTCTCGGATTCATACCTGCGCGTGGGCATGTTGCTGGCAGGGGGGCTGTTGATCATTCTGTCCAGCCTCGGGCGGTCGCCCACGTTGTGGGACCGCGCGATCCTTGTGGGCGTTGCCGTGGCCCTGGGCCTGAGCGTGTATCAGTACTTTCGCGCCGCCGAAGAGATCGAGACGGGTCTTTATTTCCTGTCCTAGACAGACATCTGAATGGGTCTTTTGGGGCTGATCGCGGTGGTGGAACTGACCCGCCGGTCGGTGGGACTGCTGGCGATTGACCGGGTGCTGGTGCGCCTTGCCATGGCGGCCACGGGTCGGATGAAATCCGGGCCCGCCGCCGCCGCCACCGTGGCCAGCGGCCTTTTCGGGACCATTTCTGGCAGTGCGGTGGCCAATGTGGTGGGCACCGGTGTGATCACCATCCCCTTGATCAAAAAGCGGGGCTTTTCGGCCCGGTTCGCGGCGGCGGTGGAATCCGCGGCCTCCAGCGGGGGGCAGATCACGCCGCCGATCATGGGGGCCGTGGCCTTTATCATGGCCGATGTGACGGGGCTGCCGTATCTGACGGTCTGTGCCGCCGCTGCCGTGCCTGCGATCCTGTATTATGGCGGCCTGTTCGTCGCAATCTCCAGCGCTGCGCGCAACATGGACCTGAAGGACGAGCCGCGTCCCTCTGTGTCCTTCAACTGGCGCCAGCTGACGCAGATGGGCATTTTCGTTCTGTCGCTGGCGGGGATTGTTGTGATGATGGTGGGCGGTGCGTCCCCGGCCTATGCCGGGTTCATCGGGGTCAGCCTTGCAGCCGTGTGCGGTTTTGCGGTGCGTCCGGACCTGCTGCACAATGGGGAAGGGTGGTTGAAATTCATCCGGTCCGCCGGGCTGATCTCGGCCCAGTTGGTGGTGATCGTGGGTGCCGTTGGCATCGTGATCGGCGTGCTGAACCTGACCGGCGTGGGCCTGCGGTTTGCATCCCTTTTGTCGGGGTTGGCGGACGATCAGTCGATCCTGTTTGTTCTGCTGGCCACCGTCCTGATCGCGCGCGCCTGTTATCCGCCCAAGGGCAAGGCCTATATGGTGCCAGTTGGCCTGTCGCTGGCTGTCGCGCTGATTTTCTTAAGTCCAACCGTTTCCTGGATCGCGGCCATCGCCGCGGTGGCGGTGATGTATATCGACCGCCTGGACCTTGCCGTCAAAGACCCAATTTCATGATCATAAAAGTGAGAGACTTGTCATGAAAACGATCTTGAACCGCCGCGCCTTGCTGGCCGGCACCGCTGCGGCCACCACCCTTGGATTGCTGCCCCGCGCTGCATTCGCCAAGGACCTGCTGCGCATGTCCTCGCCTGCGTTGCAGGCGCTGATGTCGAACCAGCGGGCCATGTACTCCAAGATGGATCAGGCGCCCGAGCTGGCCAAAAAGCTGCGCACGGTGCTGAACTTCCCCATGGGTGTCTATCACATCGCGGTCTACGAGGATTCCGGGATCACATCCCTGAATGATGTGGCGGGCAAACGCGTTTTCTTGGGCTCCCCCGGCGGTGCCGCCTACAACACCATGTCGCGTCTGTTCGAGGCTGTGACCGGCCTGAAGGCGTTCTATGCTGGTGTGGCCGACATGGGGGACAGCGCGCCTTGGCTGGCCGCGATCACACCAGACGCAGCGGTCAAGGATCTGAACATGCCGCTGCATCCCGGTGCCCTGCGCGCGCTGGAGGAAATGGGCGTCACGATCCCAGACGTCGCCCGCATGTAATCGACCAAGGGTCGGGGCATCCGTGCCCCGGCCTGCTTTGCCACAGGGGTGCCGACCATGACCAAGAACGTCCTTTTCATCATGTGCGATCAGTTGCGGTGGGACTACCTGTCGTGCACCGGGCACCCTCATTTGCACACGCCCAACATCGACAAGCTTGCCGCGCGGGGCGTGTTGTCTGACCGTGCCTATGTGCAATCGCCGATCTGCGGGCCCTCGCGCATGTCGTTCTATACGGGCCGCTACGTCAGCTCTCATGGATCGACTTGGAACAATATCCCTCTGAAGGTGGGTGAGATGACCCTGGGCGACCACCTGCGCCCCCTGGGCGTGCGCACCGCCCTGTGCGGCAAGACCCATATGACCGCAGACGTCGAGGGCATAAAACGCCTTGGCCTGTCACCGGACAGCAACATCGGCGCGCTGGTGTCCGAATGAGGGTTTGAACCCTACGAACGGGACGATGGGCTGCACCCCGATGGTCCCCGCTATGCCCGCAATGACGCCTATGACGCCCATATGAAGCCCCACTGGCCCTATATCGTGCCCGCGCCCTATCACGACATGTATGGCCCCGAGACGCATCTGGACCCGATCCGTGACGAGGCGGAGCGGGACAACCCGCACCCCGTCTACGGCGCCTTCATGGAGGAACGGGTCAGCCGCGCCTTTTGCGACGATGGTACGCGCACCCGCGTGCTGACCGCCTACATGGGGTTGATCAAACAGATCGACGACCAGATGGGCCGCTTGATGGCGTTTCTGGACGCACGGGGCCTGACGGAAGAGACGATGATCGTCTTCACCTCGGATCACGGGGATTATTTGGGCGATCACTGGATGGGCGAGAAAGAGCTGTTCCACGATGCCTCCTCTCGCATCCCGCTGATCGTTGTTGACCCGTCGCCAGCGGCGGACGCCACGCGCGGCACCAAGTCCGACGCGCTGGTCGAGGCGATCGACGTGGTGCCCACGATCCTTGATTATTTCGGCGGTGCAGAGGTGCCCCACATCATCGAAGGCCGCCGCTTGCAGCCAATCCTGCATGGCGTGGTGGATGCGGTGCGCGAGGTGGCGGTGTCAGAATACGATTATTCCATGCGCGATGTGCGCTGCCGTCTGGGGGTCGAGGTCGCGGATGCCAAACTGACGATGCTGTTTGACGGGCGCTGGAAATATGTCTTTGCCGAAGGGTTCGGGCCGATGCTGTTTGACTTGCAGACCGACCCGAACGAACTGACCGACCTTGGCGCGGACCCTGTCTATGCAGATGAGGCCAAGCGCATGGAGCGGCTGATGTTCGACTGGACGCGCCGTACTGCACAACGCACCACCCGGTCCGATGCCTCGATCGCCGCGCGCGACACCGTGCTGGGCGAGGCGAAGGCAGGGATCCTGATCGGTTACCGCAACGAGGAAGAGCTGCGCGCCGTTCTGCCTGATACCGTGCCCCCCGGCGCGCGGGCCGCGATAAAGACCGATAAGGCATCCTGATCACATGACCCCTGTGCGGGAGAGCCTGGGTCGGCTGTCGCCGGTGCGACCCTGGTTCCGCGACCAAAACATCGCGTCCCTGCGGGCCGATACGATGGCGGGTCTGACCAACGCCACGATCGTTCTGCCCCAGGGGGTGGCCTTTGCCATCATTGCGGGTCTGCCGCCGGAATACGGGTTGTTCACGGCCATGATCGTGACAGTGGTGGCCGCATTGTGGGGGTCGTCGCGGGTCATGGTGTCGGGGCCGACAACGGCGATTTCAGCGGTGGTGTTCGCATCCCTGTCAACGATGGCGGTGCCGGGCAGCGAGGCCTATGTCGCCCTGGCCCTTGTACTTGCGTTGATGGTGGGGGTTCTACAACTGGCCGCGGGGCTTGCGGGACTGGGCGGGTTGATCGCCTTTATCTCTCATTCCGTGATCGTTGGCTTCACCGCCGCCGCCGCCGTTCTGATCGCCGTGTCGTAACTGGGGCCTGCCCTTGGTCTTGCGGGCGGGGAGGGGGCGTTCTGGCGCGCCTGTTGCACATGGGGTCCGATCTGGGTGCCGTCAGCCCCAAGGCCGTTGTCATTGCGGGCGTGACGCTGGCTGTCCTGATTGCCTGCAATTGGATCAGCCGCCGATTGCCCGGCTACATCATTGCCCTTGCCGCGGGCGCCGCCACGGCCATCGCCCTTGATGCCGAGGCCGCTGGCGTCGCCATGTTCGCGCCCCTGGATGCTGTCATGCCAAGCCTGAGCGTGCCTGCCGTGGACCTGGCCACCATTGGCGCGCTGTTGCCTGCGGCGGCTGCCGTGGCCTGTATCGGCCTGTTGGAGGCGATCTCCATCGGGAAGTCCTTTGCCATTCGCCGGGGCGAGCCCTACGATTCCAACCAGGAAATGGTGGGGCAGGGGCTGTCGAACATCACCGGCAGCTTTTTCCAATGTTACGCGGGATCGGGGTCCTTCACACGGTCGGGCCTGAACGCTGAAAGCGGTGCAACCTCTCCGATGTCGGCGATCATGGCTGCGGGGTTTCTGGCGGTGTTGCTGATCGTTCTGGCCCCCTATGTGCGATACGTGCCCGTGCCCGCCATGGCGGCGATCATCCTTTATGTGGCGTGGCGGTTGGTGAACTTTGAGGAAATCCGGCACATCTTCTCCACCAGCGGATCGGAAACGGTCATCCTTGCGGCCACCTTTGTCACGGGCATCCTGTCGGGGTTGGACTTTGCCATTCTGGTGGGCGTTGTCACCTCGCTGGCGGTGTTTTTGAACAAAAGCGCGCATCCGGTGGTTGCTGTGGGGGCACCGACCGAAGTGAATGGCCGCCGGGTCTTCATGCACGCCGATATGCACGGTCTGCCGCAATGTCCGCAAATCCGGTTCATCCGCATCGAAGGGCCGCTGTTTTTCGCCTCGATCGAGCATGTGGAGCAGGCGTTTCGGAAGATGGATGCCAAGGATGGGATCAAGACCAACATCCTCAACCTGAAAGGGGTGGGCAAGATTGATCTGGCGGGGGCGGATTTCATCCTGTCCGAGGCGCGGCGCGCCCGGGCGGCCGGGGTGGATCTGCACCTGATCGCGGCCAACCCCAGTGTTTTGAAGGTGCTTGAACGGCTGCACTGTCTGGATGTCCTTGGCCCCGAAAACGTCCATGCCCATAAATCGGAGGCTTGGGCCTGCGGTTGCCCAAGCCTCCGACAATGTGTGCAGCACCTGTACGATCCGCTGCTTTATCGAATGCGCGACCAAGGCCGGCCATCCGCCTCGGTGATCATTGGGTCCAAGGCAGCTGTTTGGACGCCGCGACCATCTGATCGACGAACAGACGCAGGCGGGTGGATTGAAACCGGTTCGGCGGAAAGATGGCATAGATCTCGCGGGCGGGGGCGGTCGCGTATGCGGGCAAGACAGGACGCAGGGTGCCGGTTTCAAGATGCTCTGACACGTAGAAGATCGGCAAGAGCACGATGCCAATGCCTTGGGCGGCGGCACGGCACAGGATATCGCCCGAATCCGCGCGAAAACTGCCGCGCAGGGACACCTGCCCGGTTGCGCCCCCGGCGTCCATATAGCGCCATTCGTGGGGGCCGCTGTTGCCGGTGAAGGCCAGCACGTTGTGATCGGTCAGGTCAGCGGGGACCTGTGGGGTGCCCTGTACGGCCAGATACTCCGGGCTGGCACACAGGACCATGGGGCAGGGCGCCAAGCGCCGCGCAATCAGTGATGTATCCTTCAGCGCGCCAATGCGCACCACCACGTCAAATCCATCGTTGGCGATATCCACCAGACGGTCATCCAGACTGACATCCAGTTCCACCTGCGGATATTGGGCGGCAAAGGCCGCGATCGCACTGCCGTAGTATTTGATGCCAAGACTTTGCGGCAGGCTGACCCGCAAGGGGCCCCGGGGCCGTGATTTCAGTTCGTTGATCTGATCCTCGGCTTCCTTGAGGTCTTCGAGGGCGCGCGTCGCCCGGTCGAAATACAACGCGCCTTCCTCTGTGGGGGACAGGTTCCGGGTGGTCCGGTTCAGCAGTTTGACCTGGAGCGCCTGTTCAAGGTTCTGGATCTGTTTGGACACCGCAGAACTGGTGATGCCAAGGGTCTGGGCGGCGCCTGCAAAACTGCCCGCCTTCACAACTGCGATGAACACGCCCACGCGCGAGATGTGATCCATGGGAATTGCCAACCAAATGGAATGAGTGATCTTCCAAAGCTGTATATTATCAACGCAAATCTGTCATGCAATATCAGTCCCAGACACAAACTCACACATCTGGAGACACACCATGACCAACCATAACGAACTGAACTACGGCGCTTTCATTGTCCGCGTATCCCTTGGGGTGATCCTGTTGGCCCACGCGTGGCTGAAACTGTTCGTCTTCACCATTCCCGGCACCATCGGCTATTTCGAAAGCCTCGGCCTGCCAGCCTTCACCGCCTATCTGGTGATCTACGGTGAACTGCTGGGCGGCACGGCCCTGATCCTTGGGCTGTATGCGCGCCTAGTGGCGGCCCTGTCGCTGCCGATCCTGATCGGATCCGTCTGGGCCCACGCAGCCAACGGCTGGCTGTTCAGCGCACCAAACGGCGGTTGGGAATTCCCCGTGCTGTTGGTCGCCTTGGCCGTGGCCGTAACGATCCAGGGCGGCGGAGCCTTTGCCCTGCGCAAGCTGCCCGTCATCGACACTTTCATCCCCGAGGGCCTGAAAGCCTAGAGGTATCCCAAACACTGCACGCGGCCCCCGCACCGGGGGTCGCCGAGTTGGAGACACACCATGACTTTGTATCAAGACATCAACACGCAAGACAACTTGCGCATGACCCTTCGCCCTGCGGCGGACCGCGGTAAGGCCGACTTTGGATGGCTCAAATCCGCGCACAGCTTCAGCTTTGGGCAATACTACGACCCTGCCCACATGGGCTTTGGCAACCTGCGCGTGATCAACGACGATCTGGTCGAAGGCGGGCGCGGGTTTGGTCAGCATCCCCACCAGAACGCCGAGATCTTCTCTTACGTTCTGGACGGCGCGCTGGAACACCGCGACAGCATGAGCAACGGGTCCGTGGTCGGGGCAGGGGGCGTGCAATACATGAGCGCCGGGTCCGGCGTCACCCATTCGGAGTTCAACCCGTCCCAGACCGAGGCGATGCGGTTCTTGCAGGTCTGGCTGTTGCCAGAGGTGCAAAATACGAAGCCCGCCTACGACACCATCGACCTGACCCCCGCTGACAAGGACGGCACGTTGAAACTGTTCCTGTCCCGCGACGGGCGTGACGGGTCCATGCAAACCCAGGCGGACGCCAGCGTTTATGCCGCGACCTTGCGCGGGGATCAGGTGATCGAGGCCACCCTTGCCCAAGGCCGCAAAGGCTGGGTCCAAGTGGCAGACGGGGCGTTGCATGTGAACGGCGTTGCCCTGTCCAAAGGGGACGGTCTGGCGATTGAAGGCGGTGGACCGTTGACGTTTGACCACGGCCAAGACGCAGAAATCCTGTTCTTTGATCTAGCGGCCTGACATGATGCGCGCCTGCCCTGTCCCCGGGGCGGGCGCATTTTTTTGCACCTGTTTTTCCGGTGCCTGCCTGCCATGGCCATCGTGTTTTGCTATAGCATTTTTGAATAACCACTTCGTTGCGATATACTGGGTTTTTGTATCCGTTTCGACGAAGCTTTGGTCAAAGCGTCACCTTTGACGTGCGCTTTTTGCGATGTGGTGCCCGTCATCCTTTGCGATGCACGCCGGATGGCTGCGTCACCCGATGAGGGCACCTGACCAAACAAGGGGAGGATGCAAAATGAAATTCACCGCACTTATGAAAGTGGCCGCAACCGCGATTACACTTGCCGTTCCCGGCGTTGCCGTGGCAGACTCGGCGCCTGACGTTCCTATCACGTTGCAAATCGGCTTTGGTGCAGGCGGGTCCACCGATACCCTGGGTCGGGCGATTGCAGCGGCCGTCGAGGAAAGCACCGGTTGGGACGTTGTGGTCGAGAACAAGCCCGGTGGCGGCGGCGTTGCCATGCTGTCGACACTGATGAACGCAGAGCCGGATGGCCGCAAGATCGGCATGGGCGTCACTGTGGCGACGATCATGAACCTTGCGATGCGCGGCGACAAACTGCCCTTTACCATCGGCAGCTTTGACCATCTGGCCACGGTGGTTCTGGCCCCCGTGTCCATCGTTGCGCGCGCGGACGCACCCTATGACACGTTTGACGAATTCATCGCTTACAGCAAGGCATGGGGTGGTTCCCTGGTGGGGTTTGATGGTGGGCCTCAGCGCCTGATCATGCAGTCGATCAACAACACTGTCGGCAGCCAGGTAAAGCTTGTTTCCAACCAAAGTGGCGCTGAAATCATCAAGGGCCTTTTGGGTGGTCAGCTGGATGCCGGGTTCAGCGCAGGCGAGCATATCCAATACTTGGACTCCGGTGATCTGAAGATGTTGGGCGTAGCCACACAAGCGCGCCATTCCTATTCCCCCGAGACAGAGACCTTGGTGGAACAAGGCTCCCCATTCTCGGTCGAGCCCTATTTCTACTTGGCCGCCCCGGCCGGTCTGGAGCCCGAGGCGAAGGCGGCCCTTGCCAAAGCGATTGCCGATGCGATTTCTTCTGAAACGCTGGATCAGTTGATTGAAAACGTCATGCAAACAAAGGCCAGCAATCTTGGCCCGGACGGCACACATGCCAAGCTGGCAAGCGGTCTGGATGATGCCTTTGCCCTGATCGAAGCCGCAAAATAATTGCGACACACACTGCCTGGGCCTTCGGGCCCGGCATTTCATCCGGGAGGCGAGGAATGACCGCAGAGCGCATTTTCACCGCAAGCCTTGTTCTGGGCTGTCTCGGCTTTTTGTATTTCATCCTGCCAGCGCAGGTAGAGGCGGTCGATTTCGGACGGGTCGTGCCATCTACGGTTCCATCCATCGCGCTTTGGGTGATCATCGCGGCAGGTGTTGTGCAATTCTTCACCAGTCAGGAACGCATCACGTTTCATTTACGGTCCAGCCTGCGCGCGATTGGTTTCCTTGTGATCTGCATTGCGGGCGTTTGGCTGATCGAGCGTTTCGGCTATGAGCTGTTCGCGCCGGTTTTCGCGATTTCCATCATGCTGCTTATGGGGGAGCGTCGCTGGTACTGGATGCTGTTTGCGGCCCTCGCCGTACCTTTGAGCATATGGTTTTTGGTCGAAAACGTCCTGAACCGCGTCTTGCCCTAGGGGGCTTGAGAGGGACAACCAATGGATATAGCAACCATCTTTGCCGGATTGGCCGACGCCATGACGCTGACCAATCTCTTGTTTGTTTTGGCTGGTGTTTTCATAGGACAGTTCGTGGGGGCCATGCCGGGCATTGGGCCGGTTATGGTCATGGCCATCGCGATCCCCTTTACTTTTGTGCTTAGCCCGCTGCCTGCCATTGGCTTTCTGGTGGGCGTGAACAAGGGCGGGCTGATCGGTGGGGCAATCCCGGCGATCCTGCTGAACACCCCCGGCACGCCCGATGCGGCGGCGACCGCACTGGATGGATATCCGCTGACGAAAAAGGGCAAGCCGCTCAGGGCAATGAAGATGGCGCTCTATTCCTCTGTGACCGGTGACACCTTCAGCGACATCGTGTTGATCACCCTGGCCGCCCCCCTTGCGATCCTTGCGCTGCAACTGGGCCCTGTCGAGATCTTTGCCCTTATGATCTTTGCGTTCTCGTTGATTGCGGGCTTGATCGGATCTTCCATCACGCGGGGCATCATCGCCACGGCCTTTGGCCTATTGGTGGCGACGGTGGGCCTTGATCCTGAACATTCGACCCCACGGTTTCTGTTTGGGATGTTCCAGCTGTATGACGGTTTTCCCATAGCCTCGGTTGCCATCGGGTCCCTTGCCGTGTCTGAAATCACGCTGCGCATTGCACGGATGCACGGGATCATCCGCCCCGCCGTTTCGATCCCGAAAAACCAGACCAAAGACCAGAAATCCGTCAGCTTTGCAGAGTTCTGGGCCTGTCGATTCATCCTTTTGCGCGGGTCCGCGATTGGCACATTCATTGGTGCGGTGCCGGGCATGGGGTCAACGGCGGCGGCCTTCATGAGCTATGCGTCGGCCAAACAATCGGCCAAGGATCCGTCAACATTTGGCAAAAGCGACATTCGCGGCATCGCGGCGGCGGAATCGGCCAACAGTTCGGTCGCGGGGGCGGATTTCATCCCGCTGCTGACCCTGGGCCTGCCGGGCAGTGCGTCGGCCGCCAACCTGTGCAATCTGGTGTGCGGGCTGTTTGGCTTGCGCCTGTGGAGCAAACTGATCACCGCACCCGAATCCTTGGCCCCCGGTTCGAGTTGTCCCTTGGACAAACCGCAACTATCCTGCGCGGGGATGTGCTGAACCTGACCAATCATCCGGTGGCGATCATCCTTTTGGCGATGTCCGCGTTCTCGATCTATTGGCTGGGTTTCAAGAAGCGCACCAAGACAACGTCAGCGTAAATCCCAAGGGTTACAAATTCAGGAGCAGTCATGCCCAAGAAAATTCTGTTCATCATGTGTGACCAATTGCGGTTTGATTACCTGGGGTGCACCGGGCATCCCACGATCAAGACACCCCACATTGATGCCTTGGCCGCGCGGGGTGTGCGGTTTGACCGGACCTATGTGCAGTCACCGATTTGCGGGCCAAGCCGGATGAGTTTTTACACGGGCCGCTATGTGCGCAGCCACGGCTCGACCTGGAACGGGTATCCGCTGCGGGTGGGTGAGATGACGCTGGGCGATCATTTGAAACCGCTGGGCGTGCGCACGGTGCTGTGCGGCAAGACCCACATGCGCGCGGACCTGGAGGGGATGGAACGCCTTGGTATCGATATGGACAGCGAGATCGGCGCGCTGGTCGCGGAATGCGGGTTCGAGGTCTGGGACCGCAGCGATGGGATTGTGCCAGAAGGCGCGGCCAACCGGCCCTCGAAATACAAAGATCACCTCAAGGCCAAGGGATACGGGGGTCACAATCCGTGGCACACGGCCGCCAACTCCGGCAAAGGGGATGACGGGGAAATCCTGTCGGGCTGGTTGCTGAAACACAGCACGGAACCCGCCGCCATCGAGGAGGAGGATTCCGAGACTCCTTACACCACAACCCGGGCCATCGAGTTTATGGAGCAGGCCAAGGATGACAATTGGTGCCTGCATCTGAGCTTTATCAAACCCCATTGGCCCTACATCGTGCCCGCGCCCTACCACGACATGTACAGCGCGGATGACATTCTGCCCGTCAAACGGTCCAAGGTGGAACTGGACGACCCGCACCCCCTGATGGAGGCCTACTACGGCTACCGCTATTCTCAGGCCTTCAGCCGGGACGAGGTGCGCCGCGCGGTGATCCCGGCTTACATGGGTCTGATCAGTCAGATTGACGACCAGATCGGGCGCCTGATGACCTATCTGGAGGACAGCGGGCAGATGGAGGATACGTTGATCGTGTTCACCTCGGACCATGGGGATTATCTGGGCGATCACTGGATGGGGGAAAAGGACCTGTTTCACGATCCCTCTGCCCGTATTCCGTTGATTATTGTCGACCCAAGTGCAGACGCCGACGCCACGCGCGGACAGGTGAACACCGACCTGACCGAGGCGATTGATCTGGCCCCCACCTTTGTCGAATATTTCGGCGGGACGGTGCCCGACCATATCCTAGAGGGGCGGTCGCTGCTGCCTGTGATTCATGGGCGCGAAACTACGCCCCGCGCCTATGCCATTTCGGAATACGATTATTCCACGCGCATCCACCTGCGCCACCTCAGCCCCAATGCCAAGTCCTGCCTGCTGACCATGGTGTTCGACGGACGGTGGAAGATGATCTGGGTCGAGGGGCACCGCCCGATGCTGTTTGATCAGGCCACCGACCCCGATGAGTTCCACGATCTGGGGGCGGACGACACCTATGCCCCGGAAATCGCGCGCCTGTCGGCGGCGATGTTCGATTGGTCCCGCCGACAGCACAATCGCGTCACCCTGTCGGATGAAAAGATCGACACGCAGATGTGTCACGATGATGCCGTCGAGGGGGTCTATCTAGGCTTTTGGGACGAGGCGGAGCTGGCCAGATGGCGCGCCGAAAACGACCCTGATTAGGTGACGGCGCGGCGTTCCTTGAACTTGGGCTGGTCCCATTCGCCGGTTTCCATGACCTCGCGGATATGAGCCACGGCATCCCAGATATCGACGTAGCGCACGTAAGGTGCGGCAAAGCCGAACCGCAGGATATCGGGCGCGCGGAAGTCACCCACGACGCCGCGCGCAATCACGGCCTGCATGATTGCGTAGCCTTCAGCGTGGGTGAGGGAGGCTTGGGATCCGCGCTGTTCGGCGTCGCGCGGGCTGGCCAGCTCAAACCCCATGCCGCCCAGTTCCTGTTCCGCCAGTGCGATGAACAGACCCCCCAAAGCCATGTTCTTTTGACGCAGCACGTTCATGTCTACGTCCGCGAACACCTCCATCGCCTTTTCCAGCGCCAGTGTCGCCAGTTGCGAGGCCGTGCCGGTCAGCATTTGGTCGATGGTCGGGTGCGGTTGGTAGTCTTGGGTAAAGGCAAAGGGGGCCGCGTGCCCGTGCCAGCCGCGCAGGGGTTGGTTCATCGCCTCGAAGTGGCGGCGCGCGACAAAGACGAAGGCAGGCGCGCCGGGGCCGCCGTTGAGGTATTTGTACCCACAGCCCACGGCGAAATCCGCGTTGCAGGCGTTCAATTGCACCGGCAGGCAGCCCGCCGAATGGGCCAGATCCCAGATCACCAGCGCGCCCAGATCCTGCGCCTGCTTGGTGATGCCGGGCATGTCGTAGATGCGGCCGGTCTTGTAGTGCACATGGGTCAGTTGCACGAGGGCGAGGTCAGTGCCTGCCTCTGCGATGGCGGCCTCGACCTCTTCGGGCATGACGCAGCGCAGCTCGCAGCCCATGATGTTGGCGACCTCTTGGTTGATGTAGACATCGGTTGGGAAGTTCCCGATCTCCGACACGATGATCTTGCGGTCCGGCCGCATGCGCAATGCCCCCACCAGCAGCTTGAACAGGTTGACAGAGATGGAGTCACACACGATCACCTCGTCGTCATCGGCACCCAGAATACGGGCGATGGCGGTGCCTGCGCGCTGCGGGGCGGGATACCAATCGGCGTCGTTCCAGCTGCGGATCAACCCGTTGCCCCATTCCTCCTTTACCGCGACCTCCAGCCGGTCCATCACGCCGTGGGGCAGGGCGCCCAGCGAATTGCCGTCCAGATAGATGTCGCCCTCGGGCAGGGCGAAGCGGTCGCGCAGGTGGGCGATGGGGTCGGCGGCGTCCATCTTGATCGTGTCTTCGCGGGTGATGGGGGTGGCTATCATGGGATGTGTCCTGTTGTTCGGTGTTGTGCGGTGCGTCAGACGATTTTGGACGAATGCCAGACGTTCTTGACGGTCATGTAATTGTCCAACCCTTCGGAGCCGCCTTCGCGGCCATAGCCGCTGGATTTGACCCCGCCAAAGGGTGTCTCGGGCATGGACGCCTCGAGGGTGTTGATGGACAGGTTGCCCACCTCGACCTCATCAATCAAGCGGTCAATGTAGTCCGCGCGATTGGTAAAGGCATAGCCCGCCAGCCCGTAGGGCACCGAATTGGCGCGGGCGATGGCATCATCCAGTGATGTGACCGGGTTGATGACCGCTACGGGGCCAAAGGGTTCTTCCTGCATGATGCGGGCATCGTCCGGGACGTTGACCAGCACCGTCGGTTCAAAGAAATACCCGGTGTCGCCGTGGCGCGCGCCGCCTGTGGCAACGGTGGCCCCCTTGGCGCGGGCATCTTCGACCAACGCGGTCAGGGCGGGCACGCGGCGGTCGTTGGCCAGCGGGCCCATTTCGGTGCCAGCTTCCGTACCGTCCCCCACCACGGTTTTGCGGGCACGGGCCACGAAGGCGTCGGTGAAGTCCTCAAAGATGCTTTCGTGCACAAAGAACCGCGTGGGAGAGGTGCAGACCTGCCCGGCGTTGCGCATCTTGCGGATCGCGCCAGAGGTGGCGGCGGCCTGCACATCGGTATCTTCGCAGACAATGACGGGGGCGTGTCCGCCCAGTTCCATCAACACGGATGTCATGTTTTCGGAGGCCAGCGTGGTCAGGTGACGGCCCACGGGGGTGGAGCCGGTGAAGGCCACAAGGCGCACGGGGTCTTGGGGGATCAGATGGCCAGAGATTTCCGCCGGGTCCCCGAACACGAGGTTCAGCACTCCCGCAGGCAGGCCCGCATCCTGGAACGCGCGGGCGATGTGGACGGCACCCGCTGGCGTTTCCTCGGCGGCCTTCAGAATGATCGAACAGCCCGACGCCAGCGCGCCTGCGATCTTGCGGGCCGGTTGGCTCATGGGGAAGTTCCACGGCGAGAACGCCGCGACGACGCCGATGGGTTGGTGGTGCACGGTGAACTTGTGCCCCTTTGCGGCGGGGATCACCCGGCCATAGGTGCGCATCGCCTCACCCGCGTCCCACTCGAAAAACTCGGCCCCGCGAATGACCTCAAGGCGGGCCTGGGCCAGCGGTTTTCCGTGTTCCAGCGTGATCGCTTGGGCGATCTCTTCCTGGCGTTCGCGCATCAATGCAGCCGCGCGCAGTATGGTGTCGCCGCGTTCGCGGGGCGAGGTTGCGCGCCAAATGCGAAACCCCTCCTCGGCAGCGGCCAAGGCGTCGTCAAGGTCAGAGATATCCGCACAAGGCAACCGTCCGATTTCTTGTTCGGTCGCTGGGTTGATCACGGCCATATCGCGGCGTGTCGTGCGCCATTCGCCGGCAATGAACAGTTTTAACTCAGGATACATGATCTCGCACGCCTTGGATTTGTGCCCAACACATTAGATGGTGGGGTTCAATTCAAGTGAATTGATTTGATACAGATATAAGATTGCAGAATATCTAAAGCGCGCAATCCCGCGCGACGAAGTGCAGGGCGTCCTTGAAGGCATGGCCCGCCGGCGACAGGCTGTTGTCACTGCGAAACGTCAGCCCGACAGGGCTTTGCCCGAAGGGCACGTGCCAATCCAGCGCCGTCAGGTATCCATTGTCCACGTCCTGTTGAACCACCGCAGCGGGCAGCAGCCCGACCCAGTCATTCGCCTGCAACAGCGCCCGGTTGGCAAGATAGGACACGGATTCAATCGCGAACGGCGGGGCATATTGCCCTTGCGCGATAAAGAACTGGTCGATCTGGCGCCGCATGGTGGTTTCAGCGGGGGGCAAAATCCAGCCAAAGGGCTTTATCTGTTCAAAATCCACCGCGTTGACCCGCGCCAATGGATGTTCGTTGCCGACCACTGCCGTGACGCGATCGTCAAACAGCTTTTCCTGTTTCAACTTATCGCGGTGGCGGTGCGAGGGCAGGCGGCCCACGACCAGATCAATCTCGCCCGACAACAAGGCGGGCATCAAAATCTCGTTGGTGCCTTCGATGATCTTGATTGCGACCTTGGGTCTTTCGCGCAGGACAGTCGCAATCGCAGCAGGCAGCAGTCTGGCTGAGGCCGCCAGCAGCGTGCCCACGACCACGCGCCCACTGTTGCCTTCGTTCAGGTCATCCAACTCCTGTGCGGCGTTCGAGACCTGCGCAAAGATCAGTTTGCCGTGCCGGATCAGGGTTTCGCCAAACACAGTTGGCACGACGCCGCGATTGGTGCGGGTGAACAGCGTGACCTCGAAATCGATCTCCAGGTCCTGGATCATCTTGGTGGCGGCGGGCTGGGAAATGCCCAACTCGCGCGCAGCATTCTGGATGTTGCCATGACTGCCCACAGCCACCAGCAACCGCAACTGCCGCAGTTTCAGGCGCGTCAGCGCGCGTTCCACGATGCGGGAATGTTTGGCGATCATAGGGAAATCGCGCGGCTGAGGCTGTCCAACTTGGCAATGACGCTCATGGCGGCAAGCGCAGAGCTGCGCGGGCTGTCGGGCAGGGATTGTCCGCTGATCTGAAAGGTGAAGGTTCCGAAATCACCCTCGGCCTCGATCTCGTGGATATTTGCGCTGACGTCTGCATCGGCGATCAGGCGTACGGTGGTTTTATCAAAGCCCACGCCGGCCAGAGCCACAGCGGCGGCGACATTGGCATTCTTTGGGTAGGCGAGGGCGGCCTCGCGCGCGGTCCCCTCAAAGTGGGTCTGCGCGCCTGTCGTCAGGGCGCCCAGGTCGATCTTGTCTTCCGCCGGAGAGCCGCGCCAGCCGCCGGGCGGCTTACGCCCCACGTAAGTCACACGATCCAATCGGCCGACATGGGCCGCCTGTAGGCAGTCCAACGCGCCGATTGCCCCACTGGCCAGATGCAGCTTTGCCCCGCCGGTTTGGGCGGCGGTGTCCAGCGCGGTGTAGGTATCGTGATCCGCCAAGGCCCCCAAAGAGACGGTCAGAAGATCCATGCCGCGCGCCAGAATGGCCGGGCCATAACCCGCCAGCGCCGTATGCCCCGCGCAATCAATCACCAGATCCACCTCGTCGGGCAGGGCGTCAACGGTGCTGACGAAAAGGTCGGGGTTCTGGGACAGGCGTGCCGGGCGGACCAATACAGCGCACAGATTGTGCGGGCGGTCTTTCAACGCACGCTCTACATAACTTGCGATGGCACCTGTTCCGATCAACGCGATTTGCATAAGCTCTCCTTTGTGTTCGCCGCAAGATTATCGAAATTGACGACCTACTGATATACTTTTTTTGATATCGAATTTTCGCCTTAAATCTTGGCAAGCAAGGCGGGTTGCGGCCTTGGGGGCGTCGAAAGCAAAGCTGTCTAAACGCAGGGGTCCGACCCATGAAATATACGAAACATGATGCCAAAGCCTATGCCAAAGAGCACATGACCGGCATCTGGGCCGCGGCCTTGAACCCGTTCAACGATGATCTGACCCTGAACGAGGCGGGCCTGCGTGCCAACATCCGCCACTGGATTGATGATCTGAAAATTCAGGGCCTGTTCGTGGCGGGCAAACAGGGCGAGTTCTTTTCCATGAGCGTGGCCGATTACATCGTGGTGCACGCGCCGGTGCTTAGCTTTGTGCATGATCGCGGCGAGGTTCTGTATCAGTACTACAAGACCTTCTGTGATCAGCTGGACATCGGCATTGCCATGTGGAGCCATCCCGACAGTGGCTATCTGATGCAGCCCGAGGAATGAGCGCGCATCGCCGAGTTGCCCAACATCGTGGCGATCAAATACTCGGTCCCGCGCGAGATGTATGTCAAACTGCACCACATGATTGGCGACAAGATCCAGGTCTCGACCTCACAAGAGGATGATTGGCTGGACAACATCGAAGAGTTGGGACGGCGGCTGTATCTGTGTTCCTCGCCGCCTTATCAGTTGCAGACCAAGAACGACCTGCGGATGCACGAATACACCCAGCTGGCCTTTGACGGCAAGTTCGAAGAGGCCCGCCGTGTGCGTGACAGCCTGAACCCCGTGCGCGAAGCGATCAAGGCGTCCAGGCCCGCAGATAAGCCTACGGCCTTTGGCAAATACTGGCAGGAATTGTTGGGTCAGGTCGGCGGACCCGTGCGCAAGCCCATGCTGGACTTGACCGAGGCCGAAAAGGCAGAGGTTCGCCGCGCCTTTGGAGGCTGCGGCCTGAAACTGTAGGCTGGGATCGCAGGGAATTTGAGGAAAGCGAGACCCCCTTGGGAAAGCTGAAAGCGTTCAATTTCAAAAACTGGATTGACGAGCATCGCCATCTTTTGAAACCGCCCGTCGGCAATCAACAGGTGTGGGAAGACGCGGACCTGATGGTGACCGTAGTGCGCGGTCCGAACAAGCGTACCGATTACCACGACGATCCGGTGGAGGAGTTTTTCTACCAGCTTGAGGGCAACATGGTCCTGAAGATCTAATGACGGGGAAGAATTCTACGACGTGCCGATCCGTGAGTGCGAGATCTTCCTGTTGCCGCCCCACGTGCGCCATTCTCCGCAACGTCCCGAAGAAGGGTCAATCGGACTGGTGGTCGAACCCAAGCGCCAGATTGGAGAGCTGGACGCGTTGGAGTGGTATTGTTTCGAGTGCGGCACCCTTGTGCACCGCGCCGAAATGCAGCTGACCTCGATCGTCGAGGACCTGCCGCCCGTCTACAACAAGTTCTACGCCTCCGAAGAGGATCGGACCTGCCCCAATTGCAAGGCGATCCACCCGGGCAAGGAACCGCCAGAGGGTTGGGTCAAACTCTAAAGCAGAAAAAAGGGCAGCTTGGGTGTTCCAGCCGCCCTTCGTGTTTCTGGGTCAGCCCGCGTCCAGCAGCATCGGGAACCAATCCGTGCGCAGGCGCTGTCCCTCGGTCATTCCGTGACCGGGGAAGGGGGCGAGGTCGGGCCGGGGCGTTCCACATACCGTGCATCATCCCCAAGCAGCCGCAGGGAAAACGCCCGGCGCCGGGTGCCCGCCTCGTTGCCGCGCGCGCCGTGCAGGGTCTTGTAGTTGAACGCGACTGCGTCGCCCGGCTCCATCTCGTATTCGCGGATGTCCATGCCCATCGCGTCCGGGTCCGGAACGGGCATGTAATCATCGTCATTGGGGTAAAAGCTGGTCTCTGCCAGCCAGCGCGTCGGCAGCACAGGTTTTTCCCACAAATGCGATCCCGCAACACAGCGCAGCGATGCTGTCTTTACTGGATCAAGGGGTGACCAGAAGCTGACGGTTTGCTGACCCTCGACGAAGTAATAGGGGGCGTCCTGGTGCCACGGCGTCGGTTTGGAGGTGCCGGGTTCCTTGACCAGCACGTGGTCATGGAACATCTGAACCGACTTGGACCCCATCAACTCCGCCGCGACGGCCGCCGCCGGGGAGGCATGGATTGCCGCCTCGAGTTCGGGAATCCGGGTCCAGTTGCAATAGTCGTCAAAGAACCGTCCGCCTTCGCCTTCCTTCAGGTTCTCGGCGGCGTAGGGACCGGGGTCTGCCATGTTGCGGGCCACGCCTTCGCGCAGCTGTTCGACCTGATCCTTGAACAGGCCTTTCACCAGCACGACGCCGTCGCGGGCGTAGGCATCGATGTGATCTTGGGTCAACAGGGGATGGGTCATGGGATCTTCCTTTGTGCGCGCGGCCTATTCGGCCATCTGGCGGTCGACTTGTTGTTCTTCATTTATCATCGCCTGAAGCTGACGGCGGAACCGCAGTTGGCCCCCGTCAATCGGCAGATCAATATGCGGAGATGTCGTGTTGGTCATGCCCTTTTGCACTTCGTTCAGGACGGCGCGATCCTCTTCAAAGGCGTGTTGGACATCTTCGGACATCATCTTGGACAGGGCTTCATCATCCGGGCGGATGTTGCGCAGCTGGAACCAATGATACCGCGTGCGGCCCTCGTCGGTGGGGGTCATAAAGTTGTAGCTGTCCATGATGAAGGTGTTTTCGTGCAAGGGGCCATCGGGCCCGCCGGTGCCTGCCGGGGTGAACACCGCCTTGATCAAGGCGTGGGACGGATAGCGCACCTCATAGTGTTGCAGGCGGTCGCAGTTGCCCTCGAACTCCACCACCTTTTTGTAGAACGGGGCCGGTTCGTGATCCATCATCCAGCGGTGCACAATCACACCGCTATCGGTTTTCTTGATCCGCAGGGGCGTGTCCTTGGTGGCATCGGCCGCAAAGCTGCTTTGGTGGACCCAGGCCACATGGGTCGGGTCCAGCAGGTTGTCGCACATCAGCAGGTAGTTGCAATCAAGCTCCATCGCGGCACCGCGGTTGATGCCCCAATCGGGGTTGTCGTAATTCTCGATCTCGAAAATGTCGGCGGGGTCGGCAAGGGCCGGGTTGCCCATCCAGATCCAGACCAACCCGTATTTTTCGTGGAAGGGGTAGGCATGGACCTTGGCGTTCGACGGGATCCCGCCCGAACCGGGGGCCCAGACACAGGTGCCCGCGCAATTGAACGTCAGCCCGTGATAACCACACTGGACCGTATCGCCCTTGATCCGGCCCTTGGACAGGGGCAGTTTGCGGTGCGGGCAGGCGTCTTCCAGGGCGACCAGATCCCCGGCCTGGGACCGGAATACGCACACCTTTTCGCCAAGCACCATAATCTGTTGCAGATCGCGTGTGATTTCATGATCCCACGCCGCGACATACCATGCGTTCTTCAAAAACATCTGCGTGCTCCTTTGTTCGGCGGCCCAGAATACCGGGCAAGTTCAAGCCATTTTCGCGGGCGCAGTCCAGCGCGTCGTCGTACCCTGCATCGCCGTTGCGCACCATTTCGTTGAAGGCCAGCCCCAGCTTGTCGCGCAAGCCAAGGCCGACCCAGCAAATCCGCGCGGGCAGGCCCTGGAATTCAATCCGTTCCTTCGCCATGTCCAGCCAGTTGTGCAGGTGCGGGTCGTCGATCAACTCCTTCACCTTGGCGTCGGTCTTGTAGATATCCTCCGGGTCACCGGACAGGGCGCACCACCGGAAGGGGCCGATGCCTCAGCAGAACAGTGGCCGGATGTAGGCGGGCACAAAGCCAGGGAAATCAAAGGCGTTCTCCAGCCCTTCTTCCTGTGCGACTTGCCGGATGTTGTTGCCGTAATCCAATGTGGGCACGCCTTGGTTCCAAAAATCCACCATGGCGGCGACTTGGGTCTTCATCGAGGCGCGGGCCGCAGCCTCGACCGCTTTGGGGTCGCTCTCCTGCTTGGCGCGCCATTCGGCCACGGTCCAACCTTGGGGCAGATAGCCATGGATCGGATCATGGGCCGAGGTCTGGTCCGTGACCATGTCAGGTTTCACACCGCGTTTGACCAGTTCGGGAAAAACATCCGCAGCATTGCCGATCAGGGCCACGGACTTCGCCTCGCCGGCCTTGGTCCAGCGGTCGATCATCGCCAAGGCTTCGTCCAGATCGTGGGTTTTTTCGTCTACGTAGCGGGTGTGCAGGCGGAAGTCGGCGCGGGTCTCGTCGCATTCCACAGCCAGACAGCAGGCCCCGGCCATCACAGCGGCCAAGGGTTGCGCGCCGCCCATGCCGCCAAGGCCACCGGTCAGGATCCAGCGGCCCTTGAGGTTGCCGTCGTAGTGCTGGCGCCCGGCCTCCATGAAGGTCTCGTAGGTGCCTTGAACGATGCCTTGGGTGCCGATGTAGATCCACGACCCGGCGGTCATCTGGCCATACATCGCCAGCCCCTTTTTATCCAACTCGTTGAAATGGTCCCACGTCGCCCAATGGGGCACGAGGTTGGAATTGGCGATCAACACGCGCGGCGCGTCCTTGTGGGTTTTGAACACGCCCACGGGCTTGCCCGATTGCACCAACAGGGTTTTCGTGTCCTCCAACGCCTTGAGCGCGGCGACAATCGCGTCGAAATCATCCCATGTGCGCGCCGCACGCCCGATGCCGCCGTATACCACCAGCTCATGGGGGTTTTCGGCCACGTCGGGGTGCAAGTTGTTCATCAGCATGCGCATGGGCGCTTCGGTCAGCTAGCTTTTGGCGGTGATCTCGGTGCCCGTGGGGGGAAGATGTCGCGTTGGTTGTGGCGGGGGTCAGTCATGGTGTGCCTCCAAGGGTCGGGGCCAGTGCGGCCAGTGTTGTCAGGATGTCCCTAAGGTGCGGGCGCAGCTTTGCCGCTTTGGTCTCGTCATAGGTCCAGGGCGCGGTTTCGGTGCGAAGATATGTCGATGGGGCCAGCTCCATCTGGATGGCGTGGATATCTAGCGTGGGTCGCCCATAATGGCGCGTGGTCCAGCCGCCCTTGAACCGCCCGTTGACCGTATCGGTATACGGGGACGCTGCGCAGATCGCGGTGGTCGCGGCCTCGACGCGCGGATCGCAGGTGGTGCCAAGGTTCGTGCCGGTGTTGAAATCGGGCAGGATGCCGTCGAACAGGAACGGAATGCGCGACCGGATCGAGTGGCAGTCGTAAAGGATCGCAACGCCGTGCAGGGCGCGGACACGCTCCAGCTCCGCGTGCAAAGCGGCATGGTAGGGCGCGTGAAAGGCCATACGCCGCGCCTCGATCTCGGCGGCGGTGGGCGGTGTGTCCCAGATGTCCAACCCATCGAAATCGGTCAAAGGCACCAAAGTGGTGTTCTGACCGGGATACAGGCTGCGGCCTTCGGGGTCGCGGTTGGCGTCGATCACGTAGCGGTGGAAGTTGGCGCGCCCGGTGTCGTTCAGCGTTGCGGCCACGTCATCGGGCACAAACGTCCCCGTATGCGGCAGGCCCAGCACAATGGGACTGTCACCTTGGGATACGGAAACGGGGGTCACTCGGCCTGACCTTTGACAAACGCGGGCAAGGTCACGGATGCAGCCAAGGCACCGCTTGCCACCAAACTGCTGGCCGCCTCGATGCACGGGGTCAGATAGCGATCTTCTGCCAGGGTCGGGACGTTCGCGCGCAGGGTTGCCATGGCGTGCTCCAACGCAGCGCTGGTGCGCAGGGGCGCGCGGAATTCGATCCCTTGCGCGCCGCACATCGCCTCGACCCCCAAGATCACATTCAGGTTCTTGTTCATCCGCAAAAGACGCCGCGCGGCGTGGGCGGCCATGGAGACGTGGTCCTCTTGGATGGCAGAGGTCGGCGTGCTGTCGGTGGTGCAGGTATTGGCCAGATGCTTGTTCTCGCTCATCAGTGCGGCCGTTGTGACCTCTGCAATCATCAGGCCCGAGTTCAAACCCGGGTCCGGTGTCAGGAACGGGGGCAGGTCGAACGACAGGGTCGGGTCCACCATCAAGGCGACGCGGCGTTGCGCGATGGCCCCGATCTCGGAAATCGCCACGGCGATCTGGTCGGCGGCAAAGCCCACCGGTTCGGCATGGAAATTCCCGCCCGACACGATCAGATCATCCTCGACCAGTACCAAGGGGTTGTCGGTGACAGCATTCGCCTCGATCTCAAGGGTGCGGGCGGCAAAGTGCAACAGGTCCATGGCGGCGCCGGTCACCTGCGGCTGACAGCGGATGCAGTAGGGGTCTTGGACGCGGGTGTCGCCGTCCACATGGCTTTCGCGGATCTCGGATCCTTCCATCAAGGCCCTTTGCGCCCGCGCCACTGCGATTTGACCGGCATGGCCGCGCAGGGTGTGGATCGCGTCTTGCAGGGGCGCGGTGGAGCCCATGATCGCATCCGTAGACAGCGCACAGGTCAGAACACTGGTGGCCGCGTTGCGCCACGCACCCCACAGACCCACCAGCGCGCAGGCCGTGGAAAATTGCGTGCCGTTGATCAGGGCCATCCCCTCTTTCGGGCCCAGCACAATCGGTGTGATGCCCGCCTTGCGCAGGGCCGCGTCGGCGGGCATGCGGGTGCCTTCAAACACGGCCTCGCCCGCGCCGATCATGGCGGCGGCCATATGGGCCAAGGGGGCCAGATCACCTGAGGCTCCGACAGATCCTTGCGCGGGGATCACGGGTGTGACGCCCCGCGCCCCAGCGACAGCAGTTTCAGCACCATCATCAGCCGTGTGGTGGACGCGTCCAGCGCCTCTCCCACGCCGCAGCAATGGGACAGGATCAGGTTGCGCTGCAATGTGGCCACGTCTCCCGCCGCGATCTTGACGCTGGCCAGTTTGCCGAACCCGGTGTTCACGCCATAGACCGCCGCATCGCCTGCCGCCTTGGCCACCATCCCATGGGCGGCCTTGATCCCGTCATGGAATGCTGGGTCCAATGTGACGGCGTGGTTGTTGGCCCAGATGTCATGCAGCTGTGCCAAGGTGGCCGCACCGGGTGTCAGTGTAACGGTCATAAGGATCCCCCGAAAATACGTGTGTGCAGCGGGTTGAACCCGATGCGGTAAGCCAGTTCCGCCGGATGGGCGATGTTCCAGACGCACAGATCAGCGCGCGCGCCCGGCGCGATGCGCCCCCGGTCCGCTGCTCCAAGCGCCTGAGCCGCGTGCACCGTCAGACCCAACAGCGCCTCTAGCGGGGTCATCCGAAACAGGGTGCGGGCCATGTTCATCGTCAACAGGGGCGAGGCCATGGGCGACGAGCCTGGGTTGCAATCCGTGGCCAACGCCATGGGCACGCCATGGGCGCGAAACGCGGAGAACGGCGGGCTTTGGGTTTCGCGCAGGGTGTAGAACGCGCCGGGCAAAACAACCGCGACCGTGCCCGATTGGGCCAAGGCCTGCGCATCGGCATCCGTGGCGTATTCCACATGATCGGCACTCAGCGCGCCGTATTTTGCCGCCAGTTGTGTGCCGCCGATGTTCGACAACTGCTCGGCATGCAGTTTGACCGGCAGGCCCAATTCGACGGCAACATCGAAAACCCGTGTGATCTGGGCGGTATCAAAGGCGATGCCTTCGCAGAACCCGTCCACAACATCGACCAACCCTTCGGCATGGGCGGCGCGCAGGGTCGGGATGCAAACCTCGTCAATATAGGTATCAGGCCTGCCCTTGTATTCAGGCGGCACCGCATGGGCGCCCAGAAAACTGGTGCGCACGTCAATGGGCCGGGCCTTGGCAATCTGCCGCGCGACGCGCAGCATTTTCAGCTCGGTTTCGGTGTCGAGGCCATAGCCGGATTTCACCTCGATCAGGGTGACACCTTCGGCGATCATGGCATCCACACGGGTCAGCGCGTCTGCCTATAGCGCCGCGTCAGAGGCGGTGCGCGTGGCACTGACGGTGGACACGATCCCACCCCCGTCCGCGCGACCTCCTCATAGCTGGCCCCGTTCAGGCGCAGCTCGAATTCCGCCGCGCGGTTGCCGCCAAACACCACATGGGTGTGGCAATCAATCAACGCAGGTGTCACAAGCCGCCCGCCCAGATCCTGCGCCGGGTGGTCGCGGTAGCCCTGTGGAATGTCCGCCATGGGACCAACCCACGCGATCCGATCCCCCTCCAGCGCAATCGCACCGTCCTCGATCAAACCGTAATCTTGGCTATCGCGCAGGGTGACGACGCGGGTGTTGGTCAAAAGCATGGGGCGACACGCTTGCTAAATAACGTGCTTTTTAGTTTTATGTATGCACATAAAGTAAGGTCAAGCGGAGTGACCTGATGCAAACACTTTGGGCCAGAACAGCGTTGCTGCCTTCGGGGTGGGCCTCAGATGTGCGTGTGCACATTGGTGCCGATGGGCGCATCACACAGGCGCACGCAGACGCGCCCGCTGCGGGAACCGAAGTGCCGATGCTCTTGCCTGCGCCTGTGAATGTGCACAGCCACGCGTTTCAACGCGCCATGGCGGGCCTGACCGAACGGCGCTGCCCCGATCCAAGCGACTGCTTTTGGACATGGCGCCAATTGATGTTCCGGTTTCTGGACCGTCTGACACCCGATCACATTGAGGCCATCACCGCCTTTGTGCAGATGGAAATGCTAGAGGCAGGCTATGGCGCGTCGGTCGAGTTCCACTATCTGCATCACCAGCCCGGTGGCGTGCCCTATGATGCCCTTGCGGAAACCTCTGAACGCGTTGTGGCCGCGGCGGGCGAGACGGGCATGGGCCTTGGGCAACATGGCGTTGGATCACCGTTGGTGCCTGATCCACTGCACGCAGATGACACCGCAGGAAACCATCGCACTTGCGCAGTCCGGTGCAGTCGCAGGCCTGTGCCCCATCACGGAAAGCAGCCTGGGCGACGGTATTTTCGACGCCCTGCGTTGGCTGGATCACGACGGGGCGATTGCCATCGGGTCCGACAGCAACATCCGCATCGCGCTTAGCGAAGAGCTGCGCACGTTGGAGTATTCGCAACGGTTGCGAGACGGCACACGCGCAGCACTGGCCTCGCCGGAAAAATCAACCGGGCGGCGTTTGTTCGACAGTATCGTTGCAGGCGGCGCGCAGGCCTCGGGCCGGACCACTGGCCGTATCGAGATGGGGGCCTGGGCCGATGTCATGGCCCTCGACACCACCTCGGAACACATGTGGGGCAGGGTGGGGGACACCGCCCTTGATGCGTGGATCTTTGCGGGCGATGACCGCCTGGTGACAGATGTTTGGTCGGCTGGGCGGCATATGGTACAGAACGGGCAACACGTACAAAGGGGCCGCATTGTCGCCGCCTACAAACAAACGATTGACGCATTGAGAGACGCCCTGTGAACTCCCCCACCTTTCGCAATTGGCAAAGCGTGCAGGACGAGGTTCTGCGCCGCATCCACGCCCGCGAATGGGCCCCCGGCGATCTGATCCCCAATGAGGCGGACCTGGCCATCGAATTCGGCTGCGCCCGGTCAACCGTGAACCGCGCCTTGCGGTCGCTGGCCGAAAGCGGGCTGTTGGACCGCAAGCGCAAGGCGGGCACACGGGTGGCCGCGCAACCGGTGGCCAAGGCCACGCTCGACATCGCCGTGCTGCGGCACGAGGTCGAGGACAGCGGCGCAAAATATGGCTATCACCTGATATCGCGCGGGATTGAGAAACCCGCGCTCCATATCAGTGCGGCCATGAAGACTGCGGCAGACGCGAAGCTGCTGCATGTTTGCGCGCTGCATCTGGCCGATGACCACGCCTATGCGATCGAGGACCGCTGGATCAACATTGACCAGGTCCCCACCGCGACGGATGAAACCTTCGAGACGGTCAGCGCAAATGAATGGCTGATGCAACACGCGCCCTACACCCACGGGGAAATCGCGTTTTCAGCGGTGCAAGCATCGGCAGAGCATGCTGACATGATGGACGTGGCCAAGGCCAGTGCCTTGTTTGCAATGGACCGTCTGACGTGGGATGGCCCCGCGTCGGTCACCAAGGTAAGATTGCTGTTCACGCCGGGCTATCAGTTGCGCACTGGCCTTTAGATCCCGTTTTGTATCCCCAGAAAGATCACATCATGCCGTTTGATTTGGAAACACCCGCCCTGTTGTTGGACCACGCCAAAATGATGC
>NZ_JBVFUK010000001.1:0-3013374 GCF_055693705.1 Thalassobacter sp. HA4-2 | reverse complement strand
ATACACTATCAAACAACACAAATAACGCCGCGCTAGGTACAAATAGCGCGGCGTTATTGCGTTCAATGGATCAAAGATCCGCCATTCACATCGACCTCGGTTCCCGTGCAATAAGCTGACAGCGCCGAGGCGAGAAACACTGCGCATCCGGCCACATCTTTTGCGTCACCGGGTCGGCCCATGGGGATCGCGTCCAAGACGGTTTGGTACTGTTCCCGCGATAATTTACCGGCCGTGATATCCGTATCAATGAACCCGGGGCAGATCGCGTTCACCCGCACGCCATCGGGCGCAAGCTCTCTCGCCATGGCTTTGGTCAGGCCCAGTATGCCAGCTTTTGCCGCAGAATAATGTGGACCGCCGAAGATCCCGCCACCCCGCTGCGCCGAAACAGAAGAGATATTGATAATCGAGCCGTTGCCCTGCTGTCGCATCGCGGGAATGATAGCTTGGCTCATCAACAATGTGCCCCGCAGGTTCACGTCCGTCACCGCCTCGTAATCGGCCGTACTGATTTCCATGATCCGCAGGGGCTGTGTGATGCCTGCGTTGTTTACCAATATGTCCACACGGCCAAACCGTTCCTGCACCGCGCGCGCAATCCTATCGCAGTCGTCCTGACGTGTGACGCTGCCGCTTAGGCCCAAGTGCCCCGTTCCGGGCAGATCGGTGATGGCGTCTTCGGCGCCTTTGATATCGGTGATGATCACCTTCGCGCCATGTTCGGCAAACAATTGCGCTGTGGCCTTACCGAGGCCCCGAGCGCTGGCCGCCCCCGTGATGATTGCAATCTTGTCCTGTAACAGTTTCATCGTGCCCTCACATCCAGTCCCTAATCTGCTGAACCACCGCCTTGCGCGACAGGCCGTACATATCGTGCAACGTGGGCAGCGCCCCGGCCTCCAGAAAGGTGTCGGGTAGGGCGATCATGCGCAAGGTGGGATGCACGCCCGCCAGCATCAGTTCCTTGCACACGGCCTCGCCCAGCCCGCCGTTGGTCGTATGGTTCTCTGCCACCACCACCAGACGGCCTTTGCTTGCTTCTGCCAGAATGGTCGCAACATCCAGCGGCTTAATGGTTGGCACGTGGCACACGGCCACGTCGATCCCATCGCCCGCCAAATCCGTGGCCGCATCCAGCGCGCGCATGGTCATGATACCGGTCGAGATCACGAGGACATCTGCGCCCTCACGGATCATCTGTGCCCGGCCCAGCTCAAACTGATAGTCTGGCTTGTGCTGGCGGATCACATCCGGGACATCCCCGCGCAACAGGCGGGCGTACACTGGCCCCGTATGATTGATCATCGCAGGCACCATGCCCGCCACATCCGCCGCGTCGCAGGGATCAATGATTGTCATGTTGGGCAGGCCCCGAAAGATTGCCAGATCCTCGGTCGCTTGATGACTGGGGCCATAGCCGGTGGTCAGACCGGGCAGGGCGCAGGCGATCTTGACGGGCAGGTTGTCCTCGGCGATGGCCATGGCGATGAAATCATAGGCCCGGCGGGATGCGAACACGGCGTAGGTCGTGGCAAAGGGAATACAGCCTTCGCGCGCCATGCCAGCGGCGGCTGAAAACAGCAACTGCTCTGCCATGCCCATCTGGTAGAACCGATCCGGCATCGCCTCTGCAAAGACATGCAGGTCGGTGTATTTCGCCAAGTCTGCGGACAATCCCACGATCCGGGCGTCCCTCTGGGCCTGTTCCACCAAGGCGTGGCCGAAGGGGGCGGAAACGGTCTGGTATCCTTCGGCGGCCAGCGACGCGATCATGGCCGATGTTTTCGCCGATGTTGCGGGGGCCGTCCGGGGTTCGTATTTGCGCTGCGCAGGGGGCCGTTTCATAGGGGCTTGTCCTTTTCCAAAACGTCGAGGGCGGTCTGCCATTCCTGTGGCCCGACGCGGACAAAATGTGCCTGCTCGCGCGTCTCAAGGAAATCGACGCCTTTGCACATCTTGGTGTTGCAAATAATGACACGGGGCTGCGGGTCCACAACATCGCGGGCGATTTGCAATGCGCGGGTCACAGCGTCCAGATCGTTGCCATCCACGGTCTGGACGTGCCAGCCGAAGGCTGCCCACTTGGGCCCCTCGGGCACGGCGGCCAAAGCCGCCCGTGTGGGACCGTCCGCCTGTTGGTTGTTGAAATCCACGATACAGATCAGGTTGTCCAACCGCCACTGGACTGCGGACATCACCCCTTCCCACGTGGAGCCTTCGCCCAATTCGCCATCTGACATCAGGTTATAGACAAAGGCGGGGTTCCCTTTGCGGCGCAATCCCAAGGCTGCGCCCACGGCTATCCCCAGCCCCTGACCCAAAGAACCGCCCGTGATTTCCATTCCCGGGGTATAGCTGGCCATGCCCGACATGGGCATGCGGCTGTCGTCCATGCCGTAAGTCGGGATTTCATCCTCGGGCAAGACGCCAGCCTCGATCAGGGCGGCATACAGGGCAATGGCGTAGTGACCGATCGACAGGTAGATGCGGTCGCGGTCTTCCCACTCTGGATCATCGGGGCGCAGTTTGGCGGCGTCAAAGTACAGGGCCGCCAGAACATCCGCCACGCCCAAGGCCTGCCCGATGTAGCCCTGCCCCTGCACCTGCGCCATGCGCAGGGCATGGCGGCGGATATTCCATGCCCGACGTGCAAGCGACACGTTGCTGATTTGATGCTGTGTCATGGCCCCCTCCCAAAGACGAATGACGTGACGCAGCCTAAGCCGCGCCAAGGGGATGGCGCAAGGATTTGAAATCGCTGGTCCGTGGATCTGCCGCGCCAACGCGAAAGGGCCGCGCTAGCCGTTGGCACTGGGGTCGTCGTCTGCGCCCCGATGCTCCATCACGCGGCTGGCAGCCAGAAGCAGCGCTGCGAGGGTGGCGGACACCAAGGCGAATGATCCCAAGCCGATGCCCGCCGCCAATCCGACCGCCCCGGCAATCCAGATCCCCGCCGCCGTGGCCATTCCGCCCACGGATTTCGACCCTTGAATGATCGCCCCTGCCCCCAGAAAGCCCAGACCGCCGATCAGGCCTTGGATTACCCGTGTGGGATCGCCGCCGGATGGTGCATCGGCAAGGGCTGTGCCCATCTCAAAGGCTGCAATCGTAAAGATCGCAGCGCCCAGAGAAACCATCATGTAGGTGCGGATGCCGATACGTCTGTCCCGTACCTCGCGGTCAAGACCAAGGATTGCACCGGCAGCCAAGGCAAACAGCAGGCGAAAGAACCAATCCGACTGCTGCATTCCGAAATTTAAAGAGGTCGCCCAGTCAATCATCTTTGGCCCACTGATGCCGCGCGCAGTGTCCTAACCGACGACAAGGTGACGCCCGGATTTTGGCAAATGCCGCAGGGCGTCGGCGCGGATGAAGCGCGCGCGACCTTGGGGCGTCTTGCTGACCTCCAGCTGCAGCAACGCGCCTTCCGCGTTGACGTGAATGTCCCGCAAACGACCAAGGGCACCCCGGCTGCTAAAGACATTGCGCCCGGTCAGATCGCTGGCCCAGACAGCGCCCGGTCCCGCGAAATCGGGCACGGGACGCGTCTGACGAGTGCGGGTTTTGCGCCATGCGTTAAAGACGGTCATCGCAAGGCTGGGGGACACGGTGTTGCCGAATGGCCCCGTCAGAAGGTCTGGCATATCGGTCAGGTCAACCGGGTCCACGTGGCCCGCAAGACTGCGGTCCCGCGCATCGGCCAGCGCCTTGGGGTCAGAGGTCAGCAATAGCCGGTCCGGGTGCAAACGGCCCGCCCGCCCGGCAATCAGGACGGGTGCGTGGCCGCGTCCCTGCCCAAGGTTGACGCGCCACCACGTGATGGCCTCGGCGTTGATGTCGACAATCACATCCTCCAGCACGCCGCGCAGGTCATCGGTGCCGCGCGCGGGCAGGTTGAACAGGTGAGAAAGTTTCATCATGGCCTAAGCCGCCGTGTTCAGTTGCAAAACGTGGTGCGTGCCGACGTCCGGTTCCGCGATCTGGTCGGACATGGCGGCACGGATCATCTTGATACCGACGATCACCTTGGCCTCGGACGCCCAGACAGCCGCTTCGCGCGGGACGAAGCGCAAGAGGGTCACCTTGGGATCCTCCGCGCCTTTCTCGAACCACGCGGCCACGGGCAAGGACCACAGTTCGGCCAGCTTGTCGGTGTCCTTTGACACCTGCAACGCGCCTTCAAGTGATCCGTGATAGTCGCCCTTGTCGGACGCAAAGGTGAAACGCCCGGTGGCCCCCACCTTCAGCGCGGCCACAAGGTCTGTGTCAGAGGCGGTGATGAACCACAGCGCGCCGCCCTCCTCGTCTGCAAAATGGGTCATGGGCTGGGGGTGTTGATCCGCCCCCTCGAGCCATAGCATCCCGACACGCGAACGGCCCAACTGATCCCACAGCTGGGCCTTCGCGAGATCGGTGTCTTCGTACCGATCAGCCATGTCTTACACCTGTGCCAAGATGCGATCGACGGTCTCGCGCACGTTTTCCTTCGTGTCGCCCGTCTTTTCGCGCAGTTTGCCTTCCAGCTGTTCGCGGTCGCCTTTGACCTGCTCCACCTCGTCGTCGGTCAGATCGCCGTAGGCTTCGCGGATTTGGCCTTTGATGTCGGTCCATTTGCCTTCGATTTGGTCGCGGTTCATAGCGGGTCTCCTTCTACGTTTGCTTCACTAGACCAACTGTCAGGTGGTCGTTTGGTTCCCGCGCGCAGACATGATTTTTTCCTGCGGGGCAACGCGACCCTGTGCGGCCAGATCGGCCCGTAATATCGCAAGGTTGCGGTGGTTGGCTTTGAATGCGGCGTCGAACACATCGCCCACGAGAGGTATCCCGCCGATGACAAGGTCGATGCCGCTGTTCAGGCCCATGCGGACGAGGGCCCGGCGGCGTGCGCCAAGGCTGTACCCTTCCTTGATGGCCCAAGCGGCGGGGCCAACTGTGACCAGATCGCCCAAACCGGGCACAAGGCCAAGGATCGAGTCCCAGCCAAAGCGCCAGTCGGTGCCGGGCAGCCGGAACTGGCTGTCCAGCCGTGTGGCCATACGGTCGAGGCGATCAAGGCGGGTGGCTGTGTCGATGGACATGGGGAATCTCCTGCTAAAAGGGACCAAGAATGCCGAGAGTGAAATGCTTGGTCAGCATTTCGGCCACGACAAGGACGATGGGCAAAACCATGAAAAGAAAGACGCGGATGATCACCATGACTTATGCCCCTGTCGTGCGGCGCAGGTTGCCAACGGTGTCGGCCTTGACCGCACCGCGCTGGCCCATGGGACGGGGCGCGCCGGTGGTGGTGTCGCGTTTTGTTTGCGCCTCCAGCTCTGCGTCCAGCAGCGCGCCGAACAGCACCACCTGGGCCGAGATCCACAGCCACGTCATCAGGATGATGACACCGCCCAAAGCGCCGAAGGTCTCGTTATAGCTGCCGAAGGACTGCACGTAGGTGCCGAACCCGAAGGACGCGGCGACCCACACCACACAGGCAAAGACGGCCCCGGGCGACACCCAGATCATGCGCGGGTTGGCGCGTTTGGGGGCATAGCGATACAGGGCCGCGAAGCCCAAGGCCGCCATGACCAACAGAACGGGCCAGCGCAGCCATTCCGACAGGGTCGTCAGCCATGGCCATTCCCCAAGGTACGTCAGAACGGCTGGCGCACCGGCGGCCACCGTGACGGCCAGCACGGCCCACAGGATCGCGGCCAGCGTATAGCCCAGCTTGGCCAGCGCCATTTCGATCATGCCGCGTTCGTCGTCTTCTTCGTAGACGCGGTTCAAGCCGATGATGATGTTCTGGGTCGCGCGGCTGGCCGACCACAGGGCCAGAACGGCAGCGACAATCGCGGCCAGGGTCAGGCTGCCGTTTTCCGCCGCCGCCACCTCGCGCAGCTGACCCAGCACGATTTCGGCCACGGCGTCGGGCAGGGCCGCGCGGAAATCCTCGGCGGCGGTCACGATCATGTCGGGGTCAAGGAACACACCGGCGATGGCCACAGTGGCCGTGATTGCGGGAAACAGGGACAGCAGCGCAAAGAACGCAATCCCCGCCGAGATCAGCCCAAGGTCCAGTGTCCCCATGCGGGTCCAGCAGCGGCTGAGGATATCCAGCCAGCCCTTGAGCGGGATTTGAGCGGGGGTGTCGGCGGTGCGTCCTCGGGTCATCGAAGTCTCCTGCTGGTTTGCAGGTCAACGATGCTGGGGGCAAATGGTTCCCTAGACCACGTCCGGTGTAGCGCCGGGCACCCGGAACCGCAGGTCTTTGCCCGCCTCCGGGTCGAATGGCACAAGCACGCCTTGGCGGCGTTCGGGCAGGGTGACGCCGTTGCGCTCCACCGCACGGGCCCATGTGGTTTGCGCCGTGGCAGGGGTGTAGAAATCCTGTCCCACATCGCCCCACCAATGGTGAATGAGGGCGCGGCGCAGGTGGGTCACACGGGCGCGATCCTGGATCCGCAGGCCAATCTCGGTGTCCCATGCCAGCGACCGCCCGTTCAAGTTGGCCGACCCGACAAAGGCAAAGTCGTCGTCCGTCACCAGCACCTTGTTGTGCACATGGACCACGGGACTGCCCGCATTGGTGTCCCACCCGGCGCGCGGGGCAAGACGCGGCTGCACGGGGCTGGTCAGCAACAGGCGCGGGCCAAAGGCGTCGCGCAGGATATCCAGCGCCTCTGCCTCCAGGGCCAGACCGTGGCGGGCGTCGATGTCCGTGTGATGGTCGAAAGCCACCTCTTCGGGCAAGTGCGGCAGGATCAGGATGGCGGTCAGCTCGGGAGTGTTCCGCGCGGCCTCCGCCATGGCCTGTGCCAAGCGGGTCGCCCGGAAGTATTGCGTTTCGATGTGGATCAGGTGGCGCGCGCGGGCGATGGCGTCCCTGTGCACCGCCTCGATCTCGGCGGCGACGGTGCGCGGCGACAGATGCGCCAATTGCACCTTGCGCGGCGCGGACAGGGTGCGCGCCAAGTGTTTCATGGGGCTGGGCCGTGCCCGCCCCGCGCAGACCGCGCGGAACTCGCGCAGGTGGGTGACAGCCTCGGCCACCGCGGGGCCGCCGCGCACCATGACCTGCACGTCGGACCACGTCCGCCGCGCCTTGCGGTCGTGATCCACGGTGTCGAACCGCCGCCGATCCAGATCAAGGCCCCCTATGTACAGGACCTGTTCGTCGATCACCGCCAGCTTTTGGTGATGGGTCACGGGGGCCAGCGTCAGGGCGTCGGTGTCCCACAGGCCGGGGGCGTTGCCCGGCACCTCGCCCGCGCGCCCCTCGCGGCCCTTTTTGAACAGCGCCGGCGCAAAGGACAGGGCGGGCAGCAATCCGGCGCGGGCCGGGTGCAAATCGGCGCTGATGTCCAGTTTGGCCCCTTGTGCCGAAACCTCGGCCAAGGCTGCGGCTTGGCGCATCGTGCGCCACGCGGCCTTGTGATAGTCCAGCCCCATCACAGGGTCGAAATCCGTGATCCGCAAGGTGACACGGACCCCGCGCCCCAAGGCATCGGCCAGCAGGTCGAACCAGTCGTGGCCCACCGCGCGGGCCTCGTCGCTTTGCAGCGGTGTCGCCAGATCAAAGATGCGGAAGGCGCCCAGAACCTCGGACTGCGCGCCCAGCACCGCACGCTCGAACGCGGGCCACGCCTGATCGGCCGTGATGTAGACGTCGAAATCAGTCATCTGCGCGCACCTGTGTCTCGCGGGTGAAGGTCAGGCGCAGCATGTAAAGGTCGTCGGAGTGTTCTAGGGTCACCTCCCCCTCCAGCTGGCGGGTAAACGCGGCGATCAGGCGCGACCCCAATCCGGTGCTGTCGGCGTCTGCCGTGCTGTCGGAGCCGATGGTGTTGGCAACCTCAAGAACCAAATCCAGCGGGTCTGCGCCAGTGCGTAAGGACAGGGCCACGCGGGGCGTCATACCGGGGCCATGGCCCAGATATTTGACTGCGTTGGTCAATGCCTCGGACACCAGCATGGACAGGGGCACGGCCTGATCGGGCAACAGGGGCACCGATATTACGTCGATTTCCACCTGCGCGCCGCCGTCCTTGGCCACGGCCAATTCTTCGACCACGCCCACCAATTCGTGCATCACCTGCGCGCTGTCTACCTGTGCCACGTCCCCCGTGGCGTAGAGCGTCTTGTGCAACAGAGACAATCCGCGCACGCGCGCCTGCAACGACGCCAGCATGTCCTTCGCCTCGGACGTGTTGGCCGCGCGGCTTTGCATATTCATAATGGAGGCGATCAGTTGCAGGTTGTTTTTGACCCGGTGGTGCACCTCGCGCAGCAGGATCTGGTTGTCCTCGACCTTTTGTTCCAATTGGGCCTCGGCCTCGGATAGGATCACGACCATGCGGTTGAAGGCAAGCTCTGCCTCCTTCATCTCGGACGGGGCGTCCCCGAGGTCCAGGCCGCCCTTGTCCAACTCGCCCAAGGCGAAGCGGCGCATGGCGGATTTCAGGGCATCGACGTGGCGCAGGACCAGTTGGCGCAAGCCAAAGATCGCGACCCCAAGGCCGGCAAGCCCCATCAGGATCGGAAAGCTGAGGGCAATGATCCGCCAAAGGGGCTGCCCGGCGGCAATCACACCCGATGGCCAACTGCCCACGATGGACACGGTGCCGGGCACTATGGGGGCGGCGGCGAAAAACCGGGTGGATCCATCGCCCGCGCGCGCCATGAATGTCTGTTCCACCTCGGCCACGACGCGGGACCCATCAAAATCGGCGGGCAGATAATCAGCAGACTGAGACAGCCCATTGGTCGCGATCAAAACATCGCCCTGCGCATTCACAATCGCCAGTTTAAGGCCCGCTGCGATGCGATCGGGCAGGCTGGTGCGCTCTAGGCCCAAGGGGATCGAGATCATCAGAATACCGCGCAGCGCGCCGTTTTCGATATGTGGGGTACGGATCACAAGGACGGGCTGATCCGTCACCACACCGTCTTTATCCGTTGAAATATAGATGCGCGGGTCCGCCAGCAGATCTTGCACGGTCGGGTCATCGGCAAAGGATTGGCCGCGCCCTTCGGTGGCGCAGCCCAGCACCCCGTCCAACCCGATATGACCGGCAAAGACGATATCGGGCCTTTCGGCCACAAAGGCGCGTAGGACACTGTCGCAGGCCTGCAGGCCGACGCCTGACACCACGGCCCCCAAGGCCTGGGCGGCGCCAATGGCCTCGCGCATCAACTCCCGCTCTTCACTTGCGGCGGCTTTGGTGCGGGCCAGCAGGGCCGCGCGGTTTGTCGCCTGCGCCTCGTCAATCACCACTGCGGTTTGATAGACAGAAATCGCGGCCAGTGGCAGCAGGGCAAGGGCGAGCAGCGCCACAAGGCGCACCTGTAGACTGCGCAGGCGGTCGGTGAACCCCATGGCCTAGACGCTGCCCGGGGCGGCGGCGATGATCCCCGCAGTGACAGTATCGGTCAACTCAACCGCCTCGTCCTCGGACAGGGCCATCAATTCAACCAGACGCGCCCGGGCCCGGCCTACGCGGCTTTTGACGGTGCCGACCGCAACGCCCATGGTTTCGGCGGCTTCTTCATAGCTGAATCCTCCGGCCCCGATCAGAACCAGCGCCTCGCGCTGTTCGTCGTTCAACTGGTCAAACGCCGCGTTGAAATCACGCATCTGCAAACGCCCGTCGTGGTCCGGCTTGACGGCCAGCGTTTCGGCAATCGCGCCCTCGGCATCGCCAATCTCGCGCCGGGCCTTGCGGTGGTGGCTGTAGTAGGTGTTGCGCAGGATCGTGAAGAGCCAAGCCCGCATGTTTGTGCCCGGCTGAAACTTGTCGATGTTGGTCCATGCCTTGACCAGCGCATCCTGCACCATGTCGTCGGCGGTGGCCTGATTGCGGGTCAAAGACACCGCAAAGGCCCGCAAGGACCCGATGTGGTCTGTGATGGCGTCGCGCGGATCACTGCTCATTCGATTGGCCTTTGTCTGTTTCAGCGGCGCGCAATTGCGCCAGCAAATCCGTGAACCGGTCGGGCACTTTCTCAGAGGCAACTTTTTCATAAGTCCGCTTGAGGTTCTTTTCGATCTCGGTCGTCAGTTTGGTCTGTTTATCTTGGTCGTTCATTTGTCACCTGCGCAGGACGGTATAATTTTCTCACGTGATACGGGAACCAACGCTGCCCGCGCGCGTTGGTTCCCCGAGATTGCAAATTTTTTTCGAGGGGACCCAATATGACCATCACAACCGCTGACAAGATCGCGCCTGAACTGCCGTTTCTGCGCCGCTATGCCCGTGCCCTGACCGGCACCCAAACCCGGGGCGATGTCTATGCCACGGCGACGCTGGAGGCGTTGATCAACGAACCGGCCCTGTTGGACGATGATTTGGCGGCCAAGACGGCTCTGTTCAAGGTGTTCCACTCCATCTGGGCCAGCAGTGGCGGGGCACTGGCCATCGCGGATACGGAGTTGGAGGCAGCGGCCCAGGCCAATATGGCCGGTCTGACCAGCGGCACCCGCGAGGCGCTGTTGCTGCACACCATCGAAGAGTTTGCCTTGGCCGATATCGCCCAGATCATGGACATCAGCGTGACAGAGGCCAAAGCCCTTGTCGACACCGCCACCACAGAAATGACCCGGGCCACGCGCGGCAAGGTCATGATAATCGAGGACGAGGTGATCATCGCCACCGACCTCGAAGGGATCGTGGCCGACATGGGCCACACCGTCACCGGCATCGCCCGTACCGCCACCGCCGCCGAAGGGTTGGCCGCCGCCGACCGCCCCGACCTGATCCTGTCCGATATCCAACTGGCCGACGACAGCAGCGGGATCGACGCTGTGAACGCCATTCTGGCCGATATGGGCGATATCCCCGTGATCTTTATCACCGCCTATCCCGAACGTCTGTTGACGGGCAACGGGCCGGAACCTGCGTTCCTGATTTCCAAGCCCTTTACCGAGGCGCAGGTCCATTCAGCGGTCAGTCAGGCGATGTTCTTCCGATCCACTGAAACTCTGATTGCGTCTTAAAATCAAATATTTACGGGAAATCGGCAAAAAACTTGGAACGGAATGTCGGGCCTCCGGTTGTCCTATCACAACAGGGCGACGCATCGCCCATCAGATAAGGAGAAACGCTATGACACTTCGTTCCATTTTGCTTGCCTCGACCGTGACCGCCGCCATGTCCACCGCCGCCGTGGCCGAGATGACATCCGCCGAGAATACCGTGCGCAACGTACTGGACCAAAACGGCTACAGCCACGTGGCCCTGTCTGATCTGTCGGACGGCGACGTGACCAACATCTACATCACCGCCACCAGTGCCGACACACCCGAGTTGGAAGAGGTGTTTGACAGCATCGGCCTAGAGCCCATGAATGGTTCGGTCGATCTGGCCAACGCCGAAGTGGCGATGACCGACGACTACAAAGAGATCGTCGCGCAGGAATTGATGGACCGTGGCTATGACGCTGCTGCGATCAACAGCCTGACGGACGCCGAGATGACCGCGCTGTACCTGTCGATCACCAGCGAGAGCGCGTCGGAAATTGAAAGCACGATCACAGGGATCATGGACTCCTAAGATCTTTTGTTTTCGCGGAACAGGCCGGGGTATATCCCCGGCCTTTTTCGGTGCTGGCTTGTGCGGCCTTGGGGGCAAGCTATCATTGGTGCAAAGGACACGCCCATGCCGCGCCGATACCAAGACATCTATCCCTCTGCGCCTTTGCTCAATAGCGAGGCGATGACCCACATTTCGGCGGCGGCCCTGATGTCCGTGCGGTACTTTCAGGCCAAACCGGACACCATGCCCGAGGATGTCTTTGCCGAACATCACGTCCTGTTGTCCCTGCAACCCGTGGCGCACCGGGTCCAGAACCGCCGCGACGGGGTGATGCACGATTACACGATCCAGCAAAACGATGTGGTGGTGACCCCGGCGGGCGTGCGGTCGGGCTGGCGCTGGTTCGGGACATCCGATGTCATCATCGTCACGCTGGACCCTGCGCAGGTCGAACGCTTTGCGCAGACCGAATTGTCCATGCTGCTGGACCCCGCACAATTTCGCGACACGCCCCTGTTTTCCGACGCGGACCTCTGCGCGGCGGGCGTGATGCTGCGCGATGCGTTGGAAAGCGACGACATGACGTCGGGCGTGATGTTCGAGGCCCTGTCGCGGGTCCTGCTGGTCAAACTGCTGCAAAAATACGGACAACGCCGACCCGAGGAGGCGGCCCTGTCGGCCAAGTTCACCTCGGCCCATTACAACCGTGTGTTGACCCATATCCGTGCCCATCTGAACCGCACCATCACCGTGGATGATCTGGCGGGCGAGGCGGGCATGTCGCCTGCGCACTTCAGCCGGGTGTTCAAGCAAACAATGGGCACCACGCCAATGCAATACGTCATGGCCTACCGGATCGAACAAGCGATGAAGCGGATGGCCGATCCCCGCGCGACCCTTGGCGATATCGCCCTTGAATGCGGCTTTGCCGATCAGGCGCATTTCTCGCGCAGCTTCAAACAGCTGACCGGCCAGACCCCGCGGGCCTGGCGTGTGGAAAGGACAGCTTAAGCAGGATTGTTCAAAAACTGCGCGCGCGGGTTCAATCAAATGCCCGTGCGCCGCCGTATCTCTGTGTCATCGGGCAGACGCCCCTGACACCAACCGGAGATACGAAAATGAAATCCTTTGCACTGACCACCGCATCCTTCCTGCTGGCCTCTACGGCGGCCATCGCGCAGGTGGAAACCCGCACCGTGACGTTTGAAAACGAAGGGGCCACCCTGTCCGGCACCCTGTACCTGCCCGAGGGGCACAGCGGCGCGGCCCTGCCCGTTGTCGTCGTGACCGGGGCCTGGACCACCGTCGAAGAACAGATGCCCAGCCTCTATGCTGAACAGATGGTAGAGCGCGGCTTTGCCGCCTTCACCTTTGACTTCCGGGGCTGGGGCAAATCCGGCGACCTGCCGCAGAACGTCCGCTTTATGGAAAGCCCCGACGCCAAGATCAGCGATATCCGCGCTGCCTTTGACCTTGTCGCCACCCTGCCCGAGGTGGACGCGACACAGATCAACGGTCTGGGGATCTGCGCCAGCGCCGGGTACATGGTGGACGCAGTCGCGGGCAATGACACCGTGAACCGCATCGGCCTTGTCGCCCCATGGCTGCAAAACGCGCAGATCGTCGAGGCGGTCTATGGCGGGGCCGAAGGCGTCGCAGGCCTGATCGAGGTGGGCCGCACGGCAGAAGCGGCTGGTGGTCAGATCATCCCGGCCGCAGGTCCCGTGGGGGCGGAAGGCGTGTTGATGCCCTTTGGCGGCTACTACTACGAGGCCGACCGGGGCGCCGTGCCCGCCTACGACAACCAGTGGAACAACGCAGGTTGGGAAGGCTGGCTGACCTACTATCCCGCCGACAACCCGCAACGCCTGACCCAGCCCCTTGCCATCGTCCATTCCGAGGCCGCGATGATCCCGCAAGGTGTGCGCAGCTTTGTCGAAGGGTTCACCGGCGAGGCGACCCTGCAATGGCTGGAAGACGTCACGCAGTTCGACTTCTACGACAACCCCGAGGACGTGCGCCGCGCCGCCGACACCATGGCCGCCCACTTCGCCGCGCAGCCCGGCACCGACAGCTAAGGCGCAGGTTGGTCACCGCACAAAAAAAGCCCCGCCGTAACAGGCGGGGCCAGTGGGGTGGCCGGTCCGAGCAGACAGGACCGGCCCGAGGCAGTGCATCCCCCGGGGTGAGGGATCACACAGGCAGTAACCTTAAGATTTCGACAGGGCCCGCAGCATCCATGCGGCGGTCTCGTGAAACGCGCTGCGCTCCGTGGCAAGGTCCTCGGTCACGGGGTCGTTGCTTTCGTCCGCGATGCGCACCACAGCGTGCAGACGGTGGGCGATGCGTTCGTGATCAGCGGCCAGATCCTCCAGCATGTCCAGCGTGGAAAGTTCCCCTTCACGGTCCTCGATGACCGACCGTTTCATGATGTCATCCATGCGCGAGGGGGCGATTTCACCCAAGGCGCGGATGCGTTCGGCCAATTCGTCTGCCGCCTTGAACATGTTTTCGTAGTGCTCTTCGGTCAGGTTGTGGACGGAATAGAACAGCGGCCCTTCCACGTTCCAGTGATAGGCGTGGGATTTGAACACCAGTCGGTAGGTGTCGGCCAGCACGTTGGCTAGGGCATCGGCAATCGCGGTCTTGTCGCGCACGCCGGTGGAAATTTCATCGGTGCCGGGGACAACTTTCAATGCGTCGGTCATGGTAGTCTCCTTCTATATCGGTTCATTTGATCAACGCGCGCCCGGCGTATTGGTTCCCGCGCCCGCGATCTTTGGCAGGCCGCCGGCGGCGGCATAGTCCACAGGCACCGAAATCAGGCTGGGCCCCTCGGCCCCCAAGGCCGCGTCCAGCACACCGGGCAGGGCGGCGATGCCATCGGCGCGGGCGTGGATCCAACCAAAGGCCTGCGCCAGTTGTTCCCACAGGGGCGTGCCAAAGGTGTGGCGGCGGGGGGCGTGCCCTTCCTCGCGCGTTTCGTGGGCGTCGATCAGGCCATAGCCGCCGTCCTCCCACACCACCACCGTTAGGCGCAGGGACAGGCGGGCGGCGGTCTCCATTTCCTGCACGTTCATCATCAGGTCGCCGTCCCCGCATAGCGCCAGCACCCGGCCCGCGTCGCGCAAGGTGGCCGCCGCAATGGCACCGGGCAGGGCAAGCCCCATGCCCGCCAGCCCGTTGGGCACGATCACCTGGCCCGGGCGTAAGGGCATGACGTGGCGGGCGATCCACAGTTTGTGCAGGCCCACGCCGGACAGCACCACGTCATCGGGCTGCAGCGCGTCTGACACCACGCGGCAAATGTCCTGTGGCGCGACCGGTCCCTGTGGGGACGCGGTGCGTTGGCGCTTCAACGTCGCCTCCATGGCGGTGCGGGTCGCCTCGAAGGCGCCGACATTGGCCCATGTCGCGCCGTTCAACAGGGCACGCAGTCCGACCAGCGCGGGGGTCAGGGCACCGATCGCCTGCCCCTCCAGCCGCCAACCGACGTCAGCGCGCGGCGCGGTTTCGGCCAGGGCCACAACGGGCACAGCCCCTTGGGATGTGATGGCAGAGGCCGAGACCTCCACCGGGTCAAAGCCCACGGCGACGATCAGGTCAGCGGCCTGAAAGGCAAGGTCCACGTAATCCGTCTCGGGCTGGCCGATGGTGAACAGGCTTTGGGGGTGATCCTCTGGCAGCAGGCCCTTGGCCATAAAGGTGGTGGCGACGGGCAGTTCCAGATCCTCGATCAGCGCGCGCAGGTCGTCCGCTGCCTCCGCCCGGATCACACCCGCCCCGCCCAGAAACACCGGGCGTTCAGCGGATTTGATGCGGGCGGCCACATCGGCCAACGCGCCCGGGTCCGTCGCGCCCAACGTCCCCGCGGGGACAGGCACGGTCGCAGCACGGGTCTGCGCCTCGGCCACATCTTCGGGCAGGCACAGATGCACGGCGCCGGGCACCTCGGCGATGGCCATGCGCAGGGCCTCGGCTACGGAACCGGGCACGTCATCGGCATCCAGCAGGGTGCGGGACAGTTTCGTGACCGGGGCAAACAGCGCCTCCAGGTCGATCATCTGGTGGGACATGCGACCCATGCGGCCCCGCGCGCCCTGCCCGGTGATGGCAAGCAGGGGCACGTGATCCAACTGGGCGTCGGCCACCCCGGTTACAAGGTTGGTGGCCCCAGGCCCAAGGGTGGCCAGACAGACGCCCGGACGCCCCGTGAGCCGCCCCTCGACGCTGGCCATGAAGGCGGCGGCCTGTTCGTGGCGACACAGGATGAAGTCGATGCCCGCCTCCTCCATCTCGGTGATCAGGGCGGTGGTTTCCTCGCCCGGAACGCCGTAAATGCGGCGCACCCCGCCGTCCCGCAGGGCCTGCATCATCGCGGCAGCGCCGCGTTGTATGGTCGATGTATCTTTCATGAAAATTCCTTCCTGCCCCCGGGCTTTTCCGACGCCCTTTGTCCGCGGCCTTTGTCCCCGTGGGGACACGTCATACAATGCCTTGTGCGGTGATCGCGTGGGCTAGGCGGCGGTAGGCGGCAACATTGGCCCCGCGTCCGTAATCCACCGGCCCGCCTTGTCCCTCGGCCACGATGCGGCTGTGGATATCGGCCATGATGGCGCGCAGCTGATCGTCCACCTGCTGTGCCGTCATGGATTGGCGGTGACTGTTTTGCGACATCTCCAACCCGCTGACGGCCACGCCGCCCGCGTTGGATGCCTTGCCCGGCGCATGGGGGATAGCGCTGCGCGCAATGACGCTGGACGCCTCGGGGGTCAGGGGCATGTTCGCCCCCTCGGCCAGCAGGGTCAGACCTTGATCCACAAGCCCCTGTGCCGGGCTCTCGTCCAACTCGTTCTGGGTGGCGCAGGGCAGGGCGATGTCCGCCTCCAGTGCCCAGGGCAGGGTGCCTTCGCGGAACTCCAGCCCGTTTTGTCCCCGTGGGGACGCGATGTCCTGGCTCGCCGCCTTGCGGTCCTGCACCCAAGCAATCGTCTCGGCCGTCAGGCCATCGGGGGCATAGAGCGTGCCGCTGGTGTCGGACAGGGAGATCACCGTCGCGCCCTGATCCACGGCCTTGAGGGCCGCGTGGGTCGCGACATTGCCCTTGCCCGAGATCGCCACGCGTTTGCCCGTCAGATCGTCGCCAATATGGGCCAACATGGCTTGCACAAAGTAAATCAGGCCATAGCCCGTGGCCTCAACCCGCACTTGGCTGCCGCCATAGGACAGCCCCTTGCCGGTCAGCGCGCCGCCATAGCTGTGGGCGTTGGCGCGCCACGCCCCGAAGAGCCACCCAATCTCGCGCGCGCCCACGTTGATGTCGCCCGCAGGCACATCCTTGTCGGGGCCGATGTGGGGGGCCAACTGGCGCATGAAGGCTTGGCAAAACCGCATCACCTCGCCCTGGCTGCGCCCCGAGGGGTCAAAGTCGGACCCGCCCTTGGCCCCGCCAAGGGGCAACCCGGTCAAGGCATTCTTGAAGCACTGCTCGAACGCCAGCGCCTTGAGCACGTCGGCGTTCACCGACGGATGAAACCGCAGCCCGCCCTTGTAGGGGCCGATGGCGTTGGACCCCTGCACGCGCCAGCCGCGGTTGATCTGCACCTGACCGGCGTCATCCTGCCACGTGACGCGGAACCCGATGATCCGGTCAGGCTCTGCCAGCCGGGCGAGGGGACGGGCAGCGCTGAACGCGGTGTTGTTTTTCTCGATGGGCAGGACATGGCCCGCGATCGCTGCGACCACGCTGCGAAACTGGGTTTCGCCTTGGGTGTGGTCTGGCAAGTCGTTCATGAAGTTTTCGGTCAAGGCGCGGGTGCGGTCCATGGGGGTCCCTTCTGGATGCAAAAAGACCGGGCGTCCCCGTGGGGACACCCGGCCTGTGTGATGGGTTAGTTGCGGCGAAATACCTGTGCCAGCAGCGTGACAACGAACAGCGCCACGAAGATGAAGAACAGGATCTGTGCGATGCCCGCAGATGCGGAAGCGATCCCACCAAAGCCAAAGACGGCGGCCACAAGGGCCACGGCGAAAAAGATAAGTGCCCATCTAAGCATGTCGAAACCTCCGATTGTTGGGTCCATTGCTACAAGGACGCCTCAACCGGGGGTTTGGTTCCCTGCCGTGTCAGGTGTCGTCGTCCAGCGCGTGCAGAAAGGCGGTTGTGGCAGCGGCCAGCCGGGCCGGGTCCAGTGTGCTGAAATCGCGGTTCGCGGCGACCTCGACCCGGCCCGGGTGCGCGGCCAGCCTGACCGTCTGGGTGGCGCGGCCTGTCCCCACGGGGACATCGAAGCGCAGGTCGATCATGGGTTTGGGGGGCTTGGCGCGGGTGGGTGTTGTGGTTTCCTTCAACACCCTGCGCAACACGGCGACCTCCTTGATCGGGGTCGAGACAAAGGCACCCGCAATCCGCGCCTTGACCCGCGCGGCAAAGCCCGGCTCGCTGGACAGGCGGCGTTCCAGATCAAGGCCAAGGTTGCGGGGCAACGCCTCGGGGAATTTGAGGTATGTGCCCATCATGTCCAGCAGATTGGCAAAGCGCGCGATGTAGTTGCGTTTCTGCCGCCCCGCACTGGCATACAGGATCTGCACCGCCTCGGCTGGGGTGTTGGCCTTGGACCCGGGGTCGGCGGCATAGGCGCGGGCCAGTTGCGCCATCTCGGCAAAGCTGATGTCCCGGCGCACGAGGTTTTCGTCCACCATCCGACGGTAGAGCGCGTCCAGATCGTCACCCGCCACATTCAAGGTCGCGGGGATGCGGGCAAAGCGGTCGTCGCCCGTGGCCTTGAACAGCGCGCGAAAGGCGGACAGGCGGCGAAAGCCCTGGATCAGTTCGAACCGGTCTCCGTTCGCCTCGACCCGGATGGGGTTGGACAGGCCCAGATCGCGGATCGAGGTTTGCAGGTCCTCTAGTTCGGGGTCCACGTTCGCGCTGCGGTCCCGGGTCAGTTTGCGGGTGTCGATCCGGTCCAGCGGGATCAGGTCCGTGATCAGCCCCGCCTGTTGCACGTGCACGTGTTCGTGGGCAAGACGGTCCGTTTCATCGCGCAGGGTGGCGGCGGTGGGGGGCGTGGTATGGTGCATGTCAGGTCCTTGTGGTCGGCGGGTCCATGCGCGGGCGCTGCGGTCGCTGTCCTTTGGGGACGTCTTGACCCAACCGAAGCGGTCCATGGCACGGGGCCCCTCGGTTGTGTGAGCGACCCGTATAGGGGCAACAGAGTTACCAAATGATGAATGGCTAAGCGTCCCCGTGGGGACGGGTTGGGCAACCCTTGAATGAAAAGGGCCGTGCCGAGGGTCTCGGCACGGCCCGCAGCGGCGCGCGGCATGGGAGGGGGTTATGCCCGCGCAGCACCCCCACGTGGGCCCACAAAGAACCACACGATGAAACCAAGGATTGGCAGGACCAGCACGAACAGGGACCACAGCACCTTTTTGCCCGTCGATGCCCCCGATCCGATAATGGACACCAAGGCCCACAGGGTCAGGGCCAAGCCGATCAGGCCGAGTAAACCACCAACTTCCAACATCTCAATTCTCCTTCTCTCTGGTTATGCGGCGCGGACTTCGGTGCAGGATTTCAGCACCTCGTCCCCGTCGTCTTGTTCAATCAAATAGGCTGGATCCTGGTCGGTGGCGTCGCGCGTCACCTCGGTGCCCTTGATCGTTTTGCTGATCTTCTGGGTGTAGACTTTGGTCACTTGGCCCTTGGCGGTGCCGTTGCCCCAGTCCCATTCCACAGTGTCCCCTTTTTCAATCGTCATCGGTCTGTTCCTTCACTTCGTCTTCGATCTGCTGGGGGTCGAGGTCGGCGGCCTTGGCCTTGCCGTACCCCTCGCGGCGAAGCAGTTCGCGGATTTCGGGATCCTTGATGTCAGGGTTGCGTTTGTCGTTGCGCTTATCGGCCATGGGGCACCTCTAGGGTCAGGGTGCAGACGGCCGGACAGGGCGTCTTCGCCTCGGCGGTGCCGCCCATGATGGCGACCGAGGCCCCCAGGGCAAAGCCCAGGGCGACAATCAGAAAATACAAGTTCATGATGCGATTTGTCATATCAGCCTCCTTGCCTTGTAAACGCAGCGGGCGAGGGTTGGTTCCCGAAAACAGGTGAAGTTTCGCCGTGGCCCCGATGCGCGGGCGCTATTCGCCCGCTTGCACCGTGCGCACTGGCACCGGTTCGTTCACGGTCAGGGTGCGGTAGGGGAAGGGGATTTCGATCCCCGCGTCATCCAGCGCCCGCTTGATCGCCGCCACGACCTGATCCCGGCTGGCGCGGATGTCCACGGGGGCGCTGCCGGTCCACCACGTGATCTCGAAATCCACGGAGGACGCGCCAAAGGCACAGGCAAACACCTGAATGTCGCGTACGTCATCCCGGACCATGTCCACGGCGCGCACGGCGTCCTCGATCACGGTGCGGGCCGCGTCCACATCCTCGCCGTAGGCCACGCCACAGATGATCCGGGCACGGCGGAATTCGGCATCCGTGCGCACGGTGACGGCGTTATGGAACAGCTGTGCGTTGGGCACGACGACCAATTGGCCATCGGTCTGACGGATGTGGGTGTCGCGGATCGTGATCGCCTCCACCCGCCCTTCGGCCCCGGAACATTCGATATGATCGTCCATGGCAAAAGGTTCTCGCAGCAGGATCAGAACCCCGGCCAGAAAATTCTCGAAAGTGTCCTTGAAGGCGAACCCGATGGCCACGGACCCAAGGCCCAGCGTGGTCAGGGCGCGCCCGGGGGTGATGGTGGGAAACACCACTGTCAGCGCGATCAACGCCCCTGCCAGCCACAGGGTGGTCGAGGCCAGAAGCGACAGCACGTCGCGCAAGTTGCGCCGCAACCTCAGCCGCCGCAACAGGGATCGCACCAACGTCACCAATCCCCACGTCAGGGTCAAAAGCAGCAGGGCAACACCCAAGCGGGGCAGGGCGCGCCATGCGGCATCACCCCAGCCCGCGATCTGGGTCCAGAGTTCGGGGGGCAGTGTCATATCCATACCCCCTCAACGCCGCCAAGCGCGTGCGGTTCCCGGGAACCTTTGCCCGGTCACGTGCGTTGTGGATGATCGACATACACCACAAAGGAGCCGCCCATGACCGACCTGACCCAAGCCGAAGAAGAGCGCGAGGCGGTCGAGGAAGCCGCCAGCCTGTCCCCCCGCCTGATCTTCGAGGCGATCCGCCGCGAAGGGGAAGAGGAGTTGGAGCGCCCCATGCGCGCCCTTTGGTTTTCCGGCATCGCCGCCGGTATCCTGATCAGCTTTTCGGTGCTGGGCGAGGCGTGGTTCCGCGCCACCCTGCCCGACGCTCCGTGGCGGGCGATCGTGGAAAACGCGGGCTATTCCCTGGGCTTCATGCTGGTGATCCTGGGCCGGATGCAGTTGTTCACCGAAAACACCATCACCACCGTGGTGCCCGTTCTGGCCCGGCCCCGGGCGGCGGGTCGGATGCTGCGCCTTTGGGGCGTGGTGCTGGCCGCCAACGTGGTGGGGGCGTTCATCGCGGCGTGGTTCATTGCGGATGCCGGGGCCTTCAGCGCGCAGGTGACCGCCGCCGTGACCGAACTGTCCCACCACGCCGTGGGCTTTCCCTGGGCCGAAGGGTTGGTGCGCGGTATTCCCGCCGGTATCCTGATCGCCGCCCTCGTGTGGATGATGCCCGGCATGGGGTCGGGTCAGGTGGTCCTGATCGTGATCATCACATGGGCGATTGCCTTTGGTGATTTCACCCATGTTGTGGCCGGGTCTGTCGAGGCCGCTTTTCTGTTGATCGAAGGACAGATCGGTATGGGCCAAGCCCTGTTCGGGTTCTTCCTCCCCGTTCTTGTGGGCAATGTGATCGGCGGCACGCTGGTCTTTACCATGCTGGCCTATGGGCAGATCCAGCCCGAGATCGAGGACGACGCCTGACGCGAAAAACCCACCGCGCCGATGGGGCGCGGTGGGTGCACTCGTTAACCTTGGCCCGTGTGGGCCAGTCCTCTTAACTGTCCAATTCGAACTCCGGCAGCGCCTCCAGCGCCTCCTTGGTGACATCCGCGTAGACACGCAGCTCGTCGCCGTCGATCTCTTGGGCGATGGTCAGGCTATCAAAGCTGACCAGCACGTCCTTTTCGCCAATACCCAGCCAGCCGCCGACACCCAGCACGGCACCGCTGACATCACCGGCGGAGGTCATCACGACCGAGTCCACTTCACCGATCCATTCGTCGTTGGCGTCATACAGGGCGGCTCCCGTCAGCTCTTCGCTGGTGAAATCATCCATGGCGATCTGGCTAAAGCCATCCACGTCCATCAGGGGGGCGTCGAACTGGGCATATTCAACCTCGTTGTCGATCGTGATCACGCCCATGTCGGTGTCGTTCATCGCACTTTCGGCCAGCACGGGGGCGGCCATCAGGGTGGCAATTGCAGTCGCGGTATAAAGGGTCTTCATAGCGTCTCTCCTTTTGCTGTTGCGTACATCTGATCAACGGCTGGCCCGGAAACAGGTTCCACGCAGGCCAAAGAAAAACCCGCGCCGAAGCGCGGGTCTTGGTGCGGTCTAGCGATCCTCGGACCGATACAATCGCCGATCCGGGGCGTCTTTGGCCAAGGTCGATTTGGTGTGGTTCGGATCGTCCATCGCATCCTCGGTGCGCTTCTTGCTCCAACCTGCAAAGGCGATCACGGCGAGTAGAGTGCCCAAGGCAAGGGCACCGACAAAGACATAGGTTTCCATCCTATTGCTCCTGTGTGGCGGAGGTGCCGACGTAGGCCGAGGCGTCATCCTCAACACTGGTCGTGTTCATGATGACCACCAGACCGACGACAAAGACGGCGGCAAGGGCAAAGACCACCAGCGGGCCTTTGTGGCGTTTACGTTGGCGCGGCAGGTTTGTGTCGGGGGCCGTCATGGCATTCTCCTTTGTTGCGTTTCAGGTGATCAACCCAAGGCGCGGCGGTTCGGTTCCAAGAAAAGTGGGAACGGACCGAGCAGGCGGGCGTTGATCCCCGACACATTTGACGGAGATTTATGATGAAACGGACTATGACCCTGACCGCCTGCGCCCTGTTTCTGGCCGCGCCCGCCATGGCGCAAACCTACACCACCCAAGCGGGGGGCGATATTTCCGGCACCTATGGCAGTGGCCCGTCTGGTGGGCTGAACGCGGCCCCACAAGCGGGCGTGATTGACCAGAACATGGCCGCCAGCCAAAACGCGGAACCGCAAGAGTTGGCCGTGGGCGTGGCCGAGGCGACCGACCCGATCCCCGAAGCGTTCGTGCCCCTGGCCGACCCGGACGCAGCCCCCATGCAGCAACCGCTGATTGTGGCGGGCGGTGATTGTACCGATACACCGGCGATTCACGCGGATGTTCTGGGCACGCCGGTTTTTGACGCGCGTGGCGCGCAGCAGGCTGTGGTCGTCGGCATTGATCACGGGCCGGGCGGCGACATCGAACAATTCCTGTTGGGCCCCACCTACCAGGCCAAAGCCATTGACCGCGCCATGGTCGGCATCGCCTTTGATGATCAGTGTCAGCTGCAGATGACCGCGTTGGATGACGTGGATTTTGACACCCTTCCGCGGTTCGGCGGCTGATCCGTGGCCAGTCGAGATTTGACCAAGGGGCCGATCTGGCGCGCGCTTGCTGCCGTATCGGCCCCGATGTCGTTTGGCATCTTCGGCGTCCTCAGTATCGGGCTGGTGGACGCCTATGTTTTGGGCCAGTTGGGTCAAGCGCCCTTGGCCGCCGTAGGCTTTATCTATCCTGTCACCACCGCCCTGACCTCGCTGGCCATCGGTCTGTCGGCGGGGGGCAACACGGCGGTGTCCCAAGCCTTGGGGCGCAAGGCGGACGGGGCCGAGGTGCACCGGCTGGCATGGCACACGCTTGCGCTGGGGCTGGGGGCCGCGTCGGTCGTCGCCGCCCTGTTTGCGCTGTTTTACGGACCCTTGTTTGCGTTGATGGGCGCGACTGGCGATCCGGCGCGAGAGATTGCGGAATACGCACCGATCTGGGCGCTGTCGTTTCCGTTCCTTGTGACCTCGATGATCCTGAACGCCGTGTTCCGGGCCCATGGGCAAGGGGCGATATCGGCGGGGATCATGGTCGCTTCGGCCAGCATCAATGCCGCCCTGACCCCGACGATGGTGTTTGGATGGGGCCCGTTCGAGGCTATGGGCACCGCCGGGGCCGCCTATGCCACCCTTGCGGGACGATTGGTGGAACTGTCCATTGGGGCCAGTCTCGCGTGGTGGTTCGGATATCTGGGATGGATGGCGCAGCCCCTGAAAAACCTGCGCGCATCCGTGCGCGAGGTGTTGCAAGTGGGCCTTCCCGCCGCCTTTTCCAACGCGATCAACCCCGCAGGCATCGCGCTGGTCACCGCCGCCGTTGCCACCTTGGGCGAGGCGGCGGTGGCCGGGTTCGGGGCCGCCACCCGGGTGCAAAGCCTCGCACTGGTCGTGCTGCTGGCCCTGTCTGCGGGTATCGGTCCCGTGGTGGGCCAGAATTGGGGCGCCGACAAACCGGACCGCGCGCGCAAGGCGCTGTGGCTGGCATGGATGATCTGCGGTGGCTACGGTTTGGCGCTGGCGGCAGTTCTGTTCACCTTTGCCGCCCCCATCGCGGGACTGTTTGCCGAAACGGGCAACGCTCAGAACGCCGCAACCCAGTACTTACAGATCGTATCGTGGAGCTTTGCAGGCTACGGCGTGCTGGTCGTGACCAATGCGGCCATGAACGCCCGGTCCAAGGCGGTCTGGTCCATGGGCCTGAGCCTTGGACGCATCTTTGCGGTCTATGTGCCGTTGGCATGGTTGGGCGCGCTGACCCTTGGCCTGCCCGGCGTGCTGTGGGCGGCCTTCGCGGCAAATGCGCTGGCGATCCCGGCGGGGGTCTGGGCGGCGTACAAGGTGGGCTTGTTCAGATAAGCGGACGGGGGCAATCTTGTCGCCCGAGTCGCCGCCCGTATCGCCGGCCAGTTGCGCCAGCTCTGCCGGGCGATGCACGTCCAGCTGGCCGCCGTCCCAGGTAGCGACACCGGCGGCGCGCAATTTCGACAGGGTCTTGTTGGTGTGCACGACAGACAGGCCCAACGCTTCTGCCAGATCTTGCTGGCGGTAGGGCAGGGGCACGCGGCCGTTGCGCGCAAGGCCAAGGGCCTTGAGGCGGCGATCAAACCGCAACAGCGCCCAAGCCACCCGCGCGATGGCGGGCTCCTGGCCCAGCACGGTCAGTGCCTCGCCCAGTATGTTTTCTTCGCGCGCGGCCAAATGGGTCAGGTCAAACGCGCGGGCGGGGTTGGATTTGAACAACGACCACAGCTCTGCCCGGTTGAACACGCACAGCATCATGTCTGTTGTCGCCTCGAAGGAATGGCCCATCTCGCCCATCACACCTGATTGCAGGCCAAGGAAATCCCCCGGCATGGCAAAGCCCACGACTTGGCGTTTGCCGTCGGGGGTCGTCTTGTGACGCAGGCCCATACCCGACAAAACGGTGTAAAGCTGCGGCGTGGCTGATCCTTCGGAAAAGATGTCTGTCCCCGCCTGTGCCGTCAATTCACCGGTTTTGAACTTGGCCATAAAGGTCAGGTCCGCGCCCGAGAACGCTTCGAACAAAGGCAAAGGGCGCAGGGGACAGTTTTCGCATTTGGTCGACATTTTCATACCTTGCTATGTCAAGGATTAAGTCGCGTGTCGCAGGGGTCTGCCAAAAGGCCACCAAACCCGGAGAAGACGATGACCCCAACTGCCCCCTCGCTGACGCGCGCGCCATCGTCGTCACGCAAGACTTTCTGGAAGCCGACGACCTGATCGAAGAACTCGCGCTGGCGGGTCTGACGCCAGCGTTGCACATGCAAAAGGTCTCGGAGGTGGTGGCGGCCCTGACGTCAGAGCGGAGCCTGCCGCGTGTCATCGTCGCCCCCGTTGGGAAGGACACGGCCGATCTGTTGCACCGTGCAGCAGAGGATGACATCGCCGTCATCGTCTTGAATGGCAAGACAGGGACACATGAACACGGGCGGGTCACGTTTATGGCCCGCCCGTTTACATCCTCGGAGGTGCAAGTGGCGCTTGTGGCCCTTGGCCTAGTGCCGCCCGCGCAGGGCAAGCCCCAGCAGGACACCGGCGCCTAGGGCGACGCCCACGACCATGGCCGGGTTCTTGCGCACGGCGGCGTTCACATCGTCGGTGAGGGTCGAAAGATGCTCGGACGCGGCCTCGGCGGTCTCGGAAATCGCCTCGCCGGTGTCGTGGGCCACTTTGTTCACAGTGGCTTCGGCCTCTTTCAACTTGGTCTTGGCATAGTCGCCTGCGCCATTGGCGCGTTTGGTTTTCTCGGGGGTCGGGGTGGTTGTATTGGGCATGGGAAGTCTCCTTTCATAAGGATAACGTGGCCGGTCGGTCTTGGTTCCTAAGTTTCCTCCAGCGACAGCATCGCCGTGCCCCACAGCAGGACAGGCAAGGCGACGATGGCCCCGATGGGCCCCCACAACCACAGGCCCAGCACTACGGCCAAAAAGACGAACAGTGGATTGACGTCCAACTTTTGGCCCACAAGGGCGGGGGTTACAAACTGCGCTTCGGTGATGTTCATCGCCAGATACAGGACGGGCGGCGCAAAGGCCCAAGCTCCGTCGAACAGGGCCATGCCCGTGACCGTCAGCGCCGCGATCAACATGATCGGACCGAGGTAGAGCAGAAAGTTCAGCAATCCCGCCGCAGCACCCCACAACGGTGCATTGGGCAGGCCAAGGGCCGCCATCACGGCCATAACCGCCAGACCCAGCCCGGTATTGATAACAGCAACCGTTGCGAAGTACCGGGCGACTGTGCGTTCGGCCATCACAAGGCGCGGACGCAGCGCGCCGGTCGTTTTGTATAGGGTGGGCCGTGTCAGGGTGAAGAAAAAGAACGTGCCCAAGATGATCAGCAATTGCGCCCCAAGGTTCGGGGCCATCCAGATCGCATCGGTCACGTCGGGCATGTCCTCGCCCGCCGGGGCCGAGGCTGCGGCCCCCATCTGTTCCAGCCCTTGGGTCAGATCACGCAAGGCGGCCAGCCACGTCTGCATTTCGCTTTGAATGCGCGGCAGCTGATCCATCAGCGCGGCAACAACAGGGCCAAGGGACAGCAGCAGGGTCAGCACCACGGCTATGGCCCCCAGTAACATGATGCTGGCGACCAAGGCGCGGGGCAGGCCGGACCGGTCCAGCCTGTCTGCGACAGGTGCGCCAACCACACCCAGCACCAGCCCCAGAACGGCCGGGGCCAGCACTTCGCGCGCTGTCAGGGCGACCCAGATCGTCGCCACAATGGCAAGCGTCCAGATCGCGAACTTCAGGCTCAGGTCCGGGCGAGGCAGGGGGGCTGTGTCCTTCATTGGGGCCGACTGTCGGCCATGGCCTCACGCAAGGCGGTATCGGCCCGGGCGGTCAGGTTCTCCAATTCGCTGCGCAAGGTTTCTTCGGCCTCGCGCACCAACTGATCGCGGGTTTCGCCCAGCAATTCATCCTCACGCCGGGTGCCGGGCAGGATCGCGCCAAGGACGGCACCCGCGACCAGCGCCAGCGCGCCGTAGGTCGCGGGATCGCGCCGGGTGCGGTGTTGCAGCGACCGGGTCTTGCGTTCCAGTGTGCGTTGCGCATCCACAGCGGCGCGGCGGGCCTGTATCACCCGTTTGCGCGCGCCCTTGGGCAGACGGTCAAGGCCGCGGCCCATGTGGCGTGCCATATCGTCGGAGCGCATGGCGCGGGCGGCCGCCTCGATCCGTTCGTCCTGCCCGGTGTAGTCCGGCGTGTCCTGCCGGAACCCATCGGCCTTGGCCGGGTCCACGGGGGTGTCACATCGGCCCGGCGACCGGGGCCCATCAGGAACAGCGCAACGCCAGCACCCATAACGGCCAGCGCAGCGGGGTTGCGGCGCGCCTGATCCATGGCGGCATCTACCAACGGCAGGGCGCGGGCCTCAGCCTCGGACTTCAACGCGTCGGGGGAAAAGGCAGCCGTAAGTTCGGCTATGGAAGTGGCCAAGGCGCTGCGGTGTTTCTGCGCCTCGGCGTTCAAGTGGGACAGATCATCAGGCATGGGTGTCTCCTTTCAAGGCGTCAATATCATCGGACAGGTTGTCCACGGTCCGGGCTGGGGCCAATGCTCCGGGGCGCAGGCGGCGTACGCCTGCAATCGCAAGAAGGGTCGCACCGATCAGGAACGCCGCCCCCAAGGCAAGTGCGGCCCACCCCGGCGTCAGTCCAAGCGCGACCAACGCGGCCACAGCGGCGGCGGCCAGCACTTCGGTGGCGGTGAGGGCCAACATGAAAGCGACCGCAATCATGGCGAAGCCAACACCGGCACGGGCTGCGTTCTTCGACACCTCAGCCTTTGCCAAGGCGATCTCGGATTTCAGCAGGTGTTTGGCGTGGTGTGCGAGACGCGCTATCGCATCGGCCCCATCTTGCGGGGTGGGTCTGGCGCTTGTTTGCATATCAGGGGCGCTCATGACTGGCTCCCCCGACTGGTCAAGTTAGCACTATGCCACGGATTGCGCGCGGGCGCGTCCGATGCCTTAAGAAACCGTGCGGCTGCAAAGCCTACAACAGCGGCAGCCCCAAGAAACAACAACGGATTGCGGCGGGCCGCCGTGCGCGCGTGATCGGCCATTTGGTGCACGTCCATGGCCCGCAACCCTGCGGTGGCGGCGTCAATCTGGTTCGCGATTGTATCAAGACCCTTTGCCTGCGCCGAGGATGTGTCAAAGGCGTCAGCTGCGGAATGGGCCGTTTTGGCATAGGGGTCGGCGGCCGCAGCGGCTGCATCCGTTGCCTGTGCGACGGCTTGATCTGCATGCGCGCGTGCGGTTTGCTTGGCGTCGCGCCGAAGGGAAGTTGCGTCTGTCATGGAAGGTCTCCTTCACTGGTATGCGCAAAGAACGTCGCCCAGTCCCATCTGGTTCCCGGGCCTAGGCCGATGTGCGGACGAGCGAGGTATGATTCAGCGCGTTTCGATCCTGACGAGTCGTGATTTGGGGCCGATATGTGTGGAGTGACGTGCTCAAACGGGGCAGAACTGGTTGCTGTTTCAAATGACGCACCCACTAAGTAACGGTTATTGCTCAATAATAATGAAAAATCACAAAAAACGAACTTTCTTGGAATTTTGTGCTTGCGGACTCGGGGCTGTAACCGTAAACCCCCTTTCACCGGCGGCGCTGCGGCGCGGGTCGGGGCGCTGGACGGAGCGAGGGACACGGTCCTGAGGGAAGTTTGGCAGACACTACTGGGATGGATGACGCGGGTTGCGCCAAGGGAATTTGGTGCTTCTTGTTGATTTTTGTCCTTTGCTCTTTGAAATTGATAGTATCTGAAGAGATATGTGGGCGGTTTGGTTCATTCGATGGATCAACGTCTGTACATATCGTCTCTTAGGGTTTTGGCTTTTTGGCTGGGGTCCGATGATAGAGGTCAGCTTCACTGTTTGAGGGTTTTCGGTTACTTTGGTAGCTGAAGCACTAAACAGAGAAAGGCTTCACGGTTTACAGTAATGGCCGTGGAGTTGATGTGCAGAGGTTCGAACGTCAAGGATAAGCTGGAAACAGCTTTTCAACTTGAGAGTTTGATCCTGGCTCAGAACGAACGCTGGCGGCAGGCCTTATACATGCAAGTCGAGCGCTCTCTTCGGAGGGAGCGGCGGACGGGTGAGTAACGCGTGGGAACATACCCTTTTCTGCGGAATAGCCACTGGAAACGGTGAGTAATACCGCATACGCCCTTCGGGGGAAAGATTTATCGGAGAAGGATTGGCCCGCGTTAGATTAGATAGTTGGTGGGGTAATGGCCTACCAAGTCTACGATCTATAGCTGGTTTGAGAGGATGATCAGCCACACTGGGACTGAGACACGGCCCAGACTCCTACGGGAGGCAGCAGTAGGGAATCTTAGACAATGGGCGCAAGCCTGATCTAGCCATGCCGCGTGTGTGATGAAGGTCTTAGGATCGTAAAGCACTTTCGCCAGAGATGATAATGACAGTATCTGGTAAAGAAACCCCGGCTAACTCCGTGCCAGCAGCCGCGGTAATACGGAGGGGGTTAGCGTTGTTCGGAATTACTGGGCGTAAAGCGTACGTAGGCGGATTAGTCAGTCAGAGGTGAAATCCCAGGGCTCAACCCTGGAACTGCCTTTGATACTGCTAGTCTTGAGTTCGAGAGAGGTGAGTGGAATTCCGAGTGTAGAGGTGAAATTCGTAGATATTCGGAGGAACACCAGTGGCGAAGGCGGCTCACTGGCTCGATACTGACGCTGAGGTACGAAAGTGTGGGGAGCAAACAGGATTAGATACCCTGGTAGTCCACACCGTAAACGATGAATGCCAGTCGTCGGCAAGCATGCTTGTCGGTGACACACCTAACGGATTAAGCATTCCGCCTGGGGAGTACGGTCGCAAGATTAAAACTCAAAGGAATTGACGGGGGCCCGCACAAGCGGTGGAGCATGTGGTTTAATTCGAAGCAACGCGCAGAACCTTACCAACCCTTGACATCCCTATCGCGGTTACCAGAGATGGTTTCCTTCAGCTCGGCTGGATAGGTGACAGGTGCTGCATGGCTGTCGTCAGCTCGTGTCGTGAGATGTTCGGTTAAGTCCGGCAACGAGCGCAACCCACGTCCTTAGTTGCCAGCAGTTCGGCTGGGCACTCTAGGGAAACTGCCGGTGATAAGCCGGAGGAAGGTGTGGATGACGTCAAGTCCTCATGGCCCTTACGGGTTGGGCTACACACGTGCTACAATGGTGCCTACAGTGAGTTAATCTCCAAAAGGCATCTCAGTTCGGATTGGGGTCTGCAACTCGACCCCATGAAGTCGGAATCGCTAGTAATCGCGTAACAGCATGACGCGGTGAATACGTTCCCGGGCCTTGTACACACCGCCCGTCACACCATGGGAGTTGGGTCCACCCGAAGGCCGTGCGCCAACCAGCAATGGAGGCAGCGGACCACGGTGAGCTCAGCGACTGGGGTGAAGTCGTAACAAGGTAGCCGTAGGGGAACCTGCGGCTGGATCACCTCCTTTCTAAGGATGTTCCTAGCAGCAAGAACTTGTTCTTACTCGTGGAACACTTAGCAGTCACTTTAAGTGACAAACATCGGACCGAGCCGTCCTCATATCTCTTCAGATCGTGGTTGCGAAAGCAGCCCTTACTTACCGGGGCGTTAGCTCAGCTGGGAGAGCACCTGCTTTGCAAGCAGGGGGTCATCGGTTCGATCCCGATACGCTCCACCACTTGCACTTTTGCGATGCAAAGGTGTCAAGGTAAGGTGAATGCGGCAGGGTATCAGCGCAGCTGATGTCCCGAGAGCATTTGCCGATTGCGTATGATCGGGGATTTGATCCCGTTGCGGTCATCGCGTGAACCAGCCTGGATCGCAGCGCTTTGCCGATTGGCCCTTCTCGGGACATTCGCTTTGCGAATACCCTGCCAGGGCGACGCGCTTCCGCAAGCGGAAGCTGCTGGGTCGGTAGCTCAGGTGGTTAGAGCGCACGCCTGATAAGCGTGAGGTCGGAGGTTCAAGTCCTCCTCGACCCACCACTTCATTTGAAGTGGCCCTTTTACAGACAGACTAGATCGTTGAGCCTTTGGCTTTGCCATCCAGTTTGGATGAATTGATATCGTATATAGAGATACACATCAGTATCATGAGAACGCCCGCGTGAGGGATGTTCGGAACGGCGGCTTCGGTTGCCCGGAAAATCATGATATTATTCCAAGTAAATACACTAACCGATGAGGGTTCGCACGGACCCTTGTCAACGTATCCACGTTGCGAACCAGCGCGTGGTGCGGGAAAAGTATGCATTTGATTAATGCCGGTCCGGTTACAAAAGACGGACTTGGCGCGGAAGAGGTCTAACTTCTTCTGGATCAAATCAAGCGCGAGAAGGGCGTTTGGTGGATGCCTTGGCAGTAAGAGGCGATGAAGGACGTGATACTCTGCGATAAGCGTTGGTTAGCCGAGAATAGGCTTTGATCCAACGATCTCCGAATGGGGCAACCCACCTGACATCTTACTATTGTTACTTCGTAACGGACACTCCGTGTCGACCTTTGGTCGGTACATTTTGATCTTTGATCAAAACACTGGGTGGTCGGTGCGGTGTACTCAATAGTGAGATGAACCAGGGATTTTTAACCTGAATACATAGGGTTAAAAAGGCAAACCCGGGGAACTGAAACATCTAAGTACCCGGAGGAAAGGAAATCAACAGATACTCCCCTAGTAGCGGCGAGCGAACGGGGACCAGCCGAGCCATGAGTGTGATTAGAATGCGTTGGGAAGCGCAGCCATAGCGGGTGATAGCCCCGTATAAGAAGCATGATTGGACGTATTAAGTAGGGCGGAACACGTGAAATTCTGTCTGAACATCGGAGGACCACCTTCGAAGGCTAAGTACTCCTTACTGACCGATAGCGAACCAGTACCGTGAGGGAAAGGTGAAAAGCACCCCGACGAGGGGAGTGAAACAGTACCTGAAACCGAACGCCTACAAACAGTCGGAGCCTCCTTGAGGGGTGACGGCGTACCTTTTGTATAATGGGTCATCGACTTGGTCTCACGAGCAAGCTTAAGCCGATAGGTGTAGGCGCAGCGAAAGCGAGTCTTAATAGGGCGCATGAGTTCGTGGGATCAGACCCGAAACCGAGTGATCTAGGCATGACCAGGATGAAGGTTAGGTAACACTAACTGGAGGTCCGAACCCACACCTGTTGAAAAAGGTCGGGATGAGTTGTGCCTAGGGGTGAAAGGCCAATCAAACTCGGAGATAGCTGGTTCTCTGCGAAATCTATTTAGGTAGAGCGTCGTGTCTTACCCCGGGGGGTAGAGCACTGGATGGGTAATGGGGCCCCACAGGCTTACTGATCCTAACCAAACTCCGAATACCCGGGAGTACAATCACGGCAGACACACTGCGGATGCTAACGTCCGTAGTGAAGAGGGAAACAACCCTGACCTCCAGCTAAGGCCCCTAATTCATGGCTAAGTGGGAAAGCAGGTGGGACGACCAAAACAACCAGGAGGTTGGCTTAGAAGCAGCCATCCTTTAAAGATAGCGTAACAGCTCACTGGTCTAAACAAGTTGTCCTGCGGCGAAGATGTAACGGGGCTCAAGCCATGAGCCGAAGCTGAGGATGCACATAGTGCATGGTAGCAGAGCGTAGTGTGAAATAGCTCCACGCCTATTCTTTCTAAGATGCGGACCTTTGCGCTCAAGCAGCGTAAGCGGTAGCGCGTAGAAAGTCGTAGGCTCGGAGCTTTCGATGAAGCCGGGGCGTGAGCCATCCGGTGGAGAGATCACTAGCGAGAATGATGACATGAGTAGCGACAAACAGGGTGAGAGACCCTGTCGCCGAAAGTCCAAGGGTTCCTGCTTAAAGTTAATCTGAGCAGGGTAAGCCGACCCCTAAGGCGAGGCCGAAAGGCGTAGTCGATGGGAACCAGGTTAATATTCCTGGGCCAGTTAGAAGTGACGGATCGTGAAGGTTGTTCACCCTTATTGGATTGGGTGGGCCGCTCATCGGTTCCTGGAAATAGCTCTAACATAAGATCGTACCCTAAACCGACACAGGTGGACTGGTAGAGAATACCAAGGCGCTTGAGAGAACGATGTTGAAGGAACTCGGCAAAATACCTCCGTAAGTTCGCGAGAAGGAGGCCCAGTTTCTACGCAAGTATTGACTGGGGGCACAAACCAGGGGGTGGCGACTGTTTACTAAAAACACAGGGCTCTGCGAAGTCGTAAGACGACGTATAGGGTCTGACGCCTGCCCGGTGCCTGAAGGTTAAAAGGAGGAGTGCAAGCTCCGAATTGAAGCCCAGGTAAACGGCGGCCGTAACTATAACGGTCCTAAGGTAGCGAAATTCCTTGTCGGGTAAGTTCCGACCTGCACGAATGGCGTAACGACTTCCCCGCTGTCTCCAACATCGACTCAGCGAAATTGAATTGCCTGTCAAGATGCAGGCTTCCCGCGGTTAGACGGAAAGACCCCGTGCACCTTTACTACAGCTTCACACTGGCATCAGGCACAACATGTGCAGGATAGGTGGTAGACTTCGAAGCAGGGACGCCAGTTCCTGTGGAGTCATCCTTGAGATACCACCCTTGTTCTGCTTGATGTCTAACCGCGGTCCGTTATCCGGATCCGGGACCCTGTGTGGCGGGTAGTTTGACTGGGGCGGTCGCCTCCTAAAGCGTAACGGAGGCGCGCGAAGGTTGGCTCAGAGCGGTCGGACATCGCTCGTTGAGTGCAATGGCAGAAGCCAGCCTGACTGCGAGACTGACAAGTCGAGCAGAGTCGAAAGACGGCCATAGTGATCCGGTGGTCCCGAGTGGAAGGGCCATCGCTCAACGGATAAAAGGTACGCCGGGGATAACAGGCTGATAATGCCCAAGAGTCCATATCGACGGCATTGTTTGGCACCTCGATGTCGGCTCATCTCATCCTGGGGCTGGAGCAGGTCCCAAGGGTACGGCTGTTCGCCGTTTAAAGAGGTACGTGAGCTGGGTTTAGAACGTCGTGAGACAGTTCGGTCCCTATCTGCCGTGGGTGTAGGATACTTGAGAGGAGTTGCCCCTAGTACGAGAGGACCGGGGTGAACGATCCACTGGTGGACCAGTTGTCATGCCAATGGCAGTGCTGGGTAGCTATGATCGGAAAGGATAACCGCTGAAGGCATCTAAGCGGGAAGCCCCCTCAAAACAAGGTATCCCTGAGAACCGAAGAAGACCACTTCGTCGATAGGCCAGAGATGTAAGCGTGGTAACACGTTCAGTTGACTGGTACTAATTGTTCAATAGGCTTGATTTGATCCAGTAGAAGATAGACTTCAAAAAACAAATCAAACGCATACACCAAAATACTTGGAATAATCGTGTGGCTTTCTCGGATTGGTGGTCATAGCGCGAGTGAAACACCCAGTCCCATTCCGAACCTGGCCGTTAAGCACCGTTGCGCCAATGGTACTGCGTCTTAAGACGTGGGAGAGTAGGTCACCGCCAATCCTAGTAAGCCACACACAATCAGTATCTCTATTCGATAAAAAACAACAACAACGCCGCGCAGATAATCACTGCGCGGCGTCGTTGCGTGTTTGGAACAGACGAATAGTAACCATCTAAAATATAGGCTCTATCGAAACCTACGTTTCGCGTCCCTTGAGCATTCCGGTCAACCAGTCCGGGTCCATTTCGGGCACGGACGACAGCAATAACTCGGTATAGGCCGCATGGGGGGGCGTCAGGATCTCGCTCTTGAGGCCTTGTTCCACAACGCGGCCCTGATGCATCACCACGATCTCGTCAGATATCGCTTCTACTGTCGCAATGTCGTGGGTGATGAAGAGATAACTCACCCCGAGTTCCGCCTGTAGCCGCAGCAGCAAGCGCAGGATGCCCTCTTGCACGATCTGATCTAGGGCAGAGGTCACCTCGTCACAGATGATCAGATCGGCCTCCGCCGCCAAGGCACGTGCGATACAGATCCGTTGCTTTTGCCCGCCGGACAGTTCCGATGGGAACCGATCCATGAACGTGTCGTCCAACTCGATCAGGTCCAGCAGCTCTGACACCCGCGTGCTGCGCGCTTTGCCCGAAAGCCCGTGGTAAAACTCAACAGCGCGCCCGATAATCTCGCCCACGGTTTGCCGCGGGTTCATGGCCGTGTCGGCCATTTGGTAGATCATCTGCACGCGGCGCAACTGATCCTTGCTGCGGGACTTCAGATCTGGTGGCAGCACCTCGCCATTGAAGGATACCGTCCCGCTGGTTTGCGGCAAAAGACCCGTAATCACCCGTGCGACCGTCGACTTGCCAGACCCGCTTTCGCCAACCACCGATACCGTGCGTCCACGCGGAATACGCAAGGACACGTCATGCAGCACAGGCACAATCCCATAGCTTGCATTGATCGACGACAGATCAAGGATGATGTCGTCAGACGGCGCTTCCTCCTTGGCCAACCCCCGGACCGACCACAGAGACTTTGTGTAAGCCTCTTGTGGTGCGCTCAACATCTGCCGCGTGGGGGCTTGCTCCACTTCTTCGCCATAGCGCAAAACTTTGATCGTATCAGCCATTTGCGCCACGACTGCGAGGTCATGTGTGATGTAGATCGCAGCCGTGTCGAACTCGTCGACGATTTTGCGCATTGCGGCCAACACCTCGACCTGTGTCGTCACATCAAGTGCGGTCGTCGGTTCATCAAAGATGATCAGATCCGGACGCGGCGACATGGCCATCGCCGTCATGACCCGTTGCAGCTGTCCGCCCGAGACCTGATGGGGATAGCGGCCTCCAATGCTGGACGGGTTGGGCAACTGTAGGCTGTCGAACAATGTCACCGCGTCGTTGCGTGCCGCATCATTGCTTTGCAGGTTTTCGCGCACGGCGGCCTCGACCGTCTGGTCCATCAGGCGGTGCGCAGGATTGAAGCTGGCTGCCGCAGATTGTGCGACGTAGGCGATCCGCGTGCCCCACAGGTGGCGCTTTTGGGACTCTTTCAGCTTGGCCAAGTCCTGCCCACCGTACATCACCGACCCGCCGGTAAACCGACATCCTGGCTGGGTGTAGCCCATGGCCGCTTTGCCAAGCGTGGATTTGCCCGCGCCAGACTCGCCGATCAGGCCGAGGACTTCGCCTTTGCGCAGCTGCAAATCAACGCCTTTGATAATGGGATGCCAGCGTTCGTCCGAGAACCCCTCGATCCGGATGTCGCGCATGTCGAGCAGGATATCAGAGGTCATCACGCAGTCCGCTGGTTTGTTGCAGGAACCAATCCACGATAAAGTTCACTGCAATGGTCAAAAGGGCTATCGCCGCCGCTGGCAGAAGGGGGTCAGACCCGCCTTCAAATCAAAAGCTGCAAACTGGATCAGCGATGCGTTTTCGCGCACCATGGACCCCCAATCCGCCGTGGGGGGCTGAATGCCTACGCCCAGAAACGACAGCGCCGCGATGGTCAGGAAGACGAAGGAAAAGCGCAGGCCGAACTCCGCCACCAAGGGGGGCATGATATTGGGCAAGATCTCGCGTCGCATGATCCAGCCCAACCCCTCGCCCCGAAGGCGCGCGGCCTCGACATAATCCATGACCACGACGTTGACCGCCACTGACCGAGTCAAACGGAACACCCGCGTGCTGTCCAGTGCTGCGATGATGATGATCAGGTTGATCACGTTGGATCCAAAGATCGACAGCAGCATCAGCGCGAAAATCAGCGAGGGGATGGCCATCAAAACATCGACAAAACGGGACAGACCTTGATCAATCCAGCTGCGGTTGATTGCGGCCACCAGTCCAAGCCCGCCACCGATGACAAAGGCAAGGATCGTGGTCGCAAGCGCAATCCCGATGGTGTTGCGCGCACCGTAGATCAAGCGGGACAGCACATCGCGCCCGATCTGGTCGGTTCCGAACCAGTGCTCGGACGACCATGGCGCGAAGGGCTGGGCAAAAATCTCGGCCTCACCATAGGGCGCGATCACGGGCGCTCCGACGGCGATGACAAAGTAGAAGGCCAGAACCACCATCCCGAACCATGCCGAAACAGGGGCCTTGCCGAGGGCAATTTTTGTGCGCTGCCAACGAGACCGGCGCATGCGCACTGCACCCACCTCTGCGGTGGCGGAATATCCGTCTTGATCGCTCATCTGGGGTGCAACAGCCTTGGGTTGGTGATGATGCCGATGATGTCGGCAATCAGGTTCAGTAGAATATAAGTCGCGGCAAAGATCAGGGCGCAGGCCTGCACCACGGGGATGTCACGGGCCGTCACGCTGTCGACCATCAACTGGCCGATCCCGGGGTAGACGAACACCACCTCGACCACGACGACCCCGACCACAAGATAGGCCAGGTTAAAGGCGATGACGGTGGCGATGGGCGCCCACGCGTTGGGCAGGGCATGTTTCAGGATGACCTCGCGGGGGGACGCTCCCTTGAGGCGGGCCATTTCGATGTAGGGCGAGGCCAGCAAGTTGATAATCGCCGCCCGCGTCATCCGCATCATATGCGCCACGATCACCAGCGTCAGGGTCATGGCTGGCAGGGCGACGGCATACAAGCGATCCCCAAAGGGTGTGCTCGCATCCACATTTGCCAAGGCTGGAAAGACCGGATTGATCGCCGCCAACAGCAGGATCAGGATATAGGCGACAAAGAACTCTGGCGTTGCGATCGTTGTCAGGGTCGTCACGTTCACGGCGCGGTCGTAGAAAGAATTTCGGTACAACGCCGCCGTCAGCCCAAGGATCAGGGCCAAGGGAACCGCGATCATCGCTGTCACCCCAGCCAGAAATAACGTGTTCCACAATCGCGGCGCGACAAGGTCGGCAACAGGGCGGGATCGGTCCTGCCCCGACGCGGCCCGCCCCGAAAACGACGTGCCCAGATCGCCCGTCGCCACCGCGCCCAACCATTGGAAGTAGCGGGTTACGGCGGGTTCATCCAAGCCAAGCTCTTTGCGAAAGGCCGCTGTTGTTTCCTCTGTCGCGGCTTGTCCCAAGACAGCCTCGCTGAAATCACCGGGCAGCATAGAGATCGAGCTGAAGATGATGGCAGACACCACAAAAAGGGTCATAAGCCCCAAGCCAAGGCGTTTCAAAATCGTCGATACGACTGGATGCACGGTGCAACGTCCCCCTGAATTGTCCCGTATCTTCGGGCCTTACAAATATCATGGGCGGCACTTGACCCGTTTGTAAACCCGCTTAAATCATCGGGTCCTTCAAGAAATGTGTTCACAGGCGCGGATCGTCTGCTAGGCTGTCGTCGTAAACAGACTGTGTTGGGCACGAATCCGACACGCACACGACCGACTTCAGGGAGAAGACCGTGAGATCTCAAAAAGACAAATTCATCGCGCAAAAAGCAAAACAGCTGACAGAACGCCAGATTGACCGCCGCTCGTTCATCATGTCCGCGCTGGCCGCAGGCGTTGCCCTGCCCGCCGCCATGAGCCTTGCGACCCGCGCCGAAGCGGCCACGCCCAAGATGGGGGGCACCCTGCGCGTGGGCTACGGCCACGGATCCACCACCGATAACCTTGACCCCGGCACGTCCGAAAATGGGTACACGCAGGCGCTGCTGTACAATCGCGGCAACCACCTGACCGAGGTGTCCTCGACCGGTGAACTGATCCCGGAACTGGCCGAAAGTTTCGAGGCAGACAACAATGCCACCCGTTGGGTGTTCAAGGTCCGTCAGGGCGTCGAATTCCACAACGGCAAGACCCTGACCCCCGAAGACATCGTCGCTTCGATCAACCACCACCGGGGCGAGGACTCCAAGTCGGCAGCCAAAGGCCTTTTGACTGCTGTGACGGACCTGCGCGTGGACGGTGACAACGTGATTTTCGAGCTTGAGGGCGGCAATGCCGACTTCCCGTTCATCCTGTCCGATTATCACCTGATGATCATGGCGTCCGAAAACGGCGCAATTGACCCGCAAAGCCCCATCGGCACTGGCGGCTATGTCCTCAATGAGTTCGAGCCCGGCGTGAAGGCCAGCCTGACGCGCAACCCCAACTACTGGAAAGAGGGCCGCGCCCATTTCGACGCTATCGAAATGCTGTCGATCACCGACCCCACCGCGCGCCAGAATGCGGCCATCACCGGGGCTGTGGATTATGTGGACAGCCTTGACCCGAAAACCGTGTCCCTGATGGCCCGCGTGCCGACCCTGAACATTCTGGAGGTGACGGGCACCCAGCACTACACCTTCCCCATGCGTCTGAATGTTGAGCCCTTTGGCAACTACGACCTGCGGATGGCGCTGAAACTGGCGATCAAACGGCAGGAGCTGGTGGACAAGATCCTGTTGGGCCACGGCGTGGCAGGCAACGACGTGCCCGTGTCCTCGGCCATGCCGTTCCTGAACACCGAGCTGCCGCAGCACGAGTTCGACGCAGATCGCGCGCGCTTCCACTACGAAAAGTCCGGCCATTCCGGCCCGATCCAGTTGTCCGCCTCTGATGCTGCCTTTGCCGGTGCCGTGGATGCGGCCCAGTTGATCCAAGCCTCCGCCGCAGAGGCAGGGATCGAGATCGAGGTCGTGCGCGAGCCGTCCGATGGGTACTGGTCCAACGTGTGGAACAAAAAGGGCTGGTGTGCCTGCTACTGGGGCGGTCGCCCGACCCAGGACTGGATGTATTCCGCGGCCTACACGGCGGATACGGAATGGAACGACACAGCCTGGAAAGACACCGAAGCTGCGCAGCGCTTCAACGAAGTGGTCGTGGCCGCCCGCGCCGAAACCGACCAGACGCAGCGCAAGGACCTGTATTGGGAGGCGCAGCGACTGTTGCAAGACGATGGCGGTGCCATTGTGGCGATGTGGGCCAACTTCATCGGCGCCCATGCCAAGACCCTGACCAACGACGGCAACATTGCCGCGAACTGGGAAAACGACGGCAACAAGCTGGGCGAGCGTTGGTGGTTCGCATAGGCGCCCACATCTGACAGTCAATCGGGGCGGCGGGGGAAACCTCGCCGCCCTTCGTGTTTGAAAGGGGTGGTATGGACACCGTCACTGATTTCCCGTTCGAAGTGCGCGAGGATGCGCATGTGGTCATTCCAATTCCGGACGGCACCCGTCTGTCTGCCCGCATGTGGCGGCCCGAAGGCGCGGGGCCAGTGCCTGCGATCCTTGAATACCTGCCCTACCGCAAGCGCGACGGCACCCATGTGCGCGACGCCCTGACCCATCCTTACATGGCGGGCCACGGCTATGCCTGCGTGCGCGTCGATATCCGGGGCACGGGCGACAGCGAGGGGCTGTTTGACGACGAATACAGCCCAACCGAACTGGCGGATGGTGTCGCGGTCATCGAATGGCTGGCCGCGCAGGATTGGTGCGATGGCAACGTGGGCATGATGGGGATCAGCTGGGGCGGGTTCAACGGCCTGCAATTGGCCGCGATGCAGCCCGAACCCCTAAGGGCCGTGGTGTCGATCTGTTCCACCGTGGACCGGTTCGCGGACGACATCCACTACAAGGGGGGCGTGATGCTGGGTGAAAACCCGGGGTGGGCCGCCACGGTGTTGTCGTGGTTTTCCCTTCCCCCTGACCCTGAAATCTATGGCGAAGGCTGGCGCAAGGCGTGGTTGGATCGGCTGGACAGCACGCCCTTTCTGGCCCACCGGTGGGCGGCCCACAGCCACAAGGACGCCTACTGGCGCCACGGTTCCGTGTCCGAGGATTACGGCGCGATCAAGGCCGCCGTTCTGGCCGTCGGCGGGTGGCACGACGGCTATCGCAACACGCCCGGGCACCTTGTGCGCAACCTGACCGCGCCGTGCCGCGCCATCGTGGGGCCTTGGGTTCACAAGTATCCCCATTTCGCGTGGCCTGAACCGCGCATCGATTTTCTGGGCGAGATGCTGCGCTGGTGGGATCACTGGCTGAAGGGGATTGACCGGGGGGTCATGGACGACCCGCCCATGCGCGTCTGGATGATGGACAGTGTCCCTCCGGCGGTGCATTTCACCGAACGCCCGGGCCAGTGGGCCGCGGCGGGCGGTGCGCTGCGCCGCACCCTACAGTTTACGGACACCGGGCTGGCCGATGCCCCAAGCGCCTTTGACCGCACCGCCCGGACCGAGGCCGCCTGCGGGCAGGGGACGGGCGAGTACTTCCCTTTCGGTTTCGGACCCGGAGAGTTCCCGGACGACCAGCGCGCCGATGATGCCCTGTCGCTGTGCTTTGACAGTGCGCCGCTGGCAGAGACGGTGATCAGCGGTGCGTCCACCGTGCGCCTGTCCCTGTCCGCCGACCAGACCCACGCCCAAGTCATTGTGCGTCTGTGCGACCTGCGGCCAGACGGCACCTCGGCCCATATCAGCACGGGGCTGTTGAACCTGCGCCACCGGGACGGGCACGACAGCCCGCGCGACGTGGTGCCGGGGCAGGGGATGCAGGTCACAGTCACGCTGGACGATATCGCCTATCGTCTGCCCGCAGGGCACCGCCTGCGCGTGGCCATCAGCCCCAGCTATTGGCCCTTTGCCTTTCCGTCCGCCAACCCTGTCACCCTGCGCGTCACTGCGGGCAGCCTCGATCTGCCCCTGTGGGACGGCACCCCTGCGGCCGATTTTGATCCGCCCCGCAGCGCCCCGCCCCTGCAAGAGCAACAGCTGACCCCCGGGACCGAGGGTAAGCGCATCCTGCGCGACCTGACGGCCCGGACCCTGACCACCGTGATCGAAGGGGACACGGGCAAGGTCCTGAACCCCGAGACGGGCCTGACCCTGTCCATCCACAACACAGAGACCTTTGTGATCCCCGACGACGACCCCGGCGCGGCCCATGTCACCTTTGCATGGACCCGCACCATGGGGCGCGGCGACTGGCACATCCGCACCGAAGCCCAAGTGACGCAACGGGGCGAAGGGCCGGATTTCGTCATCAGCGCCCACCTGACCGCATTCGAGGGAGAGGCACAGGTTTTCACCAAGGACTGGACAGCGCGGGTGCCACGCGGCTGATCGCCGATCCGTGACTTGCCTTTTGGTTGCTTTTGTCACACTGCCCTAAGGACAATTTCGATTGTAAGCACGTTCTTAACTGTGCCCGTGGCACGGTCCCCGAAAACGACCATCGGATTATTCATGACGGATCAAACGCGCGCGCCCGCCCGGGACTGGATCAAAACCCTGTCCAAGTATCGTGACCCCAGCACTCTGCGCTCCAGCTTTGAGTTGGGCGTGACCCTTGGGGCCTTTGTCACGCTCTGGGCGCTGGCGTGGTATGCGCTGTCCATCAGCGCGCTGCTGACGCTGGCCTTGTCGGTCGTGAACGCCGCGTTCCTGCTGCGCCTGTTTATCATTCAACACGATTGCGGCCACGCGGCCTTCCTGAAGAACAGGGTGTTAAGCGATTGGTTGGGCCGGGTTCTGGGGGTGTTTACCCTGACGCCATACGACGTTTGGAAACGGTCCCACGCGATCCACCACAGCAGCTCTGGCCACTTGGGGCGGCGCGGTATTGGCGATGTGCACACCTTGACCGTGGCCGAATACCACGCGCTGACGCCGTTCAAACGCCTGATGTATCGCCTGTACCGCCACCCGTTGGTTCTGTTCGGCCTTGGGCCGGGCTACCTGTTCTTTTTGCAAAACCGCCTGCCCTTGGGCCTGACCCACGCCGCGCGCTATTGGGTCAGTTCCATGGGCACCAATGCGATGATCTTCATGGCGCTGGCGACGATCTACTACTTCGGCGGGGCGATGCCGATCCTGCTGATTTTCTTGCCCTCGACCCTGCTGGCGGCGACAGCTGGCATGTGGCTGTTCTACGTCCAGCACCAGTTCGAAGACACCACTTGGGAGGGGGAAGAGACGTGGGATATCCATGACGCCGCCCTGCACGGGTCTTCGCACTACGTCATGCACCCCGTGTTGCAGTGGCTGTCGGGCAACATCGGCATCCACCATGTGCACCACCTGTACAGCCGCATCCCGTTCTACCGCCTGCCCGAGGTCCTACGCGAGAATGGTGAGCTGGCCGAAATGAACCGCATGACCATCCGTGAAAGCATCGAATGCGCCCGCCTGCACCTGTGGGACGAGGGCAGCAAGCGCCTGTTGACCTTCCGCGAGGCGCGCGCGGTGATCAAGGGACGTGCCGCCTAAACAGGGTCCAAGCGGGTTGCGGGTGAACACGCGAGGTCTGACGACAGCGGGCGACGCCGGCCCCAAGCGACATCAGGTGCGCCGCGCTTCGAAATTGGCCCAGGCGGCTTCGAGCTTTTCGATGTCAAAACCCGGCGCGCGCGCAGGGCCAAGGATCAGGTTTTCATTCGCCACAACTGTCGCGATGGAGGCTTCCAGATCGGGGATCACATCCTCTGGCACAACAACGGCGCCATGGCGGTCGGCATGGACAAGGTCATCCTCGTAGACCTGCAGGCCCTTGATCGTCACCCGCTCGCCCAAGGTGCGCACGTGGACGAACCCGTGGCTGGGCCCGATGGATCCAGCCAAAATGGGAAAGCCGTCGTCAATCACGTCCAGATCCCGCATCACACCATTGGTCAGCGCACCTGCGATCCCCAGCCCCTTGTGCACGGCGACATGGACCTCGCCCCACCATCCGGCGATGCAATTGGGGTAGTCCACGTCCTCGACCACGGTGACGGTGGGACCGGGACCACGGGCTACGGCGCGGAAATACTCCAGACGGCGGGCCTTGATCACCGCATCGCTTTCGGTCGGGGGGGCCAGACCGGCAATCTGCGCGGTGCGCGCCCGGCCCACCATCGCAGGCGTGCCGGGGCGCGAATGGAACATGGTGCCCCGGGTAAATCGGTTGAACCCACGCTTGCCCTGCGCAACCTCGATGGCGTTGCACACCGTGGGCGTGTCCACCGATTGCAGCAGGGCCAACAGGGTGTCGGGAATCGTCTGAAGGGTCATGCGATGGCCTTTGTCTGAGGGGGGTCCAATACCGCAGCCAAGCCCGACCGGATCGCCGCCGCGACCCGACCCGGTTGTTCAAGCAGTGCAAAGTGTCCTAAGCCTTCCAGAACCTGCAGCGTCGCGCGGGGGGCGCGGTCGGCGATACCGGCCACAAGATGGGGCGGCGTCAGGCGATCCTCTGCCCCGGTGACAAACACCAAGGGCAGCGCGCTGCGTTCCAGATCGTCCTGCGCACCGGGGCGCGAGGCCGCCAGTTCGGTTTGCGCTGGTATCAGGGGCGTTGTGGCCCGGGCCATGGCGATGACCCGTTCGCGCAACGCGGGACTGTCATCGGTGGACATGGCGGCCCAGTTTTCGGTCACCCAATCCCCTGCGGCCCCTGACAAAACGCGGTCGCGCACCGCTTCGCGACGCGCACGATTCTCAGCCGGATCGGGCAAGGGATTGCTGGCCAACAGGACAACCGCCCGCGCCTGCGCCAAGGCCCCAAGGTTATGGGCCAGAACCAGCGCACCAAGGCTGAACCCGCAGACAATCTCGCCGCCCTGCACCGCGTCGCGCAGGGCCGCGTCGTAATCCGTGACACAGGGCGCGTCGGGCATGATCACATGGCGCTGATCTTGGGGCACACCCAAGTGACCCAGCATCGGTGTGAACACATCTTGCGTGCACAAGGTCCCGGGCACCAGAGCCCAGCGAGAGGAGGACAGGTCGGGCATCGCAGGCTCCGTCTATTCGGCGACCATGCCGTAGTTTGGGACCAGATGGGCATCCGCCGCATAGCCCTGCGCGTCCAGCGCCCAACCGCTGGCATAGGCGGCCTCGATCACATGGGCGCGGAATTGGGGGCGCTTTTGGTGATCGCCAGAGATGATGACCAGCATCTCGACCGGCGCATCGCCGGTGTTCTCAAAGCTGCGCACCACATCGGCGGGCACCGAATAGGTGTCCCATGCGCCCAGATCAATCGTCACATCGGCCTCGTCGTTCATGGACAGGCGCACGCCGCCCTCGCGCGGGATGAGGACCATTTTCTCGGCCAGCGTGAAGGCAGACACTTTTTGCCCCGGCTGCAGGCGCAGCCAATCCATTGAGAACCCATGGGGGTTGCGGATGGCGGCCATGTGGTTGCGGTTCTGGCTGATGCCATAGCCGATCACAGGGGCAACCTCGGCCCCGCAGCCGGGCAGATCGCGGTCTACAAAGGCAGGCTGGTAATCGCGGTCCGCGGTGGTCACGACCCTTTGGCGCATCTCGTCCATGGAATAGTTGCGCAGTTTGGCGACATCGGCATCGGCCATGGGGGCGATGCATTGATCCTCGGTCGGTTCGGGATCGCCTTTGGAGGTGTCGATCAGCATGTTGCTTTTGGAGATATAAAGACCGTAGTCCGCCGCCTCGCGGATGATATCGGGGTGGAAGATCACGCCCCCGGTGTTGTCCCCGCCCAGCGTGGTAAAGACCCAGCCCTCGCCCTCGCCGGTATTGGTGAAGCCGCGGAAAATCCAAGTGGGCAGGGACAGGATATCTCCGGGACCTGCGGTGAACTCGTTTTCGCCGTTCGACCCCCAGCGGAAGGTGTAGGTCCCGTCATAGACCATGAACACCTCGGCGGTGAAATGGATGTGCAGGTTGTTGGTGATGCCCGTGGGCATGGCGGCGGCCCCGATGTTAAACCCATGCGCCTCGGGCAGGTTGATGACCTGTTCTGACGAGGAGGTCACACCGGGGCCGATGATCGAATAGTTCTGTTTCAGGTGCGAGCCGGGTTTTTTGCAGTCGATAAACGCCACCGTGCAGGAGGTGTAGTCGCTGCGCTGCACATGGCGGGCGTCGGCTTGGGCTTGGGTGATCTGGGTCATGATGCGGTCCTCTCAGGTCTGGGCGGTGGGTCGGCGGGCAGAGCCGCGCACGATCAATTCGCCCGCAATTTCAATTTTCTCAGGCGGGCGGGCCGGGTCGTCGATTTCGGCCAGCAAAAGGGTGATGGTGGCCTCGATCATCCGCGCCAAGGGTTGCCGCACCGTGGTCAGGTCAAAGGTGCGCCACGCAGCCATGGGCACGTCATCATAGCCTACCACCGACACGTCCTGCGGCACGCGCAGGCCCAGTTCTTCGCGCAGCGCCTCCATGACGCCAAAGGCCATGTGATCGTTGGCCACAAAGATCGCATCCGGTTTGGGGCCAGCGCCCGCGAACAATTTGCGGGTCTCGTCCATGGCCACGTTGCGGCGGAAATGGCAATCCACGCAGGCCACGGGTTCCAGTCCCGCAGCCTCCATCGCGGTCAGGAAGCCGGTCTGTCGTTCCAACCCGTTCAACGCCATGCGCCAGCCTGCAAGGTGCGCAATCCGGGTGTGGCCGCCCGCGATCAGGAATTCAGTGGCGACCCGCGCGCCCTCGATATTGGCGGCAGTGACCATGGCAGCGCCCGGGTCCATTTGCCCGCGATTGAACAACACGCAAGGGATGTCCGAGGCGCGCACACGGCTGACCAATTCGTTGGACAGGCTGGTGGACACAACGATGATCCCGTCCACCCGGTCCGCCTTCAGATCGTTGATGATCGCATCCACTTCGTCCGCGGAATTGCCCGCGAAATAGACCGTGGCCGAATACCCTTGCGCATTCAGCGCCTTGGACAACCGTTGCAACGCCTCGCTGAAGAAGGCGTTTTTCAGATAGGCCAGCACGATCCCCACCCGGTGCGAACGCCCCGAGTTCAAGGACCGCGCGACGGAGTTCGGCACATAGCCCAATTCCTGCGCCACGGCCCGCACCCGCGCAGCCTTCACCGGATCCACCGAAGCCGAACGGTTGAACACGCGGCTGACCGTGGGCTGGCTGACGCCGGCCGCGCGGGCAACATCGCTGGCGGTGACACGGGGGGCGCTCATGGCTTAGGCGCGTCTATAGGGCGGGGCGGCGGGGGTCATCCATCACATCCTGATGCGGTTCTCGGTTTCTGGGTCGAACAGATACAGGTGATCTGCGTTCAGCTTGATGCCTACGATATCATCCTGTTCCTTCCGCAGGTGGCGGTCGCCCTTGGCGATCACGCGCTGCTTGCCCCATTGCACCGTCAAAAGGGTCGCCTCGCCGGTGTTCTCGAAGGCATAGATCTTGACGTCGATGTCGCCTTGCCCGGCCTCGTGCACGGACATGTCGTCGGCGCGCACCCCAAGGATTGCCTTGGCGCGGTCGGGGCTGTTGACCTTGACCAGCTGCGTGCCGCCCGTGGTCACAAACATGCCACCCTGCACCGACCCGTTGATCAGGTTCATGGCCGGGCTGCCGATAAAGCCCGCGACAAACAGGTTCGCCGGATCGTTGTAGATTTCGTCCGGCGTGCCCAGCTGCTGGATCACCCCGTGTTTCATCACCGCGACCCGGTCGGCCAGCGTCATCGCCTCGATCTGGTCGTGGGTCACATAGACGGTGGTGATCTGTAGTTCGCGGCTGAGGTGTTTGAGTTCCGCGCGCATGGTCACGCGCAGCTTGGCGTCCAGATTGGACAGCGGCTCATCCATCAAGAACACCTTGGGTGTGCGCACGATGGCGCGGGCCAGGGCCACACGCTGACGTTGGCCGCCCGACAGGGCCTTGGGCTTGCGGTGCAGGAACTCGGTCAGTTCCACCTGCTCGGCGGCTTTTTCGACGCGGGCGGGAATCTCGTCCCTGGGCACGCCGCGCACCCGCAAAGGATAGGCGATGTTCTCAAAGATCGTCATATGCGGGTACAGGCCGTAGTTCTGGAACACCATGGCGATGTCGCGGTCCTTGGGCAGGTCGTCGTTGACCATGCGGTCGCCGATCCAGATCTCGCCTTCGGTGGGGTCTTCGAGCCCCGCGATCATGCGCATGGTCGTGGTTTTGCCACAGCCCGAGGGACCTAGCAGGACAAGGAATTCCTCGTCCTTGATATGCAGGGATTGGTTGTTGACCCCGACGAAATCGCCCCAGCGTTTGGTCAGATTGTTGAGCTTGATCTCGGCCATTAGCGCACCGCTTCCGTCGCACCAAAGGTGCGCAAAGTGTTAGATGTCATCGAACAGCTCCCATTGTCATGCCTTGTACGAAGTATTTGCGGATCATCAGGGCCAGCACGAACATCGGGGCCATGATGATGATGCCTGCCGCCGACAACAGGTTCCAAAGGTCCCCTTCCTCGGCCTTGAACAGCGCAAGGCCGATGGGCAGGGTCACGGCGTCCTTGTTGGTCAGGATCAGCGCGAACAGGAATTCATTCCACGCGATGATGAAACAAAAGATGCCAGAGGTCAGAAGGCCGGGCGCCGCCATGGGCAGGACGATGTTCTTGATCACCTGCACGCGGGACGACCCGTCGACCATCGCGGCCTCTTCGGTATCAAGGGGGATGCCGTCGATGAACCCTTTGATCATCCAGATCGCAAAGGGCATCACGATGGCAAGGTTCACAAGGATCAGGCCAAGGCGCGTGTCCAACAGGCCCAGATCGCGGAACATCACAAAGAAGGGCAGAATGATCACCACCGCCGGCACGAATTGCGTAGCCAGAATGATCACCAGCATCGTGGTTTCCCCGCGCAAGGTGAAGCGGCTGAATGAATAGGCGGCCAGCGTGGCAATCGGGATCGCAAAGGCCACGGTCACAAAGGCCACGATGGTGGAATTCCACAGTTTGTCGCCCAGGTTGTAGGGCGACTGGAACACGGTGACGAAGTTTTCCAGCGTGGGCGTAAAGAACAGTTTCAACTGATAGACGTCCACAAGGTCTTTGAATGCCGCCAGAAAGATCCAGATGATCGGGACCAGCATCACAAAGATCGCCAGTAGGATCAGGACGACGTGGAGCGCGCCCCAGAGTTGCTTTTTTTGCTTGCCGGTCATTGTGTGTTCTTCCGAAAGACGAATTTTGCATAGGCGAAGGTCAGAAAGATCATCGGGATCACCATCAGCCACGCCACCGAGGCCGAGTAGCCGATCTGCCCGTATTTCATCCCGTTGAAATAGATGTAATGCGACAGGGTCTGGGTCGCGGTGCCCGGCCCGCCGTTGGTCAGCATGAAGACTTGGTCAAATGTTTTCAGGCTGAAGATGGATTTCAGGATGATGACCACGGCCAGCACAGGGGCCAGTTGCGGCAGGGTGATGTCCTTGAACACCCGCCACCCGCTGGCACCATCCACCTGCGCGGCCTCGATCGTGTCTTGCGGCACGGAGGCAAGGCCGCCGATCAGCACCAGCGTCAGGAACGGGATCCAGCCCCAGACATCCGCCATCACCACGACCGCAAAGGCCAGTTGCGGGTCGGCCAGCCAGCTGACATCGGCCAAGGGCGGAAAGATCACGCCGAAAAAGGCGTCGAACAGGCCAAACTCGGGGTTGAACATGAACCGGAACGACACCCCGATCAGCGCGGGGCTCATGGCGAAGGGCAGGATCAACAGCGCCTGCGCGCCGGACCGCAGCCGCCCCCCGGGGGCCAACAACAGCGCCAGACCAAGCGCGAGGATCGTCGTCAAAGCCACCGTGACCAGCGTATACATCGCCGTCACATAGACAGAATTCCAAAAGGCGGGCTCATCGAAAATGGCCCAGGCGTAGTTTTCCCAGCCAAGGTATTGATCCAGCGACCCGGGGCGGTTCAACCGGCCCACGGTAAAGGACATGCGGAAGGCTTCGGCCAGGGGCCAGATGGCGGTCATGAACACCACCAGAATGGCAGGCAAAACCAACACGTATTTCAGCGTATTGTCACGCATGACGCGGCTCCGGGATATGCAGGCAAAGGGGGTGTCGGGCGCACAGCGCGCGCGCCCGACGGGGGAGTGGTTACTCGATCCGACCTGCGCGGCGCAGAACGCGGTTCGCGCGATCAGCGGCGGCTGTCATCAGCTCTTCGACGTCACCACCTGCGGCGGCTTCGGCGATGGCAGCGGACAGAAGGTCACCGACCTCGGGCCATTCGGGGATCTGAGGCATGATGTCAGATTCCCGCAGCGAGTCCCAAGCAGCGGATTGGATACCATCGTTGGCCGCGTTCACATCCGGGTCCTGCAGGGACGAGATATGCGTGACCACGTTGTTGACGATGGTCTTGCCGCCCACTTCACGCTCGATCGCGTTGGCCTTGTCCATTTCGGGGTTGGACAGCCACTTCAGGAATTCCCAAGCCGCGTCCTGGTTCTGGGAATACTCCGAGATCGAGAAGGGCATGGAAATCGCGTAGGTCTTGGTCACGCCATTGTAGGACGGCATGCCAGTGAACGCGACCTGATCCTTGGTCAGCGTGCTGCTGTCGGGGTTGAAGAAGCCCGAATAGGCCCACCACCACACAGGCATCATCGCGGAATTGCCCTGCATGAACGACTGGCGCGCGTCCTGTTCGACAAAGGCCAGGGAGTTGGGGTTGGTCACCTGATGCACAGTGTGCAATTCGATATAGTCCTTGGTGGCCTGAATCCCCTCGGGCTTGGCCCAGGCGGCGGTGCCATCTTCGTTGAAGATTTCCGCACCTGCGGCCCACAGGAAGTTCAGCCAGATGAACAGGTTCTGACGGTTGCCGTCGTTGTTGTAGTACAGCGCCAGCGGGGCAACGTCAGGGTTGGTTTCCTTCAACTCCTTGCCGATGCGGATCACGTCATCCCACGTCTTGGGCGCCTCGTCGATCAGGTCTGCACGGTAGAACATCAACTGCGGGTGCGCGCGCAGCGGGAAACCGAGCGTCTCGCCCTCGTACTGCGCAGACCGCGCGAAGGCAGCCGGATAGCGGTCCATGGAAATGCCATCGCGCGCCATCAGATCGTCGATACGCTTGATCCAGTGGGCGTTGGGCGGGCCCCAGCTGTCGAGGTAGTTGATCACGTCAAAGGTGCCATTGGCGGCGATCCCTTCGGCGTTGATCTTTTCCTGCAGCGATCCAAAGGGGATGAACGTCCACTCGGTCTCGATCCCGGTCAGGTCCGTGAATTCCTGATCGCGCAGCATCAGCCCGTCGAACTGGGGTGTCACAACGCTCAGGATGTTTAGGGTTGTGCCCTCAAAGGGTTTGCCCGGCAGCAGGTTGTAATCGATGGTGTGTCCGTCCGCCGTGGCGGCCATGGGCGTAAGCGCCAAGGCTGCCGCAGCCGCGGTCGCGGCCAAAAATGTCCGTTTGTGCATGTTTTCCTCCCGATCAAGCACGAATCTGATTCGAGTATACCCATTGTGAATACGTATTCAACGGTTATGAATAGGTATTCACAGACCATGTCACCGGAGGACCCCATGCGACCCAACCCACTACGCACCCTGCTGGCGCAGCAAAAGCCTATCGTAAATGCGTGGCTGTCGATCCCGTCCCCCTATCTGGCAGAGGGCGCGGGACATCAGGGGTTTGACGCCGTCACGGTTGATTTGCAGCACGGCATGATCGGGTTTGAGACAGCCGTCACAATGTTCCAAGCGATCTCGGCCACGCCTGCGGTGCCCTTGGTGCGCGCCCCCTCGGACGGGCCCGAGGGCATCATGCACCTTCTGGATGCGGGGGCCTACGGCGTGATCTGCCCGATGATCTCGACCCGTGCCCAGGCCGAACGCCTGGTCGCCGCCTGCCGCTATCCGCCCCATGGCAACCGCTCCTTTGGCCCGGCGCGCGGCAAGCTTTATGGCGGCAACGACTACTTCGAAAAGGCCAATGGGGAAATCATGGCGATCCCCATGATCGAAACAGCCGAGGCGCTGGGGAACATCGACGACATCCTCTCGGTGGATGGAGTCGATATGATCTATGTGGGCCCGAACGATCTGGCGCTGGATCTGGGGCAGGCACCGGGGGCCGAGATCACGCCCGGGCCCACATCAAACGCGATCGCCCATATCCTTGCCCGTGCCAAGGCCGCAAACGTGCCGACAGGTATCTTCTGCGGCAACGCCGCGCTGGCCAAACAGCGGTTGCACGAAGGCTTCGATCTTGTCACCCCGAACAATGATTTCAATCTTTTGATGGCGGCCATGACGCAGGCGGTCACGACCACCAAGGGCTAGCCCCGCCCTGCGGCGCACCGCCCGAGGGTCCATTGTGTGAAGGACGCAGACCCGCGCGACTGGGGCTATGGCCGACGCGGTATCGCCGCACGTGTCGTCGACTGGCTGTCAGCCGTGACCCGAAACAGGCACGAGGTGGTTGTCCCATTGCACGGGTGCAGTGCGCAGGCGGGGTGGGGCCGCGCCTGTGATGGACTCCAGTCCACCTGTCCCCGAGGTCAGCACGAACCCGTCGCGGGTTGCGGCGACACCGCACACGTCCCTGATCCGGCGCTCCTGCGTGATTTGTCGGGACGTCGCATCATAGAGTTGCACGCGACCGCCCCGCGGGGATGTCACGGCAATGGCCTTGCCGGCGGCCACGTAAGCAATACTGCCCACGTATCCCTGCATATCGCGCGACTGGTCTGGGCTGGCTTTCACCAGGGCGAGCCTGCCCCCACGGCGATGTTGGCCGACAAGGGCCGGGGCAACGCCGTCCCCCTGCCACTGCATCCCGAAGGCGACGTCGCCGCCCGGCGAGACGGCCAGATGCCGAATCGAGTTCTTGTGCATCTCGGGGGGCAGTTCGACCGCCTCGATGACAGCGCCATCTTGGACATAAGACAGGTTCGGTTTCATCGTGGGGATGTTCAGCTTGGTGCGGCCCGTGTCGGGGTGCGTGTCGATGCCACCGTTTGCCACGACCAGAACGTCAGAGTTTGGCAGGCGTTTGATGTCATGGGGGCCGATGCCGCCGCTGTCCCACTCGTCAATCCGACGGTAGCCTGCCGCGACGTCCCAGACACCGATCCGTCCGCGCCCTGCCTCGTAGTCGTTCTCGGTCGTGTAGAGCAGGCCACCCTCCGCAGAGAATGCGCCGTGGCCGTAGAAGTGGCGGCCAGCGGGTGCGGCGAGGGTCGCCTTTTGAATGCCCGTTGCGCAGTCGATGACCACGGCGAATGTGCCCGGCCGCCGGGCAAAGGCCACCGCTTCGGGCTTGTGCGGATGGGCGGCGGCGGCATGGCCACGGGCGGGAAGGGGGCGTTGGAATGTGACAGTCAGGTTCGCATCAATGCCGCACAGGACATAGGTGCGATCCGGCAGGGCGGCGGCGGACAGGAACGCCGGTGATCCGGCATCCGCCCAAGTCGGTTGGGGGATCAGACCCGCGGCCAGCAGACCCGCCATGAACCGACGTCGCCCCGCCTGCATCTTAGTCCCCGTCCAGTGCATTGAAGCCCGCCGCGACACCGAGTGTCGGGCCAAGCTGTGTCTGAACCGTGGTGCGGATGGTCCCAATGGCCTGGCCGATGACCTCGACCCGGAGGCGGGCCTGTGGGTCCGCAACGCCCGCAAAGACCGGGTCGCCCAGGGCCTCCAGCTTGCCGAGGGCGTCTAGGAATTGCCGATCAAGGGTTTCTGACAATGCGGCATCGGCCACCGCAAGATGCGCTGCCAAGTCCTGCAAGGACCCAAGGCTCAGCGCGACATGACGCAGGGACCGCCCGGACCTGCGGGCCTCGGCCCGGGTGGGTCGGGGCCGGTCATAGGTGCCAAGGGGGCGGCCAAGGCGGCTGTCCTGGGTGAATTGCAGCCCTGCGGTCAAGGCACGCAGCATCTCTTGCAGGACTTCGGCGTCACTGCGGTAGGTGGCGCCCGGGCCTGCGGACAACAGGACGTCCGCGTAGGTGTCCCAGTCCGCGCGGATCGCCCCGGACGTGGCGGCGATGTCGGCGGTGACGGTGCGCACAAGGGCGCAGTGGTACGCCCCGGGCTGCATCAATGCATCATCGTACAGCAGGAATTCCAGCGCATGGAACCCACGGGCCGCGATGGACACTTCGCCGTAGGCTTGCGGGTCAAGGCCGATGGGGTCTTTGTCAGCGATCAACCCGGCCAGCGCCCGTGGCGTGGCCCCGCGACTGTCGGGCCAGAAGGCGAGGGCGAAGGCGCGATCTTCCACTTCCGTCGGGCCGAATCGCAGGTGCGATGCGGACACCCAGGCATCGAAGGCCAGACCATAGGCGGTGCGCAGGTCTGCGGAGGTTGGATCACAGTTCTGCCCCGCTGCTTGCGAAAGTGCCTGAGACGTCGAGGCCAGCGCCTCGAACCGGGGCAGGATATGGCCGTCGATGATGTCCGGGATGGACGGGTTTGCAAGGGCGGCACAGGGGGCACAGGCGACCGTGAGGGCCAGTAGGAAACGTCTCATAGGCTCTCCAAGAATTTCAGCAGGGCTGCGCGGTCCGTGGTGGGCATGTTCACCACCGCGTCGCGCTGCGCCTGTGCCTCGCCCCCATGCCACAACACCGCCTCCAACAGGGACCGTGCGCGCCCGTCATGCAGGAAATAGGTATGGCCGCTGACCTGTTCGGTCAGGCCGATGCCCCACAGGGGCGGGGTGCGCCATTCGCGGCCCGTGGCCCGTGCCTCGGGGCGGTTGTCGGCCAGTCCCGGTCCCATGTCGTGCAACAGCATGTCGGTGTAGGGCCAGATTAGTTGAAAACTCTGTTCGGGCTGATCCTCAAGACGGTGGGTGACGAAACTGGGCGTGTGGCAGGCGGTGCAGCCTGTGGAATAGAACACCTCTTTGCCGCGCAGCACTTGGGGATCATCCACATCGCGCCGCGCGGGCACCCCAAGGTTGCGGCTGTAGAAGGTCACAAGGTCCATGCCCACGGCGTCGATCTCGGTGCCCCGGGGCTTATCATTTCCGTGGATCGCGTCCTGACACAGGGTTTGATTGGCCGTGCATTCGCCAGCGCCCGCAGGGAACAAGGGGTTGGAAATACCGATATCCCCCGCAAAGGCGCCAGCCGATTGCTGCATCACGGTGGGATTGCCCGCCTTCAGGCCAAAGCGGCCCAGCATGGGCTGATCGAATTCGACGGACCAGACGACGTTGGGGCGACCCGATATGCCGTCGCCATCCAGATCATCAGGGTCCGCGCCCGCAAGGATATCGGCGGCCGGGATCGCCTCCAGCAGGCCAAGGCCGATCATCTGGGGGGCCACCCTTGGGGACAGCATCGCGCCGTCGGCCAAGGGGCCATAGCCGAGGCTGTCGGCGGTAAAGGTCGGGTGGCGCAGGGACACTTCGGTGCCATCGGCCAGCGTCACGACCTCTTCCTCGTAGGTCACCCCTAGCGCATATTCGGACGCATGGCCCTGCACGGCAAAGTCCTGCAATTGCGCACCATAGGTCGGGTCGGGCAGGGTGGCGATGTAGTCTGCGATCTCGGCAAGCCTTGCGTCATCGGGCACACCGTCGGGATCCATGATCGACACGCGCAGGAACATGGAAATCGCGTTGTCCTCGGCGTTTTCGGGCGGGTGGCCCCGTCCGTCCTTGATATGGCACCGCTGGCAGGACCGGGCGTTGAACAGCGGCCCCAGACCGTCCGAGGCCATGGTCGATGACGGCGACGACACCCAGAGTTTGCGGAACAACCCGTTGCCCAGTTTGAACTCCAACTCGTCCTCGAACGTGATGTTGCCAGAGGGCAGCGAAAAGGCGTTGGCGTCTGGCCGGGCTCGCACCGTTGCCGCCCCGGCAGAGCGTTCTTCGAACCGTTGGGCCTGACCGAAGTCGGTGGTGGGGGCCGTCACGCGTGCGATGCGTTCGGCCTCTGCGGCTGTGCGGGGGACCACGTTCAGGTGTGGGTCAGACAGATGCGCCCACGGGTCCGCCGTATCCGCAAGACCGGCAAATGAGACGGCGCAGGTGGTGGCGACAAGACCGATCAGAAGGGGCTTGGAGGCCATGGCAACGGCTTTCGAATAGTGTTTAACAAGGCAATAAGCCCCTTTGGACCGGGGCCTATCAGGTTTCAGGTCGGATGCGGCCTTGGCCGATGGCCGCACCCTTTTGGCGACCGGGCCCTATTGGAAGACGGCGTCCGGATCATCGAGGGAATCGGACCCTTCGATCCCGACCCCGTCCACGCCAAGGGCGGCAATCACCCGCTCGATGGACCGGGTCTGGTCGATCAAGCCGTTGACGCCGCCCATGATCAGCGCCTCGCCCGCGGCATTGCCCCGTTCCAGCATCTGGTCATAGGCAAAGCCCGCCTCTGCCGCGATCTTGATACGGCCCAAGGCCATCACGGCGTCGGCCAGCTTGTCTTGCATCTCGGTGTCCAGGGCCGCGTCGGTTTTGGCCACAAGGTCAGACAGGGACGGCCCCGTCACCAGTGTGCCGTCCACGCGGATGTATTCACCCAGGTAGACATTCTGGATGCCCACGCCGTTGTAATAGTGGTCGTTATGGGTGTTGTCGGCAAAGCAGGAATGTTCTTCCTCAGGATCGTTCAGCATCACGCCTAGGCGCATCCGCTCACCCGCCGTTTCCCCATAGGACAGGGATCCCATGCCCGTCAGGATGGCGGACAGACCGGCATCGGCGTCGGACATCAGTTCGGCGCGGGCCTCGCCGCCGATCGCCCAGGCACCCGCCATGTATTCCAGGTCGGAGATCAGCAGGTCCGTGGCGGCGGTCAGGTATTCCCCACGGCGGTCACAATTGCCGTTCGTACAGGCGTCCCCCACGGCGTAGTCGGTCCAGGGACGATCCCCCGCACCGGTGCCGTGGCCGTTCAGGTCCTGGCCCCACAGCAGGAATTCAATCGCGTGGTAGCCTGTGGCCACATTGGCTTCGACGCCATCGGCCTCTTGCAGGGTGTCTTCCAGCAATGCGGGCGTGATGGTCGTCGCGTCGATCTCTTGTCCCGACAGTGTGAAGGTGGGGTTGGCGATCACGTTCAGCGCGGCAAAGGCGTTTTCGTCGGACGGGCCACCGTAGGAGGCATCGACGTAGTCGATCAGCCCCTCATCCAGCGGCCATGCGTTCACCTTGCCTTCCCAGTCATCGACGATGGCATTGCCGAACCGGAACACCTCGGTCTGTTGATAGGGCACGCGGGCGGCCAGCCACGCGGCGCGGGCGGCGGTCAGGTTCTGGGCGGAGGGGTCCGCGACCAACGCGTTTACGGCGGCCTGCAACCGCTGGGCCGTGATCAGGCTGTCGCCATAGTTGGCGGTGGCGATGTCGGCATAGGTGCCCAGCACGTCCGTCGTTTCAACCGCCAATGCAGGTGCCGCAAGGCCAAGCGCAATGGCCGTGGTAAGAAGGTAGGTTTTCATGGGTCTGCCCCTTTAGTGAAGTGTTTTTGGTGTTTCGTGTGAACGTGTTGCGGGGCCTCTGGGGGCCTTTGCCCGCATCCGCATGAAGGCGTGGCCGACATCGGCGGCGAGGGATGCGATCAGCGGGGCCACGTCGGGGCGCACAAGCAGCGTCGCGATCAACATGGCGTCTTCGCGCGGCCCCGTTGCCGCCGTGGCGATGAAGTGGGCAAAGCAGGACTCGTCAGCGCCGAGGCACCGGCACCGAACCGAATGCCGCATCAACGGACGACGCCCATGGCGCGCGCATAGGGAACACAGGTCCTCAAACGACTTCAGCGCCTTTCGCCCCCGATCCGGGCCAAGGCAGGTTGCAAAATCATTCCAAACCTGTGCCTGAGCCTCCGGGCCGTCGGTCCAAAGACGCAGATAGAGGACCGATGCAGCCTCGATCCCCTCCAGTTCGGTGATAAGACCGACAGGTGCGCCGCCGGATTTATGACCCTTGGCGCTCATCGCGCGCGATCCCGCGCGGCACGGGTCGTGGGCGCGGGTGTCTGGATGGGCGGCATCGCGTGAACGGTCATGGCGACACCCGGTCCGGTTCGCACAAACAGTCCGCAAGCCACAACGCGCAGAAGATGTCCTCCGCTTGTGTCGCCGCGGCCAAAATCTCGAACCTGTCTGCCTGCATAATGCGCGCAGTCGGCAGTGGCGCGCCTGTATCGGTGGGTCGCCCCCGGGGGTCTTGGTTCGGCTGCATCGGCACGTCCTCGCATGAGTACTGTCGGGCTTCCCAACGTGGACTCGGGTGGCTTGACGTGCCATAAATCTGAGTGAAGTTGTCGGAAATGTCAATCTGACAAAATTAGTCAGACATTGGGACAGAGTGCACCATGCACAAACGGTCGGCTCAAGTCACACCATCAGGCAGGGCCGCTGGCGGGGGAACGGCCCGCACCTGCAAGCTGATCAAGGATATGGCGGCTGAAAACAAACAAAGCCCCGCAGTTTTCACTACGGGGCGTTTGTTGAATTGGTTGCGGGAGTAGGATTTGAACCTACGACCTTCAGGTTATGAGCCTGACGAGCTACCAAGCTGCTCCATCCCGCGCCAATGGGTGTCACCTACCCCCGGGGGGCCCGAGTCGCAAGGGGCCGGGGCCGGAAATCTGAAAGTTTTTTGGCTCAGACGATGGGGATGTCCGACAGGTCCATCAACGGGGCGGTGGGGAAGGTTTCGGCGAGGTCCCGCCGCGCGTCTACGTCGATCCCATAGGCGTTGCACAGCGTGATCGCCTTCGCCTCCCACAGGCCGGTGTTGCCGGTTGTCCGAGCTTGAATGAAATAGGCGCTGATCAACCAGTCTGCGGCGTTGCGGCGTGTCTCATGGTTCGGATTATCATGGAACAGATCTGCGGCAAGGCTATGCGCCTCTTCCAACAGGGGAAGCGCCCGGTCCATCGCCCCCACGCGCAGATACCGGCCCCCCAACCCAAAAAGCGAGATCACCAATTCCCGCTGCCCCGGAATCGCCACGCGCCAAATACGCAAGGCCTCTGCAAGCCCGCGCAATTCGCCCGTCACATCCCCCATCTGCCCCGCGACATAGGCGCCAACATACCAAGAACGGGCGATACCCGCATGCCCCTCGGGCAAAAGGTCGATGCGCAACTTCTGCGCCACACGGATCAGCAGCGCCGCCTTGGGCCACGCCGCCTGCACCCCGCGCTCTGCCTGCCCTATCCGCACCTGCGCCGCCTGCATCAGGCGCGTGGGATAGTCTTCGCCGTCCGGGCGATGCTTGCGGTCCAGCCACACCGCTTGCGCAACCAAGGAAATGGCCTCCTCCACTTCCCCAGCGATTGCAAGCCGTTGACCAAGATTCCCGGCACCTAGGGCAAACTCTCGGTCATGCTCTCGATGAAGCGCGCGCTTCACGTTCCAACTGCCACGCAAGCACTCCAAGGCCCCTTCCTTATCATCCTGCGATCCCATGAAGGCACCTGATTGGTTCAACAGAGACCCCATCGCCTCTGTCCGTGGCGCGTTGTCCGTAGCCCACAGGGCGCGGACATGGGGCGTCAGCAGACGGCAGGTTGGCCATTGCTGGCTCAAGGTTACGCTTTTCTTGCCACCCGGATACTGCGCCATCAAAATCGCCGCGGCCACGCATCCAACCTTTGCCGCCTTGCCTTTGCGAAGCACTGCGGCGGTCATCCGGTGCATGGCATAGCCCCCCGCCGCGTCTTTCGTCAGCAGGTTCAACCTTCGCGCCGCGACGAAGGCCATTTCGACCCGTGCCGCATCCTGTGCCAAGGCCGCGACCTCTGCCGGGATATCGCCCGCATGTTTGTCCCACCATTGGCCCCCCGGCGCGTCGCTGATCAAGGCGGGCACCAACCCCTCTGCCGCCCACCACGCGCAGATTTCCACCACGCGGCGGGCGTCCTCGTCGAGCGCCTCCCAAGACAGGCTGACCGCCTCGGCAAGCGAGTCTCTATAGCCTATGGGCATTTTTTCGGCGATGATCTGTCCCATCCGGCTGCGATAATCGCCATAGGACCGGCCGGTATCCCTGATCAACGCCCCTGCGATTTTCAGCGCAAGGGGCAGGCCGCCCAGGTCCTGCGCAAGGGCCACGGCGGACCCGTCATCGGGCGCCCCCGCCTCTCGCAACAGCAGTTGCACCCCCGCGCTGTCCCTGTCCTGCGTGGGCAGGGGGCCGATGGGCACGGGGGCATAGCCCGGCCACCCGTCCTTCCGGGTGGTCAGGATGATGTCGACATGCGCGCCTGTGGGGATGATGTGTTCCAGCACCGAGGCGTCCCACACGTTGTCATAGACCAACAGCCAGCGGCGGTTCGTATCGGTGCTGATGGCGTGTGCAACATGGCGCGCCATGTCCTTCCCCGCGCCCTCGGGGATGGTCAGGCCAAAGGCCGTGCGTCCGGCGGCGTGTAGATCTTCATGGGCAGAGGTCGATTGTGCCGCGTCGATCCAAAGGGTCTGGTCATAGCCCGTGGCCGTCGCCATGAAGGCGCGCGCGAGGGTCGTCTTGCCCAGCCCTCCGGTCCCCGACACCACCGCTTGGCCTTGGATCACGGCGCGCCCCTTGGACCCGCCGAGGGCTTGGCTCAGGTCCGAAAGGGCCTTGTCCCGCCCCAGCACTTCGCCCTCCGCCAAAGGCGCGGACGCGGGGAGGGGTTTGGATTTCGCGGCCTCCTCGGCGGCTATTTTGTCATGGCGTTTTTTGCGCCGCGCGCGAAAGCCACCCGCTGCGTCTTTGATCGTCTCGCGAAAGAGACCGAGAACGGCGGCGGCAGCCGCAGTGACGGCCGCGATGCCAAGCGTCGTTGGATCGGTAAAATCTAAACCAAACATCCCATCACCCAACCACATTTCCCGGCTTGGTCATAGCGCGAACGGGTCTGCTTCTGGCCATGCCTGCGAAGGGGTCGCGCGCGCGGGCTTGAACCCCCACCTGCGCCGGACCTTGCACGGGTTTGGGGCGACTCGTGCGGGATCGTGCACGAGTCGCGGGGGCTAGATCAGGCCGTCGAAATCGCTGGCGGCGTGGCGCTCTTGCAGCAGGCCCTCGCCCTTGCGGTTCACGATCTGGCCCCGTTTGACCGCCGGGCGGGCGTCCATTTGTTCGGCCCATCGCAGCACGTTTTGGTATTCATGGACGCTTAGAAACACGTCCGACTCCGGGTAGGCCCGGCCCAGAACGAAGCGCCCGTACCACGGCCAGATCGCCATATCCGCGATGGTATAGTTCGGTCCCGCCACATATTCCGACTGCCCCAGACGCACGTCCAGAACGTGCAATTGTCGTTTGGTTTCCATGGCATAGCGGTTGATGGGGTATTCAAACTTTTCCGGCGCATAGGTGAAGAAGTGGCCAAAGCCGCCGCCCACGAACGGCGCGCTGCCCATCTGCCAGAACAGCCACGACAGCATCTCGGCCCGGCCCGCGCCGCCGTCCATGAACATGTCGAACCGCTCGCCCAGATGCATCATCATGGCGGCGGATTCGAATATGCGCACGGGGGTGTCGCCGGACCGGTCCACCATGGCCGGGATCTTGGAGTTTGGGTTGACGTCCACAAAGCCGGACCCGAACTGTTCGCCTTCCCCGATGTTGACGAACCACGCATCGTACTCGGCCTCGGTCACACCGGATTCTAGTAGTTCTTCCAATAGGATAGTGACCTTTTGGCCGTTGGGCGTGCCCAAGGAGTACAGCTGGATCGGGTGGTCGCCCACAGGCAGGTCCCGGTCGTGGGTCGCCCCGGAAATGGGCCGGTTGATGGAGGCCCACTGCCCCCCGATGCGTCATCCCAAGTCCAGACTTTGGGGGGTGTGTAGGTCATGGTCTTCTCCCAGTGTTTTCTGGAAGGTAGGGCGAAGTCAGCCGCCCGCCAAGGCCTTGACCTGTTCGATGTAGGCGGTGGGCACGTCGAGGCCCTGCGCCTTGGCGCGGGCCATGGCGGACAGGCGGCGGGTGCCGGGCAGGCGCGCGCCCTCCAGCCCTTCGATCAGGCCCAGCAGTCCTTCCAGCCGCGCGCCGCTGTCCCCGTGGGGACGGATGGCGATGATGGTCTGGCCGACGCGAGGGGCGGCCCCGTCGGCGGCAAAGAAGGACGTGGCCTCGTGGCTGTGGGCGGCCCCTGTGAACACGCTGGCGAGGATTTCCACGATCAAGGCCAGCGAGGTGCCCTTGGCGTCACCGATGGGGGTCATGGTGCCGGCAAGGGCTGCCTCTGGATCGGTGGTCGGCTTGCCGTCGGCGTCTAGCGCCCAGCCCTCTGGTATTGATTTGCCGGACTTTTTCGCGTTCATCACCTTGCCGCGCGCGACCTTGGACAGGCTTAGGTCAATGACCAGCGGGTCGCCGTCGCGGGGGGCGGCAAAGGCGATGGGGTTGGTCCCGAACACGGGCGTAGCAGCCCCCCATGGGGCGATGGCCTTGGGCGTGTTGGCGACCATCAGGGCCATCAGACCGGCCCGCGCGATACGGTCCACTTGTACCGACAGCGCCCCGCAATGGTGAGAGTTCGTGATGGCCATTACGGCGATGCCCTGGGCATGGGCCAGCGGGATGCCCGCGTCCAATGCGGCGTCCAGCGCTGGATATGCGAACCCGCAATCGGCGTCGATCAACAGGGACGCGGGGCCCCGTTCCGTGACCGTGATCCGTGCTGCGGAGTTGACCTTGCCCGACTTGGCCTGGGCCACGTAATCGGCCACGCGGCTGAAACCATGGCCCACCTGACCCTCGGCTTCGGCGGCGACGAGGGCTGTGGCGGTGGCGCGGGCCTGCGCCTCGGACACGCCGCCCGCCCGCAGGGCAGCTGCGATCAGGTCGGTGGCGTCAGTCAGGCTGATGTTCGTGGTGGTCATGGTGCATCATCCCCCGCACATAAAAAGGGCGTCCCCGTGGGGACGCCCAATCGGTTTACCCGCACCTTAGGCGGAGCGGTAGAGCTTGGTCATCGAGAATTCCCGGTGGCCCAAAGCCTCGGCGGCGGTGTTGCGCCCGTTGGCCGTGCGGCGGATCATTTCGATCAGGGCGTCGCCTGCCTCGTCAATCGTCTGCTCGCGCCGCAGGATGCCGGACACGTCCACGTCCACATGCTCGCCCATGGTGCGCACGGTGCGCGGGTTCGCGGTGATCTTGATCACGGGCACGATGGGGTTGCCGACCACGTTGCCTTGCCCCGTGGGGAAGGTGTGGATCACGGCGCCACCAGCGGCCATCAAGGTCACACATTCCGCAGCCGCCGAAGACGAGTCCATGAAGTACAGACCCTTGCCCGAGGATGGCATTTCCGCCGGTTCCAGAATGTCGATGTACCGGGACGTGCGCCCGATCTTTTCGAGGTTGCCAAGGGCCTTCTCCTCGATGGTGGTCAGGCCGCCTTCGATGTTGCCCTTGGTGGGCTGGCTGTCGGACAAGTCATCCGTCTGGTGCGCGAAGATCACATCGTCCTGATACGCCTTCCACATCTTGTACCAACGCTCGCCGACCTCTTCGTTGATCGCGCGCTTCTGGCAGATGTGCTCGGCACCCGTGATCTCGGAGGTTTCACCGAAGAAGCCGGTGATCCCTTCGGGCAGCAGCTTGTCGTACATGTTGCCGACCGTGGGGCAGGAGCCGAGGCCGGTGGTCGTGTCGCTCTCGCCGCATTTGGTGGAAATCCACAGCTCGTTGATCGAACATTCCTCGCGCTGCACTTCGGTGGCTTGGTGGACAAAGTCCTTGGCGGCCCAAGATGCGGCGCGGATGGTTTCAAAATCGCCCTTCTGTTCGATCGAGAATTCCGCGACCTGCTTGCCGGTCTTGCGGATGCCGTCGGCGATGCGCTTGGTCCAGCCGGGTTCGATCCCGATCACAACGACCGAGTGCACGTTGGGGTTGGCCCCGGTGCCGATCATGGTGCGGAAGTGCAGCTCCAGATCTTCGCCAAACTGCAAGCGGCCATAGGCGTGGGGGATCGCCATGGTGCCCTTGACGTTGTTCGCCACAGCCTCGCAGGCCGCGTTGGAGATGTCGTCTACAGGCAGGATCAGAACGTGGTTCCGAACGCCGACGCGGCCATTTTCACGACGGTAGCCGTGGATGGTGATGTTGGACAGATTTCCCATTGGTCTAATTCCCTACCAGCGTTTCGTTTTGCAGTTGTGCGTGTGGACGTGTTCGCCTTGGCCGATGTCAGCAATGATCTTGCCGATGTCTTCGCCGTATTTCATGGCCGTGTCCCCGTCCTTCAGGTCCACCAGCGCAACCTTGTGGCCGATGGGCACGTCGTGCTTGGCGGTCAGGCGGAACGTGGAATTGTCATGGGTGATGCAGCACAGCATATCGGTGCCCGCTTTCAGCCCCTCTACGACGACAACGCCGACGTTGTCCCCTTTTTCGTGGACCAACAGGTGTGGAATTTCGGACATGGATGTCTCCTCCGGGTTCATGGTTTTAGAATGATCTTGGGGCTGGCCACGCGGCCCGCCCGGATGTCTGCAAAGGTCTGCGCACCGTCGGATAGGGCGCGGGTGTCGGTCCAGTCCAGCGGGCCAAGGGTGCCTGCGTACATGGCCGCACAGGTGTCTTTGAAGTCCTGCATTGTGTAGGTGTAGGTGCCGATTACGGTGATTTCCTGCAAGGTGATGCGGCGGATATCGAGGCCCGCAGTCCCGCCGCCCAACCCGATGTGCAGCAGGACCCCGCCGGGACGGGTGTGGGCTGATGCGGTGGCGCGGGTGGCATCGTATCCCACGCAATCCACGGTGATGTCGAATTCGCCCTGCGCCTCGGCCACGACTTTATAGGTCGCGGTGCGGGCAAGGTAGGCGCGGCGGGTGTCGTTGGGTTCCACCAGCGTCACGTCCATCACACCTTGGGCGATAAGGGACACGGCGGCCGCCACCCCGATGGCCCCGCCCCCGATCACAAGGGCCCTGTCGCGGCGGGCGTCGGCCATGGACGCAAGGCCTAGCCGGATCGCGTGCCAACTGACGGCCACGGGTTCTGCAAGGCTCGCCTTCTCAAGGCTGAACCCATCGGGCACCGTGATCAGGTTCGACCCCGGCATGGCCACGTATTGGGCAAAGGCCCCTTGGCGCGGCGGCATCGAGATGATCTGGCGCGTGCGGCACAGGTTGTCCCGCCCGGACGTGCAGCCGTCACAAACCCCGCAAGACACCAGCGGGTTGATCGTCACACGCTCCCCATCCCTTGGGCCGCCCTCGATTGTGCCCGCAGCCTCGTGCCCCAGGATCAGGGGGGCGGGGCGGCGGTCGTCATGGCCCAGATAGGCGTGCATGTCGGACCCGCAAATCCCGACGCTGTCGATGCGGACAAGGTGCTGGTCGCCCACCACAGGGTCATCAGTGTCGCGATAGTCAAGACCCTCGGGCCCGGTGTAAACAAGTGCCTTCATTTCGCAGTAAACCCCCCGTCGACCATCAAGGTCTGGCCAGTGACATATTGGCTAGCGTCCGAGCAAAAGAACAGGACCGGGCCGTCGATGTCCTCGGGCTCTCCATTCCGCCCGATGCAGGTTTGCGCGGCGTTGCGGGCGGCGCGGTCTGGGTCGTTGAACACGGCCGCCGTCAGTTCGGTGCGAAAGAACCCCGGGCCTATGGCGTTGACCATGATCCCGTCTTTGGACCACGCCTCCGCCATGGCGCGGGTCATCTGGGCCACCCCACCCTTGGACGCGCCATAGGACAATCCGCCCGGGAAGGCGCGGTGCGATTGGAGGGAAGCGAAGTTGACGATCCGGCCCCACCCTTTTGCGCGCATACCGGGCACAAGGGCTTGGGACAGGAAGAACGGCACAGCGAGGTTGAGGTTCAGGGTGATGTCCCAGCCGTCCGGTGTGATGTCGTCGGCCATTTCGCGGGTGTTGATGCCGGCGGCGTGGACTACGATGTCCGGCGCGCCAAAGGGCTCGGCTGCTTGGGTCGCAAGATCGGTCAGACCGGTGCGATCCGACAGGTCCCACGGCAGGGCATGCATGGGGCTGGGTGCCTCGCTCATCAGGGAGGCGAGGGGTTTGGTGCGCCGCGCCACACCCACCACCGAGGCCCCGCATTGCGACAGCACCAGCGCCGCGCGCCGCCCAAGGCCAGAACTGGCCCCCGTGACCAAGGCCACGTGGCCGGTCAAATCTGGCTGCCACGTGGTCACGGATCACCCCTCTTCCGCGCTGAGGTCGAAGTTTTCGCCGGGGAAGTATTTGGCCAATCGGATGTCTGCAGTGCGGGCGTGACCCTCCATCCCTTCAAGACGGGAAATGCGCGCCGTCGCCTCGGCAATCGGCTTGGCCCCTTCGCGTGTGGACCGCTGCCATGTGACGATCTTCATGTATTTGTGCACGGACAGACCGCCCGTGTAGGTCGCCGCACGGCTGGTGGGCAGAACGTGGTTGGTGCCCGATGCCTTGTCGCCAAAGGCCACCGTCGTTTCTTCGCCCAAGAACAGGGACCCGTAGCAAGACAACCGATCCAGCCACCAATCCAGATCCTCGGCCTGCACGGTCAGGTGTTCGGGCGCATATTCGTCGGACGTTGCGGCCATTTCTTCGCGGTCCGCGCAAACGATCACCTCGGCATAGTCGCGCCAAGCGGCGGCGGCGTTGTCGCGATTCAACTCTGGCAGGGCGTCAATCAGGGTGGGCACGATGCTCATCACCTCTTGGGCCAGTTCACGGTCATCCGTGACCAGCCAGACCGGCGAGTTGTAGCCGTGCTCTGCCTGTCCCACGAGGTCGGCGGCCACGATCATCGGGTCGGCGGTGCCGTCCGCAAGGATCAGGCTGTCCGTGGGGCCTGCGAACATGTCGATGCCGACCCGTCCGAACAGGATGCGCTTGGCCTCGGCCACGAACTGGTTGCCGGGACCCACAAGGATGTTCGCCTCAGGCAGGCCGAACAGGCCATAGGTCATGGCGGCGACACCCTGCACACCGCCCATAGCCATGATCTTGTCCGCGCCGCAGATGTGCGCGGCATAGACGATGGCGGGTGGCACGCCCACACCGGGGCGGGGGGTGAACAGGCGACGATGTGGTTCACGCCGGCGACCTTGGCGGTGGTCACTGTCATGATCGCGGAGGCGATGTGGCTGTAGCGCCCGCCGGGCACGTAGCAGCCCGCGGCGTTCACAGGCATCACCTTTTGGCCGCACACCATGCCGGGGACCAGTTCCACCTCGACCGGAGCCAACGTGGCCTTCTGCGCCTCGGCAAAGCGTTTGACGTTGTCGTGGCTGAATTCGATGTCGCGTTTGATCTTTTCGGGGACCTGCGCGATGGCGGCCTGAATTTCAGCGTCCGTCAGGATCACGTTGCCGTCGTACTGATCGAACTTGGCCGCGTATTCCATCGCCTTGGCGTCGCCGCCCGCCTCGATATCGGTGAGGATGCCTTGCACGATGTCGTGGACATCGGACGATCCGCTGGATGGGGTAAGAGAGGCTTTCTTCAGGTATTCTCTGGTCATCGGGCGCTATCCTATCGATCAAAAACACGTGTCGAGAGGACCCAAAGGCCTGCACAGCGGTTTCTCGCGATGTCCTCCCGTCGCCTGTCACAGCGATTCGAGATTAGGTGTAAGCGCTTACATTTGATCACGCAAGCGCTTACATTCGCCGCACCGCAGCGCTATAAGGGGCCATGACCGATTTGCCCCCTGTTCCAACCTTGGCCGATGTGGCGCGTCGCGCGGGCGTCTCGACGGCGACCGTCTCGCGGTGTCTGAACTCCCCGGGCCAAGTGGTCGAAGGTACGCGCAAGCGCGTCATGGCCGCCGTCACCGACCTTGGATACGCACCCAATTTCAACGCCCAGGCCCTTGCGGCCAAGCGCACCAACACAATCGGTGCGATCATCCCCACCATGGACAATGCGATTTTCGCCCGTGGCATCCAAGCCTTTCAGGAGGAGTTGGGCCTGCACGGTTTGACTCTGCTGATCGCAAGCTCTTCCTACCGCGAGGATCTGGAGCTGGCGCAGATCCACACCCTGGCCGCGCGGGGGGCTGATGCCCTGTTGCTGATCGGCTATCACCGCGCGCCCGAGGTTTATGCCTTCCTGCAAAAGCGCAAGATCCCCACGCTGGTCTCTTGGGCCTATGACGCGGGATCGCCGCACCTGTCGGTGGGGTTCAACAACAAGGCCGCCATGGCAGGCCTAGCGCGCCTGGCGCTGGACATGGGGCACCGGCGGGTGGGTTATATCTCGGCGGACAGTGACAACAACGACCGGGCGCGCGACCGGATTGACGGCGTGCGCATGGCCATGTCGGACGCGGGTCTGGGGCCGTCGGATATGGTGCTGGTCGAGACGGCCTATGGCATCGACACCGGCGCGCGGGCCTTTCGGCAGATCATGCAGGGCGAGACGCCGCCCACCGTTGTGCTATGCGGCAATGACGTGCTGGCCGTCGGGGCGATCCGGGCGGCCAAGGACATGGGCCTGCGCGTGCCGCAGGACGTGTCGATCACCGGGTTCGACGACATGGAACTGGCGACCTTGGCCGATCCCGCCCTGACGACCGTGGCCGTGCCGCACTGGGACATGGGGCGCAAGGCGGCGCAAACCCTTGTTCAGGTCGTGGGGGGCGCGACGGACGTGGCCAGCGTCGAGGTTCAGACAGAAATAAAGCGGCGCCAGAGTTTGGCGCCGCCCTTGGGATCGTAATTCGACCTACGCCTTGGGGGTGGTCTGGTCTGACGGGTCCGTCACCTTCGGCGGGTCCGCCGCAATGACATTGTCCGCGATGGACGCCACACCGTTTTCCAGACTGATGCCCAACTCCTTGCCCAAGGCCTGCATCGCGGGCATCTGCAAGGCCATGCCCAAAACGGAATCCAGTGCTTGGTTCACAGGTGTCCCGCCGTCCCCGCCAGAGGACCCGGGTGCGCCGCCGCCCATGCCCGTCACCTGATGGATCTTGATCGAGTCGATCTTTTCCGCAGGTTTCACCATTTCGGCAATGATGGCGGGCATCGCCTCTAGCCCCGCAAGGCGGACCTTCATGGCGATGATTTCGGCGCTCAACTCGTTTTCGGAATTGGCGATGGCGGTCTGACCTTCGGCGGTGGCCAGCAAGTCGGCCTTTTTCGCCTCGGCGCGGATGGTGATCGCGTTGGCGTCGGCCTGCGCCTCTTCCAGCAGGGCGGCGGCGCGGTCGCTGGCGGCCTCCTTCTCGGCTTGGGCGGACAGGCGGATGGCGGTGGCCTGACGCTCTGCCTCTTTCTCGGCCTCGATCAGGGCGATCTGCTTGGCCCGCTCTGCCTCGGCCACGGCGCGGGCGGTTTCAATCGCCTCTGCGGCTTTCTTGGCTTCGGCCCGGGCGGTGTCGGCTGAGGCACGCGCTTGGCTTTCCTCTTCGGACTTGCGGGCGATGATGATTTGGCGTTCCTGATCGGCGACCTCCAACTCCCGCTCCTTGGCGATCTCGGCTTCGCGGATGGCCCGCTCGCGTTCGATCTCGGCGGCGCGCACGGCCCGCTCCCGCTCGATCCGCGCCTCGTTCTTGGCCCGGTCCGAGGCTTCCTGATTGCGGGCGATCTGCGCCTCTTGCTGGGCTTGCAGGGTCTGGATTTCTTCCACCTGCTTGATCTCGGCCTGCTTCTGCTCGCGCTCGATCTGGTACTTGCGCTTTTCCGCCTCCATCTCCGATTGGGCCACGGACACATCGGCCTCGGCGGTGATCTCGGCCCGCTGCTTGCGCGAGGTGGCGATCACGGCGGCCAGTTTCTGCATACCCACGGCGTTGAAGGCGTTGTTCTCGTCAAGACTTTCGAACGGCGTCTGGTCCAGCGCGGTCAGGGACACGGCCTCCAACTCCAGCCCGTTTTTCAACAGATCCTCGGAGATTGCGTTCTGCACCTCTTGAACAAAGCTGGCGCGGTTCTCATGCAACTCGTCCATGGTCATCTGTGCCGCCACGGCGCGCAGACCGTCCACCAGTTTGCCTTCGATCATCTCGCGCAGTTGATCCACATGGAACGTGCGATCCCCAAGGGTCTGGGCCGCGCGGGAAATCCCCTCGTCCGTGGCATTGACCGAGACGTAGAATTCCACGCCCACGTCCACGCGCATCCGGTCCTTGGTGATCAAGGATTGCTCGTTCACGCGGGCCACTTCAAGGCGCAGGGTCTTCATGTTCACGGGGGCGATTTCATGCAGGAACGGCACGACGATCGTACCGCCGTCCATGATCACCTTGCGCCCACCCGAGCCTGTTTTGACAAGGCTGGTTTCCCGGGTGGCCCGTTTGTACAGCCGCGCCATGATCAGGCCGATGAACAGGATAAGGCCGACGATAATCGCGACGATGGTCAGAAGGGGGGTAAAGGTCATTGAGACTCCTTGGTTGGTTTGAAAAGCGGAAGAGGCCTAGATGACAAAGAACTTGTCGCCCCGTTTGCGAATGACGGTGACGGTCGCGCCTTGGTCAAAGACGGCGTCGTCGGACAGGGGTTCCACCCGCAGGTAGTGGGTGTTGCCGTGGCGGTCCTTGATCTTGACCTCGGCTGGCTTGCCGCGCCGGGCGGACCCTTGGGTGATGGTGCCCGAATGGCCGCCCAGAAACCGGGTGCGCATGGCGCTGGTTTCTGTTTTGGGCATGATCAGGGCGACCCAATTGGCGATCACCCGGGTGACGGCAAGGGCGGGAATCATCGCGGCGAGGCTGGCGGCCAGCATCGGCAGGGGTGCCCCGAAGGCACCCGAAGCCACCGATTGCAGGATCAGGCCCGCAAGGCCGAACAGGGTCAAAAAGGACACCAGCCAGATCAGAAATGGCACATCCCGCGCCCCGATCCACGACAGCACGCCCGTGGGTGCCTCGGCCGCATCCATGGTGACGTCCGAGGCGCCCAGGTCCAGGTCCCCCGTCAGGTCGAAATCTGCATCCACGTCGATATCCGGCCCTTCGCCACCCAACCCCAAAACCGTTGCCCCCAACAGGGCAGAGGCGATTTCCAGCACGAAAAGCACCCCTGTCACCGCAAGGGCTGCGGCAAACGGCAGGGATTGAGGTGCGAGGAAGAGTTCGATCATGGACGTCCTTTCAAGTAATACATAAGCAGGATAACATATTTGTGAAGTTATTTATATACAAAAACGCAATCATGTGTATTTATATCTTACGAAACCTCTGGCCTAGGACCCATATGCCGGACTTTAAGACCCAACGACAACGCGCCCGCCTGCTGGACCGCAGCGCCGAGACCTTGGCCGGGATCACCATCCCTGAAAAGGGCTGGATCGCTGCGATGCGCACCGCCATGGGCATGTCCGCAGAACACGTGGCCCGCCGCAAGGGCGTGACCCGCCACGCCATCTACCAAGCCGAACGCAGCGAGTTGGAGGGGGCGGTGTCGCTCAAACAAATGGAGAATATCGCCAAAGCCATGGGCGGTCGGTTTGTCTATGCGATTATCCCCGACGCACCCATCGACCAGCTCAAGTACCGCCACGCGATGCAGCGCGCCAAGCGAGAGCTGCCGTCTGAGCCAGGCGTCACCACGTGGACCCGGGACGAACAGCTGGATTGGCTGGACGACCGCGCCGCCGAACTGATGCACGACATGCCACCGGATTTTGGGATGTTCTGGACGACGACCGGTGATGCGAATGGTCATCTAGGTGTCAGTGGTGAGCCGTGCGGGGTTCGAACCTGCGACCCACTGATTAAAAGTAAGTTCTTCGGGTATTTCTACACTATTCCATACAACGCTAAGAGGCCCTATAAGATATTGTAAATAATATCATTTTAGAAGTTCCTCACTAACTGTTTTACTATGTAGCAGCATGCAAAAGCACACAGGTTGGGTGCTGCGTGGTTGCTATCCAAAAACTAAGATGAGGATCTTTCGATGAAACTGTCGAAGACACGAATTGATGTGGCCGAGCCACATGCCGGCAAGCCCTACTACTTATGGGACCAGACTCTCGCAGGCTTCGGGGTCAAAGTGCTACCCTCTGGAAAGAAGCGATACGTCGTCAAATACAGAGCCTACGGTGGGGGGCGATCGGTGACCTAACGCTGGATCACACTTGGCACCCATGGCGAAATACGGCTTGAAAAGGTTCAGGATCATGCGCAGCAGATACTTGCCGCCGTGAAGCGCGGGGAAGACCCTCAAGGCCAACGGTTCGCGCTCAGAAAAGCCCCTTTACTAAACGATGCTTGGGAGAGGTTCGCTGCCGGTGAACTGAAGGAGAAGAAACCACTTACGATCCGCGATTACTGTTCAAACTATGAGAACCTGATCGGCCCGAAACTCGGCACGAAGCCGATTGCCGAGATAACTCGCGCAGACGTTGACGCCTTCCATCGTGCACTAGCCAAGACGCCATTTCGGGCAAACCGAGCCGTTGCGTTGCTTTCCAAGCTAATGACCCTGGCTGAAATGTGGGAGTGGCGAGACCAAGGAACGAACCCTTGTCGCTATGTGAAGAAAAACAAGGAGCGCAATCGCGAACGCTTTCTCAGTGTCGCCGAACTGTCCCGGATTGGCGAGGCTATGCGCGACCTCGTTCAGGAAGGTGACATCTGGTCAGATATGGCACCTGAGTGGTCCAGTTTGATTGTTAGTGCATGATTGGCCTTTCGCCCATCTGGACGATGGTTTCCGGGGCTGGTGGGCGATAGCACAGAGCACTGCGGGGGCGTTTCGTGTTGTAGTGTTTCCCACTGCCCGGCAGGGCATTGCGCCAGCAATGTCCCGAGAGGGACCATGCTTTGATCAAGATTTGGGCTTGGCGCAGGCTGTAGAAGATCTCTCCATTCAGGAACTGATTTCGGATCCTTGCATTGCAGCTTTCTGCAGTCCCCGTTCTCCCACGGGCTGCCGGGTTCGATGTACGCCGTCTTCGCCCCAATGGCCCTGATCCAGTCCTAGACGGCCTTCGCACCAAACTCAGGGTCGTTATCGGATCGTATGAACGACGGCACGCCGCGCAGGATGAACAGATCGCTCAAGACGTCGATGACGTTGCCAGAGTTCAGCTTGCGATCCACACAGATGGCCAAACATTCCAGGCTGTTTTCATCGATGATGTTGAGCGTACGGAACGCCTTTCAGTCGTCAGTCCGGCAATGCACGAAGTCGTAGGACCAACCTCGCAGGCGGCGCAGTCCTCTAGCGGTCAAGCTATGAAGACACGTGTCTTTCGGTTCCAAAGCCAACATAAATAATCGGGGCTAACGCTGCATTGCAGCATACGAACGCAGCATGTTTTCTGCGTCTAGTGCTTAATTTTTAAAGTTTAGGCTACGAATTGCACATCTTTAAAGCACATTTGCTGCAATGCGGAATTTTCACACAGCTCTGCACTTGTTCGTCCGTCATTCAAATTTGAGGCTGTAGCTGCTTCGGCATGGAGCGCCGCGAACGGGATAGTCTTGCAGAACCCGACCCGTCCGCAGCTACAGCAAACGCTGTGTGGAAAAGCATTGGTCCTTTGACATCTTTCGTCAAGTCGGCCCCGCTCTCCCGCACACCCAACGGGGATACCCAAATGAAATTTTCTAACAGAACAACACTTACTGCGGCCGCTGCCCTTATGATCGCTGGTTCAGCCGCCAGCGCGGAATGCGGGGACCCGATCAAGGTTGGCGTTCTGCACTCTCTGTCCGGCACGATGGCCATTTCTGAGACGACGTTGAAGGACACGATGGAACTGCTGATCGCACAACAGAATGCCGCCGGTGGCCTGTTGGGTTGTGAAATCGAAGCGGTTGTTGTTGATCCCGCGTCCGACTGGCCCTTGTTCGCAGAAAAGGCGCGTGAGCTGCTGACCGTGTCCGAGGTGGACGTGATCTTCGGGGCCTGGACGTCCGTGTCGCGCAAATCCGCGCTGCCGGTTCTGGAAGAATTGAACGGCCTGATGTTCTACCCGGTTCAGTATGAAGGCGAAGAAAGCTCGCGCAACGTATTCTACACTGGCGCCGCCCCAAACCAGCAGGCAATCCCTGCGACGGACTATTTCCTCGAAGAACTGGGCGTCGAGAAATTTGCGCTGCTCGGCACGGACTATGTCTACCCCAGAACCACCAACAACATCCTCGAGCAGTACTTGCTTGATGCGGGCATTCCGCAGGAAAACATCTTCGTCAACTATACGCCGTTCGGTCATTCCGACTGGTCAACAATTGTGGCGGACGTGGTTGAGCTGGGCGCAGACGGCTCTCAGGTGGGCGTCATTTCGACCATCAACGGCGACGCAAACATCGGCTTCTACAAAGAGCTTGCCGCCGCTGGTATCTCAGCTGACGACATTCCCGTCGTGGCGTTCTCGGTTGGTGAGGAAGAACTCTCCGGTCTTGATACCTCCGACCTCGTCGGTCACCTCGCTGCATGGAACTATTTCCAGTCAGCTGAATCCGAGTTGAACGACGAATGGGTCGCCGCCTGGAAAGAAGCCATGGGCGAAGACCGTGTGACCAATGACCCGATGGAAGCCCACTACATTGGCTTCAACATGTGGGTGAACGCGGTCACCGAAGCAGGCACCACGGACGTGGATGCGGTACGCGCAGCGATGTACGGGCAGGAATACCCGAACCTCACAGGCGGTACGGCCGTCATGTTGCCCAACCACCACCTCGCCAAGCCTGTGCTGATCGGTGAAATCACCGCCGAAGGTCAGTTCGATATCATCAGCCAGACCGAAGAAGTCCCGGGCGATGCTTGGACAGACTTCCTGCCGGGATCTGCTGTGCTGGTCTCTGACTGGAAAGACCTCGAGTGCGGTATGTACAACACCGAAACCAAGACCTGCGTTCAGCTGACCTCGAACTACTAAGACCAATTGTCGGGCGCGGCGTTGTGCGCGCCCGACATCGTTCTGAATACTCCTCCAGCCCGAAAGCCTCACTCGTTATGGTTCGTGTTCTTCTCAGCCTGATGTGGCTGCTGGCGTCTGTCAGCCTCGCCACAGCCCAAGACCTTCAGTCGATCTTGCAGAACCACGCCGACGAGGTGGCAAAGCCCTCGCGCAATTCTGTCAGCGTCGTGCTGGACGACCTGATCGCCTCCGGCCTGCCGCAAGTACCTGATTTTCTTGAGAAATGGATAGAACGGAGCGTCTGGCAGAACGACGCAACCGGCCTGTTCTACATCGCGACCGAAGATGAAGACACGCTGTCCTTGCGCGACTTTGATACCGGAGAAGATTCCACCGCGTCATCCGACGGTTTCACCCAACTTCGGCCCAATGGTGGCGTGCGGCGCGTCATCGGCACGGCACTGGTGCAGTTCCAATTGACCGACCCCGATCCTGTTCGCCGCCAAGCTGCGCTCGATAGTATCGCGCGGCGCAGTGACGCCAGCCAGCTTGAGCCGCTGATGGCCTCGCTTGAAGGCGAAGACGACCCAGTCCTACGCGCTCAGAAGGTCCAACTGATCAATTTCCTCACCGCTCGATTTGGCGATGTCCCTGAAGAGCGTATCCTCGCGATTGAAAGCCTGTCCGCCGACACATCCGTTGAGGCCCGCGCGGTGCTGAACCAGATTCTTACCGTTACCACCGGCGTGGCGTCCGACCAGCCGGAGGGCAACATCGCCCGCATCCTTGACCCAATGGACGACACGATCGCGAACTACGAGAAACTCGTCGAAGCCGGTCTTGCCCCCGCGATCGTACCCGCCAATGAGGTCCGCGCCGCTCTTGAAGCCAATATCGTCGATGGCCGCGTCGGCGGTATCCCTTTGGCGCAATTGAGCCGCCAAGACATGCGCGACGACGCCTATCGCGCCCTTGCCCGCGATGGCACCGTACCGCCGCTGGTGACAGAAGATGACGTCGCAACCGCGCTGCAAAACGCTGTGTTCTATGAACTTTATGACGAGGATAACGCCGCCATCACCAGCGCTGCCCGTGCCACGCTTGACGCGGTTCAAACGCGGGTGGGCTGGGCGCAGACGGTGGATCTAACGCTCGACGGGCTGTCTCTCGCCTCGATCTATTTTCTCGCGGCGATTGGGCTTGCAATCACGTTCGGGCAAATGGGCGTCATCAACATGGCCCATGGCGAATTCATCATGATGGGCGCCTACACAGGCTACGTGGTGCAGCTCATCATCCCCGACTACACGGTGTCGCTGCTTGTCGCACTACCGCTCGCCTTTGCGATAGCTTTCGGTGCGGGTGTTGCGATGGAGCGGTTGGTGATCAGGCATCTCTATCACCGCCCGCTTGAGACCTTACTGGCCACCTTCGGCATCTCGATTGCGCTGCAACAGATCGCCAAGAACATCTTTGGCACGCAAGCCCGCCCGCTGACCTCACCGGAGTGGCTCGGCGGCGCGCTGGTGATCTCTGATGTGATCCAGATCAGCTATATCCGCATCGCGATCTTCGTGCTGGCGCTCCTCTTCCTCTTTGCGCTGCTCTATATCCTCAAGCGCACCCGCCTTGGGCTGGAAGTCCGCGCGGTGACGCAAAACCCCGGTATGGCCGCCTCAATGGGGATCAACCCTGACCGCATCAACATGATGACCTTTGGTCTGGGCTCCGGCATTGCGGGGGTCGCGGGCGTGGGCATCGGCCTTTATGCGCAGGTAACGTCCGAGATGGGCGCGAATTACATCGTGCAAAGTTTCATGACCGTCGTGGTCGGTGGTGTCGGCTCGGTTTTCGGCACCTTGGCAGGCGCGGGCCTTATCGGGTTCCTGCAAAAGGGCATCGAATGGCTGAACCCGTCCAACACGCTCGCGGCGCAGACCTATATGATCCTCTTTATCATCCTGTTCATTCAATTCCGGCCAAAGGGCATCGTCGCCCCCAAGGGCCGGGCAGCGGCGGATTGATCCATGACCCAGACGCACAGCCAGCGAAAATCATTCATCGGGCGCAATCCGTCTGTCCTCTACTTTCTCGCAGCATTGGGCTTGTTCACCGCCGTCGTCACGATCATGTCCGAAGCGGCTGGCGCAGGCCTGATCTCAACCTCGTTCATTAAGACGCTGGGCAAGACCCTGTGCCTGTGTCTGATCGCCATCGCGATGGATGTCGTCTGGGGCTATTGCGGCATCCTAAGCCTTGGTCACTTCGCCTTCTTCGGCATTGGAGGCTACGCCATCGGGATGTGGCTGATGTATGCGCGCACCGAAATCATCGTGACACAAAGCCTCGCCAATCAGGTCATCCCCCCAACTCCGCAAGAAGTGTCCGACGCCATCGGTAACCAGATATTCGGCGTTGTTGGCTCGTCAGAGTTCCCGCTGATCTGGTCCTTCGCAGACAACCTGTTTATCCAAATGGCTTTCGTTGTTGTTATTCCCGGCCTGCTGGCACTGGTCTTTGGCTGGCTGGCCTTTCGCAGTCGTGTCACGGGTGTTTATCTGTCGATCCTGACCCAAGCCATGACGCTGGCCCTCGCCCTTTACCTGTTCCAGAACGACAGCGGGCTGCGCGGCAACAACGGGCTTTCGGGCTTGCAAAACATTCCGGGCTTTGCGGACAGCGGGCAGGATGTGATCTCGATCGTGTTCTTCCTCGGCTCTGCCCTCGCTCTCGCGTTGGGGTATCTTCTGTTTGCCTGGATCACCGACAGCAAGCTCGGCAACATCATCCAAGCCATCCGCGACGATGAATCCCGCGTGCGTTTTCTCGGCTACCATGTCGAAAGCTACAAACTCTTCGTCTTCACCATCACGGCTATTGTCGCAGGCATCGCAGGTGCGCTGTATTACCCACAAGCGGGCATCATCAATCCGGCCGAAATTGCCCCCATCGCGTCGATCTATCTGGCGGTCTGGGTCGCCATTGGGGGGCGCGGTCGGCTTTACGGCGCAGTCATCGGTGCGGCAGTGGTATCGCTTCTATCCAGCTGGTTCACAGGCGGCGGCGCACCCAGTATCAACCTTGGTTTTTACACGGTCCACTGGGTCGACTGGTGGCTGGTGCTGCTTGGCCTGACCTTCGTTCTGGTCACACTCTTTGCCCCCAAAGGCATCGGTGGCCTCTTTGACAAACTGGTGCGCAAATCATGAGTACGCTTTTGGAAATGTCCGGAATCTCCAAGTCTTTTGACGGATTTCAGGCGATCAAGAACCTCAGCCTACAGATCGGCGAACCTGAATTGCGCGCCGTGATCGGCCCCAACGGTGCGGGCAAAACGACCTTCATGGACATCATCACCGGTAAGACAAAACCGGATGAAGGCTACATATTGTTTGGCGATGATAGCCGCTCTCTTATTGGCATGTCAGAAAGCCAGATCGCCATGCTTGGGATCGGGCGCAAGTTCCAGAAACCAACCGTGTTCGAGGCGCAAACCGTGCGCGAAAACCTCGCCATGGCACTCAAAAACCCGCGCGGTGCCTTCTCGGTCCTGTTCTATCGCAAGAACACCGAAGGTGCCGCGCAAATTGAACAGATTGCCGACGAAATCAACCTGACCGACCATCTGACCCGCCCCGCCGGAGAGCTGAGCCATGGGCAGAAACAATGGCTCGAAATCGGGATGCTGCTCGCGCAATCGCCCCGCTTGTTGTTGGTCGACGAACCCGCTGCGGGCATGACCGCACATGAACGTGAGCACACCACTGACATCCTCAAGAAAGCCGCCGAGACCCGCGCGGTGATAGTGGTGGAACATGACATGGAATTCGTGCGGCGACTGAACTGCAAGGTGACGGTGCTCCACGAAGGATCGGTGCTGGCCGAAGGGTCGCTGGATCATGTTACCAAGAACCAAACTGTTGTGGACGTATACTTGGGGCGCACCGATGCTGGAGATTGAGAACCTAAACCTGAAATACGGGCAATCTCAGATCCTGCACGGGATCACCCTGAACGCGCCTGTGGGCCAGGTCACCTGCGTGACGGGCACAAACGGGGTCGGCAAAACAAGCCTGCTGAAAGCCATCGCCGGGCGCCACCCCTTCTCGGGGGGGACGATCACGCTTGACGGCGTCGCGTTGCCGTCGGGCCGTGCGGCATTGGCGGCCAAAGCGGGTGTCGGATATGTGCCGCAGGGACGGGAAATCTTCCCGCTGATGACCGTTGAAGAAAACCTCGAAACCGGCTTTGCCTGCCTGCCCAAATCGGAACACAAAATTCCCGATGACATATTCGACCTTTTCCCTGTCCTCGCCGAAATGAAAACCCGCCGCGGCGGTGATTTGTCTGGCGGCCAACAGCAACAGCTTTCCATTGCCCGCGCTCTCATCGCTCGCCCCAAGGTGCTGCTTTTGGATGAACCGACCGAGGGAATTCAGCCCAACATCATCCAGATGATTGGCCGGACCATTCGCCTCCTGCGCGACCGGGGCGATCTGGCTATCATACTTGTCGAACAAAACTTCGAATTCGCCTACAGTAACGCCGACCATTTCCACATCATGCAACGCGGGCAGATCACGAAATCGATCCCCAAGGCGCAAGCCCAACGGGACGCCCTCTTGGACGCCCTTGCGCTCTGAGTGATCCGTTTACGCTGACTCGCGCTTGAGAGCTGCTCGCCTTTCAGAAGGATCGCATGCATGCTGTTTTGTGAGGCACCCGTTCGCGAAATTCGTCTATTGCACCTGCTGCGGTCGATTGATCGGTTTGTCGATCTGAGCAGCATCTGACCGTTTTTAACAGCCACACCGGTCGCCCTTCGGATGCCAGTTTGGTCAGCGCAGCTGTTCAGAAGCAGAATTCGCGCAACCGTGACGACTGGGCGGCCCGTGATACAGACCCAATGACGCACCACGCGCGGCCCGTGAGTATCTCGACGCTCTGGATGGTGAGGCTTTTGGCGCAGCAAGTGAGGTCATATCTGAATCTACCGCCCATGCTGATCCGGCCAGCCAGTGGTCTGCGGCGCGCACAGCGCCTGCGTTCTTTGCCTATTCGGATAACTATCTCATCGACATAGATCACGGGATCATCGCGGATGTGGATGCCTCGAGGTCGATCCGGCAGGCAGACGTGCGTGCAATGCGCAAAAGGATTGATCGTACAGAAGAGTGCTTTGGCATCAAACCAGACTGGATCGCTGCCGATACCGTATACGGGTCATCTGACAACCTCGTTTGGTTGACAGCTAAGCGGCAAATCCTCCCCTTCATTCCTGTCTTTGACAATTCAGAACGCAAGGACGGCACATGCTCTCGCGCTGATTTCACATGGGACGAAGACGATGACTGATACATCTGTCCCGAAGGTAAAGAGCTCGGTCATACCCGGCGCAATTATTCTGCCCCCGCCCGGAACACAGTTGGCATGAAAGCCCGAAACGATAGCGCTCTCAAATCCGATTGTCAGGCCTGTCCGTCCAAGGCCAAATGCTGCCCCAACACCAACACATCAGCCCCACCTGAGTGGGCCGGTTTGATTGTTAGTGGATGATTGGCCTTTGGTCATTCTGGACGATGGTTTTGCGGGGCTGGTGGGCGATAGACGTGCTGCCTATGAGAAGCGTACCTAATCGCGGTCTATTTCCGTGTTTCGCGCATACCCAAGCACTGCCGTGGGACAGCATTGCGGAGATTTCGCAAGTCAAGGACGGCAAAGATGGATTTATGCATACGCTTTGTCACGATCCAATGATCACTTGGAACGGCGCTCGAAAGGGTAGCCTGCAGATGTTTGGGCATATCCATGATAGGTGGAAAGGGTCGCGGAACGTGGTCAATGTTGGCGTGGATCAATGGGACTTGATGCCGGTATCTTTTGACGAAATGGCGAAACGGGCAAAGAAACTACTTTAAAACAAGCACTGGTCAGATGGGGAGCGCTCCAATTCATAGGTTCAGTTAGTAAAAGGCCGCCGTGCCGCCGTTGGTCATGCAGTCTTGATGCGGCGTCCGCAGCCCCCTTGCCGCCATTTACCGCAACTACGCAATCACGGCGTCGACGAATTCACACAGTGCGGGACAGTGTTGCCGTTACGGGCCTTTATCTAAAGGTCAGCTGTTGGGTTTGCTGAACGCGCGAAGGTCAATTCAATTCGAGCACAATTTTCCCGACGTGGCTTTTATTGCCAAAGGCCTCCTGTGCCGCGGCGATATCAGCCAAAGGATATGTTGCAGCGACGAGGGGCTTGATGTCTCCACGCTCAATCCGCTGAACAAGGTTGGAAAAAACCTCTGGCTCCAAGACCGTACAGCCGAAAAAGCTCAGATCCTTGAGATACAGCGTGCGAACATCAAGCTCCACCAACGGCCCACCAATTGCTCCGGCGACGCAGTACCGCCTGCCCGGGCGCAACACATCAAGTAGTCCCGGCCATTTCGGACCGGCGACCAGATCAACAACAACGTCGATGCTGTTTGCACCCAACGCCGCGATAAAGTCATCATCCCGCGTGAGGGTTTTTGCAGCGCCCAACGCCTTGAGTAGTTCGGCTTTGGACGCGCTTGTGAGCGCGATGACTTTCGCACCGCGCGCCTGTGCAAGCTGGACAGCAGCAGACCCGACGCCGCCAGACGCACCCGTCACCAGAACAGTCTCGCCCGCACCGACATTTGCGCGCGTCAGCATATTTTCGGCTGTGGAATAGGAACATGGAAATGATGCGAGTTCGATATCCGTCAGGCCGCTGTTGATCGGGTGCGCATGACGCGCCGCAACCCGTGTGTACTGGGCAAAGCCACCGTCACATTTCGACCCGAAATACCAAGGTGTCTTAAGACTGCGCCCGTCCGCCTCCCGTATTCAGGGTTCGATCAGAACGCGTTCCCCGATCCGGACCGCGTCAATCGCCTTGCCCACCGCAATGATTTCTCCGCAAACATCGGCCCCTTGTATGCGCGGAAAGGACAGCGCCTCACCAGACCAGCTCGCGTCGTCTGCTGCGCCGTCCCCTTTCGAATACCAGGCTGTGCGTGTGTTGATGTCGGTATTGTTCACACCCGCCGCGCGAACGCGCACGATGACATCCGCGTCCCCTGCGACGGGAACCGGCAAATCGTCTCTCCATTCAAGCCTGTCGGAGCCACCATGACCCGTCAGGACAACGCCAGACATCTCTTGTGGCAGTGTCATCGTCATCTCCCGCGCTCAGAAAGCCTGACATTCGCCGCATTTGCAAACAAGTGCAACAAGGGCTCGTTGCTGCCATTAGATCGGTCGCAGCACCCTCTTAGATCCGTCAGATCGTGGTGTTCTGTCCGGCCCATAGCGACCAGTCGATTGGGTGCCAGATCGCTGCGTTTGCAGCGCAATTGGCGGACATTGGTCGCACCTGCGTAGTTCCATCTGTTTAGATGACCAAAGAGCGGACGGGGGCAAGCGCGGTTATTGCTGACGCAGTATTTCTTCGCGATTGAGGCAACCAAATCGCTGCTGTTCAGCGCATGTCACCAGACCTGCCATTCGACTAGGGCTTCCTCACCCAAACCCAACCTAAGTTTTCGCCGTAACCAGTTTAATCAAGACAGACGCGGACTGAGGGGCCAATCAACCTTATCCGCACACAGCCTTGCTTCTTGCAAAGTGCCACTCTCTCGCCCTCTATCAAGCACCTTACGTTACAACGAACCGACGCAGGATGCGTCGTACTATAGGTGCGACAACGAGGACTGCAGGAAATGCAATGGCCCAAGATGATAGCCACGCGGATAGCCAACTCGTTACAGAACCTGGTGCGAAGCCGACTGCCAGAAATGTTGCCACGCCAGAAATCAGAAGCGACATGAAGCAGGACAACAGAAAGCCGAAGGCGATATGCTCAAGTTTGCTTGGGATGAAAGGGCGCATAAATGGGCCTCCGAATGATTTTGTCATTTGTTGAGCTCTATTCTGCTGCGGCGCGCGGGTGATCTGCCAGGGTGGTCCATGCGTCGTTCTGTGACAGGAATACCTGGCCGTTTAGATCATCGATCAGGTGCGACCGCTTCAAACGATCCATCACGGGGCCTTTGACCTCGGACAGATGCAAGCCGACATCCATATCCTTAAGGCGCGCGTTCACTGCCTCCAGGCTTTCTAGGGCGGAATAGTCCACCTCATTGACCGCAGAAAACATCAGGACGACATGATCGATCTCGCAACCGTCGGTCACTCGGGACTGGATCAGGTCTTCCAAAAAACGCGCATTGACGAAATAGAGGCTCTCGTCCACCCGCAGGCAAAGCACGCGCGGGTCGGTCTCGACCTCGTGGCGCAAAATGTTGCGAAAGTGTTCGCTGCCGGGGACACGACCGACCTCAGCCACATGAGGCCGCGACGTCTTGTAAAGGTGCAGCAGGACGGACGTAATCACACCCGCCGCAACACCAACTTCCACGCCGAGCGTGAGGGTCAGCACGATGGTCGCGGCCACGGCCGTAAAATCGGCGCGGCTGTAGGCCCATGTTTTCTTGAGGATCGACAGGTCGACCAGTGATAGCACCGCCACGATGATTGTCGCGGCCAGTGTGGCGTTCGGCAGGAAGAAGACCAAGGGTGTAAGCGAGACAGCTGCAATCGCAAGGCCTATGGCGGTGAAGGCTCCGGCGGCTGGTGTTTCCGCACCTGCGTCGAAGTTTACGACAGACCGCGCAAAGCCACCGGTCACTGGGTAACCGCCGGTAAAGGCCGCGCCAAGGTTCGCAGCCCCCAAACCAATCAACTCCTGATCAGGATCGATGCGCTGGCGCTTTTTGGCGGCAAGGGTTTGGGCAACCGACACGGATTCAACAAAGCCGATTATCGAAATCAGGATTGCGGGCACCAAGAGCGCTTGCAAGAGGTCAGGGGAGAACCCGGGCAAAGTCAGGGGCGGCAAGCTTTGTGGGACTTCGCCCACGATTTTCACCCCTTGCCCCGCCAGATCGAATGCCCAGACTGCGACAGTCGTGCCAACGACGGCGACCACAGGCCCCGCCTTGGTCGCGATATCAGCCATCGTTGCAGAGGCCCCGAGCCGCTTTAGCATCGGTTTCAGGCCCTTGCGGACCCAGAACAAGAACGCCGTCGCCGTCACACCAATGATGACTGTAATCCAGTTGACCTCGTTCAGGTGAGTTCCGATGCCCAACAGTATCTCAGGCAGCGTGTGGCCGTGGGCCGAGACGCCCAGAATGTGTTTCAACTGGCTGGTCGCGATCAGAATGCCCGAGGCGGTGATAAACCCCGCAATGACCGGATGGCTGAGGAAATTCGCCAGAAACCCCAACCGGAAAACGCCCATCAAGACCAGAAAACCGCCCGATAGAAATGCGAGCGTGAGCGCCGCAATCGCATAGCCCGCCGTGCCTTGCTCTGCGACTTGACCGATGGCCGAAGCCGTCAGAAGCGAGACAACAGCCACCGGCCCAACCGCCAAGGCACGGCTTGTCCCGAACAGCGCGTAGAGCACGATTGGCGCGATGGAGGCGTAGATCCCAGCCTCGGGCGGCAGACCTGCCAAGAGTGCATAGGCGAGGCTTTGCGGAATCAGCATGATCGTGACGATCACCGCCGCGATCATGTCGTTGGAAAACGCTTTGCGGTTGTAGGTGCGCCCCCAGTCAAAGACCGGCATGTAGCGGCGTAGAAGTTGGGTCATGGTATTATCCAAAAAATGGGGGTGAGCTTATCTGTTCGCGGATGAGCTCACCCGCCAGAGGCGTGCAACAGGGAGGGGACGTGCGCGCGTCAGGTCATCAAGGGTTACTCCGCCGCAACTTTGAGTTTTTCTGGCTTGGCCATCCATTCCTTGCCCTTCAGCATGGCCTTCCAATAGATCGGCGGCAGCATTTTTTCCTTCAGCAACCAGGCCAATCGTGTCGGCTTTGTTCCGTCCAGAAGGAAGGATGGGAAGCTGGGCTTAAGCACACCGCCATAGCCAAACTCCGCCAGCACGATCTTACCCCGTTCGACGGTCAGCGGGCAGGACCCGTAACCGTCATAGGCAGCTGTGGGTGAGCGGCCCGCGATGTCGGCGACGATGTTGTCTGCGACCGTGGGTGCCTGCTTGCGCGCCGCAGCAGCTGTTTTGGCGTTTGGCGCATTCATCACGTCGCCAAGCGACCAGATGTTGTCAAAGCTCTTGTGGCGCAGCGTGGCCTGATCGACATCAACCCAACCTGCTGCATCGGCGAGTGGAGACACGCGGATGAAGTCGGGAGCGACCTGTGGCGGGCAGACATGCATCATGTCGAAATCAACCGTGACGGTCTCGGGATCCGTGTCCGGCCGGGCGATCTTGAAGGTCGCGGTTTTTGCAGGGCCATCCACGGCTACCAGATTGTGGAAAAAGTTAAGCGTCGCATCGTATTTCTCGACGTATTTCTCCAAGGCTGGCACGTAGTCTTTCACACCAAACAACACGCCGCCGGCATTCATGAACTGAATGTCGATGTCTTTAAGCGCCCCGTTGCGGAACCAGGCGTCGCCGGACAGATACATCGCCTTTTGCGGCGCGCCCGCACATTTGATAGGCATCGGTGGCTGGGTGAAGAGCGCACGGCCTTCTTTCAACTCTTGCACCAATTGCCATGTGTAGGGCGCAAGGTCGTAGCGATAGTTTGAAGTCACGCCATTGCGCCCGAGCGTTTCTTCAAGACCTGCGACGGCTTCCCAGTCGAGCTTTAGACCAGGGCATACGACCAGCCGGTCATATTTCACGACCCGACACCCATCGAGGATGACCGCGTTGTTCTCAGGCTCAAACGCAGCCACCGCTGACTTGATCCATTTCACGCCACGCGGAATGAGCGAGCCCATGGTCTTGGCGGTATCAGACGCCTCAAAGATTCCGCCGCCGACCATCGTCCAGCCAGGCTGGTAATAGTGAATGTCCGCAGGGTCGATGATGGCAATCGACAGGTTCGATTTCCGAGACTGCAGGCTGGCTGCCACAGAGACACCGCCAGCACCGCCACCAACGATCACCACGTCATACTGGGCGTCGCCGGTATCAGTTGGGGTTTTGCCCCCATTCGCAATCCGTCTGGCCACGCCGTTCATGTCATAGCCTGCAGCTTTGGTCGCCGCGAGGATTTCGGGCATGGGCCGCTTCTTACTTTCATGAAAGGACCAAAGCGTGGCCGACCGCGTGCCTGTCCGGCAATACGCCAGCACCGGGCGTGGCAGATCGGCAAGCGTTGTACCAAACGCATCGACATCTGCGTCCTGCACCATCCCCGATTGCACAGGAACGTATGCCGCTTTGAGTCCAGCGGCGTTTGCAGCCGCCTCAATTTCTTCGAAACTTGGCTGATCCGCGCCTTCGCCGTCTGGGCGGTTGCAAATGATGGCGCGGAATCCTGCAGCCTTGATCTCGGCCATATCCTCAGCTGTGATCTGCGGGGAGACAGAGGTCTTGTCAGTGATTTTCTTGATATCCATCTGTCTGCTCCTCACAGTCCGTTTACCGGCACTTTGAGCATCGGGTTGCCGTCCTTGTCGGTCGGCACCTCGCCCGCGCGCATGTTCACTTGCAAGGACGGGATGATCAGCTTTGGCATATCCAGCTGCGCATCGCGTTCGGTGCGGAACTTAACGAATTCCTCCTTCGTCTTGCCGCCGCCCACGTGGATGTTGTGCGCTTTCTCATCGCCGACAGTGGTCTCCCACTGGATATCGCGCCCATTGGGGCCGTAGTCGTGGCACATGAACAGTCGTGTCTCGTCCGGCAATGCCAGGACTTTCATAATGCTTTCATAAAGCTCTTCTGCTGAGCCACCTGGGAAGTCGCAACGCGCAGAGCCGCCATCAGGCATAAACAGGGTATCGCCCACAAAGGCCGCGTCACCCATCACATGTACCATGCAAGCGGGCGTGTGGCCGGGCGTATACATCGCGAAGGCCTGCATATTGCCAATCTGATAGGTATCACCGTCTTCAAACAGGGCATCAAATTGGGAACCGTCGCGCTGGAACTCGGTGCCTTCGTTGAAGACTTTGCCGAAGGTATCCTGCACCACCATGATCTTGGATCCGATGCCAATCTTGCCGCCCAGCTTGTCTTGAATGTAGGGCGCCGCGCTCAGGTGGTCGGCGTGAACATGGGTCTCGATAATCCATTCCAGCTTCAAGCCCTGCGCCTCGATCCGGCGGATCAGCTCATCTGCATGATCATAGGTGATCCGCCCGGCCGCGTAGTCGATGTCCATGACGCTGTCGACGATGGCGCAGGCGTTCGATGATGGGTCTTTCACGATGTAGCTGATCGTGTTCGTGGCTTCATCAAAGAAGGCCTGAACGTCTGGCTTGATGTCCATATTGACGGGGTAAGTCATGCTGTTTCCTCCAAAAGCAAAGTCTAGTGTCTAGGTCGCGGCCTTGTCTGGCGCGGCGGGCAGCAGACGGCGGACGTAGAAACCTGCTGTCACGGCAATCAGAAAAAGGGCGACTTCCCATCGGCCTGTCCCAAGTGCGGGGATGGCAGCGCCTGGGCAAAAGCCCGCGATGCCCCATCCGATGCCAAACAGGGCCGATCCGCCGATGAGTTTGGTGTCGATGAGCGTCGAAGTTGGCACTTGAAAGCGCTGCCCATACAGCGGTTTGCGCAGGCGCCAAACCAGCCGATACCCGACAAATGTCACGATCAACGCACCACCCATGACAAACATCAGGCTGGGGTCCCATGTCCCGATGATATCAAAGAAGTTCAGAACCTTGGCCGGGTCCATCATGCCAGAGATCGCGATGCCTGTGCCAAAGACAAGGCCGGTCAGGAGTGCAAAAAGGTGCTTCATCTTAGGCTCCGAACACGTGACGGATCAGCAAAACGGTAATGGCGGCGGTCGCCATAAAGGTTGGCACTGCCACAAGCGAACGGAGCGACAGCCGCGATAGGCCGCAGACCCCATGACCGGAGGTGCAGCCGGATCCCAGGCTTGCGCCAAGGCCGACAATAACGCCGCCGACAATGATCATCGCGGGGCTAACCGGGACCGTCAGCGCGGGCATCGCGCCCGTGACCGCAAAGATCAGCCCAGGCGCGAGGATCATGCCGAGGATCAACGCCAAGCGCCACGTCATCTCATCCCGGCTTTCGACGAATACTGCACCAGACAAGATTCCGGTGGCCCCAAAGATACGTCCGAGGCCGAGCATGAGCAGAACCGCTCCGAGGCCAATGAGCAGGCCGCCCCCCAGGGACGCGAAAGGTGTGAACGCCGTTTCCATGGTCTTAGGCCCGGCAGGTCTTGAAGCCAAAGATCGAGTAGATCGGGCACACGCGGGTTGCTGCAACGATCAGCATCACAGCCCCGACAATCGCTGCGCCATACTTCAGGATGGCACCATCAAAAGCGGGCAATCCGCTCAGAAAGGCCAGGTACAGCAATCCAACGCCAAGTCCTGCGCGAAGGATGCGGTCAATGGTTCCGACATTGCTGGTCATCGTATTCTCCAATCTGATAACTTGAAGAACAGATATAACTTTGATTTCTCCGCTTCAGTGACATTGTCACTTAACATGCAGAAAGCTGAATATCAGGCTGAGGCGGCGAGCTCTTTCAGCGCCGGTTTATCCAGTAAAGCAATTCGGCCACGCGATTGCGCGATCATCTCACGCTTCTGGAAATCCTGCAGGATACGGCTGATGACCTCGCGCGCGGTGCCCAGTTCACTGGCCAGCTGCTGATGTGTGGCCGCGATCTCTCTGAAATCGCCCGCCAGATCCAAAAGACGCTCAGCCAAACGCACGTCCATATGCCCAAAAGCGACGTCATCCACGACACGTAGCAAGTCAATCAACCGCCGGGAATAGGCAGCAAAGACGAATTTGCGAAACGCCTCTTCTTCGGCCACCAGCCTGTCAAACGCGGGCTTTGGCAGAACGATGGCGGTGATATCAGTCTCCGCGATGCCCTCCGCGTTGTATGCCTCTTCGGCCAACATGCAGGCGGTCGTCAAAACGCAACTTTCACCGGCGTCAACGCGATAGAGCACGATCTCCCGGCCCGTATCAGAGCTTTGCGAGACACGGATGCGGCCATCGTACAGAAAGAAAAGGCTGTCTGGTATATTCGTCGGACCAAAAACCTGTGCGCCCTTTGGCATTTCGATGGTGCGCGCAACCCTCAACAGTCGATCCCGGACAGGACGCGGCAAGGCGGCAGTGCCTTGAAACCGCTCGGTCCAATCGGCGATCATCGTGCTTTACGCATCGGTGCGACGATGCCCTCCTCAAGCGGAGCAATGCGTCCCAACAGGTCGTCCCGGTTCGCCGCAATATCGGCGAGCGTCAGATCATCCAAGACGTCCATGAACGCCCGTGTCGCTTTTTGCAGAGCGCGAGACAGTTTACAGACACCAATCAGCGGACAGGTGTTTTTTTCTGGATTGAAGCACTCAACAAGGTCCAGCGGACCTTCCGTCAAACGCACGACATCGCCAATCACAATCTCTTCGGCAGGCTTACCCAGACGGAACCCGCCATTGCGGCCCCGTTGCGTGACGACATAGCCCGCAAGGCCGAGTTCATGCACGATCTTGACGATATGCGGCCGGGCCAACCCATGGACGCGGACGACATCATCAACCCGGATCAATTCAGGGGATTTGAGTGCGGCCAGCTGCAAGGACCGCAGGGCGAAATTCGTGTAAGACGTCAGTTTCATAGCATCCCCTTACCAAAAACTTATATTGTAAGTATATCTTTCTGCACGTTGAGTGACATTGTCACTGAACTCCGGCGGGGCGGCTCCTAATTCAGGCTCAGACAACCAAAGGAGAGCAAGATGACACTTCTGCTTGGCGACATTGTTCCTGACTTCAAGGCAGACACCACAACCGGCCCCATCTCGTTTCACGACTGGATCGGGGAGGACTGGGCATTCTTTTTCAGCCACCCGGCAGATTTTACGCCCGTTTGCACCACCGAAATGGGGCGTACAGCACAACTGGCCGAAGACTTTGCCAAACGCGGTGTAAAACCGATTGGCCTCAGCACTGATGGGGTGAGTGAGCATCTTAAATGGATCGAGGATGTGAACGACACCCAGAACACAACATTGCGGTTCCCCATTGTTGCAGACCCGGATTGTGAGATCGCGAAGCTTTATGAAATGCTTCATCCCGGTGAATCTGAAACGGCCGCCGTTCGGTCCGTCTTCATCATCGACCCTCACAAAAAGCTGCGTTTGTCGATGACCTACCCGATGAGTGTCGGGCGCAACTTCGATGAAATCCTGCGTGTGATCGATGCGTTGCAGACGGGTGATGCAAAGGGCGTCGCGCTTCCTGCCGATTGGCGGCCCGGCGACCGCGCGATCATCCCGCCATCTGTGTCGAATGCAGAGGCGACGGCGAAGTTTCCGCAAGGGTTCGAGGAAATCCGCCCGTATCTGCGCACTGTGGACCTCGGCAACGATGCCTAAGCCGTTTCGCCTCCAACCTTTCCCCTACATCAGAGAGAACACCCATGAAGACGTTTCTACTCGCATTAACAACTGCACTTGGCCTCAGCTCCGTCGCCCAGGCCGACGATACCCCGAACCTCGTGACGATCCTCACTTCTGGGGAGCCGCAAACCCAGCTGATGAGTATGGTGCTCACCATGCAGTCCATGCAGCAGGGATCAAACGCGCATATCCTACTTTGCGGACCAGCTGGTGACCTTGCGCTAAAGGAGGCACCGGCCTCTGCCACGGCACCACAAGCGCCGCGCGCTATGAGCCCACAGGGATTGATGCAAAACATCATGCAAAGTGGGGCCACGGTCGAAGTATGTGCGATCTACCTGCCAAACAAAGGCGTTGAACCGACAGCTTTGCTGGATGGGATAACAGCCGCCGCGCCACCCGAGATGGCCGCGCGGATGCTGGCACCCAACACACGGATCATGTCGTTCTGAATAGTATGAAAAAGACGGGCTATGACGGGGTGAACTGCCCCTTGTGTGCCGGAGACCCAAAAGCAAGGATACTGGGTCACGGGAAAGACAAAGAACGGAACACGTTATCCAGATGAACTGCGCGCGCGAGCGGTGCGTTTGGTTTTGGGTCACGAGACAGACTACGCGAGCAGATCGGCGGCAATCCTGTCGATCTCTCGAGACAGGTTGGATGCAGCAGGGACAGCCTGCGCATTTGGGTCAAGCAGCATGAGACCGATACGGACAACCGCATCGTTGGCTGGAAGGCATCGACGACGCAGGACACACAGTTCGTTCTGGATGCACTGGAACAAGCAATCCATGCCCGCAGGCCTGTTGAGAAACTGTCCCACCATTCAGATCGCGGCGGCCAAATACGTGCCGATCAAATATACAGAGCGTTTGGTCGATGCTGGGCTGGAACCGTCCGTCGGCAGCGTGGGCGACATCTATGACAACGCCTTGGCCGAAACAATCATCGGCCTGTTCAAAACCGAAGTCATCAATCGGCTGGGTCCGTGGAGGTCCATAGATCAGGTCGAATGGGAAACCCTGCAATGGGTCGATTGGTTCAAGAGCGAACGCCTGCTTGAGCCTCTCGGCTACATCACGCCAATCGAAGCGGAGGAACGATACGAACAAACCTTGAAATCAGATAAAATCGCAGCTTGAAATACCAACTAAACAGTCTCCGGTAGAACCAGGTCGGTTCAGTTCGAAACTGCCTAAGTTCACGACCCAGTGTCGAAAAGTGCGAAAACTGTGTCAAACTCTCACGAACTGCTGTCGTGCGACATAATGATATTAGTGGTGAGCCGTGCAGGGTTCGAACCTGCGACCCACTGATTAAAAGTCAGTTGCTCTACCAACTGAGCTAACGGCCCACTGGGCGGGTAGGTATCGTCAGGCCCCCCACCCGTCAACCCGGATTCGCAGGAAAATCTCGGCACCTTTCAAAACGTCGCAAGCGCGGCTATATCCGGGCCATGCAGGACACAATGACTCGCACGGGCCTGCCCTTCATGAAAATGCACGGGCTGGGCAATGACTTTGTCGTTATTGACGAACGGGCCTGTGGTCCGCGCGTGGATGCGGGGCTTGCGCGCGCCATGGGGGACCGGCATCGCGGTGTGGGCTTTGACCAGCTGGCGGTCATTCGGGCGGGGGCGGATACGGATATCAGCCTTGATTTCTGGAACGCCGACGGCAGCCGGGCAGGGGCCTGCGGCAATGCCACACGCTGTGTCGCGGCGCATTGGTTCCGGCACAACGCCGCGCCTGCGATGACCATCCGCACCGAACGCGGCGTCCTGCACGCCCTGCGCGCGGACGACGACCAGATCACCGTCAACATGGGACAGCCCCTGCTGGACTGGGCGGATGTGCCCCTGACCGAACCTCTCGACACCCTGCACCTGCCCCTCGACGGCGATCCGGTGGCCACGGGCATGGGCAACCCCCACTGCACCTTTTTCGTGACCGACGCCGAGGCCATCGACCTGCCCACGCGCGGCGCCGCCACCGAACACCACCCCCTGTTTCCAGAGCGGACCAACGTGCAGTTCGCCAGCATCAAGGCCCCCGATCACCTGCGCATGCGGGTGTGGGAACGGGGGTTGGCGTCACGCTCGCCTCCGGGTCCAGCAGCTGTGCCACCGCCGTGGCCGCCGCGCGCCGTGGGATCACCGGACGCCGGGTGCGCATTGATCTGGATGGCGGCACCCTGCACATTGATTGGCGCGACGACGGGGTCTGGATGACCGGCCCCACGGCCCATGTGTTCGACGGGGTGTGGCTATGACCGCCAATTATAAACCGCCCGTCTTTTCCAACCACGGCTGCCGCCTGAACGCCTATGAGACCGAGGCGATGAAGGAACTGGCCGAAGGCGCAGGCCTGGACAACATCGTGGTGGTCAACACCTGCAACGTCACGGCCGAGGCGGTGCGCAAGGCCCGCCAGGACATCCGCAAGCTGCGCCGTCAGAACCCCGACGCTCGGGTCATCGTCACAGGCTGCGCCGCGCAAACGGACCCCGACAGCTTTGCCGAAATGGCAGAGGTGGACCACGTCATCGGCAACAGCGAAAAGATGCAGGCGGGCACATGGGGGGGCCTGGCCACGGGCGGCACGGAACCCGTGCAGGTGGACGACATCATGTCCGTGACGGAAACGGCGGGACACCTGATCGACGGCTTTGGCACCCGGTCCCGCGCCTACGTGCAGGTGCAAAACGGCTGCGATCACCGCTGCACATTCTGCATCATTCCTTACGGGCGCGGCAACTCGCGCAGCGTGCCTGCGGGCGTGGTGGTGGATCAGATCAACCGTCTGGTGGAACGTGGCTATAACGAGGTCGTTCTGACCGGCGTGGACCTGACCAGCTGGGGCGCGGATCTGCCCGGCACCCCGCGTCTGGGCGATCTGGTCATGCGGATCCTCAAGCTGACGGATGTGCCGCGCCTGCGCATCAGCTCCATCGACAGCATCGAGGTGGACGAAAACCTGATGCTGGCCATCGAGGGCCAGCCGCGCCTGATGCCCCACCTGCATCTGTCCCTGCAACACGGGGCCGACCTGATCCTGAAACGGATGAAGCGGCGACACCTGCGCGGGGACGCCATAGCCTTTTGCCAAGAGGCACGGCGCCTGCGCCCGGACATGACGTTTGGGGCCGATATCATCGCGGGCTTCCCGACCGAGACGGAGGCGCATTTTGCCGACAGTCTGGCGCTGGTGCAGGAATGTGATCTGACATGGCTGCACGTCTTCCCCTATTCCGCGCGCGCGGGCACGCCCGCCGCCAAGATGCCCCCGGTGGATGGCCGCCTGATCAAGGACCGCGCGGCCCAACTGCGCGCGGCGGGGGACCGCCAAGTGACCCGCCACCTGACTGCGCAGCTGGGCCAGACGCACCACGTCTTGATGGAAAACCCCCGCATGGGCCGCACCGCGCAATTCGCCGAGGTGGTGTTTGACACCGACCAGCCCGAGGGGCAGGTTGTGCAAACCCGCATCACTGGTGTGCAGGAAACACAGCTAAAGGGCGCCGTAGATGCACACGTTTAGACCGGGCTTTCAAGCATTCTTGCGATTGGTTCCAGTGATCATTTTTCTGGAGGGCATACTGGTCGTTGGTGACTATCTCACGTCAAGTGCCCTGTTCATGATCTTTTACATCTTGGTGGTCCACGGGGTAATCGTCTTTTACGCCCATGCCGTCATCTTGACCGGGGAACATGTGTCGTGGACGAAACCCGCGCGCGAAGACAAAATGCCAAATCCGGATTTCGCCATGATCGCACTATCCGCGATCTGGATTGCTGGGGCTGTGTACGTGTCTCGTGTGATTGTGCAGGGATCAAGCCTGACAAACGAAGGTCAACTTGTTGCGCTGACTTTGCTGTCTTCTTCCATGTTGTGGCTATCGCTTGCAGTGTTCGGAATGATCCTACCGCGTATGTTGCATCGGAACATTGGGGGCGCGGCAGCAATTGCGGTGCAGGCAAAGCAGATACCGTTTGTTGGGGGCTGGATCGGACTGTGGGCGTTGGCTTATGCCGTTTTATGGGTCGCACCTGTCACGATGCTCACCGTCCAAGGCATCCTTCCCGTTGAAAACCTTGTTCTGGATCTGGTTTACGGCGTGATCGAAAAACTGCCCACGTGTCTCTTTGCTTCTGTGCTGTCACACGCATTCTTGCGGGCCAACAACCTACCGCCACAGGGCCTCATCACCCGCGTTTGACCATCGCCAACCACGCGCCGCCCACGATGAATGCCGCACCCAGCAGGCTGATCCACGTGGGCGCATAGCCCAGCACCCACCAGTCCAGCGCAAGGGCCACCATCAGCCCGGTGTATTCCAGCGGGGCAAGGCGGCTGACGTCCATGCGGGACGTGGCTTCGGTGTTCAGGACCAGGGTGCCCGCGCCGAACAGGCCCGCAAGGCACAGCCAGACGGCGGTTTGTGGGCTGACCGGCTGCCACCCGACCCAAAGGGCCACGGGCACGGCGATCACCGTGACGATGACCGAAAACGACAAGGCCACCGAGATGGGGGTTTCCGTGGCCATCATGCTGCGCACCTTGATCTGGATGCCCGCGATCAGGACGGCGGACAACAGCCCCGCCGTGGCCCCCCACAGGGCGCCGGGCCCGATGGTCTGGGACACGCCCAGAACGATCAGCACCCCGATGAACCCGCTGGCCACGGCGAGGATCAGGCGGGGGGTCACGGCCTCTTTCAACATCAGGGCTGCCATGGGCAACATCAGAACCGGCGCAAGGTAGACGATGGTTTGGGCCAGGGCGATGGGCAGGGCCGCGTAGGCTTGGTACACCAGATACATGGCCGCCGCCGCCATGACCGACCGCACGAGGTGCATCCGGGGATTGCGGGGGGCCATCCGGTGTCGCTGCCCCGAGGCCAGCGCCCACCCGATGATCAGCACCAGCGACACGCCCGCGCGAAAGGCCATGACTTGGGCAATCGTCACATGCTCTGCCGCTTTGTGCACGCACATGCCAAGGGCCACGACGCAGGCGGCGGACCCGATTTTCAGCAAACTGGCAAGGTGGTCGTTGGTCATGGCTTTCTTTGCGCGCGATTCGCTGTCAAAACCAGAGGCATGCCGATCCTGTGGTCCTTTCGTCGCTGCCCCTACGCCATGCGCGCGCGCCTCGCCTTGCAGGTCGCGGGGGTGCAGGTGGACCTGCGCGAGGTTGTGCTGCGGGATAAACCGGCGGCGTTTCTGGCGGTCTCGCCCTCCGGCACTGTGCCCTGCCTTGACCTGGGCGGGCAGGTGATCGACGAGAGTCTGGACATCATGCGGTGGGCCTTGGCCCAGACCGATCCCGAAGGGTGGTTGGACATGCCCGCCGAGGGGTGGGATCTGATCGCGGAATGTGACGGTGCGTTCAAGGTCGCCCTCGACCGCTACAAATATCCCAACCGCTATCCCGGGGTGGACCCGGCCCACCACCATGCCGATGCGGCGGCGATTATGGACCGGTGGGGTGCGCGGCTGGACCCCTTCTTGTTCGGGGCGCGACCGACCCTTGCGGACATGGCGATTTTGCCATTCGCGCGACAATATGCACGGGTCGACCTCGACGCGTGCGGAAACATGCACGGGTCGGCGGTTATGCAATGGGTCGAAAATTTCGAAGTTGATCCCCTGTTTGTGTCGGTCATGACCAAGTATCCGGCGTGGCGCCCGGGCGATGCGGTCACTCTGTTTCCACAGGTTTCCGATGCATCTTAACCCCGCCTTTCGCAAAACCGATGTGGCGCAGAACGCGGCCTTTGCCGCTGAACGGGGCTTTGGTGTGCTGTCGATCAACGGGGAAGACGGCCCCCTGATGTCCCATGTTCCGTTCCGTCTGGACGGGGACATGGCGGATCTGCACCTGATGCGCTCGAACCCGATTTTGCGCGCCTTGGACGCCCCGCAAAAGGCCGTGATCGCGGTCAGTGGACCCGACAGCTATGTCTCGCCCGATTGGTACGGGGTGCCGGATCAAGTGCCGACATGGAACTACGTCGCGGTGCATCTGCGCGGCATGCTGGAACGTCGCCCGCAGGCAGAGATGCGCGCGATGCTGGACCGGCAAGCCGCTCATTTTGAAGGGATTTTACCGAAAGAGCCTTGGAATGCCGACAAAATGACGCCCGAGGTTTTGGACCGCATGATGCGCCAGATCGTGCCCTGCCGGTTTCGCGTCACGTCTGTAGAGGGCACGTGGAAGCTGGGCCAGAACAAACCCGACGCCGCGCGCGAGGCGGCTGCCGATCACATGGCGGCCTACGGCATCGGGCAGGAAGTGAAAATTCTGTCCGCCCTGATGCGCGGCCCCTTTCATGTGACAGAATGACGCGCTAGGCTTTGCGTATCATTTGGGGGGAACGACCATGGAATTGCTGTCATCCGGCGCGTCGCCGTTTGCGCGCAAGGCGCGCGTGCTGATCTTGGAAACTGATACTGCGGATGTGACGGTGCGTGATGTCAGCGCCAGCCCCATGGGCGGAGAGCCTGCGCTGAACGCGGCCAACCCCACGGGCAAGATCCCCGCCCTTGTGCGCACCGATGGGCCAACGCTTTACGACAGTCGGGTTATCACGCGGTTTCTGGATTTTCGAGCAAAATCAAATCTGTACCCCGAAGCACGCCTTTGGGATTGTCTGACCGTCGAGGCGACGGCGGACGCGATCATGGATGCCGCGGTCGGTATTACCTACGAAAAGCGTCTGCGCGAACCGGTCGGATTGGTGTGGGACGCATGGCTGGACGCGCAGTGGGTCAAGGTCACCCGGTCCCTAGATGCGCTGAACACCCGCTGGATGAGCCATCTGCACGGGCCGCTCGATATGGGGCAAGTCGCAGTGGCCTGCGCCCTTGGGTATCTGGATTTTCGTCACGATGACCGGGGGTGGCGCGCGGGCCGCGATGCCCTCGCCGCGTGGGAGGCAGAGTTTGCCAAGCGCCCCGCAATGCAGGCCACAGCACCGTGAAGGTGCGTCTGACGCGGGATATCGCCCTGTGCCAGTCCATCCGCCGCGACGTGTTTGTCGAGGGGCAAGGCGTGCCCGAGGCCGAAGAGATCGACGGCAAGGACGACGCCTGCCAGCACTATCTGCTGTGCCACCACGATCAGGCCATCGGCACCCTGCGGATCAGCGCCTCTGATCCAACGACGGCCAAGATCCAGCGTGTCGCAGTTTTGGCGTCGGCGCGCGGTGTCGGGGCGGGCAGTTATCTGATGCGCGAGGTCATGGCGATGCTGCGCGCCCAAGGCTTCACCCGCGCGGTGCTGGGCAGTCAGGTCACGGCGATCCCCTTTTACGAAGGTCTCGGCTTCACCGCCTATGGACCGGAATTCGACGATGCGGGCATCCCTCACCGTGAAATGGCGCGGGACCTGTGAGGTGACAGGGTTCCGGGGGCCGCCTTGCGCCATAAGTGACACCAGTCATGCACGACATATCGGGCAAAAACGACGCAGCCATGTGTCAGCAGCATTGCCGACCGATGTCCTTGCTCTAACTGCATCATGTAGAATTGCGCTAAAAAGCTGGGAAAAGTCGTGTTTTGACACGGGCATTAGGTGCAAATGGCGCTGCTGCGACAATCCGACACGGCTGTGCGCGTTTGTCAGCTTTAGCCTGACCGTTACCTCCTGCTATGACGCCGCAGGACTGCCTCACAAGATTCTGTGGGGCAATGCGTATCTAACCATTTGGGCTGTACCATAGGCCCGTACAACACACGGGAGAGCATCGTGTCACACGCAGAAGATCAAGGCGGGTCCCGCCGGGACTTTCTTTATTACGCGACCGCGGGTGTGGGCGCCGTCACCGTTGGTGCCGGGGTCTGGCCATTGGTCAACCAAATGAACCCATCCGCCGATGTGCAGGCGTTGTCCTCTATCGAAGTGGATGTGTCAGCCGTTCCGGCCGGCAGCCAGATTTCGGTGCTGTTCTTGGGCAAGCCGGTGTTCATCCGCCGGCGTACCCAAGAAGAGATTGAGGCCGCACGTGCGGTTTCCGTAGACGAGCTTGTCGACGCAGACGCCAACAACGCCAATCTTGGCGCGGCCCCTGCAACCGACGAAAACCGCGCACTGGATGAAACCGGCGAGTGGCTGGTGATGGAAGGCGTATGTACCCACCTTGGCTGCGTGCCAATCGGAGACGGCGCTGGCGACTTTGGCGGGTGGTTCTGCCCATGCCACGGGTCGCACTACGACACCGCAGGCCGCATCCGTCGTGGACCCGCGCCGCGCAACCTGCCTGTGCCGGCGGCGACGTTTATCGACGCAACAACAATTCAACTCGGCTAGAGAAGGAGAAGACCTGATGAGTGGAATTCCCCACGATCACTACGAGCCGAAGTCAAACGGCGAAAAATGGCTTCACACCCGTCTGCCCATCGTTGGGCTAATGTACGACACACTGATGCTGCCCACACCCAAGAACCTGAACTGGATGTGGATCTGGGGCATCGTGCTGGTGTTCTGCCTTGTCATGCAAATCATCACCGGCATCGTCCTTGTGATGCACTATACCCCCCACGTTGATCTGGCCTTTGCCTCGGTCGAGCATATCATGCGCAACGTGAACGGCGGCTGGGCCCTGCGCTACATCCACCAAAACGGCGCATCGCTGTTCTTTGTAGCCGTGTACCTGCACATCTTCCGTGGCCTCTACTACGGGTCCTACAAGGCCCCGCGCGAGGTGACATGGATCATCGGTATGCTGATTTACGTCCTGATGATGGGCACGGCTTTCATGGGCTACGTTCTGCCTTGGGGTCAGATGTCCTTCTGGGGCGCGACCGTGATCACTGGCCTGTTTGGTGCCGTTCCCTTCGTGGGCGAGGCGCTGCAGACATGGCTGCTGGGTGGACCTGCCGTGGATAACGCCACGCTGAACCGCTTCTTGTCGCTGCACTATCTGCTGCCCTTCGTCATCTTGGGTCTGGTGATCGTGCACGTCTGGGCATTCCACACGACGGGCAACAACAACCCGACCGGTGTCGAAGTGCGCCGCACCTCGAAAGCCGAAGCAGAGAAAGACACGCTGCCCTTCTGGCCCTACTTCGTGATCAAGGACTTGTTCGCACTGGCCGTGGTTCTGGCGGTGTTCTTCGCGGTCGTGGGCTTTATGCCAAACTACCTCGGCCACCCCGATAACTACATCGAAGCGAACGCCCTGCAGACACCGGCGCACATTGTGCCCGAATGGTACTTCTTGCCATTCTATGCCATCCTGCGCGCCTTCGATAACGAAGTGTGGTTGGTGATCGCGGTGAACTGGCTGACCGCCGGTGTCGTAGATGCTGCGTTCTTCGGTGTTGTGGCGATGTTCGGTGCGATCGTGGTGATGGCTCTGGCCCCATGGCTGGACACGTCCTCGGTGCGTTCGGGCCGCTATCGCCCAATGTTCAAATGGTGGTTCTGGATCCTTGTGGTCGACTTCTTCATCCTGATGTGGGTTGGCGCCATGCCAGCCGAGGGGATCTATCCCTACATCGCACTGGTCGCGACGACATACTGGTTCGCGTACTTCCTGGTCATCCTGCCCCTGTTGGGCGTGATCGAGAAGCCGCTGGCCCAGCCTGCGACCATCGAAGAAGACTTCAACAAAAAAGCCAGCGCCAAATCGGGTGCCGCGGGTGATACCGCAGCGACCCCGGCTGAATAAGAGACAAAGGAAAACATCCGATGTTTAAGAAACTTGGCGTTATCGCTGTCACACTTGCTGCGTTTGCAGGGGCTCCGGCCCTTGCAGCGGGCAAGTCCGGCGAAGTCACCAACTATGAGTTCTCGTTCGGTGGCCCGTTCGGCACTTGGGATCAAAACCAATTGCAGCGCGGCCTGAAGATCTACACCGAGATTTGTGCCTCCTGTCACGGTCTGCAGTATGTGCCATTCCGCACGCTGGCAGACGAAGGCGGCGTGGGTCTGTCTGAAGATCAGATGAAGGCTTACACCGAAACGTTCGAGGTTTGGGACCCAAGCCTTAACGACGGTGAGGGCGATTATCGCACGGCCACTCCGACTGATCACTTCCCTGCTGTCCGGTCCGCTGGCGCACCTGATTTGTCTTTGATGGCAAAGGCGCGCGCCGGCTTTAGCGGTCCGTATGGGTTGGGGATCAACCAGCTGGTCAAAGGGATCGGTGGACCCGAGTACATCGCGTCCCTGCTGGCCGGATATACGGGCGAGGAGAAGGAAGAAGCTGGTACAATCTTGTACGAGAACAAAGCCTTTCCAGGTGGTTGGATTTCCATGGCGCCCGCACTGTGGGGCGATGACACGGAATTCGATGATGGGTCCCCGACCGACATTGAAAGCCTGTCCAAAGACGTCGCAGCGTTCCTGATGTGGACGGCCGAACCCAAGATGATGGAGCGTAAGCAAATGGGCTTCACCGCTATCATCATGCTGGGCCTGTTGTCCGTGCTGCTGTACTTGACCAACAAACGCCTGTGGGCACCGGTCAAAAAGGCCTCCAAGGGCGCGCCAGCTGAATAACCTGCGCATCCAAGTGATTGAAAAAGGCGCGAGAAACCCTCGCGCCTTTTTTATTGGGGGTCCGCCCCCAAACCCCCGAGAGTATTTTTGGAACAATGAGGCTGGGGGCTTTCCCCATTCGCAGGGGTTGGCTACACCCCCCACAGAGGAGAAGGCTCATGTCGTATAACACCTTTGGTCACCTGTTCCGCGTCACAACTTGGGGTGAATCCCATGGTCCTGCCTTGGGTGCCACGGTTGACGGTGTGCCGCCCGGTGTGCCGGTGGACGAGGCGGGATTGCAGGTCTGGCTGAACCAACGCAAACCGGGCCAATCCAAACACACGACACAGCGCAAAGAACCCGACGCCGTGCGTATCCTGTCCGGGGTGTTCGAGGGTAGGACGACCGGCACCTCTATCCAGTTGATGATCGAGAACACGGATCAAAGGTCCAAGGATTATGGCGACATCGTCGAAAAGTTCCGCCCCGGCCACGCAGATATCACCTACTGGCAGAAATATGGAATCCGCGACTACCGTGGGGGTGGACGCTCCTCTGCGCGCGAAACGGCGGCCCGTGTTGCGGCCGGTGGGATTGCCCGCGCCGTCTTGGATCAGATCGCGCCACAGGTGCAGATCACGGGCTACATGACCCAGATGGGCGCGTTGCAGATTGACCGGGCCAAGTTTGATTGGGATCAGATTGCACAGAACGATTTTTGGTGCCCAGATGCAGAGGCCGCGCAGGCATGGGCGGATCACCTTGATTGGTTGCGCAAGGATGATCACAACTCTGTCGGGGCGGTGATCGAGGTCACGGTACGCGGTGCGCCGGCGGGCCTTGGGGCCCCGATCTACGCCAAGCTGGACACTGATTTGGCCGCCGCGATGATGTCGATCAACGCCGTTAAGGGTGTTGAGGTCGGCGAGGGCATGTCGGCAGCAGCGTTGACCGGGCGCGACAATGCCGACGAGATCATCATGGGACCGAATGGGCCTGAGTATACATCGAACCACGCGGGTGGTATCTTGGGGGGTATCTCGACGGGTCAGGATGTCGTGGTGCGGTTTGCGGTCAAACCGACGTCTTCCATTTTGTCAGAACGTCGAACGATCACCAAGGCGGGCGAAGACACCACCATCGTGACCAAGGGCCGCCATGATCCCTGTGTGGGTATCCGTGCCGTGCCTGTGGGCGAGGCGATGGCGGCTTGTGTAATCCTTGATCACATCATGATGCACCGCGCCCAGGTCGGGGGCGAGGTAGGCTACACCCCCGGCACAATCGGCTAAGCCGCCCGGATACGGGATACCTGCACGGCCAAGATCGCAGCCGCGATCACAGCGACGCCCAGCCAGTCCAACGGGCCAAGGCGTTCCCCCAGCAGGGCCCACGCCACGACCACCCCGAAAAAGGGGTTCAAAAAGTGGAATGTCGCGGCGGGTGTCGGGCCAATTCGACCGACCAGCAAGAACCACACCCACGTGGCCAGCAGCCCAGGCACCAGCGTTGTATAGGCCAGCGCACCGATCAGTCGTGCGGACCACGTGACCTGCCACGTCTCTAGCGCTAAGCCGACCGGCAGAAGGGTCAGTGCCCCGACCCACATTTGCAGGCCGACAATCATCATCAGGTTGCCCCCCGCGCCCGCCGCGCCACGAAGGCTGAGCGTGGCCGCTGTCAGGGCAACAACACCCACCAGACACATCAAGACGCCGGTCAGGTCTGCGCCCCCTTCCAAACGGGTGCCCATGATCAGCGCCACGCCCGCAAATCCTGCGCCCAGACCGATCAGGCCCAAAAGGGGCACGCGTTCCCGGAATATGACCCATGCCACAAGGGCCACGACCAGTGGCAGGGCTGAGGCGATAATGGCTGCCAATGAGGCCTCGATCCACTGCATGGCCACAAAGTTGAGCCCGAGATAGAGCGCGTTCTGGCAGATCCCGAACACCACAACCGCGCGCCACTGGCCGCGGGTCAAACGCCACGATTGACCGAGGGCCAAGGCGATGGCCACGCCGATCGCGCCCGACATCGCAAACCGCAGTGCCAGCGACAGGATCGGCGGTGCTTCGGCCACGATGATCCGAGCCGAGGTGAAGGCCGAGGACCACATCAGGGCGAACAGCAAGCCCAACCCGATTGCTTTGAAATCCATTGCCCTCTCCCCACGAAAAAGGCCGCCTGCGAGGCGGCCCGTTCCCAATCGCGTTAAGCTGTCTTAGCTGTTCACGCTGTCTTTCAAAGCCTTTGCAATTGTCATTTTGACAACCTTGTCGGCTTCTTTCTTGAATTGCTCGCCCGTGGCCGGGTTGCGGACCATACGCTCGGGCCGTTCGCGGCAGGCGATTTTGCCGATGCCGGGCAAGGTTACTGCGCCACCCTTTGCGACTTCGTCCGTGATCAAGCCGCAGATCGCATCAAGGGCCGCGCCTGCGCCCTTCTTGTCTGTATCCATACGTTCGGCCAGCGCAGCGACAAGCTGCGTTTTGGTCATTGGTTTCACTGCCATGATTTTGCTCCTCAAAGATGTATTCGGCGCGTGGCGCACCACACATTAGCGTGACGATAGACCGGATATGCGCAATGCTACAACACTTTGTGGGGCACTAACGCAAATTCCATAGGCTTAAAGAAAGGCTGTTTCCTCGAAACTGCGCAGTTTTCGACTGTGCAGGCGTTCCAGGGGCATTTCGCGCAGCGCCTCCATGGCGCGGATCCCGATCAGCAAGTGTCGGCTGACTTGCGTTTTGTAGAACGCACTGGCCATGCCGGGCAGCTTCAGCTCTCCATGCAAGGGTTTGTCACTGACACACAACAGCGTCCCATAGGGCACCCTAAAGCGAAAACCGTTGGCGGCGATGGTCGCGGATTCCATGTCCAGCGCGACGGCACGGGATTGCGACAGGCGCTGCACCGGGCCACTGGTCTCGCGCAGTTCCCAGTTGCGGTTATCAATCGTGGCCACAGTGCCGGTGCGCATGATCTTCTTCAGGTCATAGCCCTTAAGCTCGGTCACGCTGGCAACCGCCTCCTCCAGTGCCACCTGCACCTCGGCCAGTGCGGGGATGGGCACCCAGACGGGCAGGTCATCGTTCAGCACGTTGTCTTCGCGCAAGTAAGCGTGGGCAAGGACAAAGTCGCCCAAAGACTGGGAGTTGCGCAGCCCCGCGCAGTGCCCCACCATCAGCCATGCGTGGGGCCGCAGGACGGCGATGTGATCTGTCGCGGTTTTCGCATTGGACGGCCCGACACCGATGTTCACCAAGGTGATCCCGCCACCGTTCTTGCGGGTCAGGTGATAGGTCGGCATTTGCGGCATCTTGGCGGGTTCGGGCAGGGGGGCGTCGGGGTCCGTGATCTCTACGTTGCCGGGGCCGACAAGGCTGACGTAGCCGCTGTCCGGATCGGCCAGAGCTTTGCGTCCGTAGGCCAGAAACTCGTCCATGTAGAACTGATAGTTGGTGAACAGGACGTGGTTCTGGAAATGTTCTGGCTGGGTGGCGGTATAGTGGGCCAGACGGGCCAGCGAGTAATCCACGCGCTGCGCGGTAAATGGGCTGAGGGGTTTGGCACCGTCCTCGTACCGAAAGCCGACCCCGTTCACGATATCGTCGTTCGTGGTGCCAAGGTCTGGCACGTCAAACACGTCTCGCATCAGGAACGGCAGAACGCCATCTTGGGGCACGGCCAAATCCGCGTCGTTCATCACGGCAAAGTGCACGGGGATCGGCGTCGCGGACCAACCGATGTCAACCGCCACATCGTGGTTTTCCATCAGCAGGGACAGCTGTTGCGTCAGGTAGTTGCGGAACAGATCGGGTCGGGTGATGGTGGCGGCGTAAATGCCGGGTTCCGACACATGGCCAAAGGACAAGCGATTGTCTGCGTGGCCAAAGCTGCGGGTGACAAGACGTACCTCGGGGTAATAGGCGCGAAAGCGGCAGTCCGGTTGGCCGCCCTGTAGGGTCTCGGCAAACCGCTCCCTCAGATAGCTGGTGGACGTTGCGTAAAGCCGTTCCAGTTCTGCTACGGCAGCGGCGCTGTCTGTGAATGACCCGCCGCCAGAAGGGTCCGGGGTGCACAGTCGGTTAGGGGGGTTATTCATCAAGGATCAGGTCCGTCAGTTCGAATGTGGTGACATCCACCAGCCCAAGGTCACTGATCCGCAGATCCGGGATCACCACAAGGGCCAGCAGGCTGTGTTGCATATAGGCGTTGTTCAGGGTGCAGCCAGCCGCAGCCATCGCGGCGCCCAACAGTTCGGCCTTGGCCGCAACCTCTTGTGCCGGGCTGTCGGACATCAGGCCCGCGATGGGCAGTTCGACCAACGCTTGCTCCCCCTTGTCGGTCCAGAATGTGACGCCGCCGCCGACCTCGGCCAGCCGGTTCGCAGCCTGTGCCATCAGCGCGCGGTCCGTGCCCACAACGATCATGTGGTGGCTGTCGTGGGCCACGGTCGAGGCCATCGCCATGGGGACCGCGTATCCAAAGCCCGACACAAAGGCATTCGTCACCCCGCCTGTGCCGCGATGCCGTTCCACCAGCGCGATTTGCGCCACGTCGCCGTCGGGCTGGATCAATCCGTCGCGGACGGGCAGGGTGGCCGTCAGTGCTTGGGTCGGGGCCTGGTTTTCGACAACGCCGATGACCCGCACCTTGGCTTTGTCGGCGGCTTGGGGCGCGAGAATCTCGAAATCCGCACCCCCGAGCGTTTTGCCCACGTGAACCGTGTTGCGCGCCGCGTCTGGCCAGTCGAGGTGGGGGCAATCCGTGATCAAGGTTCCCGCCTCGGCCACCACATGACCCAGTGCGATCACGGTTTCGATCGGTAAGGCCTCTAGGTCAGACGTCAGGATCACATCTGCCCGCCGCCCCGGCGCAATCGAGCCCAACTCGCGTTCTAACCCGAAGTGGGTCGCGGTGTTGATCGTCGCCATTTGCAGCGCGACCAGTGGGTCACACCCGCAGGCAATGGCGTGACGCACGACCCGGTTCATGTGCCCGTCATGGACCAGCGTGCCCGAATGGCAATCGTCCGTGCACAGAATGAAGCCGCGCGGGTCCAAGCCTTTTTCGGTGATCGCGGTGATCTGCGTTTCCACATCGTACCACGCGGATCCAAGGCGCATCATGGATCGCATGCCCTGACGCACGCGGGCGATAGCATCGGCCTCGCAGGTGCCTTCGTGATCGTCTGCTGGACCGCCCGCCGCATAGGCGTGGAAGGCGGGGCCAAGATCCGGGCTGGCGTAGTGGCCCCCGATCGTTTTGCCCACACGCGCCGTGGCGGCCATTTCGGCCAACATCTTGGGGTCGGCATTTACTACGCCGGGGAAGTTCATCATCTCGCCCAACCCGATGATCCCGGGCCAGGACATGGCCTCTGCCACATCCTCGGGCGTGATCTCGTGGCCGGTGGTTTCCAGCCCCGGCGCGGAGGGCGCGCAGGACGGCATCTGGGTGAATATGCTGATCGGTTGCATCAGCGCCTCGTCATGCATCAGGCGCACGCCGGGCAGGCCGAGTACGTTGGCGATTTCGTGGGGGTCCGTGAACATGCTGGTGGTGCCATGGGGGATCACAGCGGCGGCGAATTCGGCAGGCGTCAGCATACCGCTTTCGATGTGCATATGCGCGTCGCAAAGGCCGGGAATGGCATAGCGTCCGGCGGCGTCAATCATCCGAGTTGTATCACCGATGCAGTGGCTGGCGTCCGGTCCGACATAGGCGAAGCGGCCCGCATGGATCGCGATATGCCAGTCCAGCACCTCGCGGGTTTGAACCAGTACCACGCGTGCGTTTTGGATCACGCAGTCGGCAGGCGCGCGTCCTGCGGCAACGGCGATCAATTCAGGGGCGCTATCGGCCCAAGGGGTCAGGTCTTTGGCTTGCATGACCCACGTTGACACGCCGCTTTGTCGCACGCAACCATGGGTCAACGATCGCGGGGAAGTTGAAGGGGCGTATCCCTGACCATGGCCGATTGGACCGTTTAGGAGACGATGATGCAAAACCTTGACCATTGGGACGCGCGGGCCGATCTGGCTGCGGCCTTTCGTTGGACCGCCCGGCTGAACATGCATGAGGGGGTCGCCAACCACTTCAGCTTTGCGATCAATGAGGATGGCACGCAGTTTTTGATGAACCCGAACCAGATGCACTTTGCACGGATCAAGGCCTCGGACCTGATCGTGGTGGATGCCAATGACCCCGACACACTGTCAGGCCCGAACGCCCCCGACCCCACGGCTTGGGGGCTGCACGGCGGGCTGCACCGGCTCTGTCCCCACGCGCGCTGTGCGATGCATGTGCACTCCATCCATGCGACTGTCCTGGCCACATTGCACAACCCCGAATTGCCACCCATCGACCAAAACTGCGCCACGTTTTTCAATCGCTACGTGGTGGATACGTCCTACGGCGGGCTGGCCTTCGAGGAGGAGGGGCGCGTTGCGCGCAGCTGTTTGATGATCCGAAGAAAAAGGTCATGATCATGGGCAACCACGGTGTGATGATCATAGGGGACACCGTGGCCGAGACCTTCAACCGCCTGTACTATTTCGAACGCGCCGCCGAGACCTACATCCGCGCTCTGCAAACCGGGCAGCCCCTGAACGTGCTGTCCGACGAAATCGCCGAGAAAACCGCGCAAGAATTGGAAAACTACCCCGATCAAGACGCGCGCCACTTGGCCGAGTTGCGCCTGATTCTTGACCAGGAGGGGTCCGACTACGCCAGCTAGGCCAAAAGCGCCTCCAGGATGGCGAAGTTTTCCTCGATGGTGCGGGTATCGGCATTGCCAAAGAATTCCTCCAGCCTGGGCACCACGCGCAGGGCTGCGTCCAATGTCGGGTCGCTGCCGCGCTCATATAGGCCCGATTGGATCATCATTTCTGCCTTGTCATAGGCCCCCATCAACCTGCGCGCCTTGGTCAGGCTCGCATTTTCGGCATCGCTCGCAGCCTCGGGCAAGGCGCGGGACACGGACCGCAGCACGTCGATGGCCGGGTAGCGTCCACGTTCTGCAATCTCGCGGTCCATCACGATGTGCCCGTCGATCAACCCGCGCAGGATGTCCGCCACCGGCTCCTCCATGTCCGATCCGGCGACCAGAACGGACAGGATCGCGGTGATGGACCCACCGCCGCGCGGCCCCGGCCCGGCCCGTTCGCACAAGGCCGCCAGCGCGTGGGTCATACTGGGGGGAAAGCCGCGCATGTTCGCCTCTTCGCCCGCCGCCACGGCAACCTCGCGGTAGGCCTCGGCAAAGCGGGTTATGCTGTCGGCGAGAAACAGGACATTGGCCCCTTGGTCCCGGAAATGCTCGGCGATGGTCATGGCGGTAAAGGCCGCGCGGCGGCGCAGGCTGGGCGCCATGTCAGAGGTAGCCGCAACAACGACGGACCGCGCCAACCCGTCGGGACCCAAGGCGCGGGTCAGAAACTCTTGCAACTCCCGGCCCCGTTCCCCGATCAATGCAATCACACAGACATCGGCGGGCGTATCCTTGGCCAAGCGCCCCAGCAGCGTGGATTTCCCCACGCCGGATCCCGCGAACAGCCCCATGCGTTGCCCTTGGGCGATGGGCAGGAATGTGTCCAAGACCGCTACGCATGTTTGCATCCGCGCGCCCATCATGGCCCTGCCGTGGGCGGGTGGGGCAGGGCGGTCCAGCGGGTGCTCTGCATCCCCCTGCAACAGGCCCTCGTGATCCAGCGGTGCGCCAAATGGGTCCAGCACGCGGCCAATCCAACTGTTATGTGGCGCAAGTTTCGGCGGCCCAAGCAGCGTCACAGGCGTGTCCAGCGCCAGACCCTCGCTGCGCGCATAAGGTAAAATGGTAACGACATCCTGTGCGACTCGGCTGATTTCGCCGCGCCCGATCAGACCGATTTGCACTTCGTCCCCCATGCGCGCGACGTGGGAAAGACCCCTCGCTTCGATGGTGCTGGGCAGGATTTGTGCAATGAAACCAACGGGTTTGATCGGCTGCATACGCCGCACTTGAGCCGTCAGAGAGCGTAGGACTTCGGTCTGCATGAATGCGTTTCCTTTTTGTTCGTTACGCTTTTTAAAGGAATCATCCTTAAGCCTTCGTTGAAACCAACGGAGGAGTAGCCCCGGTGTTCGACAATATTGGCCTGATGAGGATTGCAGGGGACATGGCGCGCCACGCCGCGCATCGCCAATCCCTGACAGCGCAGAATGTGGCGAACGCCGATACGCCCGGGTTCAAGGCCCGTGATGTGACGGCGTTTCAGGCGCAGGTCGAGGGGACGCTGCAGGCCCGCAAGACACACCCGCACCATGTTTCGTTTTCCGGCGGGGGCACCAATTGGCAGGTGACCGAAGTGGACACGCCCGCGGATCCCAATGGCAACACTGTCAGCCTTGATCGGGAGATCCTGCGCTCGGTAGAGGCGGAGCGCGCCCATTCACGCGCCGTGACGGTCTATCAGAACTCGCTTGATTTGCTGCGCACCGCAGTCGGGCGCAGGTAAGGAGGTTTCGGTATGAGCGGATTTTCACAGGCCCTCGACGCGCTTGCAAGCGGGATGCGCAGCCAGTCCCAAAGGTTGCAACATGTGTCCGAGAACATCGCAAATGCGGACACTCCGGGTTATCGGCGCAAAACAGTGTCGTTTTCCGAGATGGTCGAGGCAGGGCGTGCAACCGGTACGGTCGAGGTCGGCCCCGTACAGCTGGACCGCACCGAATTGCCTGAAATCTATGATCCCGGCCACCCGTTGGCCGATGACACGGGGCATTATCAGGGATCCAACGTGAACCTGATGATTGAACTCGCGGACGCGCGCGAAGCGCAGCGATCCTATGAGGCGAACGTAAAAATGTTCGAACAAACGCGGGAGATGTCGTCGAAACTGATGGACATCATCCGCAGCCGCTAGAAGGAGGCTGAGATATGGACGTACGATCCTCGATGGCCCAGGCCGCCTATGGCGCGGCCCGGCCTGCGACGCAACCCAAGGTGCCCGACGATGCCGCCCCGGACTTCAAGGCGCTGGCGCAGGAATTTGCGCAAACCGTCCAAAAGGGCGAGACGACGGCCCATGCGGCCGTCACCAGCGGGGCCGACCCGCACGCCTTGGTGACAGCTTTGGCAGAGACGTCATTGGCGGTCGAAACCGCCGTGACAGTCCGGGATCGCGTGGTCGAGGCCTATCAGGAAATCCTGAGGATGCCGGTCTGATGGACGGTGTGATCTTCTATGACACATTGCGTCAGGGCCTTTGGGTATCCCTGTTGATGTCCACGCCGATCCTACTGGCGGCCTTGGTTGTCGGGGTGGCCATCGGCTTGGTGCAGGCATTGACGTCGATTCAGGAAATGACCCTGACCTTTGTGCCCAAGCTGGCGGCGATCCTCGTGGTGTTTTGGGCGTCCATGAACTTCATGACCTACACGCTGACCGACTACTTTTCGTCCACCCTTTTGCCACTGATCGAGGGTATCTGATGAGCCAAGGCATTTACCCCGCCCTCACCCGCCAAGCCGGCCTGATGAAAGAAATGCAGATGGTCGCGCACAACGTGGCGAACGCTTCGACCACGGGCTTTCGGGCGGAAGGCATGATCTTTTCGGAATATGTGAAGGCGACTGGACCGGACACGCCGTCTGTGTCGATGGCGCTTGGGGACACCCATGTGACCCGGTCCATTCAAGGGGCGCTGTCGCAGACCGGCGGCACATTCGACCTGGCAATTGAAGGCGACGGCTTCTTTCAGGTCCAAACCCCCGAAGGCGTCGCCCTGACCCGTGCCGGAGCCTTCACGCCGAATGCCGAAGGGGACTTGGTCACCTTCGACGGTCACCCGGTTTTGGATGCGGGGGGCGCGCCGGTGTTCATTCCACCCGATGCACAGTCCATCTACATCGGGTCCGACGGCACAGTCAGCGCCGATGGCGAACCGGTGGCGCAGGTCGGTTTGGTCATACCCAACGATCCGGAGGATCTGGCCCGCACAGACGGCGTCAGCTTTATCCCCACGGGCGGTGTGCAGCCCATGGAAAATCCGCGCATGCTGCAGGGCTTTCTTGAGGACAGCAACGTCAACGCCGTGCGCGAGATTGCCCGCATGATCGAGGTGCAGCACGCCTATCAGGCGGGCCATTCTTTCATGGAAAAAGAGCACGAACGCACCCAATCCATCCTGCGGCTGATAGGCCGCTAAGTCAGGAGAAACCGATGCGCGCACTCAAGATCGCGGCCACCGGAATGGCGGCACAGCAAACCCGGGTCGAGGTGATTTCCAACAACCTCGCCAATATGAACACCACCGCCTACAATGCCCGCCGGGCAGAGTTCGCGGACCTGCATTACCAACAAGCCACGCGTGCTGGCAGCATCACGGCGTCCGATGGCACGATGGTGCCCGCCGGTGTCCAGATCGGGCTGGGGGTGCGGGCAACGGCGGTGACGATGAATGTGCAACAAGGGGCGTTGGCCAATACCGGCGGCGACCTCGACCTGGCGATCGAGGGGAAGGGCTACCTCGAAGTGACGCTGCCCTCGGGTGCCGCGGCATACACACGGGACGGTGCGCTAAAGCGATCCGCCGAGGGGCAGATCGTGACGTCCGACGGCCATCCTGTGGTGCCCGATATCACGATCCCGAATGACACACGCTCGATCGCGATTAACCCCGACGGCGAGGTCTATGCCTACTTCGTGGATCAGGTCGAACCGGAGTTGATTGGCCAGCTGACCCTCGCGGGCTTTTCCAACGAAAAGGGCTTGGAGGCGATGGGATCGAACCTTTACCTTGAAACCGGCGCCTCTGGTCCGCCTACGGTCGGTAATCCCGGCGACAACGGCTTGGGGTCTTTCCGGCAGGGGTATCTCGAGTCCAGTTCCGTCGACGCTGTGCGCGAGGTAACGGACCTGATCGAGGCGCAGCGCGGGTACGAGTTGAACGCCAAGATCATCACCGCCGCTGACCAGATGCTCAGCGCCACGACGCAGATCCGCTGACCGATGATCCGTGTTGCCGCCATATCCCTTTTCCTTGCGGTGCCCGCCGCCGCCGAAAGTGTCCTTGCCGCCGCCAACATTCGCAGTGGAACTATTCTGACCGCGTCGGACCTGACCCTTAGCACCCTGCCCTTACCCGGCGCGGCCACGGACTTGGATGCGCTCATAGGGATGGAGGCGCGGGTGAACCTCTATGCCAACCGCCCCATTCGCCCGCGCGATGTGGGCCCTGCGCGGGTGATCGCGCGTAACCAGATCGTCCCGCTTGTCTACAAAACCCGCGCCTTGCGCATCCACACCGAGGGGCGCGCCTTGGGCGAGGCTGCGGTGGGTCAAATGGTGCGCGTCATGAACCTGTCGTCGCGCACCACCGTTTCGGGCGTGGTTGCGCCCGATGGTTCTGTCCACGTTCAATGATTGGAACCCCTATGAAACGCCCTTTGATTGTTGTGACCTGCCTTATCGCTGCCGGCTGTGCGCGGTTGGAAGAAGTTGGCAAAGCGCCCGAGTTCAGCCCGATCACCGGGGGCTACGAGCATCACGCAATGATCACCGAAGGCCTGCCTGTGACCTTGGAAGGCGACGCGCCCGTGCACACGGCGTCGCTTTGGTCAGGCGGGCGGCAGTCTTTGCTGGGCGACCGGCGTGCCAGTCAGCGGGGGGATATCCTGACAGTGGTGATCGAGATCAATGACCGCGCCGAGATGTCCAACAGTTCGGAACGGTCCCGGTCCGGCTCCGAGTCCATGGGCGTGCCTGACTTCTTCGGTGTGCCGCAAAGCGTGGATGCCCGGCTGCCCGAAGGCGCGTCTTTGGCCAATGCGGTGTCCGTGAACTCCAACAGCGCGTCGGGTGGGGACGGATCGGTACGCCGCAATGAACGCCTGACGTTGCGTGTGGCGGCCACGGTGGTCGAGACCCTGCCAAACGGCGTTGCCCGCATCCAAGGCAGCCAAGAGGTGCGCGTGAATTTCGAGGTGCGCGAGTTGCTGGTGACGGGCTTTGTTCGTCCCGAAGATATCTCGCGTCAGAACGAGATTACCTACGACAAGATCGCCTCGGCCCGTATTTCTTACGGTGGACGTGGGCAGATCACGGATGTGCAGCAGCCCCGCTATGGTCAGCAAATTGCTGACATCATACTACCGTTCTAGGGGGTGGGATGAAGGCACTTATTCTTCCAATCCTCGTCGTCGTTCTTGGCATTGGCGGCGGGGCGGGCGCGGGTCTGTTCTTGCGACCTGCGCCGGAACCTGCTGATCCAGATGCGCCACCGGAAACCGTGGCGGAACCGGAAGTGGATCCGGACGGCGAAACATCCTTCGCGCGTCTCAACAATCAGTTCGTCATTCCACTGGTCAGTGAGGCACAGATCAAGGGGTTGGTTGTTCTGAGCCTGAGCATAGAGGTGGCGGACGGGGAACAGTCCATTGTGTTTGAACGCGAACCGAAACTGCGCGATGGGTTCAACACTGTCCTGTTTCGCCACGCAAATCTGGGCGGTTTCGACGGCGTTTTTACGTCAGCTGCCAAGATGGACGCATTGCGCATGGCGTTGCTGGCAGAGGCGCAGGCGATCCTTGGACCCGTGGCCAAGGGAGTGTTGGTCTCGGATATTGTGCGCCAAGACGCCTAGAGCGCGGATAGGTCTTCGGCTGTCAAATCGAACGCTTTGCCAAAACCACCGTTTAGAAAGCCGCCGGTTGGGACAAAGCGGAACAAGTGAAAATCTGTGAAATCGAAGTAAAGCGTTGCCTTGGGCATATGTTCCAAAAACACATCGCGCAGGGTGCTTTTGTCCATCACGCCTGCCGTCGCTTGGACGGTGAGGCGGGGATGGGTCAGGGGGTCGCCCTTTTCACCCGGCTCTCCGATCAGGACGGAACACCGGGGGTCAGCGCGCAAGGCGCGTGTGTGCGAAGACAGGTCGGACATCAGGCTGAGCAATCCAATATCCGCGATGTGGACAAAGCCGATGCGACTGACCACGGGCATCCCGGTGTCAGGGTCCAGAACCCCGAGGGCCGCGCTGCGCGCAACCGCCAGAATGTCATACGTCATGCGTTTCGCCTCTGCATCAAAGGGGCGAACTGGATTGGGATTTTGCACCAAAAATCTCCTACTTAATGTGGCGGCATGATGCAGGTCAAAGACGCCGCCGCCAACCCCGTGCTTTTGTCCCCCCGACCCATCTAAGGACAACAGACCATGTACAAAAATATCCTCGTCCCTCTCGCCTTTGACCACGAACGTGACAGCGCAGGCGCCCTTGAGATCGCACGCGCGCTGAAGGCTGACGGCGGCAAGATTACCGCGATCCATGTGGTCGAACACTTGCCCTCCTACGCCACGGAATACCTGCCTGCGGACCACCTTGAAAACACGCGCAGGGATATTCTTGCAGGTTTGGCCGAGAAAACAGGGGGTGCCGATGACATCCTGCTTGAGGTTGTCGAAGGGCACGCCGGTCGTGCTATCCTCTCCGAGGCCGAGGCGCGTCAATCCGACCTGATCGTCGTCGCTTCGCACTGTCCGTCGGTGCAGGATTACCTGCTTGGCTCGACCGCTGCGCGCGTTGTGCGCCATGCGAAATGTGCGGTGCACGTCGTCCGCTGACCCTTTACCGTCCCGACCACGCGCCCTACTCTTCCCATCAACCAAGGGGAGAACGCGCGTGGCAACCGGCACCAACATCCGAACCTATTTCGAGGGCACGTGGCATGACGGCGACGTCCCCATTATGCGGGCGGCTGACCATGGCATGTGGCTGGGGTCCAGCGTGTTTGACGGCGCGCGCCGGTTCGAAGGGGTGGTGCCCGACTTGCTGGCGCATTGTACCCGGGTGAACCATTCTGCCGAGGCGCTGATGATCACACCGACCGTCACCCGCGAGGATATGGTCGCCATGGTGCATGAAGGGTTGTCCACCTACGCTCCCGATGCCGCCGTCTACATTCGGCCAATGTATTGGGCGTTGGACGGCGGGCCGCTTGGCGTGTTGCCCAAGGTGGGGGCCACCGGTTTTGCGATCTGCCTCGAAGAAATCCCCATGGCCCAGCAAGATACCACAACCACGCTGACCACCACGCGGTTCCGTCGCCCGGTGATGGAGGATTCGGTCTGTAACGCTAAGGCAGGCTGCCTCTATCCGAACAACGCAAGGATGCTGGGCGAGGCCAACGCAAAGGGGTTTGGCAACGCCCTTGTGGCAGATGCCATGGGGAACGTGGCAGAAACGGCGACGGCCAATGTTTTTATGGTGCGCGATGGTGAGGTCTTTACGCCCGTGCCCAATGGAACCTTTTTGTCCGGCATCACGCGGGGGCGTCATATGGATCACCTGCGCAAGGATGGGGTACGGGTGCACGAGACTGTCCTGACCTTCGACGATTTTCGCGCGGCAGATGAGGTCTTTCTGACCGGCAACATGACCAAGATCACCCCCGTGACCGCCTTTGAAGACCGCCAGTATCAGGTCGGTCCCGTGACCCGCCGCGCGCGCGAAATGTATTGGGATTGGGCACTGTCTGAGGGTGCAAACGAACGCTAGACAGATGTGCACCCTTGGGCGATGATCACATGCCGAAGGGGAGCGATCATGCGTAAGTTTCTTGTTGTTCTGGATGACAGCCGTGAATGTCTGAACGCCATGCGGTTCGCCGCGATGCGCGCGGCGCGCTCGGGCGGTGGTGTCGAGGTTCTGGCCGTCATACCGCCTGAAGAGTTCAATCATTGGATCGGTGTCAGCGACATCATGCGTCAAGAGGCGCGCGAACGGATCGAGGCGCATTTTGACGTCTTCGCCAAGTGGATGCGGGACAAGCAGGGTGTTGACCCCGAACTGGTGATCCGAGAGGGCGAGCCTGTGGACGAGATTCTCGCTCAGGTCAGGGAAGATGAAGAGGTCGGCGTTCTGGTACTGGGCGCGGACAACGACAAACGAGGGCCCGGTCCGCTGGTCACCCATATGTCCCGAAACGCGGGCAGTTTACCTGTGCCGATCACCATTGTCCCCGGTAGCCTGACCAAAGAGCAGTTGGAAAGCATATGCTGACAGTTTAGAACCTTTCTAATCCTTGACCCTTGCGGGTCCGATACGCATATACTGTGCCAACAGACACGAAAGGCTGCCGATGTTTATTCAGACGGAATCGACCCCGAACCCCGCGACGCTGAAATTCTTGCCCGGCCAAGCGGTCCTTGACATGGGCACAGCCGATTTTCCAACGGCCGAAGCGGCGGAAAAATCGCCTCTCGCCACCCGGTTGTTCGGTGTGGACGGTGTGGCCGGCGTGTTCTTTGGCAACGATTTTGTCACAGTGACCAAAGCCGAAGCGACGGAGTGGGACCATATCAAGCCCGCCATCCTTGGCGCGATCATGGAGCATTATCAATCCGGCGCGCCTGTCATGGAAGGTGAGGCAGAGGCCGGGCACACAGATCACGACCACGGGGAAGACGCCCAAGTCGTGGGACAGATCAAAGAGTTGCTGGACACCCGTGTGCGCCCTGCGGTGGCTCAGGATGGTGGCGATATCACATTCCACGGTTTCGACCGTGGCGTTGTGTACCTGCACATGAAGGGGGCCTGCGCGGGCTGCCCGTCTTCGACCCTGACGTTGAAGATGGGGATCGAGAACCTGCTGCGTCACTACATCCCCGAGGTGACAGAGGTGCGCCCTGTTGCCGTCTGATCCAGTGATCTTGGCATTCGACACATCGGCCGCGCATTGCGCGGCCGCTTTGCTTTGCGGGGGCGAGGTTTTGGCCAGCCGGACAGAGGCCTTGGCCCGCGGACAGGCAGAGCGGTTGTTCCCCCTGCTGGAAGAGGTCTTGGACGAGGGTCGGCACGGCTGGTCTGATGTGTCGGCGATTGGCGTTGGTGTTGGTCCGGGCAACTTCACCGGTATTCGCCTATCGGTCTCTGCAGCACGCGGGTTGGCGGTGTCCCTGGGCATCCCAGCCATCGGGGTCAGCACTTTGGACGCTGCTGTATTTGGCGCGTCCGGGGATGTCGCTAGTGCCGTCGCCGCCCCGCGAGAGCGGGTGTACCTGCAAACGCCAGATACTGAGCCTGTCTTGGTTGAACGATCGGCGCTGGACAGCAACATGCCCGTGTACAGCTATGATCCACTGTCCGGTGTGAACCTCCAGACCCCGCCCTTGCCGCTGCCAGAGGCGATTGCGCGACATGCCGCCCTGCGCATGGGCCAACAAAACTCGCGCCCCGCGCCGCTGTACCTGCGTGCGGCGGATGCGGCCCCGGCCCGAGATGCGCCGCCTGTTTTGCTGCCATGACCCCGGCGGCCCTTGCGCGTCTTCATGCGGCCAGCTTCACCATTCCGCGCCCCTGGACTGCTGATGAGTTCGCAGGCTACCTCGACGATCCGCTCAGCGTGGTGATCGCGGATCAAACGGCCTTGGCGGTCGGGCGCGTGATCGCCGGAGAGGGCGAGGTGCTGACCATCGCCGTTGCCCCGCCTTGTCGCGGCCAAGGCCTGGGTGCAGCGACCCTTGCGCGCCTTGAGGCCGCTATGGAAAAAGAGGGCGCGCAAGCGATCTTTCTGGAGGTCGCTGCGGATAACCACACCGCCCGTGCCCTCTATGCGCGGGCCGGGTACAATCAGGTCGGTGCGCGCCCCGGTTACTATGCAGGCACAGACGCCCTGACTTTGCGCAAAATCGTGGGACATGACCCCGCGTCTGCGCGCTGATCCGAAAGACTCCGGTTGACCTTTCCCACCGCCTGCGGCCTATTTGCCGCACGCTCGCACGGGGGCTAGAAACCCCCGGCATCAACTGGGGAGTTATTCTATGAGCCTGATGAAGAAACTTATGGCTGCGTCCGCCGCGGCCGCATTGTCCGCAGGTGCCGGTCTGGCAGAGCCTGGGCTGATCATCGACCTTGGCGGCAAGTTCGACAAATCCTTTAACGAAAGCGCCTACAATGGTGCACAGCGTTGGGTTGCCGAAACCGGTGGCACCTATCTTGAAACCGAGCTGGCCAACGAGGCGCAGCGTGAGCAGACCATGCGCCGCATGGCAGAGCGTGGCGCGAACCCTGTCGTGGTTCTGGGCTTTGCCAACGCGACCGCTTTGGGTGAAGTTGCCCCCGACTATCCCGACACCAAGTTCGTGATCGTTGACATGGTCGTTGACGCGCCAAACGTGCGGTCCGTTGTCTTTGCGGAACACGAAGGATCCTACCTGGTTGGCATGATGGCGGCCAAAGCCTCCAAAACCGGGACGGTGTCCTTCATCGGCGGCATGGACGTGCCCCTGATCCGTAAATTCGCCTGTGGCTATGCCCAAGGGGCCAAGGCCGCAAACCCCGACATCGAAGTCATCGCGAGCATGACCGGGACGACGCCGTCCGCCTGGAACGACCCCGTGCGTGGTGGCGAGTTGACCAAAGCGCAGATTTCCCAAGGGTCTGACGTTGTATTTGCTGCCGCGGGCGGCACCGGCATTGGTGTTCTGCAAACCGCCGCAGACGAGGGCATCCTGTCCATCGGTGTGGACAGCAACCAGAACTTCCTGCATTCCGGCCAAGTTCTGACCTCGATGTTGAAGCGCGTGGACAACGCGGTTTACAACGCCTTTTCCGACGGTGCGGACATGGAAACCGGTATCGTGGCGATGTCTGTGGCCAACGAAGGCGTCGGCTTTGCGATGGATGAGCACAACGCATCGCTGGTATCCGACGAAATGCGCATGGCCGTCGAGGCTGCCTCCGCGCAGATCGCAGCGGGCGAGTTGATGGTGCACGATTATACTTCGGACGATAGCTGCCCTGCGCTGACGTTCTGATCTGACTTGGCGGGTCCCGGGATCGTCCGGGGCCCGTTTTCTATGCGGAGATGTCGATGATCCAACCCCTCGCGATTGAACTCAAAGGGATATCCAAGGCGTTTGGCCCCGTGCAGGCGAACAAGGACATCTCTATTCAGGTGGCCAAGGGTACGATCCATGGGATCATCGGTGAAAACGGCGCGGGCAAGTCCACGCTGATGAGCATCCTTTATGGTTTTTACAAGGCCGACGCGGGCGAGATCTTCATCGGTGGAAAACCAACGACGATCCCCGACAGTCAGGCTGCGATTGCCGCGGGCATCGGCATGGTGTTCCAGCACTTCAAACTGGTTGAGAATTTTACGGTCCTCGAAAACGTGATCCTTGGGGCCGAGGACGGGCGGTTGTTGAAACCCTCCCTCGGTAAGGCGCGCAAGCTGTTGAAGCAATTGGCTGAGGAATACGAGCTGAACGTTGATCCGGACGCCGTGGTCGAAGATCTAAGCGTCGGCCACCAGCAGCGTGTCGAGATCCTGAAGGCGCTGTACCGCGAGGCGGATATCCTGATCCTCGATGAACCCACGGGCGTGCTGACCCCGGCGGAGGCGGACCACCTTTTCCGCATTCTCAAGGGCCTGCGCGATCAGGGCAAGACGATCATCCTGATCACCCACAAACTGCGCGAGATTATGGACATCACCGACAGCGTCAGCGTGATGCGCCGGGGCGAAATGACGGCCACCGTGAAGACGGCCGAGACCTCGCCCGAACAATTGGCGGAGCTGATGGTGGGGCGCAAGGTGCTGTTGCGCGTGGACAAGAAACTGGCTGCCCCGAAGGAAACTGTGCTGGAGGTCGAGAACCTGCGCGTGCGCGACGCCCAGAATGTCGAACGTTTGAAAGGTGTCAGTCTGTCGATCCGCGCCGGTGAGGTGCTGGGGATCGCCGGGGTCGCGGGCAACGGTCAGTCAGAGTTGCTGGAGGTCCTTGGCGGCTACACCACCGCCGATGGGATCGTGCGCCTGAACGGGCAGACGATTGATCTGTCGGGGCGGGAAAGCGATGGCCGGTCCCGTCGTGCGCGCGGCATCGCCCATGTGCCGGAGGATCGTCAGCGCGAGGGATTGATCATGGATTTCCACGCTTGGGAGAATACTGGCTTTGGCTACCACCACGATGCCAAGTACAACCGGGGCTTTCTGATGGACAACGCGGCGCTAAAGAAAGACACCGCCGAGAAGATGGCCAAGTTCGATGTGCGTCCGCCGAACCCCGCCTTGCCCGCCAAAAGCTTTAGCGGCGGCAACCAGCAAAAGATCGTCGTGGCCCGCGAGATTGAACGGAACCCCGACCTGCTGTTGATCGGCCAACCCACGCGCGGGGTCGACATCGGGGCGATCGAATTCATTCATGAACAGATCATCGCCCTGCGCGACGCGGGCAAAGCGGTGCTGCTGGTCAGTGTCGAGCTGGACGAGATCATGGCCCTTTCCGACCGCATCGCCGTGATGTTCGACGGGCAAATCATGGGCGAACGTCTGCCCGATCAAACCAATGAACGTGAACTTGGCCTGTTGATGGCCGGTGTGGTCGAGACGGAACTTGGGGGGCTGCGTGATGCCCAAATGGGTCGATATCCTGCTGATCCCGCTGATCAACCTTGGGTTGGCGTTGTTCGTGTCCGGGCTGGTCGTTTGGTACATCGGGGAAAACCCGTTCGAGGCGATGGGCATCCTGATCAAGGGCGCCGTCGGGTCCGCCTATGGTTGGGGCTATACGCTGTACTACGCGACGAACTTCATCTTTACCGGTCTGGCCGTGTCAGTGGCCTTTCACGCGCGTCTGTTCAACATCGGTGGCGAGGGGCAGGCGGGGCTGGGTGGCCTTGGTGTCGCGCTGGTGTTGCTGTCATTTCCTTGGCCCCACTGGTCTATCGCGCTGATCGCGGCGATGATGGGGGCCATGGTGTTCGGGGCGGCGTGGGCCGCGATACCGGCGTATCTGCAAGCCAAACGCGGCAGTCACATCGTGATCACGACGATCATGTTCAACTTCATCGCCTCGGCGTTGTTGGTTTACCTATTGGTGAACACCCTCAAGGTTCCGGGATCGATGTCGCCTGAAACCGCCAAGTTCGGTGATATGGCCAAGCTGCCCAACGCGGCTGCCATGTTCCCGGGGCTTGGCTTTCCTCGGTCTACGCCTTTGAACGTGTCGTTCGTCGTGGCCTTACTTGCGTGTGTCGCGGTCTGGGTTCTGATCTGGCGCACGCGTCTGGGGTACGAGATCCGCGCTTTTGGTCAGTCGGAGTCGGCTGCGATTTACGCCGGGATCTCGCCTTTCAAGATCATCATGATCGCCATGCTGATTTCCGGCGGCTTGTCCGGCATGATGGCCATCAACGCTGTGATGGGCGAGGCTGAGAGGTTGGTTCTGGACCCGGTGCAGGGCGCGGGCTTTGTCGGCATCGCCGTGGCGCTGATGGGGCGGTCCCACCCGGTGGGCGTTTTCCTCGCGGCGCTCCTGTTCGGCCTGCTGTACCAAGGCGGGGCAGAGTTGGAGTTTGAACGCCCCGCCATCACCCGGGAAATGATCCTTGTGATCCAAGCCCTTGTGATCCTGTTCACCGGCGCGCTGGACAACATGGTCCGCGCGCCCATCGAACGCGCGTTTATCCGTATGAACAAGGGGGCCGCGTGATATGGGCCTGATCGACATCCTGCAAATTCTCGACAGCACGGTGCGTCTTGCCACGCCGCTTTTGTTGGCCTGCCTCGCGGGCTTGTATTCCGAACGGGCGGGCATCTTCGACATCGGGCTGGAGGGCAAGATGCTGATTGCCGCCTTCTTTGCCGCCGCGTTCAGCTTTACCACCGGGTCCGCTTGGGTTGGTCTGATCATGGGCATCACGGCGTCCGTAGTCTTGTCATTGGTACACGGGATCGCGTCGATCACTTTTCGCGGAAACCAGCTGATCTCGGGGGTTGCGATCAACTTTCTTGCCGCAGGGGTTACGGTGGTGATCGGACAAACGTGGTTTAGCCTGGGGGGACGCACCCCGCCGCTGGAAGGGGCCGCGCGGTTCCAACCGGTGGAACTGCCTTTTGCAGAGGCTTTATCCGGCGTGCCCGTCTTTGGCCCCATCTATGGGGAGCTGATTTCAGGCCACACAGCGCTTGTCTACGTCGCGCTGGCCATCGTGCCGCTGACGTGGTGGGTTTTGTTCCGCACCCGGTTCGGCCTGCGCCTGCGCGCCGTGGGCGAAAACCCGGCGGCAGTGGACACGGCCGGCATCAGCGTGGTCGCATTGCGGTTTTGGGCGGTGATGATCTGTGGCGTGCTGTGTGGCATCGCCGGGGCCTACTTGGCCACGGGCTTGGCGGCAGGCTTCGTCAAGGACATGTCTGCGGGCCGGGGCTTCATCGCGCTGGCGGCGTTGATCTTTGCCAAGTGGCGGCCTTGGTACGCCCTCTACGCGTGTCTGTTGTTCGGCCTTCTAGAGGCGTTGGGCAATCGCTTTCAGTCCATCGAATTGCTCGGCATCGCAGTGCCTTCGCAATTCATGCAGGCGCTACCCTACATCTTGACCGTTGTGATCCTTGCGGGCTTCGTCGGTAAGGCCATCCCACCCCGCGCAGGGGGCGAACCCTATGTCAAAGAGCGCTGAGCTTGCAGACCTGATCCGTGCCCGTGCAGGCAATGCGCCGGTCCGCTACGGGATGATCCTTGGGTCCGGGTTGGGCCATTTGGCCGACGCGGTGGACGGTGTGGCGATCCCATACACGGACCTGCCCGGCTTTCCCCATGCAGGCGTGTCCGGGCACAACCCGAACCTTGTGATCGGCACGCTGGAGGGGCAGCGGGTCGCCGTGTTCGGTGGGCGTGCGCATTACTACGAAAGCGGGCGGGGCGATGCCATGCGCCTGCCCCTGGAGGTGTTGAAGGAACTGGGCGCAGAGGCGTTGATCGCCACCAACGCTGCCGGATCCATGCACCCTGACATTGACCCGGGCGACCTGATGCTGTTGTCCGATCACATCAATTTCAGCGGTCTGAACCCCCTGATCGGGGAACCAACAGATGCGCGGTTCGTGCCCATGACAGATGCCCATTGTCCAGCGATACGGGCCGGTCTGCGCGCTGCGGCCGCCGCCGAGGACGTCCCTTTGCCCGAGGGGGTTTATGCGTGGTACTCCGGCCCGTCTTTCGAGACACCTGCCGAAATCCGCGCGATCCGGACACTGGGCGCTGACGCGGTTGGCATGTCCACCGTGCCCGAGGTGATCCTTGCGCGCTTCCTCGGCCTGCGGGTGGCTGCGATCTCGACCATCACGAACAAGGCCGCTGGTCTGTCGGATGAAAACATCAGCCATGAACACACCAAGGCCATGGCCCCTTTGGGTGCGGCCAAACTGGAAAAAGTGCTGCGCCGGTTCCTGCGCGACCAATAGGGCCACGCCAGATGCGCCATTAAGTCCAAAAACGGGAAATCCGGTCCCCGGGGTTTGACTTGCCGGGTCAGAGGCGGGATGTATGGGAAAGCCTTGCGCACGCCGGACTGACCCATGCAAATTTACCTCCCCATCGCCGAAGTATCGGTCAACGCATTCCTTTTGTTGGGGCTTGGCGGGATTGTGGGCGTCTTGTCGGGCATGTTCGGTGTTGGCGGCGGGTTCTTAATGACGCCCCTGTTGTTTTTCATCGGCATCCCTCCGGCGGTGGCTGTCGCGACCGAGGCGAACCAGATCGTCGCCTCCTCCTTCTCGGGCGTTCTGGCGCATTTGAAGCGTAAGACAGTGGACCTGCGCATGGGGGTCGTGCTGTTGATCGGCGGCCTTGTGGGGGCCGCACTTGGCGTACAGGTCTTCACGATGTTGCGCGAGATGGGGCAGGTCGATCTGCTGGTTAAGCTGTGCTACGTTGTGTTCCTTGGCATCATTGGCGGGTTGATGTTCTTTGAAAGTTTGCGCGCCATTCGTCGGTCCAAGGGTCCGCAGGCCGTGATCAAGCGCAAGCAGCGGGGCTGGATCCACGCCCTGCCGTTCAAGATGAAATTCCGCACCTCGGGTCTGTATATCTCGGTCATTCCGCCGCTGGTGGTGGGTGTCTTCGTCGGTATCCTTGCGGCGATCATGGGGGTCGGTGGCGGCTTTATCATGGTGCCCGCGATGATCTATATCCTTGGCATGCCCACCAAGGTCGTTGTCGGCACATCCCTGTTCCAGATCATCTTTGTGACGGCCTTCACGACCCTGCTGCACGCCACCACCAACTACACCGTGGATATGGTGCTGGCAGTTCTGTTGCTGGTGGGGGTGATCGGTGCCCAGATCGGTGCGCGGATCGGGGTGAAGCTCAAGGCCGAACAGTTGCGTATCTTGCTGGCGATCATGGTGCTGGCGGTTTGCGGCAAGCTGGCGCTGGACCTGTTACTGACCCCGGCAGAGCTGTACTCCATCGGGACAGGAGGCCACTGATGCTGCGTGTCCTGTTGGCCCTTATCATGCTGTCCACTCCCGCCTTCGCGTTCGAGGATGTGGTCGCCGATCTGTCCCAAAGCGATGTGTCGATCACGACCAATTTCGACGGGTCCGAAATCCTTGTGTTCGGGGCCGTGAAACGCAACACACCGGTGCCTATCGACGCGGCCCCCATGCAGGTTATCGTCACTGTCACAGGACCCTCTGAACCCGTTACGGTGCGGCGCAAGGAAAAACGCTTTGGCATTTGGGTCAACACCGATGCCATCGAGGTTGATGCCGCGCCCAGTTTCTACGCCGTTGCCAGTTCCGCCCCCTTGGAACAAGTGCTGTCCAACGTCGAGGATCAGCGCCACAATGTGTCCGTGACCAAGGCGATCCGCGCCGTGGGCGAAACCCGCGATGGGGTGACCACCGAGGATTTCACCAACGCCCTGATCCGTATCCGTGAGGCGAACGAGACCTATCAGCTGACGGATCGCCCTGTCCGTGTGATTGACGAGACCCTGTTCTCGACTGAGGTCAGCCTGCCCGCCAACCTTGTCGAAGGAGACTATGCGGTTCGCATTTTCCTGACCCGGGATGGCAACGTGACCGCCCTGTACACTGACACGATTGCGGTGACCAAGGTTGGGTTGGAGCGCTGGATTTACACCCTCGCGCACGAGCAACCCTTGTACTACGGCCTGCTGTCCCTGTTCATCGCAATCGCTGCGGGTTGGGGCGCATCCGCGATCTTCCGTCTGTTCCGGTTCAACTAACGCACCATCCCGATGATGTCGTAAGTCTGATCAAGGATCGGGGCTGCGATGTTGCGCGCACGTTCCGCACCGCGTGACAGGATGCGGTCAATCTCGGCGGTGTCGTCCATCAGGCGCGACATTTCCGACGAGATGGGGGCCAGGCGGTTTACAGCGATCTCTGCCAAGTCTTGCTTGAAGTAGCCAAACAGTTTGCCCGCATTCGCCTCGACCACGGCCTGGGGCGTTGTACCCTCCAGCGCGGCCCAGATGTTCACCAGGTTACGGGCCTCGGGACGACCGTCCAAACCGTCCAGCGTATCGGGCAGGGGATCAGGGTCGGTCTTGGCCTTCTTGATCTTTTTGGCGATGGCGTCGGCACTGTCGGTCAGATTGATCCGGCTGGCGTCCGAGGGGTCGGATTTCGACATCTTTTTGGTGCCGTCGCGCAGGGACATGACGCGGGTGGCGGCGCCTTCGATGACGGGTTCGGTGATGGGGAAGAACTCCCGCCTATAATCGTGGTTGAACTTGGCCGCGATGTCGCGGGTCAGTTCCAGGTGCTGCTTCTGGTCGTCGCCCACGGGGACATGGGTGGCGTGGTAGATCAGTATATCGGCAGCCATCAGGGCAGGGTAGCCGAACAGCCCCAGCGACGCGCCCTCGGCGTTCTCGCCCGCCTTGTCCTTCCATTGTGTCATGCGGCCCATCCAGCCCATGCGCGCCACACAGTTGAAGATCCAGCCCAGTTGCGTGTGCTCGGGCACTTGGGATTGATTGAACAGAATAGACTTTTCGGGATCAATGCCCGCAGCAATGAAACCGGCGCACAGTTCGCGCGTGTTGCGGCGCAGGGCCTCTGGGTCCTGCCAGACCGTAATCGCGTGCAGATCCACCATGCAGTAGATCGTCTCGAAGCCGCCGTCGTCCTGCATATCCACAAATCGCTTCATCGCGCCCAGATAGTTACCCAGTGTTAACCCGCCCGAGGGTTGAATGCCGGAGAAAACGCGTTTGGTAAATTGGGTGTCGGACATGGCTGCGGTCCCTTGCTGCTGGTTCTCTACGCGCTTACCTTTGGGGCCTAACCCCGTCAACCGGAGCGCCCCATGGACCGTGATCCCAACACCTCACCTTTCCTTGAGGTGCCCGCCGTTGTCGTTGGCCTAGCTGCCGTTTTAGGTGGGCTTGAGTTGATCTTTTGGCTGGGCACCGAGGGGATCATCGGCGGGCCGGAGGCTGTGGGTTGGCGCCTGTCCGCCATGCGCGATTGGGCCGTGATTGACAGCGTGTTCGGCTGGATGTGGGACAACCAGACGTGGCCGTTGGAACAGGTAGCGCGCCTTGTGACCTACCCGTTCATCCATACCGGATTCGTCCACGCTGCCTTCGTGGCTGTGTTCGTGCTGGCGATTGGCAAGGCGATTTCGGGCGTGTTTTCCGCGTGGAAGTTTCTGGTCGTGTTCTGGGCGTCCTCCGTCGCGGGGGGCGTTGCCTTTCTGGTGCTGCTGAACAGCCCGCAACCGCTGGTCGGAGGGTATCCCGGGGTCTACGGGTTGATCGGGTGTTTCACGTTCCTGCTGTGGGCGCAGGCCCGCACCGTTGGAGAGGCCCCCCTGAACGCCTTTCGCCTGATCGGGATGCTGCTGGCGATCCAGTTGATCTTTGGCGCGCTGTTCGGATCAGGAGGCGAGTGGGTTGCGGATATAGTGGGCTTTGCCGCTGGTTTCCTGCTTTCGTTCGTCTTGGTGCCCGGGGGCTGGGCGTATCTGCTGGCCCGGTTGCGCAACCGCTAGCGGCGTAGGGCGGCGCGGATATCTGCCAGATTGAACGCGCCGACCAGTTTGCCGAACAGGGCATAGCTTGCGATCCCCAGTACGACCAAAACCAACAACGCAAGATAGCGCACACCGGCCTCGCCAAAGAAGGGTCCCAGCACGATCAACAAGCCCCACAGCACCCCGCCCATCATGGCAGAGGCCAGCACGATCCGCGGCCAACGCCGTTTGAACCGCGCGTCAAATTGGGCCGCTTGACCAATGGGGCGTGTACCCCGCCACAAAAGCCAGACCATGACCCAGCCCGCTAGCGTGGTGCCAAGGGCCGCCGCGATGAACCCGATGAAGGGGGCAAGGCCAACGGCGACGGCGGCGTTCACCACCATGGCCACCAGCGCAAAGCGCAAGGGCGACCGGGTATCCTCGCGCGCGAAGAACAGTGGTTGCAGCACCTTCTGCAAAACAAAAGCAGGCAGGCCCGCGCCATAGACGATCAGGGCCAGCGCGGTGAAGGCGGTGTCGTCGCTGTCGAAGGCGCCACGCTCGAACAAAACCTCGACCAGTGGAACGGGGATCACCATCAGGGCCACAGCGGCGGGGATGGTCAGCGCAAGGCCGAATTCGCCAGCGCGCGACAGCGCCTCCTGCCCCGATACCGCATCGTCAGCGCGCACGCGGCGGGCCAGTTCCGGCAGCAACACTACTCCGATGGCGATGCCCACGACGCCCAATGGCAGTTGGTACAGGCGGTCGGCGTAGGACAGCCAAGCCACAGCACCCTCGAAATAACTGGCGACTTGGCGGCCCACCAACAGGTTGACCTGCATCACCCCACCGGCAAGGGCGGCGGGGGCGGCGATGATGGCCAGACGTTTCAGTTCGGGCGTCATGCGCGGGATGCGCGGGGTCAGCCAGTGCCCGGCGCGGGCGGCAGCAATCCAGACAAGGGCCAGCTGTGCAAGGCCACCGACGGGGACGGCCCATGCCAAGGCCTCTCCGATTTGGGTGGGCTCGGACAGACCTAGAAGTACCCACAGCACCATTGCCGCAATGAACACGAGGTTCAGGAAACAGGGCGCGGCGGCGGCGGCAAGAAACTTGCGGTTCGCGTTCAGCACACCGGATAAAAGCGCCGCCAGCGAGATCATCATGATGTAGGGAAAGGCGATCCGGCCGTAAGCGACGGTAAGATCAAACCGCCCGTCATCGGCAAAGCCCGAGGCCATGGCCCACACGAGCCACGGCATGAAAACGATCCCAAGGGCCGAAAACACCGACAGGATCATAAACATCCCCGACAGCGCGTCCCGGGCGAAATCGTCTGCGGCTTTGCCTGCCTCCAGCTTTTTGGCGTACATGGGCACGAAGGCCATGTTGAACGCGCCTTCGGCAAAGAAGCGGCGGAACATGTTGGGCAGGGAAAAGGCGATCAGGAACGCCTCGGCCACGGCGCCCGTGCCCAGGAAACGTGCGATCAGGATGTCACGGGCGAAGCCCAGGATGCGGCTGGCCATGGTCCAACCACCCACGGTGAAAAAGCCCTTTGCGAGGTTCACGTTATGCGCCCGCCCGTTCCTTGACCCTGGCAATCGCCGCACGCAGGCGGCGTTCCAGATCAGCCTGTTTCGCCTTGGAGTAGATTTTCAGACCGAACATGTCCTTGACGTAAAAGCTGTCCACGACCTGCGCCCCATAGGTCGCGATTGTGGCGCTGGCGATATACAGGTTCGCTTGGGCGAAGGTTTGGGTCAGGTCGAACAACAGGCCGGGCCGGTCGCGGGTGTCGACCTCGATGATCGTGTAGATCTCGGACCCTTCGTTGTCGAAACTGATGTTGGTGGGCACGTCAAAGGGCCGCTCGCGCTTTTTGATCTCTTTGCCTTCTAGGGCGTCGCGGGTGATGACCTCGCCCGACAGGATCTTTTCGATCATGGTGCGCAGGCGGGGCAGACGGCTGGCCTCATAGGGCTTGCCCTCCACATCCTGAAGCCAGAACACCGAGGTGGCGTAGCCGTCCTTGGACGTAAAGGTCCGTGCATCAATAATATTGGCGCCCACAAGGTTCAGGGCCCCTGCGATCCGGCTAAAGATACCGGGATGGTCCTGCATGGCGAACAGGGCGCGGGTCGCGTCGCGATCCTCGTCCGGGTCCAGCTCGACCGAGATTTGATCCGCTTGCAGGGTTTGCAGCATCTTGGCGAATTGCACCTGAGCGGCAGTCGGGATGCCCTGCCAGTAAGGGCCATAGTGGCGGCCGAGTTCTGTGCGCAACTGTGCCGGGGTCCACCCCTCCATCTGTTCACGGAACAGCTTTTTCGCTTTGGCCTCGCGCGCCTCGCGGTTCACGTCCTCCAGCCCGTTTTCAAGGGCCAGGGCCGTGGCCCGGTGTAGGGCACGGATCATCTGCGCCTTCCAGTTGTTCCAGACGTTGGGGCCCACCCCGCGGATGTCGCAGACCGTAAGAACCGTCAGCAGGTCCAACCGCTTGCGCGTTTTCACGGCCTTGGCGAAATCGCGAATTGTGCGAGGGTCCGAAATATCGCGCTTTTGCGCCATGTCTGACATCAAAAGGTGATAGCGGACCAGCCATTCGACGGTCTCACATTCCTCTTTCTTCAACCCAAACCGGGGGGCGACCGCGCGGGAGATTTGCGCGCCAAGGACGGAATGATCCTCGGGCCGGCCCTTGCCGATATCGTGCAGCAGCATGGCCACATACAGAACCTTGCGGTTCACCCCGCCTTTCAGGATGCCTGAACACAAGGGCAGGCTTTCTGTCAACTCGCCCCGTTCGATCTTGGCCAGGTGTGCGATTACCTGAATGGTATGCTCGTCCACGGTATAGCTGTGGTACATGTTGAACTGCATCATGGCGACGATCGGGGCGAATTCGGGCAGGAAGGCTGATAGCACCTCCAGCTCGTTCATGCGGCGCAGGGATCTTTCGGGGTTGCCATGTTTCAGCAGCAGATCGAGGAAGATGCGGTTCGCCTCGGGGCTTTCGCGCATTTCTTTGTCGATCAGCCGGATGTTGCCGGACACCAGCCGCATGGTATCGGGATGCAACAGAAGACCGGTGCGCAGGCCCTCTTGAAACACGCGCAGAAGGTTCAACTTGTCGGACAGAAACGCGTCTTCATCGGCCACGGCCAAGCGACCTTGGCGTTCCTCGTAGGGAGCCTTCAGCTTGCGTTTGCGTTTGCCGCGCAACAGCCCCCAGAGGCCCGGCGTTTCCTTGACTTGCTCGGCCTCTAGGGCGGTCAACAGGATGCGGGTCAATTCGCCGACCTTGGTGGCATGGCGGAAATAGGCTTGCATGAAATGCTCGACCCCCCGCCGTCCCCCTTGATCGCGAAAACCCATCCGCTCCGCCACTTCGATCTGCATATCGAACGTCAGCTGATCGGCGGCGCGTTTTGCAATCAGGTGCAGGTGGCAGCGCACGGACCAAAGAAAGCGTTCCGCCGCCTCGAAGCTTTCAAACTCGTCCGGGCGAAACACGCCCAAATCCACCAGATCGGCTGCATCCCGCACGCCGTAGCGGTACTTGGCAATCCAGTAGAGGGTTTGTAGGTCACGTAGCCCGCCCTTCGCCTCTTTGACATTGGGTTCCAGCATGTAGCGCTGGCCACCTTGTTTGCGGTGTCGTTCCGCACGTTCGGCAAGTTTGCCTTCGATGAATTCTCCGGCGGTCTTGCTAAACAACTCCTCCCACAGACGGTCGCGTAGGTCCGTGGCCAGCGATCCGTGCCCGCAAATCATACGCTGCTCCAGCAGTGAGGTGCGGATGGTCAGGTCCTCGCGCCCCAGATGGATGCAGTCCTTCACGGTGCGGGACGAATGCCCCACCTTCAGCTTCAGGTCCCACAGGATGTAGAGCATCGATTCCACGACCGACTCGACCCAAGGTGAGATTTTGTAAGGCGTCAGAAACAACAGATCGACGTCCGAACTCGGCGCCATTTCCCCGCGTCCATAGCCACCCACAGCGATGACGACCATACGCTCGCCCTCGGTGGGATTGGGGTTCGGGTGCAATTGATGGGTCGCAACCAGCCAAGTGGTTTCGACCATGCAGTCGGTCAGATAGGCATAGGCCCGCGTAATCCGGCGGGCCCGTGTCGGGTCAGCCTCAAACCCCGCTTCAATCGCCGCGCGTCCCTCTTTCTGGGCCGCCAAAAGGATGTCCACGGTCGCCTTGCGTGCGCCCGCTGCGTCAGGCGCCCCCGAAAGGGCAGTTGCGAGATCCCCCAAGACCGCGTCCACGTCGAAGATATCGCCCGGGCGGGCGACCAGTTCGCTTGGTGCGATTGCCGACAGAGTGCGCGGGAAGGGGGCGCTGTTGGGTTTAGAACCCGGCTGATCCGAAACGTCTTGGGGCAGGAGAGATCACCTGAACTTGTTGGTTCACAACCTGGGCCACTGCCAGGGCGCGTTCATTTGTGCCATTCGCACGCAGACGGAATACGCCGTTTACCCCGGCAAAACCAGAGGCAGAGGTCAGGTTCCCGCGATCAAACGCGCCGTTCGGGCGGGCGGCTATCGTGCCAATGGCCGAGATACCGTCGTAGCCAAGGCCAGCAAGGGGGTGCGGGCTGCGCCCTGTTGCCGCGCTGAACCGCTGCTGAAACTGTGCGGACAGGCCAGGGTCGGGCAGGGCAAACCATCCGCCTTGCAGGCCTTTTAGCTGTAGCGCCTCTGCCGGAATATCCCACCGGGACAAGCCCATGAACTTAACGCTGTCCGTGCTGATACCTGCTTCTGGCAAGAGCTCCGCGAACAGGGGCAGCGCGCCTGACGTAGACGATGTCAAAAATAACGTGTTGGAGTTGCTGCTGCGAATACTGGAGCGCACGGAGGGGATCGCCCCGACAACGCCCGCCTGCGACAGCTCGTAAGAAATGGTCGCGGTGACAGTCGCCCCAGCGGCTTGGGCCGCGCGTGTCACAGCATCCTTTGCAATCGTTCCCGTTGCATCCGCGCTGTGCAAAATGGTGATGCGGTTGCGACCTTGGGCCGCGCCGTAGCTGACCAGACGGCGCGCCGTGTTTTCAAAGGTGCTGCCTAGAACGTAGACGTTGCCGCCGGCCACAGATGTGTTGTTGGAGAACGACAGAACCGGGACATTGTTCCCGGCCACTGCGACGCCAACGGCGGCTGCGACATCGGCGTATAGGGGGCCAAGGATCACTTGGGCGCCATCAGACACGGCGCTGGTCGCGGCAGAGGCACCGGTCGACGCGCTGCCTGCGGTATTGTAGACACGCAGATCAATCTGCACCCCTTCCAGATCGTTGATCGCCAGCCGCGCCGCATCTTCCAACGCGCGTGCTACAACATCGTCACCGCTTTTGCCGGATCCATAGGGCAGCAGCAGAGCAACAGGAACAGGGGCAGAACGGTCAACAGCCGGGCCGCTGCCACCAGTGGGCACGGTGACTTGGCACCCAGCCAAGACAGCCGCTGCCAATCCAAATACGAGACCCCGACGCATCTTGCGCAACTTGTTCAGACCTGAAACCATTTTACCACCCTGTTGTACGTCCATTGGACCTTTACTGTGATGCAAACTATCCAAGGCCGTGGGCCAAGTAAACGCCCTCGGAGGGAGCCAGCCTGATGCGTGATGTAAAGACTTTGGATCCGGGGCTTTATCTCGTGTCGACCCCCATAGGCAGCGCGCGCGATATAACGTTGCGGGCCTTGGATATTTTGGCCTCCGCAGATGTCATCGCAGCCGAGGACACGCGCACCGCACGCAAGCTGATGGATATTCACGGCGTTCCATTAAACGGTCGGAAAATGATTGCATACCACGACCGCAACGGGCCAGCCGCTCGCCCTAAAATCCTTGCTGCTTTGCAAAACGGCCAAAGCGTTGCCTATGTGTCCGAGGCCGGAACCCCGATGATCGCGGACCCCGGATATCAACTTGTGCAAGATGCACGTGGGGTGGGTGCGCGGGTTTTTGCGGCACCGGGCGCGTCCGCGGTGCTGGCAGCCCTTTGCGTAAGTGGTTTGCCGACTGACCGATTCATGTTCGCAGGATTCGCTCCCAACGCTGCCAAGGCACGGGAAAAATTTGTGCGATCAATAGCGAGTGTTGATGCGACGCTGGTTTTGTACGAAAGCCCAAAACGCATTAGGGCTTTGTTAGATGTTTTGGTTCAAGAATTCGGGCGGGAGAGACATGTGGCTGTGTGCCGGGAATTAACCAAACGGTTCGAAGAAGTATGTACGGGAACCTTGGGGAACATCATTGATCGTGCTGACGATATCACGCCAAAGGGTGAATTTGTCGTTGTTCTGGGACGCCCGGTGATCGCTGACGTGACCGACGAGGAGATCGTTGGCGCGTTACGAGAGCATTTGCAAAACGTGTCTCGCAAAGAAGCAATTGCGGGTGTTGCCTCACAAATGGATTTGCCACGCAAGCGCGTCTATAAGTTGGCGTTGGATATGGAGTGAGACATATGTCTGGGATGGTCAATTACTGTGCTGGCGTAGCAGCAGAAGACAGTGTGGCTCGGCACTATGAAGGTCTAGGATATTCGGTGTCCAAGCGGCGCTGGCGTGGTGGCGGCGGTGAACTGGACCTTATTCTCACACGCGACGGTGAATACGTTTTTGTCGAGGTCAAGAAGAGCAAGTCTTTCGCTTTGGCTGCGCAAAGGATTACGGCCGGGCAGACCAAACGTCTATTTCGATGCGCAACTGCCTTTATCGCAACGCTTGCTTCTGGCTTGTCCACCCCCTGTCGTTTTGATGTTGCACTGGTTGATGCCCAAGGCGCGATAGAGGTGATCCCGAACGCATTGCACGCTTAGGCTTGCCAGGCGGTGCTTCTACGGCCATGACACTGTCCGAGTTATAGGAGTCAGAGATGCCCGGAAAAGTCGCTTTCCAAATGGATCCCATCGAGAATGTGGATATTGATGGGGACTCGTCATTTCGTATCGCGCTGGAGGCGCAGACCCGAGGTTGGGAGGTCTTTGTGTATGGGCCAGATGACCTTTGCTACTTTGCAGGTGGTGTTCGAGCGCAGGTAAGGTCGGTCAAGCTTAAGCGCGTAAAAGGGGACCATGTTGCTTTTGGCCCGGTTGTGGATACGGATCTAGCGGAAATGGATGTCATCTGGCTGCGGCAAGATCCGCCATTTGACATGAACTATATCACCTCGACCCACATTCTTGATCGGCTCAAAAGTGAAGTCTTGATCGTGAATGATCCAACTTGGGTCCGGAACTGGCCTGAAAAGCTCATGGTTCTTGATTTTCCCGATCTCACGCCGCCCACTGCGATTGCGCGTGACTTGGACAGGTTGAAAGCCTTCCGAGAACGGCATGGCGATGTCATCCTCAAGCCTCTCTACGGAAACGGTGGCGCTGGCGTGTTTCGGCTCAAGCCAGGCGATAGCAACCTGAATTCCCTGCACGAGTTGTTCAGCGTCCTCAACCGCGAACCCCTGATCATGCAGAAATTTCTGCCTGATGTTTCGGCGGGCGATAAACGCATCATTCTCGTTGATGGTGTTCCGATTGGCGCAATCAACCGCGTTCCCGCCGAAGGAGAGACCCGGTCCAATATGCACGTTGGAGGGCGACCAGAGCCTGTCTCACTCACGGAGCGTGATAAAGAAATCTGCCAAGTTATTGGCCAGCGGCTGAAAGATCACGGGCAGATTTTTGTCGGCATTGATGTGATCGGCGACTACCTGACAGAGATAAACGTGACGTCACCGACTGGCCTGCAAGAGCTGGAGCGTTTTGATGGCACGAACGGAGCTGCCTTGATCTGGGATGCGATTGACGCGCGATTGGCTTAGCTTCCGGGTAGGGCGACCAGGCGGTAGGATAATGCTTCGGCAATGTGAATGCGTTCCACTCCTTCGGCGCCCGCAAGGTCTGCGATAGTGCGCGCCACGCGCAAAATACGGTGATAGCCGCGGGCGGTCAGCCCGAATTTGATGGCGGCCTTATCCAAGATGTCTTGTCCGGCCTCATCTGGGCGCGCGATGTCCATCAGCAGTTCGCCCTCGCAATCTGCATTGACCGAGATGCCCGGCAGGGCGTCAAAACGCGCAGACTGGATGTCGCGCGCGGCTTGGATGCGTGCGGCGATGGCCTTGCTCGGCTCGCCGGTTGGTGCACCCTTCAGGTCAGCAGGTGCGACGGCGTTGATTTCTAGTCGCAGGTCGAACCGGTCCATCAATGGCCCGGAGATTTTGGAAAGGTAGTCCTCGGCACATAATGGAGCGCGTCCGCAGGCGCGATCTGCGTCAAACAGATGCCCGCATCGACAGGGGTTTGCAGCGGCCACCAGCAAGAACTTGCAGGGATAGCGCACGTGGGCATTTGCGCGCGCCACAGTCACTTCGCCCGTCTCCAGCGGTTGGCGCAGAGTTTCCAAGACTTGGCGGCCGTATTCGGGAAACTCGTCCATGAACAAGACACCGTTGTGGGCCAGCGTGATTTCCCCCGGCGCGGCGTTGCGCCCTCCGCCGACCATCGCCGCGACCGAAGCCGTGTGATGGGGGTCGCGGAACGGGCGTTGCCGCGAGATGCCCTGTTCGTCCATCAAGCCCGCAATGGAATGTACGATGGATGTCTCTAGCGCCTCGGACGCGGCAAGCTCGGGCATGATGCCGGGCATTCGGGCGGCCAACATGGACTTGCCAGCGCCGGGCGGGCCGACCATCAACAAGTGATGACGCCCGGCGGCGGCGATCTCCATCGCACGTTTGGCGCGTTGTTGGCCGCGCACGTCCTGCAGGTCTTTTGTTGCAAGGGCGGGTTCTGCGGTGCCGGGGGCGGCGCGGTCAATAGGCACGGCGTCCGTCAGGTGCTGCATCACGGCACTCAGGCTTGTGGCGGCGACGACATCGGTCGCGCCGACCCACGCGGCTTCGGGGCCGCAGGCTTTGGGGCAGACAAGCGTTGCCCCTTGTGCGCTGGCAGTGACCGCCGCTGGCAACGCGCCGGCAACTTTCACCAAGGTACCGTCAAGCGAAAGCTCCCCGAGGGATAGGATCTTTGCCACCTTTTCTGCGGGAACGACACCCACCGCGGCCATGACACACAGCGCGATGGGCAGATCAAAGTGCGCCCCCGTTTTGGGTAGGTCCGCTGGGGACAAGTTGATCGTGACCCGCTTGGCCGGGAATGCGACGCTGATCGCCTCTAGGGCCGCGCGCACCCTTTCCTTGGCCTCGCTGACAGCTTTGCTGGGCAACCCCACGACCGAAAAGGCGGGTAAGCCCGGGGTCAGGGCGCATTCAACTGTGACGGGCTGCGCCTCTAGGCCGTCAAATGCGACGGTCAGCGTGCTGGCTTGCATGATCCGGTCCCCCGAGGATTAACCTTGGTGAACGCTAGCCTGCCAATGGTTTACAGTTCGTAAATGGGCACGGTTAAGCCATGGGCCACGGCGCGCGGGGATATTCTCTCTCGCAACTTTCAATCACACCCTCTTCGGCAAGACCTTGGGCGCGCCACGCTTGAAACGCTGGATCGGCCAAATGGGTTGCGACATAGGCGCGGGTGGTTGGGGCCGTGTCAAAGCCATAGATCGCCAAGCGCACGGCCATGGGTGCAAAGATCGCGTCGGCCAGCGAAAACGCACCAAACAGCCACGGCCCCTCTGCCTGCCGCATATCGCGGGCGTAGGTCCAAAGGACCTCCAACCGGTCCAGTTCCCCTTGCGTTGCGGCGTCGGGTGTCTGGGCGGCGTAGGCGTGGCGCAGGGCAAACGGCCAGTGAGATCGCAGGGTGCCAAAGCTGGAGTGCATCTCGGCGGAAATCGCCCGTGCCGTGCCGCGCGGCTTGGGGTCCTTTGGCCAGAACGGGATGTCAGGGTGGCGGGTCGCCAACTCCTCCGCGATGGCGAAACTGTCGTTTAGGGTGGCACCGTCCGGTGTGATCACCGTGGGCAAAGTGCACGCCGGGGCGAGGTCGGTCATCAGGGCGCGCACCCCATCCTCCGACGCGGGGCGCAACACCGTTGTTGTCACCTGATCGTGCAACCCGAACTTTTCGAACATGAGGTAGGCCGCGAGGGACCAGCTGAAATAGAGGCGATTGCCGATGTAGAGGTGGTAGGTCATGGCGCGATTCTAGGCGCAACATCATACGCGTGCCAGCGAAACAGTGTGATGCAGACCATCACGGTTGGCGATTGGCGTCGTGGGCCACCAACGTCTCGCCGTTCCAATCAATGCGGGTCAGGGACAGCGGGTCGATTTTCTGGGCCAGCGCCTGATATGGCGACTTGCCCGTCGCCCGCGCCCATTGGGTCAGGATCACTCCCATATGGGCCACGACGATAACCTGGGGCAGGTGCAGCAGTCCGGTCATGGCCCGTTCGACACGGGTGGCGACGTCGTTCCAGCTTTCGCCGCCGGGTGCACGATGGGGGCCAGGATCCTCGAAATACTGGCGCAGGGCGGGGCTGTCGATGGCGTCAAAGGGCTGGTTCTCCCACGTGCCGTAGTGGAATTCGCGCAAGGCCGGATCGTGGGGCAGACGCGGGCGCGTGCCTTGCAAAGCGTCCGCCGTCGCAATCGTGCGCGACAGGTCGGAACTGACGATGGGCGCGTCAGGCAGCACCGCCGACAACCGGGCGATGCGGGCGGTGTCCGACAGATCAGCGGGCAAGTCAGTCCAACCGACCATGGTTTTGGCATGGGTCGGCCCGTGACGGATGAACCAGAACTGGGTCATAAAACACCCTCGGGGATGTCGCCTTTCAGGCGCAGGGGCAGGCCAGCCATGACCGCGATGGCCCAGTCCGCCTGCGCAGCGATCTGCTGGTTCACGCGACCTTGGGCGTTCCGAAAACTGCGCGCCAGTTTGTTGTCGGGCACGATGCCTTGGCCGACCTCGTTCGTGACTGCGACCACGGGGGCCGGGCAAGCGGCAAGGGCGGACAAAAGCGCCTGCGTCTCGGTCGCCAGATCCGCCTCGTCCATGAAAACACCGTTCAGCCACATGGTCACGCAATCCAGCAGAACGACCTGATCCGCCTGCGCTTGGGTCAAGGCGGTGGCAACGTCGCGCCCCGCCTCGATCGTGGTCCACCCTGCGCCGCGCATGTTTTGATGATCCGACACTTTCGCGGCCATCTCGTCATCAAACACCTGCGCCGTTGCCAGATAAATCTTTGGACGCGCGGACAGGGCGATAAGTCGTTCTGCAAAAACACTTTTCCCCGATGCCGCCCCACCAGTCACTAGCGTGAGTTTCGGTAGTTTCAACATTTTCTGAACCTTTTTGTGATCCGGCAAGTAAGCCGACCCGTATCACTTGCATAACAAACTGTTCCACAGGGGGACCAGAGATATGGCTTTTGATTTTGGCAGCGACAACTCTCTATCACGTCGCGCGATGAAGGCGGAACTGCTCGACGCTGAAACGGAACTGCAACTAGCCTACGCGTGGCGCGACCAACGCGACGAGGCAGCCTTGCACCGTTTGATCACCGCCTACATGCGGCTGGCGATTTCCATGGCGTCGAAGTTCAAACGCTATGGCGCGCCCATGAACGACCTGATCCAAGAGGCCGGTTTGGGCCTGATGAAGGCCGCAGACAAGTTTGATCCCGATCGTGGCGTCCGCTTCTCGACCTATGCGGTGTGGTGGATCAAAGCGTCGATCCAAGACTACGTGATGCGCAATTGGTCGATGGTGCGAACCGGGTCCACATCCTCGCAAAAGTCTTTGTTTTTCAACATGCGCCGCGTTCAGGCGCGGCTGGAGCGAGAGGCTTTGGCGGCAGGCGAGACACTTGACAAACACCAAATGCGCCAGATGATCTCGACAGAGGTCGGCGTGCCCCTACATGACGTGGAAATGATGGAGGGGCGCCTGTCCGGGTCCGATTTTTCACTGAACGCGACGCAGTCCACGGACGAAGATGGGCGCGAATGGATCGACGCGCTGGAGGATGATAGCACCCAAGCGGCAGAGCATGTGGAGCGTCGCCACGACACGGAAACCCTGCGCAACTGGCTTTTGATCGCTTTGAACGGCCTGAACGAGCGGGAGCGGTTCATCGTCAAAGAGCGTAAGCTGCGCGACGATCCCCGTACCCTCGAAAGCCTTGGCCAAGAGTTGAAGCTGTCCAAAGAGCGCGTCCGCCAACTGGAAGCGGCCGCCTTTGGCAAAATGCGCAAAAGCCTTGAAGGCCAATCGAAAGAGGTGAAAGCCTTCTTCGCATGAGGCCCGTGTTACCCATTCTGACCGCCGCGTTCACTTTGATGAGCGCGGCGGTTTCTCTTGCGGCCCCGTGGGATGTCGCGAGAGAGGTGGATATCGTCATTGTGGGCGAGTTGCACGACAATCCGGCCCATCATGCGACCCAAGCCGCGATCGTGGCGGACTTGGCCCCGTCGGCATTGGTCTTTGAAATGCTGACTCCGGGCCAAGCCAGCGCGCATATTCCGGGCGCGGATGAGGCCGCGCTAGAGGCGGCCTTTGACTGGAACGCTACGGGCTGGCCTGATTTTTCCATGTATTACCCGATATTTAGCGCAGCGCCCGACGCCGGTGTCTATGGGGCTGGTGTGCCACGGGATCAGGCCATGGCGGTCATGTCGATGCCAGTGGAACAGGTGTTGGACGATGCCCGCTTCGGCCTGTCCACGCCTTTGCCCACCGCAGAACAAACCGTGCGGCAGGCCTATCAACTGGCCGTGCACTGTGAATCGATGCCCAATCAGATGTTGCCAACAATGGTGGATATTCAACGGCTTAGGGATGCAAAGCTGGCAAAGGTGGCGCTGCAAGCCTTGGCGGAAACCGGCGGTCCCATCGTCGTTATCACCGGCAATGGCCACGCCCGCTCCGATTGGGGCATGCCGGTGTATGTCGCCCGTGTCGCCCCCGAGGTGTCGATGCTGTCCATCGGGCAACGCGAAGATGGCATGGATCCCGATGGCACCTTTGACCTGCTGCTGGATGCGCCGGGCGTGCCGGGGCGCGGCGATCCCTGCGACGCCTTCCGTTGATCTTGCCCGCTGCGCGCCGTAACGTCGCCCCGAACCAAGGGGGCGAACATGCTGGCGAATAAGCGTATCTTACTGATCATCGGCGGCGGGATAGCGGCGTTCAAGTCATTGGATTTAATAAGAAGATTGCGGGATCAAGGGGCCAGCGTTACCCCCGTTCTGACCCGCGCCGCCGAAGAATTTGTGACCCCTCTGTCGGCGTCTGCCCTGGCGGCGTCAAAGGTCTACCGCGACCTGTTTGACCTGACCGACGAGGCCGAGATGGGGCACATCGAATTGTCCCGCGCGGCGGATCTGCTGGTGGTCGCGCCGGCGACGGCGGACCTGATGGCCAAGATGGCAAACGGGCATGCCAACGACCTTGCGTCTACCCTTTTGATGGCAACGGATAAGCCCGTGATGATCGTGCCTGCCATGAATGTCCGCATGTGGGATCACCCCGCGAACCAGAGAAATCTTGTTACTTTACAAGGGGATAGCATCACAATTGTCGGCCCGGGCGAGGGGGCGATGGCCTGTGGGGAATACGGCCCCGGGCGCATGGCCGAGGTGCCCGAAATCGTCGCCGCGATCACCGCCAAGCTGTCTGACGGCCCGATGAAGGGCAAACATATCCTTGTCACCTCGGGCCCCACCCACGAACCCATTGATCCTGTTAGATATATTGCCAACCGATCTTCGGGCGCGCAGGGGACGGCACTGGCCAAGGCGCTGTTGAACCTTGGGGCGCGGGTGACTTTTGTGACGGGTCCGGCGACCGTGCCGCCACCCCCGGCGCCACCGTGACTCGTGCACAAACCGCCACGCAAATGCTGCGACTCGTGCAAGATGTGGAGCAGGTGGACGCCGCGATCTTCACGGCAGCCGTGGCGGACTGGCGCGTCGTTAACACTTCGGCAAGCAAGATGAAGAAGGACGGCACCGGCCAAGCCCCCGCGCTGGAGTTCGCAGAGAACCCCGATATCCTCAAGACGATCTCTCACGCCGCCAACCGCCCGCCCCTTGTCATCGGCTTTGCCGCCGAGACGGACGACGTGGTCGCCAATGCCACGGCCAAACGCCTGCGCAAGGGGTGCGACTGGATCGTGGCCAATGACGTGTCCCCGGAAACCGGCATCATGGGTGGAACGGAAAACGCCGTGACCCTTGTCACCGAACAGGGGGCCGAGGCATGGCCCCGCATGTCCAAGGACGCCACCGCCGCCCGGTTGGCCGCCCGCATCGCCGAGGCGCTGGCATGACCGCCGTGATCAGTGTCCTGCGCGAAGACTGGGCCGACCCGGATATCCCCTTGCCCGAATACGCGACCCCCGGGGCTGCCGGGGCCGACATCCGCGCGAACTTGCCCGCTGACCAGCGCGTCAAGGGCCTGCGCATCGCGCCCAGCCATCGCCTTTTGATCCCCACGGGTCTGCGGATCGAACTGCCCCAAGGGTACGAGATGCAGCTGCGCCCCCGGTCCGGTCTGGCCCTGAAACAGGGGCTGACGCTGCTGAACAGTCCGGGCACCATCGACAGCGATTATCGCGGGCCAGTGGGGGTGATCCTGATCAATCTGGGGCAGGCAGGTGTGACCATCGCCCACGGCGACCGGATCGCACAGGCGGTCATTGCGCCTGTGGTCCAAGCGGACTTTGCCGAAACCCTAGCCCTGTCTGACACGGACCGTGGCGCGGGTGGTTTTGGATCGACAGGAGTGTCCACATGATTTTGGTCTTTGGTCTGGCGGCGATGATCTGGGGGCTGTGTCATGCAGCGCGGATCCCAAATCAGGCGCGGGTTTTGATGCTGGGCCTGCTGTACGTGGCGGTGCTGGCGATCCAATTCGCCTTTCCAGAGGGCGCGCCCCTGCGCGAGGCTACGGGGGGCAGCCCCTCTGAATGGTTGTTGCTTGGGGTGATCGGCGCGTTCGTCTGGATCTACCGCAAGGGGTTGGGCTTTCTGCGCACCAAGGCCGAGGCCGGAGAGGAAGCGGCCAAGCCCGCCCCCACCCCCGGTGCGTTCTCGGACGTGGAGCTGGACCGCTACGCCCGTCACATCATGTTGCGCGAGGTTGGGGGGCCGGGCCAAAAGGCGCTGAAACAGGCCAAGGTGCTGGTCGTGGGGGCCGGGGGCCTTGGGTCGCCCGCCTTGCTGTATCTTGCTGCTGCGGGGGTGGGCCGGATCGGGGTGATCGACGCCGATGTGGTCGATGTGTCGAACCTGCAACGCCAAGTGATCCACACGGACGAGGGCATCGGCATGCCCAAGGTGTTTTCCGCCCGTGCCGCGATGCTGGCCCTGAACCCGCATATCGAGGTGCGCCCCTACAACCGGAACATGGACGCGTCCATCGCAGAGGAGTTGGTGGGCGACTACGATCTGGTGCTGGATGGGACCGACAGTTTTGCGACCCGGCAGATGGTGAACGCGGCCTGCGTCGCCTCGGGCCGCCCCTTGATCGCCGGGGCCATCAGTCAGTGGGAAGGCCAGGTGACGGTCTATGATCCCGCCGCCGGGGCGCCCTGTCTGGCCTGCGTCTTCCCCGAGGCCCCGGCCCCCGGACAGGCCCCCAGCTGCGCCGAGGCGGGCGTGGTTGGCGCGCTGCCCGGTCTGATCGGTGCCCAAATGGCGGGCGAGGCGATCAAGATCATAACAGGCGCGGGCGAGCCCCTGCGCGGTCGCATGATGATCCACGATGTTCTCTATGGGGATGCGCGGGTCATGCGTATCAAGCGCCGTGCGGATTGTGCGTGTTGCGGGGATGTCTGACTGGACACCGCCCGCCTGCGCGCCATTATCGGATCAAACAAACGGGAGAGTGATATGAAACTGTTGAACCTGCTGGCGGGCCTGACCGCCGCCACCTTTGCCACCACCGCCCTGGCTGCCGACCTGCCCGATCTGGGCGGCAAGGAGGTGGTGATCGCCACCGAAGACGCCTATCCCCCCATCCAGTTCAAGGACCCCAATACGGGCGACCCCATCGGTTGGGAATACGACGCGATGGAGATCATCGCAGAGCGGATCAACATCACGCCCGTATACGAAAAGACCAGCTGGGACGGCATGATCGCCGCCGTGGGGCAGGGTCAGTACGACATGGGTATGACCGGGATCACCATCCGCGAGGATCGCGCCGAGGTCGTTGATTTTTCCGACCCCTATATGAACAGCCAGATGCTGATGATCGTGCGCGGGGACGAGGATCGGTTTACCAACGCCGCTGAATTTGCGGCCAACCCGGATCTGCTGGTCTCGGCCCAGCCCGGCACCACGCCGTTCTATGTGGCGGTTTACGACATTCTGGACGGGGACGAGGCGAACCCCCGCGTGGCCCTGTTCGAGACCTTTGGTGCCGGTCTACAGGCCCTGCGCACGGGTGACGTGGATTTGGCCCTGTCTGACAGCACGGCGGCCAACGGCTATGTCGCGGCCAGCAATGGGGGACTGAAGATCATCGGGGAGCCTTTGGCCAGCGCCGATTTCGGGTTCATCTTCCCCAAGGGCACCGATCCCGAGTTGCAGGCGGCCATGAATGCGGCCATCGCGTCCATGCGCGCGGACGGCACGCTGGACCGCCTGAACACCAAGTGGTTCCTTGAATACAGCCTTGGCGGGTGATCCCATCCGCCCGATCTGACCAGGATTTTCCCTGGTGGCTTGTGATGGTCGCGCTCTTGCTGGGCGCGGCCTTTTGGCAGGTGTATACCGATGATCTGTACGGGCGGGTTCTGACGACCCTGAAACAGGGCCTTTGGATCACCCTGTTCGTGACCGTGGTGGGGTTCACCTGTGCGTCATTGGTGGGGCTGGGGTTGGCGGTCATGAGCCTGTCGGACCGCATCGTCGTGCGCCAGATCGCCCGGTTCTACATCGAGGTGGTGCGCGGTATCCCCATCCTTGTGCTTTTGCTCTATGTCGCCTTCGTGCTGGCGCCCGCGCTGGTGGCGGGCTGGAACTGGGCCACCGGGCACCTTGGGTTGGATCCCATTCGCAACCGCGACTTTCCCATGCTGTGGCGGGCGATCATGGCGCTGGTCATCGCATATTCCGCCTTCATCGCCGAGGTGTTCCGCGCGGGCCTGCAATCGGTGGACATCGGCCAGATCGAAGCGGCCAAGGCCCTTGGCCTGAAACGCTGGCACCGGTTCCGGCATATCGTGCTGCCCCAAGCGGTGCGCATGATCCTGCCGCCCCTTGGCAACGACTTCATCGCCATGGTCAAGGACAGCTCGCTTGTGTCGGTGCTGGGCGTGCTGGACATCGCGCAACTGGGCAAGGTGACGGCGGCGGGCAATTTCCGGTACTTTGAGACCTACAACGTCGTGGCGCTGTTGTATCTGACCCTGACCATCGGCCTGTCCCTGATCCTTGGACGGCTGGAAAACCGGTTGCGCCAGAAAACGGGTAAGACAACCTGACGCACCCCCTGACCCCCGGAAAACCCCCTATCTAGTCTTTCAGAAATTTCTGAAAGACCTGTGCGGGAGCGACCACCATGCAAATGTCACCACTGCAGCAAGAGTTTGTGCTGCACTTCGGAGAGATGGGGAGCCGCTGGGGCATAAACCGGACCGTAGGCCAGATCTACGCCCTGTTGTTCCTGAGCGATGAACCCTTGAACGCGGACGACATCACCAGCGCCTTGGGCGTGTCGCGGTCCAACACGTCGATGGGGCTAAAGGAATTGCAGGCGTGGAACCTTGTGCGTCTGCGTCACCTACAGGGCGACCGGCGCGACTATTTCACTACCCCTGACGATCTGTGGGAAATCGTGCGCACCCTCGTGGCCGAACGCAAAAAGCGTGAAATCGACCCCACCTTGTCCAAGCTGCGCGAGCTGGAGCTGCAAGGCACCCAAGGCGACCCCTACGCCGAGGCCAAGATCGCAGAGCTGCGCGAAATGATCGAACTTATGTCCGGTTTTTACGAAGACATGAACCGGATGGAAACTGAACGGCTGGTACAGCTGATGACACTGGGTGCCAAATTGGGCGGCCTTGTCGAGAAAACCAACCGCCTGAACCCCTTTAGCAAGGCCAAAGGATAGACCATGGACACCCTCATCCTGTCGCGCATCCAATTCGGCGCAAACATCTCGTTTCACATCCTTTTCCCGACGATCACCATCGCGCTCGGCTGGGTGTTGTTCTTCTTCAAGATCCGCTTCAACCGCACCGGCGATGAAAAGTGGATGGATGCCTACCGATTCTGGGTCAAGATCTTTGCCCTGTCCTTCGCCATGGGCGTCGTGTCGGGCATCACAATGTCTTTCCAATTCGGCACAAACTGGCCGGGTTTCATGGAAAAGGTCGGCAATATCGCGGGGCCGCTGCTGGCCTATGAAATCATGACCGCCTTCTTCCTGGAGGCTGTGTTTATCGGCATCATGCTGTTTGGCGCATCCCGCGTGCCGGGGTGGTTGCATACGACCGCGACCTTCCTTGTGGCCTTTGGGACGACCATGTCCACCTTCTGGATCATCGTGCTGAATTCCTGGATGCACACGCCCCAAGGGTTTGAAATGATTGATGGCGTGGCCTTCGCCACCAACTGGTGGGAGATTATCTTCAACCCGTCCATGCCCTACCGTTTTGCCCACATGATGCTGGCGTCGGGGCTGACCGTGGCCTTCCTGATCGCGGGCATCTCTGCCTATCGCTGGCTGCGCGGGGACAGGTCGAAATCCGTGCGGGCGGCGTTGAAAACGGGCGTGACCATCGGCGCGCTGCTGATCCCGGTGCAGATCTTCATGGGCGACCTGCATGGGCTGAACACCTTGGAATATCAGCCCCAGAAGGTGGCTGCGATGGAAGGCAACTGGGAAACCCAAGGCAACGTGCCGCTGGTCCTGTTCGCCATCCCGAACGAGGAAACCCGGTCCAACGATTTCGAGATTTCGATCCCCAACGGGGCCTCCCTGATCCTGACCCACACCCTGGACGGCGAGGTGCCGGGCCTGAATGACTTTGTGGCCGAGGACGGCACGGTGATGCACCCGCCCGTGGCACCCGTGTTCTACAGCTTCCGCATCATGATCGGCACGGGTGTCGCCATGTTGCTGCTGTCGTGGGGCGCGCTGGCCTTCATGGCGCGGCGCAACGCCGAGGGGCGGCGCTATTCGGTGGACATGCTGCCCCGGTGGTTCCTGTTCATCCTTGTGCCCTTTGCCTTCTCTGGCTGGGTGGCCACGCTTGCGGGCTGGTACACGACCGAGATCGGTCGCCAGCCGTGGTTGGTCCAAGGGGTCATGTCCACGGCCGAGGCGGTGGCGGATGTGCCCGCGCCCATGGTCCTTGGCACCCTGATCGCCTATCTCGCGATCTATGCCGCCCTGCTGGTCGCCTATATCAGCGTGATCTTCTACCTCGCCACCAAGGCGGCCAAGGGCGAAAGCGTGCGCCCCGCCATCCGTGGGTCCGGCGAGGCGCAGGTCCAAGTCCTCACCCCGGCGGAGTAAGCAGCCATGTTTGACGATCCAGCCACCTGGCTGCCCCTGACCTTTGCCGCCCTGATGGGCCTGTCGATCCTGATCTATGTGGTCCTGGATGGGTTCGACCTGGGCGTGGGGGTCCTGTTCCCCTTCGCCGAAGATGACGAAAAGGACCGCATGATCGCCTCGATCGGGCCGTTCTGGGATGCGAATGAAACGTGGCTGGTGCTGGCCGTGGGCCTGTTGCTGGTGGCCTTTCCGACCGCCCATGGCGAGATCTTGTCCACCCTATACCTGCCGGTGTTTTTCATGCTGGTCGGGTTGATCCTGCGCGGCGTGGCGTTCGAGTTTCGCGCCAAGGCCCGGGCCAAACGCAAGGCCATGTGGAACAATTTCTTCTTTGCGGGGTCCCTGATGACATCTCTGTCTCAAGGGTTCATGCTGGGCATGTACATCATGGGGCTGCAGTATTCGGCCTTCACCTTTGCCTTTGCCTGTCTCACGGCCGTGTTCCTGACCGTGGGCTACAGCTGCATCGGGGCGGCGTGGCTGATCGTGAAAACCGACAGCACGTTGCAGCGTAAGGCCGTTGGTTGGACCAAGGGCGGTGTCTGGGGGCTGGTGCTGGGGCTGGGTGCGATCTCGCTGGCCTCACCCTTGGTCAGCACCCGGATTTTCGACAAGTGGTTCACCTTCCCCGAGGCCTTTGCCCTGGCCCCCCTGCCGATCCTGTCATTGGCCTTGATCGCGGGTCTGTGGGTGTCCCTGCGCCGTTTGCCCACGTCGGACGACAGCTTTGCATGGATGCCCTTTGTGACCATCAGCGGGCTGTTCGTGCTGGCGTTTCTGGGGCTTGCTTACAGCTTTTACCCCTACGTCGTGCCCGAGAGCATCACAATCTACGACGCGGCGGCGGCCCCGGAATCCCTGATGATCATTCTTGTGGGGGCCTGCGTCGTGGTGCCAACCATTCTGGCCTACACCATTCTGGCCTATGTCATCTTTCGCGGCAAAGCGACGGAACTGCGCTACGACTGACCGTAGGGCGGGACTTGTCCCGCCCCGCCGTTAGAAATCCGCGCTGACACCGGGCAGGTTCAGGGCCAGCAGCAGGTCACGCACCTCTTGCCGGGCGGCGACGTTGGACATGTTCAGGTTCGCCACCCCAATGTCGCGCAGGTCCAGCAGGGTCATGCCGCGCGGGAACAGCTCGCGAAAGATCACCCGCTCCGTAAAGCCGGGGGCGACGCGGAACCCGATCCGCTTGGACAGATCGTCCAGCGCCTCGCCGACTTTGCGTTTGTTGTGCATGGCCTGCGCGCCCAGACGGTTGCGCAGGATCAGCCAGTCGATGGGCTTCAATCCCGCCTTGGCGCGCAGCTGGCGCGCGTGCCAGACCATCTCGGCGTAGACGCTGGGCCCCTGGATCTTGTTGCTGTCGGGGTCGATCTTGGCCAGCAGGTCAAAATCCACAAAGCTGTCGTTCAGGGGCGTGACCAGCGTATCGGCCAGCGAGTGGGCAACCTGGCTGAGCCGCGTGTGCGACCCGGGGCAGTCAATCACGATGAAATCGCAATCCTTCTCCAACTCCGCCACGGCTTGGCTGAGGGATTTGTCAAAGGGGTTTTCGTTGGCCTGCAAGGTCGCCTTGTCGATTTTGGGCAGGGGCACCATCCGCGGGGTGGGCAGGGCCACGCCTTGCTTGGCCGAATAGGAAATGCGGTTCTCGATGTAGCGGCTAAAGCTCTTTTGCCGCAAATCCAGATCCAGCGCGCCGACCCGTTGCCCACTGCGCGCGAGGGCCGTGGCCACATGCATACAGCACGTCGATTTCCCCGATCCGCCCTTTTCGTTCCCGAAAACAACTATATGCGCCATGGTCTGCCCCTTGCTTTGCTGCGCGCATCATATGCGCCCCAAGAATGGGTGTTAAGCGCCAAACGGCTCAATAGTGGCACTATTGACCCCGGTGAAGCCTTCAGATCCGGTACATACGCCAGTTCAAACCGCGCTAACTCGGCGTGGGCGGCAAGGTCGGACACGCCCCCCGGAGCCCCCTGAACAAAAAAGCCGCACCCAAGGGCGCGGCTTTCACAATACCAAAAGGGGCTGTGCTTAGAAGCCCAGACCGGCGTATTTGTTTTTGAACTTGGACACACGGCCGCCGGTGTCCATCAGTTTGGACGAACCGCCATTCCATGCAGGGTGCACGGAGGGGTCGATGTCCAGCGCCATCTGGTCGCCCTCGGCGCCCCAAGTGGATTTCATCTGAACCACAGTGCCGTCGGTCATTTTGACGTCGATGATGTGGTAGTCGGGATGGATTTCTTTTTTCATCTCGTCGCTCCTCAGGCTTTCTTGGGTTTGTAGGTCGTGTCTTCGGCGATCCGTGCGGATTTCCCACGACGGCTACGCAGGTAGTACAGCTTGGCGCGACGGACGCGGCCACGGCGGACAACGGTGATGCTGTCGATGTTGGTCGAGAACAGGGGGAACACACGTTCCACGCCCTCACCGAAGGAGATCTTGCGCACTGTGAACGACCCGGCGATGCCGTTGCCGTTGTTGCGTGCGATGCAGACGCCTTCGTAGTTCTGAATACGGGTGCGGGTGCCTTCGGTCACGCGGAAGCCCACGCGCACGGTGTCACCGGCTTTGAAGTCGGGAATGTCTTTCCCCAGGGCGGCGATTTGTTCCGCCTCTAGCTGTGCGATCAGGTTCATCTGATCTCTCCTTATGATACGCGTGGTTTGCCCACGGATGATGTCCTTGTCGGTTGGTCCGACGCGGCTATTGCTTTGTTGGTTCGGGAAGGTGCCCAAACATAAACACCCCGAGTCGCCTCGGGGTCTCCAGTGCGCCGCGTATAGCCGGGGCCGGGGGGCCGCGCAAGCCTAGTCCGCTTGGCGTTTGGCCCATAAATCAGGGCGGCGTTCGCGTGTCAGGCGTTCCGATTGATCCTGCCGCCACGCCGCCACCTTGCCATGGTCGCCCGAGGTCAGAACGGCCGGGATTTCGCGGCCCATCCATTCGGCAGGCTTGGTGTATTGTGGGTGTTCCAGCAATCCGTCGGAGAAGCTTTCCTCCTCGGTGCTGGCATGGTTGCCCAGCACCCCGGGGATCAGGCGCACGGTGGCGTCGATCATGGCTTGGGCCGCGATCTCGCCCCCGGTCAGGACGAAATCCCCAAGGCTGACCTCTTCGATGCCGTAGTGGTCCAGCACCCGTTCATCCACGCCCTCGAACCGGCCGCACAGCATGACAACGCCCGGGGCCTTGGCCCAAGCGGCCGCGCGGGCTTGGGTAAAGGGGCGTCCCCGTGGGGACAGGTAAACCAGCGGTGTGCCCGGGGCGGCCCCGGCCAGGGCGGCCTCGATCGCGGGGCCGACCACGTCCGGGCGCAGGACCAGACCTGCGCCGCCCCCAGCGGGCGTGTCGTCCACGTTGCGGTGCTTGGTCAGGCCAAAGCTGCGCAGGTCGATGGGGTCCAGCGCCCACTTGCCCGCCTGCAGGGCCTTGCCGGTCAGGCTTTCGCCCAGGACGCCCGGGAAGGCGCCGGGAAACAGGGTGATGATCTGTGCCCGCCACGCGCCCGCCAGTTGCGGGGTCGGGGTCATCAATTCGCGCGGTTTCAAGCTGGCCGAGATGGACAGCCGCCCGTGGGATTTGGTGACAGACCGGGACTTCATCCCGTGGGATTTCATGCCTTTAGGCGCGTCATCCGTCATCGGCGTCATCTCCGGGCATCAGGCCGGGGGGCGGGTCGATCACGATGCGGCAAGCGGTCAAATCCACTGTGGGTACAATGGCTTGGGTAAAGGGCACCAGAACCGTGGTGCCGGCCATGCGCAGTTCCAACAGGTCGCCCGCGCCGTGGTCGTGCACCGCGTGAACCTTGCCCAGATCGACGCCGCCGGTGTCGAACACACTCAGCCCGATCAGGTCGGTGTAGTAGTATTCGTCGTCGGGCAGGGCGGGCAGGGCGGTGCGGGGCGCCCACAGCTTTTGGCCGCGTAGGGCATCCGCCGCTTCCTTGTGTTTCACGCCGGTCATTCGCGCCGCATAGCCGCCCTTTACGGGGCGCAGGATCGTGACCTTGTACTGGGTCCCGGTGTCGTCGGTCAGGGGGCCATAATCCCCCACCGCCGAGGGTTCGGCGCAAAAGCTTTTGAGGCGCACGTCGCCGCGCACCCCGTAGGACCCGGTCACAGCGGCAAGGCAAACATGGTCTTTCATCGGGTGATGACCTCCAGCGTTGTTCGGGTTTCCCAGCCGTGGGTGATCAGCTCGGGTGTTTGGGATGTGTCTTCGGGCCAGCCCAGGCACAGGTAGGCCACAAGGGCCCAGTCCTCCGGCACGTCCAGCGCGCGGTCCAGCGCCGGGGCGTCCAGGATCGACACCCAGCCCAGACCCAGCCCCTTGGCGCGCACCGCCAGCCAGAACAGGGTCAGGGCCGACACGCAGGAATAGCGCAGCATTTCGGGCATGGTGGCGCGGCCAAGGCCAGCGCCCTTGGCGGTGCCCTCGTCGCAATAGAGCGCGATTTGTACCGGGGCCTCGCGCATGCCGGACAGTTTGAGTTGTGCGTAAGTGTTTGCTTTGTCGCCAGAATATGTGGCGAGGGCCGCGGCATTGGCAGCCTGGAAATTGGTCAGGGCCGCATCGCGCGCAGCCGGGCTTTGCACCCGCACCACGCGCCACGGTTCGGACAGGCCGACCGAGGGCGCCAGATCAAACGCCCGCAGGCATTCGTCCAGCATGTCCTCGGGGACCGGGTCCGTGCGGAAGCGGCGCACATCGCGCCGCCACCGCATCAGGTCCCACAAGTCTGCCTGAAAGGCAGCGGGGAACGCCTGCAAAGGATTATTCCTCGGCGGGGGCGGCAGCGGCCTCGGCAGCTTTGGCGGCCTTGGCGGCTTTCTCTTCTGCGCGTTCCACGGCCTTCTTGCCGGGCTTGGCTTTCTTGGGGTTGTTGCGCTCGGTCTTTTCACGGACGCCAGCGGCTTCGAGGAAGCGGGCCACACGGTCCGTGGGCTGTGCGCCTTGGTCCAGCCAGTGCTGCACGCGTTCCATGTTCAGCTGCACGCGTTCCTCGGAGTCCTTGGGCAGCAAGGGATTGTAAGTGCCCAGTTTTTCGATGAAGCGACCGTCGCGGGGCATGCGGCTGTCGGCGGCAACAACGCGGTAGAAGGGGCGCTTTTTGGAACCGCCACGGGCGAGACGAATTTTCATGGCCATTGGGTTTTCTCCTATGAATGGCAGGGGTGAGGTGGGACAAGTCCCACCCTACGTTTGGTGTTGTTTATGGTGCTGAATGACTTCAGCGATGATGAAATTCAGGAGCTTTTTGGCAAACTCCGGGTCGAGGTTGGCGCGTTGCGCCAAGTCTTCTAGCCGCGCAATCTGGGCCGCTTCGCGGTCCGGATCGGACGGGGGAAGGTCGTGTTCGGCTTTCAGTTTGCCGACCGCTTGGGTGTGGGCGAAACGCTCCCCAAGGGTGTAGATCAGGATCGCATCAAGGCGGTCGATGCTTTCGCGGTGGCCCTTGAGGACCTCTGCGGCGCGGGTGGTTGTGTCACTCATGGGACACTCCTTTGTTGCAGATTTGGGACACCCCGAAAGGCCCCCGAAAACACCCCCGAAACCCACCCCGAAAGACATCCCGGGCGCGCGTCCTGTGGCATGGCTGTGACAGACGCGGTCAGTCAAGGGCATAGCCTTTCGGTTTGAACAGCGGGTCGGCGTAGTGGGCGATCTCCATCTCGATCCCATGGGCGAGTTGGGTTCCGCGCAGGGCATCCGGGCCGGGGTGCCGATAGACCACATCGTTGCCATCCACGCTGGCCGCGGTGTCGTCGCGTTTGGCGCCCAGACGTTCGGCCAGACGGATGCTGTCGAGGTTCTTGGGGTCAAGGTAACTGACCACGCCGTCCCAGCCCCGGGTCTGGTACAGGTACTGGCGCGCGGCATAGGTCGCTTCGAGGGCATAGCCCTTGCCCGCGACCTCGGGCCAGATGATCCAGGCCAGCTCGGCCTCGGGCCATTTGGCGGGTTTCCACGCCCCGGCCATGCCAAGGGTCTTGTCGGTCTGGCGGTCGTGGATCATCCACATGCCATAGCCGCGAATTTCCCAATGCCCGATCTCGGCGGCATAAAGCATCCACGCCTCGTAGGCGTTCAAAGGCCCGCCCATGTAGCGCGCCCGGTAGCTGGAGAAGGTCGCCTTGAAGTCCGGGTAATCCTCGGCCTCGGGGCCGCGCAGTGCCAGACGGCGGGTGGTCAGGGTGGGGATGTCGCGGTGTCCCATTACGCGGCCTCCGGGCTGGGGTGGCGGTAGATGTCCACGGTGCCGACCCGCTCGTTCGTCCATGTCCCGTCGGGGGTGCAGCCGATCCGCAAGGCCAGCGCGCGGGACGCATCATTGGCAGGATCAATCAGGCTGATAACCGTGGTCCAGCCCAGCACATCATAGGCATAGGCGCGCACGGCCAGCGCCGCTTCGGTGCCATAGCCCTGCCCCTCGTGGCCGTCGAACAGGTCCCAGCCGATTTCCGCCTCGGGCCAGCCTTCGGGCTGCCACAGGCCGACATTGCCGATGGCGGTGTCGTCGCCCGTGCGTGTGACGGTCCAACGGCCAAAGCCGCGCAGGGTCCAATGGCCGATTTCCTTGGACAGCTCGCGCCACGCCATTTCGCGCCCCAAGGGGCCGCCCACAAAACGTGACCGGGGGCTGGCGAAAAAGGCGATATAGGCCTCCGCGTCCTGGGGGCCGGGGGCGCGCAGGGTCAGGCGGTCGGTGGTCAGGGTGGGGATGGTGACGCCGGGGGTCATTCGGGCCACCCCCAATGCACGTAGCGATAGAAGGTATAGCCCATCTTGGTCGTGGGCCCCTGTGTCGTCGCACCCAGCTTTTCGGCAAGGGCGCAGGCGCGGGTGTTTTCCACGTCGCAATAGGACAACAGCGCGGGCAGTTTCAGGGTGTCGCGGGCGTAGTTGCGGGCGGCGGTCGCGGCCTCGAAGGCATAGCCCTGCCCCTCGCCACGGCCGTTGAACAGATAGCCCAGCTCGTGCGCCTCGTCGCCCTGTTCGCAGCCGATCATGACGAAACCGACGGTGTCCTCGCCCGCCTCGACCACCCAAACGCCGTGGCCTCGCAGGATCCACGTGGCGGTCATGCGGCAAAAGTCGTCCCAGGCATCCTCGTGGCTGAAGGGGCCGCCGATGTACTGGCCCCGCTCGTGGCAGACGATGGCGGCGTAATCCACGAAATCCTCGCGCCGGGGCGCGCGCAGAACCAGCCGCGCCGTGCGCAGGGCAGGCACAACGCTGGCCAAAGCCGCCGATTGGGCGACCGTGGCAGGCGTCATCGGCACGATCAGCGGGCCGAGGCGGTCAGGTTCTGCGGTTTGGAACATCTACTTTTTCTTGCCAAAGCCCGACAGGCCGCCGGGCAGGCCACCCATGCCAGGCATCCCGCCCATGCCGCCGGGCATTTTGCCCAACTGTTTGGCGGCCGCTTCCATGGCGGCGGGGTCCATTTGGCTGGGGTCGGGCATGCCGCCACCCTTGCCGGTCATGGCGGCCATGGCCTTTTTCATCATGCCGCCCTTGCCCATCTTCTTCATCATGTCGGCCATCTGGCGGTGCTGTTTGATCAGCTTGTTCAGCTCGGACACCTCCAGCCCTGCGCCCTTGGCGATGCGCTTTTTGCGGCTGGCTTGCAGCAGGGCGGGGTTGGCGCGTTCCTTTTTGGTCATGGAGTTGATCAGGGCGATCTGGCGGTCCAGCACCTTGTCGTCGAGGCCCGCCGCCGACATCTGTTTGGACATCTTGCCCATGCCGGGCATCATGCCCATGACACCCTCCATACCGCCCATCTTCTTCATCTGGTCCAGCTGGCCCTTCAGGTCGTTCATGTTGAACAGACCCTTCTGGAACCGCTTCATCATGCGCTCTTGCGCCTCGGCCTCCATCGTCTCTTGGGCTTTTTCCACCAGCGCCACGATGTCGCCCATGCCAAGGATGCGGCCTGCGATGCGGTCAGGCTCGAACGTCTCCAGCGCGTCCATCTTTTCGCCCAGACCCACAAAGCGGATCGGCTTGCCGGTGACGGCGCGCATGGACAGGGCGGCACCGCCGCGCCCGTCGCCGTCCATCCGGGTCAGGACCACGCCGGAGATGCCGACCTTGGCGTCGAATTCCTCGGCCACTTCGACGGCGACCTGACCGGTCAGGCCGTCGACGACCAGCAGGGTTTCGCGCGGGGACACAGCGGCAGAGACCTGTTCGACCTCACTCATCAACACCTGGTCGATCTGCAACCGGCCCGCGGTGTCCAGCATATAGACGTCATAGCCGCCCAGGGTCGCCTGCTGCTTGGCGCGTTTGGCGATGTCCACGGGGGTCTGGCCGGGCACGATGGGCAGCACGTCGACGCCGACCTGCTGGCCGAGGATCTTGAGCTGTTCCATGGCGGCGGGGCGGTAGATGTCGAGGGAGGCCATCAGGACCTTCTTGCCCTCGCGTTCCTTCAACCGTTTGGCCAGCTTGCCAGTCGTAGTGGTCTTACCCGAGCCCTGGAGGCCGACCATCAGAATCGGCGCGGGCGGGTTGTCGATTTTCAAAACGCCGGGGTCTTCGTCCCCGGTCAGGACGCCGCGCAACTCGTCATGGACGATTTTGATGACCATCTGGCCGGGGGTGACGGATTTGGTGACAGCCGCCCCCGTGGCCTTGCCCTGCACCCGTTTGACGAAATCGCGGGCCACGGGCAGGGACACGTCCGCCTCCAGCAGGGCGACGCGGACCTCGCGCAGCGCCGTTTTGACGTCATCCTCTGACAGCGCGCCTTGTTTGGTCAGGCGGTCAAAGACGCCGGACAGGCGATCGGATAGGGTCTCAAACATGGGCGCGGGCCCCCTTGGTTAGTCCAGTTTCCCCGAATATGGGGTCCAAAGCCTAAATGCACAAACGCCCCCACGGGCGTGACACGCTGGTGGGGGGCGATCCTTGGCAAGGCCCAGGACCGGAAGGCAATGCTTCCGGAGTTGTGTGGGCAATACGCCCCGAAGCCGACTGAGTCAACCGGGGCGCAAGACCTGTTCAGCTGGGCCAGCGCGCGTCATACAGCGCGCGGGCGCCCGCCGCGTCGGTAAAGGGCAAGTCCGGCCATGGCGTCAGGCTGTAGGCCTCGATTTCCCGGGCAAGCGTTTCGTTGGCGATCATGTGGTCGATGTACAGAGCGGCATTGCTCTGGGTGAAGGGGCCGTCCTCTTTAAGCAACACCGCCACTTGCTGCATGTGGGACCCATAATTCGCATTGTGCTGTTGTGCCCCGTCCCGGGCCAGAACCTCACGGTGAAAGGTCATCTTTGCCGCGAAGCTGGCGGCGTCCAACGGCGTAGGCAGGGCGGGCAATTCAGCGTCTACAGGAAAGGATGCGTTGATGATGTCATCCGCCGCCAGCTCCGTCTTGATGTCGCCGGACAGGTCTTGGACACCTGCCGACACCACGCCCATTGCGGCAAGGCCAAGGCCCACAAGGGCGGCGGTCAGCACGACCCAGTCCACGGTGACGGCACCGGATTCGGATGCGATAAAGCTACGGGTCATTTCAAGTCTCCCAAGGTTGAGTTGCCCTTGGGATAGGTGGGAATCACGGCCTTCTTGGGCCGTGATTGTGTTTTATCCGGGGTGACTATGCGGCCAGGGCCTGGGCCGCCGCCTTGGCGGCTGCCAGTGTTTCGTCGGGGTTCACGGCCATTTGGTCGGCGGCGATGATCTCCACGTCTTTGATCCCGATAAAGCCCAGAACGTGGCGCATGTAGGTGGTCGCGTAGTCGATGTCCGACCCCGCTTGCGTGCCGCCCGAGGCGACGGTGAGGATGGCGGGCTTGCCTTCCAACAGGCCCGCGGGGCCGTTTTCGGTGTAGCGGAAGGTGACGCCCGCCCGCGCCACTTGGTCGATCCACGCCTTCAGGCCCGCAGGCACGGAAAAGTTGTAGATCGGCAGGCCGATCAGGATCGTATCGGCAGCGCGCAGTTCCGCGATCAGGGCATCGGATGTGGCCAGCGTGGCGCGCTGCGTGTCAGTGCGGTCGCCCTCGGGGGTGAAGTTGGCTTGGGTCCAGGCCTCGTCGATCAGGGGCACGGGGTCGGCCGCCAGATCCCGGTGGGTCGTGGTGTCCGCGGCCAGTTTGGCGGCGACCAGATCGCTGAGGTCGCGGGTGATGGAACCGGTGGTCCGCAGCGAGGCGTCGATGCGCAGAAGATGTGTCATGTGCTTAGTCCTTTTGAACTGTGTGCCGTGGGTATGGTCCATTGCAAAAAATAACCAAACACGCGTGAGGGCACGCAGGTTGTGCAATTTTGCATTGATCTTGCGCCGCAATCTGCCACGCTGGGCGAAACGGACGAACGGAGGGATGCATGTTCAACGATTGGGACGAGGTGCGCACGGCTTATCAGGTTGCGCGGTTGGGCACGGTCAGCGGGGCGGCGAGCGCCTTGGGGGTGCACCACGCCACGGTGATCCGCCATATCGACAGCCTGGAGGAAAAGCTGGGCGCCAAACTGTTTCAGCGCCACGCCCGGGGCTACACCCCGACCGAAGCGGGCCAAGACCTGTTGAAGGTCGCCCAATCCACCGACGATCAGCTGTCCCAACTGGCGGGTCGGATACGCGGGCGCGGGGATCAGGTGACGGGCGAGGTCATCATCACCTCGCTGGCCACGCTGGCCCCCATGCTGGCCCCGGCCCTGGCTGCGTTCCAAGAGGAGAACCCGGAGCTGGCGATCAAGCTGCTGACGGACGAGCGGTTGTTCCGTCTTGAGTATGGCGAGGCCCATGTGGCGATCCGCGCGGGCAAGGCACCGGGGCAGGCGGACAACGTCGTGCAGGCGTTCTATAGCGCCCCTTGGGCGATGTATGCCTCTCGGGACTATGTGGCGCGGCACGGGGACGTGGTGGATTTAGACAACCCCGCAGGCCACCGATTTATCGGCAGCGCCGAGGAAAACCCCCGCGCGCCTTTCTTTGCGTGGATGCACCAGAACATTCCCGCCGACCAGATCACCTACCGCGTCAACCAGATCACCGCCGTGCGCCCGGCCATCGAGGCCGGGTTGGGTATCGGGTTCTCGACCCTTTGGGCGGAACAAGGCAACGACGATGTGGTCAAGATCGCCCCCTCGCGCCCGGAATGGTGCACGGACCTGTGGCTGGTGACCCACGTGGATCTGCACCGCACGGCCAAGGTGCAGACGCTGGTGCGGTTCCTGAAGGAATGGGCCAAGCAGTGGCCGCCTTGCGAGGGGGACTAATCGCCCAGCTCTTGGCGCAAGAACCGCTCGAACGCGTCCAGGTTCACCGCCTCGAACTGGCCAAAGCCCTGCATCCAGATCGACGCGTCGCGCAGGGCACCCGGTTCCAGCTTGCACCACTTCACCCGGCCCCGCTTTTCCTGAGAGATCAGGCCCGCGCGGGTCAGGATTGTCAGGTGCTTGGAAATCGCGGCCAGCGACATCTCGAACGGGTCTGCCACGTCCGTCACGGTCATGTCGTCTTCCAGCAACATGGACAGGATCGCCCGTCGCGTGGGGTCGGACAGGGCCGCGAATGTGGTGCTCAGCGCATCGGTCATGGGCCAGACCTGCGCCCCGATGGGGGTAAGGTCAAGGCAGTCAGAGTGATTGATGGGGCTTTACTTAACCTATCCGTTGAATGCCGTTTGGGGGCGGTGGACGCATGTGCATCTGCGGCATTCTTGCAAAGTCATTTATTTTCAAAATCTTAAGTGGGCGCGCCCTGCGTTGACTCTGTGTGCCCGTGTGCATAAACACCGCGCTAACGAAGTGGGGTGCATTTTGTCCAACGATCCTGACGCAGAGCGCTTGAAAGCGCTGGAAGCCAAGATCGCAGCCGCCAAGGGCGACGAGGGCACGCACCACATGGACGAGCACTACTCTCAAGCGCAGCACGCGTGGCGGATGGTGTCCGAGCTTGTGGCCGGGATCGGTCTTGGGTTTGGGATTGGATATGGGTTGGACTATCTGCTGGGCACAATGCCTTGGATGATGGTGATGTTCACGGTGCTGGGGCTTATCGCCGGCATCAAGGTCATGATCGGTTCCGCGCAGGAGTTGCAGCGACAGACACTAGCGGCGCAGGCCGAAACGGACGAGGGATCGACAGATGGCAGATAAAGAGAGCAGCTTGGTCTTCCACCCGATGGACCAGTTCATCGTGAAGCCTTTGGGCGGTTCCGCAGGGGACGCCGTCGGCATGTTCACCATCACGAACCTGACCCTGTGGTTGGGCATCGCGGTGGTCTGCGTCATCGCCCTGTTCGTTCTGGGCACCCGGGGCCGCGCGATCGTGCCGAACCGCACGCAGTCGGTTGTCGAGATGATGTACGGCTTTGTCTACACCATGGTCGAGGATGTGACAGGCAAGGACGCCGTGCGTTACTTCCCATACATCTTTACCCTGTTCGTGTTCATCCTGTTCTCGAACTTCCTGGCCCTGATCCCCATGTCCTACTCGCCCACGTCGATGATCGGTGTGACGGCCGTTATGGGCTTTGGTGTGTTTATTGCGATCACCATCCTGGGCTTTGTGAAAAACGGCGTGTCGTTCCTGGGGTTGTTCTGGGTCAGCTCCGCACCGCTGGCGCTGCGGCCCATCCTGGCGATTATCGAGATCATCTCGTACTTCGTACGCCCCGTCAGCCACTCCGTCCGTCTGGCCGGTAACGTGCTGGCCGGTCACGCGGTTCTCAAGGTGTTCGCCACCTTTGCCGCCGTCACTGCCGTGGCCCCGCTGGCGATCTTTGGCGTGATCGGCATCTTCGCCCTAGAGGTGCTGGTGTCTGCGATCCAGGCCTACGTCTTTACCATTCTGACATGCGTGTATCTGAAAGATGCATTGCACCCGTCGCACTAATTCTACGCGGGCCATTCGGTTCGTTTCGAATACCAACTTCCAATCGTAAGGAGATACATCATGGAAGGTGAACTCGCACACATCGGCGCAGGCATCGCAGCACTGGGCACGGGTCTGGCCGCTATCGGCGTGGGCAACGTTGCTGCAAACTTCTTGGCAGGCGCCCTGCGCAACCCATCTGCTGCTGGTGGTCAAACCGCCACTCTGTTCATCGGCATCGCGTTCGCCGAGGCTCTGGGCATCTTCGCCTTCCTCGTCGCACTGCTGCTGATGTTCGCTGTCTAAGATAGCACACTAAGATCCTTACGTAAGGCGGGGCGCAGATGTGGCCCGCCAACGTGACCTAGGTTCCCGAAGGAGGCCAACATGGCTACAGAAACCCATTCCTCCGCAAGCGCCTGCGTTGACGCAGGAGGCTCCGCGCTCGGGATGCCACAACTTTGCGCCGATTGGTTCGGCAACCAGGTGTTCTGGCTTGTTGCGGCCCTCGTCGTTATTTTCTTTGTCCTGAACAAAGTCGCGCTGCCTCGCATCGCCGCAGTTCTGGCCGAACGCTCTGGCACGATTTCCAACGACCTCGCTGCCGCAGAAGAGCTCAAGCACAAGGCCCAAGAGGCCGAGGCCGCTTACAACAAGGCACTGGCCGATGCCCGCGCCGAGGCTCAGGCAATCAACGCCGAAACCCGGGATCAGATCAAGGCGCAACTGGCCGACGCAATTGCCAAGGCCGACGCCGAAATCGCCGCCAAGGCCGCCGAGTCAGAGGCCGCGATTGCGGAAATTCGCGCAGGGGCCACGGCCTCCATCGCCGAAGTCGCCAAAGATGTCGCCGGTGAGATCGCCAGCGCCATGGGTGGCAAAGCCGACGCCAAGGCGGTCGCCGCCGCTGTCGAAGCGCGGATGAAAGGGTAATCCGATGAAACGTCTTACACTGCTTTTGACCCTTGCCGCCGGTCCCGCGTTCGCGGCGGGTGACAAGCCCTTCTTCTCGCTGGCCAACACGGATTTTGTCGTCACCATCGGCTTTCTGTGTTTCATCGGGGTGCTGGTTTATTTCAAGGTGCCGGGCCTGCTGGCCGGGATGCTGGACAACCGCGCCGAGGGGATCCGCAGCGAATTGAACGAAGCCAAGGCCCTGCGCGACGAGGCGCAGGCGCTGCTGGCGGAATACGAGCGCAAGGCCGCCGAGACACGGGCGCAGGCGGACAAGATCATCGCCGCCGCCAAGTCCGAGGCCGAAATGGCAGCCGAACTGGCCAAGGAAGATCTGGCCGCATCCGTCGCGCGCCGCATGGCAGCCGCCGAGGATCAGATCGCGTCTGCCCAAGCCTCTGCCGTGAAAGAGGTGCGCGACAGCGCCGTGCAAGTGGCCGTGGCCGCCGCCGGTGATGTGATCGCCCAACAGTTGGGTGCCAAAGAAGTTGGCGCGACCATTGATGACGCGATCGAGCAAGTGGGCGCAAAGCTGCACTGAGCGCGCCACGTTTGACCTAAATGTCCCCGCCGGCTGTCGCCTGCGGGGGCTTTTTTGTTTTGGGGCTCTGCCCCTCCCCGCGCGCCCCCGAGGGTATCTACCACCCAAAGCAGCCCGACCTGCGGCGAATGCGATCATTTGTGTGGCCGGTCCTTTCTGTTGGGGCCTGAGGGCTGTAGGCTGGCGTGTGACACGCCGCCATACAGGAACTGCCTTCATGTCCGAACTTGACGATGCTTATGCCAATGCCCCCTACATCGAAGGTGGGTCAGAGTATCCGCAGGTTTGGACCCAAAGAGGCGCCACCTTTCGCGCCGAGGCCAAGGGTCAGGTCGGGGTCAGCTACGATGACCACCTTGAGGCGGTCTATGATCTGTTCCTGCCCGAGGGCGCGCCCGAAGGGCTGATCGTATTCGTGCATGGTGGCTATTGGCAGGCCTTTGGGCCCAGCTATTGGTCGTGGTTGGCCGAGGGGGCCGTGGCGCGGGGCTATGCCTTTGCCGTCGTGGGCTATCCCTTGGCCCCCGAGGTGACGATCCCGCAGATCACCACCTTTGTGCGCCACGCGATCCTGAAACTGGCGGACGAAGTGTCGGGCGATATCGTTTTGACAGGGCATTCCGCGGGCGGGCACCTTGTGGCGCGTATGGCCATGGGGGACGGGCCGCGCGACCTGTTCCCGCGCCTGAAACGGATCGTGCCGATCAGCCCCCTGTCCGACCTGCGCCCGTTGCTGGAATTGCAGATGAACGAGAACCTGAAGCTGACGCCCGTGTCGGCGGCGCAGGAAAGCCCGGTCCTGGCCGATAACTTTTGGGGGGGCGAGGTGCACGTTTGGGTCGGCGGCGCGGAACGGCCTGCGTTTTTGGAGCAGGCGAGTTGGTTGTCCAACGTCTGGGGTCAACCCATGACCGTACAGCCGCACCGGCACCATTTTGATGTGATCGAAGATATGGTGGATGGGCCACTTTTGGATGCGTTGATCCGGTAACCAGGGGGCAGCCCTGACCCCCATCGAGGGGGCCATGCCTGCCGTGAGGCTCTGCCTCACACTCCGGGGGTATTTGTGACCCAATGAAGGGGTCAGGGCTTGCGCCGCTTGGCCCGTGTCGTGGGGTCGGCCTGGGTCGGGTCCTCGGGCCACGGGTGGCGGGGGTAGCGGCCGCGCATGTCCTTGCGCACATCGGCGTAGGTCGTGGCCCAGAAGCCCGGCAGGTCTTGGGTGACTTGCATCGGCTTGTGTCCCGGCGACAGCAGGACCATGCGCAGGGGCGTGCGGTCAGGCCCCGTGACCGGGTGGCGCGTTTCGCCGAACACTTCCTGCAGACGCAGTTCCACCGTTGGGGCGGTGCCTGAATAGTCGATGGGTACCTTGCGGCCCAGGGGCGTTTCGTAGTGGGGCGGGGACAGGGCGTCGAGCTGTTGCAGCAGGCCGTAGCCCAACCAATTGCGCAAAGGCTCTGTCGGGTCCCAGGTCTTGAGATCGCCGTGGGTTTTCTTGCCCGACAGGTAGGGAAGGGCCCAGACTTCCAATTGGTCCAGCAGGGCCGCGTCGCTGACATCGACCAGACCGGACAGGGCCACCCGCGCCCGCAGGCGGTGGGCGGCGGGGGTCCAGTTCAAGCATGCCAACCCGAGGTCGCGGATCCCATCCAGCAGGGCCAGTGCGATGGCATCCGCCGGCGCGTCGGCCCAAGTCTCGTCGCGCAGGGCAATGGCCCCAAGGCGTTCTTGTCGGCGGGTCAGGACGCGGCGCGTGCGGCTGTCCCATGTGCAGATGGTGTGCCATGCGATCTGGTCGCCGTAGACCGCGCGCAACTCGGCTTCGGTGATCTGGAGGGCTTGCCGGATGCGGGGGTCCCGACCTTGGCCGTCCAGATCGACGGCCACGATCAGCCGCGCGCTGGCGAGTGTATCGCCGTCCTGCATCCTGCCCCCGGACCCGCCGGACAATTGCCACCGGGGGCCTCGCCCGCGCGGCGCAACCCGATGCGGTCGGGGTAGGCGCGGGCGGCCTGTTGCGCGGCGGATTGCGGCGGGCCGGCTTCAAACCGCTTCAGGCGCTTGGCCTCGGCCGTCGTCCGTTTGGGCAGGGGCGCGTCGAGGCGCGCGGACAGGTCCACCCCTGCGCCGGGCATGGGATCGCGGTCCGACAGGATGGCCGCCAGACGGGCCGCGCCGGGACCGCCCGTCAGCACCATATGGGCCAGGCGCGGATGCAGGGGCACCCGGGCCAGGGCGCGCCCGTGATCGGTGACGGAGGCACCGTTGAGCGCCCCAAGGCTGCGCAGCAGTTCCTGGGCCTCGGCCAGGGGGCCCGGGGGCGGAGGGGTCAGAAACGCCAGACCCGCGCCGTCCGGGGCACCCCAGCGGGCCAGTTCCAACGCCAGATCGCATAGGTCTGCACTGGCAATCTCGGGCGGTGGAAAGGGGGCCAGCCCCCCTTCGGCGGCGCGGGTCCAGTTGCGATAGCACACGCCGGGGGCGGTACGACCCGCGCGGCCCGCGCGCTGCGTCGCCTCGGCCCGGGTGACGCGGTCGGTGATCAACTGGGTCATGCCACGGGCAGGATCAAACCGGGCGCGGCGCGCTTGGCCCCCATCCACCACCACGCTGATGTCCGGGATCGTCAGGGAGGTCTCGGCAATCGAGGTCGCCAGCACCACCTTGCGCCCCTCGGACGGGCGGATGGCGGCCTGTTGGTCCTTGAACGGCAGGGCACCGTAGAGGTGATGCAGGTCAACCCCCGGGGGCAGGGACAGCTTGCCCGACACCCGCGCGATCTCGCCCGCGCCGGGCAGGAAGGCGAGGATGCCGCCCTGTTCCTCGTCGATGGCCTGTTGGATCAGCATGGCCATCTGGGTGTCCCACCGCTGGTCTTGGGGCGCGGGGCGGTCGCGGTAGCGGATGTCGATGGGATAGGTGCGCCCCTCGGCGGTCAGGATCGGGGCATCGTCCAGCAGGGCGGCCACGGGGGCCGCGTCCAGGGTGGCGGACATGACAAGGAGGCTCAGGTCCGGGCGCAGGGCGCTGCGCACCTCCCAGGCGAGGGCAAGGCCAAGGTCGGCAGCCATGGAGCGTTCGTGAAACTCGTCAAAGATCAGGCAGCCGATGCCGGGCAATTCCGGGTCGGATTGGATCATGGCGGTCAGGATGCCCTCGGTCACGACCTCGATCCGGTCGCCGCGCATGCTGTCGCCGCGCATGGCGTAGCCGACGGTCTGGCCCAGGGGTTCGCCTAGGGATTCGGCAAGGCGCGCGGCGGCCCCCTTGGCGGCAAGGCGGCGCGGTTCCAGCATCACGATTTTTCCGGGGATCGTGTCCAGCAGGGCCAAGGGCACGCGGGTGGTCTTGCCCGCCCCGGGCGGCGCTTGCAGGACCGCGCGGCCATGGGTGGTCAGGGCCGTGCACAGGTCCGGCAGGATCGGGTCAATGGGCAGCATCACCTGCGGCGTAGCACAGCGTCCCCAAGGGTTGTAGGGGTGCGCACCTCGGTCACGCGCATCTTGTCGCCCACCCGGGTCAGGGTGGCGGTGAAGGGAAACCGTGTGCGTTCAGCCATGTCGTCGGGCGAGAACCCGCCCACCCGGCGGTATTCGCCGCTGCAGGTCAGGCCGGTTTCCGTGGGCACCGGGTTGGTCAGGCTGATGGCGGTGCGGCGGCGCCCGTCGAACATGTCCAGCCTTGTGGTGCAGGCCTCGGCGGCGGGCACATCGCGCAGGATGGCATAAAGGGCGGTCAGGATATCCACTGTGCCGCCTTGGCTGGCCGGGTTCAGGTCATAGGGGGCGGGGCCGCGCGGGGGCGTGATCTCCTCGACCTGGGGCACGCCGCCGCGATAGCGGATCACCGAGGTGGACTGGCGTTTGCCTGTATCCGCCGCCTCGGTGTAGCGCTGCGGGGTGTAGCGATTGCCGCGCACCGTCCCGGCAGAGGTGGCGTCGTAGCTGAACTTGCGCACCATGGCTACAAATCCGGTCGACACCAACTTGCCCGCGACCGCGTACTGATTGCCCGATTGTTCCCCCCGAAACGCAAGTTGGCCGGCCTTGATCCCCCGGATCGAGACGTCGAAACGCCCCTGATCCACGGTCTGGGCGGCGGCGGGCAGGGCAAGAAGGGTCGAAAGGGCGAGGGCACGCAGTATCATCGTTAAGGTCCTTGGTAGCTCACGCCTATGGACGTGACGCCCTGACAAGGGCAGTAAAGGGCCGGGCAGGTCAACAGGACCCCGCCTGCCATGGCGAAACCTCGCCGGAAAGGACCCAGTATGAGCAATACCCTGCCGCAGGACATCCTTGACGGGCAGCGCCGGGCGCTGGCGCGGGCCATCACACTGGTGGAAAGCACGCGCGCCGATCACCGGGTGCAAGCGACCACCCTGCTGGAGGATCTACGCGGCCATGGGCGGCAGGCCCTGCGCATCGGCCTGTCCGGAACGCCCGGGGTGGGCAAGTCCACGTTCATCGAAAGCTTTGGCCTGATGCTGACGGGACAGGGCCTGCGGGTCGCGGTGCTGGCGGTTGATCCGTCGTCCACCCGGTCCGGCGGGTCCATTCTGGGGGATAAGACCCGGATGGAGCGGCTCAGCCGCGATCCGCTGGCCTTCATCCGCCCCTCGCCGTCCCTGTCGCACCTTGGTGGCGTCAGTCGCCGCACCCGCGAGGCAGTCGCCTTGTGCGAGGCCGCAGGCTTTGACGTGATCCTGATCGAGACCGTGGGCGTGGGTCAGTCCGAAACCATGGTGGCCGAGATGTGCGACCTGTTCACCCTGCTGATGGCCCCCGCAGGTGGGGACGAGTTGCAGGGCGTCAAACGCGGCATCATGGAGATTGCGGACCTGATTCTTGTGAACAAGGCCGATGGCGACCTGAAACCCGCCGCCCTGCGCACCGTGTCCGATTACGCCGGGGCGCTGCACCTGCTGCGCAAGCGGGCGCAGGACCCCGACGGCTTTCCCAAGGCGCTGCCTGTGTCGGCCTTGGCCGAGGATGGCCTGGAGGGGGCGTGGGGCGACATGCAGGCGCTGGCGGATTGGCGCAAGGCCCATGGCCACTGGGACAAACGCCGCGCCGCCCAAGCGGCCCATTGGTTCGAGGAGGAAGTGCGCGGCGGTCTGCTGGCGCAACTGACCCGTGGGGACGCCGCGCAGGCCATGGCGGATCTGGCCGGACAAGTGCAGCGCGGTGCGATCTCGCCCGATGCGGCAGCGGCGCAGATGCTGGCAAAGCTGGACGTGTCCTAGGGCGTTTCGGGATATTTTGGCACCAATCCCGATCCCTGTGCATCCTTTGCGCGAAGGCTGCGTGAATCGCTTGACGAGGGGGGCGATGTGCCTAAGACAGCGCGACCCATGGGGCCATTTGTGGCCCCTGATCTGTATTGAAACTTTTGAACCGAGGTTAGGCCCATGTCGCGCGTCTGTGAACTCACCGGAAAAGGCCCGATGACGGGCAACAACGTCAGCCACGCAAAGAACCGCACCCGTCGCCGGTTCCTGCCCAACCTGAACGATGTCACCCTGACGTCCGAAGCACTGGGCCGTTCGTTCAAGCTGAAAATCTCTGCCGCTGCCCTGCGCACTGTGGATCACCGGGGTGGTCTGGATGCGTTCCTCGCCAAGGCAAAAGACGCAGAGCTGTCGGACAAGGCGCTGAAAATCAAGAAAGAGTTGGCAAAAGCCGCTTGATCTGATCGCCAGTTGCGATGCAGGGCCCCGGGTGACCGGGGCTTTTTGCGTTTTGAAAGGGTGGTCTTGGGTATTTGGAACCCAATGAAGAGGGAGGGCGGTGCCATGACGTCGATACTTTGTGTGTGTTTGGGCAATATCTGTCGGTCACCGACGGCCCAAGCCGTGCTGTCCGCGGCCTTGCCGGACGCGGTGGTGGACAGTGCGGGGACCGCAGGCTGGCATGTGGGCAAGGCCCCCTACGGCCCGATGCAAGACGCGGCGCGCGCCCGGGGGCTGGACCTGTCGGCGCTACGGGCGCGGCAATTCGAGGTGGCGGATTTCGAGCGGTTCGACCTGATCCTTGCCATGGACGGCCAGAACCTTGCCGATATCGAGGCCCTGCGCCCGGCGGGCAACGCCACGCGCGTGGCGCTGTTTGCGGCGGCGGATGTGCCCGATCCCTATTACACGCGGGATTTCGACGGGGCGCTAGACATCATCGAATCGGCGGCTGCCCAGTGGCGCGATCAGCTGCACATCCGCTGAGCGGTGGCGGCGAAGTTCTTGTAGCGCGGCCAGAACCGTTCGTTGTCCGCCCGATCGGACTGCCGCACCTCTTGCGCCTTGTGCGGATCACGGAAGAAACGTGCGCTTTTGCGCTGTTCCCGGTTGGTCAGGGTGGCGTCGGCGGCGCGCTGGACGCAGCCACACAGGCTGCGGCTTGCGGCGGGACGGTCCGCTGCGATGCAGGCGCGCTCGATCGGGCCAGCTGCGGCCAGCGAGGGCAGGACGATCAGGGTCGCGGTCAATAGGATGCGTTTCATGTAAGCCTCATATGCTGTCCCGTTTTCGGGATCTCTTGCCGGGCCAAGGTGGCCGAGAATCGGCCACCGTGCAACGCTGTGTTGTCGCCGCGCCTATTTCGGCGCTTTTCCGGTGATGCGCGGCTTGCGGCGGCGCTGCCCTGCGGCGGGGCCTGCGGGTTTCGCAGGGCCCTTGTTGCCACCGGGCTTGGCGCTGCGGGGTTTGGGGGCGGCACCCGTGTCCGCCTTGGGCGCACCACGCCCGCGACCACCGCCGCCGCCACCGTTGCGACCACGGCCGCGTCCGCCGCCACCAGCGTTGGACCGGCCCGAAGGCTTCGCCCCACCGGGGACCGGGTCCCACCGGCGGCCAGAGGCCACGGGGATGTCGATCTTGATGACCTTCTCGATGTCTTTCAGACAGGCCATTTCATCGGGGGCACAGAAGGCAATCGCAGCCCCCTCGCGGCCCGCGCGTGCGGTCCGACCGATCCGGTGGACATAGTTTTCGGCAACATTGGGCAGGTCGAAGTTGTAGACGTGGCGCACCTGCGGGATATCCAGACCGCGCGCGGCGACGTCTGTGGCGACCATGATCATGGCCTCTTCGGCTTTGAACGCCTCCAGGGCGCGGGTCCGCTGGCCTTGGGATTTGTTGCCGTGGACCGAGACCGCCTTGAAGCCGTGTTTGGTTAGTTGTTTCATCAACCGCTCCGCCCCGTGTTTGGTGCGGGTGAAGACCAGCGCCAGCTCTTCGCGGTGCTTGCCCAACAGCTCGATCAGCAGGCCGGGCTTTTCATCCTTGGCGATGAAGTGGATTTCCTGGGTGATCTTGTCGGCCGTCTTGCCCGGAGGGGCGACCTGCACCTTCACGGGGTTGGTCAGATAGCTGCGCGACAGTTCTTCCATCTGTTTGGGCATGGTGGCCGAGAACAGCATGGTCTGGCGTCCCTCGGGCAGCAGGGCCGCGATTTTGCGCAAGGAGTGGATGAAGCCCAGATCCAGCATCTGGTCCGCCTCGTCCAGCACCAGAAAGCGGGTCTCGGAAAGGGACAGGGACTTGCGGTCCAAAAGGTCGATCAGGCGGCCCGGGGTGGCGACCAGCAGGTCCGCGCCCCGTTCCAGACGTTTGATCTGTGGGCCAATGCCGACGCCGCCCACGACCATCTGCACCTTGAGGTGGGTGCCTTCGGTATAGCCGCGCAGGTTGTCGGTGATCTGCATCGCCAATTCCCGCGTGGGGGCAAGGATCAGGCCGCGCACGGTTTTGGGTGTGGGTTTCGTGCCCGCGCGCAGCAGGCTGTCCAGCATGGGCAGGCCAAAGGCCGCCGTCTTGCCGGTGCCCGTTTGGGCCAGACCCATGACGTCACGACCGTTCATGGCGTGGGGGATGGCTTGGGCCTGAATGGGGGTGGGTTCGGTGATGCCTTGGGTTTTCAAAGCAGTGATGAGGCGGGGCGCAAGGCCCAGCATGTCAAAATCCATCGACGTTTTCCTTGGATGTCGGGCGTCTGCACCGACATCGGCGGCCCCATGGCCACCTCGGGAGACGTGATTGAGTGCCCCCTATGCGGCACCGCAGCGTCTACGTCAACAGGTACAGCATCCCATACAGTGTCGCAGCCCCCGCGCAGACGGCCCAGATCAGGTTCTTGGTCCACATGCCGACGGCCAGTGTTACAAGGGCGGCGGCAAGGCGCGCGGGGTCCAGTTGCCCCCCGGTTGCGGCGGGCCAGGCCACCAGGGGCGCGGCGATGGCGGGCATCACGGCCACCGCCGTATAGCGCAGGTGGCGCAGCACCCAGTCGGGCAGGGTGCGGTTGCCCAGCAGGGCCAGAAAGCCGAACCGCAACCCATAGGTGCCCAGCCCCATGGCGATGATGACGACCCAGATGGTGCCTTCGGAATAGGTCACGGGCGTGTCCCTCCTGCGCGCCGCTCCGCCTCGGCGCCTGCGACCATGGCAAGAAGGGCCGCGATGATCAGGCCCAGGTTCCACGGCACCCATACCAGCGCCAGGGCGGCCACCGCCGACACGAAGGCCGCGACCACATGGGGCAGGGTGCGCAAGGCCGGGGCCACCAGCGCGATGAAGGTGATCGGCACCGCAAAGTCGAGGGCGTATTCCGGCGGGATCGCCTCGCCCACCACAGCGCCCACATAGGTGAACACGAACCACAGGGGCACCACAGGGGTCACGGCCCCCATGAAATAGGCGAATTTGTCGGCCATGGTCATGTCCGCCACACGCTCATATTCCATGACGGATGCGGCATAGACCTGATCGACCATGACGTAGGACACCAGCGCCTTTTGCCACAGCGGGGCCTTGCCAAGGTGCGGCACCAAAGAGGCTGAGTACATCGCCATGCGCAGGTTCACCGCCAGCGCCGAGATGATGATGATCAGAACCGGCGCGCCATCGTTGATCAGTTGCAGGGCGGTGAACTGGGCCGATCCCGCGATCACCAGCACCGTGAACCCCATGACCTGGGACAGGGGCAGGCCCGCCTCGGTCGCCAGCACGCCAAACAGCAGGCCAAAGGGCACGATGATCAGGATGAACGGCGCACCGGCCCAAAAGCCGCGCCAGAAGGCGGGTCGTTTTGCTCTGGCTTGGGGCATCGGTTCCTCCTATCGTCGCGCGTGTCTAGCGCCCGACCAAAGGAGTTGCCAGTGATCATCGCCCCCGATCCCAGCTTGCCGCGATTGACCCGCGGCGTGACCGGCCGTGACCAGACCGGGGCCGAGGTGGATTTGCGCGTGGTCGAGGAACGGCCCCTGACGATTTACCTCAACAGCCGCGAAATCGTGACCGCCATGACCATCGGGGACTACCCCGAATACCTGGCCCTTGGGTTTCTGACCAACCAGGGCATGGTGCGCCCGGACGATGTGGTCACAGGTGTGGATTATGACGAGGAGCTGGAGCTCGTGGTGGTCCGCACCGAGGTAGAGACCGATCACGAGGCGAAACTCGCCCGGGCCACCCGCACCTCTGGCTGTGCGGTGGGGACGGTCTTTGGCGACATGATGGAGGGGTTGGAGGGCGTGACCCTGCCGCCCACGCAACTGCGGACCTCTGACCTTTATGCCTTGTCCAAGGCGATCAATACCGCCCCCAGCCTGTACCTGGAGGCCGGCGCGATCCACGGCACCGTCCTGTGCCAAGGGGCAGACCCGCTGGTGTATATGGAGGACGTGGGCCGCCACAATGCCGTGGACAAGATCGCGGGCTGGCTGCGCGCCACGGGGACAGCGCCGGGGGACAAGGCGCTGTACACCACCGGCCGCCTGACTTCGGAAATGGTGATCAAATGCGCCCTGATGGGCATCCCGTGCCTTGTGTCCCGGTCCGGCTTCACCGCTTGGGGCGTGGAAATCGCGCGCGACATCGGCCTGACGGTGGTGGGCCGGTTGCGCGGGCAGCGGTTCATGTGCCTGTCAGGCGCGGACCGCCTTGTCTATGACGCCCCTGTGACCGGCGCGGACGAGGACCGCAAGCACCGCCGTAAGGGCGCCCAGCATGACTGAGCTTCAGCAACCCTACGGCATTATCCTTGCGGGAGGACAGGCCACGCGCATGGGTGGCGGCGACAAGGGGCGGTTGCCTGTGGGCGGACGCAGCCTGATCTCCCACGTCATCGACCGGATCGAACCGCAGGTGGCGGGGCTGGCGATCAACGCCAATGGTGATGCGGCCCGGTGGGCGGACACGGGCCTGCCCGTGGTGGCCGACAGTGTCGCGGACTACCCCGGCCCCCTTGCGGGCGTGCTGGCGGGGCTGGACTGGGCGGCGGCGCGCGGTGCCACCCACGTGGTCAGTGTCGCTGCCGACACCCCGTTCTTTCCCATGGACCTTGTCCCGCGCCTGTTGTTGGCCGCCGAAGGGTCGGGGCTGGCACTGGCCGCCACGCGCGAGGGGGACAAGGTCTGGCACCACCCCACGTTCGGCCTATGGCCCGTCAGCTTGCGCGAGGACCTGCGCGAGGCGCTCGAAGGTGGCTTGCGCAAGGTGGTCCGCTGGACAGACCGCCACGGCGCAGGCACGGCCGTGTTCCCCACGGACCGGGGCGACCCGTTTTTCAACATCAACACGCCGGATGATCTGGCAGCGGCAGAGGCGATGGTATGAAGGTCTATGGCATCACCGGGTGGAAGAACTGCGGCAAGACCACCCTGACCGCGCAACTGGTGGCGCATTTCACGGCGCAAGGGCTGCGGGTCAGCACGATCAAACACACCCACCACAATGTGGATCTGGAACGCCCGGGCACCGACACCCACAAACACCGCAGCGCGGGCGCCGCGCAGGTCATGCTGGCCTCGGACGCGCGGTGGGCCCTGATGACCGAGGTGCGCACAGGGCCGGAACCGACCGTGGCGCAACTGATGGCGCAGATGGACCCGGTCGATCTGGTGCTGGTGGAAGGCTACAAACGCGAGCTGCACCCCAAGATCGAAGTCTCCCGCGCGGCCACGGGCACCACCCCTCGCGCGGGCGAGGATGACACGATCCGGGCGGTGGCTGCGGACCACGATGTGGCGGCCCCCGTGCCCACCTTTGCCTTGGATGATATCGCGGGCATCGCGGCCTTCATCGCCGATGACCTTGGCCTATGACCTTGTGATCGCGGTGGATTGGTCCGCCCGGTCCAAACCCAGCCCAATGCGCCCCACCAAGGATGCAATCTACATCTGCACAGGGTGGCGCGGTGCCCCGGATCACCCGACCTATCACCGGACGCGGGCCGGGGCGATGGACCATGTGCAGGGGCTGATGGATGATGCGTTGGCGCAGGGCGAACGGGTCTTTGTCGGCTTTGATTTCGCCTTTGGCTATCCGGCGGGGTTCGCGCAGGCGCTGACGGGGCAGCCCGGGGCGTTGGCGATCTGGGACTGGCTGGCGGATCGGATAGCGGACGGCCCGGACAACGCCAACAACCGCTTTGACGTGGCGGCCCAGATGAACCGCGCCTTGCCCGGGACCGGGCCCTTGTGGGGGCGGCCCGCGACGCTGCACGCGCCCGAGGTGCCCGCCAAGGGGACGCTCTGCCATGGTCACGGGATGGCCCCGCGCCGCCGGGTCGAGGAGGTGTTGCGCTCTGCCCAGCCGGTGTGGAAGCTGTTTACCACCGGGTCCGTCGGCTCCCAAACTCTGCTGGGACTGCCGCACCTTGCGCGCTTGCGTGCCCGCTACGGTGCTGCGCTGTCGGTCTGGCCGTTGGACAGCGGCTGGCGCGAACCCGAGGCCCCGATCACCCTGGCCGAGATTTATCCCAGCATGATGACACGGCCCCGCTCCACCCCTCTGGCCACGGAATACCCGGATCAGATGTACGATATCCCCGACGCCGTGCAGGTTCGCGACGTGGTAGAGACCGTTCTTGCCGCCCAAGCCACGCCCGACTGGCCCACGATGTTCCGCGGGCAAGGCGACCCGGCCGAAGAGGGTTGGATTTTCGGCGCCTCTGCCCGTAGACAATACCCATGACCCCCAAACCCCTGCCCAACGATTGTTTCGCCTTGCCCCAAGGGGTGCACTGGACGCCCGTGGATGACGCGCTGGCCCATTTGCGGGACAACCTGCATGCGGTGACGGGCGCGGAAACGGTCCCGCTGGACGCGGCCTTGGGCCGGATCGTGGCCGAGGATATCCACGCCCTGCGCGCCAACCCGCCGCAACCCAACGGCGCGGTGGATGGCTACGGCTTTGCCCATGCGCATATGGCCACCCAGATGCCCCTGATGCCCGGTCGCGCCGCCGCCGGGGACCCCTTGGGCCAGCCTGTCCCCATGGGGACAGCGGTGCGGATCCTTACCGGGGCCTCTTTGCCGCAAGGGGTGGATACGGTCGTGCTGGAGGAGGATGTGACCGTCGAAGGCACCACCCTGCACATCCCCGGCACGGTCAAGCCCGGTGCCAACACCCGCAAGGCAGGCGAGGATAAACAGGTCGGTGATCTGGTCCTGCCCGCCGGTCATGTCATCCGCGCGCCGGATTTGGCGACGCTGGCCGCCACCGGGCATGGGCAAGTGTCCGTGCGCAAACGCCTGCGGGTCGGTGTCCTGTCCACGGGGGACGAGTTGGCCGCGCCGGGGTCCACCCCGCGCGGGGATCAGATCTTTGACGCCAATGGCCCGATGCTGCGCGCGCTGATTGCCGGGTGGGGGATGCAGGCCGTGGACCTTGGCCGCGCCCCCGATGACCGGGACACCCTGCGCGCCATGCTGGACGCCGCCGCCACCCGCTGCGACGCGATCCTGACCAGCGGCGGGGCCAGCGCCGGGGACGAAGACCACATGTCTGCCCTGCTGCAATCCACGGGCACCCAGGTCCTGTGGCGGATCGCGGTGAAACCGGGGCGGCCCTTGGCGCTTGGCCTGTGGAACGGCGTGCCTGTGTTCGGCCTGCCGGGCAATCCGGTGGCCGCTGGCGTCACGGCGATGCTGTTTGCGCGCCCGGCCCTTGGGCTGTTGGCGGGCGCAGGTTGGCGCGCGGCGCGCGGCATCATGGTGCCCGCCGCATTTGCCAAATCCAAGAAACCGGGCCGCCGGGAATACCTGCGCGCGCGTCTTGGCCCGGACGGCGCAGAGCGGTTCGAGAGCGAAGGTTCGGGCCGGGTCTCTGGCCTGACATGGGCCGAGGGGTTGGTGGAACTGCCCGACGCAGGCGTCAAAATCGCACCGGGCGCGCCCGTGCGATTTCTACCCTACGGCGAGCTGCTGTCGCTCTAGAGCAAGCCGCGTTTGGCCAGTTCACATTCCATGGTGCCCAGGATCGTGCGTGCGCGGTCCCAATCGGCATCGGGATCAATGCTTGCCAAGGCGTCCTGATACTCTTTGATCAGATCGTCATCGTCGGAGTTGCCGTGCGCCACGGACATCCACTGGTCCACGTCAATTGCCGATGGATCTTCGCCCCGCGCAATCGCCGAGGCCACGCGGGCGTCTTCGCGCAGTTGCAGCTTGTACAGACCGCCTTCGCACAGGTCTTGGCTGAAGGTGGTGCGGATGATCTGCCCCCGCATGGACCCGCTGACATCGGACGTCAGGTTGGAAATGCCCTGACTGACCGTCGACATCACAGCCAGACCGGTGCCCACAAGCGCGGCGGTCAGAACGACCCAGTCCACGGTCACGCCGCCGCTGTCGTCTTGAATGAAACTGTCGATACCCATGACTGCCTCGTTAAGGTTAACTTGGCATGTTTCTAACGGGCAGGCGGGGCGGTAATGAGGCGCGGCGGGGCTCAATTTGGGTAAATTTTGCGGCTGCGGGGGGTATTGTGGAAACGATCAATCTCACCGGATCGGATTGTTTCCGAATAGTGCCAAAGGCATTCCGCCGGGGCGACTCGGCCCCATGCCCCGGCGTGCGGCGTTGGTGTCCTTACAGATTATCCGCCGCAGGCATCCCCATGACGTGATAGCCGCCGTCCACGTGGATCGTCTCGCCGGTGGTGGCCGCGCCGTAGTCTGACGCCAGATAAACAGCCGTACCGCCCACGTGGGACAGGGCGGCGTTGGACCGCAGGGGGGCGTTTTCCTCGGCGTGGCGATAGGTCTTGCGCGCCCCCCTATGGCCGCACCCGCCAGCGTTTTCATGGGCCCGGGGCTGATGGCGTTCACGCGGATCCCCTCGGGGCCAAGGTCGTTGGCCAGATAGATCACCGACGCCTCCAGCGCGGCTTTGGCCACGCCCATCACGTTGTAATTCGGGGTCACCTTGCGCGCGCCCTGGAATGTCATGGTCAGGATCGTGCCACCGTTCACCATCATCGGGGCCGCCCGCCGCGCCACGTCAATCAAAGAAAAGCACGAGATATCCATGGAGTTCAGAAAGTTCGCGCGACTGGTGTTGCGAAACTGGCCGGTCAGTTCGTTTTTGTCAGAAAAGGCAATGGCGTGGACGACGAAATCAAGGCTATCCCAATGGGTGCCAAGGGTGTCGAACAGGGCGGCCACGCTGGCCTCGTCGGTCACATCCACGTCCACCAGAATGTCCGACCCGACCGAGGCCGCAAGGGGCTGCACCCGTTTGCCAAACGCCTCGCCCTGATAGGAAAAGGCAAGCTCCGCGCCCTCGTCCGCCATGGCCTTTGCCGTGCCCCAGGCGATGGACCGCTCGTTCGCGACCCCCATGATCAGTCCGCGTTTTCCGGTTAACAGGCCCATGGGACGCTCCTTCATTTCTTTGGGCGGGCTTAGGCGAGGGGCGACGCATGGTCAAGGTTTTGGCGCGTGAACACGTTGCCCATGGCCGCAAAACCGCCCCGGACCCCGTTCGTCGCACTTACTGTAAGTGACTCGGTCGCAGTGCGTGCAAAACTGGCAGGAACATGATGTTTCGCACACGTTGCCCCAATGACGCCACGATTTGCGCGCATACTGAACACTGAGTTGAGAGAAGAACAATGAAATTTTTTGTAAATGAATCCGGTGCAGTAACCGTGGATTGGGTCGTGCTGACGGCGGGGCTTGTGGGCCTAGGGTTGGCGGCGATGTCTGTAGTGAGCGGCGGCGTGGAAGATGCGAGCGAGGATGTAAACACACAGCTTTCATCGCAATTGATTGCAACGTCCTTCGAGCAGATGGAATACAGCGACCTTTATGCGATCGTCTCCCGGATTGACCACCGCATGAATGGTCTGGGCAATGTCATGTCTTCGCACTTCGACAACACGATTGCTTTGTTGAATTTGAACGATTCCTCGTTGCTCGCGTATCATAATTTTTACAAGTCACTTACTTCGTATCAGGAAAGGTACGACAATCTGGTCGCCCTCAATCCGGATACAGTGACGGTAGAGCAACTGGCAACTGCGTTGAATATCCCCGTAAGCAGTGTCCAAACGACGCTAAACAACGCGTCATTGAATATGTCCACGCCCGCCGACTATTTGGATCATTCTATTGCAAATCAAGAGTTCGGAATTGAGCGGCTACGCCTTCTTGACGAAGAGGTTGCGCGGCGGGGCCTCTAGCCAGCCGCGCCTGTTCCGCTCACCCCCGGTGCTTTGAAATGATCACCGTCCCGTTGGTCCCGCCAAACCCGAAGGAGTTGGACAGGATGCTGTCGATCTCGGCCCCTTCTTTCAGCTCTGTGTTGATCTCGGCCGGGGCCAGGTTTTCATCCAGTTGCGTCACGTTGATCGACGGCGCGATGAAGCCCTTGTTCATCATGATCATGGAATAGATCGCTTCCTGCACGCCAGTCGCACCCAGGGAGTGGCCGGTCATGGATTTGGTGGAGCCGACGGGGGGCGTGTTGCCCTCGCCCCAGATATTCCGGCAGGCGACGATTTCCTTGATGTCGCCGACGGGGGTCGAGGTGCCGTGGGCGTTGATGTAGTCGATCTTGCGATCTTCGGGCAGGGTGGACAGGGCAAGGCGCATCGCACGCTCCCCGCCTTCTCCGCTGGGGGCCACCATGTCCGCCCCGTCCGATGTCGCGCCATAGCCCGTGACCTCGCCGTAAATCCTGGCCCCGCGCGCAATCGCCCGTTCCCGTTCTTCCAGCACCACAACACCGGCACCGCCGGCGATCACGAACCCGTCGCGGGTCGCGTCATAGGGGCGGGAGGCGGTTTCGGGCGCGTCGTTGTACTTGCTGGACATCGCGCCCATGGCGTCGAACAGGCACGACAGGGTCCAGTCGACCTCCTCCCCGCCGCCAGCGAACACGATGTCCTGCTTGCCGAACTGGATCTGTTCCGTGGCGTTGCCCATGCAGTGCAGGGACGTGGTGCAGGCGGATGTGATGGAATAGTTCACGCCCTTGATCTTGAACGGCGTGGCCAGACAGGCGGAGTTCGTGGACGACATGCAGCGCGTCACCATGAAGGGGCCCATGCGTTTCGGGCTGCCCTTGTTGATCACCGTGTCAAAGGCGGTGAAAAAGTTTGACGTGGACGGCCCGCCAGAGCCCATGACCAGCCCCGTGCGTTCGTTGGATACTTCATCCTCGGCCAGACCGGAATCGGCAATCGCGCGCTCCATGGCGATGAAGTTATAGGCCGCCCCCGGCCCCATGAACCGCAGCTGGCGCTTGTCGATGTGATCTTCCAGCACGATGTCCGGCACACCGTGCACCTGACTGCGGAACCCGTGTTCGGCATAGCTGTCGGAAAAGGTGATGCCCGATTTGCCCGCGCGCAGGGACGCCTCGACCTCGTCTGGCGTATTGCCGATGGGGGATACGATACCAATACCTGTAACGACGACTCTGCGCATGGGGGCCTCCTCGGGGCGTGTTCCGGTCCGTCACACATCTATGGGAGGGGCGCGTGGGGGGCAAGGGCGCAGGCCCGTGGCTAAAGGCCGAGTTCCGCGACCATCCGATCCACAAAGGTGCGCGCGGCGGCGGGCAGAAACGGCGTGGGCGGCCAAAGCGCGTGCACGGGAAAGGCCTGATAGCTGGCCCCGGGCAGCAGATGCACAAGGCGCCCGGCCTCCAGATCCGGGGCAAAGGCCCAGACCGGGCCAAGGTGCGCCCCGCGCCCGGCCAGCACAAGGGCCCGCACGGCGGACATGGAATTGACCCCGATCTGGCAGGGCATCCGCACCACATGCTCTTGCCCCTGATAGGTAAAGCGCGCGGGGACGTCCGTCAGGCCGGGGCGGTAGGACACCATGTTGAGGGTCGGCAGATCCGCAGGGTCCTTGATCCGGGCGGCCAGTTCAGGCGTGGCGACAAAGACCCTGCGCGACAGGCCCAGGCGGCGCGCGGTCAGTCCGCTGTCGCCCAGGGTGCCCACACGCACCGCGATGTCGATCCCTTCGGCCAGCAGGTTCAGGTTGGCGGACCCAAGGCGCAGGTCCACGAACAGATCGGGAAAGTCCTGCGCCATGCGCGAGACGACGGGCACCACAAACCGGGTGCCGAAATCGACGGGGGCGGTGATCCGCAGGCGGCCCTTGGGGGTGTCCTTGCCCTCGGTCACTTCGGCCAGCAGGGCGGCGCGCGCGGCCACAAGGCGGCGCAACCCGGCGGCATATCGCGCCCCGGCCTCTGTCACCGAAGAGGCCCGCGTGGTCCGGTTCAACAGCTTGACGCCAAGGCGGTCCTCCAGCGCGGCGATCCGGCGGCTGACCCGGCTGGCATCAAGGCCACAGGTCTGCGCGGCGGCGCGAAAACTGCCGCCATCCACAACGGCGAGGAAAAGGGCGTCATCATCCATTCGTGCGCATTTCGCAATTCTGTTTGGTCTATTGCGGGAATATACTGCGAATATCGCAACGGCCATAGTCTGTCCATCGAAACCAAGACCAAGGACAGCGCCATGCAAACCGCCCTCGCTCTGACACTTGCCTTCACCGTGCTGGTCACGGGCGCGATCTTCGCCCCCGTGCAGGCCAAGGTCGAAGGTCAGCGCACCATCACCCTGATCGGGGGCGTCACGATCATCTGCCTGTGCGCTGCGCCGCAATCCACACTTGCAACAAAGGACTGAACTGATGACTAAATCTCCCGTTTCTTCGATCAAGATGGGCCGCCGTGCAATGATCATGGCCGCCGGTGCCGCCGCCGCTGGCGGGCTGGCCGCAACCGGTGCCGCCGCCCAGACCTCCACGCCCTCCGGGCCGCTGGATGGCAAGGTCGCCATCGTCACCGGCGCACGCAACAATCTGGGCCGGGGCTTTGCCCGGCGTATGGCCCAGATGGGGGCTGATGTGGTCGTGCATTACCACCGCACAGAAACCCGGGACGAGGCCGAGGAAACCGCCCGTCTGGTGCGCGAGGCCGGCCGCCGCGCGGTGCTTTATTCCGGCGACCTGGGCGACAGTGCCACGGTCACGGGTCTGTTCGATCTGGCCGAGGCTGAATTTGGCGGCGTGGATATCCTTGTCCACACCTCGGGCCGGATCATCAAGAAACCTGTGGCAGATTTCACCGACGCCGAGTTCGAGCAGCTTTTGAACGACAACACCAAGACCACCTTCTACGCCATGCGCGAAGGCGCGCGCCGCCTGCGCGACGGCGGTCGGATCATCGCGGTGGGCACGTCGCTGACGGCAGGTGCGGCCCCGGGCTATGCCGCCTATGGCGGCACCAAGGCCCCGGTGGAGGAATTCACCCGGATGCTGGCCAAAGAGCTGGGCGCGCGGCGGATCACGGTCAACAACATTGCCCCCGGGCCGTTGGACACGCCATTCTTCCACGCCGCCGAAACGCCCCAAAGCGCGGCCTTTGCGACCGGATTGGCGGTCGAGGGACGCTTGGGCGCCGTGGGGGATGTGGTGCCGGTTCTGGCCTCCCTTGTCGTGCCAGAGGGGCAGTGGACCAATGGTCAGACCCTGTTCGTCAACGGCGGTTACCTGACGCGGTAGGTGGATCTTTGCAGACACGTAAGGGTGCGCGCGCGGTGGCGGGCGCACCCTATGCCGTATGCGCAGGCGGGAACGGGGCGGGGCGCAGGGGCGTTCACCCCGAAAGGAGCCTGCGATGCACACCACCGAAATCCGCCCCGGCCTTGTCCGGACGCTTGCCTGTTGTGCCCTTGCCGGTTGCGTGGCCTTTGTCGCCAGCGTCCTGATTGCCGATGCGGTCGTGCCCGATCACGATTGGATCGCCGATACGATCAGCGACCTTGGGGCCGGGCGGTATGAGTTCATCGTGGATACGGGCCTTTATGCCTTTTCCGGTGGTCTGGTCTGCCTTGCGCTGGCCGCAGCCCATGTGCACCCCGGTGGCCGGGGCTGGAGCGTTGGGCTGTGCGGCCTCGCCCTGCTGGGGTTGATCGTGTTTCTGGTGGGCGCGCGGAACGAATATGGCGACAACGACAGCGAGGGCGTGGTGATCCATATTTACCTCGTCTACGGGATTGGTCTGCTGATGGCGGTTGTGCCGTGGGTCATGTCCCACGGGGCGCGGCGCATGGCCATTGGATACGGTCGCGCGTTTCGGTGGATCGCGGTGGTGTGGACCCTGTGCGCCCCGGTGTTCTTTATCCTGCCAGATACGGTGGATGGCATCTACGAACGGGGGTTGGGCCTGATCGCCCTTGTCTTCGTGGCGTTGCTGGCGCGCTTGTTTCTGCGCCGGATGCGCGGCTAGGGTGGCGCACAAAAAGGAGCCGCCCCATGCACATCGACTATGTAGAATTCGCCTCGCCCAAGTTGGAAGAAACGCAGGATTTCTTTGCCAAGGCCTTTGGCTGGTCGTTCATCGACTACGGCCCCGACTACCGCGACATTCAGGGGTCCGGGGTCGGGGGCGGGGTGGAACGCGCGCCCCTGACGGCTCCGTTGATCGTGCTGCGCTCCGATGATCTGGAGGGGGCGCTGGCCCAGGTCCGCGCCGCCGGGGCCGAAATCACCAAGGACATCTTTGCTTTTCCCGGCGGCAAACGGTTTGAATTCCGCGAACCCGGCGGCACCGCCATGGCAGTCTGGAGCGTGGACGCCTAGTCCGGGATGCTGATCAGGGTCCAATGACGGGCGTGGCCCATGACCTGCCCGCCCTCTGCCATGCGGTTGGCGATCGCGCCGCGTTCGTGTTTCGGGCAGGCGATCAGGGTGGCGGTGTGGTCCAGAAAATCAATCGTCAGATCGTTTTCGCCCACCACCTGACACACGTCGCGCGGACCGGGGTAGGGGCGCACGGCACGCAGACCCGACGCCGCGGGCGGGGTGTAATCGGTGCGCGTCGCCTCTGGCCCATAGCCCAAGGTATGGGGCACCGGCGGCTCGATCGTGTTGCAGGCCCAGACACCGCAGGCGGCAAGGCCCACGGCGATCAGGCGCATTTGACGGTACTTGATTTTCATGTTGTGCTCCTTTTGGCCCGTTTTGGATCACTCTAGCAGACGCACCGCCCCCACGGCCACCTCGGCCTGAAATTCCCGACCAATGGCAAGGATGCCAACGCGGCGCAGCTGCGCGGGGTCAAAGGTGGCCTCGGTCCGGTGCGCCTCGAACGCGGCAAAGGGCAGGCGGTAGGTGGACCAGCCGGGCGCGACGGTCACCTGTTGGCGGAACGACTGCCAGGGCCGGGCCAGGTCCGAGGTGCGCAGGCGCACGTCATAGGCCGCACCATTGCCCGCCATGTCCAACTCCAACCCTGTCCAGGCGCTGGCGTCAAACGGCCCGCCCCCGGGGCGCAGGTCAAAGGCGATCTGCACGAACCCGCCGTTGTTGTCCAAGGACACCTGCCCGCGCAGGACCGTGGCCGGGCGGCCAAGGTAGGCCATCTGGTGCAGGCTGCCCCGCGACACCCCGCCCATCACACCGTCCGACACGTATTCCCAGTCCGGTTGCAGGTCCATCGCGGGATCAGCTTTCGCTCAGGGCCACTTTCATGTCCTTGACCTGATAGATGACTTCGCCGTCCGCCTCGACGATGCCATCGGCCACGCCCATGGTCAGGCGGCGGGTCTGGATCGCCTTGGTAAAGTCGATCTTGTAGGTCAGCATCTTGCGGTCGGGCCGTACCATGCCCGTGAGTTTGACCTCGCCCACGCCGAGCGCGTAGCCGCGCCCCTGCCAGCCACGCCAGCCCAGGTTGAACCCCGTCAGCTGCCACAGGCCATCCAGGCCCAGGCAGCCGGGCATGATCGGGTTGCCGGGAAAGTGGCAGTCAAAGAACCACAGGTCCGGGGTGATGTCGAATTCCGCCGTGATGTGGCCCTTGCCGTGGGCGCCGCCGTCCGCGCTGACCTCGGTGATGCGGTCCATCATCAGCATGGGCGGGGCGGGCAGTTGCGCGTTGCCTGCGCCGAACAGCTCCCCCGGGCGCATTTCAGCAGGTCGTCCTTGTCGAAAGAGGTGGGGAAGGTTGTCATTGCACTGGTATCCTTAGGGCTATCTGGTTGGGTCGTGCGTACCACCGGCGCGCATTTGGCCGCAAGTCTGCAGGCCACCATTGAAAATCGGTCGCAAGTGGCGATATATGTAGGGCATGACGGAACACACGATCCCCACGGGCGACGACGCCCGCCGCCGCGGCACCGAATGGCTGTCCACCGCTGGCCTGCGCCCCACGCGCCAGCGCGTCCTTTTGGCAAGTCTGCTGAAGGGCGACGGACAGGACCGCCATGTCACGGCGGAATGGCTGCACGACGCGGCCGTGGCCTCTGGCGACAAAGTGTCCCTCGCCACGGTCTACAACACCCTGCGTGCCTTTACGGATGCGGGTCTGGTGCAGGAAATCACCGTGGATGGGTCAGGGTCCTACTTCGACACCCGGACCGAAGATCACCCGCATTTCTACCTCGAAGACGACCAGCGCCTGACCGACGCCCCCGCCGATCAGCTGCGCATCGCAGAGCTGCCCACCCCGCCCGAGGGGATGGAGATCGCAAAGGTCGACGTCGTGATCCGCCTGCGCCCCAAGCGCAACGGGTAACGGTAGGGCGGGACTTGTCCCGCCGCCCCCGTCGCGCCCCCGCTTTCAGTCGCTAGGCGTCATCATCCCGATCACCGCGCCGCCCGTATCCTTCACCATCAGAATGCGCCCCACGCCGGGCACGTCCATGGGTGGCTGGATCACCTCGCCCCCCGCCGCAGTTGTGGCCTGGGCTGCAACATCCACGTCATCCACCGCGATGTAGGTCATCCAATGGTCGGGGACGCCCTCCATCCCTTCCATGGTGTTCATGTCCATGATGCCGGCCACCATCTCTTCCCCCACCATGCCCATGTGGTACTGCTGACCCGCCTCCTCCGGCGTGCCGGGCAGGGGCATGGATTGGATGTCCCACCCTGCGGTCTTGGTGTAGAACTCCATTGTCCCTTCGGGGTCGCGGGTGATCACCTCGCTCCAGACGATGGTCCCATGTGCTGCCATGATCGGCCTCCTCTTTGATTGGCTCAATCTATCACACCTCGTGCTTGTACCAATGGCGCGATTTGTCCATGGTGCGCCCATGACCATCACCACGTGTATCTTCGACGCCTATGGCACCCTGTTCGATGTCACCGCAGCGGCGCGGCAGGCGGCACTTGATCCAGACTATGCACGAGTCAAAGACGATTGGCCCCAGATTGCGCACGCGTGGCGGGACAAGCAGTTGCAGTACACATGGCTGCGTGCGGTGTCCGGGGACCACCGGGATTTCTGGGCGATCACCGGGGATAGTCTCGACTGGGCGCTGGAACATACCGGGTTCGGCGGGGATGTGGCCCTGCGTGAGCGGCTGATGGCGCTGTATTGGGAGTTGCAATCCTACCCCGAGGTCCCCGCCATGCTGGAGGCGTTGAAGGCCGATGGGCTGGCCACGGGCATCTTGTCCAACGGGTCGCCCGACATGCTGGCGGGGGCGGTGCAATCGGCGGGCATTGCGCGGCATCTGGACCATGTCCTGAGCGTCGAAAGTGTCGGCGTGTTCAAGCCCGCGCGCGCGGTCTACGACATGGTCGGCACCGCGTTCGATTGCACGCCGGAACAAGTTTTGTTCGTAAGTTCAAATGGTTGGGACGCTTGGGCCGCCACGGCCTATGGGTTCAACACGGTCTGGGTGAACCGCGCTGGCCTACCCATGGACCGGTTGGACCCGGCCCCGCGCACCGTCCTTCCAGACCTGACCACAATAGCGGAGATCGCCCGTGCCTGACTTCAAAACATCCGACGGTCTGTCCCTGTATTACACGGACGAGGGCGAGGGCACGCCGATCCTGTGCCTTGCGGGCCTGACCCGCAACAGCAGCGATTTCGACTATGTAGCACCCTACCTGGAGGGGCACCGGATCATCCGGCTGGACTATCGCGGGCGGGGGCAATCGGACTGGGCCAAGGATTACACCAGCTATTCCATCCCGGTGGAAAGCCGCGATGTGCTTGAATTGCTTGCACATTTGGACCTTGAGCAAGTGGCGATCCTTGGCACCTCTCGCGGGGGGCTGATCGCCATGGGGCTGGCCATGGCCTTTCCCGACCGCATCCTGGGCGTCTGCCTGAACGACATCGGCCCGGTGATCGAGGCCGAGGGGTTGGAGGGCATCAAGGATTACCTGGGCGAGCCGCCCACCTTTGCCACCTTGGACGAGGCGGCAGCCGCCGGCGCGCGCCTGCCCGGCTTCGACGGCGTGCCCGAGACCCGCTGGCGCGAAGAGGCGGAGCGGCATTATATCGAGACGGATGAAGGGCTTAGCATCAACTACGACCCCAAATTGCGCGATGCCGTGCTGGAGGCAGGCGCGCAGCCTGTGCCCGACCTTTGGCCCCTGTTCGAGGCGCTGCGCGCCGTGCCCACGGCCCTGATCTGGGGTGTGAACAGCAACCTTTTGTCCATGATCACCGTAGAAAAGATGCGCAAAGCCCACCCCGAGATGATCGTTGCCGAGGTCAAGGGCCGGGGCCATGTGCCGTTTCTGGACGAGCCCGAAGCGCTGGATGCGCTGAACGAATGGCTTATGGTTCTGTGAACGGGGCGGCGGGACAAGTCCCGCCCTACCGGGGGTCCGTACATGGTTGAAATCGCTGATATTCATGCCGCCGCCGTCCGCCTGATGGGACACGCACGGGTGACGCCCCTGTTGAACGATCCCATGCTGGATCGGATCGCGGGGCGGCGGGTTTTCGTGAAATGCGAGGCGCTGCAGCTGACCGGCAGTTTCAAGTTTCGCGGCGCGTGGTCGGCGGTCTCTGCGTTGGACCCCGACACCCGCGCGCGTGGGGTACTGGCCTTTTCCAGTGGCAACCACGCCCAAGGGGTGGCGCTGGCGGCCGCCCGCCACGGGGTGCCCGCCACGATCATCATGCCCAACGATGCCCCGCAGGTAAAGATCGACAACACCGCCGCTTTCGGGGCCGAGGTGGTGCTTTATGACCGTCCCGGCGGGGACGACCGCGACGCCATCGGCGCGCGCCTACAGGCGGAGCGCGGTCTGACCCTGATCAAACCTTTCGACAACGAAATGGTGATCGCGGGGCAGGGCACCGTGGGGCTGGAGATTGCGGACCAAGCAGCACAGGCGGGCGTGCAGGCCGACGAGGTTCTGGTGTGTTGCGGCGGTGGCGGGTTGACCAGCGGCATTGCCATCGCTTTGGCTGACACCCCCATGACCGTCCGCCCCGTGGAACCTGTGGCGTTCGACGACGTCACACGCTCCCTGATCAGCGGGCGGCGCGAGGTGAACGCTCGCACCTCCGGCTCGATCTGCGATGCGATCATCACGCCCAGCCCCGGGCAGATCACCTTTCCGATCCTGCAACGCCTGTCCGGCCCGGGCGTTGTCGTGCCCGAGGCGGATTGCCTGCGCGCCATGGCGCTGGCGTGGGACCGCCTGAAGGTCACGCTAGAGCCGGGCGGGGCCATCGCGCTGGCCGCGGCCTTGTTCCACAGCACCGGCGACAGCGACATCATCTGCGTGGCCTCGGGCGGGAACGTGGACACGGATGTCTTTGCGCGGGCCTTGGCGACGCAGCCCTAGCCGGCCCTGGATGTCCCCGTGGGGACACGCACGGAGGCGGCATAGATCACAAAGCTGACCACCATCAGAACCGCTGCCGCCAGAAAGCTGGCCCCGGGCAGGTAGATCGGCGTGTCAGGGGCGGTGAAGGTAAAGAAGATGTAGGTCATCACCAGCGGCGTGATGATGGTGCCCACCGCCGACAGGGACGAAAGCACGCCCTGCAATTCGCCTTGTTGGTCGTCGCTGGCCCGCTGGCTCATGACCGATTGCAGGGCGGGGGCGACGACGGCCCCCACGGCGGACAGGGGGATCAGAGCCATCAAAACCCAGCCTTCCCAGATGAAGGCGATGATCGACAGGATCGCAGCGTTATAGGCCAACCCCACATAGACCGTGCGCGCCTCGCCCAGTTTGGGGATGATCACGCGGATCAGGCCTGCTTGGGTCACGGCAATCGAGATGCCGTAGACCGCCAGCGAGATGCCGACCATGGCGGGGTCCCAGCCAAAGGCCTCTTTGGTGTAGTAGGCCCAGATCGCCGGATAGACCATGTTGGCCAGCTGGTAGAACAGAAAGACCACCAACAGCGCGCCGACCCCGGGGATGGCCCCGATGTACTTGAACCCGCCCAAGGGGTTCGCGCGCCGCCAGTAAAAGGGGCGGCGTTTCTCGACGGGCAAGGTCTCGGGCAAGATAAAATACCCGTACATGAAATTCAGCCCAGCAAGGATGGCGGCGGCGATGAACGGCGCGCGGGGCCCGAATTCGGCCAAGAGCCCGCCCACCACGGGGCCAAGGATGAACCCCAGCCCAAAGCACGCCGAGATCAGGCCAAAGTTGGCGGATTTCTTTTCCGGCGGCGAGATGTCGGCCATGTAGGCATTGGCCGTGGAATTGGTGGCCGAACAGATCCCGCCGATGATGCGGCCCACGATCAGCAACCAGATGGTGCCGGCCACGGACATCAGGATGTAGTCCAGACACAGGATCGCCGTGGACACCAGCAGGATGGGGCGCCGCCCGAACCGGTCGGACAGGTTGCCAACGGTGGGCGAAAACAGGAACTGCATGCAGGCAAAGATCGCCGACAGGATACCGCCCCAGACGGCGGCCTCGCCAATGCTTACATCTTGGATTTCGGCCAGCAGGTCAGGCATGACAGGCAGGATCAAACCGATGCCCATGGCGTCAAGCACCACCGTCACAAGGATGAATGTGGTGGGGGCGGTCTTGGTCATCTTGATAGGTTCCTGCAATCTGCGCGACAGCTACAGTGTTTTTTGCGCGATGCGAAGGGGCTTTCGCGGCTTTAGCGCAAGGCGGCCGCCGCCGTCATCACCAACTGCCCCAGCACCAGTGTGCGCGCGCCGGGCGCGCCGCTGGCAAGGGTCACGTTCAGGGCGGTGGCATGCAGGCCGAAAACCGGATCGCCGTTCTGGGCCAGCGCTGCCAGCCAATCGCCCAGCAAGGTCAAGTCCTGTGTCCCGTCCCCAAGACGCAAAGCGCCCGCCAGTGCGGCGCGGGTCGCCGGGTCCGGGTGGCTGGCCACAAGGGCGCCCGCGCGGGCGTCGGTCGGTGCGTCCCGCCCTGCGCGCTGTTCCAGCAGGGCCACCGCTTGGCGCAGGCGCAGGGCAAGGGCCGTGTCCTCGACCGCTTGGGCCGGGGTGGCGTGGCACAGGTAGGGGGCAAAGTCCGGGGCCTCCATCGCTTTGCCAAAGGCCGCGATCAGGGCCGGGATCGGCGTGCCGTCCTGTGCCGTGCCAGCGGCCAACCCGCCGGGGTCGATCTGCACCTCCATTCCCGCGCGGGCGATGAAGGCGGCGGCGGTTTCGGGGATCTGGCCCAGATCGCCCTGCACCTTGGCCAGACGGCCAAGGGTCAGGACCATGGCGCGCACGGCGGCAGTGTCGGTGAAAAGGGTGCCCAGTTCCGCATCGCGGTAGGTGTCGCGGTACATCGCGCTGTCAAAGGGGGTGACGGCCATCAGATATGTCCTTGAGCGGTTAGGAATTCGGTCAGGGCGGTGACAAAGGCGGCAGGTTGGTCGATGGGCGGCACGTGGCCTGCGCGGGGGATCAGCTTGAACCGGCTGCCCGGGATCACATCCGCCAGCTCGCGCACCATGTCGGGTGGGGTGGATCGGTCGTGCCCCCCGGCAATCGCCAGTGTGGGCAGACGTAGGCCCGAGGTCGGCGTGATGAAATCCGCCCCGCCGATCGCGGCACAGCACCCGGCATAGCCTTCGGGTGCGCAGGCCGTCAGTGCCGCGTGGGTGGCCGCGCGGTCGGCAAAGGATTTAGGGAACCAGCGGTCCAGGGTCGGCTCCACCAATGCCGACATCCCGTCGCGCAAAACCGTGTCCGCCCGGTCGGCCCACTGCGCCTTGGTCCCGATCTTCAGGCCCGTGTTCGACAGGATCAGCGCGCGGATCAGGTCCTGGCGCTTGATCGCCAGCCCCTGCGCCACCAGCCCGCCCATGGACAGGCCCACACAGATCGCGTCCCGCACCTCCAGCGCGTCGCAGACACGTTCTGCATCGCGCACGAGGGTCCCCATGGCGTAGGGCGCGGGCGGTATGCTGGACGCCCCATGTCCGCGCGCATCCCAGCGGATCAGGCGCAGACCCGGTGGCAGCAGGTCCCAAACAGCCTCCCACATGGCCCCCGACAGGCCAAGGGCGTGGGCAAAGACCACCGGCCGCCCGTCGCCGCGGCTGTCCACCCGCAAGGTCACATCGTCAAAGGCCAAATCCATGGCCCGGCTTGTGCCCCTATACACGCCCCAGGTCCATAGGACTTTCGCGGCGTCACAAGTCGTTTTTGGGATGGGCACGGGCCGCGCGCCGTCGCAACCTGTCCCAAACGGGAGAAGACCATGACCACAATCAAAGCCGCCGTATGCCGGGCGTTCGGCACCCCCTGACCATCGAAGACGTCGTATTGCGCGCCCCTCAGCGGGGTGAGGTCGAAGTGACCCTGAAGGCCTGCGCCATCTGCTTTTCCGACATCAGCTATCTGGACGGGGGCTTTGGCGGCGATCTGCCAGCGGTTTATGGGCATGAGGCTGCGGGCCATGTCACCGCCGCACCCGAGGGCAGCCGCTATGCCGTGGGGGATGCGGTGTTGGTAACGCTGATCCGTCATTGCGGGCACTGCGCGCCCTGCGCCAGTGGACGGCCCACCCAATGCGACGACCAAGGCGGGCAGGCCCCCCTGTCCTTGCCCGATGGCACCCCGGTTCTGGCGGCCATGAACTGCGGCGCCTTTGCCGAACGGGTGGTGATCGACGAAAGCCAACTTGCCGCGATCCCCGCCGATATGCCCATGGATGCCGCCAGCCTGCTGTCGTGTGGGGTTATCACAGGGCTGGGCGCTGCGGTGAACACCGCGCGGGTGCGCCCGGGCGACCACGTTGTGGTGATTGGGGCAGGGGGCGTGGGCCTGAACGCCATCCAGGGCGCGCGCATCGCCGGGGCCGCCCGCATCTGGGCCGTGGACATGGTGCCGGACAAGCTGGATACCGCCCGCGACTTTGGTGCAACGGATGTGGCGCTGGCCAGTGATCCCGACCCGTGGGGCGCGCTGACCCGCAAGGCGGATCATGTGTTCGTCTCCGTAGGCTCTGTCCCGGCGATCGAGGCGGCGGCGCACTACCTTGCCCCCCATGGTACGGTCTATCTGGTGGGCTTGCCCCATGTGGGCGCAACCGCGACCTATGACCCGGTGAACTATGGGTTTTATGGGCAGGCGATCAAAGGCACGCGCATGGGGGACACAGTGCTGGCCCGGGATATCCCGTGGCTGGTGGATATGTATCAACAGGGCCGGCTGATGCTGGACGAGTTGATCACCGCACGCTACCCGCTGGACCAGATCAATGAGGCGATTGCCTCCACCCGCTCTGGCGCGGCGCGGCGCAATGTGATCGTGTTCGACACATGAAACTTGCAGATCTCGAAGTCTTTGTCGTCGCACCCCCGGCCCCGGGCTGGGGCGGGCAGTATTGGATATTCCCGCGCCTGACCACGGCCTGTGGCATCGTCGGCTATGGCGAGTGCTATGCCAGCACCGTCGCCCCCGAGGTGATGGTGGCCGTCATCGAGGACGTGTACGCGCGCCACATGGTGGGCGAGGACCCTGCCAACGTGGAGTTGATGTACCGCCGTGCCTATTCCGCAGGCTTCACCCAACGTCCCGACCCCACGGTCATGGGGGCCTTTGCGGGGTTGGAGATCGCGTGTTGGGACATTCTGGGCAAGGCCCACGATGTGCCCGTGTGGAAACTGCTGGGCGGCAAGATGAACGACCGGGTGCGCGCCTATACTTACCTTTACCCGCAGCCCGAACACGTGTTGCCTGATTTCTGGGTCAGCCCCGAGATGGCGGGCGAGGCGGCGTTGGCCATGGTCGAAAAGGGCTACACGGCGGTCAAATTCGACCCCGCTGGCCCCTACACCATCCGGGGTGGGCATATGCCTGCCATGTCCGACATTTCTCTGTCGGTGGCGTTCTGCAAAGCGATCCGAGGGGCGGTGGGTGACCGTGCGGACCTTTTGTTCGGCACCCATGGCCAATTCAACGTGGCCGGGGCGATCCGCCTTGGCCAAGCGCTGGAGCCCTATTCCCCCTTTGGTACGAAGAGCCGATCCCCCCAGACAGCCCGCTCGACATGGCGCGTGTGGCAGGGGCTGTGCGCGTGCCCATCGCCACCGGGGAACGCCTGTGTACCAAGGCCGAATTCGCCACCCTGCTGCGCGCGGGGGGCGCCGAAATCCTGCAACCGGCCTTGGGTCGGCTTGGCGGCATTTGGGAAGGCAAGAAACTGGCCATCCTTGCCGAGGCCTTCACCGCGCAGATGGCCCCGCACCTGTACGCCGGGCCCGTGGAATGGGCGGCGAACATCCAGCTGGCCGTGTCGATCCCGAACCTGTTGATGGCCGAAACCATCGAGACGCCCTTCCATGACCAGTTGATTGGCGGCACCCTCCGGGTCGAGAGGGGCTATGTCACCGCACCCACGGCGCCGGGGTTGGGCATTACCTTTGACGAAGACCTTGCCCGCGCGCACCCTTGGACGGGCACGGGCCTGCACCTGAACATGCAAGAGGCCCCGTGCAACTACACCGGCGGCAACCTGTTCGCCGGGGGATCGCCCGTAAAGGTCGACTAGGCCTTGGCCTGTTCGTGTTGCAAGCGGCGGCGGGCGATTTCCTCGTTCGCGGCGGCGGCGTGTTCGTCCCTCAGGCATCCTTGGACATAATCCAGATGGGTCACCACGGCCTGTTGCGCGGCGCCCGCGTCGCGGGCCTGCAGGGCGTCGTTGATGGCGCGGTGCTGGCCCAACAGGGTGTCGCGGGTCGTGCGTTGGCGGAACATGATCTGGCGGTTGTAAAACACCCCCTCGCGCAGCAAGTCCATCATGGACCGCATCATATGCAACATGACCACGTTATGACTGGCTTCGATAATGGCCATATGGAACTCGGCGTCCAGCGCGGCCTCGTCGGACGGGTCGCGCTTGCCATGGGCGGCCTCCATCTTTTTGTAGATCGTGTCGACAACGGCCAAATCCGTGTCCGAGCCCTTGCGGGCGGCGCGGGCGGCGGCCAGCCCTTCCATGTCCCTTCGAAATCCGATGTAGTCGAACACGGCCTCGTCATGGCTGGCAAAAAGGCGGGTCAGCGCGGGCGAGAAGGCAGAGCCGAGCACATCGGCCACAAAAATCCCGGCCCCTGCCTTGGCGGTCAACAGCCCGGTAGTCTGCAATTCCGCGACAGCCTCGCGCAGAGAGGGACGCGAGACGCCAAGGCGGTCTGCCAGCTCCCGCTCTGATGGCAGGCGGTCGCCCGGGCGCAGGATGCCGCGCAGGATCAACTGCTCGATCTGGCGCACCACGGCGCTGGACAGCTTTTCAGCTTCGATCTTGGTGAATGGCATGGAACCTCCGCGAATTGGTCAAATGGTATGACCAATTCGCAAGGTCGGCAAGGGTCAGGTGGTCGGGATGATCACGATCTCGACCCGGCGGTTCTGGGCCTTGCCCGCCTCGGTCAGGTTCGTCGCAACCGGTTCTTCCTCGCCCCGGCCAATGGCGCGCACGCGGCTAGAGGGGATGCCGTTGTCAAACAGAACCGCCGCCACAGCCGCCGCGCGACGTGCAGACAGGTCCAGATTGTATTCCGCGCTGGCGGTGGAATCCGTATGGCCCAGCACGCGGACATTGGTGTTGGGGTAGGCCTGCAGGTTGCGGGCCAAGGCGCGGATGTCGTTGGTCAGGTCGGGCCGCAGGGCGGCACTGTTCGAGGCGAACAGGATGTCTTGGGGCAGGGTCACCACAAGGCGATCCCCGGTGTTCACGATCTTGACGTCAGGGTTTCCTAGCTCGCGTTCCAGATCGGCGGCCTGCCGGTCCAGCGCGTTGCCGATGGCCCCGCCGATGCCTGCCCCGATGGCGGCCCCGGCAATCGTTTGTAGCCCGCCATTGTTGCCAGAATCATTGGCCACCACAGCCCCGACCGCCGCGCCCACAAGCGCCCCGATGTTGGCGCGTTCGTTGGCGGGGTTCGTGCCAGTGGTTTCCGCGAAATCGGCGCAGGCTGTCAGGGACAGGCAAGTTGCAGAGAGGATCAGGATGCGGCTGCTCATGGTAGGGGCCCTTCGTGGCTGTTTTACAGACAATGCCCGAGGGGGCGTTCGGGTTCCAGCCACGCCCTCGCGTCACGCGGGTTTCTGCCTATGGGATTCTGCCTAGTCCTCGGCCCGGGCGGATTCGTAGGCCAACATCGTGCGCTTCAGGGGCAGGCCCCAATGATAGCCTCCCAAGCCGCCGGATTTGCGCAGGGCGCGGTGGCAGGGGATCAGCCAACTGATCGGGTTGCGGCCCACGGCGGTGCCCACGGCGCGCACGGCCTTGGGGTTGCCCACGGCCTGTGCAATGGCGGAATAGGTGGTCACGTGGCCAGAGGGGATATGCAACAAGGCCTCCCACACCTTGATCTGAAACGGCGCGCCAATCAGGGCCAACGTTGCCTTGCCGCCGAACGCCTCCGATGCCAGTGGCGCGATATGGGCGGCGTCCTCGACAAAGGTGGCGTTGGGCCAGCGCCGCGCAAGGTCATCAAAGGTCGCGTCGCGCCCCATCTCGGCGGCAAAGCCCATGCCGCAAATGCCCTTTTCCGTGGCCATGACAAGCGCGGGACCAAACGGCCCCTCTGCCCAGCCCCACCGGATCACCAGACCCGCCCCGCCCGAGGCATAGGTGCCGGGGCTCATCGCCTCCCACCGGAGGAACAGATCATGCAGGCGGCCCGGGCTGGACAGGCCCGTGGCCTGCGTCGTCTCCAGGGTCGTGAAGCGGTCGCGCAGCAGGGTCTTGGCGTGGTCCAGTGTCAGGTACTGGGCATAGCGTTTGGGCGACACACCCGCCCACGCGCTGAACACCCGTTGGAAATGCGCCGGGCTCATATCCATCCGGGCGGCCAATTCGGTCAAGGTCAGGTCTGGGCCAGCGGCGTCGATCTCTTCGATCGCGCGGGCCATGACGTGATAGTGGTAACGGTCTTCATCCATGCCCCTGCTTACCGTCCCCGGGGCCCTTGCGCGACCCGGAACCTGCGCATTGCACTGGCGGTCGCCCCGGGGCACAAAGCGCCATGGCAAAACAGATGAATTTCCAAACCCTGCAGCAAGTGTTCCAACGGTTCGAGGCCCAAGAGGCGGAGCCGGAGGGCGAGCTGCACCACACCAACGCCTACACGCTTGTGGTGGCCGTGGCCCTGTCCGCGCAAGCCACGGACGTGGGCGTCAACCGCGCCACGGCCGAATTGTTCACGATCGCAGACACCCCGCAAAAGATGCTGGATCTGGGGATCGAGGCCCTGACCGAGCATATCAAGACCATTGGCCTGTATCGCAACAAGGCCAAGAACGTGATGAAGATGTCGCAGATTCTGGTCGATGATTACGGCGGCGAGGTGCCCAACAGCCGCGCAGCCCTTGTGTCCCTGCCTGGTGTGGGGCGCAAGACCGCCAACGTGGTGCTGAACATGTGGTGGGGTCACCCGGCGCAGGCCGTGGACACGCACATCTTTCGCATCGGCAACCGGACCGGCATTTGTCCGGGCAAAGACGTGGATGCGGTCGAACGCGCCATTGAAGACCACGTGCCGGTCAACTATCAGCACCACGCCCACCACTGGTTGATCCTGCACGGGCGCTACGTCTGCAAGGCGCGCAAACCCATGTGCGGCACCTGCATTATCAATGATCTTTGCCCCTACGAGGATAAAACCCAATGACCTACGACATTATCGGCATCGGCAACGCCATGGTCGACGTGATCACCACGGCACCCGACACGTTCCTCGACCAGATGGGCATCGAAAAAGGCATCATGCAGTTGGTGGAGAGAGACCGTGCCGAATTGCTCTATGCGTCGATGTCTGACCGGACCGAGGCGCCGGGTGGGTCCGTGGCCAACACCATCGCAGGGATCGGGGCGCTTGGCCTGAACACGGCCTTCATCGGCAAGGTGAAGGACGACGCCTTGGGGCAATTCTACGCCGATGCGCTGGCCAAGGCCGGGACCGCCTTTCCCCTGCCGCCGCAAAACACCGACCTGCCCACGTCACGCTCCATGATCTTCGTCTCCCCGGATGGAGAGCGTTCGATGAACACCTACCTCGGCGCAGGGGCGGATATCTCCTCGGCCGATGTGCCTGACGTTTTCGCGGGCGGCGGCTTGCTGTTCCTCGAAGGCTATCTGTTCGACAAGGACGAAGGCAAAACCGCCTTCTCCGAGGCAGCCACCAAGATGAAAGCCGCCGGAGGCCGGTCCTGCATCACCATCAGCGATCCGTTCTGTGCCGAACGCCACCGCGAAGATTTCAAACGCCTGATCGCCGAGGATATGGACATCGCCATCGGCAATGACGCCGAGTGGATGACCCTTTACGAAACCGACGACCTACAGGCTGCATTGACCCAAGCTGCCGCCGTTTGCGATATCGTTGCCTGTACCCGGTCCGGTGACCCGGTCTGGGTCTGGTCCGGGGACCAACGGGTCGAGGCGCCCGTGACCCCAGTCACGCCTGTGGATGCCACGGGTGCAGGTGATCAGTTCGCGGCAGGTTTCCTATATGGCCTCGCCACGGACCGCGATCTGGAAACCGCCGCCCGTATGGGTGTCGTCTGCGCCGCCGAGGTGATCGGCCACATCGGTCCGCGTCCGGCAGTGGATATCAAAACGCTTTTCAAGCAGGCCGGCCTATAACTTCATTGGGTGACAAATACCCCGGTGGGGGTTTGGGGGAGGCAGCGCCTCCCCCAACGTCGCGGTGCGCCGCAGGCGCAGCGCAAAACCATCAGGACCCCAGCTTGGCGTGGACCTCGTCCAGATCAATTTCGCCTACGGGCATTTTGTTCGACGGGTCGTCAAAGCTGTATTTGAACAGTTTGAAATCCCGGTGATACATTTCCCACACAAGGTGCCGGGATAGGTCGTCGAAATAATCCTCGACCGGATGGGCGCGTTTGGGACCGTGGCCTTCGGATTCGTTGAACCGAGGGATTTTGGCAAGATCAACGGGATGGGGCGTGTCGATGGCGTCCAGAACGCTCTGCATCCCTTCGTTGAACTTTTCCGTAAAGAAAATGTTGTCGTAGGTCCCGCCGTTCGCAATGAAGGTCGAGACATGCCCGGACATGGCGGACCAGTGGATGTCTGGATCCATGGGGCGACGGAATCGGATGGTGTCCCGGGCGAATAACAAGAACCGCCGGAAGCTCTGGATTTGGTCGAACTCGAACCCTGTTTCAGGGTCGCCTACCTCAATCCCGTACTTCTGGATCAACATCGGCACCATCTTGCCGCGATAGCGTTTGCCGTTGCGCTGGATGCCGCAAATCTTGTCAAAAAACGACGACAGGATACGGGTGTAGGGGTTGCGCACGCAGGTAAAGGCATAGCTTTTGTGCGCCTTCACATTGGCCGAGATCACGGGCTGGCTGGCCTCCAGGGCCCATTTGTGCAGGCCCTCTTCGTCGTCGTGGATGTCGCCGTCAAAGAACCGGCCCTTGTCGCTGTAGTGCATGATCTGCCCGATACTCGAACAGGCGCACTTGGGCACCACGCGGTACACGACGCTTTCGGACTGTGTCATCCAGGTGCCTGGGAAACCCATATTGCTGCTCCAACTTGTGGCGGGGCCGTGCCCTCGCGCTTTTTGTGCCTAGGCTAACCAAATGTGCACTGTTTTTTCAACATACCTTTGGTTTAGGTATGGAAACAATAAATCATAACCAGAGCATCTGTTTCGTTAATGGCACGCATCGCGTTCATCCTTTTATGTCACAAGGACCCCGAGGCGATCATCGCCCAAGCCCAACGCCTGACGGCAATGGGGGATTTCGTGTCGATCCATTTCGACGGACGGGCGTCTGCCAAAGCTTACGACGAAATCACCAGCACCCTTGCGGACAATCCCGGCGTGGCTTTTGCCGCAAAGCGGGTGAAATGCGGCTGGGGGAGTGGTCCTTGGTCCGCGCCACCCTGAATGCCCTTGAAACAGCCGTCGAGGCCTTCCCAAGGGCCACGCATTTCTACATGCTGTCGGGCGATTGCCGACCCACAAAATCGGCGGCCTTCGCCCATGCGTTCCTTGATGGCCGCGATGTGGACTACATTGAAAGCTTTGACTTTTTCCGGTCCGACTGGATCAAGACCGGCATGAAGGAAGACCGGCTGATCTATCGCCACTTCGTCAACGAACGCAACAGTAAGGGCCTGTTCTATTGGCTGCTGAACGCGCAGCGGAAACTGGGCCTGTCGCGCAATGTGCCCGCCGATCTGGAAATGATGATCGGGTCTCAATGGTGGTGCCTGCGCCGCGCCACGATCGAAGCGGTGCTGGACTTTGCCCGCACCCGTCGGGACGTCATGCGCTTCTTCAAAACCACATGGATTCCGGACGAGACGTTCTTTCAAACCATCGTGCGCCACCTCGTGCCCCGGGATGAAATCGACACCCGCACCCTGACGTTCCTGATGTTCACGGACTACGGGATGCCTGCCACCTTCTACAACGACCACTACGATCTGCTGCTCAGTCAGGATTTTCTGTTCGCCCGCAAAATCTCGCCCGAGGCGATGGACCTGAAGCAGCGCCTTGGCGATCTGTGGGAAAGTGAACGCACGGATTTCCCGATCTCCGGCGATGGGCGGCGGTTGTTTTCGTTCCTGACCGGGCGGGGGCGGGTTGGGCGCCGTTTCGCGCCCCGTTTCTGGGAGAATGAGACCAGCCTTGGCCGGGACCGCGAGCTTTTGATCCTTGTGTGCAAGAAGTGGCACGTGGCCAAACGGCTTGCCCGCCGGGCCGCCGAGGTGACGGGCATCCCCACCTACCAATATGTGTTTGACGAGGACGGGTCGCCCTTACCCGCCCTAGGTGGAATCGAATCGAACCTGGCCAAGCGCAACCGCCACCGCCGCGCCATGATGCGCATGGTGTTTCAGATGCAGGGATCGGATCGGATGATCCTGTGTCTTGATCCGGCCAACTTTGCGGTTTTGCAGGACTTTTATGCCGACAGCGCCACTGTGCGCACGCTGGAACTGGCCTGTGATTTCGATGATGCCTACCTCAGCGGTCACGCCCAAAGGGTCGGGCTGGCCGGGGACAAGACGCCGCAAGACACCATTGATCGCCTACTGCCCACCCTGCGCTATGACTTCGCCTACGAGGCGGAGCGTTTGCGCAGCGCCGAGTTTCCGCAGGTCTACCGGATCAACCAGTCCGACGGCCCGGACGTATGGGCGGATGTGATGGGCAAGTTTTTTGGCGTGACCGAGGCGGACGCCCACCTGCTGGCCCAGACGCCCCATCTTTTCCAAGACTAACCTGCCGGAGGCTGCATGCCTTACACCTACGACGATCAGAACATCTTTGCCAAAATCCTGCGCGGTGAAATCCCGAACAAGACCGTGTTGGATACGGAACATGCGTTGGCCTTTCACGACATCAGCGAACAGGCCCCCGTCCATGTGCTGGTGATCCCCAAAGGCGCTTACGTCTGTTACGACCACTTCGCACAAGAGGCGTCGGATGCCGAGATCATCGGCTTCACCCGTGCCGTGGGCGAGGTGTGCCGTATCATGGGGGTGCAGCCGGGCGCGGGGGGCAACGGGTTCCGTGCGATTGCCAACGCGGGTGCCGATGCCGTGCAAGAAGTGCCGCATTTTCATGTACATATCTTGGGTGGGCGCCCCTTGGGTCGCATCCTGCAACCGGCCTAGGCGACCCCAGTCGCCCTAGTCAAACGTCCCCGTCACGCGCCCCAGCAACATAAAGGCGCGGGACGTGCGGGTGTTGGCGAACTGCGACAGCTCCATGTCCGTGGCGCGGTTTGCGATGTCCGCAAAGCTGCGGTCAAACTGGCGCAAAAAGTGGTGAACGGCGTCCTTGAACACAGGGTCCGACCGCATCCGTCCGGCACACAGCGCCAGCGAGGATCGGTCCCGGATACCGCCAAGGGCTGCGATCTCGCGCCCCCGCTCGCCTTGGGCAAACTTGCGCCAGATGTCCGGTTTTGCGCGGTCGGGCACCAGATCGTCCATGTAGACGCCGTCTTGGCTCATCAGAGTCAGCACGTCTTGGCTGGCGTTCACAAGGCGCGAGATGCCGCGATCCTTGAGGGCGCGGCGCAGGGTGCGGAACCCCTCCTTGTCGTTCTCGTTTTCGGGGAAGTTCACGGCCTTGATGATTTCGGCCACCTCCATGGGTTCCAATCCGGCGGCGGCGTCCGAGGGGGTTTCCAGCGCCAAGCCCGGTTGCGTGTCGGCGGGGGCGGGGGCTGCGGCGGGTGTTACGGCGGGCTGTTCCACCGATTGCGCCATGCCCGCGATGGCGGCGTCTGCGCGTTGCTGGGCTTGGGCGAGGCTTTCGATCTTGTCCTCGACGGATCGGCGGATCGACATGCCGGCCATCTGCTGTTGTTCCACATAGGCGTGGCGCATGGCGTCGATGGCGGCCTGCAAGCGGGCACTTTCCTCGCGCATGGTGCGGGCCGTGCGCGCCGCAGAGGCCGCGACCCAGATCAACGCCACGGGCAAGAACACCGCCATGATGGTCATCACGAACCCCAGCGGGGTGGACTCCATTTCCGATCCTGCATCGGTGCCAAGGAACACATAACCCACTGCAATCAACCACATAGCGCTTAGGACAAGCGCCACAATCTCGACAGTGGAAATCCAGCCGTCCTGTTTGGGTCGCCCGTAAACACCCATGTCCAACCCCTTGGGGGTGGGGGGTGTCGGCGGGGCAGGGGTCGGAGTGTCCGTCATGGGGCTACTTGTAGACCACGCTCAGGATTTCGTAGTCCTTCAGGCCACCGGGGGTGCGCACCTCGACGCTGTCGCCTTCCTCTTTGCCGATCAGCGCGCGGGCGATGGGGGACTTGATGTTCAGCAATCCGCCCTCGATGTTCGCCTCGGCCTCGCCCACGATCTGATAGGTCTTTTCCACGTCGTCCTCGTCCACGATCGTGACGGTCGCCCCGAACTTCACGGCGCCAGAAAGTTTAGCGGGATCAATGACTTCGGCCAAACCGATCATGCCCTCCAACTCCTTCACGCGGCCTTCGATGAAGGACTGCTTTTCGCGGGCGGAATGGTATTCGGCGTTTTCCGACAGGTCCCCATGTTCGCGCGCCTCGGCGATAGCCTTGATGATGGCGGGGCGTTCCACGGATTTCAACTGCTTCAATTCGACGTTCAACGCCTCGAACCCCTTGGGGGTCATAGGAAATTTTTCCATTGTCATACTCCTTCCCGGACTTCTTCCGGGGTGTTGCCCGTGACTGTAGGTCCGCGAACCCTTGCACGCAACGTCCCTTACATCGGGTTAACGGCCCCGTCGGCAAAGAGTTGCGGAGGCACCGGTGGACCATCGACCCCGCAGGCGGACAGGGCCAACAGCAGGATCGCGACTCGTGCAAGTTTCATGACCAATCCCCCGCGACTCGTGCATGTTTCACAGCAAGTCGCCTTTTATCCGTTCAATTTGCGCCCGCACATTCGCCGGAGCCGTCCCGCCGTAAGAGGTGCGCGAGGCGACCGAATTGTGCACCCCCAGAACCGAGAACACATCGTCCGTGATCGCGTCATGGACCGCGCGCATCTGGTCCAGGGTCAGGTCCGGCAGATCGCATCCCTGATCCTCGGCCAGTTTGACCAGCGCGCCGGTGACATGGTGCGCCTGCCGGAAGGGCATGTCGAGGGTGCGCACCAGCCAGTCCGCCAGATCGGTGGCGGTCGAGAAGCCCGAGCCCGCCGCCGCCTCCAACGCGGCGCGGTTGCCGGTCATGTCGCTGACCATGCCGGTCATCGCCGCCAACGCCAGCATCAGCGAATCGGCCGCGTCGAACACCTGTTCCTTATCTTCCTGCATGTCCTTCGAATACGTCAGGGGCAGGCCCTTCATCACCATCAGCAGCGCGGTCTGCGCCCCAAAGATCCGCCCGATTTTGGCGCGCAGCAATTCGGCGGCATCGGGGTTTTTCTTTTGCGGCATGATCGAGGACCCTGTGGTCCATTTGTCCGACAGGGTCACGAACCGGAATTGTGCCGACGACCAGATCACCAATTCCTCGGCCAGGCGGGACAGGTGCATGGCACAGATGCTGGCCGCGCTCAGGAATTCCAGGGCAAAGTCCCGGTCCGACACAGCATCCAGCGAATTGGCGCAGGGCCGGTCAAAGCCCAGGGTCTGCGCCGTCATGTCCCGATCAATCGGGAAGCTGGTCCCGGCCAGCGCCGCCGCCCCCAGGGGACATTCGTTCATCCGTTTGCGCGCGTCCTGCATCCGGCCCATGTCGCGGTTGAACATTTCGCGGTAGGCCAGCATGTGGTGGCCCCATGTCACGGGTTGCGCGGTTTGCAGGTGGGTGAACCCGGGCATGACCCAGTCCGCCCCCGCCTCTGCCTGGGCGACCAGGGCCGCCATCAGGGCCTGCAACCCGTCAATCGCCGCATCCGCCTGATCCCGCACCCACATGCGGAAATCCAGCGCCACCTGATCGTTGCGCGACCGGGCCGTGTGCAGCCGCCCCGCAGGCGCGCCGATCAGATCCGTCAACCGCGCCTCCACATTCATGTGGATATCCTCAAGGGCGGTGGAAAATGCGAAGGTCCCACTCTCGATTTCTGACAAGACCGTGAGCAGCCCTTCCCGGATGGCCCTAGCATCGGTATCTGTCACAATACCTGTCGCGGCCAACATTGCGGCGTGGGCCCGGCTGCCTTCGATGTCCTGACGCGCCATGCGCCTGTCAAACCCGATCGAGGCATTGATCGCCTCCATGATCGCATCCGGGCCTTCGCTGAAACGGCCGCCCCACATTTTGTTCGAAGTCTTGGTCATCGCTGGCCCCTGAAAGGTAAACGTCATGCGCACGGCGCTTTGGTCGGTTCTATACGTGGCAGCCCTATGGGTTGCAAACATCGCCCACGCCGATGTGGACGCAGCCAAGGCCCTGCGCACAGGCGACATGGTGAAGTTGCAGTTCATGGACCCCACTGTCCCCGCCGTGACGGGGTTTCAGACCATCGACGGGGCGCCTTTGGATTTGGCGGATTGGCAGGGCAAACATGTGCTGATCAACTTCTGGGCCACGTGGTGCGTGCCGTGCCGCAAGGAAATGCCCATGCTGAGTGATTTGCAGACCCAGATGGGGGGCGCGCAGTTCGAGGTGCTGACGATACAGGCGGGCCGCGACAAGGTGATGAAGATGAAGGGGTTCATGGCCAAGATCGGCGTGGACAACCTGCCCCTGCACCGCGATCCCAAGATGCAAATGATGCGCGCCATGGGTGGCACCGGCCTGCCCTATACGGTGATCCTGAACCCAGAGGGCCAGATGATCGCCACCCTGTCCGGGGACGCGGATTGGGCCGCGCCCGAGGCGTTGGCGCTGCTTGCGGCGCTGACCGGGCCTAGCCTGCAATAACGGGCCAAAGACTGGCCACCAGCAGGGCGGCCATGGTCCAGTTGAACGCGCGCAGGCGCGCTGGGTTGGTCAGGATGCGGGCCATCTGTTGGCCCAGCAGCGTCCAGCACGACACCGTCGGCAGGTTGATTGCGCCAAAGATCACCGCGATCAGCAGGACACCCGGCAAGGACCGGTCCGGCAGGTAGATCGTCACGGCAGTCAGGGCCATGGCCCAGGCCTTGGGATTGACCCATTGGAACGCAGCCGCCTGCAGGAATGTCATGGGGGTGCCTGTCACGCCGCCCTCGGGTGCCGCGGCCCGTGCGATTTTCCACGCCAGCCACAGCATGTAGATCACGCTGGCCACGGTCAGCACGTCGTGCAGCACTGGCACCCGGTCGAACATCTGCGCCAGCCCCAGACCCACCAGTACAACCATGACCGTGAACCCGATCCCGATGCCCAGCATATGGGGCACGGACCGGCGGAACCCGTAATTGGCCCCGGATGCCATCAGCATCAGGTTGTTGGGCCCCGGAGTGATGGAGCTGACAAAGGCGAAGGCCGCAAAGGCGAGGAACAGGTCATAGGTCATGGGCGCAATAAAGCGTCAAACTGGGCGGTGAGTGCTTGCGTTTTGCGGCGAAGGTGACGAAATATCACAACTTATGACGGTACTGGATGACATCGACGAAAAGATATTGCGCACCTTGACGCGCGAGGGCCGCATTTCGAACCTCGCACTTGCGGATCGCGTGGGCCTGTCCCCCTCGGCCACCTTGCGCCGGGTGCAAGAGCTGGAACGCGCAGGCATCATCGCAGGCTACCGCGCGGTGCTGGATCGCACCAAGCTGGGGCAGGGGTTCTGCGCCTATCTGACCGTGGGTCTGTCCAACCACACCAAGGCCGCCCAAGAGGGGTTCGAGCGCGCCATCGCCCGCAGCCCCGAGGTGCGCGAGTGTCACAACATCACCGGCAACGTGGAATACATGCTGCGTGTGGAGTGCGCCGATCTGGCCAGCTACAAGGCGTTCCACACCGAGGTGCTGGGCATGGCCCCGCACGTAAATTCCATCACCACCCATGTGGTCATCGACAGCCCCAAGGATGAACGCGCCTAGCTGGTGTGGCTATGGCCATGGCGGTGGCAGGTCACAACGTGGTCGTTGACTATCCCACTGGCCTGCATCCAGGCGTAGACGATGGTCGGCCCGCAGAACTTGAACCCCGCCTTTTTCAGGTCGCGGCTGACGCGCCGGGACAGGTCGGTCTGGGCAGGCACATCGGCCAGGGTGCGGGGGCTGTTCACAAGGGGCGCGCCGCCCACATAGTCCCAGCAGAACCGATCAAACCCCTGGGCGGCCTCGATGGCCAGATAGGCGCGGGCGTTGGTGATGGTGGCTTCGATCTTGCCCCGGTGGCGGATGATGCCCGCGTCCTGGACCAGACGCGCGACCTCTTCCGCGCCCCATGTAGCGATCACCTCGGGCTGGAACCCTTCGAAGGCTGCGCGAAAGTTCTCGCGCTTTTTAAGGATCGTGATCCACGACAGGCCCGCTTGAAACCCGTCCAGCACCAGCTTTTCCCATAGGGCGCGGCTGTCCCACTCGGGCACGCCCCATTCGGTATCGTGGTACGCCGTATAAATCGGATCGTCGCCGCACCAGCCGCATCTGTCCATGGTTCTGCCCCTCCGGATTGGGTCGACGCCTCCGGATTGGGTCGACCTTGAGTTAAATGGAACAAAAATCGAACCTTTAACATCTTGGCAAGAGATTCGGTGCGACACAAAGGGGCCTGAACCGAGCGAGACCGACATGAGCATCCATCGACCCATCCTCGATCCGACCCACGCCAGCCCTTTGGACGTTGCCCTGACCCAGCGGGACAGGGGGACGCTGCAAATGGTCCAGACCGCCTTGGCGCGGGGGGACTGCATGCTGGCGTTCCAACCGATTGTACAGGCCCAGAACGGCGGGCAGATCGCGTTTTACGAGGGGTTGATGCGGGTCATGGATGACACCGGGCGCGTGATTCCCGCCCGCGATTTCATGCAACTGGCCGAGACGCGGGAACTGGGGCGCGAGATTGACTGCGCCGCCCTGTCCATGGGGCTGGAGGTGCTGGCCCGGCAACCCGCCGTGCGCTTGTCAGTCAACATGTCCGCCCGGTCCATCGGCTATCCCAAGTGGATGCAGATATTGAAACAGGGGCTGCAGCGCGACCCCACCATCGCAGAACGCCTTATCCTAGAGATTACAGAGACTTCGGCGATGTTGATGCCCGAACTGGTCGTGACCTTCATGCGTGATTTGCAAGGGCGCGGCATCACTTTTGCACTGGATGATTTCGGGGCCGGGTACACCGCGTTCCGCTACCTGCGGGACTTCTTTTTCGACATCGTCAAAATCGACGGCAGCTTTATCCGCGACGTGCACAAATCCCCCGACAATCAGGTCCTGCTGCAGGCGCTGATCACCATCGCCCGGCAGTTCGATATGTTCACCGTGGCCGAATCTGTCGAAACGCGGCCCGAGGCGGAGTTTTTGGTGACCTGCGGCATCGATTGCATGCAGGGCTATTATTACGGCGCACCGGCCCTGAACGACGATTGGTTGCCGACCCCTGTGCCCCGCGCGGCGGTCCCCTCCGCCCTGTAGCCATGCGTCAGGCGCATAACGGTTTCCCGCAGCTATGCACGGACTGAGACACCGTGTCCGTTTGTTTTGCGGGCCCCGGCGCGCTAGCGACAAGGCAGATGTTCGACGCGCAGATCAATCGGAGCCAACGCTCCAGCGCCCGGGCGTCAGAGGGAAAGTAAGACATGACCAATGTTGTGATCGCATCCGCTGCACGGACAGCAGTAGGCAGCTTCCTCGGTTCTTTTGCCAACACCCCCGCCCATGATTTGGGCGCCGCTGTCATCGAGGCAGTGGTGGAGCGTGCAGGCGTCGACAAGGCCGAGGTCTCCGAAACCATTTTGGGCCAGGTGCTGACCGCAGCACAGGGCCAGAACCCTGCGCGTCAGGCGCATATCAATGCGGGCCTGCCCAAGGAAGGTTCCGCTTGGGGCATCAACCAAGTGTGCGGCTCGGGCCTGCGCGCGGTTGCGCTGGGCGCGCAGCACATCATGCTGGGCGACGCTTCTGTGGTTGTGGCCGGTGGTCAGGAAAACATGTCCATGTCCACCCACGCCGCCCTGATGCGCCCGGGCCAGAAGATGGGCGACATGAAATATGTCGACACCATGATCCGCGACGGTCTGTGGGATGCCTTCAACGGCTATCACATGGGTCAGACGGCGGAAAACGTGGCAGAGCAGTGGCAGATTTCCCGCGACATGCAGGACGAATTCGCGCTTGGTTCGCAACACAAGGCCGAGGCCGCGCAAAAGGCGGGCAAGTTCGACGACGAAATCGCCGCCTTCACGATCAAGACCCGCAAGGGCGACATCGTGGTCGATAAGGATGAATACATCCGCCACGGCGCCACCATCGAGGCCATGGCCAAAATGCGCCCGGCCTTCACCAAGGATGGCACGGTTACGGCGGCCAACGCCTCTGGCCTGAACGACGGTGCCGCAGCGACCCTGCTGATGTCCGCCGACGACGCCGAGAAGCGCGGCATCCAGCCGCTGGCGCGCATCGTGTCCTACGCCACCGCCGGTCTGGACCCGTCGGTCATGGGTGTGGGGCCGATCTATGCTTCCCGCAAAGCCCTGGAGAAAGCGGGCTGGACCGTGGACGATCTGGATCTGGTCGAGGCCAATGAGGCCTTCGCCGCCCAAGCCTGCGCCGTGAACAAAGACATGGGCTGGGACCCGTCGATCGTGAACGTCAACGGCGGCGCGATTGCGATTGGCCACCCGATCGGCGCTTCGGGCTGCCGGGTGCTGAACACGCTGCTGTTCGAAATGCAGCGTCGGGATGCGAAAAAAGGTCTGGCGACCTTGTGCATCGGCGGCGGCATGGGCGTGGCCCTGTGCGTTGCGCGCGACTGAAAAACGTAGGGCGGGACTTGTCCCGCCCACCCCCTGACATTCTTCTGGAGGAGATTTAATATGGCACGAGTAGCTCTCGTAACTGGTGGTTCGCGCGGTATCGGCGCGGCCATTTCCAAACAATTGCAAGCCGACGGATGCACCGTGGCCGCGACCTATGCGGGCAACGACGAGGCGGCCGCCGCCTTCACCGCCGAGACGGGCATCAAGACCTACAAGTGGAACGTGGCCGACTACGACAGCTCCGCCGCCGGGATCGCGCAAGTCGAGGCCGACCTTGGCCCCATCGACATCGTCGTGGCCAACGCCGGGATCACCCGCGACGCGCCGTTCCACAAAATGACCCCCGACCAGTGGAAAGAGGTGATCGACACCAACCTGACCGGCGTGTTCAACACCGTCCACCCCATCTGGCCCGGCATGCGCGAGCGTAAGTTTGGCCGCGTGGTCGTCATCAGCTCGATCAACGGTCAGAAGGGGCAGTTCGCCCAAGTGAACTATGCCGCGACCAAAGCGGGCGATCTGGGCATCATCAAGTCCTTGGCTCAGGAAGGCGCGCGCGCCGGCATCACCGCCAATGCGGTGTGCCCGGGCTACATCGGCACGGAAATGGTCATGGCGATCCCCGAAAAGGTGCGCGATTCGATCATCGCCGGTATCCCTGCGGGCCGTCTGGGCACGCCCGAGGAAATCGCGCGCTGCGTGTCCTTCCTTGCGGCGGACGACAGCGGGTTCATCAACGGCTCCACCATCTCGGCCAACGGGGCACAATTCTTCGTGTAAGAAGGTCGGTTAACAAAAACTAAAAGGCCGCGCCCGGGAGCGCGGCCTTTTTACATCCGGGAGAGATGTGAAGCGGTTCAGGCAGTGCGGCCCGAGGGTGCGGCAGCAAACAGATCCCGCAGGCCAAAGCGGCCGGTGATCAGGGCGCGGAAAGCTGCTGCGCGCTCGCGGTGGGCTGTTTTAAGGGCTTCGTCCAGAATGATGGTGGTGTGTGCTTCGGTCATGGTGTGTTCCTTTGGGCGTGTGCGTGTTTCCTTGAGTTGAATATGGGGAAAACCGGGGCCTGCGACAAACGAGACTTTCCATAGGTTCAATTAAGATATACTTATGTGATTATGCCTGACCGTTTACCCCCCTGACCGCCCTGCGCGCCTTCGAGGCCGCCGCCCGCCACTTGTCCTTTGCCCGCGCGGCGGCAGAGTTGAACGTGACCCCGGCGGCCCTGTCGTTCCAGATCAAATCCCTGGAGGATCACTTCGGTGCCGCCCTGTTCAAACGCCTGAACCGCGCGGTCGAGCTGACCGAGGCGGGCCGCGCCCTTGCCCCCGGCACATCGGATGCCTTTGCCCTGTTGCGCAGCGCGTGGCGGGCGGCGGGGCGGACGCAGGACACCGGTGTGCTGACCGTGACGGCGGGTCCTGCCTTCACCGCCAAATGGCTGGCCCCGCGCCTGTTCCAGTTTGCGCAACTGCACCCGGATATCGAACTGCGCCTGTCTGCCACCCTGCGGATCATGGATTTTGACCGAGATGACATCGACGTGGCGATCCGCTTTGGCCTGCGCCACGATGATGACCCGGCCCTGCACGCCGAACCCTTGTTGCCCGAATGGATGACGCCGATGATGCACCCGCGTCTGGCCGAACAATACCCCACCCCCGAGGCGCTGTTGCAGGCCCCCCTGATTGCCACCGACGACACGGTCTTTCTGGATCCGCCCATCAACTGGGAGGTCTGGTTCCGCGCCGCCGGGTTGGAATTGCCGGAGTTTCACGGCGTACGGTTCAGCCAAGCGGACCACGCGCTGGACGCGGCGCAAGCGGGGGCCGGGGTCGTTCTGGGCCGCAGCACCCTGTCGGACAAGGCCCTGACCACGGGCCAGCTGGTCGCACCCTACGATCTGGCCATCAGCACCGAGGCGCATTTTTCGATCCTGTGCCCCAAGGCGGGCGTGGACAAACCCGCGACCCGGGCGTTTCTGGATTGGCTGCGGTCGGAAATGTCCAAGCGGCCCGACCACGAAAAAGGCCGCCGGATGGTTCCAGCGGCCGATCTGGCGGGTTGATGGTCCGGTCTTGTTAGATGTCGCCCAGGCTTTCAATCTTTTGCTTGATCGCCAGCTTTTCCTTTTTAAGGCGCGCGATCTCCAGGCCGTCTACACCCGGGGCGCGCTGTGCGTCTTCCACCGCCTGAGAGAGGTTTTCGTGTTTCTTTCGCAGTTCTTGAAGGTGCGAAGTTAACGACATAGGGATCTCCTCATTGTTGGTTGCAGGATCAGTGCACCACGGAATTCCAAACCTGTCACGACTTTTCGGCGCGCCCGGCTGCGTCAATTCGGAACACTTTTATCTATTCCAGGGGCAGTGCCGCACCGCCGCGCAGGACCGCTGCAGCTGCATCGGAAAAATCATCCCCGTCTTCAATATGTTGCGCACCCTTGTGCAAGACGAAGGGCGGCAATAGCTGCGCTGCGGCGCGCCCGCCCTTAACCGCTTGAAATATAACGCGTCCGGCGGGTTTCTGCCCACGGGAGGTCAAGGGCAGGATGCGGATCGACCCAAGGCGCGAGTCGCAGGCCTGCACCGCGTCCACCAGACGGTCGGTGCGAAAGATCATGGTGAGGGTGCCCTTGGGGCGTGTGCGCCGGGTGGCGGCGTCGATCCAGACGGACAGGGGCAGGTCTTCGCGCAGGGCGGTCTCGCGGCCCGCATCCGCAGCCGCCGATCCGCCCGAGGCCGGGAAATAGGGCGGGTTGCAGATCACGTGGTCGAACATCGCGCCGCGCAAGGGGGCTGGCATCTGGGCCACACTGCCGGGCACAACCTTGATCCCGTTGCGCGCGGCCAGGGCGGCGTAATCCGCCTGCACCTCTAGGCCCGTGACGGCCACACCGGGCACCCGGGCGGTCAGGCACAGACCCGCCGTGCCCACCCCGCAGCCCAGGTCCAGCACGTGGTCCCCGGCGTTCGCGGGGCAGGCGGCGGCCAACAGGACCGGGTCCGTGCCCGCGCGATAGCCGCGCGCCGGTTGCCAGACCTGCACCCGCCCGCCCAGAAACGCGTCGCGGGTCTCGGTCACTCGACCACCGCGATGCCGTTGTCGCGCATGGCCGCCCGCGCCATGAACAGGTCCCGGTCCGCGACCAGCAGGCGGCGCGGCAAAACGCCGACCGATCCTTCCAGCACGCTCATATGGACGTCCAACTCGAACACCTCTATATCCTCACCCTGCAACAGGGCTTTGGCAAAGGCGATGACCGTTGGGTCGTTGGTGCGCAAAAGTTCTTTCATAGCCAATAGGTAGGCATCCCCCGGGGTGCTGTCGAGACAAAGGTCGCCCCCATGAGCCTGGATACCGCCAGCCGCAAACCCCATGATCGCCTGGCCGAGGCTTTGGCCGATGACATGGCGTCGGTGAATGACCTGATTGCCGCGCGCATGGCGTCCGAACACGCCCCGCGCATTCCACAGGTCACGGCCCATCTGGTCGAGGCGGGGGGCAAGCGGGTGCGCCCCATGCTGACGCTGGCCTGTGCGCGCATGTGCGGATACGACGGCGACGCCCATCAGAAACTGGCCGCGACGGTGGAATTCATCCACACCGCGACCCTGCTGCACGACGATGTGGTGGACGAGAGCACGCAGCGCCGAGGCCGCAAGACCGCCAACCTGTTGTTCGACAACAAATCTTCGATCCTGACGGGGGATTACCTGTTTGCGCGTGCGTTCCAGTTGATGGTCGAAACCGGGTCGTTGCGGGTGCTGGATATTCTGGCCAACGCGGCGGCCACGATTGCCGAGGGCGAGGTGCTGCAACTGACCGCCGCCGAGAACCTGGACACCACCGAAGAGATTTACCTGCAAGTGATCCGGGGCAAGACGGCGGCCCTGTTCCAGGCGGCCTGCGAAGTGGGTGGCGTGATCGCGGATCGGTCCGAGGACGAGGTCGCCGCCCTGCGCACCTATGGCGACGCCCTTGGTGTCAGTTTCCAGATGGTAGATGATTATCTGGATTATGGTGGCGCGGGTCAAAAGCTGGACAAGAACATCGGGGACGATTTCCGGGAACGCAAGCTGACCCTGCCGGTGATCCGGGCCGTGGCGCGCGGCGACGACACGGAGCGCGCGTTCTGGACGCGGGTGATTGAAAAGGGCGATCAGCAGGACGGCGATCTGGAGCATGCCCTGACCCTGTTGGCCAAGCATGACACTTTGGCCGAAACTCGGGCCGAGGCGCTGCGCTACGGCGAGGTGGCCAAGTCCGCCATGGCCCAGATGCCCGCCCATCCGCTGCGGGACATGATGATTGATCTGGCCGACTACGTGGTGGCGCGGGTCCTGTAGGGTGCGGCGACAGCGCACCGCCCCCGGGGGCTATCGCTCGTCCAAGACCCGCGCGGCGCGGACCCACCAGCCTGTGGGGGCGAGGCGGTCTGCGGCGGCTTGTGCCTCTGCCTCGGATCCGTAAAGGCCAAAGCAGGTGGCCCCGGACCCGCTCATCCGGGCAAGCCGCGCGTCTAGGCGCAGGGCGGACAGCACATCGGTGATGACTGGTGTTTGCGCCCGCGCGGGCGGTTCCAGATCGTTGCGCTGATCCGCCAGCCATGCGGTGAACTCCGCGAAATCCAGGCCCCCGGGCACGGCATCCATGGGGGCGTTGTCCTTGCGGGCGAGGCCCTGAAAGATCGGGCCCGTGGGGCTGGGCACGCCGGGGTTGACCAGCACGATCCACATGGGGGGCAGTCCTGCCACGGGCGTCACGTCGCCGCCGATCCCCTGCATCCGTTGCGGCGTGCTGGACAGGCAGACGGGGACGTCCGCGCCCAAAGCCACAAGGTCGGCGGCCCGGGGCAGGGGGCGGTCGTGCAGGGCGCACAGGGCGCGCACCGTCGCCGCCGCATCCGCCGAGCCACCGCCGATGCCCGCCGGGTGGGGCAGGTGTTTCTCAAGGCCCAGGGCCCCGGCCAGCCCCAGATGATCCGCCGCGCGCCACATCAGGTTGCGCCCATCCGTGGGCACCCCGTCCGCAAAGGGGCCAGTGACCGTCAGGGACAGGGCACCGGGGGCGGCGGTCACGCGGTCGCCCACATCTGCAAAGACGACCAGACTGTCCAGCAGGTGATAGCCATCGGCCCGCTGCCCCGTCACGTGCAGGGTCAGGTTCACCTTGGCGGGGGCGTGTTCGGTGATCACTCGGCGTTTGCTGTTTCGGTGTCTGTTTCGGATGCGCGGGCGGCTTTGTCGGCCAGGGATTCCGCTCCCTCTTCGGCCAGCACCACGTCCAGACCGACCTCCAGCTTGCGGCGGATACGGTCGGGCTTGGCCTCGTGGTCCGCATCGTCAGGGCCAAGGAAGGACAGGGCGCGCTTCCACTGGAACTCTGCCTCCAGCTTGCGGCCCACGGCCCAGTAGACATCGCCCAAGTGGTCGTTGATCACGGGGTCCAGCGGTTCCAGCTCAACGGCGCGTTCCATGGGTTCGACCGCGTCGTCAAAGCGGCCAAGGCGGAAGAAGACCCAGCCCAGGCTGTCGGTGATAAAGCCGCTGTCGGGCCGCGCCTCGACCGCTTGTTCGATCATCGCCAGCGCTTCGCCCAGGTTGCGTTTCTGTTCCACCAAGGAATAGCCAAGGTAGTTCAGGACGTTGGGCTGGCCCGGGTTCAACTCCAGCGACAAGCGAAAGTCGGCCTCCGCCTCGTCCCAGCGGTCCGTGCGTTCGGCGGTTATGCCGCGCGCGTAGTACAGGAACCAGTGGCGAGGGTCCGGTTCCCCGGCGATGGCAATGGCATTGGTGTAGGCCACGTGCGCCTCGTCAAAGCGTTGCAGGCGGCGCAGGATATCGCCAAGGCCCGCGTGCACCTCCAGGCGGTCGGGGTGGCTGCGGGTTAGGGCCTGCAACACTTCGACCGCCGCGTCGGCCCTGTCATCGGCCATCAGGACATCGGCGCGGGCAATCTCGGCGGCAAAGAAGGACGGATCGTCTGTTTGCACCGTGGCCAGTGCCTGTTCCGCCAGCGCATAGTTGCCCTGCGCCTCAAGGATGTCGGCGGTCAGAAGGATCGCATCCGTGTGGTCCGGCTGCAGGGACATGGCCGCGCGGCTGTGCAGCAGGGTGTAAGTCGGTGACGCCTCGCCGTTCACAATCGCGGCGATGGCAAGAAAGGTTTCGGCCATGCCGTCCTTGGCGCTGGTCACGATGTCGAATTCCACCGGCGCGCCCGCCTCAAGCCGGGTCAGAAGGTCGGACATTTCCGCGCTGCGGCCCCGGTCCAACGCTTGGGTCAGCAGGTCAATGGCATCCGCGCGCCGGTCCAGCTGCGCAAGGATCTGTGCGTGGGCCGTGACCCCCATGCCCGACAGTTGCAGGGCGCCTTCGGATCGGCCGGACAGGATTTCGTCGGCCCCCTCCAGATCGCCCACAAGGGCCCGTGCCAGGGCCGCATGAACCGCGGAAAAGCCCGCAAAGGCCTGCGTCTCGCCCGCCTCTTCAAAGGCGCGCAGGGCCTCTGACATGTTGCCAAGGGCCAGTTGGGTCCAGCCGCGCAACAGGCCGTCCAGCAGTGGCCCGCCCACACCGCCGTCGTCCAGCATGGCCAGCACGGCCGCGTAGTCTTCGCGCATCATCAGGTCCACGCCGGTCACAAGGGTGGTCAGCTGCCCGCCGCCCCCCTGATCCGCCGACAGGGCCGCCGCGCGGGCCGCCTTGTCGAAATCGCCCAGCACGCCGTAGGTAATCGTCGCGGAATCCAGTACCCGTGTCGTGGCCCCGCCCAGGGCGATCAGCCGGTCGTAGTAGGTGCTGGCGGCCGCATAGTCGCTGGCCCCGCCTGCGGACCGCGCCGCCAGATAGGCCCCTGCGGTGCCGTCTTGGGCCAGCCCGGGCGTGGGCAGGGCCAAGGGGGCGGCAAGGGCAGTGGCCAGCAGGGCGGACAACAGTAAACGGCGCGGGGCGGCATGGGGCATGGAGGACTCCTTGGTCTGTCCACTGACCCTAGGCATCGCACCCCCCATACGCAATGGGGCGCCCGGTTCGGACGCCCCATTGGCGGTTCACAATTCTGCGGGGCGCGTGGTGGACACGCCCGGTCAGATCACATGTTCGGGTAGTTCGGCCCGTCGCCCCCCTGGGGCGTACACCAGTTGATGTTCTGGCTGGGGTCCTTGATATCGCAGGTCTTGCAGTGGACGCAGTTCTGAAAGTTGATCACGAACCGGGGGTCTTGGTCGGCCTCGTGCACCACCTCGTAGACGCCCGCGGGGCAGTAGCGTTGCGCCGGTTCGTCGTATTTGGGCAGGTTGACGGCGATGGGCACCGACGGGTCACGCAGTTTCAGGTGGGCGGGCTGCGCCTCTTCGTGGTTGGTAAAGCTGAAGGCCACGTTGGTCAGCCGGTCAAAGGACAGCACGCCGTCGGGTTTGGGATAGTCGATGGGGTTGTAGCGTTTCGCCTCGCCCGTCGCCTCGGCGTCGGATTTGCCATGCTTCATCGTGCCAAGGGGGTTCCAGCCGGTGAGGTTGGCCACCCACATATCGGCCCCGCCCCCCAGCAACGACGCCATCAGCCCGCGCTTGGACCACAGGGGTTTGACGTTGCGCACGGGTTTGAGGTCCTTGGCGATGGGGCCGGTCTGCACAGCCTCGGCATAGGCGGTCAGCTCATCCCCGCCTCGGTCCGCCTGAATCGCCTCAAAGGCGGCCTCGGCGGCGGCCTTGCCCGACAGCATGGCGTTGTGGTTGCCCTTGATGCGCGGCACGTTGACCATGCCCGCCGAACAGCCCAGTAGGGCGACCCCCGGGGCCACCAGTTTTGGCATGGACTGCCATCCCCCTTCAGAGATGGCGCGGGCCCCGTAAGCCACCCGTTTGCCGCCCTTCAACAGGTCTGCCACCATGGGGTGATGCTTGAACCGTTGGAATTCCATGTAGGGGAACACATGGGGGTTTTCGTAGTTCAGGTGCACCACAAAGCCCACATAGACCTGATTGTTTTCAAGGTGATAGATAAACGACCCGCCGCCCGCGTTGGCGTTGAGTGGCCAGCCCATGGTGTGCATCACCGCGCCCTCGCGGTGTTTGTCCGGGTCGATTTCCCAGATTTCCTTCATGCCGAGGCCGTATTTCTGCGGCTCTGCGTCTTTGGCCAAATCGTACTTTTCGATCACCATTTTCGACAGGGACCCGCGCACGCCCTCGGACAGGAACACGTATCGCCCATGCAGCTCCATCCCCGGCTCATAGCCGTCGGAGGGGGTGCCATCGGGGTTCAACCCGAATTCGCCCGCGACCACGCCTTTGACCTCGCCGTTGTCGCCGTAGACGATGTCGGAGCAGGCCATACCCGGAAAGATTTCCACGCCAAGTTCTTCGGCCTGTTCGGCCATCCAGCGACAGACATTGGCCATGGAGACGATGTAGTTGCCGTGGTTGTTCATCAGGGGCGGCATCATGGCGTTGGGCAGGCGGATGCCCCCGCCCTCGCCCAGCATGTAGAACGCGTCCGACGTCACGGGGGTGTGCAGGGGCGCGCCCTTGTCCTTCCAGTCGGGCATCAGCGCATCAAGGCCAACGGGGTCCAGAACCGCGCCGGACAGAATGTGCGCCCCCACCTCGGAGCCTTTTTCCAACACGACCACATTCATGTCCGCGTCCAATTGTTTCAGACGGATCGCAGCCGACAGGCCCGCAGGACCGGCGCCCACGATGACGACGTCGTATTCCATGGCTTCGCGTTCAATTTCGGACATGTGGCCGCTCCTGCATCTTTGGATATCGGGGTTGGTTATGGGGGCGTTTCTGCAGTGCGTCAATTGCGACGTCACATCATTTCGCTGCAACGCCGCATTTGCGCAAGATTGTGTCGCGCGGGTGCGTGGGGCGGCGCAACGACGTTGGCCATGGCGCGCTTGGCAGACACCGTGTTGGGGTATTTCTAACCCAATGAAGCAGGGGGTCGCGCAATCCACCCCCGCTGCACGTGGTTTGACCAAGGCGCAGCGGGGGCTTCATCGGGTGCGGTCATCGGCTCCCCAGCCTGTACCGCACCGCCACCATGGGGCGATTAACCTTAATACATCGTGAATCCCCGCTTCATTGGGTCAAAAATACCCAAACGCTGCGCTGGCCAAGGGCGCGGCATCGGCTATGTCGCGAGGAAAGGAGAGACCCATGCACCTGATCCTACCTGCCATCTACGTGACCCTCGTCATCGCGGGCACCTACCTGCCTTGGCGTCATTTCTATGCGTGGTTCGAGGAGAACGGGTGGGAGCTGGGCCCCCTGATCGACGCGTGGTACGTGAACGAATCCACCACAGGTCTTACGTGGGATCTGACCATTGCAGCCATCACCCTGACGATCTGGGTCATCACGGAATCCATCAGCCGCCGCAACTGGAAGGGCCTGTTGGCGATCCCTGTGACCTATGGCATCGGCATCTCGGCGGGCTTGCCCCTTTACCTTTTGTTGCGCGCGCGCCAAACCCGCTGACATGGACCATTTTCTATACCGCGACGGCACGCTGCATGCCGAAGACGTCCCCCTGACCGAGATTGCGCGCGCCGTGGGCACGCCGTTCTATGTCTATTCCACCGCGACCCTGACGCGGCATTTTCAGCTGTTCAATGACGCGCTGGCCGGGCTGGATCACCTTGTGTGCTTTGCCATGAAATCCAATTCCAATATCGCGGTGCTGAAAACCCTTGTGGACCTTGGCGCAGGCATGGATGTGGTCTCGGGCGGCGAATATGCGCGGGCGCGGGCGGCGGGCTGTCCGGGGGACCGGATCGTGTTCTCCGGTGTCGGCAAGACGCGGGCCGAGATGCGCATGGCCCTTGAGGGCGGTATCCGCCAGTTCAACGTCGAATCCGAGCCCGAGATGGACCGCCTGAACGCCGTAGCGCTGGAGATGGGCAAGGTCGCCCCGATCACCGTGCGCGTGAACCCGGACGTGGACGCCAAGACCCACGAAAAGATCAGCACCGGCAAGTACGACGACAAGTTCGGCATCCCGATCAGTCGCGCGCGTGACGTCTATGCCCATGCCGCCACATTGCCTGGCCTCAAGGTCATTGGCATCGACGTGCACATCGGCAGCCAGCTGACCGATCTGGAGCCGTTCCGGCTGGCCTATGAAAAGGTCGCGGACTTGACGCGGGACCTGCGCGATGCGGGCCACGAGATCAGCCGCCTCGATCTGGGCGGCGGCTTGGGCATTCCCTACGCCCGGTCCAACGAAGCGCCGCCCCTGCCCACGGACTACGGCGCGTTGATCAAGGACGTTTTTCAAGATCTCGATGTTGAAATTGAGATTGAACCGGGTCGCCTGATTTCCGGCAACGCCGGCGTGCTGGTGACCGAGGTGATCTACGTCAAAAACGGCGAAACCCGGGATTTTCTGATCGTGGATGCGGCGATGAACGACCTGATCCGCCCTGCGATGTACGGTGCGCACCACGACATCGTGCCCGTTCTGGAACCCGCCCCAGGCACCGAGCAGCGGCCCTACGACATCGTCGGCCCCGTCTGCGAATCCGGCGACACCTTTGCCAAGCAGCGCAATCTGGTGACCCAGGCCGAGGGCGATCTGATCGCCTTTCGGTCCGCCGGGGCCTATGGCGCGGTCATGTCCAGCGAGTACAACTCCCGCCCCCTGATCCCAGAGGTTCTGGTCCACGGCGATCAATTCGCAGTGATCCGGGCGCGGCCAACCTTTGACGAAATGATCAATCGAGATACCATTCCCGAATGGCTGTAGCCAATTGGGAGCGACAATGACCCCACGATCCATCCGACTGCCTCTTGCCCTGACATGGGTGGGCCTGACCGCCGAGCGCGTCACAAAGGGGTTCTGGCCCCTGTGGACGGTGCTGTTTGTTGGGGCGGCGGCCTGGGGGTTCGGTGTGGTGCAAGCCCTGCCGCCGGGGTGGTTGCAGGCGGCGATTGCGGTGTTCGCAGTGGCCGTGGCTGCGACCCTGTGGCGGTCGCGCCATTACAAATTCCCCACGCGGACCGAGGCGTTGGCGCGGCTGGACGCCACTTTGCCGGGCCGTCCCCTTGCCACCTTGTCCGACACGCCCGCCACCGGGGACAGCGCCCTTTGGGCCGCGCACCTGCGGCGGATGGAGGCGCGCCTGGCCGACGCCCGCGCCGTGCCCGGCGACCTGCGGGTGTCCCGCGCGGACCCCTATGCCTTGCGCTATCTGGCGGTATTTCTGCTTGCGTTGGCGGTGCTGTTCGGGGGCGCGTGGCGTGGCACGGACGTGGCCGGTGGCCTCGCCGGTCCTGCCGCTGCCTTGCAAAGCGGCCCCGCGTGGGAGGCTTGGTTGATCCCGCCCCGCTACACCGGCAAGCCGACGCTGTATCTAGGCGACATCGACGACAGCGAAATCACCGTACCTGCGGGCACCCAGCTGACCCTGCGTCTGTATGGCCAAGCCGGTGCGCTGACCACATCGGGCACTGCTCTGGCGGTCGAGGATCCCACCGCGCCCGTGCAAGACGCCACCCTGACACAAGACGCGACCCTGACCATTCTGGGCACGCAGGAGGCGGCCTGGACCTTCATCGTGCAGGATGACACACCGCCCACCATCACACCGTCCGAGGACCCGACGCGCGAGCCGCCCAGCCAGATGCGCCTGCCGTTCGAGGTGGCCGACGACTATGGCGTGATCGAGGCCTATGCCACCGTGCGCCTGGACCTGCCCAACACCGACCGCCGCCACGGGCTGGCAACCCCGCCCGAACCTCGCGACGACCTGATCCTGCAACTGCCCCTGCCCATCAGCGGCGACCGGGGCGCGTTCAGCGAGGTGCTGGTCGAGGACGTCTCGAAACACCCCTTCGCCAATCTGCCCGTGACCATCACCCTGACGGCTGTCGATGCCGCCGAACAGGTGGGCCGGTCCACTCCCTTGGAAACGACCCTGCCCGGCCGCGGGTTCTTTGATCCCTTGGCAGGCGCCCTGATCGAGATGCGCCGCGACCTGCTGTGGTCGCGCGACAACGGCGCGCGCACGGCACAGATCCTGCGCACCCTGACCCACCGGGGGGCTTGGGCTTTACCAGTCCCAACGCCTACGTGCTGGCCCGCAACTCCATCGCGCGGTTGGAGGCCAACCCCGATCTGGACAGCGACACCCGCGACGCGGTGGCCGAACTGCTGTGGCGTGCGGCGGTCGAGTTGGAGGAGGGCAACCTCGACAACGCGCTGGCCCGTCTGCGCGAGGCGCAGGAACGGCTGGCCGAGGCAATCCGCCAAGGCGCCAGCCCCGAAGAGATTGAGCGCCTGATGCAGGAAATGCGCGAGGCCATGGACAACTACCTGCGCCAACGCGCCCAGCAACAGGCCCAGGATGGCGAACAGCCTCAACAGCAGCCCCAGGGAGAGGGCCAGGAGATCACCAACGACCAGCTGCAACAGATGTTCGACCGCATCCAGGAGTTGATGGAGCAAGGCCGCACCGCCGAGGCCCAGCAACTGTTGGAAGAAATGCAGCAGATGCTGGAAAACATGCAGGTCCAACAGCAACAGGGCGGCGAGGGCGAGGGCCAACAAGGCGCGGGCGAACAAGCCATGGAAGGCCTGCGCGATACGCTGCGCGAACAACAGGGCCTGTCCGACGAGGCGTTCCAAGAGCTTCAGGAACAATTCGGCCAGCCGGGTCAACCGGGTCAAGAACAGGGCCAGCAGCCCGGACAACAACAGGGCCAGCAGGGCCAAGGCGAAGGCCAAGGACAGGGTCAAAATGGCGAACCCGGTGATCTCGCCGGTCGGCAAGAGGCCCTGCGCGACCAGCTGGAAAACCTGCGCCGCAGCCTGCCCGGCCAAGGCACACCCGAAGGTGACGCCGCCCGCGAAAGTCTGGGCGAGGCTGGCCGCGCCATGAACGAAGCCGCCGAGGCCCTTGGCAACGGCGATCTGGCAGAGGCCATCGACGACCAGGCCCGCGCCATGGACGCCCTGCGCGAAGGTATGGAAAATCTGGGCGAGGCCATGGCACAGCTGCAACAAGACGGCCAAGGCCAAGAAGGCAGCGAATTTGGCCAGGCGGGTGACCCGCAACAGCAAGACCCCTTGGGCCGCGCCCCCGGTCAGACCGGCCAGTTGGGCACGGATGAAAGCCTGCTGAACGGCGAAGACCCGCGCGCCCGGTCCCGCGAACTGCTGGACGAAATCCGCCGTCGCAGCGCCGAACAGGACCGCCCGCAAGTGGAACGCGAGTACCTCGACCGGCTTCTGGACCGCTTCTAGGGGCGGTGGGACAAGTCCCACCCTACGGCAGCCTGTGGGCGGGGGCGGTGCGGGGTGGTGGCGGAGTGTTGGGGTATTTTTGACCCAATGAAGCGCGTGTTTGCGCGATCGTCTAGGATCGGGATGATTTGGCGCGGTAGGGCGGGACTTGTCCCGCCGCCCGGCCTCAGGGGGCGCAGTGTCGGGCGGGGGCTATCCGTTGGCGGTGGCATTGGTCCGCTGTAATGCCCGGGCGCGATCACATCTTGAAAGCAGGTTGCGCGCGTATCGGTCAGCCCGTCGGCCTCTGCGCCTAGGATTGTCAGGCCTGTCGCGGCGAGCCTTCCCCAACCCATCTTGGACGTGATCCCCTTCACACGCTTGTCGCGCATAGACATCCCCAAAGTGGGCCCAGTGGCTTGGCTGGTCTCTGCTGGCCAGCGCCGTCGCATGTTCGGTCCCGCCACCGCCGCCGCGATCAGCATGGCTCCCAGTGTAGCGAACGCTTCATGGTCCCCTGTCGCAGGGTTTCATTTTCGGTATATCGCCGGAAACATCTGTAAGGCACAGCGCGCTGCGACCAGGGTCCGCTTTTGCTGCAGCTGACCCTCTGGCGGTTCAAACTGCGCCATGCCGGCACCCTGTTGCTTCGAAAGTATTCGGGCGCACGCCGGACTTCGGGCAATCAGGCCTATGCCGCAGCGCAGCACTTGCGCCTGCCCGCGCAATATCATAACTCTACACGCAATCGTCTTGAAATAAACGAACCCAAGGATAACGCCCATGAGCTTCCGCCTGCAACCCGCTGCCCCCGACCGCCCGAACCGCTGTCAGCTGTTCGGCCCGGCCTCCAACACCAAGCTGTTTGCCAAGATGGCCGCCTCGGATGCGGATGTGATCAACATCGACCTGGAGGACTCGGTCGCCCCCTCGGACAAGGACAGTGCCCGGGCCAACGCGATCCAGGCGATCAACGAAATTGATTGGAATACCAAGACGTTAAGCGTGCGGATCAACTCGCTGGACACCCCCTATTGGTATCGCGATGTGGTGGACCTGTTGGAACAGGCGGGCGACCGGCTGGACCAGATCATGATCCCCAAGGTCGGCTGCGCCGAGGATATCTACGCCGTGGACGCCTTGGTCACCGCCGTGGAGCGGGCCAAGGGGCGCACCCAGCCCATCAATTTCGAAGTGATCATCGAATCCGCTGCTGGCATTGCCCATGTCGAGGCGATTGCCGCCGCCAGCCCCCGGCTTGTGGCTATGTCCCTCGGCGCTGCGGATTTCGCCGCCTCCATGGGGATGCAGACCACGGGGATAGGTGGCACCCAAGAGAATTATTATATGTTGCAAGGGGATACGCGGCATTTCTCGGACCCTTGGCACTGGGCGCAGACGGCCATTGTGGCCGCCTGTCGGACCCACGGAGTGCTGCCCGTGGATGGGCCGTTCGGGGATTTCTCGGACGACGAGGGCTACCGCGCCCAAGCGCGCCGCTCGGCCACTTTGGGCATGGTGGGCAAATGGGCCATTCACCCCAAGCAGATCGCGCTGGCCAACGAGGTGTTCACCCCGTCCGACGCCGCCGTCACAGAGGCGCGCGAGATCCTCGCAGCGATGGAAGAAGCCAAGAAAAATGGCGAAGGGGCAACGGTTTACAAGGGCCGCTTGGTCGACATCGCCTCGATCAAACAGGCCGAAGTCATTGTAAAACAGGCCGAGATGATCGCGAGCTAGCGCTTCGCCACGGATTTCAGCTGCTTTAACAGGGATTTGTTTTCGGCCAATTGCAGGTCCAAGGCCTTCACAAGCTTGTTGGACTGGGCCTGCATATCACCGATCATAGTGTCAAATTCGTTGAGCGGGTCCCAGGTAACAGCTTTGGACCAAGCGTCCCAACCCTCTCCGAACTCTCCCTTGGCAAGCTTCTTGAGCAGCCCGTCCTGCTGCGCCTTGATATAGGTTTTGCCCCAAAAGGACGGGCTTGTCATTTTGAAGAACGAATCTGCCACAACCCCGACGACGGAAACGGCCTTGTTGGTCGCGCTGGAGGCTTTCTGCGCGCCAGCTTGTAACCCTGGCTCTACGGCTGTGAGGTGCATGTCACCGACTTCTTTAAGGATGCCCTTATTGGCTTTCGTAACTTCTTTGGCTGACTTTCCAGCCATCGTCGCGCCTTTGGCAACAATTTTACCCAGCGATGCCAGCAGGTTGATAACCAACGCCGCTCCATCCATTGTGTTGCTTGCCTTCTTGAAACTGGCCTTGTGTGTCTTGATTTCATTGGCTGCGGCGGTCGCAGAGTCAATTTGCGCTGTGCGCGCTTTCTCAAGCCGCGCTATGCGCGCCTCAATTGTTTTGATCAGAGTGGCGAGATCCTTGCGCTTGTCAGGGGTCAGAGCGAAATTGGGTATTATTATCTTGTCCCCGGGTTGGATCAAATCCGCGTTCTTTCGAGTTTTGCGAAACTTTGCATTCACCGGGTCCTTGTAAATCTTGTCGAATGATGAAAGCCCATAGTGTTTTGCGATCTTTGAGAGGCTTTCGCCTTTTTTGACAGTGTGGACGATGGTTTTTGGCATGAAACTCTCCGGCAAATGCATTCACTGTGGCCGCAACCTAGTCTTGATGCAAGGAGCCTGAGTTGCATCCCGCCGCCCCTTTGGCCATATGTTGGAAAACCAAAGGGGCGGTGACCATGACCCATTATCTGGAATTCGAAAAACCACTGGCCGAGATCGAGGGCAAGGCCGAAGAGTTGCGGGCGATTGCGCGCAAGTCCGAGGACGACGCGGTGGACGTTGAAAAGGAAGCCGCGGCGCTGGACGCCAAGGCCGAGGCGTTGTTGCGGGATCTGTACAAGTCGCTGACGCCGTGGCGCAAATGTCAGGTCGCCCGGCACCCGAACCGGCCCCATTGCCGCGACTATATCGAAACTCTGTTTACCGAATACACGCCCCTCGCCGGGGATCGTGCCTTTGGAGACGATCAGGCAGTCATGGGCGGTCTGGCGCGGCTGAATGACCGGCCCGTAGTGGTGATTGGGCACGAAAAGGGGCGCGACACGACCTCGCGCCTGCACCACAATTTCGGGATGGCCCGGCCCGAAGGATACCGTAAGGCGATCCGTCTGATGGATATGGCGGATCGGTTTGGCCTGCCTGTCGTCACCCTGATCGACACCCCGGGCGCCTATCCCGGCAAGGGCGCGGAGGAGCGGGGCCAGTCCGAGGCGATTGCCCGATCCACCGAAAAGTGCCTGCAAGTGGGTGTGCCCGTAGTCAGTGTAATCATCGGCGAGGGCGGGTCCGGCGGGGCCGTGGCCTTTGCCACCGCCAACCGTGTCGCCATGCTAGAGCATTCTGTTTATTCGGTTATTTCCCCTGAGGGCTGCGCATCCATCCTGTGGAAGGACGCTGAAAAGATGCGCGAGGCAGCCGAGGCTTTGCGCCTGACCGCTCAGGATCTGTTCAAGCTGGGCGTGGTGGACCGCGTGATCTCGGAGCCTGTGGGCGGCGCGCAGCGCGACCGGGACGCGGCGATGGCCTCGGTCGGGCAAGCCATCGAGACGATGCTGGCGGACCTGTCCGGGCGCGATCGGGCGGACCTGATCAAGGCACGGCGGTCCAAGTTCCTCGATATGGGGTCCAAGGGGTTGGCGGCCTAAACCGTAGGGCGGGACTTGTCCCGCCGCCCTGTTACCACATGGTTTTCGCCGCACGCTTGGGCCATTCGGTGTCATAGGCGGCCCCGTCCACGGTGCCGTCTGTCATCTCGGCCAGCATGTCGCCCACCGTGGGCAGGCCGTCCGCGTCGTCCCGGTTCCAGATGTCGGCGCGCAGGATGGCCCGGGCGCATTGGGAATAGATTTCCGCAATCTCGATCACGATCACACTGCGAGGGCGGCGGCCCTTGTCGGTGAACCGCGCCACGTGATCGGGGTCCACGGACAGCCAAGCGGTGCCGTTCACCCGCACCACATTTGTGGATCCGGGCACCATGAACATGCACGATACCCGCCCATCCGTCACGATATTGCGCAAGGAATCCAGCCGGTTGTTGCCGCGCCAGTCGGTCATCAGCAGGGTGCCCTCGTCCAGTTCCGCCACCACCGGGCCGTTGTCCCCACGGGGACTGCCGTCTGTGCCTTCGGCCCCCACGGTGGTCAGCACGCAGAACCGGCTGGCCATGATCCATTTGCGGTAGGTGGGGGTCAGGCGGCGCGCCACCTTTTGTAAGGACGCGGGTGCAGGTGGCGTGTCGTACAGCGCCTCTAGGGCGGCGAGATCAGTGATCCGGGTCAAAGCCAGCCTCCCGCATCAGGCGGTTGCTTGCGCCCTCGATGTCCGCCTCTAGCCGCGCCAGAAACTGGTCCTTGGGCAGGCCCGGCGGAATGGGCGGCAGGTATTCCACCACCGCCGTGCCGGGTTTGCGCAGAACCCCGCGTTTGGGCCAGAACACCCCGATGTTGATCGCCACCGGATAGCACGGCTGCCCCATCTGTTCATACAGCGCCGCCGTGCCCGCCTTGTAGGGCAAGTAGTCGCCGGGGGCCACGCGGGTGCCTTGGGGATAGATGATCAGCTGTCCCCCTTCGGCCCGGCCATCGGCCACCGCCGCCAGCATCTTTTTGATCGCCGCGCCCCGCTTGCCGCGCTGCACGGGCACGCAGCCGATGCGCAACCCGTATTGCCCGATCACGGGGGCGAATTTCAGGATGTCCTTCATGATAAAGAACCCACGGGGGATGCCGTGGTAGATCATCATGACGTCCAGAAAGCTTTGGTGTTTTGCGGCCACGAGGGCCTGTTCCGTGGGCGGCGTGCCCCGGTATTCGACCCGCAGCCCGACCATCCACGACGCGGTCCAGCGCACCCACCACGAATAGCTGTGGCAGGCGGCATGGGCCGCGCGGCTGGAAAAGATCGCAAACGGCAGAAAGGCGAGGCCGAAAATGGGCATTGCGATGTACATTTGCAGGTTGAACAGCAGGGATCGGATCAGTTGCATGGGGGCCCTCAGGACTTGGATCGCAGGGCGCGCAGGCCGCGCTGCGTGTGGCAAGAAAGGCCGTTGCGGCCACAAGCGGCGGGATCGTGAGCGGCAGCAGCCAGCCTGCGCCCGTGAACCCCAACCCGGTCAGAAAGTCCGTGGTCGTCGCGGCATCGGGCAGCAGCGCAATCGCCACCAGTGCCAGCGCCGTGCCTGCCAGCGCCCCCAGTCCCGCCCGTGCAGTGAAGCGGCGCACGAAGGCACGGGCGATGTAGACATCGCGCGCGCCCACAAGACGCAAGGTTCGGATGACTTCGGCATTGGCCGACAGGGCCGATTGCGCGGCCAGCGTGACAAAGGCCGCCGTGGCGCCTGCAATCAGGGCCATGGCCAGCCCGCCCAGTGTGCGCAGGCGGGTGGCCGCGCGCACCAGCGGTTGCCGCCAACGCGTATGATCGTCCAGCACGGCCCCGGGCACGCCCGCCGCCAGCCGTTGCCGCAACCCTTCGGCGTCGTAGCCCGCCCCCTCTTCGATGACCTCGATCATGCGCGGGATGGGCAGGCTGTCCACGGGCAGGCTGGGGCCGAACCAGGGTTCCAACAGGGCGCGCTGTTCGGCGTCGCTCAGGGCGCGGGCCTCGGCCACGCCGGGGGTGATGGCAAGGATGCCAAGGGCGGCGCGGACCTGCGCCTCCGCCTGTGCCTCGGGGGCAGAGATGCGCACTGTAGAGGTGCGCGCCAACTCGTCCGACCAGCGGTCCGCGATGCGCCCAGTGGCCAAGGATAACGCCATGGCAAAGACCGCCAGAAAGGCCATGGCCCCGGCGCTGAACACCGTCAGCCACACCGTAAAGCCCGAGGGCGGCACGACCCGGTCCGCCCCGGCATCCCCCGCCAGCAGGGCGCGGATCTGCGCGATCCAGCTCATAGGTCCGCCCCCGCCAGTGTCAGCCGCCCGCCTTGGATGCGCAGGACCCGTGCCGCCACCTGCCGTTTGGCGGCGCGGATCAGGGCCATGTCATGGGTGGCGATCAGCACGGTTTTGCCCATGCGGTTCAATTCCACCAGCAGGGTCAGCAGACGTTCCGACATCTCCCAGTCGATGTTGCCCGTGGGTTCATCGGCCAATATCACCTCTGGGTCCATGATTACGGCGCGGGCCAGCGCCGCCCTCTGACGCTCTCCGCCGGAGAGTTCTGGCGGCAAAGCCTCTTGCCGGTGGGACAGGCCCACCCAATCGATCAGCTGGATCAGGTTCTCGGCATAGGCGGCGGGGGGCGGCCCGCCACGGTCATGGGCAGGGCGATGTTTTCGGCAATCGACAGGTGGTCCAGAAACTGACAGTCCTGATGCACCACACCGATCCGGCGGCGCACATCGGCAATTCCGTCCCGGTCCAGTGCGCGGGCATCGGCCCCAAACATGGCCACGGCCCCGGCGGTGGCGAACAATTCGGCGTAGCACAGCTTGATCAAGGTGGTCTTACCAGCCCCGCTTGGCCCGGTCAGAAAGTGGAATGACCCCGGCGTCAGCTTCAGCGACACGTCCTGCAACAATCCGGCCCCACTGTAGGAATAGCCTGCCTCCCGTAGCTCGATCACGCGTCTGTCCCCTTTAACCTGCCCCGCTTGTGCCCCAGTCCCGCGCGGCTTGCAATGCGGCGGCCCGGCGCTGGCGGCGGTTAACGTCTTGGAAATCCCCAATGTCGTTGATAGACTTGGAAACAATAGGCCCTTGGGGTCCTTATTGGGGTGCGTGGCGCCATGCGCTTGATCTGCCCGAATTGTGGGGCGCAATACGAAGTGGACGACAGCATGGTTCCCGCCGATGGCCGGGACGTGCAGTGTTCAAACTGTGCCACCACGTGGTTTCAGGCGGGCGTGCGCCGTGCGGCCCCCGTCCCTGAACCCGATGCCCCGGCACGCGTGATCCGCAAGCCCCGCGCGACCGAGGAAGCGGCCCTGGACGTTCTGCGCCAAGAGGCCGAGCATGAGGCCCGCATGCGCGCCGCCGCGTCCATGGAAACCCAGACCGATCTTGGGCTGGAAGAGCCCGAGCAGACCCGCGAAGACTTTGCCGCGCCGGAGGTTGCGCCGCCGCCGCCCCCTGCGCCGGACCCTGAACCGGATCCCGCGCCAGAGGTCGACATTCCCCCCGCTGCCCCCCCGCCCGAGGGTCGGCCGGGCCGGTCCCGCCGGGACCTGTTGCCCGATATCGAAGAGATCAACTCGACCCTGCGCCCCGATGACCGCGACATGACCGAGGCCGAGGATCGCGACGCCTTGGCCGAAGAAATGTTGCAGGCCAAACTGCAACGGCGCCGGGCCGGATCGCGCCTTGGGTTCTCGCTGGTGGTGCTGATCGCGGTCTTCGCCCTGCTGATCTATATCAGCGCCCCCAATATAGCCGCCCAGTCGCCAGAGGCAGCGCCTTTCGTCACTGCCTATGCGGAATGGGTCGATGGGCTGCGCCTGTCGCTGAACGCGGCCGTGGGCCGCGCCATCGAACAGATCCGCGCGCTGGCGGGCTAGCTACTGTAGATCGCCAAAGGCCTTTTGCATCCGCTCCACTGCCTCGACCACGCGGGCGCGGGGGGTGGCGATGTTGAACCGCAGAAACGTCTCGCCGCCCTTGCCAAAGGTCGGCCCGTGGTTGGCGGCGATGCGCGCGTCCTGCTGGACGCGGCGGGTGAACTCCTCCCGGTCCATGCCGGTGCCGTCAAAGTTGACCCACGACAGATAGGTCGCCTGCAACCGCGAGGATTTTAGACCTGGGATGCCGTTGATCCCGTCGTCGAACACTTGTCGGTTGCCGTCCAGATAGACCATCAGGTCATCGACCCATGCCGCGCCTTCGGGGGAATAGGCGGCCTCGGCCATGACAATGCCGAAGGAGTTGGGCGACAGGCCAAGGGCGCCCATACGCGTGGCAAAGCGGGCGCGCAGGTCCGGGTCCTCGATGATCACATTGCCAGAATGGGACCCTGCGATGTTGAAGGTCTTGGTGGTGGCGGTCATCATCACCAGCCGGTCGGTGATGCCGGGGATGTTGGCCATGGGGATGTGCGTGTGACCGGGATAGATCAGGTCATGGTGGATTTCATCGCTGACCAGAATCAGGTCGTGGCGCTTGGCGAAATGGGCCACGGCGGTCAGTTCCGCGCGGGTCCAGACGCGGCCATTGGGGTTGTGGGGCGAACACAGGATCAACAGCTTTTCGCTGCCGTCCATCTGGGCGTCATAGGCGGCCCAGTCGAACCGGTAGTCCCCGTCTGTTTCGGCCAGCTGACATTCCACGACCTTGCGGTCCGCCGCCTCGATCACCCGGGCAAAGGCGTGATAGACCGGCGTGAACAGGACCACTCCATCGCCGGGGTTGGTAAAGGCGTCCACGCACATGCCCGTGCCGTTGACCAACCCGTGGGTCGTGAAGATCCACGAGGGGTCGATCCGCCAGCCGTGGCGTTCGGACATCCACCACTGGATGGCGGCGCGATAGCGGCTGTCGTCCCCGTAGTAGCCAAAGACCCCATGATCCATCATCCCGCCCAAGGCATTCTGGACACAGGCGGGCGGGCGGAAATCCATATCCGCCACCCACATGGACAAGCCGTCGTCAGCGGGCACGCCATAGATGTCCTGCATCTTGTCCCACTTCATGCAGTCGGTGCCACGGCGGTCGATGGGGGTGTCGAATTTCGGGTCGGACATGTTCTGCTCCTGTACGTGGGTTAGGCGGCATAGGTTAGTGTTTGGCGCAGGATGCGCGTCTGCACGGGGGTGTACAGGGGGTGGACGGGGCTGACACCCTCTTTTTGCGCGTTTTCGCGGTCTGTTACCCCCTGCCTCTGGTCTTGGGCGGGCGGGGCCGCTACATACCCGCCATGGCAAAACGTAACATCCTGATCCACCCCGATCCCCGCCTGAAAGCCGTGGCCAAGCCCGTGGCCGACCTGTCTGACGACCTGCGGCGCTTGGGCGATGACATGCTGGAAACCATGTATGATGCGCCGGGCATTGGCCTTGCGGGTCCGCAGATTGGTGTGGGTCAGCGGGTCATTGTGATGGATTGCGTCAAGGAAGAGGGCGAGGCCCCGCGCCCCCTGATCATGTATAACCCCCAGATCCTAAGCGCCAGTGATGAGACCAGCGTCTATGAGGAAGGCTGCCTGTCCATCCCCGAGCAATATGCCGAAGTCACCCGACCCGCCGAGGTAGAGGTCGCGTGGATCGACCGCGATGGCAACGAGGTGCGCGAGGGGTTCGCCGGGCTTTGGGCCACCTGTGTGCAGCACGAGATCGACCACTTGGACGGCAAGCTGTTTATTGATCACCTAAAGCCACTCAAGCGGCAGATGATCACCCGCAAGATGGTGAAATTCAAGAAAGAACGCGCGCGGGAGGGGTCGTGATGCCCCGCCCGTTCATCATGTGGCCCGACAGACGTCTGCGCACCCCTGCGGTGGAGGTGCCTGAAATCACGGACGAAATCCTTGCCATCTGGGACGAGATGTTGGAGGCGATGTACGCCATGCCCGGCGTGGGCCTTGCCGCGCCACAGCTGGGCATCCCCCTGCGTCTGGCCGTGGTGGATGCGGGCGACAAGAAACAGCCCGTTCGCATGGCAAACCCCAAGGTTCTGCACGCCAGCGTCGAGCTGCGCGAACACGACGAAGCCTCTCCGAACTTGCCGGGGGTTTCTGCCAGGATCAAACGCCCCCGCGCCGTCACCGTGACCTACCTGAACGCGCAGGGCCATCTGGATCGGCGCGATTTTGTCCACCTTTGGGCGACCAGCGTGCAGCATCAGATCGACCATCTGGACGGTAAGATGTACTTTGACCGCCTGTCCAAGCTAAAGCGGGATATGCTGCTGAAAAGGCAGAAAAAATGCGCGTAGTCTTCATGGGTACGCCGGACTTTTCGGTCCCGGTTCTGGACGCGCTGGTGGATGCGGGCCACGAGGTGTGCGCCGTTTATTGCCAGCCGCCCCGCCCCGCGGGCCGTGGCAAAAGGACCGCCCCAGCCCCGTGCAAACCCGGGCCGAGGCGTTGGGCCTGACCGTGCGCCATCCGCTGAATTTCAAAGCGCCCGAGGATCGCGCGGCCTTTGCCGATCTGGGCGCGGATGTCGCGGTGGTGGTGGCCTACGGCTTGATCCTGCCGCAAGCGATCCTGGACGCGCCCGCGCGGGGCTGCCTGAACATCCATGCGTCCCTCTTGCCGCGCTGGCGCGGGGCCGCCCCGATCCACCGGGCGATCATGGCGGGGGATGCGCAGACGGGCGTGTGCATCATGCAGATGGAGGCAGGGCTGGACACCGGCCCCGTCTTGCTGCGCGAGGCGTTGGACATTGGCGCGACCGAGACAACGGGCGCTTTGCATGACCGTCTGTCCGCCATGGGCGCGCGGTTGATCATAGACGCCTTGGCGCGCCTGCCCGATCTGTCCCCACGGGGACAGCCGGAGGAGGGCGTGACCTACGCCGCTAAGATCGACAAGGCCGAAGCAGCAGTGGACTGGACCCGCCCCGCTACCGAGGTCGCGCGCCAGATCAACGGGTTGTCGCCGTTTCCGGGCGCTTGGGTTCCGTTTCGCGGCGGGCGGCTAAAGCTGTTGCAGGCCGCTGTGGCGGACGGGCAGGGCGCACCGGGCACGGTACTGGACGGGCTGACTGTGGCCTGCGGTGCGGGCGCGGTGCAGGTCCTGCGTGTCCAGCCCTCGGGCAAGGGTGCGATGGACGCGGATGTCTGGCTGAACGGTGCGCAGATCACTCCGGGCACACGATTGGAGGACGGCTGATGTTTCCAACCATGATGGGCACCGTCGTGCTGGCGGGCATCGTCGGCTATTTGTCGGAAAAGTGGGATTTCACCCACAACGGGATCCTGCCCTCGATCATCATCTGCGTGGGTGGGGCCTTGGTGTTCTACTTTGTGCGGATCATGTTCGGGTTGTCGTTCGGGGCGCCGGGGGTGGATGCGATCATCTCCTCCATCGGGGCGCTGGTCATCGTGCCAACCCATTGGCGCAAGTGACCCCCGGCGGACTGGGGTATTTTTGACCCAATGAAGCAGGGGCGGGTTTACCCGGGGCGGGGCGGCGCATAGTTTGACAGGCGAAGGAGTCCGCCCATGACCAAGCCCCCTCTGACCCTGTACCTTGCCGCGCCACGCGGGTTTTGCGCCGGTGTGGACCGTGCGATCAAGATCGTGGAAATGGCCTTGGACAAATGGGGCGCGCCGGTGTTCGTCCGCCACGAGATTGTGCACAACAAATACGTGGTGGATGACCTGAAGGCCAAGGGCGCGGTCTTTGTTGAAGAGCTGGACGAATGTCCCGACGACCGCCCCGTGATCTTTAGCGCTCATGGTGTGCCCAAATCGGTTCCCGCAGCGGCGGCGGCGCGGCAGATGGTCTATGTGGATGCCACCTGTCCCTTGGTCAGCAAGGTGCACATAGAGGCCGCGCGCCACCATGAGGCGGGCCTACAGATGATCATGATCGGCCATGAGGGCCACCCCGAGACCGTGGGCACCATGGGCCAGCTGCCCGAGGGTGAGGTCCTGCTGGTCGAGACCGTCGAGGACGTCGCCCACGTGCAGGTCCGCGATCCCGACCGCCTGGCCTTCGTCACGCAGACCACCCTGTCGGTGGACGACACGATTGATATCGTCGCGGCGTTGAACGCGCGGTTCCCGGCTATCGTCGGGCCCCACAAGGAAGATATCTGCTATGCCACTACCAACCGGCAAGAGGCGGTGAAGGCCATGGCCCCGCTGGCCGATGCCATGCTGGTGGTGGGTGCGCCGAATTCCAGTAACTCCAAACGGTTGGTCGAGGTGGGCAGCCGCGCGGGTTGCAAATACTCGCAGCTGGTGCAGCGGGCCGCCGACATCGACTGGCGCGCGTTGCAGGGGATCACATCCATGGGGATCACCGCCGGGGCCAGCGCGCCGGAGGTGTTGATCAACGAGGTGATCGACGCCTTCAAGGATCGCTATGACGTGACCGTGGAACAGGTCGAGACGGCCGTGGAGAACGTTGAATTCAAGGTGCCCCGGGTCTTGCGGGAGCCTGCGTGATCCAACCGCCACGCAGCGCCATTGCGCTGGTAGCCCTGTTTGCCATCGTCTGCGCCGTGCAAGCCGTGATTGCGATCAGTCCCGCCCCGGATGTGCCTGACGGCAGCTACGCCCTGTTCTACCCGCAGGACGGAGCGGAGGGTCTACGTTGGTCCGTGCAGGTGGTGTTCTGGTTCCAGATGGGTGGGCTGTTTGCCTTTGCTGCCACGGCGCAACGGTCGGGATGGTTCCCCGTGGCCCTTTTTGCGTTGGTCGTGTTCGAGGTCGGTGGCGACCCGATCCGAGAGCCGGTTTGGGCCGTCGTGTCCTTAGGCCTTGCCTTGGGGATAGACGGGGTCTGGGTGCGTTATCGGGTGGCCCCTGTGTGGTGGCTGACAGTGCGATTGATGATTTGCGTGCCGCTTGCCCTCGCCATCGCTGTGGTCGCGTGGCAAAGTTGACGCAAAGGAGTTTTCAATGATCAACCTATCCTTCCTGCTGACGGCTTTTGTCGTCGTCATCGCCCCCGGTACAGGAGTGGTCTACACGCTGGCCCTTGGCCTTGGACGGGGGCGGGGGGCGGCGTTATGGGCGGCCCTTGGCTGCACCTTTGGGATTGTGCCGCACCTTTTGGCGGCCACCCTTGGGCTGGCGGCGGTGCTGCACACCTCGGCCCTTCTGTTCAACGTGGTGAAATTCGCGGGCGTGGCGTACCTTTTGTACCTTGCGTGGGGCGCGCTGCGCGAGGGCGGGGCCTTGCAAGTCCGCGCGGACAAGGGCGCAGAGCCCGGCTGGCGCATTGCGCGCAGAGGCGCGTTGATCAATATCCTGAACCCGAAGCTGTCGATCTTCTTCCTCGCCCTTTTGCCCCCTTTCCTGTCCGGCAATCCTGCCACGGTGACGTTTGAAATGGTCACCATGGGGCTGGTGTTCATGGCAATGACCTTCGCCGTTTTCGTAGCCTACGGCGTGTTCGCGGCGCTTGCGCGGGACTGGGTGCTGGGCTCCGCACGGGCCATGGCGTGGCTGAACCGATCCTTTGCGGGCGTCTTTGCCCTGCTGGCGGGCCGCTTGGCCATGGAGCGGGCATGATCCCCCGGTCTGCCCTTCTGTTGGGTGTTGCGGGGCTGATCCCCTTCGTGTGGGGGGCTGGCACTGCTTTGATGCCCGAGTTCGGCCTGCGCGCGGCGCAGACCATCGGTCCGCGTTTTGTCGGGCCTTACGTGCAATTGTTCTACGGCGCTGTGATTCTGTCGTTCATGTCCGGGGTCCTATGGGGCTTTGCGACCAAGGCGACCGGGACGGTGGCGACCACGGGCTATGCCCTGTCGGTGCTGCCCGCCCTTTGGGCGTTCTTTATGACGGGGGGCGGGCCTGTGTCTGCCTCGATCGCGCTGATCACGGGGTTTGTGGGGCTGTTGGGGCTGGATTGGTTATTCTGGAACCAAGGGCTGGCCCCGCCGTGGTGGATGAAGCTGCGCCTGTTGCTGACGGCGATTGTCGTGGCCTGCCTTAGCGTGACGGCGTTTCTATGACCGACCCGCAGACCTTAGCGGCCTACGCCCCGCGTGTGGACGAATACGCCGCCCTTGCGACGGATCCTGTGCAGGACGCGGGCCAAGCGGCCTTTGTCGCGCGGCTGGCCCCAGGGGCGCATATATTTGATCTGGGCTGCGGTCCGGGCGTTCAGGCGCGGGCCTTCGCGGACCAAGGGTTCAGGGTGTCTGCGCTGGATGCCACGCCCGCGTTCGTGGCCGCCGCACAGGCGCGCGGGGTTGATGCGCGGTTGGGCACCTTTGCGGATATGACCGAGGTGGGGGCCTATGACGGGGTCTGGGCCTCTTTCTCATTGCTCCACGCGCCGCGCGCGGACTTCCCGGTTTTCTTGGCGGCGGCGGTGCGCGCCTTGGCCCCGGGCGGTGTGTTCTACCTTGGCATGAAGCTGGGGCAGGGGGAGCATCGCGACAGGATCGGGCGCTTTTACAGCTATTATTCTGTTGCGGAATTGACGGATGCCTTGGGTGACAACGGCCTGAAGGCGACATGGATGGAACAAGGCGAAGGGGTCGGGCTGGATGGCAGCCCCGCGCCCTTTGCAGTAATGGTGGCGGAACATGCCTGATTTATATGCCTACACAGATGGTGCGTGCAGCGGGAACCCCGGGCCGGGGGGATGGGGCGCGCTGTTACAGGCGCGTGACGGGGATGCGGTGGTGAAAGAGCGGTCCTTGCAGGGCGGCGAGGCCGACACCACAAACAACCGGATGGAACTGTTGGCAGCCATTCATGCTCTGGAGGCGTTGGAACGGCCCAGCACCATCACCGTCGTCACCGACAGCGCCTACGTCAAAGGTGGCATCACCGCGTGGCTGTTTGGGTGGAAAAAGAACGGCTGGAAGACCTCGACCAAAAAGCCAGTGAAGAACGAGGATTTGTGGCGCAGGCTGGACGCGGCGCAGGCCCGTCACTCGGTCACTTGGGAATGGGTGAAGGGCCACGCAGGCCACCCCGAGAACGAACGGGCAGACGAGTTGGCCCGCGCCGGGATGGCCCCGTTCAAGGGCAAAAAGTAGGGCGGGACTTGTCCCGCCGCTCCCTTACAGAACCGTAACCGTCGTGCCCAAAGGCACCCGTTCGTACAGATCCTCGACATGGGCGTTGATCATCCGGATGCATCCGTTGGACGAGGATGTGCCGATGGACCGGGGCGCGGTTGTGCCGTGGATGCGGAAATAGGTGTCCACGTTCCCCTGATACAGGTACAGCGCGCGGCTGCCCAAGGGGTTGTCTGGCCCGCCGGGGACGCCGTCTGCGTACTTTTCATACTTGTGCGGCTCGCGCGCGATCATCTCGTCCGTGGGGCGCCAGTTGGGCCATTTGGCCTTGCGCTTGATGGTGGCCACGCCGGTGAACTCCAGCCCCGCTCGGCCCACCCCAACGCCGTAGCGCATGGCCTCGCCGCCGGGCATGATCCAGTACAGATAGTGGCTGGCGGGCACCACGATGATGGATCCCGGGGCAAAGGTGTCCTTCACCTTGACCATGGTTGGCAAAAGGTGGGTGGGGGGTGTAGGCGAGGGCAGGGGTGCCAAGGGCGGCAAGCGCCGCACTTGATCCGGCAAGAAAGGATCGTCTGTGCATAGTGTTTCCTCACGTGGCAGCGTGTTGCTGTACTGTGTACCCAAGACTACGCCAAATAAAGGTAAGGAGTTCCATAACACGCTCCGCCGTTGCCCCCGCGCCACGCTTGTCCGGTCACATCTGCGTGATCCGCCGCAGTCATGCGCCCTAGACAGACGGCGGGGCGGCGTGCATCACTGGGGTATATTTTAAGCTTTGACCCATTTCGGGGAAATCATTGATGCCTGATCTGCTAGGAGATTTCCTGCAATCGCCCAATGCGCAGACCTATCTGGCGTTGCGCCGTGCCGTTCATGGGGCACAGACGTTTGATCTGTTTTCGGACGCCGTGCTGCGCATGGATCAATTCTTGGCCGAAGACGATCCTCACGGTGCGTTGCGCCTTGTCCCGGGAATGATGCCCAACTGGCTGCTGAGCCCACGGGCACATTTCCAGATCAGCCGCGCTGCCTTTGCGGCGGGGGATGTGCATCGGGCCAAGCGCGAGACCTCCTTTGCCCAAGCCTGCCTTGCCAGTGTCGTGGCCACAGGGGACGGCAGCCCGGCCGCACCCTACCGGCCCATTCAGATCACGGATCAAGAAGATATCCTGACCTATCTGGACCGGACGCCGGGCACTCAAGGGTCCGATCAGGCGGACGGACAATTCTTTGATTTCATCACCGATACCGAAGGTCACACCCATTGGTTCGACATGACCGACAGCCTGATCGCCATGTCCCAAGCACGGAGCGGCACCCATGGCGGATAAAAAGGACATCACCCCTCAGCAGCAAGACTGGGCCAGCCAAGTGGCGCGGATGCTGGGTCTGGGCAGGGCCAGCCCGTCAAATGCGTTCTCGGACAAGGCCGTCAAGACGATTGGCCCGGATGTATTGGGTCAGCAAAACAGCGATCTGTCGTTGGATATGGATTTGTTCAAGACTTACGCAGCAGAACTGGCCGAGGCAGAGCAGGGCTTTGTCGAAAATTGGAAGGCGGCCCAAGAGCAGATCCAGCAGGCCAAAGCCAAGGCCGATACAGACAACCTCGCCTTTCAGCAGGCAGAGGCGCAGCGGATGCAGGCCATCGCCCAACTTGATCGCGCGCGTCAGATCATCCGCGCCTCTGAACAGGCGCTGGCCAAGTACAGTGCTGAATTGGCCATGCACAACCAGACCGAAGGCAGCCAGTTCACCTTAGAAACTGCCCAAAAGGCCCTGAATTTTGGCGCGGATCGTTTGCCAAAACGGGTCATGGACATCGCCCAAGCCGCCGAGGCCACGCAACAGGCCTTGGGTGCAGCGCAGGATCAGCTTTCCGCCAGCAGAGCCGCACTAGAGGCGCAAGCGGCAGAGGCCAAGGCCCGCAAGGCGGAAAACAACGCGGCCATGCGCGCGGTCGTGGCCGCCTGTTTGCCCGTGATTGACGCGCCCGCCAACAACCCGGAGCGGGACAAGATCCTCGATCAACTGTCGGTGTTCAGTGCCAAGGCGGACGCCTACAACGTGACTGCGGATCAGGCCCGGGGACAGCTGGAAGATCTGAATCGGATCAGCCGCGACATCTATGCTTGGATGGACCGACGCGCACGCGACCATCTGCCCCCGCCGCGCGATGGGCTGCATCTGGCCGAGGTTGTGCAGGCCGAGCATCGCAAGCTGATCACGGCCATGATTGACCGGGGCATGACGCCGCCCCCGCCTGTGCCGGGCTTCGCTGACTTGCCGCAAGACCGTCAGCAGACCTTGCAGCGGGTTTGGGACAGCCTTTTGGGCGACAAGCGCGACAAGGCGGGGACGATGCGCCTGCCCGGGGGGCTGGACGCGGCCAACATCCTTGACCGCGCCCAAGATGGTGATGACGTCAGTGATGACAGCGCTCCACCTGCGGCTGCCGCGCCCGACGCCGGATCGGCCAGTGGCTACGATGAAGTAGACCCGAGCGCGGCCGTCATGGTCACTCCGTCGCCGGCGGACCCTCAGACCCCGGCCGAGGTCGCCGCCCGATTGGCAGAGCAGGACCGCGCCCAGACCGCCGTCCGATTGAGGGAAAACTTCGCTGGTGATGACGATATCCTGCCCGACCTTGAGGCGTTCGTGGCGTTTCGCATGCAGATCATGGCAGACATCGCCCGTTTGATGGCAAACGAAAGCGGCCGGCGGATCATGGAACAATTGGATGCGGCCTTGTCCCAGACGGAAGGTGCGGTGTTGGATGTGCTGCCTGCGCCGATCCCGAAATCCAAAGCCTTCAATCTTGAGTTTGATGGCAAAGCCTCTGGTTGCGTCGTCTCCATGCCTTGCGGGGCGCAGGATGGCGACAGTCTGGTCCAAACGGAGAATGGCAACCTGATCATGGCCCCCACCTCTGTCGTCATGGCCCATGAGATGTTGCACGCGTTGCACAGTTTGACCGGTACGTCCCGCCCGTCTGAGGGGGATGATCTGGCGGATGCGATGCGCGACGCGGGCCTCGCAGACACTTGGACCAACTTTGAGGAGCATTGGACGATTGCTGGCGATGAACTGTCCGAACAAAGTGTCCGCGATGACTACGGGCTGACGGCCCAACGCTTGTCCCACGGCTCTGTCCCCGTCGCGCCCAGCGTTGCGGATGCTGCGGTTGCCTATGTGCAGGCGCGCACGCCAGACGGTCTGCAAGAATGACCCTGACACCGACGCAGCGGGCATTTTTGGCAAACCACTTGGGTGTGCAAGTGCGTCCCATGGCTGTGCCGGATTTGACCGGCCTTTGGGGCGGTGCCTTGGACCGGGCCGCCGCGTCCGCGCAGGGTTTGATGCAGCACCTGCAGGCGACGGGCCATCCTGATCTGGCGCGCATCGCCCGGACTGATCCGCGCAGCTTGTGTGATGATGGCGACCTGTCTGCCGTCCTTGCGGCCCTTGCCGCCGCCGACGATGCCGCCCGTCCCGCACAGATCGCCCGGACCCAAACGCACGTCAAAGCGGTGCGCGCGCAGGTGCTGAAAGACCCGGTAATCCGCAAGTTGGAGGCGAACCCATTCGGCGTCAGTGTCCAGTTTCGCGCGCCGATCCTACAGGCCTTGGACGTGATAGAGCAGGCTTTGCAGGGCTGACGGTGTTGTACCCGCAATGGCCCGCGCCAGAAACCCATTTCGAAAATGCTTGGTCTACGCCATGTGGTTCACGTCCCTAATGTGATGAAAATTCAGGCATTTCTGGCAGCAAGCAGCCACTGGAAAAGGGGTATGCTTTCGGTATGCTGCGGGCAGAACAGGCCCTATGTCTGTGCGCCCCTGATCGAGATATCTGCCCATGACCGATACAAACCCGCTTTTTGGCAAACTGTCCCATTTGCTTGGTCAGATATATCCCGACGCTGATTGCGGCGCCATGGCCCGGGACATTACAGCAGCCTTCTGGCCCGACACGCCGACCAACCGCCACGCCGGCCGCACGCCCAGCAACGATCTGTGGACCGAAAAAGACGCCCTTCTCATCACCTATGGGAACTCGATCATAGACGGCAGCCATAAGCCCCTTGATCTGCTGCATGACTTTCTGTTGCGCCGAATGAAGGGTGTTGTGAACGGCGTGCACATCTTGCCGTTCTTTCCTTACACCTCCGACGACGGCTTTGCGGTGTCGGACTTTCGGGCTGTAAACCCGCAGTTGGGGGATTGGCCCGATATCAATCGGATCAGCGAAGACTTTGTGCTGATGTCGGATTTGGTTCTGAACCATGTGTCCAGTCAGGGTCCGTGGTTCAACGGGTATCGACAGGGCCAAGCGCCCTATGATCGCTATTTTTTCGAGGCCAGCCCGGACGAAGACCTGTCGGACGTTGTGCGCCCCCGCACCACCCCGCTGCTGCGCGAGGTGGAGACGATCCATGGCCCGCGCCATGTCTGGTGCACCTTTAGTCACGATCAGATTGATCTGGATTTCCGCAACCCAGAGGTGTTGTTGGAGTTCATACGGATCATCCGGTTGCACGTCGACAACGGCGTTCGGATCATTCGTTTGGATGCTGTGGCGTTCCTTTGGAAGCAAGCGGGGACCCCCTCCATCCATCTGCCCCAGACCCATGCCATCGTGAAGCTGATGCGGGTTCTGTGCGACTATGCCGATGAAAACATCATCCTGCTGACGGAAACCAACGTGCCCAAGGCCGAAAACCTGAGCTACTTTGGCAAGCACGATGAAGCGCACGCCATTTACAACTTTCCCCTGCCGCCGCTGATCTTGCATGCGGTCATGTCCGGTTCTGCCCAATACCTGCGGTACTGGCAAAGTGGCATGCCCCCGCGCCCATGGGCTGCGCGTACCTGAACTTCACCGCCAGCCATGATGGGATCGGGATGCGCCCGGCCGAGGGTATTTTGCCCGAGGCAGAGCAAAGTCGTATGATCGACACGATCCGGAACATCGGTGGGCTTGTTTCCATGCGATCCCTGCCCGGTGGGGGCGAGGCGCCCTATGAAATCAACACTACATTTTACGAGGCCACGTCGCAGACCTTTTGGGGCGAAGACGATTATCATTTTGAACGGTTCATATGCACCCAGACGATCCCTATGTCGTTGGAGGGGATCCCGGCGTTCTACATCCATTCCATGTTGGCCACGCCGAATGACCATGACCAAGTCGCCCATCGCGGCATGAACCGCGCGATCAACCGCCATAAATGGGACTATCAGGCGTTGAACGGCCTGCTGGACGACCCTTCGTCCCCGCAATCCCGTGTCCTCGCGGCCTTGTCCAGACGGTTGCGCATTCGGGCGCAGCAACCTGCGTTCCACCCCAACGCAACCCAGTTCACTATGCCCTTGGGCGATCAGGTGTTTGGGGTGTGGCGGCAAAGCCTGGATCGGCGGCAGTCCATCTTTGCCCTGCACAATGTCAGCGACCAAGAGGTGGTGCTGTCCCAGCTGTCCATGAACCTGATCCAGGACGAGACGTGGTTTGACCTGTTGGATGGCGCGCCCATCGACATGGACCAAGAGGCGTTGACCCTAGCACCCTATCAGTGCCGCTGGATCACCAACGGTGGGCGGCCCTAATACTCCGCCTCGTCGGCTTGGGCGGCGGCGTTCATATCGGCCAGAAAGCTTGGATCGGCGGCGTGGACCCGGTTCCACGTGGGAATAAACGGGGTCTCGTGGGGGTTGTCCAAGAACACCTGACCCGCGCGCATGATGTTTTCGGCAAACAGCTCGATCGACTGTTCCTCGGAATGGCGGTCCAATTCCAGCCCGTTCATCTTGGCCTCGCTGCAATAACTGTCCAGCAGATCCAGGGCCGACCGATAGTAGGTGGCCTTGAGGGTGCGAAAGACATTGGGCGTAAAGACCGTGCCATCGGCGGCCAGTTTTCGGAAGATCGCTTTGCAGATGTCTGCAGACATCCGGTTCAACCCCGCCTCGGCCTTGTCGGGGCTGAGGTCCTGATGTTTGTGATCATAGGCGTCCGAAATCTCTACCTGACACACCGCCTTGGGGGCTAGATTGCGCCACGCCTCGGACAGGACCCCGATCTCAAGCCCCCAATCGGATGGGATGCGCAGGTCGGGCAAAATCGTCGTGCGCATGGCGAATTCACCAGACAAGGGATACCGAAAGCTGCGCAGGTAATCGATGTAGTCACGGGACCCTATCACCCGGTTCAAGGCGATCAAAAGCGGGCTGACCAACAGCCGCGTGACGCGCCCGTTGAGTTTGCCGTTCCCGATCCGGGCATAGTATCCCTTGGCGACTTGATAGGGAAAGGTTGGGTTCACAACAGGATAGACCAGCCGCGCCAGCATTTCCTTGTCATAGGTCAGAATATCGCAGTCGTGGATGGCCATGACCGCCGAGTCCGAACAGCTCATCAGATATCCCAATGCGGACCAGACGTTCTTGCCCTTGCCCTGTTCGCTGGGCGCAAGGCCCAAGGCCTCCAGCCGCGCCCCAAGGGCCAACATGCGGGGGCTGTCGTTCCAGATGACGATGTGGTTTTGGTTCAGCCCTTTGAAAAACTGCTTGGCATGGCGGTATTCTTCCTCGTTCGCCGCATCGAGGCCGATGATGATGCGGTGCAGATAGCTGACGTTCGCAAGCTCTTTGAGGATGTGAGGCATCGCCTCTCGGCCCAGCTCTGAATACAGACACGGCAGGATCAGCGTGATTTTGCGTGTGGTCGCAAACGCGCGCAGCTCTGCTTCCATTTCGGACACGTCGCGCATGCGCAGGTTGTGCAGTGTCGTGATGTTTCCGTTTTGATGGAAATCAGCCATGAAGTGGATCCTGTTCTTGTTCGAGGCGCTTGAGAATGTCGCAAAGGGTTGCGTTCCAACCGACAGGGCCGGGGTCTTGGGTTCGGATGACGCGCCCGGTGCCTTCGGTCTTCAGCGGTCGCAGCGGTGGGCGGGTGGGGTTGGCAACGATCACACCGATATCGGCATGTTCCAACATCTCGATGTCATTGGGCGCATCGCCAAGTGCGATGGTGCGGCGTGGTTTGTAGTGGGCAATGATCTTGCGCATCTGATCCACCTTGTTGGCCCCAAAGCACAATGTCAGAAACCGGCCCCCCTGTTGCGCCGAAATGCCGTGGTCTGCCAAAGCTGCAAAGAACAGATCCCGCTGTGCGTCGGTCCCGGACCAAAGGCCGGGCTCCGAAAAGCTACGGTCTTGGGCTAGGGCCGCCCCCTGCGCCGTCAGCCCCGTGCGTTGCACGATCTCGGCCGTGGACATATCCCCAAAGCCGCGAAACAGAGCGCGCAGTGGTGCGGGGATCTCCGCGAGCGCCGCCCGGATGGCACGGTAAGGACCGTTCTGCGGCGTTTCGCTGGCCATGGCAGGCAAGACACCCGCCCCGTTTTCCACAATCGCGGGCCAAGCCGCGCAACCGATCTCGGCACGCAGCGCGCAGATTTCCGACGCGGTTTTACTGCTTGCCAAAACCAGTCCGGCGGACATGCGGCCCAGCATCGCAAGGGCCGGTTGCGCAGGGGTGAAATCGTAGGTGTGGTGATCGATCAGCGTTCCATCGAGATCAGTAAAAACAAGCAGTTCACAATGGCGCGTCATACCATGACACTGGCAAGATCACGCCTCAACTGCAAGCGGGATGTCCTTGACGCTGGTTTTGCCCGGCGCAAACCAAGGGCGCACACTCCGATCAACAAAGCGCGCTATATTTTTAGGCAAAATGGCGATCCCTGAAGGACTCGAACCCTCAACCTGCTGATTAGAAGTCAGCTGCTCTATCCAGTTGAGCTAAGGGACCGCTGGGTGCCTTTTGCCGCAAACAGGGGGCGGCTTGCAATGGGGGTGTGACCTGATTAGGCCTGAACACAGTTCATGTCGGAGGAAGCCATGTCAGTCACCGAACGCCGCGCCGCTTTGCGCGATAAGCTGATCGATTTGGCGCAACACACGATCCGGACTGATGGGGTCGGGGCGTTGCGGGCGCGGGATCTGGCCACGCGGGCCGGGTGTTCTGTCGGGGCGATCTACAATGTGTTTGGGGATATGGACGAGTTGACCCTCGCTGTGAACGGCGAAACCTTCGAGGCCCTTGGGGCGCATGTGGCGGCACAATTGGACACGGATGCGCCGCCGCAGGATCAGCTGGTTGCGATGTCGCTCGCCTATCTGGACTTTGCCCAGCTGCATCCGCGTCTGTGGCGCACGCTATTTGATGCGGGTATCCGGTCGGATCACCAAGCGCCGGAGTGGTATTTGCAGGCGTTGGACCAGCTGTTTGCCATGATCGACGCACCCCTGATCCAGCTACATCCCGAATTGTCCCAACACGACATCCGCATGCGCACCCGTGCGCTGTTCTCGGCCATCCACGGGATTGTCCTGTTGGGGACCGAGCGCTGGATCACCGGCGTCGCCGAAGATCAATTGCCAGAGATGATCCGATACGTCCTGAGCGGTGAAACGAAAAAAACTGAACGCTGTTCAAATTGCGCCTTGAACGACGGTCATTCTCGCACTATGTCCGTTTTATGAACAGCGTTCATGACGCGAGATGGAACGGAGGAACCTATGTTTCGAACACTCAACACCTTGATGCGCGGGGCCAGTGCGCGGGGCGAAGAACAACTGCGCGATCACTTTGCCATTGATCTGATTGACCAGAAAATCCGCGAGGCGGAGGCCCAGTTGAAAGCAGCCAAATCGCAGCTGGCCTTGATGATCCAGCGAGAGCGGGCGGAGCGTAGCCATTTGGACCAACTCACCGCACGCCACGCCGACCTGATGGACCGGGCGCGCCAAGCCCTTGACGGTGATCGCCAAGACCTCGCAGCCCAAGCCGCCGAGGCCATCGCCCACATGGAAAACGAGATGCAGGCCCGGTCCGACACCGTTGCCCGGCTGGAAGGGCAGGTCTTGCGCCTGCGCGGATCGGTCGAGGCGGGGCATCGCCGCATCATTGATTTGAAACTGGGTGCTGCAACCGCCCGGGCCCTGCGCCGGGAACAGGACATGCAGGTCCGCCTGCGCGGCACTGCGGTTGCCAGCAGCGCCGCCCACGAGGCCGAAGAGTTGATCGCCCGCGTTTTGGGCCGGGATGACCCGCTGGAACAGGCCGATATCCTTGCCGAAATCAACGCGGACCTGAACCACGACACCCTGCCGTCTCGCATGGCAGAGGCGGGCTTTGGCACCGCCACCCGCACCACGGCCAGCGACGTGCTGGCCCGCCTGAACACCAACAACGCCTAATCAAAGAACCGGAGAGAGACTATGGAACGCAACGAAGACAACGGCCTGATCATGATGTTCAACGGCGTGGGCGTGGCAGTCGCCTATGCCATGCTGGGTATTTCCCTGTGGCTGTCGACGGATGTGCCCCTGTCCACCAAGGGGTTCTGGGGGATCTCTGTGCTGCTGCTGACCCTCGCCTTGGTGAACTTCGTCAAATATCGCTTTGACGCGAAACTGTCGGCGGATCGTCTGGCCAAACTGGAAGACGCCAAGAACGAACGGATCCTTGGGGCCTACGTCAGCGACGAGACGAAGTAGCTTGCGCGGATCATATATCTGACTTATGTCAGATATATGAGCAGTGATATCCAAACCGTCCGCCGTTTTGCCCGCGCCGTCACCCGTAACGTGGGCGCGCTGGACGAAGATTTCCTTGGACGCGGGCGCCCCCTTGGGGTGGCCCGCGTTCTCAATGCGATTGGCCATGGCATGGGCGATGTGGCGCAGGTCCGCGCCTTTCTCGATCTCGACAGCGGGTTGATGAGCCGCCTGCTGCGACGGCTTGAAGACGAGGGCCTCATCACCTTAACGCCCGCCCCGGACGACAAACGCCAACGCATCGCCGCCCTGACCGAGGCCGGGCAGGCAGAATTCGCGGCCTACGAAGCCCTGTCCGACGCCCGGGCCAATGACATCCTGACCCGCGTGCGCCGCCCAAAGGCTCTGCTACAGGCGATGGCGCTGATCACCGCGGCCCTCGGCGCAGACCGGATCGAGATCGAACAGGTGGACGACCAAGACCCTCGCGCGCTGTCCTACCAAGACGCTTTCATCGCCGAGATACAGGCGCGCCACCCCACGGGGTACGATATCGAAAACGCCTCTGCGCCGACCCTGACGGGGCTTGCCCCGCCTAATGGCGCACTGCTGATCGCGACACTAGATGGCGCAATTCTCGGTGGGGTGGGCCTGAAACGCCGGGACGCGACAACGGGCGAAATCAAACGTCTGTGGGTTGATCCTTGCACACGCGGCCTTGGCCTTGGCCGCCGCCTGATGGACGCCTGCGAACAGATCGCCCGGGACCAATCCATGACGCGCCTGCTGCTCGACACCAACTCGGTCCTGCACGAGGCGACGGCCATGTATCGCGCGACAGGCTGGCGCGCGGTGGAGCGGTTCAACGACGACCCGAACCCGGACCTGTTCTTTGCCAAAGATCTTTAGCGCTTAGCCGTTAGGGACGCCCGCGGCCAAACACTCCACGATGGCCCATTCGGCAAAGTCGGACGGGTGCAGGGTCTTTTCCGGGTTTTCGTAGTCTGCTTCCCAGATCGCAATCTGTGCGTTGGCTTGTTCGACCGTAGTGTTTGCGTAAACGCTGTTGATCTCTGCGGGGATGTCGCCGGGATCAAGATCTCCGTAGTTCGGCCCTTCGCCCGCAACGTCCCAATTTCCTTCTTGAGCCTGCGCAGTTGCAAAGGTGGTAATCGCTTCCAGCCCGTCCGCGCAGCCCTTCAGGTTGGGAAAGCTCGACGGCCCGCCCGTGAAGAAGCTCGTTCTGATCATGTCGGTCTTCAAGTGGCTTTCAATGGCTTTGGACTGTGTTTCCACACCCGAAGACACAACACCCATTGCGGCCAATCCAAGTCCGACCAATGCAGCCGTCAACACGACCCAATCCACTGTCACCGCGCCTTGCTCATTTGTTAAAAACTGCATGCTCTGCCTTTCCTACGTTTCGGTTAACGTATCTCGCACGTCTTGGGCAGGATTGTGGCGACATTGACCCCCATCCGTAAACAGCGACTGGGTCGCGGGGTGCCTTGCACCGCACCCCGGCGCCCTATATCCAACCGCAAACATCCCGCAGGAGGGCGCAATGGCTGCTTATCAATACGTGTATCACATGGACGGCGTGTCCAAGACCTATCCCGGTGGCAAGAAGTGCTTTGAGAACATCCGTCTGTCCTTCCTGCCGGGGGTGAAGATCGGCGTGGTTGGTGTCAACGGCGCGGGTAAATCCACCCTGATGAAAATCATGGCCGGGATGGACAAGGATTTCACCGGAGAAGCCTGGGCCGCCGAAGGCGCGCGCGTCGGCTACCTGCCGCAAGAGCCGCACCTGGACGAGGACAAGACCGTCCGCGAAAACGTCATGCTGGGCGTGAAGGAAAAGAAGGACATTCTGGACCGGTATAACGAGCTGGCCATGAACTACTCCGACGAAACCGCCGAAGAGATGGCGCAATTGCAGGACGAGATCGACAGCCAGAACCTGTGGGATCTGGACAGTCAGGTGGATGTGTCCATGGAGGCCCTGCGCTGCCCCCCCGATGACGCCATGCCCGCGAACCTCTCCGGCGGGGAACGCCGCCGCGTGGCGCTGTGCAAACTGCTGCTTGAAGCGCCCGACATGCTGCTCTTGGACGAGCCGACCAACCACCTGGACGCCGAGACCATCGCCTGGCTGCAACGCCACCTGATCGACTACAAGGGCACGATCCTGATCGTCACCCACGACCGCTACTTCCTCGATGACATCACCGGCTGGATCCTCGAATTGGACCGGGGCCGCGGCATCCCCTACGAGGGGAACTACTCCGCGTGGTTGGAGCAAAAGGCCGCCCGGCTGGAGCGCGAGGCGAAAGAGGACAAGTCCAAGCAAAAGGCGTTGGACCGCGAACTGCAATGGATCCGCGCAGGCGCCAAGGCCCGCCAGGCCAAGTCCAAGGCCCGCATCAACGCCTACGAGGAAATGGCCAGCAAGTCCGAGCGCGAGAAGGTTGGCAAGGCGCAGATCGTGATCCCCAACGGCCCCCGTCTGGGCAACAAGGTGATCGAGGTCGAGGGCCTGAAGAAAGGCTTTGGCGACCGCCTGTTGATCGAAGACCTGTCCTTCGCCCTGCCCCCCGGCGGCATCGTCGGCGTGATCGGCCCGAACGGCGCAGGTAAATCGACCCTGTTCAACATGTTGACCGGCGTCGAGAAACCGGACGAGGGCACAGTGGAATTCGGGGATACGGTCAAACTGGCGTTCGTGGACCAATCCCGCGACAGCCTCGATGACAAGGCGACCGTGTGGGAAGAGATTTCCGGCGGGGCGGAGATCATCGACCTAGGGGATGCGCAAGTGAACTCCCGCGCCTATTGCGGGTCGTTCAACTTCAAAGGCGGCGATCAGCAGAAACCCGTGGGCCTTTTGTCGGGCGGGGAACGCAACCGGGTCCACATGGCCAAGCTGCTGAAATCGGGCGGCAACGTTCTGTTGCTCGACGAGCCGACCAACGATCTGGACGTGGAAACGCTCCGCGCGCTCGAAGACGCGCTGGAGGATTTCGCAGGCTGCGCCGTGATCATTTCGCACGACCGCTTCTTCCTCGACCGCCTGTGCACGCACATTCTGGCGTTCGAGGGCGAGGCCCACGTGGAATGGTTCGAGGGCAACTTCGAAGCCTACGAGGAAGACAAGGTCCGCCGCTTGGGCGCTGATGCGTTGGAGCCCACCCGCGTGAAGTACAAGAAGTTCACCCGGTAGGATGGGATTTATCCCATCTGCCCCCGCGGGGGCGGGACAAGTCCCGCCCTACGCCGCCTCGCCATATGCGTGATCAGCCAGATCAGGGGCCATGACATCGAGGCGCAGCGCGAGATTTCGGTCGCGGTGAATGGACGACGGGCTCCATTCAAAGGGATCCCGGCACAGGCCGTGTTTGACCGGATTGAACCAGCAGTAGCGCAGATGGTTGTTCAGATCCGCTTCGTCGCGACAGTGATGTTCCCAGAAACGGCGTTGCCAAATCCCGGTTTCCCCTTTTCGTAGGGTGGGACTTGTCCCACCGCCCTGTCGCGCGGATGGCGGGACAAGTCCCGCCCTACAGGCATCTCGGGAAAACCGCGCTTTGATACTGCCCCACCTTTGGGAATAGTTGGGGTCGTCCTCGGGCAGTTGCCACACAGCATGTATGTGGTTGGGCAGCACGACCCAAGCAAGGATGTCAAAGGGGCGCTGGGATTTTACGTGAGCTACGGCACCGCGCAACACGTCAAGATGATCCAGCAGCGTGGTTGATGTACGATCAGCGAGGCACACGGTGAAAAACACAGGGCAGGTGGCGGGGCGAGGGCGGCGATAATGTGACATGCCGCCTTGGTGCACCATTAAGGTTAACGCGCCGTTATGGGCCCGGCAAAAATTGGGCCAAGCCAACGACTAGTCCCGCGACCTCACAAAACGCGTGTCAGTTCCTACGGCAAAGCCCGTGATTTTCCGGCCTCGTCAATCGCTACAAATGTGAACATACCCTCGGTCACTTTGTCCCGATCCCCGATCCGCCCACGCAGGGCCCAGGCCTCCAGCTCAATGCCCATGGAACTGCGGCCCTCTCGCACGACGCGGCCGTAGACGCACAGCACATCGCCCACATGGACGGGCCGGATGAACTTCATGGCCTCTATCGCAATCGTCGCCACGCGCCCCTGGGCCCGTTGTCCCGCCAAGATACCGGCCGCGATGTCCATCTGGCTTAGCAACCAGCCGCCAAAGATGTCCCCCGACGCATTCGTGTCCGCTGGCATGGCCATCGTCCGCAACAGCAATTCGCCCCGTGCATCTGTCATCTGTGCGTCCTTTCCTCGGCCTGGCCCACTTGGCGCTGACGGTCGCGAAAGCGGTCGCGGTCTGCGTCCGTATACTCGTCCACACAGCGGTGGCATTGCACGCCTGCTTCATACTCGGGGCGCGCCTTGTCCTCGGGGGCGACGGGGCGGCGGCAGGCCCAGCACAGGTCGTGCGGCCCCTCGCGCAGGCCATGTTCCACGCTGACCCGCCGGTCGAACACGAAACAGGCCCCGTCCCAAAGGCTGTCTTCCTCGGGCACCTCTTCGAGGTACTTCAGGATGCCGCCCTTCAGGTGGAACACGTCCTCCACCCCTTGGCTCATCAGGTAGTTCGTCGACTTTTCACAGCGGATACCGCCGGTGCAGAACATGGCGATGCGCTTGTTGTGGAACCTGTGCTTGTTCGCCTCCCACCAGGCGGGAAACTCGCCAAAGGCCCGCGTGCCCGGGTCGATGGATCCTTGGAAGGTGCCAATCTCGACCTCATAGTCGTTGCGCGTATCAATCACCGCCACATCCGGATCGCTGATCAGGGCGTTCCAATCGGCCGGGGCGACATAGTTGCCCACGGCGGCGCGGGGGTCCACGCCCTCCACACCCAGGGTCACGATCTCACGCTTCAGGCGCACCTTCAGCTTGCGGAACGGTTGCGCCTCGGCGGTGCTTTCCTTCCACTCCAGCGCGTCAAAACCCGGCCAGGCGCGGATATGGGCCAGCACTGCGTCGATGCCGGCGCGGGGGCCTGCAATGGTGCCGTTCACGCCTTCGGGGGCCAGCAGCAGGGTGCCCACAACGCCATGTCCCTGCGCCAAGTCGCGCAGGGGGCTTGACGGTCGGCGGGCACGAGGGGCGCAAAATGATACAGGGCAGCTACAATCCACATGCCCCCCGGTTACCGCCTTGCCCTGCGCGCCTCAAGGCGTACTCTGGTCGCAGCAGCGACCGGAGGCCCCCATGCACGCCCTACTTGTAATCGACGTCCAGAATGACTTTTGCCCCGGCGGCGCACTTGCCGTGGCGGGCGGCGCGGATATCGTGCCCGGCATCAACGCCGCAATGGCGGGGGCTGCAGCGGTGATCCTGACCCAGGATTGGCACCCGGCGGGGCATTCCTCTTTCGCCTCGACCCACGGGGCGGCGCCCATGTCCATGACCCAGATGCCCTATGGCCCCCAGGTCCTGTGGCCCGATCACTGCGTCCAAGGCACCCCCGGTGCGGCCTTCCACCCCGACCTTGCCACCGACCGGGCCGATATGGTGATCCGCAAGGGCTACACCCCCACTATCGACAGCTATTCCGCGTTTTTTGAGAACGACAAGACCACCCCCACGGGCCTGGAGGGGTACCTGCGGACCCGGGGGATCACGGACTTGACCCTGGTGGGCCTGGCCACGGATTTTTGCGTCAACTACTCGGCGGTGGACGCGGCGCGGTTGGGGTTCAAGGTCACCGTGCAGATGGACCTGTGCCGGGCGATTGACTTCGACGGATCGCTGGACGCGGCACAGGCGGGGATGCGGGACGCCGGTGTGACGCTGGCATGACGGACCTGCTGAAAAAGCTGACCCGCGCCAAGGTCAAAGGCCCCAAGGCCGGGATCGACCGTGCGCGCAAGATGCTGGTGGCCGTGCTCCAAAACACGCCCCCCGCCAAACACGCCCGGATGCTGAACGATGGAACGGCTGCCGTGGGTCTGGGGCAGGTGGATCTGCAACAGACCGCCCCGCCCGAGGGGCTGGCCTGCAAGGCGGGCTGCGCGTTTTGCTGCATCCTGACGGGCGATGACGGCGGCATGACCACCGAGGCCGAGGCCCGCGCCCTGCACGCCGCCCTGTCGCCGTTGGCCGGTGCGCCGGACGGGCGGGCATGGCACCCCAAGGCCTGCCCCAGTCTGGACCCCGCCACGCGCATGTGCCGGGCCTATGCCGCGCGCCCGATGATCTGCCGCACCTACGTCAGCCAAGATGCCCAGGCCTGCGAACAGATCGCCAACGACACGCCCGCGCAGGGGGCCGGTGTCCTGTCGGCCTATCCGACCTACCTGACCGCCCAGGCCCTGTCCCGGGCGACACTCGGCCCCGGTCGCGCCCCCACCTACGCCCTGCGCACCGTGGCGGTGGCAGCGGTCGAAGGGGTGGACATCGACACCGCCCTGACCCGTGCCAGACACAAACCCAGAGAGCTGGAGGACGAACGCGCCCGCACAGCACTTTGATCCTTCCCAAATCTTGCCACACTTCTCTGGCACGTGCGGTGAATGAAACAGAATCTTTCATTCACCCGCTCCGAGGTTGGGGCCGTCACAGTAGATTGGGTCGTTCTGACCGCCGGGCTTGTGGGTCTGGGACTGGCTACCATGGGTTTGGTCAGTGGCGGGGTCGAGGACCTGTCCGAAGACGTGGACCGTACCTTGTCCTCAAAGGGCATGATCCTGACGTCGTTTGATCCCGCGCCGGTCAATGAACTGTTCACCCTGGCCCCCAGCGGGACGGCGCGCCCCTGGGGGTATGACACGGGCGTTGGAACCTTGGGCGGCTGGACAATCCAAGGTGCGTCCATGATCAAGAACGGCTTTGCGGGGGTTGACTTAGGCGACGCAGATTACGCCATTGACCTCGTTTCTGGCAGTTACCACGGCATGAAACGCACGGTGGATGACATCGGTCTGGGACGGACACAGACCTTGACCATCTCTGCGGCGGACTATGGCACCCAAGGGTTGGCCGAGGTGCGTTGGGGCGGCGAGGTGATCGGCACCATTGATGCCAATCGCGCGGTCGTCTCGGATTTCAGCTTCGAGATCACCGGCGGCAGTGGTGATGGCACCAACGCGCTTGAGATCATCGAGATCGGCACACCCACCGCAGGTATTGCCACAATGATCGCGGATGTGACGATCGACTGACCCGCGCCCGGTAGGGTGGGACTTGTCCCACCGCCCCTACAGCGACCGCCCCATCATCGTGATGCCCAGCCCGCCGAACAGCGTGCCGAACACCGCCTCGGTCGTGCGGGCGAACCGGGCGTAGACGCCGCGCACCCGGCCCTTGGAAAACACCAGCCCCCAGCCTGCATAGATGCCAAAGATGATCACCGCCGACCCGCTTGTGAACAGCAACAGCGCCCCGGGGGCCTGGACCGCCGGGGCCACAAAGGTTGCCAGCGACGCCCACAACAGGGCCACCTTCGGGTTCGTGGCCGTCACAGTCAGCCCGTGCAGCGCGTCCCGCCACAGGCCCGACCCTGCACGCGGGGTGATCTGCCCCGCCGCCCCGGTCAGGGCCGCGCGCCAGCCCTTGATCCCCAGCCACAGCAGGTAGGCCCCGCCGCACAGGCCAAGGATGCGCAAGGCCATGGGGTAGGCCTCGAACAGGCGCCCCAGCCCAAGGGCGGTCAGGCCCGACCACAGGAACGCGCCGACCCCCAACCCGCACGCCACGGCCAAGGCAGACCGCCGCCCGGACCCAAGGGCGCGGGACGCGACGGCGACCATGTTGGGTCCGGGGGACAGGGCGGCGCTGCCCTTATCGGTGATCCCGCCCGCGCCAACATGCTCACGGCCCTTTTGTCGGGCAAGGCGCTGACTGTGACCGAACTTGCGTCCGAGGCGGGCGTGACCGTGCAAACCGCCAGCGGGCACCTGTCAAAACTGGACGCGGGCGGCTTGCTGGCCGCGCAGAAGCAGGGGCGGCACAAGTACTTCGCCCTCGCCGGTCCCCAAGTCGCCCAGGTGCTAGAGGGGTTGATGGGCCTGGCCGCCACCCCCGCCTTGCGCACCCGCACCGGACCCAAGGACGCGCGCTTGCGCCGGGCGCGGGTCTGCTACAACCACTTGGCAGGCGACATGGGCACGCGCTTCTACGACCACCTGATGGCGCGGGGGCTGATCGCGGTGGGGGACGACACCGTGACCCTGACGCCCCCGGGCCATGCGTATTTCACCGAACTTGGCCTCGACCTCGCCCCGCTGTTGGCCAAACGCACGCCCCTGTGCCGGTCGTGCCTCGATTGGTCTGAACGCCGCGCGCACCTTGCGGGCAGCCTTGGGCGCGCCTTCCTGACCCACATAGAGGGGCAGGGCTGGGTGCACCGCGACCCCGGCACCCGCATCCTGACATTCACACAACAGGGCGAGGCGGGGTTTGCCGCGCTGCTGTACTAGTCCACCCCCTCGCCCGTGTGGGCCATGATCTGTTGCCAAATGGCAATCTCGTCCAACAGGGTCGTTTCCCGACGCAGGCCCCAAGGGCCGAATTCCACATGGCTGACACCCATTACATGGACCCGGGCACCCGTGGGCGGCCCAAAGGCCCCCCAGCCGTCGTGGGTGCCGGTCAGGGACCAGCGGATCGCGCTGCGCGGGGACATCAGCGCATCTTCGCGCCCGATCTGGTGGTCTATGGTGAAGGACGCGGACGGAAAGGCCGACCGCAGGCCCAGCCAGAACCGGGTGGCGGCGGCCCAACCGTGATCCTCGACCCCGCCGGGCAGGGCAAGGGTACAGGCCCGGTCATACGCCCCTTCGATCACGCTGAAATCCGCACCCATGATCCGGTGCAGGATATCGGCGTGCCGCTGTCCCCATGGGGACGCATTGCCGCGCCCGGTGTAGGGGCCCGCTTCGTCCGTCTCGGGGGTCAGCGGTGTGGGCCCATGGGCCATGGTGCTGCGGGCATGGTCCCGCGCGGTGCCGCCCATCTGCACCACAATCGCGGCATTGTCCCGGATCAGCCATTCGTCCCAGACCCGGTTCGCCTTGCAAAACGTGTCCGCGATGGTGCGAAACTTCACGCGCCGCCCGGTGGCCGGCCCAAAGGCCCCGCCCGCGTGGGTGGCGGTCGACACGATCCGGTGGGACGACAGAAACCCCGCTTCGGCATCGCCGGACCAGATCACATCCTCGCCCAGCAACTCCCGGTCAGGAAACTCGGTCAGGGTGGCCATGGTGTTGGCCTTGCCTGCCCCGTTGCCCCGGTTGATCCCGCCGGGGGTGCGCACCAGAAGGTCGTCGCCGTAGTGCCAGTCAAGCTCGGCTATGCCGCGCCCTTCCCAGATCTGGGCGGTGCATTTCAGGATGTAATCGGGCAGGTCGGTGTAGCGGGGGTCAAAGCCGGGCAGGGTCATGGGTGCGACCCTGCACGCGCTGCGCTGTCAGATCAAGCGCACTTGCATGGCAAAGGGGCACGGGCGTGGCGGCTCCGTTTAACCAGCCTGTCGCCTTAAAACGGTCATCATTGTCCGTGATTGAGAGGCCACACATCGCACAACGGAGAGCGAAATGATGGATTTTGTGACCAACGAACAAGGCGCCGTGACCGTAGACTGGGTGGTTCTGACCGCTGGGTTGGTTGGGCTGGGCTTGGCCACGATGTCCGTCGTGTCCGGTGGTGTGCAGGATTTGTCGAACGATATCGACACCAGCCTGACCTCCACGACGATCCGCACCTCCTTTGACCCGACAGCCGACGAGGTCATGGCCTCGATCGCAGAACGCAACTGTTCTGGCGGGATGGAAGAGGTGTCCGCCCTGGCCGCCGCAATGATCGAGTTGGACTCCAATGAAATTGAGGGCGCTGCGGACGAGGTGGAAGCAGACTTGGCGGGTACCCTCGCGTTCTACAAAGATACGCCCCCAACCAATTCCGGGTTGATCTCCACCATGGACGACTGGTCCGACCGGACGATCGAAAGCATGTCCTACGACGAGGTGCTGGACCTGTCCGCCGCCATCTGCGTCGCGAAAGATCGCAACCTTCTCTAACCGCCGCCTGCGTCCCAGACCGGGCGACCTGATCACCGCCGGGGGCCAACTGCACCGTAGGGCGGGACTTGTCCCGCCGCCCCTAGATCAAACGCACTTGTGTCCCCACGGGGACAAGGGCGTAAAGTTCTTCGATCTTGTGGTTGTACAACCCGATGCAGCCTGACGACGACCGCCGCCCGATCTTGCGCGTGTCGTGGGTGCCGTGGATCAGATAGGCGGGCCAGTCCAGATAAAGGGCGTGGGTGCCAAGGGGGTTGTCCGGGCCGGGGGGCATGAAGGCGGGCAGGGTCGGGTCCCGTTCGCGCATGTTTGCGGTGGGGGTCCAGCTGGGCCCCTCCTTCTTGCGCACCACCTCGGTATAGCCGCGCCGGGTCAGCTCCTCGGTCAGGGGCACGCTGGTGGGATACACCCGGTAATCCGCCCCATCCACCGCCCAGTAATGCAGCGCCCGGCTTTGGGTGTCCGCGATGATCGTGACCCGGTCGTTGCGGTCAAAATGCTCTTGCCAGCGGACCTTGCGGAAGGACGACATATTGCGCCGCGACACGCGTACATCGGGTTGGTCCTGCGCAGACACGACGGCGGGGGTGGCAAGGGCGGCGGTGACGCCAAGGGCAAAGGTGCGACGGTCCATGGGGGCTCTCCGATCTGTTCGGATACATATGCCCCCGCGGCCGAGCCCCTCCAAGTCCCGGCCCGGTCACAAAGGCGCGAGCGACACCCTTGCCCCGCGCCCCCCGCTTGGCACAAAGGCGCACCAACCGACCGGAGCCGCCCCATGGTAGATATCGCCACCCGCGTCCACAATCATAAGTGGAAAATCGACCCCATCGTGCGGTCCCTGATCGACACCGATTTCTACAAACTGCTGATGTGCCAATCCGTGCACCGCAACAAACCCGACACCCATGTCCGGTTTTCCCTGATCAACCGGTCCACCCATATCCCGCTGGCCGACCTGATCGACGAGGGCGAGCTGCGCGAACAACTGGACCACATCCGCACCCTGTCCCTGTCGCGCGGCGAAAGCACATGGATGCGCGGCAACACCTTCTACGGCAAACGCCAGATGTTCCGCCCCGAATTCATGGACTGGTTCGAGGGCCTGCGCCTGCCCCCCTACCACTTGGAACGGAAGGGCGACCAGTATGAGCTGACGTTCGAAGGGTCCTGGCCCGAGGTCATGCTGTGGGAAATCCCCGCGCTGTCGGTCCTGATGGAACTGCGGTCCCGCGCGGTGCTGGGCGACATGGGCAAGTTCGAGCTGCAGGTCCTCTATGCCCGCGCCATGACCCGCGTGTGGGAAAAGATCGAACGCCTGCGCGACCTGCCGGACCTGCGCATCGCGGACTTTGGCACCCGGCGGCGGCACTCCTTCCTGTGGCAGGACTGGTGCGTGCAGGCCATGAACGAAGGCCTCGGCCGCAGCTTCGCCGGCACCTCCAACTGTAAAATCGCCATGAACCGTGATCTGGAGGCGATCGGCACCAACGCCCACGAATTGCCCATGGTCTATGCCGCCCTGGCCAAGGGGGACGAGGCCCTGGCCGCCGCCCCCTACGACGTGCTGGCCGATTGGCACGAGGAACACGACGGCAACCTGCGCATCATCCTGCCCGACACCTACGGCACCAAGGGGTTCCTCGACCGCGCGCCGGACTGGCTGGCGGGCTGGACGGGCATCCGCATCGACAGCGGCGACCCGGCCACGGGGGCGGAAACGGCGATCAACTGGTGGAAAGAGCGCGGCGAGAACCCCCGCGAGAAACTGGTGATCTTCAGCGACGGTCTGGACGTGGACAAGATCGAAACCCTGCAACGCCAATTCGCAGGCCGCGTGCGGGTCAGCTTTGGCTGGGGCACGCTCCTGACCAACGATTTCAGGGGTTTGGTCCCCGACGACACCCTCGCCCCGTTCTCTCTGGTGTGCAAAGCGGTCGAAGCCAACGGCCGCCCCACCGTCAAACTCTCCGACAACCCCAACAAAGCCATGGGCCCGGAGGCGGAGGTCGAACGGTACAAAAGGGTGTTCGGGGTCGGGGATCAGGACCGGGTGGAGGTTGTGGTCTAGCTTGCGCCATTTAATCTATTGTTTGTATTCATTTTTGCGTGCATGTTGGCAACCGCGCAAGACTCACAAATTGTGACAGAGGTTGCAAACGGGCAAACCAGCAGGCATATAAGCGGTAATATGGTCGCCCCCTCTGTTGCTTCTGCACAAGGGGCGGCCTTTTTTGTACGACAAGCCATACCTGACGATCTGTCAACAGATTGATCTACTAAGATCACGCGGCATGCAGATCGAAGACGTCGCCAAGGCGTCTGAATATCTTCAGCGCATTGGTTACTATCGCTTGAGTGCTTATTGGCATCCCATGCGGGAAAGGGACGTCGCTAGTGGCGAGGTACTCGACCACTTCCGAGATGGTACCACGTTTAAGGAGGCCACTGACCTCTACACCTTCGATGGTAGGCTCCGACTGATCATGCTAGATGCGTTGGAGCGGATCGAAGTATCATTGCGCACAGAGGTGGCCTTGGCTTTGGGAAAACACAATCCGAAAGCGCATCGTGATCTTCGCTATTTTAGCAACGAGTTCTCGACACCTCAAAAACAAGGCGGCGCCACAAAGCATAGGCAGTGGCTGCAACACTTAGACCGGCGGGCGAGTGTCTCCAAAGACCAGTTCGCAAAGCATTTCCGGACAAAGTATCCGAACGATGACATGCCTGTTTGGATTGCAGTTGAGCTATTGGATTTCGGTCCCTTGTCTCATTTGATCCACGGCATGAGAAACACTGACCTTATGGGGATCGGACGGAGCTACCGTGGAATTAAACCAAACTATCTCCGATCTTGGTCACGCTCGCTTTCATTCACACGGAACGTCTGCGCGCATCATTCACGATTGTGGAACAAGCCGCTAATTAACCAACCTACTTTGGCGGGTAACGATTTGCCCGACCTCTTGAAGCACTTGCAGGCTGTAGATGGAGTGAACAGTCGTCTCTACTCAGTTGCATGTATTGCAAGGTTCATGCTGATGAGCGCAAATCCCAGGACTTCCTGGAAGCAGCGTTTCGTCAATCACATTGCTACTTTCCCAACTTCGCAAAGACTTACGCTAACATCGGCAGGCTTCCCGCCCGACTGGCTTGATAACCCACTTTGGTCCGCATGACTGTTTGGGGGCTTCAATCGCCTTCTTCACAAGAAGTGTGTTTGAGAACGTCCATCCGCTGATGCAAAACCCGCACCACAGTCACGGCAACTTCATCCTCCCGAAAAAACACCACATGCTGCCCCGCCAAGGCGCGGCGCATCCCGTCTCCGACCTCAAAAGCAGCCCGTGAGGCCGTCAAACACCTGGCCAAGCCCTCAATCCGCGCCTGAACCTCAGCGTCGTACTTGATCGCCTGATCAACGCCCCACTCTGCAAGTCCATATTGCCAGATATCCATGATGTCTGCTTCTGCACTCGGCAGGATGATAACAGCCTTCAAGACGCTTGCTCGGCCTTCTCCGGATTCTTTTCATAGTACGCTCGTACCCGCTCCGCGCGCCATTCGTCCCAATCAATCTCGCGCCCCGGCCCGCTCGCCTCGCCCTCTGCGATCAGCGCCCGCAGCCGCGCCAGCTTCGCCTCTTCTTCCTCCAACAACCGCAACCCCGCGCGGATCACATCCGACGCAGAGCCGTAGCGCCCCTCGTTCACCTTTTCCTCAATGAACCCGGTAAAATGATCGCCCAGTGAAACCGACGTGTTGCGTGCCATAAGACCCTCCGATGCTGTGTACCAATATTTGGTAATTGCGTGCGGTTAGTCAACCCGCCCCCGCAAGCTCTTCACCTCGCCGCGTACCTTCTTCGCCTTCAACCGCCGCTCCACGCTGCCCCGGGTGGGCTTCGTCTTCACCCTCCGTTTCGGCACCTCCAGCGCGCGGCGGATCAGGTCCACCAAGCGCTCGCGGGCGATCTCCCTATTCCGCGCTTGGGACCGCGTCTCTTCGGCGCGGATCACGATGGATCCGTCCACGTTCCACCGGCGCCCCGCCAGCCGTTTCAGCCGCGCCTTCACCGCCCCGGTCAAGGCGGGCGACCGCGCCGCCTCGAACCGCAGCTCAACGGCCGTGGACACCTTGTTCACGTTCTGCCCGCCGGGGCCGGAGGAGCGGGTGAACTGTTCCGTCAGCTCCCACTCCTCGATTCCAATCTGATCATTCACGCGCAACATGGCCGCCTCTTACCACAGCCCGCTTCATTGGGGCAAAAATACCCCCGCCCGGCCCGCAAAAGGCGCCCACGGTTTTTCGGGGGTGTTTTCGGGGTGGGTTTCGGGGGGAGTCCCAGATCGTGAAAATCCCACGAAAAAGGGCCGCCAACGCAACGCGGGCGACCCCTAGGGTTCAGGAGGTGGGCGGTTAGAGCCTGCTCACCTGCGGATTTTTGCGCCTAAGGGCTGCCCTAGACACGCACCTCCACAGTTGTCCCGACACACTTCTCCAATACCGATTTAGACACTGGATCACCTCCTTTCGTTGCGTTGCTGATAGGGTCAGCTTGCCACAGATGTTGTGTAAATCAAGCCTCGATTACGCAGATTTAGCGGAAAGTTTCGTGGTCAGGACGCGGAAGGGCATCAGGGCCAGCAGGGCGATGGCCAGCTTCACCCCGTAATCCGCCACGGCCAGACCGACCCAATAGGGCAGGACGGGGCCCACATCTAGCAGGGCGCGGGGTTCCGTGGCCCAAGATGTGTCATTGCCCGGCTCGATAAACGCAAAGGTGGCCGAGAACGCGACAGAGAAAAAGATGGCCGTATCCACGGTCGACCCGATCAGTGTGGACGCCAGAGGCGCCTTCCACCAATCCGCATCGCGCAGGCGCGAAAAGATCGCCAGATCAATAAGTTGCGCGGTCAGGAACGCGACGCCCGAACCGACGGCAATGCGCAGTGTGACCAGCGGGCCGAACTCGCCCACGATCTGGCTGCCGATCAACGAACAGGCGACGCCCGTGGCAAAGCCCGCAAAGATCACCTTGCGCGCGGTGGCGGACCCGTAGACCCGGTTCATGACATCTGTGACGAGGAAGGCCAGCGGGTAGGTGAACGCCCCCCATGTCAGCCATCCGTCTGCGATGATATATTGGACCCCGATGTTCGAGGCCACGACAACGGACGCCATCGCAATGACGCCCCAAACTACTGATTTCATTTTTAAGTTCCGTTTTTACATGGTGGTCGGAGACATGGTCCCCATGGGGACAACAGGCGCCGTCTAAGCCAGACGACGCCCTATGGCAAGGGGTTAGACCCCGGCATCTGCAATCGCTTGGGCGAGGATCGGCACGGTTTGGGCGTTCAGCCCCGCGATGTTCAGGCGGCTGTCGCCGACCATGTAGATCCCGTTGTCCTCGCGCATTTTGGCGACCTGGTCCGGCGTGGCCCCGAGGCGAGAGAACATGCCCCGGTGGTCCGCGATGAAGCCAAAGCGGTCAGACCCGGTGCGCGCCTGCAGTTCGGACGCCAGTTGGCGGCGCAGCTCCAGCATGCCCAGACGCACCTCCTCCAGCTCTGCCATCCAGTCGGCGCGCAGGGCGTCGTCGCCCAAGATCATCGTCACCATCCGCGCCCCGTGATCGGGGGAAAGCTGAAGTTTTGGCGGTTCAGAAAGTTCATGTTGCCTTGGGTCACAGGCTTGGTCGTCGTGTTGGCGCATAGGGACATCAGGCAGCCGGTGCGTTCGCGGTAGATGCCGAAGTTCTTGGAACAACTGGCGGCGATCATCATCTCGGGCACGCGGTCGGCCATCAGGCGCACGCCTGCGGCGTCCTCCTCCAGCCCGTCGCCAAAGCCTTGGTAGGCGATGTCGATAAAGGGCACCGCGCCGCGGTCCACAAGGAAATCAGCCACTTCGCCCCATTGGGTCAGGTTGAGGTTCGCGCCTGTGGGATTGTGGCAGCAGCCGTGCAGCAGGACGATATCGCCCGCCTTCACGCCCTGCAGGTCGGCCATCATGGCGCCGAAATCCACGGCCCGGGTCTCGTTGTCGAAGTACCGGTATTCCGCCATTTCCATGCCGAGGTACTTGATGATCGACGGGTGGTTCGGCCACGTGGGCGCGGACAGCCAGACCGTGGCATCGGGGGCGGCCAGCTGGATCAGCTCGAGGCCCTGCCGGATTGCGCCCGTCCCGCCCGGGGTGGCGATGGCGGCGAGGCGGTCAGCGTCATGGCCGTCCCCAAGGATCAGCCCTGCCATGGTCGCAGAGAACGCCGGGTCCCCCGCCAACCCGGTATAGGCCTTGGTGGTTTCGGTATCCACGATCTGCTGTTCAGCCTTTTTGATGGCGCGCATCACGGGCGTCAGGCCAGTGGCGTCCTTGTAGACGCCGACGCCAAGGTCGATCTTGGTGTCGCGCGGGTCCGCGCGGTAGGCGGCCATCAGGGCGAGGATCTTGTCGGCGGGTTGTTCGTGCAGGTTGGTGAACATCGATCAGGCTCCGGTCTGGATTTTCAGGTCGGGATACATGCCCCATTCGGACCACGATCCATCGTAGAGGGCGTTGGCGTCATGGCCCAGACGGGCAAGGGCCAGCATTAGGACCGCAGCGGTCACACCGGACCCGCAGGTTGTGATGATGGGGCGGTCAAGGTCCACGCCCGCGCTGGTAAAGGCGTCGCGCAGGGCGGCGGTGGGCAACAGGGTGCCATCGTCGGCCAGCACATCCGTGAAGGGCAGGTTGATGGATCCCGGGATGTGGCCCGCGCGCAAGCCTTCGCGCGGTTCTGCTACGTCGCCGCGGAACCGTGCCGCGCCGCGGGCGTCCACGATCTGGTGGCTGCCCAGCTTGGCGGCCTGGGCCACTTGGGTCACGTCCTTGATCAGGTGCGCTTGGCGTTGGGTGGTCATGTGGCGGTCGCGGGTCATGGGCGGCAGGTCTTCGGTCGGGCGTCCTTCGGCCAGCCACTTGGGCAGGCCTCCGTCCAGAACGGCCACGTCCTGCTTGCCAAACAGCTTGAACAGGAACCAGATGCGCGCCGCAGAGAACAGGCCCGCGCCGTCGTAGACGACCACCTGGTGCCCGTCCCCGATGCCCCACTTGCGCATGCGAGAAATGAATTTTTCCACCGGCGGTGCCATATGCGGCAGGTCGGATCGGGCGTCAGACACCTCGTCCAGGGGCACGAAACGCGCCCCGGGGATGTGGGCGTCGTTGTATTCGGCCAAGGGGTCGCGGCCACTGTCGGGCATGTACCAAGAGGCGTCGATGATCCGCAGGTCGGGGTCGTTCAGGTGCCCCGCCAGCCAGTCGGTGGACACAAGGGTGCGCGGATCGTCTTGCATGGGCTCTCTCCTGTTGGGCGATGTGTTACGCCCCGTATCAGGCGGAGTCTAGGGGGAAGGGGCGTTGCCAAAAGGCGCGGCTGCGCCGCACGCGATGCTTGGGGGTCCCTGTGGCTGGCGGTGCGCGAAAGGGGCCAGCCCCCATGGCAGACGGTGGTCCTGTGGCACGGCTGCGCCCGCCCCCGAGGGTATTGTAGGAACAATGAGGGTCAGCCGCGTTCGCGCAGCAGTCGGGACTTTTGCCGGTTCCAGTCGCGCTTGGCGCTGGCTTCGCGTTTGTCGTGGTTCTTTTTACCTTTGGCCACGCCGATCTTCAGCTTCACCTTGCCGGTGTGGTTGAAGTACATGACCAACGGCACGATGGTGTAGCCTTCGCGTTTGGTGGCGTTCCACAGCTTGGCCAGCTCGCGCTTGTTCACCAGCAGCTTGCGCTTGCGCCGCTCGTCATGGCCCCAGGTCTTGGCCTGGGCGTAGCCGCCGATCCAGCCATTGGTCAGCCACAACTCTCCGTCGTCCACACTTGCGTAGCTTTCGGCGATGTTGGCTTGGCCTTCGCGCAGGGATTTGACCTCGGACCCGACCAGCATGATGCCGCATTCGAGGTCGTCCTCGATGGCATAGTCGTAGCGCGCGCGCCGGTTTTCGGCGACGACCTTGTAGTTCTTGTCAGCGGGGGTCTGTTTCTTGGCCATGGGATGCAGATAGGCGTGCTGGGGCGCAGTGTCTAGCCGGACAGGCGTTTGGACAGCAGGATATGCGCCACGGGGAGCAGCGCTGCCAAGGATCCCGCAAGGCCGAGGGACATCAGGGATGTCGCCTCGATCACGATGCCGCCCACGGAGGTGCCCACCGCCGCGCCTACGTAGATTGCGGCGGCGTTCAGAGCAAAGGCCACCGGGGTGTCGGGCCCGGCCAGCGTGACCAGCCGCGCCTGTTGGCCCGAGATGAAGGACCAGCCGCCGATAGACCAGATGATCAGTGCCATGAGAAACAGGGGGACGGGCAGGGGCAGGAACGACAGCGGGATCATCAGCACGCATTGGCCCAGCGACAGGGTCAGCAGCGTACGGAACGGGCCGAACTTGTCGGCCATCCAGCCGCCTACGAGGTTGCCTGCCACGGCCCCGCACCCGTAAAGCGCCAGCACCCATGTCACCCCATCCCGGCCAAAGCCCATGCCTGTTTCCAGCAGTGGGTTCAGGTAGGCATAGGGGATGTAGATCGCACCCAGAAAGCTGGCCGTGAACAGGATCGCCAGCATCAGCGGGCCGTTGCGCAGTACGCGGGCGAGGTCGGTTAGGCGCACAGGTTGGAAGGTCAGGCCCTTGGGCACCCGGGTCGCGATGGCCCACAAAAATGGCAGGGCGAGGACGGCGACCGTCACAAACGTGGTGCGCCATCCGAACGAATAGGCCAGCCAAGCGCCAAGGGGGACGCCAAGGACTTGGGCCAATGTCAGGCCAAAGAACACCGCCGCCAGCGACTTGGCCCGTGCGTCCGGCGCGGCAAGGCCTGCGACCACTGCTGCGGCCACGGGGGTAACAAGGCCCGCCGTGGCCGCCGCCGCGACGCGGGTGGCAAACAACAGCTCTGCCGTGGGGGCGAGGGCCGAGGCGAGGTTCGCGGCCGCAAAGCCCCCCAGTCCCAACAGCAGAACACTGCGTCGCCCCATCTGCCCCGTGGCCGACACCAGCAGGGGCGACAGCAGGGCATAGGCGATGGCGTAGCTGCTAAAGACCCAACCGGCCTGTGCTGGGGACATCGCCATGTCCCGGGCCATGGGGCCCAGCAGGCCGATGGTGGCAAAGGCCCCCATCCCGATGACGAAGTTTGCCGCCGACAGGGAATAGAGCAGGGGCCGGGGCAGGCTCAGTTCATCAATCCGGCGTGGCGCAGACCGTGGGCCAGCTTGGCGCGGGTGTCGTCGGATACGGGCACCAGCGGCAGGCGGACCTCGGCGTCGCATAGCCCCAACATCTCCATCGCGGTTTTGACCCCGCACAGGCCCGGCTCCGTAAAGATGGCGTGGTGCAGGGGCATCAGTCGGTCTTGTAGATCAAGTGCCGTGGCATAGTCGCCGGACAGGCACGCCTCTTGCATCTGGGCGCACAGTTTGGGCGCGACATTGGCCGTGACCGAAATCATGCCGACCCCGCCTTGGGCGTTGAAGCCGTGGGCGGTGCCATCCTCGCCGGACAGTTGAATGAAATCGGCCCCGCAGGTCATGCGCTGCGCGGGCACCCGGGCCAGATCGCCCGTGGCATCCTTGACGCCGATGATGGCGTCCAGCTTGGCTAACGCGCCCATGGTGGCGGGCGTCATGTCGACCACGGACCGACCGGGGATGTTGTAGATCACGATGGGCAGGCCGACCTCAGCCAGCGCGGTGTAGTGGGCAATCAGGCCAGCTTGCGTGGGCTTGTTGTAGTAGGGCGTCACCACAAGGGCGGCATCGGCGCCGACGTTCTTGGCGTGTTGCACCAGACGCAGGCTTTCGGCGGTGTTGTTCGACCCGGCCCCGGCGACCACGGGGATGCGTCCGGCGGCGGCGGTGACGACGGCCTCGACCACTGCCTCGTGTTCTTCGTGGGACAGCGTCGGGCTTTCGCCCGTTGTCCCCACGGGGACAAGACCATGGGTGCCCTCGGCCACGTGCCAGTCCACCAGTTTCTTGAGCGTATCAAAGTCCACCTGGCCGTCTTTGAACGGCGTGATCAGTGCAACGAGAGAGCCTTTGAGCATGATACGCTTCCTTTGATAAAGGGGGTCAGAGTCGCGCGGAAACTAGCCGCAGTTGACGCTGTCCACAAGTTGATGTGTGACCGCAGGGATGGCGTGCTAAGTCGCAGGTCGAGGCAAGCAATTACGGGTGGCGCAATGATACGTCTGGTTCTGGTGGCATGGTTGGTCTGTGTGGGGGCGGTGCAGGCCGACCCTGATCTGCGCACGGCGCTAGAGGCGGTGCGCGCCGAAGACTACGCCGCCGCCCGTGCCGCACAGGCCCGGCTCGAGGATCCGGCGGCCCGTGATGTGGTGGAATGGGCCTTGTTGCGGGCCCGCCAAGGCACGTTTTCGGACACCTTGCGCTTTTTGAACCGGCGGGGGATTGGCCCGGCCTGCCCCTGCTGCGCACCCGGCAAGAGGGGAACATCCTTCCGGGCACCGACCCGGCCACGGTCGTGGCTTTCTTTGGCGACCGCGCCCCCAGCACCGCACAGGGCACCCTGCGGCTTGCGGAAAGCCAGGCGCAACTGGGGGATCTGGACGGCGCGCGGGCGACGATGGTGAACGCATGGACGTCCATGCCCATGTCGGCGGACGATCAGGCAGAGTTTCTGGAACGTTTTGCCGCCCCCCTTGCACCCCATCACATCGACCGCATCCACGCCATGACGTGGCAAGGCGCGCGCGCCTCGGCGCAGCGGATGCTGGATCTGGTGCCTGCGGATCATGCGGCGAACGTGCGTGCGCGGCTGGCGCTGCGGGCCGAAGAGGATGGCGTGGATGCCCTGATCGAAGCGGTGCCAGCCGCCCTCAGTTCTGGCCCTGCGCTGGCCTATGAGCGGTTTCGGTGGCGGCTGTCCAAGGGGCGGATCGACGGCGCCCTAGAGATCCTTTTGCCCGCCAGCCGATCCGCCGCGACCCTTGGCCGTCCAGAGATCTGGGCCACCCACCGCCTGACCCTCGCCCGCCGTCTGATGCGCGAGGACCGGGATGCTGAGGCTTACCGCGTGGCCGCCAACCATCACCTGTCCGACGCCAGCGACGCGGCGCAGTTGGAATGGCTGGCAGGCTACATCGCCCTGCGCAAACGAGGCGAAGCGCCCACCGCTGTTCGCCATTTCGAACGGTTCAAGGCGTCCGTGGGGACCCCGATCTCGCTGGGTCGTGCGGGTTACTGGCTGGGCCGCGCCCAAGAGGCTGCGGGCAGTGCTGCCGCCGCCCGCGACGCCTTTGCCTTCGGGGCGCGTTATCAGACCAGTTTCTACGGGCAGTTGGCGGCGGAACATGCGGGCCTGCCTGCGGACCCGCGCCTGACCGGGGGCGAGACCTTCGCCGATTGGCGCGGCGCGCCCTTCACACGGTCATCGGTGTTCCAAGCGGCCATCGTCCTGCGCGAGGCGGGGGAAGACTGGCTGGCCGAACGCTTTCTGACGCACCTCGCCGAAAGCCTGACCCGCGCCGAGATTGGCCAGTTGATCGACATGGTCCTGTCGCTGGGCGAACACCACATTGCTGTGATGATCGGCAAGCGCGCGGCCCAAGCCGGGCACGAATTGCACAAGGGCTATTTCGCCGTGCTCCCGGCCCTGGCCAACATGGACGCCCCCGCATCGCCCGAGATGATCCTGTCCATCGCCCGGCGCGAAAGCGAGTTTGACCCCGGCGTGATCAGTGCGGCAGGGGCGCGGGGCCTGATGCAGGTCATGCCCGCCACGGCCCGTGAAATGGCAGGGCGCGAAGGGTTGCCCTATTCCGCCGATCGTCTGCTGTCCGACCCGGCCTACAACGCGCGGCTTGGGGCCGGGTACCTGGGCCTATTGCACGCGGAGTTCGGCCAATCCGCAGTTCTGGTGCCCGCGGCCTACAACGCGGGCCCCACCCGGGCGCGTCGCTGGTCAGAGCAATTGGGCGACCCAAGCGCACCGGGTGTGGACGTCATAGACTGGATCGAACACGTCCCCTTCACCGAGACCCGCAACTACATCATGCGTGTATCGGAGTCGCTGGCCATCTATCGTGCACGTTTGTCCGGGCGGACGGAACCGCCGCGCCTGTTGCGCGAACTCAAGTCGCGGTGACACGCTCCCGCCACAGGGTGAACAGGCCCGCGCCGATCACGATCAGCGCGCCCAGGGCGATGTTCCATTCCAGTGTCTCGCCAAACAGGGTGACGCCGAGGATCGTGACAAAGACCAATTGCAGATAGGCAACGGGCTGCACGGCGCTGGCCTCTGCAAACTCGTAGCATTTGATCAGGCAGAAGTGACCGGACACCGCCAGCACGCATAGCACCCCCATCCAAGCCCAATCGGCGGCCACCATAGGCTCCCACGACCAAAGGCCGATGGCGGTCATGAACACGGCCCCCACGGTCCCGGTCCAAAAGAAGGAGGTCATGGCGCTGTCTTGCCGGGCCGCGTAGCGGGTCATCAAGTTGTACAGGGCGAACATCAGGGCGGCGGCCAGCGCGATCAGGGCGTAGGGTGAAAAGACCGCAAACCCCGGTTTCAAGATCAACAGCACACCGACGCAGCCCACCATGATGGCAGACCATCGCCGCCACCCCACCTTTTCGCCCAGCACGATCCCGGACAGGGCCGCAACCAACAGGGGATAGCTGGTAAACACCGCGTGGCTGGCCACGAGGCCCAGCAAGGTAAAGGCCAGCACCATTACACAGACCTCAGCGGCCAGCAGGACCCCGCGTGTGGCTTGCAACCATGGCTGGCGGGTGGCGACCGCTTTGCGCAGGCCACCGGGTTTGCGCGCCACGATGGCGATGACAAAGGCCGCAAAGAACCAATAGCGGATCATGACCACCATCAGGACGTTGTATTCGGATGCCAAGTGACGGGACACGCCGTCTTGGGTGGCGAACAGCAGGGTGGTCAGGACCATCAGGGCGATGCCCTTTTGCGTGTCGGTCATGGCTGGGGTGCCGCTGGTTTGACGGCCCGGGTCATGTGCCGTTTGCGCCCGAACCCTTCGGCGCGGGTGACGTCAAACCCCGCGTCCTCTAGGGCGCGGCGGACGTGGCCGGCGGCGGTGTAGGTGGCCGCCGTGCCACCCGGGGCGGTGTGATCGGCCACGGCTTGGATCAAGGCAGGCTCCCACAGTTCGGGGTTTTTGGCGGGGGAGAATCCGTCTAGGAACCACGCATCCGCCGTGCCCCACCAGTCTGGCACCGTGTCCCGCGCGTCCCCGGGGATCACGGTGAGAGTAATCGGGCCAAAGTTCGCCTTCACGCAAGGCCAGACCTGCACCAGCTGTTCAGCGTATTGCGCCAAGTCTGGAAAGGCGGTCAGGGCGGTGGCAAGGTCCTTTTGGGACAGGGGGAACGCCTCGAAACTGGTGAAATGGATGCGCCCCGCACGCCCTGTGGCCGCCCAAGCCTGCCACAGGGTCAGGAACGACAGCCCCGTCCCGAACCCCAGTTCCGCCACGTGAAACCCGTCCGCCAACCGGTCGGGCAAGCCGTTGCCGCCCAGAAAAACGAAACGCGTCTCACTTAGGCCCCCTTCAAGGCTGAAGTAGGGGTCGTCGAACAGGTCCGATACCGGGGTGCCATTGGGCTTCCATGTCAGGGGGTGGTTTGGGGCCATGGTGTCCTCTATGCCGTTGGCAGACGATTGGGCGAAACGGGGACGCGATGCAATGGTGGATGTGACGGTGCGTGGGGCGGGCGTGTTCGGATTGGCCGTGGCATGGGCGTGCCAGCGGCGCGGGGCCAAGGTGCGCGTGGTTGATCCCAACGGCGTCGGGGCCGGATCCTCGGGCGGGATCGTAGGCGCGCTGGCCCCCCATACGCCGGAAAACTGGAACGCCAAGAAACAGTTTCAGTTTGAAAGCCTGGATATGGCCGAAGGGTATTGGGCCGATGTGGCCGAACGCACGGGGATGAATCCGGGCTATGCCCGCACGGGCCGGGTGCAGCCTATCGCCGATGCGCGCACCTTGGATTTAGCGCACCAGCGGGCACGCAGCGCCCAAGCGTTATGGAGCGGGCGATATACCTGGTCGGTCGAGCGGGCGCAGGGCGATTGGTCGCCAGCCGCCCCCACCGGTTGGGTTATCCGTGACACCCTGTCGGCGCGGGTCCATCCCCGCCGCGCCTGTGCGGCCCTTGCCTCGGCGCTGGAGGTGGTGGCGGACGCGCCCGATCAAGGTGCTGTGGTCTGGGCGACAGGTTGGCAAGGCCTGGCAGAGATGACGGCCAACCACACCCGGTCCATGGGCAACGGGGTAAAGGGGCAGGCGGCACTGCTGGACTTCGACGCCCGCGACCAGCCGCAGCTTTACGCCGATGCCCTGCATTTCATCCCCCACGCAGACGGCACGCTGGCGATTGGGTCCACGTCCGAGCGAGAGTTCGACACCCCCGACACCACCGATGCGCATTTGGATGATATCATCGCCCGGGCCCGCGCCGCTGTACCGGCCATCAAGGATGCCCCCGTGATCGCCCGCTGGGCCGGGGTGCGCCCCGGGCGCGATCCCGGGCACCGATGTTGGGCGTGCACAAGGGGGCCTATGTCGCCAACGGTGGGTTCAAGATTGGCTTTGGCATGGCACCAAAGGTCGGCGAGGTCATGGCCGACCTGATCCTTGAGGGCCGCGATGCGATCCCCCAAGGGTTCCGGGTCGAGGATAACCTTTAGGCGCGCATCGCCACGGCCTTGCGCAATTCGCCCATCAGCTCGTCCAAAGCCTTTTGATAACTCTCCGCTTTCAACGTACCATCCTCGTTGAACTCATTGTGCGCGCCTCCCAGCAGGACTTCGGGGCCCTGCAAAAGGTGGGGGCGGAAGGCTTGCAGGCACAGGCGCAGGGAATACTGCGCCCGTTCCCCGCCCGCGCGCCCGGCCGTGGCGGACAGGATCGCCACGGGCTTGTCACGCCAGGGGCTGCCCTCGGTCCGGCTGACCCAGTCCAGCGCGTTCTTCAGGACACCGGATAGGGCCTTATTGTACTCGGGCGTTGCGATGATCACCGCCTCTGCGCCCTTGATCTGGTCGGACAGGGTTTGCACGGGTGCGGGGATGCCCTCGGACTTCTCCAGATCACCGTCGTACAAAGGCAGGCGCAGGTCGCCCATGTGGAACGTCCTGCCGTAGGACGCCGCCGCCACATTCAGCAGCTTGTGATTAAACGATCCTGCGCGCAGCGACCCGCAGATACCCAAAAGATATGACATAATGTGTCCTTTGTTTCTGTTTGTCCAAGACATGGGGCGCACCCCTGCTGGGACAAGTCCGCAGTCGCCAAAGGGTTCCGCCGGTTAAGACTTGTGCGGGTTCTTTGGCAAAAACGCCTCCACGGCCGCCGTGGCAATCGTGGTGACGGTGCCCGTGTCGGGGTTGGTCACAGCCAGCCCACCTTGCACGGCCCGAACCGTGGCATGGCCCCGGGGCAGCTTGCCCACCAGCGCGTCCGTGTCACAGGTCGCAGGGTCCGGTACGCCAACAGTCACCTGCACGCGCATCTTGTCGTGGGACACGCCAAGGGCGTCGAACATGGGGATTGCGCTGTGGCGGATGGCGTCCTCGATTGCGCGGGCGGCGGCCTTGGTCATGTCTTTGCCGTATTGGTCGTTGCCCATGCCCATCTCGATGATAAATCGCTGCATGGTCAGACCTCCAGCGCGACGGAAATCGCGGCGTTTGCGATCACGGTCGGCTTGCCGTCCGGGCGCGGCACGTCGAGCCCGCCGTGGACCACGCGCACCTCGACCTGACCATAAGGAAACACCTCTGCCAGCTTGGTCGTGTCCACACGGTCAGGCTGTTGCACACCGATCTCGGCGGTGATCTGCATCGCCTCTTTCGGCTGATCGAACAGCTCTGCCAGTTTGATCGAGTTGTGCCACAGCGCATCCCGCAAGGCCCTGACAGCGGCTTCGGTATAGTCTTGGCGGCGCAGGGAGGTGCCCATGCCGAATTCGGTCAGAAGTCTGGGCATCACACCCTCCGTCGGTTGGCGCGCCACGCCAACGTGGCGGCGATTGTGACCACGACAATTTCAATCACAAAGGTCCAGTGGGTCAGGAAGGACAAGATCCAATGACTGCGTGTGGCAGGCACGTCGATCAAGGTGATCGGCATATGCAACAGCGGCCAGCCCCAATCCACCCGGCCCACAATGCTGTCCAGTGCCATGTGCAACAGCCCCGCCAGCGCAAAGGCCAGCCCGGCGGGCGACCGCAGACCGGTGGCCAAGGGCCACCCCCGCCAACCACAGCATGGGACGGTGTGTCAGGTAGTCGTGGTGGTGCACGCTTTGCCCGTCCACCAGATAAAACCAGAGCATATCCAGATCCGGTGCCAGACTGCCCACAAGCCCGGCCAGCATCACAGCCCGGGGCGCGTCGCGGAACATGCTGCGCGTTAGAAGATACCCGGCGGGCAGGTGGCCGATGAACACCTAGTATTCCACCCCGATTTGCGCCTTGATGCCCGCGCGGAAGGGGTGCTTGACCAACTCCATCTCTGTCACCAGATCGGCCAGTTCGATCAACTCGTCCTTGGCGTTGCGGCCCGTCAGGACAACATGGGTCATCTCGGGTTTCTCATCGCGCAGGAAGGCCACGACCTCGTTCACGTCGATGTAGTCATAGCGCATGGCGATGTTGATCTCGTCCAGCAAAACCATCTTGTGCGCGGGGTCGCGGATCAGCTCCTTGGCCTTGGCCCATGCGGCCTGCGCCATTTCGATGTCGCGCGCTTTGTCTTGGGTTTCCCACGTGAATCCCTCGCCCATGGTATAGAACGAACAGGTCTCTTGGAATTTGCCAAGGATCAGGTCCCGCTCACCTGTGGACATGCCCCCTTTGATGAACTGCACCACGGCACATTTCATGTCGTGGGCGATGCAGCGGAAAATCATCCCAAAGGCGGCGCTGGATTTGCCTTTGCCCTTGCCGGTGTGGACGATCACCAGACCCTTCTTGTCGGTCTTGGTTGCCATGATCTTGTCCCGCGCGGCCTTTTTCTTGGCCATCTTGGCGTTGTGGCGTTCGATGTCGTCGGTCATGGTGCTGCCCCTTGGCTGATCTGGCGTTGGCCAAACTGTGCCCCGCGCGTGTGCGAAAGAAAAGGGCGGATTAACCGGCTGTTAACGATGAAAGGGCACGGTGAGGGGATGAAACACTGGTTCCTCCTTCCGCTTGTTCTAGCGGCCTGTAATGCGCCCCATCCGTTATCCGACCTGCCTGCGCGCGGCGAGGCGAAGGTGGGTGAATTCACCTTTGTCGTGAACCACTCCGACCTTGAGGCAGAGATGATCCGCACCAACACCGTCTGGCGTCCCAACCCGGACGCCCTGCAACGCGCCGCCCTACAGGCCGCGCAGCAGGTCACAGGCTGCACTCCGATTCCCGGCACCTTCGCAGGCGACGTGGCCCTGATGTTCGTGGAGATTGACTGCGGTATCGCCAATCGCCCCAGGCCGACGGTGAACTGCGATCTGGTGGCCCAAGACGCGGGCGACGGCCTGTTTGATCTGGATGTCGAATGCACCCGCCGGGGCACGGGCCGCGCCTTCCGCAAGGGGGCCACGCTCTAGCGCGCCAGAGCCGCGATCCGTTCCCGGGCAGAGTTGCTGCGCGGGGTCCAAAGGCCCCGGTCAATCGCCTCGGCCAAGCGGTCCGCGATATCGGCCAGCGCGGGGGCGTTGTGCGCGGCGATGAAATCGCGGGTGGCTTCGTCCGCCAGAAATGCCTCTTCCACCAGATCGAAATGGTGTCCTTTGACCGACCGTGTGGTGGCCGCGAAGGCGAACAGGTAATCCACAGTGGCCGCAATTTCGAACGCGCCCTTGTAGCCATGACGTTTGACCCCATCGATCCATTTGGGGTTCACCACCCGTGACCGAACGACCCGGCCGATCTCGTCGTCCAAGGTGCGGATCAGGGGGCGTTCGGGGCGGGAATGGTCGTTGTGGTAAATCGGACGGTCCCGGCCCTGCAGCGATGCGATGGCCGCCGCGGCCCCGCCCTCGAACTGGTAGTAGTCATCGCTGTCTAGGATATCATGCTCGCGGTTGTCTTGGTTCTGAACGATGGCCTCGGCCTGGGACAGGCGTTGCTCCAACCCCTCGCGGTCGCGGGTGCCCTCGGCACCGGCGCCATAGGCGTAGCCCCCCCATTCCAGATAGGCCGCGCCCAGATCAGCCCGCTCGCCCCAAAGGCGTTCGTCAATCATCGCTTGCAGGCCGGCACCGTATGCGCCCGGCTTTGACCCATAGACCCGGGCCGTGCCCTCGCCCTTGGCGGCCCGTGCGGCGGCGGGGTTCATGTCCGCAGGCTCGTCCAAGCCTTGCACCTTGCGCGCCGCTGAATCCACCAGAGCGATTTGCTGTGGAAACGCATCGCGGAAAAAGCCCGATACCCGCAGGGTCACATCCACGCGCGGGCGGCCCAGCACGGACAGGGGCAGCACCTCGAACCCGGTGACCCGGCGGTTTGCGCTGTCCCACTTGGGCTTGCATCCCATCAGGGCAAGGCACTGGGCGATGTCGTCGCCGCCCGTGCGCATGTTCGCCGTGCCCCACGCGGTCAGCAATATGGTGCGGGGCCAGTCCCCCTCGCGCTGCAAATGCGTCTCGATCAACAGGTTCGCGGACTTCCATCCAAGGGCCCAAGCCGTGGGGGTGGGCACCGCGCGACTGTCGACGGAAAAGAAGTTTCGCCCGGTCGGCAGAACATCCATCCGCCCCCGGGTCGGCGCGCCTGACGCGCCCGGGGCGACGAAGTGCCCTGACAGGGCGGTGAGGAGGCCCGCCCCTTCGGCCGGTCCGCAGGCCGCAAGGGTGGGTGCGATGTGCTCGGTGATCTCGGCCATGACGTTGGCTGTGGCGGGGCCGGGGGCCTGCGCCCCTTCCAAAAGGGTGATGGCCAGCAGTTCCAGCCGCTCCACCGTGTCCCCATGGGTCCGCCATGTGTCATCGGTCAGGGCCAGCGCCTCAGGGCGGGCGCCGGTCCAAGGGGCGGCCATATCCGTGTCAAGCGGGTCAAAGTCCAGCCCCAGGTCCGCCGCCATCGCGCGCAGCAGAGACGCGCCCTCGCCGCGCGGCATCCGGGCCATGGCGATGGTCAAATCGCGCATCTGAACGCCCTCGGGCGATTGGCCGAACACATGCAGGCCGTCGCGGATCTGTGCCTCTTTCAACTCGCAAAGATAGGCGTCCAGCTTGGCCAGATCGCCGTCCTCGTCCCCGTCCATGCCCACATCCTTGTCGATGCCCGTCACCGATGTCAGGGACAGGATTTCCCGGCGCAGGTGGTCGATGCGGCGGGGATCCACGCCTGCGGCTTCGTAGTATTCGTCCACCAGCGCCTCGAGGTCGCGCAGGGGGCCGTAGGTTTCCGCCCGGGTCAGGGGCGGGGTAAGGTGGTCGATGATCACCGCCGCCGCCCGCCGCTTGGCCTGCGTCCCCTCGCCGGGGTCGTTGACGATGAAGGGGTAGACGTGGGGTGTCGCCCCCAGAGTGATCTCGGGCCAGCACGTCTCGGACAGGGCGACGGCCTTGCCGGGCAGCCATTCGAGGTTGCCGTGCTTGCCCATGTGGACAATCGCATCCGCCCCCCAGTGGTGCCGCAGCCAGTAGTAGAAGGCGAGGTAGTTGTGCGGCGGGATCAGATCCGGCGCATGGTAGGTCTCGGTCGGGTCGATGTTGTAGCCCCGCGCGGGTTGCAGGCCCACGATGGCATTGCCGAACCGGTGGATGCCCAGCTTGAAACCGCTGTGCCCCTGGCCGGCGTCGGGGTGGGGTATTTTTGACCCAATGAAGAAGGGGTCGTCTTCGGGTTGGCCCCAGCGGTCCTCCATGGCTTGGCGGATCTTGAAGGGCAGCTGGTCGTAATGGGCCCGGTAGACCGAGAGGGGCAGGATTTCGCCGCCGTCCTTCTCGAAGCGATCCGGCAGCCAGTTGGTCGGCCCCGCCATCAATTGCGCCATCAAGGCGTCGCTGTCGGTGGGGGGCTGCGTGGCATAGCCCGCATCTGCCAGACTGCGCAGGGTGGCCACGGTGGCGGCGGGCGTGTCGAGGCCCACGCCATTGGCCAGCCGTCCGTCCCGGTTGGGATAGTTGGCGAGGATCAGCGCCACCTTGCGGTCGGCGGGCGGAGTGCGGCGCAGACGCGCCCAATTGGCGGCGAGGTCGGCCACCCATGCGATCCGGTCGCCGCGCGCCTTATAGGTGGCGATGGGGCACTCGGTCGCTTCGTCAAAATAGGCCTCACCCTTGAAGCTGATGGCGCGGGTCAGGACGCGGCCGTCCACCTCGGGCAGGGCGATGTTCATGGCGATGTCGCGGGCGGACAGGCCCGACAGCCCCTCGTCCCACGCCTGTTCGCCGGAACCTGCCAGCACAACTTGGAACACGGGCGCCCCGTTGGCGGGGGCGGCGGACAGAGGATTGTTGCCTGCCGCCTCGGGCGTGCCCACGGCAAAGGAGGTGGCGTTGAGGATCACGTCCGGCGGCGCGGCCTCGAACAGGCCGTGCAGGGTCGCCACGGACACCGGATCCTTGAGGGATGCGACGAAGACCGGCAGGGGGTTCAGGCCCTTGCGCAACAGCGCTTTGACCAGCCGGTTGATCGGGTTCAGCCCCGCCCCCTGCACCAGCGCCCGATAGAAGGTGATCGGGACCACAGGCGCGCCCTCGGTCCAATTGGCCTGTGCCGCCTCCAGGTCGGCGACACCTGCGCCGGGCCAATAGACACCCGCGCGCAACAGGGGTTGAGCGGCGGGAGGCGGGTCGGTTTTGTCGAGGTAACTGCGGGCGTAGGCGAGGAAGTTTGCGGCGTTCTGCGGCCCGCCTTCGACCAGATAGGCCCAAAGGGCGTCGTAGTGTTCAGGCTCGATCGTGGACAGATCACGCAGCTCTGGGTCCGGTTTGTCATCGCCGGGCAGAAAGGCCACGGGTATGTTGGCCGCACCCAGCCGGGCCGCGTATTGCTCCACCCCGTAGGTCCAGTAGCCGCGCCCGCCCAGCACCCGGGCGATGACCAGCCGGGCTTTGGTCGCGCATTGGTCCAGATGCAAGTCCACGCTCATCGGGTGGCGCAGGTGCATCATGTTGGCCAGCCGCAGGGAGCCCGGTGCCTCCGCATTGGCTGCCGACAGGGCCGCCAGTTCCGTATCAGCGGCGGAGATCACCACGATGTCGGCGGGCGTCTGGCCCAGATCGACCGGTTCCTGCCCGTCGTCAATCTGTCCGGGTGTGGCGGCAAGAAGGTGCATGGATCAAATTCCGTTCACGTGCGTTGAGGTGTCATGACAGATCAAAAGAATAACCGATTGGACCGCCCCGCCGACCCTGCCGAGCGTATTGGAATCGACGAGCCGACGCAAAAGCAGGTGCGCGGGGCCGAGATCAAAGAGGCACGCGTCAAAGAGGCAACCATGGACCTGACCCGCAACACCTAGAGCGGTTTTTCCATGAACACCGACGACCCGTTTTCCACGTAGTCCGCAAAGGGCCCGCGTTTGGTATATCCCATGCGGGTGTAGAATCGGATCGCCTCGGGCGAGGCCTCGCCGGTTTCCAGGCGCATGAGGGTGATGCCCTCGGCCCGGGCGTCCTGTTCCAGCTGCTCAACGATGGCGTCCGCAATGCCCTCGCCGCGAAAAGCTTTGGGCACAAAGATGCGTTTGAGTTCCGCAAACCCGTCATACAGTCCGTAGCCGCCACAGCCCACGGGCAGGTCCTCGTCAAAGGCGACGTAGAATCGCACGTCCTCGTCCACCAACTGTTGGGGCGAAAACGCGTAGCGCACTTCAGGCGGGTAGAGGGCCGCAAGCTCGCGCTCCGACCCTTCGATCATGGCCAGCGCATCGGGGTTCAGGGGCGGCGTGCGGATGACCTTCATGCCGCCAGCGCCGTCTCGATGGCGGCGCGGTCCAGCCCCGCTTGCCCGATCACCACAAGGCGGGTTTCACGGGCGCCGGTCAGGGGCTGGTCAAAGTAGCTGTCCACGCGCGGACCAACCGCTTGGATCGTAAGGCGCATGGGTTTGCCGGTGACGGCCGCAAAACCCTTGAGGCGCAGGATATCGTGGGCGCGGATGATGTCCGCCAGCTTACCCGCGAAAGCCGCCGGGTCGCTGACCTCGGGCAGGGTGACAACGAACGATTCAAACTCATCGTGGCCGTGTTCGTGTTCATGGTGGTGATCATGGTCATTGTGATGGTCATCCGCGTCATCGTGATGGTGGTGATGGTGCACCTCGTGGCGGGCATCCAGATCGCCCTCGGCCCCCACACCTTGGCCCAGCAGAACGGCCGCCGGCAGGGCACCCATGGTGGCCTTGACCACTTGCACACCGTCGCGGGCCTCGGTCTTCAATTTGCCCACCAGCGCCTCGGCCTCTTCTGCGCCCAGCAGGTCGGCCTTGTTGACGACGATCATATCGGCGCAGGCCACCTGATCCTCGAACAGTTCCGACAGGGGCGTCTCGTGGTCGAGGTTTTCATCCTGGGCACGCTGGGCGTCCACGGCGGCGACGTTGTGGGCAAAGCGGCCCTCGGTCACGGCCTTGCCGTCCACCACCGTCACCACGCCATCGACGGTCACACGGGTGGAAATGCCGGGCCAGTTAAAGGCGCGCACCAACGGTTGCGGCAGGGCCAGCCCACTGGTCTCGATCACGATATGGTCGGGGGGCGTGTCGCGATCCAGCAGCTTTTCCATCGTCGGGATGAAGTCATCGGCCACGGTGCAGCAGATGCAGCCGTTCGACAGCTCCATTACATCCTCCTCGGTGCAGGTCTCGATCCCGCAGCCCTTGAGGATATCACCATCCACACCCAGATCGCCGAATTCATTGATGATCAGCGCGATCCGCTTGCCTTCGGCATTCTGCAAAAGGTGGCGGATCAGGGTGGTTTTGCCGGCGCCCAGAAAACCTGTGACGACGGTGGCGGGGATCTTGGCGGGCATCTGTCAACTCCACATGAAAGGGGACGGCCCCCTCAAGGGCCGTCCGGTTGGTCATTGTTTGGAAGGGTTAGGCGGCAGTGTAAAGCCGTGGATTGACCGCGCCCGATCCATCCAGCCCGCGCAAGCGTTTCGCGCCCCACAAAACCGCCAGATCGGCCAGCGGTTCAATCAGCACCACCAGCATGTAGGCCGCGCCAAACGACACGACGGCGGCCATGTTTTCCGCGCCAAAGCCCTGGCCATAAAATGCCCAGAAGGCCACCCAAGCCACGACACCGCCCTGATAGGCGGTCGACAGCTTCAGGGCCTGCACATAGGTCAGGTCGACATAGGCCGTCCCCGTGGGGACAACCCGCCGCGCCAAGGCGTGGATGGCAAACAGGGGCACCAGCAGGGTTGTGACGTTGACAAAGTACATCGGTACGTCACTGGGCGCGAACAGCACGCCCTGAAGGGCAAGCCCCGCCGCCAGCCCGATGGCCGCAGGTGCCGTGCCCAGCAGCAAAAGCAACGTGGTGCCAAGGATGAAATGCACCTCCGAGATACCAACGGCGAAATGGGGCAGCACTTCGAAGAACACAAAGACGGCAAGTGTCGCAAGCACGCTGCGCACCAGCAGGGATATGGCCCCCCGCTCGCGCAGGCTGTCGAGGGCAAGTTTCACGGTGTAGGCGCCCACACCGGCGGCTGTCGCCACGGCGAGTGTCATTTTGGCGCCGTCCACGACGCCGGGTTCGATATGCATAGTGTCTTCCTTCATTATCCCGTCACACCCGACAGGAGGGTTGGTTGATCGCAGGGCTGGTCTCCTGGCTTGCGGGTCGTGGCGCGGGCCGCCTTCCCGGGGGAACCCCAGTGGCATGATGGCCGTTGCTCTCCGCTTACAGTCGCGGGGGCGGCTGTGGCATTGGGCCCCTGATTGGGTCACTCGCACCACATTCCCATTTGATCCGTTGGCGCTTTGCGCATCGGGAACCTTGCAGGCGCCATCTGGGCGCGGGCGGATCGACAGGTCAAGTACCAAAGCCGCGCATGGCGGAGTGTTTGCGCCATCACGGCTGAGGAAGGCCCATATATTGTGGATAACCCGCGCATTTCGGCCATATCCGGGGGTGCGCGATTGACTCGCCCCGAAGCCCGAGCCGAAACTTAGGCGCAACTACAAGCGAGTCGAAATTTTGCGTTTTTCCCGCCTGCGCCTCAATGGCTTCAAAAGCTTTGTGGACCCGACCGATCTGGTGATCGCGGACGGGCTGACGGGGGTTGTGGGGCCGAACGGGTGTGGCAAGTCCAACCTGCTGGAAGCGCTGCGGTGGGTCATGGGCGAAAACCGCCCCACGGCCATGCGCGGCGGCGGGATGGAGGACGTGATCTTTGCGGGTGCCAGCACGCGGCCCGCGCGCAACTTTGCCGAGGTGTCCCTGCATCTGGACAATGCGGACCGGCTGGCCCCGGCGGCCTTTAACCATGACGACACTCTGGACATCATCCGCCGGATCACCCGCGACGCAGGGTCCGCCTACAAGGTGTCGGGCAAGGACGTGCGGGCGCGGGATGTGCAGATGCTGTTTGCCGATGCCTCGACAGGCGCGCATTCGCCCGCGCTGGTCCGGCAGGGGCAGATCAGTGAGTTGATCAACGCCAAACCGCAAAAACGCCGCCGCGTCTTGGAGGAAGCCGCGGGCATCAGCGGCCTGTACCAACGCCGCCACGAAGCGGAGTTGAAGCTGAAGGCGGCAGAGACGAATCTGACCCGCGTGGACGACGTGCTGGAACAGTTGGCGGCGCAGCTGACGACGCTGGCCCGGCAGGCGCGCCAAGCCACCCGTTACCGCGAGATCGGGACGCAGTTGCGGTCTGCCGAAGGGATGCTGTTCTACCGTCGTTGGCAAGAGGCGGACGCCGCGCGCCTGACCGCGCAACAGGCCCTGACCGAAAAGACGACCCAGGCCGCCCGGGCCGAGACCGCCGCGCGCGAGGCCACAAAGGGCCGCGAAGACGCTGATGCGGCCCTGCCCCCCTGCGCGAGGAGGAGGCGGTGGCCGCCGCCATCCTGCAACGGCTGGTGGTGGAACGGGACACCCTTTCCGCCGAAGAAGCCCGCGCCGCCGACCGGATCGAGACCCTGCTGCGTCGGATCGACCAGCTGGACAAGGACGCCGAGCGGGAACAGGCCCTGAACAAGGACGCGGGCGAGACCATCGACCGGCTAGACTGGGAAGCGCAGGAATTGGCCAAGGCGGATGAAGGCCACGGCCCCGCCCTGGAGGCCGCGACCAAGGAAGCCCACGCCGCAGCTGAAGTTCTGGCCGAGCGGGAGGAGGCCCTGGCCCGCCTGACCGAAGACATGGCCCGCCTGTCCGCGCGTCATCAATCGGTGTCCCGTTTGGTCGCGGACAGCCGCGCGCGCGTCCAAAAGATCGAAGCGGAGGAGGCGCGCGCCAAAGCCGCCGTGGCCGAGGCAGAGGCCGCTCTGGATACCGCCAACGCCGCCCTGTCTGCCGCCCATGCAGATCAGGCCAACGCGGCCCGCGTTGCGTCTGACGCAGAACAGACGCTGCAAGCCGCAGAGGCCGCCCGGTTCGAAACCCAAGACCGCGAAAGCACCGCCCGCGCGTCCCGGTCCGATGCCGAAGGGTCTGCGAACACATTGCGCGCCGAGGTCACGGCGCTGGCCAAACTGATGGCCCGCGACAGCAGCGAGGCGGAACCGGTGCTGGACCGGATCCAAGTCGCCCCGGGCTACGAGGCGGCCTTGGGGGCGGCGCTCTCTGACGACCTGTCCGCGCCGGAAACCAACGACGACACCGGTTGGGCGCAACTGCCCCCCTATGGCACCGTGCAACCCCTGCCCGAAGGGGCGGAGCCCTTGGCGGCCTATGTCACAGCGCCCTCGGTCCTGACGCGGCGGTTGTCCCAGATCGGCCTTGTGGACCCGGACGAAGCCGCCCAGATGCAGCCCAACCTGCGCCCGGGCCAGCGGCTGGTCAGCCACGATGGCGACCTGTGGCGGTGGGACGGCTTGCGGGCCTCGGCGGAATCCACGCCCTCTACCGCCGCGCTGCGTTTGCAACAGGTGAACCGCTTGCAACGCCTGCGCCAAGAGTTGGAAGAGGCAGAGCAATTGGCCGAAGGCGCGCGCGCCGCCCACGAGGCCTTGACCGCACGGCTGAAGGAGCTGGCGGCGGCGGATCTGGCCGCCCGGGAGGCGCGGCGCGCCGCCGACAAGGTGGTTGCCGATGCGTCCCGCGCGGTCAGTCGCGCTGAAAGTGCGCAGTCCATCGCGGCCTCCAAGCTGGAAACGGGGCGCATGGCCGTGGACCGGTTTGCCGATGAGTTGACCGAGGCGCGCCGGGCGCTCTCGGAAGCGCAGGCGCAGGCCGACGGGTTGGAACCGTTGGATGATGCGCGCGGCGCGGTCGAAGATACGAAACTGACCGTCGAGGCCGCGCGCCTGACCATGATGCAGCGGCGCGCCGCGGCGGACGAGTTGAAGCGCGAGGGCGAGGCCCGCACCCGCCGCCGCCAGCAAGTCATCAAGGAACTGTCGGGCTGGCGCTTGCGTCTGGACAGCGCCAGCGCCCGGATCCGCGAGTTTGCGGACCGGCGGGACGCAGCGGCGGCGGAGCTGGAAACGGCGCAGGCTGCACCGGACGCCTTGGCCGCACAGCGCGCAGGTTTGGCTGACAAGATCTCCACCGCCGAGGCGCGGCGCACGGCGGCAACTGATGCGCTGGCCGCTGCCGATGCGGCTGCCCGCGCGGCCATGCAGGCCGAACGGGACGCAGAGCGTGCAGCCAGCGACGCCCGGGAGGCGCGCGCCGCCGCAGATGCCCGGGTCGAGGGCGCGCGCGAGGCCGTGCAAGCCGCTGCCGACCGCATCGAGGAGGAGTTGGAGACGACCCCTCAGGCGCTGTTGGACCAGCTGAACACGGAGGTGGACGCCATGCCCGGTGCCGCCCAGCTGGAGGCTGACGTGGGTCGGTTGAAACGCCAGCGCGATGCGCTTGGCGCTGTGAACCTACGCGCCGAGGAAGATGCCCGGGAGGTGCAGGAAGAGTTTGACACGCTGACCACCGAAAAGGCCGACCTGGAGGGCGCGATCCGCGAGTTGCGCACGGGCATCGCCAGTCTGAACAAAGAGGGGCGCGAGCGTCTGTTGGCGGCCTTCGACACGGTCAACAAGAACTTCACCATGTTGTTCAAACACCTGTTCGGGGGCGGGGACGCCAGCTTGGAACTGGTGGAATCTGACGATCCGTTGGAGGCGGGCCTAGAGATCATGTGCCAGCCCCCGGGCAAGAACCTGTCCACCCTGTCTTTGTTGTCAGGGGGAGCAGACATTGACCGCACTGGCCCTGATCTTTGCGGTGTTCCTTGCCAACCCCGCGCCGATCTGCGTGTTGGACGAGGTGGACGCACCGCTGGACGATGCCAACGTGACGCGGTTTTGCGACCTGCTGGACGAGATGACCCGGCGCACCCAGACCCGGTTCCTGATCATTACCCACCATGCGGTGACCATGGGGCGGATGGATCGTTTGTTCGGTGTCACCATGGCCGAACAGGGCGTCAGCCAGTTGGTGTCGGTCGATCTGAAAAAGGCAGAGGCGTTGGTGGCCTGACAGGTATTGCGCCCGCTTGCGCGGTCGCCTCGCTGGGGGCGCTGCCCCCAGACCCCGGTTCTTTGACGGGGGCTTTGCCCCCGCACCCCCCAGGGGTATTTTTGACCCAATGAAGCGGGCGGTCAGCCCCTAAAGGGCGTTGACCAGTTGCATGGTGGGCCAAGCGTCTGCGGGCAGGCCGAGGCGCTTTTGTTCGGCTTGCACGGCGGCGCGGGTGCGCGCGCCGAGAATCCCATCTACCGCACCCACGTCATGGCCCCGTGCTTGCAGCTTGCGTTGCAGGGACTTCATCTGGGCGTCGGACAGGTCCGGGTCCGGGTTGCCTGCGTCAAAGACCGGTGCGCCCGACAGGCGCGTGGCGAAATAGGCGGCGGCGGTCACGTAGACAAAGCTTTGGTTCCATTCAAAGAACACGCGGTAGTTGTCGAAGGCCAGAAAGGCGGGGCCCTTGCGGCCTTGGGGCAGCAGGAGCGAGGCGCGCAGGTTTGACGGTGCGCTGCCCCCGCGCAGGGTCACACCCTCGGCCAGCCATTGGGACACGGGTTTGGTGGTGGACAGGCCCGTTTCGGCCCAGTCCATGTTGGATGGGACCGAGACCTCGACCAGCCAGGGTTGTCCCGCTGTCCAGCCGTGATCCTGCAGCAGGCGTGCGCCGGACATAAGCGCATCGGCCGCGCTGGTTTTCAGGCGCACATGGCCGTCGCCGTCACCGTCCACGCCCCGGTTCAGGATGTCCGAGGGCAGCATCTGCACCATCCCGATTTCGCCTGCCCAAGCGCCCGTGGTGCGGGCCGGGTCGAAGTCGTCGTTTTCATAGAGCGTCAGGGCTGAGAAGATCTGGGGGCGAAACAGCTCTGGTCGGCGGCAATCGTGGGCCAGGGTCACCAGCGAGTTCAGGGTATTGAAATCCCCCTGCACCGCGCCATAGTCCGTTTCCAGCGCCCAAAACGCCAGCAGCACCCCGCGCGGCACGCCGTAGCGCTGTTCGGCGGCGCGAAAGATTGCATCAAAGCGCTGGCTGTTCTGTGCCCCCCGGGACATGCGCGATTGCGAAATCACCCGGCGCGAGAAGTCCACGAAACCCATGCGGAACACGCCTTGGTTACGGTCGGCTTGCAGGGTGCGGGGGTCTTGGCGGACGGACCGGAAGAAGCTGTCGACGGTGCTGCGCGCGTGGCCCTTTGACACGGCCTCGGCCTTCAGGTCACTGACGAAGGTGTTGAAATTCCCCCACAAGTGGCGTGAGCGGTTCCGGGCAGGGCGAGAAGGGCGGCAAGGATCAGGGCGCGCATCGAGGTCTCCGTATCGGTTTTCGGGGAATTTACCTTGTGCGGCTCAGAATGCCACTGCAAAGACCGCGCACAGGGCGACGCCCACAGCCCAGACCCGCCACAGGGCGGCGCAGGCGGCGCGGATCTCGCCCGGTCCGGGCGTGCGGGAGCCTGACGGATGGACCCAAGCGAAATCCTGCATCACGCCGTCATAGCTGCGCGGACCCGACACTGCGACGTCCAGGACCGGGGCCATGGCGGCCTCAGGCCAGCCGGCGTTGGGGCTGCGGTGCAGGCGCGCCTCGGCGGCGACGGTGCCCCAGTCCCACCGCCCGTGGGACAGCAGGATCAGCGCTGCGGTCAGGCGGGCCGGTGCCCAGTTCAGCACATCGTCCAGTCGCGCGGCGGCCCAGCCGAATTGCTCCAGCTGTTCCGTGCGATAGCCGATCATGCTGTCGGCGGTGTTGACGATCTTGTAGACAAGGATCCCCGGCAGGCCTGCGACGGCAAACCAGAAGGCGGGGGCGACGACACCGTCGCTGAAATTCTCGGCGGCACTTTCGATGGCGGCACGGGCCACGGCGGGGGCGTCCATGGTGGCGGTGTCCCGGCCCACGATCATGGCGACGGCCTGCCGCCCCTCGGCCAGGGACGTGGACAGCCCGTCCGCCACCGCGCGCACGTGATCCACCAGCGACTTTTGCGCCAACAGGATCGCGGCTGCGATGACCTCTGCCAGCCAGCCCGCCTCGGACAGGACAAGCCCAAGGGCGATGGCACCGCAGACCAGCAGGGCGACGGTCACGATCCCGGCGGCCTTTTGCGCAGGGGGTGGTTCAGGCGACCCTCCAGCCAGCCGACGCAGCGGCCCATCAACACCGCCGGGTGCGGCAGGCGATCCCACAGCCAGCGGGGCTCGCCTAAGGCCGCATCCAGCAGTAGGGCGGCGAGCAGTGCGGTCACAGGGCTGCCTCCAGCTGGTCCCACTGGTGGGGCGCGGGCAGGCCAAGGCGCAGCCAGCGGTCGGAATAGGGGAAGGTGCGGGACCAGATGTGGCCGCGCGCCAGCCGGTCCTGCATCGCCGCGGCGTCGCCCACGTCATAGGTGCGAAACAGCGTCGTGCCGCAAACCGGTGCGCCGATCAGGGCGTCCAACCGGGTGGTGTCGGCCACAAGGCGGGCGCGGGTTGCCGTGGCCCATTCGGGGTCGGACAGGGCTGCGGTCCCGATGGTCAGGGTCGGTCCCGCCACGGCCCACGGCCCAAGCATATCCGTCATGGCCCCAATGGTGCCCGGCAGACCAATGGCAAAGCCCAGTCGCGCCCCGGCCAACCCCCAGAACTTGCCAAAGGATTTCAGGACGACGACGCCGGGGCGGGTGGCCAGATCGACCATAGAGGCCCGGGGCACCACGTCGCAAAAGCTTTCGTCGATCACGGTGAACGCTGTGCCCAGATCGCCCTCGCCCCACTTCCGCCCGTCCGGGTTGTTGGGGTGCACCAGCACGCGGCCGGGCGCGTTGGGGTCGACTGTCCAACCGCAGGCGCGAAAGGCGGCGGCGTGTTCGTTATAGGTGGGGGTGGGGATGTCCACGGCCTGCCCGTCAAACAGAGCAGGCATCCGCGCAATCAGGGCCGAGGCACCGGGGGCTGCCACCACCATGGCCCCCTCGGGCACACCCCAGAACCGCCGGGCCGCCCGTTCCAGCCGGTCCAGCGCGCCCGCGTCGGGCAGGGCCGTCCAGTCGTCAGGGCCAAAGGCGGGCAGGGGATAGGGCACGGGGTTGATCCCCGTGGACAGGTCCACCCAGTCCGCGCGCACCCCGCCATAGCGGGCAACGGCCGCGTCCAGTCCGCCACCGTGGTCGCGGCCGTTGGGGTGTAGCCCTGTCACCTAGGCCTCGGGCAGGGGCGGGTGACGGGTGACGAAATGGCCCTTCACCTCTGCGGGCCATTGTTTGTAGGGCACCTGACCGCTGGCGCTGTCTGCGTGCAGGGCGGCGTAGTCCACGATGCCCCGGGCGGCCTCGGGCGTGGCTTCGAACCGGCCCAGGGTATAGGCCAGTTTGCCCGCCCCCTGCAGCGCCACGTTACAGCCGTGGGAGCAGCCCATCAGGCACGAATGGCGGCGCACGGTGACGCCGGGGGTGTCCTTGGCGGCGGCCTCGACCAGATCGGCCAAGGCCGCGCCATCGGTCACGCCGGGGGCACGGATGTCCCAGTCGTCGCGCTTGCAGGTGTCGCATACAGTGATCACGGATGTCATGGGTGCCCCTTACGTGGTTTGCGCCTTTGAACCCCATCGCGTCGGTCGGCGCAATCCCGCGCGGGCGGGTTTGTCACACCCCTTGGCCCGCGTGAATTAACCTTTCGTTAACCGTGGCCGGTCAAGCTTAGTATTCTTAAACAACCCAAAGAGGAGACCGCCTCTTGCACGTAATGCTCGTAGACAGCGACCCAGACCGCGCTGTTCAATGGACCAATGCCTTGCACCGCGAAGGTTACACAACCTTTGTGGCCAAGGGGCAGCGGGATGCCGTTGCACAGTTAACGGACCACCGGGTCGACGTGATTATTTTGAACCTCCACCTCGAACAGGGCAGTGCCTTGGCCGTGGCGGATTATGCCAACTACCGACAGCCCGCGGCACAACTGCTGGCTGTCGGCTCGGACGGATGCTTTTCCGATGGGTCGATCTTTGCCCATATCGGGAACGCCCGCACCTTGATCCCTACGACCACTGACCCCGAGGATCTGCGCGCCATGGTGGAACACTACGCCGCCGCCTAACCGCGCCCGTGGGGTTCCATCCAGTCGATCAACGGGTTCGTGGGGATGATCCGGTTGGGGTTAATTGTGTCGTGGCTATAGTGATAGTGACGCACGATATGCTCCATCCCGACGGTTTCTGACACGCCCGGCACCTGATACAACTCGCGCGTGTAGGCCCACAGGTTGGGGTAGTCGATGATCCGCTTGCGGTTGCACTTGAAGTGCAGGTGGTAGACCGGGTCGAACCGCAGCAGCGTGGTGAACAGGCGCCAATCGGCTTCGGTGATCTGGTCCCCCGCGATATAGCGGCGGGTGCCCAGCAGGTCCTCGGCCCAATCCAGCGCATCGAACAAGGGCCCCACGGCGGCGTCATAGGCGGATTGCGTGGTGGCAAACCCGGATTTGTAGACGCCGTTGTTGATGTCCGGATAGACCCGGGCGTTGATCTGGTCGATCTCGGGGCGCAGGGCCTCGGGGTAATAATCGTCGGTGTTGCCCGTCAGATCATTGAAGGCGCTGTTGAACATCCGAATGATCTCGGAGGATTCGTTGGACACGATGGTGCCGCGTTGCTTGTCCCAGATCACAGGCACCGTCACCCGGCCCGACACGCCTGGGTCCGCGCGGGTGTAGATATCGCGCATGAAGGGCAGGCCGAACAACCGGTCCCCGGTGGCCCCGTGGGCGTCGGTCTCGAAGGTCCATCCGTCGGACAACATGTCCGGGTGCACCACGCTGACGTCGATCAGATCTTCCAGCCCCTTGAGCTTGCGAAAGATCAGCGTCCGGTGCGCCCAGGGACACGCCAACGAGACATAGAGGTGATAGCGCCCGGCCTCGGCCTTGAACCCGCCCGCGCCAGAGGGCCCGGCAGACCCATCCGCCGTGATCCAGTTGCGAAACCCTGCGGTGGTACGCTTGAACGCGCCGCCCGTGGATTTCGTGTCGTACCATTCATCGTGCCAGATGCCGTCAACCAGCTGTCCCATGGGAAATCTCCTTTTTGCGCACCCTACAGGGCCCCGCCGCCCCATAAACCCGCGCACCAGCGCAGGACCTGCGCGCGGATGCACAGGGGTGTCGCACCTGTGTCATATCGCGCCGGGAATCCCATTGCGCCTTTTAGGTCCGCGCGGTACGCACGGGGTCAAGACGACGCCCCGCTCGGGGCCGGACAGGTGGCGCACCACGCTCGACCCAAGTAGGGGAGCACAGGCGCATCGTCAGACCGGCACGCGACCGGGGCCCCAGACCGGAGATGCCCCATGCGACCCCTATGCGCCCTGTTCCTGATGTCCTCGCCCGCCATGGCCCACCCGGGTCATATCGCGGACGTTGCGGGCCATGACCACTGGGTGGCGGGGGCGGCCATTGGCATCGCAGTGGCGGCGGCGCTTTGGGGCTGGCTGAAGGGGGCCGACGACGAGCCGGAGCCTGAAGACGACACCGAAACCGACACCGAGGAGCAAGCGGCATGAACACGGCGACGAAAACAGGTGTCATGATCTGCGGCCACGGGTCCCGCTCCAAATCCGCCGTCGATGAATTCGCGACGCTGGCCGAAAAATTGCCCGCCTACCTGCCCCGGGATTGGGAGGTCGACTACGGCTATCTGGAATTCGCCAACCCCGTGATCCGCGACGGCCTCGACGCCCTGCGCGAAAAGGGCTGCGACCGGATCTTCGCCGTGCCGGGCATGCTGTTTGCCGCCATGCACGCCAAGAACGACATCCCCACGGTGCTGAACACCTACGCCGCCAAACACGGCATGCAGATCGGCTACGGGCGCGAGTTGGGCGTGGACCCCAAGATGGTCGCCGCCGCCGCCGCCCGCATCCGAGAGGTCGCGGGCGACGGCCCCTACCACGACACCTGCCTTGTGGTGATCGGGCGCGGCGCGTCTGACCCGGATGCCAACGGCAACGTCGCCAAGATCGCCCGCCTGTTGCAAGAGGGCATGGGCTTTGGCTGGCTCGAGGTGGGCTATTCCGGCGTCACCTTCCCGCTGGTGGAACCCTGCCTGCAACACGCGGCCAAGCTGGGCTACAAACGCATCGTCGTGTTCCCCTACTTCCTGTTTTCCGGCATCCTGATCGACCGGATCTACGGCTTTACCGACCAGGTCGCCGCCGAACACCCGGACATCGAATTCCTCAAGGCGGGCTATCTGGGCGACCACCCCCATGTGCTGGAAACCTTCGCGGAACGTATCCTAGAACAGGCCTCCGACACGCCGCCGCCCAACTGCGGGTTGTGTGCCTACCGCGAACAGGTGCTGGCCATGGAAAACGGCGAACACCACCACATCAAGCCCGAGGATCGCCAGCATCCCGCCTTCGGCGCGGTGCCGCCGCCCACCTGCGTGATGTGCAAATATCGCACGGCCGTGCTGGGGTTCGAAGGCGAGGTGGGCGCGATCCAGGAAAGCCACCACCACCACGTCGAAGGGCAGGGCGCCAATGCGCCGGGGTCCAACGTGGCCGATTGCACCCATTGCGACACCTTCTGCACGGGCATGTGCCGTCTGGTGGCGATGGACCATGACCATGGGCACCACCATCATCACCATGGCCACGACCATGGCCACGGCCATGACCACGATCACCACCATCACGCGCCCTATCCACAGGCCGACCACCCCCACGGGCCGGAATCCGTTCGCACCAAAAAGTAGGGTGGGACTTGTCCCACCGCCCCCCTTGGAACTGACCCATGCGCCCCTACGAGAAAAACCCCGCCGCGATCTACGCGGCCAGCTTCGCCACCGTCCAGACCGAGGCGAACCTTGACCGCTTCACCCCGGCGATGCGGGCGCTTGCGATCCGCACCATACACGCCTGCGGCATGGTCGAAATCGCGGACCGTCTGGCGCACTCCCCCATGGCGGCCGAGGCGGGGCACGCCGCACTTGCCGCCGGTGCGCCCATCCTGTGCGACTGCGAAATGGTCGCCGCTGGCATCATCCGCCGCTACCTGCCCTCGGACAACGAGGTGATCGTAACGCTCAACGATCCCCGTACCCCAGATCATGCGCGCGACATCGGCAACACTCGGTCGGCGGCGGCGGTGGACCTGTGGACCGACCATCTGGACGGTGCGGTGGTCGCCATTGGCAATGCGCCGACGGCCCTGTTCCACCTGTTGGAGTTGATCGACCAGGGTGCTCCGAAACCTGCCGTGATCCTCGGCTTTCCCGTGGGCTTTGTGGGGGCGGCGGAGTCCAAGGCCGAATTGGCCGCCAACCCCCGGGGCTGCGACTTCGTCGCCCTGCGCGGACGGCGCGGCGGATCGGCGATCGCCAGCGCCGCAGTGAACGCCCTGGCGGCCGGACTGCCCGAGGTCGCCCAAAATGGTTAATGCGGACGTAGGGATCCAAATCGGGGTGGGTTTCGGGGGTGGTTTCGGGGGTAAAACCCAGATGCCCCAAACCGGAGGGTTGGGCTGATGGTTAACGCACCTTGGTTGCACATCGTGGGCATCGGTGAGGACGGCCTGGACGGGCTGACCCCCGTGACCCGCGCCGTGGTCGAAGCGGCCGAAGTCATCATCGGCGGGGACCGTCATCACGACCTGTCAGGGGCGGTTTCGGCCACGCGGGTGGCATGGCCCTCGCCCTTCGACGCGCTGATTGATGTTCTGAAAAGCTATAAAGGTCAAAGGGTTGTGGTTTTGGCCACGGGCGATCCCCTGTGGTTTTCCGTGGGCGCGCGGATCGGGCGGTCCATCCCTGCAGCCCAGATCACCTACCACCCGCAACTGTCGGCGTTCCAGCTGGCAGCGGCCCGCATGGGGTGGAGCTTGCCTGACGTCGAAACCCTGACGGTCCACGGTCGCCCGGTGCAGCAGATGGTGGCTTTTATCCAGCCAGATCAAAAGCTTATCATCCTCACCACTGGCGCTGAAACGCCGGGCCAGATTGCGCAATTCCTGACGGATCGGGGCTTTGGCCAGTCCAAAATGACCGTTCTGGCCGCCATGGGCGGGGAACGGGAGGCGCGGTTTGACGGGGTCGCCGCGACGTGGGACCACGCGGTTCCGGCCTTCAACACCCTGTGTGTGGACTGTATCGCTGCCCCCGATGCGGCCCTTTTGCCGCGCGTCCCTGGTCTGCCCGACGACCTGTTCCAGTCCGATGGAACCATGACAAAACAAGAGGTTAGGGCGGCCACGCTGGCCAAGCTGATGCCCATGCGCGGGGCCTTGTTGTGGGACATTGGCACCGGCTGCGGGTCTGTGGCCATCGAATGGATGCGCGCCGCCCGCTATGCCCGCGCCATCGGGATCGAACCCCGCGCCGACCGCCGCGCCATGGCCGCCGAAAACGCGCTGGCCCTGGGCGCGCCGCAGTTGAAGCTGGTCGAAGGCGAGGTCCCTAACGCATTGAACGGGCTGGAAAAACCAGACGCGGTCTTCATCGGTGGCGGCCTGTCCGAGGCCACGTTCGAGGCCGCTTGGGATGCCCTGCGCCCCTTGGGACGACTGGTCGCAAATGCGGTGACTTTGGAATCCGAGGCGACCCTGATTGCCTTGCAAAAAACCCACGGGGGTCAATTGGTTAAGCTACAGGTTCAGCGTGCTGACCCGGTCGGCCCCTATCGCGGCTGGCGTCCCTTGATGCCCGTCACCCAGTGGAGCCTTGTGAAAAGATGACCGGACGTCTGATTGGGGTAGGCCTTGGCCCCGGTGATCCGGGTCTGATCACGCGCAAGGCCGCGCAATATATTGAAAACGCTGACGTTATTGCCTACCCCAGCCTTGCGGGTGGGGACAGTTTCGCACGCTCCATCGCCGCTGATCTTGTCCCCACGGGGACGCGGGAAATCCGCATAGACGTGCCCATGACCGTGGAACGCGCCCCCGCGCAGGCCGCCTACGATGCCGCCGCGCGCGACATGGCGGCGGCCATGGACGCGGGCCGGGACGTGGTGTGCCTGTGCGAAGGGGATCCGCTGTTCTATGGCAGTTTCATGTATCTTTTCGCCCGCCTAAGTCCCCGCTATGAAACGGAAATTGTGCCGGGTGTCACATCCGTGACGGCCTGTGCGGCGGCCAGCCAGATGCCCCTTGTGGCCCGAAACGAGGTCATGACCGTCCTGCCCGGCCCCTTGCCCGAGGCGGACCTGCGCGCCCATCTGCAGGCCGCCGACACGCTGGTGATCATGAAGGTGGGCCGCCACCTGCCTAAGCTGCGTGCCCTATTGGCCGAGGCCGGTTTGGCAGAAAAGGCCACCTATATCGAACGCGCGACCCTTGGGGCCGAGGTGGTCCTGCCCCTGACCCAAGCCCCTGAAAAGGCACCTTACTTCTCCATGATCCTTATCGCGAAAGGAGCCGACCCATGGCTCTAGCCCCCGTTGTCCTGTGCCTTAACCGGGCCGGTGAGCCGCTGGCCCACCGCATCGCCGCCGCCCTTGGCGCGCCCGTCCATGGCCGGGCGGATCGCGTGGACCGGGCGGATGTGCTCTTTGCCAACGCGCTGGACCACGCGCGCGATCTGTTCGCCGCCGGGACACCCATCGTTGGGGTCTGCGCCAGCGGTATTCTGATCCGGGCCGTGGCGCCCCTGTTGGCGGATAAAACTGTGGAACCTCCGGTGTTGAGCGTGTCGGATGACGGGGCCGTGGTGGTGCCCTTGCTGGGCGGGCATCGCGGCGCGAACCGGCTGGCACGCGACATCGCACAGGCGTTGCAGGGAACGGCGGCGGTGACAACGGCGGGGGACGTGGCCCTTGGCGTGGCGCTGGACGAGCCGCCCGCGGGCTACCGTTTGGCCAACCCGGAACACGCGAAATCGGTCATGGCGGCGCTGCTGCAAGGGGGCGGCGCGACGGTGGAGGGCGAGGCGCTGTTTGACCTGCCCGAGGGGTCGGAGGTCGTCATCGCGTGCCATGACGCGCCCGACGCCGGAGGCGCGGCCAAACTGATTTATCACCCGCAAAAATATGTGCTGGGGGTGGGCTGCGCGCGCAATGCGGATCCGGCGGAACTTATTCAAAACGTGTCCGAGATGTTGTCAGCGGCCGGTGTGGCCGAGGGGGCCGTGGCCTGTGTGGCGACGCTGGACCTGAAGGCGGACGAGCCTGCGATGAACCAACTTGCGGCGCGCCTTGGCGTGCCTTTGCGGATATTCACCGCCGCAGAGTTGGAGGCCGAGGCCCCCCGTCTGGCCAATCCGTCCGAGGTGGTCTTTGCCGAGGTGGGCTGTCACGGGGTCGCCGAAGGGGCCGCACTGGCGTCTGTCCCCACGGGGACACTGCGCGCCGAGAAACGCAAGACCGCCAACACGACCTGCGCGTTGGTCGAGGCACCAGCACCGATCACGACCCTGCGCGGTCGGGCGCGGGGGCGGCTGTCGATCCTGGGCATCGGACCCGGTCAGGCGTCTTGGCGCACGCCCGAGGTCTCGCGCCTTGTGGCGGAGGCAGAGGAGTTGGTGGGCTATGGCCTGTACATCGACCTGCTGGGGCCCTTGGCCCACGGCAAGGCCCGCAGCGACTTCCCCCTTGGCGGGGAGGAGGCGCGGTGCCGCTACGCGCTGGAACAGGCGGCCAAGGGGATCAACGTCTCGCTGGTGTGTTCGGGGGATGCGGGCATCTATGCCATGGGGGCGTTGGTGTTTGAATTGATGGACCGGACGGGCGCAGACGCGGTCACGGACGCGGCGCGCCGGGTCGAGGTAGTCTGCTCTCCGGGTGTGTCGGCCCTGCAGGGGGCGGCGGCGCGGGCGGGCGCGCCACTGGGTCACGATTTTTGCGCGATCAGCCTGTCGGACCTGCTGACCCCGCGTGAGGATATCGTGAAGCGGTTGCACATGGCGGCGGAAGGAGATTTCGTGATCGCCTTTTACAACCCGGTGTCGAAACGCCGCCGCACCTTGTTGGCCGAAGCCCGGGACATCCTGTTGCAGCACCGCCCCGCCGATACGCCCGTGATGCTGGCCAGCAGCCTTGGCCGACCCGAGGAACACGTACGCTACCGCCGTCTGGCCGATCTGGATGTGGACGAGGTGGATATGTTGACGGTGGTCCTTGTGGGGTCCAGCCATTCGCGTCTGGCCCAACTGGGCGAAGGGCCGCGCATGTACACCCCACGGGGCTACGCGCGCAAAATGGTGGGCGGTGACCTGCCGCCCAATGATGAAGACGGACAGCCGACGCTCGCCGCCGATGCGGCCTCGCCCCGCCCGCCGTCCCACACAGGAGAGCCCACATGACCGTTTACTTCGTTGGCGCGGGGCCGGGCGATCCGGAGTTGTTGACCCTGAAAGCGCAGCGCCTGATCCAAGCCTGCCCGGTGTGTCTGTATGCAGGCAGTCTGGTGCCGGAACAGGTGGTGGCAGAGGCCCCCGCAGGGGCGCGGGTGCTGGACACGGCGCCCATGACGCTGGACGAAACCCATGCCGAGATCAAAGCCGCCCATGCCAAGGGGCAGGACGTGGCGCGGGTCCATTCGGGGGACCCAAGCCTTTACGGTGCCATCGCCGAGCAGATCAGGCGGTTGAAGGCGGATGGCATCGACTATCAGGTGATCCCGGGCGTGCCGGCCTATGCCGCCGCTGCCGCCGCTCTTGGTCAGGAGCTGACGATCCCGGAGGTCGCCCAGTCCATCATTCTGACCCGGGTCAGCATGAAATCCACCTCCATGCCGCCGAACGAGACCTTGGAAAATTTTGCCCGCACCGGGGCCACCTTGGCCATCCATCTGGGCATCCGCAATCTGCGCGAGATTGAGCGGGTCCTGACCCCGCACTACGGGGCCGATTGCCCGATGGTGATCGCCTATCGCGTGGGCTGGCCGGACCAGATGTTCATCAAGGGCACGATCAGCGACATCCATCCCAAGGTGCGCGCCGCCAAGATCACGCGCACGGCGCTGATCCTTGTGGGCCCGGCCTTGCGAGAGGTGCAGGATTTCAAGGACAGTGCCCTGTACGATCCGGCCATGCCCCATGTCCTGCGACCAAAGGTCAAGGCCCGGGATTAACGCTTTCTGATTCGGGTTTTGGTTCGTTACGTTTAACGGGCGAGGGCGCGATGTAGGAGATGCGCCATGCGATCGGGATCAGAGTTAAGCCTTCGAATGGGGACAGAGGCTGTGCCCGTCCGAAGATCATCGTCGGACAGGTTGGTGGTGTGCATCAGTCACGCGGACAAAGCGCGCGGCGTGATGCACGTCTATGCAGGCCGCACGCGCCTGACCCAAGCCCTGTTGGTCGAACTGGACGAGCACGCCGGAGAGCTGCACTACGCGCCCTTGGGGGGCACGCTGTAATAAGCGGCCTGCACCCCCTTGATCCGTGCCCACATCTGATCGCCCAGACTGTAGTGCCACCATTCGGTCGGATTGTTGACAAAGCCCGCCTCGTCCATCAACCAGTACAGCATCCGGCGGTTGTCCCGCGCCTCTCGCGCCGAAAAGGCGAGGGGGAGGCATCCTCGAAATACGCGGTGTTGGACACCTGTGTGACATCGTCGAAGATGGACCCCATATGCAGAAGCTCGCCGTCCTTGCGGCGAATGGTCAAATCCACCGCCGCACCGGTGGCGTGGGGGGGCGGCGAGGCCGGGTCGATGACACCGCCCGGTGCGCCACGTGCCCAGTACTTTTCAACCTCTGCCCGCAGGGCGTCCCCGTCCAGGCCTGGGTTGGCGGCGCGCAGGGTCGCGGGCATCCAGTGGTCGTGGAAATAGTTTTGCACCGCGATGGGACGCCAGGCGTCGAACACCCAAAGCTCTAGCCCGAAGGGGTCCAGCACCGCGTTCACCTGTGCCAGACGCTCTGCCACAGGGCGGCGCAGCAACAGGTCCGGGACCGATCCCGCGATTTGGGCGTGATAGGGCGGGTTGTGGGCGATGTGGTAATGGTTCGCCCCCTGATCCCGAAGTCGCGCACCTCGACCATCGGGTCCGCGTGCTGGGCCGCGCCAAGATCCAAAGGATGGTCACGGTAGCCCGGGCGCACCGCCTCGGCACGCGCCACGGCGGCGCCAAGGGGCGTGTCCCGCAGGGGACCAAGGGGGCTTTGTGTGATCTGCAATACCATCGCCCCTTTTGTGCGGCAGGCCTTGGCGGGGCGCAACCAACTTGACCCCCTGCCGCCCGCGCGCCCATATGGGCCAACTGATAGGAGAGCCGCCATGACCCGCACCGTTTACGTCAACGGAGAATACCTGCCCGAGCATGAGGCCAAGGTCTCTGTCTTTGATCGAGGCTTCCTGTTCGCCGATGGGGTCTACGAGGTGACCAGTGTTCTGGGCGGCAAGCTGCTCGACTTTGATGGCCACGCCGTGCGGCTGGAACGGTCCCTATCCGAGTTGGACATGAAGAACCCGATCACCAAGGACGACCTGCTGGCCGTCCACCGGGAGTTGGTGCGCGTGAACGAGATCGACGACGGGTTGGTCTATCTGCAAATCACGCGCGGTGCGGCGGACCGGGATTTTGCCTATCCTGCCGATGATGTGGAACCCACAATTGTGCTGTTCACCCAGGCCAAGCCGGGCCTCGCCGACAGCCCCGCCGCCAAGACCGGGATCAAGGTGATCTCGATCGAGGATCAGCGGTGGGGGCGGCGCGATATCAAGACGGTTCAGCTGCTGTACCCGTCCATGGGCAAGATGGCGGCCAAGGCGGCGGGGGCGGATGATGCGTGGATGACCGAGGACGGCTTTGTGACCGAAGGCACCTCGAACAACGCCTATATCGTCAAGGACGGCACCATCATCACCCGGCACCTTGGCAACGAAATCCTGCACGGGATCACCCGCGCCGCCGTCTTGCGGTTCGCGGCGGAGGCGCAGATGAAGGTGGAAGAACGTCCCTTTACCCTCGACGAGGCCAAGGCGGCGGACGAAGCGTTCATCACCTCTGCCTCTACGTTTGTGATGCCGGTGGTGGAAATGGACGGTGCCCCCATTGGCACCGGCAAACCCGGCCCCATTGCCCAAAGATTGCGCGAAATCTACCTGGATGTAAGCAGAGCCGCCGCTGTTTAGCGGTTTTGGCGTCTTTTTGGTCCGTTTCCCCATTGCACAATCCTGACCAAACGTAACACTGGACCCCATAGTTTCTGTGTGGGGGTAGTGCAGTGCGTAAGGCTTTGGGTTGGGGTGTGTTTGCGGTGGGCGTTGGGGCCCTTGGCCTGTGGGGGCGTGCGGATCATGCGCAGGATATGCAGGCCGAACTGACGGCGGCTGCGGCCTCGGTCGTGGCGGGCACGCAGCATGGCATCGTCACTGACGTGGCCGGTCGTGACATCACGGCGCGGGGTCTGGCCGACAGCCAAGCGGAGAAAGAGCAGGTTCTTGCCGCGCTTGAAGATCTACGCGGTCAGCGGGTTGTGCGCGACGAGATCGAGGTCTTGCCGCAAATGACGCCCTTCATCACCTCGGGCACGCTGGACGCTTCGGGGCTGTCCCTGTCGGGCGCTGTCCCCAGCGAGGCTGTGCGCGCCACGCTTGCGCCTTTTGGGGCCGCTGTGGATCAGATGGATTTGGCCAGCGGTGCCCCGGCCGATTGGTTGCCCGCGGTGCAGGCCGCTGCAGCCGCGATGGATCCGCTGGAAAGCGGCTCGTTTACCTTGGAAGATGCGACCCTGACCTTTGACGGGGTTGCCTTGGTCCCTGCGGACAAGGCCGAGGCGGAGGCCCTGCTGGCGGCCATTCCAGCCAGCATCACGCAAACGATCGACATCACGACGCTGGACGATGGCCGTCCCTTTGCTTTGACGCTGGATCAAGATGGAACCGCCACGGGCAAGCTGCCCCAAGGGTTGGCCGCCGCTGATCTGGCAGAGGTCCTGCAAATCGACACCCTGACGGGCGATGTCGTGACCGCGCAGATCGGGTCAGGGGCTCCGTTCGTGGATCAAGCACGGGCCGGGGCCGGGGCATTGGCGTTGTTGGAGACGGGCACCCTGACCCTGTCGCCGGATGAAAACACCCTGACAGGCATGGCGCGCACCCCGACCGAGAAAGCCGCCGCCGAGGCTGCATTGGCGGGGCAGGATATTGCGGCCCAGATCGGTACGCTGGATGACGGCACCCCCTTCCGCTTGTCCGCCACGCTGGACGGTGGTGCGGTCAGCGGGGCCGGGAAACTGCCCGCAGGCACCGTGTTGTCCCAAGTCGAAGGTGAGTTCGAGATTTCGGCTTTGGGCGCGGGTGATCCGTTCACAGGGGCTAGTGATGCAGGTCTGATGGCCCTGCGCGCGCTGGAAGCTGGCACGCTGGACATCACCGGAACCACCGTCACGCTGCGCGGCGACGCCCTGAACCCCGGGGCCGTGGCACAGGCCGAGGCGGCCTTGGACGCGCTGCCCTCCGGGTTTACCCGCGATGTGGACCTGAACGTGTTGGACGATGGCCAGCCCGTGGACTATCGCGTGACCTTTGATCCCGCCACGGGTGTCGGCTTGTCTGGCAAAGCCCCGACCGACCTGTCCGCCGATCAAGTGGCCGATGCCCTTGATTTTGACGAGGTGAAGGCCGCCGACATGACGAACGCCTTCGCGGATGGCGACCCCGCCCCCATGCTGGCCGCCCTGTCTACCCTGTCGCCGTGGATGACAGAGCTTTCGGGCTTTGACATCACCGGCACGGCGGACGGTGCGACAGTCGTGGCCTATGCCGCACCGGGCGTGGATGTAGACCAGCTTGCCGCGGCCTTGGATCCGATCCCTGTTGAGGGACCGCAGGCCATGCCCGAAGACGGCACCTTGCGGGTGAACCTGTTGACGGGCCGCGAAGAGCAATTCGCCGGGGCCGCATGGCTGCCGACTTTTGACTTTGAACCGAGCATCGAAAACTGCGCGCGACAGGCGTTTTTGGTGCAGACCTCAAACAAGGTGAACTTCGTATCGGGCGGGTCCGATCTGGACGTACGCTCTATCCGGTCCGTGAACGCGCTGGCCGCGATTGCGCAGCGGTGCTTGGCATCGGGTGATTTGCGCCTGACGATTGGTGGACACACCGACAGCACCGGATCAGTCGAGGGCAACACCCGCCTAAGCCAAGCGCGCGCGGACGTTGTGCGCGACGCGCTGGTCGCGCGGGGCCTACCGGTCGAGGCGATGCAGACCGTGGGCTTTGGCCCCAGTTCGCCGATTGCAACCAATGAAACCGAAGAGGGCCGCGCCGCCAACCGCCGCACGACCTTTAGATGGACAACACAGTAACCCTTAGGGTGGGAGAGTGATTATGTTTCAAGAGTGGGGATTTCTACTGGGCGAGATTTGGGTCCTGATCCTTTTGGCGGCCCTGCTGGGCCTGCTGGCAGGGTGGTTGATCTGGGGCAAGTCCGGCGATGTTGTTGTGAACACCGACGAGGCGGAGGGCCTGCGCACGGACCTCGACAAGTGCCGCGCCCTGCACGCCGACAAAGATGCCCGCATCGCGGCGTTGGAGGCGGACGTGGCCAAGGCCCGGGCCGAAACGGCGGTGGCCGTGGCCCCGACCGCCGCCCCCGTTGCGGCGGCACAGGCGGATCAGGACTTTGACGGCGATGGTGTGATCGAAGGCGCAGACGAAGGTGTGAAGCCCGAAACGCTGGAGGCCGCCCGCGACGGCAAGGCCGATGATCTGAAACGGATCAAGGGCATTGGTCCCAAGATGGAAAAGCTATGCAACAGCCTTGGCTTTTACCATTTCGATCAGATCGCCTCTTGGACCGATCAGGAGGTCGCGTGGGTCGATGCCAACCTTGAAGGGTTCAAGGGGCGGGTCAGTCGGGATGAATGGGTCGCTCAGGCCAAGTTGCTGGCATCTGGGGCCGAGACCGAGTTTTCCAAGCGTGTGGACGGTGGCGACGTCTACTGACGCGGCCCATCCCATGACAAAAGGCCGGGGCAGAACCCCGGCCTTTTTCGTTTGGACGCACGCGGCTCAGGATTTGTCGGTGATGTTTTCCTTGAAGGCCACGTCAAAATCGGCCTGTGTCTTGGCACTGGCCTCGGTCTGGTAGTTGGCTTTCCACTCGGCCATGGTCATGCCGTAGAACGCCTCGCGCGCCTCGTCCTTGGTCATCTCGATGCCACGTGCGTTCGCGGCCTCTTGATACCATCGCGACAGGCAGTTCCGGCAAAACCCCGCAAGGTTCATCATGTCGATGTTTTGCGCGTCTGTGCGGTCTTCCATCAGGTGCTTGCGCAGGCGGCGAAAGGCGGCGGCCTCCAGCTCGATTTGGGTTTGTTCGTCCATGGTCGCTCCTTACAAAGTGGCTTGGGCTTGGGTCAGGATTTTGGCAAGGCGCGCGGCCCAATGGGCCTGCCCGTCTGCCGTTTCAATCAGATCGTTGCGGACCTCCAACAACACATGGGGGCGGCCGGTGCGCAAGGCGTGGCGGTCCATGGCGTCCCCGGGCAGGTGGCCGGAATAGGGTTCGTTGATACCGACCGTCAGATCCCCCTCGGCCTGCAACAGCGCAATCACAATATCTGCCAGCGGGTTGGGGCCGCCAAACAGCACCCCGACCTCCCAAGGGCGCGGGGGTGGCCGTTCAGCTGCGGGGTAAAGGAGTGCACAGCGCACAGGGCCGCATCCGGGTGACCCGCGCAGACCTGCGTCAAGGCGTCGTGGTAAGGGCGGTGGTAGGTGTGCAGGCGGCGTTCCCGTTCTGCCGCGTCGACCTTGCGGTTGCCCGGAATGATGGACCCATCGTACAGGCGCATGATCAGGGTCAGGTCATCCTCGCCCCGGTTGGGGTCAATCAACAGCCGCGAGAACCGGGACAGAACGGCAGGCGCACCAAGGGCCTGGGCCAGCCCCCGGGTCACACCCGCCGCACCCACATCATAGGCGATATGGCGGTGGATGTCGGCCTCTGGCAGGCCCAACCCCTCGGCCCCCGCGTTGGACGCGTGGTCGCAAGTGACGATCCACTGTGCGCCCGGCGCTGCGTCCAAGATTTCAAAAGCCTGCTCTGTCATTCTGCGTCGTCTTTCTGTTACCACCCCGATATATGCATGTGTTGCGCGTGACGCCAGTTGCGAGTGGCGTGGGTTTCAGGCATACCCACGACAATTGTTAACGCTAACATCCGCGTGCGAACCGACCGAACGAAAGAGGACTGAACAATGAGACGGCACCGCAGTGTGAAAATCGTGGCCACCCTGGGGCCAGCATCCAATGATTTCGACATGATCAAAGCCCTGTTCGAGGCCGGTGCCGATGTCTTTCGTCTGAATATGAGCCACGGCGACCACGAAGAAATTCGCGCTCGTCACGCCATCATCCGTGATATCGAGCGGGACACGGGTCGACCCATTTGCATCTTGGCGGACTTGCAGGGCCCCAAACTGCGGTGTGGCGTGTTTGACGGTGACAGTGCCGAGATTGCCGAGGGCGCGCCGTTCCGCTTCGATCTGGACGAGGCCCCCGGGGACGCAACGCGCGTGAACCTGCCCCACCCCGAGATTTTCGAGGCGCTGAAGCCCGGCTCTACCCTGTTGGTCAATGACGGCAAGCTGCGTCTGACCGTGGACGACTGCGGTGAAGACTTTGCAAATTGCACCGTGGTGAACGGTGGCACGATCTCTAACCGCAAGGGCGTCAACGTGCCGGACGTGGTTCTGCCGCTCGCCGCGCTGTCGCCCAAGGACCGCAAGGACCTGGAGTTCGTATGCGAGCTGGGTGTGGACTGGCTGGCCCTGTCCTTTGTGCAGCGCCCCGAGGACGTGCAAGAGGCCCGCGATATGGCCAAGGGCCGCGCCGCAATCCTGTCCAAGATCGAAAAGCCCGCTGCTGTTGAGGCGTTTGACGAAATCTTGGCCGTGTCTGACGGCATCATGGTGGCGCGCGGGGATCTTGGCGTCGAATGCCCTGTGGCTGCCGTGCCGCCGATCCAGAAACGTCTGGTCCGCAAATGCCGCGCCGCCGCCAAACCCGTGATCGTGGCCACCCAAATGATGGAATCGATGATCGAAAGCCCGGTTCCCACCCGCGCCGAAGTCTCGGACGTCGCACAGGCGATTTACGAAGGCGCGGATGCGGTCATGCTGTCCGCCGAATCCGCTGCCGGGGCCTACCCGGTCGAGGCCGTCAGCACCATGAATGCCGTCGCGTTGGAGGTCGAGAGTGACCCCACCTACCGCCAGATCATCGAGGCCAGCCGCCACGCCGACCGCAAGACCACCACGGACGGCATCGTCGCCGCCGCCCGCGAAATCGCGGAAACCACCGACATCAAGGCGATCTGCTGCTTCACCCACTCGGGCACCACCGCCCGCCTTGTGGCGCGCGAACGCCCCCGGGTGCCGATCATCGCCCTGACCCCCATCGCCACTGCTGCCCGCCGTCTTGTCCTGAACTGGGGCACCCATGTCGTCGAAACCCACGAGGTGGAGCGTTTCAAATTCGCAGTGGTCTCGGCTGTGCGCGCTGCAAAATCCGCGGGCTTTGCGACAAATGACGACCAGATCGTGGTCACCGCTGGCATCCCCTTCAACGTCACGGGCACAACGAACATCCTGCGTGTGGCCCCCTGCGATGAAAAACTGATCTATACGGCGGACAGCGAAGCAGACTAGGCTGGGGGCATGCTACCTGTACCCGGTGATCCTGATCTATTGGCGGTGCTGGTCGTAGTCCTCGCGGGCCTCGGCCTGACAGCGTTCCTCTCTGCGTTGGCAGAGGGGCGGCGTCCCTTTGTTGGGATACTGGTCACGGGGATCGCCGGGCTGGGCCTGTACTGGCTGATGCAGGCGGGGCCGATTGAATGGCTGACCTTTCCGCAGGCCTTCGTCGAAATCGCCGCCCGCATCTTGCGATAGCGCCCTTGCCAAACCCCTGCGCTCTGGCTAAACGGGCGCTCTGAATACCCCGCGCGGCCGGCGACAGAGGCATGCCGAGTCGCGCGCGATAACGATAGGAGATCGAAATGCCCAAGATGAAGACGAAGTCGAGCGCCAAGAAGCGCTTCAAAGTGTCGGCCACCGGTAAGGTGATGGCCGGTCAAGCTGGCAAACGCCACGGTATGATCAAGCGTACCCGTAAGTTCATCCGCACAGCCCGTGGGACCACCACGCTGTCCGCTCCTGACGCGAAAATCGTCAAGAGCTACATGCCCTACGACCGCTAAGGAGACCGATCAATGGCACGCGTTACATCCGGGAAAGTCACCCACGCCCGTCACAAGAAGGTCATCAAGGCCGCCAAAGGCTATTACGGCCGTCGCAAGAACGCCTTCCGCACCGCCACACAGGCCGTGGACAAGGCGAACCAATACGCCACGCGCGACCGGAAAAACCGGAAACGGAACTTCCGCGCCCTGTGGATCCAGCGCATCAACGCCGCTGTCCGCGCCCATGATGAAAGCCTGACGTATTCGACGTTCATCAACGGCCTTGCGAAATCCGGTATCGAAGTGGACCGTAAGGTTCTCGCCGACCTGGCCGTCCACGAACCCGAAGCCTTCGGTGCGATCGTAGACCAAGCGAAAGCCGCTCTGGCTGCCCAAGCGACCATCGGTTGAATTGGAAAAGCCCTCGCAGATGCGGGGGCTTTTTTATTTTGTATCGTTGGAAATCCGTGCTACGCGAACTTTATCAGATCGCCGGGTCAACGGCGCTGATCACGACGGTTACACACATGACGATAGAACGACTGACGGCACTGGAACAGCCGCTCAAGTGGATCGCCCTTTGTCTGGGCGTGTGCAGCACCATTTCGATTGTACAGGATTGGCAGCTTGCCGCGATGCTCTTTGGCCTGCCCTTTTGCTTGATTTGGGTGTTTTGCGGATGGCTGCGTACGGAGCCGCAGTTGAAGTACATTAACATCCTGTTTAGTGCGCTCTACATTTACGGCATTGCGCGGTACGTGGTTCACACGGTCTAATTGACCCTGACCCTTGCGCCTATGCGCGTGGCCCGGTAGCACCTGCGCGACAGTTAAAGGAGCCGCCCCATGGATGACCTGCGCGACAAGTACATTGGCCTGATTGCGACCGCCGCCGACGAGGCAGCTTTGGAGGCTATTCGTCTGGCCGCCGTTGGAAAAAAGGGCGAAGTCAGCCTTCAGATGCGGTCCCTTGGCAAGATGTCGCCCGAGGAGCGTCAGGTTGCGGGTCCTGCGCTCAATGCGCTCAAAAACGAAATCAACTCTGCACTGGTGGCCAAAAAGATAGCGCTGGAGGATGCCGCGTTGGACGAGCGGTTGCGGGGCGAATGGCTCGACGTGACCTTGCCCAGCCGTCCGCGCCGCCAAGGCACCATCCACCCGATCAGCCAAGTGTCCGAAGAGGTCACGGCCATCTTTGCCGACATGGGGTTTTCGGTGGCCGAAGGCCCCCAGATCGAGACGGATCACTACAACTTTGACGCGCTCAACATCCCCGGCCACCACCCGGCCCGTGCGGAAATGGACACGTTCTATATGGCGCGCGCTGAGGGTGACGACCGCCCGCCTCACGTCCTGCGCACCCACACCAGCCCCGTGCAAATCCGCTCTATGGAAAAGCATGGTGCGCCAATCCGCGTGATCTGCCCGGGCCGCGTGTACCGCGCGGATTACGACCAGACCCACACGCCTATGTTCCACCAAGTCGAGGGACTGGCGATCGACACCGATATCTCCATGGCGAACCTGAAGTGGACACTGGAGGAATTCGTCAAAGCCTTCTTCGAGGTCGATGACGTGGAGCTACGCTTCCGCGCGTCCCACTTCCCGTTCACGGAGCCAAGCGCCGAGGTGGACATCCGCTGTTCTTGGGAAGGCGGTCAGCTGAAAGTGGGCGAGGGCGACGATTGGCTGGAAATCCTAGGGTCCGGCATGGTGCACCCCAAGGTGCTGGCTGCTGGCGGGATCGATGCCGCAAAATACCAAGGGTTCGCCTTTGGGGTGGGGATCGACCGGATTGCGATGCTGAAATACGGTATTCCCGATCTTCGCGCCTTCTTCGACAGCGATCTGCGCTGGCTGCGCCACTACGGGTTTGCGGCATTGGACGCGCCTAGCACCCATGCAGGCCTGAGCCGCTAACCGTCGAAGGACAGCACATGAGGACCATCACGTCGCTCCACAGGATGATCGTCTTGATGGACTTCGGAATGTTGCCGCAGCGTTCGGTGCTGTCGTTACGGCCGGTCTGCATCGGAGTGGAGGGCGAAATGGGTGCCGCGCAAATGGACGCCGATGAGGCCCGGTCGATCATGGGAGAGATTGACGCGAAATCGTCCGCTCTTTTGCCGGTGCTCGCCATTATCCTGGCAGCGTCGGCCTTCCTGTTTTCGCTGGATCAACGGTGGCTGACGCTGGTGCTGATGTTCGCGCAGGTGACCACGATCTCTGTCTCGATCCTGTTCCTGTTGCGCTGTCTGATTTTCGAACCATCGCCGCGTATGCGCCAAGTGTTTGACCTGCCTGGGGCGACGGCCCCAGACGCCCTACAGGTCGAGGCGATCAAACAGGTCCACTATTTCAACCGGGTGATCGTGTTGACGGTGCTGACGTCTGTCCTGTTTTTTGCTCAGTCTTTTCGGACCGGCGTCCATGCAGTTTTGGCGGCCTAGTTTCCTGTCAGACGCTGAAAGGCTGTCGTCTCGACCTTTTGCACCTTGATCCGGCCCGCGCCGGTTTGGTTGCGCTGGCTGTTGTCGCAGCCGAGGCGGCCGAAAGGGGTGTCCACGCCACGGTTGTTACAGCTTTCGATCTTGCTGCCCACAGTGGTGAAGGTTGATCCTGTTTTCTGACTGCCGCCCAAGTCCATCACGGCATAGGCACCAGCAAGGCTGAGGGCGAGGGCACCGGCAACGCCGAACTGCCCCAAGGTTTCGCGAAAGACGCTTTTCATTGTGTGACCTCTTTGGGTTCATATCTGCTCTGCCTCGCTGATATCGGTCAATTGCGGCGAAAATGGGTAAGACTTGCACCAATCCGATGGTAATTCACGCAAATGAACGTCTTTGTCCCGAAATTGGAAACCTAGGTGCGGCGACCCTCGGGGCCTTCCACCCTATGGCGCAATCGGATATGCAGCCCGCGACGTGACACGCGCACCAAAGGCTGTATCCGATGAAATTCACCCTGTCCTGGCTCAAGTCCCACCTTGAAACCACCGCCACCCTTGATGAAATCCTCTACGCGCTGACCGACCTCGGCCTAGAGGTTGAGGGCGTCGAGGATCGCGGGGCCAAGTTGCGCGACTTTACCATCGGCAAGGTCGTGTCGGCGGAAAAGCACCCCGATGCGGATCGGTTGCGCGTGTGTCAGGTGGATACCGACGAAGGGATGAAACAGATCATCTGCGGTGCCCCCAACGCCCGCGCGGGGATCACAGTCGTGGTGGCCAAGCCCGGCGTCTACGTGCCCGGCATCGACACCACCATCGGCGTGGGCAAGATCCGCGGTATCGAGAGTTTCGGCATGATGGCGTCGGAGCGGGAGATGGAGCTGTCGGACGAACACGACGGCATCATCGAACTGCCCTCGGGCGATGTGGGTCAGTCCTTTGTAGATTGGTTGGCCGAAAACGACCCCGCCAAGGTGGACCCCGTGATCGAGATCGCCATTACCCCGAACCGCCCCGACGCGCTCGGCGTGCGCGGCGTGGCGCGGGATTTGGCGGCGCGCGGTCTGGGCACATTGAAGGCCCGCGATGTGGAGGCTGTGGCCCCTACGTTCCCGGCACCCATGGCGGTGACGATCGACGATGACACCCGTGACGGCTGCCCCGTGTTCGTGGGCCGCGTGATCCGGGGGTGAAGAACGGCCCCAGCCCCGCGTGGTTGCAGGACCTATTGCGCGCCATCGGCCTGCGCCCGATCAACTTCCTCGTCGATGTGACCAATTTCTTCACCTATGATCTGAACCGTCCCCTGCACGTTTTTGACCTGGCAAAAGTGCAGGGCGACCTGCGCGTGCATCGTGCCACAGGCGGCGAAGAGCTGCTGGCGCTGGATGGAAAAACCTACACGTTCCAGCCCGGTCAAATGGTGATTTCCGACGCCAATGGCCCCGAAAGCATCGCCGGCATCATGGGCGGCGAGGAAACCGGCTGCACCGAAGACACCACGGATGTATTCGTCGAAAGCGCCTATTGGGACCCGGTGCAGACCGCCTACACGGGCCGCGCGCTAAAGATCAATTCGGATGCGCGCTACCGGTTTGAGCGGGGCGTTGACCCGGCCTTCACGCCCGAAGGGCTGGAACATGCGGTGCGCATGATCGTGGACCATGCGGGCGGCGAGGCCTCCGAGGTGATCATGGCAGGTGCCGTGCCCGACACGGCCCGCGCCTACAAGATCGACGCCGCCCGCTGTTCGTCGCTGGTGGGTATGGATATCCCCGAGGCGGAGCAACGCGCAACGCTCACGGCGCTTGGCTTTGTGCTGGACGGTGACATGGCCCATGTCCCCAGCTGGCGACCGGACGTGCAGGGCGAGGCGGATCTGGTCGAAGAAGTCGCCCGCATCGCCTCCCTGACCAAGTTGCAGGGCAAACCCCTGCCGCGCCTGACGACCGGTGTGCCCAAGCCCGTTCTGACCCCCGGCCAAGTGCGCGAACGCGCCGCGCGTCGGACGATTGCGGCACTCGGGTACAATGAATGTGTGACGTACTCTTTCATCGACCAAGCCTCTGCTGCGCTGTTTGCTGGTGGCACGGACGCAACGAAACTGGAAAACCCCATCAGCAGCGAGATGAGCCACATGCGCCCCGACCTGCTGCCCGGTCTGTTGCAGGCCGCAGCCCGGAACCAGGCGCGCGGTATCATGGACATGGCCCTGTTTGAGGTCGGCACGGCCTTCCATGGCGGCGAACCGATGGAGCAGCACCAGCTGGCCGCCGGTATCCTTGTCGGCCACTCTGGCCCCAAGGATGTGCACGGCGCGCGGCGGCCTGTGGATGTCTACGATGCCAAAGCCGACGCAGAGGCGGTCCTGTCCGCCATCGGTGCCCCGGCCAAGATGCAGATCCTGCTCGGCGTGGCCGATTGGTGGCATCCCGGGCGGTCTGGCAAGATGTGCCTTGGTCCCAAAAAGGTCATGGCCGTGTTCGGCGAGCTGCACCCCAAGGTGCTGAAGGCGATGGACGTAAAAGGCCCCGCCGTAGGCTTCACGATCTGGCCCGCCGAGGTGCCGATGCCCAAAGCCAAGTCCGCAACCCGCGCCGCGCTGACCATCAGCGACCTGCAGGCTGTGGAGCGTGATTTCGCCTTTGTCGTCGATACGCAGGTCGAGGCCCTGACCTTGGTGAATGCCGCTGCCGGGGCAGACAAGGCCCTGATCGCAGACGTCCGGGTGTTCGATGAATTCATCGGCGGATCGTTGGGAGAGGGCAAAAAGTCGCTCGCCGTCACCGTACGCCTGCAACCCAAAGACGCGACCTTGACCGAAAAAGACATCGAGGCCGTCGCGGCCAAGGTGATCGAAAAGGTCCAGAAGGCCACGGGTGGCACCCTGCGGGGGTAATGATCAACGGCTATACCTGCCGCCCTCGTCGGAGCCTCCGGCGGGGGTATTTCCCACCCAATGAAGCATAGGAGTTTCTAATGACTTTAAAGGTTTATCTATCCGGTGAAATCCATACGGACTGGCGCGAGCAGATCACCGAGGGCGCGCAGGGCCTGGACGTAACTTTCGACAGCCCCGTCACGGACCACGCCGCCAGCGACGATTGTGGTGTTGCGATCATGGGCGCGGAGCCGACCAAGTATTGGCATGACCACAAGGGTGCCATGGTGAACGCGATCCGCACCCGCAAGGGGATTGCGGATGCGGATGTGGTCGTCGTCCGGTTTGGTGAGAAATACAAACAGTGGAACGCAGCCTTTGATGCGGGCTATGCGGCTGCCTTGGGCAAAAGCCTGATCATCCTGCATGGTGCCGATCACCAGCACGCGCTGAAAGAGGTAGATGCCGCTGCATTGGCTGTCTGCGAAGAGCCACGCCAAGTTGTGGACATCCTGAACTATGTGCTGACTGGCAAGTTGCCGGGCTAGATCATGATCCGGGCCTTGTCACGTCAGATCCTCGGTCCACAAGATGCGGCACCAAGGCTTGCGCCTTGGCACCGTATTCGATGACGTCGATGTGCGTCAGGCGCGCGGGGGCGTGACCAGTCCCTTTTGTACGGCAGGGCGCGCGACGAAGCGGTCAAGGTACGCACCCACGTTCGGAAAATCGTCCCAGCCTACAAGCTCTTTCGCGCCATAGAAATCCAACGCGCGCAGCCATGGGGCAATCGCCATGTCAGCGATGGAATAGTCACCGGCGATCCAGTCGCGATCCGCCAGTTCCTTTTCCAATACGGCCAGCAGGCGCTTGGCTTCGGCGACATAGCGGTCGCGGGGTCGCTTGTCCTCGATTTCGGAGCCGGCGAATTTCACAAAGAAGCCCATCTGTCCAAACATCGGACCCAAGCCGCCCATCTGGAACATGACCCACTGGATCACGCGCGCTTTGTCTGCGGGGGTGGTGCCGATGAACTGCCCGGTCTTTTCGGCCAGATAGATCAGGATCGCGCCGGACTCGAACAGACCCAAGGGGCCACCTTGGGCAGTCGGATCAATGATGGCAGGGATTTTATTGTTTGGGTTCAGGGACAGGAACGCGGGGCTTTTGACGTCGCTGTCGGACAGGGTCACGGTGTGGGCCTCGTAGGGCAGGCCCATCTCCTCCAGCGCGATGGAGACCTTCACACCATTGGGTGTCGGAAAGGAATAGAGCTGGATCACATCTGGGTTAGCGGCGGGCCAACGGCGGGCGATGGGAAAGGCGTCGAGTGCGGACATAGGTGTCTCCTGTTTAACGTTATGGGAATGGTAGTCCTTTTCTCCCCGCACAAAAGAGTGGCGATGGTGCGAATAGAGAGACTACACTGCGCGCGGACGTCCGGATCACACGGGCGCCAACGAAAAAGGGACCAAAGGGGTAACCTATGCTACAAGAATTCAAAGCCTTCATTGCCAAGGGCAATGTCATGGACATGGCCGTCGGGATCATCATCGGCGCGGCCTTTACGGCGATTGTCAAATCCATGGTCGACGACCTGATCAACCCCTTCGTTGGGCTGTTCACCGGTGGCGTCGATTTTACGAACCAGTATATCGTCTTGGCCGGTGAGGTTGCTGGTGGCACATCTCTGGCCGATGCGCGCGAAGCTGGCGCGGCTGTATTTGCCTACGGGTCGTTCTTGATGGCGGTACTGAACTTCCTGATCATCGCGTTCGTGGTGTTCATGCTGGTCAAGAACGTGAACAAGATCAAAGAGGCGACGGCCAAGAAAGAAGAAGAAACCGCAGAGGCCGCGCCTGCTGGTCCAACCGAGCTGGATATCTTGATGGAAATCCGTGACGGGCTGAAGCGGTGATTTTGGCGTTTTGACATGCAAAAGGCCCGCTTCAACAGCGGGCCTTTTTTTGTTTAGGCGGCAAGGATGGTGGCGGGGTCAATGCTGTCCATTTGAAGGGCCTCGCCCACGGCCGCATAAGTCAGCTTGCCTGCATGGACGTTCAGACCGTTGCGCAGGTTCGGATCGGCCAGACAGGCGGCGCGCCAACCTTTGTTCGCCAGAGCGATCATGTAGGGCATCGTCGCATTGCCAAGGGCCATGGTGGACGTGCGTGCGACGGCTCCGGGCATGTTGGCCACGCAGTAGTGCATGATCCCGTCCACGTCGTAGATCGGATCCGCGTGGGTTGTTGCACGGCTGGTTTCGAAGCACCCGCCTTGGTCGATGGCGATATCTACCAGAGCAGAGCCGGGCTTCATCGTGGCAAGCTGTGCGCGGCTGACCAGTTTGGGTGCGGCGGCCCCGGGGATCAGAACGGCACCGATGACCATGTCCATCTGTGGCAGCAGTTCGGCGACGGCGGCGGCGTTTGAATACTGAGTGGTCAGGCGGCCCATGAAGACATCATCCAGATAGGACAAGCGCGCGATGGATCGGTCCAACACAGTCACATTCGCGCCCATGCCAACGGCCACGCGGGCAGCCGCTGTGCCAGACACGCCGCCGCCGATGATCGCTACGTTGGCGGGACGCACGCCAGGTACACCACCCAGCAGCACACCGCTGCCGCCGTTGGCCTTTTGCAGGGTGTAGGCGCCGACTTGCGGAGCCAAGCGTCCGGCGACTTCGGACATGGGGGCCAGAAGGGGCAGGCCGCCCCGGTCGTCGGTAACAGTCTCATACGCAATCGCGGTGCAGCCTGACGCCAAAAGGTCCTTGGTCTGAGTGGGATCGGGGGCCAGATGCAGATAGGTGAACAGCAGTTGCCCCTCGCGCAGCATGGCGCGCTCGGGGGCTTGGGGCTCTTTGACCTTTACGACCATATCGGCACGGGCAAAAATTTCCTCGGCAGTGTCCACGATCTCGGCACCGGCTGCGACATAGTCCGCGTTGCTGAAGCCTGCGCCTATGCCCGCATCCTTCTGGATGATGACTTGGTGGCCATTGGCAACGGCCTCTTGGGCCGCGGCGGGCATCATTCCGATGCGGAATTCCTGTGGTTTGATTTCTGTTGGGCAACCGATGAGCATGCGAACCTCCCGTTTTATGTGTGTATGTGCTTGATGATCTGATTTGGCTTGGATTTCTTTGAATTTTCTGGCGTGTTCACAGGCGTATGTGCAAGATTGTCCTGCAATCGGCGACCAAAACCGGAGAATTATGTATGCAGCCCGAGATGGACGACATAGACCTGCGAATCCTGCGCTATCTGCAACGCGACACCCGGCCGTCGATGCAGGCCCTTTCAGAACGCGTGCATCTGTCTGCCTCGGCCTGTCACCGCCGTGTGCAACGAATGGAGAAGGCGGGGATCATCAAGGACTACGTTGCCCTTGTGGACCCCCGCGCAGTGGACCGGCGCACGACGGTGTTTGTCGAGGTGAGCTTGTCGGGGCAGTCGGATGCGGTGCTGTCTACGTTCGAGGCGGCAGTGGCCAAGGTGCCGGACGTGTTGGAGTGTCACCTGATGACCGGCGCGTCGGACTACCTGCTCAAGGTCGTGGCGCGCGACACCGAGGACTTTGCCCGCATCCACCGCGCGCATTTGGCATCGCTGCCGGGGGTCGCGCAGATCCAGTCCAGCTTTGCGCTGAAGACGGTGTTCAAGACGACGGCCTTGCCGATCGGCTAGGGGCGGGCGGCGGGACAAGTCCCGCCCTACAGATCCTCGACCAAGGCCACACCGGGCAGGGACTTCAGCGCCCCCTTGATCTGTGGGGACACCGGGAAAGGGTCTGGCAGTTCCACCTCGACCTCGCCGGGCAGGTCGCTGGCCAGCAGGCACAAGCGCACCGGGCCACGTCCGCGCGGGGCGCTGTCTGCCGCCATCCGTTCAAGCAGCGAGGCCACGGCGGGCACGGCTTGCGTTTCCTCGACGAACACCCGCAGGCCCGCGCTGGCATCATTGCTGATCAGGTCGTCCACGGGTGCGACGGAGCGCGCAAGAAGTTTCAACTGATCCGCCTCGAGGGTCGCCTCGACTTGCAATGTGATGCGGGTGCCGGTTTCAAGGTGGTTGCGGCTGGCCTCTAGGGTGTCCGAGAACATCGTTGCCTCGAACTGTCCTGTGGGATCAGACAGCTGCACAAAGGCAAACCGATTGCCGCGCGCGGATTTGCGTTCCTGTCGGCTCGCGATGATCCCGGCCATTTTGACCGCAGCAGGGCCGGATTGTACGATATCCATGACCTCGGCCAGTGTTTTGACCTTTTTGCGTTTCAGGGCGGCCATGTAGTCGTCCAGCGGGTGGCCGGACAGATAAAAGCCGATGGCCTTGAATTCCTCGGCCAGGCGTTCGGCGGGCAGCCAGTCGTCGATTGCGGGCAAGCGGGGTTCGGGCAGATCGTCACCGGCCTCGCCGAACAGGGACACTTGGTTGGAGTTCTTCTGATCAAAGATCGCCGCCGAATAGGCCACCAGCCCGTCCAGCGCACCCAGCACCCGCGCGCGGTTTGCATCCAGTTGATCGAACGCCCCCGCACGGGCCAGCATTTCCAACGGGCGTTTGCCGACCCGTTTCAGGTCTACCCGACGGGCAAAGTCGAACAGGGTGGCAAAGGGTTTGGTCCCGCGCCCCGCCACGACCAGTTCCATTGCGTCCACCCCTACGTTTTTCAGTGCACCCAGTCCGTAGACCAAGGCGCCCTCGTGAACGCTGAACGTGGCCATCGAGCGGTTCACACAAGGCGGGATTATCGTCAGGCCCAACCCGCCGCGATCCGTCGATTTGCGCACCTCCTCGGCGTAAACCGAAAGCTTTTCCGTCAGGTGGATATCGCAGTTCATGACGCCTGCCATGAATTCCACCGGGTGGTTTGCCTTCAGCCATGCGGTTTGATAGCTGACGACCGCATAGGCGGCAGCGTGGGACTTGTTGAAACCGTAGTTGGCGAATTTGTCCAACAGGTTCCAGACCTCGGTCGCCTTTGCGGCATCCACGCCGTTTTCGGCGGCCCCTTTCAGAAACTTGGGGCGTTCGACGTCCATCGCCTCTTGCAGCTTTTTCCCCATGGCGCGGCGCAGCATGTCGGCCCCCCCAAGGGAATAGCCCGCCATTTCCTGCGCGATCTGCATCACCTGTTCCTGATAGACGATGATGCCCTGGGTTTCGTCGAGGATGTGGTCCACGCTTGGGTGCAGCAACTCTCGCGCACTCAGGCCGTTCTTGACCTCGCAGAACTTGGGGATGTTCTCCATCGGGCCTGGGCGGTAGAGCGCGACCAGCGCGATGATATCCTCGATGCAGTCCGGCTTCATCCGGCGCAGGGCGTCCATCATGCCGCTGGATTCCACTTGGAACACGGCCACGGTGCGCGCGTCTGCATAAAGTTTGTAGGACGCCTCGTCATCCAAGGGGATCGCGTTGATGTCCCCTTCGGTCCCGGGAGCCGGTTCATACAACTGCGTACCATCCGCGGCGATGTGGATTTCGCGGCCCGAGGCGTGGATGATGTCGATGGCGTTCTGGATCACCGTCAGGGTTTTCAGGCCCAGAAAGTCGAACTTCACCAGCCCGGCCTGTTCCACCCATTTCATGTTGAACTGGGTGGCGGGCATGTCGGATCGTGGGTCTTGGTAAATGGGCACAAGCGCGTCCAAAGGGCGATCTCCGATCACGACACCCGCCGCGTGGGTAGAGGCGTTGCGCAGCAGCCCTTCAACCTGTTGGCCGTAGTCGAGCAGGCGTTTGACGACCTCTTCGTCGCGAGCGGCCTCGCGCAGGCGTGGCTCGTCAGCGAGGGCCTTTTCTATGCTGACGGGTTTGACGCCCTCCACCGGGATCATCTTGGACAGGCGGTCCACCTGCATGAACGGCATCTGCAACACGCGGCCCACGTCGCGAACGGCAGCCTTGGACAGCAGCGCACCAAAGGTGATGATCTGACCCACCCGGTCGCGGCCGTACTTTTCCTGGACGTATTGGATCACCTCCTCGCGGCGATCCATGCAAAAGTCGATGTCGAAGTCCGGCATGGACACCCGTTCGGGGTTCAAGAACCGCTCGAACAGTAGAGAATAGCGCAGGGGGTCAAGGTCGGTGATGGTCAGGGCGTAGGCCACAAGTGACCCCGCGCCCGATCCACGGCCGGGGCCCACGGGGATGTCGTGGTCCTTGGACCATTGGATGAAGTCCGCCACGATCAGGAAATAGCCGGGGAAGCCCATGCCCTCGATAATCCCCAACTCGAAATCCAACCGTTTCTGATACTCCTCTACCGGGGCTGCGTGAGGGATCACGGCCAAGCGTTTTTGCAACCCCTCGTTGGCCATGCGGCGCAGTTCTTCGACCTCGTCGTCGGCAAACTTGGGCAGGATCGGGTCGCGTTTGTAGGCCTTGAAGGCGCAGCGCTGTGCGATTTCGACGGTGCTCTCGATGGCCTCGGGCAGGTCGGCGAAAAGGGTCACCATCTCGGCCTGGCTTTTGAAGTGGTGCTCGGGCGTCAGGCGGCGGCGGTCGTCCTGTTGATCAACATAGGTGCCGTCGGCGATGCAGATCAGGGCGTCGTGCGCCTCGTACATCTTGGCCTCGGGGAAATAGACGTCATTCGTGGCGACCAAAGGGATGGCGTGGGCATAGGCCAGCTCCACGCTGTCCGCCTCGGTCTTGTGGACGCCGCCGTGGCGCTGGATCTCGACATACAGACGGTCGCCATAGGCCGCCTGCAGGGCCGCCAAATGCGCCTCCGCCTTGGGCATTTGCCCGCTGTCCAACAGTTGCGCCAGCGGACCAAGCGGCCCCCCGGTCAGGCAGATCACACCGTCCGAATGGGCCGCCAATTCCTCCATCGTGACTTGGGGCAGCATTTCGGGCCGCGCGGTGTACAGGCAGGTGTTCAGTTTCATCAGGTTTTCGTAACCTGCCTCGGACTGCGCCAGCAGGACCACAGGGGCTGGGTTGCGGGCACGCGCGCCCAAGGGCGCGGGGTCGTACATCACATCCACCTGACACCCGATGATCGGCTGCACCCCCGCCTTGGCCAGCGTCTCGGACGCCTCCAATGCGGCGAACATGTTGTTGGTGTCTGTGATTGCGACGGCTGGCATATCCGCCCGCGTGCACAGGTCAGACAGCTTTTTCAGCCGGACCGCCCCCTGCAGAAGGGAGTATTCGGTGTGCACGCGCAGGTGGATGAATCGAGGGGGCTGAGGCATGGGTCGACACTATGTGGTGCAAGCCATCCCGAAAAGGGGTCAAATCTTGTGCAGCGCGTTTCCTGTGCGTGGGCAAGGGTTGCCAAGTCCGCCTTCACCCGCTTTACTCTTTGCCACCCCCGCGCTCTACGCCGCATCGACCGCGAGAGGGGGCAACCCTTGGGTACCGCGGCCTTGATGATATGACACAGATCACGTTTCTACTGAACGGAGACGCGGTGCGCCTGACGGTCGATGACCCGACGCGCACCCTGCTGGATTGGCTGCGCGAAGAACGCGGCCTGACCGGCACCAAGGAAGGATGCAACGAGGGCGACTGCGGGGCCTGCACGGTCATGGTCAGTGACGGCCAGCATCGCGCGCTGAACGCTTGCATCCTGTTCCTGCCGCAACTGAACGGCAAATCTGTCACCACGGTCGAGGGGCTGACCGCGCCTGACGGCACCCCGCACCCGGCACAAACCGCCATGGTTCAACACCACGGCAGTCAGTGTGGGTTCTGCACCCCGGGCTTTGTCGTTTCCATGGCGACAGCGCACCTCAACGGGGCCACGGATCACGCGGACCAACTTGCGGGCAATCTGTGCCGCTGCACCGGATACGCGCCCATCCTGCGCGCGGCGAAAGCGATCGAGACCAAGGCTCCGCCGCCCCACCTCATTGTTCCCCAAATACCCTCGGGGGAGGCCGCAAGGCCGGGGGCAGAGCCCCCAGCTTGGGTGCAACCCAAAACGGCGGATGACCTCGCGCAGTGGTATGCAGACAACCCGGACGCGACCCTTGTGGCAGGGGCGACGGATGTGGGTCTGTGGGTCACCAAGCAGTTTCGCGATCTAGGCACGGTGGCCTTCCTTGGGGCCTGTACCGAATTGCAACAGATCACTGAAACCGACGACGCTTTGCACGTTGGCGCCGGTGTCACGGTCGCGGCCCTGCGCGCGGCGGTGCAAGACCGTCATCCCAGCTTTGCAGAGATGTTGCGCCGATATGGCTCCGAACAGGTGCGTAATGCGGCAACCATCGGGGGAAACGTGGCCAACGGCTCGCCCATCGGCGACGGCCCCCCGCGCTGATCGCCCTTGGCGCGACAGTGACCCTGCGCCACCGGGATGCCCGCCGCACCCTGCCACTTGAGGCGTTCTTTATCGACTACGGCAAGCAAGACCGCGCGCCGGGCGAATTCGTCGAAGGCCTGACCATCCCGAAACAGCCCGACACCCTGAGGGTTTACAAGCTGTCCAAGCGGTTCGACCAAGATATCTCTGCGTTATGCGGGGCCTTCAACATTGCTGTGTCCGACGGCCAAGTCACCCGGGCCCGCATTGCGTTTGGAGGCATGGCGGCGACGCCCAAGCGCGCCACGGCGACCGAAGCCGCGCTGCTGCATCAGCCTTGGACCGAAGCCACCGTGGACGCCGCCGCTGCAAAGTTGGCCGAGGACTACAGCCCGATTTCTGACATGCGCGCCTCGGACGCCTATCGTGCGCAGACCGCGGCCAACATGCTGCGCCGCGTCTGGGCCGATTATCAGGGCACCGTCACCGATATTCAGGGGGTGCGCCCATGACCGCCGGTAAACCGATGCCCCACGACGCAGCGCCTTTGCATGTGAGCGGGGCGGCGCGCTACGTGGATGATATTCCCCTGCCCGCGAACGCCCTGCACTTGGCCTTCGGGGTGTCGCAAGTGGCCCACGGGGACCTGCGTTCGTTGGAACTGTCTGCGGTCCGGGCCGCACCCGGCGTGGTCGCGGTGATCGGGCCAGACGATTTGGACACAATGCCCGACTGCTCCCCTTCTGTGCACGACGAACCTTTGCTGGCCAAGGGGCAGGTGCACTACGCAGGCCAACCCTTGTTCCTTGTGGCGGCCACGTCCCATCGCGCGGCGCGGGCGGCCGCACGGTTGGCAGTGGTAGAGATCGACGAGAAACCTGCGATCCTGACCGTCGAGGATGCCATGCAGGCGGAAAGCTGGTTTGACGGGGGCCCGCGGATTTGGGGGCGCGGCGACGTGAGCGGTGCGCTGGCCGCCGCACCCTACCGCTTGGACGGCACATTCGAGGTCGGCGGGCAGGAGCATTTCTATCTGGAGGGCCAAGCGGCTCTCGCCCTGCCGCAAGAGGGGGGACATGGTCATCCAATCCTCCACCCAGCACCCGACGGAGATCCAGCACAAGGTGGCCCATGCATTGCACGTGCCCATGCACGCGGTTCGGGTGGAGGTACGCCGCATGGGCGGCGGGTTTGGCGGTAAGGAAAGCCAAGGCAACGCGTTGGCCATCGCTTGCGCACTGGTGGCCGCGCGCACCGGGCGGCCTGCCAAGATGCGCTATGACCGCGACGATGATTTCACCATCACCGGCAAGCGTCACGATTTTCGGATCACCTATGACGTGGGCTTTGACGCCGAGGGTCGGATAGAGGGTATCCGGTTCGGCCACTACGTGCGGTGTGGCTGGGCGCAGGACCTGAGCCTGCCGGTGGCGGACCGGGCGATGCTGCATTCCGACAATGCGTACTTTCTGCCCGCGGTCGAGATCAGCAGCTGGCGGTTGCGCACCAACCTGCAAAGCGCCACGGCGTTTCGCGGGTTTGGTGGCCCTCAGGGGATGGTCGGGATTGAGCGGGTGATGGATGAGATCGCCTACGCCTTGGGGCGCGACCCGCTGGACGTGCGGCGCGCGAACTTCTACGATGCGAGGGGCGATGCCCCCGGCCTTGCGGCCTCCCCCGAGGGTATTTCTGGCCCAAAGAAGCGGGACACCACGCCCTATGGTCAGGTCGTGGAGGGGTTCATTCTGCCCCAGTTGGTGGAACAATTGGCCGAGCAGTCGGAGTACGTCGCGCGCAAGCAGCGCGTGGCGGAGTGGAATGCTGCCCATCCGATCCTGAAACGCGGGATCGCCCTGACGCCGGTGAAGTTCGGGATCTCGTTCACTTTGACCCATCTGAACCAAGCTGGCGCATTGGTGCATATCTACCAAGACGGGTCCATCCATCTGAACCACGGTGGGACCGAGATGGGGCAGGGGCTATTTCAAAAGGTCGCTCAAGTCGCGGCGGATCGGTTCGGGCTTGAGACGGGTGCGGTCAAGATCACGGCGACGGACACGGGCAAAGTGCCAAACACCTCGGCCACAGCGGCCTCGTCCGGGTCGGACCTGAACGGGATGGCCGTGGCGGTCGCCTGCGACAAGATCAAGGCCGCGATTGCTGCGCATCTGGGCGACGAGGCGGCGAGGTTCGAGGGTGGGCATGTGATCGCCAACGGTGTGGCCCGCCCTTTTGCGGACGTGGTGGCCGAGGCCTACTTGGCCCGCGTTCCCCTGTCCGCAACAGGGTTCTACAAGACGCCCTCCATCGCGTGGGACCGCGAGGCTGGGCAGGGCAAGCCGTTCTTCTATTTTGCCTATGGGGCGGCGGTCACCGAAGTGGTCGTGGACACCCTGACCGGCGAGAACCGCATTCTGCGTGCGGACATCCTGCACGATGTGGGCCGCAGCCTGAACCCCGCGCTCGATATCGGACAGATCGAAGGGGGCTACGTGCAGGGGGCGGGATGGCTGACGATGGAAGAGCTGGTCTGGGATGATCGCGGCGTGCTGCGGACCCATGCGCCCTCGACCTACAAAATCCCCGCGACCGGTGACACGCCCGAAGTGTTCAACGTAGGGCTTTGGGATGGGGCCAATCACGCCGACACCATCTATAGGTCCAAAGCCGTTGGGGAGCCGCCCTTCATGCTTGGCATCAGCGCCTTGTCTGCCCTGACCCAAGCCTGCGCGGCTGCTGGCCCGAACCCGCCCAATTTGCAGGCCCCCGCCACGCCAGAGGCCTTGTTGGCGGCAATCGAGCGTGCCCGTGGCTGAGGAGATTGCCGTCACTGTGACAGCCACGCAGGGGTCTGCCCCCCGCGAGGCTGGTGCCACCATGTGGGTCAGCGCAGCCGGGTTGCGCGGCACGATCGGGGGCGGCGCGTTGGAGTATGAGGCGATGCGCCTCGCCCGCGGGATGCTGGCCGAGGGGCGCGCGCAGATGCAGCGGACCTTTCCCCTAGGCCCGGACCTTGGTCAGTGTTGTGGGGGCAGCGTGACGCTGGATTTTGTGGCCGGTGCGTTGGGGCCAGAGCCGACCGATCCCCCGATCTGGATCTGGGGCGCGGGCCATGTGGGGCGCGCGATTGCCGCGACCCTTGCGCCCTTTGAAAACCACCAGGTGACCCTGATCGACGACGCGCCCGCCCGCCTGCCCAATCCATTACCGCCCAGAGTGGCGCCTTTGGTTGCCACCGACATGCCCCGCGCCGTGCGCCATGCGCCTGCTGATGCGCGGCATTTCATCCTGACATACTCTCACGACATCGACCTTGCCCTGTGCGATGCGCTTTTGCGCCATGGGTTCGGGACCTGCGGTCTGATCGGATCGGCCACCAAGTGGGCAAGGTTCCGCAAGCGGCTGGGTCAGATGGGGCATTCAGATGCTCAAATTTCGCGCATTGACTGCCCAATCGGTGATCCCGGACTTGGCAAACACCCCCAAGCCATTGCGATTGGCGTTGCGGCACGGCTACTTGATAGGCAAGTGCCGAAAGATTCGGCGTCGATGCCAAGTTTCGGGGGCACATGACTGCACCACTGCTTGATCTTCACGGGCTGACCAAGGCTTACCCCGGCGTTGTTGCAAATGACGACGTGTCCTTTGCGATCCAACCGGGCGAGGTGCACGCCCTGCTCGGCGAAAACGGTGCGGGCAAGTCCACGCTGGTCAAGATGATCTATGGCTTGGTCAAGCCAGATGCGGGCTCCATGACCCTGCGCGGTGCGCCTTTCATGCCGTCAGAGCCCCGCGCGGCCCGTGCCTCTGGCGTGGCCATGGTGTTCCAGCACTTTTCCCTATTTGAGGCCTTGAGCGTCGCTGAAAACGTAGCCCTAGGCATGGAAAACCCGCCCAAGGCCAGCCAGCTTGCCGCGCGCATCCGTGAGGTCAGCGAGACCTACGGCCTGCCGCTGGACCCTTTCCGGCTGGTGGGCGAGTTGTCCGCGGGCGAACGGCAGCGGGTCGAGATCATCCGCTGTTTGCTGCAAGACCCCAGCCTGTTGATCATGGACGAACCCACCAGCGTGCTGACCCCGCAAGAGGTCGACATCCTGTTCAAGACCCTGCGCACCCTGAGTGCCGAAGGGACAGCGATCCTGTACATCAGTCACAAGCTGGAAGAGATCCGGTCGCTGTGTGACGCCGCCACGATCCTGCGCCACGGCAAAGTGGTCGCGCGTTGCACCCCGTCCGAGAAATCTGCATCGGAGTTGGCGGAACTGATGGTGGGCCAAACGCTCGCCGCGCCAAAGGCCGCCGCCCATGCGCCGGGTGATACTGTGTTGCAGGTGTCTGGCCTGTCGCTGACGTCGGCGGCGGCCTTTGGCACCAACCTGCGTGACGTATCGCTCAACTTGAGGCGGGGCGAGGTGCTGGGCATCGGCGGCGTTGCGGGTAATGGTCAGGACGAACTGTTGGCCGCCCTGAGCGGCGAACGGCTGGCGCCCACCGGAACGATTGCTTTTGATGGCCAAGACGTTGGCCCCTTGGGGCCGCGCGCGCGCCGTGCCTTGGGCCTGCTGTGTGCACCCGAGGAACGCCTGGGCCATGCCGCCGCCCCTGACATGAGCTTGACCGAAAACGGGGCCCTCACCGCCGCCGGGCGAGAGGGGATGGTGTCGCGTGGGTTTATGGATTGGGGCAAGGCCAAGGGTTTTGCCGAGACTGTGATCAAAAAGTTCGACGTGCGCACCCCCGGCCCTTGGGTCGCGGCCCGCGCCCTGTCGGGCGGTAATCTGCAAAAGTTCGTCATTGGGCGCGAAGTTCTACAACGGCCCGAGGTGCTGGTGGTCAATCAGCCCACGTGGGGTGTTGACGCCTCGGCGGCGGCGGCGATCCGGCAGGCGTTGTTAGACCTTGCGGGGCAGGGTGCGGGCGTCATCGTCATCAGTCAGGATTTGGACGAGTTGATCGAAATCACCGACCGCTTTGCCGCCCTGAACGAGGGCCGCCTGTCCGCCGAGGTGCCCACCGCTGGCCTGACAATGGAGAGGATCGGGTTGATGCTGGGCGGTGCCCACGGGATGGAGGCGGCAGAATGATCCGGCTGGAAAAACGCCCCTCGCCCTCGCGCCTGTGGACCTATGCCGCCCCGCCGGTTGCCGTGCTGCTGACGCTGGTCGCGGGGGGGATCATGTTTGCCCTGCTGGGCAAGGACCCTTTGGAGGCGCTGCGGACGATCTTCTGGGACCCCCTGTTCAATGAACAATTCGCAGCCTTTTCGCGACCGCAACTTTTGGTCAAAGCGGGGCCGTTGATCCTGATCGCCGTTGGCCTGTCCATCGGGTTCCGCGCAGGCATCTGGAACATCGGGGCAGAGGGGCAATACATCATGGGCGCGGTGATCGGGGCTGCTGTCGGGCTGATGTTCTATCCGTCCGAGTCCGTCCTGATCTTCCCCGCCATGGTTCTGGCCGGGGCCTTCGGAGGCTGGGCCTGGGCGATGATCCCGGGGCTGTTGAAGGTAAAGTTTGGCACGAACGAAATCCTTGTGTCCCTGATGCTGGTCTATGTTGCGGAAAACATCCTCGCCTCGGCGGCCGTGGGGTGGTTGAAAAACCCTGACGGTGCGGGCTTTCCGGGATCACGCAACCTGTCCCAGTGGGATGCTGCGTCGAACCCCGAGTTGATTGCCGGTACCGGCGCCCATTGGGGCGTGGTTGCGGCGATCATCGCGGTGATCCTGGGGTACGTGATGTTCGCGCGGCATATCATGGGCTTCAACGTGCGTCTGGCCGGATCGGCCCCCCGCGCGGCGAGGTTCGCGGGGTGAACCCTGCGCGGCTGATCCTGTTCTGCCTTGGCGTCTCGGGCGCGCTGGCAGGTTTGGCCGGGTTGTTCGAGGTGTCGGGCCCTGCTGGGCAAATCAGCATCGACTTCAATGTGGGCTACGGGTTCACTGCCATCATCGTTGCTTTCCTCGGCCGATTGCACCCGGTTGGTATCTTGCTGGCAGGGTTGCTGATGGCGCTGACCTACATCGGCGGAGAGTTGGCATCCTTCATGTTATCGATCCCCACAGCGGCCATCCAAGCCTTTCAGGGGATGTTGTTGTTCTTTTTGCTGGGAGTGGATGTGTTGACGAACTATCGGTTCCGCTGGGGGCGCGCATGACATTGGGGCGGTGGCAAACCATGGGCCTTGCCGCCCTGTTCGGTGCGCTAGTCTGGTATCTGGACGCGACCGTCCTGCCTTGGATCGGCATACTGTTCCTATGTGCGCTGGCGTCCATGATGGCTTGGGTCGTGCTGAAAACCGGTTGGGACGAAGACAACTACACCCCCGGCATCCATATGGTGCAAAGCGCCAGCCTTGGCGGCGTGATCGGGTGGAGCCTTGTGAACCTGCTGGCGAGGATGCTGTGATGGACCTGTCATCAATCAATTGGGTCCTGCTGGTGGCATCGCTGATGGTCGCTGCCACCCCCATTCTGTTGGCTGCCATTGGCGAGTTGGTGGTCGAAAAGTCCGGGGTCCTGAACCTTGGCGTCGAGGGGATGATGATCATGGGCGCGGTCTGTGGTTTTATCATCGCCGTTGAGGTCGGCTCGCCCGTTGTGGGGTTCGTCGCGGCGGCCCTTGGCGGGGCAATCTTGGCGCTGTTGTTCGGCTGTTTGACCCAGTTCTTGCTGACGAACCAAGTGGCCACGGGCCTTGCGCTGACTTTGTTCGGCCTTGGACTGTCGGCCCTGATCGGCCAATCCTACGTGGGTATCCGCGCGCCGGGCCTGCCGAAAATGGACTTTGGACCGCTGACGGATTTGCCAGTCGTGGGTCCTATCCTGTTTGGGCATGACCCCATGGTCTACATTTCGCTGGGGATTGTGGCGGGGGTCTGGGCGTTTTTGAAATTCACGCGCGGTGGCTTGATCTTGCGGGCCGTGGGCGAAAGCCACGAGGCCGCCCATGCCCTTGGCTACAACGTGGTGCGGGTCCGTCTGTTGGCTATTGCATTTGGTGGGGCCTGCGCCGGTTTGGGCGGGGCCTACCTGTCGCTGGTGCGCGTGCCCAGCTGGACCGAGGGCATGACTGCCGGGGCGGGCTGGATCGCCCTTGCCATTGTCGTGTTTGCCAGCTGGAAACCTATGCGCATCATCCTTGGTGCCTATCTTTTTGGCGGCATCACGGTTTTGCAGCTTAATCTGCAAGCAGCCGGGGCGACAATCTCGGTGGAGGTCTTGTCGATGTCGCCTTATGTCATCACCATACTGGTGCTTGTTATCATATCCGCCGATCGCCGCCGGGTGTCGCACAATGCGCCTGCCGATCTTGGCAAACCATTTCACGCCTCAAGTTAGGGGCACAATCAGGGGGAAGTCCATGAAACTCACCAAACTGCTCGGCGCTGCTACGCTGGCTGCCACACTCGGCTTTGCGGCCCATGCTGAAGACCCGTTGAAGGTCGGCTTTGTCTATGTTGGCCCCGTCGGCGATGGCGGCTGGACGTATCAACACGACCAAGGCCGTCTGGCCGTCGAGGCCGAGTTCGGCGATCAGGTCGAGACGATCTTTCAGGAAAGCGTGCCCGAGGGTCCGGATGCCGCCCGCGTGATGCAGCAGATGGCGCTGTCTGGTGCGGACATCATTTTTACCACGTCCTTCGGCTACATGGATCAGACCAACGAGGTTGCGGCCCAGTTCCCAGACGTGAAGTTCGAGCATGCGACGGGCTACAAGCGCCTGCACCCCAATGTGACCACCTACAATTCGCGCTTTTACGAGGGCCGGGCCGTTGTGGGCCACATCGCGGGCAGCATGACCGAGACGAACAAGATCGGTTACATCGCATCCTTCCCGATCCCCGAAGTGATCATGGGCATCAACGCCTACTACCTGCACGCCAAAAAGGTGAACCCGGACGTAGAGTTGGTGGTGACCTGGGCCTACACATGGTTCGACCCCGCCAAGGAAGCTGACGCCGCCCGCGCCATGCTGGACCAAGGCGTTGACGTGATCACCGCCCATACCGACTCCACCGCGCCTTTGGCTGAAATCGCCAAAGAAGGTGGCACCGCTTGGGGCTTTGGCCAAGCGTCTGACATGGCGGCCTTCATGACCAACGACGACGGCACCCCCGGCCCTCGCGTGGCGTCGATCATCGACGATTGGTCTCCCTACTATATCAAGCGCGTGGGCCAGCTGATCGACGGCACCTACGAGCAAATGGACAGCTGGGGCGGTATGCCCGAAGGCGAAGTGGTCATCGGTGAGATGAACGATGCCGTGCCCGCCGATGTGCAGGCCGAAGCCAACGCTATGATCGCTGCCATCACTGCGGGTGAATACCACCCCTTCACCGGCCCGATCAACAAGGCCGATGGGTCTGTCTTTTTGGCCGAGGGTGAGGTTGCCACGGACGCACAACTGCTGACCATGGATTTCTACGTCGAAGGCATCACAGCCGAAATCCCCAACTAAGCGTAGACCATACGCGACGAAGGCCCGCCAGAAACGGCGGGCCTTTTGCGTTGAGACACCGGGTGTCGCCGCAGTTCAAAGAGGGCACATATAAGGCATCGCGTTGCTGGGAATGAAACAATGCCAATCTGTTGTAAACTTGCGGCATTCCCGGCACTCTGCCACCGTCCGACTATGGATACTGATTTTCTTGTGATTGGTGGTGGCATTGCCGGCGCTAGTGTCGGTGCGGCCTTGTCGACCTTGGGTCGTGTGGCCTTGTGGGAAACTGAACCAGCTTTGGCCTATCACGCGTCCGGGCGGTCGGCGGCCTTGTTCGAGGCCAAGTACGGCCTGCCGGAAACAATCGCATTGAACGAAGCGAGCGCCGAGGCGCACCACGCGGGCGGCTATACCTCGGACCGGGGGTTGCTGTTTTTGGCCGATACGGATCAACGGGCCGAGATGGCGCAGGATATTGCCACCTACGGGTTAGAGCCCTTGAGCGGCGCGGAGGCGCAGTCCCTTTTCCCGATCCTGAATGTGGATACAGTGGCCATGGCGGGACACCACAAGGATGCTTGGGATCTGGACACGGAACGGATGGTTCAGGATGCGGCACGCACGATCCGCAAAAACGGGGGAGAGACGCAAAGCGGACGCAAGGTGACTGGGATCGAAAAGGTGCCCGGCGGTTGGCAAGTGACAAGCGATGCGGCGGTCATTACGGCGCGTTATCTGGTGAATGCTGCGGGGGCGTGGGCAGATGAGATCGCAGGTATGGCCGGGATCGCGCCCTTGGGCCTGACGCCCCTGCGCCGGTCCATGGCACGGATGCCTGCGCCCGGTGGCCATGATGTCACGGGTTGGCCCATGGTGATTGGCGCGGGCGAGACGTGGTATGCCAAGCCCGATGCCGGGGCTTGGCTGGTTTCTCCGGCGGAGGAAGACCCGGTCGCCCCCCATGACGCTTGGGCCGATGACATGGTGCTTGCGGAAGGGATCGCGCGGTACGAGCAGATGGTGACGGCACCTGTGACCCGGGTGGATCACTCGTGGGCAGGTCTGCGCACATTTACGCCAGACCGCCGGTTGGCCCTCGGTCCGGCCCGTGATGATGCCAGCTTTGTCTGGGTGGCCGGGCAGGGTGGCTACGGATTTCAGACTGCACCGGCATCCTCTGCCCTCGTGGCTGATCTGGTGGGCGGACGCCCCCCAACGCTCCCACAAGACATTGTTGCAGCCCTTGATCCCGGACGGTTCCTATGACCCGCAAATTGAACTTACCCGACAGTGCGGCCCGCGCCGATGGCGCCAAGATGACTGCTCCGTCAGCGGCGCGAAACCTTGCTCCCATTCAGCAGGTGTTGGCGAAATATTTGCCTGCCTCTGGCCGAGTGCTGGAGATCGCGTCGGGCACCGGAGAACATATCGTTGCCCACGCGGGAGCCTTTCCGTCGGTGCAGTGGCAGCCAACCGAGGCCGATATGGACCGTATCCTGTCGATCCAGACTTGGACCGCCGAGGCCGGGCACAGCAATCTTTTGCCTGTGCAAAGGCTGGATGCCTGCGCGCCCGGTTGGGCGGCACAGGTCGGGGTTTGGGACGGTGTTGTCTTGGTCAACCTGCTGCATCTGATTTCTGACGCAGAGATGGCTGTACTGTTAGACGAGGCGGCGCGTGCCCTTGCCTCCGGTGGCATGTTTGCGGTCTATGGTCCGTTCTTGCGGGATGGGGAGCCTACGTCCGAGGGTGATGCCGCCTTTGACGCCAGCCTGCGGTCGCAGGACCCGGCCATAGGCTACAAAGACCTGGGGCTAGTGGCCAGTGTGTTGGAGGCGCTGCAATTGCGGGTCACGACCCATTCGATGCCCGCCAACAACGTGATGCTGGTTGCCCGCAAACCGGACGTGGTTTGACCTAACGGAGCGGCTGCGCCGCACGCTATGTTTTGGATGAGGGGGCGCTGCCCCTCAAACGCCCCCGAGGTATTTGGAGCCTAAAAAAGCCTAGCCGTTCACGCGGATCGCGGCGTTGGCTGGGTCATAGGGGCTGTCTTCGGTGACAACTGCGCCCCATAGCTGATTAAACATGCGCACATGCAGTTTCGTGCCGGGCTCCGCCAACTCTGGTGGCACATAGCCCATCCCGATCTGCTTACCAAACGCCACGGAGTAGCCGCCGGAGGTGAGCCGCCCAACCTTGGTATCGCCGTGATACAGCGCCTCGCGGCCCCAGGGGTCGGCGTCGTCCGGCCCGTCGATCAGGAAGGTGACGCATTTGACCCGCATGCCCGTCGCTTCCATCGCGGTCTTGCCGTGGAAGTCTTTGGACAGGTCCACAAACCGGTCCAAACCGGCCTCTAGTGGGGTCGCGTCGCGGCCCAGTTCCGTACCAAACGCGCGGTAGCTCTTTTCCTGACGCAGCCAGTTTTGTGCTCGCGCACCCACCAGCTTCATGCCGTGTTTGGCGCCTGCTTCGGTCAATTGTTGCCAAAGGTAGCGGGACATCTCGATGGGGTGGTGCAGTTCCCACCCCAGCTCGCCGGTGTAGGCCACGCGGATCGCCATGGTGGGGCACATCTTCAGCTCGATATGGCGCATGGACAGCCACGGAAAGCGCTTGTTCGACAGCACCGTTTCGGGGTCCCCGTCCACGACCAATTCGTTCAGGATGTCGCGGGATTTGGGGCCGGCGATGGCAAATACGCCGTATTGGGTGGTCACATCACTGATGGCCACATAACCGCCGCCGTTGGCCATGAAGGTCTCGGCAGACTTCTTCAGGAAATCCCGATCGTAGGCGGACCAAGCGCCTGCGGACACAAGGTAATAGCTGTCCTCAGACAGGCGCACGATCGTGTATTCCGTGCGTGTCGTGCCGGCCTCGGTCAAGGCGTAGGTCAGGTTGATCCGTCCAACTTTGGGCAGTTTGTTGCAGGTGAAGTGATCCAGGAAGGCCGTGGCGCCCGGGCCCTTTACCTCGTGCTTGGTAAAGGCGCTGGCATCAATCAGACCTGCGGTTTTGCGCACGGCCTCCGCCTCTGCCCTCGCATACTGCCACCATGCCCCGCGCCGGAACGACCGGCTGTCATGGTCGAAATTGTCATGGGCGTCCTTGGGGCCGTAGTAGTTGGGCCGTTCCCATCCATTTACACAGCCAAACTGCGCGCCTTCGGCCTTTTGCATGTCATAGGCAGGCGTTGTGCGCAGGGGTCGGCAGGCGGGGCGTTCTTCGTCCGGGTGGTGCAGGATGTAGACGTGGTCGTAACATTCTTCATTCTTGCGGGCGGCGTATTCCGTGGTCATCCACGTCTCGTCATAGCGTTTGGGATCGAGGGCAGCCATGTCGATCGCGGCCTCGCCATCCACCATCATCTGCGCAAGGTAGTAGCCCGTGCCACCTGCGGCGGTGATGCCAAAGCTGAACCCCTCGGCCAGCCACATGTTGCGCAGGCCCGGGGCGGGACCCACCAGCGGATTGCCATCGGGAGTGTAGCAGATGGGGCCATTGAAATCGTCTTTCAGGCCGCTTTCCTCGCACGAGGGGATGCGGTGGATCATGGCCATGTATTGATCTTCGATCCGTTCCAGATCAAGGGGGAAGAGGTCCGCGCGGAAACTGTCCGGTACGCCATGTTCGAACACCGCTGGGGCGCCCTTTTCATAGACGCCCAAAATCCAACCGCCGCGTTCTTCGCGCACGTAGGATTGCGCGTCGGCGTCGCGCACCACGGGATGTTCCGGGCCGCCGTTCTTGCGGAACTCGACCAGTGCGGGGTCTTGGTCCATGACGATGAATTGGTGCTCCACAGGGATCGCGGGCATTTTGATACCCAGCATCTTGGCGGTGCGTTGCGCGTGGTTGCCGGATGCGGTCACGACATGTTCGGCGGTGATGACGATCTGTTCGTCGCTGGGCACAAGGTTGCCGCCTTTTTCCACCATCTTGGTACAGGTGACCTCCCAGTGGGTGCCGTTCCATTCGAAGGCGTCCGCCTGCCATTTGCGTTCGATCATCACGCCGCGTTGGCGGGCCCCTTTGGCCATGGCCTGGGTCACATCGGCGGGATTAATGTAGCCGTCCGTGTGGTGATACAGTGCGCCCTTCAGGTCCGAGGTTTCGATCAGGGGCCAACGTTCCTTGATCTCGTCGGGCGTCATCCACTGATAGGGGACATCGCAGGTCTCGGCCGTTGAGGCATAGAGCATATACTCATCCATCCGCGCGTCCGTCTGCGCCATGCGCAGATTGCCCACCACTGCGAACCCTGCGTTCAGGCCCGTTTCTTCCTCCAGCGTCTTGTAGAAATCGACGGAGTATTTGTGGATGTGAGTCGTGGCATAGGACATGTTGAACAATGGCAGCAGCCCCGCCGCATGCCATGTGGACCCCGAGGTCAGCTCGTCCCGTTCCAACAGCATCACATCGTCCCAGCCGGCCTTGGCCAAGTGATAGGCGATCGAGGTGCCGACAGCGCCGCCACCGACGACCAGAGCTTTGACATTGGTTTTCATTGGGCACACTCCCTGAGCCATAGTTGCGCCCCTTGTGCCCGATCTGGGCGGTGAGCGCCTAACCCACCCGACGCAAATCAGCGCGATTGCGACCTGTCGCATGGACCGGGCGCGTTTGGTCCGGTAGGGCGCGGGCATGAAGATTGTGAGAACCAAAGCCGATGTGCGGTCTGCCCGCGCCACCTTGCCCGGGCGAGTGGGGTTTGTGCCGACAATGGGGGCGCTGCATGCGGGGCATATGGCCCTTGTGGGGGATGCCCGCAGTGCTTGCGACAGTGTCGTGGCGTCGATCTTCGTCAACCCGCTCCAGTTTGGAAACCCAGACGATCTGGCGAAGTACCCCGATCTGCTGCAGGCCGACCTCGCGCAGCTGCGCGCGGCGGGGGTGGATCTCGTGTTTGTCCCTGACGCGGCCGAGATGTACGGGGATGCAGGCGACACCTACGTGGAAACGCCGCGGCTTGCGGGTATGTTGATGGGTGCCCTGCGTCCGGGCCATTTTCGCGGTGTCGCGACCGTGGTGACCAAGCTGTTCAATCTGGTGCGGCCCGATGCGGCGTGGTTCGGGGAAAAGGACTTTCAGCAGGCGGCCGTGATCCGACAGATGGTTGCGGACCTTGACATGGGCGTGGACATCATCGCCCACCCAACGGTCCGAGAACGTGACTGCTTGGCCTTGTCGTCCCGCAACTTGCGCCTGTCCCACGAAGATCGCGAGGCCGCTGTCGTGTTGTCACAGGCCCTCGTCCATGCCCAAGGCTTGGCCACCAAAGGTGCATCGCCTCGGCGCATCCGGCGTGAGGTGCGCGCCGTGATTGCCACTGAACCCCGCGCGCAGCTTGCCAGTCTCGATTTACGCTGTGCCCAAACCCTGAATCCTGTGCCTGACCGTCGCTTGACCGCTCCGGCGGTTCTGTTGCTCGCGGCCGAATTCGGTGATGTGCTGCTGATCGACAATGCGGTGCTGCATCCGTAGGGCGGGACTTGTCCCGCCGCCCCTTTACAGCATGCTTGGCACGACCAGATCGGGCGGTCGGTGCCCGTCGTCAAAGGTCTTTATGTTGATCAGGACTTTCTCGCCCATCTCCATCCGGCCCTCGTGGGTGGCGGATCCCATGTGGGGCAGCAGAACCACGTTGGGCAGTTCGCGCAGGCGGGGGTTTACGCTGCGCCCCTGTTCGTAGACGTCCAGCCCCGCCCCCGCGATATCGCCCGCGCGCAGCATCCGGGTCAGGGCGTTTTCGTCCACAACCTCCCCGCGGGACGTGTTCACGATCACCGCTGTCGGCTTCATCAACTTCAACCGCCGCGCGTTCATCAGGTGAAACGTGGAGGGCGTATGCGGGCAGTTCACCGACACGACATCCATGCGGGCAATCATCTGATCAAGGCTTTCCCAATAGGTCGCCTCAAGGGGCTGTTCCAACCCTTCGTGTAGGCGCCGGCGGTTGTGATAGTGGACCTGCATCCCAAAGGCCTGCGCCCGGCGCGCGACCGCTTGGCCTATGCGCCCCATGCCCAAGATGCCCAGTCGTCGCCCCGCAAGCCGCCCGCCCAGCAGGGCCGTGGGGGCCCAACCGTCCCAGTCGCCTGACTGCATGCGGGCCATCCCCTCTGGGATGCGACGGGTGACGGCCAGCATCAGGGCAAGAGTCATGTCCGCCGTATCATCCGTCAGAACGCCCGGGGTGTTGGACACAAGGATGCCCCTTTGTCGCGCGGTGGTGACGTCAATGTGGTCCACGCCCGCGCCGTAGTTCGCGATCAGTTTCAAACGGTCACCCGCTTGGGCCAGCAGGCTTGCGTCAATCGTATCGGTAATGGTCGGCACCAGAATGTCTGCCCGTCCCATGGCGGCCGCCAATTCTGCGCGGGACATGGGAGTGTCTTCCTCGCGCAACTCGACGTCAAAGAGTTCCATCATCCGAGTCTCGACCGCCTCGGGCAGGCGACGGGTGACAATGACTTTGAGCTTTGGGGCTGGCATGGTGGGCTCTCCACTGGATTTAATGTGTGCAGTCTGTCAAATTGGGCGGTAGGTTCAAGCCAATAACACACCCGCGCCAAGACGGGTCGAGCAGGATAACCGAATGAAAAAGCTGATTTCACTGGCCCTTGCGGGTCTGATGGTGGCCGGTGCGGCCATGGCCGAGCGGGAGCGTGGTCCCGAGACAAACCTGCCCCTGCCGCGCTACGTCACCATGAAGGCCGCCGAGGGTAACGTGCGGCGCGGCCCCTCCCGGACCCACCGGGTCGACTGGGTGTTCCAGCGGCGCAATATGCCCGTGCAGATCATCGCGGAATACGGCCACTGGCGCCGCGTCGTGGACCGCGAGGGGCAAGGCGGCTGGATGCACTATTCCCTGCTGTCCGGATCGCGCCACGTGATCGTTGAAACCCACATGCTGGAACTGCGGGCAAAGCCTGAACCAGACGCCCGTGTGACCGCCAAGTCAGAGGCGGGCGTAATCGCCCAACTGGGCGACTGCCTTGGGAACGGCTGGTGCGAGTTGCGGGTCGGCAGCGCCAAGGGTTGGGCGCGCACCGAACACCTGTGGGGCGTAGAGCCCGGAGAGCGGCGGGACTAGTCCCGCCCTACGGGGTGTCGCGTCTCAAAGCCGCCCGGTAGACTGTGGTGCGTTCCTGCCACAGGGCCTCGGACGTCGCTGTCAGGCACAGCCCGTCTGTCATCGTCGGCATGTAGTCCCGACCGTCCAGCAAGCGCACGACACCGCCTGCCTCGGTCACCGCCAAGGCGCCCGCGGCGTGGTCCCATGGGTTCAGCATTCTGGACAGGGCAAAGTCGATCTGGCCTTGGGCCAGCATCCGGTATTCATGGCACGAACAACTGGCCTGCACCAACCGACGTTGCAGCGCGATGGTGGGGGCCAGCGCCACGCGGTCAGGCGGCGCATAGTTGTTGATCTGCACATTGCCCGCCGCCTGCACGCCTTCTGTGGGACGGTCCGTCAGGGTCAACTTGCGGCGCGTGTCGCCCTTGACGAACCAGGCACCGGCCCCGCGCGTCGCCTCGACCCAGTCGTCCCCCAAGGGATCATAGAGCATCCCAAACTGTGTCACCCCCTTGGCCACCACGGCGATCAGTACGCCAAACACCCCGATCCCGTTGGCGTAGTTCCACGTGCCGTCTATGGGGTCGATAATGATCGTCAGGTCGTCGGACAGGCCGCGCAGGACGGTTTTATCGGCGCTGACCGCCTCCTCCCCTATGATCGTGGCCGTGGGATAGGCGGCGCGGAACACCCGTGTCAAAGCGACCTCCGCGGCGCGGTCGGCCACGGTCACCAGATCGTCCTGTCCGGATTTTCGGTCGACCTCGGCTGGGGGTATGTTGCGGAACAGGGGCAGGATCTCTGCCGCTGCCACCTTGCGCACCGCTGCGATGATCGGGCCGGTGTCGATCACGCCGCCAGCCCTCGACCCTTTAACAACGCCTCTACCCCGGGTAAGCGCCCCCGGAAGCGGGTATAGAGGACCTCTGCATCCTCGGACCCGCCTGCAGAAAGGATGTGCTGTTCCAGTGCCCGCGCGGTTGTGGCGTCAAACGCGCCGCCCGCCTCCTCAAAGGCGGCGAAGGCGTCTGCGTCCATAACCTCGGACCACATGTAGCTGTAGTAACCGCTGGAATATCCGTCCCCCGCAAACACGTGTGCGAAGTGGGGCGTGGCATGGCGCATCCGGATGGCGTGGGGCATGCCGATGTCTTCGAGGATCTCTGCTTGTTTCTGCATCGGATCGGCGGGGGCGGGGCCATCGTGAAAGCCCAGATCGACCAGCGCACTGGCCACATACTCGACAGTCGAGAACCCCATGTCATAGGTCGCCGCCCCCAGCAGTCGGTCCAGCATATCGCGCGGCATCGCCTCTCCCGTCTTGGCGTGGGTTGCGAATTCTTCCAGTACCTCGGGGACTTCCAGCCAGTGTTCGTATAATTGGCTTGGCAGTTCCACAAAGTCCCGCGCCACGGAGGTGCCCGAGATAAGGCTGTAGGTCACATCCGACAGCATCTGGTGCAGGGCATGGCCAAACTCGTGAAACAGTGTGCGCGCGTCGTCATAGGACAGCAGTGCCGGGTCCGATTTGGCAAAGTTGCACACGTTTACCACGATCGGGATCACAGGGCCGTCCAGTTTCGATTGGCTGCGCATGGCCGAACACCACGCGCCGGACCGTTTTGATCCGCGCGCGAAGTAGTCCCCGATGAACACGGCGATGGGTGCGCCATTCCGTGTGACCTCCCACGCGCGGGCGTCAGCGTGGTACAGTGGTACGTCCAAGGGTTTGAACTGCAGACCGAAAAGCCGGGTCGCACAGGTGAAGGCTGCGTCGATCATCCGGTCCAGTTGCAGGTAGGGTTTAAGCTCTGCCTCGTCCAAGTCATGCTCTGCCTTGCGGCGCTTTTCGGAATAGTACCGCCAGTCCCAAGGTTCCAACGGGGCAGGGTGTCCATCGGCCACCATCATCTGTTCCAACACCGCTGCATCGTCCAGCGCCGCGGCCCGCGCAGGTGTCCAGACCTGCATCAGCAAGTCGCGCACGGCCCCGGGGGTCTTGGCCATTTCGGTTTCCAACTTGTAGTCGGCAAAGGTGTCGTAGCCCAACAAATGCGCCCGCTCCTCGCGCAGCTTCAGGATCTCTGCAGCGATGGCGCGGTTGTCTGTCTCGCCCCCGTTGGCCCCCCGAGATACCCAAGCCTCATAGGCCTTTTCCCGAGCGTCCCTGCGGGGACAGAACTGCAGGAACGGCACGATCAAAGACCGCGACAGGGTGACGACGGGACCGTCCGCGCCCTTCTCCGCGCCAGCGGCGCGGGCCGTGGCGATGACGAAATCCGGCAGGCCCTCCAGCTCTGCCTCGGACAGGGGCATGAACCATGATCGCTCGTCCGCCAACAGGTTATGCGTGAACTCCGTGCCCAGGGTGGCAAGGCGCGATTTCACAGCGGTCAAACGGTCCCGGGCGTCCCCTTCCAGCGCTGCGCCGGAGCGGACGAACGACCGGTGGTACAGCATCAACACCCGCGCCTGTTCCGATGTTAGATCAAGCGCTTCGCGGGTGTCCCACAGGGTCTGGATCCGCGCAAATAGGGCGGCGTTGTTGGTGATCTCGGACCCGTGGGCGGACAGCTTGGGCGCAAGGTCGCGCATCAACGCCTCGCGCACGTCGTTGCTGTCGGCGCCAGCCAGATTGTAGAACACCCCCGCTACCCGGTTCAGCGCCGCGTCGGACCGTTCCAACGCATCGATTGTGTTGTCAAACGTCGGCGCATCGGGCGTTTCCGCAATCGCCTGAACAGCCGCCTTTGCCTGCGCCAAAGCGGTGTCGAAGGCGGAGCCAAAATCGGCGTCATCAATGGCCGTGAAATCGGGCAGGCCAAGGGGGCCGGTCCAGTCGTCTAGCAGGGGGTGGGTCATGGAAATCTCCTTTCCCCTAACATATGGGCGGCGCGCCTTGGGTCCAATCCCAGAGTTGCTGATGACCGGTGTTGTGCGCGGAAAACAGAGTGTCAGCCCCTGCGCCGACACGGCGGTGGGGCGAACGCGTGAAACGCCGGGGGCGCTGTTCTCAGTGTTATGATTGTTCAGGGCGCGGTGCATGAACCGAGGGAGAAAGAGCTAAACTACCTTACCGTATGATTAGCTGTGCACTTCCGATTTCATTTGAGGGAATTACAATGGATATGGCATTGATAAAGTTGTCTGGTTTGCAGTTCGGCAAACAACCAAAGGAAAATAACACTCAATGTCATTTGTGCGAATCTTGCTGAAGGAAAAACAAATTTAATGAAAAAGTTAGGTATCTACTCCACAGTCAAAATGTAGTCGACCAGCCGTTTATTGCAGGGGTCGATCGACTATTGTGCCTGGAAATGCGACGCCAGATCAAAGCACTGTCTCCAAGCCAAATCCTAGATCTCTATCAGGCAATCTGTGCTAAAGTAGAAGAGAGCAAAACTCGTGAAGACCAGCTGAGTGATGAGCAAGCAATTGAACTGGACACATATAAAACTGCGCTAAGAGAAGAATGTCACAAGCGCGGCGTATTAGTGCCGTAAACTAACTATTTTACTCCGCCGCAACCTTTACCCGTTCCGTCACGAGCGCAGGCACGGAAATGTCCTCATCGAGGGCCTCCCAATGCAACCCGAACGCGGAGATCGTAACCTCTGCGCGGGTCTTGGAGGTGGCGTTCATCAAGTGGGGGAACCAAGCCAAAGGAGCGCCCAAGGTGCGGCCGTCTTCTAGCCCCACCCACATGGTGTGTTCGTCGAATGTGAACTTATCGGCGGAAATGGTCATGCCAAGCCTCTTCTATCTTTGCTTTGTGGGTCGCAACGGTGCTGGCCAGAGCGCGGAGTTCTTTGGCCGAGAAGCCGGAAGCGCGGGCGAGTTAGATCGGATCGACCCAGAATTTCGCTTCGCTGCCGCCTTCCATCACGTGGATGTGCACTGGTTCAAGGGGATCACCTTCGTTGGAATAGAAGAAGGATCGAAATCCATCGTGGCGAAAAACCGTCGGCATGTGGGGAGGATAGGCGTCGGGGGGGCGGCGGGACAAGTCCCGCCCTACGGGCACCCAGATTGGCACGGTGTGGGCCCGCTGAATTTCCCTTGGAAATTCGCTTTTGCTCACTGCTACTTAAATTGGATTAGGAATCCATTTTAAGTGCTGAAATAAACGCAGATTGCGGGATCTCGACCTTCCCGAACTGGCGCATCTTTTTCTTACCGGCCTTCTGCTTTTCCAGCAGTTTCTTTTTCCGGGTCGCGTCGCCGCCATAGCACTTCGCGGTCACGTCCTTGCGCAGGGCCGCCAGCGTCTCGCGCGCGATGACCTTGCCGCCAATCGCCGCTTGGATCGGGATTTTGAACATGTGGCGGGGGATCAGGTCCTTGAGTTTCTCGCACATGGCCCGCCCGCGCGTCTCGGCCCGGTCGCGGTGGACCATGATCGACAGGGCGTCCACGGGTTCATCGTTCACAAGGATCGACATTTTCACAAGGTTGTCCTGCCGGTAGCCCTCCATCTGATAGTCAAAGGAGGCATAGCCTTTGGTCACGGATTTAAGGCGGTCGTAGAAGTCAAACACCACCTCGTTGAGGGGCAGGTCATAGACCACCATCGCCCGGCTGCCTGCGTAGGTCAGGTCCAACTGGATGCCGCGGCGGTCCTGGCACAGTTTCAGCACGTCGCCCAGGTAGTCGTCGGGCACAAGGATCGTCGCCTTGATGCGCGGTTCCTGCAGGTGGTCGATCAGGGTCATGTCGGGCATGTCGGCGGGGTTGTGCAGTTGCTGCACGGTGCCGTCCTTCATGTGGATGTCATAGATCACGGACGGGGCGGTGGTTATCAGGTCGATGTCATACTCCCGCTCGATCCGGTCGCGGATGACCTCGAGGTGCAGCAGGCCTAGGAACCCGCAGCGGAAACCGAAGCCAAGCGCGGCGGAGGTTTCCATCTCAAAGCTGAAGGAGGCATCGTTCAGGGCCAGTTTGTCGATGCTGTCGCGCAGGTCCTCGAATTGCGCGGCGTCCACGGGGAAGAGCCCACAGAACACCACCGGTTGGGCGGGTTTAAAGCCGGGCAGCGCCGCAACCTCGGAGCGTTGGTGGGTGATCGTGTCGCCCACGCGGGTGTCGCGCACCTGTTTGATCGACGCGGTCAGAAAGCCGATCTCACCGGGGCCGAGGCTGTCGACCTGCACCATTTCAGGGCGGAAGACGCCGACGCGGTCCACGTGGTGGATGGTGTTGTTGGACAGGAATTTGACCTTCTCACCCTTTTTCAGGCGCCCGTCGATGATGCGCACCAGAACGATGACGCCAAGGTAGGCGTCGTACCAGCTGTCCACCAGCATGGCTTTCAGCGGCGCGTTGGGGTCGCCCTTGGGCGCGGGCAGCCTTTGAACGATGGCCTCCAGGGTCTCGCGGATGCCCTCTCCGGTTTTGGCCGACACGCGCATGGCGTCCGTGGCGTCGATGCCGATGACGTCCTCGATCTGTTCGGCCACGCGGTCACAATCGGCGGCGGGCAGGTCGATCTTATTCAGAACGGGTACGATTTCGTGATCCGCCTCGATGGCGTGATAGACGTTGGCGAGGGTCTGCGCCTCGACCCCCTGGGAGGAGTCCACGACCAGAAGCGAGCCCTCGACCGCGCGCATGGACCGGCTGACCTCATAGGCAAAGTCCACGTGGCCCGGCGTGTCGATCAGGTTCAACACGTAATCCTCGCCGTTGTCGGCGGTGTATTCGATGCGCACGGTGTTGGCCTTGATGGTGATGCCGCGTTCGCGCTCGATATCCATGCTGTCGAGCATCTGCTCCTTCATATCCCGGTCGGCCACGGTGTTGGTCTCCTGGATGAGACGGTCAGCCAAGGTGGATTTGCCATGGTCGATGTGGGCGACGATGGAGAAATTGCGGATATGAGACAGGTCGGTCATGATGGGGATATGGAGTGGTTTTGGAGGTTTGTCGAGTGGTCCTGCGCGCACAAGCTAATAATCAGAATGAGGTGATCCGGTGGGTTCAAAGCTTGCCGAAACAACGGCGTGCTCAGGTGGCGGCAATAGCAGCTGTTCGCGCGTTCTTCATCTGTTTGGCGCAAGCCTCAAGGAATGCCCGAATTGAATTGCATAGTTGGAAAGCAACGCATCGAGAAATCAACAAGGTCATCGCAGTGATTGGTGGGCACACGTTTGGACGCATACAAGAGCACGGATCAAATCTTCCGGACCTGTTGGACCTAGAGTTTGAAACGGTTCCGGCTGTTCTAAACATCCAAGGTCAGATGGCGGTTTTTGCGATGGATCATGCGGTAGCGGAAGGCAAGCGAGGGGATGGCTATCACGCTTGGTGTGCGTTGCACTTTGCGGCCGCGGCACTGCTCAGCACAGCCCATCCGGGAAACACAGGAACGAACAAGCAGCAACAAGAGATCTTTAACGCGCTTCTATCGACCGCTTTGGATCGTGTTTGGGAGCACGCCAAATGGGATGCAGATGCTTTGGCATCACAGCCTTTCCTAGATGTTCTCTCAACCCCACTGTTCGACCAAGAGTGGCTGACAGGTGACCTGAAGACGTTGTTCATGATGACAGTGCAACCGCATACGGATGACCCTCCGGAGGGTCCTCACTTCTCTTTTTGGCGCAATTGGTACCGTGGCCTTCTGGTTGGAAAGCCTTTGCCATGGAGCTTGGTTAAACGGGTCTCAAATGGATTAACGGATACCGATTGGGAAACAAGTCGCGAGCATGTCGCCGCCAAGATTGAGCAGATTGAGGCGGAGTGGGAGGCGGAGCAGAACGGCAATCCGGACAGTGTACCGGAGTTGGAGCGCAAGATGCTATTGGAGCATGTCCGGCGGCTTTTGGAGCAGCCGAAGCATACCGCCGAAAGCGCGGCTGGCGCGGCGGAGGCGGTTGAGAAGGCCGTGGCGGAGTACAAGGCGATGGCTCCGGCGAATGCTTTGCCGGCGGAGTTGCAGGATCTTGAGGACTTGCCGCCTCTGTTTCGACAGATCGCGCAGCTTGTGCGTTCTGGGGGCGAGAAGGATACCTTAGCGGCTGACCTTGCGGATCAGATTGAGGCTTTGAATGCGAAGGTCGCGGCGTTGGAACGTGCATTGGCCGAGGCCGAGGCAAAAACGTTGAATGGGCAGTTTCGGATTGCTGCGATTGAGTCTTTTGGGAAGACGGTAGGGAGTCCTTGGTTTATTGGCGCGCTTGGGTTCGGGACGTGTCACTTCTTTGGGGTGACACCGTCAGATATGACGCTCGAGAACTTACGCCATTACATTGAAGGCGTGCGGGGCGCGACACCCATCGAGCAGATGTCGTCTCCTCAGTTACCTCCAACATTTGAAACCTGAACCGCCCGTGGCGCCCTGCGTCACGGGCAGTGCCCGACCGCCCCCCACGGGCGGGCGCTTACGCCCACCCTGCGGTCAGGCACTGCCCTTTGCTCCTTCTAGATCCCGATGCCCAAGCGCCCGCTGTTTTGCCATAGGCAAACTGATGTTTTGAAGGGCGGCCGGACGCGTGCCTGTTTTTGGCAAAACAGGCGGGATGCATCGCACGAGTGCTCTTGTGCGGCAAACAACGAGAGGGCCGTGCCCGACCTGGAGGGCGTTTGCTAGCTTGGATTGGCTTCTGGCTTCACAAAACGTGCAACGGCACTTCCGTTTGAAACGCTGCAATCACGCCCTCCGGGGGAGGTCGGGCGTGGCCCGGCGATGCCGGGCGGAATGGCTGGAGAGTGCGGTGCACCAAACCGTATAGCGAGACAAGTCCTGGGGTCTCCGATCGCTCGCGGCTCAATTGGTCCACTGGATCAATTTTTCTCTGCCGCTCACCCTACTTGCCCTTCCAAACCGGATCGCGCTTCTCCGCAAACGCCCTCGCCCCCTCCAGCTGATCCTCGGACCGATACAGCCGTTCCACGGTTTCAAATTGGCTGCGCGTAATCCTGTTCATGGCGTCCTGGAACTTCATGTCCTCCGCCTCGCGCACGATTTCCTTGATTGCCGCCATGACAAGCGGCGGGCCAGCCGCAATCGCGTCGGCCATGGCGCGGGCCTGGTCCATCAGCGTCGCGGCGGGGTGGATGGCGTTGATCAGGCCCCAGCCGTGCGCCTCGGCGGCGTCGAACCAGCGCCCTGTCATCAACAGCTCCATGGCGATGTGGTAGGGGATGCGCTTGGGCAGCTTGACGGACGCAGCGTCCGCCACGGTGCCCGAGTTGATCTCGGGCAGGGCAAAGGTCGCGTGGTCTGCGGCAAGGATGATGTCCGCCGACAGGGCCAGTTCCAACCCGCCGCCACAGGCGATGCCGTTGACGGCCGCGATCACCGGTTTGTTCAGCCCGCGCAGTTCCTGCAGGCCGCCAAAGCCGCCCTTGCCGTAGTCCCCGTCCACCGCGTCGCCCTCTGCCGCTGCCTTCAGGTCCCAACCGGGGCAAAAGAATTTAGGGCCCGCCCCGGTGATGATCGCCACGCGCAGGTCGGGGGTGTCGCGGAACTCGGTAAAGACCTCGCCCATGATGCGGGAGGTGGCCAGATCGATGGCGTTGGCCTTGGGCCGGTCAAGGGTGACCTCTAGGACGTGGCCGCGGGTCTCGGTGCGAATGGGGGGCATGGGTCCTCCGAAAGGGTGATCAGGGCGTCAACGGCAATGGCGTCCGTGGGGGTGCAGATCAGGGGGTTGATCTCTACCTCCGCCGGGCGGGCGGCTTTCACATAGGCTTGCACGGCCAGCACGGCGCGCACAATGGCGTCCGCATCGGCGGGGGGCGCGCCGCGATAGCTCGCCAGCAGGGGGGCGATGCGCAGGCGGGTCAGGGCGGTGCGGATATCGGCATCGGTGACGGGCAGCATGAGGGTGGTTGTATCGGCCCACAGTTCCGTAAGTGTCCCCCCCGCGCCAAGGGTCAGGACATAGCCATGCACCGGGTCGGCCGTGACCGCGACCAGCAATTCCGCAACCCCGCCGGTCACCATTTCCTCGATCAGGTATGGACCAGGGGGCATATGGGCTGCGGCATGTGTTAGCGCAGCGGCGTCATGAAGGTTAACGGCGACCGCCCCTGCTTCGGTCTTGTGGGCAACGCCCTCGGCTTTCAGCACCACCGGAAAGGGCAGGGTGGTGGTGGGGGTTGCCACACGCTCGGCCCTGGGGACGCGCAGCCCGTGGTCGCGCAACGCGGCCTTTGCACGCCCCTCGGGCAAGATCGCGCCACTGCCCGTCGGAGCGTCCAGAACAGCCGATCCAGGGGCGTTCCGGCCCAACCATGCCGCGCGGTCCAGCGCCACCAAGGCGTCATCAATTCCGCACAGGGGCACGATGCCCTGGGCGATCATGGCGCGCGCGTGGTGTTCGGGCAGTGTCTCGGGCAGGGTGGCGACAATTCCCATGGGCGCGTCAACGGCCGCCACCGCGTCTATGACGGGCACCCATTCCGTATCGCTGCACCGGTCGGCCCGGGGAAAGTCCAGCACCACCAGGCCCGCCCCCACATCCGCTTGCATCATCCCTTGGAATGTCGCGGTCATGGCCGCTAGGTCGCCCCAGATATAAGTGTGGTAATCCAAGGGATTGGCCAAGGCCACCTTAGGGCCAAGGGCCGCGCGCAGGGCGGTGCGTTGCCCGTCAAGCAGCGGTGGAAAGCAGACCTCCCGCCCAAGGGCACTGTCTGCGATCAGGCTGGCTTCGCCACCTGAACAGGACGCTGACACCAGGCGGTTCGACCGCAGGGGACCATGCACATGCAGCACCTTCAACGCCTCGATCAGCGCGCTGAGGCTGTCCACCTGCGCCACCCCGCAGCGTGCCAAAAACGCCCGTGCGCCCGCGTCCGATCCGGCCATTGACGCGGTGTGGCTGACGGTCGCCGCCCGTGCCTGATCCGACGCGCCGATCTTCAGGGCGACGATCCGCTTGCCGCGGGCATGGGCCTCAACCGCAAGGGCATGGAATCCCGAAGGGTCCTTGATCCCCTCGATGTACAATCCCAACGCGGTAACACGCGGGTCGTCAAGGACGGCGCGACCCAAGGCGCTTACATCCAGCTGAGCTTGGTTGCCGGCCGTCAACACATAGGCGATTGGCAAGCCCCTTGCCTGCATGGTAAGGTTAATGGCGATGTTCGAAGACTGCGTGATCAAGGCCACGCCACGGTCCACTGACACCGCGCCATGCTGGTCGGGCCACAAGGCGACCCCGTCCAGCGCGTTAATGAACCCGTAACAATTCGGGCCAAGGATGGGCATGTTACCCGCCGCGCGCAGCAGGTCGCCTTGCAGATCAGCGGCTCCTTCCAATTCGCCCGCAGCCTCGGCAAAACCCGAGGCAAAACACACCGCCCCGCCGGCCCCCATGGCCGACAGCTGCCCAACAACCTGCACCGTGGCGGACCGGTTCACCCCAATGAATGTCGCGTCCGGCGCTTCAGGCAAATCCGCGACCGAAGCAAAGACGCCCAGCCCCCCATCGTGGCGCGCGTTGGATGCACGGGCCAAATCGCCCCCGCAAATTCAATCTTCTGACACTGCTCGATCACATTGGCGCACCACGTGCCGCCCCCGACCACCGCGATAGACTTTGGCCGCAATAGGCGCGCCAGCCTGTCCTTCATTGGGTCGGAAATACCCCAGGGGAGGTCTGGAGGGGCTGGCCCCTCCAGCGGGTCGCCGTCAGGCGAAACCATGGATCAGGCGCCCAGAGGCCGGAAAATCTCCCGGCTGATGATGTGGCGCTGGATCTCGGATGTGCCGTCCCAGATCCGTTCGACTCGGGCATCCCGCCAGAACCGCTCAATCGGGAAGTCGTCCATTAGGCCCATCCCGCCATAGATCTGCAAAGTGGTATCAGTGACCTTGGCCAGCATTTCCGTGGCATAGACCTTAGCGGACGCGATTTCTCGGTTGGCGGGCAGGCCCTGATCCAAGCGCCATGCGCCCGACAGGGTCAGCCAGTCTGCGGCGTCAATCTCTGTCACCATGTCGGCCACCTGAAAACTGACCCCTTGGAACTTGGCGATCTGCTGGCCGAACTGGCGACGCTCTGCAGCGTAGTCCACGGCCATGTCGAAACACCGCCGCGCCCGGCCCACGGACATGGTCGCCACGGTCAGGCGGGTCGCGTACAGCCATTCGTTCATCACCGCAAAGCCGCCATCGACCTCGCCCAGCACCGCGGCATCGGGCAGGCGGCAGCCGTCGAATTCAAGGATACAGTTGTTGTAGCCCCGGTGGCTGACGGATTTATAACCGTCGCGCACCTCGAACCCCGGATGGCTGCGGTCCACCAGAAAACAGGTGATCCGTTTCTTGGGGCCCTTGGGGGTGTCATCCTCGCCCGTCGCGATGAACACAATGAAAAAGTCCGCGTGATCCGCGCCCGAGATGAAGTGTTTGGTGCCGTTGACGACCCAATCCCCCCTTCCCGCCGGGCGGTGCAGGTCATGCCGCGCACGTCCGACCCGGCACCGGGTTCGGTCATGGCCAGCGCATCCATGCGTTCACCGCGCACGGCGGGCATCAGGTAACGGTCGATCTGATCACCCTTGCAGGCCATCAGGATATTCTGGGGCCGCCCGAAGAAGTGTGTGAGGGCCATGGACCCCCGGCCCAGCTCCCGCTCAACCAAGGTAAAGTCCAGGTGCGACAGGCCCGCTGCGCCCACGCTTTCGGGGAAGTTGCAGGCATAAAAACCCAGATCAATGGTCTTGCGTTTGATCTCGGCGGCAAGGTCGGGGTCGACGATGCCCGTGCGCTCCACCTCGGCCTCGTGGGGGTATATTTCCTTCTCGACGAAGGTTCGCACCGTCGAGACGATCATCTCCTGCTCTTCGCTTAGACCAAAATGCATCGCGTCCTCCCGTTTTCGCCAGTATGGCTGGGGCCGGGCTGCAGCGCTTGGCAATTTGCGCCAAGGTTTTTGCTTTTTGCGTCAGGTCTGGCTTAGGATTAGATCGCTGGCTTTTTCCCCAATCATGATGGCCGGGGCGTTGGTGTTGCCTGAAACGATCTCGGGCATGATGGAACAATCCGCCACGCGCAGCCCCCCGATCCCGTGCACACGCAGGGACGAATCAACCACGGCATCGCCCCCCGTCCCCATTTTGCACGTGCCTGTAGGGTGATAGATCGAGACGGAGTTGTTTCGCGCCCAGTCCAGCGTGCCCGCATAATCATCCATGGCAAGGTCCCCATGGGGACGGAAGCTTTCGCTGATCTTGCTTTTCAGCGGCTCGAATTGCGCGATTTTGCGGGCGATGTTCACGCCTGCCACTGCCGTCTGGCAATCGGTTTCGGTGGCCAGATAGTTGGGGTGGATCTTGACGTAAGCTTTCGGGTCCGGCCCATCCAGCGCCAGGTGTCCCCGGCTTTCGGGCCGCAGTTGGCAGACCGACATGGTAAAAGCGCTGAACGGGTGCACGCCCTCGCCGGGGCTGTCGGCGGACCAAGGCTGGACATGGAACTGGATGTCGGGGGTCGCCACGTCGGGGCGGGTTTTCATGAACCCCACACCTAAGCTGGCCGCCATGGTCATGGGGCCGGACCGGGTCAGGGCGTAGCGCAGTGCGATCTTGGCCTGATTGAACAGGCTGCGCACTTCGTCGTTCAGGGTCGGCTCGTTGCATTTGAACACAAGCCGCGCCTGTAGGTGGTCCTGCAATCCCTGTCCCACGCCGGGTAAATCATGCACCGGGGTCACGCCATTGGCGCGCAGGTGGTCCGCCGGACCGATCCCGGACAGCATCAACAGCTGGGGCGAGTTCAGGGCCCCGCCGCACAGGATGACTTCGCCTTTGGCGCGCACCTCTTGCGCAGCGCCTGACCGATCCAGATACCGCACGCCCACACAGTTTTTTCCGTCCAAGATCAACCCGCTGGCCAGCGCGTGGGTGATGATGGTCAGGTTCGGGCGGGACTTGATTGGCTTCAGGTAGGCCTTGGCGGACGAGCAGCGCAGGCCATCGCGGGCGGTTAGTTGGAAGTAGCCCACGCCCTCCTGCTCCTTGCCGTTATAGTCGGGGTTGTAGGGGTATCCTGCGGCCTGCGCGGCCTCGACCCAGGCATCGACGATGGGGCGTTTTAGGCGCATGTCCGACACCTTCAACGGACCGCCCACCCCGTGGAAATCATCTGCCCCGCGTTCCTGATCCTCTGCCCGGCGGAAAAGGGGCAAAACATCGTCCCACGCCCAACCGGTGTTGCCCATTTGCGCCCACCGGTCGTAGTCAGCAGGATGCCCGCGCACGTACAGCAGTCCGTTCAACGAAGAGGAACCGCCTAGCACCTTACCGCGCGGCCAGTCGATGGCCCGCCCGTTCAACCCCGGGTCAGGTTCGGTGCGATAGCACCAATCGACCTTGGGGTTATGCATGGTCTTGAAATAGCCGACGGGAATGTGGATCCACGGATTATTATCTGGACCCCCAGCCTCTAACAGCGCAACCTTGTTGCGAGGGTCCGCGCTGAGGCGGTTGGCCAGCACACAGCCCGCCGAGCCTGCGCCCACGACGATATAGTCAAAATCCAACGGCCATCCTCCCTTTGAAAAAAAGACTAGGCAAAACACAAAACCTGTTCTAGCGTTTTTTGATAAGAAACGTCTCAATAATTGTCTAATCGGGAGGAATGACAATGAAGGTAAGCAAAAATATCAGCCACATCTCGCGCCGGGACCTTTTCAAGGTCGCGGGTCGCTATGGTCTAAGCAGCACGTTGCTGGCAGCGGGCTCCTTTGGTGGTGCGATGTCGTTGGCCAATCTCGCAGCGGCGGCGGAGTCTACATACGAAAAGCGCTTTTCCAAGGAAGCCAAGTTTACGCTGAAATTCGGTGCAGCCGGGTTCAACCAGCAAAACCTGCTGATCGAACGCGCGGGCTGTCTGGAGTTCGCTCGCGACCTCGAAGAACGCACGGATGGGGAGATCCGCGTAGAGTTCATAGGCAATAACCAGATCTGTGGTCAGCTGTCTTGTGTGGAGAAGGCGCAACAGGGCATTATCGACCTTTATGCCGCGTCCACCCAGAACTCTGCCGGTGGTGCGCCCTATCTGAACGTGCTGGACTACGCGTACATGTTCCGCAGCCGCGCCGACCAGTACTACTTCCTGTATTCCCCCGAGAGCCAGCGCATCCTGCGCGAACCCTTCGAGGCACGTCACGGCCTGAAATTCCTGTTCAGCCACGCCGAACTGCGCGGCATCATGATGGGTCAGAACTTTGCGGATAAACCGCTGGTGACGAAACTGTCCGACATTCAGGGGACAAAGAACCGTGTAACAGGCACGCAGCTGGGTCGCATCGCGATGCAGGCGCTGGACTTGAATCCCGTGCCCGTGGCGTGGGAAGAAACCCTCGACGGTCTGAAGCAGGGCCTGATCGACGGGGCCGAAACATGGGCGTCCGCCGTGGCCTACGCCAACATGTCCCCCGTTGTGTCCCAAGTGGTCGACCTGCGCTTCTTCTGCGGCACCGAGCACACCGCGATGTCTGCCCCAAGCTTCGACAAGCTGGGTGGTGAACTGCAGGACGCAGTGATGGAATCGTCCTACCTGACACAGGTGCACGTCCAGGCCGCCAACGAGGCTGCACTGGCCAATACCGTCGGCCACACCTCGCCGCACATGAACCCCGAGTCGATCTTTGCCAAGAACGATGTACGGGTTGCCGCCCTGTCGGACGAAGAAGTCCGCAAGGCCGAGGAAATCTGCTCGCCCGAGTTCCAACCGCAGCTGTGGGAACAGTGGCGTGAGCGGATCAACGGTTGGGCCGGTGGCATCGACACGTATCAGGACATCTACAACGAAGTCCGCAACAACCCACACACCCTGGCCGAGAACGTCGAGCCTCGCCGTTGGTGGCGCGGTTAATCGGCCACGCCGATCCGACTGTAAGGACCGTGGCCCGGGCGTTTTCGCGCCCGGGTCCATTTGATTAAAAATCAAGAAGCTGCGTACCAGCAGCGACCCCGGGGAGGTCACATAATGGAAATGATCGCTGGCATGGGCGAAGTTCTCGCCGCGTTCGCCAGTGGGGATTCGTTCGAGATTCAAGGTGCGATGCGGGGCAACCCCGGTATCTGGCCACTTGGACTGATCGCCACGTTGGTGGGGGGCGCCGTCATCGCCCTCGTCTACAAAAAGGTCGCGTTCATAGAACGCCATCTGGAGCCGACCATTATGGTCGTTGCCTATCTGTCCATCGGTTATATCATCTTTGCAGGTGTGGTGCAGCGGTTCTTTCTGTCTGGTCAGCCGCCCTGGTCCACGACGATCCCGCCGTTCCTGTTTTTGATCATGGCGTGGGTCGGGTGCAGCTATAACGTCAAGCTGCGCACACATTTGGCCTTTGCTGAATTCCGGCGCATGGCACCGCGCACCGTTCAATTCGGATTCCTGTTGCTGGATGCGCTGCTGTGGCTGGGTTTTGCGTGGATCGTGGTCGTGACCACAACGCAGGAAACCGTCCGCGCGGCGGCGAACTTTTCGATCATGCTGGGCACGGACAACGTGATGCAGTGGTGGTTCTTGGGCACGGTGCCCGTGGCCTTCATCCTGCTGACCGCCCGCGTGATCCTGGGGGTCGAGCGTGACATTCGTGTTTTCAGGGAAGGTGGCGAGATGATCGAAACAGCCGTGATCGGGGGTGACACATGAGCGATCCAACCATCATCACATTGATATCCGTGGTCGTGACCATCCTGTTCATGATGGGCGTGCCGGTGTTTCTGGTCATCGCCTATTGGGTTATCGGTATGTCGTTCCTGTTGGACCTGCCCCTTTTGAACATGGGTGCGGCCCTTCAGGACGTGTTTACCGATGGCTTTGCCCTTTTGGCCATGCCGTTGTTCATCCTGACCGGGGATTTGATCAACCGGTCCGGCATCGCCCGGCGATTGTCCGATTTCGCCTACTCCTGCCTTGGCTGGATCCGGGGCGGTTTGGCCATGGCGTCGCTGGCGGCCTGCGGGTTGTTCGCGGCGATCTCGGGGTCGAACTCGGCCACGACGGCGACCATCGGGTCCATGCTGCACCCTGAGATGGTCAAGGGCGGCTATGACGAGCGGTTCTCGGCTGCCACGGCCGCCGCGGGTGGCACGGTGGGGATCATCATCCCGCCGTCCATCATCTTTATCGTCTACGGCTTTCTGATGAACCTGCCGATTTCCGACCTTTTCGTTGCGGGTATCGTGCCCGGTGCGATGATGGTTCTGGGCATGATGACCGCCTGTTTCATCGTCTGCTTTGCCAACGGCTGGGGTCATATCATTGGCATTTCGCCGCTCCGTATCCTGAAAACCTCTATTGGCGCTTGGTTGGGCTTTGCGGCCATCGGGCTTGTGCTGTGGGGGATCTACACCGGGAAATTCAGCCCCACCGAGGCCGCTGGCGTGACCGTTGCCTTTGGTGTGATCGCGGGTCTGTTGTCGTGGTTGGTCACCAAGATCTTTAGCATGAACCAGGATCTGACGTGGGAGCAAAAATCGCCCCTGTCGATGCTGGTGGTCGAGGGCTTCTCGGTGCCGCAGATCCCGGGCATCGTCATGCGGTCGGCGCAGATCACGGGCATTCTGGCCCCGCTGATCGCGGTGTCGGTTGTGATGCAGCAGATCCTGTCCCTTCTAGGTGCGCAACAGGTGATCGGGGACTTCGTCACTTCTATGGGCGGCTACCACGCGGTGCTGTTCACGGCGATGGCGATTGTGTTCGTGTCGGGCATGATTCTGGAGTCGCTGCCCGTGACGATCATCCTCGCCCCGATCTTGGCCCCCATTGCGGCCAGCGTCGGTGTGGATCCGATCCACTTTGCGGTGATTTTCCTCGTGGGGGCGTCCATTGGGTTCGTGACACCGCCTTATGGGTTGAACCTCTATGTCGCGTCTGGGGTGACGGGTGTTCCGTACTTCCGCCTGCTGCGCTACATTGTACCCTACTTGATCGCCTTGATCAGCGTTTGGTTCTTTGTCGCCCTTGTGCCGGAAACCGCGTTGATCTTGCTGCCCGAACGCTAGGATCAGATGAAACAAGAGACAGGCACCCCGGGTCAAATACCCACCAACGTGCGGCTTCTTCGTGTGATTGAGGAAGTGGCGCGTGCCGGGGTGCCTGTGTCCCCCACCCACCTCGGAGAGGTTTTGGGCCTGCCCAAACCCACCGTGCATCGCCTACTGCACACCGCGGAGCATGAGGGTTTCTTGCAACGCCATATTGACGGGCGGTCCTACGGCCCCGGTCACCGGCTGCGCTCGATCGCCGTGCATACCCTGTCGTCACAACGCATCCGGTCCGAGCGGCAGCGCATCATGCGCGCGCTGGCCAATCAGGTGGGCGAGACGGTGAACCTTGCCACCCCCGACGGGGACGGAATGACCTATCTGGACCGTGTGGAAACCGCATGGCCCCTGCGGATCAATCTGCCCGTGGGAACGCAGGTTCCGTTCCATTGCACCGCCGGGGGCAAGATGTACCTGTCCACCCTGCGCCCTGAAAAGCTGGACCGTTTGATCGGCTCTGTGGGGATGGAACGACGCACGGAAAAGACCTTGCCGGATCTGGAGGCCCTGCGCGAAGAGCTGCGTGCGATACGCAAGCAGGATTATGCCATCGACAATGAAGAGTTCATGGAAGGCATGACCGCCGTTGCGGTTGCCGTGCGTGACGACATGGACCGGCTGCTGTGCACCCTGTCCATTCACGCCCCGGACCAGCGCAGCCCGCTAGACAATCTCGACCGCAGTCTTGCGGGGTTGCGCAAAGCCGCAGCCGAGATGGAAGCCCTCGTCCTAGAGTAGGCTGTCGGGCAGCTTTTGTTCCGCCGCCGTGTTCGCCCGACGGAAGAAAAGGGTCACGCAGGTGGCCACAATCACAATGAACAGCGAATAGAGCGCGGGCACGGCCATGATCGCCTGCTGCTGTTCGGGTGGGAAGGTGAACACGATGATCGCAATTGCCAGCGGCCCGTTCTGGATCCCGGTTTCCAAAGCGACCGTGCGCGCGTTGCGCGGGTGCAGGCGCAGGGACTTGGCGAACAGATAGCCGATGGTGATCCCCACCAGTCCCAGTCCGATCGCCGCGATATAGGTCGCGGGCGTGGTGTTCAGCAGGAACTGCCAGTTCTGCGGCACCCATGTCACCATGATGAACAGGATGAAGAACAGCGCCAACATGGAGCCGCCAAACTCGATCACCGCCCCTGCGTTGGCGTTCAGCTTGCGGATGCCCATGCCGATGGCCACGGGGACCAGCAGCACAATCAGCACTTTGACGATATCCTCGCGCGGGATTTCCAGATCCAGGGCCGAGGCATAAAGCAGCAGGATAATCGGGATCATGATCACCCCCGAAATGGTCGAGGTCACCGTCATCAGGACCGACAACGCAAGGTTGCCCTTGGAAAAGTAGGTAAAGATGTTCGATGTGGTCCCGCCCGGCATACAGGCCATGATCAGGATGCCGATGGCGATGGCCTCGGGCACCGCCAGAAACATTGCCAGCACAAAGCCCAGCAGGGGCATGATGCCGTATTGGCTGATCACCCCGATCATCAGACCATAGGGGCGGCGCAGGGCCAGATAGAAATCGCGCGGGGTCAGGGACGCGCCCATGCCCAGCATGATCACTGCGACCATGACCCCCAGGAGGGTCTGTGTAAATTCATCAACCATCGCTTATACCTCCGCCCGCAGGTCTTTGCGCAGGATCTTCCCTACGTTGGATTTCGGCAACTCGTCCCGGAACTCGACCCGCTTGGGCACCTTGTAGGCCGTCAGATGCGCCTTGCAGTGGTTGCGGATGTCCGCCTCGGTCAGGCCTTGGTCTCGCACGACGACAAATGCGCGTACGGCCTCGCCGGTGGCACCATCGTCCACACCGATGACCGCGCTTTCCACGATCCCGGGATGGGTGGCCAGGCAATCCTCGATCTCGTTCGGGTAGACGTTGAAGCCTGACACGACGACCATGTCTTTCTTACGGTCCACGATGGTGAAATACCCATCTTCGTCCATCACGCCGATATCGCCGGTCAGGAACCATCCCTGATGCATCACCTTGGCGGTTTCGGTGTCGTTCTTCCAATACCCCTTCATCACCTGCGGGCCCTTGGCCGCGATCTCGCCCACTTCGCCTGCGGGCAACACTTGGTTGCGGTCGCCCAGACAGGCCACTTGGGTGGAGGGGACGGGCACCCCAATTGACCCTTCGCGCACCTTGCCTTGGGGGTTGAAGGTCAGCACCGGCGAAGTTTCTGTCAGACCGTACCCCTGCAGGATCGTGATGCCGGTGATCTTTTCCCACGTCTCGGCCACAGCCGTTTGCAAGGCCATACCCCCGGCGGCGGCCAGTTTCAGGTGCTGCGGTGGGCTGTCGGTAAACCAGACCTCGTTGGTCAATCCGTTGAACAGCGTGTTCACGCCCGTGATTAGCGTCACCTTGTAGTTTTCGAACGCGCGCTTGAGGTTGGAAAGGGGGCGTGGGTTTGGGATCAGGATGTTGCGCGATCCCAGCCAGTAGAACCCCAGCAGGTTTAGAGTGAACGCAAACACGTGGTACATGGGCAGGGCGGTCAGCACGACTTCTTCCCCCTTGCGGACAGAGGTGCCCAACAGCTCGAGGGTCTGTTCCATGTTCATGATCAGATTGCCGTGGGTCAGCATCGCACCCTTGGCCACACCGGTGGTGCCGCCGGTGTATTGCAACACGGCGATATCGTCGGGCTGCACGGCTTGGTGGTAAGCGTCGACTTCGACCAGGGCGGATTGTTGTTTGGCACGTCCAGCGGCAAGGGCGGCGGGCAGGCGGATATGGGGCACGGTCACAGGCTTGACCGACTTGTCCCAGTATTTCTGCACCAGCCCCACAATCCCGCGCGGGGCGGCGGGCAGGAATTCGGCCACGCGCGTGACGATGATGTTTGGGATCGGGTGGCCCTTGGTCGCCGCCGGGATCTTGTCTGCGAACATGTCCACAATGATCAGGGCATGCGGTTCGGCGTCGTTGAACTGCTTGGCCATTTCGTCGGCGGTGTACATGGGGTTCACGTTCACCAGCACACAGCCCGCCTTCAGGATCCCAAAGGCCGCCACAGGAAAGGGCAGGCAGTTTGGCATCTGCAGCGCCACCCGGTCGCCCTTGGACAGGCCCGCCACCTCGCGCAGATAGACGGCCATGGCGTCCGACATCTCGTCTACTTGGGCAAAGGTCAGGGTGCCGTTCATTCCGTTGGGCAGGCAGGTGGTAAAGGCCGGAGCCTTGCCGTAGGTTTCTGCCACAGACCGGATCAGGTCGCCGATGGTGCGATAGCTTGGTTCAGGAATGTCGGCGCGCACATCCGCGCCATAGTACGCCGTCCACGGGCGTGCCTCGGTGTTCATCATCATCCCTCCCCGATGATATTTTGCTCACCATACCGAGAGAGGGGGCGGAGTCTATTGCCGATCGCGTCAACGCCGCGTCACTTGGGTTTGAAGAGCGGAGCTCTATGTCGGGCCGAGAGAGGAGCCGTCATGGACATAACGAGAAACCTGCGCTGGCCGTTGGCCCTGTTGGTGGTGATCTGGGCCGTGCAAGTCGTGAACCTGATCACAGGGTACGGGTTGAACGGCTGGCTGGGTCTGATCCCGCGTAGCTTCGCAGGACTTGACGGGGTGCTGTTCATGCCGCTGCTGCACGGGTCCGTGGCACATGCCGCGGCGAACTCCGGCCCCTTGGTGGTGCTGGGCGCGCTGATGGCCCTGACCGCCGGGCGCGATGCGGTGCCGGCAACGGCGATCATCGTGGGACTGGGCGGTCTGGCGGTCTGGATGTTCGGACAGACGGCGATCCATGTTGGCGCCTCGGGCCTGATCTTTGGCTGGTTCGGCTATCTGGTCGCGCGTGGGCTGGTGGAACGCCGCGCCCTGCCGCTGCTGGTCAGCATCGGGGTCGGTGTCGTTTACGGGGCCATGATCTGGGGCGTCCTGCCCGGCCAACCCGGCATCAGTTGGGAGGCGCACCTGTTCGGCGCCCTGTCCGGTGCCATCGCAGCCAAGGTCCTGTCCCGCTAGCCCGCTATGTCAGCTCTCATCCCACGGCAGGCGCGGCGGTTTATCTAACATCATCGAGCAGGCAGTGCTGATTGTTGCCATCCCAAGATAGGGCGGCACGGCACCCCCGCCTCTTTTGCTTGAACGTACCTCGTTGGCGTGAGCCTTTGTTCGAATACACCTCGTCGGCCTTCTCGACCTCGTCCACGATCATCAGCGGCCCAGCGTGGCGGTCCCGCAGAACGGTTTGCACCAGCTTGCCCGGCGATGCACTGCCCCAGCCCTTTTGTAAACCGACGATCGAAAAGGCGGCGGGTTCTCCTGTGGCTTCGATCTTGGTTGTTGGCACAGTCAGGTGATGCGCCAGACGTCGTGTCCAGAAGCTCTTGCCGATCCCGGCTGAACCGACCAGCAGCAGGGGATTGAGCCGAACACCTGGGAGCCCCTCACGCGCTGATGCGCGCAAGCCGTGCCATACTTCCTCCGTCGCGGGGGCCATCCATGTCAACTCGGCGTGAAGGGCTGATGCGATCTCGTCGGCGTCGTGCTCTGTGGTGATCTTGGCAATCGGCAGGCCGCCTCCTGCGCCTCTCGACGGAAATGCTTGAGGAACCTCTTCCACCGCTCCTCGATATCGCGGAGTTTGGCGATGTCGTCCATGAAGATCAGGTTGTGAAACGGTATGGTCGTCGTGGCGCGGGTCATGGTGGAATCCTTTCAATGCGCGAAGACGTCTTCACGCAGGTCGCCCAAGCCGCAATCAGTCGGGCGTTGAGATCTAAATGGTTCCGGAATCCAGTGGAACTTTTAGAGAACATATACTGCGCAGAGCAAGGCCTCTGCACAGTGCCCCAACGCTTCGTTCAGCTTAGAGGCGGCCTATGCGCGAAATCCCGTCAACGCATTGAAAAAAATCAAATAACCACCGAAAGCAGTCCTCTCGGTGGTCATTTGATCTGTGTCGAGAGGTCAAAAAACCTCAGGAATGGTCACGTTTTGCTATGTCAAACAAAACTACTGATCGCCCCGCTCACCCACACTTGGAATGGCCGCATTCCCCGCAGGTCATGCAGCCCTCTACCATGCGCATGCCGTAGCCGCCGCAGCTGGGGCAGGATGTGCCCTTGTTGCCGAGGTTTACCACCTGTGCTTGGGGGTCTGATTTCAGGCCCATGCCCTCGCCCGCAATGAACCCCGTGGCCACAAGGTGCTGTTCGATCACACCACCAATGGCCGCAAGGATGGAGGGGACGTATTTGCCCCCCATCCACGCCCCGCCGCGCGGGTCGAACACCGCCTTCAACTCCTCGACTACGAAGGACACATCGCCCCCGCGCCGGAATACCGCGGAAATCATCCGGGTCAGGGCCACGGTCCACGCGAAATGTTCCATGTTCTTGGAGTTGATGAAAACCTCGAACGGACGCCGGTGCCCGTTCAGGATCACATCGTTCACGGTGAGGTAGATCGCGTGTTCTGTGTTGGGCCATTTGACCTTGTAGGTGGACCCCTCCAGCGCTTCGGGGCGGGACAGGGGTTCGGCGATGTGGATGACGTCCGCGCCGGTGTCGACCTCGGGCGCGGCCTCGCTGGTCTCGGATACGGACAGGACGGATCCGGTCACGTCGTTGGGCCGGTAGGTGGTGCAGCCCTTGCAGCCCTGATCCCAAGCCGCCATGTACACGTCTTTGAAATCGTCAAAGCTGATGTCCTCGGGGCAGTTGATCGTTTTAGAGATGCTGCTGTCGATCCACTTTTGCGCCGCCGCCTGCATCCGCACGTGGTCTTGGGGGGCCAGGGTCTGGGCGTTGACGAAATACTCCGGCAGGTCCCGGTCACCAAATTTTTCGCGCCACATCTGTACGGCGTAATCCACGACCTCTTCTTCGGTCTTGGTGCCGTCCTTTTGCAACACCTTTCGGGTGTAGGCGTAGGCGAACACAGGCTCGATCCCCGAGGACACGTTGCCCGCGTACAGGCTGATCGTGCCGGTGGGCGCGATGGATGTCAGCAGGGCATTGCGGATGCCGTGTTCGCGGATTGCCTCGCGCACGTCATCGTCCATGACCTGCATCGCGCCGCTGGCCAAATAGGCGTCCGCATCGAACAGGGGGAAGGGACCCTTTTCCTTCGCAAGCTCCACCGACGCCAGATAGGCGGCGCGGGCGATGCGGTGTAACCAGCGGTCGGTCAGACGCGCCGCTTCCTCAGACCCATAGCGCGACCCCACCATCAGCAGGGCATCGGCCAACCCAGTGACTCCCAGCCCGATCCGGCGTTTCGCCTGCGCCTCGGCCCGCTGTGCGTCCAGCGGGAAGCGGCTGGCATCCACCACGTTGTCCATCATCCGCACAGCGGTGGCGACCAGCTCTACCAGCAGCGCCTCGTCCAGATCGGCACCGTCCTCAAAGGGGCGGTCCACCAGACGCGCCAGGTTGATCGACCCCAGCAGACAGGCGCCATAGGGGGGCAGGGGCTGTTCGCCACACGGGTTTGTGGCGGCAATCGTCTCGCAGTAGTTCAGGTTGTTGGCCGCGTTGATCCGGTCGATGAAGATCACGCCCGGCTCGGCGTAGTCATAGGTCGCCTTCATGATCTTGTTCCACAGGTCCCGGGCCTGCACGGTGTGATAGACGCGCCCGTCAAAGACCAGATCCCACGATCCATCCGCCTTGACTGCGTCCATGAAGGTATCCGTCACCAACACTGACACGTTGAACATGCGCAGGCGGGCAGGGTCGGATTTCGCCTCGATAAAGTCCATCACGTCCGGGTGGTCGCAGCGCATGGTGGCCATCATCGCGCCTCGGCGGCTGCCCGCGGACATGATGGTTCGGCACATGGCGTCCCACACATCCATGAAGGACAGGGGGCCGGAGGCGTCTGCCGCCACGCCTTTGACGTCCGCGCCCTTGGGGCGGATGGTACTAAAGTCGTAACCGATGCCGCCGCCCTGCTGCATGGTCAGGGCCGCTTCTTTCAGCATGTCGAAAATCCCGCCCATGCTGTCGGGGACCGTGCCCATAACAAAGCAGTTGAACAGCGTGACCGACCGCGCCGTGCCCGCGCCTGCGGTGATCCGGCCTGCGGGCAGATACTTGAAATCCTCCAGCGCGCCATAGAACCGCTCTTCCCAGACCTCGGGCTCCGCCTCGACTTCGGCCAAAGACCGGGCGATGCGGCGCCATGTATCCTCGACGGTGACGTCACGCGCCGTACCGTCGGCGTCCTTGAACCGGTATTTCATGTCCCAGATTTGTTCGGCGATGGGGGCGGTAAATCGTGTCATGGCGCGGCTCCTGCGTGCGGGGAACCACACAATAGCTTGAACGTTCCCCCATTTCCAATACCATATCTACGAAAGTCTGTGGAGGACCCTGTGGATAAACTTGTGCATCTCGTAAAGCTGAGCGTCGGGTCCGAAGCCATCGAGGACCTCGCGCGGTGGCAGGAAAATCCCCGCGCCAAGGGCCTTGCGGCCGTCCGCGTCACGTCACCCGCATGTGGCCCAAGCGCGAGGCCGAGATCCTGAATGGCGGGTCGATCTATTGGGTGATCAAAGGCGTGATTCTGTGTCGCCAGCCGATTGTCAGTCTGGACGAAGTGATTGGGGCCGATGGCATCCGCCGCTGCGGCATCGTTCTGGAACCCGGTCTGATTCGCGTGGCGCCCTCGCCGAAACGTCCATTTCAGGGCTGGCGTTATCTGCCCGATGCCGATGCCCCGCGCGATTTGCGAAAGGGTGAAGCCACCGACACGGCATTGCCTGCTGAATTGGAACGGGAATTGGCGGCAATGGGTGTCCTTTAAGACTATTGCGGCGTTCTGGAATGGGGATTAAACGGCCATATCCCTCATGATATGGACTTTGAACTAATGGATCTGAAATCCCTTTCCCTAGCGGAACTCAAATCGCTCAAGAAACATGTCGAAAAGGAAATCGACGGTTTTGAGGATCGGAAATTGGCCGAAGCCCGCGCGGTCCTAGAGGAAAAAGCGCGCGAATTGGGCGTGACCCTTGACGCTGTGATGGGTGGTAAAAAGGGCAAGACCGTGTCCGTCCCCAAATACGTCCACCCCGAAGATCCGAACAAGACCTGGACTGGACGTGGACGTCAGCCCCAGTGGATCAAAGACGTGTTGGCGCGCGACGGCAATCTGGACGCTGTCAAAATCTGAATCGACTACGCCAGATCGTTCACACCATTCCATGTGCAGGGGTACGCAGCGTGCCCCCAAGCACATAGCCCGTTCACCAGTGGGGCGGGCGCTGATCGGCCAACGGGATTGTGCCCGACTGGTCTGCCTCTTGTTCCGCCGCGCGCTGCATCAGCATTGCCAGACGCCGCTGCACCACGTCATTCTCTTTGGACAGGCGTGCCACCTCGTCGCTCAGGTCCTCGACCATCCGCGTGAGGTGCGCCACCTTCTCTTCGATCAATTGGTTACTCATCATCGGCTCCGTTGCTTGCCCCGCGCGCGCGGCCCCTGTAAACGCGGCCCCAGAATGCAGAGGGACCACCATGGCCAAGAAAGAGAAAATCCGTCGCCCCAAGGCCGAAACGCCAAAGGGTTTCCGCGACTATTTCGGGGCAGAGGTCACGGAACGCAAGGCCATGTTGGATCAGATCGCCGACGTGTACCACCTGTACGGCTTTGACGCGTTGGAATCCTCGGCTGTAGAAACCGTGGAGTCCCTTGGGAAATTCCTGCCCGACGTGGATCGTCCGAACGAGGGTGTTTTCGCGTGGCTGGAAGAAGAGACTGACTGGCTGGCCCTGCGCTATGACCTGACTGCGCCCTTGGCGCGGGTCTACGCCCAGCACCGCAACGACCTGCCAACGCCCTACCGCCGCTATGCGATGGGTCCCGTGTGGCGCAATGAAAAGCCAGGGCCGGGGCGATTCCGGCAGTTCTATCAATGTGACGCGGATACCGTCGGCACGTCCTCGATGGCCGCCGACGCCGAGATTTGCGCGCTGCTGTCGGATACGCTGGAACGGGTTGGTATCCCACGCGGTGATTACATCGTGCGTGTGAACAACCGCAAAATCCTAAATGGCGTGTTGGAAGCCATGGGCGTCACTGATCCCGCCCGGGCCGCAGACGTCCTGCGCACCATCGACAAGTTTGACAAAGTGGGCGAGGCCGGTGTGCGCGAGTTGCTGGGCAAGGGCCGTCTGGACGCCTCGGGTGCCTATATCGACGGGGTTGGGTTGGACGACGCACAGGCCGAACCCGTGATTGCCTTCTTGACGTCCAAGGGTGCGAACGTCTCGGAAACACTTAATAATCTGCGCGCGGCGATTGGCGACAGTACCGTCGGGGCCGAGGGCATCTTGGAACTGGAACAGATCGCCGCCCTGCTGGCGGCCCAAGGCTACGGCCCAGACCGGATCGACATCGACCCATCGGTGGTGCGCGGCCTTGGCTACTACACCGGTCCCGTGTTCGAGGCCGAGTTGACCTTTGAAATACTCGACGAAAAAGGCCGCAAGCGTCAGTTCGGCTCTGTCGCGGGCGGGGGGCGTTACGACGATCTGGTCAAACGGTTCACCGGCCAAGCCGTGCCTGCCGTGGGCGTCAGCATCGGGGTGGACCGCCTGCTGGCCGCCTTGCGTGAAAAGGGTCGCATGACCAGCCAGTCCCATGGCCCCGTCATCGTCACCGTCATGGACCGCGACCGCATGGCCGACTATCAAGCCATGGTCACGACCCTGCGCAGCGCGGGCATCCGGGCCGAGGTTTACTTGGGCAACCCCAAGAACTTTGGCAACCAGTTGAAATATGCAGATAAACGTAACAGTCCCGTGGCCATCATCCAAGGCACGGACGAGGCGGAACGGGGCGTTGTACAGATCAAGGATTTGATCTTGGGCGCTGAAATCGCCCGAACCGCGACCCTTGAGGAATGGAAAGGCCAGCCCGCCCAGCGAGAGGTCGCGCTGGCCGATTTGATGACCGAGGTGCAGGCATGTCTCAACCAGTGACCCGCGAGGCCGAGCGCGCCTGCGCCGCTCGCCTGCTGACTCAGTTAGAGGCCACAGGTGCCCAGCGGGTCGAGGCGGATGTGCTGCAACCGGCCGGCGCGCTGCTGGACCTGTACGGCGAAGACATCCGGGGGCGTGCCTACACAACGGGCGATGCTGGCGACATGATGCTGCGCCCGGACTTCACGGTGCCTGTCGTACAGCAACACATGGCCGAAGGGGCGGAGCCTGCGCGCTACGCCTACTCCGGCCTCGTGTTCCGTCGGCAAGAGCATGACGACACCCGTCCGCGCGAATACATGCAGGTCGGTTTCGAGGTTTTTGACCGCATCAACCCCGCCGCCGCCGATGCCGAGGTGTTCGCGTTGTTCGCGGATGTATTGGCCCCTCTGGACCTGCATCCCCTGACCGGTGATATCGGTATTCTGATTGCGGCCGTAAACGCCCTGACAACCACCGACAGACGCCGCGCTGCCCTGCGCCGTCACATCTGGCGGCCCCGGCGGTTTCGCGCACTTTTGGACCGGTTCACCGGGCGTACTGCCGAACCCGCTGCCCGCGCCGCCCTTATCCAAGCGCCTTTGGCCCCAGCCGACCTTGTGGCAACCGCCGGTCCAGTCGTGGGAGTCCGAAGTGCCGAAGACGTGACCGATCGCATCCAAGCCTTGCGCGACGATGCCGCCGCCGCGCCCATCAGCCCTATGCAGGCGGAGGTTCTGGACATGATCTTGGGTGTTTCGGGCACCAGTGTCGCGGCCCTGTCCACCTTGCGCGATATCGAGGTGGACATGCCCGCCCTTGCCCCGGCCATCGACGGGATGGAGGCGCGTCTGGACGCGCTTGCCGCCCGCGGCTTGGATGTAGAGGCCTTGTCATTCTCGACCACCTACGGGCGCACGTCGATGGAATACTATGATGGTTTCGTCTTTGGCTTCACCGCGACAGCGCACCCGGAATTGCCCTGCGTGGCGACAGGCGGGCGCTACGATGCGCTGACCTCTGTGTTGGGAAATGGCCGTTCCATCCCGGCAGTGGGCGGCGTCATCCGGCCCGCAGTTGTCGCCCAGTTGGCAGGGCTTAGCCAATGACGATCAAACTCGGCGTGCCGTCCAAGGGGCGGTTGATGGAAAAGACCTTTGCCTGGTTCGGAGACCGGGGCCTGACTCTGCGCCGTACCGGATCGGACCGGGAATACGCCGGTGCCGTGGAGGGCGCGGATATGGAGTTGGTGCTGCTGTCCGCTGGGGAAATCCCGCGCGAGTTAGCGGCGGGGCGCATCCATCTCGGCGTGACTGGCAGTGATCTTGTGCGCGAAAAGCTGGGCGCCTGGGACCGGAAGGTCGAGGACATGGCGCCCATGGGCTTTGGCCACGCGGACCTGATTCTGGCCGTGCCGCAGTTCTGGGTGGACGTGAACACGCTGGACGATCTCGACGCCGCAGCCGCGCAGTTCCGGGCAACACACGGATATCGCTTGCGGATTGCGACGAAGTACCACCGTTTGGTGCGTGAGTTCCTGCGCGAACACGGCGTGGCGGATTATCAACTGGTCGACAGTCAGGGCGCAACCGAGGGCACTGTGAAAAACGAAACCGCCGAGGCCGTGGCGGACATCACATCCACGGGCGAAACCCTGCGGGCCAACCACCTGAAGATCTTGGATGACGCAGTGATCCATCGGTCCCAAGCGACGCTGTTCCGCTCTCGTGCAGCCGATTGGAGCAATGCGGAGCTGGCAGAGCTGGCTCGGCTGCGCGAGGTGCTGACGACCTCGTAGCCGTGCAAACGTGACGTGTCGCAACGCGGCTACTATACCGCGGACGTCTAGCGCCCCTTCGCCCGGCTGAGCGTCTGGCCAAAGTGGGTCGAAAACGCGCGGCTGAGCGTTGCGGAGGAGGCAAAGCCCGTGCGCAACGCGATCTCTGTCTGAGAATACTGCCCGGCGGCCGCAAGGTCGCGGGCTCGGGACAGGCGCAGGGATTGGTAGTATTTGCCCGGGCTCATCCCCAATTCTGCGGTAAACAGGCGGGTCAGTGACCGCTCTGACAGGCCCGTTTCCTTGGCCAGTTCGGGCAGGGGCACCGGGTCTTCGATGCGTTCTGACATGATGGTCACCGCCTTGCGCAGGGCAGGGGATCCGCGTGCGGTCAGGCGGCTGGGGCCTTGGCGCGATGGGTCGTGCACGAACAGGGTCGACACCTCAAAGGCGATGCCGGGACCAAAGCGCCGCTCGATCACGGTCAGGATCATGTCGAGCGTCGCGGAGGCCTCGCCCGCTGTCAGATAGGGGCCGTCTTCTTCGACGCGGGCGGCTGTGACTTCGATCCTTGGGAAGGCTTCGGCAAATTCTGCGCTGGTCTGCCAGTGGATGGTTGCACGCCGGCGGTCCAGCAGGCCAGCGGCGGCCATCAACCACGGTCCGCTGTCCAGCCCTACGACAGACTTGGCGCGCCGAGCCAGACGGCGCAGGTCTGAATTTGCGACAGGGCCAATCTGATCCCGAAACCCGTAGCTGGCGATCACGATCAACAGGTCTGCCTCGCCCGCTGCGTCCCTTGTGCAATCGGGGGTCAGGGCCAGCCCGCTGGAGCTGTGCACCGGTCCATCGTCCGGTGTCAGAACGGCCCACTCCACCGCCCCCGGTTGAAGGTCGCGGACTGCGCGCAGGGGTTCTAGCGCGCAGGCGAGGACCATGTTTGAAAAACCGGGGTGAAGGAGGATATGGGTGCGGAATGGCTGCATTTGCAAATCATAGGGCAAAATCTGTTGGCACGCATCCCCGATTGCTGGCTAAAGTGTCGCAAAACGGGAGAATACCATGCCACTGACCATGAACCGAGAGGTCTTTATCACCTGCGCTGTGACCGGATCGGGCAGCACCCAAGACCGCAGCCCGCACGTACCTCGGTCCCCCAAGCAGATTGCGGACAGCGCGATTGAGGCTGCGAAGGCCGGGGCGGCGGTGGTCCACTGCCACGTGCGGGACCCCGAAAGCGGCGCGCCCTCTCGCGATCTTGCCTACTACCGCGAGGTGACGGACCGTATCCGCGACGCCGAGGTGGACGTGGTGTTGAACCTGACTGCGGGCATGGGCGGCGACATCGTTTTCGGCGGACCCGAGGCGCCCTTTCCCGTGGCCCCCGGCACCGACATGATTGGCGCGACCGAACGGGTCGCCCATATCGCCGACTGCCTGCCCGAGATTTGTACCCTCGATTGCGGTACCATGAACTTTGCCGAGGCCGATTATGTGATGACCAACACGCCGGGCATGCTGGTCGCCATGGGCCGCATGATGACCGAGATGGGCGTAAAGCCCGAGATCGAGGCCTTTGACACCGGCCACCTTTGGTATGCGAAACAACTGGTCAAAGACGGCGTGCTGGACAGCCCCGCGCTGGTGCAACTTTGCATGGGGGTGCCATGGGGCGCGCCCGATGACCTGAACACCTTTATGGCCATGGTCAACAATGTGCCGGATGATTGGACCTTCAGCGCCTTTGCCTTGGGGCGCAACCAGATGGCCTATGTCGCGGCCAGCGTTCTGGCGGGGGGCAACGTCCGTGTGGGGCTGGAGGATAACCTCATGCTCGATCGCGGGGTACTGGCCACCAACGCGCAACTGGTGGAACGCGCCGCCGAGATTATCACCCGTATGGGGGCCAATGTGATCGGACCCGCCGCCGTGCGCGAAAAGCTGGGTCTGGTCAAGCGGGCGGCCAAATGACCCGGACCCTGCTTGTTTACGGCGACAGCAACAGCCACGGCACCATGCCGATGGAAGTGGCCGGGGTGTCGCACCGCTATCCCCGGGGCACCCCTTGGCCGGATGTGATGGCCGCGGGGCTGCCCGATTGGCAAGTAGTGACCGAAGGCCTGCCCGGGCGCACCACGGTACACGATGACCTGGTGGAGGGCGGCATGCGCAACGGTCTGACGGTCCTGCCTGCGATCCTGCACAGCCATAAACCGTTGGATGCGGTGATGATCCTGCTGGGCACCAACGACCTGAAGCCGCGCTATTCGGTGACCGCCCATGAAATTGCCCGGTCCCTTGAACGTTTGATCGACTGCATCCATCACAGTGGTCTGACGGACGGCATCGCCCTGATGGCCCCGGTTCCCGTGCGCGAGGTTGGATCTTTGGTGGATGTGTTCCCGGGGGCCGAGGCGCGGCAAGCGGGTCTGAACCACCTGGTCGCCCGGGTGGCGCAGGCCCGAGGTTGCGCGTTTTTTGACTGCGGTCTGCACGGTCAGACCTCGGACATCGACGGCGTGCATTGGACGGCAAAGACCCACGCGGCCATAGGCAGTGCTGCCCGCGATTTTGTGCGCGCCACGTGGCCATGACCCACGCAGGCAAACGGGTGGTCGTGACCGCAGGCGGGTCCGGCATCGGCGCGGCCTTTGTGCGCCGGTTCCAAGCGGCGGGCGCGCAGGTGGCCTACTGCGATCTGGACCCTGGCACCGCACCGGACGGCGTGCTGAGGGTGCAGGCGGACGTAACGTCCGAGGCCGCAATGGCCGCGTTCTTTGCACAGGTCGAGGGACAGATGGGCGGCGTGGACATCCTGTGTGCCAATGCGGGCACCGGGGGGCCCGCGGCTCCGATCCAGGACATGGACTTCGACGGTTGGCGCGCGTGCCTGTCCGCCAACCTCGACGGCGCATTCCTCGCCTGCCGGTGGGCGGCCCGCCACATGACGGGGCAGGGGGCGGGGTCGATCCTGCTGACCTCGTCGACCTCGGGCCAATGGGGGTGCCGACCCGCGCCCCATACGTCACAGCCAAGTGGGGCATCGTTGGTTTGATGAAAACCCTCGCCATGGAGCTTGGCCCCGCAGGCGTGCGCGTCAACGCCATCTGCCCCGGCGCGGTCGAAGGCGACCGGATGGAACGTGTGCTGGCCATGGAAGCAGCGGCCAAGGAATGCGACCCGGAGGAAGTGCGCGCTTTGTACGCGGACGGCAACTCTCTGCGCACATGGGTGACAGCGGATGATCTGGCGGATACCGCGCTGTTTCTGACCAGCGACGCGGGCAAACGAATTTCAGGACAAGCGCTGTCGATCGACGGCCATACGGAGCGTATGACATGAAAGCAGCAATCATAGGTGGTGGCGTGATTGGGGGCGGTTGGGCCGCTCGGTTCCTTTTGAACGGCTGGGATGTCTGCGTCGCTGACCCCGACCCAGAGGCAGAACGCAAGGTCACAGAGGTGCTGGACAACGCCCGCCGGTCCCTGCCATCGGTCTATGACGTGGCCCTGCCGCCCGAGGGCACGCTTTCGTTTGGAACGCTGGAGAACGCCTGCGCGGATGCGGACTGGGTCCAGGAAAGCGTACCGGAAAGGTTGGAGATCAAGCACACGGTCTTGGCTGCGATCAAAGGTGCAGCGCCCGAGGGGGCTGTGATTGCCTCCTCCACCTCTGGGTTCAAGCCGTCGGAGCTGACAGCGCAGGGCGCACGCTGCATCGTGGCGCATCCGTTCAACCCGGTCTATCTGCTGCCCCTGATCGAACTGGTGGGGGATGTGCCGACCCATGCGCCGGATCTGTTGCGCGGGGTGGGGTTCTATCCCTTGCATGTCCGCAAGGAAATCGACGCCCATATTGCCGACCGGTTCCTGGAGGCCGTCTGGCGCGAGGCGCTTTGGCTGGTCAAGGATGGCATCGCGACGACAGAAGAAATCGACGAGGCGATCCGAATGGGGTTCGGCTTGCGTTGGGCGCAAATGGGCCTGTTCGAGACCTACCGCGTGGCGGGCGGCGAGGCCGGGATGAAACACTTTATGGCTCAGTTTGGTCCTTGCCTGACCTATCCTTGGACCAAGCTGATGGACGTGCCAGAGTTCACCGACGAACTGGTCGATCTGATCGCGGGCCAGTCCGACGCGCAATCGGGGCACCTGAGTATCCGAGAGCTGGAGCGTCTGCGCGACGACAACCTCGTGGGCTTCCTACGCAGTCTGAAACGCACGGGCGCCGCCGCAGGGGGCGTGATCGCGGCGCACGAGGCGACCCTGCCCGCACCCGCGCCCGCCGACCTGCCCGTGACCGCCGACCGCGTGATCCCCCAAACCTGGACCGATTACAACGGCCACATGAACGAGGCCCATTATCTGGAGTTGGGCGCACAGGCGACGGACAGGTTTATGGAGATGATCGGGGCCGACGCAGGCTACATCGCCAGCGGGCTGTCCTATTTCACAACTGAGAACCACCTTTGCTATCTGGCCGAGGTGAACGCGGGCGACCGGGTGCATGTAACGACCCAAGTGATTGAGGGTGGCCCGAAAAAGATGCACCTGTTCCACCGGATCATCGGCGCGGAGGGTGAGACGGCAGCAACCATGGAGACCTTCCTGTTGCACGTGGACTTGTCCACCCGACGCAGCGCCCCGGCCCGGGATGATGTGGCCGCTGCCTTGGCACACTATGCGGCGGCGCACGCAGGCATGGCGCGCCCCGATCAAGCCGGGCGCTACGTGGGGCAGCGGGGCTAGCATGGACAGCATAGCTCCTTTTCTGACCTATGCGCTGGCTCTGGGCATCGCGGCGGCAATCCCGGGGCCGGGCGTGGCGGCTGTGATCGGGCGTGCCTTGGGCCGCGGATCGTCCTTTCCGTTCATCCTTGGCTTGGCCTTGGGCGATGTGGTCTTTCTGACCATCGCTGTGCTGGGGTTGTCTGCCTTGGCCGCCGCTGCCTCCGGCGTGTTTTTCGTCGTGAAGGTCCTTGGCGGTTTATATCTGCTGTACCTCGCCTACCGGTTTTGGACTGCGCCGGTGCAAGAGACAAAAATGACGGAGGCCCCTTCACAATCGGCGTGGATCGCAGGGCTAAGCGGGCTGGCCGTGACCATGGGCAATCCCAAAACGGTGGTCTTCTATCTGGCGCTTTTGCCCAATGTGCTGGACCTTGCGGCGGTCCGGGTGGGGGACTGGTTGGTCCTGTCGGCGGTGACACTTGCCGTGCTGTTCGCGGTTCTCATGCCCTATGCGTTGCTTGCAGGCCGGCTGCGCGTGACGCTGACCCGTCCCGCCGCCCTGCGCCGCTTGAACCGCAGCGCGGCTGCACTGATTGGTGGGGCAGGGGCGTTGATCCTGCGTGATGCAGTGGCCGCACAAGCTCGCTGAAGTTTTGCGAATCACCCACTAGGCAGGTTGATTCGGCTATGCTAGAATCAACTCCAACACGTTGGGCAGCCAACCAAAAGCAAACATAGGCAGGTACAGGCAATGAGTATGGGGAGCGTGGGCACGCATCTCATCTCGTGGGCGCAAACGCGGTTGGAGGGCGAAGCTCCGGCCCCTGATGCGTCCGTGATGGAAGGGGCAACGTGGCGCTGGTTTGGCGTCCCGCTGCGCGTTGACGGCCCCCAAGGTGCCATGCTGCTGGGCGAGCCGATTGGCCAAGCCGACCTGCGCCGCCGCGCCCGTGCTGTGGTGCACAAACTGGCCCGGGTCCACGGTGCTGATCCGCACATCCCTTTCGACGATCCTGATCCTTTGTACGACGGTGGTTTCGTGGTCACGGATGGGGCGCGGTTCTATCCTCTGATGCTGATCGAAGGCCGCGATCCTGCCGGGCCGCTTGTGGTCTTTGCCGGGGCCGTGCCGCCGGCCAATGTCTCCCTGACCGTGGTCCAAACCGCCGCCGCCCGACGCCGCAAGGCGCGCCAAGGGGTGATCTGTTTCACGCCGGGCACCCTGATCGCAACGCCATCGGGCCAAACAGCGGTCGAGGATTTGTACCCTGGCGACACGGTCCTGACCAAGGACAGTGGCCCGCAAGAGATCCTGTGGATGGGTCTGCGTCAGGTCAGCGGGGCGCGCCTGCACATTGACCCCGGCCTGCGTCCGATCCGTATCCGCGCTGGTGCCCTTGGGGTCGAACAGCCGCAGCCGGATCTCGTGGTCTCGCCCGATCACCGGGTCGTTCTGACAGGCCGCAAGGCAGAGGTGTTGTTTAACACGCCCGAGGTGCTTGTGCGCGCTGGCGATCTTGTGGACGACCGCAACGTGTTGATTGACCATGCCGCGACACAGACGGTCTATGTGCATCTGATGCTGCCCCGACACGAGGTGATCTGGGCCAATGGCGTCGAAACCGAAAGCTTCCACCCCGGGTTGGCCGATCTCGCGCACCTGAACGCGGTGGAGCAGGAGGATATGGACGAGGTCACCCCCGGCGTCCGTGCCCAACCCGACACCTACGGCCCCTATGTGCGGCGGTGTCTGACGCGGGCAGAACTGGCGATCCTGCGCTATACCTCGGCCCCGCACTATCTGGCTTGACACAGACTGCCATGGGCTGCATACGCCGCCCATTGGTGTTGGTGGACCCCGCAAGGGGAACCCTGTCAGTCGGGCATACTCCCGGCAGAGGACAACGCCCTTCACGCCCCACAGGGCCCTTAGAAGGAGATCAGCCGTGACCAAACGCACGTCTGCCAAGTACAAAATTGACCGCCGCATGGGCGAAAACATCTGGGGCCGCCCCAAATCCCCCGTCAACCGTCGTGAATATGGCCCCGGCCAGCACGGTCAGCGCCGCAAGGGCAAGCTGTCGGACTTTGGTCTGCAGCTGCGCGCCAAGCAGAAGCTGAAAGGTTACTACGGCGACCTGACCGAAAAACAGTTCAAGCGCATCTTCGGCGAAGCGCAGCGTGTGAAGGGTGATACCGGTGAAAACCTGATCGGCCTGCTGGAGCGCCGCCTGGACGCGGTTGTCTACCGTGCCAAGTTCGTGGCCACCGTTTTCGCGGCGCGCCAGTTCGTGAACCATGGTCACGTCACTGTGAACGGCAAGAAGGTGAACATCCCCTCCTACCGCGTCAAAGAAGGCGACGTGATCGAGGTACGTGAGCGCTCCAAGCAGTTGGTCTCGGTTCTGGAAGCCGTCCAACTGGCCGAGCGTGACGTGCCCGAGTACATCGAAGCCGACCACTCCAAGATGAAAGCGGTCTTCATGCGCACCCCCGGTCTGGGCGATGTCCCATACCCTGTGCAGATGGAACCAAATCTGGTCATCGAATACTACGCCCAGAACTAACCCGGGCGCGGTGGGACAAGTCCCACCCTACAGTTTGGGTCGTGCCGAAAGGCGCGGCCCTTTTTGTTTGGAGCGTGTTCGGTGTAGGGGTCAGATAACGCGCCCGTACCAAGGACAAGTCCATGATCCCCTTAGATACTCTCGTTCTGTTCCTTGGCGTAGGCTTCGCTTTGGCTGCCGTGCCTGGGCCCGACAATATCTTTGTCATGATGCAATCGGCGATGCACGGTCGGATGGCTGGACTGGCTGTGACGCTGGGTCTTGCGTCGGGGTTGGTCTTTCACACCACGGCGGTGGCCCTTGGGGTTGCGGTGATTTTTCAGACCTCGCAAGTGGCGTTTCTGGTCCTGAAATATGTGGGCGTAGGGTATCTGCTGTATCTGGCGTGGAAGGCCTTTGGCACCTCTGGGCCCGCCGTCGCGGGTGACAGACCACCCGCCGAGGCGATCCCGCGCCTGTACCTGCGCGGATTGATCATGAACATCGCTAACCCCAAGATCACAATCTTCTTTCTGGCCTTCCTACCGCAGTTTGTGGACCCCGCCCATGGCTCTATCGTGGCGCAATTGTATCAACTGGGCGCGCTGATGTTCGCCATTACGATCGTGGTGTTTGGTGCGGTTGCGCTGGCGGCGGGGGCGTTGGGCGAATGGCTGCAACGATCCCCAAGGGCGCAGGTCTGGATCGGGCGGGCATCTGGCCTTGTGTTCGTGGCGTTGGCGGCCAAGCTGGTGTTCACGGACAAGTAGAACCCGCTCGTCGAACTACGGAAAAACATACTTGGGAAAATAAGGACTTTGGGCATATCCTTCGTTATCCTTTGCGCATTTTCGCAAAAATCGACGCCATTTTGTCCGGAGCTATTTGATGGAAAACAAACTTTCTGCCCCCGTGGGTGATCCCAAGTGTAAAGACCCCAAGCCCAAAAACGCGGCCAAGGACATCGCGACCCTAGAGATCTGGATGATTGCCCAAGGGGCAAACTACAAGATGAAGGGCAAGATGAACCCCGAGCTGATCAAATGGATCAAGTTATACCAAGGGTCAAAAGGGCGGCTGTCCAAGGACCAAGTGAATGGTGTGATCGCGCCGGGCGACAAAACGTGGAATGCAGGTGCGGTAAAGTACTTCCGCTATCGCGATGTCATTGCCGATTTCAAGGGTTACAAAGTCAAAGAGAATGGCAAGGAAAAGACCATCGCGGTGGATGAGTTCATTCGCTTGGAAATCGAAACCCGGGCAAAACTGGTCCGCAATGCCAATTCCGTGGTGTCCGAGATGGACACGATCCACAAATTGATCCGAGGCATCGAGGAAACCATGGCAGGCCAAGATGGCTATCTGAACGCGCTGACCTCTATTGGGATGCACGGGTTCGGGCTGGCCAGCCCCCGTCCTCGAACAATGCGCTGACCGCACGCGGCACAGCCTTGCAGGTGATCGCAGCGGCGGACCGGTCCAAGCCTGACTGGAAAAAGGTTAAAGCCCTTGTAATCAAATGCCAAAAGCAGACGGCCAAGGCCCAGAAGGAATGGAAGGACTACAACAAATCCGCCATCAAGCGCGCCGAATGGGGCGCGTTTGGCGCTACGGTCGTGTCTGAGGGGGCCTTTGGCGTGTTGGAGGTTTTGGCGACGGGCTATCTTGTCACCACGCGCGGGATGGACCCGCAAAAGGCGCAAATGGTTGCGGCGATGGGCGTCGAGGGGCTGAAGGTCTCGGCCGGGGAGATTGGTGAATATGCAGCCAATGACAAGTTCGATCCGGCCAAATCCGCCACCAAGGTCATGGGTTCCATGTTGATCACGGGTGTCGCCAATCGTTTAGGGGCCAAGCTTTCGTCAGGAGCGTTTGAAAAGGTACTGGGCAAGCTGAGCAAGGCCCTGTCCAAGGAATTCAACACCACCCTGCAAAAGTCGACCTACACGATCTTGCAAAAGTTCTTTTCCAAGGGCGGCGTGGGCGAGAACATGATCAACAACGCGATCAACGAGATCGGCAACACCGCCAAGGACGTGGCAGGCGGCAAAAAGGTGGACGAGAAATACGTCATCGACAAACTGACGGCGATCCTCTTGGGCTCTCTGGTGGGGTCCGCCCAGTTCAAGTCGTTGAAGAAGTTTGACGCCGGATGGCAGACAAGATCCGTAGACACGGCGGCCACACATTTCAGCAAGGTTATGGAAAACAAGATGACCCTCAAGCTGATTGCCAAGCACGGCGATAAATTTTCCAAGGCTGAGTTAACCAAGTTTGCCAGTGATGATGCGGCCAAGATCACCCTTCAAGCCGCCAAGAAGATGTCGGATGTCTTGGCCAAGACCGGCGGCCAAGGGGCCGTTAACGCCATGACAGGAAAAGAAAAATCCGTGCAGGAGTACGAGGCGCTGGCATTGAAGGCGATCCAGAAGGACACTGCGATCATGCGCCAGATGGAAATCCTTGTGATTGAAGAGGCGGAGAAGCGTTTGAAGAAACTCGAAAAGGCTAAGTAGATCGGTCTCTTCCCCTTCGCCGTCCAGCGCGTTACCCCTGTGGAAACGAATTTGCGGGAGTGATCCATGGCTGACCCTATCAAGTACGCAACCATCGACGGACCCATCGTGATGATCGGGTTCGGGTCCATCGGGCGCGGGACGTTGCCGCTGCTTCAGCGGCATTTTGACTTTGATCCCAAGGACTTCAGCGTTATCGAGCCCAATCCCAAGGGGCAGGCGGAATTGGCCGAACGGGGCATTACCTGCCACACAGACCGGCTGACGCCCGATAACTATCGCGCGGTGTTGGGCCGGGTCCTGGAGCCGGGCAAAGGGTTCTGCGTGAACCTGTCCGTGGACACCGGCAGCCTTGATCTGATGCGATTTTGTCGTGAGATTGGAGTGCCTTACATCGACACCGTGGTGGAGCCGTGGGAGGGTTTCTACTTCGGGGAGACGGACAACGCCGCCCGCACCAACTATGCCCTGCGCCAAGCCGTGCGGGATGAGAAGGCCGCGCACCCCGGGGGCACCACGGCGGTGTCGTGTTGCGGGGCCAATCCAGGCATGGTCAGCTGGTTCGTGAAGGAGGGGTTGATGACCCTTGCCCGCGATCTGGGCACGGACCACACCATGCCGACAACCCGTGAGGGCTGGGCAAAAATGATGCAAAATCTGGGGGTTAAGGGGGTCCACATCGCGGAACGGGACACCCAGGTCCGGCTAGAGCCGCGCCCCCGGGACGTGTTCGTGAACACATGGTCCGTGGAAGGGTTTATCGCCGAAGGGTTCCAACCGGCGGAGCTGGGCTGGGGCACCCACGAAAAATGGTTCCCCGAAAACGCCCACCGTCAAGAAAGTGGTTGTAAATCAGCGATTTGGCTGGACCAACCTGGCGCGCATACCCGGGTCCACACGTGGTGCCCGACCCCCGGCCCGCAGTTCGGATTTTTGGTCACACACAACGAAAGTGTATCAATATCAGACTATTACACCGTGGGTGAAGGGCACGAGCCGGAGTTCCGCCCCACGGTGCACTATGCCTACCACCCCTGTGACGACGCGGTTTTGTCCCTGCACGAGATGTTCGGATCCGGTAAGCCACAGGAAACACACCATATTTTCCATGAGGATGAGATCGTGGACGGCGTGGATGAATTGGGCGTGCTGTTGTTCGGTCACGCCAAGAACGCCCTGTGGTTCGGGTCTCGCCTGTCCAACGAGGAATGCAAAAAAATCGCGCCAGATCAAAACGCTACGGGATTGCAGGTCACCTCGGCGGTGCTGGCGGGGATGGTTTGGGCGTTGGAAAATCCGAACGCAGGCATCGTAGAGACGGACGAAATGGACCACGTCCGCTGCCTGGAGGTGCAACGCCCCTACCTTGGCCCGGTCGAGGCGCATTATACGGACTGGACCCCGCTGGAAAACCGCTGGGATCAGTTCCCCGAAAACCTCGATTTATCAGATCCTTGGCAGTTCCGAAACGTCCTGGCCAGCTGACACGCACCGCCCAATGCGCCCTCTGGGTGCGCCCGCCACACCTGCCGCCTCGGCCCCCGTTAACCACCCGTTAACTGCTCTGACAGACACCCTGCTGACCCGTGCATGATCCCGCACGGGTCGGGAAAAACCCGTGCATGATGTACAGCAGGTGGCGCGAAATGAACCTTGATGATGTAACTTCGGCACTCGCGGCGGCGGAGCATGGATCGGCCACGGCGGCGGGCCGGGCGCTGGGACTGGACCGGTCGGTGATCTCGCGCCGGATTGACCGGCTGGAGGCGCGTCTGGGCGCGCGGCTGTTTCACCGCACCACCCGGGCCCTGACCCCAACGGATGCCGGGCGGCAGTATCTGGACCGGGTGCGCGGTCCGGCCACGCGCATGGTGCAGGCGGGCGAGGACCTGAACACCGGCGCGGTCAAGGGCCGGGTGCGGATCGCCGCCAGCGCGCCCCTTGCGGTCGAGGTGCTGCGCCCCCTGATCCCCTACCTGCGCAACCGCCACGCCGACCTGTCTGTGGATGTGATCACGGCCCCAATCACGGCCCCAATTACGGGCGAGATCATGGGCGGGGTCGAGGGGCTGGTGCGGTCCGGCGCGGTGGACATCGGTCTGCACCTGTCGGCGGCGCGCCCCGGGGCGGTGCACGGGGTGGCGGTGCGGCCCGTGCGCTATCATCTGGTGATGGGGCGCGGCCTGACCCCGCCGCCCAACACCATGGCCCTGATGGACCACCCCCACCTTGTACAGATCGTGGGCGATGCCACGCCGCCGTGGCGCTTTGCCGGGCCCAGCGAGGAGCTTGCGCCGAACGGCCCGATCCGGTCCAACGACCCGGGCGTGCTGCGCGATGCGGCGCGGGCGGGGCAGGGCATTGCCTTGCTGCCCGACTGGATGGTGCAGGGCGACCTTGCGGCGGGCCGCCTGACCGAGGCGCTGCCCCGGCGGCCCAAGTCCCTGTCCGGCGGGGCGGCGGCGATCTGGATCCTGCAACCCGAAGGCTTGGTCCCGCCCCTGCGGGTCAGCGCCACCACCCGGTTCCTGCGCGAGGTGTTGGAGGGCGCGCAGATCACCATCCCTACCGATTGCCGCCCCGCACCCGTCCCTGCGCCCGTCCTTGTTTCGGGCACCGAACCGGAGTAGCGCAGTGCCATGAAAACCATGACCCTTGCGGATGCCAAGTCCCTGCCCCTCTACCGCCGCCCCATTGCCCTGCTGGCGTTGATGGCGGCGATCATGCCCATAGCCTTTGCCACGTGGTCGGCCCTGTTGAACAATTTTGTGGTCGAGGTGGCGGCGTTCGACGGGGCGGACATCGGGGTGTTGCACACGGTGCGAGAAATCCCCGGGTTTCTGGCGGTGGGGGTGATCTTTCTGATCCTGTTCATCCGCGAACAGGTCTTGGGTCTGGTGTCGCTGATCCTGTTGGGGGTGGCCACGGCCCTGACCGCGCAGTTCCCGTCCCTGGGCGGGATCCTGATGATCACCCTGCTGTCGTCCATCGGGTTCCATTACTACGAGACGGTGAACCAATCCTTGCAGTTGCAGTGGATCGAAAAGGGCCGCGCGCCGCAGGTGCTGGGCAAGCTGATTTCCGTGGGCGCAGGGGCCACCCTGTTGGCCTATGGTTTGATCGTGACCACATGGCGGGCCTTCGATCTGTCCTATGATCTGGTCTATTGGATCGCGGGGGGCATCACGGCGGCGGGGGCGGCCTTTGCCCTGCTGGCCTTTCCGCAGTTCGAAGCCCCCACGCCGCAGACCAAGAAGATGATCCTGCGCCGCCGCTATTGGCTGTACTATGCGTTGCAATTCATGTCCGGGGCGCGGCGGCAGATCTTTATCGTCTTTGCCGGGTTCATGATGGTGGAACGCTATGGCCTTGATGTGGCCGCCGTCACGGGCCTGTACATGGTGACGCTGCTGATCAACATGGTGGTGGCCCCGTTCATCGGGCGCGCGGTCGGTTTCTTTGGGGAACGGGCGGCGCTGGTGTTGGAATACGGCGGCTTGTTCATCGTGTTCGTGCTGTATGCGGGGCTGTACCAGTTCGATTGGGGCTGGCAGGTGGCGGCGGTGCTCTATGTGATCAACAACATCTTTTTCAGCCTCGCCCTGGCCATCAAGACCTATTTCCAGAAAATCGCGGACCCGGCGGATATTGCGCCCACGGCGGCTGTGGCCTTTACGATCAACCACATCGCGGCGGTGTTCCTGCCCGCGTCCCTGGGATTGCTGTGGTTGGTGTCGCCCATGACGGTGTTTGTGGCGGCGGCGGGCATGGCGCTGGTGTCGCTGGGCCTGTCGCTGTTGATCCCGCGCCACCCCGTTCCGGGGCACGAGACTGTGATGGCCCCTCGTCTGGCGGTCTAGGCCGCCCTATATGAGGGAAAAGGAGAGCGCCCATGTTTCTGTTCCAACGCAAAAAGGCCGAGATGGTCCTGCCCGATGACGCCCTGCCCGGGCGCGCGACCGCCATCCCCACCGCGACCACCCATTTTGTCAACGGCAACCCCCTGCTGGGCCCCGTGCCCGACGGCATGGAGGAGGCGATGTTCGGCATGGGCTGTTTCTGGGGCGTGGAGCGGATGTTCTGGAAACTGGACGGCGTCTACGTGACCCTTGTGGGCTATGCGGGGGGCTACACCCCCAATGCCACCTACGAGGAGGTCTGCAGCGGCAAGACCGGCCACAACGAGGTCGTGCGCGTGGTCTATGACCCGGCGGTGATTTCCTACGACGATCTGCTGCGCGTGTTCTGGGAAGGGCATGACCCGACTCAAGGGATGCGCCAAGGCAACGACGTGGGCACCCAGTACCGCAGCGGCATTTACACCTATACGCAGGCGCAAAAGCAGGCGGCCTTTGACAGCCGCGATGCCTTTGCGCCGCGCCTGTTGTCCGCAGGTTTTGGCGCTGTGACGACCGAGATCGTGGACGCGCCCCCGTTCTACCACGCCGAGGATTACCACCAGCAGTATCTGGCCAAGAACCCCGCAGGCTATTGCGGCATTGGCGGCACGGGTGTGACCTGCCCCATCGGTACTGGACTAGACACCGGGGTCTAGGGGCTTTCCCAAGGCCCGCGGTTGCGCTAGGCGCAGGGGCAACAGGAGATTTGCCCATGCCCACCTTTACCGCCTTCACCACCCTGAACGACAAAACCCGGGCCGAGGCTTTGGGCGAAATGCTCGAAGATCTGGACCCGGCGCCCTACGGCGTGGGCGTGTTCGAGATCGAGGACGACAGCGGTGTCTGGGAAGTGGGGGCGTACTTCCTAGAGGATCCCAATGCCGTGGACCTGACCCTGCTGGCCGTGGCCCACGGCGCGGCAGAGTTCGTGGTGTCCGAATTGCCCGACACCGATTGGGTCGCCAAGGTCCGGCGCGAATTGCACCCCGTGGAGGCGGGGCGCTTTTTCGTCTACGGCAGTCACGATGCGGACAAGCTGCCCGAGGGCAAGCTGGGCCTGTTGATCGAGGCGGCCATGGCCTTTGGCACCGGCCACCACGGCACCACCCACGGCTGTCTGCTGGCCTTTGACCGGCTGCTGACGGAGGGGCTGGCCCCGGGCAAGGTGGCCGATATCGGCTGCGGCACGGCGGTGCTGGCCATGGCGGCGGCCAAGGTCTGGCCCGAGGCCCCCATCTGGGCCAGCGACAACGACATCATCGCCGTGGACGTGGCCCGCGCCAATGCCGCCAGCAACGACCTGGACGGTCGCATCACCTGTCTGGAGGCCGCGGGCTTTGACCAGCCCGATCTGGCCGCCGCAGCCCCCTTTGATCTGGTGTTCGCCAACATCCTGATGGGCCCGCTGATCGAGCTTGCCCCGTCCATGGCCGCCCACACCGCGCCGGGCAGCTACATCATCCTGTCGGGCATCTTGAACCCACAGGCCCAAGACGTGATCGACGCCTATGGCGCTGCGGGCGTCGCGCTGATCCACCACGACACCATGGGGGAATGGACCACCCTGACCCTGCGTCGTTAACGATCTGGAAACGATGATTGCCGCAGTTTTGCCATGCTTTTGATCTAAACTCGCCCCATTGACGCAGACCAAAACCGTCGGAGGGTCGAGATGACGACGCAAAACATTCCGTTTCATCAACGGGTTGCCGCATTGCAAAGTAAGCGTGGGGGCGGTGGCGCACCCAAGGCGCGGGTCTTGTACGAGAAACATGCCAACGGTTTGTTGGTGCCCGTTGTGCAACAAAAGCCAGACCGCAAGCTGCCGTGGAAATCGGCCCTGCTGGTGATCGTCGCGGCCATCGGGTTCAAGGGGTTCCTGTTTGCGCAATTCGGCGCAGCGGCCCTGGAGGCGCGGGTGGCCGAATTCGACGTCACGCCCGCCGTGGCCTTGGCCCTTGGCGTGATGCTGGCCCCCGATCCCGTCACGGGCTGGGCGGCGGATCAGATCCGGCCCTTCCTGCCCAATCCTTACGCGCCGGAATAACTCCGCCCTGACAACGCAAAACGCCGTGGCGGGTGCCACGGCGTTACACGTCTTGGGTTGTTGCGCGGGTGTACTTAGTAGGGCTTGCCGTCCACAACGTATTCGATGTCTGCGCGCACGATGCCAATGTCGGCCAATTCGCGGTCTGTCAGCACGGACAGGGCTTTGCGCGTCACGCGGCGGTCATTCCACGCGGCCAGTTCAGCGAACAAAGAGAGAATTGCAGTCCGAAGGCCATTTGTGGTGGCGATCGGACGGATGGTGTCGAGAGTTGCCATTGGGTTCGTCCTTTTCCGATCAATGTAGTGAAGTGCCACCGGCGCGCGTTTCGTGCCGATTGGGGGGCACCTAAGACGCAAAATCCGCTCTCACAATACCAATTTTTGCATGGCTCCCATGTTGGGAATGCATAGTGTCGCATTTGATACAAACCCTTGCCGCTATTGGCTTTTTCACGGCTCAAGGGGTCGAAAATAATCGCCTGAATGTCGCTTTTGTTCTGTGGTTTGGGGCAACATGCGTGCGTGCTTTGTCTGGCCTGCGATCACGGGGCGTGATACCGCTGTAACAAACACGACAGGCAGGTGAGCAATGCGTATTCTTGGGATTGATCCGGGGCTTCGAAACCTCGGCTGGGGCGTTGTCGAATCGCGCGGCAGCCGTCTCAGCCACGTGGCCAATGGGGTCTGTACGTCCCAGACGGGGCAACCCCTTGCGGACCGTCTGTTGACCCTGCACGACCAACTGACCGCCGTGATCCGGCAGTATCAGCCGGGGGCGGCAGCGGTCGAGCAGACCTTTGTGAACCGCGACGGGGCGGGCACCCTGAAACTGGGTCAGGCCCGGGGCATCGCCATGCTGGTTCCCGCGCAGGCCGGGTTGGTGGTGGGCGAATACGCCCCCAACGCGGTCAAGAAAACCGTGGTCGGGGTGGGCCACGCGGACAAGGGGCAGGTACAACACATGGTGAAACTGCAACTGCCCGGCGTGGTTCTGACCGGGCCGGATGCGGCGGATGCGCTGGCCATTGCCATCTGTCATTCGTTGCACCTGCAATCCTCGGGCAAGTGGGAGGCCGCGTTGCGGGCTGCCCAATGATCGGCAAGCTGACGGGGCGCGTGGATTTCAAGGCGCAGGACCACGTTCTGCTGGATGTGGGCGGCGTGGGCTATACCGTGCATGTCAGCGAGCGGACCCTGGCCGCCCTGCCCGGGGTGGGAGAGGTCGCGGCGCTGTACACCGAACTGCTGGTGCGCGAGGATCTGTTGCAGCTGTTCGGGTTTCAGACAGTGTACGAACGGGAATGGCACCGCCTGCTGGTCAGTGTGCAGGGCATCGGGGCCAAAGCCTCCATGGCGATCCTTGGCACCTTGGGGGCCGAGGGGGTGGCGCGGGCCATCGCCTTGGGCGACGCGGCCGCGGTCAAGGCCGCCCCCGGTGTCGGCCCCAAGATCGCCGCCCGCGTTGTGAACGAGTTGAAGGACAAGGCCCCCGGTCTGATGGCCATGGGGTCCAGCGACGTGCTGGAGGCTGTGGGCGATGTGCCCGCCGCCCCCACGGTTGCTAGGGCCAAGGCGCCCGCCCAATCCTCCAGCGCGCAGGCAGAGGCGTTGTCGGCCTTGACCAACCTTGGCTATGCCCCCACCGACGCCGCCCGCGCCGTGGCCGAGGCGTCGGATGCAGGCGATGTGGGCGCGATCATCAAGGCCGCGCTGGTGCGGCTGGCCCCGGGGACCTGATCCATGGACAGCCCTGATCCCATCCTGCGCGGCGACGGCCCGGACGAGCCCGACAAGGCCCTGCGCCCCCAGACCCTGTCCGAATTCATCGGCCAGAAAGAGGCCCGCGCGAACCTGCATGTTTTCATCCAATCCGCCCGCCAAAGGGCCGAGGCCATGGACCACGTGTTGTTCCACGGCCCCCCCGGTCTGGGCAAGACCACGCTGGCCCAGATCATGGCGCGGGAGTTGGGGGTGAACTTTCGCATGACCTCTGGCCCGGTGCTGGCCAAGGCGGGGGATCTGGCGGCGATCCTGACCAATCTGGAACGCAACGACGTGTTGTTCATCGACGAGATCCACCGTCTGAACCCGGTGGTGGAGGAGGTGCTGTACCCCGCGATGGAGGATTATGCCCTTGATCTGGTGATCGGAGAGGGGCCGGCGGCGCGCACGGTGCGCATTGATTTGCAGCCCTTCACGCTGGTGGGGGCGACCACGCGGCTGGGGCTGTTGACGACGCCCCTGCGCGACCGGTTCGGCATCCCCACCCGGTTGCAGTTCTACACCGAGGAGGAGTTGCACCAGATCGTCACACGCGGGGCGCGGTTGCTGGGTGCGCCCGCCGATGACGCCGGTGCCCGCGAGATTGCCCGCCGCGCCCGTGGCACCCCGCGCGTGGCCGGGCGCTTGCTGCGCCGGGTCGTGGATTTCGCCGTGGTCGAGGGGGATGGCACCATCGGGCGCGAGATCGCGGACTCTGCCCTGACCCGGCTGGGCGTGGATCGTCTGGGGCTGGACGGGGCCGACCGGCGCTATCTGCGCCTGATCGCGGAGCATTACCAAGGCGGCCCCGTGGGCATCGAGACCATGGCCGCCGCCCTGTCCGAGAGCCGCGACGCGCTGGAAGAGGTGATCGAGCCTTACCTGTTGCAACAGGGCTTGTTGCAGCGGACCCCCCGGGGCCGGATGCTGGCCAGCCGGGCCTGGACCCATCTGGGGTTGGAGCCACCCGCCCCTGCGGGCCAGGGGACCCTGCTGTGAGCCGCGCGCCTGTTGAGAGGGCGGGGTGGGGTATTTGTAACCCAATGAAGCAGGAGGACGCGCCATGAGGCCAGAGGATGTCACCCGTTACTTTACCCGCGCGGACGGGCAGTACCTGTTTGCCCGCTGGGGGCGCCCCATCGCCCCCAATGTGTTCGGCGTGCTGGACGACACCGTGGGCGTGATCAAGGGCGCGATCGAGGCGTTGTGTGTGCTGACGGGCCACAAGATGGCCGAGACCGACCCGGAGCTGGGCAGCAACCTGATGGTGTTCTTCATCCAGTCCTGGGACGAGCTGCCTGAAACGAAGGGAATGGACCGCCTGATCCCGGACCTTGTGCCCCTTGTGGCGCGGCTGAAAGCGGCGGACGCCAACCAGTACCGGGTGTTCCGCTTTGACGAGGGCGGCGGGATCAAGGCCTGTTTCAGCTTTGTGTGCATGGACGACGCCCTGCGCGATGTGCCTGCCGAAACGGTGGCGCTGAACCAGATGGTGCAGGCCATGGTGCTGTGGTCGGATCAGGCGTTTCTGGGGGCCTCTCCCTTGGCCCTTGTGGACGGCAAGGCGATGCTGCGCCCGGAGGTGGGCGATCTGCTGCGCGCGGCCTATGACCCTGTGCTGCCCGTCATGGCACAAGACCCCAGCCACGCCCTGCGGCTGGCCGCGCGCATGGGGACGGGGCACTAGGGGGCATCGCCCGGGGAACGGCGTGCGGCGATCACGGGGGCCAAGTCGGCCAGTTTGACCGCCGTCTGCAGACACGCCGCAAAGGCCGGTTGATCCGCCAGCGCCGCCGTCCAGTCGATATCCGGCACGTTGATCCCCACGGCCGCACTGGCACCACGTTGCGCGAGGATTGCGCCCTCGGGCAGGTCCAGGCCGCTGCACCAGTTGCGCAGGTCTGTCACATCTGTTTTGCCAAACGACAGGTCCATGCGGCCCCTGTCCGCCTTGTGATCAATGCTGACCCCCGGCAACCGGGGTTCGGGATACAGCACCACCCACGTGGACCCGGCACCACGGGGTGTTGTCGGCGCAACCATGCCCAAGGTGGGGTAGGCCGCCAACGCGGCAAAGTATTCGGCGTGGCGTGCGGTCATATGGGGCACTTCGGTCACTTGATAGCCGCGCCGTGCCTTGGTGATGGCCGCCGCCAGCACATGGGCGCGCCAAGCCCCGCGCGCCGTGCCCTGCGCCTGATGCCACCTGCGCAAGTCCTCGTAGGGCAACACCTTATCATAGGCGGCCCCGTGGATATCCAAATAGGACTGCGGGGCGGCCAGAACGGTGATCGCCCGGTCGCACTGCTCCGCCGCACAGGCCGCCTGTGCGCGCATATGGTAGCGTTCGGGTTGCAGGGGCTGGGGGCTGGCGTCGATCTTGTTTTCGATGAACAGGGCCAAAGTGCCGTCCCCTGTCGGCCCCATGGCAATCAGGTCGGATTCCCCGTCCGCCGTGTTCACGCTGTGCCATGCGCCTGTGACGTGCCAGCCGGGCAGGCCCAGCAGCGCCGACAGGTGCAGCCCGAAGGCGGGATCGCCGTGCAGGTCTTCCAATAGCAGCAAGTCGATGTCACGTTCGTAGACAGCGCCGAGGGGCGCGCCGAACGCAAGATCGAAAGAGGTGTCGTTGTGATCCACCATTGGCCCATCCGTGTGTATTACGAGGATACCGACCTTGCGGGGATTGTCTATTACGCCAACTACCTGCGGTTCATCGAGCGCGCCCGGTCCGAGATGGTGCGCGCGGCGGGCATTGATCAGGTGGCGATGAAGGCCGAGGGGGTCGTCTTTGCCGTCACCCGGGTCGAGGCGGATTACCTGTCGCCCGCACGTTATGACGATCAATTGATGGTCCAGACCAAGGTGGCCCGCGCCACGCCCGCGCGGTTCGTAATGGACCAGGTCGTGCGTCGGGACGGCACGGACCTGTTCCGCGCGGTGGTCACGATTGCGTGCCTCGGGGCGGGCGGTCGCCCGGTACGGGTGCCCGACGCGGTGCGCGCCCTCGCCTAGCGCCCGCCCGCCACATCGAGGATCGCGCCGGTGGTGTAGCTGGCCTGATCGGAGGCGAGCCAGGCAACGGCATCGGCAATCTCTTGCGCGCGGCCCGGGCGTCCGAGGGGGATTGCGCCTGCGAGGCGTGCGGCGCGCTTCGGCTGCCCGCCCGAGGCATGGATGTCCGTGTCGATCACGCCCGGGCGCACCGCGTTCACCCGAATACCACGGGGGGCCAGTTCCTTTGACAGACCCACGGTCAGCGTGTCCAGCGCGCCCTTGGTGGCGGCATAGTCCACATATTCCCCCGGCGATCCTACGCGCGCGGCGGCCGAAGAGATAAAGGTGATTGAGGCGCCCGCGTGATCGGGCAGGCGGCGTGCCCCCTCGCGCGCGGTGATCAAAGCGCCCAGCAGGTTGGTGTTGATGACGCGGGCCATCCGTGCGACCGACATGTCTGCCAGGGGCTGGGACGGGGCCACGATGCCTGCATTCACCACCACCGCGTGCAGCGGGCCAAGGGCACCTGCCGCGTCAAAGGCGGCCAGTGTGGCCGCTTCATCCGCCGCATCGGCGCGCAGGGCCAGGGCCTTTGGCAAGCTGGCGGCCAGTCGCGTGGCGGTGTCTGCCGACTGCGCGTAGGTCAGGGCGACGGCGAACCCGTCGCGGGCCAAGGCTTGGGCCGTGGCGGCACCAATGCCGCGGCTGCCCCCGGTGATGAACGCTGTTTTAGTCATGGGGTTCCTCCTATGGGCACAATGGCCAAGGGGGCGGCAGCGTGCAACCTATCGGCGGGGGGCCGCCGGGGCGTGCATTCCCCTACCCAAGCCCCTTCAAACCTGTTAACTTGGTCCCCAATTGAGCCCCAAAGGGCCGCAACATAGGGCAGAGCAGCTCATGGAAACCGAAATTCTCGCGGGCGCCGCGGAGATTGATTTCTCCCTGTGGGCGCTGTTCCTTCGCGCGACCGTCTTGGTCAAGCTGGTGATGATCTTGCTGGTCGTCATGTCGGTCTGGATCTGGGCGATCTACATTCAAAAGCTGATCCAGTTCCGGCGCGCGCGGCGTGAAAGCAGCGCCTTTGATGCCGCCTTCTGGAGTGGGGAGCCGCTGGACAGGCTCTATGCCCAGATCGGGGGCGATCCCCGCACCGCCTCTGAACGCATTTTCACTGCCGCCATGACCGAGTGGGAGCGCAGCCACATCGACGGCGGCGGTCTGATCCCCGGGGCGCAATCGCGCATCGACCGGGCCATGGATCTGGCCATTGCCAAGGAACGGGACAAGCTGACCAGCGGTCTGACGTTTCTGGCCACCACCGGGTCCACGGGGCCGTTCATCGGCCTGTTCGGCACGGTGTTCGGGATCAAGCACGCCTTCGAGGAAATCGCGATCCAGCAGAACACCAACCTCGCCGTTGTCGCCCCCGGCATTGCCGAGGCGTTGCTGGCCACGGGGCTGGGCCTGATGGCCGCGATCCCGGCGGTGGTGTTCTACAACCAGATGACGCGCGAGGCGGACCGGATCACCGGCGACTACGAGGCCTTTGCCGACGAATTCGCCACCATCCTGTCGCGCCAGTTGAGCGCCGCGTAAGATGGGCGGCGGCGTGGTCCCATCGGGCGATCAGGGCGGCGGGCGGCGCAGGCGGCGCCGGTCCAGCGCGCCCATGTCCGAAATCAACGTGACCCCCTTTGTGGATGTCATGCTGGTGTTGCTGATCATCTTCATGGTCGCGGCCCCCTTGTTGACCGCAGGGGTCGAGGTGGACCTGCCCGACAGCGCCGCTAGTGCTTTGCCCGACGAACAGGAAGAACCACTGACCGTGACCGTGGCCGCCGATGGCCGCGTGTTGATCCAGTCCACCGAGGTGCCACAGGCAGAGCTTGTCACCCGCCTGCAGGCCGTGGCCGGGGAACGTGACAGCACACGGGTGTTCCTGCGCGCCGATGGGTCCGTGCCTTACGCGGATGTCATGGTCGTCATGGGGGCGCTGAACGCGGGCGGCTTTGGCAACATCGGGCTGGTGACGGACCCGGGTGGCCCCGCGCTCGATCAGGGGCAATGATCCATGCAGTGGCGCGAGGGGTTGATGGTTTCCGGGGCAGGGCATGCCGCCCTGTTCGGCTGGGCCTTGGTGGCGGGCGTGTTTGACGAAACCCCGCCCGCACCGATGGAGGTGGCGCAGGTCAGCGTGATCTCTGCCGCCGACTTTGCCGCCCTGACCGCCGGTGCGCCCGATGCCGCCCCCGAGACACAAGCCCTGCCCGACGCCCCGGTCGCGCCGGAGGTGACACAGGTGACCGTGCCCACGCCTGTGGCCCCGCCACCCCCGCGGCCCGCCCCCGCTGTCGCGCCCACAGCGCCCCCGGCGGACGTGACGCCGCAGCCTGTGATCCAGACGCCGCCCACCGAAGTGACCCCCGTGGCCCCCCGGCCCCCGAGGCGCCGCCGGTGTTTGATGCCCCCGACATCTCGGATACGCCCAGCCCGCGCCCCGCGCCGCGCGTGGCCCCGACACCGGCCCCACCCAGCCCGGCGGACACGACCCCCACCGCAGAGCCCGCGCCGGAGCCCGCGCCCAGCGAGGCCCCGTCTGACACGCCAGCCCCGGCGGCCGCGCCAGAGGCCACCACGGAAATCGTGACCGAAGCGGACCAGCCGTCCCGCGCGCCCGAGGCATCGAACCGCCCCACGCGCCGCCCCAACCGACCGGCCCCCGCGCCAGCGGCGACCACTGCGGTGGCGGAGACCCCGGCAGAGACGACGCCCGAACCCGCCGAGGCCGCGCCTGATACCAACCCCGACACCAACCCCTTCGGCAACCTGTCCGAACAGTTGCAAGAACAGGCCGCCAGCGGCAGCCCCGTCCCCCTTGGCGGCGGTATCCCCGATGCAATCATCGGGGCGGTGCAGCGCGGGGTGGGGGGCAATTGGAACATCGGGGCCAGCAGTTCGGCGGCCCAGCGGGTGATCGTCACGGTGGCCTTTTCGGTCGCACCGGAGGGCCGCGTCGACATCGGCTCGATCCGGCAAACGGCGGCCACGGGCGGAGATGCCGCCGCCACGCGGACCGCATACGAAGTGGCGCGGCGGGCAATTATCCGCGCGTCCAACGAGGGGGTGTTTGAACGACTGCCCCAAGACAAATATGACCAATGGCGAGAGATTGAGATGACCTTCAATCCCGAAACGATGAGGATTCGTTGAATGGTGGCCCTGTTAACCCGTACCTTTCTGGCCCTGCTGCTGACCTTTGGGATCGCGGCAACCGTCAGCCTGCCTGCCCATGCCCAAGGCCCCCTGCGGATCGAGATCACCGATGGTGTGATCGAACCGCTGCCCTTTGCGGTGCCCGACTTCATCGCGCGCAATGGGGCGGCGAACCAAGCGGCCAGCGACATCTCGCGGCTGGTGGCGCAGAACCTGACGGGCACGGGCCTGTTCCGGGAGATCCCGCGCGAGGCCCACATCGCCCGGGTGTCCACCTTTGATGCCACCGTGCCCTTTGCCGACTGGCGTGCGATCAACGCCCAGGCCCTGATCACCGGCGCGGTGGAGGTGTCGGGCAGCCGCCTGACCGTGCAATTCCGCCTGTTCGACGTGGTTTCGGGCGCGCCCCTTGGCAAGGGGATGCAGTTCGTGGGCACCACGGAGGGCTGGCGTCGCATGGCCCACAAGGTGTCGGACGCGGTCTATTCCCGGATCACCGGCGAGGGCGGCTATTTCGACAGCCGGGTCGTGTTTGTGTCCGAATCCGGGCCCAAGAATGCCCGGCAAAAGCGCCTTGCGATCATGGATTACGACGGGGCCAACGTTCAGTATCTGACCGGGTCCCAGCACATCGTTCTGGCCCCCCGCTTTTCGCCCAGTGGCGACAAGGTGCTGTATACCAGCTACGAGACCGGCTTTCCCCGCATCTACGAGCTGGATGTGGCCACCCTGCGCCGAGGCGTTCTGACCGAACAGCAGGGCAATATGTCCTTTGGCCCCCGCTATGCGCCCGATGGGCGGCGGGTGGTCTATTCGCTGGAGAACGGCGGGAACTCCGACATTTATGTGCTCGACCTCGGCTCTGGCCGGTCCACGCGGCTGACCACGTCACCGGCCATTGACACCGCGCCCAGCTTTTCCCCCGATGGCCAGCAGATCGTGTTTGAAAGCGACCGCAGCGGCGGGTCCCAGATCTATGTCATGTCCGCCAGTGGCGGTACGGCCCAGCGGATCAGTCGCGGCGCGGGCCGCTATGGCACGCCTGTGTGGTCCCCGCGCGGGGATCTGGTGGCCTTTACCAAGCAACATCAGGGCCGTTTCCACATCGGGGTCATGCGCCTTGACGGCTCTGAAGAGCGTTTGCTGACCGGGGCCTTTCTGGACGAGGGGCCCAGCTGGTCCCCCAATGGCCGCGTGGTGATGTTCACCCGCGAGACGCGCGGGGCGTCGGGGTCGGCGGCCCTGTATTCGGTGGATATCTCGGGCCGGAACCTCAAACGCGTGGCCACGCCTGCGGGCGGGTCAGACCCCACATGGGGCCCTCTTTTGCCCTGAGCCTTGATACGATATACAATGACAAAACAAAGGACGAGCAGATGCGCCTTCGCCTCCCCCTAGCCCTGAGTGCCCTTGTGGCACTGGCCGCCTGTACCGGCGGCACCGGACCCTTTTCCAACGGCGGTGATGCCGTCGACCTGAACGCCCAAGGCGCCGGTGCCGGCGTGGTCGAGCCGGGGTCGATCAATGATCCCACCTCCATGGCCTATTTCCAGCAGGTCGTCGGGGACCGCGTGTTGTTTGACGTGGACCAAAGCACGATCAACATCGCCGGGCAGGCCGTGTTGGACGGGCAGGCGGACTTCTTGCTGCGCAACATGGAATTCACCGCCGTGATTGAAGGGCACGCCGACGAACAGGGCACCCGGGATTACAACCTTGCCCTGTCCGCCCGGCGCGCGGCGGCAGCACAGGAATACCTGATCTCGCGCGGGGTGGCCCCCAACCGCCTGCGCACCCTGCCGCTGGGCAAGGAACGCCCCATCGCGATCTGTTCCGACGAAAGCTGCTATGCTCAGAACCGCCGCGCCGTGACCATTCTGGCGGCCGGGCAGGGTGGGGTCTGACCCATGCGCGCGCTGGTTCTGGCCCTTGCCCTGACGTTGACCCCTGCGGTGGCCCCGGCCCAGCAGGAGCAGACCCTCGCCGACATCCGCCAAGAGCTGTCGGTGCTGTTCGTCGATATCCAGCGTCTGAAGCGGGAGTTGTCCACCACCGGCGCGCCGCAATCGTCCTTGGGCGGGGGCAGCACCCTGGACCGTGTGAACGCCATCGAGGCGTCCTTGCAACGGCTGACCGCCCAGACCGAACAGCTGCAGTTCCGCCTCGATGCCGTGGTGCGCGACGGGTCCAACCAGATCGAGGATCTGGAGTTCCGCCTGTGTGAGTTGGAGGCGTCTTGCGACATCAGCCAGCTGTCCGGCGGCACGACCCTTGGGGGCACGGCCCCGGCCCCGGCGCCTGCTCCGGCGCCCGCCCAGCCCCAGGTGGTTGTGGGCGAGCAGGGGGATTTTGACCGCGCCCGGGCGGATTTCGACGCCGGTCGTTACGCCGAGGCGGCCCTTGCCTTCGAGGCGTTCAACACCTCCTACCCCGGCAGTCCCTTGGCGGGGCAGGCGCATTTGCTGCGCGGCGATGCACTGGCCCAGCAGGCCCAGTGGTCCGGTGCCGCCCGCGCCTACCTCGAAGCCTTTTCAGTAGATCCCGACGCCAGCCTTGCGCCGGGCGCGCTGGTGAAACTGGGCAACGCGTTGGAGGCGTTGGGCCAGCGCGAAGAGGCTTGCCTGACCCTGGCCGAAGTGGGCGCGCGCTATCCCGGTGCGGCGGCGGTGGCGGATGCCCAGACTCGCATGGGCCAGCTTAGCTGTTCGTGACACTGCTTGATCGGTTCCGCGCCCATGCCACGGACACCGCCGTTCTGGTGGCCTGTTCGGGGGGCGGGGATTCGGTCGCTTTGTTGCACCTGACCGTGGCCACTCTTGGGGCCGCACACGTGCGCTGCGCCACGGTAAACCACAACCTGCGCGCCGAGGCGGCGGCAGAGGCGGCCTTTGTTGCCCGCCTGTGCGCTGATCTGGGTGTGCCGCACACGACCTTGGACTGGCACTGGGACGGGCAGGGCAACCTGCAGGCGGCGGCGCGGGACGGGCGGCGTGCGGCGCTTGTGTCCCATGCGCGCGGCGACGAGACGATCTATCTGGCCCACACCGCCGAGGATCAGGCCGAGACGGTTCTAATGCGTCTGGCCCGTGGGTCGGGCGTCGATGGGCTGGCCGGGATGCGCGCCCGGAAGGGTCGGATCGCACGCCCGCTGCTGTCCGAGACCCGCGCCGATTTGCGCGACTGGCTGCGGTCCAGGGGGCAGGGCTGGTGCGAGGATCCGTCCAACGAGGACCCGCGATATGACCGCGTGCGCGCGCGGGCCATGGCCGACACGCTGGCGGGGTTGGGTCTGACGCAGGATCGGCTGTTGCAAACGGCGGACATGATGCGCGCCGAGGCCGAGGTGTTGGAGCACGCCGCGCGGGCGTGGGCGCAGGATCACGTCCGTCAGGACGGGCCGGACCTTGTGATTGCCCGGGACAGCCGTGCGCCCGGGGCGTTGGTCGCCCGGGTCTTTGCCGTTGCTCTGTCGTGGTTCAACGGGACCCCCTACAAACCCCGCCGCGCAGCGCTGGAGGCGTGGATGGCATCGCACGCCCCCAGCACCCTTGGCGGCGTCCTTTTGTCGCCCGGCGCGGACCATATCCGCCTGTCGCGCGAGGTGGCGGCGGTACAGGGCGCAACCGATGGCACCTGGGATCACCGTTGGGCCCATGATCCGACCCCGCCCGGCACCCACGTCGCCGCCGTTGCAGACGGCCTGTCCACAGTGCCAGACTGGCGTCAAACGGGCCTGCCCCACGCCAGCCTGCGCGCGACGCCGGGCCTATGGCGCGGCCCCGACCTGATCGCCGCCCCCGCCGCCGGATGGCCCCAAGGTTGGCAGGCATTTCCCGCTGGATTCAAACTGCTGCGCGATTCACGTTGAAGTCGGCCCGGGCATGTCTATCTTAGAGGACAAAGGCGCCTCTTCCCGTTCACGCGCCTCAATCGAAGGAGTTTCCCTTGGGCAACGCAAGAAATATCGTCTTTTGGGTCGTGCTGTTCGTCCTGATCCTGGCGCTCTTCAATCTGTTTTCCGGCAACCAGTCCAGCACCGCGCAACGCGCGACGCCGTATTCTGACTTCATCACTCAGGTGGAGCAGGGCGGCGTGACCTCGGTCACACTGGACGGTGAACGCATCCTGTTCCGCGCCGGTGACGGGTCACAGCAAGTGACGATCAAGCCCGCAGATGTGGACGTGACCGAAACCCTGCTGGCCAACGAGGTCGTGATCCGCGCCGAGGCGCAGGAACAATCCGGCTTTATGTCTGCCCTGTCCCTGTGGCTGCCGTTCCTTGTGCTGATCGGCATCTGGATTTTCTTCATGAACCGGATGCAGGGCGGCGGCAAAGGCGGCGCCATGGGCTTTGGTAAGTCCAAGGCGAAACTGCTGACCGAAAAGCAGGGACGCGTGACCTTTGACGATGTCGCGGGCATTGACGAGGCGAAAGACGATCTGGAAGAGATCGTGGAATTCCTGCGAAACCCCCAGAAATTCAGCCGTTTGGGTGGTAAAATTCCCAAAGGCGCGCTGCTTGTGGGCCCTCCGGGTACTGGTAAGACGTTGCTGGCGCGGGCCGTGGCCGGTGAGGCAGGCGTGCCGTTCTTCACCATCTCCGGCTCCGACTTCGTCGAGATGTTCGTGGGTGTGGGTGCGTCCCGAGTGCGCGATATGTTCGAGCAGGCCAAGAAGAACGCGCCCTGTATCGTGTTCATCGACGAAATCGACGCCGTGGGCCGGTCCCGTGGCGTGGGCTACGGCGGTGGCAACGACGAGCGGGAGCAGACCCTGAACCAGCTGCTGGTCGAGATGGACGGGTTCGAGGCCAACGAGGGCATCATCATCGTGGCCGCTACCAACCGTCCCGATGTGCTGGACCCTGCGCTGTTGCGCCCCGGTCGGTTCGACCGTCAGGTGCAGGTGCCCAACCCCGACATCAAGGGGCGCGAGAAAATTCTGGGCGTCCATGCCCGCAAGGTGCCTTTGGGACCGGACGTGGATCTGCGCATCATCGCGCGCGGCACGCCCGGGTTTTCTGGCGCTGATCTGGCCAACCTGGTCAACGAATCGGCCCTGATGGCCGCGCGTGTTGGTCGTCGGTTTGTCACCATGGAAGATTTCGAATCCGCCAAGGACAAGGTCATGATGGGGGCCGAGCGTCGCTCGATGGTCATGACCGAGGATGAGAAAAAGCTGACCGCCTATCACGAGGCTGGGCACGCGGTTGTGGGCCTGTATGTCCCCGATCACGATCCGATCCACAAGGCGACGATCATCCCCCGGGGCCGCGCCCTTGGTCTGGTGATGTCCCTGCCAGAGCGGGATCAGCTGTCGGTCAGCCGTCAAAAGTACACCTCCAAGATCGCCATGGCGATGGGGGGCAAAGTGGCCGAAGAGCTGAAGTTCGGACCCGAGAATGTGACCTCCGGCGCGACCTCGGACATCCAGCAATCCACCAAGATCGCCCGTGCCATGGTTACGCAGTTCGGTTTCGCCGAAGAGCTGGGCCACGTGGATTACGCCAACGAACAGCAGTCTTATCTGGGCAGCTACGGCGGCGGCACCAGCCACAGCCAAGCGACGCAGCAGATCATTGACCAAAAGGTCAAGGAGATCATCGACACCGGTTATGAGACCGCCAAGCGCATCCTGACCGAGCGGCGGGAGGAATGGGAAAACCTGGCTCAGGGCTTGTTGGAATACGAAACCCTGACCGGACCCGAGATCAAGAAGGTCATGAAGGGGGAGCCGTTGAACCGTGGCGACGACGACGACACCCCGGACACGGGCAGCTCGATCACCTCGATCCCCAAGACCAAGCCCAAGTCGCGGCCCTCGGGCGGGGACATGGAACCGGAACCCACCGCATAAGACCAAAGGGCCAGCCAAGCGCTGGCCCTTTTAATTCCGGTTCTTGCGCAATCGCATTTCGGACCATTGTTCGGTGTCGCTCCACTTGCTACCGGTATGGCAAAGGAGACCGCCGATGCCCGCCCTCAAACCCACCGACATCACTGGCACCATCACATGGCTGGGCACAGTTCCCGACCGGGACGCGGCCCTCGCCAGCCAGCCGCGCCAGTCCCTGCCCCTGACCTTTGCCGGGCCTGAGGGGGAGGATCACGGCGGTCTGACCCGCCCGTCGTGCAGCCGGGTCCTGTCCCAATATCCGCGCGGCACCACAATCCGAAATACCCGCCAACTGTCGGTCGTCAGCGCCGAGGAGTTGGAGGACATCGCGCAGGCCATCGGTGTCGAACACTTCGATCCCGCGTGGATCGGGGCGACGGTCGTGATCCGTGGTATCCCGGACTTTACCCACATCCCGCCTTCTGCCCGGCTTCAGGCGGCCTCCGGTGCGACCCTGACCGTGGACATGGAAAACCGCCCTTGCCATCTGCCCGCCCCGGTGATCGAGGCGGACGCACCCGGCCACGGCAAGGCCTTCAAGGCCGCGGCCAAGGGCAAGCGTGGCGTGACCGCATGGGTGGAACGTGAGGGCATTCTGACCCTAGGTGACACCGTGACCCTCCACATTCCCGACCAGCGCCCGTGGCAGCCCGGCCCGCTGATCTAAGGCGACGCCGGTTTCCCATATGAAACGGCGCGGCCCAATTGCGCCGCTGCATCCCCACAATATGTCGCAAACCCTGCGGAGCGGTCTTGGCCTTGCCACTAAGGCTTGCAGTACACAAGCGCGCACAGTGCCCAACAGGGACCGGAGAGACATGACCTACAAGACCGATATCGAGATCGCCCGCGAGGCCGACAAAAAACCCATCCAGGAGATCGGCGCCAAGTTGGGCATCCCGTCCGACAGCCTGCTGCCCTATGGGCACGACAAGGCGAAGGTGGGGCAGGACTTCATCAACTCCGTCCAGGACCGCCCCAACGGCAAACTGATCCTTGTCACGGCCATCAACCCCACCCCGGCGGGCGAGGGCAAGACAACCACGACCGTGGGTCTGGGCGACGGTCTGAACCACATCGGCAAAAACGCAGCCGTCTGCATCCGCGAGGCCAGCCTAGGTCCGAACTTCGGCATGAAGGGCGGGGCTGCCGGTGGCGGCTATGCGCAGATCGTGCCGATGGAAGATATGAACCTGCACTTCACCGGCGATTTTCACGCCATCACCTCTGCGCACAGCCTGTTGTCGGCCATGCTGGACAACCACATCTACTGGGGCAACGAGCAGGAGATCGACATCCGCCGGGTCCAGTGGAAGCGTGTGGTGGACATGAACGACCGTGCCCTACGCCAGATCACGGCGTCTTTGGGCGGTGTGGCCAACGGCTTTCCCCGTGAGGCTGGTTTTGACATCACCGTAGCCTCCGAGGTAATGGCGATCCTGTGTCTGGCCAAGGATCTGAAAGATCTGGAACAGCGACTGGGCGACATGATCGTGGCCTACCGCCGCGACCGTAGCCCCGTGTTCTGCCGCGACATCAAGGCCGAAGGGGCGATGACCGTTCTGTTGAAGGACGCGATGCAGCCCAACCTGGTGCAGACGCTGGAAAACAACCCGGCGTTTGTCCATGGCGGCCCCTTCGCCAACATCGCCCACGGCTGCAACAGCGTGATTGCCACGCAGACGGCGCTGAAACTGGCGGATTATGTGGTGACCGAGGCGGGCTTTGGCGCGGACCTTGGGGCCGAGAAGTTCATGAACATCAAGTGCCGCAAGGCCGGGCTGGCCCCCGATTGTGTGGTGCTGGTGGCGACTGTGCGCGCGATGAAGATGAACGGCGGTGTGGCCAAGGGCGATCTTGGGGCCGAGAATGTGGATGCCGTGAACGAGGGTTGCGCGAACTTGGGCCGTCATATCGGCAACCTCAAGTCCTTTGGGGTGCCGGTGGTCGTGGCGATCAACCATTTCGTCACGGATACGGACGCCGAGGTGCAGGCCGTGAAGGACTATGTGGCCAGCCAAGGGTCCGAGGCGATCCTGTCGCGCCATTGGGAGCTGGGGTCCGAAGGGTCCGCCGATCTGGCGCGCAAAGTGGCCGAGATTGCCGACAGCGGTGTGTCGCAATTCGCCCCCCTTTACAGTGACGACCTGACCCTGATGGAAAAGATAGAGCGTGTCTGCAAAGGCATCTACCGCGCCGACGACGTGATCGTGGACCAGAAAATCCGCGACCAGCTGAAGCTGTGGGAGGATCAGGGGTACGGCCATCTGCCGGTTTGCATGGCAAAAACCCAGTATTCCTTCAGCACGGACCCCAGCCAGCGGGGCGCGCCTACGGGCCATTCGATCCCTGTGCGAGAGGTCCGCTTGTCGGCCGGGGCTGGTTTTGTGGTGGTGGTCTGCGGCGAGATCATGACCATGCCGGGCCTGCCCCGCAAACCATCAGCCGAGGCGATTCATTTGAACGATGCAGGCCAGATCGAAGGTCTGTTCTAGGGTGATCTGTGCTGGGCGGGGATTGACCCCCGCCCGGCCCATGCCTTCGGCGTGGGTATTTTTGACCCAATGAAGCCGGGGCGATTAACCTTAATGGTGGATTTACCATTGTGAACAGAAGACCGGTGCAGAACTTGTTTCGCGGTCGAGGCCCCCGAAAGGGGCAAAACGTCCCGGTGCACCCCGCGTATACCCGCTGTACACCCCCTTGCAGATGCGGCTCTCGGTGACCGAAGCTAAAGAAGGATAAACGACCATGGCTGATATCATCGACGGCAAGGCCTTTGCGGCAGAGGTGCGGGGCCAAGTGGCGGCCCATGTGGCGCGCCTGAAATCCGACCACGGCATCACCCCCGGGCTGGCTGTGGTTCTGGTGGGCGAAGATCCCGCCTCGGAAGTGTATGTTGCGGCCAAGCACAAGCAGACCGTCGAGGTTGGCATGGCCAGTTTCGAGCATCGCCTGCCCACGGATGTGTCCGAGGCGGACCTATTCGCCCTGATCGACCAGTTGAACGCCGACCCCGCCGTGCACGGCATCCTGTGTCAGTTCCCCGTGCCGGATCATCTGAGCGAGCGGGCGGTCGTGGCGCGCATCGACCCGGCCAAGGACGTGGACGGCCTGAGCGTGACCAACGCAGGGCTGTTGGCCAGCGGCGAGACGGGCCTTGTGTCCTGCACCCCGCTGGGGTGCCTGATGTTGCTGCGCGACCGGCTGGGCGATCTGACGGGGCTGGAGGCTGTGGTGATCGGACGCTCCAACCTGTTTGGCAAGCCCATGGGGCAGCTGTTGTTGCAAGCCAATTGCACCGTCACCATCGCCCATTCGCGGACCAAGGATCTGGCCGCCGTGTGTCGCCGTGCCGATATCCTTGTGGCCGCCGTGGGTCGGGCGGAAATGGTGCAGGCCGATTGGGTCAAGCCCGGGGCCACGGTGATTGACGTGGGCATCACCCGCGCGCCCCACCCGGACAAGCCGGGCAAATCCAAGCTGTTGGGGGACGTGGCCTTTGGCCCGGTGTCACAGGTCGCCAGCGCGATCACGCCCGTGCCGGGTGGCGTGGGCCCCATGACCATCGCCTGTCTGCTGGCCAACACCTTGACCGCCACCTGCCGCGCCCATGGTCTGGCAGAGCCTGAGGGCCTGACCGCCTAGGCCACCCGCGCGTCTGAGCTGGGGAGGAGGTGCTGCCTTTTCCCCGTTCTCGCCCTGCTTCCGTCCTCTAACTTCCCTTTCGAAAACGCGCGCTCTCAGTCCTTGGGCGCGTTGTACGGGTATGGGAAAAGACATGACGCTTTGGCAACGATCTTGGCAACGGATGAACACGCCGCTGGCGCTTGTGACCACGTTCTGTGGCGCGGTCTTCATGGCGCTGGCCGGCCCGTTCGGCACCTTTGGCGCGGCCCCGATCTGGGTGTTGTTGGCGTTCTGGCTGTGGGTGGCCTTTGCCGCGCTGGCCCTGTCGAGCGTGGTGCACGAGGCGGTTGTGGGGCAGGGCCCCTTTTCGGTGCGGGTGGCAGCCTTGGCCGCGCTTGTGTTTTCGGTCCTGTTCACGCCGGTCCTACTGGGGATCACGGCCCTGTTTCTGGGCACGGGTCTGGGCGGCTGGGCATGGGCTGGGCAAAAGCTCTTCTGGGTGCTGAGTGTCACTGTACCGATCACGGTGATCTATCACGTCTACGCCGAGCAACCGAGCCGCGCCGCGGTCGCCGACACGCCTGTGCGGGCCGAGGACCCGGTGGCGCGGTTCCTGAAGGTGGTCGAGGCCCCGGGCGACCAATTGGCCTATCTGCGCGCCGACAACCACCATTTGGAAATCGTGACCGATGCGGGTGTGACGCGCGTACGCCGCAGGCTGGCCGATGCAGAGCGGGAGTTGGAGGGCGCGCCCGGCCTGCGTGTGCATCGGTCCTATTGGGTGTCCTATGACGCCATCGCCGCGCACCGGGCCGAGGGGCGGCGTCTGGTGCTGGACCTGTCGGACGGGCAGACCGTGACCGTAGGCACGACCTATCGCGCGGCGGTCGAGGCGGTGCTGGCCGCCTAGGCGGATTGTTTCGGGCTAGCCGTGGCGCGGGGCATGGGGATTTCCACCATGGGCGTGCCTGTCAGAATGGCGCTGGCCCGCTGGCCCATGACGCTGTCCAGTGCGGCATCGTCTGACCGCAGCCCGCCGGTGTAGGTGCCATAGGCGGGCAGGATCAGGCGGTTCTTGTCGCGCAGAAAGCACGGCCGGGACAGGGTGCGCCCCTGCACGGCCACGCGCGCCTTCGGGTGGTAGTGACCCGAGACTTCGCCTTTTGCACCCGGTTCCGCGATGTGGCGGAAGATCAGGGGTGGCTCGTAGAACGTCTCAAGGTGGGTGCCGCCGAATTCCAGCGGGGCCGGGTCATGATTGCCCGCGATCCAGACCCAACGCCGCCCGGCCATCAGCCGGTTCAGCCAGGCCTTGTGTTCGTCTGCCATGGCGGCGGCGGCGGCATTGTCGTCGAAGGTATCGCCCAAGCAGACCACCAGCCGCGCGCCAGTGGACATGATGTCTGCGTCCAGCCGGGTCAGGGTGTCGGTGACCTCGTAGGGCGGCAGCAGGGGGCCACCGCGCCGGGCCATGCGCTCGGACTTGCCAAGGTGCAGGTCCGAGACCACAAGGCAGGACCGTGCGTGCCAAAACAGCCCGCCCGAGGGCAGGGCCGTCAGCCGCGCATCTGCAAATTCAAAGTCAAAACCGTTCATGTCCACACCACACACTAGATAAGGGGATCATTGCAAGAGGTTGTGGACACCTCTGTGGATAACCGCCCATATTGTGTCGCTAGACCCGAATTGTGGCGCAAATGTGGCGATTACTTGTCCAAGGCGTCCAAACGGGCCTTCAGCGCCTCGTTTTCTTCGCGGGCCTTCTGGGCCATGGCGCGGACGGCGTCGAATTCCTCGCGGGTGACGAAGTCCCGGTCCGCCAGCCAGCGGTCCATCATGGATTTCATGGCCGTCTCGGCCTCTTCCTTGGCGCCTTGGGCCACGCCCATGGCGTTGGTCATCAGTTGGCCCAGATCGTCGAAGATTTTACCACGGGTTTGCATGGGGGTGCCCCTTTTCACGAAAGCGTTGTTGATCCTTATATGGGGGGTGGGGGCGCAGGTCTCAAGGTTGACTTCGCCGCAGGACCGTTCCACCCACATCCCCATGACCCTGTTTGCGATCCCGTTCCCCGATATCTCGCCCGAGATTTTCACCCTGTCCTTGGGCAGTTTCGCGTTTTCCCTGCGCTGGTATGCGCTGGCCTATATCGTGGGGCTGCTGTTTGCGTGGTGGTTGGCGCGCAGGTTGATCGAGATGCCACACCTGTGGCGGGGCGCGCCCCCATGGATCGCGCGGGCCTGGAGGATTTCATGACATGGGCCGTGGTGGGCGTGATCCTGGGCGGGCGGCTGGGGTTCGTCCTATTCTATCAACCGGCCTATTATGCCGCCAACCCGGTCGAGATCTTGCAGGTCTGGCAGGGCGGCATGGCGTTTCACGGCGGGATGCTGGGGGTTGCGGTGGCGGCACTGCTGTGGTGCTGGCGCAATTCGGCCCCCGCGCTGTCCCTGCTGGACCTTGCGTCGGTGGTGGCTTGCGTGGGGCTGGGGCTGGGACGTGTGGCAAACTTTATCAACGCCGAACTCTGGGGTCGTCCGACGGATGTGCCCTGGGGCGTGATCTTTCCCGGCGACTGGGCGCAGGCCTGTGCCTCCGCCGCCGCACCTTGCGTGCGTCACCCGTCGCAACTGTACCAAGCGGTGCTGGAGGGCGGGGTGCTGTTCGCCATCCTGCTGATCCTCGCCCTGCGGGGCGGGTTCAAACGCCCCGGCCTGATCGGCGGGGTGTTCATCGCGGGCTACGGCATCGCGCGGTGGGTGGTCGAGAACTTTCGCCAAGCGGACGCCCATTATATCACCGCCGAAAACCCGCTGGGGCACGTGGCCCTGTCCATGACCATGGGGCAACTGCTGTCGCTGCCGATGATCGCCGGGGGCATCGCAGTGATCCTGTGGGCGCGCCGGGTGCGGGGCGCGGCATGACCCTGCGCGATCTTCTGACCGCCCGCATCCGGGCCGAGGGGCCGATCCCGCTGTCCGCCTACATGGCCGATTGCCTGCTGCACCCGACCTATGGCTACTACACCACCCGCGATCCGCTGGGGGCTGCGGGGGATTTCACCACCGCCCCTGAGATCACCCAGATGTTCGGAGAGATGCTGGCCCTCGCCCTTGCACAGGCGTGGATGGACCAAGGCCAGCCCGCGCCCTTTGTCCTGGCAGAGCTTGGCCCCGGGCGCGGCACCCTGATGGCCGATGTCCTGCGCACGATCAAGGCGGTGCCCGCCATGGCCGCGGCCGCGCAGGTTGTGCTGGTTGAGGCGTCTGCTCCGCTCAGGGCCAAACAGGCCGAGGCGGTGCCCGGGGCCACTTGGGTGGACAGTGTCGCGGACCTGCCGGACGGGCCTTTGTTCCTGCTGGCCAATGAATTCTTTGACGCGCTGCCCGTGCGCCAGTTTCAGCGGGTGGACCAGACATGGGGCGAGGTGCACGTGGGTCTGGACGGCGAGACCCTGACCCTTGCCCTGCGCCCGGCCCCTGGCGCGCTGCCCGACCGGCTCCACGACACGCCGGACGGCGCGGTGGTCGAGGTGTGCCCGGCCTTGCCCGGCATCGTGGCGGAGATTGCACGGCCCATCGACACCCATGGTGGCGCGGCCATCCTGATCGACTATGGCGATTGGCGATCCATGGGGGACACAGTGCAGGCGGTCCGCGCCCACACGCCAGAGCCGATCCTTGCCAACCCCGGGCAGGCCGACCTGACCGCCCATGTGGATTTCGAGGCGATTGCCCGCGCCGCCCCGGGTCAGACCAGCCCGATGATCCCCCAAGGGGTGCTGTTGGAACGGCTGGGCATCACGGGGCGCGCGCAAACCCTCGCCGCTGCCATGCCGCCTGCGCAGCTGGATGCGCATATCGCCGCTCACCGCCGCTTGACCCACCCCGATGAAATGGGACACTTGTTCAAGGCCCTCGCCATCGGGCCGAAAGGGGGCCGTTCCCCCCGGGATTTGAGGACCTGCCATGACCCTGGAAATTTTGCGCGCAGATTTGCTGGACGGGGTGCAGCACGGGTTCTTCACCCGCAAGGGCGGCGCATCCTCGGGCGTCTATGCTGGGTTGAACTGTGGCCCCGGGTCCAAAGATCAGACCGATATCGTCGCGCTCAACCGCGCGCGGGTGGCCAAGGCCATGGGCACCGAGGGGTTGGCAGCGGTCCATCAGGTACACTCGGCGGATGTGATCACCGTGGACGGGCCCTGCGCGGCCAAGGACAAGGCGGACGGATTGGTCACGGCGACCCCCGGCGTCACCCTGTCGGTGCTGACCGCCGACTGCCAGCCTGTGCTGTTTGCCGACCCCGATGCGAATGTGGTGGGCGCGGCCCATGCCGGATGGAAGGGGGCGCTGGACGGGGTTCTGGGTGCCACGGTGGACGCCATGGTCGCCCTTGGGGCCAACCGCAGCGCCATTCGCGCCGCCATCGGCCCCTGCATCAGCCAGCGCGCCTACGAGGTCGGGCCGGAGTTTCTGGACCGCTTCATGGATGAGGACCCGAACTACGCGCGATTCTTTGCCAACGGGGTGGACGGGAAATACCAGTTCGATCTGGTGGGCTTTGGCCTGTTGCGCCTGCGGCAGGCGGGGGTGCAGGCGGAATGGACGGGCCATTGCACCTATTCGGATCCGGCGCGATTCTATTCCTACCGCCGCACCTGCCACGCCGGAGAGCCGGATTACGGCAGGCTGATCGCCACAATTCGCCTTTAGCGGCGCAAATGGGGCGCGAACTGTGGCGGGTTCGTGAATGGGGGCGGGCGGTCCTGGGGCATGGCCTGGTAACCTGCTGAAATTTCGTAAAATTAAAAAGAAGGGGCTGCACGGTAGACTCCCAACCTTTGTCATAGGTTCGCCCGATGGCACCGGCATTGTCATGGATAACGAAACAACGCCCGATGACGGAGGTGCCAGAATGGCCCGTAAACGCTGGATGCAAGAGATGATCAAATCGGCCAAATCCGAAAAGATCGAAATGCCATGGGAACGGGGGGCGCGCCGTGCCGCCATGATCGCCCGCCGCACAGACGCCTCGCCCAAGAAATCTGCCTGAACACGCCCCCGGGTTGACCCCGGTTGCGATGACCGCGATTGATGGCCTTGTTCCGAAACGAGGTGCCCCATGTCGCGGTTTTTCTTTGCCCTGTTGATCTGTCTGACCTGCGCACTGCCCGTGGCGGCCCAAGAGGCGCAGCCCTCGGGCACCATCGCGGTGGAACAGGACGTGGCCGCAGATGGCCGCATCCGCGACCGGATCCGCGACATCATGCTGGAGTTGGAGGGCTACGCCGATGTGCGCGTGGCCGTGTCCGAGGGGATCGTGACCTTTACGGGCGAGGCGCTGGACGCCGAGGCCATTGCCCGCCTTGACGCTCTGGCCGCCCGGGTGGACGGGGTCGTGGCAATTCAGAACGACGTGGTGGAAACCACCGATGTCGTCCGCCGTCTGGACCCGGTGATTGACCGCTTTGCCGACCGGGCGCAGCAGGCGCTGGCCTTCACGCCGCTGCTGCTGGTGGCGCTGATCGCGGGCATGCTGGTCATGCTGCTGGGGCTGTTCGTAGCGCGGCGACAGGTCTGGACCCGCATTGCACCCAATATGTTCATCGCAGACATCTACCGGATGCTGGTGCGGCTGGCCTTTGTGGTTGCGGGCGTTGTGGTGGGGCTGGATATCCTCGGCGCCACCGCGCTTTTGGGCACGCTGCTGGGGGCCGCTGGTATCGTCGGCCTGGCCGTAGGTTTTGCGGTGCGGGACACCGTGGAAAACTTCATCGCGTCGATCATGCTGTCTTTGCGCCGGCCTTTTCGGCCCAATGACTTCATCGAGATTGGCGGCGACATGGGCAGCGTGATCCGCCTGACCAGCCGCGCCACGGTCCTGCTCGACCCCTCGGGCAACCACATCCGCATCCCCAACGCGACCGTCTTCAAGTCGCGCATCGTGAACTACACCCGCAACGACGAGCGGCGTTTTGACTTCGATCTGGGGATCGACCCGGCAGCCGATCTGGCACAGGTGCGCGACATTGGCCTGCGGGTTCTCGCCGACCTTCCTTACGTGCTGGACACGCCGCAGCCGGGGGTCTGGATTCAAGACGCGGGCGACAGCACGATCACGGTCAAATTTCTTGGCTGGATCAACCAGCGCGACACGTCTTTCATGATTGCGCGCGGGGATGCCCTGCGTCTGGTGATGGCCGCCCTGTCTGACGCGGGGATCGAGATGCCGGAGCCGACCTATCGCCTAAATACGGTCCTGCCCTTGGCACAAGACGCAGGCGAGACAACACCCGCGCCCAAAGCCCAACCCAAAGCGGCCCCCGCCGCGGCCCCCGTGGACGTTACACCGGATACCGCGCTGGACGATCTGGTGGAGGAGGAGCGTCAGGAACTGGCCGAGTCTGACCTGTTGGCCACGGACGCCCCCGAGGAATAATCAGCGCAGCACCAGTCGCGGGGCCGGGCCGATGGGCACGGGCCCCAGACGGATGAACCCATCGCGCAAGGACAGGGGCGCGTCCAGCGTATCGGGCCGACCGCTCGCCCCGGCCAGCGCCTCCAGCCCTGCCATCACAAAGGGGCCAAGGGTTTCGGGCAGGGTGCCGTTGGCTTGCAACACGGTGATGATTTCGCGCCAGTTGACGGCCTTCAGCGTTAGGCCCCCGTCCGGCACGCCCTCCCCGTCCACAGTGAATTCGCCCGCCACGCGCAGTTCCAGCCCGCCCCAGGCGGCGTGCACGTCGCGCAAGATCACGCGCGTCGGCTGCGGGCGGCGGCGTTCCAATGCGTCCAGATCCCATGGCGCATCGAAGGTGACTTGCGCATCCACCGTGGCGTTGTCGATCACCGCAGGCAGCAGGCCCGTGGGATCAAACCCGCGTCGCATGTCCTCGGTGGGGGCAAAGCCCGCCGCATCCAGCCGGATATCATAGGCCAACTCTGCCGCCGGAGTGCTGAGCAGGGTGCCGCTGTCCAAGGACATGATCCAGCCGTCGGTGGAGGTCACAGCAAGGCTGTCAATCGTCACCGCCGTCTCGCGCAGGGTCAGCTTGGGGCTGGGGGCCACGGACATGCGCGCCGATAGCCCCGCGTTCAGCACCCGTAACCGTTGCAGGGGCGAGGCGACGGAGAATTCTGCCGGGAACTGCGCGGTGATATCCGTGGGGGCATGGGCCGCCGACAACAGCGCGAACCGGGGCGCGGTGAAGGCCACGCCGGTGGCAGGATCCGCGACCTCCAGCCCCGTGATCACAGTGTCGAACCGGGTGGGAAAGCCGCCCGTGGACAGGGCGTCATAGTTCACCGCCCATCCCTCGGCCCGCCGATCGTCCAGCCAGCGGGTCAGGGCGGTTTCGGTCACCGTTGTGCCCACGCCCCACCACGCCAGCCAGCCCACCACGGCCACTGCCACCAATCCCACAAACCACCGCATCGCCAAGCCCCCTTCAACTTCCACCCACCTGCCGCTAAACCCGCCCCAAACGCAAGGAGCATGCAATGTGGACACCGGGAAACCCGCTGTGGGTCTTTGGCTACGGATCGTTGATCTGGAACCCGGGGTTCGAGGTGGCCGAACAGGCGATTGCGGACTTGCCGGGCTTTCACCGATCCTTTTGCATGTGGTCCATTCATCACCGCGGCACCGAGGATGACCCGGGGCTGGTGCTTGCCCTTGACGCGGGCCAAGGCGCGCGGTGCCAAGGGGTGGCTTTTCGTGCCACGGACCCCGCCCCGACGCTGGCCGCGCTGCGCGAGCGAGAGCTGATCTCCTCGGCCTACCTGGAGGAGTGGCACGACGTGACCCTTGCAGATGGGCGTGTGGTGCAGGCCGTGTGCTACGTCATTGACCGGACCCACGTGCAATACTGCCAGTTGGATCTGGAACATCAGGCCCAGGTCATTGCCCGCGCCGTGGGCGGACGGGGGCCGAACACGGAATACCTGTTCAACACCGCAGACCACATCGCGCAACTGGGCCTGCCCGACCCGGACATGGATTGGCTGGCCCGGCGGGTCCGCCAGATCACCGCCGATTAACCCCATTGGCAGCGCGCGCCTGCCCCGTTAGTGTTTCCAAAACCGCAACAAAAAGGGGCCGGGCATGGCAGCCCAAGACCTAGAGGCACGCACGCAGTTTTCCCAACCGATCCGCCAGCTGGTCTATATGACTGCCGTTTTGGTGGCCGTGGGGGCGGGGGTCTATGTGGCCTATCCGCAGTTGGCCCCGGTGTTTTCGGCGAACCCTTGGTTGAATGGGCTGATTATCGGCGTGTTCTTCATGGGCGTGATCGCGTGCTACGTGCAGGTGTTCCAGCTGTTCTCGTCGGTGTCGTGGATCGAGGGGTTCGCGCGCCAGCGGTTGGGCCATGACATCACCAAGGCGCCCGGCTTGCTGGCGCCTTTGGCGGGGTTGATGCGGCAAAACTCTGCCCGGTTGCAGATCAACACGACCTCGTCGCGCTCCATCCTCGATTCCGTGGGCATGCGGATGGAAGAGGCGCGGGACATCACCCGTTTCATCGTCAACACCCTGATCTTTCTGGGGCTTTTGGGTACCTTCTACGGGCTGGCCACCACGGTGCCCGCAGTTGTGGACACGATCCGATCTCTGAACCCGTCCGAGGACGAGGCGGGTGTGGCCGTCTTTTCGCGCTTGATCGGCGGGCTGGAGGATCAGTTGGCGGGCATGGGCACAGCCTTTGCATCGTCTCTGCTGGGCCTTGCGGGATCGCTGGTCGTGGGCCTGTTGGAGTTGTTCGCGGGGCACGGTCAGAACCGCTTTTACCGCGAGATGGAGGAATGGCTGTCCACCATCACGCGCGTCGGCCTTGTCAGCGGCGACGGCGAAGAGGCGATTGACCAGTATTCCCTTGCGGCCGTGCTGGATCACATGAACTTCCAGATGGAAAAGCTGCAAGAGATGTTCCAAGCCTCCGAGGCCAGTCGCATGGCCACGGACCAGCGCCTGCAAGACTTGTCGGGCGCGGTGCAGACCATGTCCGCCGAGGTCGCCAGCGGCGGGGCCACGGCAGCCGCCCTCGAGCGGGTGGCCGAGGGGCAGGGCCAGATCGTGCAGGTCTTGCAAAACACCGGCGGGGGCGAGGGCGGCATGGACGCCGAAAGCCGCATGCGCATTCGGTCTATCGACGTGCAACTTCTCAAGATTTTCGAGGAAATGGCCACGGGTCGTCAAACCGCCATGGACGATCTGCGCGGCGATATCACCGCCCTGACCCGGGCGATCCGACAGTTGAACCGCATGGCGGCCGCGACCCAAGACCCGCGACCCAAGGACGGGTCCTAGGCCATGGCCTTTTCCCGGCGCAACGGTTCGCGGTTCACGGCCAACGTCTGGCCGGGCTTCGTCGATGCGATGACGGCCCTGTTGCTGGTGCTGATGTTCGTGTTGTCGATCTTCATGATCGTTCAGTTTATCCTGTCCGAAACGATTTCTGACCAAGACGACGAGCTGTCGGCCCTCGGGGTGCAGGTTGCATCACTTGCACAGGCCCTCGGGCTGGAACAGCAGCGCGCGTTCGAGCTGGAGGAAAACCTTGCCGCCGCCGCGCAGCAAGCGGAAACACAGGCGGCGCTGATTGCCTCGCTTCAGGGCCAACGGGCGGATTTGCAGGCCCGGGTGGCCAGTTTCGAAGAACAGGTTGCGGGCCTTCTGTCCGAACGTGACACCCTGCGCAGCGATCTGGGCACCGCGCAGGCAGAGATCGAGCGTGTGATTGACGAGCGTGAGGCGTTGCAACTGGCCCTTGCCTCGGCCCGGACCGAAATCGATGCGACAGCCGAGGCAGCGCGCCTTGCCGCCGCACAGCGCGAGGCATTGGAGGCGCTGCAAGCCGACCTGCAAGCACAATTGGCCGCAGAGCAGGCCAGCCTGGCCCAAACCCTTGCGGCGCTGGACGCTCGGTCAGCGGAGGCAGAGGCCTTGACCGGCCAGTTGGAACAAACCACCGAAGCGCTGTCGGAGACAGAGGCCGCCCGTCTGGCCGAAGCGGCCGCCGCCGCTGCGCTGCGCGAACGGTTGGCCAACATCGAAACCGACCTGTCCGCCGAGGAAAGCGCGCGACTGGCCGAGGCAGCTGCGGCCCAAGCCCTGCGCGCGCGTCTGGAAAATGCAGAAGCCGAGCTGACGGCCATGGCCCTGGCCTTGGAAGAAGAACGTCAGCGGGCCGAGGACACTCTGACCCTGCTGGCCGCCGCCGAAACAGCAGGCGAGGAACTGACCGCACGACTGGCCTTGGCCTTAGCCAATGCGGAGGCCGCCGAACAGGCGGCCGGGTCCGAGGCCAGCCGCGCCGCAGACGCTGAGGCGGCCTTGGCCCAAGCGCTCGCCGCGCTGTCAGATGCCCAATCCCAAGCCGCCGAAAACGCCGGTGCCCGCGCGACGCTAGAGGCGGAGTTGGCCGCTGCCCGCGCCGCACTGGCCGCGGCGGGCGAGGGGCAGCAGGCGGGCGAGGCCCTGCGCCGGGAGTTGGAAGCGCGCCTTGCCGCCGCCCTAGACCGGGTGGCCCAGCAAGAGGCGTCGGCGCAGGCGCTGCAAAACCAGCTGGCCCAAGCCTTGGCCGCGCGCCTTGCGGCCCAGCAAGACAGCGATGCCGCCCTGTCCGAGGCGGAGCGTCAGGCCCTGTTGTTGTCCCAGGCCCGTGATGCGCTGGCCGAGGCGGAAACGGATGTGGCCGCCGCCCAGCGGGAAACGGCCCTGTTGAACCAGCAAGTGCGCGAATTGCGGGCACAGTTGGGGTCGCTGCAGGCCATCCTCGACAGCGCCCGCGCGCGGGATGCAGAGGCACAGGTGCAGTTGGATGTTCTGGGATCCCAGCTGAACGCCGCGCTGGCACAAGTGGCAGACGAACAGCGCCAACGGGCCGAGTTGGAAGAAGAAAAGCGCCTGCGTCTGGAGGAGGAAGCGCAGGAGTTGGAGCGCTATCGGTCGGAGTTCTTTGGCCGTGTGCGTGACCTGCTGGAGGGGCAGGAGGGCGTGCGCATCGTCGGCGACCGGTTCGTCTTCAGCTCCGAGGTTTTGTTTGCACCGGGACAAGCGGATTTGTCGGACGCGGGGCAGGCGGAAATCGCCAAGATCGCCCAAATCTTGCGCGACATCGGGGATGACATCCCGGCCGAGATCAACTGGGTTCTGCAAGTGGACGGGCACACGGACAACGTACCTCTGTCCGGGCGCGGGGCCTTTGCCAACAACTGGGAGTTGAGCCAAGCCCGTGCGCTGTCGGTGGTTCTTTACATGGTGAACTTCCTCGGCCTGCCGCCGGAGCGGTTGTCGGCCAATGGCTTTGGCCAGTATCAGCCGCTGAACCCTGCGGACACCCCCGAAGCGCGGGCGCAAAACCGGCGCATCGAGTTAAAGTTCACGGAAAAATAGGGGCGGTGGGACAAGTCCCACCCTACTGCACGGCGATGGTGGTTTGCATTGCGTCAATGACCTGACCACCGCGCTGCAATGTGACCTCTGCGGTGTAGTCGCCGCCGCGCCAGCTGTCCGCGCGCAACCGGCGACCGATGGCGCGGAAAGCCTCTGCCTGGGTGCGGTCCAGCGCGATGTCTTGGGCAATGACCTCTTGCCCCGTGGGACCCGTGATCGTGATTGACAGGGTGTCGCCTGCGCGCGTGCCAAAGACGTAGCCCCAAGCGACCAATGCGTCTGCATCCCGGGGCAGGGCGGCGGCGTCTGCGCTGCCTGCCTTGATCTGCGCAAATTCGGGGACGCGGTCAAGGAAGCCCACGTGCAAGATTGCGCCGGGCGTGTAGGGGATGGGATCGGACCAAAGGCTGTCTTGCACGGCATCGGTGATGGGGCCGGTGTCAAAGGGATCCATGACCTGTCCATCCTTGCGGACGATGAATTCGAGGTGCGGGAATTCGGTGAATCCGCTGAGGCCAAGGTCGCCAAGGTGCGCGCCGGTGGGCACGGCCTGACCTGCGGCGACCGTGATGGAGCCGTTGCGCAAATGGCAATACTGGGTCTGCCAGCCGTTCGCGTGGTCGATCACGACCCCGTTGCCGCAGCCGCGCCCGGCCAGCGCCGCCCGGCGTTCGGGGGTCAGAAAAGCATCGTCCTCGCCGTCGCGGATCGCGCGCACGACCCCGGGGGCGGCCGCCAGAACCGGCGTGCCCATGTCGCCGAGATCTGCCACGCGGATATCCGTGCCGGTGTGGGTGTCGTAGGACAGGGGTCCGCCGGTGAAATCCAGCGCTCCGGGGCCCGGATCGCGGTCGACGAATTGTTGGATGTGGCAGGTCTGGCCAAGATCGCACGCAATCGGCCAGTCCAACGTAATATCCGCCGCCGAGGCTGCCCCGGCGGCGGATAAAAAAGTGATGCAAAGCGCGTGGCGCATTACTCGGCGGTCAACAGCGGTGGCTTTTTCTTGGAGCTTATCTTGGCATTCTCGGGTTCCGAGACGCGCAAGTCCAACTCGCCGTTCTTGACGCCGACCTGCACCAGACCACCTTTGGCCAGCTTGCCGAACAACAGTTCCTCGGCCAGCGGCTTCTTGATGTGTTCTTGGATTACGCGGGCCAAGGGACGGGCGCCCATCTTGTCGTCGTAGCCTTTGTCGGCGATCCATTCGGCGGCGGCCTTGGTCAACTCGATCGACACGCTGCGGTCCATCAGCTGCGCTTCCAGCTGCAGGACGAACTTTTCGACCACTTGCAGTATCGTGTCCTTGGGCAGCGGCTTGAACGAGATCACGGCGTCCAGACGGTTGCGGAACTCGGGCGTGAAGGTCCGCTCGATCGCGGCGGTATCCTCGCCCTCGCGCCGGTCGCGGCCAAAGCCAATGGCCTCTTTCGCCTGTTCGGAGGCCCCTGCGTTGGAGGTCATGATCAGGATCACGTTACGGAAATCCGTGGTCCGCCCGTTGTGGTCGGTCAGTTTCCCGTGGTCCATGACCTGCAACAGGATGTTGTAGACATCCGGGTGCGCCTTTTCCATTTCGTCCAGCAGCAGCACGCAGTGGGGGTTCTGGTCCACACCATCGGTCAACTGGCCGCCTTGATCAAAGCCGACGTAGCCCGGAGGGGCACCGATCAGGCGCGAGATCGCGTGTTTCTCCATGTACTCCGACATGTCGAACCGCAGCATCTCGACCCCCAAAGTGTCGGCCAATTGCTTGGCCACCTCGGTTTTGCCGACGCCGGTGGGGCCTGCAAAAAGGTAGTTGCCGATGGGCTTTTCCGGTTCGCGCAGACCCGCGCGGGCCAGTTTGATGGCGGAGGCCAGCGCCTCGATTGCGGGATCCTGACCGAAGACGACCCGTTTCAGGCTGGCTTCGAGATCGCGCAGCACCTCTTGGTCGTCCTTAGAAACGGACTTGGGCGGGATGCGGGCGATATTGGCGACGACGGCCTCGATCTCTTTGGTGCCGATGGTTTTGCGCCGTTTGGATTCCACGACCAGCGCCTGCGCGGCGCCGGCCTCGTCGATGACGTCGATGGCCTTGTCGGGCAACTTGCGGTCGTTGATGTAGCGCGCAGACAGCTCCACGGCGGTTTTGATCGCGTCCGAGGTGTATTTGATCGAGTGGTGATCCTCGAAATAAGGCTTCAACCCTTTCAGGATTTTCACGGCATCTTCGACAGACGGCTCGTTCACGTCGATCTTCTGGAAACGACGGGACAGGGCGCGGTCTTTTTCGAAGTGCTGGCGGAATTCCTTGTAGGTGGTGGAGCCCATGCAGCGCAGTTTGCCGCCCTGCAACGCAGGTTTCAGCAGGTTGGAGGCATCCATGGCCCCGCCAGACGTGGCCCCTGCGCCGATCACCGTATGAATCTCGTCGATGAACAGGACCGCGTCCTTGTGATCCTCCATCTCGGTCATCACGGCCTTCAGCCGTTCTTCGAAATCCCCGCGATAGCGGGTGCCGGCCAGCAGCGCGCCCATATCCAGAGAATAGATGGTGGTTTCCGCCAGAACGGCAGGCGTTTCGCCCGCGACGATCTTGTGCGCCAGTCCTTCGGCGATGGCGGTTTTGCCCACGCCCGGATCGCCCACCAACAGCGGGTTGTTCTTGCGACGGCGGCACAGCACCTGGATGCAGCGTTCCACCTCGTGGTCGCGTCCGATTAGGGGGTCGACATCGCCCTCCCGGGATTTCTTGTTCAGGTCCACGCAGTACTTTGCCAGCGCGCTTTCCTTGTTCTCGGACGGGTTCGGGCCGTTGGACATGTCGTTGTCGTCGGACTGATCCTGTTCGAAATCGGAGGCGCCCTGCACGGGCCGCGCCTCGCCAAAGTTCGGATCCTTTGCCACGCCATGGGCGATGAAGTTCACGGCGTCGTAGCGGGTCATGTCCTGTTCTTGCAGGAAGTAGGCCGCGTTGCTTTCGCGCTCTGCAAAGATGGCGACCAGCACATTTGCGCCGGTCACTTCGGTCCGGCCCGACGATTGCACATGGATCGCGGCGCGCTGGATCACGCGCTGAAAGGCGGCGGTCGGCACGGCCTCGGACCCTTCGACATCGGTGATCAGGGTCGAAAGCTCTTCTTCAATGAATTCGTCCAGAGTCTGACGCAATTCGTCCAGTTCAACGCCGCAGGCCTGCATGACCTTGACAGCGTCCGGTTCGTCCAGCAGCGCCAGCAGCAGGTGTTCAAGGGTTGCCAATTCGTGGCGGCGCGCGTTGGCTTGCGCCAATGCGGCGTGGATGGCTTGTTCAAGGGTGTTGGAGAAAGACGGCATGTCTAACGCTCCTTTCATGATTGGCAGGCCTTCGGAGGGCTGGCCTGACTGTGGCCCCTTACAGTTAAGTTTTGGTTTTCATTCGCCCGGCTTCAAGGACTTTCTCGGTTTCGTGACTGTATTTCCGCCTTTTTGCCAAATCAGCGAGATAATCGGTCGCAGCGCCTAGAATGTGTCCTTTGCCTTGCGCACGGCGGCGAACACCTCTGCGTCCGAGGCGTCGGGCAAATTCACGGCGTGTTTCAGGCTGGGCAGATGGACGCGCAAGTAGGGGTTGGTCGCCCGTTCCAGTGCCAGTGTAGAGGGGACGGTGGGTTGTCCCGGTTTGATGGCTTCGATCCGAGAGATAAGGTCTGGATTGTCCGGTTCAAGGGTCCGGGCAAAGCGTCCGTTGGCGGCGGTATACTCGTGCCCCGAACAGATCAGCGTATCATCGGGCAGGGTTGCGAATTGGGACAGGCTGGCGTGCATCTGTTCAGGCGTGCCTTCGAACAGCCGTCCGCAGCCAAGGGCCATCAGGCTGTCACCCGTGAACGCATAACCATCGGTGACAAAGGCGATGTGGCCCACGGTGTGGCCCGACACGTCCCAGATATGGAAATCCTGACCCAGCACGGAGATCGTGTCGCCCGGGGACACGGCATGGTCGAGGGCGGGCAGGCGGTGGGCATCGGCCTTGGCCCCGATGATGCTTGCATCGTGGGTCAGGTCCGCCAGCCCGTCCACATGGTCCCAGTGGTGGTGGGTCAGCAGGATCGTGGTTAGGGTCCAGCCCTGGGCATCAAGGGCGGCTTGGATCGGCGCGGCCTCGGGGACATCGACCACCGCCGCTTCGCCGGTGTCGGGGTTGCCAATGAGGAAGGTATAGTTGTCCTCGAGGCAGGGGAGGGTCAGAACGCGTAAGGCCATAGGCATCTCCTTGCTTGTTGGCTAGACTGGCATGACCAGCGGCGAAGGCAAGGGGGCCTTATGCATCTAGATGTGCTTGACCTGCGACAGTTCTATTATCGGACCCGCCTGGGTCGCGCGGCGCAAAAGGTGGTGCGGGACCGGGTGGTGGAGCTTTGGCCTAAAGCCAAGGGCGAAACGGTTGTGGGCTTTGGCTTTGCGGTGCCATTGTTGCGACCCTATCTGGCCGATGCGCGCCGGGTCATCGGCCTGATGCCCGGCCAGCAAGGGGTGATGCCGTGGCCCGCCGGCATGCAGAACGTGTCGGTCCTGTGCGAAGAAACCCACTGGCCCCTACAGACAGAGACGGCGGACCGCGTGGTGGTCATGCACGGACTGGAGACATCAGAGCAGCCCTTGGCCCTGCTGGACGAGGTGTACCGCGTGCTGTCCCCACGGGGACGCGCCCTGTTCATCGTGCCCAACCGGTCGGGCCTGTGGGCCCGGCGCGACGCGACGCCCTTTGGGTTTGGGCGGCCCTACACCCTGGGCCAGTTGGAGACGCAGTTGAAATCCGTGGGCCTGCTGCCCGAACGCCATGGCACGGCCCTCTACGCCCCGCCGCGGACCTCGAACTTTTGGCTGCGGTCCGCCGACTGGATCGAGAGGGTCGGCGCCAGGGTGCCCTTTGTGGCCGCCGGCGGTGTGATTTTCGTCGAAGTGTCCAAGCAGATCCCGGCCCCCATGCGCCCGGGTCTGGCCGAACGCATCCGCCGCCCCCTGCGCGTGTTGGAACCTGCCATGCCGGGGGTAAAGCCTGTGGGCCGCAAGATGTGACCGGGGATTCGTGCGGCCCCCTGTGGACCCACCTTGTGGGGGCGCAAAATGTCGCATTTTACCATTTGGTTAAGAATTCCCCATGATTGGGGCCTGATCCCTCTATTTGGCGCTGTCTCCGCCTGTTGCAGCATTGGAAACCGTCTGTTAGAGCAAGCGCGATTTGAGGAATCCGGGCCACTTGGCGCGGGTCGCAACAATGGGTGCGCAACCGCGCGTCCGAAACTATCGAAAGGGTGGACGTGTCCGAACCAGCTTCGATCTCCATGGGCATCGCGGATCGCTATGCACGCGCGGTGTTTGATCTCGCCGCACAGGGCAAGGATATGCCCGCACTTGAAAAGGATGTTGCAGCACTTGAAGAGGCTTTGGCCGGGTCAGAAGACCTGCGCACGCTTCTCAGCTCGCCCATCTACAGCCGCGATGAACAGGCCGCTGGCGTGTCCGCCGTGGCCAAGAAAATGAAATTGTCCGCGACGGTGTCCAATACCCTGTCGCTGATGGCATCCAAGCGTCGCCTGTTCGTGGTGCCGCAGATGCTGGCTGCCCTGAACGCCATGATTGCCGAGGCCAAGGGTGAAGTCGCTGCTGACGTGGTCGCCGCCAAGGCCCTGACCAAGGCGCAGCAGGACAAACTGGCCAAGACGCTGTCCGCGTCGGTCGGCAAAGACGTTAAACTGAATGTGACCGTTGATGAAAGCCTCATCGGCGGTCTTATTGTTAAAGTGGGTTCGCGAATGATCGACACGTCGGTCAAGGCGCGCCTGAACGCTCTCCAAAACACCATGAAAGAGGTCGGATAATGGGTATCCAAGCAGCCGAAATTTCTGCGATCCTCAAGGACCAGATTAAGAACTTTGGTCAAGAGGCCGAAGTGGCCGAGGTTGGCCGTGTGCTTTCCGTCGGTGACGGTATCGCGCGCGTCTACGGTTTGGACAACGTCCAAGCCGGTGAGATGGTCGAATTCCCCGGTGGTATCCGCGGGATGGCCCTGAACCTCGAAGCTGACAACGTCGGCGTCGTGATCTTCGGGTCCGACCGGGACATCAAGGAAGGCGACACCGTCAAGCGCACCAAGTCCATCGTGGACGTGCCCGCTGGCCCCGAACTGCTGGGTCGTGTCGTGGACGGTCTGGGCAACCCGCTGGACGGCAAGGGCCCCATCAAAGCGACCGAGCGCCGCGTGGCCGACGTCAAAGCCCCGGGCATCATCCCCCGCAAATCCGTGCACGAGCCTATGGCGACCGGCCTGAAATCCGTGGACGCGATGATCCCCGTTGGCCGTGGTCAGCGCGAATTGATCATTGGCGACCGTCAGACCGGTAAGACGGCCGTGGCCCTTGACGCCATCCTGAACCAGAAATCCTACAACGAGGCCGCTGGCGACGACGAAAGCAAGAAGCTGTACTGTGTCTACGTTGCTGTTGGCCAAAAGCGGTCCACCGTTGCGCAGCTGGTGAAGCGTCTGGAAGAATCCGGTGCGATTGAATACTCGATCGTCGTGGCCGCAACTGCGTCCGACCCCGCCCCCATGCAGTTCCTGGCACCCTACGCCGCGACCGCCATGGCCGAATACTTCCGCGACAACGGCAAGCACGCCCTGATCATCTATGATGACCTGTCCAAACAGGCTGTGTCCTATCGTCAGATGTCCCTGCTGCTGCGCCGCCCACCCGGGCGCGAAGCCTACCCAGGTGACGTGTTCTACCTCCACTCGCGCCTGTTGGAGCGTTCGGCCAAGCTGAACGAGGACTACGGTTCCGGCTCGCTCACCGCGCTGCCCATCATCGAAACCCAAGGGGGCGACGTGTCCGCGTTTATCCCCACGAACGTGATTTCGATCACCGACGGTCAGATCTTCCTGGAAACAGAACTGTTCTACCAGGGTATCCGTCCGGCCGTGAACACCGGTCTGTCGGTGTCCCGTGTGGGCTCCTCCGCCCAAACGGACGCCATGTCGTCTGTGGCTGGCCCTGTGAAACTGTCGCTGGCCCAGTACCGCGAGATGGCGGCCTTTGCCCAGTTCGGGTCCGATCTGGACGCCGCCACGCAGCAGCTGCTGAACCGGGGTGCCCGCCTGACCGAGCTGATGAAGCAAGCCCAGTATTCGCCCCTGACCAACGCGGAAATCGTCTGCGTGATCTTCGCGGGGACGAACGGTTACCTCGACAAGATCGCGGTGTCCGATGTGGGTCGCTGGGAACAGGGTCTGCTGTCCCATCTGCGCGGCAAGAACGCCGACTTCCTGAACTGGATCGAAACCGAAGATCCCAAGTTCAAGAAGGGCGAGCCTGTCGAAAAGATGAAAGCTGTCCTCGACGACTACGCAGCTTCGTTCGCTTAAGGTCACGCAGATATGCCCAACCTTAAGGACCTCAAAAATCGGATCGAGAGTGTCAAAAGCACTCGGAAGATCACGAAAGCGATGCAGATGGTCGCGGCGGCTAAACTCCGCCGCGCCCAGGATGCTGCCGAGGCCGCCCGTCCCTACACAGACCGCTTCAACGCCGTAATGGGCGGTTTGGCGGCAGGGATGGCCGGTTCCAGCAGTGCGCCCAAGCTGCTGTCGGGGACGGGTTCCGATCAAGTCCACCTTCTGGTGGTCATGACGGCGGAACGCGGACTGTGCGGTGGTTTCAACACCAACATCGCCAAGCTGGCCAAGACCCACGCAAGCGACTTGGTGGCCAAGGGCAAGACGGTGAAAATCCTGACTGTCGGCAAAAAAGGCCGCGAGCAGCTGAAGCGCGATTTCGGTCAGTATCTGGTGGGTCACATCGATCTGTCAGACGTCAAACGGATCGGCTACGGCAACGCTCAGGACATCGCGCGCGATGTGCTGGGTCGTTTTGACGGTGGTGAATTCGACGTGGCGACGGTCTTCTATTCGAAGTTCCAGTCGGTCATTTCGCAAATCCCCACCGCGCTGCAGGTCATTCCTTTCGCGGCCCCCGAGGGGGCCGAGGCAGATGCGCTTTACGACTACGAGCCATCTGAGGAAGCGATCCTGGCCGACCTGTTGCCACGGGGCGTCGCAACCGCGATCTTCTCTGGCTTGTTGGAAAACGCCGCCTCGGAGCAGGGCGCGCGGATGTCCGCCATGGACAACGCGACCCGCAACGCAGGCGACATGATCGACAACCTGACCATCGAGTTCAACCGCTCCCGTCAGGCCGTCATCACCAACGAGCTTATCGAAATCATTTCGGGCGCTGAAGCGCTCTAACCAAGGATACGGAACACATGGCACAAGGTAAGATCACCCAAGTCATCGGCGCCGTTGTAGACGTGCAGTTCGATGGCGACCTGCCCGAGATTCTCAACGCGCTTGAAACCGACAATAACGGCAAGAAACTGGTCCTCGAAGTGGCCCAGCACCTTGGCGAAAACACCGTCCGCGCCATTGCGATGGATGCGACCGAAGGTCTGGTGCGCGGCCAAGCCGTCAGCAACACCGGCGGTCAGATTTCTGTCCCCGTGGGGACAGCGACCCTGGGTCGGATCATGAACGTCACCGGCGAGCCCGTTGACGAAAAAGGCCCCGTGAACGCAACACAGACGCGCCCCATCCACGGCGACGCGCCTGCGTTCGAGGACCAGTCCACCGCGACCGAGATCTTGGAAACAGGCATCAAGGTCATCGACCTGCTGGCCCCTTATACCAAGGGTGGTAAAATTGGTCTGTTCGGCGGTGCCGGCGTGGGCAAAACCGTTCTGATCATGGAACTGATCAACAACATCGCCAAAGTGCACTCGGGCCTGTCCGTGTTCGCGGGCGTGGGTGAACGGACCCGTGAAGGCAACGACCTGTACTACGAGATGATCGAATCCGGCGTTATCGTTCCCGATAACCTTGAGGAATCGAAAATCGCGCTGGTTTACGGTCAGATGAACGAGCCTCCGGGTGCGCGTATGCGGATCGCCCTGTCGGGTCTGACCCTGGCCGAGCAGTTCCGCGACGAATCCGGTTCGGACGTTCTGTTCTTCGTGGACAACATCTTCCGCTTCACGCAGGCCGGTTCCGAGGTGTCCGCGCTTCTGGGTCGTATCCCCTCTGCTGTGGGCTACCAGCCAACGCTGGCCACGGACATGGGCGCCATGCAGGAACGGATTGCATCGACCAAATCCGGCTCGATCACCTCTGTGCAGGCCGTCTACGTGCCTGCCGATGACCTTACCGACCCCGCACCTGCAACATCGTTTGCCCACTTGGACGCGACGACCGTTCTGGACCGCTCGATCTCGGAAAAAGGCATCTACCCGGCTGTGGACCCACTGGGTTCCACATCCCGTCTGCTGGATCCGCAGATCATCGGTGAAGAGCACTACAAGGTCGCAACGGACGTCCAGCAGGTTCTGCAACGCTACAAGTCGCTGCAAGACATCATCGCCATCCTCGGCATGGACGAACTGTCGGAAGAAGACAAAATGACCGTGGCCCGCGCCCGTAAGTTGGAACGATTCCTGTCGCAGCCCTTCGACGTGGCAAAAGTCTTCACCGGCGCGGACGGCAAGCAGGTTCCACTGGCCGACACGATTTCGTCGTTCAAGGCAGTTGTGGCCGGTGAATACGATCACCTGCCCGAAGGTGCCTTTTACATGGTGGGTGGCATCGACGAAGTGATCGCCAAGGCCGAAAAATGGCAGCTGAGGCGGCCTGATCATGGCAACCTCTCTCCAATTTGACCTTGTGTCCCCGGAGCGCAAACTCGCGTCTCTGGAGGCCACGGAGGTGCAGATCCCCGGTGCTGACGGTGACCTGACGGCCATGGCCGATCATGCCGCCACCATCACCACCCTGCGCCCCGGTATCCTGCGGGTCGTCACGGGGTCCGGTACGGAAGAATACGTCGTGACCGGTGGTTTCGCTGAAATCACCGCCACCGCGACCTCCGTGCTGGCAGAACAGGCCATGCCTGTGTCTGAAGTGACCGCCGACATCATCGACAAACTGGTGGCCGACGTTCAGGCTACCGGGGACAGCGATGACATCGCCAAGACCGTGTCGGACATGCAGGCCGTGAAAGCCGCCTTGGGCGTCTAAATCGGACGGACAGACATCAAAGGCCCCGGAGCATCCCTCCGGGGCCTTTTGTTTGCGTAAGGGGTCTGGTCAGGGGGGCTATGCCTGATACAACGGGTCATGTACTCTTAGACAGGCCCCCCATGCGTCGCTTGCACAACCATCTGATCGGGATCGACCAAGGGTCGAACGTGCTGTTTTCGGATTTCGAAGACGGTGGACAGATGTGGACCGGCCAAGGCCCACGCGAGGCTCGGACCCGTGTGACGTTTTCCGATAGGTTCAAGACGCGGCCCGTCGTGCACGCCACGCTGGCCATGTTCGACATGGATCAAAAGACCAACCAACGGGCGGACCTGACGGTCGAGAACATCACCCTCGACGGCTTTGAGCTGGTGTTCCGCACATGGGGCGACACCCGGGTTGCCCGAGTCCGCGCAGATTGGACGGCCATAGGCGAGCTGCGCGATCCAGACGATTGGGACGTCTAAAGCTCGTACATGCCCTTGGGGTACAGCGGTTCGTAGATCGGTTCCAGGGTGGCGGTGTCGAACAGGGACGACACAGAGGTGCCGGACCAGATATTCAGGATGGACTGGGCGAACATGGGGGCCGTGGGCACCACCCGGATATTGGCGCAGTCTTTTACAGGCTGGGTCGGCGCGATCGAATCCGTGATCACCAGCGACTTCATCACCGAGTTGGTGATCCGTTCGACCGCCGGGCCAGACAGAACACCGTGTGTGATGTAGCTGTGGACCTCTGTCGCGCCATTCTCGATCAACACCTCTGCCGCTTTGCAAAGGGTGCCAGCGGTGTCGCAGATGTCGTCCACGATGATACACTTCTTGCCCTCGACGTTGCCGATCACCGTCATCTCGGCGATCTCGCCGGGCTTCTCGCGGCGCTTGTCCACGATGGACAGGGGGGCCTTGATCCGCTGGGCCAATTCGCGCGCACGCGCCACGCCGCCTACGTCGGGCGACACGATCATCACATCTGACATATCCCCATCAAACTGGTGCAGGATATCCAGCGCAAAAATCGGCGAGGCATAGAGGTTGTCCACGGGGATATCGAAGAACCCCTGAATCTGGGCCGCGTGCAGATCCATGGTCAAGACCCGCTCGATCCCCGATTGCACGACCATATCTGCAACCAGCTTGGCCGAAATGGGTGTGCGGGCCTTGGTGCGGCGATCCTGACGGGCATAGCCGAAGTAGGGGATCACGGCCGTGATCCGGCTGGCCGAGGAGCGTTTGAGCGCATCCGCGATAATCAACAGCTCCATCAGGTTGTCGTTGGCCGGGTTCGATGTGGGCTGGATGATGAACATATCCTCGCCGCGCACGTTTTCATAAACCTCGACAAAGATCTCACCGTCGTTGAACCGTTCCACCCGGGCATCGACCAGACCCAGGGACATGCCCCTGTGCATGGACATGCGTTTGGCGATGGCCTCTCCCAAGGGTTTGTTCGCGTTGCCGGAAATAAGCTTGGGGTCGAGGTTGGGCATGGAGCAGGGCCTTTTAACTACGGTGCGACTCAAGGGGCAGGTCGCCGTTGACACCGCCTAGCATGGGCCTAACGTCTGGCCAACCACGCCTTGGAGGACCAAATGGCACATATCGACTACTTCTTTGCGACGCTTTCCCCCTATACCTACCTCGCCGGCACACGGTTGGAGGAGATCGCAGCGCGCAACGGGGCCACGATCACCTACAAGCCCTGCGATGTGATTGCCTTGTTTGGGCGCACGGGCGGCCAGCCCCCAAGGACCGCCATCCAAGTCGGCAAGAGATGCGCCTGCAGGAATTGCGCCGTCAGTCCAAGAAGCTGGGCCTGCCCCTGAACCTGAAACCCGCCCATTGGCCTACCAACATGGCGCCCTCGTCCTATGCGCTGATTGCGGCCCAAAAGGCGGGCGGTGGTGATCTGGGCGGGCTGGTCCACAGTCTGACCCGCGCGGTGTGGGCCGAAGAAAAAGACATCGCCCAAGACGACGTGATCCGTGCGGCGCTGACGGCCAACGGCTTTGACCCCGCGCTGGCGGATGCGGACATGCTGTCGGGGGCCGAAGAATACGCCGCCAACCTGGAAGAGGCCGCGTCGCGCGGGGTCTTTGGCGCGCCGTTCTACATCGTTGGCGAAGAGAAGTTCTGGGGCCAAGACCGTCTCGAGGATCTGGACCTGCACCTGCAAGGCAAGCTCTGACCATGGTGCCCCTCGTTGCGGTGCATGGCGCGCTTGGTCAGGCAGAGGCGCTGCGCGGTCTGACCCGCGCCTTGCGCCGCGACGCGGTTCTGCCGGGCTTGCCCGGGCACCCCGGTGGGGTGGCTTGGGACGGGGATCGCGATTACCACGACCAAGCGACGGAAGCTGTCTTGGCGCGTCTGCCGGATCAGCCCGTCGATCTGTTCGGCCATTCCTTGGGCGGCACAATTGCGCTGCGCATTGCTGTCGAACATCCGAACAGGGTGCGCCGCTTGGTCCTGTTTGAACCGGTGGCCTTTGCCGCCGCTCCGGTCGAGGCGCGGACGACGCATTTCGAAACGGATATGAAGGCCTTTGCGGCCTACTATGCCGGGGGCGAACAGGAACGGGCGGCCCGTGCGTTCAACCGGTATTGGGGCACCGGCGCGCCGTGGGATGCGCTGCCCACCCCTGTGCGCCGCGCCATTACCCGGTTGATCCCAGTGGTCCCGGCCACGCAGCCCGCAATCGTCGAGGATGCCCCGGGGATCATCGCGCGGCTGTCGTCCTGCACCGTTCCGACCTTGATCCTGACGTCCCAAGACGCCCCGGACATCGTCGGCGCGATCGTCACCGGGCTGGCTGACAGGCTGCCCGATGCGACGACCGGTCACGTGTCTGGCAACGGTCGCCACATGATGCCTGTGGTTGATCCGGGTGCGGTGGCCCCAAGTGTCGCCGCCTTTCTGGATCAGGCCGCCGCGTAAAGCGCCAGCAACCCATCCACATCGGCGTCGGTCTTGGACCAGTCGCAGACAAGGCGACATTGGACCATCTGGTCGGGGTCGCCCTCGATCTCTCCGTCCGTCAGGTAATACTGCGCCCCACCCGCAAAGGCCGCCGCGTGCAGGCGGCGGGGCAGGTGGGCAAAGATCATGTTCGCCTCGGGCGTCCATGTGAAGGTGCCGAAGGCCTGCAGACCTCGGGCCAACCGTTGGGCGTTTGCATTGGCCGTCCGCGCGGTCTCCAGCCACAGATCGTCCCTGAGGTAGGCCAGCATTTGCGCCGATAGGAACCGGTGCTTGGACCACAGGTGGCCTGCGCGCTTGCGGCGCAACGCGACCTCCCATGCGTGATCGGGGTTTGCGATCACCACGGCCTCTAGGCCCATGCAGCCATTCTTGGTCGCCCCGAAGCTGATCATGTCAAACCCGCGCGCAAGGTCCGCCGCGCTGCACCCAAGGGCGGCGCAAGCGTTGGCAAAGCGGGCCCCGTCAAGGTGCGTGGCCAGTCCCAGATCCCGGGCGGTGTCCTGGATGGCCCGGATTTCACCCAGGGTATAGACCGTGCCCACCTCGGTCACGTTGGTCAGGGACAGGGCCGTGGGCTGCACCACATGCACCACCCCGCGCGGTCCCTCGGCGTAGCGGGCGCGTATGGCGTCTGGCGTCATCTTGCCGTTATCGCCCGGCACCAGCGCCAGCTTGGCCCCGCCCGAAAAGAACTCCGGCGCGCCACATTCATCCATTTCGATATGGGCGGTCTGGTGGCACAGCACGGCCCCCCAAGGCGGGGTCAGGGTTGCAAGGGCCAGCGCGTTCGCGGTTGTGCCATTGGCCACCAGCGCCACCTCCGCATGTGGCAGGTCCAGCAGGGCACGCAGGGCGTCGCGCACGGGGGTGGCAAATGCGTCCGCGCCGTAGGGCAGGGCGCTGCCCGTGTTGGCGTCGATCATGGCCTGCATCACCTGTGGGGTGACGGGGCCGACGTTGTCCGAGGCAAAGTTCAGGTCCATGGACCCCTCCAATCATGGTGCGGTATTTGGGCCACATTCACACCACAAAAGGGCCAAAGACCAGTCCCCCTGCGGCCCTGCGTGTCCAGTGTGCCCCATTTTCGCCTCATTCCGCCGCCACACCTTTGGGCAAAACACGACAACAAAAGATGAGGCGGATCTGATGGACAATGGTTTTGAAAGCGTGCAGGGGCGGGCCCTGTGGCCTGTGGGTCTTGTCTGGGCCGTGACGCTGGGCAGTTTGGTTGCCTTGGCGTGGCAAAGCCCGGCCCATGCGAACGAGGCCCTGCGCCTTGATCAATTCACCAACATTGAACCTGTGTCCCTGTCGCCCGAAGAGGTCACGGCCAGCGCGCCGGCGGCGGCCAGGTCCCCGCGCCCTCAGCAGCGCACCCTGACAGCGGCACAGATCATCGCGCCCGAGGACACCTACGACCTGTGGCCCAACAGCACCCTTGTGTCCATGTACGACAGCCACTGGCAGACCCTGCAAGCCAAGGCGGGCAAGGACGACCGCAAGATCGAACTGCGCATGGGCGCGATTTGGGAAGTGTTGTTGCAGCGCGGCGCGACCGCCTCGGTCAGCGGGCCGGAAATGGCCCGCGTCAGTGCCTTCATCACCGAGGCCAGCGTCCACTAATCCGGGGTATCACCTGTCGGCTCGTCGATCAGGTGATCCTCCCACTCCTCCTCCGGGACTTCGAATTCGGGTAGGGTCCAGCCGCGCACGGACACCCCTGCGCGGTGCACGCTTTCGGGATCGCCCGTCAACAGGGGGTGCCAGTCGGGCAGGCTCTTGCCCTCGTACAGACGGCGGTAGGCGCAGGTGGTGGGCATGAAATAGGCCACATCCGGCAGGGTCTTGGGCGTCAGCACCACACACTCCGGCACGAACTGCTTGCGGATGTCGTATTGGGCACAGCGGCAGGTGGCGTCGTCCAACAGGCGGCAGGCGATCTTGGTAAAGGCAACCTCGCCCGTATCCTCGTCCTCCAGCTTGTTGAGACAGCATTTGCCGCAACCGTCGCACAACGCCTCCCACTCGGCGCTGGTCAACTTGGCAAGCGGCAGGGTCCAAAAGTCCTGCCGCATCACAGGGCGCTCAGGATCGTGCGGGCGCGGGCGCAGTCGGCGTCCATCTGGGTGATCAGCCCGTCCAACCCGTCAAACGTCATCTCGGGGCGCAGGAAATCCACCAGCGCGACCGAGACTTGCGCGCCATAAAGATCGCCTGTGAAATCAAACACAAAGGTTTCAAGGTTCGGAACCGCGCCGCCAAACATGGGCCGCACCCCCAGCGAGGCCGCCCCGTGATAGCTGCCCACATGGGGACCGGTTAGGATGTCCACCAGAACCGCGTAGACCCCAAGGCGGGGCAGGTGCAGGCCCGACAGGTCCATGTTGGCGGTGGGATAGCCCAGCTCGCGCCCACGCTTCTCGCCGTGCACGATGGGCCCTTCGATCCGGTGCCAGTGGCCCAGCATGGCGGCGGCATCCCGGGGACGTCCGTCGGCCAATGCCGCGCGGATATTGGTCGAGGAGACGGCCCCGCCCGCACCTTGCAAAATCTCGGCCACGGTCACGTCGAACCCCATGTCCGCACCAAAGGCGCGTAGGGCGGCAACGTCCCCGCTGCGCCCCTTGCCGAAACAGAAATCCGCCCCGACCACCACGTGGGATAGTCCAAGGCCATCTGCGATGACCTTTTGGGCAAAGTCCCGGGCGGGCAGGGTGGCCAGCGCGGTGTTGAAATTCAGCTCGAACAGTTTTTCGACGCCCAGCTTGCCAAGGCGCGTGGCCCGGGCCGCAGCGCTCATCAACCGAAAGGGCGGGGCATCCGGTTGGAACATCTCGCGCGGGTGCGGCTCAAAGGTCATGACGCCCAAGGGGGCATCCCCCCGGCGGGCCAGATCCAACACCCGCTGGTGCCCCAGATGCACACCGTCAAAGTTCCCAATGGCAACAGAGGCGCCACGGTGTTCCGGTGCTACGAATTCAAAGTCGCGGATAATATCCATGGGGCTGACCTAGCGGGCCAAGCCCAGCCGCGCAACCTAGTCGAACTTGCGCGACGGCGCCAAAACGACCGCTTCGCCCTTGAGAACCTTTTTGCCGCCGATCTCGCACCACGTCTCCATGGTCACGCGACGCTTGGCGATGTCCATATCCGTGACCTCGACCACGGCTTGCACCAGATCGCCGGGGCGGACGGGGGCCAGGAATTTCAACGTCTGCCCCATGTAGACCGTGCCATGCCCGGGCAATTGTTCGCCAATCACCGCCGAGATCAGGCCAGCGGTCAGCATCCCGTGGGCGATGCGTCCTTCGAAAATCGTGTCGCGGGCGTAGTCGTCGTCAAGGTGGACCGGGTTATGGTCGGTCGACACTTCGGCAAACATCTCGATATCCTTGTCCGTGATCACCTTGGTCAGGGACCGGGACATCCCGATTTCGATATCTTCGATGCAGATTGTGCCGCGGGGCTGATTGTCGAGCATGGCTGATCCTCCTGCGGTTCTGATAGCCGAGAATCATCCATGCTGCAATGCAGAAGTAATTATGAGACGAATTTGACGCACGTGTGGCAATATTATTGCGCGCCTACCTCAGGAAGCCAATGCTGTACCGAGGGCTCAGTTGCTGCTGCGCAAGGTAGCTGTCCAGCAGCGCGGGGTCAGGTTGCCCGGCCTCGGGCGTGCCGGTTTCCGAGGCGGCCAAGCCGCCGGTGATGAACAGGGTATCCAAATCCTCGCCCACGCCGCCCGCCACATCCGTGGCTGGGCCGTCCCCGATGGCGAGGATCTCGCGGTCGAGACACCTCTGCGATCTGCGCCAGACGGCGACGCGCAAGGTCATAAATCGGCGGGTGCGGCTTGCCGAAATACAGGCTTTCGCCGCCCATTTCGGTGTACAATTGTGCCAGCGCCCCGGCGCACCATTCCCGACTGTCGCCCCGGTCCACAATCACGTCCGGGTTGGCACACAGCAGTTTCAGCCCCCGTGTCTTGGCCGCCAGAAACTGGGGCCGCATGACCGCCGGGTCCGCAAGGCTGTCGAAGGGGCCGGTGCATACGATGCCGTCGGCCTCGTCCAGCGGGACGCGGGTGATGTCGACTGGGTTCTCGACCACGGACAAGGGTTCAAAGAACCCGCCCTCGTGGGGCTGCCCGATGTGCCAGACCTTGGAACCGACAACGCCCCGAAACATCGCAGACCGCGCGCTGTCCCCGGACGTGGCGATGGTGTCCCACGTATCCTCGGGCACGCCAATCTCGGCCAGTTGGGCCGCAACACCGGCGCGGGGGCGGGGGGAATTTGTCACCAACACCACGATCCCGCCCTTTGCCCGGTAGGCGCGCAAGGCCGCGACCGCCGCAGGAAAGGGGGTCAACCCGTTGTGCACGCATCCCCACAGGTCCACGAACATCGCCCGGTATTGATCCGATATCTCTGCCAAGTTGGTGATCACGTGCGTCATGGTGCGGCCTCTTTTTCGTCTTTGTGCCCAAAACACGCGGGCCATTCATGTTTCGTTAACCTAAAGTGATCCTAAGATGCAGTACGATTGTGGGGACGCATGCATTATTTAGAGAAAGAATTGACGGAACGCTTTCAGCGCGATTCCGAGCTGTTTGAGTTTTTGCGTGCAGCCTCGCTGGACGGGATCTGGTTCTGGGATCTCGAAAAGCCCGATGAAGAGTGGATGAGCGCGGAGTTCTGGCGCTTGTTCGGCTATGATCCGGCCGAGATGCCCCACAAGGCGGCGGCGTGGCAGGACATCATCAATCCCGATGACCTCGAAACCTCGCTTGAAAACTTCAACAAGCACCTGGCCGATCCAGACCACCCCTATGACCAGATCGTGCGCTACCGTCACAGGGTGTCCGGTGAATGGATCACCGTGCGCTGTCGCGGCCTTGCGATTCGGGATGAGACCGGCAAACCGGTCCGCATGTTGGGCGCCCACACCGACCTGACAGAACTGAGCCAAGCCGAGGCGACCCTGCGCACGACAGTTGCCGATCTGGTCCAGGCCCGCGAGGCCGCCGAGGCGGCGTTGCGCGCCAAGACGATCTTTTTGGAAACCATGAGCCACGAGATCCGGACCCCGATGAACGGCATCCTTGGGATGGCGCAGGCTTTGGAGCAATCGGACCTCCCCGCGCGAGAGCATGAGATGGTCACGGTCATCAACCGCTCTGCCAAGGCCCTGCTGACCCTTCTGAACGACATTCTGGACCTCAGCCGGATCGAGGCGGGCAAGATCTCCATGGAAATGGAAAGCCTTGTGCCCAGTGACGTGGTCAGTGACGCCGTGACGCTGTTTTCAGAGGTTGCTGCCGAAAAGGGTCTGGACCTGTTGATGACCAGTCAGGCCGAGGCGAGCCGCCCGGTCGTCGGCTCTGCCCGATCCATGCGGCAGGTGATAGCGAACCTTCTGGGCAACGCTGTCAAATTTGCCGACACCGGCGCGATCGAGGTGCGCACTGTCTATGACAAGGCCGAGGATGGTGACTTTCGTTACCTGCGGATATCCGTTATCGACCAAGGCCCCGGTATCCAAGATGCCGACAAAGCGCTGATTTTCCAGCGTTTTTCTCAAGGGCAGGCCTTGGGTCACGAAAAATCGCGCGGCACGGGGCTTGGCCTCGCCATCGCGCGCCAGCTATGCGAATTGCACGGCGGCAAGTTGGAAGTATCCGACACCCCCGGGGGCGGGGCCACCTTTACAGCCGTGTTCCAAGTGCGCCGCGCCGCCCGGGCGGACCTGATTGCGGCTGGGGCAGAGACGTCGGCCAACGCCCTCAACCACCCCCTGCGTTTGCTGATCGTCGAGGACAATGCCATGAACCGGCTGGTCCTGCGTGCCATGTTGGAAACGATGGATACACAGCTGACCTTTGCCAACGACGGGTTGGAGGCGTTGAACATCGCCCAGCAAAACACCTTTGACGCGGCCTTTGTCGACATCCGCATGCCCGTGATGTCCGGCACCGACTTCACCCGCAAGTTGCGCGCCTTCGAGACAGAGACGAGCGCGACCCCCCTGCATCTGATCGCGTGCAGTGCCAATGTCCTGCCCCATCAGGTGGAAGGGTATCTAGAGGTTGGATTTAACCAACACCTGCCCAAACCGGTGACCCTTGATGCGCTGCGCGCTGCCATGGCGAAAATCCCTCATGGGGCCAGCGCGGGGTAGGGGGCACCACGATGCAGTTTCCGCGCATCACACCCCTTGGACTGACGGGATTGGTCATTCAGTTTGCGGACAAACTAGACCCAAACGCCAACCGCGCCGCCCTTGCCTTTGCCGCCGCCATGGGCGCAAGCCGCTGGCACGGGGTCGAGGAGGTGACGGTCACCCTCGCCTCTGCCGCCCTGCGTCTGGACCTGCGCCAGACCGATCACGCCACGGTCATCGCGCAGGTGCAGGCCCTGTTGGACGAACAGGACTGGTACGCTGCGCCGCCGCCCTCGGGTCGCAAACGCTGGACCATCCCGGCCAGTTTCGGGGGCGCCGATGGCCCCTATCTGGAACAGGTCGCGGGCTTGGTGGGCATGACCCCGGGCGGGGCGGTTGCCGCGCTCACCTCTCAGACGATCAGCGTGCAGGCCTTGGGCTTTGCCCCCGGGCAACCCTACCTTGGCCCGCTGACCCCCGAATGGGACATCCCGAGGCAGGAACAGTTGAACCCGCGCGTGCCCGCAGGCGCGTTGGTGGTGGCGATCCGGCAGGTTGTGCTGTTCACCAACGCCGCCCCCACAGGCTGGCGTCATATCGGGCGCATCGGGTTCAAGCTGTTTCGCCCAGATGCTGGCCCGGACGGGGCAGGGGACGCCTTTGTCCTGAACCCCGCCGACGAGGTCCGCTTTCGGGCCGTCTCCGCCGAGACCCTGCGCAGGTTGGAGGGCGAGGGACCAGACGCCGGGGCCACGGTCGAGGTGCTGGCATGAGGGCGGTGACCGTCCTGTCCGCAGGCCCGGCCATCACCGTGCAGGACTTCGGTCGTCCGGGTCTGATGTCCGTGGGCGTGTCCATCGGGGGGGCTGCCGACCGCGCGGCGCTGCACCGGATCGGCGCGTTGCTGGGCCAAGACCCGGGGTTGGCCGTGTTGGAATGTGCGGTCATGGGCGGCACCTTCCGGGCAGAAGAGGACATGCGTCTGGCCCTGACCGGTGCGCCCGCCCCGACCACTTTGGACGGCGAGGCGCTGGCGTGGGACACCAGCCATGCTTGGCCCAAGGGCGCAACCCTGTCCGTGGGGGCAAATTCTGGCGGCTATTCCTACATCGGTGCAGGCGGCGGGTTCGCAGTGCCCGAGACCCTTGGTGCGCGCAGTGCCCACCTGCGTGCCGGGTTCGGGGGGCTGGTCACCGCTGGCCAGACGCTGCCCGTCGGTCCCGAGGGTGGCGCGCAGACCCAAGTGACCTTGCCGCCACCGGCCCCGCTGCCTAGCCTGCGGGTGGTGCCCAGCCTGCACACGTCGCTTTTCTCCCCGGACCAATACCGCGCCTTGGAAACCACGACCTTTACCCGCTCCCCCGGTCGGACCGCACGGCCCTGCGGCTGGATGGCGGGGGCCCTGCGTTGACCGTGGCGGGGGCCTTGCAGGTGCTGTCCGACCTGACCCTGCCCGGCGACATCCAGATCACTGGCGATGGCACGCCGTTCATCATTCTGGGCGAGGGGCAGACCACCGCAGGCTATCCCCGTATCGCCCACGTCCTGCCCTGCGACATGAGCCAAGCGGTGCAAACGCCCATCGGCGCGCCGATGCGGTTCACCTTTGTCAGTCTGGAGGAAGGGGTGGCCGCTCACCGCGCGTGGCTGGACCAGTTGGACCGGCTGCCGGGACAGGTCGCCCCCGTCACCCGCACCCCGGACACCGCGCGCCTGCTGGGCGCGCAGTTGATTTCAGGCGTGACCGCCGGGGATTGAATGGCCCCTAAACGGCCAGATTCGGGATGATCTGTTTCTTGCGCGACATCACGCCGGGCAGAACAACCGTGTCCCCGGTGACCGTCGCGCCAAAGCTTTTCTCGGCCACGGTTTTCGTCAGGTCGTTGGGGATCAGCATGGTGGCCTCTTCGTTCAGGATATCCACCACGAACAGCAGCACCTGATCCACCCCATCCTCGGATGCCACGGCGGTCATGCTCTCCATGATCGAGGCTTTGCGGTCCAGCACAACATCTGGCGCCGTGGTTTCCAGCACGGACACGCGGAACTTGGTGCCTGCGACCTCGTATTCCTTGCTGTCCATGCGCAACAGCTCTGCGTCGGAAAATGCGCTGACGTCGGACTTGGCGGCGAACATCTCGGACGCGTAGGCGGCCATGTCGATGCCCAGATCACCGGCCAGACGGGTCGCCACGGCGCGGTCGTGGTCCGTGGTGGTCGGGCTGCGGAATTCCAGCGTGTCGGACAGGATGCAGGTAAGCATCGCGCCTTTGACGTTCTCGGGCGCGTCGTTCAAGGCATCGCCCATCAGGTCGGCCATGATCGTCGCGGTGCAGGCAAGCGGGCGGATGGTGATGTCGATCGGGCCCTTGGTCTCCAACCCGCCGACCAGCTTGTGGTGGTCGATGATCTGCTGCACGTCCGCCGCATTGATCGACGCGGGCAGTTCGGCGGGGTTGTTGGTGTCGACCACAACGCAAGGCTGGCCTTCGGCCACGTCCGCGATGATCTCTGGCATGTCAAAGCCCCAGCGGGTCAACATGAATGCCGCCTCGGTGTTCGGCTCCCCCAGCAGGACGGCCTTGGCGTCCACGCCCTGTGTGCCCAGATACCACGCCCAGGCAAGGGGCGATCCGGTGCTGTCGGTGTCGGGGGATTTGTGGCCAAAAACGAGGGTTGTCATTGCGCGGTCTCTCTTACGGAACAAAGGTGCGCCGCATGTAGCAGGGGCGCTGGCCCCTGTGAAGCCCGCGCGCTGCATAGCGGCATCCTGCCCCGGCCAATGGACAAAGGGCGGCGCGGCGTGGTTAAGGGGGCCATGTTTGCGCGGCTTTTGACACTTTCCAAGGCGATGGCGTGGGTGGGGGGCTTGTCCTGTCCGCCCTGATCGTGATGACCGTCGTGTCGATCCTGGGGCGGCTGGTGAACGATTGGCTGCACGCGGATGTGTTCGCGGGGGCGGCGTGGGCGCGCGCGCTGCTGGATCTGGGCATTGGCCCTGTGACGGGCGATTTCGAGCTGGTGGAGGTCGGCATGGCCTTTGTCATCTTTGCCTTCCTGCCGTGGTGCCAGATCACGGGCGGACATGCCTCCGTCGAGATCCTGACCGCGCGCTTGCCCGTCGGCGTGGCGCGGGCCCTGCAATGGCTGGCCGAGGTCGCCTTTGCCGCCGCCCTGATCCTGATCGCGGTGCAGCTGTGGGGCGGGCTGCAATCCAAATGGTCCTCGGGTCAGACGACGTTCCTGATCCAGTTCCCGGTCTGGCTGGCCTATGCCGCCGCGCTGGTGGGGGCCGTGCTGTCCGCCGTTGTGGCCATCGCCGTCGCGGTCCTGCGCACGGTCGAACTGGTCACAGGCACCCCGCGCATCCCCGCGCCCGAGGACACGCCATGAGTGATATCGCCATCGGGGTCGCCTCTTTCCCCGCGCTGCTGTTGCTGATTTTCCTGCGGGTGCCCATCGGGCTGGCCATGTTCCTGACCGGCCTGTTCGGCCTTGTGGCCGTGACCGGGGATTTCACGATCCCCCTGGCGCGGCTGAAGTCCGAGACGTTCACGACCTTCTCCAACTACTCCCTGTCCATCATCCCGATGTTCCTGCTGATGGGTCACTTTGCGACCCTGGGCGGCATGAGCCGGGCGTTGTTCAAAGCCGCCGAGGGCTTCCTTGGTCACCGCAAGGGCGGGGTGGCCATGGCCAGCGTCGGGGCCTGCGCGGGGTTTGGGGCCATTTGCGGATCGTCCCTGGCCACCGCCGCCACCATGTCCCGCGTGGCCCTGCCCGAGATGAAGCGTTACGGCTACGCGGGCGGCTTTTCCACCGCCACCCTTGCGGCAGGGGGCACACTGGGCATCCTGATCCCGCCCTCGGTCGTGCTGGTGATCTATGCCATCCTGACCGAACAAAACATCGCCAAGCTGTTCATCGCGGCCTTCATCCCCGGGCTGCTGGCGGCCTTGGGCTATGTCGTCGTGATCTCGATCTACGTGCGCCTGTACCCCGACGCCGCAGGCACCAAGCCCCGCGTGCCCATGGCAGACCGGCTGCGCGCGCTGGCCGCCGTGTGGCCGGTGCTGGTGGTCTTCGGCCTTGTGGTGGGCGGCATCTATGCAGGCTGGTTCACGCCCACCGAAGGGGCCGCCGTGGGGGCCTTTGGCACGGGTGTGATCGCATGGGCCCAAGGGGGCTGACCCGAGCCACACTGGGCGAGAGTTTTCTGGTCACGGCGCGATCCTCGGCGATGATCTTTTTCATCGTGCTGGGGGCGGCGTTCTACAACGGTTTTCTGGCCCTGACCCAAGTCCCGCAAGAGGTCGCGGCATGGGTCGGCGGTGCGGGCCTGTCGCCCATTGTGGTGCTGGTCCTGATCCTTGTGTTCTACCTGATCCTGGGCTGTTTCATGGACAGCCTGTCGATGATCCTGCTGACGATCCCGATCTTCTGGCCCATTGTGCAGGAACTCGATTTTACCTTCGTCACATTGGCCGAGTTGCATGCCGTCAAAGCCGCCGAAGCCTTGGCCAAGGGGGTCGAGCTGGCCCCCGATATGCTGGACAGTATCAACCAGACCCTCGCCCAAGGGGCCGAACTGACCCGCGACCAGATCCGCGCCCTGCGCCTGCGCGGCGCGTCGGGCGGGGCGCTGAACCGGGTGAACATGGAACTGGTCGCGATCTGGTTCGGAATTCTGGTGCTGATCGTGGTCGAGGTCGGCCTGATCACCCCGCCCGTGGGGATGAATCTGTTTATCATCAACGCCATGGACCGCGACACGCCCATGTCCGAGACCTACAAGGCGGTCCTGTTCTTTGTGGTCAGCGACCTGCTGCGCGTGGTGCTGTTGCTGGCCTTCCCGGTCATCACGCTGGCGCTGGTGCCTTGGTAGTCAGGTCAGGCGCGGGGGCTTGGCGGGGTCCATGCCGGGGTTTGCGCCGGGCTGGCTTGGGGCCTCTGCCTCGGGCAGATCGAACCGCAACCCGTGTTTGGCCAGCAGGGGCGTGATCGCGTCGGACGCGCGAAAGAACGCCACATCCAGACTGCCTGCCTCGATCCCCGAAAAGGTCAACGCCTCGCCCACGGCGCGGGCCAGGCTGGGTTCCGCTTCGGGCACCGCGTCGATGAAGCCCAACAGATGCCCGCGCCGTTTGCCCGGATAGGTCACGCCCACCAGATAAGCGGCCCGGGCGAAGCCTGCGGCCAGGGCCAGTTTCGTGTCCAGCGCGGTCAACAGCGCCTCGGGCAGGCCCACGGGGGGGCAGATTTCGTCCGGGGTGTCCTGTGCCTCGGACGGGGCGTGGGCCACGGTGTCTGCCAGCCACGCCATGGCCGCGGGGTCCAGCAGTTGCGAGGACGGCGCGACCTCCAGGTTCAGGCCCAGACCCAGACCCGCCCCCGCCAACATTCCGGCCAGCAGGCGCCCCGACATCGTGGCATAGGGCGCGGCGCCGGCGAATTCGGTCAACCGCTCTGCCGTGTCAAAGGCCAGCACAAAGGTGGTGCCTTCCACCGGAAACAGGCGCGGGGTGATCTGGTCGCCCTCGGCCTCGTCCTGCAGCAAGACGTACAACTCTGCCTCGGCCAGCCGTTCAAAGAACCGCAGGCGCGCGGCGTCGGAGGTGTCCATCGTCTGGGCGGCTGTATCGAGTGGTGTCATAGGACCTCGGCCAATGTGGCGCGCAGGTGGGGCAAAAGCTCCGCCTCGAACCAGGGGTTGCGTTTCAGCCAAGCGGTATTGCGCCACGACGGATGGGGCAAGGGGTAGAGGCGCGGGGCATGGTCGCGCCAGCCCGCGACCGTGTCCGTGACGGTCCGCGCGCCAAGGTGCCAGCGTTGCGCGGCCCCCCCGACCAACAGGGTGATCCGGGGGCGGCCAATCTCGGCCAGGGTCCGATCCCGCCACGTCCTTGCGCACAGGGTCGGGGGCGGCAGGTCGCTGCCCTTGGCGTCATAGCCCGGAAAGCAGAACGCCATGGGCGCGATGGCGACCCGGTCCGTGTCCCAAAAGGTCTCTTCGTCCATCTGCATCCAGTCCCGCAGGCGGCGGCCCGAGGGGTCATCAAAGGGCTTGCCGCTGGCGTGGGCCTTGGCCCCGGGGGCCTGACTGGCGATCAGGACCGGCGCGCCCGATGCGAACCACACGATGGGACGGGGCCGATGCCCCGTGGCCGTGGCCGCAAAGCGATCTGCACACAGAGTGCACGCACTGATCTGGGATTGGAGCGTCATTGCCCACAGGTAGCGCACCGTGCGCCACCGTCCAAAAGACGCGTGCGCGGCCGCCGCTGCAATAGATTTTTTCTATAAAATTGATAAACCCTGTGACCCGTCCGCGCAGGTATGCCGTGGTATATTGAGTTGACCACCGCCTTGCCCTACGCCGATTGCATAGCGACACCGCGCGCCTGCGCGCCAAGATGGGGGGCGAGAACGACCATGTATCGCGTCTGGGATTTTGTAATTAACTACTCGCTGCTGCTGATCGCGGGGGCGCTGATCGCGCTGACCTGGGCCAATCTGGACCAGCACAGCTATCACGTGATGGTGGAATATCCGCTGTGGTTCAACGACTGGATCGGGGCCAGCTATCATCACTGGGAACACGTCATGGGGGCGGATGCCGCGGCCTTTGGGCACCATGACACGGCCAAGGTCGTCACGTTCCACTATCTGATCAACGACATCCTGATGGCCTTCTTCTTTGCCATCGCCGCCAAAGAAGTCTGGGAGGCGGTGATCCTCAAGGAAGGATCCCTGCGCGGCAAAAAGGCCGCCACCCCCCTGTTCGCCACGGCCGGTGGGATGCTGGGACCGATCACGGTCTATCTGGCGCTGGCGTGGTTCATGGGGCCTGCGAAATTCGGCGAGGTCGCAAACGGTTGGGCCATTCCGACGGCGACGGACATCGCGTTTTCCTATCTTGTGGGGCGTCTGGTCTTTGGGGCGGCGCACCCGGCGGTGCGCTTCTTGCTGTTGCTGGCGATTGCCGATGATGCGGTGGGCCTGATCATTCTGGCGATCTTCTATCCGTCCAGCGATCTGGCACCGATCTGGTTGCTGCTGTCGCTGGGTTCGGCCATCGGGGTCTACGGCCTGTTCAACTGGCTGCCCCGTCGGATGGACCGTGGCAACCAAGCCCGGCCCAATTCCACATGGGTGCGCAGCAAGCTGTCGTATTGGCCGTACCTGTTCGCCGGTGTGCTGTCGTGGTTCGGCTTTGCCCAATCGGGGCTGCACCCGGCCCTTGGCCTGCTGCCCATCGTGCCGACACTGCCCCACGCAGACCGGGCGTTCGGTATCTTTGCCGAAGCCGAGACGCACCTGCACGACCTGTTGAACAAGGCCGAGCATATCCTGAAACACCCCGTCGAGATCATCCTGTTCTTCTTTGGCCTTCTGAACGCAGGCGTGGCCTTTGGATCCATCGCGGAACCGACATGGCTGGTCCTTGCGGGGCTGATGCTGGGCAAACCCATCGGGGTGCTGTTGTTCGGCGTCATCGGGGCCCATGTGTTCAAGCTGGGCCTGCCCGAGGGGATGCGCACGGTGGATCTGTTCGTGATCGGCTGCGTCGCGGCCATCGGGTTCACGGTGTCGCTGTTCGTGGCCTCGGTCGCCTTTGACCCGGGCCCTGTGCAGGACGCGGCGAAGATGGGGGCGCTGTTCTCCTTCGGGGCGGCAGCAATGTCGATCATCGCGGGCATCGTCACCCGGGTGGAAAAACGCCAGCACTGACAAACGGCGTCAAAGCGACTATATCAAGGGCGTCCCTCGGGTCGCCCTTTGTTATGGGGCCAAGGCAAGGGCAGTGCGGGCGCGATTGTTCCGGTTTCATCGACAGACTGACATAATGCCGCCGCATTGTTCTTTTAACAGTCAGAGGACCGGGCCGCGTCGGCCGGGCTTTTGTGTGGTACGGGTACGAGAATTCAGATGCTGGAATTTGACAACGTCTCAAAGTCCTTCTGGACAGGCAAGCAGCGCAAGATCATCCTTGATCAAGCTTCGTTTCGCGTAGAGGTGGGCAAATCCGTCGGCATCCTCGCCCCCAATGGCACAGGCAAAACCACGATCATCAACATGATGGCCGGGCTGGAAAAGCCCGACGAGGGCACGGTGACCCGCACCTGCCGCGTCTCTTTCCCGCTGGGCTTCATGGGTGGGGTGAACAACAAACACTCGGCCCGGGAAAACGCGCGCTACATCGGGCGGCTCTACGGTCTGGACCCCGATTATGTCGAGGCGTTCTGCCGCTGGCTGTGCGGGATCGAGGAATACTTCGACATGCCCGTGGGCACCTATTCGTCGGGCATGCGGGCGCGGTTCACGTTTTCGCTGTTGCTGGCGATGGAGTTCGACATCTATCTGATCGACGAGGGGATGCCCTCGACCACAGATGTGGATTTCAACCGCAAGGCCGGGTCCATCCTGAAGGATCGGCTGCAAAGCGCCACGGTCGTGATCGTATCCCATCAGGCGAAAACCCTGGAAAAATTCGCGAAATCTGCCGCCGTGCTGCGCGACGGCAAACTGTATCAATTCGATACACTAGAAGAGGCCAAGGCACTTTATGACTTCGAAACCCAAAGCTAGAAAGTTTCGCATCCGCAAGGACGCCGAGGCCGCTGCGGCCCCCAAAGCGCAGGCCTCGCGCGAAGAACAGATGTTTGCGAACGAGGATGACGACGGCTTCGGCGATACCGATTTCCGCAAGCCCGAGGACAAGCCAAAGGCGCAATCCAAGCCCGCAGGCCAGCCGCAAGGGCAGCCCCAAGGTCAAACCCAGGGGCAACCTATGGCCAAGATCCAACCCAAGCGCATTGCCGTGCCCGCGGACAAGAACCCCGCCGCCGCCGAGGCAGAGTTGGAGGCGATCCGCGCCGAGGGTCTGACCGGCCGCCAGTTGCGCATGGCCCGCCGCGTGGCCGGACGCCACGGCCTGACACCGGTGTCGGATTTCGACGCCGTGCGGATGCTGCGCGCCCAAGGGATCGACCCGTTCTCCCGCTCCAACATGTTGGAACTGGTGGCAGGCGGTGAAGCAAACGCCGGTGTGCCCGCCAAACAAGGGGAGCGTATGCCTGCCCAACAACAGGCTGCCCCCCGCCCGCAGCGCCGCAACCGCAAGAATACGACGAGGCGACCCGCGCCCGCGAGATCATGAAGGTCCAGCGCGATATCGCCCGCCGCCGCCGCCGCCGCGTGGCCCTTTTGTCGATCCGGCTGGCCTTTTTCGTGGGCCTGCCAACCCTTCTGTCCGCGATTTACTTCTACGTGATCGCCACGCCCATGTACGCCACCAAGTCCGAATTCATCATTCAGCAGGCCGATGGCGGGGCCTCGGCGGGGGCCGGGGGCATCGGGTCGTTGTTCCAAGGGTCGTCCCTAGCGACGCAGCAGGACTCAATCTCGGTACAATCCTACCTGTTGTCCCGCGATGCCCTGCGCAGGCTGGACGCGGACCTTGGGTTCCGGGCGCATTTTTCGCAGCCCCACATTGATGCCCTGAAACGTCTGGACCCCGATGCCAGCTTCGAGGCGATGTACAAGCTGTACCAAGACAAGGTCCTGATCGGCTATGACCCCACCGAGGGCCTGATCAAGATGGAGGTGATCGCCGCCGACCCCGAAACCAGCCAAGCCTTTGCCGAGGCGCTGACCGGGTTTGCCGAAGAACAGGTGGACCAGTTGACCGCCCGCCTGCGTGCAGACCAGATGCAAGGGGCCCTCGACAGCGCCGAAGAGGCGGAGCGTCGCATGGCCGAGGCCTCCAACCGCGTGGTCGAGTTGCAGGAAAAGGTGGGTGTTGTGTCCGCCGATGCGGAACTGAGCCAACGCATGGGCCAGATCAGCGCCATCGAGACAGAGCTGCGCGAACGCCGCCTGCGTCTGGAACAGCTGCTGTCCAACGCACGCCCGAACCAAGCCCAGGTGCAAAACGCCGAATCCATCATTGCCCAGCTGGAGGCCGAGATGGACAGCCTACGCTCCGGCCTGACCGAAAGCGGGACGGGCGCGGCCTCGCTGGCCCGCGTGTCGGCGGAACTTGGCGTGGCGCAGATTGATCTGCAAACCCGGCAGGCCCTGTTGCAACAGGCGGCCCAACAGCTGGAAACCGCCCGGATCGAGGCGAACCGGCAGGTGCGCTATCTGTCCACCTCCGTGCCCCCCGTGGCCCCGGACGAGGCGACCTATCCCCGGTCGTTCGAGAACACCGTTCTGGCGTTCATCATCTTTGCCGGGATTTACCTGATGCTGTCCCTGACCTCTGCCATTCTGCGCGAACAGGTCTCTGGCTAGGGCGCTGTGCTGCCCCCCCCCCGCGCGGGGGGCGGATGGTCCCTTGTGAACAACCCCTTCGGAGTGCCCGATGAAACCGATCCCTGATGTAACCCCGAACACCTGGTCGTTCCTGCGCGACGCCATGATCAAGCCCACGGGCTTTCGTGAATATGATGCCCGCTGGCGCTTTCCCGAGGAAATCAACCTACCCGGGATGCAGGCCCTTGGCCGCGGCCTTGGCACCCAGATGCACGAGGCCGGCATCGAACCCGTAATTGCCGTGGGCAACGATTACCGGGACTATTCCCTGTCGATCAAATATGCCCTGATGACCGGCTTGATGGAGGCGGGCATCCACGTCCGCGACATCGGTCCCGCCCTGTCCCCCATGGCCTATTTCGCCCAGTTCCATCTGGATGCGCCCGCCGTGGCCATGGTCACCGCCAGCCACAATCCAAACGGCTGGACCGGGGTCAAGATGGGTTTTGAACGCCCCCTGACCCATGGCCCCGACGAGATGTCCCGCCTGCGCGATATCGTCCTGAACGGCGAAGGCGTTGCCCGCCCCGGGGGGCGGTATGAATTCGTGGACGGCGTGCAAGAGGCCTATATCCAGGACCTTGTGGGAGATTTCAAAATGTCCCGCCCCCTAAAGGTCGTCGCGGCTTGCGGCAACGGCACCGCCGCCGCCTTCGCACCCGAGGTCCTGCGCCGCATCGGTGTCGAGGTGGTCGAAAGCCACTGCACCCCGGACTACACCTTCCCCCACTACAACCCCAATCCCGAAGCCATGGAGATGCTGCACGACATGGCCGACAGCGTGCGGTCGTCGGGCGCAGATTTGGCCTTGGGCTTTGACGGGGATGGCGATCGGTGCGGCGTGGTCGACAACGAGGGCGAAGAGATCTTTGCCGACAAGGTCGGGGTCATCATGGCCCGTGACCTGTCGCGCCTCTACCCCAACGCGACCTTTGTGGCGGATGTGAAATCCACGGGCATCTACGCCAGCGACCCGGTGCTGCGGGCCAATGGCGCCACCACGGATTACTGGAAAACTGGACACAGCCACATGAAGCGCCGGGTCCATGCCTTGGGCGCGCTGGCCGGGTTCGAGAAATCCGGCCACTACTTTCTGTCCGGCGACGTGGGCCGGGGCTACGACTGTGGGATGCGCGTCGCGGTTGAAATCTGCAAACTGCTGGACCGCAACCCGGACAAATCCATGTCCGACCTGCGCAACGAATTGCAGACCACCTACACCACGCCCACCCTGTCGCCCTTCTGCGCCGATCTGGAAAAATACGACACGCTGGAGCGGATCATCGCCCGGCTACAGGCCGCACGCGCGACCCTGACCCTGGGCGGGCAGAAAGTCACCGATATCGTGACGGTCAATGGCGCGCGGGTCATGCTGGAAAACGGCGGCTGGGCGCTGGTGCGGGCCTCCTCGAACACGCCCAACCTTGTGGTCGTCTGCGAAAGCCCCGAAAGCCCGGACCAGCTGCGCGCGATTTTCAACGACATCGACGCCGTGATCCGGGTGGAACCCAACGTAGGCGATTACGACCAGACGTTCTAAGGGGGCGGGTTAGCCCCCGATGATCCGGTTCACGTGGCCCATCTTGCGGCCCGGCTTTGCCTCGGCCTTGCCGTACAGATGCACCTGCGTGTTTTTGGCGCGCAGGTGGTCGGACAGGTCCGCCACGTCATCGCCAATCAGGTTCAACATCTCCACGTCCGCGTAACGCTGTCCCTCGCCCAAGGGCAGGCCCGCCACGGCGCGGATATGCTGTTCGAATTGATCCACGGTGCAGCCCGCCTGCGTCCAGTGGCCGGAGTTGTGCACGCGCGGGGCAATCTCGTTCACGATCAGCCCACCCGGGGTCACGAACAATTCCACTCCCATGACGCCCACATACTCCAACTTTGTCAGGATGCGCCCGGCCAACAGGGCCGCGTCCATGCGGTGGGCCGCGGTCAGGGCGGCGGGCACGGTGGTGGTGTGCAGGATGCCGTCCCGGTGCACGTTCTGGCCGGGGTCATAACAGACCACCTCGCCGCTGATCCCGCGCGCGGCAATCACGCTGACCTCGCAGGTGAAATCGACGAAGCCTTCCAACACCGACGGGGCACCGTTCATGGCGGCCCATGCGCTGGCGATATCGACCTCGGCCTGCAAACGGGCCTGCCCCTTGCCGTCATAGCCAAAGCGCCGGGTCTTCAGGATTGCGGGCAGGCCAATGGCGGCCACGGCAGCGCGCAGGTCCGCTTCGCTGTCCACGGCGTGGTAGGGGGCAACCGACAGGCCCAGCCCGGTCAGAAAGTCCTTTTCCGTGATCCGGTCCTGACTGACCGCCAAGGCGGTGCGACCGGGGCGGATGGGGGCGTCGGCCTCGACGATATCAAGGGCGGCGGTGGGGATGTTCTCGAATTCATAGGTCACGACATCCACGGCGCTGGCAAAGGCGCGCAGGGCGTCGGCGTCGTCGTAGTCCGCCTTGAAATGATAATTGGCCACGTGGGACGCGGGGCAGTCGCCGCCCGGTTCGAATATGCAGGTCTTGTAGCCCAGACGGCTGGCCGCCACGGACAGCATCCGGCCCAATTGCCCGCCGCCCAAAATCCCGATGGTGGCCCCGGGCTGCAACGGATCACTCATCGACCGGCACCTCCGGGATCGAGGCGGACAGGGCCGCGCGCCAGGCATCCAACCGATCCGCCAGCGCCGCGTCCGACACGGCCAGGATCCCCGCCGCCATCAGCCCCGCATTGGCCGCCCCCGCCGCCCCGATGGCCATGGTGGCCACGGGAAACCCCTTGGGCATCTGCACGATGGAATAGAGCGAATCGACCCCCGACAGCGCCCGCGTCTGCACCGGGACGCCCACTACGGGGATACGGGTTTTCGACGCCATCATGCCCGGCAGATGGGCCGCGCCCCCGGCACCCGCGATGATCACCTTCAGGCCCCGGTCGGCGGCCGCGCGCCCATAGGACCAAAGGCGGTCCGGGGTGCGGTGGGCCGAGACGATGGCCGTCTCGTAGGCCACGCCCAATTCGTCCAGTATCACTGCGGCTTCTTTCATCGTGGGCCAATCCGACTGGCTGCCCATGATGATCCCAACGGGTGGTGTGGTCACGATGCGCGTTCCTTCAAGCGATGATGTCGGGGGTCAGCTCGTCCTCGATCTTGGCGATCTTGTCCTTGAGCATCAGTTTTTGTTTCTTGAACCGCTGGATCAGCAGCATGTCGCGCCCGGTTTCCTGCAACGCGCGGATAGCCTCGTCGAGGTCGCGGTGTTCCCGGCGCAGCACTTCCAACTGGACGCGCAGCACCTCTTCGTGGGTCATCTTGTCGGGGGCAGGGGGCACGTGCGTTGATCCTATGGCTCCGTTAGTCTTCGTTTTAGCCGCCTTTGGGGCCAGTGGCAAAGGGGCATTGCACGGCGTGGTTTCCGTTCCCATATTGGGGATGCGGGTGCCGCTGACGGGCCCGCGACCGCAGGATCGCTTTTTCAAAGGACCGCGCCGTATGAGCAAACTGACACTCGCCACGCATCCCTTCTTGCTGGGATTTGACGAACTGGAGCGGCTGGTGGAACGCACCGCCAAATCCGGGAACGAGGGGTATCCCCCCTACAACATCGAACAAACCTCCGACAATGCGTTTCGGATCACGCTGGCCGTGGCCGGCTTTGCCGAGGCGGACCTGTCCATCACCATCGAGGACAAGCAGCTGGTGATCCGGGGCCGCCAGTCCGACGACGCGGCGGACCGGGTGTTCCTGCACCGTGGCATCGCCGCGCGCCAGTTCCAGCGCAGCTTTGTGCTGGCCGACGGGGTCGAGGTGGAGGGGGCGACCATGGAAAACGGCCTTTTGCACGTGGACCTGAAACGCGCCGTCCCCGACAGCGTTGTCCAAACAATCCAGATCAAGAAAGGGTAGCCGATGAATATGCCAAGCAGTGACAGCCCCAAGGTCGCAACACCGATTGTCTATGTCCGCAGCGTCGAGGTCGCAGACCTGCCCGAGGCCCTGCGCGCCGAGGCCCAAGGCCTGGAGCATCTGTACGCCGTGCACCGCCCCGATGGGGAACAGCTGGCCCTGGTCAAGGACCGGGCGCTGGCCTTTGTGCTGGCCCGCCAGAACGACCTGGAACCTGTCAGCGTGCACTGACCTATCCGGGTCAGAGCGTATCGTCTCGCAAAACGCGGGCGATGCGCCCGTGCAAATCCGCGTAATGCACCGCCGCCCCCGCGCCGCGCGCAGTTTTGGCAACAGGCGGGCGTATAGGTCCGCGTCGCACCGCCGGATCGCCGCCTGGATCGCTTGCGCGTCGTCACACAGCACCATGCCCGAGGTGTCGATGTAGTCCCCGATATTCGGGCACCCCCAATAGATCGGGACCGTTTCGCACAGGATCGCGTCGATCAGCTTTTCCGTGAAATAATGCGGCTCCCGCACGTTTTCGATAATGACCGAGAACCGATAGGGCGCCAGCCCGTCCGCCTTGTCCGCAAAAGGTTCGTAGCCTCCGCCCAGCACGTCCGCCGGTATATCCCGGCCCCGCAGCCAATCCGCGATCTCGTGGCGCAACTTGTGCCCATCCGTCTTGCGCCGGGCCGATGCGATCAACGACAGGTTCCGGTCCTTGGGGGGGACGGGCGTGTCCACGGGCACCCAGCTTGTCCCGAAGGGCATGAACAGGGCGTTGGGATAGCGGTCGGCATAGCCATGATGGTAGCAGATCACCCGGTGAAACCGCCGATGGGTCGCCCGCAACAGGGTCAGGTGACGCTGGTGAATGGCCGCCGGTTCCATCACGACAATCGACACCTTGGCGCGCGTGCCAAAGCCGCGCGTGTAATGCAGCTGCGCCGAGGGGTAGGTGACAAGGTGGTCCTGCGGCCCCAGATCCGCCAGCGTGCCCCCGCGCAACCGATCCGGGCACCCCAGTGGCCACGTCACCTGCGACAGCGCCAAAGAGGCGCTGCCGGGCGACAACTTGTGCCCATAGGGCACGATACCGATGGCAGGATCCGTCACAGCGCCTCCGAAACCGCCTATTTGGCGGAAATCAGGCCCATGCTCTCCAGTTTCAGCAACACCTGTTGGGCGCAGTTATCCACTTCAAACCCTTCGGTGTCCACGACCAACTCTGCGTTGGTGGGGGCCTCGTAGGGGTCGGAAATGCCTGTGAACTCCTTGATCTTGCCTTCGCGGGCCAGCTTGTACAGCCCCTTGCGGTCGCGGCGCTCGCATTCTTCCAGGGACGTGGCCACGTGCACTTCGACAAAGGCACCGAACTGCTCGATGTCCTCGCGCACGGCGCGGCGGGTGGCGGTGTAGGGCGCGATGGGGGCACAGATCGCAATGCCGCCGTTCTTGGTGATCTCGGACGCGACATAGCCGATGCGGCGGATGTTCAGGTCCCGGTGTTCCTTGCTGAACCCCAGTTCGGAACTGAGGTTCTTGCGCACCACATCCCCGTCCAGCAGGGTCACGGGACGCCCGCCCATTTCCATCAGCTTGACCATCATGGCGTTGGCGATGGTGGATTTGCCGGACCCGGACAGGCCCGTGAAAAACACCGTAAAGCCCTGTTGCGACCGGGGCGGCGAGGTGCGGCGCAATTCCTGCACCACCTCTGGGAACGAGAACCACTCGGGGATTTCCAGCCCCTCGCGCAGGCGGCGGCGCAATTCCGTGCCCGAGATATTCAGGACGGTGACACTGTCGCGATCCGTAATCTCGTCCGCGGGTTCGTATTGGGCGCGTTCCTGCACATAGACCATATGTTTGAAATCGACCATTTCGATGCCCATTTCGTCCTGATGCTGGCGGAACAGGTCTTGGGCATCATAGGGGCCGTAGAAATCCTCACCGGCAGAATTCTTGCCGGGGCCTGCGTGATCCCGCCCCACGATGAAATGGGTGCAGCCGTGGTTGGCGCGGATCAGGCCGTGCCACACAGCCTCGCGCGGGCCGGCCATGCGCATGGCAAGGTTCAGCAGCGACATGGAGGTGGTGGCGGCAGGATACTTGTCCAGCACCGCCTCGTAACAGCGCACGCGGGTGAAATGGTCTACGTCGCCGGGTTTGGTCATGCCCACCACGGGATGGATCAGCAGGTTGGCCTGCGCCTCGCGCGCCGCGCGGAACGTCAGTTCCTGATGCGCCCGGTGCAAGGGGTTGCGGGTCTGGAACGCCACGATCCGACGCCAGCCCAGCTTGCGGAAATAGGCGCGCATCTCGTTGGGCGTGTCGCGGCGGGCGCGGAAATCATAGTGGATCGGTTGCTGGATCCCGGTGATGGCCCCGCCCAGATAAATCTCGCCTGCGGTGTTGTGCAGGTAGTTCACCGCCGGGTGGGCCAGATCGTCGGCGCCAAAGACCTTTTCCGCCTCGCGCGATTTGTTCGGCGTGTACTTGTCGCTGATCGACAGGATCGCAAGGATCACCCCCTCGGCATCGCGCAGGGCGATGTCCTGTCCCGGCTCGACCGTGTCGGCAAAGCCCGCGTTCACGTCCAGCGTGATGGGCATGGGCCACAGGGTGCCGTCGGCCAGACGCATGGTGTCCACGACGCTTTCGTAATCCGCCTGCCCCAGAAACCCCTTGAGCGGGTTGAACCCGCCGTTCATCAGCAGTTCCAGATCGCAGATCTGGCGCGGGGTCAGGTCCCAGCTGGGCAGATCGGCGGCCTCCACCTTCAGCTTTTGCGCACTGTCGTAAGAGACATAGAGTTCGGGGATCGGGGTCAGGTTGTTTTGCATCAGGCTGTTCCTTGAGGCGGAGAGGGCGAGTGCGGCGGAGGTCCCCGTCAACTCGGCATGGAGAGATTGATATTCGGTGAATTTACGCGCCAAGAAGGCGTCAATAAGGCGGTTCTTTTCCGCAGCCCCCTTGGGGGTCAGCGTATAGGCGAACCGCTGGCGTTTGTCGGGGCCCGCGCGGTGGGTGATCGTGATCAGCCCGGCATCTGTGGCGGATTTCAGCAGCGCATTCAGACGCCCCAGGGACACACCAATGGCCGCCGCCGTCGCGCGCTGTGCAGCCTCGGGTGCGCGGTCCAACTGCCGCAACAGGCGAAACAGCAGATCCTCTTCCTCGGTGGATTGGGGATGGGGCGCAGATGTGTTCATGACTGAACGCATAGCACGAGTGGTGTGTTCATCAATGAACAAATGCGAGCAGCACGGCATCAGGCTCGAACTGTTGCCGTTGGGTTACGGATTTTGGGTGTGGGCTATGGCGCGAAAAGGGGGCGCACTCGGCGACCTGCTGGGAAACGTGCACGGGTTTGCGCCGACCCGTGCGCAAACATGCACGAGTCCGCGCGGGTCGATTCTAGGGGTTTTCGGCCAAAAACCGCTCCGCCTCCAACGCGGCCATGCAGCCCATGCCAGCGCTGGTCACAGCCTGACGATAGATGTGGTCAGTGATATCGCCCGCCGCAAACACCCCCGGGATCGCGGTCGCGGTGCTGTCTGGTTTGGTCACGACATAGCCGCCCATGTGGGTTTCCAGCTGATCCTTGACCAAGGCGTTGGCAGGGGCGTGACCGATGGCCACAAAGAACCCTTTGCAGGGAATTTCCGTTATTTCCCCGGTGCTTACGTGTTTGGCCCGCACAGCCTCGACGCCCAGAGGGGCCTCGGTGCCGGTCACTTCGTCGATTTCGTGGTTCCACAGAACCTCGACCTTGGGATGCTTGAATAGCCGGTCTTGCAGGATTTTTTCGGCGCGCAGGCTGTCGCGGCGGTGCACAAGAGTGACCTTGCTGGCGAAGTTGGTCAGGAACAGCGCCTCCTCCACAGCCGTATTGCCGCCGCCCACAACCACGATGTCTTGGCCGCGATAAAAGAAGCCGTCGCAGGTCGCACAAGCCGATACGCCGAAGCCTTTGAACTTTTCCTCCGACGGCAGGCCCAGCCACTTGGCCTGTGCGCCGGTGGCCAAAATCACTGCATCGGCGGTATATGTTGTGCCGCTGTCGCCCTCGGCCACAAAGGGTCGTGTGGACAGGTTCAGGGCGTTGATGTGATCGCTGATGATTTCAGTCCCGGCGGCCTTGGCGTGGGCCTCCATGTTGATCATCAGATCGGGGCCCTGAATTTCCGTCTCGCCGGGCCAGTTTTCCACCTCGGTGGTGATGGTCAACTGCCCGCCCGGCTGGATGCCTTGCACCAAAACAGGCTCCAACATGGCGCGCGACGCATAGACCCCCGCCGTATAGCCCGCAGGGCCAGAGCCAATGATCAAAACGCGGGTGTGGCGGGTGTCAGACATCGTACTCTCCGTGGCGGTTGTGCGCTTGATATAGGCTGCACGGACGCAGGAAGGAAGAGGGGGTGAACTCCTGTCATGGGCGGAAAAAGTGGTGTTTTGTTGCGCGACGTTGAAACATTATTGCGCACATGGCTGCGTCCTTGTAAGAACTGACCAGCGAGAGGGAGGATCGGACCTTGCCACAATCGAAACTCGACCCCATTGATCGGATGATTCTAGCCGAGCTGCAATCGGATGGCCGCATGACCAATGTGGAGCTGGCCAAGCGGGTCGGGATCAGTGCGCCGCCTTGTCTGCGCCGCGTCCGCACGCTGGAAGAGGCGGGCTATATCCGCGGCTATCACGCGGATGTGGACGCACGTTCCCTTGGGTTCGAGGTGCAGGTGTTCGCCATGGTCGGGCTGCACAGTCAGGCCGAGGTGGACCTGTCTGCCTTCGAAGACAAATGCGCAGGCTGGCCGTTGGTCCGCGAGTGTCACATGCTGAACGGTGAAATTGACTTTATTCTCAAGTGTGTAGCCCCCGATCTGTCGACCTTCCAAAGCTTTCTGACCAGCGACCTGACCTCTGCCGATAATGTGGCCAGCGTCAAGACATCGCTGGTGATCCGGGGGGCCAAGGACGAACCCGGCGTCCCCTTCGAGGTGCTGGAAGCGCGTCTGGCCGAAGAGGCCTAGAACAGCTCCAACGACCGGGCCTCGGTCACGGACAGGTGCAAAATGCGCTGCGGGCCAAATCCATCGGCAGGTGCGATGTGCGGGAACATGCGGGACATATCGCGCAGCATGTCATCGTTCAAAAACTGCATCGTGTTGCGCCCGGGGTGATAGCTTTCCACGGGCATCCCGTTGGCGAGGATCACCTCTTGCCCCTCGAACGCGAGGTTGAAAACGGTGATCTCGCCCGCCGGGGTGATGCGTGTGACGTTGAAGCTGTCCTCGAATGCGGTGATCGGCGCAAACGCTTGATCTTGCCCGATAAGTTTGCGGCAGCCGGGGGTGCGGATCAGAACAGCGGCGTTGGCCCCAAGGACCAGATCCTGTGCAGGTGCACCGTATCCGAACGCCCCGCCCGAAACACGGTAAAGCGGTGCGCGCCCCATCTTATCCCGTCCTTCGGCCAAGGTGCGCGATCCGATCCAATGGATGCGCACAACCTCGCCCTGCATGTTCAAAACTTCGGACCCGGGGATCAAATCCTCGATGGCCGTGGCACCTGCTGGGGTTGCGATCAGGGCGCCCCGGGCAATGCTGGATACCGCAGCCTCGGTCGCGCGTGAGACGGGCAGCATGCGGGTTTGCCATTCCGGATGGCCGTGCATGTTCAGCCAAGCCAGATCAAACGCCGCACGGGGCCGCGTGTCTGCACCGGGTTTGGGCGCGTGCAAAGGTGTCGAAGGCACAGGGCGAAAAGCCGTGGTCATAATGTAATCCCAAGGTCACGGCCCCCACCGTACTTGGACAATATCCGCTAACCAACGGGATTCGCTCAAGGATGCGAAACGGAAACAATGGGTTTCCGGGGTAAACATGCGATATGGCGGGGATTGTTTCGTGATCCGACAAAGTGCGCCGCAATGGCAGACCGATTAAGGCCGTGGTATGGCGTGCCGTGACACGAATACATCAGGTGACCCATGACACTGCTGACGCCACAACAGATCAAGGCGCGTTTCGAGACCGGACGCGCCGCGCTGGATGGGGGAAAACCCCTGCTGGCAGAGGCCGCGTTGCGGGCTGTTCTGTCCGCGCAACCCGGTTTGGCAGAGGCGCAGTTTCAAATGGGACGCGCCATGGCCGCACTTGGGCAGTTGCACGAGGCGCAGGGCTATTTCGAACAGGCCAGCGCCACCCACCCCCGCGAAATGGCGATCTGGGTGGAACGGGCGATTTTGGCGGCGCGTCTGGGCGGGGCAGGTGCCGTAAAGCAGATCAGTCGGGCTGCGAGGTCTGCCGGGCTGCCAGCGACCGCTGCCACGACTTTGGGCACCCTTGCGCAGGGTAAGGGCCTGAAAGCCAGCACCTTGGGCGGCGCCAAACCGGGGGACGTCAAAGCAAGTGTCGGCAACGTGGCGCGGCTGTCCCAACTGGCCAAGGCCCATCCAAAGGGCGCGGTCCTTTGGGGCCTGTTGGCGGATGGGCTGCGGGCGAAGGGTGCGCCCCTCAGGTCCGTGGCGGAGGCGCTTTCAAAGGGTTGCGCGGCGGAACCGCTGGCCACGGATCTGCGCTTGCAACTGGCCCAGACACTGGATGCGGCCGGTCAAGGCGCATTGGCCCTGAAACACGCGCGACAGGCCGCGCATGTGGCACCTTTGTCGGTTGCCGCACACAGCCTGCTGGCGCGCATTGCCCTGAAGGCCGGTCTGGCCGACCGCGCTCGGGTCGCGATTGATGCCGCCTTGGCACTTTCGCCCAAGTCTGCCGATGTGCGCAGTCTGGCCGCGCGCGTTGCCATGGCGAACGGCCTGCCCAAAACGGCTTTGGAACATCTGGACTATCTGTCCACAGGCGAGGAACTGCCTTTGCGGGCTGCTGCGCTGGCCTCTGCCCACCGCGATGCGGAGGCGTTGGCGGTCTATGACCAGATGCTGGCGGATGATCCCGATGATATTCGGGCGGCAACGCTGCGCGCACAACTGTTACAATCCATGGGCGAGAAGGCCGCCGCCGAGGCCGCCTTGCGCGCCCTGACTGCCGCGCACCCCAAGGCGGGGCTGGCTTGGCGCGCGCTGGCCTATGGCACCAAGTTGGCGGTGGGCGATCCGGCCACGGATCAGATGGAGGGCGTGCTGTCGGACGCGACCTTGCCCGCTTCCGACCGTCGGCTCATCCACTACGCCATGGCGCGCGTGGTGCAAGATACGGATCGGGAATTCCCCCACCTGCACGCCGCAAACGCGGCCATGGCCGAGGCGTTTCCCTTTGATCACGCAGTGGATCAGACAGCGGCGCAGCGGGTTATGGGGCCGGTGACCGCAGGGCTTGTGGGTCAGCCGGACAGTGACAGCGCCGCGCGCCCGATCTTTGTCACGGGCCTGCCCCGGTCGGGTACCACCCTGGTGGAACAGATCCTTGCCGCGCATCCGGAGGTCACCGCGGGCGGCGAGCTGGGGGCGCTGACCTCGGTTCTGGACGCTGTGCAAGACGTTCTGGCCGAAGGGTTGGCGACCGATCTGTCGCCCTTGTCCGCCCGCTACGTTGCGAGCGTGGCGGAGCGGATCAACACCAACGGCCCCTTCACAGACAAATCCATCCACACCTTTGTGCATATCGGGGTGGTGCGAAAACTGTTTCCAAAGGGACGGATTGTGGTGGTGCACCGGGATCCGCGCGACACGGGCCTGTCGATCTACCGCAATCAGTTTGCGGACGGCATGCACCGCTACGCCAGCGACCTGCGCACGATTGGACAGCATATCGGATTGTTCCACCGGATGATCGAACACTGGCGCGAACAGTGCCCGGACGCATTTTTCGAAATCAGCTACGAGGATATTCTGGCCGATGCCGAAGGGCAAAGCCGCGCGTTGATCGATGCCTGCGGATTGTCATGGGATCCGGCCTGTTTGGCGTTTCATAAGGCGACGCGGCGGGTAGATACATTGTCGTTCGCGCAGGTCCGCCAGCCGCTGTACCAAAGTTCAAAGGGGGCTGGCGCGCCCATGCCGATGCGCTTGCTCCCCTGATTGCGGAGCTTGAGGCGCAGGGCGTGCCCTTGGACGACTAGCGGTCGGCGCGATCCACGACGTGAAGCAAAGGCTGCCCGGCCTCGAACCGCGCGATGTTGTCAGCGATGGTTCGACTGGCCGAGGAGGCGCGGGTCTCGGACGCGATATGCGGCGTCACGGTGACCTTTGGATGCGTCCAGTACGGATGGTCTTGGGGCAGGGGCTCTGTGCGGAAGGTGTCCAAGGTGGCCTGCGCAACCTGTCCACTGTCCAATGCGGCCAACAGGGCCGCGTCGTCGATCAACACACCGCGCCCGGGGTTCAGGATCACAGTACCTCGGGGCAGTTTTGCAAGGCGGTCTGCGTTTAGGAAATCATGGGTGCTGCTGGCGTGGGGCATCAAAAGGACGGTGATTTCGCCATGGGCAAGGGCCTGATCCAATTGATCCGGCCCTGCAAGGCAGGTCACGCCGGGGATGGATTTTTGACTGCGGCTCCACCCTGTGACGTCGAAATTCAGAGCGGACAAAGCCTGTGCACAGGCACCGCCCAAGGTGCCGAGGCCCAGCACCGCGACCCTGCGGTCGCGGGCCAGCGGTGGAGCGCTTGGGGACCAGTCATGGGCCGGGTTCACGATATGGGCGTCCATCCCAAGGTGGTGGCGCAGCACGTGTCCCACGACCCATTCCACCATCCCCTCGGTCAGGCCCTCGTCCACCATTCGACATAGAGGTGCCGTGAGGGTGTCATTGCCGATCACCGCCTCGACCCCGGCCCACAGGTTTAGCACGGCCTTGAGGCGCGTGTAGGGGGTGAAGTCCTGCACGGTCGAATTCGGCGCGTAGACGATGTAATCCACCTGATCCGGGGGCATGTCCGTGGCCACGGTTGCATCCACCCTGGCGTCGGACAGGGCCTTTGTCAGCGGCGCCTCGTATTCGTCCCAACGGGGGCTCTTTGCGGCGAAAAGGACGTTAACCATTGCGTTGCCTCGGGCGGTGGATGTGGGCGGATTGAACAAGGCCGAAGGCGATGCACAGCACCAGCATGGCCGAGCCGCCGTAGCTGACAAGGGGCAAGGGGACGCCCACCACGGGTGCCAGCCCCATCACCATGGACATGTTTACGGCGAAGAACAGAAAGAAGGTGACCGCCACCCCCAGCGTGACGAGCGAGGCGAAGCGATCCTTGTTGCGAATGGCCGAGGCGACGCAGAACAGGATGATAAGAACATAGAGGGCCAGCAGGGACACGCCGCCGATCAAACCGAACTCTTCAGCGAGGGAGGTGAAGATAAAATCCGTATGCTTTTCAGGCAGGAAATTCAGGCGGGACTGGGTGCCCTGCATGTAGCCGCGCCCGGTAAAGCCCCCGGACCCAAGGGCGATCTTGGACTGTGTGATGTGATAGCCCGCGCCCAAGGGGTCGCTTTCTGGGTTCAGAAAGGTGTCGATCCGCCGGTACTGGTAGTCTTTCAACAGCTGCCACGTCTCGCCGCGTGATTGCATGACGGCGGTGACAGTGCCCACACCGGCGGCGATGACGGTCGCAAAGTAGGCCCAGTGCAGCCCCGCCAGAAACAGGATCGACGCGCCGCCTGTCAGCAACAGGATCGCCGTGCCAAGGTCCGGTTGGCGGAGGGTCAGGACCACTGGGATCAGGATAATGACCAGCGGGATGGCGACCCAGACGGGGCGAGACGTGCGTTCAGGGGGCAGCCAGTCGTAGTAGGCGGCAAGGATCATCACCAGGGTGACCTTGGTCAGCTCGGACGGTTGCAGGCGCATGAAGCCAAGGTCGATCCAACGTTGCGCGCCTTTGCCGACCTCGCCAAAGAACTCCACGACCAGCAGCAGCACGATCGAGATTGCGAACAACAAGGCCGAGGTGTTGCGCCAGATGTAGATCGGGACCATCGCGACAAACAGCATCAGGGCGACGCCAAGGCCAAAGCGTTTCATCTGCGCCTCGGCCCAAGGGGTCCAACTGCCCCCTGCGACGGAATACAGCTGCAACACGCCGATCCCCACGACAGCCGCGACCAACAGCAGCAGCCCCCAGTTGAAGTACAGCAGCTTGCGTGGCCCTGCGGGTACGTAAGGGGTGTTGTATTCCAGATAGCTCATGCGCGGGACCGGGTCGGCGCAGTCGCCTCTGGCGGGCGCAGGGGCAGGCTTTCCTGCATTTCCCGGATCGCCCGGCGCTGGCTGGAGGGGTAGGCCTCCAACGGGGGCAGTTCACCGTAGAGGGCCTGCAACATGATATCCCGCGCGACGGGGGCTGCGGCAGAGGACCCGCCGCCGCCATGCTCTATTACAACGGCCACGGCGTACTTGGGGTTGTCGAAAGGCGCAAAGCCCACGTAAAGCGCATGGTCGCGCAGCCGCCACGGCAGGTCCTCGTTCCTGCGGATGCTGCCTGCCGCGCGTTCGCTGTCAAAGTTGCGCACTTGGCTGGTGCCGGTTTTTCCCGCCCAGCGGTTGTCGGGGTCCTCGATCCGGCTGCCGCGTGCAGTGCCGCGCCGCCCATTATTCACGTCATACATCGCCTCGCGCACGGCGCGCAGGTGGTCGGCGTTGATATCCAGCGCCTCCCCGATGCCGGACGGTGTTTCGACACCGTCGATGCTTTTGATCATGCGCGGTGTCACGTTGCGGCCAGTCGCCAGCCGCGCGGTCATCACCGCCAATTGCATGGGCGAGGTCAGAACGAACCCCTGCCCGATCGAGGCGTTGAGCGTATCGCCGATCACCCAAGGCTCGCCTCGGTTGCGTTCCTTCCAATCGCGATCCGGCATCAGACCGGACGAGATCGAGGTCATGGCAACCGGGTGCGCCTCGCCCAGCCCGAGACGCCGTGCCATGTTCGCAATCTTCTCGATCCCGATACGCTGGCAGATGTCGTAGTAGTAGACGTCGCAGCTTTCCACGAGGGACTTCTTGAAATCCACGGGTCCATGGCCCCGCCGGGACCAACAGTGGAAGCGCCGCCCGCCGACCTCCAGATGGCCGGGGCAGCGGATGCTTTCGCCTGTGCTGATCGCCTCCTCCTCCAGCGCGGCAAGGGCCGTGATCATCTTGAAGGTCGAGCCGGGGGGATAAAGGCCCTGCACGATCTTGTTGTGCAAGGGGCGGTGATCGTTTTCGCGCAGCACGTCGAAATCGGTCTGACTGATGCCTTGGACAAAGAGGTTCGGATCGAAGGACGGCGACGACACCGCCGCTTTGACATCCCCGTCCGCCAGATCAATCACCACGGCAGAGGCGCTTTCCTCCCCCAGTCGGGCCTGGATGAAATTCTGCAACTGCGCGTCGATGGACAGCTGCACGCGGGCGCCGGGCTGGCCTTCCTCGCGGTCCAACTCGCGCATGACCCGGCCCACGGCGTTGACCTCGATCCGGCGGACACCGGCCTTGCCGCGCAGGGTGTGTTCCAGCCGACGCTCTGCGCCGAACTTACCGATCTTGAAATCGGGAAGCTCCAGCAGCGGGTCCTGATCTTCTTCGTTTTCCAGGTCGCGGTCACTGACGCGGCCCACGTAGCCCAGGGTGTGGGCAAAATCTTGGCCCAAGGGATAGTAGCGGCTCAGCCCCACCTCCGGCGCGACACCGGGCAGCACCGGGGCGTTCACGGCCACGGCGGCCAGCTGTTCGCGGGTCAGGCGTTCGGCCAGCATAACCTGCACGTAAGGACGGCGGCGCATTTCACGCAAGGCCCGTTCGATCCGAGCGGGGTCAAGCGGGATCAGTTGTTCCAACTTGGCCAGAACCGGTTCGGGATCGCCTGCCTCGGCCCGGACCATGGTGACGCGGAAGTTTTCCTCGTTTCCTGCCAAAAGACGGCCCGCGCGGTCGAACACCTCGCCCCGCGCAGGGGCCAACAGGCGCAGATCAATGCGGTTTTCCTCGGCCAACAGGCGGAATTGATCCGCCTGATCCACCTGCAGATGGTGCATCCGCGCGGTCAGAAGTCCGGCAAACCCGACCTGCAATCCGCCCACCACAAGGGCGCGCCGGGTCATCTTGCGGTGGCCCTCGCCCCCATCTGTTTGCGGCCGCCTCATGCACGTGTTCCTAGGCTGTCCATTTCACCCGGTTGCAGGCGGCGCACGCCAAAGACGACATGGGACACCAGAACCACCCCGGGATAAAACAGCAGTGTCATACCTACATGCAAGGCATAGGCCCCAAAAGGGCTTGGATCGGCAAGAAGCAGGACGGTCGCGATGCGTTCTACCACGAACACGCCGATGATTGCAGGTACCGCGATCCCCGCCTCGGCCGAAGGGGTCAGGCTGACTGTATGGTGCACGGACCTGCGCAAGACCTCTGCCAACAGCAAAAGGATCAGCGTTGACAGGCCAAGCGGCTTGTTCAACAGCGCGTCGGTTAGCAGCCCGGTAATCACGATCACACCCATCGGCAGGTAGTCTGGGCGCCGCAGGACCCATGCGATAACCAACGCGGTGAACAGATCCGGCCCCGGTATGCGCCCGCCAAACGCGCCCAGTGGCAGAAGTTTCAAAAAGATGAATACCAGCGCCAGGATCACGAAAAGGGCACGGAAGGTCCACAGTTTGCGGGTGTCCACGGCCCTAGCCTCCTTCGGTCTCGGTGACTTCGGGAAGGGGTGCTTGGGGCGGCGCGATCAGAGTGCCGGGGCTGTCGATCCGCTCGACCCCGTGGGACCGCAGCACGCGCAGAAATTCCAGCCGGCCCATGTCGGCTGCAAGACGGACGCGCCAGCGCCGATCCGGCCCTTGCACAAGCTGACCCACCAGCAGATCGGGCGGGAAGATCCCGCCGTCGCCGGAGGTGACGATTCGATCCCCGGGGCGGATATCAATGGACCGCTCGATGAATTCCATGGTGGGCATGGCCGTTGTATCCCCCGCAAGGATCGCCTGCGCCCCCGAAGGTTGGATCGTGACCGGGATACGAGAGTTCGCGTCCGTCACAAGGATCACGCGCGACGTCGTATCCCCAACCCCCGAAATCCGGCCCACCACGCCAAGACCGTCAATTGCGGCCCAACCGTCCATTATGCCGTCATCTGCCCCGATGTTCAGCAGAACAGACCGGCGAAACGGGCTGCCCGCATCGGTCAGAACCACGCCGCCCACGTAGGTCAGGCTTGGGGACAGCTGCATGTTGTTGAGGTCCAAAAGGCGGGCGTTTTCCTGTTCCAGCTGCGTTGCGGCCTCGCGCCATGCCTTCATTTCCTGCAATTCGCGCCGCAGTTCCTGATTTTGCTCATAGACCCGGGCGTAGCCTTGGAAATCGTCCAACATGCGGCCCGCTTGGGTGACGGGAGCCAAGGCCCAGCTCATATTCGGGACCACCGCATCCACGATCTGCGCGCGCAGGCGTTCGGCGCGGGGGTTGTCAATGCGCCAAAGCAGGATCAGACCAAGCAGCAAAATAACCAGCACCGCCAAAAGCAGGCGGCGCAGGGGACGTTGGTACAGGTCTTGGTCGGTCGCTCTGGCCATCCAGCCCTCGCGTTAACTGTCGTAGTCGATCACGTGCATCAGCTGTTTTTCGTACTCTAGCGCCTTGCCCGTGCCCAAAGCCACACAGTTCAGGCTTTCGTCCGCGACCGAGATCGCAAGGCCGGTCTGTTCGCGCAAAGCCAGGTCCAACTCGCCCAGCAGCGCACCGCCACCGGTCAGCATGACCCCGCGGTCCACGATATCGGCTGCCAGATCGGGCGGCGTGGATTCCAGCGCCTGCATCACAGCCTCGCAGATTTGCTGGACGGGTTCGGCCAACGCCTCGGCCACCTGGGCTTGGGTGATTTCTGTTTCCTTGGGCACACCGTTCAACAGGTCACGGCCCCGGATCGTCATGGAGGCCCCGCGTCCATCGTCGGGCATCCGTGCCGTCCCGATGGAGGTTTTGATGCGCTCTGCTGTCGCCTCGCCCACCAGCAAGTTCTGATGGCGGCGCAGGTAGCTGATGAGTGCTTCGTCCATGCGGTCCCCACCCACGCGGACAGAGCGTGCGTAGACGATGTCACCCAAGGATAGCACCGCAACCTCCGTGGTGCCGCCGCCGATGTCCACAACCATGGAGCCCGTGGGGTCCGTGATCGGCATACCGGCCCCGATGGCCGCTGCGATGGGTTCGGCAATCAGACCGGCCTTGCGCGCGCCGGCCCCTAGAACCGACTGGCGGATGGCGCGTTTTTCCACGGGTGTCGCGCCGTGGGGCACACAGACAATGATCTTGGGCTTGGTGAATGTCGTGCGTTTGTGAACCTTGCGGATGAACTGCTTGATCATCTCTTCTGCGGTGTCGAAATCTGCAATCACACCGTCGCGCATGGGGCGGATCGCCTCGATGGTGCCGGGGGTCCGGCCCAGCATCAGCTTGGCATCCTCACCCACGGCCATAACCTCTTTGCGGCCGCCCTTGGTGTGATAGGCCACAACGGAGGGTTCGTTCAGGATAATGCCCTTACCCTTGACGTAGACCAGCGTGTTCGCCGTGCCGAGGTCGATTGCCATGTCTGACGAAAACAAGCTGCTTAAACCAAAAACCATCCGTGGTCACCTTCACTGTGCCCGCGCGACTCCACTCGTCACGCTGTGGCGCATTTAGACCCTAAGGGGGCGGCGGGACAAGGCCCCAAACCTGCGCAATGCAGCGACATTCCGCCGGAGTTTCGGGACCTTGGGTCTGTTTAGGTGGCGTCGGTGTAGCGCACCTCGGGCCTGTCAGAGCCGCCTTTTTCGCGCCGCACCATCAGACGGTTCAGCGCGTTGACGTAGGCCTTGACGCTGGCCACGACCGTATCGGTGTCGGCGGACTGGCCCGTGACGATGCGGCCCTCCTCCTCCATGCGGACGGAAACGGTGGCTTGGGCGTCGGTACCCTCGGTCACGGCGTGCACCTGATACAGTTGCAGACGCGCGTTGTGGGGCACCATGGCCTTGACCGCATTGAAGGCCGCGTCCACCGGGCCGTCGCCTTCGGCCTCGTGCTGGTGATCCTGATCATCGATGGTCAAGGTCAGATCGGCGGTCTGGGGACCATGGGTGCCGCAGACCACGCGCAGGGATTTGACCCGGACCCGGTCCTGGCCCTCGCGTTCTTCGGCCTGCATCAGCGCGATAAGGTCTTCGTCGAAAATCTCTTTCTTGCGGTCCGCCAGTGCTTTGAACCGCACAAAGACATCGTTCAACTGGTTATCCGCCAGATCGAACCCCAGCTTGTCCATCTTGTCGCGCAGCGCCGCCCGGCCAGAGTGTTTGCCAAGTGGCAGAGAGGTGCCCGCTAACCCGATATCCTCGGGCCGCATAATCTCGAAGTTCTCGCGGTTCTTCAGCATGCCGTCCTGATGGATGCCGCTTTCGTGGGCAAAGGCGTTCTTGCCGACGATCGCTTTGTTGGGCTGGACCACGAAACCGGACACGGTGCTGACCCGGCGACTGATGTGCATGATCTTGGTGGTGTCCACGCCCGTGTGAAACGGCATGATGTCGCTGCGCACTTTCAGGGCCATCACGACCTCTTCCAGCGCGGTGTTGCCCGCACGTTCCCCAAGGCCGTTGATCGTACATTCAATCTGGCGCGCACCCCCGTCAACAGCGGCCAGGGCGTTGGCGGTCGCCATGCCAAGGTCGTTGTGGCAGTGGGTGGCAAAGATCACCTCGTCGGCGCCGGGCACTTCGGCGATCAAGCGGCGGATCAGATCGGCGCTTTCGACAGGTGCGGTATAGCCCACGGTGTCGGGGATGTTGATCGTCGTCGCCCCGGCCTTGATCGCAATCTCCACGACGCGGGCAAGGTAGTCCCATTCGGTGCGCGTGGCATCCATGGGCGACCACTGCACGTTGTCGGTCAGGTTGCGGGCATGGGTGACGGTTTCGTGGATCTTATCCGCCATTTCGTCCATGGTCAGGTTGGGGATCGCCCGGTGCAGGGGCGAGGTGCCTATGAAAGTGTGGATGCGCGGCTGCGCGGCATGTTTGACCGCCTCGAAACAGCGGTCGATATCCTTGAAATTCGCACGGGCCAGCCCGCAGATCACAGACTTCTTGGACCGCTGTGCGATCTCTGAAACGGCCTGAAAGTCGCCTTCGGATGCAATGGGAAACCCCGCCTCGATGATGTCGACGCCCATGTCGTCCAGCAGTTCCGCAATCTCCAGTTTTTCGTCGTGGGTCATGGTTGCGCCGGGGGATTGTTCGCCGTCGCGCAGGGTGGTGTCGAAAATTACAACTTTATCGGTCATGATGGCCTCTTAGCTTTTGCGGTCTTGTGGGGGATTTATCTTGGCGCTGCAACCAACCGAGCGGTCGCGCCAAGAAGGCCCGCTCAGCTTAGGCTAAGTAGGAGTAGCGCGAGGTCGCCGCGGATGCGGGACGGAGTATGTGTGCGCGATGCCATGCCAAATGTATGGCTGACACAATTTCGTTTGAAAAGCCTTTATCGGCGGCTAGCTGGCTGATCATGGAAAATGCTTTGATCATAGGGTCCTCGGGTGGCATCGGTGCCGCGGTCGGGGCAGAATTATCGGCGCGCGGCTATGGGGTGACAGGGCTGTCGCGATCTGGCGACGGGCTGGATGTGCGCAGCCCAGAGGTGGTGGACACCTTGCTTGGCCGCTTGGATGGCCCCTTCGCACGTATTTTCGTGGCCACGGGCATCTTGGCACCGGAGGGGGCCGCGCCAGAAAAATCCCTGTCCGCGATTGACGCGGACGTCATGGCGCAGGTCCTTTGGGCCAACACCATTGGCCCGGCGTTGATCCTGCGCCACGCCGCGCGCCTGCTGCCCAAAGATGCGCCTTCGGTCACGACGGTGCTAACGGCGCGGGTCGGATCCATCGGAGATAACCGTATGGGGGGCTGGCATAGCTATCGCGCGTCGAAGGCGGCGGCCAACCAGATCGTGCACGGGGCAGGGATCGAGCTGTTGCGCAGCCACAAACAGTCCTGCGTCGTTGCCCTGCACCCGGGCACCGTTGCGACGGAATTCACGGCGAACTACCCGGCCCACAAGAAAGTCGATGCCGCCGAGGCCGCGCGCAACCTGTGTGATGTGATGGACGGGCTGACGCCGGCGCAAACCGGCGGCTTCTTTGACTATTCCGGTGCGCAGGTGCCGTGGTGAACCGCCTTATCCTTGTGCTGGGCGACCAGCTGTCCCCCGAATTGTCTGCCCTGCGCGAAGGGGACAAGTCCACGGATACGGTCGTGATGGCCGAGGTCTGGGACGAGGCGTCCTATGTTCGCCATCACCCCAAAAAGATCGCCTTCATTTTCGCGTCCATGCGTAAGTTCGCGGCGCAGTTGCGGGACGACGGCTGGACGGTGCGGTACTTCAAGCTGGGCGAGGGGCTGACCTCGATCACCGAAGCCCTGCTGGCTGTGGGTGGTGACGAAGTTTTGGCCACAGAGCCCGGCGAGTTCCGCGTCATCAGCGCCCTGGAGGACTGCCCGATTCCGGTGCACCAATTCCCGGACGACAGGTTTCTGTGTGACCATGCAGAGTTCGAGGCTTGGGCCGAGGGGCGCAAGCAACTGCGGATGGAGTATTTCTACCGCGACATGCGCCGCAAAACCGGGCTGTTGATGGACGGTGATCAACCTGAGGGTGGCAAGTGGAACTACGATCACGACAACCGCAAGCCCGCGCCGGACGAGATTACCCACTCCGGCCCCATGCGGTTCACCCCGGATGATGTGACCGCCGAGGTGCTGGAACTGGTCCGTGCCCGGTTCGACAACCACTTCGGGGACCTGGACGACTTTTGGTTTGCTACAGACCGCGAAGGCGCGCGCCGGGCACTGACCCATTTCATCCAGAACGCCCTACCCAAGTTCGGGGATTTCCAAGACGCGATGCTCGCTGAAGAGGATTTCCTCTATCATTCCATCATTTCCATGTACATCAACGCAGGCCTCTTGCCTTGGTCCGAAGCCTGCGATGCCGCGGCCGAGGCGTACCGATCCGGACATGCACCGCTTAACGCTGTGGAGGGCTTTATCCGGCAAATCATAGGCTGGCGCGAATACATCCGCGGCATCTATTTCCTGCAAGGCCCCGACTATACCAAACGGAATGACCTGAACCATACGCGCGACCTTCCGGATTTATATTGGGGCGGAAAGACCAATATGCGTTGCGTGGAACACGCGGTCGCGTGCACGGAAAAACACGCCTATGCACACCACATCCAACGGCTGATGATCACCGGCAATTTCGCGTTATTGGCGGGGGTCGATCCGCATCAGGTGCACGAATGGTACTTGGCCGTCTACGCCGACGCTTATGAATGGGTCGAGGCTCCGAACGTGATTGGCATGTCACAGTTTGCGGACGGTGGAATTGTGGCAAGCAAACCGTATGTCTCGGGTGGCAACTATATCAACAAAATGTCGAACTACTGCAAAGGCTGCCACTACAAGGTCAGCCAGAAAACAGGCGAGGGCGCATGTCCTTTCAACCTGCTGTATTGGAATTTTCTCAATCGGAACAGGGACTTGTTCGCAAAGAACCCACGCATGGCGCAGATGTATCGTACGTGGGACCGCATGGACGAGGACAGGCGCGAGACGGTTTTGGCGGATGGTGACGCGATCTTGGCAAAGTTAACCAACGGTGAAGTTGTCTGAAACAATCCTTCTAAAGCCCTCTCTTTTGCCCAGATTTAGACACAGACTGATTTCAACATAGCCATAACGCAGTACCAAGGGTGTCCCTATGTTGTCCAAACTCATCCAATCCATGTCCGGCGGCGTGCCGAAGCGCGCAGCAGAAGCCAATGAAATGGCAGCCATTACGCTGCGCAAATTGGCTAGCGAGGATGGGGCAAAAGCCGCGCAGCCCAAACCTGTGTTGACGGGGTCGGGGTCGTGGGATCAGGATTACAGTGGCGGGCAAGACGTGACGCCTTTGCCCAAAAGGCCCGCGAAGCTGGATACGCCAAAGCGCGTCGCGATCCATCCTGTTCCGATGATGAACAAGGCCGAATTGCGTCTGTTCCACTGGCTTTTCGATAAACTGGAAAGTGAAGCGCCGCTGTTTTCCATCCATGCGCAAGTTTCCATGGATGCGTTTTTGCACGTGGATCGCCGTGCTGATCGTGACGCATGGATGTCTACACGGGAGACTTTTTGTGAAAAACGCGTGGACTACCTGTTGCTTGACGACCGGGGTTTACCCCTAGTCGCGATTGAGTACCACGGCGAAGGCCATTTTCAGGGCGACTACCAAAAGCGCGATCGAGCCAAAGCGCAGGCCTTGGACGAAGCAGGTGTGCCACTTTTGATCGTTCCAAACGGCTCGGCGCCGTCCGAGGTGTGGAACAATCTGATCCCTCATCTGGAGGACGCGCTTGAAGCGGAATGATCAGCCGTCGGTTTCGGCAGGCTCCGCAGTTGCTTCCGAAACGGTCCCCGGTTCCGCCTGAACGGCCTCAATATCGGTCAAGCGCCCATCTTCCCATTCACCGCTCTCGACCTCTCCGGTCGCGTAGCGCATGGTGCCGGCGCCCTGACGTTTGCCATTCGCAAAGTTGCCCTCGTAGATGTCGCCATTGGCGTAAGTGGCGATGCCCTGCCCGTGGATTTCGCCGGCCAGCCATTCGCCAAGATATGTAAAGCCATCGGGCATGACGATCTTGCCCGTACCTTCGCGCTGGCCGTTCAGGAACGCACCTTCGTATGTTGTGCCATCGGCATATGTCGCAATGCCTTGTCCGTGGCGCAAACCGTCATTCCAATCGCCTTCATAGCGATAACCGTCTGTAAACGTCATCACGCCCCGGCCGTGGTTCTTGGCGGCGCGGAACTCTCCTTCGTAGACAAGGCCGTTGGGGTAACGAGCGACACCGACGCCTTCGATTACCCCATCAACCCATGCGCCTTCGTATGTTGACCCGTCAGGATAGGTGATCGTCCCGATGCCATGGGCGAGATCATTGCGAAACTGGCCAACATAGACGGACCCATCGGGATAGGTGACTTGCCCCTCGCCCTCGATCCGACCTTCGACCCAGCTGCCCACATACTCATAACCGTCAGTACCTTTGAACACGCCTTGTCCGTGACGCTTGTCATCGGCGAATTCACCTTCGTAGACGTCTCCGTTGGCATAGGCGACCGAGCCCGTTCCATGCCGTTGACCGTCCACCAATAGGCCCTCGTAGACGTCCCCGTTGGCTTGCGTCAGCTTGCCCAAGCCATTGATTTGGCCGGATTTCCAATTGCCGACGTAGACCAGCCCATCGGTCATGGTCAGGGTGCCTTGACCTTCGCGCTGGCCGTTTGCCATCTGACCCACGTAAGTTGCGCCGTCGGGATAGGTGATCTCGCCTTGGCCATCTTTCAGCCCGGCGACCCACGATCCTTCGTACCGATATCCTGTGGGGCTTTCCATGACACCCTGCCCATCGTGCAGCGCGTTTACAAAACCACCTGTGTACCGCACCCCGTTTGCGTAATCAGCCACGCCCTGTCCGGTGATCTTACCATCCAGCCAATCGCCCTCATAGGTGCCACCGTCCGCGAAGGTGATTTTGCCCTGACCCTCTGGCTTGCCCTCGATAAAGGCGCCGACATAGACCGATCCATCCGGGAAGCGCGCCGTGCCTTGGCCGCGAATTTCGCCATCAACCCATTCGCCGGTGTATTCGTACCCATTGGGCAACTTGTAGGTGCCGGTGCCGTGTTGCTGGCCGTTCCGAAAGGTGCCCTCGTAGATCCCGCCACCGTCATACTGCTTGGTCTGCACAGCGCCGTCCTGCGCCGACGCGGGCACGGCGGCCGTCACGGCAAAGGCAACAAACGCAAAAGTTCGGGCGATGATCACAAGCATGCTCCCACAGATGGTGTGACTCTGGTTAAGGAAAGGCTAAATCAGGGGGGCACGGGGGCAATTCTTTTCCCGGCGATTGGCGCATTCCCTCCGACGCGGACGTGGGGTAGGTGGGGCAAGGATGCAAGAGGGGGCGCAGATGTTCAAAACGTTTCGACTGACCATGGCGCAGATGAATGCCACAATGGGCGATCTGGCGGGCAATGCTGACAAGGCGCGCGCTGCGTGGGCGCAGGGCAAGGCGGCGGGGGCTGACATGGTCGCCCTGCCGGAAATGTTCCTGTCTGGCTACCAACCCATGGACCTTGTGCGCAAACCGGCCTTCGTGGCCGATTGTGAGCGGCATTTAATGCAACTTGCGAAGGATTGCGCGGAGGGTCCGGCCCTAGGCATTGGTCTGCCTTATTGGCCCGAGGGGGAAGATAAACCTTTCAACGCTTGGGTCGTGATTGAAGGCGGCACGGTCAAGGCGCGGATCCTTAAACACCATTTGCCTAACTACAAAGTCTTTGATGAACAACGCTTTTTTCAGTCCGGCGACGTCTCTGGCCCCTATTCGGTGGCGGGCGTGCGGATCGGTACCCCGATCTGCGAGGATGCCTGGTTCGAGGATGTGACCGAAACCCTGGCCGAAACCGGGGCAGAGATCCTCGTGATCCCCAATGGCTCCCCCTATTTCCGCGGCAAGCAAGACGTGCGCTTTGCCCATATCGTCGCGCGCACGGTCGAAACGGGCCTGCCTGCGGCCTACCTGAACCTGTGCGGTGGGCAGGATGACCAGGTGTTTGACGGGGCCAGCTTCGTGTTGAACCCGGGTGGACAGATGACCTGTCACATGGAGTCCTTTGTCGAAGGGATCGAGCATGTGGATTTCGACCTCACCGACGCGGGCTGGCGCGCCCGGCCCGGCACAATGGCCGCGCAGCCCGAGGGGCACGGCGCGGACTATCACTGCATGGTCGTCGCTTTGCGCGACTACATGGGCAAGGCAGGCTTTTCCAAGGCGGTGCTGGGCCTGTCCGGCGGGGTGGATTCGGCCATTGTCGCCGCTATTGCCGCCGACGCCCTTGGTCCTGAAAACGTGCGCTGCGTGATGCTGCCGTCGGAATACACCTCTGCCCATTCCCTAGAGGACGCGGCGGGGGTGGCGGACCGTCTTGGCACCCGGCTGGATACCTTGCCCATCAGCGGTCCGCGTGCTGCGGTGACAGAGGTTCTGGGTCCGCTGTTCGACGGGCTGGCCGCAGATGTGACTGAAGAGAACCTGCAGTCGCGTTTGCGGGGGCTGCTCTTGATGGCGCTGTCCAACAAGTTTGGCGAGATGCTGTTGACCACCGGCAACAAGTCCGAGGTCGCCGTCGGCTACGCAACGATCTACGGCGATATGGCGGGGGGCTATAACCCGATCAAGGACCTTTATAAAACCCGCGTCTTCGACGTCTGCCGGTGGCGCAATGCGCACCACGCGCCGTGGATGAAGGGCCCAGCGGGAGAGGTGATCCCCCTACGTGTCATCGAAAAACCGCCATCGGCCGAACTGCGCGATGATCAAAAGGACGAAGACAGCCTGCCCCCCTACGAGGTGTTGGATGCCATCCTAGAAGGGTTGATCGAGAACGAACTGTCGGTCGCACAGATCGTCGCCCAAGGCCATGATGCTGAAACGGTCAAGAGGGTGGAGTGGCTGCTTTATGTCAGTGAATACAAACGCTTCCAGTCCGCACCCGGTGCGCGTTTGACGCAACGGGCATTCTGGTTGGACCGGCGTTACCCAATTGTGAACCGCTGGCGCGACCCGACCTAGCGTAACGTCAGGCCACTGACTCTGGCCTTGATGTATGTGTCGGTGTCATCGCTGTCCGCACTGATGCCAACGCCCACAAGGACGGTCTGCGGCTCACCGAAGGCGCGCTGAAAATCGGCGGCCAGATCGACGGTTTCGTTGAACTGGCCTGTGCTCGCGGGGCGTTTCACGATGGTCTTGAGACCGGGCAGATAGGGGCTTTGCGTTGGTCCCGTCGTATTGGCACCACCCCAGACATAGACCAACACCTTGGTGTCCGGGGCGCGCAGCAACCGCGCGGCACGGTTCGGGTTGATGCTGTCCACAGTCTCGGGCGAAGTGAACGCGAAGTAGATCGCAAGGTTGCGGTCGTCTCCCCCTTTGCGTGAAAGGTCAGTGGCGGTGACGCCTTGTTCGACGGCCCAAGACCAGCTGGCGGCTGTCGAACCCCGAGCGGCGTCGGGCACTGGACGCCAAAGCAGGGACACGGTGCCATCGGATTCCACGTCCAGCGTGTTGCCGTTCAATCCATAGTCATTGGTGAACAAACGCAAGAACCCCTGTTCCTTCCAGGATCGGTCAAAGGACAAGTTGGTGGCAAGGGCAGGTGTGGCGACCACAAGGGCGGCGCAGGCGCAAAGGGTGCGGATCATCGGAAACTCCATTCTTTCCGTCACTCTAGTCAGCGCAGCGATCACTTGCACCTTACGTTCCTGTGATCGTCTGAACCCACCGAGTTTAGTCCCCAGACCCACATATTGTTGTGGGTAACCTTGTGCGCCACTAAAATAAGGGTTTACAGGCCCGGGCAACCTCCGCCACCATATGTCGTAGCTGGGGTTGCGACAACACAAAGCCCTAGTGATAACACCAGCGTCTAGCGGGCCGCCACCCGTGGACGTCAATTGCGGCGGGGGCTACCATGTCAATTGCAGAACAATTCGAAACAGAAGACCTGCACCCGATTGATATCGTCGAAGGATTGGCCGAGCATCACGCATGGGAGTTTGACCGGGTTGCTGACGATCAAATCCAGATGGCCGTGATCGGGCAATGGCGTACCTATTCCATTACTCTGGCATGGTCCGACTACGACGAAACCCTGCGTATGGTCTGTACCTTCGAGATGGAGCCGCCCGAGGCGTCGCTGCCAGCCCTTTATGATTGTCTGAACCAAACCAACGACATGTGTTGGACCGGGGCCTTTACCTATTGGAAGCCGCAGCAGTTGATGGTCTACCGCTACGGCCTTGTGCTGTCGGGTGGGGCTATGGCCAGTGGCGCGCAGATTGACCGGATGATCGCCGGGGCCGTACACACGGCCGAGCGGTTCTACCCGGCGTTTCAACTGGTGTGCTGGGCTGACAAATCCCCCGAAGAGGCCTTGCAGGTCGCCATTGCAGAGGCTTACGGCCGCGCATAACCTGCCCGCAACTGGCGGGGGAGCATGATGGATTTTAACGATATCAACGCCCGGGGCTTGGTCCTGTTGGGCTGTGGCAAGATGGGGTCTGCCATGCTGGCCGGATGGCTGACAGGGGGGCTGGATCCTGCGGCGGTCTACGTCATCGACCCCGCGCCCAGCGATTGGTTGCGCAGCACAGGCGTGCACATTGGCAGCAGCCTGCCTGACAGTCCTGCCGTCGCCATAATCGCGGTCAAGCCGCAGATGATGGGAACGGCCCTGCCTGCCCTCCAAGCCCTTGGAACCGAGACTGTGATGATTTCCGTTGCGGCTGGCACCGCCATCGCGGCGTTCGAGGCTGCGTTCCCGGGCGCCCCCATCGTGCGCGCCATGCCGAACACGCCCGCCGCCATTGGTCAGGGGATCACGGCCATGGTGGGAAACGCCGCGGCGCAGGCGCATTTGGACATGGCCGAAGGGTTGCTGCGCGCTGTGGGCGATGTGGTGCGGCTGCAGGACGAGGATCAGATCGACGCGGTGACGGGCCTGTCCGGCTCCGGCCCCGCGTACGTGTTCCACATGATCGAAACCATGGCTGCGGCGGGACAGGCGCAGGGCCTTGACCCCGACCTTGCTATGCGGCTCGCCAAGGCCACTGTGGCCGGGGCGGGGGCCTTGGCCGTGCAGGCGGATGAGACCCCGGCGCAGCTCAGGGTCAACGTTACCTCGCCCAATGGGACCACCCAAGCGGGACTGGAGGTTTTGATGAACGACACCCACGGCCTGCCCCCGCTGATGCGCATGACGGTCAAGGCGGCGACGCACCGATCCCGCGAACTGAAAGGCTAGGCCCATGATCTCCTTCGAAGATTTCGCCAAGGTCGATATCCGTGTGGGCGTCATTACCCAAGCCGAACCCTACCCCGAGGCGCGCAAACCTGCGATCAAGCTTTGGGTGGATTTCGGGGGTGACCTGGGGATCAAAAAGTCCTCGGCCCAAATCACCAAACACTACACGCCCGAGGGGCTCCCTGGGCGCAAGGTGCTGGCTGTGGTCAACTTCCCACCCCGTCAAATCGGCAAATTCATGTCCGAGGTTCTGGTGCTTGGTGTACCGGACGAGGCGGGCGAGGTTGTCCTGCTCATCCCTGATAAAGACGTACCCATTGGCGGAAGGATGTATTGATGAAACTGTTTGTGTCTCGCCGTTTGCCTGAAAGCGTCATGACCTTGGCACAGGCGCGCTTTGACGTGACGTGCCGCGATACCACCCTGCCTATGGACTTGGGCGAATGTCAGGCCGCCTTGGCCGAGGCTGACGTTATCCTGCCCACCCTTGGCGACGCTTTCACCGCCGACGCCTTCACCGGGCCGATCCGCGCCAAACTGCTGGCCAATTTTGGCGTGGGGTTCAACCATATCGACGTCGCGGCTGCCCGCGCGGCAGGGGTCGCGGTGACAAACACGCCCGGGGCCGTGACCGATGCTACCGCCGACATTGCCCTGACCCTTATGCTGTCCACGTTGCGCCGCACCGGCGAGGGGGAGCGTATGCTGCGCGCTGGCAACTGGACCGGCTGGCACCCGACACAGATGCTGGGCCTGCATATGTCCGGCAAGACCGTGGGCATCATCGGCATGGGCAGGATTGGCCGAGCCATCGCGCGGCGGTGCCACTATGGCTTTGACATGACAGTCAAATTCTACAACCGATCGACCAAGGATGCAGGGGTGCCGGCGCAGCAAATGGCGACGATCCCGGAACTTTGCGCCGCCTGCGATGTCATTGTCATGGCCGTGCCGGGGGGGCTGAGACGCACCATCTGATGAACGCGCAGGCCTTTGCCGCGATGCAGCCCCATGCGCATTTTGTGAACATCGCGCGCGGCGATGTCGTAGACGAGGCCGCCTTGATCGACGCACTGCACTCCGGTCAGATCGCGGGCGCGGGGTTGGATGTGTATGAGCAGGAGCCCGAGGTGCCAGCCGCTCTATCCGCCCTCGAAAATGTCACGCTATTGCCCCATCTTGGCACCGCCGCCTTAGAGGTGCGCGAGGATATGGGACGCATGGCGCTGGATAACGTGATCGCCTTTGTCGAAGGACGACCCTTACCTAACCCCGTTTAACCCAAAAGGATTAATCAAAGGTTTAGCCGACGTCGCCAGTTTCTTCGCGAAAGTGGCGGCGGCACAGGGACACGTAGCGGTCGTTTCCTCCGACCTCGACTTGTGCGCCTTCGGTCAAGGCGCGGCCATCGGCGTCCACGCGGATGACCATGGTGGCCTTGCGCCCGCAGTGACAGATCGTACGCACCTCGCGCATCTCGTCTGCCAAGGCCAGTAGGGCCGCGGATCCGGGGAACAGCTCGCCACGAAAATCGACGCGCAGGCCATAGCACATGACAGGCACGCTCAGATCGTCCACCACCCGGGCCAGTTGCCAGACCTGGTCGCGCGACAGCCATTGTGCCTCGTCCACCAAAACACAGGCGCAGGGGCCTTTGTCCAGCCGCTTGGCAATCATCGCAAACAGGTCGGTCGATGTGGTGTAAGTATCTGCATTTGCAGTGATTCCGATCCGTGACCCGATCTGTCCCCGACCCGCGCGATCGTCGAAAGACGCGGTCAGCAGATAGGTCTCCATCCCGCGTTCAATGTAGTTGTAGGAGGCCTGCAACAGCAGCGTCGACTTGCCCGCGTTCATCGTGGAATAGTGGAAATACAGTTTTGCCATGGCCCCTTTTGGCAAACCAAAACGGGGGCGACAAGGGACTGGGGGCCCGCCATCTGTAAGTGATGGCGCCGTCGTTGGCGAGGGACCGTCTGACCCAAGCCAGACACCAACAGACGGATCCGCGGGACCCAGCGGACCCCCAATCCTACCCGATAACGCCGGGTCCTCATTACGCGTCAGCGACGGGCTGACCTATTTGTTATGCTCCAAGGCGTAAACTGACGCAGCGGGAAACCATTTGGGGCTTTCCCCCCGGCGGACCAACTATGATCGACCGCGTCAGCAAGGGATCAATGATGAACAGTTACCTCAAAAAGCATACCGAAGCGTTAATCAAAGACGTGGGCTTTCAGGCGGCGTGTGAATTGACCGGCAAATCCAAGGCGACCCTTGGACGCTATTTTTCTGCGGCGGACGAACATGCGGATCGCTACATGCCTGTAGATGCGGTGGCCGCCTTGGAATCCGCGTCCAGCTATCCTCATGTGACAGCCGCCTTGGCGGAGCTGAACGGTATCGGCCTGAGCCTTGAGAAGTCTCGCCGCAACGACGAAAGCGGCAATGTGAACAGTGATGTCGTGGCGCTCAGCCAACGGTTCGCGATGCTGATGTCGGAATACTCACTATCAATCGCGGACGGTGTCATCACAATTAACGAGGCCAAGCGCCTGCTGGCAGAAACCGTGGAATTACAAAAGGTTCTGGTGGAAATGAAGCTGCACCTAGAGGAAGAAACAGCCCGCTAGTGACGCGTCAGCAGCACCGATCCCACGGAATAGCCCGCCCCGAATGAACAAATCAGTCCACGGTCGCCGGGTTTAAAATCCGCACTGTATTTCGAGAACGCGATGATCGACCCGGCCGAAGAGGTGTTCGCGTAGTCCTGCAAAATGTTGGGCTGCTCGTGTGGTTCGGGGACGCGGCCCATCACCTTTTTGCCGATAAAATCGTTCATCGTTTTGTTGGCCTGGTGCAACCAAAGCCTGCGCAATTTGTCGGGCTGAACACCGCCTGCGTCAAGGTGATCTTTGATGTGGGCGCTGACCATGGGCAGCACCTCTTTGAAAACGCGGCGTCCATTTTGCATGAATTGCATGTCGCGCCGGTCCTCCATCTGGTCCCGGGTACGGCGTAAGTAACCGTTATTGTTGCGAATATTGTTACTGAATTGGGTGGCGCAACGGGTCGATTCGATGCGAAACCCATGGGCCGCGTCCCGCTCGATCAACAGGGCTGTGCACACGTCGCCAAAGATGAAATGACAGTCCCGGTCGCGCCATTCCAGATGGGCGGAACAGATCTCTGGGCAGACGACCAAAGCTTTGTTTGCATTGCCATTTTTCACCATGTCGGCGGCGGCCTGTATGCCGAAAGTGGCCGACGAACAGGCGACGTTCATGTCAAAGGCAAAGCCGCCCGCGCCCAGCAGGGCCTGTATCTCGATGGCGACGGCCGGGTAGGCGCGTTCGTGGTTACTGGCGGCGCAGATGATCAAGTCCACGTCGGCCCCGGAAATGCTAGCCATATCAAGGGCTTGGCGGCAGGCATCCACGCCCATTTCGGCCATCTGACCGGGGTCTTCATCGGTGCGCTGGGCAAGGCGCGGGAACATGCGGGTGGGGTCCAGAACACCCGCCTTATCAAGGACATAGCGCTGCTCGATGCCCGAGGCGTTGCGGATGAAGTCAGCCGACGAATGAGGGATCGCCGTGCGCGTGCCAGCGGCGATTTCGTCAGCAAATTCAGCGTTTTGCAGGTCGGCGTAGGCGTTGAAGGCCACCACCAGTTCGTCATTGGTGATAATCTCGGACGGTGTGAAAACCCCGTGGCCGGTAATCGAAACTGTGGTCATTCTCATCTCCTCGCGTGGCGATCAGGGAACGGGAAGCGAGACGTCGCGTCAAGCGGAACGGCACGTCATTTGGCACCCCCCGAAAGGCCCCCGAAACCACCCCCGATATCCCCCCCGAAAAGGTCCGGCAAGAAAGTGTTAACTGCTCCGCCCAATAGTGCGTCGGATGTTAACGAAAGGATAGGAACCATGACGCAAGATATTCCGGTCAAATCGGCCAAGGACGCAGAGAATCGCTATTGGCTGGCGGAGGCGTTGGGGCGGTTGGAATATGACATCGCGTGGCGCGTGCGCAGCAGTGGGCGCATCCCCACCGAATGGCACGCCCTGGCCGTGCCGAAGAAGGGGCGCAAGAAAAAGGTGAGCCTTGAGATCGACGAAGACGTGATCAAGTTTTTCAAAGGCCTGGGCCACGGGTATCAACCGCGCATGAACGCCGTCCTGCGCGCCTTCATGCACGCCAAGCTGGGCCGGGTGTTGCAGGGCATGGACACGCCCGAGGGCTACGCCGACCACATCCCCACCCGGCGCCCCGCCTGGGGCGAGGTGGAAGCAGAGATGCGGCGGCTGGACGAACGGTAGGGCGGGACTTGTTGGGCCGGCTGGTTAAGGGGGCGGCTAACATCGCGTTGGTGATCGGTAAGTAGCACAGGAGTGGATCCGCATTGACCAGCCGAACAGGGCTATCAATCCCATCGCAAATGTGTTGCCTTGGGATGGATGAGAAAAGAGAACAGCTTGGTCAACTTTGATTTTTCGCATTTCTGGTGGTTTGACGAGCTTGGCGTGGTAGCCTCGGTACTCGGGGCTATTTTGACGATCCACTTCGCAAGAGATGCAAAGAATGCCGCCGAAGCTAGCAAAGAAGCTTCGCAACAAACACGGGAAATGGTTGGCAAGATACAAATTTTCGATAGCCTCAACCAAGCGCGGTCACTGCTGGATGATCTGGCACTTCGGCATGAAGCGGAGTCTTGGGAAATGGTCTCTGACCGAGCTCGACGTATTCGTAACATCATTTTAGAGGTATTGCATGTATCCACGCAGCAATTGTCCAGCCACGCTCGTGACCGCTTGAGAGAGTTGAATGGACAAATTAGAATAATTGGGGATGAAGCAGATAAGCTACGCTTTAAAAAAACTATGACAAACGATGCAGTTAGAGCGCAAAGAGTCATACAAGACCAACGCGAAGCGATCATCGAAGCAATTGCGGAGTTAAAGGAGGCCCTGTCTAATGAACAGTGATGCTGATGAGGCGACTATCCAAAAGTGGGCTACACTGGCCGACCGTTTGATTGATGGGACCAAAAATGGAGACATTAAGTGGAACGCCACCGCACTGTCGACGCGTTTCATAACGTCTTTTAAGTCGGCGAGTGTAACAATTGACGTGGTGCAGCCGAGAGAAAATGGTCACGCAGATGACATCGAAATTTCGATACTGGATGATGACGGGAATCGCATAGATGTTTTTAGAGATGTTGACATCGAGAAAACTAATCGCCGTAGTTACTATCTTGAATTGTCAAACATGCTTCGCCTCATCAAAAGAAGGGTGAATGGTGCTGATGAAGTTCTCGACGCACTCCTCGAAGAAGTTCCTCCGTCAGATGACGAAATCCTTTTCTAAAATCTACTGCAAACTACGCACCTCGACGTCCCCTTCGTCCTGCGCCTGAATGGCGAGTGCTGCGGCGTGGGCGCCGGCGAGGGTGGTGTAGTAGGGGATCTTATCCATCAGGGCGACGTTGCGCATGGATCGGCTGTCCTCGACCGCTTGGGCGCCTTCGGTGGTGTTCATCACCAGATCGACGTCGCCGTCCTTCATCACGTCCACGATGGTGCGCCCGCCCTCGTAGGCCTTGTTCACGACCTCGCTGTCGATGCCGTGATCCGCGAGGAAGGCGGCGGTGCCGGAGGTGGCGAGGATTTTGAAGTCGTGGCCCGCGAGGATGCGCGCGGTGTCCACCAGTTGGTCGGTCTTGTCCATGTCCTTGATCGACAGGAACACGGTGCCCTTGGCAGGCAGGGTGACGCCCGCGCCCATCTGCGCCTTGAGGAAGGCGCGCGGGAAGGATCGGTCCCAACCCATGACCTCCCCGGTGGAGCGCATTTCCGGCCCCAGGATCGTGTCCACGCCGGGGAAGCGGGCGAAGGGGAGCACGGCCTCCTTGACGCTGAACCACGGGGTGTTGGGATCGGCCAGTTGGAACGGATCACCCATGGGCAGGTGACTGTCGATGTTGTCGGGGTAGGGGTCGCGCAGGGGGAAGTTCGACAGCGGCTCTCCGGCCATCAGGCGCGCGGCGATGGAGGCGATGGCGCTGTCCACCGCCTTGGCCACGAAGGGCACGGTGCGGGACGCGCGGGGGTTCACCTCGATCAGGTAGACGTCCCTGTCCTTCACGGCGAATTGCACGTTCATCAGGCCGACCACGCGCAGGGCGATGGCCAGGTCCACGGTCTGGCGGCGGATTTCGGTGATTATGTCTGCGGGCAGGGAGTGGGGCGGCAGGGAACATGCGCTGTCGCCGGAGTGCACGCCCGCCTCCTCGATATGTTGCATGATGCCGGCCACGTGGACATCGGTGCCGTCGGACAGGGCGTCCACGTCCACCTCGATGGCACCGGACAGGTAGCTGTCCAGCAGGACGGGGCTGTCGCCGGACACGACCACAGCCTCGCGGATGTAGCGTTCCAGTTGCGCGGTGTCGCGGACGATTTCCATGGCGCGGCCGCCCAGCACGTAGGACGGGCGGATGACCAGCGGATAGCCCAGTTCTTCGGCGCGCAGGCGGGCCTCCTCGTCGCTGGTGGCGATGGCGTTGACGGGTTGTTTCAGGCCAAGGCGTTCGACCAGCTGCTGGAACCGCTCCCGGTCCTCTGCCAGATCAATGGCATCGGGGGAGGTGCCAAGGATCGGGATGCCCGCCTCGTTCAGCGCATTGGCCAGTTTCAGGGGCGTCTGGCCGCCGAACTGCACGATCACGCCGTGCAGGGTGCCGTTGTCCTGCTCCACGCGCAGGATTTCCATGACGTGTTCGAAGGTGAGGGGTTCAAAGTACAGCCGGTCGGAGGTGTCGTAGTCTGTCGACACCGTCTCGGGGTTGCAGTTGATCATGATCGTCTCGTAGCCCTGATCGGACAGGGCGAAACAGGCGTGACAACAGCAGTAGTCGAATTCGATCCCCTGACCGATCCGGTTGGGACCGCCGCCCAGAATGACGACCTTTTTGGCGTCCGAGGGCCGCGCTTCGCACTCCGGCTCCCCCATGACGGGGGTCTCGTAGGTGGAATACATGTAGGGGGTCTGCGCCTCGAACTCGGCGGCGCAGGTGTCGATGCGTTTGAACTGCGCGGTGACGCCAAGGTTCAGGCGGGCGCGGCGCACGTTGTCCTCGGTCCGGCCGGTCAGTTTGGCCAGACGGGCATCGGTGAAGCCCATCATTTTCAGCCGCCGCAGGCCGGTTTCGGTCACGGGCAGGCCCTCGGCGCGGACCTCGTTTTCCACCTCCACGATCTCGCGGATGCGGGACAGGAACCACGGGTCATAGGCCGTGATGGCCTGGATTTCGTCGTTGCTCAGGCCTTCGCGCATGGCTTGGGCAATGACAAGGATACGGTCGGGGGTCTGGCGACCCAGCTCTGCCTTGATGGCGGCGGGGTCCGAGGGCAGGTCGATGTCGTCAAATCCGGTCAACCCGGATTCCATGGAGGCCAGCGCCTTTTGCATCGATTCGTGGATCGTGCGGCCGATGGCCATCGTCTCGCCCACGGATTTCATCGCCGTCGTCAGAAGCGGCTCGGACCCGGGGAATTTCTCGAAGGCGAATTTCGGGATCTTGGTGACGACGTAGTCAATCGTCGGCTCGAAGGACGCGGGCGTCACCTTGGTGATGTCATTGTCCAATTCGTCCAGCGTGTAGCCCACGGCCAGTTTCGCGGCGATCTTGGCGATGGGGAAGCCTGTCGCCTTGGACGCCAGCGCAGAGGACCGCGACACCCGGGGGTTCATTTCGATCACCACCATGCGCCCGTCCTTGGGGTTCACGGCCCACTGGACGTTGGACCCGCCGGTTTCCACCCCGATCTCGCGCAACACGTTGATCGAGTGCGTGCGCATCAACTGGTATTCCTTGTCCGTCAGGGTCAGGGCAGGGGCCACGGTGATCGAATCCCCGGTGTGCACGCCCATGGGGTCCACGTTTTCGATGGCACAGACGATGATGGCGTTGTCGGCGGTGTCGCGCACGACCTCCATCTCGTATTCCTTCCAACCCAGCAGGGATTGGTCCACAAGGATCTGCGCCATGGGGGAGGCCTCAAGGCCACTCCGACAGATCGCCTCGTAGTCGGCGCGGTTGTAGGCCACGCCGCCACCGGTCCCGCCCAACGTAAACGCAGGCCGAATGATCGCAGGCAGGCCGATGTGTTCCAGATCACCCATGGCCTTGGCCACGCCGGCGGCGATGTCGTATTTACCGTTTGCGTCCTTGGGGGCGGCCACAATCGTCGCCTTGGGGTTTTCGATGCCCAGACGGTCCATCGCCTCGCGGAACAACTTGCGGTCCTCGGCCATTTCAATAGCCTCGCGCTTGGCCCCGATCAGCTCCACGTTGTATTTTTCCAGCACGCCCATGTCGTCCAGCGCCAGAGAGGTGTTCAGACCCGTCTGCCCGCCCATGGTGGGCAACAGCGCATCGGGGCGTTCCTTTTCGATGATCCGGGCGACGACCTCGGGCGTGATCGGCTCGATATAGGTGGCATCGGCCAGCCCGGGGTCGGTCATGATCGTGGCGGGGTTGGAATTGACCAGAATGACCCGATAGCCTTCCTCTCGCAGGGCCTTGCACGCCTGTGCGCCGGAATAGTCGAATTCGCATGCCTGCCCGATCACGATGGGCCCCGCCCCGATGATCATGATGGATTTGATATCGGTACGTTTGGGCATGTGTCTTCTCCGGGGCGCGAGGAATCTGTCCCGCCAAGGGCAGGTAAATCTGTGCGGGTTATAGGGATGGGCGCGCCATGCGCAACCCCGCTTGCGGGCGCAGTTTTGCTGGAACCGAAGGGGGCGGACACCAGTTACTGGATTAGGACGACCATCCTAGCCGGAGTTTCACCATGAAAGCGATCTTGTTCGGGGCCATTGGCACCCTTGCCGAAACCTCTGACCTGCAACGGCGGGCCTTCAACCGCGCCTTCAAGGATGCGGGGCTGGACTGGCACTGGGACTGGCATACCTACCAGAAACTGCTGCGCGATCCCGGCGGCGCGGCGCGCATCCGCAAATGGGCCGAAATGCAGGGCGCAGAGGTGGATGCCACCGCCCTGCACGCCGCGAAAGAGGCGCACTTTAAGGCCATGACCGATCAGATCACGCCCCGGGACGGGCTGAAACACATGGTGCGCGCTGCCCGCACGCGCGGCCTGACCTTGGGCGTGGCCAGCACCACCAGCCGCGACCAGTTGCGCACAATCCTGCGCCAGGTCTACGAGGCCCTGCCCGTGGACGTGCTGGCCTTTGTCGGCCACGGTGCCTTGGTCAAACGCCCCAAGCCCGCCCCCGACATTTACGAATTGGCCCTGCGCCGGCTTGATCTGAAGGGTCAGGATGTGCTGGCGATCGAAGACACGCCCGAAAGTGCGCAAGCCGCCCGCGCCGCTGGCCTACAGGTGGCCGCTGTACCCGGGGATGCTGCCGTGGGTCGCGTGTTTCCCGACGGGGTCACAGTCTATGACGATCTGTCGCCCCGCATCCTTGATCAAAAACCGGGGGCGTCCATCGCGGCAGAGTGACCCGACCTTCCTCGGGGCGCAGATACCCTCGGGGGAGGCGCGCCCTTGATAGGGGTCATGCCGAAGGCGCAATTTCGAAACGGCACGCCGGGGATTGATTGGCACAGCAGGCCAGTTCCCGCGCCACATAGTCGTCTCGCACCAACCTGGCGTAAAGCTCCGTAAACACGCCGGTGTGCCAATGGCACAGGTTCTTGTCGCTGACCTCGCCGCGCACTGTGGGGTTGTCCGCGATCTGCAACCGGATCGGGTTCAGGCCCAGCACGTTGAACCGCCCCGACCCCGTAAAGGTCCAGGCGTTGCGTTGTACGGACCGGGTCAGGATACGCGCCGCCAGCACGTGGGGCAGGCGGGGCAGCAGCCAGCACAACACACGTGGGATTTTGTTGGCAATGATGTAATCCGCCGTCCGCACGCCCGCCGCATAGGTGATCGCCGCCGCTTGGTCCGGCATGTCCCGGCGCAGGGTCTGGTGCAGGCGGGCGACGGGGCCTTCCTCCATCAATCCCTGATCCTCGGGGGGCAGATCCTCGATGCCAGAGGCTTGCAGCATGGCATCCACCAGCTTCGGCCCGCCGGTCTGTTCCAGCACCGGCAGCATTTGATGGATCGCATGGGGCCCGATCTGGGCCCCTTTGATCGTCGAAATCCCTTTGTCGCGGCAATCATGGCTTGTCCTCGTGTACACCCGCAACATGTCTAACATATCTTACATGTCAGACATACTAGACACACCGTCACAGTGCGCGGGGGCCGATCTTGCGCTTTGGCTTGACTTCACCGCGCCCACGGGGTGTATCGCCGTGACCTGACTTCGGAGCCTGACATGCACGCCTATCGCACCCAAACCTGCGCAGAATTGACCAAAGACAACGTGGGCCAGACTGTCCGCCTGTCGGGCTGGGTGCACCGCATCCGCGACCACGGCGGTGTTTTGTTCATCGACCTGCGCGACCACTATGGCATGACCCAGGTCCTGTGCGACCCCGACAGCCCGGTGTTTGAACAGGTGGAAAAGGTCCGGTCCGAATACTGTATCCGCATCGACGGCGAGGTGAAGGCCCGCGACGCGTCGCTTGTGAACCCCAAGCTGCCCACGGGCGAGATCGAGGTCTTTGTGCGCGACATCGAGGTGTTGGGCGCGGCAGGGGAGCTGCCCCTGATGGTCTTTGGCGATCAGGAATACCCCGAAGAAACCCGCCTCAAGTACCGCTTTCTGGACCTGCGCCGGGACGTGATGCAGCGCAACATGATGCTGCGCTCGGACGTGGTGTCGTCCATGCGCCGGCGGATGTGGGATCTGAACTTCCGCGAATACCAGACGCCGATTATCACCGCATCCTCGCCCGAAGGGGCGCGCGACTTTCTGGTGCCCTCGCGCCTGCAACCGGGCAAGTTCTATGCCCTGCCGCAAGCGCCCCAACAGTTCAAACAGCTGCTGATGGTCTCGGGCTTTGACAAGTATTTCCAGATCGCCCCCTGTTTCCGGGACGAGGACCCCCGGGCCGACCGCTCCCCCACCGACTTCTACCAGTTGGACATGGAAATGTCCTTTGTCGAACAGCAGGACGTGTTCGACACGATCCAGCCGGTCATTCAGGGCATCTTCGAGGAATTCGGCGGGGGCCGCACCGTCGACACCCACTGGGAACAGATCAGCTACAAGGACGCGGCCCTGTGGTACGGGACCGACAAGCCCGACCTGCGCAACCCGATCAAGATGCAGGACGTGTCGGAGCATTTCCGCGGCTCCGGCTTTGCGATCTTCGCCAAACTGTTGGAGCAAGAGGGCACCGAAATCCGCGCCATCCCCGCGCCCAAGGGCGGGTCGCGCAAGTTCTGCGACCGCATGAACGCCTTTGCCCAGAAGGAAGGCCTGCCCGGGATGGGCTATATCTTCTGGCGCGATCAGGGGCAGGGCCTAGAGGCTGCGGGGCCGCTGGCCAAAAACATCGGCCCCGAACGGACCGAAGCGATCCGCCAACAACTGGGCCTGGAGGTCGGCGACGCCGCCTTCTTCTTGGGCGGCAAACCATCGGCCTTTGAACGGGTCGCGGGCAAGGCGCGTGCCGTAATCGGGGACGAGCTGGGCCTGACCGACACCAACCGCTTTGCCTTTGCCTGGATCGTGGATTTCCCCATGTACGAGGCGGACGAGGAAACCGGCAAGATCGACTTCAGCCACAACCCGTTCTCTATGCCTCAGGGCGGCGAGGCGGCACTGGACGGCGATCCGTTGGAGGTGCTTGGCTATCAATATGACCTTGCGTGTAACGGCTATGAGCTGATTTCCGGCGCGATCCGGAACCACAAGCCAGAGATCATGTTCAAGGCCTTCGCCCTTGCCGGTTACGGCGAGGATGAGGTGCGCAAGCGGTTCGGCGGTATGGTCAACGCGTTCCAATACGGCGCGCCCCCCACGGGGGCTGTGCCGCTGGCATCGACCGCATCGTCATGCTGCTGGCCGATCAGTCCAACATCCGCGAAGTGATGCTGTTCCCCATGAACCAGCGCGCCGAGGATCTGATGATGGATGCGCCCAGCGTGCCCTCCAGCGATCAGTTGATGGAATTGGGCCTGCGCGTCATTCCCCAGGACTAACGCCCGGATCAACCTTTCGCACACCTCAAACGGCCCGTTCCCCTACCCGGGGGCGGGCCGTTTGTTATGGTGGGGGCATGTCGTTTGACCCTCACATTGCCGCCACGCGGTTTGGCACGGGCCTGTCCCCGCGCCACCCCCTGCCCACGCCCGAGGCGCTGCTGGTCGAGATCACGGGGCCAGACACGATCGCGCAAGCACGCCCCATCGGGCCATGGGTCGACCGCATGGCCGACCAAGCCAAGTGGCGACAGGTCATGGGCGCCCGCACTCCCACGGACGACAAAAGGTCCGAGCGTCGGGCCCTGACCCGCGCCTTCCGCCGCACCCATTGGGCCGATGTGGGGGCCACGCTGTCCCGGGGCGTGATCGCCCCCACCGGCCTGCGCGAACGCCTGACGTGGTTCTGGGCGGACCATTTCACGGTCTCTGCGCGCGTCCGGCCTGTGCAATACGCCGTGTCGGCCTATGTGGACCAAGCCATCCGACCGTATATCACGGGCACCTTCGAGGATCTGTTGTTCGAGGCGGTCACCCACCCGGCCATGGTCCTGTATTTGGATCAACACTTTTCGGTCGGACCGAATTCCAAGGCGGCTCAGCGCCGCGCCGGGCGCGGCCTGAACGAAAACCTCGCGCGCGAGATATTGGAACTGCACACCATGGGCGCGCGGGCGGGCTACACCCAGACAGATGTGCAGCAGTTGGCGGAACTTCTGACCGGCCTGCGGATCAACGCCAAAACCGGCGCGCGGGTCTTTTCACGGATCTCTGCCGAACCGGGGCCAGAGGTGATACTGGGCCAGTCCTTCGGCGGCGGCCCAGCCAGTCTGGACGATATTCGCGCGGCGCTGACGATGATTGCCCGGCATCCCGATACGGCCCGCCACATCGCGCGTAAACTGGCCACCTATTTCGTGTCCGATACCCCAGACCCGGCGTTGGTGCGCGCCCTGGGGGACGTCTTTTTGGAAACGGGCGGGGACCTCGGTGCCGTCTACGCGGCGATGCTGGCCCATCCGGGGGCATGGACGCGCGCACGGGGCAAGGTGCGGCAGCCCTTCGAATGGATCGTGGCCAGTTGCCGGGCGCTGGACGTCGGGCGCACCGTCCCCATTGCCGATCCCCGCGCGATCCGCAACGCCGTTTTGCGCCCGATGGAGTTGATGGGCCAACCGTGGCAGCGCCCGCCGGGGCCGGACGGATGGCCCGATACGGCGGCGGCATGGATCACGCCCCAAGGGCTGGCCGCGCGGTTGGAATGGGCCCTGTCCCAGCCCGCGCGCCTGCGCACCGACCTGCCGGACCCGCGCGCCTTTGTGGACGTGGCCCTTGGCCCTCTGGCCAGTGACCGGTTGCGGTTTGCGGCGGGGGCGGCCGAAAGCCGGGCGGATGGGATCGGCCTGATCCTCGCCTCGGCAGAGTTTCAGCGGAGATGACCATGGACCTGACCCGACGCGCGCTTTTGGCCGGGGCCTGTTCGCTGGCCGCCTCGCCCCTCGTGACCCCTGTGGCCATGGCGCAGGTGCCCGGGGAAAGGCGCCTTGTGGTGATCATTCTGCGCGGGGGGATGGACGGGCTGGACGTGTTGCGCCCCTTGGGCGATCCAGGGCTGGCCTTGATGCGCCCCGGTTTCGACACCTCGGGCGGCGCGGATCTGACGGGGTTTCACCGGATGCATCCGGGGTTAGACGCCCTGCGCCCCCTGTGGGCGGCAGGTGATCTGGCCTTCGCCCAAGCGGTCTCGACGCCCTACCGTAACGGGCGCAGCCACTTCGACGGGCAAGATATACTGGAGGCGGGCACGCCGGGCGTGGGCGCGTCCGATGGCTGGTTGAACCGCGTCGTGCAGGCCCTACCGGGCGCGACCGGGTCCACCGCGCTGGCCGTAGGGCGCACGGATATGGCCATTTTGCGCGGGCCGGCGGACCACGGTGCCTGGGCCCCCGATGCCCAGTTGGAGGTACCGCCTGCCACAGCCGCCTTGCTGGACCACATTTACCACGATGACCCCCTGTTCCGCGACGCCGTGGCCGATGCCCTTGCCTTTTCCGAGGCGTCGGGCGGCCCCATGGGCGGGGGCGGGGGCGGGGACGGGGGTCGGGGGCGGCGGGCACAGGCGCTTTTTGATTTCACCGCTGAACAGTTGTTGCAGGACACGCGCATCGCGGCCCTGTCCGTGGGCGGATGGGATACGCACCGGGCGCAGGCGCACCAGCTGCCGCGCGCCTTGGGCGTGCTGGCCGATGGGATCGTGGGTCTGCGGGATCGTCTGGGCGTTACATGGGATCAAACCACCGTCATCGCGATGACCGAGTTCGGACGTACCGTTGCGATCAACGGGAGCGGTGGTACGGACCACGGCACGGGCGGGGTCGCGGTTCTGGCCGGAGGGGCCGTGCGTGGCGGGCAGGTGTTCGGCGCGTGGCCCGGTCTGGCGGAGGCCGCCTTGCTGGACCGCCGCGATCTGATGCCCACGGGGGACGTGCGGGCCTATTCGGCCTGGGCACTGGCGGGGCAATTCGGCCTGTCGCGCACGGTTTTGGAAACGGTGATTTTCCCGGGGTTGGACATGGGGGCCGACCCGGGGGTCTTGCGTTAACGGTCCAGCGGGCGCAGGCTGCGGTCATGAAGCGTGATCTTTTGAATTGGACCCCGCCCCAGATGGCCCGGGATCAGGTGTTGCAGGGCCGTTTTGCGCGGTTGGAACCCTTGGATGCCAGCCGCCATGCCGCCGTGCTGCATCAAGCGTTCAGCGCGGATCCGGCGATCTGGACCTACATGCACGCGGGCCCCTTTGCCTCGCAGGCCAGCTACCACCGCTATGTCACCGAGATCACGGCGCAAACAGACACGTGGTTCTATGCCATCCGGGATCAGGACCAAAGCAAGTGGTTGGGCGTCGCGGCCTATCTGCGGGACGCGCCTGCAAACGGTGTGATCGAAGTGGGCTATCTGACCTTTGCGCCCGCCCTGCAACGCAAGCGCGCCGCGACCGAGGCGGTCTATCTGATGATGCGCCAAGCCTTTGAGGCGGGCTATCGCCGGTTCGAGTGGAAGTGTGACGCGTTGAATCTGCCGTCTCGGCGGGCAGCGCAGCGCTTTGGCTTCAGTTTCGAGGGCGTGTTCCAGCAGCACATGATCGTCAAAGGCCGCAATCGGGACACGGCTTGGTTTGCGATACTCGACACCGATTGGCCCGCCTTGCAGGAGGCCTATGGGACGTGGCTGTCCCCGGCGAACTTTGACGACACGGGCGCGCAGCGGGAACGCCTTGGCGATCTGACCGGGCTGGTGCGCCGGGCAAAGGACCCCGCGCTTTAGACAGCGCGCCGTTGGGTCAACCGTTGTTGTACAAGCGCGCGGACCTTTGCGCGCACGGCATCGCTGGCCGCCTGATCCAACTCGCGCGCCGTCGTCAACAGCGTCTCGTCATGGCCCGTGCGCGCGATCCCTTTCAGAAAGCCCGCAATGAAATGATCGTCAGCCCCGCCCTTGTCCATCAGGTCGGCGGCATAGGCCAGATCCTCGTGCATGGCGAATTCGTCGGGGGAGATCTTGTCCTCGTTCACCAGACGCAGACCTTTGGGCCGGTCTTGCGCGGGAAGGTGCATCAGGATGGCCTGCTGAAACGCGGCAAGGCTTTCGAGAGGTTTGGGCAGGAACCCATCCGCGCCCGCCTCTAGGCAAGCCGGTTCAATACCAGCGCGGTCGGCCCCGCTGGTGGCCAAGACGATGCGAGGCCGCTGTGTGGCGCTGTGCAGGGTCTTGATCAGGTCAAGCCCGGACCCATCAGGCAGGCCAATGTCCACGATTGCGGCGGTGGGGCGGTAGGTTTTCAGATGCCTGCGCGCGGATTCAATGCAATCGGCCCGGCGGATGCGTGCGCCGGACCGCAGGCACAACAGGCGCAGCGCCTCGGACGCAAAGCGGCTGTCCTCGACGATCAGGATCGTCAGGCCCAACAGGGGCCGCGTCGGGGTCGGTCGTGGGCTGGCAAGCCCGAGGCTTTCTAGGTCGTCCATCTATCGCTCCGATTCTGTCTGTCATCACCAAACCCCGTCTTCCCTAATGAATGGTAAACGCACGTGGCGTCGCAGGCCCTTGCCGCGCCTTTGGCCGGGCGTCATATACAGGCCCAAGCAAAAGGAGTTTCCCATGATCGGACGTCTCAACCACGTGGCCATCGCCGTTCCAGACTTGGACGCCGCCGCCGCGCAATACCGCGATACCTTGGGGGCCAAGGTCGGCGCGCCACAAGATGAGCCGGATCACGGGGTCACGGTGATCTTTATCGAGTTGCCCAACACCAAGATCGAGTTGCTGTATCCTCTGGGCGAAAACTCTCCGATCCAAGGGTTTTTGGACAAGAACCCCTCGGGCGGAATTCATCACATTTGTTACGAAGTGGATGATATTCTGGCCGCCCGCGACAAGCTCCAAGCCACCGGCGCGCGGGTGCTGGGCAGCGGAGAGCCCAAGATCGGCGCCCATGGCAAGCCCGTGCTGTTCCTGCACCCCAAAGACTTCACCGGCACTCTGGTCGAGTTGGAGCAGGTCTGATGGCGATATTCTCGGCCCTCGTATGTTTTGCAATGATCTGGTTCATCACCCTGCTTTGCGTGCTGGTGATCCGGCAGCCCAGTCAGGCGGATGATGGCGCGGTGGTGATGGGGACACACGCCGGTGCCCCCGCGAACCCTCAGATCCGCAAGCGGTTGCGGATCACCACGGGCATCACGGTCGTTCTATGGGTGCCCTTGGTCTGGGCGATCTCGTCGGGGGTTTTGACCCTGGACATGATCAACCTTTATGACCGCTTCGGCCCCGGCAGTCTGTGATAGGCATGGGTAAAGGCGGCCACGCCGATCACCGGCACAAGCAGGTTTAGAATGGGCACTGTCAGGGGGATGGCCATGGCGATGCCCATGACCCACAGGGTGCCCCGGTTCGCCTTGCGCCATGCGTGTGCGTCCGTACGCGACATGCGGCGCATGGCGACCATCTGTCCATATTCACGCCCCAGCAACGCGCCGTTCACGATCCAGAAGATCACCGGGGCGAGCGGAGCGACCAGCAGATAGATGACCAACGCAAAGAGGTTGGCCACCAGCATCACCCCGAGAAAGCCCACCGAGTCGCGCAGGGCACTTGCCATGCTTTGCCCCCGTGCCGGGCCCATTGTGGGGTAGTGACGCGCCTCGACCGCGTCTGCGATCCGGTCCAGAAACACCCCCGTAAACGCCGATGCGACGGGGATCATCAAGACCACGGACAGGCCTATCATCACGGGGATTAGGGCCAAGCTTGCAACGTTGTCCAGCCACGTGACCTCGCCGAACCATGGCAGGGTCAGGGACGGGCCGATCAACAGTTGCACCAGCCAAATCACACCCACGGAAAACAGTGCAAGCAAGCCGACCGCAAGACCCACGCCCATCAGGACGACGCCGCGAAACCGAGCATCCCCCAATTGGCCAAGGGCGCGCAGGATATCTTGGATCATTGGCCAACCCACGTGGTCAAGGCCGCCAAATCGGGGCGCGGGCGTTCGGGCGGGATCGCCCCTTCGGTGCCCAGATGCATGAAGCCTGCGACCCATTCGTGGGGTGCGAGGCCCAGTGCATCCAGCGCCGCGCGATCTGTGGCGGGCCACGCCGACAGCCAGTTACATCCCCAGCCCGCCGCCAATGCCGCGATCAGCAGGTTCTGACAGGCAGCACCTGCGGACAGGGTTTGTTCCACCTCGGGGATCTTGTCGGACGGTTTTGGGCTGGCCACCACGGTGACAACCAAATGCGCCTTGTCCCAGCTGCCGGCGGCCTTTTCGATCTTGTCGGGGTCGCGCCCCTGTTCCGCCCCAACGCGGCGCACACTGTCGGCCATGGTCAGGCAGGCGGCGCGGTCATGGACCAGAAACCGCCACGGCTCCAACTTGCCATGGTCGGGCGTGCGGGCGGCCAGTTCCAGCAGCGCCTCGACTTCCGCGCGTCCGGGGACGGGCGTGTTCAGGGTCTTGGCCGGGCGGGATCGCCGGGTGGCAAGAAACTCCAACACATCGGGGCGGGGGGTCAGGCGAGGCAGGTCAGACATGTTGTGTCCTTTCAGTTGCCCTAGATGTCGGTGTGCTTTGCCTTTGCGTCAAGGTAAATGCCCAAGTCTTGTCGTAGTTTGGCCGTGATTAGATTTTAGGCGCTGGTGCAGGGCTCAAAGCTACGAAGGCCAACAAATGCACCACCTTTATAAATTCGCCACGGACGATACCGGCGCTGTCACCGTCGATTGGGTTGTCTTGACTGCCGCTCTGGTCGGATTGGGGCTGGCCACGATGTCTGTCGTGTCGTCTGGCGTACAAGATCTGTCCACGGACATTTCGGGCGAGATGAAGAAATCGACCATCGTCACGTCCTTTGGAGATACCTTCAGCAGGGCTTCGATCCTTGATCAAGCCGCATACGATGAGGCGTGGGCGTTCCTGATCAAAAATCCAAATGGCGTCACCGAGAGCTTCGAGTCCTCGCTGGCCACGGCGCGTGACGCGATTTCTGCAGGTCCAGATGATCCAAGCGCGCAGGCTGCCGCAAAGGTACACCTGTCACAAGCCTTGGCCGCGGGCAGAAACCTGCAAGTGAAGCCCGAAGAGTATGATAAACTCATGGCGTCTTATGAGGATGCCCTGGCCGAGTATAACGCAAAATTCCCGGCCAAAGCCCCAGGCGAGAAGAAAGGCTAAGCCCTAGCCTTCCTTCTTCTTCGCGACCGATTTTTTGGCCGCGGGCTTTTTCGCAGCGGTTTTCTTGGGGGCGGCTTTCTTTTTGGGGGCCGCCTTTTTGGCGGCTGGTTTCTTACCCTGCTTGGCCAGCCGCTCGTCGATCAACTCCACCGCCTGATCCACGGTCAAATCATCGGGTTCGATGGTGTCGGGGATGGTCGCATTGACCTTTTCCCATTTCACATAAGGCCCGTACTTGCCCTTGTAGATGCCGATGGGACCGGTGGCGCGGGGGTGTTCGCCCAGCTCTTTGATGGGCTTGGCCGCCGCCCCGCGCCCGCCGCGACTGGCGACCTTTTCGGCCAACAGCTGCACGGCGCGGTTCATGCCCACGGTCCAGACCTCGTCGATGCTTTCGAGGTTGGCGTTGGTGCCGCCCCGGTGCGAGGTCGACCCCGCGTGTTTCAGGTAGGGACCATAGCGCCCGATATTGGCCCAGACCATCACGCCATCCTCGGGGTGTTCCCCAAGGGGACGGGGCAGGGCCAGCAGCTTGACGGCCTCCTCCAGCGTGACATCCTCGGGGGCCCATTCCTTGGGAACGGACTGACGGGGGGCTTTTTGTTGTCGTCGCTGACCTCGCCGCGCTGCACGTAGGGGCCAAAGCGACCCTTGTGGACCCAGATGTTGTCGCCGCCGTCCTGGCCCAGGTTCTTGCCCTCGGGTGGAATTGCGCTTTCCTCCTCCATGCCGGGGGGGCCGAAGGGGCGGGTGTAGCGGCAGTTGGGATATTCGGAACAGCCGATGAACGCGCCGCCGGACCGGGCCGTGCGCATGGACAGGCGGCCAATCTCGCAATTGGGGCACAGGCGCGGGTTCTTGCCGTCGCCTTGGTCGGGGAACAGATGCGGTTCCAGCACCTCGTTAATCTTTTCCAAGACTTCAGTGATGCGCAGTTCCGCCGTTTCATCAATCGCGGCTTTGAAATCGCGCCAGAAACGGTCCAGCACGTCCTTCCACGCGCGGTCGCCTGCGCTGACCTCGTCCAGCTCCTGCTCCATCTGGGCGGTGAAATCGTAGCCCACGTATTTGCGGAAATAGTTGGACAGGAACACCGTGACCAAGCGCCCCTTGTCCTCGGGGATCAGGCGGTTCTTGTCTTTGACCACATAGCCGCGATCCTGAATGGTCGTGACGATGCTGGCGTAGGTCGAGGGTCGCCCGATCCCAAGCTCCTCCATCCGCTTCACAAGGGTTGCCTCGGTGTAGCGGGGGGCGGCTGGGTGAAGTGTTGCTCGGGCGTGATGGCCTCCTTGGCCTGCGGTTCCCCTTGGGACAGGGCGGGCAGGCGCTTGTCGTCGTCATCGGTGACGTCGTCGTCGCGGCCTTCCTCGTAGACGCGCAGGAACCCGTCAAACAGCATCACCTGACCGCTGGCGCGCAGTTCCACCTGACCATCGGCGCTGGTGATCATGGCGGTGGTCCGCTCCATCCGGGCGCTCTCCATCTGGCTGGCCAGGGTGCGCTTCCAGATCAGATCATACAGCTTGCGCTGGTCGGCTTCGGACACTTTGATGTCGTCCGCGCTGCGGGTCATGTCCGTGGGGCGGATACACTCGTGCGCCTCTTGGGCGTTCTTGGCTTTGTTCTTGTAGATGCGCGGGGACCCGGGGACATAGTCCTTGCCGTAGCGGTCGCTGATTGCATCGCGGGCCTCGGCCACAGCCTCGGGCGCCATGTCGATGCCGTCGGTCCGCATGTATGTGATCAGGCCCGCCTCGTACAGCCGCTGCGCCGTGGACATGGTCTGGCGCGCGCCAAAGCCGAACTTGCGGCTGGCCTCTTGCTGCAGGGTCGAGGTCATGAAGGGGGCGAGGGGTTGCGGCTGGCAGGCTTGGCCTCCACGGATTTGACGGTCAAATCGCGCGATTTGATGGCTTGCACGGCCAATTCGGCTGCGGTGCTGTCTTTCAAATCGAACTTGTCCAGTTTCTTTCCGGCATAGCCCACCAGCCGCGCCTCGTAGGACTGTCCCCGTGGGGACACGAGGGTGGATTTCACGGTCCAGTATTCCTGCGGGTTGAAGACCTCGATCTCCATCTCCCGCTCCACGATGATGCGCAGGCACACCGATTGCACCCGTCCCGCAGAGCGTGACCCGGGCAGCTTGCGCCACAGAACCGGGGACAGGTTGAAGCCCACAAGATAATCCAATGCTCGGCGCGCGAGATAGGCATCCACCAAAGGTTGGTCCACCTGACGCGGGTTCTGCATCGCCTCGGTGACAGCGGTCTTGGTGATGGCGTTGAACACCACACGGCTGACCTTGGTGTCCTTTTTGATGGACTTACGCTTGGTCAGCGCCTCTTGCAGGTGCCAGCTGATCGCCTCCCCCTCGCGGTCGGGGTCGGTGGCCAGGATCAATTCGTTGTCGTCTTTCAGGGCGTCGGCAATGGCCTTGACGTGTTTCTTGCTGTCAGAGGCGACCTCCCACAGCATGTCGAACCCCTCGTCCGGCTTCACACTGCCGTCCTTGGGCGGCAGGTCACGGACATGGCCGTAGCTGGCCAAGACCGTGTAATCCTTACCCAGATATCCGTTGATGGTTTTGGCTTTCGCCGGGGATTCGACAACAACAACGGGCATGGGGCTGATCCTACTGTAACACCTTCGGGGCTAGGTCCCCGTAGCCGCGCAACATGTGGCGGGGGCGGGGTGAAGTCAACAGGCCGCCGCGCGACAGTCCCAACGTGGCACCCTCCCCCTTCATTGGGTTGCAAATACCCCTCGGGGGTGAGGGCCGCAGGCCCGAGGGGGCAGACAGCCCCCTGAACTCCAAAGCATCGCGTGGCGCAGCCCCCGCTTAGTGACCGCCGCCCAGGATCCCCGTGCGCACCTCGTAGTCAGCAGCGATGGCGTAATCGGGGTCATCGTCACTGTCGACCATCAGGTGGCCTGCCTTGGTCAACAGGGCATGGCAGTCCCGGGTCAGGTGACGCAACTGGATACGCTTGCCCGCCGCCTCATATTTGGCGGCAACATTCTCGATGGCTTCCAGCGCGGATTGGTCAGCCACACGGCTGCCCGCAAAGTCGATCACAACGGCATCGGGGTCATTCTTGACGTCAAATAATTCGACGAACCCGGTGGCGGAGCCAAAGAACAAAGGCCCTTCAATCTTGTAGATACGTGCGCCCTCGGCGGTGTCCGATGTCTCGGCATGGATGCGGCGCGCGTTTTCCCATGCATAGGCCAGCGCGGATACGATCACGCCGACCACCACGGCGATGGCCAGGTCAAAGGCCACCGTGACACCGGTCACCAGAAAGATCACGAAAGCGTCCGTAAGTGGCACCTTACGCAGGATCTTGAGGGAGTTCCAAGCGAAGGTCCCGATCACCACCATGAACATCACGCCGACCAGTGCGGCCAGCGGGATCTGTTCGATCGCCGGGGAGGCGATGACGATGAAGGCCAGCAGGCACAGGGCCGCAAAGATGCCCGAGATCCGGGTGCGCCCCCCGGATTTCACGTTGATCATGGATTGCCCGATCATTGCGCAACCGCCCATGCCCCCAAAGAACCCGGTGGCGATGTTGGCCGCCCCCTGGGCAAGACACTCTTGGCTGGCCCCGCCGCGTTGGCCGGTCATCTCACCCACAAGGTTCAGGGTCAGAAGGCTTTCGATCAGGCCAATGGCCGCAAGGATCACCGCGTAAGGCAGGATGATCAGCAAGGTTTCCATGTTCAGCGGCACCATCGGGATGTGGAAGGTCGGCAGACCCCCCGCAATGCTGGCCAGATCGCCCACCCGTGGCACGTCAATGCCGAACCCGATCACCACAGCCGCGATGATCCCAATGCCCGCAAGGGGGCCGGGATCACGGATGTGATCTTGGGCATCCCCCAGATGATCGCCATGGTGGCCACGACCAGAACCAGCATCATGGCCAGCTGGCCGCCCTCCATCCACGCGCCATCGGCGGTCTTGAACTGGGTCAGTTGAGCGAGGAAAATCACGATGGCCAGACCGTTCACGAACCCCAGCATAACCGGGTGTGGGACCATGCGAATATATTTGCCCCACCGCAGGACACCTGCCAGCACCTGCAAGATGCCCATCAGCACCACCGTTGCGAATAGGTATTCGACCCCATGATCCGCCACTAGGGCCACCATCACAACCGCCAGCGCGCCCGTGGCGCCCGAGATCATGCCGGGTCGTCCGCCAAAAATCGCCGTGATCAGCCCGACCATGAACGCCGCATACAGACCCACCAGCGGGTTCACACCGGCGACGAAGGCAAAGGCCACGGCCTCTGGCACAAGGGCAAGGGCAACGGTCAGCCCTGATAGCAGGTCGGTGCGGATCTGTGCAGGCGTCAGGGGCGCAGGGCCCGCCATGCGGGAAACATCGAAACGGTTGGCAAAGGCCGCCAAAAGGGTGCGGGGCATGGGAATATCCAAAATGCGGGGGTGGGGTATGTGGTTGCCCTTCGCATAGCGCCGGGGGGCTTGATTGTCACGGGCTTTCTACCTGATAGGCGCGGCATGGCGTCCTATGCGGCTTCCAAACCGGGCCGTGATGGCTATGCTGCGCGTAACGTGAACGGAGGCGCACATGACCCAAACCATGATCGGCGTGATCGGCGGCTCTGGCCTTTACGACATCGACGGGCTGGTCGATGCCAATTGGACCACCATGGACACCCCTTGGGGCACCCCGTCCGATGCCATTCTGACGGGTACACTCGATGGTGTTCCCATGGCCTTCCTGCCGCGCCACGGGCGGGGCCATGTGCACTCTCCGACCACGGTGCCCTACCGCGCCAACATTGACGCCCTGAAACGGCTGGGCGTCACGGATGTGATCAGCGTCAGCGCCTGTGGGTCCTTCCGCGAGGAGATGGCCCCGGGGGATTTCGTCATTGTGGATCAGTTCATCGACCGCACCTTTGCCCGGGAAAAGTCGTTCTTTGGCGCGGGCTGCGTGGCCCATGTGTCCGTGGCTCACCCCACCTGTCCCCGCCTTGGGGCGGCCTGTCTGACCGCAGGCCAGGCCACGGGCGTGACCATGCACGACGGCGGTACCTATCTGGCGATGGAGGGGCCGCAGTTCTCGACCCTGGCCGAGTCGAAGATGTACCGGGAAGGCTGGGGCGCTGATGTGATCGGCATGACCAACATGCCCGAGGCGAAATTGGCCCGCGAGGCGGAGCTGTGCTATGCGTCGGTGGCGATGATTACTGACTACGACAGTTGGCACCCGGATCACGGCGAAGTGGCCGTGACCGATATCATCAAGACCTTGCAGGGCAATGCGGCACACGCCCGGGATCTGGTGGCGCGTTTGCCTGCCCTTTTGGGACCTGACCGGGCCCTTTGCCCACACGGCTGTGACCGGGCGCTGGAACACGCCATCATGACCGCCCCCGACAGGCGCGACCCCGCCCTGCTGGCAAGGTTGGACGCCGTGGGGGGCCGCGTTCTGTGACACGGGCCGTGTGTGTTCTGGCCGCGCTGTGGTGCGGGACTGCGGCTGCGCAGGATTTCATCGTGGCGGACGGCCCGCTGGATGATGATGCGTTCTACAATCTGATCGCCTGCGCGGCCCCCCCAATCGCGATTGCCGCCGGGACTACCTGTTCTGGCCCGAGGACAAGCGCCAGGGTCTGCGCGTGGGCCTGACCAGCGCGACACAAGCCCTGCAACCCTACCAGCGCCGCCTCTACCAAGCCGCGCTTGCCGCCACGGTGCAAGAGGTGAACGGCCTGAATGCGGGCATCCGCCTGATCCAGACCGATCCCCCCCACGACATAGAGCTGCACGTGGTGGCCACCGAGCCGGGCGGCACGATGCAATTCACTGGCGTTGATCTGCTGGATGGGCAAAGCCTGCCGCTGGGGCGTGTGGCCGTGCGGTCGCGCGGGGGCGTGATCCAGCAGGCCGTGATCGCCATCAGCTACCGCGCCAATCGTCGGGCCATTGCCTCGGTGGTGCTGGAAGAATTGGTGCAGGCGCTTGGCCTGATGACCGACATCCGCTCGCCCGCCTATCGGCGGTCGGTGTTTTCGGAAGACAGTAATTCCGGCACCCGCCTGACCGGCCAGGACGCCATGGTCATTCGCCGACATTATCCCCCTTTATAAAGGACTGCACCCATGCCCTCCACCAAGACCGTCGCGAATTACATCCGCACCATCCCCGATTTCCCCAAAGAGGGGATCCTGTTCCGCGACGTAACCACCCTGTTCGCGGACCCGCGCGGCCTGCGGTTGGCGATTGATCAACTGTTGCACCCTTTCGCAGGGCAGCGCATCAACGCGGTGGTGGGCCTGGAGGCGCGCGGCTTCATCCTTGGCGGGGCCGTGGCGCACCAGTTGGGCACAGGCTTCGTCCCGATCCGCAAAAAGGGCAAACTGCCCGGCGAGACCTTTTCCGAAGACTATGAGTTGGAATATGGCTCCGAAACGGTCGAGGTGCACACAGACGCTCTGCGCCCGGGCGATAAGGTGCTGTTGATCGACGACCTGCTGGCCACGGGGGGCACGGCGGCGGCTGGCGTGAAGCTGGTGGAACGGCTGGGGGCCGAGGTGATCGGCTGTTCCTTCGTCGTCGACCTGCCGGAGTTGGGCGGGGCAAAGCGCCTGCGGGACATGGGGCTTTATGTCCACACCGTGTGCGAGTTCGAGGGCGCCTAGGGCCCCCGCAGGACTGCGCACGATTATAGGCGGCGCAGGACTGCGCACGATTATAGGCGGCGCAGGACTGCGCCGGGGTTCATAATCCCAAGGGGGTCCAGCGCGGCTTTGATCGCGCGCATGACCGCCAGTTTCGCCGGATCGCCGTAGCGTTCAAGGTCCCCGACCTTCAACCGGCCAATCCCGTGTTCGGCACTGACGGAACCGCCAAGCTCGTGCACCAGATCATGCACACAGGTCTTGATGGCGTCGCGCTGGTTCTCATAGTCCGCACGGGTGCGCCCGGGCATGGGGAACACGTTGTAGTGCAGGTTGCCGTCGCCCACATGGCCAAAACAATTGATCCGCCAGTCCCCCAGTCGCGCCAGACGCCCGGGGGCTGTGGCGATGAACTGCGGGATGGCGGCAATGGGGACGCTGATGTCATGGGACGACACCGCCCCGATCCTGCGGTTCGCCTCGGGTATTGTTTCGCGCACGGCCCAGAATGCGGCGCGCTGGCCTTCGGACTGGCTGATCAGCCCATCGGTCACAAGATCAGCCTCCGAGGCCGCTGCGAACAGCGCCTCAAGCGCATCTGTGGCGTTGGCGGCACCGGACAAGCCCACGTCGATCAAGACGCACCATTTGGGCGCTGTGGTGAAGGGCAGGCGCGTGTCCGGACAGGTTTCGGCCAGAAAGTCAAAGCTGACCCGGTGGATCAGCTCAAACGCCGAGACACCTTCACCCAATACATCGCGGGCGAGGGACAGCAGCGACAAGGCCGCCTCGGGCGAGGGGACGACCATGAAGGCCGCCGCCTCGGACGCGGGGCGGGGCACCAGTTTCAGGGTGGCGGCGGTGATCACGCCTAGGGTGCCCTCGGCGCCGATCAACAGGTGACGCAGGTCGTAGCCCGTGTTGTTCTTGCGCAGGGGCGACAGGCCGTGGTGGATGGATCCGTCGGGCAGCACCGCCTCCAGCCCCAGACACAGGTCCCGCGCATTGCCGTAGCGCAACACGTTCACACCGCCTGCGTTGGTGGCAAGGTTGCCGCCGATCCGGGCCGACCCTTGGGCGGCCAGCGACAGGGGGAACAGCCGGTTTACATCGGCAGCGGCGTCTTGGACGTCTGACAGGATCGCACCAGCCTCGGCCACCAGTGCATTGCCTTGCGGATCAACGCTGCGGATCGCGGTCATACGCTCAAGGGATAGGATCACGGCGGGGGTGTCTGGGGACACTTGTCCCCCGACCAGCCCCGTGCCGCCGCCAAAGGGGATGACGGGCACACGATATTCGGCGGCAAGTCGGACGACTGCGGCCACGTCCTGCACTGTGTGCGGTGCGACAACGATACCACCTTGGCCCGTATACCGCCCCCGGCGTTCAGCGGTGTAGGCATCGGTCAGGTCGCGGAAGGCTGCGGGTGGCAGCACCGTTTGCAGGCGGGTTTCAAAACTCTGGTCAAGCATCATGAACCCCATGTGCCACGGCTGTCGTGCGCTGTCACTGTGGGGCCATCAGGAATTGCGGTGGCAGGACCATGACCGTGGGTTGGCTGGGCAAACTGCGCAAAGAGACTTCGACCCAGTTCTGGTCCCGCTCCGTCACGGCAAAGCCGCCCTCTGCCATGCCTTCCATGAACCGATCCAAAGATCCGCGTCCCCACCAGTGCATGGGCAGCACCAGCGACGATCGCAGGCGTGTCAGAACCGCGATCATGTCGTCAATCGGCAGGGTCAGCCCGCCATCCACCGGAGCCATGACCACGTCCAGCCGCCCGATGGCCGCGAATTGTCGATCACTGGGGATGTGGTGCAGGTGCCCAAGGTGGCCGATGCAAAGGCCCCCAACCTCGAAGATAAAGATGGAATTGCCAGCGGAGCGCGACGTGCTCTCGAATCGGCTGCGGACGTCTGTGGGCACGTTGCGCACCAGCATCTCGCCCAGATCCAGATGGTGATCCGCTGCAACGCCGCCGACCGCCCAACCGCGCAGGACGTGGTCAATCCCGTCTTGGGGGAAGTCGGTAAAGTGGCTGGAATGGGCGTTGTTCATCGTGACGACATCGGGCACCACACCCGCTGTGCCGGTGTAGCCCACGTAGTCGGTGACCGCGCGCAAGCCGCCCGGGGTCTCGATCATCCACATGGCGTGGTCGATAAAGCTGAGCCGGACCGTGAATTCGTCGGGCAACGGCGCGCCGAAGCTGGCCTTATGGACATACTGCAACCCGGGTGCGGCGTCCGCGATGGCGATGCAGTGGCTGGGCCGTCGTGTGTCTTGGGCGGTGGCCAAGGCGGGGACAAGGGCAAGGATCAGAGCCAGAAGAATGCGCATGATGGAACCTCCTGACCTGATGATAGCGCAGTTGACGCACATCGCCACATCAACGGCGCAGGTCCTAGCCCGTGTCCGTGCGGCCCCGGCGATCGTGGCGCAGGTTGGCGTACAGGACATGGGTGCGCCACCGCCCGTCAATCTGAAGATAGCTTTGCGCCACACCTTCGTATTTGAACCCGCAGCGTTCCAACACAGCGCGCGAGGCGGCGTTTTCCGGCAGGCAGGCGGCCTCCAACCGGCTGAGGTCCATGGCGTGAAAGGCGTGGTGGGTGACAGCGCGGATCGCCTCGGACATATAGCCATGGCGGGCATAGGGCGCGCCGATCCAATAGCCCAGGGTGCCCGATTGCGCGGGGCCGCGCCGAATGTTGTCGAGGGTCAGCGCCCCCACCAGCGCTTCGTCCTCGCGGCGTTCCAGAAACAGGGCGAGGGCGGACCCGTTGGCACAGCTGCGCTGACCCCAATAGACGCGGTTGGTAAAGGCGCGCCGGGTCAGATGGTCCGTGGCCCAAGACGGCTCCCACGGTTGGAGGAAGGCGCGTGAATGGTCGCGCAGGGCAGTCCAAGACCGAAAATCCGCATGTGTGGGCAGACGCAGAACAAGGCGTTCGGTCTGGATGCGGATCTTGGGGGTACGGTTGAACATCAGGCCGATAGCCGTGCCTCCAGCGCCGCGCGGTCGGGCAGGTGTGCCACAGGGCCATAGCTGGCGACGGCCATGGTCCGCGCCTCGCACAGGGCTTGGGCATGGGCACGCACGGCGGCCACGTCCACTGCGTCGATCATTGCGACGGTTTCCTCAAGGGGGGATACGGTCCCAGATCGCCACCAGACGCGCCAGACGTTCGGCGCGCGACGAAGGGCTTTCGAGGCCCATCAACATGCCGGCCTTCATCTGGGCACGGGCACGGTCCACCTCGGCCACGGTCAGATCCTCTGTGACCCGGCGCAATTCGTCCACGGTCAGGGTCGCCAAGTCGGCCACGCTTTCCTCGCCGGTGCCTGCGTATATCGTCAGCATGCCGGTGTCGTTGTAGGCCCCGACTTGCGCAAAGATCGAATAACACAGGCCGCGCTTTTCGCGGATTTCCTGAAACAGGCGCGAGGACATGCCGCCGCCCAAGATGCCGCTGAACACTTGCGCGGTGTAGATCGCAGGGTCTTTGTAGGCCGGTTGTTCAAACGCCAATGCCACATGGGCCTGTTCCAGCGTTTTGATCGTCTGAGTCTCGCCGCCCATGAACACGCCCGCTTGGGTGGGTTGTGCGGTGCCCGGGGTCAGGTGGCCAAACAGGTCCTCCGCTTGACGCACAAGGGTGTCGTGATCCACGCCGCCCGCCGCTGCGAGGATAATCTGTTCGGGGCCATAGTGCGCGGCGACGAAGTCCGACAAATCGCTGCGGCCAAAGGACTGCACCCGTTCGGCGGGACCAAGGATGGTGCGGCCCATGGGTTGTTCCGGATAGGCGGCCTCTTGTAGCCAATCGAAGATAATGTCGTCAGGGGTGTCCAGCGACTGCCCGATCTCTTGCAAGATCACACCCCGTTCGACCTCGATCTCGCGTGGGTCAAAGCTGGGGTTGAGGACGATATCGGCAAGCAGGTCCACGGCCAGTGGCACGTCCCCTTGCAAGACGCGGGCGTAATAGGCGGTGACTTCGCGGCTGGTGTAGGCGTTGATATAGCCGCCGACGTCTTCGATTTCTTCGGCGATTTGCAGGGCGGTGCGGCGCGCGGTGCCCTTGAACGCCATATGTTCAAGAAAGTGCGCGATGCCGTTTTGCTGCAGGCTTTCGTGTCGCCCACCCGCGCTGATCCACAGCCCCACGGAGGCTGATTGCAGCCCGGGCATATGTTCCGTCACAACGCGCAAGCCGTTGGACAAGCGGTGGATTTGCGTGGTCATGCCATCACCTCGGCCCGGATCAGATCCGTCAGTTGTGTAAGATCGTTCTCGACCCGGGTGACCCGTTCGGGCCGGTCAAACAGGTCGGCCATGCGCGGGGGCAGGGCAGGGTGGATGCCCGTTGCGGCCTCGACCGCCGCCGGGAATTTGGCAGGGTGGGCCGTGGCCAGCGTGACCATGGGCGTGGCCCCTTGGTGGTCGTTGGCCACTTTCACCCCGATGGCAGAGTGGGGGCAAAGAAGCTCTGCGCCATGAGCCAAGGTGGCTTTGATCTGAGCGGTCGTCTCCTCTTCGGACACGCGGCCAGAGGCGTAGATTTCGCGCAAGGTTTCCAGCGCGCCCTGGGACACGTGAAAGCCGCCCTCTTTCAACTCGCCCATCAATTGTGCCACCGCGCTGCCGTCGCGGTCGTAGGCATCGAACAGCGCACGCTCGAAGTTGGAGCTGACCTGGATATCCATGGATGGGCTGATGGAGGGGATCACCTGATCCGTGACATAGCCGCCCGTGGTCAGGCAGCGGTGCAGGATATCGTTCTGGTTTGTGGCCACCACCAGTTTGTCGATGGGCAGGCCCATGCGGCGCGCGATGTAGCCTGCAAAGATGTCACCGAAGTTGCCCGTGGGGACGGTAAAGCTGATCTCGCGGTAAGGCGCGCCAAGGCTGACGGCGGAGGAGAAGTAATAGACAACCTGTGCCAGCACCCGTGCCCAGTTGATCGAGTTCACCCCAGCCAGTTTGACGCCGTCACGGAACTCGAAATCGTTGAACATGTCTTTGAGGCGCGCTTGGCAATCGTCGAAGTGCCCGGTCAGGGCAAGGGCGCGCACGTTCGCCTCGGTCGGGGTCGTCATCTGGCGGCGCTGTACCTCTGACACACGACCGTGGGGATACAGGATGAACACATCCACGTTGGACAGGCCCCGGAACGCCTCGATCGCGGCGGACCCGGTGTCGCCGGACGTCGCCCCTACGATAGTGACCCGGTCGCCGCGCTTGGCCAGCGTGTGTTGGAACATCTGGCCGATCAGCTGCATGGCGAAGTCTTTGAAGGCCAGCGTGGGACCGTGGAACAGCTCCAGCAGGAAGTGGTTGCCGTCCAATTGTTTCAAGGGCGCGCGGGCGTCGTGGCCGAAGCCCGCATAGGCCTTGGCAATCAACTCCGCAAAGGTGTCATCGTCAAAGGCATCGCCCACAAAGGGGCGCATGACGCGAAAGGCGATCTCCTCGTAAGACAGGCCCGCCATGGCGGCGATATCGCCGTGGGACAGGGTCGGGATCGTTTCGGGCACATAAAGGCCGCCGTCCCGGGCAAGGCCGGTCAGCATGGTGTCTTCGAATGCCAGCGCGGGGGCTTGGCCACGGGTCGAGATATAGCGCATCTTAGCTGTCCTTGGACATGGGTTGCCGCCTGATACGCCACATCCAGTAGGCTGTCATCCCAAACCATGTCGCAGCCAGCAGGAACCACGTGACGGCATATTGCAGGTGGTCATTGGGGATGGAACTGCTGTCCACGGGGAAGGGAGTGATCGTGGGGTCGTTTGGCGCCATCTGCCGCGCGACGATCAGGGTTGGCTCGGTGTTCAGGGACGCCGCCATCGCGGGCACATCACGGGCGAACCAGATATCGCGGGTGGTGTCCGTTTCAGGGGTGGAACTGTTGACCTCGTCCGGCCAGTGCAGATTACCGGTCAGGGTCGTGGCCAGCGGCGGGCGCGCGGTGTCCTTTAGATCCAGCGGCAGGAACCCTTGGTCCACCAACACACGGCGGTCGCCCACCTCCATCGCGCGGATGACCCTGTAGCGCGCGCCGATGCCCTTGGCCGAAGCGAGAACATGAAGTTCTGGCCCGGTCAGGGTGCCTGTGGCCATGACGGACAGATAGGCGTGATCTGTGATCGACGGATTGGCCGGCAGGTCAGCGGGCTTCTGGTAAATTCGGGCGTCGATATCGGCCAGAATGGCTTGCTTCCAGGCCAACCGCTCTACCTGCCAGAACCCCAGCCACAACAGGACGGCCGTGCCCAGTAGGCCAAGGAGTGCGGGAAAGATCAATCTTGTCATGGTGACCCTCAAAACGAAAGCAGCGCGAGACCCCTCGCGCTGCAATCAGATAGTGCATGATCGCGGGCGTTACATGCCCCAGATGTAGACAGCTGCAAACAGGAACAGCCACACCACATCGACGAAGTGCCAGTACCAAGCCGCTGCCTCGAACCCGATGTGTTTCTCTGGGGTGAAGTGCCCGGCCCGCACGCGCAGGTAGCAGATGAACAGGAAGATCGTCCCGATCACAACGTGCACACCGTGAAAGCCTGTGGCCATGAAGAAGTTGGCAAAGAACTTGTCGCCGCTGAATGTCCAGTCTTGGGTGAACAGCAGGTACTGATATTCATAGATCTGCAAGCAGGTGAACAGCACGCCGAGTATGACGGCAATCAGCAAGCCCCATTCCACGTCCTTGCGCGACTCGCCGTGGACCAGCGCGTGGTGTGCCCAGGTGACAAAGCAGCCCGACAGCAGCAGGATCAGCGTGTTGATCAAGGGCAGGTGCCAAACGTCCATCTGGTAGAATTCGGGCTGCACGTATGTGGAGCCAACGTATTCATCCATTGGGTAAAGCGCGTGTTTGAAAAAGCTCCAGAACCAGGCGGCAAAGAACATCACTTCGGACATGATGAAGAAGATGAAGCCATAACGCAGGCCAATGCGGACCACCGGGGTGTGATCGCCCACGTTGGATTCGCGCACCACATCCGACCACCACGCGAACATGGTGAACAGCACACCGGCAAAACCGATGGCGAACAGCCAAGGGTGGTTGTTGTCGATGTTGGGCGACATCCAAACCACTGCGCCGATCAGCATGACAAAGCCGGATATGGAACCGAAGAACGGCCAGATGGAGGGTGGAAGGATATGGTAGTCGTGGTTTTTAGCCTGGGCCATTGGTCGGTCCCTCTTAGTTGGTCGTTACTGCGGCATCGGTCTGTTCGAGGCTCGCATAGTCTTCGGGCAAGTCGATCACGTGGAACGTGTAGGACAGGGTGATTTGTGGAATGCCGCGTGCCTCAGGGTCGTCGACCAGATCGGGGTCAACGTAAAACGTCACTGGCATCACCATGCTTTCGCCGGGCTGCAGGATCTGCTCTTCGAAACAGAAGCATTCGATCTTTGCGAAATGCGGACCGGCGGCATAGGGGGCTACGTTGTAGCTTGCAGTCCCTGCGACAGGGGCGTCCGTGGGGTTCGTCGCCTCGTAAAACGCGAGCCCGGTTTCGCCGATGCGAATTTCCATCTCGCGCTGCAGGGGTGTGAATTCCCACGGCATGTCCCGGGCTTTGGAAGCGTCAAAGCGCACTTTGATGGTCTGGTCCAGCACCTCAAGGCTTGCGGTGTCCGATACGGATGTCGTCCCACCGTACCCGGTCACGCGGCAAAACAGATCGTACAGAGGCACGGCCGCCCAACCGAGCGCCCCGAATGACAGCGCAACAGAGGTGGTCGCAGCCACCACCTGCTTGTTCGGGGACAAAGAGTGAAACCAAGAGCGGATCATTGTGTCGTCTCCTCTAGTGGGATCATCTGGGGGCGGGCGACGTGGTCAAAGGCCTCGCCAAATTCGCCCTCGGTTACCTTTACGACCGTGAGGCCAAAGATGATCGCCACGAACGTGCCCAAGACGGCAAGCAGTCCAAGGTTGCGGCCCATGCGCCGCTCGTGCAGTTCGTGGTCTTTATGAAACGCCATGTTACCAGCCCCCAAGCTAAAGCTACGCAGAACGGCTTCGACAATGAACACGCCAAAGTGGGCAAAAAGATACAGCAGCGAGAATTTGAAGAACTTGCGTTCGGTCAGGTAGGCGTCGCCCTCGGCCTGTGTCTCGTCCCGGCGCCAGATATCATATGCCCCTTTCAGGAAGATCCCGTTCAGCACGACAGCAACGGCCAACGATGTCGGCCCGCCAATAGCGGTCAACGCCGCGCCGACCCCTACAGGGGCCAACAAGATGGTGTAGATCAAGATGTGGCGGCGGGTTTCCTTGCGGCCGTGGGTCACGGTCAGCATGGGCACCTGCGCCTTGTGGTAGTCGGATTTCATAAACAGCGCCAGCGCCCAAAAGTGGGGCGGCGTCCACATGAAGGTCAGCATGAACAGAAGCACGGCAGCAACCGAAATGTCGCCCGTTACAGCGGCCCAGCCGATCATGGGGGAAACGCACCCGCCGCACCACCAATGACGATGTTCTGCGGGGTCGAGCGTTTCAGCCACATGGTATAGACTGCCACGTAGAAAAAGATGGTGAAGGCCAGAAGGCCAGCGGCCAGCCAGTTGGTGGCAAGGCCCAGCATCACAACGGACAGCGCCGACAGAAAAATGCCAATTGCCAATGCCTCGTCCGCAGTGACTTTGCCAGCGGGGATCGGACGTTTGGCCGTCCGCTTCATCACGCGATCGATGTCGGCATCATACCACATGTTGAGGGCACCGGACGCCCCGCCGCCGATGGCGATGAAGAGGATCGCGACGAAACCTTCGAAGGGATGGATGCCGCCCGGTGCCACCAACATGCCGACAAACGCAGTGAACACCACCAGCGTCATCACACGCGGTTTCAGCAGGGCGAAGTAATCGCCAAACTGCGCCTCGTTGGTGCCGAGGGTCGTGGAATTGAAACTCGCGTCGCTCATGACGTCTCCGGTCGGTCAAACGTTCGGAGCGCCCGCCATAGGGCGCCCCGCAGAGTGTGTGATTATTCGGCAGCCGCCAATTGTAGCGCTGCGCGTGCGGGGGCGGAAACATCACCGTCCTGTGCGCGGGCCAGCCATGCGTCGTAGGTCGCTTGGTCCACAGCCATCACGGTGATCGGCATATATGCGTGGTCCTTGCCGCATAGTTCGGAGCATTGGCCAAAGTAGATGCCTTCCATGCCTTCTTCGACCTCAAACCACAACTGGGCGAGGCGGCCCGGGATGCCGTCTTGCTTCACGCCAAACGATGGGATCGTCCAAGAGTGGATCACGTCCGCAGCTGTCACTTGCATCACCACGGTCTTGCCTGTCGGCACAACAACGGCGGTATCAGTGGCCAGCAGGTATTGATCCTCGGCATAGCCGTATTCAGCCAGCTCGTCCTTCGCCAGCATGAAGGATTCAAACGACACGTCGCTGTCCACATACTCGTAGCCCCAGTACCACTGGTAGCCGGTCACTTTGATGTAGACGTCACCCTCGGGGATGGTTTGCTGTTTGAACAACACGGGCAGCGAGAAGCCACCGATGACCACAAGGATCGCCACTGGGATCAGGGTCCATGCGACCTCAAGTGGAGAGTTGTGAGTGAACGTAGCAGGCTCCGGGTTTGCCTTTTTGTTGTAGCGTACGATGATCCACACCAGCAGCGCCGTCACAAACAGCGTAATCGCCGTGATGATCACCAACAAAAAGCCATCCAGCCATTGCAGGTCAGACGCCAGTTCCGTGGCAGCAGGCTGAAAGCCGATGCCGCCTTGCGTGGGTTGGCCGATGATCGGCAGTTCTTGCGCAGACACGGCAGTCGCCGTCAGTGTCGCGCCGATGCCAGCCCAAAGGCCGGCCAAAGTCTTGGCAAAAGCGGTCATTCTTTTCGTCCTGTTGTCGTGGGTTCGCGCGCAGGTCAAATGCACGGAATCTCCCCATTGCGTCCTGCGGTGGGACAAATCATATCATGGGGGGTATCGCAAGCCTTTGTGCCCAGTGGTGTACACTGCCCAGCTTGCATCATAGAAACGAAAACAAAGGGTTAAACATGGCACCGGCAAAAAGTGAGACATTTCGTCCCTTCGAAGGCCAACTTGATCTGGGTCAAAGCCTGAGCCTGTTGCGCAAAACCCTTGATGGCGCAGATGACGGAGAGCTATTTCTCGAACGCCGCCGGTCCGAGGTTCTGGCGTTCGATGATGGCAGGCTGAAAACCGCCAGCTACGATGCGTCCGAGGGGTTCGGTCTGCGCGCCGTGCGGGGCGAGGCGATTGGCTACGCCCATGCTTCCGAGGTGTCGGAGGCCGCGTTGATCCGCGCCGCTGAAACCGCGCGACTGGCAGTGGGGGACGGGGGCGGTACGCTGGCCGCGACACCGCAAGCCACCAACCGCCGTCTTTACAGCGACGAAAACCCGATGGAGGGGGCCGCGTTTTCCGTAAAGGTCGACACTCTGCGCGAAATTGACGCCTTTGCCCGAGATCTGGACCCGCGTGTCGTACAGGTATCGGCCAGCGTTGCGGCCTCGATCCAAGAGGTCGAGATCCTGCGCCCCGAAGGCACCCACCTGCGCGATGTGCGGCCCATGGTGCGGATCAACGTCAGTGTGATCGTGGAACAAAGCGGCCGCCGTGAACAAGGCAGCGCCGGGGGCGGGGGACGCATTGGCCTGACCGGTTTGATTTCGCGTGATCATTGGGCCGACGTCGCGCGCGAAGCGTTGCGCGTTGCGATCGTGAACCTTGATGCCGTGGCTGCACCCGCGGGTGTGATGGATGTTGTCCTGGGGTCTGGCTGGCCCGGGATCCTGCTGCACGAGGCTGTGGGCCACGGGTTGGAGGGTGACTTCAACCGCAAGGGCACCTCTGCCTTTGCAGGGTTGATGGGACAACGGGTTGCCGCCCCCGGCGTCACCGTTCTGGACGATGGCACCATCCCGGATCGGCGCGGGTCTATCAGCATCGATGACGAGGGCACGCCTTCGGGCAAGAACGTCCTGATCGAGGACGGTATCCTCGTGGGCTACATGCAAGACCGCCAGAACGCCCGTCTGATGGGCGTTGAGGCAACGGGCAACGGGCGGCGCGAAAGCTATGCCCACGCCCCCATGCCGCGGATGACCAACACTTATATGTTGGGCGGCACGACGGCTCCGGGCGATATCGTGGCGGACCTGAAGGATGGGATCTACGCTGTTGGCTTTGGCGGCGGACAGGTGGATATCACCAACGGCAAGTTCGTGTTCAGTTGTACCGAAGCGTACCGCGTGAAGGACGGTATCGTCGGCGCGCCGGTCAAAGGCGCGACCCTGATCGGCGACGGCGCGACCGCGATGCAGCATATTCGTGGGATCGGCAACGACATGGCGCTGGACCCTGGCATGGGAAACTGCGGCAAGGCGGGCCAATGGGTGCCTGTGGGGGTGGGCCAGCCGACGCTGATGATCGGTGGTCTGACCGTTGGGGGCTCTGCCGCTTAACGATGCATTAACCCGCAGTCGGGCATCGTAGGGCCATGCAGTACGAGATTCCCGAATTCACCATCGGCACGTCCGACGGCTTCGCAGATGCAGCCCCCGGCTTCGTCGCGCAACCCGTGCGCGATGTGGACGACAAGTTCGACCGTTTGCGCCTTATCCGTTCGCGGCGGGTTGGGCCCGTGACCTACCGCCGATTGCTGGCCGAACACGGGACAGCGCGGGCAGCCCTTGAGGCCTTGCCCGATCTGGCCGGCGCTGCAGGCGTAAAGGGGTATCAAATCTGTGCAGAAGCCTTGGTCCGGTCAGAGATCAAAGCGGCGCAGCGTGTCGGGGCGCGCCTGATCTGTTTGGGTGACCCAGAGTATCCGTCGGCTTTGGCAGAAATCCATGACGCCCCACCAGCCTTTTGGGCGCGCGGGGATCGCAGCCTACTATCTCGCGCTATGGTATCAGTGGTGGGTACACGCAATGCGTCATCGCTGGGCACGCGCATGGCCCGACAACTTGCCAATGACTTGGGCCAAGCGGGCTATGTCTGTGTGTCTGGGCTGGCCCGTGGGGTCGATAGCGGCGTGCATTTGGGCAGTCTTGATACCGGAACGCTCGCGGTGCTTGGGGGTGTTGATGTTGTCTATCCGGCCGAAAACGCGGGCCTGATGGACGAGGTCGTCGAAAAGGGCCTCGTGATTTCCGAACGGCCCATGGGGCTACATCCCCAAGCCAAGGACTTTCCAAGGCGCAACCGGATCATTTCTGGCCTGTCGCGCGTTTTGGTCGTGGTCGAGGCTGCAATGCGATCCGGGTCCATGATCACTGCCAGCAACGCGCTGGATCAGGGGCGCGATGTGATGGCGGTGCCGGGGCATCCTTTGGAAACGCGCAACTCCGGCAGCAATACGTTGCTGCGCGACGGGGCCGGGATGGTCCGAAATGCAGCTGATATCGTCGAGGTTTTGGAACGCCACACGCTTGCCCGTCCACCCGAACCAAGACCTGCAACACAGCCTGCTCAAGCGTCGCAGTCAATGGATCATACCATGATCCTGTCACGCCTCGCCCTCGCCCCTAGTGCCGAGGAGGATTTGGCATCCGATCTCGGTGTACCACAGGCGCAGCTTGCCGCAGTTCTGGCCGAGTTGGAGGTCATGGGCGAGGTGACCCGCACCCCCGGCGGTCAGGTCGCTCGGGCTGCCTAATCGTCGGGACGGATCAGCTCGAAGACGTTTTCGATGACTGCGTAGTCCCGGTATCCCATGCGGGCCAAGGGTCGAAAGGTGGTGGCGTCAAACCGCCCGTCCACGATGCAGTCGTCGCGCATATGCACTCCGACAACCTCGCCAAACACGGCAAAATTGGCATCACCCGGCAATTGGACGATCTGGGTCAAGCGACATTCCAACCCTGCTGGTGCATTGGCAACGCGGGCGCAGGCAATCATCTGGCAGTCCGCAGGCGCCACACCGGCCAGCAGAAATTCATTTGCGCCCGCATCTTCCGCAGCTGAAGTGCGGTTCATCTTATCTTGCGCGCTGAATTCGACGATGTTCACGCAAAACACGCCCGTCTCTCGGATGTTCGCCACGCTGTCTTTTGTGCCCTCGCGATCCGGCTTGGCGGATGTCGACGCAAACATCACCTGTGGGGGGACGTAAGCCACGGCGTTAAAGAACGAATACGGCGCAAGGTTGTCATGGCCCCCCGTGTCTCGCGTTGAAATCCAACCGATTGGGCGGGGTGACACAATCGCGTTGAAAGGATTGTGGGGCAGCCCGTGGCCGTCTTTGGGTTCATAGAACATTGCAGCACTCCCTTTGCCATGACGCTAGTCGCATGGTAGCCCGTTGACCAGCAGGCAAGGGGGCCGACATCGTGCATTTGCGCCAAGAGCAGCCGGATGATGGGTGGGAGGTCGAGGCCCTATACGACCTGTGCTTTGCGCCCGGACGCGGGGCATTGTCGTCATACCGTCTGCGCGAAGGCGTGGCCCCCGTGGCTGCGTTATGTCTTGTCGCGCGGGATCAGGACAACATTCTGGGCGGCGCGATCCGCTATTGGCCCGTCTGTGTCGGACACCATTCGGCGCTTTTGCTAGGGCCGGTTGCGGTGCACCCGACATTTCAAGGCGAGGGGTTGGGGGCGTGGTTGATCCAAGAGAGCTTGGAACGCGCCTTTGCCCTTGGCCATGGGCGGATTTTGCTGGTCGGCGACGCGGCCTACTACGGGAAACTGGGATTTGAACGGTTGCAGGACGTGCAAATGCCGCCCCCCACGAACCCTGACCGTGTCTTGGGACTGGGCGCATGGGACGGGATCGCGGGGCAGGTCCAATCAGCCCGCACGTTGCCAACGGACCTCGCCGCCCCCATATCGAATTTATGACAGATTTGATCGCACTGCCGCCCTTGCTGGATGACGAAATGGACGCCCTTGTGGCGCGCTATCGCAAGGCGCGCGGTGTCGGCATGCAGCTTGTCTCGTTCGTTGGGGGTAAGGCCGAGGGATTGCTGGACAAGCTTCCCGCAAGTGTTCAGGCCGGGCTGGGTCAAGCCACTGAAACAGCCTTGCGCGCAGCCTTTGACGCCGCATCGGCAAGTCACGGCAAGGTCTCCTTGGGCAACGATTGGTTAAAGCGTGCTCTTACGATGGGCACGGGTGCTGTCGGTGGTGCCGGAGGGCTGCCGTCTGCGTTGGCGGAATTGCCGGTGACTGTGACGATCCTGCTGCGGGGGATCCAGGATATCGCGCGCGAGCATGGGATTGACCCCAACACACCGGAGGGCAGAGCGGCCTGTCTGCATGTTTTTGCCAGTGCAGGACCCCTGAGCGAGGATGATGGCACCGATACCGGTCTTTTGACCGCGCGGCTGACGTTGACGGGTGCCACGGTCCATGGCTTGATCGCGCGCGTGGCACCCCGCGTTTCAATCGTGCTGGGGCAAAAGCTTGCGGCGCAGACCGTACCTGTTTTGGGCGCTGCGGCAGGGGCCGCCACGAATTATGTGTTTACAAGCTATTACCAAGACATGGCGCGCGTGCACTTTGGCCTGCTGGGCATGTCGCGCCGTCACGGGATACCGTTTGATCAGGCGACCGCAGAGTTTGAGGCCCGAGCCTCTGCCTCAGCCCTGCGTTAGGGCCGCTGCACGTTCGGCCCGGGTCAGCACACGCTCGCCTGCGGTCGGCGTGCCGCTTTCGTCGAAAAACGGAGTTTGCTTGTGGCGGCCCGTCAGACGCGCCTTGGCGGCGCGCCCCATAATCCCGGCCATCATCCCCATCGCGTTTTTGTGTTTGGTGCCGCTGCCCTTTTGGGGCACGTACCCTTCGGCCCGGATCGGGCCCAACGCCGCTGGATCATCCATGTTCTGGCTCAACACACCGACGAACGGCAATCCAGCCGTTTTCATCGTGTTGAACAAAGGGGTAGAGCAGCACTCAGCGTACCACCGCAACAGCCCATTCGGGCCAAGGCGCAGGATGTGCAGGTTTTCACCGCCCTTATCGATGCGCACGTGGTCCGGCGTTGTCTGAAAGATATCAATGCCGTCTGCGGCGACATCGCTGTGCCCAAGGGCGCGGAAATTGGCGAGGCAATCGTTGCAGTGGCACTTGATATGGGTGCCGCTGCGCGCGTCTACGTCAACCAGTCGTCCGGCAAGTTCGCCGCAGGCGCAGGCAAAGTGGAGCGTTTTGCCAGCCATGCCTATTCAGCCGCTGTGGCTGCCTCGGGCGCTTGTGGCTTTGTGGCCTTGGGCTTTTCCGCGGGTGCTGAGTTTGCATCAATGAATTCCAGCACCAAGGGCCGGATATTGTTGCGCCAGGATTTGCCCGCAAAGATCCCGTAGTGCCCGGCCTCGGGTTCCAGATAGTTGGCCTTCTTGGAGTCGGGCAGTCCTGTCAAAAGGTCCAGCGCAGCCACGCATTGACCGGGCGCAGAGATATCGTCGTGCCCGCCCTCGACGGTTTTCACGGCGACTGTGGTGATCTTGCCGATATCGACTTGCTTGCCGGCCACGACAAACTTGTTTTGCGCGATCTCAAGGCCTTTGAAAATACGCTCGACGGTCGACAGGTAGAACTCGGCGGTCATGTCCATGACCGCAAGGTATTCATCATAGAATTTGTTGTGCTTGTCGTGATCCGCGCCCTGACCCTTGGACACTTTGATGATCTGTTCGTAAAACGCCTTGGAGTGTTTTTCCCCGTTCATCGAAATGAACGACGACAGTTGCAACAGGCCGGGATATACCTTGCGGCCCACGCCCTGATACTTGAAGCCGACGCGTTGGATCATGCTTTCCTCCAGCTGCCCCATTGTGACGCGACGACCGAAATCTGTCACATCCGTAGCGGCGGCATCAGGGTCGATGGGCCCGCCGATCAGGGTCAAGGTCTGGGGCTGCGCGTCCGGGTCTTCCTCGGCCAAATAGGCGGTGGCGGCGAGGGTCAGGGGGGCAGGTTGGCACACGGCAATGACGTGTAGGTCGCTGCCCAACGCCTTCATGAATTCCATAAGATAGAGGGTATAATCCTCGATATCGAACTTTCCGGCGCTGACAGGGATGTCGCGCGCGTTGTGCCAATCGGTGATGTAGACTTCGCAATCGGGCAACAGGGACACGACCGTGGACCGCAGCAGCGTTGCGTAGTGACCGGACATCGGCGCAACCAGCAAAACGCGGCGTTTCATAGGCGCGCGTCCTTGAACCGCGAAATGAATCAGGTCGCCAAAGGGTTTTTCGACCACGGTCTCAATCTCAACGAGGTGATCACGGCTGTCGGTGCCAACGACGCTGGGAATGTTCCAGTCCGGCTTGACCACCATGCGGTCAAAGGTCCGTTCCGTGACCTCGCCCCATGCTGCCATCAGTTGAACCGCAGGATTCGGCACCATGGCGAAGGCTGGATATGACGCCATCGCGCGCGCACTGGCCCCCATCCAAGCGTTGGTGACACGTACATTTTCCATCATTTCATAGGGCAGCAGGTATTTCACAGGGGGCACTCCAGCTATTCGGTCAGCCCAAAGGGGCCGCACCCGGTTCAATTGGTCGCTTTGCCCCCTCGCCTAGGCTCCGCTACTTTGCAAATGCAGCAAATGAGGGTGAAAAGCAAGCCATGACAACCGACGATTCCAAAGCCGCGCAAGAAAATGAGCCGCTGGACCGCCTCAATAGCAACATTCGAAAAATGGAAGAGCTGTCCAAGCGTTTGGTGACAGCATTGTCCGCGCGCAAAAGCGCTGACCAAGGGCTCGCGGGGCCCGGTCAAGATCTATATGTAAAGGCGGCCGCTGCCTACATGGCCGAAATGATCAGCAATCCCGGCAAGATCATCGAGCATCAGGTGAACTTTTGGGGTCAATCCCTGAAACATGCGGTCGAGGCGCAAACGGCTTTGGCCGAAGGGAAGCCCGTGGCCCCCAAGGACGACCTGCCCGAGGATCGTAGGTTTTCTAATCCTTTGTGGAAAACGCACCCCTATTTCAATTTTGTCAAACAGCAATACCAGATCAGCGCGAGCGCAATTTCTGAAACCATGGGCGATCTGGAAGGTTTGGACGAAACCGACAAGGCAAGGCTGGGGTTCTTCAGCCAACAGATCATCGACATGTTTTCGCCGACCAACTTTCTGGCGACCAACCCCGATGCCATGGAGCGCGCCGTTGCGACCGAAGGGGACAGCCTTGTGAAGGGCCTAGAAAACTTGGTCCATGATATTGAAGCCAACCAAGGGGATTGGCTTGTCTCTCTTGCAGATGACGAGGCGTTTGAGGTTGGCACCAACTTGGCGGCGACCCCCGGCAAGGTGGTTTTCCGCAACCGCATGTTCGAGTTGATCCAGTATGCACCGACCACCGAGAAAGTGCATGCGGTGCCCGTCGTGCTGTTCCCGCCTTGGATCAACAAGTTTTACGTGCTGGATCTGAAAGAGAAGAACAGCCTGATCAAATGGATTGTAGATCAGGGGTATACGCTGTTCGTTGTATCCTGGGTCAATCCTGACGCAACCTATGCAGACGTCGGGATGGAACAGTATGTCGACGAAGGCTACCTGACTGCCGTGGACGTGGTGAAAGAAATCACAGGGCAAAAGCAGGTCAACGCCATCGGCTATTGCATCGCGGGAACCACTTTGTCCCTGACCCTGGCATTGATGAAAAAGCGTGGCGACACATCGATCAAGTCCGCCACGTTCTTTACCACTATGACAGATTTCTCCGATCAGGGTGAAATGGCCGTGTTCCTGACAGATGATTTTGTCGACGGTATTGAACGCGAGGCTGCGAACAAGGGCTATCTCGACAAGTTCTTCATGTCGCGCACCTTTAGCTACCTGCGAGCCAATGACCTGATCTATCAACCGGCGATCCGCAGCTACATGCTGGGGGATAAGCCGCCGGCCTTCGATCTGCTGTACTGGAACGGCGATGGGACCAACCTGCCGGGCAAGATGGTTGTGGAATATCTGCGTGGGTTGTGCGTGGGCAACAAACTGTCTGACGGGGGCATCGAGATGTTCGGAGAGACACTGAGCCTTGAGGATGTGTCGGTGCCTTTGTGCGCGATCGCCTGCGAAACCGATCATATTGCTGCGTGGAAGGCCAGCTTTAGCGGCGTCAGCCAGATGGGATCCAAAGATAAGACGTTCATCGTGTCAGAGTCGGGTCACATCGCAGGGATTGTGAACCCGCCGTCCAAAAAGAAATACGGTCACTACACCAACGACAATATGACCCTCGATGCGGATGCATGGATGGAAGGGGCCACATTTAACCAAGGCTCCTGGTGGCCCCGTTGGTCTGAATGGCTGTCGGGTCGATCCGGCAAGATGGTCGCGGCGCGCGTTCCTGGGCAGGGTGACTTTCCAGCCATCGCCGACGCTCCCGGATCCTATGTGAAAAAGCAGGGCTGACCCTGCGTCAATCTGACAATGCTGCAGTGCAGAAAAAGCTTGCAATGCCGCACTGCAGCATTTAGTTGTGTCTCAAGCGCAGAGAAACAGCCCCGGGCAGTCCGGGACATCCCGCGCAAACCCGGAGATAGCACAATGGCTAAAACACAAGACTTCACCAAGTACATGACCGACATGATGGGTTCCTTCCCCGTTGACACAGCTGCCATGACAGACGCGTTCAAATCGCAAGCTGCAATGGTCGAAAAAATGTCCGGCATGGCTCTGGAAGCTGCTGAGAAATCCGCAGAGATCTCCAACAAGTGGACCATGGAAACTCTGAACAAGATGTCTCCTCTGGCCGCCGCCAAAGACGAGCCTGCTGACTACGCCAAAGCCGTCACCGATTTCGCATCTGCTTCCGCCGAAGTTGCTGCTGAAAACATGGCTGCGTTCGCTGAAGTTGCCAAAAAAGTTCAGATGGAAACTGTTGAACTGATGCTGGCCGCCGGCAAAGAAGCACAAGAAGACGCAACCGCAGCTGTGAAAAAAGCAACTGCCGAAGCGACTGCTGCGACCAAGAAAGCTGCTACTGCAAAGTAAGCGCGTAGACATTTTCTCCCACGTCCTCCCTGTGGGTTGAAATGTTGGGCGGGGCCGCAAGGCTCCGCCCGTTTTTGTGCGCTTGGCTTTTGCGCATGTGCGGCGTATCGTTTCTGCACCGCAACGTGATGAGGGAGGTCTGAGCGTGGCCCCAGAGACCAAAGCACTGCTTATCAAACGCTACGCCAGCCGCCGGCTGTATAATACCGAGACATCCGACTACGTGACACTAGAGGACATCGCAGGCTTCATCCGTGATGGCCGTGAGGTGCAGATCGTTGATCTGAAATCCGGAGATGACCTTACCCGACAGTACCTTTTGCAGATCGTTGCAGAGCATGAGAGCAAGGGTGAATCGGTGTTGCCGATTGCAGTCCTCACCGATCTTGTGCGCAGCTACACAACTCAGGCGCACTCGGTCGTGCCTGATTTTCTGGCCAGCAGTTTTGAAATGCTGCAATCGGGTCAGTCTAAGATCGTCGAAAACATGAACGCTATGAACCCATTGGCCAAAATGCCCGGGTTCGAGGCGATGCAGGCGCAGCAACAGGCGTTTTTGAAAGCAATGACGGGGGTGTTGCGCCGGGATGGACTGGACCTTCACCGGATCATGAAGAACCGGATGCAGCAAAACCTGATGCCTCGGCCGAGCAGGAGTTGGACGCGATCAAAAAGCAGCTCGCTGATATGCAGGCAATGTTGGCGAAGATGAACAAGTAATCTGTGCAAAGTGCAAAACTGCATCACTCCGCGCCGCCTTGTGCTTCGGGTGCCTTCTGTGGTTGCCATGCCTGACGTTGGGCAAGATAACCACGGTGAACCTTTGAGGATGATACTATGAACGTCGTCTTTGGCGCCATTGCGGATGACTTTACCGGTGCAACAGACCTCGCGGCCATGTTGGCCCGGGCAGGGGTTCAGGTAAACCTGCGGATTGGGATTCCGACCGATATCACGGACACGGCCGCATTTGAGGTGATTGCCCTTAAGTCCCGAACCTTGCCTGTCGAAGATGCCGTTGCGCAATCGCGGGCGGCGCTGAAGTGGTTGCGAGCCGTTGGGGCGCAGCATGTCTTTTGGAAGTATTGTTCGACTTTCGACAGTACGCCGCGCGGCAACATCGGCCCGGTCGCCGAAGCCTTGATGGCCGACCTCGGCGTGTCTCAGACAATCTACTGCCCATCCTTTCCTGAGAACGGACGGACAGTGTATAACGGCTATCTGCACGTCGCAGATCAACTTTTGTCGGAAAGCCCGATGAAGGATCACCCGTTGACCCCCATGCGGGACAGCCACCTTGGCCGTCTTCTTGGCACCCAAGTGCGCCGGGATGTGGGACAGATCACCTGGCCGACAATCCGCAAGGGGCCAGAGGCCGTAGGTGCGGCGCTTGACGGTTTGAAAGCCGATGCCGTGCCGCACGTGATCGTGGACGCAATTGATAATGCGGATTTGGAAACCATTGCGCAGGCCTGTCACGGAATGACTTTGCTGACCGGAGGCAGCGCAGTGGCGCAGTCCTTGCCGCAGATGTACCGCGAAGCTGGTCTGCTGTCTGAGGTTCAGGGCAGCTACGAGATGCCCGTGGTGGACGGGGGCCAAATCGTGCTTTCCGGCAGCTGCTCTGCCATGACCCGTGCGCAAGTGGGAACGTATCTCAAAACCGCGTCGGGCTATCGCTTGGATCCTTTGGATCTTGTAGAACACGGCGTGGACGGCGCGCGCAAATGGCTGGCCGGGCGCGACCCCGCGGAACCCAAGATTATATATGCCACGGCAGAACCGTCATCGGTGAAAGCTGCCCAAGAAAAACTTGGCGTCGCTCGGGCAGGGGTGCTGGTCGAGGATGCGCTGGCGCAGCTTGCACGCGATGCCGTCGCCCACGGCATGACACGCATCGTGGCCGCCGGCGGCGAGACATCGGGTGCTATAACGCGTGCGCTGGATGTGGATAGACTGTCCATCGGTATTGAGATCGCACCGGGCGTGCCTTGGACCACCTGTACAAGCGATGGCACACCGGTCGCACTGGCCCTAAAATCTGGCAATTTCGGAACCGAGACGTTCTTTCCCGATGCCTTCGAGACATATGATCGATCATGAGTGAAGAAAGCCGCCTGCGCGAAGAGATTTGTACCTTCGCGGCGTCGATGTTTGAGCGTGGGCTGACCTCTGGTGCGTCTGGTAACATTTCAGCGCGACTGTCGGACGGTCGGCTCATCGTCACTCCGACAGGGCATTGTTTTGGGCGCCTGGATCCCGCGACGTTGTCCGTACTGGATGAAACCGGGGTGCATTTATCCGGTGATAAGCCAACCAAGGAAGTCCCGCTACACACTGCGTTCTATGACACCCGGCCCACGGGCGCGGTTGTGCACTTGCATTCCACACATTCGGTCGCCTTGTCGTTGTTGCCCGATACGGATCCAGACAACATGCTGCCGCCCTTGACTGCCTACGGGATCATGCGGTTGGGCAAGGTGAAACTGTTGCCGTTCTATATGCCGGGCGATCCGGCTATGGGGGATGCCATCCGGGGTCTTGCAGGCAAACGCAGCGCAGTGGTCTTGGCGCACCATGGTCCAGTCGTTGCTGGCAAGGATCTCGAGGCTGCTGTCTATGCTATGGAAGAGCTGGAAGAGACCTCGAAACTGGCCATTCTGACCCGCGGCATGGAGCCTAAGTGGTTGGATGAAGGACAGATTCAGGCGCTCGTGCGTAAATTTGATGTATCTTGGGATTAGAGCCCATAGCGCCCCTTGTGGCTGTTTCTGCACTCGCAACAAAATATAGCAACTGTTGCCCAAATTAGGCCAAACTAAGGCAGCTTCCCGTCTACTTGAGCCAAACTTTGGCCCCATTCATCCGCGATTTTGTCATTAAGGTTAACGCGCCGCACCAGAGCGACGCGCCTTCAATAACGCAAAACGCGCGGTAAAGGGTGAATGTTATGGCAGATGTGCAAAATAAGAATGTCTTGATCATTGGCGGTGATGGTTTTTGTGGTTGGCCCACAGCGCTGCACCTGTCCAACCTCGGTCACCATGTGACCGTTGTTGATAACATGTCCCGCCGACGCATTGACCGCGAGTTGGGTGCACAAAGCCTGACGCCAATCGCTCACATCTCAGACCGCGTGCGTGTCTGGGAAGAGGTCAGCGGCAAACGCATCGAGTTCTTCAAGCTGGATGTCGCCAAGGACTACGCAGGTCTTGAAAGCTTGCTAGCCATGCAAAAGCCCGACACCGTCATCCACTTTGGCGAACAGCGCGCGGCACCGTTCTCCATGCGTGATACGACGTCGAAGCGGTACACAGTCGACAACAACATTCGCGGCACACACAACCTTATGACCGCCGTCGCGGGCCTTCAGCTGGACACGCACATTGTCCATTTGGGCACCATGGGCGTCTATGGTTACGCCGGGGAGGGGTTCACAATCCCCGAAGGCTACCTGCCCGTCAAAGTGCAGAATGACGATGGTCAGTGGCATGACCGGGACATCCTGTATCCGACCAAGCCCGGCTCGGTTTACCACATGACCAAGTCGATGGAGCAGATCTTGTTCCAATTCTACGCCGGCAACGATGGTATCCGCATCACGGATCTGCACCAAGGCATTGTCTGGGGCACCCAGACCGAAGAAACGCGGATGCACGACAAGCTGATCAACCGGTTCGACTACGATGGTGACTATGGCACGGTGCTGAATCGGTTCTTGATGCAGGCCGCTGTTGGGCACCCGTTGACCGTGCATGGCACGGGCGGCCAGACCCGTGCGTTCATCAATATCCAAGACACGGTGAAATGTCTGGCGCTGGCCGTCGCCAATCCCCCTGCGCGGGGTGAGCCGGTCAAGATCATGAACCAGGTCACCGAACAGCACCGCGTGCGTGATTTGGCCCAGATGGTTGCCGATCAGACGGGCGCCAAAATCGCCATGGTGGACAATCCACGTAAAGAAGCGGCTGAGAACGACTTGGTCGTGCGCAACGATAGCTTCCTCAAATTGGGTTTGAACCCGATCACGTTGAAGCAGGGCATTCTGCGCGAAACCGTGGAAATCGCTCAGAAGTACAAGAACCGTTACATCCCGGACAGCGTCGCTTGTGTGTCCACTTGGACAGGGGATCAAAGGGCAGGCGTTGTGACTGATGCGACGCCGATCCGCAAGTTTGCAGCGGAATAAGCCATAGGGCACTGGTGGGGCACGTGAATACACGGCCCCGCTCCACAATAACCGCAGCTTAGGGCAAGGAGCACGCGGATGAGACTTTTGGGTTTGGCATTGTTCGTGATGTTGGTGATGGGGCTGATACAGTTCGTCGTCGTCAAAGATCGTGAAACAAATGAATTGATGACGCGCCTGCGCGATGATCGCACGCTGCATGATCTGATTTCTAACGCGCCGCCCACTGCGGGCAGCCGTCAAGATCCCAGTGAATACACCTTTATTGTGCGCGAAAGTGACACTTGGACCGCGCTTGCGGGATCGCCCGGATATCAAAAAGCCAGCTTCAACCTGCCCAAGGACGTGCGCGTTGAAGATGGCATGTTGCTGTTGGACTTGTCCGCGCAGCTTCAAGAAGAGGGCATTGCCCGTCTTCGGATTAACGTGAATGGTGAACGGCGCGGCGAGCTGATCTTGCCCGAGGGTATCTCGCGGCATACGGTTCGTTTGAACCTGCTGCCAGCTGATTTAACCAAGTCGGTGCTCGAAGTGTCCCTCGCCGCCGAAGGTCGCTTTCCTCAGATGACCTGCTCTGCCCACTGGGACGGCGGTATGGTCGTCCGGATCGAGCCGACCAGCCGGATCAACCTGACCACATCCGAGGCTCTGGTCAGCCTCGAAGACCGTCTGCGTGCGACGGGGAACCCGGTGCAAATCGCGTGGCCGTCCGACGACGCCGCGTCCTCGAAAACGCTGGGCCGCATGATGCGATTTGCCACGGATCAAACCCATCGCGGGACCCGCGCGGAGTTCCAGCCCGAAGGCAAGGCATGGCCGCTTGCCGTTGTCATGTCCCCGGATGATCTTGATGTGGCCGATGCCATCGCAGCCCGTGCGCCCCTGCCAGAAGAGGTGACGTGGCCCCTTGAAGTGGCCCATCGCACTCCGCTGGGCGAAGCGCGGTATTTCGAATTTTCCACCGATTGGCGTATTCCCTATGACCTGCGCAGCACCCCGCGCGCGGAATTGCCCACGCATTTTGACCTGGATATGTCCATGGTCGGATTGAACGCAGAAGAGGCGTGGATGCTGTCCGTCACCCTGAATGGAAGCTCTATTCACACAGAGCGTCTGGCCGACTCTATCGGTCGTGTGCGCCGCACCATCGCCTTGCCCGCTGATCTGCAGGGCTTTGCGAACGTGATCGAGGTCAAGTTGATCAACTCCGAGGAGCGGTCTGGCGTTGATTGTTTGTCTGGTGTGCCGGTGATGGCGCAGTTGGAACGCGGCACCAAGTTGCGTGGCGGTATGGATGCAGCCGACCCCAAGCCAGCGGCATTCATCAACGCACTGCCCGGCAGCCTTGATTTGCAAGTATCGGGCAACCTGAACGCCGCCGAGGCCACCGCCGCTGTGACCTTCCTCGCCGAAGCTTTCGGGGATGACGTCCGGTGGAACCCTGTGGACACCATGGCCAACGACAGCCAAGGCGCAGTCCGTCTGTTGTGGCGCAACCAGATTGTCGAGGCCGCCGCTGATATGTTGGCAGAGCAGGACCGCTCCATCTGGCTGGTCTGGCCCAAGCTGCGCGATGATCTAGCCGCGCCCTATGGTCTGCAACAGATCATTGATCCGCAAGAGATCGCGCACTTCCCCCTGACCGAAGGGACGCGGATTGCAGCATTGGTGTCCTTGCCGGTCGAGGCGTTGGCACCTTTGAACACTTCCGCAGATCAACCCGATACGGATCTAAAACTGGAACGTGACGCATCGTTGCCGATGGCGCCTCAGCCTCCGCAGATCGACGATCTTACCTCGGCCCCGGGCGCCCTTAAGGATGACCTGCGCACCGGATCCATCGAGCCAACCAGCTTGGACGCGTCGGGTGGGATCGCTGGCACGACTTCCGTTGCGCAAAGCATCGGCACTCTAGGGACGCCTTTGGACGGCAGTGGCGTGACCGCGCTGCCGGAACCGATCGAGGTGGTGACGACTATGGATACCCCTGCCTTGCCGCAAGCGCCTTCAACAGACACAATCGCTGATCTAGAGCCTGTGCATCCTGCTTTTGTGACGGCCAAACCCTCCGGCGCACATGTCGAAGCACAACCGGAAGAGAAGCGACGCTTGTTGCGGGCCATTACCTTGCAGGACCTGAGTGGCGCTTCCATTGAGTCAAATCCACAGGATCTCATCGTCTCGGAGCGCCCCATAGCCCGGCCTGCACAGGTCGAAGCCTTTGCCCGCGCACGCACGGCGCAGCCCTCTTTGCTGGACGGCAGCATCAGCGGCATTGTCACGCTAAGCCATCAGACAGCTCCGCGTTGATCCTGTGACCCAAGTCCCCAGCACCAATCCTAAATCGGATGGACGGGCCGAAGTTGAATTCTGGTCCGTCGACAGCGCGCCCAAGCAGTTTTCCCACCGCGTGCCACAACTGCGGGCCATCTACGTTTTGCTGGTGTTTTCGGTCCTCGCGGCTTCGTCCCTATGGGTCTTGGGCGCATTTCCATACTTGCGGCAGACCTTTCCGCACCACGATCTGTATTTCTATGACGGCTATCAGGGGTACTACACGGTTTCGATCCGTGTCTTCATCCTGTGCTTTTTCGTATCATTCTGTATGTTCATGGACCGCCGGCCCATGCACGCGATTGGCCTGATGGCAGACATGTGCCTGACGTATATGGCGTGTTGCCTTTTGCTGGACGCCGCCGCATCCATGATGGCCTATCAATTCGGCGTGGCCTTGCATGTGCATGTTGTGGCGATTGCGTCCGGGATCATCGGCTTCACGGTTTATTCGTTCAAACTGTTGGAACGGGGCCGCATGCCCGCACGCATCCCCATGTCCATCGACACAACCCGAAACTGGGAAACGATGACGACCGCCTTTTCGGTTGCGTTGTTCGCGGCGGGGCTTTCGATTTGGGTCTCGCAGTTGGACCTGGAACTTGTTGAACGTCTGCGCTCCGTAGCCTTGCTGGGCGGGATCGGGCCAGGGGTGTTTCTATTCCTGCCCACAGTCTTCATTTCGCTGTTCATCTATGGCACTGCGCAGCAAATCTTGGCACGACGCCGCAAGTTCAGCCCGGCTGTGACGATCTTTGCCCCGGCACACAACGAAGAATACATCATCGCCAAGGTGATCGAGGCGGCCGACATCGCCGCCAGCCGCTACGATGGCCAAGTGGTCATGATGATCGCGAACAACAATTCGACCGATAACACCTTTGACGTGGCGCAAGCGGCCTTGGACCAGTGCCAGCATTTGGCTGGCGTTGTTTTTGACGTTCCGACACCGGGAAAATCAAATGCTCTGAACGCTTGTGTTGCGGCGATCGAGACGGACTTCATGATCCGCGTCGATGCGGACACGCTCATGGGCCCAGATGCCCTGACCAACATTATGCGGCATTTCGCCGACCCCCATGTGGGCGTGGTCGGCGGTCTGCCCTTTTCGCCCGGCGGTGGCCTGTTCGATCGCGCCCGATTTATGGAAGCTTTGGTCAAACACGGCTTCTATTCTGTTGCGTTCGGGCCGATCAATTCAGTGGTCGGTGTGCCGGGCATGTTGGCCGCCTACCGGTCCCACTTGCCCAAATCCCTTGGCGGCTTTGTCGAGGGGATGAACGGCGAGGACACGGATATGTCCCTGCGCATCGGCGAGTTGGGCTATTCCCTCGTTGTAGACCCAGAGGTGCATTTCATCTCCGAGGTGCCCGCCACCTACAAACACATGCGTGAACAGCGGATGCGGTGGTTTCGCTCCGTCTATCACATCTCGTCGCGCTGCCGCGAAATGCTGTTTTCGTCCAGCCCAACCGTGCGCGGCAAGTTGGTGCTGCCCTATATGCTGATCAACTCGGGCCGTCGTGCCATGGTGGTGCCCCTGATCCTGTTTGGCTTCATCGAGTACTTTGGCGGCTTTCACACGCTGCAACCGCTGGAGCTTCAGGCCGTCATCGCCGTGATGGTGGGGGCCCCCGCCATCGTTGCGACCTTTGCAGCCCTTGTGAACGGACAACCGCGCGCGGTGCTTTTCCTGCCCGAATACCTGATTTTCCGTATTCTGCGCGCCTATTTCACGCTGGAATCCATGTTGTCGATCTCGATTAAGGCTCATGCAGAACGGTTGGACGCTGCGCCTTTGATTGACACGCGTGGACTTATGACCCGTGTTTGGTCTGGGCAGGCCAAGCCTGAGCGACTAGATAAGGGGTGATCTGTTCAAGGACACTCTATGGCCGACACTTGCCCCAACTGCGGGGCCGCCCTTCCACCGCTGATGGCAACTGCACGTGTGCAGGCCTGCGATTATTGCGGGACGACCTTGGTGCGCGAGGATGAGGTGCTGCGCAGTGCAGGCACGGCGGGGCAGGTGTTTGACGCCCCCAGCCTGTTCGCCTTGGGCCAGAGGGCACGGGTCGGCGATGAAACCTTCATTGCGCGGGGTCACATTCAATACGACTACGGGCGTGGGGTCTGGGACGAATACTGGGGCGAGGATGCGAAGGGCCAACCGATCTGGGTGTCCGTAGACGAGGGGGACGTCGTTTGGCAGGTGCCCCTCGATCTGGGAATGGACCCTTCGGTCTTTCGGCTCGGAGCAGAGTATCGCTATCGCGGCACTCGTTTCATCACGGGCGAGGTTGCAAACGCCACCTGCCGCGCCTTTCGCGGCCAATTGCCCGAAAGCCCCGAAGTGGGCGAGGTGCATATGTTCGCCAACTTGTCCGGCCCCGATGGCCGTATTCTGAGCGCGGAGCGTTGGACCGGCGGCTCTGCTTGGTTTGCGGGGACGTGGATTGATCCATGGCAGGTGCGCGCGCCATGACCGCTAAACTCAAGACAATCAACTGCACCAGTTGCGGGGCGGGTCTGGACGTGCTGGGCGGCGGACGTGTGCTGTCCCATGCCTGCGGGTACTGCGGCGCGGTGTTGGACGCACAGGACAATTATGCCGTGTTGGCCAAATACGAGAGGCTGTCCCGGCCAGGTAGCCCCTTGCGCCTAGGGGATCGCGGGCAAATCGACGGTGTCGACGTCACAGTCATTGGTACCCTGGGGATGCGCGAAGACTACGGCGGACGCACCTGGAAATGGTCCGAGCATCAGGTGTTCTCGTCCACCCACGGCTATGGCTGGTTATCGGTTGAAGACGGGCACCTTGTCTGGACCCGCAAGGAACGCAACTTGCCGCAGCCCGATTGGTATTCAGCCGCAGCGGTCGAGCGCGCGGAAAGCCGGCCCAGCATCTGGCACCGGGGTTTCACCCATCGATACTACGAGACGACAACAGCCCGGATCACCTTCATCGAAGGGGAATTCAATTTCCTGCCCGAAATGGGCAGCCGCCGCACTGCCGTCAGCTTTGTAGGTCCCGACACGATGGTCACATATGCCGCCACCGGATCGGAGAGGGAGGTGGAAGTCTCGCGCCTTTTGCCGACCGACACTTGGACGACTTTCGGCAAGGACGCCCCGACCGTTCGCCGCGTGCATCCGTTGCAACCCTACGCACCGTCCCCGCACCGTAAGTTTTTGCTTACGCTTTGGGGTGGGGCGGCGGCGGCATCGGTCGCCTTGATCCTGTTGGTCGGGGGGCAAACCGGTCCGGTGAATACCCTGGGCACCTATGACCTTGGCGACCTGCCGCAAACGCTATCCTTCGAAGTGCCAGAGGTTGACCGCCCTGCACAACTTTTCCTGTCCACGAACCTATCCAACCAATGGACCTATTTCGAAATCGACGTGGAGGATCCCCAAGGCAACACCCTGTTCGAGACGGGTCGGACCGTCAGCTACTACAGTGGCACTGAGGGTGGTGAAAGCTGGTCCGAAGGGTCCCGCCGCGCCAGCCTCGCCTTCCAGCCCACGGTGCCCGGCACGTACACTGTCACGCTAGATGCCGCCGAAGGGGCAAACCGAAACCGCACCGTACAGGTCTCGGCGCAATCTGGGGTCACGGCCATCAGGTGGTTCGTCTTTGCCATGGTGGGCTTTCTGATTGCCTTTGGCCTGACCATGTCCGGCAAGATCGTCCACGAGAAAAAACGCATGTCCGGTTCCGACTGGACCGAGGAGGACGACTGATGTTCTCACCTATCCGCATTGGTGCCCTGATCCTTGTGGTCGGCGTCTTGGGTGGTGCCAGCTACCTGAGTTATTACGGGGTCGGAGCCGTGTCGCCCGATCTCAAAACCACCTCCGTGCGCAGCGGGTCTGCGGGCGGCGTCTTTATCGGGGGCACGCGCGTCAAATGACCCCCACAACAGGAGTATCCCCATGAGCCTCTTTTCCGGTATCGACTTGGCCGAAGTCCTCTCGATGGTTTTCTACACCTTTTTCGGGTTTGGCCTGATGTTCACTTGCTGGATGATACTGGAATGGTTGACGCCATTTTCCCTGCGCAAAGAGTTGGAGGAGGATCAGAACATGGCCATCGCTGTGCTCATGGGCTCCGTGTTCATCGCGCTGGCCTTGATCATCGCCGCTGTGGTGCGCAGCTGACGTGACCACCCCACCAAAGGCCGCAGAGGTCTGGCTGCTGGTCGCCACTTTGGTCGTGGCGGTCGCGGGCCTGATCTACGAGCTGATCGCGGCCACAGTTTCCAGCTACCTGCTCGGGGATTCGATCCGGCAGTTCAGCTTTGTCATCGGCGTGTTCCTGACGGCGATGGGCCTTGGCGCCTGGCTGTCCCGCTTTGTGGGCGATGCAGTCGCGGGCTTTGTACGCGCACAACTGGTGCTGGGCGTGGTGGGGGGATCGGCGGCGGCGATCACTTTTCTGGCCTATGCGTGGTCCGGCGTCGTGGCGCTGCCGCTTTACGGGGCCTTGATTGTTGTGGGCGTGCTTTCGGGCATGGAGATTCCGTTGCTCGCCCGCATCCTCGAACAGATCGGGGCAGCCAAGTTTCGGTTCGAAAACGTACTGACCGTGGACTACCTTGGCGCGCTGGTGGCCTCACTGGCCTTTCCGATCCTGATCATCCCGCACCTGTCCCTGATCGCGGCAGGCTTTGCCTTTGGCACCCTCAACCTTGTCGTGGCCGGGGGCACCCTGTGGCTGTTCCGCGCGCAGCTGGGGCGGGGCACCTGGGCCGCTTGGGCGCTGTGCCTTGGCGTGACCCTAAGCGGTCTTGTGGGCGCACCTGCCCTGGTGCGCACCGTGGACGCGCAATTGTACCAAGACGAGATCATCTTTTCCGAACGTACGCCCTACCAACAGATCCTTGTCACCCGATTTCAGGATCGCACGCGCCTGTATCTCGACGGCTCCATCCAGTTCGACACCCGCGACGAGCATCGCTACCACGAGGCGCTGGTGCACCCCGCCATGGCCCAAGCCGCCGCCCGCGGGCGTGTCCTGATCCTGGGCGGTGGTGATGGCATGGCCGCGCGCGAAGTCTTGCGCTGGCCCGACGTGGCCCACGTCACCCTTGTGGACCTTGACCCGCGTGTGACCGAACTGTTCTCGTCGCATCCGCATATGCGCACATTGAACGAGGGCGCATTGTCGGACCCACGCGTACAGATCATCAACACCGATGCCTTCGCATGGGCCCGCGCGGGGGACAGCCGCTTCGATGTGATGATTGCAGACCTTCCAGACCCGAAAAACCTCGCCTTGTCCAAGCTTTACACGGTCGAGTTCTACGGCCTGCTCGCAGACCGCCTTTCCATGGGCGGCACGCTCGTGACCCAAGCAGGCAGCCCCATGTTCGCGCCCGAGGCCTTCTCGATCACCGCTGCAACGCTCGCCGCCCCGCGCAATCCGGCGTCACCAGGCGCGCCGTGGCAGGTGACGCCATACTGGACCTACTTGCCCAGCTTCGGCCCTTGGGGCTTTGTCCTTGCCACGCCAGAACCGCGGCCTGACCGCCCCATGATCCTTCCGGACGGACTGCGGTATCTGACCCCGCAGGTCTGGGAAACGGCCCAGCGGTTCGATGCAGACATGGCGCCGCAACCTGCCTTCCCCAACACGCTGCAATCCCACGCTCTCGCTGCCGCTTACCAAGCGGGCTGGTCGGAATGGTTCGATTGACCCTATTGTCTTTGGGCCCCAAATGCCCAAGGGGGAGGTCGCTAGGCTGGCGGTAGAGCCCCCTTCGCCCCGCGCTCTACACGTGTGATGCGTGATTTTGCTGGACGCAATCGCGCCTCCAGCACTTCCAGCGCCGTATCTATATTCGCCCTACCGCACATAAAGATGTCGAGGGCTGCGTAGTCATGCTCGGGCCATGTGTGAACGGTGATGTGACTTTCGGCCAACAGCAGCACCCCCGTCAGCCCACCGCCCTCGAACGGATGAAAATGCGCACCCAGAACCGAGGCGCGCGCCGCCTCGGCAGCGGCACGCAGGGCCATTTCCATTTCTTGCAGATCTGTCAAGAACCGCCCGCCCCAGTGATCCAACAGGACGTGGGTGCCGACGCTCATCGTTCGATCATCATGGTCACGGGGCCATCGTTGATCAAGCTGACGGCCATATCGGCCCCAAATTGACCCGTTTCGACCGTGACACCCAAATCGCGCAGGGACAGGGCAAAGTGTTGATACAGCCGCTCGCCCAATTCAGGTGCCGCGGCTGCCGAAAACCCGGGCCGGTTGCCGCGCGATGTGTCGGCGGCCAGGGTGAATTGTGACACGACCAATGCGCCCCCGCCCGTGTCCAACAGGCTGCGGTTCATCTTGCCTGCATCGTCCTTGAATACGCGCAGTTTTGCGATCTTGGCAGCCAGCGCCTCTGCGTTGGCTTCGGTATCGCCGTCCATCGCACAGACGAGGATCAGCAGTCCTGCACCGGTTCGACCGATTAGCGCGCCATCCACATGTACCTGCGCCTCGCGAACCCTTTGGATCAGCGCTTTCACGTCAGCTCGTCTGCCCAAGGCGGGTTGGCCCCGGCGCGCGCCACGACAATCGCGGCCACCTTGGCGCCAAGCGACAACGCCGCACGCAGCGCATCGTCATTCAAGTCAACCACGGCCGCCTTGGACAGCAGTCCCGCCCGCGACAGTCCCGCCAGAAACCCTGCGTTGAACGTGTCGCCTGCGCCCACTGTGTCGACCACGGTCGCTTTGTTCGCGGCCACAAAGACCGCGCCGCGCGCCGTATGGGCCGTGACGCCTTTGGATCCTTCGGTGATGCAGACGACCTTGGGCCCCTGCGCCAGAACAGCCGCAACATCACCGCCGTTCAGCCAGTCCAGATCTTCGTCAGACAGCTTTACGATATCAGCATGGGCCAACATGCCGTTCAATCGCGTGCGATAGCGGGCCTCTTCCTTGATGAAAGTGGGGCGGATGTTGGGGTCAATCATCACCAGCTTGTCGGACGCTTGGGCACAAAGGGCCGCATAGGCATCCGCTGCGGGTTCCGCGACCAACGAGATGCCGCCAAAGAACAGCGCGTCGCAGTCGGTTATGTCGGGCAAGTCAGCCTCGGTCAACATACGTCCGGCAGTGTTCTCGTCATAAAACGCGTAGCGTGCGTGTCCGTCCACCAGTTCCACAAAGGCCAAGGTGGTGGGCCGATCAGACCGCGCCGCGCGTGATTGCACTTTGGAGGCTGTCAGGTCGGCCTCCAGTTGGGTGCCGAACAGATCCGTTGACAGGCCCGCGAAAAACGCCACCTCTTCGCCCAAGCGCCCCAATCCCACGGCTGTATTGAACACCGCCCCGCCAGAGTGGGGGGCAAAGGCGGTCCCCCCTTCGGTCGTGGTCCGTGGCAACATATCAATAAGGGCTTCGCCCGCGCAGAGGATCATGGCTCAAAAATTCCCGGGTTCTGTTAGCGCAAACATATAGCCAAGCGCGACCGCTAAGACCAGCCCGACGAGCACAGCAAAACCGATTTTCCATGCGGAGTATGGACGCTCCCCCTGTACCCGCCCGGATTGTCCATTGACCACAAAGCGGTAGGTCTGCCCTCGGTACTTATAGGCAGCCAGCCATACCGGCAGCAGGATGTGCTTGAAGGTGACGTCGGTCATGCGCGTTTGAGCGTTGGAAATCCGCTGGTGGTCGCCGCCGATATCCATGCGGATGTCGCGGGTTATGATGGCGTCCATGATCGTTTGCGCCTCGTCCAGACCATCCTCCAGATCAACGGTGTAACCCTCGGCCCGGAACCCGGCCAGATAGGCGGGCGCGTAAGGTGTCAGGCCCGATAGGTCCCAAGGGGCCAGCGCATCGGTGAACCGTTTCGGCAAACTGCGAGAGCCGAGGACTAGAACATCGTCAAAGAACCGCTGCACCCGCCCGCGCGCGGGCCGCCAGCGGATCTTGGCCACGCGGATCGACACACGCTTGCCGTCGCGGATCACCGTTTGGCGTTCGTAGTAGGTATCGCCCCGTTGCCCCGTGTAGCTGGTCTGTGTCTGGGCGTCATAGGTCCAATAGGGCACGTAGATGCCCTGCATCTTGCGGCCTTTGCGGGCGTAGGCCTGCAACCCGTTTGGCGCGAACCACAGCCCACCCAGCCAGTCTTTCATGGCTTCGCGCGCGGTGTCTTCCTCTAGGGCGAAGGGCACAAGGCCGGCGGGTTTGATGTGCCTGTGTGTGCCGGTGTCCGTGACGACCGGTGTCGCGCAAAAGGGACATTCGGTGGCGTGGACGTCTGGGTCAAATTCAACTTGCGCGGCGCAGTTGGGGCATTTGGAAACACGCGTTTCTTCGATTTCCACGTCCTTGCTGCGCAGGCCTTCGCGGATGTCGATCTCTTGGATCGGGCGGGCGGTTGCGCGCGGGATGGCTTGCGTGTTGCCGCAGTGATCACAGCTTAGCTGCTCGGCATTTGCGTCAAAGCGCAGGTCTGCGCCACAGGCGTCACAGGGAAAGCGGTGATCAAGTGGTGTCATAGTATTTTATGTATCGCCTTGGGCGTCATCAGGCGCAAGGCACCATCCAGCAGGGTGGTGTGCCGCCACATATGGTAGACCGCGTGCAGCATCGTCGCGGCTAGAACAGCCGGGATCAGCTCCCGCCCCGTATAGCCGGGCAGGGGCGTGCCATACCATGTGGCGGCGTAAGCAGCCGCTGACCACGCGACCAGAGCGTAAAGCGCGCGGTGAGCCCAGACATGGGCCGGTCTGATCCAACCTTTCAGCTTGGGGCCCGGTTTGTTCAACATGCCAAAGATCACGGCCAGCCCAACAAACAGACCGCCAACAATAGCGTAAGCGGGGCCCAACCATTCAGGCGGCGGATTTGTTGTGGCGCGACCGGCCAGCGCGATGGTCCAGACCAGCAGAAACAAGGTCCAGTGCAGCACCATTGTGATGTTGCGGCGCACGGAGCGCGCATGACGAGGTAGGGCGTTGGCCATCGTGAGATCTCCTGTTTGAGCAGAAGATAGGCGCGGGCGCACCTTTGCCAAGCGCGCCCGAAGCCCATGCAACGCCTAAACGCCCGGGGGCGGTGGGGGCGGCATGACGGTGAACAGTTGGGCCAGTTCAGTGACATCGCCCGCCTTCATCCAGCCGTCTTGGCCTTGGGTCCAGACCATTGTGTCTCGGGTCAGCTCGCCCCCGGTGACCATACGACCCAGTGCGGCCTTGCTGAACGGACCCTTGGTCGCGCCGTTTTCGGCGATGTGCCAAACGTGTTCGACGGGCGGCGGTGGTGGGGGCGGTGCCGCTGCGGCAGGGCGTGCGCCCCACGGTCCGGGCTGTGCCATGGCTTGGGCCATCCCCATCCCCATGCCCATACCGAGCCCCGCCCCCATGCCAGAGTTCGGCGTGGTTGCGGCGGCCTGCATGGCCTCGGCGGTGGCGAATTGCTGGTATTTGTTCAAGTCCCCAATCACACCCATAGAGGTGCGCTTGTCCAACGCCTCTTCTACCGCCGGGGGCAGGCTGACGTTTTCGATGTAGAGTTCTGGCAGGGTCAGGCCGTAATCGGCAATCGTCTGGCTGATCTGTGCGGCGATCAGCTTGCCCAGATCACCGGTGTTTGCGGCCATGTCCAGAACGGGGATGCGGCTGGCGGCCAAAGCGCGGGATGCCTCTTGCACGATGATGTTGCGGATTTGGAAGCTGATCTCGTCGGTGGTGAAATCCCCATCCGTCCCCACAATCTCCGTCAGGAACTTGGCAGCATCGGCGACTTTGACAGAGTAGGTCCCAAAGGCCCGCAGACGTACAGGGCCAAATTCAGGGTCGCGCAGGGTGATCGGGTTCTTGGTGCCCCATTTCAAATCCGTGAACCGATTGGTGTTCACAAAGTAGATCTCGGACTTGAAGGGCGATTTGAAGCCGTGGTCCCAGTGCTGCAAGGTGGTCATGATTGGCATGTTGTTGGTTTCCAACATGTACAGCCCGGGGGTAAAGACGTCGGCCAGCTGCCCCTCGTGGATGAACACGGCGGCCTGACCCTCGCGAACGGTCAGCTTGGCACCATACTTGATTTCGTGCCCTTCACGTTCAAAGCGGCTGACCATGGTGTCCCGGCTGTCGTCGGTCCAGTGGATGACGTCGATGAATTGGCCAGAGAGGAAGTCGAAAATCGGCATGGTGGCCTCCGGATGTTAGGATCGACCGGGCAGATAACTCTGCGCCAGCTGTTGGATGATGGGGTAGGCTTGCGCGCTGGTCATGCCGGGGCTTAGGCGACGGCTGTAGAGCATGCGCAAAAGGTACTCGTCGTGGGTCGTCAGCAGCGCGAATTCTTCGTCGTCGTTAAAGATCGACGGACGCGCAGCGGGGCTGTCGTTGGTCAGGCCAAGGCCCTGGGCCAATTCCTCGTGATAACAGCTCAGGCGCATCAGATCGGGCAGTTCTGTCCGGATTAAAGCGATGGCAGAAACATAGACGTTGATGTTCGCCGCCGTAGAACTTGCGAAAACGGCGCAGTAGTTGTTGCGGCCAAGGGTGGTGATTTCGTGCACCGTGCTTTTGGACAGTGCGGGTTCCACAGCGTGGATGGCAGGGCCGAGCGCCGCTTGTTCGTCCATCGATACAACGAAGATATGGTAGTTTGCCGCCCGCGCATCGTTGGTGACCGAAATCGGGTGTCCCGTCAGCCGCGCGAGGCGTGCGGCATAGCGTTTGACGTTGGCCGTATCCTTGGCCCGCATGGCGTCGGTGGCAGAGGGGCCGAAGTGTATCTTCATGCGCACGGGCTGTGTCCAGCGCCGTAAGGCGCGCTCATTCGCCCCTTGGATAAAACGCCCATTGACCTGTGCGTATTCGTTGAACAGGGCCACCCGGGTGAAGTTCGCGGCCAAGTCCGCCGCGTTGAATGGCGCATCGGCACCACCGCCGTCTTGGCGCAGCAGACCGCGTGCCAACCCACGGCGTTCGTTGTTCTGATAGTATCGCTTCGCACTGGCACTGGTCTGGGACGGCTCCATGGGCGCAGGCATCGCCACCTCCGTCGGGGGCGGTGGCGCTGGTGCGACGGGCGGCGGGGCCGGGGTACAGGCCGCCAGCCCCACCACAAAGGGCAGGGCCAGCAGAAGCTTTTTGCCAGGGGCTGCAACCATTCAGATCAGGCCGATGTGCCGACGTTGGACCCGACACCGTCCTTGCGGGCCTTGGCGCTGGCCAGCGTATCGCGCAGCTCGCCTTCCATCTTCTGCAATTCGGCCTCGGCGGCGGCGCGGCGGGCCTTGCCTTCGTCCGCGATTTGCAGGCTTTCGTTGATGGTGGCGACAAGGTCTTCGTTCGCCTGACGCACGGCGTCGATGTCAAACACGCCGCGCTCCATCTCTTCGCGAATAACCTTGTTGGTTTCGCGCAGGTTGGCCGCGTTCGAGGTCAGCAATTCATTGGTCAGATCATTGGCATCGCGCACCGCCTCTGCTGCCTCGCGGGAGCGTTGGATGGTAACCGCTTGCGCCAGTTGCGTTTCCCAAAGGGGCACGGTGTTTACGAGGGTCGAGTTGATCTTGGTCACCAGCGACTTGTCGTTTTCCTGCACCAACCGGATCGAGGGCAGCGACTGCATCGTCACCTGACGGGTCAGTTTCAGGTCGTGCACCCGGCGTTCCAGATCGTCGCGGGCGGCGCGCATGTCGCGCAACTCTTGCGCCTTGAGGACCTGATCATCCTGTGGTGCGGCGGCGACCTCGGCTTCTTTGGCGGGGATCACTGTGGCGTCCAACTCAGCCAGCTTTTCTTCACCGGCGGTGATGTACAAGGCCAATTCGTGATAGAAGTCGAGGGTCTTTTCGTAGAGCTTATCCAGCGATTTGATGTCTTTGAGCAGGACCTGTTCGTGGCTTTCCAGCGTGTCGGTGATCTTGTCGATCTGGCCCTGCACATCCTCGTAGCGTGCCATGAAATTGGCAAAGGGCGCGGCCCGGCCCAGCAGTTTTTCCCACCAAGACCGCTTGCGCCGCACGTCCAGTTCCGTAACCGAAAAGCCGCGGATCGTGGTGACCATGGACCGCAGGCTGTCGCCCGCAGGACCGACATCCTTGTTTTTGACATCCGCCAGCATGGCTTGGCTGATCTCTTGCAACTCCACCTGGGCAGAGGACCCGAAGGCGATGATCGTCTCGGTGTTGGAGATGTCGATCTCGTTCATTCGCTTGCGGATGCCTTCGGCCACGGGCGGCTCCGCCTCGGCCAGCGGGACCAGCGCGTTCGCGGGTTCCGGCAGGGTGGCATTTGCCACGGCTTCAACCTCTGCGACCAAGGCGCTTGCCGCCTCGTGTGTTTGCGTTTTCATGACAAATCCCCTTCGTCCCTGATAAGCAGGCCATCTCGTTTCAAACGGTCCCGCAGTACTTCGATTTCGATATCCAGATCCTGTTTGTCCGCCAGCATCAGGCGTTCGCGTTTGGCGGCAAAGCTGCCCTCCAGATCGTCCAGCAGAGCGTAGTAGTCAGCGCGTGCGCTTTCGTCTCGGCTGGCCGCAAAGATGTCCACAAACTTGACCGTCGCGTCCCGTGCGGCGCGCAGGTAGATGCCCAGAAACTTGCGGGCGGCAGACAGGTCACGCGGATCATCCTCGACCGTGCGGAACATATCCCGGGCTGTGGCCTGAAAGGTCGCAACGCGATCCATGACACTGCGGTCTCGGGCGCGCAGGGCGGCGTCCTCGATTTCGGCCAAAAGCGCCTCTGCCTTCTCGATCGCCTCGGCCACACGTTCGGTTTGAAAGGTGTCGATCCCTTCCATCCCCTTGTTCTTCATCGGGTCAAACCCAAAGGTAAAACTGTGCAGGGCAGCGGCGATCACGCCGAACCCAATCCCGTTGAACAGGCCCGATATTCCGTCCATCGCGGCCAGCATGACACCGATACCCGTCAGACCGCTGGCAAAGATCTTGCGCGGAATGGCGGGGCGTCGTGCCACCTTGCGGTCGTTGTAGGCGTCTTCGGCGCGGATCCCCTCTTGCAGCAGCCACGCCGCGAGGATCAGCAGGGCGCAGGCCATGATATCCACGGCCATTGCAACGGGCGCCTTGCCAAGCGCGATGAACAACAGGGGCAGGGGGACAATGAACAGTAACCTGACCCGGGCCAGATATCGTCGGGGGGTCTTGCCAGCCAAAGGGCTTGCGCTGCCTTTGCTTGCGCCGGGGCTATGGGCCCCACCAAACCGTTGCGCCATCAGATACGCCCGTCCAATGCACCGACAGAGGCCATGACGACCAGAACCATCAAGGCGATAAAGCTAAACTTGCGCAGTTGTTCGAGACCCACTTTGTTTCCCACCCGTCAACGACATTTGTCCTTTAGACTATGCAGCCCTGTGCCGCTTTGCGAGTCCATACGTCAATTCTGATACAATTGGCGAATTTTTCCCCCTTTGCATAGGCTGCGGTGTAATGCCCGACCGGCTGGCGTTGACAGCTATGTGCCAAGGGGATAGCTCGCAGTCCGAGGGGATTTGACCGGATTGCGGCCCTCGGTAAAAAAACCGCTAAAAAGGGCGGCCCAGATGCCTGGCCCCTTTGACCGGGGCCCCCGAAACGGGGATGGCATGCAAAGGACCGACGCGATGAAAGACCAAAACCCGAACCGTACACTCTCGCCCCAGACCCGTGCCGTGCACGCCGGGGTGCGCCGCAGCCAATATGGCGAGGTGTCCGAGGCGATGTTTTTGACCCAAGGGTTCGTCTACCCCACGGCGGAGGCAGCCGAGGAACGGTTCCTCAATGCCTCCCGCGAAGACTTCATCTACGCCCGCTATGGTAACCCGACCGTGGCCATGTTCGAGGATCGGATCGCCAGCATCGAAGGCACCGAAGACGCGTTCGCCACTGCCTCTGGCATGGCGGCGGTCAATGGGGCGCTGGTGTCCATGCTCAAGGCGGGCGATCACATCGTCTCTGCCCGGGCGCTGTTCGGGTCGTGCCTGTATATTTTGGAGGAAGTGCTGACCCGCTACGGCGTCGACGTGACCTTTGTGGACGGAACGGACCTCGACGCCTGGGCCGCCGCCATCCGGCCCGACACCAAGGCCGTGTTTTTTGAAACCGTGTCGAACCCAACCCTGGAGGTCATTGACCTGCGCGCCGTGGCCGATCTGGCCCACGCGGTGGGGGCGACTGTGATCGTGGACAACGTCTTTGCCACCCCGTGCTTCAGTCACGCCGTGGAACAGGGCGCGGACGTCGTGGTCTATTCCACCACAAAACATATCGACGGGCAGGGGCGCTGTCTGGGCGGCGTAATCTGCGGCACCCAGGACTTCATCCGCAAAACGGTCGAGCCTTACCTGAAACACACCGGCGGGGCGATGTCGCCGTTCAACGCCTGGGTCATGGTCAAAGGGCTCGAACACCTGCACCTTCGAGTGAACGCCCAAGCCGATAGCGCACTTGCCATTGCAGCCGCGTTGGAGGGGCACGCCAAGGTGAATCGCGTGCTTTATCCCGGCCTGCCCAGTCACCCGCACCACACGCTTGCCATGGGTCAGATGGACAAGGGCGGCACTGTGATTGCGCTGGATGTAAAGGGCGGCAAAGAGGCGGCGTTCCGGTTTCTCAATGCGCTTGAGATTGCGGTGATTTCCAACAACCTCGGGGACGCGAAGTCTATTGCCACCCACCCCGCCACCACGACGCACCAACGCCTGCCCGATGATCAAAAGGCCGACCTTGGGATCACGGACGGCCTGATCCGCTTTTCGGTCGGGCTGGAGGGTACAGACGATCTGATCGCAGATGTTCTAGGCGCATTAGACGCGGCATAAGGGCTGTCAGACTTGTCTGACACTTTGCGTGGGCAGCGCTGTAAAACACTGTGAAACCATGATATTGTTGGGACGATCCGCCCGGCGATGTCGTTTTTTGCACATTTCCTGAACAATTTGTGAACCGGCCCCGCTTGGAGGCCGTATACCGTAGGTAATTGGAATATGGCGGACTTGGCCCCATATCAAAGATTGCGCGAACCGTTAGGGAGGGATGAAATGAACATCCACGCACCGGAAATTGACCGCCAACCGAACGAAGCAGAGGCCGAAGCCGCCCTCGCAACACTGAAACGCTGGCTTACCGTGGCCAGCGACGCACAGGTCGAGGCGTTGGACCCCGCCGTGGCGCGCCTGTTGCCCGGGCCAGCTGCCGATTATCCAAATCTTGCCCGCGCCTACCCCGAAGACTTCGCGGTGGATGGTGCCTACAAAGACAGTTTGCCTGATCTTCAGAACGGGCCCTCCAGCCTGATACGGGGCGAAAAGCAACTGATCCAGCATGTGGGGATTTCGAACTTCCGCCTGCCGATCCAGTACCACACGCGCGACAACGGAGATCTGACCCTAGAGACCTCGGTGACCGGGTCCGTCAGCCTTGAGGCCGAGAAAAAGGGCATCAACATGTCCCGGATCATGCGCACGTTCTACCGCCGTGCCGAGGAAACGTTCAGCTTCGGTGTCATCGAGGCGACGCTGGACGACTACAAATCGGACCTCGGCAGCTTCGACGCCCGTATCCAGATGCGCTTCTCGTTTCCCATGAAAGTCGCAAGCCTACGGTCGGGCCTGTCTGGGTTCCAGTACTACGATTTGGCCCTAGAGGTCGTGGACAGTGGCGGTGTGCGCCAGAAGTTCGTGCATCTCGACTATGTCTATTCGTCGACTTGTCCGTGTTCTTTGGAACTGTCCGAACATGCCCGCATGACCCGGGGACAGTTGGCCACGCCGCATTCCCAACGTTCCGTCGCCCGTGTGTCGGTCGAAGTCGTCGGCGCGGACGTGCTTTGGTTCGAGGACCTTATTGAGCTGTGCCGCGCTGCCGTGCCCACCGAGACGCAAGTCATGGTCAAACGCGAAGACGAGCAAGCCTTTGCGGAACTCAACGCCGCCAACCCGATTTTTGTCGAAGACGCAGCCCGGTCGTTCTGCGCGCAGCTGAAGGCAGACGGACGTGTGGGCGATTTCCGCGTGGTGGCCAGCCATCAGGAAAGCCTGCACAGCCATGATGCCATTTCGGTCCTGACCGAAGGGCCGACCTTTGCGGCCCAATCCCTGGACCCGCGCCTGTTCCAGACTTTGTTCCACACAGGTTAGGTGTTTCGCCTGACGGCGACCCGCTGGGGAGGCGTTGCCTCCCCAGACCCCCTCCGGGGTATTTCACGCCCAAAGAAGAAAGAACTTTGTTGCTTTGCATCAAGGGTCTTCTTCCGGGTAGGGCAGGGCATGGTCAGCTATTCGAAACTGTTACGTGTGTTCGGACGCATTGGCGTTATGTCCTTCGGGGGGCCTGCAGCACAGATTGCCCTGATGGAGGATGAGTTGGTCGCCCGGCGCGACTGGCTGTCCGCGCCGGAGTTCGTGCGCGCCCTTGGCTTCTGCACCCTGTTGCCCGGGCCAGAGGCGATGCAGCTGGCCACCTACGCAGGCTGGCGGTTGCGCGGCGTGCCCGGTGGATTGATCGCGGGCGGATTGTTCGTACTGCCCGGGGCGATCGTGGTCGGGCTGTTGGCGCTGCTTTACGGTTCATTCGGGGCGCATCCCTTGGTGCAAAGCGCCTTTGACGGCGTCAAGGCCACTGTGCTTGTGTTGGTTGCCCTCGCGATCTGGCGGCTGGGGCGGCGGGTGTTGGTCGGGGGCGTGGCGATCGGCCTTGCAATCGCGGCCTTTGTCGCACTGTTCGTGGCAGGGGTGCCGTTTCCGGTTGTTCTGGCTGTCGCGGCCCTGTGCGGGTGGACGTGCATGCCTGTGGCGCAGGCAGAGCCTGCCGCTGCCCCGATTTCCTTGCGCACAACCTTGCGCACCGCCGCCCTGTGGACTGCGGTATGGTGGGTGCCTTTGTGCGCGGTCATAGCCTTTGCCCCGACCGTATTGGGCGATCTGGCCAAGTTTTTCTCGTGGTTGGCCGTGGTTAGCTTTGGCGGGGCCTACGCCCTGTTGGCCTATATGGCCCAAGTCGTGGTGGAGGGGCGCGGCTGGCTGACGCCGCAGCAGATGATCGACGGGTTGGGACTGGCCGAAACCACCCCCGGCCCCCTGATCCTTGTCACGCAGTTTGTCGGGATGACCGCCGTACCGCCCGCGCTGGCGGTGGCTGCAGGCGTCGTGACGCTGTGGGCGACCTTTGCCCCGTGTTTCCTGTTCGTATTCGTGGGCGCGCCTTACGTTGACCGATTGGGGTCCATGCCGCGCGTCTCGGCGGCGCTTGCGGGGATTACGGCGGCGGTGGTGGGGGTGATTGCCAACCTTGGCCTGTGGTTTTCGGTCCACGTTACTTTTGACGAAACCCGCCCCGGGCCATGGGCGTTGGAGGTCCCGATCTGGAACGCCGTCCAATGGCACATCCTTGCTTTGGTGGCGTTGGCTGCCGTCCTGCTGCCCCGGGCTGGTCTTGGCGCAACCCTCGGTGTCGCGGCCGGCGCGAGTTTGGGGTACGGCCTGCTCGCTTGACTTTGCCCCCGCGCGCGCCCAAACCTGCGGGCATGTTGGATGTGCGTCCCGTTGGATATGTGATCGGCCTGTTGGTCGCAGCCTTTGGGGTCGCCATGGCGGTGCCAATGACCCTGGACCTGTGGGCGGGCAACGGGCACTGGTTCGCCTTTGCCGAAAGTGCCGCGATCTCCATCCTGACCGGTCTTGCCCTGACCCTGTCCTGCGCCAATGCCGACCGCACGCGCCTGACCCTGCAACAAACCTTTTTGCTGACCGTGGGCGTCTGGCTGTCCCTACCGATCTTCGCCGCGCTCCCCTTTGCCTTTGGGGCGACAGAGGCCCGGGCCGTGGACGCCTTTTTCGAGGCGATGTCGGGCCTGACCACCACCGGGTCAACGGTGTTCAGCGGTTTGCAGGACCTGCCAGAGGGCCTGTTGCTGTGGCGGGGCATGTTGCAATGGTTTGGCGGCATCGGGGTCATCGTGGTCGCCATGGTGTTCCTGCCCGAACTGCGCATCGGGGGGATGCAGATTTTCCGGTCCGAAGGGTTCGACACCTTTGGCAAGATCCTGCCCCGGGCCACGGAAATCTCGGCCTCCATCTCGTCAATCTATCTGGCGATCACCGCCGCCTGCGCTTTTGCCTACCTTGCCGCCGGGATGCAGCCCTTTGATGCGATCATCCATGCCATGACCACCGTTGCGACGGGCGGTTTCGCCAACAGCGACGCGTCGTTTGGGGCGTTCGGTCCGGCGGTGCAATACGTGGCGGTGGTGTTCATGATGCTGGCCGCCCTGCCGTTCGTACGCTTCGTTCAGCTGGCGGCGGGCACGGCGCAGCCCTTGTTGCACGACAGCCAGGTGCGCGCCTTTTTCTGCGTGGCCGCCGTGCTGGTGACCGCCATGACCGCCCTTTTGTGGCTGACGGACGGGGGCGGCGAGGGTGCCTTTCGCGCAGCCCTTTTCAACTCCGTGTCGATCCTGACAGGCACCGGCTACGCCAGCGCGGACTACATGCAATGGGGGGCGCTGGCGGTTGTCGCCCTCTTCTTCGCGGGGCTGATCGGGGGCTGCGCCGGGTCCACTGCCTGTTCGATCAAGATATTCCGCTACCAGATCCTGCTGGCCGCCATCGCGGTTCATGTGCGGCGCATCCACTCTCCGCGCGGGATATTCTTTGTGCGGTTCGAGGGGCGACGCGTGTCGGACGATGTGTTGTCTTCGGTCATGGCGTTCTTTGTGCTGTTCGTGGTGTCCGTGGGCGTGCTGTCGGTCCTGCTGGCCCTGACGGGGCTCGACTTCATCACCGCCCTGTCGGGCGCCGCAACTGCGCTGGCCAACGTAGGGCCGGGGCTGGGGGATCAAATCGGCCCCGCAGGCAACTTCGGTGCGCTGAATGATACCGCCAAGTGGTTGTTGGCCGCAGGTATGCTGATCGGGCGGCTGGAACTGTTGGTTGTCTACGTTCTGTTTACCGCCCGCTTCTGGAGGACCTGATCATGGTGCAACGCCCCCTCGGCGCTCAAATTTCTCATGCCCTCGCCGCGCGTGGGGTGGAGACGATCTTTGGGATCCCCGGCGTGCACAACGTCGAGATGTATCGCGGCATTGCCGAGGCAGGGATCACCCATATCCTCGCGCGCCACGAACAGGGCGCGGGCTTCATGGCCGACGGCTATGCCCGGGCCAGCGGGCGCGTCGGCGTGTGCTACGGCATCTCTGGCCCCGGGCTGACCAACATGCTGACGCCACTTGGGCAGGCCTATTCGGACAGCGTGCCGGTGCTGGCCGTGACCTCGTGTCTGGACGAGGACGCGGCGCGGCGCGGTCAGTTGCACCAGATGCGGGATCAGGTGGGCGCTGCGGCCACGGTCTGTGACTGGTCGGCCCGGGCCACGGATGCCACGGCGGCCTATGGCCTGATCGACTGTGCGTTTGCGGAGTTCAACGCAGGTCGTCCGCGCCCCAAACACATCACCGTCCCCATTGCCACGCTTGGCGCCATGGCGGAGGCCGCACCGCCCCCCAGGTCTGCGACGCAGCCAGGCACGCCCGACATGACCCCAGTGGCCGAGCATCTGGCCCAAGCCAAACGCCCGCTGTTCATCTTTGGCGGCGGTGCGGCGCGCGGGGCGCAGGCGGCACGCGCCATCCTGTCCCAGACGGGGGCGGCCAGCCTGACCACCTTTGCCGGCAAGGGCATTGCCGCGCCAGACGACGCGCTGTACTTTGGCAGCAGCCTAGGGCGCAGTGCCACGCAGCGGGTGATTGCACAGGCGGATCTTGTGATCGCCGTGGGCACGGAACTGGGCGAGGCGGAGCTTTGGCGCACCCACCTTGGCCATACCTGCCCCCTGATCCGTATTGACATTGATCCGTCTGTGTTGGGCGATTTGCAGCGCGCAGACCTCACGATCCAAGCGGATGCGGCCATGGCCCTGACGGCGCTGGCAAGGATCGCAAAGGGCACCACCGACTGGACCCCGGCCGAGGCCACGGCCACCCGCGCCGCCAACAGGGCCGAAGCCATGGCAGAGCGTCCGGGCATCCAACCCATCCTTGACACTGTACACGGCGTCCTGCCGCACGAGGCGCATATCTTCTCGGACATGACCCAGTTTGCATATACGGCCTGCGACACGTGGGACATGGCTGCGCCGGGGCAATGGCACCACCCCACGGGCTTTGGCACGCTGGGGTACGCGCTGCCGGCGGCGATTGGCGGCAAGGCGGCTCTGGCAGATACGCCCGTTGTGGCGATGATCGGGGATTACGGGATCCAGTATACGGTGCAGGAATTGGGCACGGCCGTGGAACTGGCCCGCCCCTTGCCGATCCTGCTGTGGGACAACGCCAAACTGGCCGAGATTGAGGACAGCATGATCGCCGCCCAAATTCCGCCCAATGCCGTGGTCGCCCGCAACCCCGATTTCACAGCCCTCGCGCGGGCTTACGGGGCCGCCGCTGTCACCCCGGCAACGCTCGCCGCCCTGCGCGATGCTGTGGCACAGGCGCTGGACCATCCTGGCCCCACGGTGATCCACATCACGCCGGATATCCTGTAGGACAGGCCCCGGCGTCTTTGGGCGAAAGATACCCTCGGGGGGCAGGCGCGGGGGCAGCGCCCCCTAGGCCGGTTCCAACCAGTGCGCGTAAATCTCGGCTTCGATCACATCGCCCGGGGCCTCTGCCTGCGGCCCCCAAACCTCTGCCATGGTAAAGCGCACGCGGTGCAGATCTTTTGCGGGGGCGGGCAGGGCGTAGGCGAGTTGTTCCGGGTTCGGGAATGACCCCAAGGACCGTTCGATCTCGCCGACCTTGCCGCGCAGATACCAAGGGCAGCGCACGTGGCCCGGTGGGGCCCAGCAACGCACGCGGACCCGCTCAGCCATCTTGTGCGTCGCCATAGGTCTGCCCGCGGGCGGCGACCTCGTCCATCTTGGCGGCAAGCTCCTCGACCGAGTAGACACCCGCCTCCAACAGGTTTTGGTTGATCGCGGCGATCCAGCGTTCGTAGTAGGACATGTCCTCAAAGGCCTGCTCACCCATATCCTCAAGGGCGCGGCGCAGCCCGTCCACGGTGAAATGCCCCGCCCCGGATCCCAGGATCATCAGGGCGTCCACCCGCTTTTCCCAAAGGGCGAAGTCATGCTCTGTATCTGGGATCGCGCCTGCTGCGGTGCCGCCCATGTCGTGCCAACGGCGCGCCGGCGAAGACCCGTGCCAACGGCGCGCCGGCGAAGACCCGTGCCAACGGCGCGCGGGAGGGGCATCTGGCCCGCGTTTCCCGGTCATTTCTGAGCGGCCAGGGCGTCGATCTGGCCCCGGAACCCGTCCAGCGGATAACCCGCCTTTGCCGTGGCCTCCAGGATCGCGTCGGTCTCCATCTCTCCGGCCATGGCCAGCGCCCACATGACCGCCGAGCGTGTGCCCGACGCGCAGTAGGCGACCACTCCGCCTTCGCTGCCGGCAATTGCCTCGGCTTGTTCTTCGACATTGTCCATGGTCATGGCGGCGCCGTTCACGGGGTTGAAGACGAACGACAGCCCTGCCGCCTCTGCGGCGGCTTGCATGGCTTGGGCTTGCAGGGGCGGGGGCACCTCCATCTCGGGGCGATTGCAGATCACGGTCGTGATCCCTTGGGCCGCGAGCGTGGCCATGTCCCCCGGTTCCAGCTGCGGGGCGGCGGCAAAGCCGTCGGTGATCGGTCTTAGGTCCATTCAGGGTCTTCCTTGTTCCAGATACGGGCGCGCAGATGGGGCGTGGCGATCATGCCCGCCGCCATGCTGGCGAAAAAGATCAAACCGCCCCAGCCGCCAAAAGACAGCGATGCGAGGGCCGGGCCGGGGCACAGCCCCGCCAATGCCCAGCCTGCGCCGAACAGGACCGATCCCGTGGCCAGCTTGGGGTCTATGCGCGGGTCAGGACGGGCCGGAAAGCTGCCGCCCATGGTGGGGCCAGCGCCCGCCGCCGCGCGTCTGCGCGCGATCTGCCACGCCACCGCCATGGGCAGGATGGCACCGCCCAGCACAAAGGCCAGCGTCGGATCCCATGCGCCGAACACATCCAGCCAGCCTTGCACCTTGCGCGTGTCGGTCATGCCCGACACCACAAGTCCGACGCCGAACAACCCGCCCGACAGAAGGGCCACAACAAGGCGGCCCATCATATGATCCCCAGCCCGTGGCGCGCGGCCAGCATCATGGCAGCCCCAGCCAGCAGATAGATCAGGGTCGCCGCGATCCCGCGCACCGACAGGCGCGAGATCCCGCACACCCCGTGCCCGGAGGTGCAGCCGTTGGCCAGCCGCGTCCCGATCCCCACCAGCAGCCCGGCGACGACAATCACGGCCCAACTGTCTGTCAGGTAGGTGGACCGCGCGCCCGTGGCCCAAACCACGACAGCGGGGACGGCGATCAGGCCCAGCAGAAAGGCCAGCCGTTCCCACAGGGCCCCGCCCTTGGCAGACCGGTCCACCACCGACCCCAGGATGCCGCTGGCCCCCATGATCCGCCCGTTGTTCAACAAATAGAAGGCCGCCGCCGTGCCGATCATCAGCCCGCCAGCCAGCCCATACACCCAGTCCATCATAACGCCCCCTACACCCCGTTCACGGGGATTTTCAGATACACTTTGCCGTCTTTGTCCGCAGGCGGCATGTGTCCTGCGCGCATGTTCACCTGCAACGACGGCAGGATCAAGCGCGGCATGCCCAGTTCCGCGTCCCGGTCCTCGCGCATGGCAACGAACGCCTCGATAGAGCGTCCGGCCCCGACGTGCACGTTCAGGGCCTTTTGTTCGGCCACGGTCGTCTCCCACGCGTAGGCGTCGCGCCCCGGGGCCTTGTAGTCGTGGCCCACGAAGATGCGGGTCTCGTCCGGCAAGGACAGGATGCGCTGGATGGAGCGGTACAGATCGCTGGCCGACCCGCCGGGAAAATCACAACGCGCGGTCCCGAAATCGGGCATGAACAGGGTATCGCCCACAAAGGCCGCGTCCCCGATCACATAGGTCAGGCAGGCTGGCGTATGTCCCGGCGTGTGCATCACATCGGCGCGCATCTGGCCGATGTGCAGGCTTTCGCCCTCGCGCAGCAGGGCGTCGAACTGGCTGCCATCGCGCTGGAACTCTGTGCCTTCGTTGAACACCTTGCCAAAGGTGTCCTGCACGGTCGTGATCTCGGCCCCGATGCCGATATTGCCGCCCAAGGCCTGTTGCAGGTAGGGGGCGGCGGACAGGTGGTCCGCGTGCACATGGGTCTCAAGGATCCATTCCACCCGCAGGCCCTGGTCCTGTACGGCCGCGATGATCCTGTCTGCGCTGTCGGTCGCTGTCCGCCCGGCGGCTGCGTCATAATCCAGCACACTGTCGATAATGGCGCAGGCCTGCCCCCCGGGATCCGCCACGATGTAGCTGATGGTATTGGTGGCATCGTCGAAAAAGGCTTGGACGTTGGGGGTCATGGAACGCTCCTTTTTTCTCACTAAAGCGTAAAAGGAGGTCAGTATGCAAACCGCCAGAGCCAACAAAACCGGTGCCGCGGCGCAGCGATTGATCGAGATCAAGGATTCGGGACTATAAGCGTGATAGCTTTTGAAGGTGGTAGGGGACCTGAGGGGGTCTCCTCCCATGGGTCGCGGCGTTTGTCCTGGTTGCATGGTGGGTGGACGAAGCCGCGACCTACTGCGCCTAACCGCCCCTGTTCAGCCAATCCATCACCGCCCCGCGCACGGATTGCACCCCGCTCAGGCGGGCGGCGTCGATCACCGCGCGGGCCTCGTCCAGATCCGTGCGCCGCAACAGATGTTTGACCGGGCCGATGCTGGCGGGCCGCATGGACAGGGTATCCACTCCCATCGCCACAAGGCACATCGCCTCGATCGGTCGGCCTGCGTCTTCGCCACAAAAGCTGACGGGGGTGTTCGTCTCGCGGCACCGATCCACGATCTGTTCGATCAGGGTCAGGAAACTGACATTCAGGGTGTCATAGCGTTTGCGCACCCGCTCGTTCTCGCGGTCGGCGGCAAAGAAGAACTGTTTCAGGTCGTTGCCGCCGATGGATATGAAATCCGCCAGCTCGAAGAACCGCCGGGGCGCAAACGCCATGGAGGGGGTTTCCAACATCGCCCCGATCTTCAAATCCGACGGCACCTCGTGTTTCAGGCCCCGCTCCCGGTGCATCTCCAGCAACAGCGCCTCGCGCGCCTCGACGAATTCCTCCAGCTGGGCGATGAAGGGGAACATGACCGACAGGGGCCGCCCGTTCGCTGCGCGCAACAGCGCCTGTAACTGCATCCGCATGACGCCCTTCTTGTCCAAGCCCACGCGGATCGCGCGCCAGCCCAGGGCGGGGTTCGGTTCGTCCTGAGGTTTCATGTAAGGCAGTACCTTGTCCGACCCGATATCGAGGGTGCGGAAGATCACGCGCTTGTCGCCCGCGGCATCCATCACACGGGCATAAAGCGCCGCCAACTCGCCGCGACGGGGCACCTTGTTGCGGGTCAGGAATTGCAACTCTGTGCGGAACAGGCCCACCCCTTCGGCCCCCGAGGTGGGCAGGGAGGGCAGGTCCGCCATCAGGCCCGCATTCATCATCAGCGGGATGTGGCGCCCGCATTGGGTCATCGCAGGCTTGTCGCGGATCGAGGCATAGCGTTCCTGGGCCTGCGCCACCATGGCCAACTTGTCCTGGAAGGCGGCCCGCACGGTGTCGTCGGGGCGCAGGTGCACGATCCCCTGTTCGCCGTCCACAAGGATCGAATCGCCTGAAAGCGCCTCTGTGGTGATGCCCTTGGCGTTGATGATCAGGGGGATGGCCCATGCGCGGGCGACAATGGCCGCGTGACTGCCGACGCTGCCTTCCTCCAAGACCACGCCGCGCAGGGACCGCCCGTATTCCAACAACTCGCCGGGGCCGATGTTGCGGGCCACCAGAACGGCGTTGTCGGGCAGGGTGTCCAGCCCGGCGCGCCCTTGTCCCGTCAGCTTATGCAGCAGGCGGTTGGACAGGTCGTCCAGATCGGCCATGCGTTCGCGGATGTAGGGGTCGGGCACGGTTGCCATGCGGGCGCGGGCGTTGGATTGTTCCTTTTCCACCGCCGCCTCGGCGCTCAGACCAAGGCCGATGTCTTCCTCCATCCGGCGCAGCCAACTGCGCGAATTGGCGAACATCCGGTAGGCCTCGAACACCTCTGTCTGTTCCTTGTCCCCCCGCGCACCTTTCAGCATGGCATCCACACTCACGCGCAGGGCGTCCACCGCCTCGTGCAGGCGGCGCAATTCTTCGTGGGGGTCTTCGGCGACGGGGTTAGTGATAACCACGCGCGGGTTGTGCAGAAAGACCACGCCCTCGCTGGCCCCTTCCTGCGCGACACTCCCCCGGAACATGTGCTGCGCCTGATGGCGGGCCTTCAGCGCCTCGCCCTCGCCGACAAAGGCACCCAGTTCCGTCATCTCGGCCAAAACCATGGCCACGACCTCAAGGGCATAGACCTCGTCGTCGGTGTAAAGCCGCGCGTCGCGCGACTGGACCACCAGCACGCCGAGATTTTCGCCCAAACGCTGGATCGGCACGGAACAAAAGCCCGAGAAGACTTCTTCGCCGGTTTCGGGCATGTAGCGATAGCCCGGTTCCGCCGGGGCCTTGGCCGTGTTGATCGCTGCGCGGTTTTTGGCGGCGCGGCCTACCAGCCCTTCGCCCACGCGCATGCGGGTGACGTGCACAGCCTCGGCATTCAGGCCGGTGGTCGCGCACAACTCCAGCGTTTCGGGGTCCAGATGCAGATAGATGCTGCACACCTCGGTGCGAAGGCTGGCCGCCAAGATGCCAGTGATCTGGTCCAGACGTTCCTGCGCGCCGGTATCCTCGGCCATCACGGCCTTGAGACTGCGCAACAACTTGCGGGATTCGGTGTCTGTGGTCGTGGTCGGCATTGGCGTTCTCCTGACCCTAAGGTACCCCAAGGTCAGTCCCAAAGCGAGGGGCGCGTTGCACATGAAGGTTGCCCCATGTCCCTTTTCGGCTTTGCCCTCGTCCTTGCGGCTGCGTTTTGCCATGCCACATGGAATTTCCACGTCAAGCGGCTGGGCGGCGGGGCCGAGTTGATCTGGCTGTTCTCAGCCGTCTCGGCGGTGATGTATCTGCCCGTGGCGATCTGGGTGGTGGTGACCACGCGGCCCGAGTTTGACCTGTGGCAATGGGGCTTTATCGTCGGCAGCGTGGCCCTGCACATGGCGTATTTCGTTTTGCTGCAGATCGGGTATCGCCACGGCGATCTGTCGTTGGTGTACCCCACGGCGCGGGCGACGGGGCCGATCCTGTCGACCACATTCGCCGTTGTGCTGCTGGGCGAGGTGGTGACCCCGCAAATGGCCCTCGGGGCCGGGGTGATCATATTCGGGGTGCTGATGCTGACGGGGGCGTGCGGCCCGGTGCACAGCGCGCGCCTGCGTCGCTGGTGTTTGGCCTGTCGGCCGGGCTGCTGATCGGCAGCTACACGGCGTGGGACGCCTATGCCGTGTCGGTCCTGCTGATCTCGCCCATTCTGATCGACTATGCCTCCAGCATCGGGCGCACGGTGCTGATGGCCCCGATCGCCGCGCGCAACACCGCCGCCGTGGCCCGGTTCTGGCGCGACCACCGGGGCGCTGTGATCATCATCGCGGCATTCAACCCGCTGGCCTATATGCTGGTGCTTTATGCCCTGACCTTCACGCCCGTGTCCTACGTGGCCCCCGTGCGCGAGGTCAGCGTGTTGCTGAGCGTTCTGGCGGGCAGCCTGTTGTTGGGCGAGGGCCAGTTGAAGCGCCGCCTGGGCTGGGCGGTCGTGATCATGGCGGGCATGTCGGTGCTGGTCACAGCCTAAAGGGCGGCTGCGCCGCACGCGATGTTTTGGGGGCGCTGCCCCCGGCGCTGCGCGCCTCCCCCGAGGGTATTTGGGGAACAATGAGGAGGAGGGGTGGGGCCAGCGTTCCGGGCTAAGCTGTGGCGCACTCAGGCTTTTTGCAGCTCGAACGCGTCGTGCAGGGATTGGACCGCCAGTTCCATGTACTTGCGGTCGATCAGCACGCTGACCTTGATTTCGGAGGTGGTGATCACCTTGATGTTGATGTTTTCGTCCGACAGGGTCTGGAACATCTTGGCGGCGACGCCTGCGTGGGACCGCATGCCGATGCCCACGATGGAGACCTTGGCGACCTCGGTGTTGCTGACCAGCCCATGGAAGTTGATGGACCCGACTTCCTTGGCCTCGGTCATGGCCCGTTCGGCGCGCATGACTTGGTCGATGGGCAGGGAGAATGTCATGTCCGTGCGCCCATCTTCCGAGATGTTCTGCACGATCATGTCCACGTTCACGCCGGCCTCGGCCAAGGGGCCAAAGATCGCCGCCGAGACGCCGGGACGGTCGGCCACGGACACCAGCGTCATCTGTGCCTCGTCCCGGGAATAGGCCACACCGGCCACAACATTGCTTTCCATGATGTCCTCCTCGTCGCACACAAGGGTGCCCGCGTCATCCGATTGTTCTTCAAAACTGCTCAGCACCCGCAGGCGCACCTTGTACCGCATGGCCAGCTCGACCGACCGGGTCTGCAACACCTTGGCCCCCAGGCTTGCAAGTTCCAACATCTCTTCAAAGCTGATGCGGTCCAGCTTGCGCGCCTTGGAGGTGATGCGCGGGTCGGTCGTATAGACCCCGTCCACATCCGTGTAGATGTCACAGCGTTCCGCGCCAAAGGCCGCGGCAAAGGCCACGGCGGTTGTGTCGGACCCGCCGCGTCCCAGGGTGGTGATGCGCCCCTCGGGCGAAATGCCCTGGAAGCCTGCCACGACAGCGACCTTCATGCCTTCGGCAAACTTGGCGTCCAGATTGGCGGGGGGATCTCCTCGATCCGGGCGTTGGAATGGGCCTCGGTGGTCAGGACCGGCACTTGCCAGCCCTGCCAGCTGCGCGCGGGCACGTCCATGTCCTGCAGGATCAGGGCCATCAACCCGGCCGTGACGTTTTCCCCCGACGACACCACGGCGTCGTATTCGCGGGCGTCATACAAGGGCGAGGTTTCGCCGACCCAACCCACAAGCTCGTTGGTTTTGCCGGACATGGCCGAGACGATCACGATCACCTCGTAGCCCTTGGCCACCTCGACGCCCACGCGTTTCGCGGCCCGGCGGATCCGGTCAAGGTTGGCGACAGACGTGCCGCCGAATTTCATCACAAGACGTTTGGACATGGGTCCCCCCATTTTGGCTTGGACGCGTGTTAGGGGAGGGGGTGCAGATGCGCAAGGCCCCGCCCCCGTTCTAAACCTTGGGGCGGGGCCTTGGGTCGCAGGCACAGGGCGCGGCGTCCTTATGCTTCGGGTTGAAGCCAGAAGTCTTCGTTGCCCGTGTAACTGCCCCAAGAGGAAAAATCGTCAAGGTTGTCGGGTGGCGCGATACGTTCGCCATCCAGCGTTTCAAAGAACCCCTCATAGGCCGGCGTGTCCCAAGACGGCGCATTCACACAAACCCGGATCGAGCTATCATCTTGCATGACCATGTAACCGCATGTCTGGTAGTAGCCGGGCGTACAAATGCCATTCCCGGTGGACGCGTCAAAGCTGCAAAAGCCCGTAAAGGTTTGGGCGTATCCGCGCACCTGTGAATAGCCTGCAATCATTGCCGCAGGATTGGCGAAGGCGGTCTGAATGATGTCATTGCGTTTGAGTTCCGTGTCGATATCATCCGACAGGTTTTCAATTCCGTTGCTGACCACACCCATCGCGGCCAAGCCCAGCCCGACCACGGCGGCGGTCAGAACAACCTAATCCACGGTCACGGCACCTGTTTCGTCTGTGTAAAAATTCTTCATTTTCCGTTTCTCTTATCTATCGTTTGTTCCGTCCCGGTGTGCCGCATACGCGCCGGAGGCGTCTTGGGGGCTAGACGGATTGCACCGCCAAGCCCCATTTGTACCCTGCGGGCAGATCGTCCACCCACGCGGGTGGCGCGCCGGGTAAAGGCGCCTCGCGTACCTGCAACAGCGTGTCCGCATCGGGGACCAGCGGGGCCGCCCCGCCAAGGGCCGCCATCTTCAACCCGGCCAGACCCACGCCCAGCACCAGCCAGTTCACACCGACGGCGCGCGCGCCCAAGGCCTGGACCGTGCCCGTCAAGTTCCGGGGATCTCCACGGCATCAATCGGAAGCGTGCCGAACTCGGTCGAGGACCAATAGTATTCCGTGGGCGAGCCATCCGCGAATGTCTTGGAACAATTGCGCCACTCAGTCCCGTCGGACATGTCATAGCCGCTGCAATTTTCCTGCCACAGCACGCGGTTCGTGGTCCGGTCCCGCTCGTTCCGGGCGTATTTGTTGAAGTTCCGCCCGACAACCTGCGGCTTCACCGGATCAAAGGTGGTATTGATGATCGTCTTCGTGGTCAGGGCCGATGCGATATCGGTTGTGGTGTCCTTGATGCCTGTATTAACGACACTCATGGCCGCCAACCCAAGGCCAACCACAGCCGCGGTCAAAACGACCCAATCGACGGTTACGGCACCGGTTTCAGATCCCAAGAAAGTGGTGTTGGAGATGTTCGTAGGATGCATTAGGGCCTAGCCTCCCATTCCGTTGTCTACGAAAAAGTTTGCCGCTTGTTCCGGCACGTAGGTCAGTTCTTCGCCCTCGGCATCCAGCCAGACTGCGCTGCCCTCGATCTCTTGGCCCCATTGCGATTCCTTTTGAACCTTCTTGGTGACTTTGGTGCCGTCGGTCGCCTTGTAGTAGTAGGCGTTGAAATACTTGTCGCTACATTCCGTGGGATAGCCGCCATTGGTTTGCCAATCCGGGTTATCCACGCAAACCTGTTCGGTCAGGTTTCCAATGCCGTCGCTGACGCTTTGCAAGATGAAGGGGGGCGGCAGAAAGCTGGTCTTGATGATGTCGTTGGATTTCAGCTGAGCTTCGATATCTTCCGATACATCTTCGACCCCGGTGCTGACCACGCCCATGGCCGCCAACCCAAGGCCCACCACAGCAGCGGTCAAAACGACCCAATCGACGGTCACGGCGCCCGTGTCTTCTTTAAGGAAATTACACATGTTCATCACTCCTCCAGAGTGCCGTCAAAGGAAAACGGCAGGCCCTCTGGGATGTCGGGCACCTCATGGGCGGCGACCTCGCGTCCGGTGTGGTCTTTCCACGTCACGGTTGGCACTTCGCTGTTGATCTGTTCGGTCTCGCGCACCCAGAGTGTGCCATCGCTCGTCCAGAACCGGTCGTTCGAGCGTTTGATCGTAGGGGTACAGACCCCTGTGCCTGTTTTGGTTGCCGCACACTCTCCAAGTGTAATCGAACCATCCCAGAGGCTCAGAGCCACAATGGTCGGGGCCTCGTTGAAATTGGTTTGAATGATGCGATCGTTTTCCAACGCGCTCGCGGTGTCGCCGGACAGGTCTTCGACCCCGTCGCTCACAACGCCCATAACGGCCAATCCGAGGCCCACAAGGGCGGCGGTCAAAACGACCCAATCGACGGTCACGGCGCCCGTGTCTTCTGTAAGGAAATTATTCATCTTCATCACTCTTCCAGAGTGCCGTCAAAGGAAAACGGCAGGCCCTCCGGGATGTCGGGCACCTCATGGGCGGCAACGTCGCGACCGGTTTCATCCCTCCAGACGTCCTCGGTGACGGTGCCGCCCACGCTGTTGATGGTATGGGTCCACTGGCGACCATCGCTGGTCCAATAACTGGAGGTGACATAGGATACGGACGGGGGGCAGGGGACGTCGGGCAAACAGGCCACGCTACTGCCGCCCGCAGAGGCCATGCCCATAGCCACTATGGTCGGGGCCTCGTTGAAATTGGTTTGAATGATGCGATCGTTTTCCAACGCGCTGGCGGTGTCGCCGGACAAGTCCTCGATCCCGCCGCTTACGACGCCCATTGCTGCCAGTCCAAGGCCCACGACCGCAGCGGTCAAAACGACCCAATCGACGGTCACGGCGCCGGTTTCTTCGCGTATAAATGTCATTCTGACGCTCCTTGCCAAACAGGTTAACAAGACCATGCTTGGCAAAAACGGCGAAAAAGGGGCGGGCGTAAGGAACTATGCGGGCGGCAGGTGCCGGGCGGCCTCGCGCACGGCGAAGGGTTTCATGCGGTCGCCGTGGGCGTCCAGAAAGGCGCGGGCGCGCGGGGCGTCGTGGCGCGACAGGTCGCGGACCCACCATGCCACGGCCTTTTGCATGAACCATTCGGGGTCGGCGACATAGGTCGCGGCCCAGCCAAGCACGCGGTCCCGGGCGGCCAGCTCTGCAGGCTTGGGGTGGTTCTGCTTGGTCCAGGGCAGGGTGGCCACAAGGGCCGCGCGCCGGGTCCACATGTGGTCGCTGGTGGTCCAGCCCTCGACGATATCCAGCCGGGAGGGATCGGCCACCAGCCGCCGCGCGATGGCAGAACTGGCGGCGTCGGCAATGGCCCAGCTGTCAAAGGTCGGCACCCAGGATTGCAGCACGTCCCACGCCAATGTGTCGTCCGGTTTGATCCGTGCCTGGGTCAACAGCTTGGCCGCCGCGATCCGCGCCTCGAAGATATCCGTCGCCCAAAGGGCATCGGCCAGCGCCGCGCGCGCCGTCGCATCCGCCGCCTCTGCCCGCCACCCGCGCGCCAGCGCATCCAGCGTCGGATTGGCCACCCCGAGGTAGCGGCGCGGAGCCTTGTGATAGGCGGCCATTTGCGCGGCTTTCTCCGCGTCCCCCTGCGCCTCGATCTGCGCCAAAGCCGCCCGGAGTTTTTCGGGGGGGATTTCGGGGGGCCTTTCGGGGTGGGTTTCGGGGGTGCTCATTCCACCGTGACGGACTTGGCCAAATTGCGCGGCTGATCCACATCCGTGCCTTTTTGCACCGCCGTGTGATAGGACAGCAATTGCACCGGGATCGCATAGAGGATCGGCGCAAGGATCGGGTCCACGGCGGGCATGACCAGGGTTTGCCACGTGTCTTTCCCAGCAATATCAGCACCTTGGCGGTCCGTGATCAGCAGGACCTTACCCTTGCGGGCCATCACCTCTTGCATGTTGCTGATGGTCTTGTCGAACAGGTGGTCCGTGGGGGCCAGAACCACCACGGGCAAGGTCTTGTCCACAAGGGCGATGGGGCCATGTTTCAGCTCGCCGCTGGCATAGGCCTCGGCGTGTATGTAGCTGATTTCCTTGAGTTTTAGCGCACCTTCATGGGCCAGTGGGAACATCGGGCCGCGCCCCAGAAACAGCACATCCGTGGCCTCTGCCAGCTTGCGCGCCAGGGTCACCGTGCGGTCCTCTAGGGTCAGGGCCTCCGCCATCAGGCCGGGCAGGTTCTTGAGGCTGCGCACCAGCTCCGCCTCGCGGGCTTCGTCGATCTCGCCCCGCTGACGAGCGGCCAGAATTGCCAATGATAACAATACGGTAAGCTGGTTGGTGAAGGCCTTGGTCGAGGCCACACCGATTTCGGTGCCCGCAAAGATCGGACAGATCACATCCGCCTCGCGCGCGATCGAGGATTCAGGCACGTTGACCACCGCAACCACTTGTTTTGCCTTGCCTTTTGTATAGCGCAGGGCGGCCAGCGTGTCGGCGGTTTCACCCGATTGGCTGACAAAGACCGTGGCCGTGTTGGCTGGGATCGGTGGGTTACGATACCGGAATTCCGAGGCGATATCGACCTCCACGGGCAGTTTGGCGATCTGCTCGAACCAGTATTTCGCCACCGAACAAGCGATCTGCGCCGTGCCGCAGGCCACCATGATCAGCCGGTCCATCTGGGTGAAGTCAACGGGGTTCGGCGGCACGATCTGGCTGCCCTCGGCGTAGTTGTTCAGACAGTTGGACATCACGCTGGGTTGTTCGTGAATTTCCTTTGACATGAAGTGCTTATGCCCCCCCTTGTCCACCTGCACGGTATCCGTATGGATGGTGCGGACCTTGCGTTTGACGGGGGTGCGGTCGGCATCAAATACCTGCGCGCCGGACCGTGTTATGACGGCCATATCGCCCTCTTCGAGGTAGGTGATCTGGTCGGTCATGGGCGCAAGGGCAATGGCGTCGGAGCCGACGAACATCTCGCCCTCTCCATGCCCAATCGCCAGCGGAGAGCCCTGCCGCGCCGCGATCATCAGATCGTCGTGCCCGTCGAACAGGAAGCACAAGGCATAGGCCCCGTGCAGCCGCGCGATGGTCTCGGTCGCGGCCTGTTGCGGTGTCTTGCCCTGCGCCAGCAGGTGTTCGCACAGCAGGGCGACGGTTTCTGTATCCGTATCAGTGACATAGCCGATGCCATGTTTGGCCAGATCTGCCCGCAATTCCTGAAAGTTCTCGATGATCCCGTTGTGCACCACGGCCACGCCACCGGACCGGTGGGGGTGGCAATTGTCGACCGTCGGGGCCCCGTGGGTGGCCCAACGCGTGTGGCCGATGCCGGCCTTGCCCGCCAGCGGTTCGTGGACCAGCAGGTCTTGCAGGTTCACCAGCTTGCCGACGGCGCGCCGCCGGTCCAGCGCCCCCTCGTGCACCGTGGCAATGCCCGCACTGTCATAGCCGCGATATTCCAACCGCTTCAGGCTCTCGACCAGCAGCGGCGCGGCTTCGTGATTTCCAAGTATGCCAACAATCCCACACATCGTTATTTTCCTTTGTTTTTAATGCTCAAAAGACGGTCGCGCATGCGCGTGGCCAGCCCCGGTTTCGTGGTCTGGGACGCCCGCGCCACGGCCAATGCGCCATCTGGCACGTCCGCAGTGATGGTCGATCCGGCGGCGGTCATGGCGCCTGCGCCGATGGTCACGGGGGCGACCAGCGCGCTGTTGGTGCCGATGAACGCACCCGCGCCGATGGTGGTGCGGTGTTTGAACACGCCGTCATAGTTGCAAGTGATTGTTCCTGCGCCGATATTCGCCTCTGCCCCCACATGGGCGTCCCCGATGTAGGACAGGTGATTGACCTTTGCGCCCGCCTCGATCTGCGCCTCTTTGATCTCGACGAAGTTGCCGATGCGCGCGCCCCGGTCCAGCTCTGCGCCCGGGCGCAAGCGGGCGTAGGGGCCGATGATGCAGGCTTCGGACACGTGGCACCCCTCAAGGTGGCTGAAGGCGCGGATGGTGGCACCGGATTCGACCGTGACGCCGGGGCCAAAGACCACGTTCGGTTCCACGATCACATCGCGTCCAAGGTGGGTGTCATGGGCAAAATGCACGGTGTCGGGCGCGGTCAGCGTGACGCCGTCCACCATCGCTTGGGCCCGTTTGCGCGCCTGGAACGCCGCCTCGGCCGCGGCCAGATCACCGCGCGTGTTCACGCCCATCGTCTCCGCCTCGTCGCACACCACGACACGGGCCGACATGCGGGCAGCGCGGGCGAGGCCCGGCACGTCCGTCAGGTAGTACTCACCGGCCGCGTTGTCGTTGCCGATCTGGTCGATCAGGGTGAACAGGGTCTGGGCATCCGCCGCCAAAACGCCGGAGTTGCAAAGGGTTACGGCCAGTTCAGCTTCGGTGGCGTCCTTGGCCTCGACGATGCGGTCGAGCCTGTCGCCGTCCGTGATCAGGCGGCCATAGCGGCCGGGATCTGCGGCCTCGAAACCCAAGACCACCACATCGGCCCCATCCGCGCGGGCGTCCAACATGGCCTGCAGTGTCTCGGGGCTGACGAAGGGGGTGTCGCCATAAAGGACAATTGCATCGCCCTCGAACCCGGTCAGCGCCGCGCGCGCTTGGGCGACGGCATGGGCGGTGCCCAACTGCTCGGTCTGGCGGACGACGGTGGCCTCGGGGGCGATGTCGGTCAGGGTCGCCTCGACCCGTTCTGCCCCGTGACCTGCAACGACCACGGTGCGGGCAGGCGCCAGCGGTGCGGCGCTGTCGATGGCGTGGGCCAGCAGGGGGGCATGGGCCACCTTGTGCAGCACCTTGGGCAGGTCAGATTGCATCCGGCTGCCTTGGCCCGCGGCCAAAACGATCAGGGCGGTGGGCATAGCTACGGCCTTTCCTTCGAGTTTGCGGCGTTCTACCTGTAGGATACATCGGCGGAAAGACCGGAACCGGTCAAAAACCACGACATGTTGTAACGCCGGTGCGCGAGAAGCCGCCGCCGCACTACGAGGGGGCGTCATGCGCACGATTGTTTTCGATCTGGACGGCACGTTGGCCGACACAAGTGGTGATCTGTTGAATGCGGCGAATAAGGCCTTTGCGGCCATGGGGCACGGGGAAATCGCCCTAGACCATACCCGCGCCGAGGATCGTGCCACCGCCATGCGCGGGGGGCGTGCGATGCTGACCCTTGGCCTGACCCGCGCAGGTCGGATGGCAGAGGCCGAGGTGACGCGCGGCTATCCCATCCTGCTGGAAGCTTATGGTCAGGACATCTCTAGGCATACGGTGTTCTTTCCGGGCTGTCTGGACGCGGTGCAGCGTCTGCGCGACGCAGGTCACCCCGTGGCCATTTGCACCAACAAGCCCGAGGGGTTGGCCGAGCAATTGATGGCCGAACTGGAGGCGCGGCACCTGTTCGACGCGCTGGTGGGGGCCGACACGCTGTCTGTCCGCAAACCCGACCCGGAACCTTTGCGCGAAGCGGTGCGCCGGGCCGGGGGCGATCCCTCCGACTGCGTCCTGCTGGGCGATACCGTGACAGACCGCGACACCGCACGCGCGGCGGGGATACCGTCAATCCTTGTGACCTTTGGCCCCCACGGGCGCGATGTGGTTGATCTGCGGCCCGAAGGCTTGCTGGATGATTACGCGCAGTTGGAGGACGTGCTGGCCGCCGTTTGATCCGATTGACCGACGCACGCCAAGGGCGCTAACTGCAAGGCAGGGAGACACGCTATGACCACACGTTTTGACGGCAATTTTACGCAACAGGAACCCATACCCGAAGCTGGGATCGAAGCCGCCTTGCAGGTCATGCGCCACGGGCGGTTGCACCGCTACAACCTGACCCCCGGCGAGTTGGGCGAGACATCTCTGCTGGAACAGGAATTCGCGGCCCAGACCGGTGCGAAATACGCGCTGGCCGTAGCCTCCGGTGGCTACGCCATGGGCAACGCTTTGCGTGCCCTTGGGGCCGGGCCGGGCACCCGAGTTCTGACCAACGCCTTTACCTTGGCCCCCGTGCCCGGCGCGATTGCGTCTGTCGGGGCGGAGCCTGTGTTGGTCGAAATCACTGAAGACCTCGTGCTCGACCTAGAGGATTTGGCGGTCAAGGCCGAGGCCTCCGGCGCGCGCATCCTGATGCTGTCGCACATGCGCGGGCATCTTGTGGACATGGAGGCCCTGATGGATCTGTGTGACCGGATGGGCATCCGCGTGATCGAGGATTGCGCCCACACCATGGGGGCGGCGTGGAAAGGCAAAGCCTCGGGCACCTGGGGGGCCGTGGGGTGCTTTTCCATGCAGACCTACAAGCACATCAATTCCGGTGAGGGCGGGTTGATCGTAAGTGACGACGACGACCTGATGGCGCGGATGATCCTGATGTCGGGCAGCTATATGCTGTATGAACGGCACGCGGCGCGCCCCCCGATGGCGGCGTTCGAGCGGGCTCGGATCGAGATGCCCAACATCTCGGGCCGGATGGATAACTTGCGCGCGGCGATCCTGCGACCGCAACTGGCGGATCTGGCTACGCAAGTCGCCCGTTGGAAAGACCGCTATGACGCGCTGGCCGAGGGGCTGGCGGGTTTGCCCGGCATCCACGTGGCCCCACGCCCGCCGCAGGAAACCTACGTTGGGTCATCGTTCCAGTTCCGCCTACCCGGGGCCTCTGCGCCGCAAATCCAGGCCTTCACTCGGGCCTGTGCGGACCGGGGGTAGAGCTGAAATGGTTCGGCGCCGCCGACCCCGTCGCCTTTACTAGCCGCCATACCCACTGGGGCTATGTCACGCCCCAGGACCTGCCGCGCACGGATGCCATCCTCGCAGGCCTGCTGGACATGCGGGTGCCCCTGACCTTCACCGTGGCCGACTGCCAATTGATCGCCAGCATCATTGCCGACGAGGCGCGCGCCTTGGTGCCGGCTGCCGCTGAATAGACCTGTTTGACGTTGTGGCCCCGTCCTCTAAGGTTCGGGGTGGGAGGAGATGCGATGTTTCAAGGTTTCATGCAATTCGATCTAGGCGAGGATGTGAACGCCTTGCGCGACATGGTGCACCGTTGGGCCCAAGACCGGGTCAAGCCCATGGCCGCCGAGATCGACGCGACCAACGCCTTTCCGCCGGAACTGTGGGCCGAGATGGGCGAATTGGGCCTGCTTGGGATCACCGTGGATGAAGAACACGGCGGCGCGGGCATGTCCTATCTGGCCCATACCATCGCGGTCGAAGAGATCGCCCGCGCCTCTGCCAGTGTGTCCCTGTCCTACGGCGCCCATTCCAACCTGTGCGTCAACCAGATCAAGCTGAACGGCACGCCCGCGCAAAAGGCGAAATACCTGCCCAAGCTGATCAGCGGCGAACATGTAGGCGCGCTGGCCATGTCCGAGGCGGGCGCGGGATCGGACGTGGTGTCCATGTCCCTGCGCGCCGAAAAACGCAACGATCACTACCGTCTGAACGGCACGAAATACTGGATCACCAATGGCCCGGACGCCGACACGCTGGTGGTCTATGCCAAGACCGACCCGGAGGCGGGCAGCAAAGGCATCACCGCCTTCCTGATCGAGCGGGAGATGACGGGTTTCAGCACCAGCGCGCATTTCGACAAGCTGGGGATGCGCGGGTCCAACACCGCCGAGTTGGTGTTCGAGGATGTCGAGGTGCCCTTTGACAACGTGCTGGGCGAAGAGGGGCGCGGCGTTGCGGTCTTGATGAGCGGGCTGGACTACGAACGGGTCGTGTTGGCCGGGATTGGCACGGGGATCATGGCCGCCTGTCTGGACGAAATCATGCCCTATCTGGCCGAACGCAAGCAGTTCGGCCAACCCATCGGGTCCTTCCAACTGATGCAGGGCAAGATCGCGGATATGTATACGGCGATGAATTCCGCCCGCGCCTACGTCTACGAGGTCGCCAAGGCCTGTGACCGGGGCGAGGTGACGCGCGCCGATGCTGCCGCGTGTGTCCTTTATTCCAGCGAAGAGGCCATGAAGCAGGCGCATCAGGCGGTGCAGGCCATGGGCGGCGCGGGCTTTATGAATGACGCCCCAGTGGCTCGTTTGTTCCGCGACGCCAAGCTGATGGAGATCGGGGCCGGCACGTCGGAGATCCGCCGCATGCTTGTGGGGCGCGAGATGATGGGGGCGATGGGATAGATCATGGGGATCAGGGCGCTTTTTATCGCGGGAGTTTTGGGCGCGTGCCTTTCGGCGCAGGCCAGTGGCGCTGACCTGCAACATCGGGTGTCCGACGGCTCGGATAGATCGGTCGAGATTTTGGCGACGCTGGACCAATGCCTTGGCCCTGATTTCGAAGCCCGCGCCATGTCCGAGCTGCGCAAGCGGTTCCCCCATGAAACCTGCGACAGCCTCGGGTCGTGCCCGGCCAAAGTCACCACCAGTCCGATCAGCCTGACGACAGAGATGTGTCGGACCGAGGCCGTCAACACCTGCACCACCGGCGACGATACGGCGGCTTGTACCCAGGCCCTGACCCAACGGTTCCAGCGCGAAAGTGCGCAGGCATTGGTCGCCGCAAGTGCGGTCGCGCAGACATTGCCAGAGGCGGATCTGTCCCCACTGGTGACCCGCCGCCTGTCTGATCCCGCCACGTGGTCACCCTCGCAGGGGTGCGACTTCCCGACAACACGCACACTGATCACGCGACCGGATGCCGCCCGATGCGACCTGGCCCGTGCCCTGTTCGACGTGGGCCGGTTTGAGGTGTTGTTGCGGCAGGTCACCGACCTTGGGGCGCGTTGAATGCCGCGCTGGTTCTGGTTTGTACCGTTTGGCTTTCTGGTGGCCTTCTTTGGGTTCCACGCCGTGAAACTGGGGATCCAGCGGGCCAACCTGACCGAAACGGATGTGATTGATTTCTACGCGGCCCAATACCTTGCGGACGTGCAAAGGATCGAGAGCATCCAGGGGGCACTGACCGATTGCCTTGCCGTGCCGGGCGCGCAGCCCAACATCTGGATCGAGGTGCGGTGCAGCCCTGACGCGGTGCCCGCCTTCCTGTACGGCGTGACACGATCCGGCCAACTGGCCTATCAGGCCCGCGATGGCCAAGCTCCGGAGACCTGAGATGAAACTACGCTCCACCGCCCGGCCTGACCCCGCCAACCGCGCCGCCCACCTTGAGGCGCTGCAAGCGGTCGCCGACGCCGTCGCGTTGGCTGCCGAAGGGGGCGGCGAAAAATCCCGTGCCCGGCACCTGTCGCGCGGCAAAATGCTGCCCCGGGACCGGGTGGCGAACCTGCTGGATCCCGGGTCATCCTTCCTAGAGGTCGGCGCGACGGCGGCCCACGGCATGTACGGCGGGGCGGCGCCGGGGGGCGGAGCGATTGCGGGGGTCGGCGTGGTCCACGGGCGGCAGGTCATGGTGGTATGCAACGACGCCACTGTGAAAGGCGGCACCTATTATCCGATAACCGTCAAACTGCACCTGCGGGCCCAGGAAATCGCCGAGGAAAACCACCTGCCCTGTATCTACCTTGTGGACAGCGGCGGGGCGAACCTGCCCAATCAGGACGAGGTCTTTCCGGACCGCGACCACTTTGGCCGGATCTTCTACAACCAAGCCCGGATGAGCGCGAAGGGCATCGCCCAGATCGCCGTGGTCATGGGGTCCTGCACAGCCGGGGGGCCTATGTGCCCGCCATGTCGGATGTGACGATCATTGTGCGGGACCAAGGCACGATCTTTCTGGCCGGCCCCCTTGGTCAAGGCCGCCACTGGCGAGGTCGTCAGCGCCGAGGATCTGGGCGGCGGCGACGTGCACACCCGCCTGTCCGGGGTGGCTGATTATCTGGCCGAGGATGACGCCCACGCGCTGGCCCTTGCGCGTCAAGCGGTGGGATCGCTGGGGGGCGGTGGGACAAGTCCCACCCTACCGTTTGACCCGCCCGCCTTTGACCCCGAAGGCATGCTCGACGTGGCCCCCGCCAACCTGCGCACGCCCTACGACATCCGAGAGGTCATTGCCCGGATCGTGGACGGGTCGGATTTTGACGAATTCAAGGCCCGCTTCGGCGAAACGCTGGTCACGGGCTTTGCCAAGATCGAAGGGATGGACTGCGGGATTGTCGCAAACAACGGTGTGCTGTTTTCCGAGGCCGCACAAAAGGGCGCGCACTTTGTCGAGCTTTGCAGCAGCCGCAAGATCCCGCTGATTTTCCTGCAGAACATCACTGGCTTCATGGTTGGGCAAAAGTACGAAAACGAGGGCATCGCGCGCCACGGGGCCAAGATGGTGACGGCCGTGGCCAGCACCTCTGTGCCCAAGATCACCATGATCGTTGGCGGATCCTTCGGCGCGGGCAACTACGGGATGGCCGGGCGCGCCTATCAGCCCCGGTTCCTGTGGACTTGGCCCACCAGCCGGATCAGCGTGATGGGCGGTGAACAGGCCGCAGGGGTGCTGGCCACCGTCAGGCGCGACGGGATCGAGCGGGCAGGCGGCACCTGGTCGTCGGAGGAGGAAGCCGCGTTCAAACAGCCCACCATCGAGATGTTCGAGGAACAATCCCACCCCCTCTATGCCTCGGCGCGCCTGTGGGACGACGGGATCATCGACCCGCGCCGGTCGCGCGATGTGCTTGCCCTGTCCTTACGCGCCTGCCTGAATGCCCCAATCGAGGAGACCCGTTTTGGCCTGTTTCGTATGTAGCAGGGGGCTCTGCCCCCGGCCTTCGGCCTCCCCCGTGGTATTTTGGTCCCAATGAAGGCGGAGGCGCAGTGATGTTCGCCAAGATCCTCATCGCCAACCGGGGCGAGATCGCCTGTCGGATCATCGACACTTGCCGCCGGATGGGGGTGGCAACGGTGGCCGTACATTCGGACGTCGACGCCATGGCGCGCCACTTGGCCATGGCAGATCAGGCGGTCAGCCTTGGCGGCGCGGCCCCTGCGGACAGCTACCTGCGCGGGGACGCCATCATCACGGCGGCGCTGGATACGGGCGCGCAGGCGATCCACCCGGGCTACGGCTTTTTGTCGGAAAACCCGGAGTTTGTGGAGGCGGTGGAGGCGGCGGGCCTGACCTTCATCGGCCCCTCTGCCAAGGCGATCCGGGCCATGGGCCTGAAGGATGCGGCCAAGGATCTGATGGCGCAGGCGGGTGTGCCCATCGTGCCGGGCTACCAGGGCGCTGAACAGGGGGCGGACCACCTTGCGTCCCAAGCCGCGCAGATCGGCTATCCGGTCTTGATCAAGGCGGTGGCGGGCGGCGGCGGCAAGGGGATGCGCCGCGTGGACCGGGCCGAGGACTTCGCCCCCGCCCTGGAGGCCGCGGTCAGCGAGGCGCAAAAGGCCTTTGGCAACGGCCATGTCCTGATCGAGAAATACGTGGCCACCCCGCGTCATATCGAAGTGCAGGTCTTTGGCGACGGGACCCGGGCATTGCATCTGTTCGAGCGCGACTGCTCTCTGCAACGCCGCCACCAAAAGGTGATAGAGGAGGCTCCGGCCCCCGGCATGACCTCCGAGATGCGTGCACAGATGGGCCAAGCCGCCGTGCGCGCGGCCGAGGCGATCGGCTATGCGGGGGCTGGCACGGTCGAGTTCATCGTGGATGCCAGCGACGGCCTGCACGCGGACCGCTTTTACTTCATGGAAATGAACACCCGCCTGCAAGTGGAACACCCGGTGACCGAGGCGATTACGGGCGTGGATCTCGTGGAATGGCAGCTGCGCGTCGCCGCCGGCGAGGGGCTGCCGGCGCAGCAACAGGACCTGAAAATCACCGGCCACGCCATCGAGGCGCGCCTCTATGCCGAGGACGTGCCTGCGGGGTTCCTTCCCGCCACTGGCACCCTGTCGCACCTGCGCTTTGCCGATGTGGCGCGCGCCGACACAGGGGTGCGCGCGGGTGACGAGATCAGCCCGTGGTACGATCCTATGATCGCCAAGCTAATCGTCCACGCCCCGACCCGCGCCGCAGCGGTGCAAAAGATGGAGGCGGCTTTGGCCCAGACGCAGGTGGCAGGCACGGTGACCAACCTTGCCTTCCTGCGCCGCCTGAACGCGCACCCGGATTTCGTGGCTGGCACCGTGGACACCGGCATCATTGATCGCGATGTGGATCAGCTGGCGCAGGCCCCAGAACCCTGCACCCGGACCCGGGCGCTGGCTGCCGTGGCCGACTATCCCCGCGACGCACCCGCCCCCCTGTGGCAGCCCTTGCGCAGGCGTGCGGCCACGGACCCAGGGACCTGGGTCGAGGCTTTGGGCCATGGCACATGGCGCGTGGGCGTGGGCGAGGTGGTGCATCAGGTGATGTGGAACGGTGGCTGGTCCGTGGATGGCGCACGCACGGGGGCAGAGGTGGTCACGACGCCGGGTGCCGTACATGTGTTCTGGGGCAACACCTATAGCTTTGATATCGTTGATCCTTTGGACGTTCAGGGCGCGGATGCCGCGGCCTCTGGCACAATCTCGGCCCCCATGCCGGGGGTGGTGAAATCGGTCGCAGTGGCCTCGGGCCAGCACGTGATGGCAGGTGAGGCGCTGCTGGTGCTGGAGGCCATGAAGATGGAACACGCCCTGACCGCACCCCGCGATGGGACGCTGGCCCAAGTTCTGGTGGCGGCAGGGGATCAAGTCACCGCCGGGGCGCCGCTGGTTGTGATGGAGGACGAGGCATGATCCGCCTGCACCACGTGCCCCAATCCCGGTCCATGCGGACGCTGTGGTTGCTGCACGAATTGGGGGCGGAGTTCGAGGTGCAGGTCTGGCCTTTCGACAAATCGCTCCGCTCTGCCGACTACCTTGCCCTGAACCCCAGCGGGCGGGTGCCCGCGCTGGAATGGGACGGGGCGTGCCTTTGGGAAACGGGGGCAATCACCCAGGTCTTGTGCCACAGGTTCGGCGCACTGGCGCCTACGCCGGACGATCCTGAATGGGCCAACTGGCTGACCTGGCTGCATTTTTCGGAAACGATCAGCCAGCACGCCGCCGCCCTGACCCAGCAGTACATCGCCCTTTACGAGGATCACATGCGCAGTCCAATCGTCATGAAGCTGGAGGCGGCGCGGATCGGCAAATGCTACGACACGCTGGACCGGCACCTGTCGGATCGCGCGTATCTGGCGGGCGATTTTTCGGCGGCGGACATCTCGGTGGGGCAGGCGGTCTACATGGCGCGCCACTTCACCCGGATCGGGGACCGGCCTGCGTTGCGCGGGTGGTGGGACCGGATCACCGACCGGCCCGCCTTTGACAAATCCTTGCCGCAGGCGGGACAGGCCCGGCTGTACGCCCGGGGTTTCTACGAGGTGCCCGATGCCTGAGACCATCACCCTGACCACGGACGCGCGCGGGGTTTGCACTCTGACGCTGAATAATCCCAGCAAACACAATGTGTTAAGCGCCCAGACAATTGCGGAGCTGACAGAGGCGGCCCGCGACCTTGGCGCGGATCCCTCCGTGCGTGTGGTGGTCCTGACCGGAGCGGGGAAGTCGTTTTGTGCGGGCGGTGATCTGGCGTGGATGCAGGCCCAGATGGAGGCGGATCGTACCACCCGTATGGCCGAGGCGCGCAAATTGGCCCAGATGTTGCAGGCGCTGAACACCTTGCCCAAGCCCTTGATCGGGCGGATTCAGGGCCAAGCGTTTGGGGGCGGGGTCGGTATGATCAGCGTCTGTGACGTGGCCATCGGGGTGGAGGGGGCCACGTTCGGCCTGACCGAAACCCGCCTTGGCCTGACCCCCGCCACCATCAGCCCCTATGTCATTGCGCGTATGGGCGAGGGGCGCGCGCGGCGGGTGTTCATGTCCGCCCGCCGGTTCGACGGGGCCGAGGCTGTGACCTTGGGTTTGCTGCAAGGTACTGTAAAAGAACAAGAATTGGACGCCGCGATCGAGGCTCAAGTGGCCCCCTACCTGTCGTGCGCGCCCGGTGCGGTTGCTGCGGCCAAGGCGCTGGCGCGACGGTTGGGGCCGGTGATTGACGATGCGGTGATCGACATGACCGTCACCGCGCTGGCGGATCAATGGGAAACCCCCGAGGCGCGGGAAGGATTGGCGGCCTTCTTTGAGAAGCGCGCGCCCAAGTGGGCCCCAGTTTAGGGCACATCTCAGGGAGGTCTCGCCGTGGAAAACAGCGGGCACCGACTCGTGCACGATCCCGCACGGGTCGCGCAAAACCCGTGCATGGTCTGCAGCAGGTGGCCCCTTTGACCAGGTGGATTGACCGGGCGGACGGGCTTGGCGGTTGTTAACCCTTCGTTCACACATGTGGCGGGGTCCGGCCATCACGGGGACGACACGTCCACCGCGGGCCGACACGGGACGGAGGCGGTTTGGCGACCTGACGCTGCCGCCGCCACACCACCGGACCCGCGCACCGGACAAGGTGTTTTCTAGCCCGCAGGCAACACGCCCCGGCGTTGCAACTCCAAGGTGTAGTCCTGCACATAGACGTCGTTGAATTTCTCGTTCAGCAGAAAGTAGACGTCCAGATCGGGGCCGAACTTGCTGGCCCAACTTGCGACGTTCGCTTGGCTCAGGTGGTTCCGAGTGGCGTCGTTGGCGGCCTTGTACAGGGCCTCGACATTGTAGCCTTCGAATGTGGGATCGGCTTGTTGACGGCTGGCTTCGGCGTGCATCAACTGCCAGACCTCTGCCTGATAAGACCGCTTGGTCCGGTCGGCTTTCAATTCCGGGTCCTTACCGGTCATCGCGGCGGCGTGCGTTGCGACGTGTTTTTCAAGCTGCTCCTGGGACAGAAAGCTGTACTGCACATACCCCGACAGCATTGCGCCAAAATCGACGGGGTCCGTCAGGCTGGTCTGGATCATCGTGTTGTCCACAAGTTTGCCCTGCAGATCACCCGACATATCCTCCAACCCGTTGCCGACAATGCCCATGGTGGCAATGCCAAGTCCGACGAAGGCGGCCGTCAGGACAACCCAGTCCACGGAAATGGCACCGGATTCGGATGTCAGAAAATGGCCCATGGCGCGCCCTCGGTTAGAATCGAGACAGACCTAACGGCCCAGTGTGGCGCAAGTTTGGCAATCGGGCGGATTGGTTGGGAAAAATCTACACATGCCGCGCCCTGCGTCAGCCTGCCACCCCTCGGGAACCGATGGATTCAGTATAGGTTAAGGAAATGGACGTCTGCTGGCCTTGGGTCACAATTGACCCCCACGGCACACAGGCGTAAGACACGACCCGAGCGAAGCACCGTCGAACGACCCGTCGACGCGCCCCAGCCAACCTACAGGAGGCCCCTCATGGACGCGCTGCTCTCTGAATACTTACCGATCCTCGTCTTTCTGGGCGTGGCCATCGGCCTTGGCCTTGTGCTGTTGCTGGCCGCTGCGGTTGTGGCCGTGCAGAACCCCGATGCCGAAAAGCTGTCGGCCTACGAATGTGGCTTCAACGCCTTTGACGACGCGCGGATGAAATTCGATGTGCGGTTCTATCTGGTGTCGATCCTGTTCATCATCTTCGATCTGGAAATCGCGTTTTTGTTCCCATGGGCCGTGGCCTTTGGCGACATCTCGATGACCGCGTTCTGGTCGATGATGGTGTTTTTGGCGGTGCTGACCGTCGGCTTTGCCTATGAATGGAAGAAAGGAGCACTCGAATGGGAGTAGCGACCAACGCCTATCAAGCGGGCCCTGACAAGGAACAAGCCACGGCCCTGATCAATCAGGAATTGCAGGACAAGGGGTTCCTCGTGACCTCGACCGAGGACATCATCAACTGGGCGCGGACCGGGTCCCTGCACTGGATGACCTTCGGTCTGGCCTGTTGCGCCGTGGAAATGATGCACACCGCCATGCCGCGCTATGACATGGAACGGTTCGGCACCGCGCCCCGCGCTTCCCCGCGCCAGTCCGACCTGATGATCGTGGCGGGCACCCTGACCAACAAGATGGCACCCGCCCTGCGCAAGGTCTATGACCAGATGCCAGAGCCGCGCTATGTTCTGTCCATGGGGTCCTGCGCCAATGGTGGCGGTTATTACCACTACAGCTATTCCGTGGTGCGCGGCTGTGACCGGATCGTGCCGGTGGACCTGTATGTGCCCGGCTGCCCGCCCACGGCCGAGGCGCTGTTGTATGGTCTGTTGCAACTGCAACGCAAAATTCGCCGCACGGGGACCATTGTTCGATGACCAGCCCATTGCACGACCTCAAAGCCCATATCGAGCACAAGCAAGCCGATGCCGTGATCGAAAGCACCGTTGTGAACGGAGAGTTGACCGTAGAGGTCGCGCCGCAATCCGTGGCGTCCTTTGTGGCGTTTCTGAAAACCGACGGCACCTGCAATTTCCGCACCTTGGTGGATATCACGGCGGTGGATTACCCGGGCGAAAGCCAGCGGTTCGCCGTGGTCTATCACTTTTTGTCCATGCACCAGAACCACCGCATCCGGGTGAAGGCCTGGATCCGGGAGGATGAGATCATCCCCTCGATCACCGAGGCGTTCCCGGCGGCCAATTGGTTCGAACGCGAAGTGTTCGACATGTTCGGGATCCTGTTTTCCGGCCACCCGGACCTGCGCCGCATCCTGACGGATTATGGCTTCCGCGGGTATCCCTTGCGCAAGGACTTCCCCACCACGGGCTATACCGAGGTGCGCTATGACGAGGTGCAAAAGCGCGTGGTCTATGAACCTGTGTCGTTGACGCAGGAATACCGCCAGTTCGACTTCATGTCCCCGTGGGAAGGCGCGCAATATGTGCTGCCCGGGGATGAGAAGAGCGAGGAGAAGGCATGAGCGGTGTGCAAATTTTCGTACGAAAATTTGAGCCCGTGGCCAGCGAGGTGAGACAATGATGGACGGCTCCAAATTCGACGACGCCCTGACAGGCGAACAGAAGATCCGCAATTTCAACATCAACTTCGGGCCCCAGCACCCGGCGGCCCACGGCGTGCTGCGTCTGGTGTTGGAACTGGACGGCGAGATCGTGGAACGCTGCGACCCGCACATCGGCCTGCTGCACCGTGGCACCGAAAAGCTGATGGAAAGCCGGACGTATCTGCAGAACCTGCCGTACTTCGACCGGCTGGACTATGTGGCCCCGATGAATCAGGAACACGCCTGGTGTCTGGCCATTGAACGGCTGACCGGCACCGAGGTGCCCCGCCGGGGGCAGTTGATCCGGGTGCTGTATTCCGAAATTGGCCGCATCCTCAGCCATATCCTGAACGTCACGACCCAGGCTATGGACGTGGGCGCGCTGACGCCGCCCCTGTGGGGCTTCGAGGAACGTGAAAAGCTGATGGTGTTTTACGAGCGGGCCTGTGGCGCGCGTCTGCACGCGGCGTATTTCCGCCCCGGCGGGGTGCATCAAGATCTGCCCGACGACCTGATCGACGATATCGAGGCATGGGCCCACGACTTCCCCCGCGTTCTGGACGATATCGACGGGCTGCTGACGGAAAACCGCATCTTCAAACAGCGCAACGTGGATATCGCCATCGTCAGTCAGGAAGAGGTGCTGGACTGGGGCTTCTCCGGTGTGATGGCGCGCGGCTCCGGCATGGCGTGGGACCTGCGCCGCGCCCAGCCCTATGAATGTTACGACGAGTTCGAATTCGGCATCCCCACGGGCAAGGCGGGCGACTGCTATGACCGGTATCTGTGCCGGATGCAGGAAATGCGCGAAAGTGTGAAGATCATCCATCAGGCGATTGCCAAGCTGCGCGAAGCCACGGGCGATGTGATGGCCCGGGGCAAGATGACGCCGCCGAAACGGGCGGACATGAAGACCTCGATGGAAAGCCTGATCCACCACTTCAAGCTCTACACCGAAGGGTTCCACGTCCCCGCCGGCGAAGTCTACGCCGCCGTCGAGGCCCCCAAGGGCGAGTTCGGCGTGTACCTTGTGGCCGACGGCACCAACAAACCCTACCGCAGCAAAATCCGCGCGCCGGGGTATCTGCACCTGCAAGCCATGGACCACGTGGCCAGCGGCCACCAGCTGGCCGACGTCGCCGCCATCATCGGCACCATGGACGTGGTGTTCGGAGAGATTGACCGCTAGCGCCGCCACGACACACGACCCTAGGGGGCCACTGGCCCCCGAACGACCTAAGGGACACACACGATATGCTCCGCCGCCTCCACAAAGACCAACCCGACAGCTTTGCCTTCACGCCCGCCAACCAGGCCTGGGCCGAGGGGCAGATTGCCAAGTACCCCGAGGGGCGGCAGGCCTCTGCCATCATTCCGCTGCTCTGGCGCGCGCAAGAACAGGAGGGCTGGTTGACCCGGCCCGCCATCGAATACGTGGCAAGCATGCTGGACATGGCCTACATCCGCGCGCTCGAGGTGGCCACGTTCTACTTCATGTTCCAGCTGCAGCCCGTGGGCAGCGTTGCGCATATTCAGGTCTGCGGCACCCTGTCGTGCATGATCTGCGGGGCCGAGGATCTGATTGCCGTGTGCAAGGACAAGATCGCGGCCCAGCCCCATGTGCTGTCCGAGGATGGCAAGCTGTCTTGGGAAGAGGTGGAGTGTCTGGGGTCCTGTTCCAACGCGCCCATGGCCCAGATCGGCAAGGACTACTACGAGGATCTGACCGCCGAGGGGTTTGGCAAGATCCTTGATCAGTTGCGCGCGGGCGAGGTGCCCACACCGGGCCCCCAAAACGGCCGCTATGCCGCGGAACCCTTGGGCGGTTTGACCAGCCTGAAGGAATACGACGCGGGCAAGCCGACCTACAACGCGTCGGTGCAGCTGGCCAAGGATATCGGGGACACGGTAAAGCGGATCGACGGGACCGAAGTGCCCCTGTTGACCCCGTGGATTGCCGGGTCGAAGCCCGCCGCGAACACGGGCGCGAAACCCGCCGCGAAACCCGCTGCCAAGCCTGACCCCAAGCCTGCCGCGACACCCGCCGCAGCGCCCGCGAGCGAAGGCACCAAGCCCGAGGCGCTGACCGAGGCGCGCGGCGGCCAGCCGGATGATCTGAAGCTGATCAAGGGCATCGGCCCCAAGCTGGAAAAGCTGTGCCATTCGCTGGGCTTCTACCACTTTGACCAGATCGCCAAGTGGACCGCCGACGAGGTGGCGTGGGTGGATCAGAACCTCGAAGGGTTCAAGGGCCGCGTGACCCGGGACACTTGGGTGGAGCAGGCCAAGACCCTCGCCGCCGGTGGGGAGACAGAGTTCGCGACCCGTGCTAAAAAGGGGGACGTCTACTAGGGACGTCAACTGAATATGGGGAGTGATCCGATGAACAATAACCAAAGCAGTGCCTTTTGCACTGTCGTCTGCTGGGGGATAGCCGCGCTGTTTGGCGCCGTGATCCTTGTGATGTTGATGTCCCTTGGGGGCTGGACCTTTTTGCAGGCGGTGTTCATGGCGTTTCTCGGGTTCGCCCTGTTGGGCGTGGTGTTGACCGTGATGGTCTGTCGCCCGCTGACACCCCTGTCCGAGGTGCAGCCGATCAACGCGCCCGCGCCCAAGGCCGAAGCGCCCAAAGCAGAAGCACCCAAGGCGGCGGCGCCTGCTGCTGCGGCACCGGTTGCGGCCGCGCCTGTGGCCGAGGCCCCCGCCGCACCGCCACCTGCGCCTGTTGCAGCCCCTGAACCGGCTGCGGAAACGCCTGCCGCGCCTGCGGCCGAACCTGCCCCCGAACCTGAGGGCGAGGGCACCCGCCCCGAGGCGTTGGAGGCCGCGCGCGATGGCAAGGCCGATGACCTGAAGCTGATCAAGGGCGTGGGGCCAAAGCTGGAAAAGCTGTGCAACAGCCTTGGGTTCTACCATTTCGACCAGATCGCAGGCTGGAGTGCCGACGAGGTGGCCTGGGTGGATCAGAACCTTGAGGGATTCAAGGGGCGTGTGACCCGTGACGAATGGGTCGCACAGGCCAAGATCCTCGCCGCCGGTGGCGAGACGGAGTTTTCGAAGAAGTCCGGTAAGAAGGGCTGATGAACAAGCGCGCCCCCGACCCACAGGCCAAACAGGGCCAACTGATCGCCATTGTGATTGTCGCCACGATGCTGATCTGGATGGGGGCGCAGTATTTCGGCAGCACAGGGGCGATTACGACCCGCTACCTGTTGCTGATCGACATGGCGGCACTCGCGGCGTTCGCTTGGGCGCTGATTATAGGATTTGGCATCTGGCGCACGCGCCAGCGCAATGAGGACTGAACGACCATGCTGCAAGATCAGGACCGGATCTTTACGAACATCTACGGGATGCACGACCGCACTCTGGCCGGCGCGCAGGCGCGGGGCCATTGGGATGGCACCAAGGACCTGATCGGTCTGGGCCGCGACAAGATCGTCGAGATCATGAAGGCCTCTGGCCTGCGGGGCCGAGGTGGCGCCGGGTTTCCCACGGGTCTGAAGTGGTCCTTCATGCCCAAGGAAAGCGATGGGCGTCCGTCCTATCTGGTGGTCAACGCCGACGAATCCGAGCCGGGCACCTGCAAGGACCGGGAGATCATGCGCCATGATCCCCACACCCTGATCGAAGGGTGCCTGATCGCGTCCTTCGCCATGCAGGCGCACGCGTGCTACATCTACATTCGCGGCGAATACATCCGCGAGAAAGAGGCGCTGCAGGCTGCGATTGACGAGGCCTATGCCGCCGGTCTGGTGGGCAAGAACGCCTGCAAGTCGGGTTGGGATTTCGACATCTACCTGCACCACGGCGCGGGCGCCTATATCTGCGGCGAAGAGACCGCGCTGCTCGAAAGCCTTGAGGGCAAGAAGGGGATGCCGCGGATGAAGCCGCCGTTCCCGGCGGGCGCGGGGCTCTATGGCTGTCCGACCACGGTGAACAATGTGGAATCCATCGCCGTTGTGCCCACGATCCTGCGGCGCGGGGCCGATTGGTTCAGCCAGTTTGGTCGCCCCAACAACGCGGGCACCAAGCTGTTTGCGATCTCTGGCCATGTGAACCGGCCTTGTGTGGTCGAAGAGGCCATGAGCATCTCTTTTGAAGAGTTGATCGAGCGGCACTGCGGCGGCATCCGGGGCGGTTGGGACAACCTGCTGGCCGTGATCCCCGGCGGGTCGTCTGTGCCCTGCGTGCGCGGCGAGAACATGCAGGACGCGATCATGGATTTCGACTACCTGCGCAATGATCTGGGGTCTGGGCTTGGCACGGCGGCGGTGATCGTGATGGACAAGTCCACCGACATCATCAAGGCGATCTGGCGTCTGTCCAAGTTCTACAAGCACGAATCCTGCGGCCAGTGCACCCCCTGCCGCGAGGGCACGGGCTGGATGATGCGCGTGATGGACCGTCTGGTGCGCGGCGAGGCCGACGAGGCCGAGATCGACATGCTGTGGGACGTGACCAAACAGGTCGAGGGTCACACGATCTGCGCCCTTGGGGACGCGGCGGCGTGGCCGATACAGGGGCTTATCCGCAACTTCCGCCCCGAGATCGAGGAACGGATCAAGGCCCAGAAGGCCGGGCGTACCATCCCTGTGGCGGCTGAATGATCGACGCAGACGCATATGGCCACGCCCTTGCGGCGGTGGCGCTGTATGGGTTGCTGATCCTTGTGTTGGGGCTGACCTCGACGCGCGGTCGCACGCCCGACGCGCGCGCGGAATGTGGCAAGCCCAAGCGCGACTATGCCAACCGCTGGTACCGGTCGGAACGGGCGTTCGCCAATGCCGTGGACAATGCAGGACCCTTCATGGGCGCGACCCTTGTGGCGGTGCTGGTGGGGGCGTCACCCATGGCGGTGAACGTGCTGGCCTCTGTGTTTCTGGTGGCGCGTCTGGCCATGGCCTATGTGCATATCGCCACAGTGAACGAGGGCGCGCGGTCGGCCTGTTTCGCAGTGGGCATGTTTGCCTGCCTCGGGTTGATCGGTGTTGCGGTCACGGGGGCGATCCTATGATCCGCGCCATCTTGATCCCCGCGTTGATCTTTGCTGCGTCCTGCCTGCCCGCATTGGCCGAGGACAAGGTGCCCGCGCCCGACTACTTTGTCGAAACGGTGATGGAAACGACCACGGCCCAGACCCTTGCGGTGCATTGTGATGCCCTGTCGATCAATCCGCCCCGGATCATGGAACGGACCGAGGATGTGTTGGTTCGTCTCACAGAAGATGGGTTTACCCCCGACAACTTGGAGGCACGCATGATCGACCCGGCCCCGCAGATGGCGCAGATGCAGGCGGATTTCATGGCCAAGCATGATCTGGCCGATGGGTCCGAGCAAGCGGTGGTCTGCGCCGCGGGCCGCGCCGAAATGGCGGCTGGGACGGCCATTGGGGCCCTGCTGATCGAGGTGACAGAATGATCCGTTTGACTGCCGCTCTTGGCCTATGCCTGATCGTGTCCGCCTGTGGCACGGGGCAGGGCTTGTTTGGCACCAGCCTGGGCGCGGGCCTGCGGTCCGATCGCGTCACCTTTGCCGACATCTATTTCCGCGCGCGCCTGCAAGCGGACCGTGACGACCGCCGGGCCTTTACCGTGACCGTGCGACAGGCCAGCCAGAACATCCCCGCCGCCCTGGAGGCCGGGCGGTTCGAGGCCACCAAGTATTGCATCGGGGCCTACGGCGCATCCGATACGGACTGGACCACCGGCCCCGACCAAGACCCGGAGGCCGTGACGGTCGCCGATGACGACACACTGACCCTTGCGGGCCGCTGCACGAAGCGGTAGCGCCCCCTCGGGACCGAATGACCACCGCCGGGACAGACCCCGGCACGACCAAGTGGAGAGACGCGATGAGCGACCTGCGCAAGATCATGATCGACGGGCACGAAGTGGAAGTGCCCGGCGCGATGACCCTGATCCAAGCCTGCGAAGAGGCGGGGATCGAGGTGCCTCGGTTCTGTTATCACGAACGCCTGTCCATCGCGGGCAACTGCCGCATGTGTCTGGTCGAGGTGGTGGGCGGCCCGCCGAAACCCGCCGCCAGCTGCGCGATGCAGGTCAAGGACCTGCGCCCGGGTCCCGAAGGGCAGCCGCCTGTGGTCAAGACGAACTCCCCCATGGTCAAGAAGGCCCGCGAGGGGGTGATGGAGTTTTTGCTGATCAACCACCCGCTGGACTGCCCGATCTGCGATCAGGGCGGCGAATGTGACCTGCAGGACCAGGCCATGGCCTACGGGGTGGACTTCAGCCGCTTCCGCGAGCCCAAGCGCGCCACGGTCGATCTGGACCTTGGCCCCTTGGTCGAGACCCATATGACCCGCTGCATTTCCTGCACCCGCTGCGTGCGCTTCACGACCGAGGTCGCGGGCATCACCCAGATGGGCCAAACGGGACGCGGCGAAGACGCCGAAATCACGTCCTATCTGGGCGAGACGCTGAATTCCAACCTGCAGGGCAACATCATTGACCTGTGCCCCGTGGGGGCGCTGGTCAGCAAACCCTATGCCTTTACCGCGCGGCCTTGGGAATTGACCAAGACCGAAAGCATCGACGTGATGGACGCGCTTGGGTCCAACATCCGGGTGGACACCAAGGGGCGCGAAGTCATGCGCTTCCTGCCCCGCAACCACGATGGCGTGAACGAGGAATGGATTTCCGACAAGACGCGGTTCGTGTGGGATGGCCTGCGCCGCCAGCGTCTGGATAAACCGTACGTCCGCGAAAACGGCAAGTTGCGGCCTTCCACGTGGCCCGAGGCGCTTGGTCTGGCGGCCAAGGCCCTGTCCGGGGCCAAGGCCCCCATGGGTCTGATCGGTGATCTGGCCCCGGTCGAGGCGGTCTATGCCCTGAAACAGTTGATCGAAGGGCAGGGCGGTTCTGTGGAATGTCGCACCGACAACGCCCGCCTGCCTGCGGGCAACCGCGCGGCCTATGTGGGCACCGCCACCATCGAGGATATCGAGGATGCCAAGACCATCCTGTTGGTGGGCAGCAACCCCGCGATCGAGGCGCCGGTCCTGAACGCCCGCATCCGCAAGGCGTGGATCAATGGCACCGATGTGTCGCTGGTCGGCCCCGCGGCGGATCTGACCTATGACCACACCCATCTGGGCACGGATCGTGCGGCGCTGGCCAAGGCCGGTTCATTCGATCTGGTGATCGTCGGCCAAGGGGCCCTGCGCGAGGCGGATGGGCTGGCGGTGCTGGCCAAGGCGCAATCCCTGGGAGCCAAGATGTTGGTCCTGCATTCCGCGGCAGCGCGGGTCGGGGCCATGGATGTGGATGCCACCACCCAAGGCGGTATGGCCGCCATGGACGGGGCAGACGTGATCTATTCCCTGGGCGCGGACGAGGTCGAAATCGCCCCCGGTGCGTTCGTGATCTACCAAGGGTCCCACGGGGACCGGGGCGCGCACCGGGCCGATGTGATCCTGCCCGCCGCCGCCTATACCGAGGAAAACGGCCTGTTCGTGAACACCGAAGGCCGGCCGCAACTGGCCATGCGCGCAGGCTTTGCCCCCGGCGAGGCCAAGGAAAACTGGGCGATCCTGCGGGCGCTGTCAGGCGAAATGGGCACGGCCCTGCCCTTCGACAGCCTTGCTGCCCTGCGCACCGCGTTGATCAAGGCGCACCCCCATCTGGCCCGCATTGACGAGGTGCCCGCCAACGAGGGGGAGGCCCTGGCCCAAGACACCCTTGGCACCGCAGACTTCCTGCCGACGATCAAGGATTTTTACCTGACCAACCCCATCGCCCGCGCAAGCCAGCTGATGGCGGAGCTGTCCGCCAACGCGCGCGCCCGGGCCGAGACGCCCTTGGCGGCGGAGTAAATCATGGGACGGGGGCGCCACGTGGCGCTTGCCGGGGTGTTGGTTCTGACCGCCTGCACCCCGACGCCCCCGCCCGCAACGCAAGACTACTTCCAGCCCGTCTACATGGGGTTGGACACAAGACTACTGGACGACGACCTGGTGAATTTCATCGTACAAATGCAAGGGGCCCGCACCAATGCGGATGTGGCCGATTACGCCGAATGCGCCGCTGCGCAATACGCGCGGATCCGGGGCTACGGCTTTGCGCGGCATGTGCGCACACAGGTATACAATGAGGGTGGCGTTTGGACGGGGGATGCGGTTTACACCATCTCGCCAGACCTGCCCCGTGGGCTACGAACGATCGACGCCGAAGTCACGCTCGCCCACTGCATCGAACAAGGCATACCGACGGTATAGGGACGCGACACGACCATGGCCGATTTTTTGAACACACCCGGGGGCATCGCCCTGATCATCCTAGCGCAAGTGCTGGGCGTGGTTGCATTTGTGATGATCTCCTTGATTTTCCTGGTTTATGGGGACCGCAAGATCTGGGCTGCGGTCCAGATGCGGCGCGGCCCCAACGTGGTGGGGCCCTGGGGTCTGCTGCAGATTATCGCGGATTTCCTGAAATACGTGTTCAAGGAAATCGTGATCCCGGCAGGCGCCGACCGCACGGTGTTCATGCTGGCCCCGATGCTGGCATTTGTTCTGGCGCTGATTTCCTGGGCGGTGATTCCGTTCAACGAAGGCTGGGCTGTCGCCGACATCAACGTCGCCGTGCTCTATATCTTCGCCATCGGCAGCCTTGAGGTTTACGGCGTGATCATGGGCGGCTGGGCGTCGAACTCGAAATACCCCTTCCTCGGCTCCCTGCGGTCAGCGGCACAGATGATTTCCTACGAAGTGTCCATCGGGTTGATCATCATCGGGGTGATCATCTCGGCGGGGTCCCTGAACTTCGGCCAGATCGTGGCCGCGCAGGACACGGGCTATGGCATCTTTGGCTGGTTCTGGCTGGCGCACTTCCCCATGGTGTTCCTGTTCTTCATCAGCGCCTTGGCTGAAACCAACCGCCCCCCTTCGACCTGCCCGAGGCGGAGTCGGAACTGGTGGCGGGCTACCAGGTCGAATACTCCTCTACCCCGTTCCTGCTGTTCATGGCTGGGGAATACCTTGCCATCTTCCTGATGTGCGCCCTGATGACCCTGCTGTTCTTTGGCGGCTGGCTGTCGCCCATCCCCGGCGTGGCCGATGGGCCATGGTGGATGGTGCTGAAGATGGCGTTCTTCTTCTTCCTGTTTGCGATGGTGAAGGCCATCGTGCCCCGCTACCGCTACGACCAACTGATGCGCATCGGCTGGAAAGTCTTCCTGCCCCTGTCGCTGGCCTGGGTCGTGATCGTAGCATTCCTTGCCAAATTCGAAGTGTTCGGGGCCTTCTGGGCCCGGTTCGCGATGGGAGCGTAATATGAGCCAGATCGACTACGGACGCGCGGTTAAGTATTTCTTTCTGCAGGATATCTGGCAGGGCTTCAAATTGGGGATGAAGTATTTCTTTGCCCCCAAGGCGACGGTGAACTACCCCCACGAAAAGGGGCCCTTGTCGCCACGGTTTCGGGGCGAACATGCCCTGCGCCGCTATCCCAATGGCGAGGAACGCTGCATCGCGTGCAAGCTGTGCGAGGCTGTGTGCCCCGCGCAGGCCATCACCATTGATGCAGAACCGCGCGAGGACGGCAGCCGCCGTACAACGCGCTATGATATCGACATGACCAAGTGCATCTATTGCGGGTTCTGCCAAGAGGCCTGCCCCGTGGACGCCATCGTCGAAGGCCCCAATTTCGAATTCGCCACCGAGACCCGCGAAGAGCTGTTCTACGACAAGGACAAACTGCTCGACAACGGGGAGCGGTGGGAGGCGCAGATCGCCAAAAACCTAGAGATGGACGCGCCCTACCGATGATTGATCCCAAGAACCCCTTTGCGGCCTTTCTGGAACAATCCCAGGCCATGGCCAAGGCGATGAACCCGGCGCTAGAGCATTTCACGCCCCAAGGGTTTGAAAAACTCTGGCCCACCATGCCCGCCGAAATGATGGAGGCGACCTTGGGCAAGGGGGCCAGCCCCGAGGGGTTGGACGCCAAGACCAAGCTGCTTTTGACCTTGGCCGGTCTGACCATCCACGGCGCGCAGGCCGAGGCGCAGGTGCGTCTGACCGTGCGTCATCTGCGCGAGGCCGGGGCCAGTCATCAAGAGATCGCCGAGTGCATTGGCATGATGGCGATGTTTGGCGGTGTGCCCGCCATGAACAAAGCGATGGAGCTTGCGACCCAAGTTCTGGACGAACCGGACGGAGAGGCGACATGACACTCGCAGAAATCACCTTCTATTTCTTTTCGATCATCGTTGTGACCGCCGGGTTGTTTGTCGTGGTGGCGCGCAACCCCGTCCATTCGGTCCTGTGGTTGATCCTGACGTTCCTGTCCACGGCGGGCCTGTTTGTCCTGTTGGGGGCAGAGTTTGTGGCGATGCTGTTGATCATCGTCTACGTGGGCGCGGTGGCGGTGCTGTTCCTGTTCGTGGTGATGATGCTGGACATCGACTTCGAGGCGTTGAAGGCTGAAATGGCCCGCTACATCCCGTTGGCCGGATTGATCGGCGTGGTTCTGTTGATGCAACTGTCCATGGCCTTTGGGGTCTGGCAGGTCACGGATGGGCTGACCGTTGCGGCCAACCTGGGCGAGATCCAGCCCGGCGAGGTCGAGAACACCGCCGCCTTGGGTTTGGTGTTGTACGACGATTACTTCCTGCTGTTCCAACTTTCGGGCCTGATCCTGCTGGTGGCGATGATCGGTGCGATCGTGCTGACCCTGCGCCACCGGTCCGACGTCAAGCGCCAGAACGTGATGCAACAGATGTGGCGCGACCCGGCCAGGACGATGGAAATCAAGGACGTCAAACCGGGGCAGGGGCTGTAGCCGTGATCCGATGCGCGCTCATATCCCTTGCGGTGGCCTCTCCGGCCTCGGCCCTGACGCTGGAGGCGTGCAATCGCACGACCCATGTGTCCCATGGGGGCGAGGCGATGCACCGTGATTTGGGCGGGTCCCACGTGGCTTGGGTCGAGTGGTGGAGCCAGGAGGGCGTCTACACCGACCTCAAGGTGGCCCATTGCGAAACCGGTGCCGTTCTGACCAGCCGTCTGCGCGAAGAGAATATCAAGGACCGCCTGTTTGACCGGATCGACGCAGGCCGCGCGGTGTTTGATCGCCATGCCCGCCGGGCGCCGGCCCTGTTTTCCCTTGCCGCCCTTGCCGATGATCTGGCGACGGTGGGCGAGGACACCCGTATCGAGACCGTGGATCAGCAGCCCTGTGGCTGTGCCGCGGCCTATCCAGACCTGCGGGGGGCTCAGACGCCCTTCGCTTTGAACTAAGCGCATTCAAATTTTCTGTACGAAAATTTGGGCGCACGCAATAACCGGGCCTCAAGGGTCCAAAGACGATGGGGCAACCGCCCCGGAGGGACGACAATGATCGGACTGGAACACTACCTGACAGTGGCAGCCGCCCTGTTTGTGATCGGGATTTTCGGACTGTTTTTGAACCGAAAGAACGTGATCATCATTCTGATGAGCATCGAGCTGATGCTGCTGGCGGTAAATATCAACCTTGTCGCCTTTTCGGCCTTTCTGGGGGACCTGACGGGGCAGGTGTTTACCTTGTTCGTCCTGACCGTTGCCGCCGCCGAGGCCGCGATTGGCCTTGCCATCCTCGTCTGTTTCTTCCGCAACCGTGGCACCATCGCGGTTGAAGACGTCAACGTGATGAAGGGCTGATCACATGGAAATCCTCATCCTCTTTTTGCCCCTCGTCTGCGCGCTGATTTGTGGGTTCGGCTGGAAATTCATCGGTGAAACCGCCGCCATGTGGGTCGCCACGGGGGGGCTGTTCGTTGCGGCCTTTCTGTCGTGGATCGTGTTCCTGACCCATGACGGCGTGACCGAGACGACCAACATCCTGCGCTGGATTGAAAGCGGCAGCCTGTCCACGGATTGGGCCATTCGCATGGACCGCCTGACGGCCACCATGCTGATCGTGATCACCACGGTGTCGGCCCTCGTGCATCTGTATTCCTTCGGCTACATGGATCACGACCCCCAGTGGAAAGAGGGCGAGACCTACAAGCCGCGCTTCTTTGCCTACCTGTCGTTCTTCACCTTTGCGATGCTGATGCTGGTGACCTCTGACAACCTTGTGCAGATGTTCTTCGGCTGGGAAGGGGTGGGCGTCGCGTCCTACCTTTTGATCGGGTTCTACTGGAAAAACCAAGCGCCAGCGCGGCGGCCATGAAGGCGTTTATCGTCAACCGTGTGGGCGACTTTGGCTTTGCCCTTGGCATCTTCGGGCTGTTCCTGCTGACCGACAGCATCAACTTCGACGATATCTTTGCCGCCGCCCCCACGATTGCAGAGACCGAGATCACCTTCCTATGGACCACGTGGAACGCGGCGAACCTGATTGCCTTCCTGCTGTTCGTGGGGGCCATGGGCAAATCGGCGCAATTGTTCCTGCACACCTGGCTGCCCGACGCGATGGAGGGGCCCACGCCCGTGTCCGCCCTGATCCACGCCGCGACCATGGTGACGGCGGGCGTTTTCCTTGTGTGCCGGATGTCGCCGCTGATGGAATTTGCCGATGCGGCCATGGCCTTTGTGGTCTTCCTTGGGGCGACCACGGCCTTCTTTGCCGCCACGGTGGGTCTGGTGCAGAACGATATCAAACGCGTCATTGCCTATTCGACCTGTTCCCAGCTGGGTTATATGTTCGTGGCGGCGGGCCTCGGCGTCTATTCGGTCGCCATGTTCCACCTGCTGACCCATGCGTTTTTCAAGGCGATGCTGTTCCTTGGGGCAGGGTCGGTGATCCACGCGATGCACCATGAACAAGACATGCGGAACTATGGTGGCTTGCGCAAAAAGATCCCCTACACGTTCTGGGCGATGATGATCGGCACGCTGGCGATTACGGGTGTAGGCATCCCGCTGCTGTATGTGGGCTTCCCCGTGGGGTTTGCCGGGTTTGTGTCCAAGGATGCGATCATCGAAAGCGCGTATGCGGGCACCGCTGGCGGCTATGCCTTCTGGATGCTGGTGGTCGCGGCGTTGATGACCAGTTTCTACAGCTGGCGTCTGATGTTCCTGACCTTCTACGGCGAGGCGCGGGGCAACAAACACACCCACGATCACGCCCATGAATCCCCGGCCGTGATGACCGTTCCGTTGGCCGTTCTGGCCGTGGGCGCGATCTTCTCGGGCATGGTGTTTTACGGCGGCTTCTTCGGCAGTCAGGAAAAGGTGGACAAGTACTTCGGCATCTCGCACGCCGAACAACACGCCGTCACACCCATCGGACTTGTGGCCCCGGCCTATGCCGCGGGCGACGATCACGCCTATGACCGTCCGGTCCAAATCCCGGGCGAGGGCGCGATCTACGTGGGCGAGGGCAACACCCTGATCGACGACGCCCACAAGGTGCCGGTCTGGGTCAAGCTGGCCCCCTTTGTGGCCATGGTCCTTGGGTTCCTTGGCGCATGGGTCGCCTACATCAAATCCCCGCATCTGCCGGGCGTCTGGGCCGAGAACCTGCGCCCCCTGTATCTGTTCCTGCTGAACAAATGGTACTTTGACGAGGTCTACGACATCCTGTTCGTCCGCTCCTCCAAGGCCATCGGTCGTTTCCTTTGGAAAAAGGGCGATACGGCAGTGATTGACGGTGGGATCAACGGGTTGGCCATGGGGGTCATCCCCTTCTTCACCCGCCTCGCCGGACGGGTCCAGTCCGGTTACATCTACACTTATGCCTTTGCCATGGTCATCGGGATCGTGGTGCTTATCACCTACATGACGCTCGTCGGAGGGGCGAACTAATGGAAAGCAATCTTCTCTCCATCGTGACGTTCGCGCCCATGGTTGCGGCGCTGATCATGGCGCTGTTCCTGCGCGGCGACGACGCTGCGGCCCAAAAGAACGCCAAGTGGCTGGCCTTTGGGGCGACCTCGATCACCTTCCTGATCTCGTTGTTCCTGCTGGCGGGCTTCGACCCCAGCAACACCGGCTTTCAGTTCGTGGAAGAGCGCGAGTGGCTGTTGGGCCTGAACTACAAGATGGGCGTGGACGGCATTTCGATCCTGTTCATCATGCTGACGACCTTCCTGATGCCGCTGGTGATTGCCGCGTGCTGGGATGTGACGCACCGGGTCAAGGACTACATGATCGCGCTTTTGATCCTTGAAACGCTGATGATCGGCGTCTTCTCGGCGCTGGACCTGATCCTGTTCTACCTGTTCTTCGAGGCTGGTCTGATCCCGATGTTCCTGATCATTGGCATCTGGGGCGGGGCGAACCGCATTTATGCGTCGTTCAAGTTCTTCCTGTATACCCTGTTGGGGTCTGTCCTGATGCTGGTGGCCATGGTGGCCATGTATCTGGACGCGGGCACCACGGATATCCCGACGCTGATGGCCCATAACTTCAGCACGGACAGCGTGTCGGTTCTGGGCTTCAGCATCATTGGCGGGATGCAGACGCTGCTGTGGTTCGCCTTCTTCGCGTCCTTTGCGGTAAAAATGCCCATGTGGCCGGTGCACACTTGGTTGCCCGATGCCCACGTGCAGGCCCCCACCGCCGGATCGGTGGTTCTGGCGGCCATCCTGCTGAAGATGGGGGGCTATGGGTTCCTGCGGTTCTCGCTGCCCATGTTCCCTGTTGCGTCCGACCTGTTGGCCCCGCTTGTGATGTGGCTGTCGGTGATTGCGATTGTCTACACGTCTTTGGTCGCGCTGATGCAGGAAGACATGAAGAAACTGATCGCCTACAGTTCGGTCGCCCACATGGGGTATGTCACCGCCGGTATCTTTGCCGCCAACCAACAGGGCATTGACGGTGCGATTTTCCAGATGATCAGCCACGGCTTTGTCTCGGGCGCGTTGTTCCTATGTGTGGGCGTGATCTACGACCGGATGCACACCCGCGAGATTGACGCCTACGGGGGCCTTGTGAACCGCATGCCGGCCTATGCGGCGGTGTTCATGTTGTTCACCATGGCCAACGTCGGTCTGCCGGGCACCTCTGGGTTTGTGGGCGAATTCCTTGTGCTGATGGGCCTGTTCCAAGTGAACACGTGGATTGCGGCCATCGCCACCACGGGTGTGATCCTGTCGGCGGCCTATGCCCTGTGGCTATATCGCCGGGTGGTTTGGGGCGACCTGATCAAGGAGAGCCTGAAATCCATCACCGACATGACCCGCCGGGAACGTGCGATCTTTGCGCCACTGGTCATCGCCACACTGGTGCTGGGCGTCTACCCCGCCCCCATTCTTGATATCATCGGGCCCTCGGTCGAGGCGCTCGTGAACCAATACACCCTAGCCGTTGCAGACAGCCCCTTGGCTGTGATGCACGCAGCCCATTAAGGAGCCGGTCCGATGCAAGCAGGCGACCTCTCTGTCATTATGCCCGAAATCATCCTGTCGCTTTGGGCGATGGGCGCGCTGTTGGTGGCGGTCTACACGTCCAAGGACGGGTTAGCGGGCACGCTTTTGTGGGCCACGGCGGCCCTGTTCACCGGATTGGCCTTCTGGATCGGCGTGTCCGGGTCGGGCACCAGCGTGGCGTTCAACGGCATGTTCGTGGACGACGCCTTTGCCCGCTTTGCCAAGGTGGTGATCCTGCTGTCGGCGGCGGCGATCCTGATCCTGTCCCAAGACTACATGACCAAGAACGGCATCCTGAAATTCGAATATCCCCTGCTGATCGCGCTGGCCGTGGTGGGGATGATGATGATGGTTTCTGCCGGGGATCTGATGTCCCTGTACATGGGGCTAGAGCTGCAATCCCTCGCACTTTACGTCGTGGCGTCCTTGCGCCGGGACAGCACTCGGTCCACCGAAGCGGGGCTGAAGTACTTTGTGCTGGGCGCGCTGTCCTCGGGCCTGCTGCTTTATGGCGCGTCTCTGACCTATGGCTTCGCGGGCACAACCAACTTTGCAGGCATCATCGCAGCCGCCGAGGGGGAGATCGGCCTAGGCCTGCTGTTCGGTCTGGTCTTCATGTCCGCCGGTCTGGCGTTCAAGGTCTCGGCTGCGCCGTTCCACATGTGGACCCCTGACGTTTACGAAGGGTCGCCCACGCCGATCACGGCCTTCTTTGCCACGGCCCCCAAGGTCGCGGCCATGGGCCTGTTCGCCCGCGTCGTGCACGATGCCTTTGGCGGTGTGGTCGGGGACTGGCAACAGATCGTGGCCCTGCTGTCTGTGGTGTCCATGTTCCTTGGGGCTATTGCGGCCATTGGCCAAAAGGACATCAAACGTCTGATGGCCTATTCCTCCATTGCGCATATGGGCTTCGCGCTGATGGGGCTGGCCGCCGGTACGGCGGGCGGTGTGCAGGCGATGCTGATCTACATGGCGATCTACGTGACCATGAACATCGGCACCTTTGCCTTCATCCTGTGCATGACCCGCAACGGCGAAGAAGTGACAGAGATCTCGTCCCTCAACATGCTGTCCAAATCCAACCCCACGGCGGCCCTGTGCATGCTGGTCCTGATGTTCAGCCTTGCGGGCATCCCGCCCATGGTCGGCTTCTTCGGCAAGCTGTACGTGCTGCAAGCGGCGGTGGACGCGGGCCTTGTCTGGCTGGCCGTGCTTGGGGTGATCGCGTCTGTGATCGGGGCGTTCTACTACCTGCGCATCGTCTTCTTCATGTACTTCGGGTCCGATGGTGACCCGTTGGACAACGTGATGCCGACGGTGCAATGGGCCGTCATGGCGGTGTGTGCTGCGGCCATGGTGCTGGGCGTTGTGAACCTGTTCGGGATCGAGGGCATGGCCGCCATCGCGTCCGAGGCGTTGGTCCGCTAGATGATGGCTTGGCCCGTGGGTGTGGACCGCGTGGTCCTGCCCACCATCGACAGCACGTCCCAAGAGGCCGCGCGCCGTGCGCCGCAGATCGCAGGGCCGACCTGGATTTGTGCGCTGGATCAGACCGCAGGCAAGGGCAGGCGGGGCAGGGCGTGGTCCACGCCCCCGGGCAATTTCGCCGCTTCTCTGGTGTACCGTCCCCATGGGGACATGGCGGGCTTCGCCCTGCGCAGTTTCATTGCCGCCCTTGCCCTGCACGATGCCTTTGTCACCGTGACGGGCCGAACCCATGGCTTCGCGCTCAAATGGCCCAATGATGTGCTGCTGAACGGTGGCAAGGTCGCGGGCATCCTGTTGGAAACCGGGCCGGCGGGGACGCTGATCATCGGGATCGGCGTCAACCTTGCCGCCGCCCCCGCAAGGGGCGAGGTAGAGGCAGGCGCGCTGCCCCCCGTCGCCCTGTCGGACATCGGCGCGCAGGTCACGCCCGAGGATTTCCTCGACGCCCTTGCCCCCGCCTTTGCCCACTACGAAGGGCAGTTTACCACCCAAGGCTTTGCCCCCATCCGCACTGCCTGGCTGGCCCGGGCCGCCAAACTGGGCGAGGTCATCACCGCCCGCACCATGCGCGACACCCATCGCGGCACGTTCCAAGATGTAGACGAACAGGGCAATCTGGTGCTACGCACCGCCCAAGGCCCGCAGGTCATCACTGCGGGCGATGTGTTTTTCTAAGGGGGCCGGGGATGCTTTTGGCCATGGACTGCGGCAACACGAACACCGTGTTTTCGATCTGGGATGGGGCGACCCTGATCGGGCAATGGCGCACGTCCACCCGTCACCAGCGCACGGCGGACGAGTATTTCGTCTGGCTGAACACCCTGATTGACCTCAGCGGGATCAAGGCCACAATCACCGATGCCATCATCTCCTCTACTGTGCCGCGCGTGGTGTTCAACCTGCGCGTGCTGTGCGACCGTTACTTTGACTGCCGCCCGCTGGTGGTGGGCAAACCGGGCTGTGCCCTGCCGGTCGAGGTCCGCGTGGACCCCGGCACCGCCGTGGGCCCGGACCGCCTTGTGAACACGGTTGCCGGGTTTGATCGCCACGGGGGCGACCTGATCGTGGTGGACTTTGGCACCGCGACGACCTTTGACGTGGTGGACCACGATGGCGCCTATATCGGCGGCGTGATTGCCCCGGGCGTCAACCTGTCCCTAGAGGCGCTGCACCGCGCCGCCGCCGCCTTGCCCCACGTGGACATCAGCCAGCCCAGCAAGATCATCGGCACCAATACGGTGGCCTGTATGCAGTCTGGCGTATTCTGGGGCTATGTGGGATTGATCAAGGAAATCACCGCCCAGATCCGGGCCGAGCATGGCCGCCCGATGCGCGTCATCGCCACAGGGGGCCTCGCGCCGTTGTTCCAAGCGGCAGAGGCGCTATTTGACCATTTTGAAGAAGACCTGACCATTCACGGGCTGACCGTGATCCACGCCTACAACCGAGTACTGGAAACCTGATGCCTAATGACCGCCTGATCTACCTGCCCCTTGGTGGAGCCGGGGAAATCGGAATGAATGCCTACCTCTATGGCTATGGCCCCGAGGGGAAAGAGCGTTTCATCCTGGTGGACATCGGGATCGCCTTCCCGGACATGGACAGCACGCCCGGGGTGGATGTGATCCTGCCTGATGTGTCCTGGCTGGCCGACCGCGCCGACCGGCTGGACGCCGTGTTCATCACCCACGCCCACGAGGACCACGTGGGCGGCATCGGCCACATGTACCGCCACCTTGGCGCGCCTGTGTACTGCCGCCCCTTCACCGCCAACATCGCGCGGCGCAAGATGCAGGAACAGGGCCAGGACCCCAAGAACGTGAATGTTGTCGAAACCTACCCCGAAACGGTGCAGGCCGGCCCCTTCACGGTCAGTTTCCTGCCCATCAGCCACTCCATCCCCGAAAGCGGCAGCCTGATCATCGACAGCCCCGAGGGCCGCGTGATCCACACGGGCGATTTCAAGTTGGACGAAAACCCCGTGGTGGGCGAGGCGTTCGATCCAGACCTATGGGCCGAAGTGTCCAAGTCGGGTGTCCGCGCGCTGGTCTGTGACAGTACCAATGTGTTCAGCCCCCATGCGGGCCGGTCCGAGATCACCGTGGGCCCCGAGATTACCAAGCTGATCGCGGAACAACCCGGCATGGTCGTGGCCACCACCTTTGCTTCCAACATCGCGCGGCTGAAAACCATCGCAGAGGCGGGGCATGCTGCGGGCCGCTCTATCGTTCTGCTGGGCCGCGCCATGAAGCGTATGACCGAGGCCGCCATCCAAGAGGGGATCCTGACGGATTTCCCCGCCGTGGTCTCGCCAGAGGATGCCAAGAACATCCCGCGCGAAAACCTGCTGGTGCTGGCCACGGGATCCCAGGGCGAACGCCGCGCCGCCAGCGCACAGCTGTCCCGGGGCAAGTTTCTGGGGATCGAGTTGAAAGAAGGCGATACCTTCCTGTTCTCGTCCAAGACCATTCCGGGCAATGAAAAGGGCGTTGCCCAGATCATGAACAACTTTTCGGAAATGGGGGTGGACGTGGTGACCGATGCCGATGGCCTTTACCATGTCTCCGGCCACGCCAACCGGCCTGATCTGGAAAAGATTACCGAGATTGTGAACCCGCAACTGGTTGTCCCCATGCACGGCGAACACCGCCACCTGCGCGAACACACCAAGCTGGCCAATGCCAATGGCCGTGTGGGTGTTCTGGCGCCCAATGGCACCATGGTCGACCTGTCCGGCAATGCCCCCACGGTGGTGGGCCATGTGGACACAGGCCGCGTTTATCTGGATGGCGCGGCCCATGTGGGGCAGTTCGACGGCGTGGTCCGCGATCGCTTGAAGATGGCCCTGAACGGTCACGTGGTCGTGGCCGTGGTGGTGGAAGACGACGACGAGGTGCTGGAGGACGCGTGGGTCGATCTGCGCGGCCTGGCCGAAAAGGGCAAACGCGGCGCGCCCATGGTTGATCTGATCGAGGAAGAATTGGCAGAGGCTTTGGGCCGTGTGACCCGCAAGATCGCGCGGGATGACGACAAGATCGAGGAAACCGTCAAGCGTCACGTCCGGATGGTCTGCAACGAGCAGCTGGGCAAAAAGCCCGAAGTCACCGTTTTGGTCACGCGCCTGATTGCCGAATAGGGCCCTTGCGGACCAATGACGTCGGCGCAGACTTAACACTGTCCGTAGGGCAATGAAAAAGGCCCGGTATGGTGTGCATACCGGGCCTTTTCTTGTGTCTTCGGTGTCCGCGCCTCAGGAGGCGGCTTGCTCCCGGCGTTCCTCAAAACTCATGGCGATGAAATCGGGCATGTGGTCGCCCAATCCGACGGGCGTGTCGTTGCGCCCCTGATCGCGGCCACGGCCCCCTCTGGACCGTCCACCGCGCGCAGAACGGGACCGGCTGCCGCCCTCGGTGTCGTTGCGCGGCGCGCGCTCTTCGCGGGCGGGTTTTTCGGCGGGGGCCTCCTCGGCCGGTGCAGGCGCTGTGGCCGCCGCGTCCGCCTTGGGGGCGTCGTCGGTTTTCTTGCGCCGGGTGGTGGTGCGCTTTTCCGGGCCTTTCCACGGGTTTTCACCGCGCGGAATGGGCTGTTCCACCAGCGCCTCGATGGCGGTCAGGTACTTGTCATCCGCAGGCACAGCGATGGTGAAGGCGGTCCCCAGCTTGCCCGCACGCCCGGTGCGCCCGATGCGGTGCACGTAATCCTCGGCATGGCTGGGCACGTCGAAGTTGAACACGTGGGACACGTTGGGGATATCGAGACCACGGGCCGCCACGTCAGAGGCCACAAGGAACCGCAAGGACCCATCGCGGAACCCATCCAAGGTGCGCATCCGGTGGGACTGGTCCAGATCGCCGTGGATCGGTTCAGCGTTATAGCCGTGCTTTTTCAGGGACTTGGCCACCACATCCACATCCACCTTGCGGTTGCAGAAGATGATCGCATTGCGGCATTTCTCGCCCTCGGCCTCGATGATGGCGCGCAGGATCTCGCGTTTGTCCTTGAACGCCACGTCGCGGCGGCGCGCATCGTGTTGGACCAGCACTTGCGTGATCGTGTCGGAGGTGGAGTTCTGACGCGCCACCTCGATCTTCACGGGAGCGGACAGGAAGGTGGAGGTGATCCGCTCAATCTCGGGCGCCATGGTGGCGCTGAAGAACAGGGTCTGGCGGGTAAAGGGCGTCATCTGGAAGATGCGTTCGATATCGGGGATGAACCCCATGTCCAGCATCCGGTCCGCCTCGTCCACCACCATGATCTCGACCCCGGTCAGCAACAGCTTGCCCCGTTCGAAATGGTCCAGCAGGCGGCCCGGTGTGGCGATCAGGACATCGACACCCCGGTCGATCAGCTGGTCTTGTTCCTTGAAGGACACGCCGCCGATCAGCAGGGCCTTTTTCAGGCGGCTGCCCTTGGCGTAGATGTCAAAGTTTTCCGCAACTTGTGCGGCCAGTTCACGGGTCGGGCACAGGACCAGCGACCGGGGCATCCGTGCCCGTGCGCGGCCTTTGCCCAGCAGCGTGATCATGGGCAGGGTGAAGGATGCAGTCTTGCCGGTGCCTGTCTGCGCAATGCCCAGCACATCCTTGCCTTCCAGGGCAGGGGGAATCGCGCCTTCTTGAATCGGGGTGGGGTGGGTGTAGCCAGCGGTGTCGATGGCCTTTAGGACCTTGGGGTCCAGATTGAGGTCGGAAAAAGTGGTCATATGTGTCCCGTTACGGCGCGGTCTTGGCCCCATTGCCGTGTCGCGCGAAGTGTTGGGACGCAATGGTTTCCGCGCGTCCCGTCATCGGTGCCCTGCCTTTGTGCAAGTACCACGGGGCGTAGCGGATAAAGTGCCTAGGGTCAATCGAGCGGTTCAGCGCAGGATGCGCGCCGCCGTCAGCCGGGCCGATTGTGTGGTTTCGGGGTCGGTCACGGGTTCCAGCGCGCCGCGCAGGGTGATGCGCTGGCCTTCCTCCAGACCGTCAGCGGGCACGTCCAAAACCACCGGCAGCGCGGTGCCGTGTTCCGGGTCGCCGCAGAAGGGGCAGAAACCCATGTCAGAGATCAAGATGAACTCTTCGACCTGACCCTCCTGCCAAAGGCCCACAACATATCCAGAGATATCAAATTGTTCCACGCCGTTTTCGATGGCTGCCGGAAAGATCTTGCGCACCTCGTAGGAGTTGTCGCCGACGATCTCTTCGACCTCGACCCCGCGCAGCAGGTCCCAACTGGCGTCTGCCGCGGCGGCGGTGGCGGTCAGGCCCTGAACGGCGGCAAGTGTCAATCCGATCGCGGTGGTGCTGCGTTTCATGCTCGTCTCCATTGGCTGATCCGTATGAACGAAAACCGTAGAAAATTGTCAACAATGTGGCGGCAGGGGCCGGGGGATCAGCGGGTTTGTTCCGACGCAGGCGCGGTGCGGGCGTCAATGACCGTGTTCGCCATCAAGGCGGCCAAGGCGGTCATCATGACCAGCGCGCCGACAAAGGCCCCCTTTCGCACGGTGCCCCAAAAGCGCATCATCCAGATGTCGTCCAAGTCGCGGTCGTTGGTCATACCATCATCTCCTTCGTCGCGGATAGGGTAACATCTGGATAATCCCTGACAACCCGGTCGATATCCCACTGAAGGCGCGTCAAAAACACCACGTCACCGTCGTTGTCGCGGGCGATGTGCTGTTTGTTGGCGGCGATCAGCTTGTCCACCGCGTCCTTGGGGCCGTGGACCCAGCGGGCGGAGGAAAACTGCGATTGTTCGAACCGGACGGGCAGGCCGTATTCCAATTCGATCCGGCTGGCGAGCACTTCGAACTGCAACGCGCCCACGACGCCCACGATGAAACCGCTTGATATCTCGGGCTTGAAGACCTTTGCGGCCCCTTCCTCGGCGAACTGCATCAGGGCCTTTTCAAGGTGCTTGGCCTTCATCGGGTCGCCTGCGCGCACCCCTTGCAGCAATTCCGGCGCGAAGGAGGGGATACCAGTGGCGCGCAAGGCCTCGCCTTCGGTCAGGGTATCCCCGATCCGCAACTGCCCGTGGTTGGGGATGCCGATGATGTCGCCGGCCCAGGCCTCTTCGGCCAGCTCGCGGTCGGCGGCCAGAAACAGAACGGGGTTGGAAATCGCCATGGGTTTTTTCGACCGCACATGGGTCAGCTTCATGCCCCTGTGAAAGTGTCCCGAAGCCAGCCGGACAAACGCCACGCGGTCGCGGTGCTTGGGGTCCATGTTGGCTTGAACCTTGAAAACAAAGCCAGAAACCTTCTTCTCATCCGGCGAGATTTGCCGGGGGCTGGCGGCCTGGGGTTGAGGTGGGGGCCGTATTCGGCGATGCCCTTCATCAGTTCGCGCACCCCGAAGGAGTTGATCGCAGACCCGAACCAGATGGGGGTCATGGTCCCATCCAGGAGCGCTTGCGGGTCCAGTTTTGGCAGCAATTCGCGCGCCATCTCGATTTCTTCCAGAAAGACCTCCAGCAGGTCGGCGGGCACGTGTTCGGCCAGTTTCGGATCATCCAAGCCATTGATCTCAATGGTTTCCGCAATCGTGTTCCGATCGGCGCGGTCCATCAGGTCCAGCCGATCGCGCAGGATGTCGTAGCAGCCGATGAAGTCCCGCCCCCGCCCGATGGGCCAGGAGGCCGGGGTCACGTCAATCGCCAGGTTTTCCTGGATTTCGTCAATGATCTCAAAGGTATCGCGGCTTTCGCGGTCCATCTTGTTACAAAAGGTCAGGATCGGCAGGTCGCGCAGGCGGCACACCTCGAACAGCTTTTGGGTCTGGCTCTCGACCCCCTTGGCCCCGTCGATCACCATGACCGCCGCGTCCACCGCCGTCAGGGTGCGATAGGTATCTTCGGAGAAGTCGGAGTGGCCCGGCGTGTCCACCAGATTGAACCGGAAGTCTCTGGAACCATTGGAAAAATCAAATGACATGGCCGAGGCGGAAACCGAAATACCCCGGTCCTGCTCCATCTTCATAAAGTCCGACCGGGTGCGCCGCGCCTCGCCCTTGGCGCGCACTTGACCGGCCATTTGGATCGCGCCCCCGTACAGCAGGAACTTTTCCGTAAGTGTGGTCTTACCGGCATCCGGGTGCGAGATGATCGCAAAGGTCCGGCGGCGGTCGATTTCGGGGGGCAATACAGGCGCGTTGTCTAACATAACCGCCGTATAGGCTGCAAAATGGGGTCAGACAAGCGGGGCACGACTCGTGCATGTTCCCGCACGAAACGGCCGCGACCCGTGCATGAATTGGAGCAGGTCGCCGTTTCGCGTGCGTCTGCGCTGTGCGTTTGCGTCAGTAGCTAAGCCCGCGCTGATTGGCTTCGTCCTGAGCCTACGCGAGGGTGACTGTTTGGGTCAGAGCTGCGGTGGCCAATTGTTGCGACAGTGCGTTACGCTTTTCTTCGGTATCTAGATTCCAAGACGCTTGTTGTGCATTGGCGTAGTTCGATCCCGCATAGGCGAAGACTTCGTAATTGCCTAGGTCAGGATCAAACCGTCCTTCGACAACTGGGTGTCGATATCCGTGCTCAAGTCCTCCACCCCGTTGGACATAACAGACATGGCCGCAAGGCCAAGGCCCACGACAGCGGCGGTCAAGACCACCCAGTCCACGGTGACGGCGCCGGATTAGGATTTGATGAATGTGGTCATTCCGCGCGCGCCCTTTCCAGGTAATGTTCGGTGATCTCGTTGCGGGCGATAAGTAGTTTCGCCTGCTCTTGCGCCCAATGGTGGTAGGCCGCGGGTGTCGAGTCCACTTCGGCGAGGCCACCGAAAGAGCGATTGTCGATGATGGCTTGCATGTCTTCTGCGGTTTGGCCCCATTTCATCGCAGACGCCAGTTCAGCTGTTGTCACTGTATTTGGATCGAGCGCCTGGAGCGCTGCAAGGCGGTTTTCGGCATCAAGCACGGCGGGAGCCTGTCCAGCATGGAGGCTTTCCAAGTCAGCAAGGGTGTCTTCGCTGCGCATCCGGGCCCACATGTCCAGGGTTTCGTGGTAGCTCCGCCCGCTGCGCCAGGTGTAGCCAGCCTCCATCGCGCCCATCACGCTGCGGAATTGATCAGTGTGTGTGCGCTGGGCAAAGCTTGTTGGTACAAAGCTGGTGGTTAGCTCGGCCCGGGTGTCGCCGGCGAGGTCTTCGACCCCGCTGGACACCACGGACATGGTGGCCAGGCCCAGGCCCACAAGGGCGGCGGTCAGCACGACCCAGTCGACAGTGACCGCGCCCGTATCTGAATTTAAGAATGACATTTGCTCGTCCTTTCAACAGCGGGTCAGTCGACCCGTTCGATTTGGAGGTCATCGAAGGCCACGGTCGCGCCGCCCTCTAGGCCTTGGAGGAAGACGCGGTCACGGACCACATCCAGCTCTGCCTCATGGGTGAAATACTGCCACTCGCCTGTAAGGGTGACGGTGTGATTGAGGCTGGTGGGGCCACCCGAGCCCCAATTGTTCAGCGCCATGTCAACCTCTGCGCCATCGCTGCGGGCCCAATAGCTGACTTTGTAGGTGCCGCCGACCTCAAGCTCTGCGGTATCGAGCAGCATAGTCGCCCCGCCGTGGTTGCCGGGGCCCCAGTGCCAGGAGGTCTCGCCCAGGTCGATCAGCAGGGCGCTGTCGCCGCTGATGCTGCCCAGGTCATTGCCCACCCGGACCGAGGTGGCCGTGGTGGAGTGGTTATAGGCGCCAATGCCAGCAAGGCTTTCAAATGCCTGGTCAATCGCGCGGGCGGGGTTGAAATTGGTCTGAATGATCGCGCCGCCTTCCATGCGGTTGTCCATCGTGCGTGAAAGCGTGGCCACACCGCCCGAGACAACGGACGTGGTGGCCAGGTCAAGGCCCACGAGGGCGCCGGTCAGTACGACCCAGTCCACGGTGACGGCACCTGTTTCAGATTTCACAAACGTACTGCTCATGGGGTTCTCCCCTTATTGGCCGGGCGGAAGGATGCCGCGGCGTTTCAGTTCGTCTTCATAGCGATAGGCAAAGGCGTCCATGACGGGCGCGTAGTGGTCGTAGTGTCCACGCACTTGTTCCATATCGCCCCCGTATTGGGCGACGCGTGCGTTGAAATAGGCCTCGCCGATGATGTCGGTCCCGCCTGCGTCTGTGATGGCTTGGGACAGGTCGGCGTAGGTCATGTTCGGGTCTAGGGCGAGGGCGTCCATGGCGGCACTGATCGCCTGCGCACTGGTGCGCGAAGTGCTGTAACGCTCGTATTCTGCGCCAAGTGCCGCATCATCTAACGTGTCGATGTTCGCCTGAATGGTGTCCAGATGCTTGTTGTAGTGCGCTGGCTCTGTCGCAAGCCCCTGATGCGCGCGATAAGCGGTGATGGCCGCCTCCATGCTGGGGGCTTTGGCAAAGCTTGCCCGAATGATGGTGTTGTCCCGCAATTGGCCATCGACGTCATTGGCCGCGTCTTCCACACCGCCCGACACGACGGACATCGTAGCCAGACCAAGGCCCACGAGAGCGCCGGTCAGAACGACCCAGTCAACGGTCACCGCGCCCGAGTCCGATTCTAGAAAACGTGTCATGGTCGCCTCGCGGTTCACTTGTCACCGCAAGATTGTCGAAAGAATTTGCCTTTTTTGGGGCGGAAGTGAGAAGATCTAACGGCTGGAGGCGCGTTTGAGCAGTTCGGCGGCGTCCAGCCCCGCAAGGTCGCGGGCGGAGGGTTCGGCACCGCGCGTCGGTGTCTGGTTCAGATCGGCGGCAGAGCGCGTCAGGTCATGGGCCAGATCCTCGTCAAACCCGGCCACCACGTCGGGGCTGACCAGCAGGCTTTCGGCCTGTATCCCCTCGACATAAATAATCTCGTGATGGTCAAACAGCAGGTGGAAATAATCCACATGCCCGCCCTCGCGCACAAAGATCGTTTCGTCGTTCACAAGGTGGCGGGCGCGGACCAGCACCTCGGCCCGGCCTGCGCCGATGGCATCGTGGCGTTGATAGATAAACAGGCGGTGATCCGGCGACAGCACCAGATCGCCGGCGTTGTTCAGCGCGCCCTTGGTGATGACGACGGGCGCGCGGTGCCCCTCGGCGCGCACGGTCTGGCAACCGATCCAGCGGATGGGCTGGGGGCCGTGGTCCCGGGTCAACAGTTTGTCGCCCACGGTCAGCTGCTCCACCGGGACCTGCAACCCGTTGCCCATGGTCACATGGGTGCCGCGCGTGAAACTGACGGATGTGACGTTGGCCAGAACGCCCGTATCCTCGACCAGGGCCGAGGTCAGAAGGGTGTATTCATCGCCGCGCACCAAGGGGCCAAGGGGCAGGATCGCCCGTTCCCCCCGACTTGCAGGACCAGCACCTCGACGCTGCTGCCCCGGTCGCCCATGAGCGTGTGGCGTGCGATGATCTGCACGGGCGCGCCCGGTGTGCCAAAGCTGCTGGCGGGGCTGACACGGCGGGGGGTGCCCTGCTTGGGGTTGGGGGTCAGGATCAGATCCATCGCCACGGCGCTGCGCGACAGGGTGAACAGATCGCCGGTGTTGACCTGATCGGGCAGGCCAAGGGGGTCGCCGATATAGGCCCCGACCTCGACACAGAAATGGTCGGCCCGAAAAATCTGGCATTGCTGTGTCAGGGAATGTGCGCCCGCATCGGTCATGGGTCGTATATGGCACTCCTTCGTGGCGAAATCACGGCCAATCGGGAAAAAATACGTGGCATTGTTTCGATCCTTCCGCGCGCGGGCCATTGCCGCCCCGGTCAGGTTTGCTAGGTCTTGGGAAATAACATGGGAGAGTGACATGGATCTGGGGATAAAAGGCAAGCGGGCGCTGGTGTGCGCCAGCTCCAAGGGGTTGGGGCGCGGCTGCGCCGAGGCGTTGGCACAGGCGGGTGTGGATCTGGTGATCAACGGGCGCGGGGCCGAGGCCTTGGAGGAGACGGCCACCGCCCTGCGGGCCCATGGTGTGAACGTCACGGCCGTTGTGGCCGACATCACCACCGAAGAGGGGCGCGCAGCGGTGCTGGCCGCCGCAGGCGAGGTGGACATTCTGGTCACCAACGCAGGTGGGCCGCCCCCGGGTATGTGGTCGGACTGGACCCGCGATGATTTCATCGCCGCGCTTGATGCCAACATGCTGACGCCGATTGCCTTGATGAAGGCGCTGCTGCCCGGGATGATGGACCGGGGATGGGGCCGGGTGGTCAACATCACCAGTCAATCGGTCAAGGCGCCGATCCCGGTGCTGGGCCTGTCCAACGCCGCGCGCACGGGGCTGACGGGGTACGTGGCGGGCACGGCGCGACAGGTCGCCCCCCATGGTGTGACGATCAACAACCTGCTGCCGGGTATCCACGCCACGGACCGGGCGGTGGCCTTGGATACGGGCGTGACACAGGCCCAAGGCATCTCCATGGAGGAGGCCAAGGCACAGCGCGAGGCCACGATCCCCGCCCGCCGCTACGGCACGGCGGCCGAATTCGGGGCCACCTGCGCGTTCATCTGTTCGCAACACGCGGGCTTTATGGTGGGTCAAAACGTGCTTCTGGATGGGGGTGCGACAAACGCGACAATCTGACCAAGTTGGGGCGCACTGGACGGATCGTCACAGCGCCCCACCTTACGCCTGTATTCAACGGGAGAACGACCATGTACGACCAAGGCCACACAACCCTCGCAGACACCGCAACCGACACCCGCGTGTCCCAAGCCCGCGCCGCCTACGAGGCGGAGCAGCGCCGCCGCGAAGCGCAAGGATATGCCGTGATGGCAGCGGCCATGAACTATGGCGAGGGGGCCTTGGGCAACGGCATGTTCGGCAAGGTCTCGCGCGCGGCCAAGTGGTTCACCATCTGGTTCGCCATGGTGGCCCCGGTGGTCATGGTGTTCTATCTGCGTTGACGGTGCGACATTTTGTGCCATGTTAGGGGCAGCAGCATCCAGCACGAGGGCACAATGGTTTATCCTGATCTTATGACACAAATGAAACTGGCGGCGGGCATCGTCCCCGCCAGCGAATCCGGCCAAGATGACCCCGGTGCGGGCGGTCTGGCCCCCCGGGCGGCCAAGGCGGCGATGTTCTTTTCCCTTTGGGCGGCGATGATCATCCCCGTGCTGATGATCCTGTATCTGCGCTAAGCGCCTTGAACCGGGGCGCAGGCCCCGGCACCATGGCGTAACACGTTTCAAGGGGGGCGCCATGTTCGCACACGAAAAGCTGGAATATGACGGCGGGGCAGAAACCCCGACCCTGAGCGATGCGGAAATGCAGGCCCAAGCGGCGGCCTTTTTCGAGCGGATGAAGACCCGCCGCACGATCCGCGAATTCGACACGGCCCCGATCCCGGTCGAGGTGATCGAACACGCCATTGCCACCGCCGGTCGCGCGCCCTCTGGTGCGAACCACCAGCCGTGGCACTTCACCGCCATCTCCAGCGCCGACCTTAAGGCCCGCATCCGCGCCGCCGCCGAGGAGGAGGAGCGTAAGTTCTACGACGGCGGCAATCAGGAATGGCTGGATGCGCTGGCCCCCCTTGGCACCGACGCCGACAAACCGCACCTGGAGGATGCGCCGTGGCTGATCGTGGTCTTCGCCCAACGCTACGGGGTGAACGCGGACGGCAGTCGCTACAAGAACTACTACGTGCCCGAAAGCGTCGGCATCGCCTCGGGCTTCTTGATCGCGGCGCTGCATCACGCGGGGCTGGCGACCCTGACCCATACGCCCAACCCGATGAAATTCCTGACCGAGATTTGCGGCAGGCCCGATCACGAAAAGCCGATCATGATCGTCGCCACGGGCCACGCGGCCAAAGACGCCCAGGTGCCCAAGGTGGCCAAGATGAAAAAACCCCTGTCCGAGATCATGACAGTCCTGGATTGACCCATGGCTGATCCGGTGCCCGCGCGCGTCTTTATCAATGGGTTTGGCCGCATTGGCCGGTCGATCCTGCGCGCCATGCTGCGCCGGGGCGCGGCCTTGCAGATCGCGGGCATCAACGACATCGCCCCCTTGGACACCTGCGCCTATCTGTTCGAATTCGACAGCGTCTTTGGCCCGTGGCCCGGCACGGTCGAGGTTGGCGAGGGGGTCTTGATCGTGGACGGCGTGTCCATCCCCTTCCACCGCACCCCCGATATCCGCACCTTGCGTCTGGGCGGTGTGGATCTGGTGATGGAGTGTACCGGCCGCGCCGACACCCGGGGCGAGGTGGAGCGTGGGTTGCTGGCCGGGGCGTCGCGCGTGCTGATGTCCGGGCCGTCCGCAGTGGCGGATGCGACCATCGTCATGGGGGCCAATGACGCGGATTTGACGGCGGAGTTGCGCGTCGTCTCCAACGCCTCGTGCACCACCAACGCCGTGGCCCCGGTGGTGCGCCTGCTGGATCAGGCCTACGGGCTGGTCACGGGGACGATGACGACGATCCACTGCTATACCGGGTCGCAACCCACCGTGGACAAACCCGGCCCCAACCTTGCGCGCAGCCGCGCGGCAGCGGTGTCCATGGTGCCCACGACCACCTCGGCGGGGGCGCTGGTGGATGTGGTGTTGCCGGCCCTTGCGGGACGCGTGACCTGCACCTCGGTCCGGGTGCCCGTGGCCAGCGTGTCGGCGGTGGACCTGACGGTGCAATTGGCGCGTGCCCCCGATGTGGCCGGGGTCAACGCCCTGTTCGCCCAAGCCGCAGGCCCGGTGATCGGCACCACGGACCGCCCCTTGGTCAGCGTCGACTTACGGGCGCGTCCCGAAAGCTATATCCACGCGACGCCTGAAACCTTTGTAACCGAGGGCGGCCTGCTGCGCGTCTTTGGCTGGTACGACAACGAATGGGGCTTTGCGAACCGGATGATTGACATGTCCCTGCGTATGGCCGCGCTGGGCTGACGCGCCCGTCAGGTGAACCGCACGCCAGCGGGGGGCAGGGTCTCGCCCTCGAACACTTGCGGCTCGGACGAATAGTTGAACACGAAACGCTCGGCCCCGTGGTGACGCAGGCGCACCCCTTCGGGCATTTCCGTGGGCGTCAGGCCCGCGCTGATCAGGACCCGGTTCATGATCCCGCGCGCGAAAGGCGCTGTGGGCCAGCCCGCCAGATGCCAGCGGCGGCGGTTGCGGATCAACAGGGGCCGCCCCTCGCAGCGCAGGACCACCTCGTCGTCCGTGTCCACGTGTTCGAACCAAAGCTTGACCCGCCCCTCGCGCGCCACATCCGGGCGCAGGGTCTCGACCTCTGTCACCTTGACGCTGAGGCCGGGGACATAGGGGCCGAGGGGCACCTTGGTCGACAGCTCGGCGGTTTTCAGATCCGTGCGCGGGCCGGTCAGGACACTGCCCGTAAAGGTGGTCAGGGCGCGGCGCAGCGCGTCGGACAGGCACATGACACCGGGTACGATCACCATGCGGTAGCCGGACAGGTCGGCGGTGTCGGGGGGGATGATGTCGATGCTTTGCCCAAGTTCCCGCAAGGCCCGGTACAGATCAAAGCACAGGGCAAAGTGGCTGTTGCCCACGCCTTGGGGCTGCGCCTGCCACGCCCATTGGCTGTCGTAGTCAAAGACCAAGGCGATGGGGGCGCGGGCGGTGGCGACCTCTGGTCGGTCTTTGATCTCGGCGGCGACCTCTGCCGCCTCGCCGTGGCCCGGGGCGGCGCTGCTGTCGGGGCGCAGCAGGCCTGCGTGCTGTTGTTCCTGGGCAAAGGGGCCTGCCGCCAGCGGAACCACGAGACACATTCGGCCCCGTGGGCGAACGCCTCCCACGACCACAGGCGCACCATGCCGGGCAGGGGGCCGGGTTCGAGGGGGCCCAGTTCACGGGGCCGGGCTGTTGTTCCATCACCCACCAACGGCCCCGCCCACAGGCGCGGTACAGGTCATGGTGAAACGCCTGAAAATCCGGGTCCCCCTGGCGCTGGAACGCGCGCTGGTGGTGGGGGCTGGCGGGCACGCGGTCCTCCAGAAAGCCCATGGGGTAGCTGTCCCATGTGGCAATCTCCATGTCGGCGGCGAGGGTGTAGTGGTCGAAATCCGTGACCAGCCCCATGTAGTTGTGGCTGATCGGCGCGTCGGAATGGGCGCGGATCGCCGCGACCTGCGCCCGGTTCCATGCCACCACCTGGTCGGACGAAAACCGCCGGAACGCCAGCACATGGGCCGGGTTCGGTTCGGTCACGGTCAGGTTGGGCAGGTCGATGTCATTGAAATCGCTGTACTCCATGGACCAGAACACATTGCCCCAAGCGCGGTTCAGGGCATCCACGCTTTGATACCGCTGGGCGCACCAATCGCGGAACGCATCGCGGGCCGCGGGCGAATAGCTGAGGGTGGTGTCGTGACAGCCGTATTCATTGTCCGTCTGCCATGCCGCCACCCGGTCGCCGTAGCGCGCGGCAAGGCGCGCGGCCATCTCGGCGGCGGCGGCGCGGTAGCCTGCATGGCTGAAACAATAGTGCCGCCGGGACCCGAACTTGCGCGCGCGGCCCTGATCGTCCACCGCCAGCATGTCCGGGAACCGGTCCAGCATCCAGCGCGGCGGCGTGGCCGATGGCGTGCCCAGCACGACCCGAAGGCCCGCATCCCGCAGGGTGTCAATGGCGCGGTCCAGCCAGTCAAAGGTGAACTGGCCCGGCGTAGGTTCCATCCGGGACCACGCGAATTCTCCGATCCGGACCCACGTCAGGCCAAGGTCGGCCATGCGGGCGGCGTCCTCGGCCCAGATCGTCTCGGGCCAGTGTTCGGGATAGTAACAGGTGCCCAGCGTGCGTTTCATAGGATCACCTGATGCTCCGCCTGGCCCCGGGCAGAGACCCGCGCGACAAAGGTTTTACCCGCCTGCGGTTGGGCGTTGAAATCAAGGGCCGACAGCCCTTCGGTGGCGGAGGTGGCAAACATCGTGGCCAGATCGGACCCTCCGAAGGCGGGGCAGGTCATATGGGCGGCGGGAAAGGACACAGAGGTCAGGAACCGCCCGTCCGGCGCGTGACAGGCCACCCGGTAGGCCCCCCATTGCGCCAGCCACATGTTGCCGCCCCGGTCGATCACCGCCCCGTCGGGGTTCAACCCGTGGCCGGAGAAATCCAGATAGACCTCGGGGTCCCCGTCCGGCCAGCCCTGCGCATCCAGCGCTTGTCGCCAGATGCGCCGCTGGGCGGTGTCCGCGAAATAGGCCAGCGTCCCGCAGGGGGCAAAGCAGATGGCGTTGGGGATGGTGATACCGGGGTAGAGCTGGCGCAGCTCGCCGCGATGAAACCGATAGATCGCGCCGGCGCCCCGCTCTGCCCCGCGCCCCATGGTGCCGATCCAGAACCCGCCCTGGGGGTCGGCGCGCCCGTCGTTGGACCGGGTCACGGGGTTGTCCCGTTCCAGGGCCGCGACACACTCCCGCGCGCCGGTGCCGAGGCTGAAGCGCGACAGGGCCGAGGCGGAGGCGATCAGCAGGGTGTCGTTATCCACCCAACCCGCCGCCGAGACCGGTTCATCGAATTGCCAGTGGCGCGTGGCGTCATCGGCCCGGGTGTAAAGGCGCATGGCGTTGATATCGAACCAGAACAGCTGGCCCAGCGACGGATGCCACAGCGGTCCTTCCCCAAGGCTGCAGGTGATGTCGTCGAATACGGTGCTGGTCATTGGGTGGTCCGTTGGGTGGCGGTGTCGTAGGCGGCAACGATCCGGGTCGCACGTGCCCCCACATCCTCCGCGGTCATGCCTGGTTTGTACAGCGCGCTGCCAAGGCCGAAGCCATCGGCGCTGGCGGCGATCCAGTCGCCAAAGTTCTCGGCCCCCGCGCCGCCCACGGCGTAGACCTGGGTGCCGGGGGGCAGGACCGCGCGCAGGGCTTGCAAGCCGCCCGGCCCGGCCATGGACCCGGGAAACAGTTTCAGACCCGTGGCACCTGCGTGCAATGCCGCGAAGGCTTCGGTCGGGGTAAAAACCCCGGGCCAGCTTTGCAGGCCCGCGTCCACCGTGGCGCGGATCACCTCCGTGTCGGTGTTCGGGCTGACGATGATCTGCCCGCCCGCATCGCGCACCGCGTGGACCTGATCCACGGTCAGGACCGTGCCCGCCCCCACGGTCGCCTGTGGCAGCGCCCGCGCCAGCGCCGTGATCGAGGCGTATGGATCCGGGGAGTTCAGGGGCACCTCGATGGTCGAGATGCCCGCGTCCCACAGGGCATGGCCAATTTCGGCCGCCTGCGCCGGGGTCACACCGCGCAGGATGGCGATCAGGGGTCTGGGCGCGGTCATGGGGTATCCTCCGTCAGGCGTTGGTGGCAGGCGTGCAGGCCCGCGCGGGTCATGGCCCCGGCATCGTGGGATGTGGTCTGCACCCCTTGGGCGGTCAGGGCGTTGGCGTAGTGGCGGCACAGGTCCGGCGTGCCGATCAGGGCCACGGGTTGCCCCAGCCAATAAGGTTTGGCCGCCGCGATCTCTGCCCCGATCAGAAGGCCCGCCAGCCGGGCTTTTGTCGCGCCTGGGTCCGTGCCCGTCAACAGGTCGGCGGCACGCAGGGTAAACAGTTCTGCCGCCAGACGTTCGGGCCGGGACAGGGTGGTGTCCACCCCGGCCAGAAAGGCGGCGTCGTCCCAGCGGTCGTCCGCATCGCGCACGGAATGGCGCAGCACAGACGCCTCGGACAGAAGGCCGAACATCTCGCCGGTCATGGCGGTCTGAAAGCTGACGATCTCCTCGGCCGAGATATGGGCCCATTTGGTGTGGGTCCCGGGCAGGCAGCACACGCCGTCAAAATCCTTGTGGCCCGCCAGCAGCCCCGCGATCTGAGTCTCTTCCCCGCGCATGACGTCCGGGGCAGGGGTGCGCTGCGACACGCCGGGCACGATCCGCACGTCCAGACGCGCGTCGCGGGTGGGCACGGGCACAGGTGTCAGATCGCCGGGCCGGGCCGGGGCCGGGGCATAGGGCGCCTCGTGCCAGCCCGTGCGCGCCCCCGCCATGCCCGCCACCAACACCCTTGTGGGACCGGTCAGCCAGGGGGCGATCTGAGACAGCAACGCATCCTCGTAGGCGTCGGGGGTCAGGGTGCCCATGCCCTTGTCGCAGGCAGCCTCGGCCACGACCGCAGCCCCTTGCATCCCGTAGGCGCGCAGGCGGCTGGTGCCCCAATCCACGGCAATCCAGTCGATGTTCATCCCGTCACCACCACGCCGCCGTCCACGACCATGGCCTGTCCGGTCATCATCCGGCTGGCCCCGCTGGCCAGAAACAGGACCGGGTTCACGATATCCGCGGGGGCCAGGGTATCCTTGAGGCACTGGCGGTCCAGATGGGCGGCGAGGCCTTCTTCGGTGACCCACAGGTCCTTTTGCTTTTGCGTCAGAACCCACCCCGGGGCCAGCGCGTTGACGCGGATCCGGTCGGGGCCGAATTCCCGCGCAAGGCTGCGGGTCAGCCCGTTGATCCCCGAATTGGCCGCCGTATAGGCCGGATAGCCCGCGTTCCCCATCATATAGCTGATGGAGCTGAAGTTGATGATGCTGCCCCCACCGGCGGTCTGCATCCCCGGAATGACCGTCTGGGCGGCAAAGAAATAGGCCTTGAGGTTGATGGCCTGCATCCAGTCCCAGAACGCCTCGTCCACCTCCAGGGTGGCGTGACGCTTGTCATTCGCGGCGTTGTTGACCAGCGTTGTGATGGGGCCGTGGGCCGCCGCCGCTTGGTTAATGGCCGCGCGCAGGGCGGCGGTGTCGGTGATGTCGCCTTGGATGAACAGGGGGCGGTTGCCCGTGGCCTCGGCGACCTCTTCGACGAAGGCACTGGCGTCGGACCGCCCGATAAAGGCCACCCGCGCCCCTTGGCGCAGAAACCCCTCGGTCAGTGCAGCGCCGATGCCGGACCCTCCGCCGGTGATGAAGACAGAGGCGTCGCGCAGGTCGGGAAAGGTCGGGGTCATGGTTGTCCTCACGTTTCGGGGGCGGTGTAAATTTTCGTACGAAAATTTAGGCACGACGGTGCCCTCGATCACCCACATGGTTTCGGGAAAGGCCCATGGCAGGGACAGCCCGTGGTGCATCAGCCATGCGCCCGGCACCTCGAGCGGGCCGTGTTTCAGGGCCGGTGCCCCCCGGGACAGGCCGTGGGCGTCCGCCCGGTTGCGCAGGTCAATACGGTAGGTTGCGGTGGGGTCAAGGGCGGTCAGACGCAGGGGCCGGGGCAGGATCTGCGCGCTGGTCGCGGCCTTGCCTGCAAAGACCACGAACCGGTCCCCGCCGCGTGCGATCTGTTGTTCCGCGATCACCGCCCCGTCGTCACTGTCCAGCCGCAGGATATCGGCATCGGCCATCCACGCGCGGTTTGCCTTCCACCACGCCGTCACCTCGCACAGGATTGCGTGTTCGCGGGCGTCCAACTCGCGCGGGTCCATCTCGAACCCCATGTGCCGTTGGGCCGCCACCCAAGCGCGCATGGTGATGTCCAGCGTCCGGCCAGAGGTGTGGCAGTGCCGGGGGCCCACGTGGCTGCCGGTGACGACAGACGGCAGGAACAGCGCCGCGTCATGCTGGATGCGCAGGCGTTCCAGCGCGTCGTTGCTGTCGGACAGCCAGACCCGCTGGGTGCGGGACAGGATGCCAAAGTCGATGCGACCCCCGCCAGAGGCGCAGGTCTCGATTTCCGTTGCCGGGAAATCCGCGCGCAGCCGGTCCAGCAGGGCATAGGTGCCCTCGGTCTGGGCGGCGTCGGCCATGGGCAGGACACGGTTGTGATCCCACTTGATGTAGTCGATGGCGTGGTCCCGCAGGATGGCGGCGATATGGTCATACAGATGGGCGCGCACCTCGGGCAGGGCCATGTTCAGGACCATCTGCTGTCGCCCCAGGACCTGATCCGCCGGGCCAAGGATCCAATCGGGGTGGGCGCGGGCGAGGGCGCTGTCGGGGTTGACCATCTCGGGTTCGAACCACAGGCCAAAGGTCATGCCAAGGGCGTGGACATGGGCGATCAGGGGCGTCAAGCCATCGGGGTACTTGCGCGTATCAATGCTCCAGTCCCCAAGGCTGGTGGTGTCGTCATCCCGCCGCCCGAACCAGCCATCATCCAGCACAAAGCGCTCGGCCCCGATATCGGCGGCGCGGCTGGCGATGTCGCGCAGGGTGGGCAGGTCGTGGTCGAAATAGACCGCCTCCCAACAGTTGTAGTGTACGGGCCGTGCGGTGTGGGGACGGGGCCATCTGACGATCCGGTCGCGTACGTGCCGTTGGAACGACACCGCGCAGCCGTTCAGCCCCGTTTGGGAATAGGCCAGCGTCAGGGGGGCAGTGGCAAACGCCGTGCCCGCCCCGTGGTGCATGTCTGCGGCGTGACCGAACTGGATCTGGCGGCGGCCATCGGGCAGCTCTTCGGCGATCATCCTGTGCCCGCCGGACCAGCCGTAGTGCAGCGCCCAAGCCTGCCCGGCGGTGTTGGAGGTGCCCGGCGTGGTCAGGATCAGGCCCGGGAAATGTTCGTGCCCCGTGCGGCCTGTGCGGCTTTCGCGCAGGCGGGCGCCGGGGGACCATGGGGTGCGGTTCAACTGGAACTCTCCGCACCAGCGGCCAGAGACGTCGATCATGGCGTCCGATGCCGCCGCCCCGGGCAGGACGGGGGCAGACAGCCACGACAGGTGCACCGGATCCGCAGAGGTCAGGTGGGTTTGGGCGGTGATCACGCCGGTGTCCCTGTCGGCGGCGAAGGTAAAGGTCAGGGTCAGACCCTGTGCACTGTCCGTGTAGGTCAGCGCCAGCTTACCGTTGTGGGTGCTGTCCGACCCATAGGCAAAGCGCGGAAACAGGGGCGTTCCGTCGCCGCCGCGCAGGACCATGCCCGGCTGCCCCGGAAAGCTGCGCGTGGCCTCGGGGCACAGGCTCAGGTCCGGGTTTTCGTCCAGCATCCCGCCGGTCACATCCAGCGTGTGGGCCGCGTGCAGGGCCGCAAGGTCCGCCCCCGCCGGCAAGGGCACACCCCAGTGGATCACCTGCGGCAGGCGGTCCGTGTGGGCAGACAGCACGAGGGTCTGAACATCCGTATCCAGCCGCCACTTGCGCACAAACGCAGGCACAGCGGCAGGCAAAGGCGCTGTGGCGGGCATTACTTCACCGCCCCCAATGTCAGCCCGGCGATAAAGTGGCGCTGCATCAAAAAGAACATCAGCACGGGCGGCAGGGCGGCAACGATGCTGCCCGCGCTCATCAGGTGATAGGCCGCGCGGTACTGGCTGTTGAAACTGGTGATGCCTGCGGTGACCGGCTGGCTGTCTGGCCCTTGGGTCAGGACGATGGCCCAGAAATAGTCGTTCCAGATGAAGGTAAAGATCAGAACGGCCAGCGCCGCCAGCGCCGGTTTCATCAGGGGCAGGACGACGTACCAGAAAATCTTCCATTCCGCGACACCCTCGACCCGGGCCGCCTCGATCAAGGGATAGGGCAGGGCGCGGATGAAGTTGCGCATGAACAGGGTGCAGAACCCGGTCTGAAACGCGATGTGGAACAGGATCAACCCGGTTTTGGTGTCATAAAGGCCAAGGCCCAGCGTCAGGTCCCGCACGGGCACCATCAGGATCTGAAAGGGCACAAAGTTGCCCGCGATGAACAGAAAGAAGATCAACAGGTTGCCGCGGAATTTGTAGATGCCAAGGGCAAAGCCCGTCATGGACGACAGGGCGATGGTGCCAAGGACCGTGGGCACGGTGATCAACAGCGAGTTCAGCAGATAGCGCGGCATGTCGCTGTCAAAAAACACCCGGCCATAGTTGGCAAAGAACTCGAACGTCGAGGGCAGGCCCCAATAATTGCCGTTGGTGAAATCCGCGTCCGGCTTGATCGAAAAGATGGCCACGGCGATCAGGGGCAGCAGCCACAGGATCAGCGCGATGGGCAGCAGGATCTGGTAAGTGATTTGCCACGCGCGCGAGGTTTTTTCGAGGGGGTGGGGAACATCAGCTCGTCTCCCTTTGGGGCAGGGTGGCTTGCACCTTTTTGGTCAGCCCCGCGCGGATGGTGTCATAGGACAGGGTGATGCGGTGGGTGGCCTCGTCCGTGTCGATCGCGCCCAAGGTCAGCCCGACCCAAGCCCCGCGAAAGTATGCGGGCTTGTGGGCGGCCCCGGCGTCCATCAGCATACGGGCGGTGTCCGTGTCGCGCACACGCACGACAACCGTGTCGGTGTTCGTGGCCCGGGTGTCCGTGTGGCCATAGCAGGCAAACATCTTGCCGCCGATCTTCCACGCGTCCAACTCTCCGGGGCCGGACAGGACCGCGCCGGGCTGGGCCGCACAGATCGCGTCGAACTGATCCCGTGTCATCGCGCGGCCTTTTCGTCTTGGTACATGGACCACAGGAAGTAGGCGATGAAGAACAGCATGATGAAAAACAGCACCACCGCGATGGCCGCGCCATACCCCATGCGGAACCCGAACTCCGACAGGGATTCCTCGAACATATAGAACGACAGGACCCTGGTGGACCCGAAGGGCCCGCCGTTGGTCATGATCGAGATCAGGTCAAAGGACCGCAGCGCCCCGATGATCGTCACCACAAAGGCGATGAAGGTCGCAGGTTTCAGCTGCGGCAGGATCACATACCATAGCATCTTGTGGCCCTTGGCCCCGTCCAGACGCGCGGCCTCGACCTGTTCGGGGTCCACGGCGTTCAGGCCCGTCAGGTACAGGATCATGCAATAGGCGGTCTGGGGCCACAGGCCCGCGGCGATGATCCCATAGGTTGCCATAGACGGGTCGCCCAGAATGTTCACGGGGCCCGCGCCAAACACCGCCAGAAAGGCGTTCAAGAGCCCCTCGCGCGGCAGGTAGAACCACGAAAACACAAGGCCCACGACCACTTGGCTGATCACGAAGGGAAAGAAAAACAGGGACTTGTAGACCCGGATGCCGCGCACGGTCTGGTTCAGGAACAAGGCGATGAACAGGCCCATGGGGATCGCCAGCAGGTACAAAAACAGCCACTTGATGTTGTTCCAAAAGCTGGTCTCGAACTTGCGATCCCCGCCCAGCAGACGCTCGTAGTTGGCCAGCCCGACCCATTCCTTTTCGCCCAACCCGTCCCATTCGTGGAACGAAATCCAGACCGACTGGAAGATCGGGATGATCACGTAAAGGGCAAAGAACAAGATGCCGGGCAACAGGAACAGCCACGGGGTGACCGCGATTTCGTTGCGTTTGTACCAGCTGCGGGTGTCTGTCAGGGCCATCGTGCTCTCCGAAGGTCAACACATGCGAAAGCCCGGTTCGGGCTTGCGGATGGGGTGACGCGGGGCGGGACAAGTCCCGCCCTACGGTAGGGTGGGACTTGTCCCACCCCCTGTTTGGATCACTCGTAGATACGCTGACGCGCGTCTTCGAGGCGGGCCAGGATGTCGTCCAGATTGTCTGGGAACACCATGAACTCCTGCAGGCCTTCCATGCCGACGCTGGCCATTTCCGCCGGGAAGTCGCGGTCAAAGAACTGCATGATGCCGCCGCCTGCGTTGTTGGACAGCATATCGAACCCCTGCTGGATGAACTTGTCATCGGACACGGTCGCGCTGGCGTTCACGGGCAACTGGCCCAGATCGGCGTTGATCGCCCCTTGCACATCGGCAGAGGTCACAAAGCGCAGGAATTCCTTGGCCGCCTCGACGTTCGAGGCCCCGCTGGCGATGTGGAACGTGTCCGTGGGCGCATCCTCGGCGGGGGCGACGTCAGGGTTGATCGTGGGGAACTGGTAGAAATCCAGCTGATCATCGGTCAGCCCACCGTCGCGCATGGGGGCCACGGCAAAGTTGCCCATCAGATAGGCCGCCGCTTCGCCGTCCAGCATGAAGGGCAACGCCTCTTGCCAGCTGTAGGTCTGGTGGTCGTCGATGAAGGCGCCCATGTCGATCAGCTGACGCCAGTTGGCAAAGGTCTGACGCACGCGGTCGTCGGTCCATTCGACCTCGCCGCGGGCCAGCGCGATGTGGAAGTCATAGCCGTTTGTGCGCGAATTCAGATAGTCGAACCAGCCGCCTGCGGTCCACAGGAACTTGGTCCCGATGGTGTAACACTTGCGCCCCGAATCGAGGATCGCCTGACAGTTGGCCAGCTCTTCTTCCCAGGTGGTGGGTTCCGACAGGCCCAGCTCTTCGAAGATGTCGGCGCGGTAGTAGATGCCCCACTGGTAGTAGGTATAGGGCACGCCCCACTGCTTGCCGTCCAGGGTCATCGCCCCCTTGGTCGAGGCCAGCGCGTCAAACGCAGGCTCTGCCCACAGGTCCGACACATCCATGAACAGACCCGCATCCACAAACGGCAGCATCCGGTTGGCGGCGTACCAGTTGATCACGTCCGGCGCATTGGCGGACAAAGAGTTGCGGATCTGCGTTTTCCACGCCTCGCGGTCAACGATCTCCAACTCCACGTTCAGGTTGGGGTGCAACGCGCCGAAGTCAGCGGCCAATCCCTCCATCACGGCACGCGGGGCCGGGTTCGACATGTCCGACACGATCCGCAGATCGCCAGACAGCTCTGCCGATGCCGGTGCAGATAGCATAGATGTGGCAAGCAGCGCCGCAAACGACGCCTTTAGAATGGAACGCATGGTGTCCTCCCCTTTGGTTCCTATGGTGGTTTCTTTTGGATTAAAGTTCCAAATAATGAAACCGTGTTTCTTATATTGAAATCATGGATGGATGTGCATAGCCTGTCAACACCTTTGCGGGGCAGCCCGCTGGTCTGGGAGGGCTCATGGGACATCAGGCACCATCGCGGGACGGAACCGTCGGCAAGGCACTGGACGTGCTGGACATGGTCGTGGCCATGGGCCGCCCGGTCCGCTTTGCCGAGTTGCAGGCCCAGGCCCCCTTTCCCAAGGCGACCCTGTACCGATTGGTGCAGACTCTGACGTCCCAGGGGATGCTGGCCTATGACCCTGATCGCCAGACCTATGCCCTTGGCCTGCGTCTGGTGCGTATGGCCCATGGCGCATGGCGCCAAAGTTCCATCGCGCCCATCGCGCGTCCCCACCTTTTGGCCCTGTCCCGGGACATGGGGCTGACCGTCCACTTGGCACAGCTGGACGGGGCGCAGGTTCTGTACCTCGACAAATGCAACCCCGCCCAAGCGCCCGAGATGTATTCCGCCGCCGGCAAGATCGGCCCGGCCTATTGCACTGGCGTGGGCAAGGCGATGCTGGCCCACCTGCCAGAGCCGGAGTTGGAGCAGGTCCTGGCCCAGCAGTCGTTCCACCGCTTCACCGATCAGACCTTCACCACGCCAGCGACCCTGCGCGCCGAGCTGGCCGCCATCCGCGACCGCGGCCATAGTTTCGACAACGAAGAGCACGAGGTCGGCATCATCTGTCTGGCCCTGCCGATCCTGACGGACACGGGCCGCGTGGCAGGGGCGATTTCGGTGACTGGCTCCACATCACGCACGAGTCTGGCGCGACTTGCCACAGATCGTGCACGAGTCGCACAGGCCGCCCAGGCCATTGCCCGGGACCTGCAAAATTGGACTTTTCCCGACCAACAAGAACAGAAAGGCTAGCCCCATGTCTGGCGTCACACTGCAAAAGGTCATCAAGAAATACGGTGAAACGCAGGTCATCCACGGGGTGGACCTGCAGATAAACGAGGGGGAGTTCTGCGTTTTCGTCGGCCCCTCCGGCTGCGGCAAGTCCACGCTTTTGCGCATGATCGCAGGGCTGGAAGAGACGACGGAAGGCCAGATTACCATCGGCGCGCGGGACGTGACCCACGCCGATCCGTCCAATCGCGGCGTGGCCATGGTGTTTCAGACCTACGCGCTCTACCCCCATATGACAGTCGAGGAAAACATGGGGTTCGGGTTGAAAATGAACAACCACCCCAAGGCGCAAATCCAGGCCAAGGTGGCCGAGGCGTCCCGTATTCTCAAGCTGGATCAGTATCTTAGCCGAAGGCCTGCCGCTCTGTCCGGCGGTCAGCGACAGCGCGTTGCCATCGGGCGTGCCATTGTACGCGGCCCCGAGGTGTTCTTGTTTGACGAACCTTTGTCGAACCTCGACGCCGAGCTACGGGTGGAGATGCGGGTCGAAATCGCCCGCCTGCACAACGAGATCGGCGCGACCATGATCTATGTGACCCACGATCAGGTGGAGGCGATGACCCTGGCCGACAAGATCGTCGTGCTGCGCGCGGGCCACATCGAACAGGTTGGCGCACCCATGGACTTGTACCGCGACCCCGACAACAAATTCGTGGCCGGTTTCATCGGCTCCCCCTCCATGAATTTCGCGGTAGGTGGGGCCGACAACGGCAAGGTCAACGCTCCGGGCTTTGGTGGCGAGGTGCCCACGGATGCCGTGCCCGCCGATGGCAAAGTCATTGTCGGTATCCGCCCCCAGCAGTTCAAGGTCACGGACGGCGACACCCATACCGTTGATATCACAGAGAATTTAGGCGGTGTCAGCTATGTCTACCTGAACGCCGACAGCGGGGACCGCGTCACGGTCGAGGCCCGTGGCGACGTGGTCCTGAAACCCGGTCAGCGCGTTGGTCTGACCGTTGCCGAAGGCGCCGCCATGCTGTTTGACGCCACCACCGAGGCCCGCATCCGTTAGCCCCGGCTAACCAAACATCGCGGCCAGATCGACGCTGCTTTCCTGCCCGATCTGGTCGAAATGCGCGTCCAGCCAACGATTGGCGGCGGCCCACCCCGCCTTGCGCAACTGGTGCAACACGGCGGCGTTGGGCACGATCTTGGTGGCTACGGACAGCTGTCTCATCAGGTCATCGTCAGCCACCATATGGACCAGCACGTCCTTCATGGCGTCTGGGTCGATCTGGCCGCGATGCAGCAACCGCTGCACGAATTCAATGGCCCGTAATTCGCGCAAAAGCGAGGTGTTGAAACTGATCTCGTTGATCCGGTTCTGGATATCGCGGGCGGTGCGCGGCACCTCTTCGCGGTACAGCGGGTTGATGTTCACCACCACGATGTCAGACGGTAAGTCTTTGTGAAACAGTGGGAAAAGGGCCGGGTTGCCGGTATAGCCGCCGTCCCAATAGGCCTCGCCGTCAATCTCCACGGCTTCGAACAGGGTGGGCAGGCAGGCGCTGGCAAGGATCGCATCGGGGCTGATCTCGTCGCGGGTAAAGACCTTGATCTTGCCGCTGCGCACGTTGGTGGCACAGATATGGAATTCGGGTCCGTCGGGGCAACAGATGGCGTCGAACTTCAGGTCCTCGACGATCCGGCGCAACGGATCCTGCGTGGCCCCGGCGTAGATATAGGGCGAGATCATCCGCGAGGTCGCATCGGACAGCGCAAAGGGCAGGGACGTCTCGATCGCCCGGCTGACGGCCATGGGTGAAAACGCATCCAGCCAAGGCGCAAAGGCAGGCTCCACAATCGCGCCGACCTTGCCCCAGACCCAAGCCAGGTTGGCCTTGGCATCCGCGCGCCCCCCGCGCGCCAGCCCGGCCTTCACAGCTGCCCCGTTCAGCGCCCCGGCAGAGGTCCCGGACATGGCGGCAATCTCGATCCGCTCATCCTCGAGGATGCGGTCCAGAACGCCCCAAGTGAAGGCACCGTGGGCGCCGCCCCCCTGCAGGGCCAGATTGATCCGTTTCATCTGCGCCATTCTGGGCCCCTCATTGTTCCAAAAATACCCTCGGGGGTCTGGGGGCTGGCCCCCAGTTGCCCGTCACAGCGCGGTCCAGCCGCCATCCACGTTGATCGTCGTCCCGGTGATCTGGGCCGCCGCGTCCGAGCACAGGAAGGCCGCGGTGCCGCCCATCTGCTCCACGGTGGCGAAGTCCTTGGACGGCTGGCGTTTCAGCATCACGTCTCGGATCACGTCCTCGCGGGACATGTTGTATTCCTTCATCGTGTCTGGGATCTGCGCCTCGACCAGCGGGGTCAGGACGTAGCCGGGGCAGATGGCATTGGCGGTGATCGGTTCTTCTGCCGTCTCGAGAGCCACGACCTTGGTCATGCCCACAACCCCGTGCTTGGCGGCCACATAGGCGGATTTGTAGGGCGAGGCGGTCAAGCCATGGGCCGAGGCGATGTTGATCACGCGGCCCCACCCGGCGGCCCGCATCAGGGGCAGGGCGGCGGCGGTCGTGTGAAAGGCGCTGTTCATGTTGATCGCAATGATCGCGTCCCACTTGTCCATGGGGAAGTCCTGGATCGGGGCCACGTGCTGGATGCCCGCATTGTTGATCAGGATATCGCATTTGCCGGCCTTGGTGATCAGGTCGCGGCATTCCGCGCCCTTGGACATGTCGGCCTGGATGTAGCGGGCGGTCACGCCGGTCTGTTCTGTAATCTCGGCAGCGATCGCGTGGTCTTCGTCCCGGTCCGTGAAGGAGTTCAGGACGACATCCGCCCCGGCCTTTGCCATTTCCCAAGCGATCCCCAGCCCGATACCGGAGTTCGAGCCTGTGATAACGGCGGTCTTGCCGCCAAGGTCTGTAACGATAGCCATGGTATGTTCCTTTCGCAGTTGCGGCAAAGTAGCCGCTGCGTTTGCGAAATGCACGCCCAATACGCGTGCTGACCCTACACAAAAAAAGCCCCTGCCGAAGCAGGGGCCAAGTCATTGAGGCAGGTTTCATACAGGCAAGAAACCTATCGAGCAGTGACTTCAATATAGGGGATGGGGGCCGCAGAGTCCAAGTTAAAATCTTTGCACATTTGCGTGACGCCAGTTACGCTTAAACCCAATAAACAAAGGACAACAGGGGTTTCATCACCAATGGCGCGACATCGTTTCCAACGCACGCTTGTGCAGATCATTGCCGGAATCGCCCTTTCCACTGGGCCGATTCTTGCCGATTCCAGCCATGGGGTGGCGCTTTTCGGGGAACCGGCCTTGCCTGCGGGTTTCGCGCATCTGCCCTACGCCAACCCCGACGCGCCCAAAGGGGGGCGTTTGTGGATGGTCAGGTCGGCAGTTTCGACAGTCTGAACCCCCATATCCAGAAGGGGCGCGTGCCCTGGCAGCTGCGGTTTCTTGCCTATGAGTCCCTGATGGGGCGGTCCTATGACGAACCCTTCACCCTGTATGGTCTGTTGGCGGAAACCGTCGAGATTGGCCCTGATGCCACCTGGGTGGAATACACCCTGAACCCCGCCGCCCGCTTTTCCGATGGCACACCCGTCACGGTCGAGGATGCGATGTGGTCGTTCGAAACCCTCGGCACCGAGGGCCACGCGCGCTATCGCGGGGCTTGGGCGCAAGTCACTGGGATGGAAGCGGTGGGGGAGCGTGGCGTGCGCTTCACCCTCGACAAGCCCAACCGCGAGTTGGCCATGATCCTTGGCATGCGTCCGGTGCTGAAAAAGGTCCAGTGGCAGGGGGTGGATTTCGCGCAGTCGGGTCTGGAGACGATCCCGATCTCCTCTGCCCCCTATGTGATCACCGATTTTGATCCTGGCCGCTTTGTCGAGTTGTCCCGCAACCCTGATTACTGGGGCGCGGATCTGCCGTTCCGGCGCGGCACCAACAATCTGGACACCATCCGGATGGAGTTCTTCGGGGACGCCACGGCCATGTTCGAAGCCTTCAAAGCCGGAGAGTTGTCGACGATGCGCGAGACCAACGCATCAAAGTGGGCCGAGCAATACGACTTCCCCCGTGTCCAATCCGGTGCGGTCGTGAAATCGGAAGTCGCGCACCGGCGCCCCTCTGGCATCACGGGGCTGGTCATGAACACCCGCCGCGCGCCCTTTGACGACTGGCGCGTGCGCGAGGCGCTGATCCAGGTGTTCAATTACGAGTATGTGAACAAGGTGCTGAACGGCGGGGCCTTGCCGCGCATCACCTCCTATTTCTCGAACTCGCCCCTGTCGATGCAGCCTGGCCCGGCCACGGGCAAAGTGGCGGAAATCCTGGCCCCCTATGCCGACGACCTGCTGCCCGGCACGCTGGAAGGGTACACCTTGCCCGAAACAGACGGGGAGCTTGGCAATCGGCGCGGTCTGCGCGCGGCCACCCGGTTGTTCGCAGAGGCGGGGTATAGCGTTCAGAACGGCGTGATGACGGGCCCGAACGGCCCTGTGACCTTTGAAATCCTGACCCAGAACGGATCTGCTGAAGTTTCTTCGGTCGTGGATATCTACCGCGAGGCGCTGCGCCCCTTGGGCATCGAGGTGACCCTATCCTCGGTGGACGGGGCGCAGTTCAAGGAACGCACCAATGTCTATGATTTCGACATGACGTGGTATCGCCGGGGCCTGTCCCTGTCCCCGGGCAACGAGCAGCGCCTGTATTGGGGCCAAGACGGGGTGGAAACGCCGGGTTCTCGCAACTGGATGGGGGCGGATATGCCCGCCATCGAGGGGATCGTGGACGCCATGCTGGCCGCCCCCACCCAAGCGGACTATGTGGCGGGTGTGCGGGCGCTGGACCGGGTCCTGACCGCAGGGCGCTACGTGATCCCCACATGGCACAATCCCATAAGCTGGATCGCCCACGATGCGGACCTGACCTATCCCGTGGATAACGTGGCCATCTATGGTGACTGGATCGGGTTCCAGCCCGATGTGTGGTGGCGCGAGTAAGGGCCACCGGCGCGGGGCGGTTACTGTAGGGCGGGACTTGTCCCGCCGCCCCACTTCGCCTCCAACTTCTCGATGGCGTCGATCCGTTCTGCGGTCTTGGGGTGCGACATCAGCCACGCGGGCGCGCCGTGCCCACCCATGCCGGTCAGGGTTTCCAGCTTGGTGAACAGGGACTTTTGCGGCGCGGTGCCGATCCCGGCCTTGGTCATCAGGGCGGCGGCGTAGGCGTCGGCCTCGTATTCGTCCTGCCGCGACAGACGGGCCGCCAGCATGGACGTCAGGATGTTTGCGACCCAAGGGCCAATAAACGGCACGAACCGCGCCAGCACCGTGGTCAGGATCACCCGGATCGCGTTTTGCCCGGAAAAGTCGATCATGCGGCGGCGCGAATGACCAAGGGCGACGTGCCCCAATTCGTGGGCAATGACGCTTGCCATCTCCTCCGCCGTGACCTCGCCCGCTTTGTATTTGCGAAAGAACCCGCGCGTCAGAAAGATGCGCCCGTCGGGGGCGGCGAGGCCGTTCACAGGTTCCACCTCGTAGATGTGCACTTTGATCTTCGGCAGGTCGAGGACCTTTGCCATCTGCTGCGTCAGCCCCCGCAGCTCTGCATCGGCCAGTTCGGTGGATTGCTGATCCAACATCTTGGACGTCCGCCACGCCGAAAACCGGTACATGACAAGTCCGTAAGCGATGGCAAGCAGGATGGGTGCGATTTTCAACATGGGATAGATATGGGGCGCGGGGTGGTCTTAGGGAAGGGGCTTGCCGTGATTGTCCATCGCGCGCCGTCGGGCCGCCCGCCAAAGCCACCCCCCAAGCAGGCCTGCCACCAGCAAGGCCGTCACAAGACCGCTGGCATTTCCAAGCAGGGATGCAAGGGCTGTGATGTTGTTTGCAAAGGCATAGCCCAAACCCACGTAAAGAGTGACCCATGTGACCTCGCCTGCCGCCCCCCATGCTGCAAACCGAGGCCAGGCCATCCGGGTTATCCCACTGATATAATTGACGTAAGGACCCAGTGGCGCCACCAGCCAACACGAAAAGTACACGCTGGACCCACCCCAAGCCGCCATGAAGGCAACGGCGCGGGCATGCAGTCTGGCCCGTTTGGGCGTGCCGTCCAACCAGCCCTGCAATGGCATGCTCAATCTGCGGGCGATCCAATATCCTGCGTTGTCGCCTAGAACCGCCCCGCCAAAGGCGGCCGCTGCAACGGTGGCCACATCAAGGTCTCCGGTGGCCGAAAACCCGCCCGCCGCCAACATCACCAGCGATGATGGCACGGGCATGGCAGGGCAGCTCAGGAAGGTCACGCAGAAAACGATGGTCACCCCGTACTCGGCCACCAATGACAGCAATACCGCACCCATGGGTTTGGTCGGATCTTTGCTGCGGCGGCGTCCACCCGGGACTGAAGCTGGTCTAGCGTCAGACCCGTTTCAGCGGCAATGTCCTCCAACCGGATGCGACGCGGATGATCGGGTGCCAGCAACAAGGCCTCTGCCAAGGCCGCGCGGGGCAGGTCGTAGGAATGGGCGACATACCCGGGGGTGATCCAAGGCTTCAGCGCCTGATCCTGATGGGCGGGGTCCATCCAATAGTTCGCTGCCAGTACTGTGGTTATCGCAAAGTAGCCAAGTGCGACGACTGCGCACATAAATCCAATCAGCGGTAAGCGGTGTGCGCGCCAGAGCCACGCAAACACTGTCATGTCAGCATTCGCATCCCGCGCGTGATCCCCTCCAACGTCATCGGCACCATGCGTCCCTCGAAGATCTGGTCGATCATTTGCACGGACTGGGTATAGCGCCAGTACCGTTCGTCCAGGGGGTTCAACCATAGGTTTGCGGGCCATTGGGCGCGAGCGCGGTCCAGCCAAACCTGGCCTGCCTCTTCGTTCCAGTGCTCGTTGGCACCACCGGGCACCGCCACCTCGTAAGGCGACATCGAGGCGTCGCCCACAAAGATGCATTTGTAGTCGGGGCCGTAGGTGCGCAGCACCTCCCATGTGGGGATTTTTTCGCCCCACCGGCGGCGGTTGTCGCGCCACACGCCTTCGTACAGGCAGTTGTGGAAGTAGTAGTATTCCAGATGCTTGAACTCGGCCCGCGCGGCGGAAAACAGCTCTTCGACCAGTTTGATATGGGGGTCCATGGATCCGCCCACGTCCAGAAACAGGATCACCTTCACGGCGTTGCGCCGTTCGGGCCTTGTTTTGACGTCGATATAGCCGGCCTCGGCGCTGGCGCGGATGGTGCCGTCCAGATCCAACTCTTCTGCCGCCCCGTCACGGGCCCAGTTGCGCAGACGTTTCAGGGCGACCTTGATGTTGCGGGTGCCGATTTCGACCGTATCATCGAGGTTGCGAAACTCGCGCTTGTCCCAGACCTTGACCGCGCGCTGGTGGCGGGACCTGTCTTGGCCCACGCGCACGCCTTCGGGGTTGTAGCCATAGGCCCCAAAGGGCGAGGTGCCCGCCGTGCCCATCCATTTGTTGCCCCCTTGGTGGCGGCCCTTTTGCTCCTCCAGCCGTTTGCGCAGGGTCTCCATCAGCTTGTCAAAGCCGCCCAAGGCCTCGATTTCTGCCTTTTCCTCTGCGCTCAGGTGCTTTTCGGCCAGCTTTTCCAGCCAGTCGCGCGGGATTTCCACGGCGTCCATCACATGTTCGGCGGTGATGTGTTCCAAGCCCTGAAAGGTTGCGGCAAAGGCGCGGTCGAAGCGGTCGATGTGTCGTTCGTCCTTTACCATGGCCGCGCGGGCCAGATAGTAGAACCCGTCGATGTCATAGGTCACAAGGCCCGCGCCGACCCCTTCCAAAAAGGTCAGGTATTCGCGGACAGAGACAGGGACGTGAGCCGCGCGCAACTGATCGAACAGGCGCAGGAACATTTAGATCTGGTAGTCCACAATGATCGTGGTGATCATCCCAAGGATGAACCCCATCACCGCCCAGACCGCCGCGTATTGCAGCACGTCAAAGCGTTTGCCGCCCTTGCGTTTGGCATAAAGACCGCCCGAGATCGCGCCCACGGCCATAAAGGTCAGAAAGATCATGTCGCCTCCGGTCAGGTTTCCCTACGCACTTAGACGCCGGGGCGCAGTGCTGCAACCTCTGCGAGGTGACGGCGGACGGCTTCATCCGATCCAAACCCGTAGCGCGCCCATGCGGTGCCCTCCCGGCGCAGGCGCGCGGCTTCGGCTTGGGCACCCGTGGCGGCCAGCGCCTCGGCTCGCAATAGCAGCAGGGTGGACAACAGGGCGGCGTTCTGGCCTGCGCGCGCTGCGGGGATCGCCCCTTCGGTCAGGGACAGGGTGACGTTGGGCTGGCCGGAGGACAGGGCAAAGGCGGCGGGTTGCACGGCGGTGTGGGCCAGATGCACCTCCGCCCCGTAGGCGGCACGGAACACGAACGCCGCGTCCAGCAGGGCGGTCAGGGCGGCCTCCCCCTGGCTGCCGATGGTGGCGCGCCCGAGGGCCAGCAGGGAATAGCCAAGGCGCGCATCGGCCCAACCTTCGCTGCGGGCCAGGTTCACAGCGCGCCGCGCGGCCATGATCCGCGCCGCCGCAGAGCCGGAGGGCCGCACGGCGCGTTCAATGGCTTGGCTCCACGCCCGGGTGGACCGGGGCACGGGGGCCATGCCGGGGCCGCGCCCGCCCGGGTTGATCCGGGCAAAGATCGCGGGCAGGGCGTCGGCCACCTGTTGCGGGGCCATGCCGGACCGCAACTCTGGCGCATAGGTCGCGCGCAGCATCACCATGTCGTAGCCCGTCAGAACCGTTTGCAGGTTGTCATCGTTGAACACGGAATGGCCGAGGCGATACAGATCATTCAGCGGCCCGAGGGCTTGGGCGATTTCCTCGTGCAGGCAGTCGCGGATTTCCTGCGGGCTGACGTCAGAGGGTAGAAAGATCGCTGCCCGGGTGCGGGTTTCCAGCAGTTGCCAGTCAATCACCCGGGTGCGCCGGTTCGCCAGATACCCCTGCCAGCTGGACACGTTGGGCACGACAAAGCACGCGGCCTGTGGCACCGCCCGTTGCAACGTCTCGCGTGGGATGGCCTGTACTGCGATCGAGGGACGCTCGGACCCGGTTGTGCGCGTCAGGGACAGGCCCGCCTCGCGTCGCAAACGGGTCAACAGGTCGGTCAGGTCACGCTCCAGCGTAGGGGGCGTCGCCGACCACACCAATCGTGATTGGCCCCTCGAACCGGGTGAAGGTGGACAGGCCCCGACCGGATTCCAGTCCAAAGCTCAGCTCGATGAAATCGCGGGTCAGTTGGGCGTTGTCGGGCAGGGGCACGTGGCGGGGCTGCGTGCCGTCGAACCGGTTCATGGCGGGCAAGGGCGGCAGGGCCGCCTGCACCGCTCGGTCCGGCGGGGCGGTGGTGCCCATGGGCGTGCAAGAGGCAAGGACCGTGACCGCCACGGCCAGTGCGCGCCACATCACGCCGCCCGCGCGTATTTGATGAAGGGGGTCAGGGTTGCAATCCGGTCATACAGTTTGCGCGCCCTGTGGTTGTGGTCTTGCGTCATCCAGTAGACGTCTGCCACGCCATCGGTGTCCGCTTGGGCATAGACCGCCTCGATCAAGGCGCGGCCCACGCCGGTGCCCCGGGTGTCCGGCGCGGCATAAAGGTCTTGCAGATAACAGACCGGGGCCTGTTTCCACATATGGGGGTGGTACACGAAATGCACCAAACCGACCGGCGTGCCGCCCAGACAGGCCAGACGCCCCCGAAAGGTTGCCGGATCATTGTCCAACAGTCGCGCGAAGGACGTGTCGTAGACCGCCTGTGGCAGTTCCGTGTCATAGAACGCCAGATAGGCGCGCCAAAGGGCGGCCCACGCGGGTTTGTCCGCGGCCACGATGGGCCGAATGGTGATATCTGATACTGCCTGCACGCCTGCCTCGACGTTTGTTGTTTAAGGCAGGCTAGGGCGACAATGTGGCGGAAATTGGGCCGATTGTTTCTTTCTGCGTCAGCCGCGCCGGGCCATGAAGGCCAGCCGTTCAAACAGGGCCACGTCCTGTTCGTTCTTCAACAGCGCCCCGTGCAGCTTGGGCAGGGCGGACGCGGGGTCTTTTTTCAGATCCTCCGGCTCCAGATCCTCGGCCAGCAGCAGTTTCAGCCAGTCCAGCACCTCGGACGTGGAGGGCTTCTTTTTCAAACCCTGCTGTTCGCGGATCTCGTAGAACTGGGTCAGGGCGGTGGTCAGAAGGCGGTCCTTGATGCCGGGATGGTGCACCTCGACGATCTTGCGCATGGTGTCTGGGTCGGGAAAACGGATGTAGTGAAAGAAACACCGGCGCAGGAAGGCGTCGGGCAGCTCTTTTTCGTTGTTCGACGTGATGATCACGATGGGCCGCTTGTCCGCGCGGATCGTTTCGCCGGTCTCGTAGACAAAGAACTCCATCCGGTCGAGTTCCTGCAACAGGTCGTTCGGAAACTCGATGTCGGCCTTGTCGATCTCGTCGATCAGAAGGACCACGCGATCCTCGGCCTCGAACGCCTCCCACAGTTTGCCCTTCTTGATATAGTTGCGCACGTCGTGCACCCGTTCCTCGCCCAACTGGCTGTCGCGCAGGCGGCTGACGGCATCGTATTCGTAAAGGCCCTGTTGCGCCCGGGTGGTGGATTTGATGTTCCATTCCAACATGCGCGCGCCCAAGGCGCTGGCCACTTGCCGGGCCAGTTCGGTCTTGCCTGTGCCCGGTTCCCCCTTGACCAGCAAGGGGCGTTGCAAGGTGATGGCCGCATTGACCGCAACGGTCAGGTCATCGGTGGCCACATATGAGTCGGTGCCTGTGAAATGCATGGTGGTTCCCTGCCCAAGATTTGTTCGCTTTCTCAACTATGACGGGTTTTTTACCGGGTCCACACCCTAAAATTCATTCCCTTCCCCCGATGCCGGTAGTAAGGAGTTGGCACCAGCCATGCAGTGATGTAACCGGACCGCGGGGTGAGCCGATGACTTTTGAAACTGTTGAAAAGCCTACCGGCTCCGAAGAGGGAGCGACCATGAAAGCTGAAACATTCCTACCACAGGATTACCGTCCTGCTGAAGATGAACCGTTCATGAACGAACGTCAGACCGAGTATTTCCGCCGCAAGTTGATTGCGTGGAAACAGGACCTGATGGACGAAAGTGCAAACACACTCGAAGGACTGCAAGACACCGCGCGCAGCATTCCGGATGTGGCCGACCGCGCGTCCGAGGAAACGGACCGTGCGCTGGAACTGCGCACTCGGGATCGTCAGCGCAAGCTGATCTCCAAGATTGATCAAGCCCTGCGCCGGATCGACGAAGGGGAGTTCGGGTATTGCGAAGTCACCGGCGAGCCGATCAGCCTGAAACGGCTGGATGCGCGCCCCATCGCGACCATGAGCCTTGAGGCGCAGGAACGTCACGAGCGCCGCGAGAAAGTGCACCGCGACGACTGATCGCGGGACCAGTGCTGAAATTCAGACCGCGCACGGCTTGGCCGCGCGCGGTTTTTTGTTGAAGGTGACGCTATGTTGATTGGGCAAGAGATCACGGTTCTGGGCGCAGGGATCGGCGGGTTGGCCGTGGCCACCGCGCTGGCGCAACGGGGCGCACAGGTGCGGGTGTTGGAACAGGCCGAGGCGATCACCGAGGTGGGCGCGGGCATTCAGGTCAGTCCCAATGGAACCCGCGTGCTACAGGCGCTTGGCATCGGTCCGGTGGGCGATCCCAGCCGCGGGGTGCACCTGCGCGACGGGCTGTCGGGTCAGACGCTGTTGCGCATGGCTTTGGGCGAGGGGTTCCAACTGGTCCACCGGGCCGACATGATCAACGCTCTGGAGCGTGCGGCACGCGGGGCCGGGGTGGATATCCAACTGGGCCAAGAGGTGCGCGCCGTGGATGCGGATAACGGGGCGCGCGTGCATTACGCGGACGGACGGGTTGAAGGCGTTGATCTGTTGATCGGGGCGGACGGGCTGCATGCGCCCACGCGTACGGCGGTGCTGGGCGATACGGACCCGTTCTTTACGGGCCAAGTCGCGTGGCGTGCTCTTGTGCCCGGCACGCACCACCCGGCCGAGGCGCAGGTGCACACAGGACCGGGGTGCCACCTCGTGACCTACCCGTTGCGCGGGGGCACGCTGACCAATATCGTCGCCGTCGAAGAGCGGGATGCATGGGCCGCCGAAGGTTGGGCGCATAAAGACGACCCCGACAATCTGCGCGCGGCCTTTTCTGGCTTTGCGCCCGAGGTCGAGGATCTGCTGGCGCACGTGGACCAAGTCCACGTCTGGGGCCTGTTCCGCCACGCCATTGCGCCCCAGTGGTCCCGCGGCAATGTCGTTCTGCTGGGCGATGCGGCCCACCCGACCTTGCCGTTTCTGGCCCAAGGCGCTGTGCAAGCGCTCGAAGATGCGTGGGTTCTGGCAGACATGTTGGCCACCCACGACCGGGCCGAAGCATTGGCCCGCTACCAAGCCACGCGCCTGCCAAGGGTCACCCGTGCCATCGAGGCGGCCAACGGGAATGCCAAGAACTATCACCTGCGCGGCCCGACCCGATATGTCGCCCACAAGGCCCTGCGCCTGATCAACCGCGTCGCCCCACAGCGGATGCTGGGCCAGTACGCGTGGCTTTATGACCACGATGTGACGTCCGCCACCGAGTAGGAAAGTATGCCGCAGCCGTTTTCCTTTGCACCCTTCGCATTGCTGAGTATATTTGTCGGGTAATCTCAAAGGCGAATCCGAAATGGTTGCCCAACTGACCGCGCTTGCACCTGTTCGCGATCCCTCACGCCGGGTTGATGCGTCCACTATGGCGTTGATCAACCGGCTGCGCTTCCATGCGTCCTTTTGCAGGGCCTCTGCCTATCTGGACCTCTATGCCGCGTGTCAGGCCATTGACCCCAACGCGTCGGAGCAAGTGGCCGCCACGACCCTGTTGCGGGTTCTGCCACAGGCCCTGGACCGTGTTCCGCAATGGCACAGACCCGCAGAACCGACGCTGACCTTTGATGAACGTTGGCTGGCGCAGGTGATCGAGACGCGCCGGGATGGGGACGACGACAGTTTTATGTTTCTGACGATGCGGCGGATCGCACCGGCCAAACGGCGCCTTTTTGGCATGTTGGTGACCAATTTGGCCCGTAATCTGGACTAGACAGTTGGCCTGCGCCGCGTCCCTGCTATGTATTGCCCTAGCCAGCGACCATGCGAGCCAGAAATTCAAGACCCCCGGAGGGACCCATGAGCCAAACCGCACAAAGCCTGTCGCAAGACGCCCAAACCGAAATCTGCGCCGCCCTGAACCAATGCGTCGCAGAAACCGTTGTCACAACCATGTTGGCACAAAACTTTCACTGGAACGTGACCGGCATGGCCTTTGGCCCCCTGCACGCCCTGTTCCAAGAGATCTACGAAGATCACTTCACAGCCCAAGATGATCTTGCCGAGCGTGTCAAAGCCCTTGGCGGACATGCCAACGGCAAACTGGCCGATATGGTCGCCGCCTCCAAGGTGTCAGAGCATGACGGACACGCCGACGACAAGACCATGATCGCCACCCTTGCCGAGGCGCAGCGCACGGTTGCCGCCACGCTGGCCGGGGCCGGTGCCATTGCCGAGAAACACGGTGATCTGCTGACCCAAGACCTGTGCATCGCGCGCGGCCAGACCCACGAAAAGTTTGCTTGGTTGGTGTCAGCCCACCTCGGCTGACAGCACCCCTGCGACGGACGACGGCAACGCTGCGCCTTTCTTGGCGCAGCGTTTTTCGTACATCTTTGGCCATGCCGGGAATTTACCCATTTGCATCTGTTGCGCCACCAGCATGTCCACGAAGGCCACGCGGTGGCTGTCTTTCTTTAGCCCCTTGAACAGCGACTTCTGCGCCTTGGTCATGGAACAGGCAATGCAATGGCTCGCACGCTTGTACTTGCAGACATCTACGCAGGGACTGGGCAGTTTCTTGGGCATCGGTCGCTCCGATCAAAGGGGTTACTTTGTCAGGATCAGTTTGCCCGCACGGGTGATCCGCAGGGTGTAGCAGTTTTGATCAAGGGTAATTAGCGCAGTGTCGCCCCCTTGCGTCAGCTCGCGCGCGTCATGGGATGGCACCGCCCGTGGGTCGCCCGCCGCCGCGTCTGTCCGGTCAGTGCAGGACATGGCGGCGTTTCATGGGCAAAGGGGGCGTGCAACTGTGCATGATCCGGTCTTTCAGTCATCATTCTGGATCCAATCCTGACTAAAAGACGCGGATATGTCAACCCGACTAAAAAAGTCGGCTTTGTGCTGTCGCGCGGACGAACTAGATCGCCATCCGCCGTTCCGCCACTTCGACAAACCATGAACAGCCTGCCGGGATGATCTCGTCGTTGAAGTTGTATTCGGGGTGATGGACCGGGGCTGTGTCGCCGTTGCCCACAAGGATGTAGGCGCCCGGGCGTTCCTCCAGCATGTAGGCGAAATCCTCGCCGCCCATGACCAAGGGCGCGTCATCGCACTGCCCAGTGATCCCGCGGGCAACCTCGGCGGCAAAATCCGTTTCGGCGGCGTGGTTGACCATGGGGGGATAACCCTTGTGGAACTGGATCTCCGCCGTGCCCCCGGCGGCCATGGCGATTCCTTGGGCAATCTCGTGCAGGCGGCGTTCGGCCATGGCGCGCACGTCCTTTTCCAACGTGCGGATGGTGCCCTTTATGTGCACCGATTGCGGAATGACGTTGTAGGCGGTCGAGGCGCTTTGCACGCTGGTCACCGACACCACGCATTGTTTCACCGGGTCGGTGTTGCGCGCGGCGATGGATTGCAGGGCCGTCACCACTTGGGCCGCCATGACCACGGGATCAATCGTCTCGTGGGGTTTGGCGGCATGGCCCCCTTGCCCTGCAAGGTGATGTCGAACTGGTCCGTGGCCGCAAAGAATGGGCCGGGACGAATGGCGAATTTGCCCGCCTCTTGGCCCGGCCAGTTGTGCATGCCGTAAACCTCGTCCACGCCGAAACGGTCCATCAGGCCGTCCTCGCACATCTCGCGCCCGCCGCCGCCGCCTTCTTCGGCCGGTTGAAAGATCACCACGACCGTGCCGTCGAAATTGCGCGTCTCGGCCAGATACTTGGCCGCGCCCAGCAGCATCGAGGTGTGGCCGTCATGCCCGCAGGCGTGCATCGCCCCGGGCGTGGTGCTGGCATAGTCCAGCCCAGTCGCCTCCTCGATCGGCAGGGCGTCCATGTCCGCGCGCAGGCCCACAGCGCGGCCCGTGGTGTTGGCGCGGCCCTTGATCACCCCGACCACGCCCGTGCGGCCCAGCCCCGTGACCACCTCGTCACAGCCAAAGGCGCGCAGTTTGTCCGCCACAAGGGCGGAGGTGCGGTGGGTCTCGAACAGGATTTCGGGGTGGGCGTGTATGTCACGACGCCACCGGGTGATTTCGTCTGCCATTTCGGCCAGGCGGTTCTTTACGGGCATGTCATCTCTCCTGTGCGTGGGTGGCGAGCCATGCGGGCAGCTCTCCGATGTCTTGTAGCACGACCGTGGCGTGGGGTGTCAGGTCCATGCGGTCGGCCACCCCGGTCAGCACCCCCACCGTGGTAAAGCCTGCGTTTTCGCCTGCCAGCAGGTCATGCATGCTATCGCCCACCATGATGCACTGGGCCGGCGCTAATCCGTGCTGTTCGGCAAAGGCAGTACACATGCCGGGGTCGGGTTTCGCGCCGTGGCCGCTGTCGTAACCTGCGATGAAGTCGAACAGGTCCGTGATCCCTTCGCGCGCCAAATGGGCCCGGGCCGGGGCCTCGCCGTCATTCGTGGCCACGCCCAAGACGTAGCCGCGCGCGCGCAGGCCGCCCAGCAGGGGGCGCAGGGGCAGGGGCGGCAGCATTTCCGCATCCGCCGCCCGGTCGCGCAGCCACGGGGTGAGGACGTCGATCTTGCCTGCTCCGGCCCCTGACAGGGCCTGTGCGATGCCCGACAAGGTGCCCGCGATGGCGACGCTCTCGGGGGCAAATGTGCGCGTTTGCATGTCAAAATCCACCGCAGCCGCAAAGCGGTCCGCCCGCGCGGCGTCCCCTTCTGCAAGATCCATGAACATACGGTGCGCCCAAATCCCCCACGATCCTTGAAAGTCGAACAAGGTGCCGTCCTTGTCGAACAGAATGCCTTTGAATGTCATGGTGTTATGTCCAATGAGGCAGGTCGCCACCGGGCAGATAGGCGCGGGCCCGCATCGGCGTGTCATAGGTCAGGCCATGGGTGTCGCAGAACCCTCTGACCCAGGCATCGTCCATCACCAAAAAGTCCAAAACCGCCCCCAGAAACCCCGGATCGCCAGCCTGCGCACGGATGTCGCCCAGATCGACGCCGGACGCGCCGGCAAAGACCTCGATCAATCCTTCTTCCCCGACGATCCAAGTCAGGGCGTCGGCTGCAATTTGCTCTGCTGTCTGGCGTTTCAACGTTTTGGAAACCCTTTGTTAACGTTTCCGTAAGAAACAGTATCAACACAGTTGGGTAAAGGTATAACTGAGGTCATGACAGCGCGTATTCTCATTGTTGATGATCTTGCGACCAATCGGATCGTTTTGAAGGTGAAGCTGGAAGCCGCCCAGTACGAGACGCTTTTGGCGGACAGCGGGGCGCAGGCCCTCGAGATCGCCCGGCGGGAACGCCCGGATTTGATCCTCATGGACGTTCTCATGCCCGGGTTGGACGGGTTCGAGGTGGCGCGACAGCTGAAATCCGCGCCCGCCACCATGCACAGCAAGATCGTTTTGATCACCGCCTCTGACGATATCGAAAGCCGGGTCGAGGGGCTGGAGGCGGGCGCGGATGATTTCCTGTCCCGCCCCGTGGATGAATTGGCCCTGCTGGCCCGGGTCCGCAGCCTTCTGCGCCTGCGCGATCAGGAACGTGAGTTGACCCTGCGCGAGGCCACCTTTGCCGAGATGGGATTTGCCGAGGCACAGTCGACCTTCAACGCGGCGTCCCATGTGATGGTCTTGGGACGCTCTGACACCGAGACGGAGCAGTGGTTGCAGCGGCTTCAGGCCCGCTCCACCATGCAGTTCAAACCTGCCACGCCCTCGGATGCGTTGCGTGTTGCGCAATCAGACGATGTGCCGGACCTGTTTGTCGTGGCTGTGGATGCAGGGGGGCGCAATGGCGGTCTGCGCCTGATGTCGGACCTGCGGTCGCGCGCGGCCACCCGGCACAGCGCCTGCATTGTGGTCCTGCCCCAAGGGGACAGTGAACGGGCGGCCACGGCCCTTGACCTCGGGGCGAGCGATATCAGCTATGACCCCTTTCTGGCCGAGGAGCTGACGGTGCGGATCCGGACACAGCTGGCGCGCAAACAGCGTTCGGATCAGCTGCGCCTGAAACTGGACGACGGCTTGCGGCTGGCGGTGATTGACCCGCTGACGGGCCTGTATAACCGCCGCTACGGGATGCGCCACCTGGACCGGGTGGCAGAGCGGTGCGCCCAGCAGGGCATCACCTCGGCGGTGCTGTTGATCGACATTGATCACTTCAAGGCCGTGAACGACGCCCATGGCCACCCCATGGGGGACCGGTTCCTGATTGCCGTGGCGCAACGCCTGCGCGACAGCCTGCGGGGTGAAGACACTGTGACCCGCATCGGCGGCGAAGAGTTCATGGCCATCCTGCCCGACATCCGCGCCGACGAGGCACAGCATGTGGCCGAACGCCTGCGGGCAGAGGTGGCGGACATGGTGCTGGAAACCTCCACCGGGGAAAGCATCCAGATCACCCTGTCCATCGGTGTCGGCTTGATGACCCCCGACGACTACGACCCGGAGGCGACCTTGGAAATCGTAGACAAGGCGCTCTATTCCGCCAAGGCATGTGGGCGCAACACGGTGATTGTCGCCGCCTAGCGCCGGGGGCGACGCTGCATCTGGGCTTCCAACCGATCGGCGAAGGCGGTCCGCTCCGCGTCCGACATATCGGCAATCACCTGCAACAAAGCCGTGCGCCCGCTGGCGGCGAAAGACTGTCCAACGGTCCTTTGTGCCTCCAACGCGGCGGCCAGCACCGCGGGGTCAAACGGCTCTGCCCGCAAAGCCAGCAAAACCTGTTGCCCCGCCGCTTGCATCTGGGCTCGGCGGTCGCGGGGATCTCCCGCGCGGCGCAGGGCTTGGCCAAGGGCGCGCCGGTCCTGCGGTTCCAGCGCCCGGGCCAAGGCACCCCCGCGCATGTCCGGCCCACCGGCGCGCCCCTCCGGCCCGCCCACGCGGGCCCCGACCATGGCACCGGCGATCAACAGGTTGCACGCCAGCGACAGGACCAGCAAAATCTTCATCCAGCGCGGGGCGCGGCGGGGGATTTGGGGGTCAGCCATGGCTTAGATATCCTCGTATAGGCCGGCGTAATCCGGGAAGTAGTCTGTCAGGTCCGTCGTATCGTCATAGGGTGTGGCGAGGGGCAGGGCGCTCAGATCCACGGGCTGCGCCACGCCGATCCACACACCGGCCAGCGCCGCTGTGGACAGCCCCGCAAGGGCGGGCCAGCCCCCAATTCGGCAAGGAAGCTGCGCCAACCTTTGGCACTGGAATTGGGACGCAGCGCCTGCACTGGGCGCGGCACTTCGCGGTCCGCATCGGCCAGAAGACGCGCGTGCAAATCCCCCGGCAGGGGCTGATCCGTGTCGGCGCGCGCGGCGGCGAACAGATCGTCCAATGGGTCTCTAGCCATGGCTCAACTCCTTGTGTTGCGGGGCCAGGATCGCGGTCAGGGCGCGTTTGCCCCGGGCGGTCAGGCTTTCGGTGGCCTCGACGCTGATGTCCAGCGCGTCGGCGATTTCGGGGTTGGACCACCCCTCGATGTGGCGCAGCACCACCGCTTGGCGTTGCCGGTCCGGCAGTTGGGCCAAGGCCGCGTCCAGCGCGGACAGGCGCGCGGCGCTGTGCAGCTGCGCCTCTGCGCTTGGGGCGGGGTCCACGGGTTCGGCCACATCGTCGATGCCCGGGTCACTGCCAGACAGGGGCTTGCGCCGCAAACGGTCGATACACAGGCGTCCCGCGACCTTCAGCAGCCAAGTGCCCGGTTGCGCCGCACCGCCCGCGTCCCACTTGGGCGCGTGCCGCCACAGGCGCAGCATCGCCTCTTGGGTGATGTCCTCCGCCTCGGCCCGGTCGCCAGACAGCATGCGCGTGGCAAAGGCCAGACAGCGCGGAGCCAGCCGTTCGGTCAGCACAGCCGCCGCCTGCACATCGCCCCCGGCATACACCAGCAGCAGAGCATCATCGCTCAGGTGTTCAAGGTCTGACATCGGGTGCGCGGGGTCCATGGTCATGCGTAGCGGTTTGAGGCGGGTGGGCCAACCCGGTGACGGATTGGCCCGGTTTGGTCCTAGTCGCGGCGCGGGCCTGTGCCGCCCTTTCGGGGGCCGGGGGCGTCAGCAAACTCTTCGGCCGAGATGCTGCCGTCCTTGTCGGCGTCCATCCGGTCGAACATGCGGTCCGCGCGGTCTTTGCCCCGATTGCCACCACGGCCCTGGCCGCGTGCCTCGATCTCTGCCTGACTGATCGCGCCGTCCCCATCGGTGTCGAGGCGTTCCATCATCCGCTCCGCCCGTTTGGCGACCCGTTCGGCCCCGGCGGCTTGCAGTTCCTCCAACGACAGGGTGCCGTTGCCGTCCGTGTCCATGGTGGCAAAGCGGACCGCCGCGCGGGCTTCCAGCTCGGCCTTTGTGATGGCCCCGTCGCCGTTGGTGTCCAGCATCTCGAAGGTGGGGCGTTCATGGCCGCCGCGTCCCTCGCGGGCTTCGGCCCCTGCGGTCAGCAGCATGGCCCCACCGGTGAGGACAATGGCGGTCACGGTCAGGGCGCGGGTCAGGTTCAATTTGGTGGTCATTTTGACATCTCCTTAGTGGGTTGATGCCCCTTTCACGGGCGGTGCGAAAACTTCCGTCGCAAAAAGTTCACAAAAGTTGCGACACCCCGCCGCGCGTCGGTTCTGTCACATGGTTGGGGCGGGGACCGTCGCCCTATGGTGTTTTTCGCGAATGGGTGAAGAACATGACAACAGATACACACGATCAATTGCCGGACCGGCCGTCGAAACCAGCGATGCTGCGCGGCTGGCGCTGTCGTTGTCCCAGCTGCGGCGCCGGAGAGTTGTTTGACGGCTATCTCAAGATCACGACCCAGTGCCCCGTCTGTGACGAGCCGCTGCACCACCACCGCGCCGACGATGGCCCGGCCTATCTGACGATCCTGATCGTGGGCCACATTGTCGGGCCGGCGATGCTGTGGGGCTATACGGAGTTTTTGCCGGATCCGATGATCCTTGTCACGGTCTCCCTGATCGCAACGGTGGCCATGTCCCTGTATCTGCTGCCGCGCCTCAAGGGGGTCATCGTGGGCATCCAATGGGCCAATAGGATGCACGGGTTTGGGCGGACTCGTGCGTGAATCGACACGAGTCGCGGTGAAGGACGCCGCCACCGTCGTGCTGGTACGCGGTGATCGGGTTTTGATGGGTCAGCGCGGGGCAGGGGCGGTATTCATGCCGTCCAAGTACGTCTTTCCGGGCGGTGCTGTGGATCCGGGCGATCACGCAGAGGGGCTGTCTGGTGCAATGGCGGCGCGTTTGGCCGAGGCGTCGGACACGCCGCCCGCTGCGCTGGCCGGTGCCGCCCTGCGCGAGTTGCAAGAGGAAACGGGCCAAAAGTTGAGCGATGCCAGTCCCTTACGGTTCATCTTTCGCGCCATCACCCCCCCGGGCGGCCCCGGCATTTCGATGCGCGGTTCTTTCTGGTGGATGCCGGTGACCTGATCACGGACCCCGATGACTTTGCCCAGGCCGAAGACGAGTTGAGCCACCTGCATTGGGTGCCCCTGTCCGAGGCCCGCGCGCTGGACGTGCCCTTCATCACCGAGGTTGTGCTGGCCGAAGTGGCGGCGCATCTGCGCGGTGCTGCGAAATCGGATGTCCCGTTCTTCGACAATTCTGGTCCTGCGTCGGTGTTTCGGTGGCTTAGGGGGTGATCGCCTCTGGCCCGACGGACACTGTTTTTGCAATGGCCCAGACGGTTTGATCCAAGGTTAACCCCATGTCGCGCAAAGATTTTTTCGTGATCCGGGCAAGCACGGTATCCCCCGCGACGTCCACCGCCACCACAGCGCCCGGGCCTGCGCCCGCTTGGATCTGTTTGACCGTGCCTTTCAAGGTGTTCAGGGCGGACAGGCCGACGGGCGCTTGGGTCGAAAGCAACACGTCTTGGGCCAGAATACGCACCCGTAACGCCGCCCCCACGGGGGCCGGTGTGCCCGGCAACCATAGGGTGCCGCCCTTGATCGCCACTTCGGTCAGCCCGTCACTTGTGCCGCGCACCCGCCCGTTCAGCACCGCGCCTGCCATGCGCGGGCCAAGGTCGGGGGTCGCTGCGGGATCGGCAAGTACATCGGCCACGGGACCGCTGCGCATCACTTTACCGTCGCGCAGAACCACAAGGGTGGTGCCCAGGCGGGCGACCTCCTCCATGGCGTGGGTGACGTAGAGCATGGGCGTCCCGTGGTCGCGCAGCCGTTCAAGGTAGGGCAGGATTTCGGATTTGCGGGCGGCGTCGAGGGCGGCAAGGGGTTCGTCCAGGATCAACAGGCGTGGGTTCGACAGCAGCGCGCGCCCAAGGGCCACGCGGCTCGCCTCTCCGCCGGACAGGTATGCGGGGCGGCGGGGCAGCAGGGGCGCGATGTCCAGCATGTGAAGGATCGGGGATAGGTCCACGTCCCTCGGCGCGCCGTAACGCAGGTTGCCCGCTACGCTAAGGTGCGGAAAAAGGCGCGGGTTTTGAAAGACATAGCCGATCCCGCGCCGGTGGGGCGGCTGCCATTGGGTCTCGTCCTGCAGGGTTGTGCCCGCGACCGAGACCAGGCCTTTGGCTCGCAGCAGCCCCGCCACCCCTTGGGCCACGGTGGTCTTGCCCGATCCACTGGGGCCGAACAGAACTGTCACGCCAGCGGGCGCGGTGAACCGCACATCCAGCGTAAAGGTGCCAAAGCTGTGAGACAGGGCGATCTGCAGCATTACCGCTCTCCCCGTATGCGGGCGGCGACGCGGCGGGCCAGCCATTCGGACACCAGCACCGCCCCAAGGGCCACGGTGACGGCAATCACGACCAACCCCCAAGCCTGCGCCTCGCCCCCGGGGATTTGCAGGAACCCGTAGATCGCCGTGGGCAGGGTCTGTGTCTGCCCGGGGATATTGGCCACGAAGGTGATGGTCGCGCCGAACTCCCCCATCGCCTTGGCAAAGCCCATGACCGCGCCTGCAAGCAGACCCGGGGTGATCAGGGGCAGGGTGATCGTGCAAAACACCCGCAGGGGCGAGGCCCCAAGGGTCGCGGCGGCCTGTTCCAGCTTGGGGTCTACAGCCTCGATCGCCAGTCGCAGGGTGCGCACCACCAGCGGGAAGGCCATGATACCAGCGGCAAGGGCGGCCCCGGTCCAGCGAAAGGCGAAGGTCAGGCCGAAGGTTGCCTCGAAAAACTGCCCTAACGGCCCGGTCCGCCCAAAGGCGAGCAGCAGGAAATAGCCCGTGACAACCGGGGGCAGGATCAGTGGCAACAGGGTGATGCCGTTGAGCAGGTCCCGCCCATAAAACCGCCAGCGCGCAAGGGCGTAGGCGGTTAGCAGGGCGATGGGCAGGGTCACAAGGGTTGCGACACCGGACACGCGCAGGGACAGGCGCAGGGCCTCCCACGCCTCTGGCGGCAGGTCGATCATGGCAGGGTCGCGAACCCGAAGTCCGCGAACAGGACCTGGCCAGCGGGGCTGCGCAGCCAGTCGATGAAGGGTTGGGCCCGTGGGGTCAGGGCGGCCGCGGGGTAGAGGATCGGGTCGTGGGTGGCGGGATCAAAGTGGCGCACGATGGGCACCTCCAGCCCGTGCAGGTCGCTGGCGTAGACCACGGCGAAATCCGCCTCGCGCCGCAGGGCGAAGGTCAGGGCCGCGCGGACGTCGCCCGTGCGGATCAACCGGTCTTGCCAAACATCCCACTGGCCGAGGGCGGTCAGCGCCTGTTGCGCATACCGACCCGCCGGGACGCTGCGCGGATCGCCGAGGGCCAGCCGTGCGTCCGGGGCAGTCAGATCGCCATATCCCACCATGACAAGACGGTTGGCGGTGACATCGGTGGCGGCCCCCACATGGCCTCGTTCCACAAGCCAGGCCATCCATTGGGCATTGGCCAGGATCACGACATCCGCAGGCGCGCCTTGATCCAACTGTCGCGCAATCGTGCCGGACCCTGCGACGGAGACAGACAGCGTAGGCCCGCCCCACGCCGCGCTGGCGGTGCGCAGGACCTCGCCCAAGCTGGCCGCCGCGAAGACGCGCAGGGGGGCCTCCGCATGGGCGGGCAGGGCGAGCAGGAGCAAAAGTAAGGCGCGCAGGATCATGGGCCGACTGTCGGGCAAGCGCACCCGAAGGGCAAGCGGATCAGTTGGCCTTGTCCTTGGGACCGAACGGCAGGGGCATGACCGGAACGCCATCTTCGGCCAGTGCCTTGGCATCCGCCACCTTGGCTTTGCCCCAGATCAGGCGATCCGGTGCCTCGCCGTCATGGATCGCGCGGGCCTCGGCGGCGAAATCTGTGCCGACGTAGTCTGCGTGCGCCTCCAGCTGTTTGCGCATTTCCGTGATGGCCTGTTCGGCGGGCGAGGCGGGGGCGGTCAGGGCCCCTTCGGTGGCGACGCCCGGGGCCATGATCGCCTTGGACACCTTGGTGCCCCCACATACGGCGCAGGACACGAGACCTTTCTCCGCCAGCCCGTCAAAGGCATCGGCGGATTTGAACCAGCTGTCAAAGCTGTGCCCTTGGTCGCATTTCAGTGCATAGCGGATCATCGGTCGTGTGCCCTATGTCGGACCCATGTCGTCGGCCCCATCTCGGTCTGTCCAGCATGTAGGCAGACGGCCCCGTCTCGCAAGGCTTACGTCAACCGCTTTGGATCAAAAGTCTGCAAGATGCCGCGCAACTCCGGCTCTGCCACGCTGGCGGCGGCGCGTTTGGGGGACATCCACTTGCTGCGCCGCTCGGATGCTTCGGGGAAGTCCTTGCTGCGTTTGGACACCTTGAGGGGGAAGACGGCGACCATCACCGGCAGCTTCATCTTGGGGAAAATCTTGAAATAGGTGTAAAGACCAAGGCACTGGGTGCCGACCTTGCCTTGCACGCCGGCCTCTTCCCAGGCCTCGGCGGCGGCGCTTTGGGCAGCGGTCTGACCATCGGCGGGCCAGCCTTTTGGGATGATCCAACGCTTGGTGTTGCGCGAGGTGACCATCAGGATTTGCACCTTGCCGTTCTTCTCGCGCCAGCACAGGGCACCGAACTGGGTGCGCATCTCGCGTTTCTTATGGCCCCCCATGTTCAGGGGGCGTTGTTTGATCGGGCGTGCGTATGTCATTTTCTTTTGTGTCACTGCTGCCGTTCCTGACCTGACGGCTTGTACACAACATAGAGCGTTTTACCTTTGAAATCAAATAGGCAAGGGAACGACACGCAATGGCATTGGACAGACCTCTGTTTTTGGGGTCAGAGATTTATCGTGGGTCCAGCTATGGCGGCTGGCATCCGCTGCGGATCCCGCGGGTCTCGACGGCGACGGATCTGGCGCGGGCCATGGGGTGGTTGGAGCGGAAGCAGTTCGTGACCTCCCCTCGCGCCAAGGCCAAAGCCCTTGAGGTGTGGCACACGCCGGACTATCTGGCCGCGCTGCAACAGGCCGAGGCGACGCAGCTTGCCACTGAGGAGATGAAGGTCCGCCACACCCTTGGTACCCACACCAACCCGATTTACCCCGAGGTGTGGCGCAGACCCTCCACCGCTGCGGGCGCCAGCCTGCTGGCCGGAGAGTTGCTGCGCGAAGGCGGAGTGATTTATCACCCCGGCGGCGGCACCCACCACGGCATGCCGGACCGGGCCAATGGATTTTGCTATCTCAACGACCCTGTGCTGGCGATCCTGTCCCTGCAGCGCAACGGGGCACCGCGGGTGGCTTATGTGGATATCGACGCCCATCATCCGGACGGGGTGGAACATGGGTTTGCCGCTGACCCTGACGTGCTGCAAATCTCCGTCCACGAGGAACGGCGTTGGCCCTTTACGGGCGCGCTGTCGGATCGAGGCGTGGGGCAGGTCTACAACCTGCCGGTGCCCAGCGGGCTGAACGACACCGAAATGGCCTATATCCGCGACCATCTGATCCGCCCGGTGGTCGAGGCCTTTGCCCCTGATGCGCTTGTGCTGCAATGCGGGGCAGACGCGGTGGAGGAGGACCCGTTGTCCCGTCTGTCCCTGTCCAACAACGCCCATTGGGATATCGTCTCCGCCCTGTGCGATGTCGCCCCGCGCACGGTGGTGCTGGGCGGTGGGGGCTACAATCCCTGGACGGTCGGACGGCTTTGGGCAGGGGTCTGGGCGACCGTGAACAAACACGACATTCCAGAACGACTGACGCCTGAGGCCGAGGCCGTCCAGCGTGCCCTGACATGGGAAGGGCACTCCCGCGCGCGCAACCCGCCCGACACCCTGTTCACCACCTTGCGCGATGCGCCGCGTCTCGGCCCTTTGCGCCCGGCGATCACGGACCGCGTAGCAGCACTACGGACACGGTAGGGCGGGATTTATCCCGCCGCTGCCGCCCGGGCGGTGGGACAAGTCCCACCCTACCGTTTGCGACATATCCCCCCTGTATTCGTCGCCCATTGGCAGGCCGCCCCGTGTCCCACGGTGTGCAATGAAGCGAGCCAACCGGAGGATGCCCATGACCGACGCGACCATCGATCCACCCCGCCGCCGCCGTGCCGGGGGACGCCGGGGCCACGCGGACCGCGCGGGCACGGCTGTCATCGAACAGATGCCCTTCAAGCAACCCCTGAACAATGACCGCCCGACAGAACCTTTGGACCCCGACGGCGTGCAGGCCATCCACAAGGGGGTGGTTCGCATCCTCAAAGAGATCGGCATTGATTTCCTGAACCCCGAGGCCTGCCGCCTTCTAAAGGAAGCTGGCTGCACGGTGGACGGCACCAACGTCAAAATGGACGAAGATTTCCTGATGGAAATGCTGGGCCATGCCCCCAGTCAGTTCGACATCACCCCGCGCAACCCTGCCAAGAAACTGACCATCGGCGGGCAGTACATGGCATTTGGCAACGTCTCCAGCCCGCCCAACATGTGGGATCTGAAGCGGGGCAAACGGTCTGGCGACTGGCAGGGCTACGAGGATTTCATCAAGCTGACCCAGTACTTTAACTGCACCCACTTTGCCGGCGGCTACCCGGTGGAACCCATTGATGTACACGCCAGCGTGCGGCACCTGGATTGCCTGTTCACCAAGCTGACCTTGGCGGACAAGGTGGTGCATGCCTACTCCCTTGGTCGGGAACGGGTCGAGGACGTGATGGAGATGGCACGGATCGCCGCAGGCATCACACGTGAGGAGTTTGACGCAAAGCCGCACATGTACACCAACATCAACTCTGTCAGCCCCCTGAAACACGACTTCCCCATGCTGGAGGGGGCTATGATCCACGCCCGGCGCAACCAGCCGGTGATCGTGACCCCGTTCACGCTGGCGGGTGCCATGGCCCCCGTGACCATGTCCGGCGCCGTCACCCTGTCACTGGCCGAGGGGTTGGCCGCGATTGCCCTGCTGCAATACATCAACCCGGGCGCGCCCGTGGCGATCGGCACCTTCACGTCCAACGTGGATATGAAATCCGGTGCGCCCGCGTTTGGCACGCCCGAATACATCCGCGCCACGCAGATGACGGGCCAGATGGGCCGGTTCTACGGCCTGCCGATCCGTTCGTCCGGTGTGTGCGCAGCCAACGTGCCCGACGGGCAAGCCATGTGGGAAACCACCGCCAGCCTGTGGGCCGCCGTGCAATCTGGCACAAACGTGGTCTATCACGCGGCGGGTTGGTTGGAGGGCGGGCTGATCGCATCGCCCGAAAAGTTCATCATGGATTGCGAGGTCTTGCAGCAGATCCAACGCTATTTCGACCCGCAAATCACCGCCACCACCCCGGATGACATCGCCATCGATGCAATCAAAGAGGTGGGTAAGGACGGCCACTACTTTGGCTGTCAGCATACGCAGGACCGCTATCAGGACGCTTTCTACCAGCCGTTCCTCAGCGATTGGCGCAACTATGAGGCCTGGGACGCGGCTGGTGCGGTTTGGACCCCGGATCGCGCGCATAAGATGTACCGGGATATCGTCGATGGGTTCGAGGCCCCTTACATGGACCCGGGCATCCGCGAAGAACTGGCCACGTTTGTGGCCAAGCGCAAAGAAGAAGGCGGCGCGCCAACAGACTTCTAGTCGATCATTTCGGTCACTTTTCGGCGTTTTGGTACCATACCCCGGCCTGCGCTTAGGTTTGCGTTAGGGTTTTCGTTCTAGCCTCGTTCCGAAAGGAGCGTTGCGATGCACGGTTTGATAAATGCCAGTGTGCAGGGATTTGTGCTGAATACTTACGGTGCCGAGATGTGGGATCGCATCGTCGTGAAGGCTGGCCTACGGGAACGGCGTTACGAGGCTTTGTTGTCCTATGCGGACACGGAAACCCAAGGACTTCTGACGGGTGTGGAGCAGGTTTTGGGCCGTGCGCGGGAAGAGATACTGGAAGACATCGGTGCATACCTCGTGACGACCCCAAGCCTAGAGGCTGTGCGCAGGCTTTTGCGATTTGGCGGTGAGGGGTTTGCAGATTTTTTGATATCGTTGAACGAGTTGCACGACCGCGGTCGGCTCGCGATGCCAAACCTGTCCTTGCCGCAGATCTCGGTGGATGAAAGGCAGGACGGGTCATTTCAATTGCACACCTGGTGGGGTGTCGCGGGTGCGGGGCCACTGCTCTTGGGGGTGCTGCGCGCGATGGCGGATGACTATGGGGCCTTGGCCGTTTTGGATGTGCACGACGGTTACGCGGCTGATGAAGGCTATGCCCAAACCATCGAAGTGCGCATTGTGCAGCATGACTTTGCATCCGGGCGCACGTTCCATCTGGCGCAAAATGGAGCTGCGGAATGACGGTCGTGCAACTGAATGCTGCGGCATTGGATGAATTGATGCCAATGGCCCTCGTCTTTGACGCTCAGGGACAGATCCTGCACGCTGGGCGCACGCTGCAACGGCTCAGACCGGGCGTGTCACTGCAAGATCAAACTCTTGACGATTTGTTCGTGCCGGTGCGCCCCAAACTGACGTTTATGGGGGCACAGGATCTGATTGCGTCGGCTGGCAAAGCCCTCGCGCTCGAATTTCGGGCAGAGCCTCGGACCAAGCTCAGGGGTTTTGTGCAACCTCTGGGCGACGGTGGTGGGCTGCTGCAATTGTCGTTGGGCTATTCCATCCACGACGCGGTGCGGGATTATGGCTTGACTGCGACGGATTTTGCTCATTGCGACAATGCAGTCGAAATCCTTTTCCTGATTGAGGCCAATACCGCTGCCATGACCGAAAGCCGTCGCCTGACAGAAAGGTTGGCCGACGCACGCGCCGCCGCAGAAAAAGAGGCCGAGACGGATGGACTGACAGGCCTGCACAATCGTCGCGCGCTGGAAGACGCCTTTGGCCGGCTGACGCAGGGCGAAAGGCAACGCCCCTTTGGACTGATGAATCTGGATCTCGACTACTTCAAGCACGTCAATGACACCTTCGGCCATGCGGCCGGCGACCACGTTCTGCTGGTCGTCGCGGACATTTTGAACAGCGCGACGCGACCAGGCGATTTGATTGCACGGGTTGGCGGTGATGAATTCGTTCTATTGTTTCCCGACTGTGTCGATTTCGAAACCCTTGGTTCCGTGGCCGAGCGGATCATCGAGAGGTTGGAGCGGCCGATTGTCTGGAATGATCAGGTTTGCAAGATTTCAGGCAGCATCGGCATCACCGTTTCCACGGCCTATGATCCTGTGGACATTGATCAAATGATGGCAGATGCCGATCATGCGCTTTATGAAAGCAAGCATAAAGGGCGGGCGCAGGCGACGTTTTTTCCGGGCGATCATGGCTCTGCTCTGGCCAGCTAGGGCGGAATGCTGCGCTGCGACTGGCGGTCTCGCTGACCCGGCTTGACCCCCGGCCAGCGATACACCACGTTGCATCGAAATGATTGAGCAGGAGGCCCAACGTGGCCCAACCCCCGTACCCTTTGCACGTTTTGAGTGGTTGATCGCGTGGCGCTACCTACGCGCCCGCCGTGCCGAGGGCGGCATCAGCGTCATGAGCTGGATATCGTTGATTGGCATCGCGCTGGCTGTTTGGGCGCTGATCGCCACATTGGCGGTCCGCGAAGGCTTTCGCTACGAATTCGTGGATACAATTGTCGGAGCAAACCCCCACGTCGCTGTCAGCTCGACCGGTGTGGTGGATCCAGCGACCAACCGCCTGACCCGCACCATGGCCGACTATGCCGAACGGGCGGCCCGGATCGGGCAGGTCCCGGGCGTTGTCCGGGCAACGCCTGTGATCGAGGGACAGGTCATGGCTGCCGGGCGCGGTCGCAACGCGGGCGTTCAGGTGATCGGCATCGCCCCCGATGATTTGTGGAATATCCCCCGCATTGCGCAGCCTGAATGGTCCATGGGCGACCCGGCGGATTTTGCAGACGGGATTGCCATCGGCTCTGGCGTGGCGCGGACCTTGGGGGTGGACGTCGGCGATCGCATCCGGCTGATCTCGCCCGACGGGGTGCGCACGGCCTTCGGCACCAGCCCCCGGGTAAAGGCCTATACCGTCACCTACATCTTTCAGGTCGGGCGGTGGGATATCGACCGGGTGCGGGTGTTCATGCCATTTGACGAGGCGCAGACCTACTTCAACCGCACGGGCGTGGCAGATACGATCCAAGTCAGTGTCGAGGATCCCGAACGCGTGGATGACTGGGCATTGGACCTTCTGGCCGCAGGGGGCGATGGCACCCTGCTGTGGACGTGGAAAGACAGCTCTGGCGCGTTTCTGCAGGCCCTCAAGATGGAGGATAATGTGATGTTCATCATCCTGTCGATCCTTGTCCTGATTGCGACTCTCAACATCACCAGCGGCCTGATCATGCTGGTCAAGAACAAGGGGCGCGATATCGGTATCTTGCGCACGATGGGTCTCAGCGAGGGCACGATCCTGCGCGTTTTTTTCATCTGCGGGGCCTCCATCGGTGTGGCTGGAACGATCATCGGTGTGGTTCTGGGCTGTGCCTTTGCCATCTACATTGATCCGATCTTCCAAGCCGTGAACATGATTGCGGGCGGGGGCGCATGGGATCCGTCCGTGCGCCTGTTGTCCACCCTTCCCGCGCGTCTGGAACTGGGCGATGTCATGTCCGCAGTTGCGCTATCCCTTGGGCTGTCTTTCGTCGTCACAATCTTTCCGGCGCGCCGGGCGGCCCGCATGAACCCGGTCGAGGCGCTGCGCTATGAATGATCTGGCCCTACAGCTGACTGGAGTTCAAAAGCACTACAACAAGGGGCTTGCGACGCAGATCACAGTCCTGTCCGGTGTGGATCTGACCGTCCGTGCCGGAGAGATTGTGGGCCTTGTCGCGCCGTCCGGTGCCGGGAAATCGACACTGCTGCACATCGCGGGCCTGCTGGACAGCGCCGACCAAGGGCAAGTGCAGATCGCCGGTCAGGATATGACCGGGCGGGGGGACCGAGAACGCACGCGCATGCGGCGGCAGAATGTCGGTTTCGTCTATCAATTCCACCACCTGCTGCCGGAGTTTTCGGCCCTCGAAAACATCACCTTGCCACAACTGGCCAATGGCATCCCGTCCGATCAGGCGGCGGACCGGGCCCGTGATTTGTTGGCGCGGGTGGGGTTGTCGGATCGCGTGACACACCGCCCGGCCGAGATGTCCGGCGGAGAGCAGCAGCGCGTCGCCTTTTGTCGCGCGCTGGCCAACGCTCCGGCGCTTTTGCTGGCGGACGAGCCGACGGGCAACCTTGATCCCGCAACCTCTGACACCGTGTTCAATGCTCTGGTCGCTTTGGTGCGCGATACAGGGTTGGCGGCCTTGGTGGCGACACACAACATGGAGCTTGCGGCCCGCATGGACCGGGTGGTGCGGTTGCAGGGGGCGCGTTGACCGATGCGCCAAGCCCGCAGGCCTAGGCGGTGTCGAACAGGGTGGCAAAGCTGTCGTAGGCGGCGGTCCGGACGGCGGGCCCTTCCATCAGGACTTCGTGCAGCGCGCCTTCGATCACATCCAGCCGACCACGATCCCAGGCGTTCATGCGGATGTGAATGGCCTCCGGCTCCACGATATCCTCGCGGGTGCCCAGCACGCAGACCCCGGGCAAATCCAGCACCGGCGCCCGGGCGAGGCTGTGCATCTCGCGCAGGGCCGCATTGAGCCAGCCCAGCGATGGCCCACCCAACACAAATTCGGGCCGGGCGCGCACCATGTCCTGCATCCAGTCGTACATGGGCCGGTGGGTCGTCAGGCGGTTCTCGTCAAAGGGCACAGAGGCGGGGCGCGCGGCTGCATCCGTGCCCGGGGCGTACTGCAGAGATTGCCCAACCCAGCCCGCCACAGTGGACACGCCCCACGCCGCCACCCGCAGACCGGGCGTCAAGGTCAGGCCCCACATAGGTGCGCTGAAGGCGGCGCTGCGCACGGGCAGTCCGTCCAGACAGGCGCGCAACCCGATGCACCCGCCCATGGAATGGGCCAGCAGATGCAAGGGTTCGGGAAGTCCCGCGTCACGGACCACAGACAAGAACGCGGCCACATCCAGCTGGTATTCGGCAAAGTTGTCCACGTGGCCCTGTTTGGCGTCGCGCCCCGTACGATCCGCCAGGCCTTGCCCGCGCCAGTCTATGGCGGCACTTGCATACCCGCGCGCGGCCAGTTCCGCCGCCGCGTCGGAGTATTTCTCGATGAATTCGGTACGGCCCGGGAAGATCAGGACCGTGCCCTTTGCCCCCTCCAGCGGCCAAAGCCCCACGCGCAGGCGACGACCATCACTGGCCGTCACCCATTGCGCGTGACCCTCGGGTCCGCGGGCGATGTCCGCGAAATAGGGGGCGGGGGCTGACATCAGCTCAGCACGGCACCCAGCTTCATCGCCTCGGACATATCGCCGTCCACGGTCAGCTTGCCGGTCATGAAGGCGGAGGTCGGGTTCACGTCCCCGCTCAGGATGCCTTGAAAGGTCTCGGCGTCGGCGGTCATCGTGCACTCCGCCTCTTCGTCGCCTGCGCGCACGCCGTCGCTGTCGACCATCAAGGCCCCTTCGCCTTCGATCACGAACTTGACGGATCCGTCAAAGCTGCCGATCTTTTCGTTCAAAACGGCCACGGCCTGGTTCACGATATCGCTCATTTCGGTGTCCTCACCTGATTGTTGTCCTGGATCGGTGCAAAGGCCCTCGCAATTCCTGCGCGCGGGCCTAAGATTACAGGCAAGATGAAATACCTACCTCTGGCATACAACTCCCTTCTGGCCGCGCTGGCTGTTTCTTACGCAACGTCCGGCATGGCCCAGACGGAGGAGGTGGAGGATTTGCTGGCCCAGTTGCAGTCCGCCGAACCGGTCGAAGCGCGCAAGATCGGCAACGAGGTGCTGGAACGCTGGTCGCGGTCGGGTTCTGCCGCGATGGACCTGCTGTTGCGCGAAGGGCGCGAGGCGGTCGAGGCGCAGGATTTTGACGCGGCGCTCGACCACCTGACCGCCGTGGTGGACCACGCGCCCGAGTTTGCGGAAGGCTGGGTGATCCGGGGGTCGGCCTTTCTGCGCATGGAACGGTTCGGCATGGCCATGGCGGATCTGGAACGTGCACTGGCATTGAACCCCCGCCACTTTGGCGCGATGACCGCCGTGGCAGCGGTTCTGGAACGTGTGGATCGCCCGGACGCGGCGCTTAAGGCATTGGACGCGGCCCTTGCCATCCACCCGCACATGGATGGTATGGATGACGTGCGCGCGCGGTTGGTTGCGAAAACCGCAGGTTCCGCCCTCTAAGACCCCGGAGGGGACAAGATGCGACAGGCACAGGTTACGGCTGTCCTAGGCCCCACCAACACGGGCAAAACCCACTATGCCATCGACCGGATGCTGTCCTATCGCACGGGGGTGATTGGCCTGCCCCTGCGCCTGCTGGCGCGCGAGGTTTATGACAGGATCGTCGCAATCCGGGGGCCATCGGTGGTGGCGCTGGTCACGGGTGAAGAGCGGATCGTACCTCCCCGGGCCGCCTATTGGGTGTGCACCGTCGAGGCGATGCCGACGGGCATTGGCGCGGATTTTGTGGGGATCGACGAAATCCAGCTGTGCGCCGACCCCGAGCGGGGCCATGTCTTTACCGACCGTCTGCTGCACATGCGCGGCCTGCACGAGACGCTGTTCATGGGCGCCGACACCATGAAGGGGGCCATCGCCGAACTGGTGCCCGAGGCGCAGTTTTTGCGGCGGGAACGGTTTTCTGATCTCACGTACGCGGGCTCCAAAAAGATCAGCCGCATGCCCCCCGGTCCGCCATCGTGGGGTTCAGCGTGGATGCGGTCTATGCGATTGCGGAACTGTTGCGCCGCCAAAAGGGGGCGCTGCGGTCGTCATGGGAGCGTTGTCGCCCCGCACCCGCAACGCCCAGGTCGCCATGTACCAAGAGGGAGAGGTGGATTATCTGGTCGCCACGGACGCCATCGGTATGGGTCTGAACCTTGATATCAAACACGTGGCCTTCGCCGCGACCTCCAAATTCGATGGCCGCCGCATCCGGCCCCTTGCCCCCAACGAGCTGGCGCAGATCGCAGGCCGGGCCGGGCGCTACATGTCGCCGGGCAGCTACGGTGTGACGGGCGAGGCCAGCCCGCTGGACGACGGCGTGGTCGAGGCGATTGGCAACCACAGCTTCACCCCGATCCAGAAATTGCAATGGCGCAGCAACCAGTTGGATTTTGGCAGCCCCGAAGCCCTGATCAACAGCCTCGAGGCAGCCCCCGATGACATGCGCCTTGTGCGCGGGCGCGAGGCCGATGATGTGGCCGCCCTCAAGGCGATCAGCGAACTGGAGGGGATCCGCGTGCGCCTGCGCGACGCGCGGGACATGCGTCTGCTGTGGGACGTGTGCCGGGTGCCGGACTTTCGCGGCATCAGCAATGTGGAACACGCAAGCCTGTTGGCGCGTCTGTTCGAGTTCCTGCATGAACACGGGCAGGTGCAGACGGATTGGTTTGCGCGGCAGGTCAAACGCATTGACCGGACGGATGGGGATATCGACACCCTGTCCAAACGCCTCGCTTTTATTCGCACTTGGACCTATGTTGCGCAGCGCAAAGGCTGGGTTCAGGACGAATTGCATTGGCGAGACGCCACGCGTGCCGTAGAAGACCGCCTATCTGACGCACTGCACGGTGCGTTGACACAAAGATTTGTTGACCGGCGGACCAGTGTTCTGCTTCGCCGGTTGAAGATGAAGGAGGGCCTCGTGGCCGACATAAATGACAAGGGTGAAGTGACAGTCGAGGGCGAAGTCCTGGGCCGTCTGGAGGGGTTCCGTTTCCGGCAAGAGGCTTCGGCCACCCCGGACGAGGCAAAGACCGTGCGCCAAGCGGCCACGGCGGCCCTGCGCCCCGAATTCCACCTGCGCGCCGATCGTTTCTACAACGCCCCCGACACCGAGATGGATTTCACCGAACAAGGTGGCCTGATGTGGGGCGAACATGCGGTGGGCAAACTTGTCGCCGGGGCGGAGCCGTTGAAGCCCGCCGTCGAGGCGTTTGTCGATGACGAGGCCGGCCCCGAGGTCATGCAGAAAGTGCAGCGCCGCCTGCAACATTTCATCGACCGCAAGGTGGCGGCGGCCTTTGAACCCATGCTGGCGATGCAGCGGGACGAGACGATCACGGGGCTGGCCAAAGGCTTTGCCTTCCAACTGGCCGAGGCCATGGGCGTTCTGCCCCGGGCGGAGGTGGCGGACGATGTGAAGGCGCTGGATCAAGACGCACGTGGCGCGTTGCGCAAACACGGTGTCCGGTTCGGCCAATTTACGATCTTCATGCCGCTTCTGCTGAAACCCGCGCCCACGCGTCTGCGGCTGGTGCTGTGGTCGCTGCATTCCGGTTTGCAAGACTTCCCCGAGGCACCGCCCCCCGGTCTGGTCACTGTGCCCGGTCTGGAAGGGATGCCAGAGGGGTACTTTACCCGCGCAGGCTATCGCCTTGCGGGGGCGCGCGCGATCCGCATCGACATGCTGGAACGGCTGGCGGACATGCTGCGCGCGGCGGACACCCGCGGCGGCTTCGAGGCGACGCCGGACATGCTGTCGATCACGGGCATGACGCTGGAACAATTCGCGGACCTGATGCAGGGTCTGGGCTATGGCGCGGAGCGGGGCGAGCGGCCCAAGGTGAAAGCCACCCCCGAGCCCGCGGCCAAGGCCCCCGAAGGCGAACAGACCCCGGCAGCGGTGGCGCAACCCGAGGCGGCAGAGGCCGAAACGGCGCCCCCCGAAAACACCCCCGAAACCCACCCCGAAAGTACCCCCGAAAACGATGCGCAGGTCGAAGCGCCCGAAGGCGAGGTCTTCTACACGTTCAAGTGGGAACCCAAGCGCCGTAACGCGGGCGGCGGGCGTCCCCGTGGGGACAACGCCCCGCGCGGCAAAGGCAAGGGCAAGCCCAAGCGCGGCCCCAAGCCGCCGCAGAACGCGACCGCCCGTCCGCCCCGCAAGGAAAAGAAGATCGACCCGGACAATCCCTTTGCGGCCGCCTTGGCGGGCCTCAAGAACACCTGAATGGAAGTTGCGACCGAGAAAGAGCGCTTGGACAAGTGGCTCTGGATGGCGCGGTTTTTCAAGACACGCTCCCTCGCGACCAAACTGGTTGCGGGGGGGCACGTCCGGGTCAATGGTGAAAAGGCGTTGAAACCGGCGATGAAGGTTGGGGCAGGGGACACGCTGACCTTTGCGACGGGCACGTGGGTGCGGGTGATCGAGATCACCGATGTGCCCAAGCGGCGCGGCCCGGCCCCCGAGGCGCAGGCCTGCTATGCCGATCATTCCGCCCCGCCTGTCCCCAAACCCAAGATCGAGGATCGTGTGGGCGGGCGTCCCACCGGGCGGGACCGCCGTCAGACCGATGCGCTAAAGGGCCTTTGACTTTGACCGGCTGGCGATCACCGCCCCCAGCGTGATCAAGGCGCAGGCCGCGCCGATGGACCAGTGCCAGACGGCGACCCCGGCGGCCAGCAGGACCAAGGTGGACAGCACGGGGGCCGCGTAGGACAGGGCCGCCAGCACCATGATATTGCCCCGCTTGCATCCGTAGTCCCAGACGTAGAACGCAAGCCCCATGGGCAGCAGGCCAAGGCCGACCACGCTGGCCCAGGCCCGTGCGTCTGCGGGCCAAACCGTCTCCTCCAACGCGCCGTGCAGCGCTGCGCAGACCACAGCCGACACGAGGCAATAGCCCGCGACGACATCCGTGGGGACGTCCCCGAACCGGCGCGTCAGGACCGAATAGCCCGACCAGATCACGGCGCAGGCCATGGCAAACACATGGCCCGATTGCAGCCCGCCTGCCAGACCCGTGGACAGCCCGTCGGTTATCACCAGCACAGCCCCCGCCAGCCCTAGAACAACGCCGATGATGTGCCCGGGGCGCAAGTCCTCCGCCGGGAGCAGCGCCGCAAAGACAACGATCAAAAGGGGCCAGAGATATGCGATCAAAGACGCCTCTACCGCCGGGGCGTTCTGCAAGGCAAAGAAATACATCACGTGATAGGCCGACAGCCCGACACAGCCGACCGCCCAAACCTGCCACGGTTGGCGCAGGCTGGCCCGTGCCTGTGGGCGAAAGGGCCACGAGAGTGCCCCGACACCGCCGCCAATGGCAAAGGCCATGGCCGCCAGTTGAAACGGGGGCACGGGACCTGCGGCAGCCGTGAACAATGCCAACAGCGCCCAGGTCACGACCGCCCCGAACCCAAGGGCGGTGGCGGCATTTTGTGTCATTGAAACCTGTCCATCTGCGCGATAGCTGTCTGTCAATCTGGGTTGACACCTTCGGGTGCTTGAATAACTCGAAAACGCGGACTAAACCCACCGCAAGTTAGCAACGGACCAAGGCACCTTTCCCATGACTTATGTCGTTACCGACAATTGCATCGCTTGCAAATACACTGACTGCGTCGAAGTTTGCCCCGTGGATTGTTTCTACGAGGGGGAGAACATGCTGGTGATTCACCCGGACGAATGTATCGATTGCGGCGTGTGCGAGCCTGAGTGCCCCGCCGACGCGATCCGCCCGGACACAGAGCCTGACATGGAAAAGTGGGTTGAGTTCAACCGCAAGTACTCCGAGGCGTGGCCCGTGATCATCACAAAGAAAGATCCTCTGCCCGATGCAGAGGCGCTGGATGGTCAGGAAGGCAAGCTCGAGTCGCATTTTTCCGAGGCGGCGGGCGAGGGCGGTTGATCGGCGAATCGCTGGAAACGCGCAAAGTCAACACCTTTGGGTGGGCTAAGGTGCTGTGAATAGGTCTGTTTTCACGCAATCCTAGCTGTGTGGCCCTTACATGGGGCCGGTTTTTATGGTATGTATACTCATGCGATGGGTGCCTGTCGCTCGCAGGGTGTCTGCCACCCCTGCGCCGAAAAACTGAAAAGCGCGATGTGCAAACCGGCCGGACCTGTCTGGCTGTGTGGCATTTTGCGCTGAAAAACGTGAGAAAGGGTCCTGCATATGAGCAAGTCCAAACCAGAATTCCGTCCCGATGATTTCGTTGTGTACCCGGCCCATGGCGTTGGCCAGATCGTGTCCATCGAAGAACAGGAAGTTGCGGGCTTTGCGTTGGAATTGTTCGTGATCTCGTTTGCCAAAGACAAGATGACCCTGCGCGTCCCGACCCACAAAGCGACCGAAGTTGGCATGCGCGGCCTGTCCAGCCCGGACGTCGTGGCCCATGCCATGAAGACCCTGAAGGGCAAGGCCAAGGTCAAGCGCGCCATGTGGTCCCGCCGTGCGCAAGAGTATGAGCAAAAGATCAACTCCGGGGATCTGATCGCCATCGCCGAGGTTGTGCGCGACCTGCACCGCACCGATGATCAGCGCGAGCAATCCTATTCCGAACGTCAGTTGTACGAAGCCGCGTTGGAACGTCTGACCCGCGAGCTTGGGGCGGTCGAAGGGGGCAATGAAACCCTCGCCTCCGAACGGATCGGTGCCGTTCTGACGGCGCGCGTCGCAGCGGCCTGACGCGCGAACAAACCACACAAAAGGGCGTCCAGTGGGGCGCCCTTTTCACGTTCCGCCTGTCACGTCAGGGCTATGGTCACGACCATAAGGCAAGCGATTTCAGTGACTTGCTGCGTGGCTCCAAGGATGTCGCCCGTTTGCCCCCCGATCTTGGCCTTGGCAATCGCGGCCACAGCAACGGTGGCAGCTGCGGCCGATACGATCAATCCGAAGGGCGCAACGCCACTTGCAAGGGCGACGATCCCGGCCACGAGGATTGCACCCACCACGCATACCCCGCCGGGCCGCCCGGTGGCCTGTGACAGCCCCGTTGATCGCGCATGGGGCAGGGCCCACATCACCGCGACCATGCCCGCCCTCGACAGCGCGGCAATGGCCAGCACGCACCACGGGGCGAGGGGCAGAACCACCGCCAACAGCGCGGCCCGCAGGCCCAGCGATAGCACCAAGGCGATGACACCGTAGGCCCCGATATGGCTGTCCTTCATGATCTCAAGGCGTTTTTGCACCGTCCATCCGCCCCACAGCCCATCGGCGGTATCGGCCAACCCGTCCTCGTGCATGGCCCCGGTGGTGATCACCAGCACGGTCAGGCAGATCAGGGCCGCCGCGATCGCGGGCAGCCCAGCCCACAGCGCCCCCACGCCAGCGGTCACACCCAGCCCGGCCACAAGGACACCTGCCAACGGATAGGCCCAAGCCGCCTGCGCCGTCCGCCCACTCGAAAAATCCGCATGAATTGGAAACCGCGTCAAAAGGGACACCGCCAAACGCAGATCGCCTGTGATAAACGCTCGTTTCATCAGTTGTTCCTTTCCGAAACCTTGGGCTATCTGGTCCCATCGTGATCCACACAGACCGGAGTTCGCCCATGTTTGCCACCCCTGCCGCGTTTTTGGACGCCCTGTCAAATGCGCCCGCCCTGGACACTGCGGCGGCTGCCGCTGCTGCGGATCGCAATGGGCAATTGACCAAGCCACCGGGTGCCCTCGGGCGGCTGGAGGATTTGGCCCAATGGTACGCCGCGTGGCGGGGCGATCCCCGCCCCACGATCACGGCCCCGCAGATCGTGATCTTTGCCGGGAATCACGGGGTTTGCGCACAGGGCGTGTCTGCCTTTCCAGCAGAGGTGACGGTGCAAATGGTCGCCAACTTTGAACATGGCGGGGCGGCGATCAACCAGTTGGCTCGGACCTTCGGGGCCAAGCTGGACGTGCACCCCCTTGATCTGGAACGACCCACCGCCGATTTCACCACCGCCCCCGCGATGTCGGAGGCCGAGTTCTTGGCGGCCCTCTCCGCTGGCTGGCAGGCCGTGGACCCGGCGGCTGACCTGCTGGTGACGGGCGAAATGGGCATCGGCAACACCACCTGCGCCGCGGCCATCGCGGCGGCCTTGCTGGGCGGGCAGGCGTCGGACTGGACGGGGCGGGGCACCGGCGTGGACGACGCGGGGCTGGCCGCCAAGACAACCGCCGTAGCCACTGGTCTGGCCCTGCACACAGATCGCGCGCCCCTAGAGGTGCTGCGCTGTCTGGGCGGGCGCGAGATTGCCGCCATGACCGGCGCCATCGCCGCCGCCCGCCACCACCGCATCCCGGTCATCTTGGACGGCTTCATCTGCACCGCAGCGGCCTTGGTGCTGGCCAAGGCGCAATCGGGCGCGCTGGATCACTGCGTGGCGGGCCATGTCTCGGCCGAGGGGGCCCATGGCCGCGTGCTGGAAGCGCTTGGAAAAACGCCCCTTTTGTCCATGGACATGCGGCTGGGGGAAGGGTCCGGCGGCGCGCTGGCCATCGGAATTCTAAAGGCGGCCTTGGCCTGCCACTCCGGCATGGCAACTTTTGCAGAAGCAGGCGTTTCAGACGGCGCTTGAGGCTTGCCAAACCCCGCGCAGCCCGGTAACAGGCTGCGCAGTGCCCCTATAGCTCAGCTGGTAGAGCAACTGATTTGTAATCAGTAGGTCCGCGGTTCGAGTCCGTGTGGGGGCACCATCTTTGCCAAAAGGTTGAGACTTCGTTGTGTTTTAGGCAGCTGCACCTGCGTGCAGGTCGCCTTGGAAACACTGAGTGCGCGCGTCTCAATTGCGCTGAATTTCGAGCCGTGCTGCGACGCCCCTCGATCCGTCTTCAAATTCCAAAGTGCCGCCGTGCAGTTTGGCGATCGTCGCAACAATCGTCAGGCCCAATCCGTGGCCGTCGATGGTGGCGGTGTCCTCGCCGCGTTGAAACGGGGCCATGAGGGCCTCGATGTCTTGTGCACAGGACTGGGTGCCTTCATCCTCGACCACAACGGTCGCAGTCGCGGCGGTTGCCTCGATGGAGATATGGGCGCGGCGCCCGTATTTCAGGGCGTTTTCGATCAGGTTGGTAACTGCGCGTTGCAAGGCCACAGGACGCGCGCAGACGATGACGTCCTGTTCCCCTGGGACGATGCCCTGACCCTGGCGCGACATGAAGATGGAGCGCCCGCCCTGAACGATCACCTCTTTGCTGTGATGCAGCCTCACTGGCCGCCCGGTGTCGTGGTAATCCGCCACGATCGCATCCACGAGAGAGCTGAGCGAGAGTTGGCGCGGCGTCTCGGCGTTCATTTCGACATTGGTATAGTTCAAGACGCTTTCGATGATGCCGGTCATTGTGTCGATGTCATTCTCGAATTTCTGGCGCAGCTCGGTGTCCGGGATCAGGGCCGCCCGCAGTCGCAGGCGTGTTGCAGGCGTGCCCAGATCGTGGCTGACGCCCGAGAGAACAGCGGCGCGGCTGGCCAGTTGCTCGCGTTCCAGTTCCAGATAGCCGTTCACCGCGGCGACAATCTCGCGCAGCTCTTGCGGGCCGGTGGCGTTGTACTGCGTCGGCCCCCCGACGCGGCGGCGGTTGCGCAATTGGTGCGCAAAGGAGGTAAAGCCTGCCGACAGGTTGAGCGCCTGCGTAATCATCGTACCCATGGCGACAATTGCCAAAAACACAGCCAGCAATCTGAGGTCCGCCGGGCTGGCGTCGCAGCCCCACACCGGGTTGCCGTCAATGCGCAGCCACGGTCCGTCGCCCATCCGGGCGAGGACAATCGGGTCGCTGCAGAAAGACGCGAACTTGGCGGTGACAGCGCCGGTGGTTTCTGCCGCGGTCTGGCCGGTACGGTTGGGCAGATCGGCGATGTTGTAGGTGATGTCCGGGGACAGCACGGCAAGGGTCAGGGGCAAGCCAATCCGTTGCGGTGTGACATCGGCGGAGACCGGGATGATCGTGAGGCGCGACGCGGAACTGGCCCCTGTGATTTGGCGAAACTGACCTGCGGCAGCGTGCGATTGATCTCGGGCCGAGAGCGCCACAAGGGTCACCCCGGGGGCGGCGCCGTGCCATTTTGCAAGGCGTCATAGAGCGTGACACCGGCGATATAGGCGCCACTTTGATGGGCGCGCCAACTGGCCGAAGAATGCATCCAAAGCCAAACCGAAAGCCCGCCGGCCAGAAAGGCTGCGCTGACAAAGATCAGGCCAATGGACCGCAGGTTCGACACGGCCGGGCTTAACCTTCCTCGGCCACGACATCGACGGAAAAGACGTATCCCATGCCGCGTTCCGTCTTGAGAATTTGCGGGGCTTTGGGGTTGGTCTCTATCTTGTTGCGCAAACGTCCAACGAGAACGTCAATGGAGCGCCCGATAGCCTCGGTGGATTGGGACGCGCTGCCGGTCACGTCAAGGGCGGTTGCAATCTCGGCCCGGGTCAGGGGAATATGGGGGTTGGCCAGCAAGACCTGCAACAACGCGGTTTCGCGCTGTGACAGGGCCACTTGAACATCGTTGGGGGACAGGACCTCGTCGGTCTTGGCGCGGTAGGTCCAGCCTGCAAAATGGAATGTCTTGGTGTTGCGACGGTGCACCAAAGACGACGACCGCCGCGCGCGCGACAACACCGCCTTGACCCGTGCCAACAGCAAATCGGGATTGAACGGTTTGGTGATGTAATCGTCGGCCCCAACCGCATAGCCTTCCATCCGCTGATGATCAGCCGAAAGGGCGGACACCATGATCACTGGCACATCCTGTTCTGCACGTAAGCGCCTGCAGATGTGCAGCCCGTTTTCATCCCCCAGCATCACGTCCAGCAAGATCAGATCAACGCGTCCCCCGTCCAGATGGGACTGCACCTCGCGCTCGGTCGAGGCGGGCAGGGCAATCGTTCCGTTCTGGCGCAGAAACTGTGTCATCATCTGACGCATGTCAGAATCATCGTCGACGACAAGGATGCGCGGGATCGCCATGATCTGCCTTTCTGTGCTGCGAGGTGGACGTACCTTAACCGATCGTATCACCACCTATGTAACAACGTGCAACAGAATCGAGTCCAACGTAACATCGTGTAACGAAGTCGACGACTAATCGTATTTCCGCTTGGAATACCCGCTATGCGTCAATTGCAATGGTGGGTCGGAATAAGGCGTATTTGGTCCACGTCCCACTATGGGGTGACATAATTTCTGGGAGGAAATCACAAATGACACTCAAACTTCTTGGTGCCGTGTCCGGCATGGCGATCGTCGCCGCGTCCGCTGCATTTGCCGATGGCCACGCATCACCCGAAGCCGAAGTTCTGCACTACTGGACCTCTGGCGGCGAAGCGAAATCCGTCGCCGTTCTGCAAGAAGAGTTTGCCGCAGGCGGGGGCACATGGACCGACATGCCCGTGGCCGGTGGCGGCGGTGACGCAGCCGGTTCTGCCCTGCGCGCACGTGTTCTGGCTGGCAACGCCCCGACGGCTGCGCAAATCAAGGGCCCGGCGATCCAGGAATGGTATGAAGAGGGCGTTCTGGCTGACATCTCGGCTGTTGCTGAGGCCAACAACTGGTCCGATATCCTGCCCGCCGCAATCGCAGGCCACATGAAATGTGAGGGCACGTGGTGTGCGGCACCGGTCAACGTGCACCGCGTGGACTGGATCTGGGCCAACGCCGAAGTCCTGTCGTCCAATGGCATCGAAATGCCCACCACATGGGACGAGTTCAACGCCGCCGCTGAAAAGCTGCAAGCGGCTGGCATCATCCCTCTGGCACATGGTGGTCAGGCTTGGCAGGACGCGACCGTGTTTGAAGCGGTCGCCCTGGGCATTCTGGGCGCTGACGGTTTCCGCAAAGCCTTTGTGGAACTGGACATGGACACCATCAAGTCCGACGACATGAAGGCCGTGTTCGACCAGATGCGCACCATGCGTGGATTTGTTGATGGCAACTTTGCAGGTCGTGACTGGAACCTGGCCACCGCAATGGTCATGAACGGCGAAGCCGCCTTCCAGATCATGGGGGACTGGGCAAAGGGTGAATTCGTGGCTGCGGGCAAGGCGCCTGGGACAGACTTCCTGTGTGCCTCCACGCCGGGCGAAGGCTTCCTTTACAACGTCGACAGCTTTGCGATGTTCGCCGTGGACGGTGACAACAAGCAAGCAGGCCAAGCCCTGTTGGCCGAGTTGATCGTCGGCGCAAGCTTTCAGGAAGTGTTCAACCTGAACAAAGGTTCGATCCCTGTGCGCACAGACGTCGCGTTGGACAACTTTGACAGCTGCGCGGTTCTGTCTGCCAGCGACATGGCCGCCAGCAACGAAGGTGGTTCCCTGCTGCCATCCTACGCCCACGGCATGGCCCTTCGCGGCGCGCAGGCTGGTGCGATCACCGACACTGTGACCGCGCATTTCAACTCTGATATGTCGTCTGATGACGCCGTTCAGATGTTGGCCAACGCCATCGCGAACAGCATGTAAACGCTTCCTCCCTCCTCTCCCGCGCGCGCGTGGGGGAGGACCCTTCAAGGAATATCCAATGACCAAGTGGCTTGAAGAACACATGCCCAAATTGGTGTTGGCCCCCTCGTTTATCGTGGTCCTGGTCTTCGTCTATGGCTTCATCGCCTGGACGGCGTGGGTGTCGTTGACGCGGTCGCGGCTTTTGCCAAGATACGAGATTGACGGCTTCATCCAGTATGACCGACTGTTCGCCTCCCCCGTTGGGATACGGCGTTCAGCAACCTGTTTGTCTTCGGGTTCTTGTTCATCGTGATTGCGATGATCCTTGGCCTGATCCTTGCCATTCTGCTGGACCAAAACATCCGGACCGAGGGCGCGATCCGTACGATCTATCTCTACCCCATGGCGCTTTCGATGATTGTGACCGGGACGGCGTGGAAATGGATCCTGAACCCCGGTCTGGGCCTAGAGGCCACGGTACGCGGTTGGGGGTTTGAAGATTTCACCTTCGACTGGCTCGTGAACCCCGACATGGCGATTTACACCGTGGTGATCGCCGCGATCTGGCAAAGCTCCGGCTTTGTGATGGCGTTGTTTCTGGCGGGTCTGCGGTCGGTGGACCAAGAGATCATCAAGGCCGCCCAAGTCGATGGCATCCCCACATGGCGCGTCTACACCGCCATCATCATTCCCGCCATGGCCCCGATTTTCCTGTCCGCCTTCATCGTGCTGTCCCACCTTGCGATCAAAAGCTTCGATCTGGTGATTGCACTGACAGGCGGTGGCCCCGGCTACGCGACCGACCTTCCTGCGACCTACATGTACACGATGGCGTTTTCGCGCGGTGACATCGGTCAGGCGGCCAGTTCCGCGATGATCATGATGGCTGTCGTGTTCACCATTGTGGTGCCTTACCTCTATTCAGAATTGAGGACCAAAGATGAGTGATATGTCTTACACCGCTCCTCAATCGGGCAACCGGGCGGCCAAGATTGTCCTGCGCTGGACGCTCTATATCCTGCTGGGTCTGTTTGCCCTGTTCTACCTGATGCCGCTGTTCGTGATGATCACGACATCGTTCAAAAGCCTCGATGAAATTCGCACAGGCGATCTGATGTCCCTGCCGCGCGAGGTCACGCTGGATGCCTGGCGCACGGCATGGTCGGGCGCCTGCACCGGCATCCAATGCGAAGGCGTGCGTCCGTTCTTCTGGAACTCGGTTCTGATCGCGATCCCAGCGGTTCTGATTTCCACCCTGATCGGTGCGCTGAATGGTTACGTCGTGGCACAATGGCGGTTCAAAGGGGCCAACCTGTTCTTCGCGCTGATGCTGTTTGGGTGCTTTATCCCGTTTCAGGTCGTCTTGCTGCCCATGGCGCGGATGCTGGGCCTGATGGGGATGGCGGGCACGATCCCGGGGCTGATCTTTGTCCATGTCATCTACGGCCTTGGGTTCACGACACTGTTCTTTCGCAACTACTACGTGTCGATCCCGGCCGAGCTGACCAAGGCCGCCAAGGTCGATGGGGCAGGGTTCTTCCGCATCTTCTGGTCGATCTTCCTCCCGCTGTCGCTGCCCATCATCGTTGTGACCGTCATCTGGCAGTTCACCCAAATCTGGAACGACTTCCTGTTTGGCGTGTCCTTTTCTCAGGCGGGCACGCAACCTGTGACTGTTGCGCTCAACAACATCGTCAATTCAACCACTGGCGTCAAAGCATACAACGTGGATATGGCCGCCGCGATCATCGCGGCCCTGCCAACCTTGGTTGTCTATGTCGTTGCTGGCAAATACTTCGTCCGCGGTCTGACCGCTGGATCCGTGAAAGGCTAAACCCATGGCTCCCATCCTCGAAATCAACAACCTGTTCAAAAGCTATGGGTCCGTTGAAATCCTCAAAGACATCAACGTCTCCATCGAACAGGGCGACTTCCTTGTACTCGTCGGCCCGTCGGGCTGCGGTAAATCCACGCTTTTGAACTGTATCGCAGGGCTGGAGCCGATCACCGGCGGCACGCTCAGCATCGGTGGGCGTGACATGACCCATGTGAACCCCAAGGACCGCGACATCGCCATGGTGTTCCAGTCCTACGCCCTTTACCCCACGATGACCGTCGCCAAGAACATCACCTTCGGCATGAAGGTGCGCGGCGTCGATCAGGCCACGCAGGACGAAAAGCTCAAGCGAGTGGCCGCGCAGTTGCAGATTGAACCGCTGCTAAAGCGCAAGCCCGGCCAATTGTCCGGCGGGCAGCGTCAACGTGTGGCCATGGGCCGTGCACTGGTGCGCGATCCCAAGCTGTTCTTGTTTGATGAGCCGCTGTCCAACCTCGACGCCAAGCTGCGTGTCGAAATGCGCACCGAGATCAAGGCCCTGCACCAACGCCTCGGCGCCTCCATGGTCTATGTGACCCACGACCAGATCGAGGCGATGACCCTTGCCACCAAGATCGTGGTCATGAAAGGCGGCGTGATCCAGCAGATCGGCACACCGGCGGAAATCTACAACCACCCCGCCAATCTGTTTGTGGCCGACTTCATGGGCAGTCCCGCCATGAATCTGATCCCCGCCAAGACACGGCAGAATGGCAAAGGGCTGGAGGTTGAAATCGCCCGCGAAACCGGCGGCCCGATCACATTGATCGACACGAAAAACAAGGACCTGCCCCAGAATGTCATCTTGGGCGTGCGCCCCGAGGATATCGCCGATGCCTCTTTGCGGGGTGGCGAGGGTCGCCAAGAAGCCGATTGCCTGATCGACATCGTGGAACCTGCGGGGGCCGATACCTACGCCGTGATGCAATTGGGCGGCAAACACGTGACCGCACGCCTGCACGCCGAAACCTCTGCCGTTGCGGGGCAAAACCTGAACCTTACGTTTGACCTCGGCAAGGTGTCCTATTTCGCACCCGAAACCGGCGAGCGTCTGAATTAGGCCATAGGGCCTATAGCGGATATCGGCGGCACACACGCCCGCATGGCTGTATGCGCCGATGGTGTGATGGATCAGGGTTCATTCGAAAGTATGCCAATGCAGACGTGGACGGTCTGGATCACCTGCTGCGTGCACGCGTCGGCGCAGGGTCCACACGTCACAGGCCGACCTTTTGCGCGTAAGGGTCAACCGCACGTCGCCAGCCGTGACCCCTCACTTTGCCCACAGATGCGCGCCGAATGACACGGCCAACATCACCAGCGTTACCCTTCGACAAAGGACGCGCTGTGCCTGTCAGAGTGGACATCTTTAATTCTTCCATCCCTTATCCGTTCCACAGCCATCGTCGATGGCGAAGAGTGGCACAAGGAACCACTCTCTCGGTGTCACGGGGTGGCCGAAGGGACCGGGGATTTTGATCTCCAGACGGGCGGTTTCGAAAACGCGGTGCAACAGGTTTTCCAGTTTCACTCGGTTGATGTTGTAAAGGGCGTAGGTCGTGACGATCTCAACATCCGCCATCAGGAACGTCGGGTCGAGCCTGGCATTGGTGATCCTGCGTTCGACACTGCCACCTGTGACGCCGATCTTGCGCAGCAGGTCACGGTTGTCGGCAACGATGGGCAAGTCTGACTTTGAACGTCAGACATAGATGATCCCGCTGGCCTCGTCGCCATCGGCTTTCGCGTCAGAGAAGAGCGGCCCCGCCACGGGATCGCTGATCGTGCGGCTGGTGGCATCTTTGCTCATGGCGCGGTGGAGCGAGCGCATCAGCAGGTTGCCCTCGGCGCTCGTCTCAGGTGGCCTGGTTGTGCGAAGGCCCGCATCCAGATCAGACTGGACCTTGTCAAAGAGCGGTTTGAACGTGTCGAAGTCGCAGCAGGTTTCTCGGTTGGCGATCTCTTCTGCCGCGCGTTTTTCCGCGACAGGGCGCACATGCTTGAGGGTTGTGATGTCGGCGGCATTGGCGTCCATGTCGGCGAGGTCGGCGGCCAGATCGTCGAGATCATCATTCATGGCAACCCTCCTTGCAGAGCCGCATGAAGGCCGTGGCGCCTTCGGCCATCAGCTTTTCATAAGGGCCGGCGGCGGTTACATGCGCTCCACGACCGTTTTCCTTCTTGAAGCGGCCGGCCCGCTGGGCCCATTTGATCGCGTCTTCCGGCGTGATCGGACTGCGCTTGGCCGAGATCACCGAGGCTACCTGTTTAAGGCTCTCCTCGGTCATCGACTTGGCAACGATGTTATAGGCTTCACCGAATGGGTTGAAGCTGTCGATCAGGTCGATGTCAAGGTCGCGCAAATCGTCCAGAAACAGCGGGTTCAACACCTTCAGGATGTTCGGCACCGAGGTGTAGTGCATCCCCAGTTTCGATCGCTCCTCTTCGTCCGCGACGGCCTGAACCATCGACCCAAAGATGTCGGGGTTGATCTGATCCCACGGCAGCCCGCCGATCTGGATCAGGTAGCGCTGCGCGATCAGAGAGAATTTGGGCGTCTCGTGTGAGCCGCTGAGCAGCCGGCCGTTGACGTAGGGAAACTGGTTGGCCCAATTGGACAGACCCGCGATGGGCCAGAAGAAGACAAAGTGGTTTGGCAGGTTGGTGTAGGTGCAGCCCAGCGGTTCGCCGGTCACCAGATCCTCCGCCTCGATCTGCTGGCCGTCCGTGGCCATGACAAAGCGGACCTTTTTGCGCTTGGTCTGGGTCGCCTTGCCGTCCCTGACGGCGGTCAGTGTGGCGGGCATGTCGCCCGGGGCGCAGGTCTAGATGTGGATGGACCCCGCTTGCAGGACGCCGCCGATGTCGGATTTGTTGGACGTGCCCGAGCGCAGCTTTCTGGATCGCGCGGTGGAGGTGTCGAAACATTCGAGGAAGGCAACGGGAAACGCCGCGCCATCATAGGGGGCGTCGGCCAGGTCCCTGATGGCCTGTTCGATCTCGACTGCGTTCATCGGTGTCTACCGTCGATCTGGGAGTGTCCGGTTCGGGTGACGGTAACGCGGATCGGCTCTGTTAATCCAGCGGCGGTGTCGTTTGTCTTGAGGCGGGGCAGCTTTGGGGCGGTTTGCGGTGCGCGGCGCGCGCGGGGGGGCTAGCGTCGCCGCCCCAGCAGCCAGACAAAGAACACACCGCCCACCAGCCCTGTGACGATGCCGATGGGCATATCCTCGGGTGCCATGATGGTGCGGGCGACGATGTCGGCCCACAGCAGAAAGATCGCCCCGATGAGGGCCGAGGCGGGCAGGACGCGGGTGTAATCCCCGCCGACGATCATGCGGGCCACATGGGGCACCATCAGGCCCACGAAGCCGATGATTCCCGAGAACGCCACCATCACCCCGGTGATCAGCGCGCCCACCACAAAGACCGCCAGCCGGAACCGCGCCACGGGGATGCCAAGGGTCGAGGCGGTCTCGTCCCCCACGGTCATGGCGTTCAGCGCGCCTGCGCGGGTCATCAGCCACGCGCCACAGGCCACAAGGATCACAAGGGGGTAGATCAGCTGGCTCCATTGTGCCAAGCCCAGACCCCCCAGCATCCAGAACACCACCGTATGGGTTGCGCGCGGATCCCCCAGAAAGATCAGCACATTGGCCAAAGCCATGATGATGAACGACACCGCCACCCCGGCCAGCACCAGCCGGTCCGCGCTGGTGGCATCGGCAAAGCGGCTGACGGCCAGCACCACAAGGGTTGCGGCCAAAGCCCCCAGAAAGGCCAACAGGGGCACGGTCAGCAGGCCCAGAAACAGCCCCGTGTGCAACAGGGCAAGGATTGCGCCGAAGGCCCCGCCTGATGAGATACCCAACAGATGGGGGTCGGCCAGCGGGTTGCGCGTGACCGCCTGCAGGCTGGCCCCGACCACGGCCAGCCCCGCGCCCACCATCATCGCCAGCAGGGCGCGGGGAAAGCGGATCTCCCAGACAATCGCGGCGCGGCCTTGTGACCATGTGGGCTCGACCGTGCCCGGGGCGACCTTGTTGGCCAAGACGCCCCAGACTGTCCCCACGGGGACAGACACCGCCCCTACGGACACCGCGATGGAGGTCGAGATCACAAGCGCCACCAGCCCCACCAGCACCAGCCAGACGCGTCCGCCCGTGCTGTGGGACCATGGGCCTGTGATCTGGGACATGGTCACTGCCCCCAGAAGGCGGCGGCGAGGGTCTTGATGGCCCGGATATTGCGGGGGCCCGGTGTGGCCTCGACATATTCGAGGGTGACGAAACGGTCGTTCTTGACCGCGTCAATGTCCGCAAAGGCGGGATTGGACATCATGAAGGCGCGCTTTTCCTCGGCGGTGACGTTGCCGTAGTTCACGATCACGATGACCTCGGGGTTGCGTTCCACGACCTCTTCCCATGTGACGGTGGCCCAGCTTTTCTCGAAGTCGTCCATGATGTTGGTGCCGCCCGCGGCCTCGATCAGGGCGGTGGGCATGGCGTAACGCCCGGCGGTAAAGGGCGTGTCCTCGCCGCTGTCATAGACAAAGACGCGCGGGGGGTGCCGGTGTCGAGGGTCGCGCTGAAGGCCGCAAGGTCCGCCTTGTAGCCGTCAATCAGCGCGGTGGCTTTGTCCGCAACGCCAAAGATCTGGCCGAGGTTGGAAAGGTCGGTGTACATGTCCTCGATGCTGGCCTTGTCCTTGTCCATGATGTGGGTGCAGCTTTCGGTCAGCTCGTAGACCTGTACGCCAAAGGGGGCCAGGGTTTCGGGCGTGACTTCGCCGCCCACCTTCATGCCGTAGTTCCAGCCCGCAAAGAAAAAGTCTGCGTCCGCGCCCACGATCACCTCTTTGCTGGGATATTTCGCGGACAACTCAGGCAGGGCTTGGACCCCGGCGCGGATCGTCTCGTCCAGTTTGTGCCAGCCCGAAATACCCGTGTATCCCACCATCCGGTCGGCCAAGCCCAGGACGAGCATCATCTCAGTCAGGTTCACGTCGTTCGAGATCGCGCGCTGTGGGGGCGCGTCGAAGGTGACGGTGCGGTCGCAGCTTTGCACGGTGGTTTGGCCAAAGGCGGCGGTGGTGGTCAGCATGAGGGCCGTTGCAAGGAGCGGTGTCTTCATGGGTGTGGTCTTTCGTGAGGTAGGTGGAAGGTCATGTGATCGGTCCCCGTGGGGGCCAGTTGGTGGCGTCGCGTCTCCACGCGAAAGGCATGGGCGACGGTGCGGGCGCACAGCACGTCCGCAGGCGCGCCGTAGCCCTGACAGTGCCCGTCCTTGAGCAGCAGCAGGTCGTCGCAGACGTCCGAGGCAAGGTTCAGGTCGTGCAAAGAGGTGACAATCGTAAGCGGTAGCTTACGGATCAGGTCCAGCACCTCCAACTGGTGGCGGATGTCGAGGTGGTTTGTCGGCTCGTCCAGAATCAACAGGCCCGGTTCCTGGGCCAGCGCCCGGGCGACCATGACCCGCTGACGCTCTCCGCCCGAAAGGGTGGACAGGTGACGGTGGGCAAAGCCTGTCAGGTCCAGCCGCTGCAGGGCCGCGTCGATGACGTCCCGGTCCCGCGCCCCGTCCGTCCCGCCAAAGCCCTTGCGGTGGGGCGTGCGGCCAAGCGACACGATCTCTCGCACGGTCAGGGCGAAATCGCTGGGCTGTTCCTGCAACACCGCCGCCACGCGCCGGGCCACGTCGCGGGCGGGCAGGGACCAGATGTCGGCCCCGTCGATGCACACCTGCCCGGTGGCGGGTTTGTGGTAACGGTAGAGCATGCGCAGCAGGGTCGTCTTGCCCGCCCCGTTTGGGCCAACGATGCCCAGTACCCGCCCCGCCGCCAGATCAAAGCTGACCGGGTGCAGCAGGGGTACTGCGCGCGGGTTCGGCCCCCAGGACAGGTCGCGCACCTGTAGGGCGGCGGTCATGATGCGCGCGCCTTTGTGGCCTCTATGGCGATCATGGCCGAGGGGACCCGGGCCAGCGTCGCGGTGCGCAGCTTGCCCGGCCGGTCCACGGACGAACACCACCCGTCCTCAAGCGCGGCGTAGTCGCGCGCAAAGGTCAGCAGGTCCTCGATATCCGTGTCGGGATCAATGTCCCCGAACAGATAGGTCGCCTTTTGCGTGCCGTGATAGGCCACGGTGCAGGGCCGGTCGCAGCCCGCCATGCAGGCCACCCCCGACACCTCGAAGGTGTCGGTGACACTGTCGCCCGCCGCCGCAATGGCGCGGCGCAACCGCTCGATCAGCGCATAGCCCGGGCGGCACTGGCTGCCCTTGTGTTTGCAGGACGTGCAAATTGTGATTCTGTGTTCCATCGGTCACCCCGCCGAAAAGGGCGGGTGTGCAAAGAACCATGTCGCGGCGAAAGGTTCCGCTGTGCCATCATATGCTCCTGACCAGGCACCCCGCCTGTCAAAGTTAAAGGGCCGCTGGCCGAGGGCCGCGGTGATGGCAGGTCTCCTGACTTGCGGGTCTGGGCTTTTCCGCGCCTTCCCGACCCTTGGGGCCAGTGGCTTGTGCGAAATCGCTCACCGCTCACAGTTGCGGGGGCAGTCACGGATTCGGCGCGCGTTGGCTCCTCCTCACCGTGTTCCCTTTTCATCTCATCGGCCTTTGGCACCCGAGAACCATCGCGCAAAGTAAAAGAACACTGGGGCCCGGGGGTCAAGCCAAACCGCACAGGCCGTGACCCTTTGTAACCGAGGATCCGCGATTGAGTGCAAAGGGGGAAGAGTGGTGCTGCTGGAGAGAATCGAACTCTCGACCTCTCCCTTACCAAGGGAGTGCTCTACCTCTGAGCTACAGCAGCCCGCTGCGTGAGCGGGGATTAGACCGGATTGAGAAAGGCCGCAAGGCCTATCTGGACGCTTTTTGCATAGCAGGCTACACCGCCCCCACGATGACAGACAAAACACCCAAACCCGCGAAATCCGCACCGGGCGCCCGCGAAGACCGGCTGAAGGCCGCGCTCAAGGCCAATATGGCCAAACGCAAGGCGCAACAGCGGGCGCGTAAAGGCGGGGCCGAGGCACAAAAGGACAGTAAAGATGGATAGCATTCACGTCACGGGGGGGCCGCACTGAACGGGTCGATCGCGATTGCGGGGGCCAAGAACGCGTGTCTGACGCTGATGCCTGCGACCTTGCTCAGCGACGCGCCGTTGACCCTGACCAACGCCCCGCGCCTGTCGGACATCCGCACGATGACCACCCTGTTGCAGTCCTTGGGCGCCGAGGTGTCCAGTCTGGCCGATGGTCAGGTTCTGGCCATGTCGTCCCACGACATCCACAACCACACGGCGGATTATGAAATTGTGCGCAAGATGCGCGCCTCGATTCTTGTGCTGGGCCCGCTGCTGGCGCGTTTTGGCCATGCTATTGTGTCCTTGCCGGGCGGGTGCGCCATCGGCGCGCGTCCGGTGGATTTGCACCTGCAAGCCCTGGAGGCGTTGGGCGCGGATCTGGAATTGCGCGACGGCTACGTCCACGCCAAGGCTCCGGGGGGCGGTTGAAGGGCGGCAAGATCGACTTCCCCCTCGTCTCGGTCGGGGCGACGGAAAACGCCCTGCTGGCGGCGGTTCTGGCCAAGGGCACGACCGTGATCACCAACGCCGCGCGCGAGCCGGAGATCACCGACCTTGTGGAATGTCTGCGCCGCATGGGGGCGCAGATTGACGGGGACGGCACGTCTACTCTGACCATTGAAGGCGTGGATCGTCTGGGCGGGGCCACCCACCCGGTGGTCACGGACCGGATCGAGTTGGGCACCTACATGCTGGCCCCGGTGATTGCGGGCGGGCAGGTGACCCTGCCCGGCGGGCGGCGCGACCTGCTGGAGGCGTTTTGCCAAAAGCTGGAGGCCGCGGGCGTCGAGATCACCCAAACCGCCGAGGGGCTGACCGTGCGCCGCACCGGCGACCGCATCCGTGCCGTGGACGTGGTGACCGAACCCTTCCCGGGCTTTCCCACGGATTTGCAGGCCCAGATGATGGCGCTGCTGTGCACGGCCGAGGGTGTGTCGGTGCTGGAGGAAAAGATCTTCGAGAATCGGTTCATGCACGCGCCCGAGCTGATCCGCATGGGCGCCAAGATTGACGTCCAAGGCGGCACGGCCAAGGTCACCGGGGTGGAGCGTTTGAAAGGCGCGCCCGTGATGGCCACGGACCTGCGCGCCTCTGTCTCTTTGATCCTGGCCGGTTTGGCGGCGCAGGGCGAGACACGGGTCAGCCGGGTCTACCACCTGGATCGCGGCTATGAACACGTGGTGCGCAAGCTGGGCGGTGTCGGGGCCACCATCGAAAGGGTCAGCGGTGAGTGACGCGCGTTTCGAGGATGCCGACGAGGCGCCCCTGCGCCTGATCGCGCGGGACCCAGAGGATTTGGCGGCCATATCGGCCCTGATCCAAGACGCGGTGCTGCCCGGGTCAGAGATGACATGGGACGCCCGCGCGCGGCGCTTTGCCCTGCTGGTCAACCGTTTTCGCTGGGAAAACGCAGATCGCACGGTCCAGCGGGTGCAGGCGGTTCTGGCCTTTGAGGACGTGATGAAGGTCGCAAGTCAGGGCATATCCCGGGACGCCGACACCATCCTGTCGATCCTGTCCATGGCCTGGACCCCGGGGGCCGATGGCACGGGCCGGATCGAGATCACCTTTGCCGGGGACGGGGCCCTGGCGCTGGAGGTAGAGTGTCTGGAGGTGTCCTTGCGCGACGTCACGCGGCCTTATCACGCCCCCTCCGGTCAGACACCTGCGCACGACATCTGACGGCGGCGGGTATTTTTGACCCAATGAAGCCGGGAGGGCGATGCGCTGGGGGCGGGCGTTGTTTTCGGGTGCGGGGGCCGCGTTAACCTTAATGACGCCCTAACTTGAAGGCGCGTAAAGCGCGATCTTGAGGCTGTCTGCCCCCCGGGGTAGGAGGGCGTGAAACGGAGGGGCCGATGCCTGTTTTTCTCGATAGCACCGACACGGATTTTGAGGCGGGCTTCGCCGCACTGCTGACCGCCAAGCGCGAGGATGCGCCCGATGTGGACGACACGGTCGCCGCGATCATCGCGGACGTGCGCGCCCGGGGCGATGCGGCTGTGATCGAACTGACGCAGCGGTTTGACCGCATGTCCCTGACGCCCGACACGCTAGCCTTTTCCGCAGACGAGATTGCCGCCGCCGTGGCCCAAGTGCCCGCGGAGGAGCGCGACGCGCTGGAGTTGGCCGCCGCGCGGATCCGCGCCTATCACGCCCGCCAGATGCCCCAAGACCAGATGTGGGAAGACGAGACCGGCGCGCGCCTAGGCTGGCGCTGGGGGCCTGTGGATGCGGCGGGGCTCTATGTGCCCGGTGGTTTGGCGTCCTACCCGTCCAGCGTGTTGATGAATGCGATTCCGGCCCAGGTGGCCGGGGTCAAGCGCCTGACCATGTGTGCGCCCACGCCCGGCGGGGTGGCCAATCCGCTGGTCCTGCTGGCCGCGCACCTGTCCGGGGTGGACACCGTCTATCGCATCGGCGGGGCGCAGGCCGTGGCGGCCATGGCCTATGGCACCGAAACCATCGCCCCCGTGGACAAGATCACCGGCCCCGGCAACGCCTTTGTCGCCGCCGCCAAGCGTCGCGTGTTTGGCAAGGTCGGGATCGACATGATCGCCGGCCCGTCCGAGATTTTGGTGATTGCCGACAAGGACAATGACCCCGATTGGATCGCCGTTGATCTGCTGTCCCAGGCCGAGCACGACGAAAGCGCCCAGTCCATCCTGATCACCGATGACGCCGCCTTTGGGCGCGCGGTGGAGCAGGCGGTGGCAAAGCGCCTTGAGACATTGGAACGCCGCGCCATTGCCGGGCCCAGCTGGCGGGATTATGGCGCGATTGTCGTGGTGCGCGACCTGAGCGAGGCGGCGGCCCTGTCGGACCGGATCGCGCCCGAGCACCTTGAACTCTGCGTGGCTGACCCGGTTGCCCTGTCGCAGCAGATCACCCATGCGGGGGCGATTTTCCTGGGTCAGTGGACGCCCGAGGCTATTGGCGACTACATCGGGGGGCCGAACCATGTGCTGCCCACGGCGCGCTCTGCGCGGTTCAGCTCTGGCCTGTCGGTGATGGATTTCGTCAAACGCACGACCCTGGCCCAGATGACGCCCGAGGCTCTGCGCGCCATTGGTCCCGCGGCGGTGACGCTGGCGACCTCCGAAAGCCTGGAGGCCCACGGCCTGTCCGTGTCCGCGCGGCTGGACCGGCTGAACAGGGCCGATTGACGCAATCCCTCGCGGCGCTGGCATGCGGTGGACCTGCGCGCTAGAAAGACCCCGAGGGAAGCGCAACCACACCAAGGACGCCACATGTCTGCCCAGATAAGTCACATAGATATCGACGATTCCGGTCTTCCCACGCCAACCCCCGAGATCGAGCAGGAACGCAAGGTTGCGATCTTTGACCTGTTGGAAGACAATTCCTTTCACCTTGAGGCGGCCAATGCGCCCCCCGGGCCGTACCGGCTTGGCCTTGCGATCCGCGAACGGCGTCTGGTCTTTGACGTGGCCACCGAGGACCACCAGCAGGCGGGGCAGTTGATCTTGGCCCTTGGCCCGTTCCGGCAGGTGGTGAAGGATTATTTTCAGATCTGCGAAAGCTATTTCGACGCGGTCAAACGCCTGCCCCCCAGCCAGATCGAGACCATCGACATGGCGCGTCGCGGCATCCACAACGAAGGGGCCCGGGTGCTGCAAGAACGTCTGGAGGGCAAGGTGACGATCGACATCGACACCGCCCGTCGCTTGTTTACCCTGATCTGCGTGCTGCACTTCGGCGCATGAGGGACGAGGACCTGCAATCGGTCTTGTTTTGCTGCGATCACAACGCGGTCCGATCCCCCATGGCGGAAGGGATCATGAAGAAACTCTGCGGCACCTCGATCTATGTGCAATCGGCGGGGGTCAAGAATGACCTTGAGATCGACGGCTTTGCCATTGCCGTGTGCGAAGAGATCGACGTGGAACTCAGCCGCCACCGCAGCCGGTCCTTTGCCGAGATGCAGGAATGGGGCGACGACCTGTCCGGCTTTGATCTGATCGTGGCACTCAGCCCCGCAAGCCAGCGCATGGCGCTGGAATTGACCCGGGTGTTCAGCCTCGACGTGGAATACTGGCCCATCATGGACCCAACGGGGCTGGGCGAAACCCGGGATCACAAGCTCGACAGCTACCGGCAGGCCCGCGATCAGATACAATCGCGTATTCTGGAGCGATTTGGGCCGATCAGGTAACGGAACCTTTACAACCTTGTCCGTAAACATGGCGCAGATGGTGTCATTGTGAGGAACGGACATGAACGCACATGCGGGTAAAATTGTGGGTCAATGGGATGGCGTGGACCGCCGTGCACAGACGCCGGAACAGCGCATTCTCAAGGCGCTCAGCGCCGTTTACGCGACAATCGAATTCAAACCCGATGGTACGATTGTGCAGGCAAACCCGAATTTTCTGGCAGCCACAGGGTATCAATTGTCCGAGATTGTGGGCCGCCATCACCGTATTTTCATGCCGCCCGAGGATATTCCGACCGCCGAATATCGCGGGTTTTGGGACCGTATTTCCAAGGGCGAAACCTTCTCGGGCACCTACCGGCGCAAGCGTAAGGATGGGTCTGATATCTGGATCACGGCCACCTACAATCCGCTGTATGATGACGACGGCAAACTTGTGGGCGCGTTCAAGCTGGCCGCCGATTGCACAGCGGAAAAGGTCGGACAGTCTGCCGTGATGGACGGGATCAACGCGCTGGTGCGCGGGGACATGTCCCACCGCTTGCCCGACACGCTGGCCGGGGATTACGCACCGATCCGGGACTCCTTCAACCACATGATGACCAAGTTCGCACGCCTGTTTGCGGGGCTGCAAGACCGGTCTGATCAACTGGATCAAACGGGTCAGGGCCTGTCCCAGAACGCGGTTTCCTTGCGTCAACGGGCCGAGGATCTGGCCCAGGGGATCGGATCGATCCGCACAACCGTGGACGAAGTGACCCGGTCCGTGGGCCATATCTCGACCATGGCTGCGGGCAGCGAGGACCAGATCACCCAAGCGGCAGAGCGGTCGGTGGATGCGGCCCAGGTTGTGGCCCAAGCGATCGCATCCATGCGCAAACTCGAAAAGCTGACCAAGGACGTGAACCACGTCACCCGCGTGATCGAGGGGGTCGCCACCCAAACCAACATGCTGTCGATCAATGCCTCGGTCGAGGCCGCACGTGCGGGCGAGGCGGGCCGCGGGTTTGCTGTCGTCGCTTCCGAGGTGCGCACGCTGGCCGAACGCTCTGCCAAGGCCAGCGCAGAGATTGATAGCCTGATTGCCCAATCCACCAAGGAAGTGGCCCAAGGCGTCGCCCTCGTCGCCAAGGCGGGCGAGGCATTGGACAGCATCCAAGAGGCTGTGGGCACCGCCACCCAGAAATGCGTCGATATCAACCGCGACACGCAAGGTCAGGCGCAGGATATGGAACGCATCAACGGTGCCCTGTCCAAAATGGCAGATCAAACCGATCAGCTGGCCCATATGGCCACATCCAACAATGGACACGCCGTCACGACGACACAGGCCGTGGCCGAATTGCGCAAGTCGGTACAGTCCTTGACCCAAGGTCGAACGTGAGCGCGGTCCTGTCTTTGGAGCCCATGCGCTTTTGACTTGAATTAGAAAGGTTTTGCGCGCATCTAAAGCGCGCCCACAATTGGTGGGTGTTTAGTGTGGAGTGAACATGGCCAAGGAAGAACTGCTCGAATTCCCCGGTGTCGTGAAGGAACTTCTGCCCAATGCGACATTCCTGGTCGAGCTGGAAAACGGCCATACCATCATCGCACATACGGCAGGCAAGATGCGCAAGAACCGCATCCGTGTTCTGGCAGGTGACAAGGTGCAGGTCGAAATGACCCCCTATGATCTGACAAAAGGTCGGATCAACTACCGTTTCAAATAAGTCCGTGATCGGGGTGTTCTGCGCTGCGGTAGGTCTGTCCGGGCCGAATTGGCATATGCGCGATGCCGTCTGATCAGATGAAACTGATACTGGGATCCGGCTCGCCTCGGCGTCTTGACCTATTGGCGCAGCTTGGGCTGATCCCCGATGCCGTGCGCCCCCCTGATATTGACGAAACCTGTCACAAGGGCGAACTGCCCCGTGCTTATTGCGAACGCATCGCCACGCAAAAGATCGCGGCCATCCCCTGCGCCGTAGACGAAGTGGTCCTGTGCGCGGACACCACCGTCGCAGTGGGCCGTCGCATCTTGGGCAAACCCGCCGACCGGGCTGAGGCAGAGGCGTTTTTGCGTCTGCTGTCCGGGCGCCGGCACCGCGTGTTTACCGTGCTGGCCGTGCGCACCGCCTCCAAACAGCTGCGCCGCACCGTGGAGACGACGATCAAGATGAAACGCCTGTCCGACCGGGATATCGAGGGATACCTCAACACCAACGACTGGCAGGGCAAGGCCGGTGGCTACGCCATTCAGGGCCCCGCCGGTGCCTTCGTGCCTTGGATCAAGGGCAGCTTTACCGCTGTCGTCGGTCTGCCCTTGGCCGAAACCGACGCCCTGTTGCGCGCCGTGGGCTACAGGCCGAAGGGGACATCATGAAAGGCTGCTCGATCGTTTTGGGCCATTGGAACGGCCAGCCCGCCGCGGCCCGCGTCATTGACGGCCAGCTCGACGATTTCCTGCTGGACGATACAACCGATGCTCCCGGCCCGGGCACGATTTTTCGCGCAAAGGTGGACCGTCCGGTCAAAGGGCAGGGCGGTGTTTTCCTGAAATTGGAACCGGGCACGACCGGCTTTTTCCGTCAGGCCAAGGGCCTTGCACAGGGCGCTGTCTTTCTGGTGCAGGTGACAGGCCACGCCCAGGACGGCAAGGCCGTGCCTGTCACCGATAAAATCCTATTTAAAAGCCGGTACTGCATCGTCACCCCCGGCGCCAAGGGGATCAACGTGGCGCGCTCCGTCCGCGATGACGATCTGCGCGAAACCATTCTGGCCGCAGCGCACGAAGGTTTGCCAGAGGAGCAAGACGGTATGGGCATGATTCTGCGCAGCGCCTGCGCGGACGCGGCCCCCGAGGATATCGCAGACGACGTGGCCGAGACTTGGGCCCTTGCCGCCGGCATCATGGCCGATCCCGGCACTGGGCCGGAACGGCTGTTGGACGCCCCTGATGCCCAGACGCTCGCATGGCGCGACTGGGTGGACCCCAAGCCCGACGAAATCCTGACGACCGGGTTCGAGGCGGCGGGCATCACTGACATGATCGCGGCCCTGACCTCGCCACGCGTGCCCCTTGGCGACGCCGACGCCTACATCGAACCCACCCGCGCCTTGGTTGCGGTGGATGTGAACACCGGGCGCGACACGTCACCGGCGGCGGCGCTCAAGGCGAACCTGGCCTTGGCCCGCGCGCTGCCCCGGGCGCTGCGCACCCGCGGCCTTGGCGGCCAGATCGTCATCGATCCGGCGCCCATGCCAAAGAAAGACCGCCGCGCTTTTGAAGAGGCGTTGCGCGGTGCGTTTCGCAAAGACCCCATCGACACCGCCTTGGTCGGATGGACAACCCTTGGCCTGTTCGAGTTGCAGCGCAAACGCGAACGCCGCCCGGTCCGGGACCTGCTATGACGTGCCCGATTTGCAAGAAAGAGACCGACCCCACCTATCGGCCCTTTTGCTCCAAACGCTGCGCCGATGTGGATTTGGGGCGTTGGATGACGGGTAGCTATGCGGTGGAAACGGACGAGACGCCGGACCCCGGTGAAACGCCGCCCGATGATCGGCTGCACTAGGGCAAAATTGCCGACCTGCGCGACATCTTGCACGGTTTTTGCGCGACACGTGCAGGATCATGCACGAGTCGCGCCCTAGATAAATCCGCGCCAGCGCAGAACAATTAACAGCAGGATAATCACCACGAGGATTTGCCACGCCACGGTGGCAATCAGGGACGACTGCTTGCGCTTCTTGATCTTCTTGGGGCGGATGCTTTCCAGATGGTCCCGCACCACACCATAGCTGGCAGAGACTTTGGCGGGGTCGGTTTTCAGGGCCAGCTTGGGGTGCTCCACCCGCTTGGATGTGTCGACCAGAAACTCCATCTCGCGGCGCACGCGACCGGGCATCTGTTTGCGAACGCTGGCAAATTTCGCCTCGACATCCTTGCCCTTGGCGTCCAGACGTTCTGCCAGCAGGGCGTCTACTTTCTCGATCATTTCGCGTACAATTGCGGGCTGCATGGGGCCTCCGGGGACTGTGCTGCGACCATAGGCTGCGCGGGCCGCACACTCAACGGGTCTGGTCCCGCTGGGGCGGATCGGCTAGATGTTGGGGCATGCTTGCCACAACACACTACCCGTCCGATGGTGCGGCCACGCCCCTTTTGATCGCCCACGGCCTGTTCGGGTCTGCCCGCAACTGGAACGTCATTGCCACGCGGCTATCCGATCGCGGGCCGCTGGCCACGGTGGATATGCGCAACCACGGTCTAAGTGACTGGAAAGACAGCCATTCCTACGCCGACCTTGCGGCGGATCTGGCCGAGGTTGTGCCCGAGCAGTGGGACGTGGTGGGCCATTCCATGGGGGGCAAGGCCGCCATGATGTTGGCCCTGGCGCAGCCGCAAAAGGTGCGCCGCCTTGTGGTCGCGGACATTGCGCCGGTCACATATAGTCACACGCAGATGCACCTGATCGAGGCGATGCGCGCGCTGGACCTGTCCGGGATCACCCGGCGCAGCGCAGCAGACGCCGCCCTAAGCGCCACCATCCCCGAGGCGGCGGTGCGCGCATTTTTGCTGCAATCTCTGGATGTTACCGGGCAGCGGTGGCGGTTCAACCTGGATGCGCTGGCCGCCAACATGGATCACATTCTGGGCTTTCCAGAGGTCGCGGCGCAGTATGACGGGCCGACTTTGTTCCTGTCGGGTGGGGACAGCGCTTACGTCCTGCCCGAACACCGGGGCCACATCCGCGCCCTGTTCCCGAACGCCCGATTTGCCAAGATACCCGGCGCAAACCATTGGTTACACGCAGAAAAACCGCGTGAGTTCGAGGCCGCCGTGCGGGTTTTCCTGGACGCCTGAAACGCTTACTCCGGTGTGCCGCGCGCCTCGGCCACCATGTCGAGCATCTGTTCAGCGGACACCAACCCCGGCGCAAGCGCGTTGCCGATGACAAAGGCGGGCGTGCCGCTGAACCCAAGTGTCGTGGCCAACTCCATCGAGGTGTCGATGTGGTTTGTCACCGCCTCGTCCCCCATGTCCGCCTGCAATTGTGCAACGTCCAAGCCCACCTCGGCGGCCAGTTGCAACACGCTGGTCTCGTCCAAGCGTCCCCGCTGGGACATCATCGCCATGTGCAGGTCTTCGTATTTGCCCTGTTCCCGGGCGGCGAGGGCCGCGCGGGCCGCGAACACGGACCCTTCGCCCAGGATCGGCCACTCGCGGAACACCACGCGGATGTTGGTGTCCGCCGCCAAAACTTCGGTTACGGTTTCGCCCGCGCGGCGGCAGTAGGGGCAATTATAGTCAAAGAATTCAACGATGGTGACGTCCCCGTCCGGGTTGCCGATGACGGGGGCGTTGGGGTCGTTTTCCAGCAGGTTGCGCTCGTCCGACAGGGCGGCTTCTGCTGCTGCGGCGGCGGCGGCCTCCTCTCTCGCACGGATAATAGCGACGGCCTCCATCACGATGTCGGGGTTTTCGAGGATCGCCTCAAGGGCCAGTTGCTTGATCCGATCATCGGTCAATTCCTGCGCAGCAAGGGCCATGGGCGTCAGGGCCAGGGTGGTGGACAACAGCAGGGGGCGCAGGATGGACATGGGATGCTCCGGTCATAGGGGTTCTCCTATTGAACAGGGTGGGGCATGGCGGGGCAAGGGGAGAATGGGTGCCGCGGTCGCTCACAGTTGCGTGTGTGCGGCGCGGGCGGCCCTTTGCGCGGGCAGGGCGGTGGCGTAGGTATGCGGGATGAAGCGACTCTGTCTGGCGATAATCCTTGTGTGTGCGACGGCTGTGGCCGGGCTTGCGGCCTCCGGCCCGTGGGTGGAGCGGCCGACCTCTGCCGCGCGGATCATCACGGTGCAAGACAGTGTGGCCCCGGGCGCTGCGATCCTGTCGGCGGGCATCCACATCACCCTTGAGGAGGGGTGGAAGACCTATTGGCGCAGCCCCGGCGAGGTCGGCTTGCCGCCCGAAATCTTGTGGGCCGGATCCGAAAACGTGGCGGATGTGGTGTTGGATTACCCCGCACCGACCCGCTTCACCGCCTTCGAGATCGAGAATTTCGGCTATGGCACCGAGGTGGTCTTTCCGCTGTCAGTGCAACTGACCACCCCCGGTGCGCCCGTGCGGCTGGTGGGGGAGGTCACGATCCTTGTCTGCGCCGACGTCTGCATCCCCGAGACCTTTGACCTGTCGCTGAGTGTCCCCATGGGGACAGGGGCCACGGACGCGGGCAACGCGGACCTGATCGCAACGTGGTTGCGCAAGGTGCCCCTGTCGGGCGAACAGGCGGGCATGACAGCGCAGGCCGGTGTCGCGGGCGACATGTTGCAGGTTGCGGTCACGTCAGACACGCCCTTCACCGCGCCTGACATCTTTCCCGAACGGGGCGCGTTGGCCGCCTACGGCAAACCCGACATCCGCCTGTCCGGTGACCGCCTGACCGTCTGGGCCGCGTTCCCGGTGTTGTCGGCGGGCGAGGGCGCCCTGACCCTGACCTTGACGGACGGGGCGCGTGCGGCGACCATGGCGGCCCCCTTGGGCGCGGCCCCTGCGGCCCCCGATGCGCCGGGCCTGTGGCCGATGATCCTGATCGCGCTGCTGGGCGGGCTGATCCTGAACGTGATGCCCTGCGTGTTGCCGGTGTTGTCGATCAAGATGACCGCGGCCCTGTCGGCCGCCGGCCAATCGCGCGGGCAGGTTCGGGCGGGGTTCCTCGCGTCTGCCGCCGGGGTCATGGTGTTCTTCTGGGTTCTGGCGGCGATCATTCTAGCGGTGCAGGCCGGGGGCGGGTCCGTGGGCTGGGGCGTGCAGTTCCAGTCGCCTGTGTTTCTGGGCGTGATGCTGGCGCTGATCCTGCTGTTCGCGGCCAACACCGCTGGCCTGTTCGAAATCACACTGCCCCAAGCCTGGACGACCCGCATGGCGCAGGCCGAGGGGCGGGACGGGGTCGCGGGGGATTTCCTGACCGGGGCCTTTGCCGCCGTTATGGCCACCCCCTGTTCCGCGCCTTTCCTTGGCACCGCCGTGACCTATGCCCTGTCCAGCGGCCCGGGCGAGGTCGTGGCGATCTTCACGGCCCTGGGGGTTGGGCTAGCCACGCCTTACCTTTTGATCGCCGCGCGGCCTGCGTGGATTGCCCGCTTGCCCAAGCCCGGCCCGTGGATGGTCTGGGTCAAGCGGGGGATGGTGGTCGCCTTGCTGGTGACGGCGCTTTGGCTGGCCTCTGTGCTTTGGATCACGGGGGGCTTTGGTCCGTCGCCGTGGCCGGTGTGGCGGCGCTGGCCCTGTCGGTCGTGTTGTGGCGCGGGGCCTCTGTGGCCGTGGCCCCTGTCGCTGCCGCCGCCCTGATCGGCGCGCTAATGGTCGTGCCGCCCGCGCCTTCCGTCGGTGCCAGCAGCACCGATTGGGGCGTGTTCGATGCGGCTGCTATCCCGGTGCGTGTGGGCCGGGGGGAGGTGGTCCTGGTGGACGTCACCGCCGATTGGTGCATCACCTGCATCGCCAACAAACGCCTCGTGCTGGACCGGGGCGAGGTGGCGCAGGCGTTGGACACGGTCACCCTGTTGCAGGCGGATTGGACCCGGCCCGACCCCGCGATCAAGGCGTTCCTGAATTCCAACGGGCGCTACGGTATCCCGTTCAACATCGTCTACGGCCCCGGCGCGCCCCAAGGTATTGTTTTGCCAGAACTTTTGACCCCGGACGCGGTGCTGTCGGCCATCGACGCCGCGCGGGCCCCGGTCCGATAGGTCTAGGCAATCACGGTCATAGGGCGTACCACGTCGCAAGATCGGAGAGCCCATGGCCCAACCCCAAGCAAAATTCCTTGAAGGAAACCTGTTTCGCCACGTCAGCGTCATGAGCCTGACCGCCTCGGTTGGGTTGATGATGGTGTTCATCGTCGATTTCGTGGACATGATCTTTATCGCGATGCTGGGCAAGGCAGAGCTGGCGGCGGCCATCGGATACGCGGGCGCGATCCTGTTTTTCACCACCTCCTTCGGGATTGGCATGGCGATTGCTGCGGGGGCCTTGGTCTCGCGCGCTGTGGGCGGCGGGGACGAGGTCCTGTCACGCCAACGGGCCACCACGGCCCTTGTCTGGGGCGCAGTGTTCGGCGCGATCTTTGCGGGTTTGGTCTGGGTCAACCTGGGGCCCTTGGTCCGGCTGGTGGGGGCCAGCGGCGAGACCGAGGCGCTGGCGGTCGGCTATCTGGCGATCATCGTGCCCAGCTTGCCCCTGTTGATGGTCGGCATGATGGGGGGCGCGATCCTGCGCGCCCACGGGGACGCACGCCGGGCCATGATGGCAACGATCTGGGGCGCGGTGGTCAACGCGGTGCTGGACCCGATCCTGATCTTTGGCCTTGATCTGGAACTGACGGGGGCGGCGTTGGCCTCTGTCGCGGCAAGGATCACCATCGCGCTGGTGGCGATGCAGCCGATCCTGCGCCACTACGGCGGGTTCAAGGTGCCCTATGCCGGGGCCTTCGTGCGCGACGCGCGCCCCCTGTTCGCCATCGCGCTGCCCGCGATCCTGACCCAACTGGCGACCCCAGTGGGGCAGGCGTGGGTCACCCGGTCCATGGCCGCCTTCGGCGAAGAGGCCGTGGCGGGCATGGCCATCGTGGGCCGCCTGACGCCCGTGGCCTTTGGCGTGATCTTTGCCCTGTCCGGGGCTGTGGGGCCGATCATCGGACAGAACTTCGGCGCGCAAAAGTTGGACCGGGTACGCCGCGCCTTTCTGGACGGGCTGCTGTTCACGGCCCTTGTGGTCACGCTTGTGTCCCTGATCCTGTTCCTGACGCGGCCCTATATTGGGGCCTTGTTCGGGGCCCAGGGGGTGACGCTGACGCTGGTGTATCTGTTCTGCGGGCCGCTGGCGTTGGCGTTCTTTTTCAACGGGATGCTGTTTGTCTCGAACGCGGCGTTCAACAATCTGGGGCGTCCGTTCTATTCCACGGGGCTGAATTGGGGCCGCCACACGTTGGGCACCGTGCCCCTTGTGGCCCTCGGCGCCGCGTGGTTCGGCGCGCCGGGGGTGTTGATCGGACAGGCGGTGGGGGGCGTGTTCTTTGGCGGATTGTCCTGTTGGCTGGCCCTGCGGGTCATTGCCCAAGGCGGCGAGGCCCCGCCGCGCGATCCCTTTGCCCGCCAGTCGCGGTTGATGACGCTGCTTCATTTGCGGCGCTGAGCGGGTGGGGGCGCAAGGCGCGGGAGACCCGGCGCCTCTGTCAGCGGTCTGACCCAACGGAGCGGCTGCGCCGCACGCCATTTTTTGAGCGCCCCCTTGCGACCGTGGTGCGACGCGGGGATGCCGTTAAGTCATGGGAACGGCCTCAGGGGTTCTTTTCACTGCCCGCCGCCTGACGTATATGGGTCCTAGATCAGGTCCGGACCACGGGCCACAACAGACAAAGGAACGGGGACATGGGCGAGACCAAACACGACAACGACGTTGCCTTCATCAAGGCGCTGGCTGCGGTGCTGCAGGACAATGACCTGATGGAATTGCAGGTCAAACGGTCCTACGGCGAGGATGACAGTCTGAACGTCTGGGTTTCGCGGCAGGTGAATGGCACGGTTGTGGCCGGTGCTGCCCCAGCAGCCGTCCCAGTGGCAGCGCCTGCGCCAGTTGCCGCCGCCTCTGCGCCCGCCGCTGTCCCCACGGGGACAAGTGATCCCGCGCAAGACCCCGGTGCCGTGACCTCGCCCATGGTGGGCACGGCCTATCTGGCCGCCGAACCCGGTGCCGCCAACTTTGTCAGCGTGGGTGATACGGTCAGCGAAGGGCAGACCCTGCTGATCATCGAAGCGATGAAGACCATGAACCAGATCCCAAGCCCCCGTGCGGGCAAGGTGAAACGCATCTTGGTGGAAGACGCCAGCGCGGTGGAGTTCGGTGCCCCTCTGATCATTTTGGAGTAGGCCTGATGTTCAAGAAAATTCTGATTGCGAACCGGGGCGAGATTGCCCTGCGTGTCATTCGGGCTGCGCGCGAAATGGGCGTGGCCACGGTGGCGGTCCATTCCACGGCCGACGCGGATGCCATGCATGTGCGCATGGCGGACGAATCGATCTGCATCGGGCCTGCGTCCAGCACGGACAGCTACCTTTCGATCCCTGCCATCATCTCTGCCTGCGAGATCACGGGGGCCGAGGCGATCCACCCGGGCTACGGCTTTTTGTCCGAGAACCAGCAGTTCGTGCAGATCATCGAGGATCACGGCCTGACCTTCATTGGCCCCACGGCGGAACACATCCGGGTGATGGGCGACAAGATCACCGCCAAGGACACGATGAAAGACCTCGGGGTGCCTTGCGTTCCCGGCTCTGCCGGGGGTGCCCGATTACGAGACCGCGCAGAAAGTCTGCGAAGAGGTCGGCTATCCGGTGATCATCAAGGCCACCGCCGGGGGCGGCGGGCGCGGCATGAAGCTGGCCAAGGATGCGTCAGAGTTGGAGACCGCGTTCCGCACCGCCCGCGCCGAGGGCAAGGCGGCCTTTGGCAATGACGAGGTCTATATCGAACGCTACCTCGGCCGCCCTCGCCACATCGAAGTGCAGGTGTTCGGGGACGGCAAAGGCGGCGCCGTGCATCTGGGGGAACGAGATTGTTCCCTGCAACGGCGTCACCAAAAGGTGTTCGAAGAGGCGCCCGGCCCCTGCATCACGCCCGAGATGCGCGCCCAGATCGGCAAGACCTGTGCCGATGCTGTGGCCAAGATCAACTACGCGGGCGCGGGCACCATCGAGTTCCTGTATGAGGATGGCGAGTTCTTCTTCATCGAGATGAACACCCGTCTACAGGTGGAACACCCCGTGACCGAGGCGATTTTTGGCGTGGATCTTGTGCGCGAACAAATCCGCGTGGCCGCCGGCCTGCCCATGTCGTTCACGCAGGACGATCTGATCATTAACGGCCATTCCATAGAGGTGCGTCTGAACGCCGAAAAGCTGCCGAACTTCAGCCCCTGTCCCGGGCGGATCACTCAGTACCACGCCCCCGGCGGTCTTGGCGTGCGGATGGACAGCGCGCTGTATGATGGTTATTCCATTCCGCCCTACTACGACAGCCTGATCGGCAAGCTGATCGTGCACGGCCGCGACCGGCCCGAGGCGCTGGCCCGTTTGAAGCGCGCGCTTGGGGAGCTGATCATCGACGGTGTGGACACGACCGTGCCCCTGTTCCATGCCTTGCTGGAGGAACCGGCGGTGCTGTCCGGGGACTACACCATCCACTGGCTGGAACAGTGGTTGGAAACCAATCTTCAGTAAACGAGCGGCCCGAGCTTAAGGTTCGGGCCACGGTCACGTCACGTCACAGCGCGCCAAGGGCCTTGCCCAGTCGTGGCAGGCTGGCGCGTTTCAGAAACGCACGCAGGGGGATGTCCTGTCCTGCAATGGCCTGCGCGGTGGCATGGGTTGCGATGACGGCCTGCTCGACCGGGTCCGCGTCCCTAAGCCACAGGTCCATCAGAAAAGCGTCCGGGTTTTGCGGCAGCACCCCGTGGATGCGGCACTCGCCCTTGGGAAAGTCCCGTAGGTTGTGCGTGATCAGCCGATCCACCCCGTGATCCAGAGCGGCGGCCAGCACGTGAATATCGTTCAGGTCGGGCAGGTGCAGGCGCGCCTCAGTGCCCGGGTTTGCGGCACGGCTGGCGGTTGGAAAGCGCACAGGCAACAGGGCGATGTCGGCCCGCGCCTCGCTCTCGATCCCATTGCGGGCGGCGGCGCGGGCCCATTCCTCTAGGATGCGCGGGGACCAATAGGGGCGGTAGGCGCCGGTCTGTGCCACGGCCAGCAGGATTTCCCGCAGGACCGTGGGGTACAGAACACAGGCGTCCAACAGCGCCTTCATGGGCAGTGGAACACCAGCGATTTCAGATAGCCCGACTCGGCCAACAGGGGATGGGTCGGGTGATCTGCCCCGGCAAAGCCCGTATGGACCAGCGGTCCCGGACGCCCCGCACGACCCATGCCGCGGATGGATGCCGCGCGGAAGCGGCCCAAGTCCGCCGCGTGAGAGCAGGAGCAGAGCACGAGGAACCCGCCCGGCTTGACCAAAGGCACCGCCAGCCGCGCCACCCGTTCATAGGCGCGCAGACCTTGGGTCATAGCGGTCTTGGAGGGGGCAAAGGCCGGGGGATCCGCGACGACCAGATCAAAGGTTGCACCCTCGGCGGCGAGGGCTTCCATGGTTTTGAAAGCATCGCCTTGGCGTGCGCTAAAGGCCTCTGCACGGCCCATGGCGGCGGCCCCTTGTGCGGCTAGGTCCAAGGCAGGGGCCGATCCGTCCACAGCGGTCGTATGGCGCGCCCCTGCGGCCAGTGCCGCAAGGCCGAAGCCACCCACGTGGCTGAACACGTCCAACACAGTGCCTCCGCGCGCCAAGGGGGCGGCAAAGGCGTGATTCGGGCGCTGGTCGTAGAACAGGCCGGTCTTCTGGCCGCCCTTCAGGTCCGCGATATAGATCGCACCGTTCATGGGCACCTGCACCGTGTCGGGTGGCGTGCCCAGCAGGGGGGCAGAGACGTCGTCCAATCCCTCTTGCGTGCGGGCCCGGCCTTGGGCGTTCTTCCAGACATGGGCGCAGCCCGTGACCTCGGTGGCGATGCGGGCAATCTGGTCCGCGCGGATGTCGGACCAGGCGGCGTTGGGTTGCAGGACCAGCGTGTCGCCAAAGCGGTCGATGATGACACCGGGCAGGCCGTCCGCCTCGGCATGGATCAATCGGTAGAAGGGGGCATCAAAGAGCGTCTCGCGCAAGGCCAGCGCGCGGGTCAGGCGGGTGCGCAGCCAGTCGTCGTCGATTGTGGCGGTGCTGTCCTGGTCCAGAACGCGGGCGGCGATGCGGCTGGCGGGGTTGGCGGCCGCAAGGCCTAGAGGTTCGCGGTTTGCATCTTGCAGCGCGACAATCGTGCCGGGCGCGATGGCTTTGGACCGGCGGTCCAGAACCAGATCATCGGAGTACACCCAAGGGTGGCCATGGCGCAGGCGCTTGGCATCCGCTTTGGGTTTCAGGCGGAGGGGGAGGGTCGTTTCATCCATGACCCCCGGTAGCAGGCCGGGGGCCAATGGGAAAGGCGCTTAGTGCGCTGTCGTGCCCTTGGGCGCCGCGGTGAACAGCGAGTTGATCCGGGCAGACAGTTTGGCAAAGGCGTTGCGCAGGGCTTCGGCGCGCAGGCGGCGGGCTTCGTTTTCGATGGCGGTGACGTCGATATGTTGCATGGTCAGTCCTCTGGGTTGATGACTGATATGTGGGGCATGGCGCGACGCTGAACCACCGCCAAGAGTGCAATGCCGCGTTGCAGCAATTGCAACCCTTGGGAGCGTTAACACCTACGGCGTATGAAGGACTTAGCCCAAGTCGTGGATACCAGTCGCGACCGATTTGGCCGAGGCCATCATCCAGCTTTGCTCTGACGCCACAAAAAACACATTGAACCCGTGTCGGATCCATTGGGCGGCGGTTTCGGGGTTTGGGACCCATGTGACAAAGGCCTTGCCGTTGGCCTGGCACGCCGCGCCCACAGATTTCATCGCCGCGGCAAGGTCAGGGTTGTCCAGGCTGGTGTGCCCATAGCAGACAGTCAGATCGGCAGGACCGATGAACAACCCGTCAATGCCCTCGACGGCGGCAATGTCCATGGCGGCCTCCACGCCCTCTGGCTCTTCGATCTGGGCCAGCACGATAGTCTCGGACGCCGACTTTTCCAGCAGCGCCGGCATGTTGGAGCGGGTGTAGTCGGCCCAACGGGTGGACCCGGCATAGCCGCGCCCGCCGTGGCCAAACCGCGCGGCCTTGGCGATGGCTTGCGCCTTCTCGACGCTGTCCACGTGGGGCACGACGATGCCCGTGGCCCCCATGTCCATGACGTTCAGAATGTCCGAGGCGCTGCCCGAGGGCACGCGGACCATCAACGGTGTGCCCTGCGCGCGCGCTACGGCCATGCAGGCGTCCGTGGCGGCGCGGTCATAGGGGGCGTGTTCCGCGTCAAGGCACAAAAAATCCAGCCCGGTGTCGCGCATGATTTCGATCACGGTGTGGTTCGGTGTTTTTAGAAATGTGCCAGCCAGTACGTCGCCGTTCAGCATTCTGGCACGCAGGCCCGTTGGGTGTGTCATGGTGTATCCTCCCGTTACACCGGGGACATTAGGGACCGGTTGCACATAAGAAAAGGGCCGCCCCGAGGGACGGCCCTTTTGCACGACTTCGACAGTGTTACTCTTGCGAGCCCATGAACATCAGCAGGAACTGGAACATGTTCAGGAAGCTGATGTAGAGCGACAAGGCTCCGTCGATAGCAGCTTTCTCAAGCCAGTCTTGGTCGCCGTGCGCGGCATGGGCCACGTAGGTGTTCTTGATGTCTTGCGTGTAGAACGCTGTCAGACCGGCAAAGATCAGGATGCCGATGGCCGAGATGGCGAACATCATAGCAGGTGACTGCAGGAAGATGTTGATGACCATAGCGACCAGCAGGCCGATCACGCCCATCATCAAGAACGTGCCCATGCCGGACAGGTCTTTCTTGGTGGTGTAGCCGTACAGGGACAGCCCTGCAAAGGCGATGGCCGTCACAAGGAAGGTCTGTACGATCGACACGCTGGTGTAGACCAGAAAGATCGAGGACATGGACAGGCCCATGGCCGCCGCAAAGGCGAAGAAGCCCAAGCTGACAGTCGCTGCCGACCCACGACGCATCAAGGCACCCCAGCCGAACAGGATGAAGGCCAACGGTGCGAACATGATCACCCAACGCAGGGGCGTGGTGTAGATCACCTCGCCCAGACCGGTCAGATACTGACCCTCGCGCAGGGCAACGGTCGCCCCGGTCGGATCAGACGTGACTGCCAGACCCGCGATAGCCCAAGCGGCGGCCGCTGTGATCAGCATGCCACCGGACATGGTGCTGTAGACTTTGTTCATGTGGGCGCGCAGGCCCTGATCGATTTCGGCGGCGCGGGCCCCTGAGATGCCGACCTGCCGCAGCTGTTCGTATTGTGCCATGGAATCCTCCAAGCGTTAATGTTTGGGCCGCGAACGGAATACCCCCGCCGCGATTGTTAGGAATATCGTCACGACGGGGGCATATTTCAAGCACGCAAAGCCATTCAATGAGGCCAATTGCGATTGATTTTTTCTATCACGAATGTGGGATTATCCACGCCATGTGTTGGGGATATCCCAAAATGGCTTGTTTTGCTCGGCATCGGCGTCGCGGGCGGAAATCCCAACGTCTGCAAGCATGCGGGCGTCAAGGGTTGCAAGGGCGCGCCGTTGACGCGCGACCGCTACGGCTTTGCTCAGAAAGCCAAGCAGGTTGACTTGGCGACGGGGGGTGATGTGGATGGAGGAGGTGGTGAGCATGGCCATGGGATAATCCTTCGCGTTTTGTGAACTGTTGTTCCCTTTTGATCTTCGATGTTGATGTATATGGACCCTTGCAGTACATTTTTAAAACGAATGATTTTGAAATGAGACATCAGGAATTGTGATATGCCGCGAAACTTGGATCTGACAGCCCTGCGGGCCTTTGCGGTTGTTGCCGAAACAGGCGGCGTGACCCGCGCCGCAGGGGTGCTGAACCTGACCCAATCGGCGGTCTCAATGCAGCTCAAACGTCTGGAGGTGTCGTTGGATGTGGCCCTGTTGGACCGATCTGGCCGTGGGATCGCCCTGACCGCAGAAGGAGAGCAGTTGTTGTCCTACGCCCGCCGCATGTTGGCCCTGAACGACGAGGCGATCGAAAAGCTGACCGCTCAGGAATACGAGGGCGAGATCCGCTTGGGCGTGCCCCATGACATCGTCCCGCGCGCTATTCCGCTGGTGTTGCGGGCGTTTAACGCCGAATTTCCTCGCATGCGGGTCGAGTTGACAACCACCTGGACGTTGAACCTGTTGGACCTTGTGGAAGAGGGCGCTTGCGATCTGATCTTGACCACGGAGCAGGGGCGGGGGCGGCGCGGCGAAACCCTTGTCACGGTGCCCATCACCTGGGTGGGGGCCCCGGACGGGACCGCGTGGCGGCAACGCCCGATCCCGCTGGCGTTCGAAGAGCAGTGCGTCTTCAAGCCCCAAGCGGTCGAGGCGCTGGACGCGGCGGGTATCCCTTGGGTGAACACCCTGAACACCCAGTCCTTGCGCGCGGTCGAGGCTGTGTTGGCCGCTGATCTTGCCGTGCACGCCCTGTTGCTGGGCACGGCGCCCGAGGGCGTGGCCCCGATTGCCCACGGTGGCGTATTGCCCCACTTGGGCGATTACAACATCAACATGTATTACCGACGCGGGGCCGAGGGGGCGGCGGTGGATCACCTTGCCTACCTTCTGCGTCAAATCTACCCCGAGGTTATGGGATCATCCGCACGACAATCTTCCCGGTAGCGCGCCGTGACCTGAGCAGATCCAACGCGTTCAGCGTGTCGTCGAAGGGCAGGACGTGGCTGATATGGGGTTTGATCTGCCCGGCCTCGTACATCTTGAACAACGCGGACATGCTGTCGGTCACGATGCCGGGCTTGGATTTCAGGTAGCCGCCCCAATAAAGCCCATGCACCGAGACATTCTTGACCAGCAGATGGTTTGCCTTGATCTGGGGCACCGTGCCGCTGGCAAAGCCGATCAACAGGATACGGCCGTCGGGGTTCGTGGCCCGCAGGGCGGCGGTGAAGTGATCCCCGCCTACGGCGTCAAAGACCACATCGGCCCCGCCCAAGGCTTTGACGGTCTGCCGAATATCCTCTTGCGCGCTGTCGATCAGGTGATGTGCGCCGGCGGCTTTGGCCACGGCCAGCTTGTCCTGCCCCCGCGCACAGGCGATGACGCGGGCACCCATGGCCGCCCCAAGCTCGACCGCCGTCAAGCCAACACCCCCCGCAGCGCCAAGAACCAGCAGAGTTTCCCCGGCGCGGATGTGCGTGGTGTGGGTCAGGGCCACATGGCTGGTGCCATAGGCGATCTGAAACCCGGCGGCGATGTCAAAGGGCATGGCCTCTGGTAGGGGCACAGCCCGATCCGCAGGAAACACGCCGTATTCCGCAAGGCCTCCGTGCCCCCCGAACACCGCGACGCGGGTGCCCGGGGCGGGGCCGTCCGTATCCGGGCCAAGGGCGTCGACAGTGCCTGCGACCTCCATCCCGGGGCTGAAGGGGGTCGGGGGCGTGTCTTGATAGCTGCCCTTCAACATCAAGAGGTCCGCAAAGTTTAACCCACACGCATGGATGCGTACCTTGATCTGTCCCGGACCGGGGACCGTGGAGGCAACCGTTTGTAATGCAAGAGCGGCATCGGGGGCGGATTGAACAAAGGCACGCATGGGGTGACGTGACACCGCCAAGGCCGCTTATGCAAGGGGTGAGTCGCAGGGCACACAGGTGCGGTTGGGACGCACGGGCGGGGGCCGCGTTGTCCCATATCCGGCCTGAAACACGCCAAACTCTGCCTTAACGCCGCTTTTGATGCATTTTGTCTAGGTAAGGCCGGCGGAACTGGTGTATCGTCGACATGCTGAACCAGGGCACTGCGCCTTTTGAGGAAAATAGATGAAACACCCCGTGGATGCCCATGTTGGCAAGCGTATTCGCCATCGCCGTTGGATGGTGGGCATGACGCAGCAGCAGCTGGCCGAAAAGGTTGGGATCAAATTCCAGCAGATCCAGAAGTACGAGACGGGCATGAACCGTGTCAGCGCCTCTCGTCTGTGGGACATAGCAGACGTGATGTCCGTACCCGTCAGTTACTTCTTTGACGGACTTGATGAAGAGAAAGCCGAGACGCCCAAAGGTCAGGCTGATCTTTTTGCGGAGAAGGAAGCCTTGGAGCTGGTGCGCACCTATTACGCAATTCCCGAAAACCAGCGCCGCCGATTGTTTGAACTGGCGCGAGTGCTGAGCGAAAGCGCAGCCTAGCGCTTTGCCTTGACCGATGCCTGTACGCCTGCCACCTGTTTCGGGCGGGGTAATGGGACAGGGTATCATGGATCAAGAACTGATGGGCAGTCTGCAAGGCGCGGCACACGCAATGGCCGATGCTGCACGCAAGGAAACCTTGCGGCATTTTCGATCCGTTGGATTGTCTTCTGACAACAAGGACGCCGGTGGCTTTGACCCTGTCACCATTGCAGACCGAAACGCCGAAGCCGCGATGCGGGCGGTTCTTTCACAGCTGCGCCCGGATGATGCCATTTTGGGCGAAGAGCATGGCAGCGTACCGGGCACCTCTGGCCTGACATGGGTTCTGGACCCCATCGACGGCACGCGCGGCTATATCAGCGGGACGCCCACATGGGGGTCCTGATTGGGCTGCAGGACGCGACCGGGCCGATCTATGGCATCATTGATCAACCCTATATCGGCGAACGGTTCGAGGCGGGTTTGGGTGTGGCCACCTGCACCGGGCCCCAGGGGACGCAAGCGCTGGCGACCCGGGGCACCCGATCCCTTGCAGAGGCGACGATCTTCACCACATTCCCCGAAGTGGGTGCCCAAGCCGAGCGTGCGGCGTTCGACGCCGTTGCCCGCCAGTGTCGGCTGACCCGATACGGCATGGATTGCTATGCCTATGCGCTGCTGGCCGCCGGGCAAATTGATCTGGTGATCGAGGCCGGGTTGCACCCCTACGACATCAGCGCGCCGATTGCCGTGGTCCAAGGGGCGGGGGGCATTGTGACCGATTGGACCGGTGGTCCGGCGCACGGGGGCGGGCGGGCCTTGGCCGCCGCCAATCCCGAAATCCATGCCGCCGCGCTAAAGGTGCTGTCCGATGCGCTCTGACACGCTGATTAAAGGGGCCTACGTTCTGTCCATGAACGACGCCGGGGCCGAAGGGCTGATGGACCTGCGGCTTTCCGGAGGCGTGATCACCGAGATTGGCGCGGACCTTGCCGTGAACGGGGCGGAGGTGGTCCTTGCAGACGGCTGCCTTGTGACCCCCGGCCTCGTGAACACGCACCATCACCTGTATCAAACTCTGACCCGCGCTGTGCCCGGGGCACAGGACGCGCTGCTGTTCGGGTGGCTGCAACGGCTCTACCCGATCTGGGCGCGGTTCGGCCCCGAAGAGATGTTTGTCTCTGCCCAAGTCGGGCTTGCTGAGCTGGCGTTGTCGGGCTGCACGATGACCTCTGACCATCTGTACCTCTACCCCAATGGGGCACGGTTGGATGACACGATTGATGCGGCGCGCACGGTTGGCCTGCGGTTCCACCCCACGCGCGGGGCCATGTCCATCGGGCAAAGCGCGGGGGCCTTCCCCCGGATACCCTGGTAGAGGATGAGGCCGCGATCCTGAACGATTGCATACGGGTGATTGACGCCCACCACGACGCCAGCCCCCAGTCCATGGTGCGTGTTGGCGTCGCCCCATGCTCGCCGTTCTCGGTCAGTCGTGAGTTGATGCGTGACGCCGCGATCCTGGCGCGCGACAAAGGTGTCATGCTGCACACGCACCTCGCCGAAAACGACGAGGATGTGGCCTATTCCCAAGATCAGTTTGGCTGTCGCCCCGGTCAATACGCCGAGGATCTGGGCTGGACCGGGAATGACGTTTGGCACGCCCACTGTGTGAAACTGGATGTCGGAGAGATTGACCTGTTCGCGCGCAGCCGCACCGGCGTGGCCCATTGCCCCTGTTCCAATTGCCGCCTTGGATCCGGGATCGCGCCCCTGCGGGCGATGGTGGATGCGGGCGTGCCTGTGGGCCTTGGCGTGGACGGGTCCGCCAGCAATGACGTGGGCAATCTGGTGTCCGAGGCGCGGCAGGCCATGTTGTTGCAGCGGGTCGCCTATGGCGCGGATGCCATGTCTGCGCGCGCTGCTTTGCGCGTGGCCACCCGCGGCGGGGCAGAGGTGCTAGGCCGGGGCGATCACCTTGGACAGATCACCAAGGGCTTTCGCGCGGACCTAGCGATTTGGGACATGGGCGGGCTCCAATCTGCCGGCAGTTGGGATCCGGCTGCGCTGTTACTGGCGGGCCCGACGCAGGTCCGCGACCTGTTTGTCGAAGGGGCGCGCGTGGTGGCCGACGGGCGGATCACGACATTTGATGTCGGTCACGCGATCCGCCGCCAGAACACGCTGGCCACGCGCCTAGCTGTCGGCGTGTAACTCTGGCATTTGTGATTTCAGGACAAAGCGCAGACGGTCAATGCAATGCTGCACCTCGGGCCGATCGGCTTGGGACCGTACCCGCCAGATACACTTTTGCAATTGGCGGTCCGATTGAATGGGCAAGACCCGACATCTTTCGATCCGACCAAGCCTGCGCCATAACCGTCGGGGCAGGACGACGCAGGCATCCGTATTCTCTAACAAGGATCGGATTGTTGTCATGTCGCCTTGGATGCGCGCCACCGGGCGGACGGCTTGGCCCGCGTACTGGGACACGAACCGCAAATCCCCGTCCTGACTGGCTGGGCTGTCGTCTTGGCTGACCCAACGGGCTTCAAGGACTGTGCTGGGCGTGACATCGGCATTGGGATCGGCCAAGGCTGAATACCGTCCCGCGATAGCAATTTCCTCGTCTTGAAGGAAGGGCAAGGCCTCCAGCCCTTCGTTGGCGGTGCGCACACCCGACCGGGAAATGGCTAAATCGACGTCCCCTTGGGCCAACTGCTGCATGATCGAGGCCGACGTGCCGACAGTTAAGGCCACCGAATATGGCCAGTCTTCCTTCAGGGATAGGGCCAAAAAGTCGCGCCCCACCAGAAACGACAACGATGGGGTCATCGCCAAATTGATTTCATCCGTCAAACCAGCGTGCCAAAGTTTGACCATTTCGAACGTCACATCCATCTCGGCGGCGATCACGCGCCCCCGCTCTGCCAGGACTTCGCCGAGTTGTGTCGGCACCACACCATAGCGTTCACGCCTTAAAACAGGGGCGCCGGCGCGATCTTCAATCTGCTTGATCGTGCGCGTCAGGGTCGGCTGGGTCAGGTTCAGGCGGTTCGCGGCCCGCGACAGAGAGCCCAGTTCAACCACCGCCGCCAAGTGTACCAAAGATTTGGGGTCCATCAGATATACACTTTCTTTCAGGCAGATTTATATTTTCGAAATTTATTCATTCGCTGTTGTTTGGCAAGACATGTTTGTCGCGATCATCGTTCGGTTCAGCAAATCAAGGATGATGACGGCGACTGGGAGGCTTCGATCCAAGCTTCCTCCGACATTGTCGGACTGAGGGGTGGCGCGTCCAGGCGGCCACCCCTCGCTGCAAAGACAAGCGCCGAAGCAGAGTCGTGTATGGGGGCTCTGATACTGGCGCTTTAGCTTTGCGTGACAAAAGTCGTGTTGGGTATCGGAGAGGGGTCCGATACGTGCCGCGAGAGCTAGAAAAGGATGCACTTGGGAGGGTGCATCCTTTTTTTGTTTCAGTGGTTGTCGCGCGGCAGGCTTTTTTGCGCGATGCCACGATAAGCGTCCGCCCCGCGCAAGGTCATGCCATGGGACAGGGGTTCAACCTTTTCGCGGAAGATTTCCTGCCATGGTGTCTGGCTTTCGGGGGTGTGGGGACGCTCTGGCAGGGCAGCGCGGCGCGCTTCAAGCTCCGCGTCATCGACCAGCATGTTCGCGCTGCATTTGCCCAGATCAATGCGCAGACGGTCCCCGGTTTGCACCAAGGCCAGTCCTCCACCTGCCGCAGCCTCGGGCGAGGCGTTGAGGATCGAGGGGCTGCCACTGGTCCCCGATTGCCGCCCGTCGCCAAGGCAGGGCAGGGCATGGATGCCCTTTTTCAACAGATAGGCCGGGGGCCGCATGTTCACGACCTCTGCCGCGCCGGGATAGCCGATGGGACCCGCCCCGCGCATGATCAGGATACAGTGTTCGTCGATGCCAAGGCTTTCGTCGTCTATGCGGTGGTGGAAATCTTCGGGCCCGTCAAACACAATCGCCCGCCCTTCGAAGGCCATGGGATCGTCGGGGTTTTCCAGATACCGCTGGCGGAACTCTGGGCTGATCACGCTGGTTTTCATGATGGCGCTGTCGAACAGGTTGCCTGACAGGTTCAAGAAGCCTGCCTCCGCGGTCATGGGCGCGTCCATAGGCCAGATCACGTCTGGATTGCTGGTCACGACGGCCTCGCAATTGGCGCCAATAGACTGGCCGTTGACGGTTTGCGCGTCCGGGTGGGGCAGGCGGCCGGCCCGGATCAGCTCTCCCACAACTGCAGGCACGCCACCTGCGCGGTGGTAATCCTCGCCCAAATACTTGCCAGCGGGTTGCAGGTTCACCAGCAGGGGCACGTCGTGGCCCAAAGCTTGCCAGTCGTCATTGGACAATTCGACGCCAACGTGGCGCGCGATGGCGTTCAGGTGGATCGGCGCATTGGTGGACCCGCCAATGGCAGAGTTCACGACGACCGCATTTTCGAACGCCGCGCGGGTCATGATGTCGGACGGTTTCATATCCTCCCACACCATGTCGACGATCCGGCGGCCCGTCTCGTAGGCAATCTGGCCGCGCTCTCTGTAGGGGGCGGGAATGGCGGCGGACCCAGGCAGTTGCATCCCCAACGCCTCGGCCAGCGAATTCATTGTGGTGGCCGTGCCCATGGTGTTGCAATAGCCCACAGACGGCGCGCTGGAGGCCGCCATTTCCATGAACCCTTCGGCGTTGATCTTGCCTTCTGCCAGCAATTCCCGCGCTTTCCAGACAACCGTGCCGGAGCCCGCGCGCTCCCCCTCGTGCCAGCCGTTCAGCATGGGACCCACGGACAGGGCGATGGCGGGGATATTGACCGTGGCCGCCGCCATCAAAAGCGCGGGCGTGGTCTTGTCACAGCCAATTGTCAGGACAACCCCGTCCAGCGGATAGCCATAGAGCGACTCGACGAGCGACAGATACGCAAGGTTGCGATCCAAGCTGGCCGTGGGCCGTTTCCCGGTTTCTTGGATGGGGTGCACAGGGACTTCGATCACGGTGCCACCGGCGGCGATCACCCCGTCTCGGACCCGTTTGGCCAGCTCGATATGGTGACGGTTACACGGGCTTAGGTCGCTACCGGTTTGGGCGATGGCGATGATGGGCTTGCCCGACTGCAGCTCTTCCCGGGTCATGCCGTAGTTGAGGTAGCGTTCTAGGTAGAGCGCTGTCATCTCTGGGTTGTCGGGGTTGTTGAACCATTTCTGGCTGCGCAATTCGCGTTTTGTCATGAGTGTCTCCCTACTGCTGCGCTGATATCACGGGCGAGGCCGCTGCCCCAAGCCCTTACGCTACCTTTTTTATTACCAATGGGCCGGTGATCGCGCGGGCTTCGCGGAACGTCGCGTCGCACAGGCCGTCAGGCGCGGATTGCGGGTTTGCAAATCTCGGGCTGCGGCCCACTTTAAAGGCACAAATGAGACTGGCCGGAGGCGCTGCAATGAGATTGACCGTGAACGGAACCGACCACGACGTGGATGTACCCGGCGACATGCCCCTGTTGTGGGTGCTGAGGGATGCGTTGAACATCACGGGCGTCAAATACGGATGTGGCGTCGCGGCCTGCGGGGCCTGCACCGTACATCTGGACGGGGTTGCCGTGCGGTCGTGCCAAGTGCCGGTATCCGATGTGGCTGGCGCCGCCGTCACCACGATCGAAGGGCTGGGCCAGCCGGGTGCCCTGCATGCACTGCAGGCCGCGTGGATCGAACATCAGGTGGCACAATGCGGCTACTGCCAAGGGGGCCAGATCATGCAAGCGGCGGACCTGCTGGCCACCACGCCCGACCCGACCCCGGATGATATCGACGCCGCCATGGACGGCAATCTATGCCGCTGTGGGACCTACCCGGCGATCCGGGCGGCGATCCAGACAGCCGCAAAAACCCTGGCGGAGGGATAGGCCATGGGTATCGCAAAAATCGCACGTCGCACGTTTCTGGTCGGCTCGGCGGCTGTGGTCGGGGGCGTAGCCTTCGGGGTCTATGCCTACAACCGCGACCCCGCCAACCCGCTGATCCAAGGCTTGGAGCCGGGGCAGGCGGCGCTGACCCCGTACGTGCGGATCGACGCGGATGGCGTGACCCTGATCACCCCGCGCGCGGACAAGGGGCAGGGGGCGTATCACGTGCAGGCCCTGCTGATCGCAGAGGAGTTGGACGTGGATCTGGACGCCATTCGCGTCGACCCCGGCCCGCCGTCCCCCGCCTACTACAACACCGCCATCGCGGCCGAGGGCGCACCGTTCCCGATCACCGACGACAGCCGGATTGCCGAAGCGACCCGCACGGTCATGGACGCGATGATGAAGTTCATGGGCCTGCAAATCACCGGCGGATCTACCACTGTTGCGGATGGCTGGGACAAGTTGCGTGCAGCAGGGGCCAGTGCCCGCGAGACCTTGAAGCAGGCCGCGGCCGAGCAGTTGGGCGTGGACCGCGCTGACCTGCGGACCGAGGCCGGGGCAGTGATCGCGCCGGGCGGCGTGCGGCTGACATATCAATCCTTAGCACAGCGGGCCGCCGCGCTGACCCCGATCACGGATGTGGCCCTGCGCGCGCCGGACCAGTGGCGCTATATCGGCAAACCCACCCGCAACATTCAGGCCGTTGCGAAATCCACGGGCACCCAAAGCTACGGCATCGACATGGTTCTGCCCAGTATGGTGCACGCGGCGGTCAAGTTGAACCCGGCCCAAGGGGGCGGCATCGTCCGCTACGATGACAGCGCCGCTCTGGCAATCCCGGGGGTGTCGCAGGTCGTGCCCGTGCAAGGCGGCGTGGCGGTCGTGGCGGACAACACATGGACGGCTTTCAAGGGGGCGGAGGCCGTGGTGGCCGAATGGGCCCCCGTATCCATGCCCGACACCATGGCAGGCCACTGGGCTGCGCTCGAGGCCAGCTTTGACACCGCCCCCGACAGCCGCAAGCGGGACGACGGGGACGTGGATGCGGCCCTTACTGCGCCGCTGACCGCTGAATACCGCATGCCCTATGTGGCCCACCAACCGCTGGAACCAGTGAACGCCACCGTTCTTGTGGGTGACGGGCGCGTGGACGTCTGGACCGGCACACAGATCCCGCGCTTTGTACAATCCACCGTGGCGGATATGGCAAACATCCCGGCAGAGGATGTGCATATTCACGTCCTGCCCATGGGCGGCAGCTTTGGCCACAGGCTGGAGGATCTGGTGGTGCGCCAAGCGGTGCAAGTCGCCTTGGCCCTGCCTGGCACACCCGTCAAACTGACCTACAAGCGCGAAGAGGATTTCGCCCAAGACACCCCACGCCAGATCAGTATGGCGCGTCTGCGGGGGCAGGTAGGGCCGAACGGGATCACAGCGCTGGATGCCAGCGTCGCCATGCCATCGGTGATCGCCAGCCAGATGGGGCGGCAGGGGCTGTCGTTGCCCGGACCGGATCAGATCATCGTCACCGGGCTGTGGGAACAGCCCTACGCCGTGCCGCATTTTCGCGTGACGGGCCACCGCGCGCCGGAACTGGCGGGGATCAGCAGTTGGCGAGCCGTTGGGGCCACGACCAACGCCTTTGCGCTGGAAACCTTTTTGGACGAACTGTGCGTCGAGGGGGGCCTTGACCCCGTGGCCGAACGTCTGCGCCTGTTGTCCCATACCCCCTCTCGCGATGTGCTGGAGGCGGTGGCAGAGATGGCCAATTGGACCGGTCCCAATCCCGCTCCGGGTGTGGGACGTGGCGTGGCCTTCAGCTTGTCTTTTGGTGTGCCTTGCGCAGAAATTGTCGAGGTACGGCAAACCGATAGAAGCCTGCGCATCACGGACGTCTGGGCAGCAGCCAACGTGGGCCGCGTGGTGGATCCGGTGGGGTTCGAGGGGCAGGTCTCCGGCGGTGTGATCTGGGGACTGGGACATGCCATGACCAGTGAAATCACTTATGAGGGCGGAGCCGCGCAACAGCAGAACTACTGGGATCATCCGGGGCTGCGCCATGCCCAAGCGCCGCGCATCCATGTGCGCGGGCTGGAAACTCTGGGTCACGTGCGTGGGATCGGAGAGCCGCCCGTCCCCCCCGCCGCCCCCGCCCTCGGCAACGCGATCTATGCGGCCACAGGGGTGCGCCTGCGGGAAATGCCCTTCGCAAGGTCGGTCGATTTCGCCTGACTTGGCGGGGCGCAGAACGCGCCCTGTCTTTTCCAACACAAGGTGCGTTTTTCGTCTGGACACCCTGTGCCCCTTGTCCTAGTTAGCCGCTACCCAGAGGATACGTCCTCACCCGTGCCCGGGTAGCTCAGGGGTAGAGCAGTGGATTGAAAATCCTCGTGTCGGTGGTTCGATTCCGCCCCCGGGCACCATTTAAACTTAATGAAAACAAAAGATTGCGACGTTCGTGTGATAGCGTATCGTTGGCTTGGTTTGCTGTGGGTATCATTGGGGTAGCGTTTCGTATGCCGATTTCCGTTGATGCTAGGCGATGCGCCATCCGCTCAGGCTCGTTGTCTGTTCGCGATGGCCAGTAGCGCGCAGAAACGATGGCTTGAAGTGTGATAATCTGCATGCGGTACCCGACAAGGCACCCTTTCCAGTTGAAAACGTCTGCTGTGCATGGGACTAATCCAAGAATTGAAAGCTCACCGAGGCAACATCCGTGCAGCAAATAGAAGTTAAGGTTGAAAACGATCATATTCAGCGGATTACCACCGCAAAACCGCTTGCCGCCATTTCAGAACTCATTTGGAATGCCTATGATGCCGATGCGCGCGAAGTATATGTTGAACTCGAAGAGGGCCAACTTAACAAGCTAGGCTTAATCCGAATTGTCGATGACGGGACGGGAATTCCTGCAAACGAAGTAGAAACGTTCTTCCAGTCGCTAGGCGGCTCTTGGAAAAAACGCGCGGTCAAGACCAGTAGTGGCCGATCGATCCACGGTGAAAAGGGTCAGGGCCGCTTCAAAGCATTTGCTCTCGGTGAGCGAGTGACTTGGATATCGCACAATGCGGGAAAGAAATTCTCGATTAGCGGCGACAAGTCGAACTTAAAACGGTTCTCGATTTCCGAAACTGTACCAGCAACAAACTTAGGCTGCACTGTCGAGATTGAAAATGTTGTTCGCGATTTTGAGATTTGGACCGAAGACGGTTTCGCGGAACAGGTGCGCGACGTATTCGCTCTTCAACTTTATGAAGACCCCAATTTTTGTATCATTTACGACGGTGTGCATATCGACGCACGAGAAGCCATCAGGGCTGTAACGCCTTATGAGGTAACCGCGATGACCGAAGACGGTCACGAATACACAGCGACATTGGAAATCATCGAATGGAAGAGAAAAGTTGAACGGAAACTGATGCTTTGTCTTCCCGGCCGCTTTAGTTTCAACGAAATTGCTCCCGGCATTCATGCGCGAGGTTTCGACTTCACCGCTTATTTGACTGCCGATCATTTCCAATCACTCGCAGACGACAACACCGAAGGATTGGTTGAACTTGACCCGCCGTCAATGGCAATCGTGGAGGCTTCGAAGGCGAAGTTGCGTCAGCACTTCCGCGAACGGGAAGCAGAGCGCTCCCGTGGCAAGATTCACGAATGGAAAGAGGCGAAAATCTATCCTTACGAAGGTAAGGCTTCTGATCTCATCGAGATGAATGAACGACAGGTGTTTGATGTCGTCGCTCTGAATCTGGCAGACTACAGCCCTGATTTCGAGAAAGCCCCATCGAAACAGCAGAAGTTGATCCTTCAGCTCGTCAAAGCAGCCATTGAGTCCGGTCCCGGCGCACTGCCAGCTATTCTCGAAAGTGTCGTTGATCTTCCAAAGGCCAAGCAAGAGGAACTGGCTGAGCTTCTCCGGAAAACTTCGCTGACTTCCATCATCAATGCCGCAAAGAGTGTAACAGATCGCCTCGAGTTTTTGCGCGCCCTGCAAATTCTGGTGTTTGAGCCGAACTCCAAACGCCAATTGCTCGAACGCTCCCAACTTCACCGTATCATTGCCCAAGAAACATGGATTTTTGGTGAGCAATTCAATCTATTGAACGATGACGAAGACTTGTCGGCTGTTCTGCGCAGCCATATCAAGTTGCTGGGAAGCGACAACGACGATGGCACCGCCCGAGATTCGATAGCGCCGAGGGAGCCTGTCTTAGACGCAAACGGAAAAGCTGCTATCGTTGACCTGATGCTATCCTGCCGAGTTCCGACGGCGACGGACGAAGAACGCAAACATCTCGTTGTCGAACTGAAACGGCCGAGCCAGAGCCTCAACGAAGATGTGATCAACCAGATCAAGAAATACGCCAAGTCTGTCGCACTCGATGATCGATTTAAACACTCAAGTGTCGAATGGGACTTTGTAGCTGTTGCTAATCGTTTCACTAACGACGCCGAGCTTGAAGCGCGACAATCTGGTAAGCCGCGCGGCTTGGTGCTCGAGCTTGATGACCCAATCAAAATTCGCGTCTGGGCAAAGACCTGGGGTGAAATCATCCAAGAAGCCGAAGGACGGCTGACATTCTACAAACGCCGCCTTGAGTATCAGGCTAATGACAAAGAATCGCTTCGATACTTGCGCACAATTAACGTCGATTATCTCAGCGACGAAGTCAAAGAGCGAATTTCCGAACTAGACGCAGAAGAAGTTGCCGCTGAATAGTTTTGTTGGAAACTCCGCAAATTTATTTCGTCTCTAATCTTTCAAACTTTATTAAGTGGATTACTGCATCTTGAGTACCGAAGCGCCGGAACCTGCCCCAAAACGCGTTTCCAAATTGCCTCGGACCTCGTCAGGGAGCGATAGCCAATTTCCCTCAAAAGATGCCACATGAATATCACTCAAAAATTCCGAAGTCGAAAGGAAGATTTGTTCTGATTGCTCTAGCGTGTCACAAGATACCAACAATTCTTTGGGAGACGCGGCTTGCGAAATGGAATTGTAGGCAGTTCCGTGCGCAACACCTGAAAGCACATCATAGCAATCATCGTGCTCGCGCAGTTTCTTTTTAAGCAATTCCTTTGTGCGGAGCTCAAAATCACAATAGTTATCTTTTAGGTACTTTTTGTTGACGCCGGGTAGTGTTGGCTGCGAGCGATAGTCGAGAACATTCCTCCACTCGACCGGATGATCTTTATAATATAGAAATTGAAGCGATAGTTCGTAGTAAGATCTTAGCGACAGAACGGCGGGGCGAAGCAATCCCAAGGCGATCAAGGAAACGGCTTCGACCGCTGAACCATAGCAGCCTCGCAACAATACTTCGCAGTGGGTGCCTGTGCCATTGGACAGAAATCTTGATGTCCAACAGAGGGGCAATTGAAGCTCTGCCTTGCATCTTTCTGCTATAGCTGAACTGTCCGGTAGTTGCGCTGTAGCAGCCTCAATAAGCTCTTCAAAAGCTTCTTGGCTCATCGCAGCTTCCATTCACTATCGCGGTTGCTATCAAGTTCATCATCTAATTTGAGCGCAGCATGATAGATCAATTGCTCGGGAAAACTCTTCGACAGCTTGTTTATCCATGCTTGCAGCCCCCGACGTGAATCAAAAGTCGGCACTTCAGAAACCCGTATGTGTTCGACCTTCGAGATGCTGTCAGTAAGTAAGTCTGCGAACCTGTACACCGGAACTTTGAGCTTTTTTCTCAGAGCATCCAACTCACGAAACAAGCTCTCATTTTTACTTGAGAATGCGTGACTTTCGCGGGCGCGGTGGAGAGTTATACCAACAGAGTTTTCGATCTCATCCTCTACGTCCCTTACTAGCTCAAGAAATGCGCCAGGACTCATTGATGAGATTTCTTCGTGCAAAGATCGAATTTCTCGTTCGCTCAGTCTCTGAAGGGCGATAGCTGTTATGCCTCGGTATCTACTTGGTATTGTCATCTTTGGAAGCCCAACTTTTGCGCTATTTCGTCGGATATCGCCTCGATCTCACGCCGCAAAGTATGACTGTAAGGCCTTTGCTTGTCGGTGGCAAATCCGGTGTAACTGGGGTCTGCAGCTAATAGGTTGCTCGTAACGAGTCGCCCGATGAGCGTTTTGGGACCGAACGTACTGTGTGTTCTGAGTTCATTCTCTACAGTGGTGCGTGGCCCGTTACGGCGGACCCCGTTAAAGATGACCATGTGTTCGACGTCCACGCCAAGATGAGTGAAAAGCTTGTCCACCATGCCAACGCCAAGTATCGAGTACTTGTCTGGGCGAACTGGTGAAATTACGTGAGTCGAGTTTTCCAGAGCACACTTAGTCACAAACGAACTGCTCGGATTGCAGTCCAAAATCACTAGGTCGTAGTGTGCCCGGGCTTGCGAAATAAATCTTGAGAAATAGTTCGCCGCCGACTTTAATTGTTTTCCGTCGTCGATCATCGAGTACTTCATAAGTTCAAAAGAACCCGGAATGAGGTCAAGATGGCTCTCATCATTTCGGCCAAGACGCCTTATGCGCTTTCCAATAGCGGATGGTAGTGGTGGTGGTTGATCACTCTTTTTTATTTGAAAGAAATCGTTAGATGGCGTTGGTTCGAAGGTTGCGATAATATTTTTCCCTTCCTCCAACAAGGTGTCGTAGTCGCTCTGCCGTACGATGGTTTGAGTAAGATTAAACTGTGCGTCTAAATCAATTAGAAGAATGCGTTTCTGCCAGCGGTGGTACAGGACGCGCATAACATGTGCGGAAATGGTGGTCTTGCCAACTCCACCCTTCATATTCAGTACGGATAAAACAGGAGTTTTCAAACGTGAGCCTTTTCAATGATGTTTGGTCGTTTGGATTGCCGTCCTTGCGGTCAGCTTGCCTCACGCTAGACACTTGCTGGATTGCTAGCAAGGCAAAGCCCAAGGTTCTTAAGGCTGTGCTGTCCAAGTTTGATCGACGGGGCACCAACCAACAAAACAAGTGTGCCAATGGAAGAGACGCCTAAAGCAAATTCCACGCGCTACCTCGTAATAGAGACGTCGTCTAAGGATCGCATCGGTCCAATTTCAGCAATTCATCCACAGGAATTGGAAACAAAAAAGAGCGCTATAAGCGCTCTTCTCTTCGGTCGACCGTTTCCTGGTGGAGGCCTATATAGGCATCTTTGGCTGCAATGCCCTACGCGCTTGTTTCTCGGCGGTGGACCCCTTCACCCACTGCCATGGCGAGCGCGGCTTGCGTGCCTTAGCCAGTTCTGGATTTGCCTTAGCATCACTGGCGGCAGCGCGCAGGCGTTCACGGGCCTCTCGCGGTTCGAGCTTGAGTTCTTCGCAAAGGGCTTTCAGCGTGATGATGTCGGTGATGTCGATCTCCTAGTTTCTGATGCAGATCGATAAGACGCCCGCCAGTGGGTTGTCAGGGATAACCCCAGAACGTCTTTAGCTTTTCTCGCATTGGTGCTACCACAGATATCGACATGGCAGACGCGGCCATGTTGGGGCTTAGAAACCCCTCACGTACTAGGTCGAGAAATCGGCTGAACACCTTTGACCCTATGGTCGGGGTGCCTGTGTTATACAACAGGCCCCGGCTAAAGGCACAGGGACTGTGTACGTGCGGTTTTCTAACACCCCGATCACCAGTCAATTGCGAGGGCGCTCGCGGATCGGGGACCGTTGCAGCTTTCACTGTCCAATCCCATTTCTTGGGTTGAGCGCAAGACCCTGCCAGATCGTGCAGGTGTCTACGTCATCGCCCGTGGCAATCCAGACAACACGGTCTACATCGGGCGGACTTGGGGTGCGAAAGGAATCCGCAACCGTATCCGCACGTTCAATAGGTCAGCCATGACCGGACTAAAAGGACATGCTGGTGGAGTTACCTTCCACGGGGTGTTCAACGGCGACACATCCGATCTGCTCGTATCTGTACACCTACCGGATGGTATCGACACTAAGCCGGAAATCTTACGCCCCTACATCGCCTATGCCGAGCGGCGGCTGATTTGGGAGTTCGTCCGCGTCCATGGTCGGTTGCCCGCGTGCAACTCAGAGTGACCTGTAAATAACCCCGAGGGCAGAGAGTCTAAGGCGCGCGCGGCGGCGTTACATTGAGCCAAAGGGCCTCATGACCGTGGCAAATGACGTGTTGCGACGAACGCGCCGCTGACGCCAGTGCTGGCCCCTGTGCGCCGCGCAGAGCGTCGAGAGCAACGACTTTGAGTGTAGCGCCCCTCGGTTGTCCCCAGCATATTTCGCCCTGTGGTCTCTCCCCTCCGCGCGGGAATTACCCTGACGGGCGACGGTCTCCGATCTTATTGCGCTGGCATTGAAACCAACCAGCGAGGAAATCGGTAATGACGATACGCGCGACATGGGCCTGCAACGGCCAGACAAAAACCATCTTGGGGAATTGGCACCGGCTCTGGTGTCTGCTGTTAGGCCCGCTCTACTACCTGTTCAAGGGGATGTGGTTGTGGGCGATCCTGTCGCTGATCACAGCCAACGGCCTTTGGGTCGGCTTCCCGCTGTACAATCGTGCCATCGTGCTGCGGCACTATCACCGTAAGGGCTGGGTGCAGGAATGACATTGAGTGCACCTAACCAAGCAGATTGTTACCCCAGTGGAACCCAGCGGGCGATGTGGGACACCACTGCCGACGCGGACTGCATGGAAAGACTCGGTGATTTGGCTCCGACTCGAACCCGACAGACTGATACATGATCACCGTGTCGGTCTGAGGCGTTCCGCGCGGTGCCCGATGCGATACTGGCACCGGGCGACCACAGAGGGATGGGGGAGGCGTTTTTTTAACGGCGCGCACCCTGCGGACAGACGAGGGGTCATATCGACTGCCGCGATTTTTGGCCCTGAGCCGCTGCTGCCACCCGAAATGAAGATGCTCAAGCTTCTCATCTTTCTCATCAAAATGGTGACAACCTTGGATTTCGATGTTGCTCACGATATTTCTGAGAAAGTTGATCAGCTTGAGAAACTTTGGGTTCAGGACTTGTCGAGTTTCCAAATCCAAGCCTTTCCCTCTTTTACCGACTTGGCCCCCGCCTCGCGCTTCGCACGGTTCTGTGTCGGACGCGAAATGTCCGCATCAGCCGCCCTTATGATTAGCTCGGATGAGGGCAACGGCCCCTTTGCCAGCACCTCCCGCAGGAACTCTACAGCGCACGCTTCCTCGCTCTGGTCGTCCTGCCCCTGCCGTTCCAGATCATCAGCGGAATAGTGGGTTGTACCGCGCCATTCAATGATCGGGAGGCCCTTGGGCTGTGGGACAATCTCGTAGACGAAGCTTTTTGGTTTTGCGCCGATGTTGTTCTTCACCTGCGCAAGGATGCGCAAGTTTTCGTTCTCGGGGTGCTTTGCCACCGCCAACGCAGTTCGCGCCACGCCGATCACGTCTATTGACCCGACTCCGCGATATATGGCTTTACCCTTGCCGCCTTTCGTCCAATGCCTCATCGCGATAACGGCAGGCCCATATTCCTTGAACAGTCGGTCAAGTTCATGAAGCGCGGCGCGGATGGAAGTGGGTTTGCCTAGATCGACTTTGCCCGAGAGGAAGGAATAGAGCGTGTCGATCACTACTAGGTCCGGGGTGTGCTCGTCCAACTTCTCGCGAAACCGTACTAAACCTTTGTCGTCGAACAGTAGAAAATCATCGAGGACACGGACCCGTTTAAGGTCCGCCCCCATTTGCTCCATGCGCGGCCTAATGGTGTCGGCGGCGTCATCCTCTGAACTGATGTAGAGGACATTGCCTTTGTCGACCCTTGATCCATCGGGCAGTTTTCCACCTGTAGTCACCAATGCGCCAAGGTGCATACATAGATATGATTTCCCCAGTTCGGGGTCACCTTCGAGAATGGTTGTTTTCTCTTAAGGGATCAGCGATCCCCAAAGCCAATCGATTTCCTTGGCGGCGATCTCGTCCAGCGTACGAAATATATCGTTCTTCGTCATTGCGCGGCCTCCACTCTCGCGATGATGCGCGAAACTTCTGTCTCCAAGGCGTCTAGGTCGTCTCCATACTTTTCGCGGAAGTACGGACTGGTCCAAACAGCACCAGCGATTTCGTCAATCGACGCTCCCACTTCATGCAGACCTGCGACTATGGCAAAGATGCGACGCGAACGATCCTGCGCTTGGGCCACATTGTGCCTCAAGAGATGGCCCGTCGTGACTTTCAGTTTTGGTCTATATTTCTTCCAAACAGAGATACGGTCATGCCCATGAGGATTCATTTCCAACGCCTTCGGTTCCGCCACATGGGTTTCGTTGCCTTCAGTAAGTAGTTTCGGACGTTCCGTGATCGGTGTCGGGTCGAAATGCAAAAGTGGGATGAAAGGCTTGTCGTATCCGGGCTTGTGGTTGAATGAACCCGGCAACCGAAGCAGCTTGTTGGCCGCGCTACCGCTATCGCCGCCATGCCTATAGGCCAGAGCCTTGGAAAATGCGGACGCCTGCGCTGCGCTGTGTGGGCGATCCCAATGCCAAAGTGCCTGAGTACGACCCGGCGAGGTTTGCCATATCAAGGATGGCTTCGGATCGAAGTCGAAGGGGTCTGCTTCGTCCACATCAGACCAGCCGAGGCGCGTCGTGACGACGCAATCGACCAACCTACGGGGGCGCGAATAAACGTTCGGGCTGAAATACTGGTCGAACCTATGTCTGTCGAAGCGCTGAAGAATGCGGTCAAAATCGGCTACACCTCGTAGAGGAAAGAACTTGTCGATCATCTTGGATGAGCCTTTGCGGCGAAAACAGAGGTTTCCGAACACTGTGGACCTCGCATTTCCGGGGTTGTGCCAGAGGTCACAGAGAAAATCATATTGGTCGTGAATAACTTCATGCCTTGGAGCGCCTTCGGCCATTAGTGAAGGAAACTCAGTCCTGTAGGTGTATTTTATCATTGGCTTTTCTTTCTTGCGGGCACGCCACAAGGCGCACGCAAAGGCGCGCGGCATAGCTGTGGCGGCGTTTAGGGGAAGTGCCGTTTAATATTCGGCGTAATGTGTACGGGTGCGCTCATCGGCGCGGTCAGCGAGCCAGTCCTCAAGATCTGACACGAACCACGCAACTGTGGTCCCAGCCATCCTGATACGCCTTGGGAAGCGTCCTTGCTTTTCCCACCGCAACAGGGACGTATTGCTCACATTGATGCCCATGCGCTTCAAGTCATTGCGCGTAGCTAAGGTCTTGCGACCGTCTTCGAGTTTCATAATGGTCCTCCATCGGTTTGATGAAGGGGTCGACCCCATCGTGTTGTAAGAGAGGTCATTTCCTCTCGTGCTTACTGATTAGCAGGCACATGGGTCGCAGTCGCGGGACACAAATCAGGTGTTTTCGTCCCAGATCGTTTCAGACTGAACACCGAGATTTTCGAGTAATTCGAGGATGGAGATAATTGTTCGAGTATGCGGTGCGTCAGGATCGAACAGCGCTTCGATCTGAGCCATTTCTCGATTGCTAAGTCGAGTTCGAGCTTTCCGGCGCAGCCGGTCTTCAACAGCGTCATCACGCACGTTGCCACTTGTTCCGGCCAATTGTGCGAAGTGCCTCGCCGCTTCACGAACTTTCATGGGATCACGAGCAATCTCGTCATGCCATTCGGGCGTTTGAAGCGCTTTGTCCTTCTTCGCGATAGCACCACGCAAACCGTCGGGTTCGCGCTTCCTGTGTTCGTCTAGTATTTTGAAGAGCGCCAAATCATCGAAGGCATCAGTTCGCCCACGGCCGCGCTTTTCGCCAAATATGGCAGAACGCGCTTGAGCAAGTCGGTCCACTTCGCTTTTGCCATCTGGATGTTCATAAGCACGTATGATGCTGAGCAATAGAAGGTCAATTTGACGCTTTCGCAATTTCGGTTCTGATTGCGTCATGTTTTGACCTGACTAAATTCATTACGTGCTTTGACCATGCGCTGAGTGCTTCGCGCTTTTCGTCGGCATATGAATAAACACTGTAGATTGCCGCTACGCCTGAGACCACACCCGTTTTGTGGTTCAGTAGCGCCTCAGTCACGGGCTGTGGGACGCCGAGTTGCGCCATGTTGGTGGACATCGTACGGCGCAAATCATGGTTGATCCAGGGCTCTGTGCCTTCGGGCATGGCCCTGTCGAGCCGCTCTTTCAGGCGACCGAAACCCGACACTGGCGATTTGCCAGTTGTCGTGAACACGAAATCCGAATTGAGGAACCTTGGCACTTTGCGCAGCACGTCCAGCATTTCGTCCGTGATCGGTACGGTGTGCTGTTTGCCGTTCTTGGCGCGCTGGGACGGAAGGGTCCAAAGGCGTTTTTCAAGGTCAAGTTCCGACCAGCGCATCTCGGCGACCTCGGCGCGTCTCTGGCCGCTGAGGATCAATAGCTTCATGCAATCCCCGAAAGGATAGCCTTCGGTGTCACAGGCCGCCCATAGTGCGCCCAGTTCATCGTCAGATAGTACCCGTTCGCGAGATTTTTCCTCTGATGGCGGTTTCATACCAGAAAGGGGGGACGCATCGATCATGCCGCGTTCCACACACCAACCCATGAGATGTTTTAGGTGGGCGAGCGCGCGGTTCGTGCTGATGGGGGCGGTTTCTTGGACTACGTCGCAGGCTTTCACGACATCGGCGCGCTTGATCTCGTCAATCCGCTTGCCATGTAGGCCAGTGAATTTGGCAAGCAGGGCTTGCTTGCGCTGCCAGTCCCGGTTGTGAATTTTGGCATACTTTTCGATGTAGTCGGGGATCACCTCTCCCAAAGAGGGTTTCCTGTCGGCTTCAATCCCTGTGTGGTCTTCAAAACGCCCTGTCTCGATTTCGTAAAGGACCTGTCGCACCTGTTCCCGTGCCTCTGAAAGCGAAAGCACGCCAAAGCGACCTACGGTCAGTCGCCGCATCTTCCCGTTGACACGCTTGTGTAGGCAGAAGGTCTTGGTGCCCGTCTTACTTACGCGAAGGACCCGTCCCGGCATCAACTCGTCTCGAAACTCAAGGCGTTTCGACGGATCGGGTTTCAAGGCTTCGATGAACTTGGATGTGAGTTTGCGTATCATGCTGCCACAATAAGACGGGCAGAGGCGCTGCGTCAGGGACAACCCTAGACGGTTTGCAGGGATTTCGCGTGGCTTGAGTTCGATTGAAAAGGTTGTGACATCAAAACACTCTGTGGGTATCACTCGGGTAGCAGGAGCGGTGTGCTTGATTGCTCCGGTGTGAGATGGGCCGAGACGATCTGCCAAGCTCAAAGATCAAAGGTTTCAATCACCTACGCAACGGATTGAGCGACCCTGAGCCAGTACGCACGGATTGCAAGACCGTTTGAAAATCCTCGTGTCGGTGGTTCGATTCCGCCCCCGGGCACCATTTCAACTATCTGAAAAGATTGATCAAAGCTGGCCCTCAAGCTTTACTTGTAATGGTGCCTCGCGGGTAATTTGGACCTCGGGGCAACCATGGGGCAACTTTTTGCATCGCATGCTGGAGGCACGGGCTTTCCATGAACGGGGATGGAAACCCCAGCTTTATCGGAAACCCTCGGTGAATGACCGTGCTGCCGGACGGGCAGATGTGTCTTGAAACGTTGGTGTTGCGAGGTGCTAGGACGTGCCTGCGTCCCGATCATCGATGGACTTCTGGAAATAGTGTTCGATCTCTTCGGCGATAAAGCGGGAGCCGACAGGTCGAAGTTGAACCTTCTGCGGGAAATCCTTGCGCTCACGGCACCACCTGTCGATGGTCGTGCGATCGCGGCCGAAAATCTCGGCAACTTGTTCAACGGTGAGCAGGCGCAGATTGTCGCGGATGGGCATTGGAAGTCTCGTCGTGCAGGTGTCTGGACCGACGACAAAGGTCTTGGAGAACCGGAACTCAAACGCACTTGGACGGTTTTCCACATGTATCAGGTTTTGTCTCGCAATTTTCGATCGGGCTGAGCAACTCCCGAAGCCTTGCCGCTGACAGCTCTCGTTCTTTCAAGAGCGCCTCGCCGATCCTGACAATGTCATCCTGATGCTGGTCTGCGATCCGGATTGCGCTTTCCTGTTGCTCATGGAGGAGCGCATCAATTTCCTTGATCGCGCTCGGTGCGACGCCTGCAGGGTTAGCGAGGTCGACCGATGTGAAGGCCAGCTGATCGCCGAGCCCCCACTCAAACAGCGTTTTTTCAGCAATCCTGGTTGCGAAGGCGAGATCCGATTGCGCTCCGATTCCGGCCCCGTTCATGGCTTCTTCGAGAAGGATGATTTCTGCCGCCCGACCACCGAGCAGAGCCGCGATGCGGTCTCGTGCGGATTGTCTGCTTTCCAGAGGACGGGATGCCACATCAACGAAACCACCGAAGCGCGACATGGTCGCCTTTACGGGCGCAGGGAGGCCGAGGCATTGGGCTACGACAAGATGCCCGGCTTCGTGGACGGCTTTGCGCCATTCCGTATCACCATCCAAAGGTCGGCGGATCCGGTCAACGACTGCAACGAGATAACGATTTTCCAGTGAGGTCCCCTCGCGACGGGCAAGCCCCTTGGCCTCCTTGACGAGGGCAACGACCTGCGCGCCGGAAGAGCCCAGAAGACTGTCAGCCACATTGCCCATATCAATGGGGACGTTGGCCTTGCCCATGACATGTCGAAGGATCTGTGAAATCGCGCTTCTATCCGGATTGCTGATCTCGAGATGCACGTCGAAGCGTCCGGGCCGGATGACCGCCGGATCGATGGTGTCCGGATAGTTCGTGGCACCCAGGACGTTTACGCCAGGCATTTCATTCAGCCGGCTCAGGTGCTCCAGTAGGCCATTGACCACTCCGACGATGTAATCGGAATTCCGCTTCGGTGCATTTCGATGGGTAAAACTGTCCAGTTCATCCAAGAAAAACACAGATGGTCGCATCCGGATTGCTTCCTCAACCTTGTCCGACAAGGCCCGCAGCATATCGCCTTGGTGGTCGTGTTTCTGGCAATCCGAGTAGCTGGTCGCGGTGAATGCGGCATTGAGCGACCCGGCCAACGCGGAGGCAAGCAGCGTTTTCCCGTTTCCTGGCGGGCCGAAGAGCAGGATCGATGATGAGATGTCTTTCCAATTCATGTTCCCGTCCTTCCAAAGTGCAACATCATGGACCAAGCGGTCGACATGTTCCCGCACATCCGCATTGAGCACGATGTCTTTCAGAGTGGTTCCGGATGGTTTTTGAAGCCTTTGAGCAGAGAGGGCGAGAGCGTCCGCAACAGCGATCGTCGTCTTCTCACGGAATGCACCCTCGAGAACGGCCAAAGGCAAATTGGAAAGCTCGGCCGACGTCGGAAGGCGTTTCCGGATTTCATCTTCAGCGAGTTGGCCGGTCGTAGAGTGGGTTGTCCGGAGCAATTCGATGCAGATGTCGTCTGTCAGTTGCGGTAGCTGCACGGTTCGTTCAGACACCGCACGTTCAACCGGCGACATGTGCGCCCCCGCAGGTACGATGCAAAGGACTTTCTGGCCCTGCCGCACAGCTGACGAGACAGATTTTTCGTAGTCAATGCGCCTGTGGTTCGCCTGCGATCTGGTGTCTGCAGCGTGTTGACCCCAGGCCGGAGTGTCGAAAGACCGCCATGTGTCCTCAAGCGGATCTGAAAGCTCCGAGAGCCATGGAGGATACGTGTCAGCTCATTCTAAGGCGCCCGCCCCGTGTCAGCGGATTCGATTTCGAACCGCGTCAAGGCGCGGCTGCGGGTCATCTCGTCCTTGATCTCCGCAGTCTCAAAAATCGCCGCGAAGCGTGCGGCAACCGACATAATCCGGATCGGTGGCTGCAGCATACGCCCATTCCGAAACGTCTCCGTTTCTTCGGCCTAAGGGTCGTGCACTTCGGACAAAGCCTGGGCGATTTCCGCAAGCGACATCAGCGAGGCCGCGGGCGTGGCGGAATAGAGCGCATTGATCCGGTGTTCCAAGGGCAGCGCCAAGGCCTCCAAGCGTTCGGCCGAAGTCTGGCCCGGCGGGTCTTCCGTTTCGATATCATCGAAACCGAAGTCTGCATCCGGTTCCGGCTTGATTTCCGCGACTCTGTCGCGGTGCCAAAGGGCGATCCGACGAAGAAGAGGGCAAGGGACTGAAAGAGCATGCGGAGAGAGCGCGCTGTCGTGCGGGGGCAATAATGTAAGTGGACCTGTCACGCTTTGTGCCGCTCCTTTGGATAGCCTTTACCGCAACAAAGGAGACGAACCATGGGACTGGAACGGAGGGAAGAATTCCGCGCGGATGCTGTGCGTATCGCGCTGACAAGCGGGCTTACGCGCAAGCAGGTGGCTGACGATCTGGGTGTCGGCATGTCGACGCTGAACAAATGGACTCCCGCGCCTCGAGATACGGACGGAGTGTCGAAAAAAGATATAGAGCTCGCGAAAGAGAATGACCGACTTCGACGCGAGATCAAACTTCTCAAGGAGGAGAAAATCCTAAAGAAGGCCACCCAGTTCTTTGCGGGCCTAAGGCCATGAGATTTAGGTTTGTCGAAGAACACAGGTTCAGTTTTCCAGCCAATCAGTTGTGTGAGGTTGTTGGCGTCAGTTCACGTGGTTTGCGTGCGTTCCGCAGCCGTGCAGGCAGCCGCAGACAGCGGTCTGATTTGATCACGCTAGCCCATATCAAAGAACAATCCCGTCTGAGCTTGGGCAGCTATGGTCGACCACGCTAGACGTAAGAGCTGAAAGAGATCGGATTGGATGGTGGCCATCGTAGTGTTGGTCGCCTGATGCGCCAGAACGGCATATCAGCGTTAGATCCCGTAAACATAAGGTGAAAACCATTGTCCGGTAGGTGATCGCGAAGCAATCTGTCGAGAGGGTAAAGCGATCACAAGTTCAACATCGCGCCCAATCTGGTGGATGGTGACTTCGTGGCGGATGCACCAAACCAGAAATGGTCGGGTGACATCAGCTATGTCTGGACACGCGAGGGTTGGCTTTATCTGGCAGTTATCCTGGACTTTCATCCAAAGCGTGTGATCGGCTGCGCGGTGAGCAATCGTGTGAAACGAGACCTTGCATTCCGAGCGTTGAAGAGTGCCATCGCGTTCCGGCAGCCGCCCAAGGGCTGCATTCATCACACGGATCGTGGGGCGCAATAGTGTTTAGACGACGACCAAAAGCTCCTGCGCCAACATGGATTCAAAGGATCTATGTCTGACAAAGGTAATTGCTACGACAATGCGGCTGTCGAGACATTCTTCAAAACCATCAAAGCAGAACTGATTTGGCGACATCCTTGGGAAACGCGACGCAAGGCTGAGATGGCGATCTTTGAATACATCAACGGCTTCTACAATCCACGCCACCGACACTCAGCATTGGGTTGGACAAGCCCCGTCGCTTTTGAACGGACGGTGGCCTAAACGAGCACGTGGGGCGGCACAAAAATGTGACAGGTCCAAGAGAAGGATCACCAAGTCGGCCTACGCCCTAGCGAGAGACATAGTGCATTTATCTGATGACCCGTAGAAGGTAAGGCTCTGAACATAGGAAAGCGGGGCGAGGGGATGCAGGTGGATATAGCGGTCGTCGGTCTTGGTAAGGTCGGACTACCCTTCGCAGCGGCCCTCGCTGCGCGGGGCTACAGGGTCAGAGGGTACGATGCAGACCACACTCGCAGTGCAGCACTTGCGGCCGGGGAATGGGGCGCTCTGGAGCTTGAGGCCGAGGCTGGTTTGGCTGAGGCGCTGGCGCACGGACATGCCAATCTGCAAATCAAGCCCACAGTGGGTGCCGCTGTGCGAGACGCGGCGCTTGTATTCTTGATCGTGCCGACACCCTCCGCGTCCGGCGGTGGGTTTTCCACTGCCTATGTTGAGGCCGCATGCCAAGACTTGGGTCCGGTCTTGGCCGCAAGCGACAACGCGTCAACCCTTGTTCTGGTCAGTACGGTATCGCCTGGGTCCATTGAGACCACGATCCGCCCCACCTTGGAGCGTGCGATGGGCACGGCCTGTGGTGACGGGGTCAGCCTGTGCTACGCTCCGGCGCTGATTGCCTTGGGGGACGTGATCGCAGGTTTTATGGAGCCAGATTTTGCCTTTGTAGGTCAGGTGGACACGCGCGGTGCCGATCAGCTGGAGGCTTTCTATCGCGCCATTCTGCCCCGGGGCACGCCTATCCATCGCATGAGCGCGCAAAGCGTCGAGATCGCCAAGCTGGCACTCAACAACTTTCTGACCACCAAGATCAGTTTTGCCAATCTGATCGGAGCCTTGGCCCACCGCATGCAAGGGGCTGATGCGTCAGATATTCTTGGCGCGCTTGGGGCGGATCACCGGATCGGATCCGCCTTTCTGCGACATGGTATGGGCTATGGGGGGCCGTGTTTGCCGCGGGATACCGATGCGCTTGCGGCTGCTCTGACGGACGTGGGGCTGTCGGGCGCGTTTCCTCAAGCTGTAGCAGGTTTGAATGTGGAACATACCCGCCAGTTGGCAGATCTGGTAGGGCAAGGGGGCCGCTGCGCGGTGTTGGGGCTGGGCTATAAGGCGGGCAGTCCGCATACCGTTGCCTCTGCGGCGATTGACCTGTGCAATACTCTTTCCAAGGCTGGGTGTGCCGTGACGGCTTTCGATGCCTATGCCGCGCATATGGACCTTGGCGCATTGGCCCCGGATGTCGTCGTGACCGAAGGGCTGGAGGTTGCCTTGGCCAACAGTGCCTGGGTCATCCCCGTCCACGCAAGTGATCTGCCGACAGACTGGGCCACGCGGCTGACCAGCAACCACAGCGTTGTCATGGTGGACGGTCGTGCGCCGCCGGGCCCCTGTGTGGCCCCCATGATACGGTTTGGGCAAGGGCCGAGGTAGGGGTCTAGCTTGCGGCTTTGGTGAACTTGGGCGTACGTGCTTTGACCTGTTGATCCACCCAACCATAGGTACTTTCCAGCCCCGTTCGTAGGGCAGCGGTCGGTTCCCAGCCCAACATTTGCCGGATCAACCGGTTGTCTGAATTGCGTCCCATCACGCCCACCGGTCCGTCGATGTTGCGGATCGAAAGGTTTTTGCCGGATATATCAATCACCAGTTTGGCCATATCCTGCAGGGCAATCATCTCTTCGGACCCTATGTTGACAGGTTCACCCCAGTCCGATTGGACAAGTCGGCGGGTACCCTCCAGACATTCGTCAATGAACAGGAAGGACCGGGTCTGTGTCCCGTCACCCCAGATCTCGATCGTGCCCCCCTCGGGCGCCTCGGCCACTTTGCGACAGATGGCAGAGGGCGCCTTTTCCCGTCCCCCGTCCCACGTGCTGAGGGGGCCGAAGATGTTGTGATATCGACCGATGGCCACGTTTAGCCCGTTGTTGCGGGCGTGCGCCTGAAACAACCGCTCGCTGAATAGCTTTTCCCATCCATAGTCACTGTCTGGGTTTGCCGGATAAGCTGCGCTTTCCTCGCAATTGGGATTGTCTGGGTCGGATTGCGTATGGATTGGATAGACGCAGGCAGAGGAGGCGAAGAACAGTCGCCCCACCGATTTCGCCGTGAATTGCGTGGCGACGTTCAGGTTGATCTGCGCAGAGTTTGACATCACTGCGGCGTCATTGTCGCCGGTGAAGATATACGCTGCGCCCCCCATATCGGCGGCCAATTGGTAAACCTCGTCGAAGTGGCGATCTGCGGCATCCCGGATGACTTGAGCGTCGCGCAGATCTCCAAGAACAAAATCGTCCGCAGCACTGGCCTCAAATTCTGGTGCGACAATGTCCACGCCGCGGACCCAATAGCCGCGCTGCTTCAAGTCTTTGGTCAGGTGATGGCCGATAAACCCGGCGGCACCCAAAACAAGCGCTGTTTTCAAATCTGATCCCTCTGTGCTGCGGTCAAGCGATGCTAAATCATGAGACTCCACCTTGACGGCCACTGCGACTGGGTACAAGGCGTCAGTCCAAATGGCGTGGCGACTTTTTACCCGCTTGGCCTGATGCCCCAAACAGGCCACTGTCTGCGACAAGACTTGGTCGTCGCGAACGGCGTAGGATGAGGGTCCATAACGTGGGTAAAGACACAAGCGCGCTAAAGCTGCATCTGGGCTGTGGGCCGCGCTATATCGAAGGTTTTGTCCACGTGGATGCGCGCCCCTTTGAACACGTGGATCATGTGTCAGCGGTCGAAGCGCTGGATGGCTTTGCCGACAACTCCGTTGATCTGATCTACGCCAGCCATGTGTTGGAACATTTCGGGCGGCATGTGTATATGTCCGTCCTTGCCGAATGGTTTCGGGTTTTGCGGCCAGGCGGGGTTTTGCGTGTGTCGGTCCCAGATTTCGCCAAGACTGTTCAGGTCTACCAGATGACGCAGAATGTGGACAAAGGCATGGCGCCTCATTGGGGGGCCTTGGTTGGCGGGCAGCGCGACGCCTTGGATTACCACAACACCGTGTTTGACCAAGTGACCTTAGACGCCAGCCTGCGCGACATCGGCTTTTCCGACGTTCGGCTTTGGGATTGGCGCAGGACCGAACATGCCCATGTGGACGATTACTCCCAAGCCTACTGGCCCCATATGGACAAAGAGAATGGCCTGCTCATGAGTCTGAATATGGAAGCCGTGAAGTAGGTCCAGCACTGCCAAGTCAGTGTCGCCGCAGTTTTGCTGTTCCTTGATGTCTGAGGTAGCGTAGGGCGTCAATCAATCGGACCGCGCTGCGATAGTAGGCAACAGAGGCGGTCGCAAAGTGCACCCGGTACAGCAACGCGACAGGATGGAAGGCATGAAAACGACGTCGGACCAAAGCCACCAGTTGGTCCCTGTCGCGAAACTCCCCTTGTGCTGCCCGGCGTGTTCCGATGGTCAAAAAGGTGAGGTAGTTGCGTAAACTGTACCGGATGGGATCGAAGCCGTTTGCGATGATCCATGCCTCGTGCACCAAAAGCGTGTCGACAAATGCGCAGATCTGCGGGCTTCGCTCTTCGGACAAGTGACCAAAGTCGTGGTGCCGCCGTGAACCAACGGTATGGGTCAATTGAATCGGTTTATCGATCAAAAGGACAATGCGGCGGTGGTACTCGCTGTCCTCGCCGATGCGCAATGTCTCGCAATAGGGTCCGGCCCGATCAATCAGGGACCGGCGATACAGGGCAGAGTGGGTGAACCAGCGCGCTTTGAACGGGGCCTTGGAAAAAAACGGTGTGCCAGTCCCGAAATCTTCGACAGGTGTCCCGTCAAGATTGACAGAACGGATGGGCGCGAGTGCCAGCGGCACGTCCGCCGCAATCATGGCGCATACCATATCCTCAAGTGCATTGGGGTCCATGGTATCATCGGAATCGAGGAAGAAAACAAATGCGCCATGGGCCAGCGACACACCATGATTGCGCGCTGATGCGGGGCCTGCGTTGGGTTGATACACGACGCTCATATCCCGGGCATGCCGATCCGATTGCGTAGATACGGTCCGCAAGACGTCGACGGTGCCATCGGTGGACCCGTCATCGACCACGACGATCTCGATGTTGGACCATGTCTGATCCACGATGGACTGGATCGCCTGTTGGACCAGATCCTTTCTGTCAAAGGTCGTAATTATGACAGAGATAAGCGGATCGGTGACCGTTGGAGGCGCCGCTGCGTCAGCTATGGTGTTGGTTGATATATTCACGTTGCGTGGACCATCACCGACGTAAGGTGCGGATGTCAACGCGACCGCTGCACGGGGGGCTTTCAGTTACTTACAATTGGGCCGGTCATACGTTTTGATGTGGCGCAGGCCTTTGTGTAATATCGCGTATAACCCGCCATAGGCGTTGCACGATACGATAGTAGAGCACTGACCTCGGCAAAAGGAATACGGGCAGCAGGCGTATTGCCCCGCGCACCTGACCCATGCGTTTCAGTAATGCGGTGCAGCGTGCCTTGGTTTTTACATCGCCCATCAGCCCACATTCCGTGCCAAAGCGCAGCACCCGAAAGGCGTTGATGAGGGTGCAAAACGCAACTGGGCAGGCTGAAAAGTAAGGCTCATAAACCGCGAGCATGGTGTTGATCTCGTCCGAACACGTAGCACTTTCGACACCCAGATGGCCCATGTCATGCACACGCCGCGCCCCGATCAACCCCTCGTACATCGCAGGCCAGCCTGATGTGGCCATGATACGCCAGTGTAGCTCCGTATCCTCGCCGGTGCGCAAGGCCTCGGAGTATCCGCCGGCGCGATCTAACACATCCCACCTGTATAGGGCCGCGTGGGTGTACCACGAAGATGCCAATATATCATCGGGTACGACTTTATGGGGGCTGAAAGGGCGGTCGGTCAGTCGCACTCCATCCAGATCCGTATTCTCGACGATCCCAATGGCATAGGCGGCCCCCGACCTTTCGATTGCGGCGATCATCGCGTCAAAGGCCTGCGGGGCTACCAGATCGTCGGAATCAAGATGATATAGGTATTCACCGCGTGCGACCGCGCGACCGGTGTTGCGCGCGGTCGCTGGGCCCGCGTTGGCCTGCCAGATGTATTCCAAAGGCCAGCGGTAACCGTCCGCGCGCAAACCCTCCACAATCGCTTGTGTGTCGTCGGTGGACCCGTCATCTACTACGATCACCTCCACATCAGGCCAATCCAGATCGTTGATCGAGGCTAGTGTCTGGCCAATCAAGGCTGCACGGTTGAAAGTCGGCACAATGACCGACACGCGGCCTTTAACGATCTTCGGACTTGGTTGCCTCATCAAAGGGGCACCTGTGTTGCGCGGCCTTCCGTCAGACGCAAGCGCAGGGTGCAATGGGCCAGCGTGCTGGGCCGGTGCGCGACGGAGACAATGGTCGGGCGTGCTTGTAGGTTCGCAATTGCGGCCATCACTTGATTTTCTGTGTCGGGGTCTAGAGCACTGGTCGCCTCGTCCAATATCAACACCTGTGGCTGTAGGTACAGCGCGCGTGCGATACCGATCCTTTGACGCTGCCCGCCGGACAGGCGCACCCCGCGCTCTCCAACTTCGGTGTCCCACCCTTTTGGCAGGTTTTCGATCACGTCCAAAAGACACGCCGCCTGCGCGACCTGTGTAAGGCGCGCCATATCCAACGGCCCGTCCAAGACGATGTTGCGGGCGACAGATGCGTCGTTGAGGTGGATGGTCTGGGGCACATAGGCCAATGCCGCTTGCCAACTGGGGGTAAGTGCAGGGGTCAACTCTAACCCATCAATCCGGATATGACCTGTGTCGGGCATCAGCAACCCGGCGCATAGGTCCAACAGGGTGCTCTTCCCGCTGCCCGTTGCCCCTTCAATCCCCAAGTGCGCGCCTTTCGGGAGTGTAAAGCTGACGTTACTCAGCGTTGCGCCCCCTTGGGGGTAGGCAAAGCTGACGCGGTCAAAGGTGATATCGCGCGCAAGAGTTAGCGGAGCGGCGTCGCGCCCGCGTGCGTATCGGGTTCGGTCTGCCTCGAGCCCGCGGGCAACGGCGCTTATGACAAAGGTGTTGCCTTTGACGGCAAGGATACCGGCATAGGCACCGTTGACCGCAGGCAAGAGACGTTGGATCCCAAGGGCCAGAGCGCCCAAAACGGGCAGCCCTGCCATAAGTCCCCCGACCTGTCCCACCTGATAGACAGTAATTGCGGCCACTGCCATGATCCGTGCCGTGTCAATCAGCAGCGGTGGCATCGCGGTCAAGACAGCCGTTTGGCGCTGGTAGGTCAGCCGCTGCAGGTCCGCCGACTGAAAGCGACGAAGGACGCTGGCTTGCAGTCGTTGCAGGATAATGTCCCGCATGCCGCCCGAAGCCTCTTGCAGAGTCTGGGTCAGTGTGACTGTCGCGGTGTCCATCTGTTGTGAATTGCGGCTTAGGATGGGGCCGACACCCCATGTGAGGCCGGCGTAAAGAACACAGACCACCCCCACCGCCAAAATGGTCAGAGTGGGCGCCAGCCATACCAGAAAGCCGCCGATGGCAAGTGACACTGCAAGATTGGTGAAAGTCTGCAAAAGTGGCTGCAGGACATTCCAAACAAATGTTTCCGCCCGCGAGACCCCAACCAAAAGGTCCGCGCTGTTTTGGCCCAAAAGCTCCCGGTACGATGTATGCAGTGCGACGTTGAACAGGCGTCCTCGCAGCTCGGCACTGATATTGGCCAGAAGGGATTGCGTCAGGATCAGTCGCGCAACCCTGAACGCGCCTGTGATCAAAAGTACGCCGATGACAGTGACAAAGGCGGAGGACACGTCATCTATCCACGGCAGGTCAAAAGGCACAGTCGTTCGTGTGATTTGCCCTGCTGCCGCCAAAGCGATCAACGGCATGATCGCGCCAATCGTCACCACTTCAAGTGCTGCTGTCAGCCCGCCCAAGGCCAGAACGACCACAAGATGTGCGCGGGCACGCGGAGAAAGCCCGCCAAGAATAATCCGTAGATTAGTCATGCAAATCGGCCAGGGCGTCGTGCGGAACAGAGTTTCGGAAAACCATTCCAAACGTATCGCGAAAGTTAGCAATTCCGTCTACCCCATGTTACGAATAGCCGTCAGCCAGCATGCGGAGACATGGCGATGAATGGGCCTTTGCGGGATCGGGCAAATACGACGTTCCTTTCACAGGCGTCCAGACTGCCTGCGCGAGTTTACAACCGGCTGGTCCGCGAGATCGGCCTGCGTACGCTGGATTGTACTTGCGAACGGGGCCCCTTGGCGGACCCGGCGCGTGCAGCGCAGGCCGACATCGTCGTACGGGTGTACGACAACTGGTATGCATACGTGCGCCGGGACATGGCCAACGCGTCCGAGAATGGCGACTGCATTTTTGACGGTGTGGCCTTTGTCCGTGGGCGTAAGCCAGCGGCGGATTGGCACGTCATTCTTAACTCCATCGACTGGCACCAGAAGATGGTACGGTTCAGGGGGCGTCCCAACCGCACCTTGTTCGCCTTGGGAGAGCCCGCATCACCTGTGCATCGGCCTTGGCATCTGGGCCAAGGGGAGGGCACGATCGTGTTGACCTGCGATCACGAGGACGCGCCCTATGCCGGCCTGCCGCGCCGATTTGAAAGGGTACCCTTGCTGGTGCGTTCGTGGTCCGTGGACCGCAGTTACCGCACGCTGAAGGACAACACGATCCCACCGGCGGAAAAGACAAAAGCCCTGTCGTGGATCACCAGTTCCCAGACCCAGATCGCGGGGCATCGAGCGCGGATGCAGTTCTTGAACGAGCTGAAGGGTCATGTCGACTTCGATCTCTATGGTCGGGGCTTCCAAGAGATTTATGACAAGTGGCCCGCGCTGGCACCCTACCGCTATAGCCTCGCCTATGAAAACTATCGCGCGCCTTTGGTGATGTCGGAAAAGCTGATGGATTGTTTTGTGGCCGAGACCATGCCGATCTATCACGGCAGCCCCGCTGTGACAGATTATTTTCCAGCCGAAAGCATGGTCATTATTGATCCTGAGGACCCAGATGTTTTCCGCATTATTGCAGATGTTGTTGCTTCGGACCGATGGCTAAGGAACCGGGACGCAGTGTTGGAGGCCAAGCGCATCGTGTTGGACGAGATGAACGCCTTCAAGCGGATTGCGCGCTTTATCCGACGCGAACACGAGACCACCCAGCCAGACCCCAAGCGTTGGATGACCATCAGACAGGTGGTGCTGCACTACGGTTGATGTCGGCTATGGGCGAGCGGGCACATACCAATCGTCCCATGCGCTCTGCCGCGTCCAAATTCGCATGTACCCGTGACGGGCCAGCAAGTCGTGGATCGCCTCGCGGTTTGGTGCATAATTGTGCTCAATGCAGATAAAGCCAAAGGTCGTGGTCGTGAAATCGAAGGCTTCGAGGATCGCCAACTCGCTGCCCTCGGTGTCCATGGAGAGAAAATCCACATGGGGGGCGCGTTGTGCGATTGCAGCAAGTCGTTCAGAGACACCGTTTCTACCGATCCAACCCGGGCCTGTTCCCGAGCCTGTGCGTGGTGATCGCAATTCACGAAATCCGACAGGGTGGATAGGGTGCGCGCTTGGGTGAAGTGAAAGGATTTTGTATCGCCCGAACTTGTCCAGACACATCGTCCGTCCACAACACAATTGCGGTGGGCGCGCAGGGCATCATGAAAATAGGTGTTGGCCTCTGCGCAGATGCCGTTCCAGCCAAAGACCCTTTCAAGCATAACGGTATTGCTGGATTGGACTGGGTCCGCTGCGCCGATATCAACAAAGAACCCGTCACGTTTGAATCCAGTGCAGACCAGAGCGGCAATGTCTTGTTTCAACTGCGCTTGGGATGCTTCGGCCGGGAGGCCTGCTGCGGACAAAAGCAGGTCAAGCATCCCGTCGTATTCTGCCAGATCATCAGCGATCTTGCGTCTTGTCTTTGACGATTGCAGGCCCAAGTCCCGCGCGAGTTTGCGCAAACCGCCGCCCACGAGGCTGATCATGGCGAAGCTCTTCTATGCAAAGCGAATTCTTCATCGGGCGGTCCGGTCCAAAGGTCTGCGGAATAATTGAGCGCGATTTGTTCAACGCGCATCCAGCGACGCGGTTCGTCGCGCACCGCTTCGTGTTCGCTGCGGATGAAGCGCGCCAATCGTGCGAACATGTTCATTTCGCCCAACGTGATGCGCTTGGCCTCTAGCACGGCCTCTCGGTTGCGCAGCCAAAGGTCCGATGCTGCTACATCGGCGATGATGCGAAAGACATCTGGGTCCTCGGGATCAATGATCACCATGCTTTCGCGTGGAAAGTAGTCGGTGACATTCGGGCTGCCGTAGTAGATCGGCATCGTTTCAGCCACAAAGCAATCCATCAGTTTCTCCGTCATCAGCAGGGGCCCGCGGTAGTTTTCGAAGGCGATGGAATAGCGGTAGGGGGCCAGAGCGGGCCACTTGTCCGCAATCTCACGGAACCCGCGCCCATAGTGATCAAAGGGCACCCGCGCCTTCAGTGCCTGCAAAAAGGCGAGGCGGTAGCGGTGACCGCTCAAGATTGCCTCGTCCGAACAAATCCAAGAAAGATGTTTGGGCTTGTCCTTGGGCTGGATCGTCGTGGCCTTCAGGTCATCATAAGGTCTGTCTACAGACCAAGATCTGATGGTGGACGGCACGGGCACATAGCGACGCGGCTGATCTGCAAAGCGTTCTACGGCGTCGGGGTCACAGGTCAGCACAATGGTGTCTGTTCCCTGGGCTCGATGCCATGGCATGTGGATCGGTGTGGGCGGTTCAGCGACGGCAAAAATCGTGCGACGGGGTGCGCCCTTAAAGCGGACGAACGGTTGATGAAAGTCCATCGAATTGAAAAACACATGCCAGTCGGCGGGCACCGCCGGGTCCCGGGTAAAGGCAACGCCGTCCCAAACGCAGCGACCGCCGGGGGTGGCATTGCGCAGGCCGCTGTCAAAGTAGTCCTTCCAATTGTCGTAGCAGCGCACCACGATGTCCGCTGATTTTGCGTCCTGCGGGCTTGCTAGGGGACCGCGTTGGCATTGGCACGCAGCATCAGGCAGCCCGACCTGATGGCGCACCCAATCGCGGGCTGAACCCAGCTCTGCCAGCTTTTGATCCCATCGCGCGCGTATGCCCCGGCGCACGCGGTCTGGCGACAAGCGACTGAAATCGAATGTCATTGTGCCCTCACGCCCCTATGCTGGCTGCCAAGCCTGTCAAACCTGATCCCTATTTCCATGCGTATCGCGTAACGGCTACCGGTTTTGGCGGGTGAAGCAAAGGCGGATGTCAAGCCGGGGCGCAATGCGAGCGCAAGCCGCAAAGCAGTATCGACAGTGTTGCGCGATGAACCATAAACCGTATCACAGTGTTGCTCACTGTCCAGCAATGCCCTAGCCTTAGCCCAAAACCAAACATGCCGGAGCAGTCGAGCACCATGAAAAAAGAAGAATTGATCGCGTTTATCTGTGAAGATGCAGGTCTGAGCACAGATGAATTTAACGACGACACCCTGTTGTTCACGGATGGCTACATCGACAGCTTCACCATGACCTCCATGCTGGCCTTCATTGAAGACGCAACCAAAATGAGGATCGAGCCATCGGCGGTCACTGTCGAGAATTTCGATTCCGTTTCGCGCATCATGAAGTATCTGGAGGCGAACGGTGGCTAAGTCTTTCCAGCGCCTCTCGTATGATCAAGTTACTTCGAATTTCTCGACCAATAAGCTGCGTAATTTTCCGGGCCGAAATAAGGGAAAGGCCCGCCTTTTCCCTTACGCAAAGCCCGTCATCAGGCCCCAAAACCAATTTGTCGAGAACCCTGGTTTTTTTGTTGCGGGCAACTGTTATGGCCGTCAGATTGAGCGTGCGCTCAGTATTGCAGGCTGTCAGATCAATTCCACGCCCAGCGACCTGAGCCTACCCGGTTCTGTGTTACAGCAGTACAACCGGTACAATGTCTACCACCAAGATGTGGCTACGAACGAAATTACATGGGCCATCGACCCCGATTGTCAGAACTCGGACGATGCGTTCGTCGTCGTGGATGACGAGTGGGCGGATATGCAAATTAACTTCTCTTTTGCCCACGCGAAGGAGGAGGCGCGTCGTCATAGGGCGATTTTCAACGCCACCTATCAGAAGGTCAAACATTCTGACGTTGTTATTGTAACAACCGGCGGGATCGAGCTTTGGTATGACGCCGAAACGAAGCTATACCTCAACAGTATGCCAACCAAACGCATGGTCGAGATTTATCCAGATCGGTTTGAGTTGCATCGCTTCAATCTGGAAGCCTGTGAAGAAAGCCTTCATCGCACTGTTGACGTGATCAATAAGAATACGGCCGTATCACCCATCATTTTCATTACTGCCTCGCCAGTGTTCCAGCCGACGGTCTTTACAACCGACGACAGCCTTATTGAGCAAACCTATGCGCGGGCTTGTCAGCGCGTCGCGGCCGAGCGTGTTTCTACCGAGTATGATAACGTTGAATATCTGCCAGGCATGGAATTTGCCGATCTGAGTGATCGTAAATTCGGTTTTTCTGATTTTTCTTATAATCATACACTGCCCTGTATGAGCAATCGCTTGACCGCTGAAATGCTTCATAAATATCAAGGCGCCTCCAGCGGCTACGAGGCATTGAACGCCATAGCCCATGCTGAGGCGCTTTGTATTGATGAAGATTTTGAAGGTGCCATTAAAGTCTGTGAGGATGGCATTGCCGCAGGCGCAACTTTGTCGGTGGCGTTTGACTTGGTGTTCCTACAGGCCCTGAACGGAGCATTCAGGGGGCAAAAGGCCTGTGATTGGGTGATGCAACGGGTCGGTGATATTCCGGCAGAGGATCAGGCAAAGTTCATAAACGCTGCCCGTGTACCGATGCAGACCTACGGATCGGAGCACGACTTGGGCGTGTTGATCAGCACTGTAAAGGCTTGGAATAGCACGGACGAAACGGTCGTGTCGTCGCTGGAAAAGCTTGAGGCCTTTCAAAAGACGGGCAAGGCCAAAACAGGTGGGCCAGATCGCCCATACGTCGAAGAGATTTCGGCCCTGTTTCGGGCGCGCCGTTTTGATGAAGTGATTGAACGCAGCGATGAACTGTTCGCACGTAATTGCGACCCCCGGGCGAAAACGGCGGTGCTACGGTACTTGGATAAGACGCTTTATTTAAGTGGTGGCCGTAAGATGTTTGACTACCTGATGGAAGCTATCAAGGTGGATGACGATCTTGAAAAGATATGGAAAGTCCGGTTTGCGCGATTTGCGCGGGCAGAAAAAGACATAGCCAAGATCGAAAGCGTATTGAGCCTGTCTGATAAAATCACAGAAATCCCGGGATATGACAATTTCATAGCTTTTATGGAGAATGCCCGTGCTCAGGCCCTTGAGGCCAGTGCTTGATTCTTAATGCCCAGTAGATAGGTGCGTACGATGGATCCAATTGATCGGTTTATTTCTGTGGCAAGCAAGTTTGCGGCGGAAGATGCAATTGTAACCGAAGATGAAACTTGGCTGTACCGGGACTTGGAGCGCGCTGCACGCGCATTTTCCCATCTGTTTTCCGAACATAAGGCGGAGCGGATTGCGATTGCGCTGCCCAAGCAACACATGACCTATGCCGCGTTTCTGGGGGCAGGCATGGCTGGGGCATATTACGCACCGCTGAATACCTCATCTCCAATCGGTAAATTGCAGGGCATCGTCTCTCAGCTAAAGCCAGATACCATTGTGGCAGAGCGTGAAGCACTGGGCGAACTCGGGGCAGCCTATCCAGATGCTGTTTTGATTTGTCCTGAGGATGTCGACCTTTCCAAAACGATGGATGGCCCGGGATCGCGTCACGACTATTCGCATATCATCTTTACGTCCGGCTCAACGGGCACGCCCAAAGGTGTTATCATCCCACGGCGTGCAATGACCAGTTTCGTCAATTGGCAAGAGTGTTTCGAGATCACGCCGCAGGATCGCATCTCGCAGCAGCCAAATCTTGCGTTTGACATGTCGTTGACAGACATATGTGCCGCCTTTTGCTTTGGTGGCGCGCTTTACCCACTTGTCACCACAGCGGATACAATGCGGCCGGGTGATTTTGTGGGAAAGAACAAGATCACGGTATGGGGGTCTGTTCCTAGTGTCCTAAGTCAGATGGAACGTGGCAATCAGTTGAATGCCGAGACATTCGCCTCCATTCGTTTGATTACAACGGCGGGTGAACCCTTGTTCAAGGAACATCTTGATGCTGTGTTCGCCGCGAATCCCAAGATCGTATTTCAGAATTCCTACGGACCCACGGAAACGACGATCACAATGACATGCCGAACCCTGCGTCATGACAATTATTTGCAATACTGCGGCAACTGTGTGGCTTTTGGTGATCCGGTTGAGGATATGGAAATCCATCTGGTAGATGGACCCTCCGAAAATGAGGGCGAGGCGTTGATCGTTGGGCCGCAGGTCGCCGTTGGGTATTGGAATGATCCAGATAAGACTGCGGCCGTCTTTACCGAACACGAAGGGCGTCCTGCATACAGAAGCGGGGACTGGGTCCAACGCATAGACGGTGAATATTTTTTCAAGGAACGCATTGATTTTCAGGTAAAAATCAGAGGGTATCGCGTTGAATTGGGCGAGGTGGCCGCAGCCATCAGAGCCACCGGATGGAAGGTCGCCGTCGCATTCAAATATGATGATTATCTGGCCGCAGTGGTGGAGCGGGTCGAGGGGATGCCGCTGGAAGAGCGCAAGCTCAAGCTTGCCCTTCAGACATATATCGAGAAGCATGCAATCCCGAAGCGCATCATCGAAGTTGATCGCATTCCAAGAAGTGCCAATGATAAATTGGACAGCAAAGCGACACTGAAACTCTATACGGCTTTGATGGCGTCGAAAAGCGAATGACCATAGCGTTTCAACACTTTTCAGAACTGCGTTTGGGGCGTTCGTATCTGCCGGACATCGTTGAATTGATTGTGCAGTCTTTCGATTTTTACTCGTTGCTTCCCATAGATCGCGCGTCTTTGGACGATTTGATTGAAGAAGAGGTCGTAAATCCATCGACCGAGTGCTCCAATCCGTTTGTCTGTATGATCGATGACAGGGCGGTAGGGATTATTTGTCACTTCCCGGTGGCCGAACTGGAGGTCAGGCAGCGCAACAGCATGCTGGCAAGTCTGCGGCGTTTAGATCGCACGGGCCGGCAGGTCTTGAAACAACGTCTAGAGGCCGAGGATTACGGCGTAGCGGCTGTAAATGACGGCGCGACCGGGACGTATGTCTCCCGGGTCGCAGTAGATGACGCTCAACGGGGACAGGGGATTGGCCGGCAACTTTTTGCAGCATTTCAAAATCGTATTGGCCCCGACACTATTCATTTGCACGTGGACAAAAACAACGTTGCCGCTCAGAAGTTCTACACCGCATTATCTTTTGAAAATCTGAGCGAGACGTCAGTGCGCAAGCAGCTTTGGAGGCTGGAGGGCAGACCGACCATCGCCTAACATCTCGCTGCTCTCAGTTGCCAGGTTCTTCGATATCATTCGCCATCATTTCGAGAAAGGCTTTGGCCTCGTCCGACATTTCCACGGGGGCAGAATTTGCCGTCCCCATCGTAATTGGCGTCAAAGGCAGCGCGGCGTAGTCGTCCTCGGAGAGAGGCCGGACATTGGGGGATAGGGCGGCCTCCACCCGGTAGGGCAGACCGGTGAAACCATCGCGTGCATGAAAAATCACGGATGTGCCGGTCCAATGGGGCGCGGCAATCTGGTCGAAATCGGGACGTCCAAAATCCACAAGACGCATGACGCCCTCGGACCACGGTTGCATCGGGTCCTCGGTTGCCAATTGCGCCTCGTAGGCGGCGCGGTAGGCGGCAGGGTCCAATATCACTTCGAACCCATCACCGACGGTCAAATGGTTCACTGCGACTGCCAACTGCGCCGCGCATTCGGCGTTCAGCAGGCCCGGAACAGCGGACACAAGGGCCGAGACGCTTTGCACCTCGTCACTGTCGTCGAGGATCACAATGCGTTCGAGGCTGTCTGTCAGGCCTAGTTCAATCAGGGGGATACTATCGGTCATGCACATACGAGCTCCTTTGAGCGTTATTCAATCGAGGCCCACTCGGCCCGGGACCAGTCGTCGGTTGCAGGGCGCAAGTCACCCGGCGGAATGGTCTTTTGGTACAAAGTAGGCTCACCGGTGCGAAGGTCTGGAGCCATTACAAAATAGGTGTGGCTTTCGGACGATCCCCAGTTGGTATCGGCGATTACGAACTCGGGCGCGCCAAGCTCGTCCCGTGCAAGGTTTTCGGCCGCGCGTGTCCCAAACTTGGTGAATTCAGCTTCGGCAGTTGGTTTGTCTGGATAGGGTAGCGCAGCCACCGCCTGCTTATTCGCTGCGGCCACCGCCTTGGCAAGGTCGTCTGTGGTCAGGCCCGCAGTCGGGCGATGTGCATCAATGGCTGCGGTCACGGTCGCCAGATACCCGGCGTCGCCGCCAAGACTGCCTTTGATGCGGTCAAAGCTACGGTCGTAGATGGCCACAGTCTGATCCAGTGTCATCACTTTGGCCTTCAGTGCAGTCCCTTTGTCCACCAGTTCGGTTTTGACATTCTGCGCGACCTCTTGCGGTGTGTCGCCTTTCAACACGTCCAGAGAAGGATCGTTTGGTGTGGCGTTAAAGCCGTGCATGCCCACTGTTCGGATCGTGACCATTTCGGCATCTGTATCGCCAAAGCCGCTGACCATGGATGTTAAAATCTCCTCGGCCCGGTCATGGACATCAGAGGTGGCTCCGCCTTTGGCAACAAATTCCTTTTGTTTCATGTCGTCCCCGAACATCGTTTGCGTTGCAGCGGTGGTTTGGCCTCCGGACGAAAGGGCCCAAGGTGTGTAACCCGCTGTTTCAAACATACTCACAAAGGCATCCGTGGCGGTATAGGTTGTGACGGCCTTGGCTGCATCAGATCCAGCTTCGAACCCCATGAATGCAATGCCGACCTTCGCCGCCGCCGCCGAAAAGTCCGCTTTGCTTCGCACCTCTTGGCCGGACGCTTTGTGCGTCAGGATGTAACGACCTGTGCTTGAACTGCCATCGTTTGAATCCGTGATCGTGGAGGTCGGATCATAGGTAAAGCTGAACGCTTCGGTCATGGCCTTGATCAGTTTCTCGGGCAGCTTTTTGCTGTTCCACTTGTGTTTGACCTTGGCGGCAAAGCCTTTCAGGCCACCGGTTGCTTTGTCATCTTCCTTTTGGATCTCGCGCAGTTGGGCCGCCATGGCCGTAGTGCCTGCCAGTGATTTTCGTGCAAAGGTCGTTGCGCGAGAAGACCCGGCCTTTCGGGCGGTTGATGTTGCCAGTGAGTATTCAAGGCTGCGCATGATCGGGTCTTCGTCCGCAGGCAGCAGAGTGATCGCAGCCACCTCAGGGCCGAAGGGCGGTTTATAAGTGCCCTTGCCGGCGATTTGGGCATAGGACGCCATGGCATCCACAGGCTGCGTCTCGCGCAGGCGCCGGGCCGGCGCCGTTGAAAAACACGACCCTACGGGGCCTTGATCCAGCGGTTTCAGCATGGAGGCCACGACTGCCGCTTGTGCATCGCGTTTGGTTACGGGATCCGTCTCGCCCTTGCCCAAAGATCGGCGGACAAGTCCGAGGCCAGCGCCAAGGGGCGCATCGGGCATATCGTCCAAAACTGCCTGTGCCTTTGGACCTGTTTTGGGGTCGTTGAAAAAGGCAATGGTTTCGAGCGCATGCTCGGTCATGGCCGGAGTTTGGTTTATCAGTACGGATGGGTTGAACAGCATGTCCCCCACCGCGCCCTTGGCCGAATCTGAGGTCAGGTCAATGTTGCCTTCACTATCCAGCAACGCGCTGGCGATTTTGGTCGACCGCAATTGCGCGCGCTGCGTCGGATTGGCTGCGGTCAGGCCGCCGAAGGGGTCGGCAACGAACTGACGACCAGAGGCGAGATAGTCATCCAGACGGTCAAAATATCCGTCCCCCACATGGCCCGAAGCCTCGACCAATTGTTTGGCATAAGCCTCAGATGTCGCGGACCCCGCCGTAAGCTTGCGTCCACTGTCTGACGCAAATCCAGCCTCCTGTTTGTCCAACACGTTGGACAACCCCTTGGCCATCACCTCGGGGTATTTGGCCTTGCGGATCATGCCCACTGTAGCGGTGGTCAGTTCTGGGTTGCGCGCAAAACCTTCGATCAAGGATTTCGCAGCCTCGTCGGACAGTCCTTTGGCAGAGTCCTTGGACAGCGGGCCAAAGGTCAAGGCATCGCCAAGCGCCTTTTTACCGCGCAGGGCTTTGTCAAAGGCCATTGCCTTGTCTAAACGATCGGTCAAGGTGGCCATATCGGTCGTGAGCATGGCCAACTGAGCGGTCTTGGCTTCACTATCTGGCGCGGCTTCAAGACGTTTCAGCTTGGCCGCAAGGACGACTTTCTGGCGTTGGGCCGTCTGCACCTCACCTTTGGATTGAGCCAACAGTTCTGGCGTCGCCTCCACGTCGCCAACGACCTTGCCAAAGCTGGACATGGCGCTTTCGGCAGCGGCTGCGGCGCCTGGAAATTTGCTGGCGATCGACTTGGCCTGTGCCAGTTCCTCTGGGGAAGGGGCGGTGTTGCCTGTGCCTGTCTTTTCCCAAAGGGTGGGGGCCGGAATTTCCTTGAGCTGTGCCACGACGAAAGTCTGCAGCGCTTTGATGACTTTGACCGCGTCCTGAACTGCTTGCGTGTCCATCGCCCGCTCGAACGCTGCATCCAGCTTGGCCGCTTGTTTCTTGGCCGAGGGCAAGCCGCGCTTTTGCAGATCGTCATACTGCGGGGCCAGGTTTGTCCGCGCTGCCCGGATTTTTCCAATTGCGCCCGAAGCTCTGGTGGCGTGGGGGGCAGGGGCGCTTCCGCCGTCTCGGGTGGCAGGGCGGGTGCAGGGGCGTCAGGGATCGCCTCAACTTTCGCCAGACCGCTTTCGATCCGTTCCAAAAGTGTCGCTGTGGCGTCCAGTTTGCCTTTGCTTAGTTGTGCTGTTGCCGTTTTTAACCCTTCGATCAGTTTCGCCGCAGCCTGCGGTTGTTTTGTTTTCAGGGGTATTGCCCGTGCCACCAGCGCCTTTATCTTGGCCGACAGCAACGCACGCCGTTCGGCCAAAACGTCATCGACGTCGGCAGGGGCCGGGCCGTCGGGGACGGCGGGGGGCGTTTCTGCGTCTTTGACAAAGGTGTCTGTTGTCGCGTCGTCGTCTTCGCCGTCGTCTACAACCTCGCCACCGGGCAGGGTGATGACCACCTTCATCGCGATCCCGAGTGTCTTGAGCCATTTCTTGGCAACCTTGGGCAAGGTCTTTGGGAAATCATCATCTGCGGCCCTGAGGTTGATGATCTTGCCACTGACGGTCATCACACCTTCGACACCCTTTGGCCCGCCGCCCTTTGCCTTTGCTTGACGACGCATCACGCCAGATGCCTTGTTTGGATGGGCCTCTAAGACCATGCCGTCCTTTGTCATGAGCAGCGCAAAGTTCAGATCTTTTTTACGCGCTGTTCTTAGGGTTTCCTGAAGTTCTGCTGCGACGACCTTTGGGTCGACCTCTGATTTCGGGGGCATGGCGTCATCCAAAACTTAAAACTAATACGACCACGCTAGCGGTCGATTTGACGTTGGGGAAGGAAAACCTGCAATCGGATGCGGATCGTGCCGTTTGCGCTTGTCGTTAGCGCTAAACTGCGCCAATCGGATTGAAATTTAGATCACACAGGGGGATGTCCCATGGCCGAATGGTGGCGCAGCGCAATCGTGTATCAGGTGTATCCCCGGTCCTATCAGGACGACAACGGTGACGGGGTTGGCGATTTGGCCGGGATCACGCGCCGTCTGCCCCATATCGCGAATCTGGGGGCCGATTGCATCTGGCTGTCCCCCATCTTTGCCAGCCCGCAGGCGGACATGGGTTACGACGTGTCGGATTATCTGGCCGTGGATCCGCTGTTTGGGGACATGGATGACTTTGACGCGCTGATCTCGGCGGCCCACGGGCTGGGCCTGAAGGTGATTGTGGACCAAGTGTTGTCCCACACCTCCGACCAGCACGATTGGTTCAAGGCGTCGCGCCGGGACCGGACCAACGATAAGGCCGATTGGTATGTCTGGGCCGACCCGTTGCCCGATGGATCCCCCCGACGAATTGGCACAGTCATTTCGGTGGCCCCGCGTGGGAGTTCGATCCTGGCCGCGGCCAATACTATCTGCACAACTTTCTGGCCAGCCAGCCCGACCTCAACTTCCACAACCCAGATGTCGTGGACGCGATCCTGGACACCTGCAAATTCTGGCTAGATCGGGGCCTGGATGGGTTCCGTCTGGACACAGTGAACTACTATTTCCATGACCAACAGCTGCGCTCCAACCCGCCGGCACAGGTGGCGCCGCAGGTCATGGCGACCGACCTGTACGGGATGCAGCGCAACATCTACAACAAGACCCGGCCCGAGAACCTGGGCTTCATCGAACGCCTGCGCGCCCTGACGGACCAGTATGACGACATCATGATGGTGGGCGAGGTGGGCGAGATGGGCCGCCGGTCCATCGAGATCATGGGGGAATACACCGAAGGCCGCGATCGTCTGCACATGGCCTACAGCTTTGCCATGTTGGGTCCTGATTTCAACGCAGCCCATTTCCAGAACTGTATCCAAGGGTTCCAGCGGGGCGCGCCCGATGGTCACCCTTATTGGTCGTTCAGCAACCACGATGTGCCCCGCCACGTTAGCCGGTGGAACGGCCATGCGGTCAGCCACGACGCCATGGCGCGCCTGGGCTGTGCGATGCTGATGGCCTTCGAGGGTACCATTGGCATCTATCAGGGCGAAGAGCTGGGGCAGCTGGAAACGGAGATGACCTTCGAGGAGTTGACCGATCCCCCTGCGATCCGGTTCTGGCCTGCCGTTAAGGGCCGAGATGGCTGCCGTACCCCCATGGTGTGGGAGGCGGATGCGCCCAATGCCGGTTTCTCGACCGTCAAACCGTGGTTGCCCGTAAAAGCGCCCCAAGCGGCGAATGCCGTGGATGCGCAGGCCCCAGATGGGATCTTGGCCTTTTACAAGGACATGATCGCTTATCGCAAAGCCAGTGCGGACCTTGCCACCGGCGCGACGGAGTTCCTCGAATTGCCAGAGCCGCTACTGGTCTTTACCCGCGGGGACGGGCACACCTGCGTGTTCAACCTGTCCAAGGATGCTTTCACGCTGAACGCGCCGGCCACGGAAATCCGCGTCAGCCATCACGCGACCCTGTCAGATAGTAAGCTGTCACTTACGGGAAATGGTTGGGCCTATTTGACCGGTAAGGTTGCGCTGGACGTCACGTAACAACGTCCGGCGTGTCCCGGCCCGTGTGGGTGGACAGGGCAGAAATGCCCATGGCCGCCTGACACACCGCTGCCAGTGCGTCGGCGGGGGCTTGGTCCAAATGGTCTGGGCGCGTCTCAAGCGCTTCTAGGTACAGGCGGACGGTGGCCCCTTCGGTGCCTGTGCCGGACAGGCGGAATACTGCGCGTGCGCCGTCTTCGAACAGGATGCGGATGCCTTGCGCCGCCGAATGTGACCCGTCCACGGGATCGTCGTAGGCGAATTCATCGGCCTGTCGCACGGTCAGCCCGTTGTGGGTTGAGCCTGCCAGCGCGTCCAATTGCCCGCGTAACCCGTCCATCATGGCGGCGGCGGCGGTGCTGTCCACAGCCTCGTAGTCGTGGCGAGAATAGTAACAGCGCCCGTAGGTCGCCCAGAAGTCCGCCATCAGGTCAGCGACGGATTTGCCGGTTTCCGCCAAGATGTTCAGCCACAGCAGCACGGCCCATAGCCCGTCTTTTTCCCGCACGTGGTCGGACCCGGTGCCAGCACTTTCCTCGCCGCACAGGGTGGCTTTGCCTGCGTCCAGCAGGTTGCCAAAGAACTTCCAGCCCGTGGGGGTTTCGTAGCAGCTGATGCCAAGCGCCTCTGCCACGCGGTCGGCGGCCTGAGATGTCGGCATGGACCGCGCAACCCCGGCCAATCCGCGTGCATATCCGGGCGCAAGGTGGGCATGGGCAGTCAAGACCGCAAGGCTGTCGGACGGGGTCACATAGGCGTGCCGACCTACGATCATGTTCCGGTCGCCGTCCCCGTCAGAGGCGGCGCCGAAATCCGGCGCATCGGCACTGTACATGATGTCCATCAGGTCCTTGGCCCACGTGGGGTTCGGGTCCGGATGGCCGCCACCGAAGTCGGGACTGGGCGTGCCATTCATCACTGTGCCCGGGGCCGCGCCCAAACGATCCTCAAGGATGGCGCGCGCATAGGGACCGGTGACCGCATGCATCGCGTCGAACCGCATGGTGAACCCGCCTGCGAACAGGGCGGCGATCTTGTCGAAATCGAATAGGGTTTCCATCAGGGCTGCGTAGTCGGTGACAGGGTTCACAATCTCGACCCGCATACCGGCAAGGGTCTGGGTGCCAAGGGTGTCCAGATCCACATCCTCGGCGGCCTCGATCTTATAGCTGTCAATGGTCAGCGTGCGGGCGAAAATCTTGTCCGTCACCGTTTCCGTCGCGGGGCCCCCGTTGGGGCCATTGTACTTCAGGCCAAAGTCGGCGTTCGGCCCGCCGGGATTATGGCTGGCCGACAGGATCAACCCACCGTCCGCCGCACGTTTGCGGATCAGGTGGGATGCGGCAGGCGTGGACAGGATGCCGCCCTGACCGACGATGCACAGCGCCGCCCCATTGGCCGCCGCCATGCGCAGGATAACCTGGATCGCGCGGTCGTTGTAATACCGCCCGTCGCCCCCCACGATAAGGGTCTTGCCTGCAACGCCGTCGATCCCGTCAAAGATCGCTTGCACATAGTTTTCCAGAAAGTGGGGCCGCTTGAACACGTGGGTCTTTTTGCGCAAGCCGCTGGTGCCGGGCTTTTGTCCGTCGATCGGGTGGGTGCGTACGGTTTGTGTGGGCATGGTATCCCCCTAAGCTTGCGTGAGTTCGTGAGAGAAGACGACGACGGCCTCTGCCGCGACCTCCATCCCCGGTGTGACATGGATCGGATCAGGCTGGCTGGTGTCAAAGCGGCGCACCCAAGTGTGCCCGTCGGGCAAGGTCGGAGGCGTGAGTTTCACGGCAGCGCCCCGATTCAGCACGATCAACAGCGCCCCTTCGCGGCGCACGTATTCCGGCGTGCCCGAGGCCATGCGCATCTCGACCACGATGCAGTCTTGATCGGGATTGGCCCAATCGCTGTCTTGCATGGGCGCCCCATCGGCGCGGCGCCAGAACAGGTCAGGCTCTCCATCAATCAGGCGCGCGCGCGAATGCAGAAACCGGCGCTGTCGCAGCAGCGGGTGCATCCGGCGAAAGGCGATGGCCTGCTGGCAAAAGGTGAGAAAGCGGTCGTGGGCATCGGGCCAGTTGACCCAACCGATCTCGTTGTCCTGACAATAGGCGTTGTTGTTGCCACCTTGGGAGTTGCCAAACTCGTCCCCTGCCAGGATCATCGGCGTGCCTTGGGACAGCAGCAGCGTGGCCAGCAGGTTGCGTTTGCGCCGGTCCCGGGCGGCGAGTATCCGCGCGTCCTCGGTCGGCCCCTCGACGCCCATGTTGTCGGAATGGTTGTTGTCGTGGCCGTCCCGATTGTCTTCGCCGTTTGCGGCATTGTGTTTGTGATTGTAGCTGACCGTGTCCTGCAGCGTGAACCCGTCGTGGGCGGTCAGAAAGTTTAGCGACGATGTCGCCGCCCGCCCGTCGTGGTCGAAGTAAGGGGCAGAGCCGACCAGCCGTTCGGCCACATCCCCAAGGCCGGTGTCCCCCTTCCAGAACCCGCGAACGTCGTCGCGGTACTTGTCGTTCCATTCGGCAAAGGGGGCAGGGTATGCGCCCAGTTGGTAGCCGCCCGGGCCGATGTCCCAAGGCTCCGCGATCAGTTTGATCTGGCTGAGGACCGGGTCCTGGCCGATGGCGCGAAAGAACGGACCGTTGCGGTCGAATCCAGCGCGGGTGCGCCCAAGGGTCGAGCACAGATCAAACCGGAACCCATCCACGTGCATGACCTCGACCCAATAGCGCAGGCTGTCCATCACCAGCCGGATCACCGCCGGGTTTTCAAAATCCAGCGTATTGCCGCAGCCGGAATCGTCGATGTAATAGCGCGGATCATCGGCCAGCCTGTAGTAGCTTGCGTTATCAAGGCCCCGGAACATCAGGGTCGGGCCCAGTTCGGACCCTTCGGCGGTGTGGTTGTAGACAACATCCAACAGCACCTCGATGCCCGCACCATGGAACCGTTTTACCATGTGCTGGAATTCCGCGATGTCGCCGGTGGTCAGGTAGCGCGGGTCGGGGGCAAAGAACCCGTGGGTCATGTAGCCCCAGTAGTTCGTCAGCCCCTTATCCAGCAGGAATTTCTCGTTCAGGAAGGCTTGGACGGGCAGTAGTTCGATGCTTGTGACGCCCAGCCCGGTCAGATGCTCCAGTATAGGGTCCGAGGCCATGGCCCGAAACGTGCCGGCATCCGCGATGTCGCGGCGACCTGCGGTCAGACCTTTGACGTGGGCCTCGTAGATTAGGGTGTCCTGCATCTTATGCCGGGGGCGGGGGGTGTTGTCCCAGTCAAAGCTGGGGTCGACCACCACGCTGCGCGGCATGAAGGGCGCACTGTCAGTCTTGTCGAAGCTCAGATCCGCATCCGCGTGGCCGACCTTGTAGCCGAACAGCGCATCGTTCCACACCGGGTGGCCGGTCAGGCGTTTGGCGTAAGGGTCCATCAGCAGTTTGAACGGGTTGAACCTGTGCCCGCGGGCGGGGTCATAGGGGCCGTCCATGCGGAAGCCGTACTGCTGGCCCGGCTTCAGCCCGGGAAGAAATCCATGCCATATGTGGCCTTCGCGTTCGGGCAGGGGGATGACTTGTTGTTCCACGCCCGCGTCGTCAAACAGACACACCATCACGCGGGTGGCATGTTGGGAAAAGACGGCGAAGTTCACACCGTCCTCTTGAACCGTGGCCCCGAGGGGGGCCGGACGCCCGGGTAGGATCTGTGGGGTCACGCGCGGTCCTTTGTCAGCTCGTGGTACAATGCGGCGTAATCGGCGGCGCTTGTGGCCCAGCCCACGGGCTGCTTCATGGCGTTGCGCTGCATCTGGCCCCACGTCTTGGTGTCGCGCCAAAGCCCGCCCAAACGTGTGAAGGCGTTGGACAATGCGCCTGCGTTGATCGGGAAGACTTGCACGCCCGTGGCCACCTTGGCTGCCAGCGCAGCGGGCGAAGCGTTGATCACCGTATCCGCCAGCCCGCCGGTCATTGTGACCAAGGGGATGGTGCCGTAGCGCAGGGCATAAAGCTGCGTCAGCCCGCATGGTTCAAACCGCGACGGCACAAGGGCCACGTCACCGCCCGCCATCATGCGGTGGGACAGCCCCTCGTCATAGCCGATCTTCACCGATACGTTCGGGTCTTCGGCGGCGCGGGACAGAGCGATTTCCAACTGTGGATCGCCGGACCCCAGCAGGGCTAGCTGCCCGCCCTGTGCCAGCAGCGCAGGCAAGGCGTCCAGCAGCAGGTCTATGCCCTTTTGTTCGGTCAGACGGGACACCAGAACGCACAGGGGGCCGTCCGCCTCGGGCAGGTCAAATTCAGCGCGCAGGGCGGCCTTGTTCGCCTTCTTGCCGGCGGGGCGCGTGTAGGGCATGATGGCGGGATCGGTGGCCGGGTTCCACACGTCCTCGTCGATCCCGTTGACGATGCCGGTCAAGTCGGCGGCCCGGTGGCGCAGCACACCGTCCATGCCGATGCCGAACTCTGGCGTCAGTAGCTCTGCGGCATAGGTTTGGGACACGGTGGTGATCTTGTCAGCCCCCATCAGCCCCGCCTTCAGGGCAGAGATCTGGCCATAGAATTCAAAGTGATCCGCGTGAAAGCGACCGGGATCGAGGTCCAATGCGCCGATCCTGTCCGCGCCCGCATTGCCGTGAAAGGCGATGTTGTGGATGGTGAAGACAAAGGGCACTTCGGGCGCGAGGGTGCGCATGTATTCCGGTGTCAGGCCCGCCTGCCAATCGTGGCCGTGCACAATGTCCGGTGTCCAACCGTCCACCCCTTGTCGTGCGATCAGGGCGGCGGCCTTGGACAGGGCGGCAAAGCGTTCGGGATTGTCAGGCCAATCCTGCCCGGCCCGATCGCCGTAGGGACCGCCGTCGCGGGCAAACAGGTGCTGTGCGTCAAGGATCAGAAGGTCCAGCCCTGCGTGCGTCACGGCCCGGACCACCGCAGACCCGCCGAAAAGATCATGGGTGGCGACCACTTGGCCGTCCTGCACTTTGTCCATGACAGTTGGATACCCGGGCAGCAGCACCCGCACGTCACAGCCCAAGGGGGCAAGGGCGCCGGGCAGTGCGCCGGCCACATCCGCCAGCCCCCGGTTTTCACCAAGGGGGCGCATTCGGACACAACGAACAGGATACGGGTCATAGGGCGGCGGCGCGTTTGTCGAGCATCTGTTGCGTGATCAGCGTTGTGCCACGGTCCGTGACCCGGAACCACTTTGCGTCCTCGCTGGGGTCCTCGCCCACGATCAGGCCCTCGGGGATTACGACACCGCTGTCCACCACCACCTGGCGCAAGCGTGCAGATCGGTGCACCACCACATTCGGCAGCACCACGGCGTTTTCCAGCACGGCGTAGGAGTTGGTGTGCACATTGGTGAACAGACACGAATTGCGCACCTCGGTGCCCGAGATAATGCACCCCCCGAGACCATGGAGGATATCGCCATGCCGCGCCGGGTTTGTTCATCGTGGATGAACTTGGCCGGTGGGACAGAGGCGTTGTAGGTCCAGATCGGCCAGTCCCGGTCCCACAGGTCCAGCTCGGGCGTGAAACTCGTCAGGTCAATGTGGGCCTGCCAGAACGCATCGACAGTGCCCACGTCCTTCCAATAGGCAGGCGCGCCTTCGTTGCGGACGCAGCTTTCGTCGAACCGGTGGGCCATGGCCTTGCCCCCCTTGACGATGCCCGGGATCAGGTCGTTGCCAAAATCATGGCTGGAGGCGTCGTTGCCCGCATCATCAAGCAACAGGGCGCGCAGGAATTTCCAGTCGAACACGTAGATCCCCATGGACGCCAGCGCCTTGTTGGGATCCCCCGGCATGCCGGGGGGATCGGCGGGCTTTTCCAGAAAACTGGTGATGCGCCCGTCTTTGTCCGTGTCCATGACACCGAAGGCCGAGGCCTCTTGGCGCGGGACGGTCAGGCAGCCAACCGTCACGTCCGCGCCGGATTCCACGTGCTGGCGCAGCATGATTTCGTAGTCCATTTTATAGATGTGATCGCCTGCAAGGATCACCACGTAGTCCACGCCGTAGCTGTCCACGATGTCGATGTTCTGGGTCACGGCGTCGGCGGTGCCGGAATACCAGCTTTCGGTGCCGCCCCGTTGAGACGCGGGCAGGACGTCCAGAAACTCGTTCCGTTCCGGCTGAAAGAAGTTCCAGCCACGCTGCACGTGACGGATCAGGCTGTGGGCTTTGTATTGGGTGGCAATGGCCATTTTCCGAATGCCGGAATTCATGGCATTGGACAGGGCAAAGTCGATAATCCGAGCCTTGCCCCCGAAGGGCACGGCGGGTTTCACCCGACGATCGGTCAGCTCTTTCAATCGGCTGCCCCGGCCCCCCGCCAGCACAAACACCATGGATCGTTGCGTCAGTCGTTTCGTCTTCATGTCTTCCCTCCCCCTGAATTACACGCCCAACCGCAGGACCACGACCGCCAGGGGCGGCAGGGTTACGGTGATCGAGTGTTCGAAACCATCGGCGCTTATGTCTTGCGAAACAACCCCGCCCAGGTTGCCACGATTTCCGCCGCCGTAGACCTGCGCGTCGGTGTTCAAGATCTCGTCCCACTGGCCGGGGACGGGCACGCCGACCCGGAACCCCTCGCGCAGGACGGGTGTGAAGTTGGCGATCACCACCACGGGCATATCGCCATCATTTCCGTAACGTGCATAGGCCATCGTAGACTGGGCGGGATCATTGGCGATCCAGCGAAAGCCATCGGCCACGCAGTCATTCACGTGCAGGGCGGGCGTATCGCGGTACATTGCGTTCAAGTCCCGCACTAGCGTTTGCACGCCCTTGTGGGCGGGTTGTTCGGCGGCGTGCCAATCCAGTTCGGCGTCATGGTGCCATTCGTGGCCTTGGGCGAACTCGCACCCCATGAACAACAGCTTTTTGCCCGGCTGCGTCCACATGAACCCGTAGTAGGCGCGCAGGTTTGCGAACTTCTCCCACTGTGTGCCGGGCATCTTTTCCAGCATGGATCCCTTGCCGTGGACCACTTCGTCGTGGCTGATCGGCAGGATGAAGTTTTCCGTAAACGCCCAGTCAATGGGGAAGGTCATCAGGTGGTGGTCATACTGGCGGTAGATCGGGTCCTTTTCCATGTACCGCAGGGTGTCGTTCATCCACCCCATGTTCCACTTGTAACCAAAGCCGAGGCCGCCTGCGTGCACAGGCTGGGACACGCCCGGAAAGGACGTGCTTTCCTCGGCCACGGTCATGACCGACGCGTCCGCGCCATAGACCACGGTGTTCATGTCCTGCAAAAAGGCGATGGCCTCGAAATTCTCGCGCCCGCCCTCGTGGTTGGGCACCCATTCGCCCGCGTTGCGCGAATAATCGCGGTAGAGCATCGACGCCACCGCATCCACGCGCAGCCCGTCGAGGTGATATTCCTGCATCCAGTACAGCGCGTTGGCGGTGTAGTAGTTCTTGACCTCGGTCCTGCCATAGTTGGGGATCAAGGTGTTCCAGTCTTGATGAAACCCCTCGCGCGGGTCGGCGTGTTCGTACAGGTGCGTGCCGTCAAAGCGGGCCAGCCCGTGGGCATCTGTCGGAAAGTGCCCCGGCACCCAGTCCAGCAGGACCCCGATATTCGCATCATGGGCGGCGTCGACCAGCGCGCGGAATTCATCGGGCAGGCCGTGGCGGATAGTGGGGGCGTAGAGGCCCACGGGTTGATAGCCCCATGACCCGTCGAATGGGAATTCGGAAATCGGCAACAGCTCGATATGGGTAAAGCCCATGTGCTTGGCATAGCCGACCAGATCGCGGGCCAGTTCCATATAGGACAGGGGGCGGCCCCCATCGTCGTAACGGCGGCGCCAAGACCCAAGGTGGACTTCGTAGATGGATATAGGCGCCGACCGATCCGACCGAGCCGCGCGTTGCGTCATCCAATCCGCGTCACGCCAGCGGTAGCCCGCGATGTCGCGCACCACGCTGGCCTTTTCGGGCGGATGTTGAGAGCCGAAGCCGAAGGGGTCGGCTTTCTGGCCAAGGCTGCCATCTGCGCCCAGCACTTCGTATTTGTACAGATCACCGTCGCCAAGGCCGGGCACAAAAACCTCCCACACGCCGGTGACGCCGACCCGGCGCATGGGGTGGCGGCGGCCATCCCAGATGTTGAAATCACCGATCACGCTGACCCGCCGGGCATTGGGGGCCCAGACGGCAAAATGCACGCCGCTTGTCTTGCCGATCTTGGTGGGATGCGCGCCAAGGACGTGCCACAGGGTGCGGTGGGTGCCTTCGCCAATCAGGTGTTGGTCAAACGCGCCAATCACGGGGCCAAAGGCATAAGGATCGGGCGTCGTGAACGTGGCCCCGTCGGGATAGGTCATGGTTAATGTGTAGGCGTTGCCCGGGACCTTGGCCGCAAATACATCCCCTTGGACTCTGTTCAGGGGGGTCTGTTTGCCCGCAACCGTGGCCACAACGTTGACCGCACCCGGCTGTAATGAGACGACCCATCTGCGGTTTTTGGATTTGTGAGGGCCCAGCACATCGAAAGGAGACGGATGCGTCCCTGCGTTCAAAGCCACGCAATCGCCATCAGATAGGAAATCAGGCAAGTCGCTGGTTGTCATGGCTTTAGACATTTCACACCCTCTGGCACTTCTTCAACGACAACGCTGAATATTAAGGCAATGTTAGCGGTAACAGCACGATCTTGCTGGAGGGTCAAGGTGCTGGGCCTGCGAATCCTGCGTCCGTTGCCGTCAGCCAACACTGAACGATGCATGTCACGAAGGCCCCCAAGTCCGCTTGATTAACCTTAATCCCGGCAAAATGGTGAACGAGCGGATGCTTTGTCGCCATGGTCGAAACAAGGCGGTCAGCCGGCCACGGTTTTGCCTGAATTAACCATGAATTCACCCCAGATTGACAGCAATTTAGCCCGCTTGCCTCGCAATAAAGGCGTCACCCCAGAAAGGGTCAAGCGAAACGCCCTTAGCGTAGAACATGAAAGATGAGGCTTAATATGAACACGAAGTATTTTACCGCCGCTGCATTGACCGCAGCCATGGCCCTGCCAGGCGCTGCAACAGCCGCAAGCAAGAACCAGAACCTGACCGTCAAACTGACCGTTGCCCCCATTATCCTGCTGTTCGTGACGGACCGGGACGTAGAGATGGCCGCCTACACCGCCGATGGCGCAGGCACTGAGCTGTCGCAAAAAGGCACCGAAGACCGCGCCAAGTTTATCGTTGCAGCAAACACCGGTTACGACATCAACCTCAAGCCAGCCAAGGAAAACCGCTGGGAAAAGGAAGACGGCGTTCAGATGGTGAAATACATCAACAACGGCGAGCAAGAGAAGGAAGACAAGGGCATCTACATGGGTGGCACGGTCTTTCTGGACTCCGATCTGAGCGCGCCTGAGAAGGGCCTGACAAAGTGGGATGCAAAAGAGGGTCACGTGACCTTGGCCAAGCAATCGCGCGGTCTGCGCGCCTACGGTGTCGGCGCGACCTTCGACCCCACCGATTGGAGCGGTGCCAAGACCCTAGAGGGCGATGAAAGCGGCGCTGCCACCATCGCACCTGCCGGCGAATACACGGCGCAAATCGTCGTGACCGTCAGCCAAAGCTGATCGTATCACGGTGACACGACCAAGGGGGAGCTGGACCGGTTCCCCCTTTTTCGTTAACGAATAAAGAAAATTTAACGGATCAAGGGGCAAGTGATGCGGGTTTTCGATCGTGGGGCATGGGGCGGTTTATGGACCGTGCTGACGGCTGGTTTTTTGCTCGTCTTTATGGCTTGGAGTGTCTCCGCCCAAGGGTTTTCAGTATCGCCTGTCCGGATCGAGGCCGATGTCCCGGGGGGCGCACGATTGATGTGCCCTTCACCCTGAACAACGCCAACACGACGGACACCTTCGAAATGACCGTGCGCCACGTCGAGCTGTTGCAGGCCCGCGATGGCAGTTGGCTGTTCGAGGATACGGACGACCGCTTTGACCCCGATCAGCACCAATCCAATCGTGCGTGGTTCGAAGATGTGGACCAGACGATCCTTGTCGGTCCACGGCAGTCCGCGCCCCTGATCCTGACGGGAACGGTGCCGCGTTCTGCGCGGGGGACCAGTCTGTCGGCCCTGTTGATCACCTCGCAAACCCAAGGCGAGGAAAGCGACGCCGTGCGCCTGCGGTTCCAGTTTCTGGTGCCGATCATCCTGACCATTGATGGCCGCCCCGCACGGCAGGACATCAGTCTTGCGGGTTTGGATATGTTCCTTGTCGAGGTCCCCGGCACCCAAGGGGCCCGTCGTGCGTTCGCAGGGTTGCAGGTCACCAACACGGGCGAGACCTACTCTCGTCTGCAAGGGAATGTCCGGGTGGAACGTCAGGAAAGCACGGGCTGGCGACTTGTCACCACCACGGATGTGGACAGTCGCGGGATCATCCCCGGCAGTGCGCTGACTTTGCGCGGGGATCTGGGGCGCAGCTTGCCCTCGGGCACCTATCGTCTGACCGGCAACCTCTCCGTGGACGGTCGCCAATTGCCCCGGCTGAGCGAAGAAATCGCGTTTGAAGGCGATTCCGAACTGGACTCCATCGCGTACGATACGTCCATCCTCGTTGAACCTGCACAGATCGAGGTCACCGGTATGCGCCCCGGGGCGTCCCGCGCGCAGGCGGTCAAACTGACCAACCCCGGTGACGTCGCGGTTGCGGTGTCGTTGTATCCAACCGTGCCCCCGGGCCTTGAAAACGTGGCCATGGGCGACCTGATGGGCACCGACCTGTCCGCCGCCAACTGGGTCGAGATGACACCGAAATCCATCACTCTGCGGCCCAATTCCTCGCGCAATGTGCGTCTGGTGGCAGGTCTGCCCGAGGATGCGCCGGACCATCCCGCCTATTATGCCGAACTGATCGTGGACGCCGCCTATCCCGACGGGCAAACGGCGGGCACCACGCGCGCTCCAATCATCGTTGAACGGGACGGGCAAAGCGGGTCAGCGGATGTGCTGATAGAAGGCTTCAGTTTTGCGCAGGTGGGCACCGGGGCGCAGTATGCGGTCCGCGCCCGCACCGTGAACGCGGGCAACGGCCACACGACCCTGACACCAAGCGCGCAACTCCTGAGCACCGATGGCCGACAAAGCTGGGACATAGAAATCACGGGGGGCGGGGAATTGATGCTGCCGCTGTCTGTTTGGGATTATGCCGGGGTCATGGATTTGGCGCAATTTGAAGACAGCGTTTATCTGTTAAGGGTTTCTTTCGACTATTCCGACGACAAAAGAGCCACCAAAGACCTTAATGTTGCCATTGTCACCTCCGAGGATGGCGTCAAACAACTGGTCTCGATCGAGGATCAGTGATGCCTTTGCATCGCAAGCACAGCCATTTGGAACCGCTTATGACGAAGACATTTAAGAAACTGACCCTCTTGCTTGCCCTATTGGCTGGCGTCGGATCCACCGCATCCGGTGCCGGCGAGTTGAGCGCGCCGCTCAGTGTCACTTTGACGGTGCCGCGCATGGCGGCTGTCAGTTTTCCCGATGGCGCATCGACCGAGATCTTGATGGAGGTCGGCGGAGAGTGTGACAGCCCCACGGGCATTTGCGTGAACAGCGGTGGCACCATTGACGTCTTGCTGGTCGGCAACGCGCGGGTGGATGTGTCGTTGCGCCCCATCGCAGATCAGCGCGTCCGCGTGAACGTCCGTGATCTGGGCAAGTTTGACTACGAAGGGGACGCGACAGGTGACATCCCTCCGGTTTACTACGACTATCGCTTGCGCGTACGGCAAGCCGACAATTCCGACAGTTTGAAAGACAGTGATATCGCTGTCGAGGATCGTCTTATCAATCTGGGCAACTTCACCAAATCGGAGAAGCGGTTCGAGACATGGAACAAAAGCCCCAATCTGGCCACCAACGCCCGTGTTGTGCGCGTCTACGTGAACCCGATTTTTGACGGTGGCACCAGTTTGAACGATTTGCGGATTGCAGCGCCGGGGCTTTACACGGCGCGACTTCAGCTGACCGTGACACCACAAGGTTGATCGGGCGCGGCCGTGTCGCGTGACCGTTTCCGCTCTCTCGCCTTGCCGTACTGCGTACTGGCGTCCATGGCCTTGTGCCTGACGCAAATGCCCGCAACGGCGCAGGACACAGCATTTGTGGTGCAAAACAGCGCCATCGCGCAGGCAAGCCGGGATCTCGCAGTGCAACTTTTGCCGGGGCAAGACCTAGACATTGAACTTGAGTTGCGCGCCGAGTGTGTGGGCGTCCTTGGCCTGTGCGTGTCGCAGCCGAGCACGATTGACTTTCTGGTCACCGGCACCGCCCGCGCAGAGATCCGCGTCCGCCCGGATCGCCGCCAGCGCATAAACCGGCGCACATTCGGCGTGTTTGACTACAGCGGGCCTGACGGTGACCGCGCGCCACCTGTGTACTACGACCTGCGGATTGAGATGATCGACGCCCGACTGGGACGCGAAGGCTTCGCACCGCTCACCTTGCCAGAGCCGGGCGCGTTGACCCTATTCGAGTTTGCACGCACCCGGCAGGACTGGCGCGCGCAGGCGAACCTGCGGCGAGGGGCGCAATTGGGCCGTATCCACGTCCTGCCCGTGTTCGAAGCAACGGCGCAAGAGGTCTTCGCAGCCCCCGGCACCTACACGGCCTCCATATCTCTTTCAATTGTGGCCAGATAGCGCTACACTTGACCAATAAGCGCCGAAAACAGGCGCACGACAAAAAATGAGCGGTAAGTCAGAAAGCAGGTTGCTTGATGAAAATGAACGTATTGCGCGCCCTTGTTGCGTGTGGTGCAATCCTGTGTGCCAGCATCTCTGCGGCGCAGGAGGAAGGCGTTGTGGAAAACGTCTTCTTCCAATCGGATTTGCGCCAAGCCATTGAAGACGTCGCCGCACAGGCAGGCGTCAACATCATCGCGGACCCCACAGTTCAGGGCGTGGTGTCTGTCACGATCGAGAATTCAACTGTGGAACGGGCGCTGGACCTGCTGCTGGCCGGGACGGAGTTTCGGGTGCAGCGCACGGCGGATTATTATCTGGTCTATAGTGCCGATGCCTCCTCGGACCTTTTGACATCGGTATCCGAGACGCGAGTGGTCAAGCTGAACCATGTCTCGCCCGAGGCGGCGCGCTCCTTGCTGCCCGGCCCCTTGCAACAATACGTCCGCTTTGAAACTGGGGCCAGCACCCGGTTGGCCGTGACGGCTCCGCGTGAAATTCTGGAACGCATTTTGGCGGATCTGGAACAGATCGACCAAGGCAACGGCGCGACGCAGTTTGTGACCCTACGCCATATCCGCGCCGAACAGGCCCGTGGGCTGTTGCCCGAAAACCTGCAGGTGTTCACCCGGGTCGATCCGGGGCGCAACATTCTGGCCGTCACCGCCCCCGGGCGGGCGGCCACCGTGATCCTGGGACAGCTGCGCGAGATGGACCGCCCCGGCCCCGCCCTGTCCGTGGATGCCCCGGATGTGTTCCGCACGCGCATCGTCAAGCTGAACCACGTCACAGCCGAAAGCATGTTGAACCTGTTGCCCGCCAGCGTGGGCGATTATGTGCGCGCCGACGCCACCTCGAACTCGATTTCCGTCAGTGCCCCCGAACACATCGCCGCCCGTATCATGGCGAACGTGCGCACCGTTGATGTGCCCCGCGCCCATATCATGCTGGAGGCGCGGATTGTGGTCATGGACCGCTCGGACGTGTTGAACTTTGGCGGGGCCTTGCAGACGCCAACCCTATCGGCGGGTCTGAATCAATCCAGCGCCGCCGGGTTCCAATACGACATCAGCGTCGGCTACCTGCAGACGCGGACCTTTACCAATGCGCTGAACCTGACCCTGAACCTGCTGTCCCAGAACGACGAGGCCACCATCGTGGCCAGCCCCAAGGTCATGGCGCAGGACGGTATCCCGGCCGAGATCAAGGTCACGACCGAGGAATACCTGCAAATCACCTCCGAGAATGATGGCATCGTGCGCGGGCAGTTGGAGCAGATTGAAACCGGAACGATCCTGTCCATCACTCCGCAGGTGGGCGTCAACGGCGTGATGACCCTTGATATGAACCTAGAGGTCAGCGACGTGATTTCGCGCGGCGCCCAAGGCCTGCCCGTGGTCAGCCGCCGCACCGCCAAAAGCACCGTGCAGCTGCAATCGGGCGGTACGGCTGCGGTGGCGGGTCTGGTGGACAGCCGCACTCAGACCGGCACCAGCGGCACCCCGGGATCCGAAGGGTTGCCGTTTCTGGGCAAGGCCTTCCGCACGGACAGCCTGCGCCACAACGCGCGCCAAGTGGCGATCTTTGTCACCGCCACCCATGTGGATGCCAACGGCAACCGGTTGGACCGGCGCGCCCAGCCCAAGACGCAAGTCAGCCGCGTGAACGCAGACCAATACCGCGCCGAGTTGCGCGCGGCCCTGACCCAGATGGGAGTATCGGTGCAATGATCCGGACCGCTCGACCCTTTGCCATTTTGGCCACCGCCACACTGATCCTGACGGGCTGTGCCCAAGGGGACCGCAATGTCACCCGCCTGTCCGCCGACGTCTCCGCCGTCTCTGTCGGAGAGCCTTACGCCATCAGCGCCAGCCATCTGGCCAAGGCCATGCTGAAGGCGGGGTTCACCGGGCAGCAAGTCCTCGACTTCGGCCCTGACGTGCGCAATGCCATCGGCACCGCCGGGGGTGCACAGATCAACGACGACAAATTCGTCATGGCAATCATGACCGTGCAGGAGGGTAAGCTCTACGTCTCCAGCCGTGATGGGGGCACCTTCCTGCACGATCTCTAGGGCTTGCAACCGCCATGGCCATGGGCAAACTGTTCCCGGCAACGGGAGGGTTGATATGGCTGATTTGAACGGACAGGTGGCAGTGATCACGGGCGGGGCGCAGGGCATCGGGCTGGCCGTCGCCCATCGCTTGGCAGGGCAGGGGGCCAGGGTTGCCCTGTGGGACATGGACGAGGGGTTGGCCCAATCCGAGGCGGCCAAGCTGGGCGGGATCGCGGCCCCCGTGGACGTCAGCGACTGGAACAGTGTCGAGGCCGCCGCACAGGCCACCCTGACCCAATTGGGTCGCATCGACATCTGCGTGAACTCCGCCGGGATTGCCGGGTCCAACGCGCCCGTCGCCGACTACGACGTGGCCGAGTTCCGCAAGATCACCGAAGTCAACCTGCTGGGCACCTTCCACGTCAACCGTGCCGTGGTGCCAGCCATGCAGGCGCAGGATTATGGCCGCATTGTCAACATCGCGTCTGTGGCGGGCAAAGAGGGCAACCCGAATGCCTCTGCCTACTCCGCCTCCAAGGCCGGGGTGATCGGGCTGACGAAATCCTTGGGCAAGGAGCTTGCGGGCCAAGATATCGCCGTGAACTGCGTCACCCCCGCCGCTGCCCGCACGCGCATCTTCGACCAGATGGCGCAAGAGCACATCGACTACATGCTATCGAAAATTCCGCGCGGGCGGTTTTTGGAACTGGACGAGGCGGCAGCGATGATCGCGTGGCTGTGTGCGCCCGAGAACAGCTTTACCACAGGGGGCGTGTTCGACCTGTCCGGGGGGCGCGCGACCTACTAGGCCGCGGAAGGGGGTGCAAGGGCGGCGATGACCTTGGCCACTTCGCCGTATTGATCCGCCAGCGGCGAGGTCTTGCGCCACACCAAACCGATGGTGCGCTTGGGCTGGGGGTCGGCAAAGCGGGCGACGGACACGGGGGCGGACGCGGCCTCGACACCCACGGCCATCTCCGGGATCAGCGTCACGCCCAGGCCCGCACCTACCATCTGCACCAGCGTGGTCAGGGCGCTTCCCTCCAGGGCGTCGCGGGGCAGGGCGCTGCCGGTCTGGCAAAACGACAGGGCTTGGTCGCGGAAACAATGCCCTTCCTCCAGCAACAGCAGGCGCATGGTGCGCAGGGCCTCGGGGCTGGGCACGGGTTTGTCCGCGTCCGTGTCGGGACGGACCAGCACGAAGGCCTCGTCGAACAGGGGCACTTCGGTGAACGCCGGTTCAGACACGGGCAGGGCCAGCAAGGCCAGATCAATCGCGCCGCTGCGCAACTCCGGCAACAGGCGGGGGGTCAGGCTTTCGCGCACCTGCAGATCCATCTGGGGATACCGCGCCGTCAGGTGTCCCACGAGGCGGGGCAGCATGTAGGGCGCAATCGTCGGGATGATGCCCAGTCGCAGGGTGCCCGACAGGGGGGCCGAGGCCGTGCGCGCCAGATCCGCCAGATCGTCCACCCCGCGCAGGATCGCCTGGGCCCGTTCAAGTGCCGCCGTGCCAAAGGGGGTCAGGGTCACGCCCCTTGGCCCCCGTTCAAACAGAGCCGCACCCAAGGTCGTCTCAAGCTCTTTGATCTGCATGGACAGCGCCGGTTGCGACACAGAACACATTTCTGCCGCGCGGCCCATGTGGCTTTGGCGGGCGAGGGCATTGAAATAGGTCAACTGGCGCAGGGATAGATTATTCATAAGGGGTGCTTATCACGATTATCAGAAAAAGAAACTTTTTCTAATGATGGTGGGCTGATATCCATTGCTGGAACGATTCTAATACACAACACGGAGAGACCCCAATGATGGACGGTAACCCCATGGACACCACCGGCAAATGCCCGGTTTTCGGCGGCGCGCAGCGGCACAAGGCAACGGGTGCGGCGGCCAACCAGCACTGGTGGCCCAACCAGCTGAACCTCAAGGTCCTGGCGAACCCCAACCCCATGGGCGAGGATTTTGATTATCGCGAGGCGTTCAAGACGCTGGATCTGGATGCGGTGAAGGCCGACATCAAGGCGCTGATGGTCGACAGTCAGGAATGGTGGCCTGCGGATTACGGCCACTACGGTCCGTTCTTCATCCGCATGGCGTGGCACTCCGCCGGGACGTACCGGGTTGGGGATGGCCGTGGCGGTGCCGGTGCGGGGACCTTGCGGTTTGCACCCCTGAACTCTTGGCCCGACAACGGCAACCTTGAGAAGGCCCGCATGCTGCTGTGGCCCATCAAGAAGAAATACGGCGCTGCGATCAGCTGGGCGGACCTGATGGTCCTGACCGGCAACTGCGCGCTGGAATCCATGGGCTTGGAGACCTTTGGCTTTGCGGGCGGTCGCCCGGACGTTTTTGAACCTGATCAGGACATCTACTGGGGGCCCGAGACCGAGTGGCTCGGCGACGAGCGCTACTCCGGCGAGCGGGAGCTGGCAGGCGATCTGGGCGCCGTCCAGATGGGTCTGATCTACGTGAACCCCGAGGGGCCGAACGGCAACCCCGATCCGTTAGCCTCCGCTTACGATATCCGTGACACCTTTGCCCGCATGGCCATGAACGACGAAGAAACCGTGGCACTGGTCGCGGGCGGTCACACCTTTGGCAAGGCCCACGGTGCCGCCAACCCCGATCAGTTTGTGGGGCGCGAGCCTGAGGGCGCGCCGGTCGAGGACATGGGGCTGGGCTGGAAAAATACCTTTGAATCCGGCAAGGGCGTGCACACCATCACCTCGGGCGTGGAAGGGCCGTGGACACCCACGCCGACCACTTGGGACAACAGCTATTTCGATATGCTGTTCGGCTATGAGTGGGAGCTCGACAAATCCCCCGCGGGCGCAAACCAGTGGCACCCCAAGGACCTGAAGGCCGACGATCACGCGCCCCAGGTGGATGGCTCTGGCGATAAGGTCACGATCATGATGACCACCGCCGACATGGCCCTGCGCATGGACCCGGCCTATGAAAAAATCAGCCGCCGGTTCCACGAAAACCCGGACCAATTCGCCGATGCCTTTGCGCGCGCGTGGTTCAAACTGACCCACCGGGACATGGGGCCTTACGTCCGTGGCCTGGGCAAAGAGGTCCCGGCCGAGCCGCAGCTGTGGCAAGACCCGGTGCCTGCCGTGGATCACGCGCTGGTGTCCGACGCCGATGTGGCGGACCTGAAGGCGACAATCCTGGCTTCCGGTCACTCGGTCGCGGAACTGGTCAAGGTTGCATGGGCCTCCGCCTCGACGTACCGGGGCACGGACATGCGCGGCGGGGCCAATGGGGCCCGCGTGCGTCTGGCACCCCAGAAGGACTGGGAAGCGAACGAGCCTGATCTGCTGGCGGCGGTCCTTGGCACGCTGGAAGGCATCCAGGCCGACTTCAACGCGAAAGGCGGGGCCAAGATCTCGCTGGCGGACTTGATCGTTCTGGCTGGGACAGCGGCTGTGGAAAAGGCGGCCCGGGACGGCGGCGCGGATATCACCGTGCCCTTCGCCCCCGGTCGTACGGATGCCACGGACGAGATGACCGACCACGCCAGCTTTGACGTGTTGGAGCCCAAGGCGGACGGGTTCCGCAACTACTATGGCGACGGCGCGACCCTGCCGCCCGCGGAGTTGTTGGTGGACAAGGCAAACCTGCTGACCCTGACAGTGTCTGAAATGGCCGTGCTGATCGGCGGGATGCGTGCCCTTGGTGCGACCACCGACGGCAAGCTGGGCATCTTCACGGATCGTCCCGGGGTCCTGTCCAACGACTTCTTCACCGTGGTCACGGATATCTCGACCCAATGGGCCAAGTCGGACAAATGCGATCACTTCTACGAAGGCCGCGACCGGGGTACCGGCGAGGTCAAGTGGATGGGCACCGCCGTTGATCTGGTCTTTGGGTCCAACAGCCAGCTGCGCGCCATGGCCGAGGTTTACGCCAGCGATGATGGTGCGGACCGGATGGTGCGCGACTTCGTCGCCGCGTGGACCAAGGTGATGAACCTCGATCGGTTTGATCTGACGGGCGCCTAAGGCCGCGCGCATCGAGATTGAAAACGGCGTCCCCATGGGGACGCCGTTTTTTTGTTTGGGGGCGCTGCCCCCGCGCGTGCCGCGCGCCCCCGAGGGTATTTTTGGAACAATGAGGGGGCGGGCCGGTGTGCCTGTTGTCGCCTATTCTGCAGCGTGTTTGGTGCCGCACCCGCAACCATAGTGCTTGTCTCGGCTGGTCTTGCCGATCCCGGGGTTGAAGCTGTTGGTGGGGTCCAGCGCCTCGTAGTGGGCCTTGAGCGCGGGCTTGGCCGCATAGAGGTGGCCGACGTTGTGTTCCGCCGGATACTCTGCGCCGCGCTGATCCAGCAGCGCCAGCATCTGGGCCTTCAGCGCCTTTGCGTCCACGCCCTTTTTCACGATGTAGTCTTGGTGGAACACGTGGCAGAAGAAGTGGCCATAGTACATCTTGGCCACCAGTTTGTCATCGATTTCGGGCGGCAACACCTCCAGCCAGTCGCGGTCGTTGCGTTTCAGGGCGATGTCGAGAGCCAGGATATCCTCGACCGTGCCGGGGTTCACCGCCTGATAGCGCACGGCGGCCCCTGCGGCGGCAAAGCGGTGCAGGCCCGCCAGCTTGGCCTCGCGCGCGTCACACAGAAACCAGCCGTCCGGCCCCACAGTGTCGTTCAGGATCGCCTCGGTCCCCGGAGCACATTGTCCCGAGACCTTGAGGATCAGGTGATGTTCGAACGACTTGCGGTAGGCGGTCATCCGTTTGGGCAGGGCATTGGGCAGCAGGCGCGTAATGCCCTGCATCACCCGGTCCACCATGTTGTGCGGCAGCAGGGGCAGCTTGTTCAACCGCGCGTCCAGCCAGCCCTTCATGGCGAAGATCAGGGGCAGCTTGTCGGTGCCCAGCCAGTCGATCATCATCAGGGTGTCCTTGCCGTAGTCCCGGCTGATGTCATAGCAGTCGCGGTGCAGGTATTCACCGGACACGGGCAGTCCGGGCAGTTCGGTCAACATGCGCCGGCGCAGGGTGGTCAGGTCGGCGGGGGTGTTGGTGCCGATGTAGTAGACCTTTTCGCCGGTCTCGATGGGGAAGGTGTCCAGGCGTACGGCAAAGACCGCCAGCTTGCCCGCACATCCAGACGCCTCGTGCAGGGTGCGGGCGTCGGCGTTGAACCGGGCGGGGCTGTCGGCGTCCACGTCCGACACCCGCGCGCTGTAGCCGTCATCGCTGGCGCGGCCTGCGTTGTGGTCCACGTCAGCGGCGGTGAAGTCGCCCTTGTCCAGACGGGCCAGCATATCCTCGGGGTCCGTGCCAAGGTTGATGCCCAGATGGTTTACCATCTCCAACTGTCCCCGTGGGGACACCTGCGCATAAAGGGACAATTCGGTAAAGGACGGCCCGCGCTGGACCAAGGACCCGCCAGAGTTGTTGCAGACCCCGCCCATGACGCTGGCCCCGATGCAGGAGGAGCCGATCACGGAATGGGGCTGGCGGCCCAAGGGGGCCAGGGCCTTTTCCAGCTGAAACAGGGTGCCGCCGGGATGGCTGATGATCTGGCGTCCCTCGTCCAACAAGTGGATCTGGTTCATCCGCTTGGTCGAGATGATCACCACGTCCCGGTCATAGGTGCCCTTGGGGGTGGACCCTTCGGTCAGGCCGGTGTTGGCCGCCTGCATGATCACGATCTTGTCGGCGGCCACACAGGCCTGCAACACGCGCCACATTTCTACAAGGGATCCGGGCACGCAGACGGCAATCGCGTCCCCTTCGCCGGATCGGAACCCCTTGCGGAACCGCTCCGTATCCCGCGCCGAGGTCAGGATGTGGCGCGCGCCCACCGCCTGGGTGAGTGTGGCGATCAGGGCGTCGTTGGCGGTCGGGTCCATGGCGGGGTCCATCTGCGAATATGGTTGGCTGGCGTGGTCAAGTTTGTTTACCACTTGGGTCTTGCTTTACCTACCACCTTGGGCAAAGGATGCAATCGAGCCAGATCAAATGCTCCGATAGGTCGCAGCCCGCGGCCCCCTGCGCAAAGGCCCGCCATGACCCAGACAGATGCCCTTTTTGATCCCGTGTCCCCGGAACCCGTCGCCGATCTGGTGGTGCGCCAGATCGAGGACATGATTGTGCAGGGCATTCTGGAGGAAGGCACGCGCATGCCGTCGGAACGGGACCTGTCCGACCGTCTGGGCGTGTCGCGGCCCAAGGTGCGTGATGCCCTGAAGGCCCTTGAGGAAGGCGGGTTGGTTACCGTCCGCCACGGCGAGGGCACCTTCATCGCGCAACTGTCGGGCCAAGCCATGTCGCCTGCGCTGATCGCGCTGTATGCGCGGCAGGGTCGTGCGTTCAACGACTACCTCGAATACCGGCGGGAGCAGGAGGCCTTTGCCGCCCGCCTTGCCGCCACCCGCGCCACGCCTGCGGATCACACGGCGATCCAGCGGGCCCTGACCGCGTTGGAGGATGCGGAGGCTTCGGGCGATCAAGCCGCCTCGATGGAGGCGGACACCGTCTTTCACACCGCACTTGTGCGCGCCAGCCACAACGCCATGCTGATCCACATGATGGCGTCCTGCTATGACCTGACCCGGCGCGGGGTGTTCTACAACCGCGACTACCTGCGCACCCTTGACGGCAGCGGGGCCGCCCTGATGGACCAGCACCGCGCCATTGCCCATGCGGTTTTGGCGGGGCAGGCCGAGGCCGCCGGGCAGGCGGCGACCGCGCATATGGATTTCGTCGCGGCCAGCTTTCGCGCGGGGCAGGAACGGGCGCAGCGCCTGAAAATTGCCCAAAAGCGCGAGATGGCCGATGCCTTGAAAGGGCGCTAGATCCCGATGTAGCGGCCTGTCACCTCGGGCGTCAGAGCGGCCACATCCCCGGACCAGACAGACCGTCCCCGCTCTAGGATCACGCCCCGGTCCACGACCCGCGCCATTTCCGCCAGCGATTTGTCGATCAGAAGGATCGCCATGCCGGTGTCGGATTTCAGCCGCGCGATGGCGTCCCAGATTTCCGCGCGCACCAGGGGGGCAAGGCCCTCGGTCGCTTCGTCCAGAACCAGCAGGCGGGGGTTGGTCATCAGGGCGCGGGCAATGGCCAGCATCTGCTGCTCTCCGCCCGACAGGCTGCCGGCCCGTTGCGCGCGCCGTTCGGCAAGGCGGGGAAACAGCCCCTCCACCGCGCGCTGGTCCCAAGGGCCGGGGCGGGCGGCGGCGATCAGGTTCTCGGTCACGGTCAGGTCGCGGAAGGGGCGTCGCCCCTCGGGCACCAGACCGATGCCCAGCTGTGCGGCCTTGTGCGAGGGCAGGGCGTGCAGGTCCCGGCCCGCAAAGGTCAGCGTTCCTTGGGCCGCCATCATGCGCGTGATGCAGCGCACGGTGGTCGTCTTGCCCATCCCGTTGCGGCCCATCAGGGCCACGACCTCGCCCTCGGCCACGGAAAGGGACACGTCGAACAGGGCCTGGGCCGGGCCGTAAGCGGCCGCTAACCCTTGGACATCCAGCAGGGTCATGGCGCATCCCCCAGATAGGCGGCGCGCACGTCCCTATCGGCGCGGATCTGGTCGGGCGTGCCCGTGGCAATCACCCGGCCATAGACCAGCACGCTGATCCGGTCGGCCAGGGCAAACACCGCGTCCATGTCGTGTTCTACCAGCAGGATTGGCGCCTCGGCCCGCAGGCCATCCAGCAGGGTCGTCAGATGCTTGGATCCTTCCGCCCCCAATCCCGCCATGGGTTCATCCATGACAAAGGCCGTAGGCGTAAGGGTCAGGGCCACGGCGACCTCTAGCTGACGGCGCTGGCCGTGGGACAGGTCGGCCACGCGGGTGGCGCGGGCGTCTTGCAGGCCCACGCGGGAAAGGGCCGCCTCTGCCGCCTCGACTGCCCTGCGGTCCGACAGGGCAGGCCGCCAGAAAGACCACGGCGTGCCCATCGCCCCCAGGACGGCGTTTTGCAGCACCGTATCCTCCATGGCGAGGGAGGTGATCTGGAACGTACGGCCCAGCCCGGCGCGTGCGCGGGCAGGTGGGGGCAGGGCGGTGATATCGGCCCCATCCAGATGAACGCTGCCGGCGTCCGGTGTCAGCCCGCCGCAGATCTGTGCGATCAGCGTGGTCTTGCCCGCACCATTGGGGCCGATCACCGCGTGGATCTCGCCGGCCCGCAGGTCAAGGCTGATCGCGTCGCTGGCCAGCAGCGCCCCGAAGCGTTTGGTGATGCCCTTGGTTTGCAGCACGGTCATTGCGAACGCTCCGGCCGGGACAACAGGCCGATCAGGCCGCCGCGGCTGAACAACACGATTGCAAGCAGCAGCAGCCCAAGGGCGATTTGCCAATAGTCGCTAAAGCCCCCCAGCAGGTGTTCCAGCGCCACGAACAGCATCGCCCCGACCACAGGGCCGAACAGGCGCGCAACGCCGCCGATGATGCAGAACACGATGAACTCACCGCTGATTTGCCAGCTGAACATGGTGGGGGCCACAAACCGGTTCAGGTCCGCGAACAACGCCCCCGCCAGCCCCGTAATCGCGCCCGAGATCACAAGGGCGATCAGGCGCAACCGGAAGGGGGACAGGCCCACGGTCTGTGCCCGCGCGGGCGATTGGCGCGCGGCGTTCAGGGCAAGCCCGAAGGGCGAGCGGATCAGGCGTGCGTTGACCCACAGGACCGCCAGCAGGATCGCAAGGCACAGGCCGTAGAACTGCAGGGGCACCAGCGTGTTGAGCCCCGGAAAGTCGTTGCGCACCCAGATCGACAACCCGTCCTCGCCCCCGTAGGCCGGCCATGAAATGGCGAAGTAATAGAACATCTGCCCAAAGGCGAGCGTGATCATGATGAAATAGACCCCGCCCGTGCGCAGGGACAGCAGGCCAATGACCAGCGCCACAAGGGCCGAAATGGCCACCGCCACCAGCCAGATGATCGGCATGAACTTGGTGCCCTCGGTGCCCATAAGGGGCGTAAAGGTCTGCGCGTGGTAGGCGAGGATCCCCATGGCATAGCCGCCGATCCCGAAATAGACCCCGTGGCCCAGGGACACGAGGCCGCCCCAGCCCAGGGCGATGTTCAGCCCCACTGCGGCCAGCGCAAAGATCACAGCGCGGGTGGCCAGGGTGATTAAGAACGGCTCTGACGCGATATGGGCCACCACGGGGCCGATGATCAGGACAGCGATCAGGGTGATGTTGATCCAGCGTTCGGTCATGGGCGTGCTCCGAACAGGCCGGTGGGCCGCCAGATCAGGACGGCGGCCATCAGGATATAGATCAGCATGGAGGCCAGCGCTGACCCGGCCGAGGCGGCGGCACTTGCGTCCGTGAACAGGGCAAAGAGTTGCGGCAGAAAGATGCCGCCCAGCGTATCGGTCAACCCCACAAGGATCGACCCCACCAGCGCGCCCTTGATCGACCCGATGCCGCCGATGACGATCACGACGAAGGCGAGGATCAACACAGGTTCTCCCATGCCGACCTGCACGGACTGGATCGCGCCGACCAGTGCACCCGCCAGCCCCGCCAGCCCCGCGCCCAAGGCAAAAACCAGCGTATAAAGCCGGCTGATGTCCACGCCGAGGGCGGCAATCATTTCGCGGTCGTTTTCACCGGCGCGGATCTGGATGCCAAGGCGGGTGCGGGTGATCAGCAGGCCAAGGCCCACGGCCACGGCCAGACCGGCGGCAATCAGCGCAAGACGGTAGGCGGGGTACTGGATACCGCCCAGGGACACCGGGCCGGACAGGGCGTCGGGCACGTCGAGGAACAAGGGAAACGACCCGAACACCCACCGCGTGCCCTCGCTGAAGATCAGGATCAGGGCGAAGGTGGCAAGGACCTGGTCCAGGTGGTCCTTGTCGTACAGCCGCCGGATCACGACCTTTTCCACGATCGCCCCCGCCATGGCCGCCGCCATCAGGGCCGCCACCAGCGCCAGCACGAAGGACCCGGTCCACCCCGCCACCGCCGCCGCCGCGAAGGCCCCGATCATATACAGCGACCCATGGGCCAGATTGATCAGGCCCATGACGCCAAAAATCAGCGTCAGGCCCGCTGCTGTCAGAAACAGCATCACGCCGAATTGCAGGCCATTCAGGACCTGCTCGATCAAAAGAACCAGTGTCATGGGGGGCGACATAGGGCCGGGTTGCCCCGGCCCCAGGGGCTACATGTTGCAATCGGCGGCGTAGGCGTCGCCGTGGTCGGTCAGGGCCGTGCCGATGATGCGGTTGGTGAACACGTCACCTTCCTGGATCACCTCGCGCACGTAGATGTCCTGGATCGGGTGGTGGTTGTTGCCGAACCGGAAATCCCCGCGCGTGCTGTCAAAATCGGCCGCCTTCAGGGCCGCGCGGAAGGCATCTGCATCCCCCACTTGATCCATGGCCGAGATCAGCAGGTTCGCCGTGTCAAACCCCTGGCTTGCGTAAAGCGAGGGCAGGCGCCCGTATTCCGCCTGGAAGGTCTCGACAAAGGCCGCGTTCGTGGGGTTGTCGATGTCCTTGCTCCACTGGCTGGTGTTCACCACGCCAAGGGCCGCATCGCCCACCGCTTGCAGGATACCCTGGTCAAAGCTGAAGGCGGGACCGACCAGCGGGATATCCACGCCGGAGGCCGCATATTGCTTCATGAACGAAATGCCCATGCCGCCGGGCAGGAAGAAGAACACTGAATCCGCACCGGAGGCGCGGATTTGCGCGATCTCGGCGGCGTAGTCGGTCTGGCCCAGCTGGGTAAAGACCTCGCCCGCCAGATCGCCCTCATACATCCGCTTGTAGCCTGCCAGCGCGTCCTGGCCCGCCGGATAGTTGGGGGCCATGATGAAGGAATTTGTCAGCCCTGCGGTGTTGGCATATGCGCCCGCAGCCTCGTGCAGGTTGTCGTTTTGCCAGGCCACGTTGAAATAATTGGGGTGACAGTTGCGCCCGGCCAGGGCCGAAGGGCCCGCGTTGGGGGACAGATAGAACTTGCCCTGCGCGGTCACGCTGGGGATGACGGCCATGGCAAGGTTGGAAAAGATGATGCCGGTCAGAACGTCGACCTGTTCCGATTGCACCATCTTGTCGGCCAGTTGCACGGCCACGTCGGGCTTGCGCTGGTCATCCTCGATCACAACCTCGATGTCGTCGCGGCCCGATTGCGCCACGGCCAGCATGAACCCGTCGCGCACGTCGATGCCAAGGCCCGCGCCCCCGCCCGAAAGGGTGGTGATCATGCCGACCTTCACGTCGGCTGTGGCGGTTGTGGCGCCTGCGGCCAGTGCAGCGGCGCAGACAGCGCCCGTCAGAATGGATTTCAATGTCATGGTGATTCCCCGTTGTCCCCTAGAACGCCTTGAATGTCAGCGTTGTCAGCGTGCGCTCGATCCCGTCGATATCGAGCAGATTCTCGTTGATGTATTTGCCGATGTCATCCTCTGCCGGGATGTACATCTTTAGCAGCAGGTCATACTCGCCGCTGGTGGAATACAGCTCTGAATGGATTTCGCGCAGGGCAATGGCATCGGCCACCGCGTATCCCGTGCCGGGCCGACAGCGAATGCTTACGAACACACAATTCATCAAATGCTCCTCCCACAGGCGAAGTGCCTTGCGCGAAGGCTGGCCTAGGTTTCGGGGAAAGGCAACCGGCTTTGCATGTCGGTTTCCGCGACAGGCCCCCTTGCGTTTTCCAATTCCCGCTTCAAAGATGCATCCACAAATTCAGGGAGACTACAGATGAAACTGACGACGACCCTTTTGTCGGCCACATTGCTGACATCCATGGTGGCAGGTGCCGCCAATGCCGAGACCTTGCGGTGGGCACGCGCGGGCGACAGCCTGACACTGGACCCTCACGCCCAGAACGAAGGCCCGACCCACACCCTGGCCCACCAGATCTACGAGCCGCTGATCATCCGCGATCATTCCGGCGCGTTCCAGCCTGCGCTGGCCACCGATTGGGCCCCCAAGGCCGATGATCCCAGCGTCTGGGTGTTCAACCTGCGCCAGGGCGTGACCTTCCACGATGGGTCCGCCTTCACTGCCGAGGATGTGGTGTTCAGCTTCGAACGGGCCCAGTCCGACGATTCCAACATGAAAGAGCTGATCAACTCCATCGTCGAGGTCCGCGCCGTGGACGACCACACGGTCGAGATCGTCACCGATGGGGCGAACCCGATTCTGCCCTCGAACCTGACCAACCTGTTCATGATGGACAAAACATGGACCGAGGCGAACAACACGGTAAAGGTGCAGGACACCGATGGCGGCGAGACGACCTTTGCCACCACCAACGCAAACGGCACCGGTGCCTTCCGCCTTGTGTCGCGTGAACCTGACGTGCGCACGGTTCTGACCCAGAACGCCGATTACTGGGGCATGGACCAGTTCCCGATGGAGGTGACGGAAATTATCTACACCCCCATCCAGAACGCAGCCACCCGCGTGGCCGCCCTGTTGTCCGGTGAGGTCGACTTTATCCAGGACGTACCCGTCCAAGACCTGACCCGCGTGGGCAACACCGATGGTCTGGTGGTGAAAACCGCACCGCAAAACCGGGTGATCTTCTTCGGTCTGAACTCTGGCGCTGCCGATATCGAGGCGGACGACGTGGACGGGGCCAACCCGTTGGCGGATGTGCGTGTGCGCAAGGCGATGAACATGGCGATCAACCGCGATGCGATCAAACAGGTCGTGATGCGCGGCCAATCCGCCCCCGCGGGCATGATTGCACCGCCCTTCGTCAACGGCTGGACCGCCGAGATGGACGCCGAAGCCATGACCGATGTCGAGGCCGCAAAGGCGCTGATGGCCGAGGCAGGCTATGCGGACGGGTTCTCGATCCGTCTGGATTGCCCCAACGACCGCTACGTCAACGACGAGGCGATCTGTCAGGCCGCCGTGGGCATGTTGGCGCAGATCGGCATCACCGTGAACCTGGACGCCAAGCCCAAGGCGCAGCACTTCCCGCTGATCACCACGGCGCAGACCGACTTCTACATGTTGGGCTGGGGCGTGCCGACCTACGATTCCGAGTATATCTTCAACTTCCTCGTGCACGGGCGTGAAGACAGCATCGGAACCTGGAACAACACCGGCTACGACAATGACGAGTTGGACACGATGATCAAATCGCTGGCCTCCAACACGGACCTTGAGGCGCGCAATGCCGATATCGCCAAGATCTGGCGTGTCGTGCAGGATGAACAGCTGTACCTGCCCATCCACCACCAGGTTCTGAACTGGGGCATGTCCACCAGCGTCGGCACCGAAGTGTCGCCCGAGGATGACCCGAAGTTCAAGTTCTTCACCATGAACTGATCCTGGCCCTGGCCAGGACAGGGCCGTCCCACCCGGGGCGGCCCTTTTGCGTTAAGGGGGAAAGACATGCGCGCCGTTTTGATCGTACTGACCCTGCTAGCGGGACCCGCCGCCGCCCAATCCGCCGCCGAGGTGGCCTTTGCCAAGGACCTGCTGGCCCGGGCGCAGGCCCCGTCCTTTGAAACCAACCGTGAACACTGCGGCACCATTGGTGTGGATGAAAACGGCCGCCTGCTGGCCAGTCGCATCCGCCGGGGCCGCGCTGACAGCTGCCAGCCGTTTGCCCGGCGCGACGTCACCGTCATCGCCAGCTACCACACCCACGGGGCCTTTCACCCCGACGCCGACAGCGAGGTGCCCAGCCCCGACGACATGTACGCCGATATGGCCGAAGGGGTGGATGGTTGGATCAGTACCCCCGGTGGGCGGCTGTGGTTCATCGACGGACAGGCCGGTGTTGCACGGATGATCTGCGGCCTCGGCTGCCTGCCCCAGGACCCGGATTTCGAACCCGGTTTCATGGGCCCGATCCCGGACAGATTTACGGTTGATCAACTGGAACGATTTTTCGACTATTGATCACGCGGAGTTGAAGTGACGCAGGGCAAGGCTATCGTCACGATCAAGCTGATAGAAAACACCAATCCAAACGGGGGATCATCATGAAACATCTAACAAGCGCCACGGCGCTGGTGCTGCTGTTGGCGCAAGGCGCTGTGGCCGAAGAGTTCACTTGGGCGGGCACCACCGACCCGCAGACCATGGACCCCCACGCCGTGAATTCGGCCCCCGTGCTGGGCTTTCTCAACAACGTATACGAAGGGCTTGTGCGGCGCGGCAAGGATATGTCCGTGGAACCCGCCCTTGCCACCAGCTGGGCCCCCATCGGCGCGGGCGAGGGCTGGCGCTTTAACTTGCGTCAGGGCGTGACCTTCCAGGACGGGGCGGCCTTCACCGCCGAGGATGTGCTGTTCAGCTATCAACGCGCCAGTGACGAGGCGTCCGACACCCGGTCCTGGTTCGCGCCTGTGTCCGAGGTGATCGTGGTGGACGACTTCACAGTCGATATCATGACAAACGCCCCCAACCCCCTGTTCCCCGACAGCATCGCCAACTGGATGATCATGGACAAGGATTGGGCCGAGGCGAACAACGCGACCCTGCCCGACAAAGAGGCGGGCAATTACGCGACCCTGAACACCAACGGCACCGGCGCCTTCCGGGTGACGGAACGGCAGCCGGGCCTGACCACCACACTGGAACCCCACGCGGGCTGGTGGGGTGAGGTGGAACACAACATCACTCGCGCCACCTTCACGCCGATCCAGAACTCTGCCACCGCAGTCGCCGCGCTGTTGTCGGGGGATGTGGACATGATCAACCCCGTGCCGATCCAGGACGCCGCCCGCCTGTCGGGCCGCGATGACGTCAAGGTCATCCAAGGGATCGAGGCGCGGGTGATCATGTTTGGTTTTGGCCATGACCATGATACGCTGAAATACGGCGACACCGTCGGCGCACCCAACCCGTTCCAAGACGCACGCGTCCGCGAGGCGGTCGCCAAATCCATCAACGTGGACGCGATCCTGCAAACCATCATGCGCGGGAACGCCGAGGCCGCCAGCCAGCTGGTCAGCCCCGCCATGCGCGGCTTCTCGGACGCCAATGCGGACCGCCCCGCGTTCGATCCAGACGGCGCGCGTGCCCTGTTGGCCGAGGCAGGCTATGCAGATGGGTTTTCGTTCGGGATGAAATGCCCCAACAACCGCTACCTGAACGACGAGGCTGTGTGTCAAGCCGCCGTTGGTATGTTGGCCCAAGTGGGGATGACCGCGCAGTTGGACGCCATGCCCGTGTCGAACTACTGGCCCGAACTGCGCGCCGACAACTTTGACATGTACCTGCTGGGCTGGTCCCCCGGCACGTTTGACCACGAACACCCCGTCCGATTCCTGGTGACCACGCCCAATGCGGAAAAAAGCTGGGCTCATGGAACTTCGGCGGCTTCTCGGACGCCCGCGTGGACGAACTGTTGCCCATGATCCAGTCCGAGATTGACGACACCAAGCGTCAGGCCATGATCGATGAAACCACGGCCATCTATCAGGACGCCCACGCCTATGTGCCCCTGTATGTGCAACCGCTGGTGTGGGGGGCGCGGGCCAATGTGGATCTGACCCAACGGCCAGATAACTTCTTTATCCTGCGGTGGGTAACAGTTAACTAAGCGTCAAAGTCCAAAGAGGGCGGCGCGCGGGGCATTGACCTTGCGCGCCGCCCTTGTCACGTTCGGGCGACAGCAGGGGGGCACATGCTCGCATACATTATCAGGCGCATTGCGCAGTCGATCCTTGTGCTTCTGGCCGTGGGTCTGGTCGCGTTTTCCATGTTCACCTTCGTGGGCGACCCCATCGACAACATGCTGGGTCAGGAACGCACCCAAGAGGATATCGACCGTCTGCGCGAACAGCTGGGCTTGGATCAGCCGTTTGTCGTGCAATACTATCGGTTCCTTGAAAACGCGGCGCAGGGCAATTTCGGTATTTCCTATCGCCAAGGCCGCCCCGTGGCCGAGATCATCGCGGAACGAGCGCCGGCCACGCTGGAACTGGCGGCGGTGTCCGGGGCCATGGCGATCATCTTTGGCATCGGGTTGGGCGTGTTCACGGCCATCCGGCGTGACGGGTTCGCGGCCAATGCGATTATGACCATTTCCTTGTTGGGGGTCTCTCTGCCGACGTTTTTGATCGGGATCCTGCTGATCTACCTCTTCTCGGTCACGCTGGGCTGGTTGCCCAGTTTCGGGCGCGGAGAGGTGGTGGATCTGGGCGGCTGGACCACCGGGTTCCTGACCGCCAGCGGCCTGAAGGCGTTGATATTGCCCGCCATCACCTTGGGTCTGTACCAGTTGACCCTGATCATGCGCTTGGTCCGCTCCGAAATGCTGGAGGTTCTGCGCCAGGACTACATCCGCTTTGCCCGCGCACGGGGCCTGCGCGACCGGGCTGTGCACTTTCGCCACGCCTTGAAAAACACCATGGTGCCCGTGATCACGATCACTGGCCTGCAGGTCGGCTCCATCATCGCCTTTGCCATCATCACCGAGACGGTGTTCCAGTGGCCCGGTGTGGGCCTGTTGTTCATCAACGCGGTGCAGTTCGTGGACATCCCCGTCATGGCCGCCTACCTGATGTTGATTTCCGTGATGTTCGTGATGATCAACCTGATCGTCGATCTGCTCTATTTTGCAATTGATCCCCGCCTGCGCGTGGACCGTGGGGGAGGGCACTGACATGACCCGTTTCGCAAAGGCCTGGGACAGTGATCTGGCCTATAAATTCCGCACGTCGCCCGTGGCCATCGTCTCGCTGGCGGTGACGCTGGTGCTGGTGCTGTCGGCGATCTTTGCGCCGCTGATCGCGCCGCACGATCCCTTTGATCCGGCCAGCCTGAACCTGATGAACGGCTTCTCCGCGCCGATGACACCGAATGCTTTCACGGGTGAGGTGTTCTGGCTGGGCACTGACGACCAAGGCCGCGACGTGTTTTCGACGATCCTGTACGGGATGCGCATATCCCTGTTCGTGGGCTTCGCGGCGGTGATGTTCGCACTGGTCTTGGGCGTCACGCTGGGCCTGATCGCGGCCTATGTGGGCGGCTGGGTCGAGACGATCATCATGCGCGTGGCCGACGTGCAGCTGACGTTCCCGGCGATCCTTGTGGCCATGCTGATCTTTGGCATCGCCAAGGGGATCACCCCGCCCGAACACCGCGACCAAGTGGCCATCTGGGTGCTGATCATCGCCATCGGCCTGTCGGACTGGGTCCAGTTCGCGCGGGTGGTGCGGGGGGCCACGCTGGTGGAGAAGAACAAGGAATACGTGCAAGCCGCCCGCCTGATCGGGCGCAAGCCCGGGGCGATCATGCTGCGCCACATCCTGCCCAATGTGCTGTCGCCGGTGCTGGTCATTGCAACGATTTCGCTGGCGCTTGCCATCATCGCCGAGGCGACCCTGTCGTTCCTGGGCGTCGGCGCGCCCCCCACCCAGCCCAGTTTGGGCACCCTGATCCGCATCGGCCAAGGCTTCCTGTTTTCGGGCGAGTGGTGGATCATCCTGTTCCCTGCCGCCACGCTGCTGACGCTGGCCTTGTCGGTCAACCTGTTGGGCGACTGGCTGCGCGATGCCCTGAACCCGAGGTTGCGCTGATGCCGCGTCAGTCTTTCAAAGCAGCAAAGCGCGCGATCCGGTCCAGTTGGGGGGCCATGGTGCACCACTCATCCTCGTGGGTCAGTACCCAATGGGTGTCTTGCAGGTCTGCGGGGATCACGATGCGGCCCGGGGTCATCTCGACCCCGTCAAGGGCAATGATGTTGAGGAACAGGGCAATGGCTTCGGCAGATAGGCACATGGGAAGGTCTCCTGAGTGGTGCGTTTCAAAGCACGCCACGCCCCCCATCGCAGCGCTGATCCCAGACTAGGACTGCGCCGTCATGATGCAGATCGCATTTTGCTGCGCTGCGGCAATAAGGTCAACATAACTGACGCTTTGCCTTTTCATCCATCGCCGTTGCCTAAAATTTCAGCACACTCGGAGGGCCGAAATGCCTGATCCTGTCCTCTCTTTGCGCGATCTGGTCGTCGAAATCCCCACGCGCCACGGTATCCTGCGGCCCGTCGACGGCGTGACCTACGACATTCATGCCGGTGAAATCGTGGGCATCGTGGGCGAATCCGGCGCGGGCAAATCCATGGCCGGCAACGCCGTCATCGGCCTGTTGACCCGCCCCGCCCATGTCAAATCCGGCGAGATCTGGCTGGGCGACACCCGCATCGATGGCCTGGAGGGTGAGGACATGCGCCGCCTGCGCGGCAAGGACATCGGCATGGTGTTCCAAGACCCGCTGACCTCGCTCAATCCTCTGCTGCGGATCGGGGACCAGCTGACCGAAACCATGCTGGCCCACCTGGACATCACCGAGGCCGAGGCGCGCCAACGCGCCATCGCAGCCCTGGACGAGGTTGGCATCCCCGGCGCGGCCCAACGCATCGACAGCTACCCCCATGAGTTTTCCGGCGGTATGCGCCAGCGGGTCGTCATCGCCCTTGCCTTGTGCGCCGAACCCAAGCTGATCATCGCGGACGAACCCACCACCGCGCTGGATGTGTCGGTGCAGGCACAGATCATCGCCCTGCTGAAACGCCTGTGCCGGGACAAGGGCACTGCTGTGATGCTGATCACCCACGACATGGGCGTCATTGCCGAGGCGGCCGACCGCGTCGCCGTGATGTACGCGGGCCGACTGGCCGAAATCGGCCCCGTGCGCGACGTAATCCAGACCCCGCAGCACCCCTATACCTTTGGCCTGATGGGCTCGACCCCGCTCGCCAGCGCGGGCAAGGACCGGCTGCACCAGATCCCCGGCTCCATGCCGCGCCTTGGGGCCTTGCCCGAGGGCTGCGCCTTCAACCCGCGCTGTCCCAAGGCAGACGGCCAGTGCCGTACCGGCACCACCCCGCGCATCCAGGACACCGGCGGGCGCGCGGCCTGCTGGCACCCCATGAAGCAGGAGGGCGCGGCATGACCGCACTTGTCACCATCCGCGATCTGACGCGCGTGTTCGACGTGTCCAAACCCTGGCTGAACCGGGTGCTGGAACGCCGCCCCAAACAGTTCCTGACGGCCGTATCTGACGTGGATTTCGAGATCGAGGAAAAGACCATCTACGCGCTGGTGGGGGAGTCCGGGTCCGGCAAATCCACCATCGGCAAGATGCTGGTGGGGCTGCTCAAACCTTCGGAAGGGGCGGTGGAAATCGACGGGATCAACCTGTTCGAAGAACAGGACGCCGCCAAGGTGGACAAGGTTCGCTCCGATATCCAGATGATCTTTCAAGACCCCTACGCCAGTCTCAACCCCCGCTGGAAGGTCCGCGACATCATCGCGGAACCCGTCACCGCGCGGGGCGGCAAGGCGGCGGGACTGGCCGAGGCGCTGTTGGAAAAGGTGGGCCTGTCGGCGGCGGACGGCGATAAGTTCCCGCACGAGTTTTCCGGCGGCCAGCGCCAGCGGATCGGTATCGCCCGGGCCTTGGCGTCCGAGCCCAAGTTGATCGTATGTGACGAACCGACCTCTGCCTTGGATGTGTCGGTGCAGGCGCAGGTCCTGAACCTGATGAGCGACCTGAAGGACGATCTGGGCCTGACCTATCTGTTCATCAGCCATGACCTGACCGTGGTGCAACACATGGCCGACCGCATCGGCGTGCTGTATCTGGGGCGTCTGGTCGAAGAGGCCGCCCCGGGCGAACTGTTCGCGGACCCCAAGCATCCCTATACCCAGATGCTGCTGGCCGCTGCCCCCACCATGGACAATTTCGGGCGCGAGGTGGAACCGCCACAGGGCGAAATACCGGACCCGATCAACCCGCCCAAGGGCTGCGCCTTTCATCCGCGTTGCCCCATCGCCACGGATCGGTGCAGCGCAGAGCGACCCAAGATCCGGTCCGTGCGCGGGGCACGGGTGGCCTGCCATCTGGCAGAGTGATGCGCGCCGCCGACGTTCTGGCCCGCAGGCTGTACGCGGCGGGCTGTAGGCGGGCCTTTGGCATGCCGGGGGGCGAGGTGCTGACCCTGATCGACGCGCTGGAAGGGGCGGGGATCGAATTCATCCTGGCCAAACACGAAACCGCCGCAGGCTTCATGGCTGAAGGGGCGCACCACATGGACGGCGCGCCCGCGATCCTTGTGGCGACCGTTGGACCGGGGTTGATGAACGCCGTCAACGTCGTGGCCAATGCCGACCAAGACCGCGTGCCCCTGATCGTGCTGTCGGGCTGCATCGACGCCGATGACGCCCAGACCTACACCCATCAAGTGCTGGACCAGCGCGCGGTGTTGGGGCCGATCACCAAGGCGACCTTTACCCTGTCCGCAGGGGCGGCGGATGTGATTGCGGACAAGGCCCTCTCCATCGCGCTGGAGGGACGCGCGGGGCCGGTCCACATTGACGTGCCCATCGCGGTCGCCAAGGCCCCCGCCACCGACAGCGGACGGACCAGGCCTGCCGATGCGCCCGTGTCGGGCGACATGACCCATGCGCGTGCCGTGCTGGCCCGCGCGGAACGTCCCCTGATGATCATCGGTCTGGACGCCGTGCGCGAAGGGGCGGGCGATGCCCTGCGCACTTTCGTGGAGCGGCACCAGATGCCCTTTGTCACCACCTACAAGGCCAAGGGGATCATCCCCGAAGATCACCCCCTGTGTCTGGGCGGCGCCGGGTTGTCGCCTTTGGCCGATGCCCATCTGCTGCCGCTGGTGCGCGACGCGGATATGATCATCGCGGCGGGGTATGATCCGATCGAGATGCGCCCGGGCTGGCAGCACCCTTGGGACCTTGAAAAGACCCACCTGCTCGAGATCGTGCACGAGTCCAACCGCCATTGGATGCATTATGTGCACGAGTCCGTGGTGGGTTCGATCACCGGGACCTTGGCTGGTTTTGACGGGGTTGACCCTGTGGCCAGTGGCTGGGGCGACCGGGTGGCCGGGGCCAAGCAGGCGCTGGCGGCGGCCTTTGCCGGGGGCGATTGGGGGCCAGGTGCGGCCATGGAAGAGGCGCGCGCCGCCTTGCGCCAAGGCACTGTTATCACGGTGGATTCCGGCGCACACCGGATCTTGATCAGCCAGAAATGGACCTGTGACGGCCCGCGCCAGATGCTGCAATCCACGGGGCTGTGCACCATGGGCTGCGCCTTGCCACTGGCCATCGGGGCCAAGATCGCAGCCCCACATGTGCCGGTGGTGGCCTTCATGGGGGACGGCGGATTTCTTATGTCTCCGGGGGACTTAGCCACTGCGGCGGACTTGAATCTACCCGTGATTTTCGTGGTTTTCGTGGATGGAGAGCTAGCCTTGATCGACAAGAAGCAACGCACAATGCAATTGCCCAAGGCCGGTGTCGCCTTTGGACGGCACGACTATGCGGCCATTGGGCGGGCCTTCGGGGGGCAGGGGATCGACGTCAACTCGCGCACCGAAATGGCGGATGCGATTGGCAAGGCTCTGAAATCAAACACCTTTACGGTGATCGCGGTACATATCGAGGCAGGGGCCTATGATGGACGTATCTAAGGGTCCGCTGACTGGGGTGCGCGTGTTGGACCTGTCACGGATCCTGGCAGGGCCCACGGCGACCCAACTGCTTGGCGATCTGGGGGCCACGGTCTTGAAGGTCGAGAACCCCGCGACGGCGGGCGACGACACCCGCAGCTGGGGCCCGCCTTTCGTCGAAGGCACTGATATATCGACATATTTCCTGGCAGCCAACCGCAACAAACGCGCCATCGCAGTGGATATCAGCGACCCCGAAGGGCAGGCGTTTCTGCGCAATCTCGCCGGCGAAGCCGATATTGTGGTCGAGAATTTCAAACCCGGGGGCCTTGCGAAATACGGTTTGGACTACGCGGCACTGGCTGCCTTGAACCCGGCGTTGGTCTACTGCTCCATCTCGGGGTTTGGGCAAACGGGGCCGAACCGGTCCAAGCCCGGGTATGACCTGATGGCGCAAGGCTATGGCGGGATCATGTCTCTGACGGGTGAAGCGGACGCAGCCCCCTCCAAGGTTGGCGTAGCCGTCGCGGACGTGGTTTGTGGTCTCTATGCAGCCACGGGTATCCTCGCTGCCCTGCGCCATGCGGAGGCAACGGGGCAGGGACAGCAAATCGACCTTGCCCTTGTGGATACGCAAATGGCGTGGTTGATCAATCAGGGCACCGCCTATCTGAACACGGGCGAGGTCCCCACCCGGCGCGGCAATGCGCACCCCAACATCGTGCCTTACTCGGTCTATCCCTGTGCCGATGGTCATGTGATTTTGGCCGTTGGAAACGACGGGCAGTTTGCCCGTGCCATGGGGGCGCTTGGCCTACCTGCGCTGTCCCAAGACCCGCGGTTTGCGACCAATCCCGCCCGTGTGGCGCACCGAGAGGCGTTGGAGAACATTCTTGAACCGACGCTGAAGCGCTGGCCCGCTGCGGATCTGATTGCAGCGTTGGAGGCGGTTAAAGTGCCCGTTGGCCCGGTGCACAGGCTGGATCAGGTCTTTGCCACCGATCAGGCCATCGCCCGGGGCATGATCGTGGAGCAAGAGGGCGGGAGCGCACGCCTGCGGACCATCGGAAACCCGCTTAAATTCTCTGTCACCCCAGTGACTTACCGTCATGCGCCCCCGGCTTTTCCAACAGGGGACGCGCCAGACGATCCTTGGGACGATTGATTATTCGTAAGACACCGTGGGCAGGCCGGACCTGATCCAACCCGGTCCCGCGCGGGACCCGAGCATGCCCTCGGGCACGTCATAGACCTCCGAAAAACCGGCGCGCCACATGGACAGGCGCAGACGCGTGGACCGCCCGCCTGCGGCACAAATCAGGGCGACGGGTCTGTCCCGATCACCGCCCACAGCCTCCATCAACTTTTCGGTGAAATTGGGGTCTCGCAGGGCGATCAGTATAGCGTCCACCGCAACCCCGCTGGACCGCCATTCCCCAGGCTCTCGCACGTCGATCAGGGTCAGAGTGCCCTGCTGCATGCGGGCGTAGGCCTGCTGCACAGACAGATCCGTGCTGTTGGCATAGGCGGCACGGGGTAGGGTCATCGCGGCGAGGCTTACGAGGATGTGACGTCGGGACAGTTTCATGGGACCTCCTGTGTTGGAACCAAGGTAGGTCAAAATCGGATCACGTCAGCCCAACCGCTATGGCAATGGGTCTGTTTTGTACAAATGCACCTTCAATCCTCCGTGAGCGATGGGGGCGCCAAGGGGCAGAAACGGCAGCTCCATCGCCCGCGCAAGGCCGCCATCGCTGGTGATCATGCCCACGCGCCAGCCGCGAAACCGCTCACGCAGCACCGCACCCGCCCCCGCATACAGGCCGAAAAGGGGTTTGCGATTGCCGATGCGCGCACCATAGGGCGGGTTCAGCATGACGATGCCGGGTGGCCCCTTTGGCGGTGTCAGGTCGGCAATGGGCGCGCGCGTGAACTGGCACAGGTGGCCAACATCCGCGCGTGCGGCATTGGCCGCGGCCCCGTTGATGGCCCCTTGGTCCCGATCCGATCCGTAGAACCGTAAGGGGGTGTCCATCACCCCGGTGCGTAGCGCTGCAAAGCGCGCGGCATCGAAACTGGCCAGCTGTTCAAAGGCAAAGGCCCGGTTGCGCCCCGGTTGCAGCCCGGCGGCAATCTCGGCGGCCTCGATCACAAAGGTGCCCGACCCGCACATGGGGTCCACCACGGGCATCTGACCGCGATAGCCGCAATCGCGCAGAATCATGGCGGCCATGGTTTCGCGCAAGGGGGCCTTGCCCACGAACTCCTTCGCGCCGCGTTTGTGCAGCGGCGCGCCGGAGGTGTCGATGGACAGGGTACACAGGTCGTCTTCGATCCGGACTTTCAGGGTCATCGCGGCGTCTTGTGTGACGGTCGCGCCGAAGCCTTCGGTCAGCGCGCGTTCGATCCGCTGGGTTGCGGCACCGGCGTGGTAAATGCGCGATTTGCGGCAGGTCACCTCGACCTTGATGGGCACGTCAGCGCGCAGCGTGTCGGCCCACGGAAATTTGCGGGCCCGTTTGTCCAGCTGGGCAAGATGCATCGCCCGAAACGCACCAAGACGCACCAGCACACGGGTCGCACCGCGCAAGGATAGGTTGGCGCGCCAGACATCCTGCCACGTGCCCTTGCACGCAAGGCCACCAGCACTGGCGATGACGCCCGCCAAACCCAAGGCGCGCGCCTCATCCGCTAAGGGCGGTTCCAGTCCCGGGGGGACCACAAGATAGATATCCAATAGATCAGTCATGCTGGCCCTTTGCCCGAAATGATTGGCCATGGCGACCATAGATAAAAGTGTTTCTTTGGGGGGTTCTTAAGGATTTTGCGGTTTGAACGGGATTGAGACGTATCAAAGGAGTGGTCATGTCCCGACTATTTACTGCCGGTATCAGTGCTATCATACTGATATTGCATCCACAAATTGCAGTTGCAAAGCCAGAGGCCTTTGCGATGCAGAGCGATTTGGATCACGTATGGACAGTGACTGCTGCCGCCTTGGTTTTTTTCATGCAGGCAGGGTTTTTGTTGCTGGAGGCGGGACAAGTCAGGTCTAAAAACTCCGTCAACGTGGCACAAAAGAACCTGATGGATTTTGTCCTGTCCACCATGCTGTTCGGTACGGTTGGGTATGCATTGATGTTTGGAGCATCACAGGGCGGTTGGTTCGGTTGGGACAATTCGCTGTTGTTCTTCGGGTCCGCCGGGGACTGGAGCATGACATTCTTTATCTTTCAGCTGATGTTTTGCGGGACGGCGGCCACAGTCGTATCGGGCGCAGTGGCTGAACGCATGCAGATCAATGGGTATCTGGCCTGTACCGTGCTGATCGCAATGTGTATCTACCCCATTGCCGGGCACTGGGTGTGGGGCGGCTTGTTGAGCGGGGATGATACACCATGGCTTGCCGCGATGGGGTTCATGGATTTTGCGGGCAGTACGGTCGTACACGGCGTGGGGGCCTGGGTCGCTTTGGCTGCGATCATCATAATCGGACCGCGCATGGGCAAATTCAATGCGGATGGCACGGCCAATCGCCTTCATGGCCATTCGCCTGTTTTGGCGACAACCGGTGCCGTGATCCTGTGGATCGGTTGGATCGGCTTCAACGGTGGCTCTGTTTTAGCGGGAACCTCTGTCTTTGCGTCCGTGATAGTCAACACAGTCGTGGCGGGCGCCGCTGGGGGGACACTGTTGATGATCATTGGCCGCGTTGCGCACGGGGTTTTTCGACCCGATGCCTGTATAAACGGCATCCTCGGGGGCTTGGTGGCCGTGACGGCCAGCGCGGATGTCCTTGATGCGCGGTCAGCCTTTGTTCTGGGGATGGGGGCGGCGGTCATCGTTCATGCCGGCACGTGGTTTCTAGAAGACGTTTGCAAGTTAGACGATCCGCTCGGCGCGATCCCGGTCCACGGCTTTGCGGGTGCCTACGGTACAATCGCGATCGCGTTCTTGGCACCCGCCGAAAGCTTGCTGGCCGGTGACCGCGTGTCCCAGGCGCTGGTGCAATGTTTGGGTGCCGCGTCAATCTTTGCCTGGGCGTTTGGTGTTGCTTGGGTTGGTCTAAAGGCAATCGACTACGTGCTTCGGCTGTCACCGGACGGTGACGGATCAGGCCTGAGGGTGCCTGAGTTGCATGAGCTAGAAGGTCTGAACCAGCACGAACATGATGCGCCTATGGGAACTGGCATCTTGCAAAAGGTAATGGCCGAGGTGGCGATGAATCCTCAACACGGTTTGCAAAAGGTACAGATGGAGGTGGGCGATGAAGCCTTTGAAACCAGTGAGATTTTTAACAAGATTATAGATAACATTGCTGCAGAACGATTGGCCGAGGAAGAGAAATATCAACGGGACAAAAGTAAGCGCATGGCCGTCGAAGCGGAAATCGCGGCTGTCATGCAGGCTTGCGCTGACGGGGACTTCGGTCAACGTTTGGAAACGGATGGTAAGGCCGGGTTCTTGTTGGAACTGTGCAAGGGGGTGAATGGCTTGTGCGACTCTGCCGAAGGCGCACTTAACGACATTGGTAAATCGCTGCGGGCTGTTGCTCGTGGTGATCTGACCCAGACCATAGATGGGCAGTACCAAGGAACTTTGGCGGATATTCAGTTATCCATGAACAATGCTCTGGCGGCGCTTGGTCGGGTTGCTGAAGACCTTGGGGCAACGGTTTCGGCTGCTGCAGAAGGGGATTTTGGGCAAGCTATAGACCTAAGGGACAAAGAGGGTTTCTTCCGCGCCCTTGGTGAGAAGATCAATCGGCTGTGCAAAATCTCTGACGAAGGCTTGAGCGATCTGCACAACACCCTTGTAGATATTGGTGCGGGCAAGTTGGATGCGGAAATGAGCGCTGATCATAAAGGCAGGTTTGCCCAGATAAGCGCGGCCGTGAATGACATGACCCATGGGATTGCAAGCTTGATCCGAAATGTTGTCTCGACAGCAGGCAGCGTGTCCGAGGTTGGAGGCGAGATATCTAACAGAAATGCGGCCATTGCCGATGGGTCTCAATCCCAAGTCGCTGCGCTGGAGCAATCAAACCAGATGCTCATTGCTCTTGCCAGTCAGGCGCAGGAATCGGCTTTGGACGCCGAGGAAGCAAACGGAAGCTGCAGTGCCGCGTCCTTGAAAGCTGACGAAGGCAAAATGCGCGCTGAAAATGCGCGCGTGCAAATGGCCGCGATCGAGGCTGCTACCGATGATATCTCCAGGGCCATTGGCTTGATTGAGAGTATTGCCACCCAGACAACCATGCTAAGCCTCAACGCCTCCGTGGAGGCTGTGCGTGCGGTCAATGAGGGATCATCGGGCGGAAATGAAGGTTTTAAAGTCGTCGCCCAAGAAGTGCGCAGTCTCGCCACGGCCACTGCGGAGGCTGCGGCACGGGTGCGTGAAAAAACCGAAACCGTACGCGCTGCCGTCAGCGAAGGCGCGGCCTTGGTCGAAAGCGCTTGTGGATCCATGGACGAGATCCACACCTCTATGACCCGCAGCACCAAGGCAGTCGAACGCCTGTTCAAAGCAAGCCAAGCGCAAACGCGTACGATTGCACAGGTCAAGGATCAGTCGGAAACCGTCGCAGAAAAGGCGACCGCCAATCTTGAAAAGGTGAATGAAACCTTGGTTCTATCACAAACTCTCGACCAAGAGGCGACGCGCACCATGCAATATCTGCGCGCATTTGACGGGGTGGAAATGACTCAAAAGCGCGCAGCCTGATGCAACGTTTAGAGTTGCTCAGCGCCGCCCAAACACTTTCCCAACGCGGCGCGTGACGCGTAACATCCAACTCGTTGCTGAGTGACGCGCATCTGATGCCCTGTCTTCAATGGCATCAAAGGTCTCGCCGATATCCTCAACCACAGGGTCAATGCGTCTGCGCCGGAATCGTGCCAAGCGCACCGTGATGGCCCACACGATGGCCAGCAGAATTGTGAGAAACACAATATTGAACCAAGGGATCAAACGTACATCTGGGGATGTCGTGGCCTCGACCGAAATCGCGTTTGGAAAGATGGAAAACAGTTCGTTGCGCCAACCGTAGTGGCGCACGATGACCCAAGTCGGGTCCGACGCAGTAGACACCAAGTCGCGTGCCTCGGCCTGCAAGTTTGAGCTGTCCAGTTTGAAATAGGGCGGCCACGACCATCCAGTGTCTTCATTTCGGTAAACAATGGCGCGGCCATTGGGGCGAAACGCCTCGATGAAACGTACATCACGATTGACCGTATCGGTTGCTTGACCGGCGTCTGCACCGGCCCAAAAAATGGACCCAGATCCGAAATCCACCCGTTGAACTTCCGTATTTACAATCCGCACAATGTCACGCTGCGGCAGCGTGTAGTGCAAAACGGCAAAGACCAGCAGCCCGATCACGCCAAGAAAACCCCATTTAATCCAAGACATGATGCACCTTTACGCGAAATTGATCAGGTACATGACTGTCACGATCGCACCCAAGGGCACAACATATACACCCCACAAAAGACGCTTGCGCAGGCTTTTTTCGTAATCGCGCAGACCATTTTCGACGAAAGAATCCTTGGGCAAGGGGGGCGGTCTGCCTCCCACTTGTCCTCAAGCCGGCTGCGTTCACCGCTGCGCTGAAAAAACCAAAGACACACGTAGACGACCGTAAGTACCACGGCTGACACAAGTATAAGACGAAGCAGCGCGATCATGATCATACCTTTGCTAAGATGACCTCATTATCATTTAAGATAGCCCGCCACGGTCAGCTCGCAATGAAAAGGCTACGGGCATCCAAACCCCGCCGATTTCCGTTGTCGTGCCGGCACTTTTCTCGGATCATGTTGCCAAGGCAATGATTGAAACAGAGGCGAAGCCGATTGACGGACAATTTAAAAGCTGCTGTTGCCGCGCGACGGGATGATCTGATCCGGTTGACACAGGACTTGATCCGCATCCCAACATTGAATCCGCCCGGCCGCAACTACCGCGAGATCTGTGACTACCTTGGCGCGCGGATGGGTGACCAAGGGTGGCACGTAGAGATGGTGCGTGCCGAGGGAGCCCCGGCTGACAGTGCGCTCTATCCGCGATGGAATGTGGTGTGCCGACTGGAGGGGGTGCGCGCTGGCGATTGTGTGCATTTCAACAGTCATCACGACGTGGTCGCCGTGGGCGAGGGGTGGACCGTTGATCCGTTCGGTGGCGACGTGAAGGACGGCCGCGTCTATGGGCGTGGGGCATGTGACATGAAGGGCGGACTTGCAGCCTCCGTTATCGCGGCTGAGGCCTTTGTCGCATGCCACCCGACGTTTCGCGGTGCCATCGAAATCAGCGCCACGGCCGACGAGGAAACCGGTGGATTTGGCGGTGTGGCTTTCCTTGCGGAACAGGGGTACTTTGATCCCGACCGCGTCCAGCACGTCATCATTCCCGAACCCTTGAACAAGGACCGTATCTGTCTGGGGCATCGTGGTGTTTGGTGGGCCGAGGTGGAGACGAAGGGACGGATTGCCCATGGTTCCATGCCGTTCTTGGGCGATTGCGCCGTGCGTCACATGGGCGCGGTGTTAGAGGAGATGGAGGCGACGCTGTTCCCGCTGCTGGCGGGCAAGCGGACGGACATGCCGGTGGTGCCAGAAGGGGCCCGGCAGTCGACACTCAACATCAATTCGATCCACGGCGGCGAACCTGTGCAGGATGTCGACTACACAGGATTTCCGGCGGCTTGCGTGCCTGATCGCTGCAAGATCACCTTGGACCGCAGGTTTCTGATCGAAGAAAATGTGGATGAGGTGCGCGCAGAAATCGTGGCTGTTCTAGAACGGGTCAAGGCTCGCCGTCCTGAATTTGAGTATGACATCAAGGAACTATGGTCCGTGACACCAACCATGACGGATCGCGACGCACCTGTCGTGACAACTGTGCAGGCAGCGATTGCCGAAGTGCTGGACACACAAGCGCAATTCGTCGTCTCGCCCGGCACCTATGATCAAAAGCACATTGATCGTATCGGTCGCCTTAAAAACTGCATTGCTTACGGCCCTGGTATCCTCGATCTGGCACACCAACCGGATGAATGGGTCGGTATCCAGGATATGGAAGACAGCGCCACCGTCATGGCCCTGACCCTTGCCAAATTGTTGGGTTAACTAGGGATCGTCAGGCGGCGATCTTCGGCGATGCACATCAGAATTTGCAGGTGTGCCAGCCGCATGGCCGTTCGATTGCGAAAGTCTCGGGGGTGGTTTGCGTAGTCGGTGAGGATTTCGACGACTTCGGCGTCATCGGTCGTCTGGTCCTCTTGGGCGTACCAATTGCGTATGTGCTCGGGACTGGAGTTCGTATTGCGCGCGTGATCAAACTCCCACCCCGATGGACAAACGGCCGCGTCAAAGCGTGTGGACATGACCACTTTGTGCATCTGGCCGGCGGTGTCTTCTGTTAGCGCCTCAATCTCGGTGGTGACAGCGCCCATCAAGATCATGGCCAAACCCACAAGCCCGCCGGTCATGACCACCCAATCCGTAGATACAGCGCCATCACTGCGCCGTAAAAACTGGTCAAAAGACTGAAAGAACGCATCAAATGTCATGTGGCAGGGCCGGATAATTATGGCGGTCTTGCCTTTTTTATGCCCAGATTTGGGCCTGATTATGGTGAAGTTTACCGGGATTGCGCGTGCAAATCTGACCAAACCCATCTGTCGGATGGCTTTTGTTCCTGCTGGGTACACAGTCCGCGCATGAGCACTGCCGCAATGCCGCGGCGTTTGAGGAATCATGGCATCACGGGCGCGGACGTGTCATTGCCCATCATCCCCCGTCATGACAGGAGGGGTCATGGAACTTTGGATCATCGCGGCGGTCATTGCCGCCGCAGTGCAGGCCTTGCGCTTCATGCTGCAAAAGCAGGTCAAGCAGGCTGGGCTGTCCACGGCCGCCGCGACCTTGGCGCGGTTTGTCTATGCGGCCCCCGTGGTCGGCATCGCGGCCTGGGCCTACGGTCAGTCCACGGGGGGCGGCTGGCCGAACCTTGGCCCCGGATTTGGCTGGTATGTTATGGCCGGTGGGCTTAGCCAGATTGCAGGCACGGTGGTGATGGTGATCTTGTTTTCCCACCGGAACTTCGCGGTCGGCATGACCTTCAAGAAGACCGAAGTAATGCTGACTGTTTTGTCGGGTTGGTTGATCTTGGGCGATGTGGTGCCCCCCTTGGCATTGCGGCGATCGTCGTGGGGTTCGTCGGGGTCATGGCCCTTTCAGGAACCACAGCGCAGGTGTCGTGGCGGGATTTCGTCAGTCGCGCGACCCTGTTAGGGCTTGCCTCTGGGGTGATCTTTTCCATCTCTGGACCTGCCTATCGCGGCGCAAGCCTACTGGTGGGCAGCGGAGACCCCTTTGTGCGGGCCAGCGTGACTTTGGCTTATGCTACGGCGTTCCAGACGGCTGTCCTCGTCGCCTACATGGGGTGGCGCGAACGTGACCAGCTGGTCGCCGTCTTTGTAAACTGGCGACTGACGGTGTTGGTGGCGGTGTTTTCCATGGCCGGGTCCATGGCGTGGTTCACGGCCTATACCTTGCAAACGGCGGCCTACGTGAATGCGGTGGGGCAGGTAGAACTGATTTTTTCGATGCTGATCAGTTACTTCGTCTTTGGCGAGCGGACCAGCCGCCGGGAATACGCAGGGATCGCCCTGATCTGCGTCAGCGTTCTGGCGCTTATTTGGGTCGGCTAGCTTTTTCCGCGATGCCAGATGTGCCGTCGCGTCGGTCCAATTCTGCACAGACCGATTCCAGGGTCACGCCGCGCGATTGCAGCATCACCAGAAGGTGAAAGATCACATCCGCCGCCTCGGATGTCAGTTTGTCGGGGTCGTTTTTGACGGCCTCGATGATGGCCTCCACGGCCTCTTCCCCAAACTTTTCGGCGCATTTTTCGGGGCCTTTGGCCAGCAGTTTGGCGGTCCAGCTGCTGTCAGGATCGGCCCCTGCGCGCGCGGCAATGGTCTTGGCGAGACGGTCGAGCGTGTGCATCAGGTCAACCTCATGGGGATGCCGGCGGCGGCCATGTGTTCCTTGGCCTCTCGGATGGTGTAGTCGCCAAAGTGGAAGATCGACGCGGCCAACACCGCGCTGGCACCGCCCTCGGTCACGCCCTCGACAAGGTGGTCCAGCGTGCCAACCCCGCCCGATGCGATCACCGGCACCGAAACCGCGTCACTGATGGCGCGTGTCATGGGCAGGTTGAAGCCTGCGCGCGTGCCGTCCCGGTCCATGGAGGTCAGCAGGATTTCGCCCGCCCCCTTGGCGGTGATCGTCTTGGCAAATTCCACGGCGTCTATGCCCGTCGCCTTGCGGCCCCCATGGGTGAAAATCTCCCACTTGCCTTGGGCCACGGTTTTGGCGTCAATGGCGCAGACGATGCATTGGCTGCCAAATTTATCGGCCGCACGGGCGATGCAATCGGGGTCGGCCACGGCAGCGGAGTTGAACGACACCTTGTCCGCCCCGGCCAGCAGCAGGTTGCGTACGTCGTCCACCGTGCGCACGCCGCCGCCGATGGTCAGGGGCATAAAGCACTGCTCGGCCGTGCGGGTGGCCAAGTCGTACATGGTGCCCCGGTTTTCATGTGTGGCCTTGATGTCCAGAAAACACAGCTCGTCCGCCCCCGCCAGATCATACGCGCGGGCCTGTTCCACCGGGTCGCCTGCATCGATCAGATCCACAAAGTTAACGCCTTTGACCGTGCGCCCTTCGGCCACGTCGAGGCAGGGGATAATGCGGGTTTTCAACATGAGAGGGCAGCGCCTGTGAGACCGGGTGTGGTGAGGTGTGGCAAAAAAGACAAGGGGTTAGGCGAGCGCCTTGAGCGCGGCAGCAAGTTCAATGGCCCCATCATAAAGGGCACGGCCTGAAATCGCACCCGCAATCACGCCGGTGTCGCGCAGGGCCGTAAGATCAGCCATGGAGGACACGCCGCCCGAGGCAATCACGGGGATGGAGGTTGCGCGGGCCAGATCGGCGGTCGCCTCGACATTCGGGCCCTGCATCGCCCCATCGCGGTTGATGTCGGTGTAGATGATGGCGGCCACCCCCGCATCCTCGAAAGACTTGGCGAGGTCGGTGACCATCACGTCCGTCTCTTCGGCCCAGCCCTTGGTGGCCACGCGCCCCTCGCGGGCATCGATGCCCACGGCGACATGGCCGGGGAAGGCGGCGGCGGCCTCGCGCACGAGGGCGGGATTTTCCACTGCGACCGTGCCGAGGATCACCCGTTGGATACCCTTTTCGATCCACATCTCGATGGTGGCCATGTCGCGGATACCGCCGCCCAATTGTGCGGGGATATCTGTGGCGGCCAGGATCGCCTCGACGGCCGCGCCGTTGACAGGCGTGCCTGCGAAGGCGCCGTTCAGATCCACAAGGTGCAGCCATTTGGACCCCGCATCCTGGAACGCGCGGGCCTGAGCGGCGGGGCTGTCGTTGAACACGGTCGCACTGTCCATCTCGCCGTGCAGCAGGCGCACGGCCTGGCCGTCTTTGAGGTCGATGGCGGGATAAAGGATCATGGCACGCTCCGTCTATTTGGCGTCTTTTGGCCTAAGGGCGGGCGCAGGGCAAGTGCCGGTACGTCACGCTTGCCCCACGTGTGTCCCCTGCGGCAAGCTGTTTGCATCATGGGAGGATACAAGATGAAACACCTGATCTGGGCCGCAGCGGCCAGTATCGCACTCGCAAGCACAGCATCGGCAGAGCCGTTGATGGGCATGTGGCAAACCGCCAAGGATGACAACGGCAACTACGGCCATATTCAGGTGGCCCCGTGTGGCAGCCAGATTTGTGGCACTTTGGTGCGGTCCTTCGACAGTTCTGGCGCGCCCTTGCAGACCGAGAACATCGGCCGCCAGATCATTTCCGCGACCGAAGCCAAAGGGGGCGGCGAGTATCGGGGCAAGGTCTATTCGCCCGATCGCGACAAAACCTACAACTCGAAGCTGATGTTGTCCGGCAATACCCTCAAGGTGTCCGGCTGCGTGCTGGGCATTTGTCGCGATGGCGGGACTTGGACCAAGATCAACTAGGCAAATCTTTGCCGAATTTGATGCGAGCCTGTGGTTTCACAGGCTCGTGACCTGCCTTTTGTGACTTTGCGCCTATCTTCCTACGCAGGAGTAGGAGGTACGCTATGCGCAAAGTATACCATTGGGCGGCTGTAATCGCCTTGGCCGCTGGCCCTGTTTCCGCCGAGGCAGTGTTTGGGACATGGCAGACCCAGCCCGACCGCAAGGAGCTCGTGTCTCACATCGAAATCACACCCTGCGGCGCAGCGGTCTGCGGAACGGTTAAGCGCGTGTTCGACCCGCAAGGTAATCCGGTCCAAACCGCGTCGCTTGGCAAACGTCTGTTTTGGGATTTCAAACCCCAAGGTGGCGGCGTTTATGCCGACGGTACCACTTGGGTGCCCCTGCTGAACTTCACCACTGACAATGGCCAGATGCGCGTGGATGGCGATGCGCTTTACGTTCAGGGGCGGGTCGGGCCGTTTTCGGCCGATGCCACCTGGACGCGGGTGGAATAGGCTAGGGCGCCCACTGCAGGAAGTTAGCGATCAGGCGCAGGCCCGCGGATTGGCTCTTTTCCGGGTGGAACTGCGTGCCGATCACGTTGTCCGCCCCCACGATCGCTGTGACGTCGCCGCCATAGTCCACATGCGCCAAGCGGTGCGCCGGATCGGTGACCTGCATGTGGAAAGAGTGTACGAAATACGCGTGATCGCCGGTCCTGACGCCGTCCAGAACCGGGTGTGCCCCGGTTACGATCAAGTCATTCCAGCCCATATGCGGGACCTTTAGCGCCGGGTCATTGGGCGTGATCGGGACGACTTCTCCGGGCGTCCAGTTGAAGCCCGCGACGTCCTCGTATTCGCGCCCCCACGTCGCCAGCATCTGCATCCCGACACAAATCCCCATGAAGGGCGTGCCGCGGCCCACCGTTTCAATCAGCGCCTCTTCCAGCCCGTCGAACCCTTGCAGCCCCCGGCGGCACGCAGGAAAAGCACCGTCACCGGGCAGGACCACCCGGTCGGCCCGTACCACTGCGTCGGGGTCGGAGGTCACGATGACAGCGCCGGAGGCAACCTCCGTCGCCATGCGCTGAAACGCCTTTTCCGCCGAATGTAGGTTGCCGCTGTCGTAGTCGATCAGAACGGTGGTCATCTACAGTGCGCCCTTGGTGGACGGGATCGCGTCCGCCTTGCGCGGATCGGTTTCCAGCGCGTCGCGCAGGGCGCGGGCGACAGCCTTGAACGCGGCCTCGGCGATGTGGTGGCTGTTGAAGCCGTGGATTTGATCCACGTGCAATGTGATGCCGCCATGGGTTGCGAGGGCCTGAAAGAATTCCCGCACCAACTCGGTATCAAAGGTGCCGATCTTGGCCGTGGGCAGGTCCACATTCCACACAAGGAATGGCCGCGCAGACAGATCAAGGGCCGCGCGCACCAGCGCATCGTCCATGGGCAACAGGCAGGATCCGTAGCGCACGATGCCCGTCTTGTCGCCCATGGCGGCGGTCAGGGCTTGGCCGAGGGCGATGCCCACGTCCTCTACGGTGTGGTGGTCGTCGATGTGCAGGTCGCCCTTGGCGCGCACGGTCATGTCGATCAGGGCGTGGCGCGACAGCTGATCCAGCATGTGGTCAAAGAAGCCCACGCCGGTCTGATTGTCGTAGATGCCGGTTCCGTCGAGGTTGATGTCCACGGTGATATCGGTCTCGGCGGTGGTGCGGGTGATGGTTGCGCTGCGCATCGTAGCCTCCTGCGTTTGGGGCGTTATAGGCCGCCACGGATCAAAGGGCTAGGGCACTGCTGCCCCGGCCTTTGTCCGTTCAAGGGCATTACGTGTTGAACAGAAAGTGCATCACGTCGCCGTCTTTCACGACATATGCCTTACCCTCTGCCCGCATCTTGCCCGCCTCTTTCGCAGCGGCCTCGGACCCGGCGGCGACGAAATCGTCATATGCAATGGTCTCTGCGCGGATGAAACCCTTTTCAAAATCACCATGAATAACACCCGCCGCTTTGGGGGCAGTGTAGCCGTCACGGATCGTCCAGGCGCGTGCCTCTTTGGGGCCCACCGTGAAATAGGTCTTGAGGTCCAGCAAGGCGTAGCCTGCGCGGATCAAACGGTCCAAACCAGCCTCTTCCAAGTTCATCTCATCGAGGAACATCTGCGCCTCGTCTTCGTCCAGTTGACTGATCTCTTCCTCAATCGCGGCGGAAATCACAACATGTGCCGCTCCTTGCGCCGCCGCCATCTCGGCCACTTTTTCGGAAAACGCGTTTCCGGTGGCCGCTGACGCTTCTTCTACGTTGCAAACGTAAAGGATGGGTTTAGAGGTCAGCAATTGCAGCATCTGCCACGCTTTGGCATCATCTTCGGCCACCTCGACGGTACGGGCGGGTTTGCCATCCTCAAGCGCAGCTTGGGCCATGCGCAGCAGGCGTTCCTGATCTACCGCTTCCTTATCGCCGCCGCGCACTTTGCGGACGATGTTTTGCAGCCTCTTTTCAATGCTTTCCAGATCGGCCAGCATCAGTTCCGTCTCGATCACCTCCGCGTCCTCGACGGGGTCCACGCGACCCTCGACATGGGTCACATCGCCGTCTTCGAAACAGCGCAGAACATGGGCAATGGCGTCGGTTTCGCGGATGTTGGCGAGGAACTGGTTGCCCAAACCTTCGCCCTTGGACGCGCCTTTGACCAGCCCCGCAATGTCCACAAAGGACATACGCGTCGGGATCGTCTGTTTGGATTTGGCCAGATCCGCAAGGGTGTTCAAGCGCGGGTCGGGCACCGCCACATCGCCCACGTTGGGTTCAATGGTGCAGAACGGAAAGTTGGCGGCCTGGGCCGCTGCGGTCTTGGTGAGTGCGTTGAAAAGCGTGGATTTGCCCACGTTTGGCAACCCGACGATGCCCATCTTAAAGCCCATGACGACCCCCATAAATTCGGCGTTTCGGCCTTCTAGGGCGCATGTCGCGCCGTTGCAACTGTGCGTTCACGCTTGAAACCTGCGCCAAACCCGTTCTACCTGCCCCAAACACGACCGGGAGAGGGCCATGACTCGCATTGACGCCAAATTCGCAAGCCTGCGGGCCGAGGGCAAAAAGGCCTTTGTGTCCTACGTGATGGCCGGGGACCCCGACTACGACACCGCGCGCGATGTGGTGCTGGGCCTGCCCGGTGCGGGCGTGGATATCATCGAGTTGGGGCTGCCTTTCACCGACCCCATGGCGGACGGGCCCACCATTCAACTGGCCGGTCAGCGGGCGCTGGAACAAGGCATGACCCTGGACCGCACCCTCGACATCGTGCGCGAGCTGCGGGCCGTGGATGACACCACCCCCGTGGTCATCATGGGGTACTACAATCCGATATATTCCATGGGGGTCGAGGCCTTTCTTAAAGTCGCGGTCGAGGCGGGCGTGGACGGTTTGATCGTCGTGGACCTGCCCCCCGAAGAAGACGCAGAGCTGTGTCTGCCGGCGCAAAAGGCGGGCATCAACTTCATCCGTCTGGCGACCCCCACCACCGACGACAAACGCTTGCCCAAGGTGCTGCAAAACACCAGTGGCTTTGTCTATTATGTGTCGATCACGGGTATCACCGGGGCCGGATCCGCCAGCGCGGCAGATGTCGCGCCTGAGGTGGCGCGCATCAAGGCGCAGACCGATTTGCCCGTCATTGTGGGCTTTGGCATCAAGACGCCCGAGGCGTCCCAATCCATCGCCGGGGTGGCCGATGGCTGCGTCGTCGGGTCAGCCATCGTGGAGCGGATTGCCCGCGGCGACAGCACCGCCGACGTGCTGGCCTATGTGGCCGATCTGGCGGACGGCGCGCATCGGGCCTGAAGCGTATTTTCAGCCCCAAGCCTGGTGTCACCTGACAGACACCTTTTGGACCCACAGACTCGCGCCAATGACGTGTGCCAGACAACCTAAGGCTCTCGGTCCAAAATCGCCTCGCGGGAGTGGGATGCGAAGTCTCGGCTGATCAGGATGAACGTGCACAACACCGTGGCCGCGATCAGGGCATAGGCGCCCAAGAGCCATGCCAGCATCGCCAGCGCAAAGTAGATGGCCCGCAGCCCTCGGTTGAAATTCACGGCCGCGCGGATGTTCAGCTCGGCCGCTTGGGCGGCGCGGCGCACGGCGATGGGGTCGTCGGGTGTGTTGGGCACAGCGGCCATGACCACGGCGCAATATCCGAACAGGCGGTTGCACCAGACGAACTTCAGAAACCCGTGGGCCAGCGGGATCGCGATGGCCAGCAGCTTGACCTGCAACACCAGCGTCGGGATGGCGGCCGCGCTGACGTCCTGTGCGATGGCCGCCACCTGATCAATGTTGCCCAGCACCGCCAGCACCCCGCCAATGGCGATCATGCAGCCCGACGCAAAGAAGGTCGTGCCCTGACGCAAGGTCGTCAGGATCGTCGCGTCAAAGATGCGCGGTTGCCGGGTCAACATCTGGTGCATCCATTCCCGGCGGTAGTCGTCCATCAGGTGCGTGACCGAGGGGCGGCGCTTGGGCGGATGTTCGATCACCCAGCCCGTGGCAATCCACGCTACAAAGAAAACTGCCACCGCAATCACGTCCAAGGGGGGCAAAAGGGCCAGTCTTTCGAGGGGGTCATCATGGTTGCGTCATATCTGTCCCAGAAACATCTTGCCAACCCGGCAAATTGGTATAATTTCCTTACCAATTGCACTTGGCCCGTTTGGGAGGACCTGCCGATGGAAATGCCCACCCCCGATGAATTCGTTCTTGGCCGCAAGGCGCAACTGGTGGCGCGTCTGCGCGAAGGTCTGCCCGCCGATGCCGTGATCGAGGACGAGGCGGAGACGCGCGCCTATGAATGTGACGCTCTGACCGCTTATCGCTGTCCGCCCCTGTGCGCCGTGCTGCCCGCCAGCACCGAGGAAGTGGCTCATGTCCTGCGGGTCTGCCACGCGATGGAGGTGCCCGTGGTGCCGCGTGGATCGGGCACATCGCTGGCCGGTGGCGCGCTGCCCACCGCCGATTGCGTGATCCTTGGGGTCGCGCGGATGAATGACGTGTTGGAGGTGAACTACGCCGACCGTTTCATCCGCGTGCAATCGGGCCGCACCAACCTGAGCGTCACCGGTGCCGTAGAGGCAGACGGCTTTTTCTACGCCCCCGACCCGTCGTCGCAACTGGCCTGTGCGATTGCGGGGAACGTGGGCATGAACTCCGGCGGGGCGCATTGCCTGAAATACGGTGTGACCACGAACAACCTGCTGGGTGTCACCATGGTGACCATGGAAGGCGAGGTGATCGAGGTCGGCGGCGCTCATCTGGACGCAGGGGATCTGGACCTGCTGGGCGTGATCTGCGGATCCGAGGGGCAGCTGGGTGTCGTGACCGAAGCCACCCTGCGCATCCTGCCCAAGCCCGAAGGCGCGCGCCCGGTGCTGATCGGTTTCGACAGCAACGAGGTGGCGGGGGCGTGCGTGGCCGACATCATCAAGGCCGGTGTCCTGCCTGTGGCCATTGAATTCATGGACCGCCTGTGTATCGAGACCACCGAGAAATTCGCCAAGGCGGGCTACCCCGACTGCCATGCCCTGCTGATCATCGAGGTCGAAGGCTCCGACGCCGAGATCGACGAGCAGTTGGGCGTGATCCTCGACATCGCCCGGCGTCACGATCCGGTCGAACTGCGCGAAGCCAAGACCGCCGCCGAGGCCGCCGCCATCTGGCTGGGCCGCAAGTCTGCCTTTGGGGCCATCGGGCAGTTGTCCGATTATATGTGTCTGGACGGCACGATACCGGTGTCAGAGCTGCCCTTCGTGCTGCGCCGGATTGGCGAGCTGTCCGAGGAATACGGCCTGCGCGTGGGCAATGTGTTTCATGCGGGTGATGGCAACATGCACCCTCTGATCCTGTTCGATGCGAACAAGGACGGCGATCTGGAGCTGTGCGAGGCCATGGGCGCGGAGATCCTGAAGCTGTGTGTGGAGGTCGGGGGTTGCCTGACCGGTGAGCATGGCGTGGGCATCGAAAAGCGGGACCTGATGGGCCACCAGTTCACGGATGCGGACATGGAGGCGCAGTTGCGGATCAAGGATGTGTTTGATCCCAAGTGGCTGCTGAATCCGGCCAAGGTCTTTCCGCTGTCCGTGACCGAAGGGCGGCGTGCGGGATAGAGGGGTTTCGGGGCCTGGCCCCGATCCGCTGGGGGAGGCTCTGCCTCCCCCCAGACCCCCACCGAGGGTATTTGTGGAACAATGAGGAGGGGCGTCATGTTTGAACCCCAGACCGAAGACCAAGTGGCCGAAATCGTGCGCAACGCGGCGGGGCCGCTGACCGTTCGGGGCGGAGGGACGCGGGGGCTGGACCCTTTGCGTGGCGACGTGCTGTCGACTGCGGGCCTGTCCGGTGTCACGCTTTATGAACCAGGCGCGCTGACGATTGTAGCCAAGGCGGGAACGCCGTTGATGGAGGTCGAAGCGGCCTTGGCGGCGGAAAACCAGCGCTTGCCCTTCGAGCCGCCGCGTTTTGGCCCAGGCTCTACCATCGGCGGGGTTGTGGCCGAGAACGCCAGTGGTCCACGCCGGATGCAAGCCGGGGCCTGTCGGGACAGTCTGATCGGCGTGCGCTTCGTGGACGGGCGTGGAGATGTGATCAAGAACGGTGGGCGCGTGATGAAGAACGTCACCGGCTACGATCTGGTCAAACTGATGGCCGGGTCGCGCGGGTCGCTGGGTGTGATGACCGAGGTCAGCTTCAAGGTTCTGCCCGGGATCGCGGCGCAAGCGACGCTGGTGTTTGGGGCCGATGACGCGGGCCGTGCGGTGCAGATCATGTCCGCCGCCCTTTGCACCCCGTTCGAGGTCACTGGCGCCGCATGGGACCCCGCGCGCGGGGTCTGCCTGCGGTTGGAGGGGTTCGAGAGTTCCGTGGCCTACCGTGTAGAGGCGCTTTCAAAGGCGCTGGCTGCTGCAGGCGCGCCAGAGGTGCTGATAGGGGCCGACAGTGCCACCCTGTGGGAGTGTATCCGCGACGCGCGGGCCTTCGACGGGGGCGAGGGTGATCTGTGGCGGATCAGCGTGCAGCCCTCGGTGGGGCCGGACGTGGTGGCCGTGCTGCCCGGTGCTCAGGTGATAATGGACTGGGGCGGGGGCCTGATCTGGGCGCAGGTGCCACGCGGCACCGATGTGCGCGCAAAGCTGCCGCCCAAGGGGCACGCAACGCTGGTGCGTGCGGATGATGCCACCCGGGCGGCCCTTGGATCTTTGCAGCCGGATGCCCCCGGTGTCGCGCGTCTGTCCGCAGGGATCCGGGCGCAGTTTGACCCCAAGGGGCTGTTCCGTGCCCAGCCGGTGCCGGCCTGATGGGACTGACACTGGCATTCGGAATTTTGCCCGGGTTGGCCGGCGCGCTGATGGGCTGGGTCTTTCGGGTCTGGACGTTGGCCGCGGCGGCAGCGGCGGGCCTGTGGGCCACGGTCTTTCTGACCCCCGCCTTTGGCGATCTGGGCGTCTTCGCCGTGCCCCTTGTCTTTGGCGCGGCGGCGGGCGGCACGACTTTGGCCCTTTGGCTGTGGCTGCGCTCTCAGTCCAGCGTGTGGTCGCGCATGGCGGTGGCCATGGTGGCCGCCGTGGGGGCAGGAATGGGATTGCTGGCGATGATGCTGGGAGGCACGTAACACATGCAGACGACATTTACCGACGCACAACTGGCCGATCTGGGCACCGCCCGCGCCAACGAGATCCTGCGCACCTGCGTGCACTGCGGGTTCTGCACGGCGACCTGTCCCACGTATCAGGTGCTGGGCGACGAATTGGACAGCCCCCGGGGGCGGATCTATCTGATCAAGGACATGCTGGAGAACGAGCGCGTGCCGGATGCGAAGACCGTCAAGCACATCGACCGCTGCCTGTCCTGTCTGGCCTGCATGACGACCTGCCCCAGCGGTGTGCACTACATGCACTTGGTCGATCACGCGCGGGAATACATCGAGGACAATTACAACCGCCCTTGGTCCGACCGCGCCCTGCGGTGGGTGCTGGCGCGGATTTTGCCCTATCCCATGCGGTTCCGGGTGGCGTTGCTGGGCGCCAAGATGGGGCGGCCCTTTGCGCGCTTCATGCCCGATCCGCGCTTACGGGCGATGCTGGAGATGGCGCCCAAGGTAATCCCGCCGGTCAGCCGCAACGACGATCCCCAGACCTTTCTGCCCGCAGCCCCCAAGCGCAAGCGCGTGGCCCTGATGACCGGCTGTGCCCAGCGTGCGCTGAACACTGACATCAATGACGCCACCATTCGCCTGCTGACCCGGCTGGGCTGCGAGGTGGTGGTGGCCGAGGGGCAGGGGTGCTGCGGTGCCCTGACCCACCACATGGGCAAGACCGCCGAGTCCCATGGCACCGCGGCCAAGAACATCCGCGCATGGCACCGCGAGATGCAGGGCGAGGGTCTTGATGCGATCGTGATCAACACCAGCGGCTGCGGCACGACCGTGAAGGATTACGGCCACATGTTCCGCAACGAGGATTTGGCATCCGAGGCGGCCGCCGTCAGTGCCATCGCCAAGGATGTGAGCGAGGTGCTTATTGACCTGTTGCAGGATGCCCATGTCACCGGCGACGCCCCCGCCATGACCGTGGCGTATCATGCGGCCTGTTCCCTGCAGCACGGCCAGCAGATCAAGACCTTCCCCAAGGACCTGTTGCGCCGGGCCGGGTTCCGGGTGGCCGAACCCAAGGACAGTCACCTGTGTTGCGGGTCTGCGGGTACTTATAACCTGATGCAGCCCGAGATCAGCGGCCAGTTGAAGGCGCGCAAGGTTGAAACCCTTGAGGCGGTGCAACCGGATGTGATCGCAGCGGGCAACATCGGCTGCATGATGCAGATCGGGTCGGGCACGGATGTGCCCATCGTGCATACGGTGGAGCTGTTGGATTGGGCCACGGGCGGGCCCAAGCCGGCAGCCATGGGTGATGTGACTGGTGCGGCAAGTGCCGCCCGCGTGGCCCCGCCCGGTATGGGGACCGTGCCGATCCTGCGTTAATCCGGGCGATACGTTCCCGACAATCACCCAAAGGGCGTGCATCACTGCGCGCCCTTTTGCGTTGCGGGTCCTTTCGACCGGTTTGCCTTGGGGAATCGCCGCGCCCGCGCCCGGGCGACAAAGGTGTCCCCATGGGGACAGTCGTTTCCGCCGATCAGGGGATTCAAGGCGCGGATGTGGCGATATGGACAGATTCGGCAGGGACTCCGCCCCACGCGCCGCAATTTGGAAACAATTTGCCAGAAATGGCCCCGAAAGTGCCCGAAGCTGGGGGATAACCGGCCCCGTTCTTGCCTGACTCCGTGCCCATAAAGAAGGCATCAAGTCAGGAGGCACCTCATGGGCCTAAAGAAATTCATAGCCGGGGCAGTGATGCTTGCCACGACCTCTCTCGGGGGGATGGCCGCCGCAGATGAAGCCTTGCACAGCATCCAGACCGCCGACGATCTGCGCGGGTTCGAGGCAGTGGGTCGCTTGAACCTGGGCGAAAGCGGGTTCTGCACCGCCGCCCTTGTGACGCCGGACGTCATTCTGACCGCCGCCCATTGCCTGTTCTACAAGCACAACGGGGAGCCGATCCCCATGGAAGATGTCGAATTCCAGGCAGGCTTGCGCAATGGCCGGGCCGAGGCTTACCGGGGCATCCGCCGTGTTGTCCTGCACCCGGGCTACAGTTTTGACGGGCACAACGAGTTGCAGCGGGTCGGCAATGATCTGGCCCTGCTGGAGTTGATCCAGCCGATCCGCAACCCCTCCATCGTGCCCTACCGCACCCAGTTGCGGATCGAGACAGGGCAGTCGGTCCAGGTCGTGTCCTATGCCAAGGACCGCGAAGAAGCGCCGTCCCTGCAGCCTGAATGCAGCGTGCTGACCCGGGACGACGATGTCATGGTCCTGTCGTGCGAAGTGGACTTCGGCGCAAGTGGTGCCCCGATCTTTGCCACCTATGGCAACGAGCGTCGGATCGTGTCCGTGGTGTCGGCCAAGGCCGAATGGCAGAACCGCCCTGTCGCACTGGCAGCGGTGCTGGAGGACGAACTGGAAGTACTGGTCGAGGCGTTCCGCGCGACGCCTGCGGGGCCTGTCGCCTCTGCCGCGGGGGCGGGGCAGATCCGGGCCGGTGGTGCGCGGTTCCTTGCCGCCGAGTAACAGACACGGGACTTGAAACAGGTTTGGGCGCTGCCCATCTGGGGAGGTGTCCGGGTGCCGCAAGAAGCGGGCCCGGGCACCATTCGTTTTCGGGGTGCCCAGACGGGGCCCCGTCACTCGTGTCGCTCTAGATGGAGGATACCCATGCGCACTTATGATTTGACCCCCCTGTACCGTGCCACCGTCGGTTTTGACCGGATGGCAGACCTTGTGGACCGTGTTCTGACCACTGAAAGTGGCCAAGGGTCCAGCTACCCGCCCTACAACATCGAAAAGACCGATGAGGATGCCTACCGGATCACGCTCGCCGTGGCAGGTTTCACCGAGGACGAGCTGTCCGTAGAGGTGCGCCAGAACGCGCTCGTGATCGCGGCGGCCAAGGAAAAGACCGACGAGACCGTGCATTACCTGCATCGCGGCATCGCCACCCGGTCTTTCGAGAAGACCTTTCAGCTGGCCGACCACGTACATGTGACCGGTGCACGGGTCGTGGATGGGCTGCTACACGTGGACCTTGTCCGCGAGGTGCCCGAGGCCCTGAAGCCCCGCCGCATCGAGATCGCCCGTGGCGGCCCTGCAGCGATTGAAGGCAAGACCGTCGAGGTCTGAGGCCTTGCGCCCCCTGACGGGGTCGCCCGTTTAAGGTGTTGCGCCCCCTGACGGGGTCGCCGGGGGGCGGGATGCTGGCGCATCCCGCCCTTGCTGTTTGTAAGGGCGCGTGTGGTGGTCGGGTGCAGCGCGGTGTGGCGCGGGCGGGATTGGGTATTTGAAACCCAATGAAGATGTGGCGGCGGGGCAAGGGTGCGCGGATGCGCTAGAACCACTGGCCGGGTTCCATCAGGCCCAGATCCAGCAGCTGTTGCGCTTTCCACTCAAACGGGACGGAATTGTGCCAGTGGAACGTCTCGATCTGGCTGCGGGAGCCCGGGTTGGTGGCCAGCGCCTTGGCCGCGCGGAACGAGCAGACTGCGGCGGTCAGAGAATTGTGCCACGGACAGGCGTAGGTGTTCATCTCTTCGATGTTCAGTGTGTGGTCGTCGCGCAGCTGTACGCCCTCTACGGCGCGAAACAGGCTGATCCGGTCGATTCGCCGCTTTTCCCACGGCACGTGTTCCTCGAAGCGCCAGCGCAGGCCGCCGTAGAAATCCTGTTGGCGGTCCAGCGCGCCGCCTTCGGCCCAGCGGTCCAGCGCGTAGTAGCCTGTGCGATCCAGATTGGCCCATTCCAGATCGACCCCGTTGCCGTGCAGGTGAGCCGAGTAGAGGTCGATGACGTAGGTGAGCACCGCGTCGCGCCGTTCTTCGGTGCAAAAGTGCAAGGCCTCGCCCACGGTGCGGGTTTCAGCAAAGGGGGTGAACAGGTATTCGGCATTGTAGACGTAGCCCATCCATGCACCCGGGGGCACGGCCGCGATCAGGGCGTTCACGGCGGTGGTGGTGAAGGCGGCGGATTTGGCGGGCATCTGTAGGGTGTGGATGCGCGGATCTTGGGCGGCGGGGCTCTCGACCCCCGGGGGCAGGGCGATGACGAGGGATGCGAAGCCTGCGTCCAGATGGTGCTGGATCGTACTGGTCAGCTCCACCCCATCGTCGCAAAGGATCATAAGCACGGGACCCTTTTTCAGGACCTGTCCGCCGTCTTTGCGCAATGCGTCGGGGGTTGCGAAGTGCATGGTCAGCCTCGGGTGGTTCTTTTCGCCTATGGTGCGGGCAGTTGCCGCGCGCTGCAAGCCCTTTGGTTGAACGGGGCGCATCCTTGGGATAGGAGACGCGAAACCCTCCGGAGTTGTGCCATGTCATCCGATCCCACACCCAAGAAGCTGTACATCAAAACTTATGGCTGTCAGATGAACGTCTACGACAGCGAGCGTATGGCCGAGGCCATGGGCACCAAGGGCTATACCCAGACCGACAGCCCCGATGATGCGGATATGATCCTGCTGAACACCTGCCACATCCGCGAGAAGGCCGCCGAGAAAGTCTATTCCGAGCTGGGCCGCTTTCGTCCCCTGCGCGAGGCCAAGCCGGACCTGAAGATCGGGGTCGCGGGATGTGTGGCACAGGCCGAGGGCGAAGAGATCATGCGCCGCCAGCCTATGGTGGATCTGGTCGTGGGGCCGCAAACCTATCACCGTCTGCCCGCCATGATGGACAAGGTCGCGGCGGGTGAGACCGCGCTGGACACGGATTTCCCCGAGGAAGACAAGTTCGAGCATCTGCCAAAAAACCGCCGGCCCCTAGGGCGCCCAACGGCCTTTCTGACCGTGCAAGAGGGCTGCGACAAGTTCTGCGCCTTTTGCGTGGTGCCCTATACCCGCGGGGCCGAGGTCAGCCGCCCGGTCGCCCGCATCCTGGGCGAGGCGCAGGCCTTGGTGGACCGGGGCGTGCGCGAAATCACCTTGCTGGGCCAGAACGTCAATGCCTACCACGGGGAAGGGGAGGGCGGGGAATGGTCCCTTGCGCGTCTGATCTGGGCCCTCAATGACATCGACGGGTTGGAACGGATCCGGTTTACAACCAGCCACCCCAACGAAATGACCGACGACCTGATCGAGGCCCATGGCACCTGCGCCAAGTTGATGCCCTATCTGCACCTGCCTGTGCAGGCCGGGTCGGACCGCATCTTGAAGGCCATGAACCGCAAGCACACGGCGGCCGAATACATTGAAATCATCGACCGTCTGCGCGCCGCCAAGCCGGACCTGTTGTTGTCGGGTGATTTCATCGTCGGTTTCCCCGGCGAGACAGAGGCGGACTTCGAAGACACAATGGCGCTGGTCCGCCGCGTTGGCTACGGGCAGGCCTATTCTTTCAAATACTCCAGCCGCCCGGGCACCCCGGCGGCCGAGAAAGAAGCGGTCAGCGACGCCGTGGCCAGCGATCGGCTGCAGCGCTTGCAGGCGCTTTTGGGGCAGCAACAGCAGGCCGCGCAACAGGCGATGGTGGGGCGCGAGACGAAAGTGCTGTTTGAGAAGGCGGGCCGTCTGCCCGGACAATTGGTGGGCAAGACCGAACACCTGCAAGCCTGCCACGTTGAGGCGCCAGAGGCCTTGTTGGGTCAAGTGGCGCGTGTGCGGATCGAGGCGGCGGCGGCGAACTCCTTGCGTGGTGTGCTTATCTAGCCCTCTGTTAACCTTTGCGAATCTTGGAAGGTCCCATATTTTGGGGCCTTTTTGCTTGAACCCGCCATATGTTTACGATGATGCTAGGCGTGGCGGTGCGGACCAAAGACGCGTGTATTCAGGACCCTAGATGCAGTCCTTCATGTAAGTGCATGGGCCAAGTCTCGCATCAGGGGACAGATATGGCATATAGCGCTTCACAATTGTCCAGCATTTGATACACTTAGAGAAAGCCATGGGCCGGGGCAGGGTCTTTGGACGTATCAGGGCTAAGGTAGAGGGACGTAAACGTGTTTACCCGTAATTCAGCACTCAAATTGGCCGCCGTGGCGCTTACCGCGCTTGGCCTTTCCGTCAGCGCGGGCGTTGCGCAAAACATTGGCGATGTTGGTCAAGACCGGAATGGCCAATATTGGACGTTCGGTTATGATGCCAACGGCCAGCGCACGTGGCTTCAGGGCCGTCAGGCCAATGGCAACACACGCACCGTAATTGCGGAGCGGTATACACCGACCATCTGGACTGACCCCGACGGGTGTGAACACTGGGTGATGGACGACGGCTACGAGGGTTTTATGACCCCCCACGTGACACCGGACGGCAAACCAGTCTGCAACCGCCAGACGTCCTGCCCTGCCATTCCCGTCATGGGCACATTCACCAGCGGTCACAGCCACAAACTGACAGCGAAGGGGCATCAAGCGCTTCTGTCCTACTTTCAGCAGGCGGCGCGTAACTATTCCGCCGTGGCCATCCACGCCCACACCCACGTCACCGGGCAGGACCGCAACAACATCGTGCTGACCACGAACCAAGCCCGCGTTGTGGCCGCAGTCGCCGCGCAAGCGGGGGCACGGGTCATCAAGGCCGAGGGTCACGGTGGGCGCAAGCCGACACCGAAGGGTCACGGCGACTGGGCATGGGCCAACAAACGTATCGAAGTATACTGCTTCCGCTAAGGGTCTTGGGGGACACGCGACATGAAACTAACAAAACTCATCCTTGCCCTTGGTACAGTGGGCGCGCTTGCGGCCTGTACCGGGGAACAGAACAACGGCGATCTGACCCGGGACTACGGTCCCATCGGGGCAGACAGCCTGTCGGGCATGGTGGCTGGTATCTGGGTTGACCCCCGGGGCTGCGATCACTGGATCATTGACGACGGCATCGAGGGCTACTTGTCCCAACGTCTTGATCCCCATGGCAAGCCCGTGTGCTCCGGCACCGCGCCGCCAGAATATGCAACAGGGCCGTTCAAAGGCACCACTGACATTAACGACCCGATCTAAGGTGTCGCTTGATAAAGGCAGAAATCTGGCCGCGGTGGTTCTTCCACCGCGGTTTTTTTGCCTTTGAACTCTTTGGCGCTATCGTGCCAGACAGACCCTTGTCCGCGAAAGGAGCCCCCTTGGACCTGACCCTTGCCCCCGCTTTGGACCACACTCTGGACTTTCCGGACAACAGGCTGCTGATTGACCTGTGCGGCCCTTTTGACAGCCACCTCACCCAGATCGAGTCTCACCTTGGCGTGCAGATTGTGCGCCGGGGCAATCAGGTGCTGGTCACCGGCGAGGCGACGGAGGAAGCCGTGCGCGTCCTGACCGATATGTACACGCGTTTGGAAACTGGCAAAACCGTAGAGGCGGCGGATATCGACGCCGCCATCCGCATGGGCGCGCCCAAGGATACCGGCACCCGGGACGGGGACCAGATCGAGATGTTCAACGCCGGGGGGCTGGAAATCCGCACCCGCAAGAAAACCGTCGAACCCCGGACGGACGCGCAAAAGGCCTACACCCGGGCGCTGCTGGAAAACGAGCTGACCTTCGGGATCGGCCCCGCAGGCACCGGCAAGACCTATATCGCGGTGGCGGCTGCGGTGAACAAGTTCATCGGCGGCGAGGTCGACAAGATCATCCTGTCCCGCCCCGCCGTGGAAGCCGGGGAGCGTTTGGGCTTTCTGCCTGGGGACATGAAGGACAAGGTCGATCCCTACATGCAGCCGCTTTACGATGCGTTGAACGACTTTCTGCCCGCCAAACAGTTGCAAAAACTGCTGGAGGAAAAGCGCATCGAAATCGCTCCCTTGGCGTTCATGCGCGGGCGCACGCTGTCCAACGCCTTTGTGGTGCTGGACGAGGCCCAGAACGCGACCACAATGCAGATGAAGATGTTCCTGACCCGGTTGGGGCAGGGGTCGCGCATGGCGATCACGGGGGACCGGTCACAGGTGGATCTGCCGCGCGGCGTCACTAGTGGTCTGCGCGATGCCGAACGCATCCTCGAGGGGATCAAGGGCATTAGCTTTAACTACTTCACCGCCAAGGACGTGGTCCGCCACCATTTGGTCGCCAAGATCATCGAGGCCTACGACAAGGACACCCCCGAGCAGTGAGCGTTGATCTGCGCGTAGACGGGGCGGGGTGGGACGCGGCCGCCCTGCAAGGCTGGGCCGAGCAGGCGCTGGCCGGGGTGTTGGCGCATTTGGGCCTGACAGCGGACTTCGAGGTCAGCGTTCTGGCCTGCGACGACGCCCAAATCGCCATGCTCAACGCCGAGTTTCGGGGCAAGCCCACGCCAACCAATGTCCTGTCCTGGCCGTCCGAAGAACGCGCGCCGGATGTACCCGGTGCCATGCCCAACCTGCCCATGGACCCAGACCCATGGGATATGGAACTGGGCGACATCGCCATCACCCACGGCGTATGCAGCGCCGAGGCTACGGCGCAGGGCAAGCCCTTTGACGCCCATGTGCGCCACCTTTTGGTGCATGGTATGTTGCACCTGTTGGGTTTTGATCACGAAACGGACCCAGATGCGCGTCTTATGGAAGGATTCGAGGTGGAAATCCTTGCCAAGATGGGGGTTCCCGACCCATATCTGGAAAACGGTGCCATTCTTGGGCCGGACTAACTGGTAAGGAGCCATGTCAGACAAGACCGACCCGTCGTCTACCGCCGCGCCTAGCGCGCATTCAGACGCCAGCCAGGGGGAGCCTGCGCATATCGGGGCCAGACCCGGCTTTTTCAGCCGCGTGTTCGGGGCCAAACGGGACGACGTGCCCGAGATTTCCAATAAGACCAACCAGACGCAACCGGCCGCAACAGTGGCGGGCCTTTTGGCGTTGCGCAGCTTGCGGGTGGACGATGTAGCCATCCCCCGGGCCGAGATCATCGCCGTTCCTGCGGATGTATCGCTGGACGAATTGGTGTCGATCTTTCGCCAAAGCGGGCTGACGCGGCTGCCTGTCTACGAGGATAATTTGGATACGCCCTTGGGTATGGTGCACCTGAAGGACCTTGCACTGCGGTTCGGTTTCAACGGAGAGGGGGCGGAGTTTGCTCTCGCCTCCATGGTGCGCCCGGTCATCTATTGCCCGCCCTCCATGCCCATCGGTGTGCTGCTGCAAAAGATGCAGACGGAACGGCGGCACATGGCGCTGGTGATCGACGAATACGGCGGTGTGGACGGTCTGCTGACCATCGAGGATCTTTTGGAACAGGTTGTGGGCGAGATCGAGGACGAACACGACCAAGAAGAAGGCAAGTTCTGGCGGCAAGAGGCGCCGGGCTGCTACATCGCCCTGTCGCGCACGCCGCTGGACGAGTTCGAGGCAGAGCTGGGCGTGCCCCTGATGCCAGAGGATCAGGACGAGGAAGTGGACACCTTGGGCGGTCTGCTCTTCGTGATGACGGGCCGCGTGCCCTTGCGCGGCGAAGTGGTCTCTCACCCCAGTGGGGTTGAGATCGAAGTCACCGACGCCGACCCGCGCCGGATCAAACGGATGCGCGTGCGTCTGCCCTCTGCCCAGACCAAGGCGGCGGAGTGACCCTTTCCCGCTGGGCCGCGCCAGCGGCCCTCGTGGCCGGCGGGCTGGCAGCGGCCTTGGGCCAAGCGCCGTGGTCCCTGTGGCCCGTGGCTTTGGTGGGCTTTGCGGTCGGACTGTTTTACGTGCCCCGCGCCGCCACATGGCGCGGGCGGTTCGGGCGGGCATGGCTGTGGGGCATGGCGCACTTTGCGCTGGCCCTGTTCTGGATCACGGAACCTTTTCTTGTCGACGCTGCGGTCACAGGCTGGATGGCGCCCTTTGCGTTGCTGGCCATGGCTGGGGGCATGGCGTTGTTCTGGGGCTTGGCCGGTGTTGTGTCGCGCGACCCGGTTGCCATGGCGCTGGCCTTGACGGGGGCGGAGTATCTGCGCGCTACGATCCTGTCAGGCTTTCCCTGGGCGCATCCCGGGCACATCCTGATTGACACAAGCGCGTTGCCCGCAGCCTCCGTCATCGGGCCCCATGGGTTGACGCTGGTGGTTTTGCTGGCGGCGGCGGGCCTTGCTCGGTTGGCGCGCATGCGGTGGCAAGGTGCGGCGCTACTGGCCCCTATGGCGGTGGCTTGGGGGGGCGCTGGCCTTGCCCGCGGCCCCTTTGGCCGGGCCGGATGCGCCCGTGATCCGGTTGGTGCAACCCAACGCGCCACAACACCTGAAGTGGCGCGCGGATCAAATCCCGATCTTCTTTCGACGCGCTGTTCTGGCCACCGGCGCAGAGGGGGCGGATCTGATCGTCTGGCCCGAAACGTCCCTGCCAGAACTTCTGGACCGGTCGGAGGCCAGCCGCGCCGTGATTGCGCAGGCAACGGATGCACCCGTGCTGGTCGGGGCGAACCGCTGGGGCGCGGATGGATACCCCCGCAATTCGGCCGCGCTGCTGACACCCGAGGGTGAGATTGCCGCAACCTATGACAAGCACCACCTCGTGCCCTTTGGTGAATACCTGCCCCTGGAGCGTTACCTTAAACCCTTCGGCATCGCGGCCTTCGCCAACCGGTTGATCGCCGGCTTCCGCCCGGGGCCGCCACCGACAGCGATGGAGGTGCGAGGGGTCGGATCGGTTCTGCCCCTGATCTGTTATGAGATGATCTTTCCCCGATATGCCGCCAGCGCTCCGCGTCCGCGTGTGATCGTACACCTGACCAATGATGCGTGGTTCGGCACGGGGCAGGGGCCGTATCAGCACCTGAACCTGACCCGTCTGCGCGCCGCGGAACAAGGCCTGCCCATTGTACGCGCGGCCAACACCGGGGTGTCCGCCATCATAGACGCACGCGGCACGATTCTGTCGGCGCTGCCTCTTGGAGAAGCCGGGCATCTGGACGGGGCGCTGCCGCCTGCGTTGCCTGCGACAGTTTATGCCAAAACCGGTGACGTGCCGCTGCTTTTTGTGCTTTTGGGGCTGCTATTGGCTGTAAACCTGCGCAGTGGGGCCAGAGGGGTTGCACCTCGGGGACGGCAGGCGTAACGCCGTCGCAGAACTGCCACAACGGCTTCCTGGCGTGGCGGTATAACTTGAATGGAGCGCTTTCATGACAGCCCGCAACAACTACCAATTCACCTCCGAGTCCGTGTCCGAGGGGCACCCCGACAAGGTGTGCGACCGCATTTCAGACGCGGTCCTTGACGCGTTTCTGGCAGAAGATCCGCTGGCCCGTGTGGCCGCCGAAACCTTTGCCACCACAAACCGCGTGGTGATCGGCGGCGAGGTCGGCCTGACAGATCAGGACAAACTGCACGAGTATATGGGCAAGATCGAAGACATCGCGCGCGCCTGCATCAAGGACATCGGGTACGAGCAGGACAAATTCCACTACGCCACTTGCGAGATCACCAACCTGTTGCACGAGCAATCCGCCCATATCGCCCAAGGCGTGACCGGCGAGCGCGGCGACGAAGGGGCTGGCGACCAAGGGATCATGTTCGGCTATGCCGTAGATGAAACGCCCGAGCTGATGCCCGCCCCCATCCAGTATTCCCACGCGATCCTGCGCCGTCTGGCCGAGGTCCGCAAAGACGGCACAGAGCCAAGCCTCGGCCCGGATGCCAAGTCGCAGCTGACGGTGGAATACCGCGATGGCAAGCCTGTGGGCGTGTCGTCCATCGTGTTGTCCACGCAGCACCTGGACGAAAGCATGACCAGCGAAGACGTGCGCGCGGTGGTGGAACCCTACATCCTGGAGGTCCTACCCGAGGGGTGGGTCACCGGGGACACCAAATGGTGGGTGAACCCCACGGGCAAATTCGTCATCGGTGGTCCTGACGGGGACGCCGGTCTGACGGGCCGCAAGATCATCGTGGACACCTACGGTGGCGCGGCTCCCCATGGCGGTGGCGCCTTCTCGGGCAAGGATCCGACCAAGGTGGACCGCTCTGCCGCTTATGCCGCGCGCTATCTGGCGAAGAACGTGGTGGCCGCGGGTCTGGCGACCCGGTGCACGATCCAGCTGTCCTATGCGATCGGTGTGGCCAAGCCCCTGTCGATCTATGCCGACACCCACGGGACTGGCCAAGTGCATGAGACGGCTATCGAGGCGGCAGTCGCGCAGGCCATGGACCTGACGCCCACGGGCATCCGCAATCACCTGCAGATGAACAAGCCCATCTTTCAACGCACGGCGGCTTATGGCCACTTTGGCCGCGCGCCCGAGGCCGATGGCGGTTTCAGCTGGGAAAAAACCGATCTTGTCGAGGCCCTCAAGGCTGCCGTCTGATTTGGGTGTTTGACCAAACGGAGCGGCTGCGCCGCACGACATGTTTTGTAGGAACGGCGGCCAGTGGGTCGCCCTTTTTGCCGAGCGGGTGCCTGTGTCGTCCGTTGGTCTTGGGTATTTGGGACCCAATGAAGCCGGGATCTGTTTTACAGAGGCAGGGCCGTGGTGGATTTCAGATCTTCCATGACGAAAGAAGCAGAGACGTCCTCTAGGTCGATCTTTGCGATCAGGCGTTTGTACAGGTCGTCATAGGCGCGTACGTCGGCGACGCGGGCCTGCAGCATGTAGTCAACGTCACCCGATGTGCGCCATGCAGCCGTAATCTCCGGAAACAATCGCAAGGCGCGTTGGAACCGATCCGCCCAGTCCGCATCATGGTGTCGGGTGCGCACGGCCATCAGAACCGTTAGGGGCAGGCCGATTTTGTCTGCATCGAGCACCGCCACCCGTGCGCGAATGATGCCCATATCCTCCAGCCGTTTGATCCTGCGCCAAGTGGCATTGCGGGAGAGGGTCACCTTTTCTGATAAAGTGTCCAAGGACTGCGCGCAGTCGCGTTGCAGTTCTATCAAGATACGGCGATCTGAGATGTCAAAAGTCTCGTGCATATAGAGTTTACTGGGATAACATTCTAAATTTTGCAAGCTATTTGGAGTCTTTGGGATAAAGTCTGTCTTGAGTGTGGGTAGTCTGCTGCTAAGCAACAGGAGATGCCCATGCTACGTCTTTTCACCGAACACCCCGCCTCTGTTGATGAAACCTACATTGAACACACAGGCTTTGCCTTGCGGTTCGCCTTTTGGCTGGCGGTCGCTGCAGGAGCGGCGTTGATCCACGCCGTGTTCCCTTTTTTGTGCGAGAAAACAGCCAGTCAGATCGTTGCGCGTCTGTATGAAAAGACCCACCGGCGGGGCGCAGTGCTGGCGGAATAGGGTTGACGGTGGCGGGTCTGCACGGCATGCCGCGCCCATGACCGAGACATCCGAACGCCCGCACCGCAATTTTTATGGACGCCGCAAGGGCAAGCATCTCAAGGCGAGCCAAGAGCGTTACGTTGACGAGGATCTTGCGGCGCTGTCTCCGGGGGCTGTGGATTGGGATGTGAACCCGGACCGTGTGCCCTTGGACTTTGGCGCGCTGTTTGGTGGGCGGCCTGTATGGTTGGAAATCGGCTTTGGCGGTGGGGAGCATATGATCCACCAAGCCGGGCTGAACCCCGATGTCGGCATCATTGGGTGCGAGCCGTACATCAACGGTGTTGCGATGTTGCTGGGGAAGATCCGGCGCGCCAACGTGGATAACCTGCGGGTCTATCCCGGGGATGCACGGGACATGTTTGATGTGCTGCCTTCGGCTAGCATCGACCGCGCGTTCCTGCTGTATCCAGACCCTTGGCCCAAGGCGCGTCACCATCGCCGCCGCTTTGTCACGCCCGAGCATCTGGAACCCTTGGCGCGTGTTCTGAAACCCGGAGCGATATTTCGGGTTGCCACCGATATCCCTGATTATGTGCGCCAGACCCTGGAGCAGGTGCCGGGGCACGGTTTTGAATGGCTGGCCGAGGGCCCAGAGGACTGGCGTGTGGCGTGGGATGACTGGACCTCGACCCGTTATGAGCAAAAGGCCCTACGTGAGGGGCGGACACCGCACTATCTGACCTTCCGCAAGACTTAGGGCCGTTAGCGCAATCCGCCGCACGACGTGGCATTGTCACTGCTCCGTAACTTTGGGTAGATGTGCCCAAGGGAATATCGGAGGAACGGCCCATGTCATACGCAGCGACCTACAAGTCTTGGCAAGACAACCCAGAGGCATTCTGGATGGAGGCCGCGCAGGCGATTGATTGGATCACTCCGCCGACCCGTGCCTTGGATGAAAGCAACGCGCCGCTTTATGAGTGGTACACCGATGCCACGGTCAACACCTGTTACAATGCGGTAGACCGGCACGTTGAACGGGGGCGCGGCGATCAGGTCGCAATCATCCACGACAGCCCGATCACGGGCACCGTGCACAAGCTGACCTATTCCGAATTGCGCGACCGTGTGGCAAGCCTTGCGGGGGCTTTGCGCGCGCAGGGTGTGGGCAAGGGGGACCGGGTCATCATCTACATGCCCATGGTGCCAGAAGCGCTAGAGGCCATGCTGGCCTGCGCGCGTTTGGGGGCCGTACACTCGGTCGTGTTCGGCGGCTTTGCCGCGAACGAACTGGCGGTGCGGATTGACGACGCAACCCCCAAGGCGATCATCGCGGCGTCCTGCGGGTTGGAACCGGGTCGCGTGGTCCACTACAAACCTCTGCTGGACGGGGCGATTGAATTGGCCACTCACAAGCCTGATTTCTGCGTGATCTTCCAGCGCGAACAGGAAGTGGCCAAGCTGGGCCCGCGGGACGTGGACTGGCACGGGTTCCAAGCGGGCGTGGAGCCTGCGGATTGTGTGCCCGTGGGCGGCGGTGACCCGGCCTATATTCTGTACACCAGCGGCACCACCGGTCAGCCCAAGGGCGTTCTGCGGCCCACGGCGGGGCACCTTGTGGCCCTGAACTGGACCATGAAGAACATCTATGATGTGGATCCGGGCGATGTGTTCTGGGCCGCCTCGGATGTGGGCTGGGTCGTGGGCCACAGCTACATCTGCTATGCGCCGCTGATCACCGGCAACACCACCATCGTGTTCGAGGGCAAGCCTGTGGGCACCCCCGATGCAGGCACCTTCTGGCGCGTGATTTCCGAACATAACGTAAAGGCGTTCTTCACCGCGCCCACCGCTTTCCGGGCTGTGAAACGCGAGGATCCCAAAGGCGACTTCGTCAAGAAGTATGATCTGTCTTGTCTCAAGAACGTCTTTCTGGCCGGTGAACGTGCGGACCCCGACACCATCGAATGGGCGCAAAATCAGCTGGGCGTCCCGGTGATTGATCACTGGTGGCAGACGGAAACCGGCTATGCGATTGCGGCAAACCCCATGGGGCTAGAGGCGCTGCCCGTAAAACTGGGCTCGCCTGCGGTGCCGATGCCGGGCTTTGACGTGCAAATTCTGGATGATGCGGGCCACCCCGTCGGCCCAGACACATTGGGCGCGATTGCGATTAAACTGCCCTTGCCGCCGGGCACATTGCCCGGGCTTTGGAACGCCGAAGAGCGGTTCAGGAAAAGCTACCTCAACACCTTCCCCGGCTACTACGAAACCGGCGACGCGGGCATGGTGGATGCGGATGGGTACCTTTACATCATGGCCCGCACGGATGACGTGATCAACGTCGCGGGGCACCGCCTGTCCACCGGCGGCATGGAAGAGGTGCTGGCCGCCCATCCTGATGTCGCTGAATGTGCCGTGATCGGTGTGACGGACACGTTGAAAGGGCAATTGCCGGTCGGCTTCCTGTGCCTGAACGGTGGCAGTGATCGCGACCATAGCGAGGTCGTTGCAGAGTGTGTAAAGATGGTGCGCGATAAGATTGGACCCGTCGCAGCCTTCAAACTGGCCTGTGTGGTGGACCGTCTGCCCAAGACCCGTTCGGGCAAAATTCTGCGTGGCACCATGGTCAATATCGCAGACGGCACGCCTTTCAAAATGCCTGCGACGATTGATGACCCCGCGATTTTGGACGAGATCAAAGCCGCCCTTGAAACCATTGGATATGCCAAAGCCTAAGGGCTTTGGCGGGATGCGCATATCGTGTGTCTGATATTGTTTACACCGTGCGTGTAACACTTTTGAGCAATGTTATTTGAAAACGGTTCGCGCTTGGGTTACTGATGTGTGGGGAGCTACAATCTAAGGTCGAGTGCTGCCAAAACCTGCGGCGCGCGAAGGGAGGTCCGTGAAGGGCGAATTATCCGGTATGGACCGCACCGCATCTGCATCAGTGTCCGTTGATCAAGAAGTCGCAATGCTGTCTCACGACATCCGCTCTGCCGTGTCAGACGTGATTGGTGGGCTGCGTTTGATCGAGATGCAGGACCTCGACCCCCAGCTGCGTGACCAATTGGGCGGTGTGCAAGAGGCTTCCGAGGTGTTGGCACGCCTTGTGGAAGATGCGCTGTTGCTGGTGTCGGGCGACGCAACCCCGCCTCCCATGGCAGGTAACCTGCACTTGTTGCGTATGCTTGAGGACAAAAAGAAACGCTGGGGCATCCGTGCACGTCGGGCGGGGGTGTCTTTTGCGTTTCACCAAGGTCCGGATCTGCCCGAAGTTGTGCAATTGGACCGCCTCGCCTTGGAACGTGTTTTGTCCAATCTGATCAGCAATGCCGTGAAATATGCGGGCGACGGGTCTGTCGCCGTGCGTGTCGTCATGGACCCGGATCACGCGCTGGTTTTTTCGGTGTATGATACCGGCCCCGGGTTTAGTGAGGCGGCTTTGGCCAGTATATTTGTACCGGGCAAACGCCCCGAGGGTGCAGATCACGCGGGCAGCGGTCTTGGGCTGCATATCTCCAAGAAGTATGCGGACCAGCTGGGCGGAGCCCTACAGGTGTCGAACCATACCGATGGTGGGGCTCTGTGTGTTTTGTCGATCCCGGCCACCAAGTGGCGGGCGGCGGAAATGGACACGCGGCTATTGCCGGATTTGTCAGCCTACCGTGTGCTGGTGGCGGATGACAATGACACCAACCAGTTGCTGGTCAGTCAGATGCTGGCCACCATGGGGGCAGAGTGTGAAATTGCCACCGACGGGGTGGAGGCGCTGAACTGGCTGGCCCGCGAGACGTTTGATCTGGCTTTGATTGATATCGAAATGCCACGTCTGGGCGGGCTGGACGTGTTGCGCACAGAACGGGACCGGCAAACGCGCAAACTGGCCCCGCGTATGGCGCTGGTTGCAATGACCGCCTACATCCTTCGCGACAACCGCGATGCAATCTATAGCGCCGGGGCCGACGGGATCTTGGCCAAACCTCTCGTCTCTATCGAAAGTTTTGGGCACGCGGTTCTACACTACGTCGTCTCGGTCAAGGGCGGGGCCGAGCATGCAGTGCAGGCGCAGGGTCAAAGCAGATCTTTCGATCGGGATACGCTGGTCACACTCCTACAGGTGGCGGGGCCAGAGCAGGCGTTGGAGTTGATGCGCCGTTTGCTTGCCGATCTGAAAAATGTGGCCGAGGGGCTAGAGGCTGGGTTAGTGGCCAATGTTGCGTCAGAGGTCCGCGCACACACCCATGTTCTGATTTCGCTGGGCGCTGCGGTCGGGGCAGGTCAGTGTGTGGCGCTGTCGCGTCATTTGAATACGCTGGCGCGCGAACAGCGCGATATGGGAGAAACGGGCCACCAGTTGATCAAGGTCCTTGCCCGGCTGCGGTCAGACCTGATGGCCTTTGACGCCAAGAATACGAAAGTCACATCATGAGCACGGTTCTATTGGTCGAGGACAACGCCACCCTGAGCACCTATTATGAAAAGATCTTGCGGGCCTCCGGTCACTCGGTTCTACGGGCGGCCAATGCGGCCCAGGGGTTGCAGGCCTTTACTGATGCCCAGCCCAAAGTGGTGGCCCTTGATCTGGTCCTGCCTGACCGTGACGGATTGGATATGATGCGCGACTGCCTGGCCCAATCCCCCGATTGCCGATTTGTGGTGATCACGGCCCACGGGTCCATTCCAGCGGCGGTCGAAAGCATGCGTCAAGGCGCGTTCGAGTTCTTGCCCAAACCTTTTAGCGATGATCAGTTTATCACAGCGATCGACCGCGCCGTTGAGGCCAAGGCGACAGGGTGGCAGGTCGTGTTGCCCGCCAGCGGGCCGGCCAAGGCATCCGACCCTGGCTCCATTCCGTCCCTGCCAGGTATCATTGGCACCAGCCCCACCATCCAAGAGGTGTCGCGCCAGATCCGCGCGGTGGCAGACAGCCCCGCCCCCATCACGCTGATCGGGCCCGAGGGCACGGGAAAGCTTGCCTTCGCGAAAGCGGTGCATGGGTTGTCCGGGCGCGCACAGGGTCCGTTCAAGCTGGTCCGGTCGAGCGGGGCGGCCAGCCAGCATCAGGTGCAAATGATCACAGAGGCGTATTGTGACGCGCGCGGTGGAACGCTGGCCCTTGATATCTCGACTGCGATTGGGGCCTCTGCCCAGGACCGTCTGCTGGGCCTGATCCGTGACGACCTTGGGCGCGTCGATGCCCCTCGCCTCTTGGCACTTTGCGCCGATGACCCGTTGGCCCGGGCCCGCAGTGGGCAGATCAACAACGCACTGTTGCACCAATTGTTTGTCGTGCCGATCCACATCCCGCCCTTGCGTGACCGGGGCGAGGACGTGATCACGCTGGCCAACGCTGCCTTGCGTGAATTCGACACGCGCACGGAGGGACGGATTTCGGGCCTGTCCCCAGAGGTGGCCGAGATTTTCCGCACCTACGACTGGCCTGGCAATGTGCGGCAGTTGTTGAATGTGATCCGGTCCGTGGTCTTGATGCACAAAGGTCCCTTGATCACCCCCGATATGCTGCCCCATGCGATTGCCCGGGGCGTGGCGGTTTCAATGCCGACCGTTCCCTTTATTGGTCTGTCACTGGCCCAGGCCGAGCGGGCCTTCATTGAACAGGCCATCCAAGATCACGGCGGCTCTATCCCGCGGGCGGCGGCGATCCTTGGGGTGTCCCCCTCGACACTCTATCGCAAGCGCGAGGCTTGGGCCCGCGAGGACGAAGACTAGCGCCCCTTGCGCTTGGATCGGGGCGGGGTCACACTGACATCGTAATAAACGGGGTGATGCGATGTCCAAGTCTGAACAATCCCTGCGCGCGGCGGCCCTTGGGGTTCGCGAAAACGCCCACGCGCCCTATTCGGGGTTCCACGTAGGTGCCGCGATCCGCACGACATCGGGCGATGTCTACGTCGGCTGCAACGTCGAAAACGCGGCCTACCCCGAGGGCACCTGTGCCGAGGCTGGCGCGATCGCGGCCATGTGCGCCGCCGGTGCGCGCGGGATTGCGGAGGTCTACGTCGTGGCGGGCTCTCCGGATCCGGTGCCGCCCTGTGGCGGATGTCGCCAAAAGCTGGCCGAATTTGCCAAGCCTGACGTAACTGTGACGCTGGCCACGTTGGAAGGGGCGGAGCGCACCATGACCATAGCCGAGCTGTTACCCGGCGCCTTCGGCGCGGCCCACATGGATTGATCATGGACGCCGCGCACATCCTTTCAAAACTGCGCCAGGATGAACCGCTTTACGAGGCGGAGGTCTTTTGGTTCGCCAATGCACTGGCCGATGGCACAGTGTCCGACGCCCAAGCGGGGGCCTTTGCCATGGGCGTCTGCGCGCGCGGGATGGGGCCAAAGGGCAGGGTACACCTGACCCGCGCGATGACCGAAAGCGGCGCAACACTGGACTGGAACCTACCCGGGCCCGTGCTGGACAAACACTCCACCGGCGGGGTGGGCGACCCGATCAGCCTGGCCCTTGCCCCGGCGCTTGTGGCCTGCGGGGCCTTCGTGCCCATGGTCTCTGGCCGCGGGCTGGGCCACACGGGCGGGACGCTGGACAAGTTGGAGGCGATCCCGGGTCTGACGACCCAGATGTCCACCGAACGCCTGCAACGCCAAGTCCTAGAGGTCGGCTGCGCCATCGTCGGCGCCAACGCACAAATCGCGCCGGCCGATGCGCGCCTTTACGCTGTGCGTGACGTGACCGGCACGGTGGAAAGCCTTGACCTGATCGTCGCCTCCATCCTGTCCAAAAAACTGGCCGAGGGGTTGGAGGGTTTGGTGCTGGACGTCAAAACAGGCTCCGGCGCGTTTATGGAAGATCCGGTGGCCGCGCGTGGATTGGCCGCCGCCTTGGTCGAGACGGCCCAAGGGGCTGGCTGCATGACCACTGCGCTGATCACCGACATGTCCCAACCCGCCGTGCCCGCCGCTGGCAACGCGGTCGAGGTGATCGAGGTCATGCGCCTGCTGACCAACGGGGCCGGCCCCCGGTTACATGCCCTTGTGACGGCCTTGGGCGGCGAGGCGCTGGCCTTGGGGGGCATGGCCGACGATGCGGAGGATGGCGCGGACCGGATTGCAGGCGCCCTGTCCGATGGCCGCGCCGCAGAGGTGTTCGGCCGCATGGTCGCGGCCCAGGGTGGACCGACGGATTTTCCCGAACGCTGGCGCGACCGTCTACCCTCGGCCCCCGTGATGCTGGAACTGCGCCCTGTGGAACCCGGTGTCGTGGCGCGGATCGACACCCGCGCCTTGGGCGAGGCTGTGGTCGATCTGGGCGGCGGCAGACGCGCGGCTGGTGACAAGATCCACCCGGGCGTGGGCCTGACCGGTCTTGCCGAACTGGGCCAGTCTGTGACAACGGACACGGTGCTGGCTTATATCCATGCCCGCAACGAGGACGAGGCGACCCGCGCCGCCGAGGCGGTCTATGCCGCCTATGACTTCTCGCCCAACCCGGTGACGCCCCCCGCCTTGATACAGGACCGCCTCGCATGACCCGCGCCTTTTTGATCGTTTTGGACAGCGCAGGCTGTGGCGGTGCACCGGATGCCGCGGATTTCGGGGACGCAGGTGCAAACACCCTTGGCCATATCGCACAGGCCTGTGCGGCGGGTCAGGCGGAGGAGGGGCGCAGCGGCCCCTTACACGTGCCCCACATGGCGGCGATGGGCATGGGGGCGGCCATCACACAAGCCTCCGGCCTTGTGACAGACCTGCCCGCACCGGCCCGGGACGCCGCATGGGGCAGCGCGACGGAGGTCTCCGTTGGCAAAGACACCCCCTCGGGCCATTGGGAGCTGGCGGGCCTGCCGGTGCCGTGGCCTTGGACGTATTTCACGCAACCGGAGAGTTCATTTCCCCAGGATATCCTCGATCAGGTCATGGCGCTCGCGGGGACAAACGGGGTGCTGGGCAATTGCCACGCCTCGGGCACCGAGATCATCGACCGGCTGGGCGCGGAGCATATGCGCAGTGGCTGGCCGATCTGCTATACCTCCGTGGACAGCGTGTTCCAGATCGCCGCCCATGAAGAGGTGTTCGGCCTAGACCGACTGCTAAAACTCTGCGCCGATCTCGCGCCGACCTTGCACGCCATGAAAGTGGGTCGCGTGATCGCACGCCCCTTTGTAGGGTGCGAGGCGCAGAGCTTTACCCGCAGCACCAACCGCAAGGACTTTGCCATCATGCCGCCCGGTCCCACCTTATGCGATTGGGTCCATGATGCGGGGGGCGCGTGCAGGCCATAGGCAAGATTGGGGATATCTTCTCGAGTCGCGGGATCGACAGTGTCACCAAGGGCAGCGACGCGACCCTGATGGGCCACCTTTTGGACGCCGCGCGCGATGCGCCTGACGGCTCTCTCACCTTTGCCAACTTCGTGGAATTTGACAGCGCCTATGGCCACCGCCGCGATGTGTCGGGCTATGCCCGGCACCTGGAATGGTTCGATGCGGCGCTGCCATCTGTGACCGCGCACTTGGGCGCGGGCGACCTTCTGATCCTGACCGCCGACCATGGCAATGATCCTACGTGGCGGGGCAAGGACCACACGCGCGAACGCGTGCCGGTGCTGGCCCATGGCACCCGGGCCCAGATTGGCGCGGTAGCCTTTGCGGACGTGGCCACCAGCATCGCCGCACACCTCGGGGTGCCCAGCACGGGCCCGGGAAGGAGCTTTCTATGATCGACATGCCCAAGGTCGAGCTGCATTTGCACCTTGAGGGCGCGGCCCCGCCCGCGTTTATCCGGGGGCTGGCGGCCGAGAAATACGTGGACCTGTCGGGCATTTTTGATGCGCAGGGGGGCTATGTCTTCAAGGACTTCTGGCAGTTCCTGAAGGTATACGAGGCCGCTACAGAAGTCCTGCAAACGCCGCAAGATTTTTACCGCCTGACCCGTGCAGTTCTAGAGGAAAGCGCCGCCCAAGGGGTGATCTACACCGAGGCCTTCCTCAGCCCCGATTTCTGTGGTGGGCGGGATGTACCGGCATGGCGTGAATACCTTGCCGCCATTGCCCAAGCCGCGACCGAGGCCAAGGCGGACAGCGGAATCGAGATGCGTGGGATCGTTACCTGTATCCGCCACTTAGGCCCGGAAAAGGCCCGCGAGACCGCCCTTTGCGCGGCGGAAACGGCCGGGGACTTCATTGCCGGATTTGGCATTGCGGGGGATGAGACGGCGGGCGCTCCGCGTGACTTCGCATGGTCCTTTGACTGCGCGCGAGAGGCCGGGCTGCGCTTGACGGCCCACGCCGGGGAATGGGGCGGACCGCAGTCCGTGCGCGATGCGGTCCATGACCTTGGCGTGGAACGGATCGGCCATGGGGTGCGCGCCATAGAGGACCCGGCCCTGATCGCGGACCTGATCGCCCGCGACATCGTGCTGGAGGTTTGCCCGGGGTCTAACGTCGTGCTGGGTGTCTATCCCGCCCTTGCCAGCCACCCTATTGAACGGTTGCGTGCCGCTGGTGTGAAGGTGACCGTGTCCACGGACGATCCGCCCTTCTTTCACACGACCATGACCGACGAATACCTAGCGCTTGACCACACTTTCGGCTGGGGGCAGGAGGGGCTGCGCGCCGTGACCCTGACCGCAGCCCGGGCCGCGTTTTGCGACCAGACAACCCGCGATGCCCTCATCGCGCAGATCGAAAGGTAATCCATGACCGACCATTTGACTGTGGTGAATCATCCCTTGGTCCAGCACAAGCTGACCCTGATGCGGGACGTAAACACCTCGACGGCGGTGTTTCGCCAATTGCTGCGCGAGATCAGTCAACTGCTCGCCTACGAGATCACTCGGGATCTGCCCACAACCACCAAGCGGATCGACACGCCCATGCAACCCATGGATGCGCCCGTTCTTGCCGGCAAAAAGCTGGCGCTGGTGTCGATCCTGCGCGCGGGCAATGGCTTGCTGGACGGGGTGCTGGAACTGATCCCCTCGGCGCGCGTGGGCTTTGTGGGCCTGTACCGTGACGAAGAGACCTTACAGCCCGTGCAGTACTATTTCAAAGCGCCCCAAGACCTGTCGGATCGGCTAGTGATCGCGGTTGATCCGATGCTGGCCACGGGCAACAGCTCTGTCGCGGCGATAGACTTGTTGAAACAGGCGGGGGCGACGAACCTACAGTTTCTGTGTCTGCTCGCCTCACCAGAGGGCATTGCGACCATGCAAAAAGCCCATCCAGATGTGCCTATTGTCACCGCTGCAGTAGACGAACGGCTGAACGACCATGGATATATTGTTCCCGGGCTAGGGGATGCGGGTGACCGCATGTTCGGTACAAAATAAGCCGTTTGTGACTTTACGCCTCGCAGTGGCAGGGGCTATGGTGCCCGTAATGGCAAGGGGACCTCGTATGGCATTTCGGCAGACACTATGGACAGGAATAGCGGCGCTGGCGTTGGGCGCTGTCATGACAGCTCCGGTGGAGGCGCAATCGCGCAGCCTTGCAAACAACGCAAGACCTGCCGAAACCCCTCCGGCCTCGTTCTCGGGGCGGCAATATGTGGACAGCAACGGTTGTGTTTTTCTACGCGCAGGCGTGGGCGGCAACGTAAACTGGGTGCCGCGGGTCAGCCGTGATCGCAAGTTGTTGTGCGGCTACGCCCCGACCAGAGTGGGCAGCGCCAGCAGTGGCACCCGCACAGCCGCCTCTGCACCCAGCACGGCGACCCCTGCTGGACCGGTGACTGTGGTGCAACCGGCCCGCACAACTCCAGTGGCGGCCGCGCCGCGCCGGACAGTAGCGCCCGCCCCGGTGATCGTGCCCCGCGCGACACGGACGCCCGTGACGGTACGACCTCGGGCCGTGGTGCCGACCCCTGTTATCCAGACGCAACCTTCCACCTTTTCCGGACAGCGCGGTACGGTTGGCTGTGGCGCGTCAGCCCTGTCTGCGCGCTACATCGATGGCTGTGGCGGGCGCCCGGGACGGGCGGTCCAACCGGTGGGTGTCCGCACCTCAACCGTTTCGATTGGCCCTTCGCAGACCAGAACGATCACGAACACTGTAGTCGACCGGACACCGGGCGGCGTCGTTACGGTTGTGAACCCGAACGCCCGCCCCGTAGCCGCTCAACCGGTGACGCGGACACAACGGCTGTTGCGCCGTGGGGACCACGGTGCAGGAACGGCCACAAATTGCCAAGGGGCCAGCGCCCTGTCCAACCGTTATCTCAGCGGCGATGGACGGTGCGGCCCACAGGCAGAGCAACCCTTTGATGGGACCGCCACGCGGTTTGACGCACGCACCAGCGGTGTGACCGTGGCTCCTCAGGGCTATCGTCAGGCATGGACGGACGGCCGAGGCAATCCTCTGCGCGGGCTGTCGCGCAATGGGGTTGCGGGCAACCAACAGCTATGGACGACAACGGTACCATTCCAGCTGGTCCGCTAAGGCACTTAGGCCTGACAGATGTTTTGCAGGGTCAGCCATTCGGCGTCTGTCAGGACGGGAGGGCTGGCTTGATTGGCAAAGGGGTCAGCCTCGATCAAGGTCAGGGTGCTGCTGCCCATAGGGTCCACGGCCCATGCGTAGGGGGCCGAACTCAGCTGCACTTGTCCGAACCATTCCAAAAGCATTTCTTGATTTAGAACAGGGCGCTCCGCGAGGATCATCTGTTCCACATGCCGCCGCAGCGTGGTTTGGTTGACCTCGCCCGTGGTGAGCAGGCGAAAGGTCTCGATAAAGCCAGCGCTGTCCAGATAGTCCCGCAGGGGATCGCTGAATTGCGCGCGCAGAAATTCGGTCAGGGCATAACCTGCTATAACCTCGGGGGTGTCGAACCCCTCGACCAAGACATCCGACAACACGATCACATTGCCCGGCAGATGCATGGCCAACTGCGGTGGATTGCGCAGCACCACGAGGTCGGAGCCGGTGTTGGGCAGAATGCGCTTGGTCAGGGTGTCAAGCACCTGGGCAGAGCGGGAGGACTGGCACGCAGGCCCGGTCAGCCGCGTCAGCTCGTCCAGCATGGACCGTCCGATCAGCGTGCGCTTGGCGTCCGGGATCACCCGCAATGTATGGTCGCGCAAGGCATTGGGGAACCAAAAAACCCCAAGAAAACCTATGGTGAGCGTGACAACACCAAGGGTCGCCCAACGCAGTCGACCCGGATGGGGCCGCGCGCGTTCGACCGCGTCAAGGATCTGATCCAACGCTTCGATCATGGTTGGATCGTCGATTTCAAGCTGCTCCGTCGCAGTGCGCCCGGGCGCAAAAATCGCGGGCGTTTCGGTCCCGTTCAAACGGCGCACGGCGGGCAGGGACCAATGAGACAGGGCCTGTCCGGTGATATCCGAGATAACGATGGAATTGTCACCGATGGCGACGAATGCCTCGATCCGTTGCGCATCCTCTTCGGCGCGCCAAAGGCCCGTGGTTTCGATCTTTGCGATGCCTTTGAGTGCCGTCACTGCCCGGGCCCTCTTGTTGTTAACCTGAGAGTAGCATTTCGCATAACACCGGACAAGCGTGGCGGTGGAGAGGGTAGTGTGGGGTATTTTTGACCCAATGAAACCCAGGCGGTGGCGCGTTAAGGTTAACGTCGGCAACGGGGGGCGAGAGCCGATTATTTGAAGCGTTGACGCAGCTCGAACTTCTGGATCTTACCGGTGGAGGTTTTGGGCAATTCGCAGAAGGTCACGGACTTGGGCGCCTTGAACCCGGCCAGAGTTTCGCGGGCGAAGGCGATCAGGTCGGCCTCTGTCACCTCGGCCCCCTCTTTCAGCTCCACAAAGGCTGCAGGCACCTCGCCCCATTTGGCATCCGGCTTGGCCACCACGGCGCAGAGCGACACGGCGGGGTGGTGCATCAGCACGCCCTCCACCTCAACGCTGGAGATGTTCTCACCGCCCGAGATGATGATGTCCTTGGCCCGATCCGCGATCTGCACATAGCCGTCGGCGTGTTGCACGGCGATGTCACCGGAATGGAACCAGCCCCCGGCAAAGGCCTCGGCCGTAGCTTCGGGGTTTTTATAGTAGCCTTTCATCACCGAATTGCCCCGGATCAGGATCTCACCTTGGGTGGTCGCGTCACGGGGCACGGGCGTGCCGTCCTCGCCTGCCACGGCGATCCCTTCCATCATCGGGAAGGCGACCCCTTGGCGGGCCTTGATGGCGGCGCGTTCGGATTGGGGTAGGTCGTCCCACTGATCGCCCTGCCAGACACATTCGGTGACATGGCCGTAGGTTTCGGTCAGCCCGTAGACTTGGGTGACATGAAAGCCCAGTTTCTCGATAGCCGCGAGTGTGGCAGCGGCGGGGGTGCGCCTGCAGTGAACACCTCAACCGTGTGGTCAAAGGGTTTGCGGTCGGCGTCCGTTGCGTTGACCAGCATGTTCAGGACGATGGGCGCCCCGCCGAAGTTTGTAACGCCTTCGTCGGCAATGGCGTCATAGATTGCCTTGGCAGTGATATCGCGGCAGCAAAAGACTGTACCCCCCAGTAAGGGCATCATCCACGTGTGGCACCAGCCGTTGCAATGGAACAGGGGCACGATGGTCAGGAATCTCGGGTGCAGGGTCATGCGCCATGAGATCACGGTGCCCATGGTCATCAGGTACGCGCCCCGGTGGTGGTAGACCACGCCCTTGGGGCGCCCCGTGGTGCCGGAGGTATAGTTGAGCGCAAGGCTCTCCCATTCGTCTGTTGGCATGTGCCATGGGGCCTGCGCATCGCCAGAGGCCAGCAGAGCCTCATAGGTCGGATGGCGACCTGTGGCCGGATGGCCTGCGTGGTCATCGGGCACCTCGATGATTTGGGGCGCGGTGTCGAGCGTGGCGCAGGCGGCCTCGGCCAAGGGGATCAGGGCACTGTCGACCAGCACGATTTTCGCACCACCGTGGTCGAAGATGTAGGCTACCGTGCCCTCATCCAGCCGCGTGTTGATGGTGTTCAGCACCGCGCCGCTGGCGGGTACGCCAAAGTGCGCCTCGGCCATGGCGGGGATGTTGGGCAACAGGGTGGCGACCACGTCTCCGGGGCGGATGCCGCGGGCGGTCAGGGCGCTGGCCAGTTGTGACACGCGGTCGTGGTAGTCTGCGTAGGTCAAGCGGGTGGGGCCGTAGACCAACGCCTCACGGTGGGGCCAGACCTGGGCGGCGCGGGCCAGATGGGACAGGGGCGTCAGGGGCACATGGTTGGCGCCACATTTGTCCAAGCCCGTCTCGTCTTGCATCCAGCCCATGATACTCTCCCTGCTTGCGGCCCGCTGCGACATTATGGCAGGGGTTAACGCGTTATATCCCCCCCGACGGAAATGGAAAGACACGATGGACAACAGACCCCTTGCCAGCGCGGGCGTGATCCTGATGGCCATGGCCGTGATCGGATATATCGACCAATACGTGCAGGTGATTGCCGAGACCTCGTCTTTGTGGACGTTCCACGTGTTGCGCACCGCGATGATCTGGGGGCTGGTGGCGGTGTTTTTGATGGTGTCTGGGCGGCGGCTGGCGGTGGTCAGTTGGTCCGGGCTGGCAGGAAGGTCCGCGATCATGTCCACGGCGATGATCATTTACTTTGGGGCCTTGGGCTTTTTGCCCGTTGCGCAGGTGGCAGCCGGGCTTTTCACGGCACCGATCTGGATTTTGATCTTTTCGGTGGCTTTTTTTGGCTTGGCCATCGGGGTGTGGCGCATTGCTGCGGTGGGTCTGGGGTTTGTGGGCATCCTGCTGGTGCTGTCGCCGGATCCCAGCGACCTGTCGGTGCTGGTCTTCGCGCCCGTGCTGGCCGGGGCGTTCTATGCCGTGGCGGCCATCGCCACGCGGGAGTGGTGCGGGTCCGAGGGCGCATTGGAGTTGTCGCTGGGGGTGTTCACCGCCATGGCCCTTTGGGGGATGGTGGGCGGGGTCGTCATGGGGGGCGGCGACGATTTCCTGACGCGCGGGTTTGTGTGGCCTGTGTGGGACGTGTGGTTCTGGACCTTTGTGCAGGCGGCGGGGTCGCTGGTGGCGGTGGTGTTGCTCACGCGCGGCTATCAACTGGCCGAGGCTTCCTATGCCAGCGTGTTTGAGTATTCGGTTCTTGCCTTCTCGGCTCTGTTTGGCTGGCTGGTCTGGGGGCAGGTGCTGGGCCTGTGGGGCTATTTCGGTTTACTGCTGATCGGGGCGGCGGGGTCGATCATCGCCCTGCGCAGTCGGGCATGATTATCTCGCGCGGCCGGGGTTTTGTCTTTGTGCATATCCCAAAGACCGGGGGTACGGCCATGGCATTGGCGCTGGAGGCGCGGGCCAAGGCGGATGACATCCTGATCGGGGACACGCCCAAGGCGCAGCGGCGCAAGGGGCGTCTACGCGGGCTGGAGGTGCCGGGACGATTGTGGAAGCACAGCACCTTGGCCGATGTGGCCCCCTTGGTGCCGCCGGGCGCGTTGGTGTTTACGTTGGTGCGCAACCCGTGGGACCGCGTGGTCAGCTATTACCATTGGCTGCGCGGACAGGGGTTTGACCACCCGGCGGTGGGCCGCGCCAAGGCGCTGTCTTTCCCGGATTTCGTGATGGACCCGTTGATCGGAAGGGCGCTGCGTCTGAACCCCTATGCCAGCTATGTGACGGGTGCAGAGGCCCCGGTGTTCGTGCGGTTGGAGCACTACGCTGCCGATATAGCCCCGGTCGAGGCGCATCTTGGTTTCGCCCTGCCACTGGTGCGCGCCAACGTCAGCGACCGATTGCGGGACTGGCGCGGGTATTATGACGAACGTACCCGGGCGCGTGTGGCTGAGGTCTGCGCGCAGGACATCGCCCAGTTTGGTTATGGGTTTGACGACGCATCCCCGGGCGGGGCGGTGGGATAAATCCCACCCTACCGTTTGGCGTAGATCGTGTAGTTCAGATTTTGCCCATAGTTCGGGCGCTGTATCACCAGCTGGTTGGCGCGGATGAACACGGTTTGGCACTCGGTTCCTTGGTCTACAGGGCCAATGATCAGGCGGCGGCACAGCTGCCCATCGCGCCAGACCCACCCGCCGCGCAGGGTGTTGCGGTCCAGCTGTCCGGTGAGCGATCCGTTGGGCCCAAGCTCCACCCGGCCGCCAAACTCATCCACCAGGACATAGCCCACGACAAAGTCGCGAAAGGCGCGTTCGGATTGGATGCGGGTGAAATCGAGCGCCTGCACAGGCAGGGCGATTGCCGCAAGAACGGCGGCAGTTATCAGGGTCTTCATGGCGGCAGCCTTTTTCAACAGGTGAGCGAAGATAGGCCCATAACCCGCTGATTCGCAAAGAAAAGGGGCGGCAACACACTGCGACCCCCGATAAGGTGCTAACCAATAGGCTGCCTACTAGATCTAGGCCGCCTTGGGTGTTTTGCCGAACCGACCGTAGAAGGTCTGGTTCCGGTCCGCCATCTCGCGCAGCAGGGCGGGCACGGTGAAACGATCGCCGTATGTGGCGGCCAAGTCTTCGCAGGTTTCGGCGGCCCAAGGGGTGCCGACCATGTCCAGCCACGACAGTGGGCCACCGGACCACGGCGCAAAACCCCAGCCCAGGATCGCGCCCACGTCACCCTCGCGGATATCCATCAAGACGCCTTCTTCCAGGGCGCGCACGGCCTCTAGGACTTGGGCGAACAGCAGACGGTTTTGCACCGTGTGCAGGTCGGGCTGATCCTTGGCCACTGGGAACTTGTCGGCCAGACCGGACCACAGCAACCCACGTTTGCCCTTGGCGTCGTAGTCGTAGAAGCCGGCGTTCGACTTGCGGCCCAAGCGTCCCTCGTCCGCCATCCAGAAGATCACATCGTCCACCGCCCCATCGGGGTAGGCGTCACCCATGGCGGCGCGGGTGGCCTTGGCGATCTTTACGCCCAGGTCGATGGATGTCTCGTCCACCAATTGCAGCGGCCCCAAGGGCATGCCCAGCAGCTTGGCTGCGTTTTCCACCAGCGCGGGTTCCACCCCCTCGGCCACCATGCGGATGCCTTCGTTGATGTAGGGGATGATGCAGCGGTTGGCGTAGAAGAACCGCGCGTCGTTCACCACGATGGGGGTCTTGCGGATTTGGCGCACGAAGTCGAGCGCCTTGGCCACGGCCCGGTCGCCGGTGTCTGCGCCGCGAATGATCTCCACCAGCATCATTTTTTCCACCGGGCTGAAGAAGTGGATGCCGATGAATTGTTCCGCGTTGCCCGATGCCTTGGCCAGCTCGCCGATAGGCAGGGTCGAAGTGTTGGTGGCAAAGATCGCGTCCGGGCCCGCGGCGGCCTCGGCCTTTTGGGTCACTTCGGCCTTGACGGCAGGGTCCTCGAACACGGCCTCGACGATCAGATCAACGCCTGCAAGGGCCGCGTAGTCCGTGGTGGCGGTGATGGCGCCCAGGACCTTGTCTTTCTTGGCGGCGTCGATCTTCTTGCGCGCGATGCCCTTGTCCAGATAGGCCTCGGTGTAGGCTTTGCCCTTGTCTGCGGCCTCTTGAGCCGCGTCGATCAGCACGACCTCGATGCCGGCCATGGCCGACACCAGCGCGATGCCAGCCCCCATCATGCCCGCGCCCAAAACGCCGACCTTCTTGACGGATTGATCGGGCACGTCGGGACGCACGGCACCTTTTTCCAGCGCTTCCTTGTTGATGAACAGGCTGCGGATCATGTTGCCGGAGCTGGGGTTCAGCAGCACATTGGTGAACCACCGCGCCTCGATCTGCAGGGCGGTGTCAAAGGGCACCAGCGCCCCTTCGTAGACCGCCGACAGCAGGGCCTTTGCCGCAGGATAGACACCTTGGGTCTTGCCGTTGACCATGGCCGATGCGCCCACAAAGGTCATGAAGCCTGCCGGATGGTAGGGCGCGCCGCCGGGCATCTTGTAGCCCTTGGCGTCCCAGGGTTTGGTGATGTCGGCGTCCGTGGCGGTCTTGACCCATTCCTTGGCGGAGGCCAGCGGGTCGTCCACCACCTCGTCGATCAGGCCTGCGGCCTTGGCCTTTTTGGGGTCCGACAGCTTGCCTTCCAACAGGAAGGGCGATGCGGCCATGGCCCCCATCTTGCGCACCAGCCGCGTGGTGCCGCCCATACCCGGAAAGATGCCGACCATGATTTCGGGCAGGCCAATCTTGGCCTTTGGATTGTCGGCGCAGAACGTCCGGTGACAGGCCAGCGGGATTTCCAGCCCGATGCCAAGGGCCGTGCCGGGCAGGGCACAGGCGATGGGCTTGCCACCCTTCAGCGTCTTTGGATCCTGGCCCGCGCGTTCGATCTTGCGCAGGATACCGTGGGACCGCATCAGCCCGTCCATCAGGCCTTGGGCGGGGTCGTCGCCCGCAGCCTCTTTCATCTTGGCGATGACGTTCAGGTCCATGCCGCCTGCAAAGGACCCCGGTTTGCCGGACGTTATTACAGCGCCCTTGATGGTGTCGTCGGACAGCACCTGATCGATGCAGGCGTCCAGCTCGTCCCAGCCTTCAAGAGAGAGGACGTTCATCGATTTGCCTGGCACGTCCCAAGTGATCGTGGCGATGCCGTCCGCGTCGGTGGAGAGTGTAAAGTCAGTCATTGGAAATCTCCGTTATACGCGTTCAAGAATCGTGGCGGCACCCATGCCGGAGGCCACGCAAAGGGTGGCAAGGCCGGTCTCGCGGTCACTGCGCTCCATCTCGTCCAGCAGTGTGCCGATGATGATGGCCCCCGTGGCCCCCAAGGGGTGGCCCATAGCGATGGAGCCGCCGTTGACGTTGACCAATGCGGGGTCCACGTCGAAGGCCTGCTGGAACCGAAGCACGACCGAGGCAAAGGCCTCGTTCACCTCGAACAGGTCGATGTCGCTGATGGCCATGCCGCTGGATTTCAGGATGTGCTCGGTCACGGGCACGGGGCCGGTCAGCATGATGGTGGGGTCCAGACCGATCTTGGCGGTGGCCTTGATGCGGGCGCGGGGCGTCAGGCCGAATTGTTCACCGAACTCTTTGGAGCCGATCAACACGCCTGCAGACCCGTCCACGATCCCGCTGGAGTTGCCCGCGTGGTGGATGTGGTTGATCCGTTCCAAGTGCGGGTACTTCATCAGCGCGACCTTGTCGAAGCCGGGCATGACCTCGCCCATGGCTTGGAACGCGGGGTTAAGTTTGGCCAGGTCGTCCATGCCGGTGCCGGGGCGGATGTATTCGTCGCGGTCCAGAATGGTCAGACCGTTGATGTCCGTCACAGGCACGATGGATTTGTCGAACCGGTTGTCGGCCCATGCGGCCGCCGCGCGACGTTGGGATTCGACGGCCAGCGCATCGGCGTCGTCGCGGCTGAAGCCGTACTCCGTGGCGATGATGTCGGCGCTGATCCCTTGGGGGACGAAATACTGGTCCATGGCGATGGAGGGGTCGACCGCGATGGCCGCCCCGTCGCTGCCCATGGCCACGCGGGACATCATTTCGACGCCCCCCGCGATGTAGGCGTGGCCTGCGCCGCCCTTCACTTGGTTAGCGGCCAGATTCACGGACTCCATGCCCGATGCACAGAAACGGTTGATCGACAGACCCGGGATGCGTTCATCAAGGTCCGAGGCCAGCACCGCCGTGCGGGCCAGACAGCCGCCCTGTTCCATGACTTGGGTGGCGTTGCCCCAGATCACATCTTCTACCGCGTGGCCCTCGAGGCCATTGCGGGATTTCAGGGCGTTCAGCACGCCGGATGACAGGCGCGCGGCGGTGACCTCGTGCAAGGATCCGTCCTTGCGGCCCTTACCGCGCGGGGTGCGGATGGCGTCGTAGATATAGGCGTCGGTCATGGTTGGTTTCCGTTCTGTGAAGTTTTCAGCGCTCTGACACGTTCGGCAATGCAGTCGAGATCGGTTGCAATTTGTTCCGCATCCGAAAGCTGCATAGACCCAATCAGGTCTTCATAATTCTGACCCGGTTCAGGGGTCACGCGGTGTCTTAATCTGTCGATTTCCAACCCCAAATCGGTCCCGCTCAACCCGACATATGCACTGCTATGAATTGCACTTGGGAAGTGTGTCAGGGCTTCGCAAAGGCGCGCCGGCAACGCGTCATACCCAAGGGTCAACGCGTGCTGAGCACGAGCGGCGTTTTCTTGAAGGTATCCTAGTGACATGGCCATCTCCTTTTTGCTGCCATGCCCAATTGAACCATGGCCCTTCCTTGGTTCCTATGCACGCAGGTTCTGGCCATCAGCCTTGAACCCCACCCAACGTCGGCGCTGGCATCAGGTCATAGGGGTGTTGCCAGCCCGGGGTCTCTTCGATCCGGGTCAGCCATGCGTCGATGTGGGGCCAGTCGGTGCGGACAAAGCCGAAAGGTTCGGGGTAGAAAAGGTAGCCGCAACAGGCGGTGTCCGCGATGGTCAGGCTGTCGCCCACCATCCAATCACGTCCGTCCAAATGGTTGTTCAGGGTGGCATAGGCAGATTTCAGGCGGCCCTGCATGAAGGCGATGACCTCTGCGGGGCGTTTGTCCTCGGGCAGGAAGTTCATCAAAAAGCGCGTCATACCCGCTTGAGAGGACAACTTATGATTGTCCCAGAGAATCCAACGCAGGACCTCTCGACGCGCTTCGGGGTGGCACCGCCCAGCTTGCCGGACAGATGCACCACATAGTCCTGGATCGCGCCCGACTGGGTCACGGTGTAGTCGTGGTCCGTGTCCACAAGCACAGGGGCCTCGCCCATGGGATTGATCGCGCGGAACGCCTCGGACCTTGTTTCGCCGCCGAAAAAGTCCACGGGCACGGCCTGCCATTCCAGCCCTGAGAGTTCCAAGGACAGCGCGGCCTTGTAGGCATTTCCGCTTTCACCGAAGCAATAAAGTTTCAACATTTCGACCTCGTGGCGCTTTTATCGCGCGTTTTCCCTGTTTCGTTTACCATTCGTTAACCCCGGGCAGGTCAATCTTGGGTTGTGGGCTGGGTGGGAGCATCCGGACCGCACATGGAGAAGCCACCCCAAGGGCGACGGTAACCCCACTTACCGGTTGGCCTTGGGGTGCGCTTGCACCGCACGCCCCCTAACCCTCGTGCTTTCGACCCGCCGCCAGCAAGCCCTGAAAGGCGCGCAGGCGGTGGGGCAGGGTGTCTTCGTTCAACAGACCGTCGAGGTTTTCGAAGACGAAACTTAACGCCTCGCCTTCGGACAACCCCGCCTCTTCCGCAAAGCGGCGCAGCCGACGGTAGCCCTTGTCGGTCATGGCCGCAGGAAAGCGGCGGGTCAGTTGAACACGCGGGGCCATCCTAGAAGTTGGCGGCCTTGGGGGTCATGATCGTGTCCGCCCCCGACTGGATGCGCGACAGGTGGAGGGCGGTGGCGGGCAAGTGACGGGCGGCGTAGTAGCGGGCGGTGTTCAACTTGGTCTCGTAGAACTCCGCATCCGTTGTGCCGCTGTCCAGCGCCACAAGGGCCGCCTTCGCCATCTTGGCCCACATCAAGCCGAGGCAGACGTGCCCCATCATGTGCATGAAGTCGTAAGACCCGGCCAGCGCGTGATTGGGGTTCTTCATCCCGTTCTGCATGAAATACATGGACGCCGCTTGCAGATCCTTGGACGCAGCCTTCAGCGGGTCGATGTAGAGGGCCATATCCGCGTCGCCGTGATCCTTGCAGAAGGTCTTGATCATCTCGAAGAAGGCCATGACATGTTTGCCGCCGTCTTGCGCCAGCTTGCGGCCCACAAGGTCCAACGCCTGCACGCCATTGGCCCCTTCGTAGATCATGGCGATGCGGGCGTCGCGGGCAAATTGGGACATGCCCCATTCCTCGATATAGCCGTGTCCGCCATAGACCTGTTGGGCTTGGATGGTCATCTCGTAGCCCTTGTCGGTCAGGAACCCCTTGATCACCGGGGTCATCAGCGAGATCAGGCCGTCTGCCTCCTTGTCGCTATTGCGGTGGGCGCGGTCGATCAGGTTGGCCCCCCAGAAGGCAAAGGCGCGCGCCCCTTCGACAAAGGATTTCTGGTCCATCAGGTTGCGGCGGATGTCAGGGTGCACGATCAGGGGATCGGCAGGCCCATCAGGTTTTTCACGCCGGTCACGTCGCGGCCCTGCAGCCGGTCGATGGCATAGGCCAGCGCGTTCTGGTAGGCGATCTCGCCTTGGGCATAGCCTTGCAGGCCCACACCGATCCGCGCCTCGTTCATCATGGTGAACATGGCGCGCATGCCCTTGTGTTCCTCGCCCAGCAGATAGCCGGTGGCCCCGTCATAGTTCATCACGCAAGTGGAGTTGCCGTGGATGCCCATCTTCTCTTCGATCTTGCCCACGGACAGGTCGTTACGTGCGCCAAGGCTGCCGTCTTCGTTCACAAGGAACTTGGGCACGATGAACAGCGACACGCCCTTGATCCCCTCGGGGCCGCCGACGATCTTGCCCAGCACAAGGTGGATGATGTTGTCGGACATGTCGTGTTCACCAGCCGAGATGAAGATCTTTTGCCCGGTGATCCGGTAGCTGCCGTCGTCCTGTGGCTCGGCCTTGGTGCGCATCAGTCCCAGATCGGTGCCGCAGTGCGGTTCGGTCAGGTTCATGGTGCCGGTCCAGTCGCAGGTGACCATCTTCGGCAGATAGGTCTGTTTCTGCTGGTCGGTGCCATGGGCGTGGATCGCGGAATAGGCCCCGTGGGTCAGGCCAGGATACATATTGAATGCCATGTTCGACGCCGACATGATTTCACCTACGGCGGTGTTCATCAGGTAAGGCAGTCCTTGGCCGCCATATTCAGGGTCGCAATCCAGGGCGGTCCAGCCACCCTCGCGCATCTGGTCAAACGCCTCTTTGAACCCTTTTGGCGTGCGCACCACACCGTTCTCCAGAACGCAGCCATCCCGGTCGCCCACTGCGTTCAGCGGGTGCAGCACCTCGGAGGCCAGCTTCCCGGCCTCTTCCAACACGGCAGAGGTGAAATCCGGATCCATTTCCTCGTAACCGGGGATATTTTGTTCCGAGGCGTTCAGGACCTCGTGCAGGACGAATTGCATGTCTTTGGTGGGGGCGGTGTAGGTGGGCATTGCGCTCTCCGTTCAGGTCAGCTGGCAGTTTTCTGGTGCAGGGAGGCGATCATCTTTTCGCCCCACCGCAGTTGGCTCTCAAGCTCCGAGATGGCCTCGGTCAGCTCGTCGCGTTGTGCAATCATCCGGTCCAACCGTTCGCGCCCGATATCGACCGTGCGGGCCAATTGGGTAAACTGGCCGTCGCCCAGATCGTACAGGTCCAACAGTTGGCGGATGTCTTCGAGGGAAAATCCGAACCGCTTGCCGCGCAGGATCAGTTTCAGCCGGGCACGATCGCGTTTGGTAAACAGGCGTTTCTGTCCCTCGCGGATCGGAAACAGCAATTCCTTTGCTTCGTAAAAGCGCAAGGTCCGCGCTGTCACGTCAAAGGCATCACACATTTCGCGGATCGTCATCACGTCGGTTTTACTCTCACTCATTTCACGTACCTTCACTGTGCTGCTGGGCAACAGGTGCAGGCCGTTCCTACAGCCTACAAGTGTGCTTGACGTTAACGTAAGTATGACGTGGCGTCAGATCAAAGTTGACGTAAGGATCGTTCGCGTAAACTTGAGCGCGCGCAATTTCCGAATGCAGTCAAAGCGCTTTCAATTGCGAGAGGGGCCGTGAATCGGTCAGCTTGGCATGTCGCTGGCGACCTGATCGCGCAGGGTTTGCAGGTCCGATATCGCCTCGTCCATCTCGCGGCGTTTCTCATGCAACTCGGCCAGTTGCGCGTCCGCCAGTTCGATCCAGCGCTGCATCTGGGTGCGTCCCTCGGGGTCGGCGTCATACAGCTCCAGCCACTGGCGGATGTCCTCAAGAGCAAAGCCGAACTTGCGCCCCCGCAGAATCAGGGTCATGCGCGCAATCTCGCGCGGGCCATAGAACCGGGATCGGCCCTCTTTTTCGGGGGCCAGCAGTTCAATGTATTCATAGTGGCGCAAGGTACGCGGGGTCACATCGAACCGCGCGCACATATCCTTGAACGTCAACCTGTCGGTCATTTCACTCTCCCTCGTTCCCCATCACAGCTTTTCATATGGTGCGGGCGCTGTCACCCCTTGCGCGCGCGGGGACCTTGGGCGCAGATAGGCCATGACGTTAGACCCGGATAAAAAGGCGCAACTGGCGCGCCAATTCATCGAGGCGCTGCCCCACTGCAAGGCGCTGTCCATGCGGATGGACGACATTGGCGAGGGCAGGGCGGTTCTGTCCATGCCCTATGATGAGCGGCTGGTGGGCGACCCCAAGACCGGCGTGATCCACGGCGGCGCGGTGTCGGCCCTGATGGACACCAGCGGCGGGGCGGCCGTGATGTCTCACCCCGATGCGCCCGCGGGCACGGCCACCATTGATCTGCGCATCGACTACATGCGCGCCGCCACCCCGGGTCAGCGGATCACGGCCCGCGCCCATTGCCACCATATCACCCGGTCCGTGGCCTTTGTCCGGGCCGAGGCCTTCGACGAGGAGGGCGGCGGCCCCGTGGCCGTGGCAAATGGTGCCTTCACCGTGGAGCGGAAACGATGAAGCGCCCGGAACCTGTGCAAGTCGTCAAGCAACGGCGCGATGCGGCGCTGGCGGCCTTGGTCGAAGGTGTGCCCTACATTCAGTTCATGGGCATAGGGTTCGAGCGGCGCGGGGACGAGCTGACTGCGACCCTGCATTATGACGATATGCTGATCGGAAACCCTCTGCTGCCCGCAATCCACGGCGGCGTGACGGCGGCCTTTCTGGAGGTCACGGCGATCATCACCCTGTCCTGGGCCATGATCTGGGACGATCTGGAGGCCGGGCGCCTGACCGAACTGACACCCGAGACCTTGCCGCGCCTGCCCAAGACCATCGACTTCACCGTGGACTACCTGCGCGCGGGCTTGCCGCGCGATGCCTATGCGCGCGCACGGATCAACCGCTCTGGCCGGCGCTACGCCAGCGTCCATGTGGAAGGCTGGCAGGACAACCGCGACCGACTGTTCGCCCAAGGCACCGGGCATTTCCTGATGCCCCCGCGCGAGGCTGCGCGTGACAGCTAGCGCCCGGTCCATCGGGGCCATTACGCATAGACGCGTGCTGGCGGTGTCCCTGCCGATTGTGTTGTCCAATGCAACTGTGCCGATCCTGGGTGCGGTAGACACGGCCGTTGTGGGGCAAATCGCGGACCCCGCGCCCTTGGCCGCCGTGGCCGCCGGGTCTGTCGCGCTGACGGCGATCTACTGGATTTTCGGATTTCTGCGCATGGGCACCGCCGGGCTGACGGCGCAAGCCTCGGGGGCTGATGATGGGGCCGAGGTCGGCGCGCTGCTGATGCGCGCGCTGATGATCGGGCTGGGGGCAGGGGCCGTATTCATCGCGGGCCAAGTCCTGCTGTTCGCCGCGATCTTCTCCGTCTCTCCGGCAAGTGCGCAGGTCGAGGGGTTGGCCCGCGACTACATGGCCATCCGCATCTGGTCCGCCCCCGCCACGATCGCCATGTACGGGGTCACGGGCTGGCTGATAGGGCAAGAAAGGACCCGGGGCGTTCTGGCGATCCAACTGTGGATGAACGGGCTGAACGTGGTGCTGAACCTTTGGTTCGTGCTGGGGCTGGGCTGGGGGGTGCAGGGGGTGGCGACGGCCAGCTTCATTGCGGAATGGTCGGGGCTGGCCCTGGGCCTGTGGCTGGCGCGCGCGGCGTTCCGGTTGCCCGGTTGGGCGGATCCCACACGCCTGTTCGACCGGGCGCGCCTGCGCACCATGGCGCTGGTAAACACGGACATCATGATCCGGTCCGTTCTGTTGCAGATCGCGTTCACGTCCTTCGTGCTGGTCTATTCCGCCGACCAAGGGACCGTGGCACTGGCCGCCAACCAGATCCTTTTGCAGTTTCTGTATATCACCGCCTACGCCATGGACGGCTTCGCCTTTTCCGCCGAGGCGCTGGTGGGCAAGGCCTTTGGCGCCCGGGACCGCAAGACCCTGCGCCGCGCGGCGGTGATGACGGCGTTCTGGGGTGGGGTGACGGTGGTGACCCTGTCCCTGGCCTTTGCCCTTGGCGGCCCATGGTTGATCGAGGTGATGACCAAAGCGCCCGAAGTGCAATCCAAGGCCGCCCAGTACCTGCCTTGGATGATCGCCGCCCCGATCCTTGGCTGGGCGTCGTGGATGCTGGATGGGATCTTCATCGGGGCCACGCGCACCCGCGATATGCGCAATATGATGCTGGTGTCCTTTGGGGTCTATCTGGCAGCGGTCTACGGATTGGCGGGCTTTGGCAACCACGGGCTTTGGGCGGCACTGATGATCTTTTTCGTGGCGCGCGGGGTGACACTGGCGGCGCGCTATCCAGCCCTTGAACGCGCTGCGGCGTAAAAAGTTCACAAGTGCGAACAGACCGCGAACATAGGCTTTTCCTTTTCGTGTGCCCGCGCTAGGCTTGCCCCCATGATGGATTTTGACGACTCTGACGCCTTTGCTGCTGCTTCCTCCCTGTCGCAACGGGCCATGGCCGCGCGGCCCATGCCCTACCTTGACGGGCTGAACCCCGAACAGGCGCGGGCGGTGGAAACGCTGGACGGACCGGTGCTGATGCTGGCGGGGGCAGGCACGGGCAAGACCCGGGCCCTGACCGCGCGCATTGCGCATCTGCTGGCCACGCAGCGCGCCCGGCCCAACGAGATTCTGGCAGTGACGTTTACCAACAAGGCCGCCCGGGAAATGAAGGACCGCGTCGCGGGGCTGATGGGCCATTCGGTCGAAGGGATGCCGTGGCTGGGCACGTTCCATGCGATCTGCGTGAAACTGCTGCGCCGCCATGCGGAACTGATCCAAGGCCCCGGCGGGCACCTGAAATCCAACTTCACCATCCTGGATACCGACGACCAGATCCGGCTGCTTAAACAGCTGATCATTGCCGAGGGGATCGACGAAAAGCGTTGGCCCCCGCGCATGTTGTCGGGGATCCTGGATCAGTGGAAAAACCGCGCCTGGCGACCCAACCAGGTGCCCGTGGCCGAGGCCAGCGCCTTTGATGGCAAGGGTGTCAAGCTGTACCAGGCTTATCAGGACCGCCTGCTGACCCTGAACGCCTGCGACTTTGGCGACCTTCTGCTGCATGTCGTACACATCTTTCAGACCCACGACGACGTGCTGGACCAGTACCGCCGCTGGTTCCGCTACATCCTTGTGGACGAATACCAAGACACCAACGTTGCGCAGTACCTGTGGCTGCGTCTGTTGGCCGGTGGGCACCGCAACATCTGTTGCGTGGGTGATGATGACCAGTCGATCTACGGTTGGCGCGGGGCCGAGGTGGGCAACATCCTGCGGTTCGAAAAGGACTTCGAGGGTGCGGCGGTGATCCGGCTGGAACAGAACTACCGCTCTACGCCCCATATCCTTGGGGCTGCGTCCGGTGTGATCGCGGGAAACAAGGGGCGGCTGGGCAAGACCTTGTGGACCGACCGGGCCGAGGGCGAGAAAGTCCGCCTGATCGGCCACTGGGACGGCGAAGAAGAGGCCCGCTGGATCGGGGAGGAGGCGGAGGCGATGCTGCAAGGCACCCGCGGTGGCACCCCCCACACGCTAAACGAGATGGCGATCCTTGTGCGGGCGTCTCACCAGATGCGCGCCTTTGAGGATCGGTTCCTGACCATCGGTCTGCCCTACCGCGTGGTGGGCGGGCCTCGGTTCTACGAACGCCTCGAAATCCGCGACGCCATGGCCTACTTCCGCCTGGTGGTCACGCCCGAGGACGACTTGGCGTTCGAGCGGATCGTGAACACCCCGAAGCGCGGCTTGGGCGACAAGGCCCAGCAAAAGATCCAGATGATGGCCCGGTCCAACGGCGTCAGCCTGCTGGAAGGGGCGCGCCTGATCGTGGCCACCAAGGGCATCGGTGGCAAGGGCGGATCCGAACTGGCCAAGTTTGTGGCCGGCATGGACCGCTGGCGCGCCGAACTGCTGGCGGGCCGCAGTCATATCGAACTGGCCGAAGTGATCTTGGAGGAGTCGGGCTATACCGACCACTGGCTCAATGACAAAACCCCCGAGGCGCCGGGGCGGCTGGACAACCTCAAGGAACTTGTGAAGGCGTTGGAGGGGTTCGAGAACCTGCAAGGTTTCCTCGAACACGTCAGCCTTGTGATGGACAACACGCAAGACGCCGAGGACGACAAGATCACCCTCATGACCCTGCACGCGGCCAAGGGCCTTGAATTTCCGGTGGTGTTCCTGCCCGGCTGGGAAGACGGATTGTTCCCCAGCCAGCGATCCATGGACGAGAGCGGCGTGAAGGGGTTGGAGGAAGAACGCCGACTGGCCTACGTTGGCATCACCCGCGCCGAAGAGGTTTGCACCATCAGCTTTGCCGCCAACCGGCGGGTCTACGGCCAGTGGCAATCAGCCATGCCGTCGCGGTTTATCGACGAGCTGCCCGAAGAGCATGTCGACGTCCTGACGCCGCCGGGCCTGTACGGCGGCGGGTTCGGGGCTGCGGGCATGGCGGCGGCGCAACAGCGGGCCATGTCGGGGGGCGTGGAATCGGACCTGCAGGAAAAGGCCACCAAGGCGGATGTCTACAACTCCCCCGGTTGGCGACGCTTGCAGGGCAACGCGGCCCGCAGGCCCATGTCCCAGCCCAAGGAAACCCGCAACATGGTGATCGATGCCGAGGCCGTCAGCGCCTTTACGATCGGCGACCGCGTGTTCCACACCAAGTTCGGCTACGGCGCTGTCATTGCGCTGGAGGGGGACAAGTTGGAAGTCGAGTTTGACAAGGCCGGGGCCAAGAAGCTGGTGGGCAAATTCCTTGTGCCCGCCGAGCAAGCGGGCGACGTGCCGTTTTAAACAAATCAAGGTTTGAAAAAGAAACGGCGACCCATGGGAGGATGGGCCGCCGTTCTTATTATGCGATCTCCTCAAAGGGAGGAGGAGAGGAGATCAGCTTGGCCCCAAGGAAGGAGGAGGGCCAAAGGGTGCAGCGGGTTAAAAGGGAGGAGGAAAACCCAGCTGCCTATCAGTCGCCCCAAGGGAGGAGGGGGCGATCCGAATTCTGATTAGCCCTGGTAGGGGCCGTAAACGCTTTCGCGAGCGATGCCGCGGATTTGACCTGGATGAATGTTCAGGTCGGCCAGTTCCCGAATGCTGAGCGATTGCAGCTCGGACACTGTTTTGCGATACATGCGCCATTTGGCGAAGTCTGCCTTGGCGGTTTCGAAGATCGATGTGATCCGCGCGGAAAGCCCATATTGGGCCGCAGTGGTATGGTTGTAAGCCATCTGATTAACCCTTTTCGTAAGTGCCGCGTCCTTGCGGCGTTTCGTTGTGATCGAAAATAGAGAAATGCTGCGTTCGCACAATGGACACATGGGAATTGCTGCTATGCAGCATTTGCATGGGTCCGGGTCTTGAAATGTTTGCGGTAACGGCACAGGCGCGGGGGCTTTGCCCTTGTCATGGGTCTTGGTGCGCGCCACCTACTGCGTGAACCCAAATCTATCGGAGCGTGCCATGTCTGTGACCAAAGAAACCGTGATGGAGGCCTTGACCACCTTGGGGCTGCCCGATGGGGGCACCGTGGCTTCGCGCGACATGGTGCGCGCCTTGGTGGTGGATGGGGGCGCGGTGCGTTTTGTCCTGGAGGTCGAGGATCCAGAGGCTGCCAAACGTATGGAGGGCGTGCGTCGCGCTGCCGAAGGGGCAGTCGCCGCGATCCCCGGTGTGACGTCCGTGCAGGTCGCCATGACCGCTCACGGCCCTGCCAAGCCCGCCCCGAAAGAGCCTGCGCCGAGCCTGAAGATTGGCGGCCACCCCAAACCCCAAGCCGGTCCCGAACAGGTCACCGGCGTCAAACACGTGCTGGCCATCGGCTCGGGCAAGGGCGGTGTCGGCAAATCCACGGTGTCGTCAAACCTCGCCGTGGCCTTGGCCAAACAGGGCCGTAAGGTGGGCTTGCTGGACGCTGACATTTACGGCCCCAGCCAGCCGCGCATGATGGGAGTCAGCAAGCGACCCTCCAGCCCCGATGGAAAAAAGATCATCCCCCTGCAGGCCCACGGCGTCACGATGATGTCCATCGGGCTGATGATGGACCCGGACAAGGCCGTGATCTGGCGCGGTCCGATGTTGATGGGGGCGCTGCAACAGATGCTGGGCCAGGTCGAGTGGGGGGCGTTGGATGTGCTGCTGATCGACCTGCCGCCGGGTACCGGCGATGTGCAGCTGACCCTGTGCACCAAAACCGTCGTTTCCGGCGCGATTGTGGTGTCCACCCCGCAGGACGTCGCCCTGCTGGACGCGCGCAAGGCGCTGGACATGTTCCGCACCCTGAACACGCCCGTTCTGGGATTGGTCGAAAACATGGCCGCCTTCATCTGTCCAGAGTGTGGTCACACGGCGCATCCTTTCGGCCAAGGCGGGGTCGAGAAGGAGGCTGCAACTTTGGGCCTGCCCTTCCTTGGAGCCTTGCCGCTGGATCTTGAGACCCGGATCGCCGGGGACGGGGGTACGCCGATTGCGGCGGGCGAGGGCCCTGTGGCCGATGCCTTTGCCCAGCTGGCGCGCCGTTTGGTGGCCGGCGGCATGGCCTAGATCCACTTTGGGAATACATGGTCTGTGCCCGGGATTTCATGGAGTCCCGGGCCTTTTTTGTGCCTGCCTCATTCTTGCCCAAATCATAGTGATATTTATGGCACAGGGGGCGGGAGCATTAACCACAAGATGTTGTGCCATTGATTGTAGCTGGCGCGATTTGTGGGCCAACTGCGGCGCAGCGCTTTGCCCGGAATTCCCAAACTCAGAAAATGGGTCGTATTCCCATATAATCCCTTGTCAGGTCGCGCGTTCCCATGTCACAAAGTCTATGCAGAACGGGAACAAAACGCGGCGCAGATCGCAGAACTCCAAATAGGCAGTTTCATACAGGCATCCCCGCTCTGAAAGATCCGACGCGCAGCGAGCAGACATCCCCCCAGGTGGCAGCGCTGTTGGACAGACCCAGTGATGGGACGAGCGGCGGATCGGGCAGTGGCAGCAGCTCGATCCGCCCTTTCCACGTTTGGGCGGTCGAAACCGGACACTTGGGGGCCAAAGGGGCCGATGGCACTACGGTTTACAGGCACCTCCACCCACAAGGTGGACGGAAAGGGACGGGTCTCAATCCCCGCAGCCTTTCGACGTGTGCTTGAGGCCGCAGATCCAGCCTATGCCGATGGCAAGCCGGTTGGGCTCTACATCAACCACCCCAACAAGCGCCAACCCTATGTCACCGTTTACACCGTGTCGGCGATGCAGGACATCTTTGCCGATATCGAGGCCATGCCCCGGGGCAGCAAGAACCGGCGTTTGCTGGAAATGATGTACAATGCCCGGTCCACCTATCTGACCGTGGACGAAACGGGCCGCTTGGTGCTGCCACAACACATCCGTGAACATCTGGACCTCGAGGGCGAGTGTGTGTTCCGGTCCGGTGTTGACACCTTCCAGATCATGAAGGCCGAGGCAGCCGCGCCCTCCGAGGAGGAATTGGACGCCTTCCTAGCCGAACAGGACCCGGATTTCCATCCGGCGGAATTGTTCAACCTGCCCCCCTCGGGCGAGGGATAGACCGACAATGACCGCTGCCGCGCCTCACATCCCCGTCCTGATTGACCCGATCCTAGCCGGTTGCGCACCCATTGCGGGCCACTGGGTGGATGGCACCTTTGGGGCGGGGGGCTACACTCGACGGTTGCTGGATGCGGGGGCCGCCAAGGTCACCGGCTTCGACCGGGATGCGACGGCCTTCGACCTCGCGGCCCCTTGGGCGGCGGATTACGGCGACCGATTGGCGCTGGTCAATGACGTGTTTTCCAACATGGCCACCCATGTGGATCTGGTGGACGGCGTGGTCTTGGACCTTGGCGTCAGTTCCATGCAGATCGACCAGCCGGACCGCGGCTTTTCGTTTCAGAAGGACGGGCCGCTGGATATGCGCATGGGGCAGGCCGGGGCCAGTGCTGCGGATGTGGTCAACACTGCCGATGAAGGCACCCTCGCCGATATCCTGCACCACTACGGCGAAGAGCGCGCGGCCCGCCGGATTGCGCGGGCCATCGTCCGCAAACGGGCCGAGGCCCCGATCACCCGCACGCTGGATCTGGCAGACCTGGTCGCATCCTGCCTGCCGCGCCCCAAGCCCGGGCAAAGCCATCCCGCCACGCGCAGTTTTCAGGCCATCCGCATCGCCGTGAATGACGAATTCGGAGAGCTGATCCGGGGCATGGTCGCGGCGGAGCGTATCTTGAAACCGGGCGGCTGGCTGGCGGTGGTGACGTTCCATTCCCTAGAGGATCGTGTGGTCAAACGGTTCATGGCGGCGCGCAGTGACGCGGGGGGCGGGGGCAACCGCTACGCCCCCGAGATCGCCACCCGCGCGCCCGAATTCGTCCTGTCGCCGAAGCGCGCCATCGGTCCGTCGGATGCGGAACTGGCCGTGAACCCCCGATCCCGCAGCGCCCGTCTGCGGTTGGCCCGGCGCACGGATGCACCCAGCTCGCCGTTGGATACCAAGGGGCTGGCCTTGCCCAAAATCACAGACCTAGAGGGGATCTAGCCCATGCGTGGTGTCATCTATTTCCTGTCCATCGTCTCGGTCGTGTTGCTGGCCTATTGGGCGTACCACGAAGGCTATCAGACCCGGCAAACCGCCCGCGAAGTCACGCGCCTGCAGGTGGAGCTTGGCCGCGCTCATGAACAGCTGTCGGTGCTCAGGGCCGAATGGGCCTACCTGAACCGTCCTGACCGGTTGCGCGTGCTGCACGAGATGAACTTTGAACGGCTGGGTTTGATGGAAATCACCGCCGAACAGTTCGGCACGGTCACGCAGATCGGCTATCCGCCGCCCCCCGCAGTGGTGTTGCCGGACCCCCTGGCCGGGCTGGACCCCAGCACTGCCATGGATACCATCGGTGAAATCACGCCCATGGTCGGAACCCTGCCACCTGCCACGATGATCCAACCCGCGCCCTACGCCCCAGAGCCGGAGGCCGTCCCATGACCCGTCGCATTCCCTTGCGTCCCCTTTCGCGCATCCTGCGCGCCCGCACCATCGGCCAAGACCCCGACCAGATCGAGGCGGCAAACCTGCGCGCCCGTCACGAGCAGATGCGCGACACCCTGCGCAGCCGCGCAGAGACGCGGTTGTTCGTCGTGGGGCTGGCGTTCTTTGCGGGCTTTTTGATCGTGGGCCTGCGCGCAGGCATCATCGCCGCCTCGGAGGTGGAGGAGCCGCGCATCGCCGACAACTCCGGCGCGGCCATCGTCGCGGCGCGCGCCGACATCGTGGACCGCGAGGGGCGCGTTCTGGCCACCAACCTTGTGACAAACGCCCTCTATGCCCACCCCCAAGACATGGTTGATCCCGTGGCCGCCGCCCAAGGGCTGGGCGAGATTTTCGAAGGCTTTGACGTGGCCGAATGGACCGAGAAATTCCAGTCCGACCGCAAATTCTTCTGGATCCGCCGCAACATCAGCCCCGAACAGCAACAAGCCGTCCATGATCTGGGGGAGCCGGGCCTGCTGTTTGGTCCGCGCGAAATGCGTCTGTATCCCAATGGCGCCTTGGCGGCCCATGTTCTGGGCGGGGCTGGCTATGGCCGCGAAGGCGTGCGTTCGGCGGAGGTGGTGGGCCGTGCGGGGGTCGAAAAAGTGTTCGACGAGGCCCTGCGCGACCCGGCCCGACAGGGCCAACCCCTGCAACTGTCTCTTGATCTGACGATCCAACAGGCCACCGAGGATTTGCTGTATGGCGGCATGAAGCTGCTGAACGCCAAGGGGGCTGCGGCCATCTTGATGGAGATCGACACCGGCGAGGTCGTGGCCCTTGCCAGCCTGCCAGACTTCGACCCCAACGCCCGCCCCCGTGATCCCATCGCGGGCGAGGCGCAGGGCGACAACCCGACCTTCAACCGCGCGGTGCAGGGGGTCTACGAGCTTGGCTCGACCTTCAAGATTTTCACCTCTGCCCAAGCGTTGGAGTTGGGGCTGGTCAATCCGGACACCATGATCAACACCCGTGGTCCCCTGCGTGAGGGCGGCCATTCGATCAATGATTTCCACAATTACGGCAACGCGTTGTCGGTGACGGACGTGATCGTCAAATCCTCCAACATCGGGACGGCGCGCATGGCGATCCAGATCGGCGGCGAGCGTCAGCAGGACTTTCTGCGCTCTCTGGGCTTTTTCGAAGCCACGGCGCTGGAGCTGGGCGAGGCCCGCGCCGGTCGCCCCCTGATCCCCGCGCAATGGCGCCCCATCAACACCATGACCATCAGTTATGGCCACGGGCTGTCGGCCAGCCCGATGCACTTGGCGGCGGCCTACGCCAGTATTCTGAACGGCGGCACCAAGATCACGCCGACCTTGCTGAAACGCACCGAACCCAAACCGCTGGGCCCGCGCGTGGTGTCCGAAGAGGTCTCGCGCATCAGCCGCGAAATGCTGCACGAGGTGGTGGCCAGCGACCGGGGCACCGCCTCCATGGCGCGTCTGCCCATGTACCGCGTGGGCGGCAAGACCGGGACGGCGGACAAGCTGAACGCCCGGGGACAATACTACGAGGACAAGGTAATCACGACCTTTGCCAGCGTGTTTCCAGCCCTTGATCCCAAATATGTTCTGGTCGTGACATTGGACGAGCCCGAGGATCGCAGCGGCCCCAAACCCCGGCGCACCGCAGGCTGGACCGCCGTGCCCGTGGCCGCCGCAATCATTGATCGCGTCGCCCCGCTGCTGGGCCTGCGTCCAGACGTTGAATCCCACCGGCTTTCTGCGATACCTGTCTCCGCAAACTAAGCGGAGGCCGTCATGGCGCACACACTTTCTGCCCTCGGCCTGCGCGCCCGTGGTGGCGCGGACCCGGTGATCACTGGCCTGTCCGTAGACAGCCGCCTTGTTGAACCGGGCCACCTGTTCGCCGCCTTGCCCGGATCGCGCGTGCACGGGGGCGAATTCATCCAATACGCCGTGCGCATGGGGGCCAGCGCCATCCTGACGGACCCCGAGGGCGCACAGATCGCGGCCGATGTGATTGCGGATCAGGCGGTGGTCCTGGTCGAAGATCCGCGCGCAGCGCTTGCCGGGGCGGCGGCGCTGTTTTTTGGTGCGCAGCCCGAAACCATGGTGGCCGTGACGGGCACGAACGGCAAAACCTCTGTTGCGACCTTTACCCGCCAATTGTGGGAAGCCTTGGGGATCAAGGCCGCCAACATGGGCACCACGGGCGTTGAGGGGGCCTATAGCGCCCCCGGGGTCCATACCACGCCCGAACCAATCACCCTGCACCGGGTCCTTGCAGGTATGGCCGGGGCCGGTGTCACCCACGCCGCGATGGAGGCCTCCAGCCACGGGCTGGATCAGGCCCGCATGGATGCGGTCCATCTGGCCGCCGCCGGGTTCACGAATTTCACACAAGACCATCTCGACTACCACGAGACGTTCGAGGCTTATTTTCAGGCCAAGCTGGGCCTGTTCACCCGCGTCTTGCCATCGGGCGGTGTCGCGGTGTTGAACCTTGACGACCCGCAGGTGGCCAAGGTGGCCCAGATCGCTACGGACCGGGGGCAAGAGGTGATCGGCGTGGGCGCACACCCCGACGCCCGCCTGCGCCTGCGCGCCCAGCGGTTCGAGGCAACGGGGCAAGAGGTGTTGTTTGATTGGCAGGGCAAATCCCACAGCGCGCGACTGCCCCTGATCGGCGGGTTCCAAGCGGCCAATGCCCTGATGGCCGCGGGTCTGGTGATTGCTGCCGGTGAACCAGCGGAGGAGGTCTTTGCCGTGTTGGACCAGCTGGGCACTGTACGGGGCAGGATGCAAAAGGCCGCCGTGCGCGCCAACGGGGCGGCGGTCTTTGTGGATTACGCCCATACGCCGGACGCGGTCGAGACGGCCCTGCGGGCAATCCGGCCCCATGTGCTTGGCCGTGTGATTGCCATCGTGGGCGCGGGCGGTGACCGGGATGCGGGCAAGCGACCGCTGATGGGGGCGGCTGCGGCTGGGGCCGCGGATGTGGTGATCGTGACCGATGACAACCCGCGCAGCGAGGACCCCGCCACCATACGCGCCGCCGTAATGCAGGGCGCCCCCGGCGCCACCGAGATCGGTGACCGGGCCGAGGCAATCCTGCGCGGCGTGGACATGTGCGGCCCCGGCGACACGCTGGTGATCTTGGGCAAGGGGCACGAGACAGGGCAGGTCGTCGGCGATGATGTGCTGCCCTTTGATGATGTGGAACAAGCCTCCATCGCGGTGCAGGTTCTGGATCAGGAGGGCGCGCAATGACCCTTTGGACATCAGCGGATGCCGCAGCCGCTACCGGTGGGCGCGCAGTCGGTAAGTGGTCGGTTACGGGGCTGTCGATCGACACACGCTCCATCGCGCGCGGCGATTTGTTCGTGGCGCTGACGGCGGCGCGGGATGGGCACGACTTTGTGGCCGATGCGCTGGCCAAGGGGGCGGGGGCGGCGCTGGTCTCTCGCATCCCGCAAGGGGTAAGCGACAACGCACCTTTGCTGGTGGTGGACGATGTGCAAGCGGGGTTAGAGGCCTTGGGCCGTGCCGCCCGCGCCCGCACCTCTGCCAAGGTGATTGGGATCACCGGGTCCGTGGGCAAAACCTCGACCAAGGATATGCTGGCCCATGTCCTGTCGGGCCAAGGTGCCACCCACGCGGCGGTCAAAAGTTTCAACAACCATTGGGGCGTGCCCCTGACCCTTGCCCGCATGGATCCGGCCAGCGCCTTTGCGGTCATCGAGATCGGGATGAACCACCCGGGCGAAATCGCGCCGTTGTCCGCGCAGGCCCGTCCCCATGTGGCCATGGTCACGACCGTGGGCCCCGTGCACCTGGAGGCCTTTGCAGACGGGATCAAGGGCATCGCGCGGGAAAAGGCAGCGATTTATTCTGGGCTTGTCCCCACGGGGACAGCCATCCTGAACGCTGATATCGACCAGACGCAAATCCTCGCGGCGGCGGCCCAGGGGCGGCCTGTGCGATTTGGCCGGGCCGAGGACGCGGAGTGGCGGCTGTTGGACGTTCAGGCCAGCGCCGACAGCCTGACCTGCGTGGCGCAGACGCCCGAGGGGCGTTTGATCTTCAAGATAGGCGCGCCCGGGGTCCACTTTGCCTTGAATGCGCTGGCGGTCTTGGCGGCGGTTCACGCGGTGGGGGCCGATGTGTCCCGGGCCGCGATGGATCTGGCCCAGTGGTCGCCGCCGGACGGGCGCGGCGCCCGGCACTTTGTGTCGCTGGATGCTGCACGCGAGGGCATGGGCTTCACCTTGATCGACGATGCCTACAACGCCAATCCAACCTCGGTCGCGGCCTCCCTCGCCACGCTCGCAGCCACCGAGGTTGCGCGGGGGGCGCGGCGCATCGCGATCCTTGGGGACATGAAGGAACTTGGACCGACCGAGGCCGCCTTGCACGCAGACCTGGTCCGCCTCGACGCGGTGGAAAAGATAGATCAAATCCATTGCATCGGCCCCCTGATGGCCCATCTGCACGCCGTCTTGCCCACGGCCAAACGGGGGACCCACACGCAAGTTTCGTCCGACATGGCGCAGCAGGCCCACCATCTTGTGGCACCCGGCGACATCGTGCTGGTGAAAGGATCGCTGTCCATGGATATGGCACGCGTGGTTGACGCGCTGGCGGATTTGGGCCAAGCGAGAGGAAACGCGCGGTAAGGGGTGCCCCCATGTTATTCTGGTTGACCGAGTTTTCTGACGGTGGCGATGTCTTCAACCTGTTTCGCTACATCACCTTTCGGGCCGGGGGGCATTCTTCACGGCGTTGATCTTCGGGTTCATTTTTGGAAAACCTCTGATCAATCTGCTCCGCCGCCGCCAAGGCAAGGGTCAGCCGATCCGCGACGACGGCCCCGAGACCCATTTCGCCAAGGCCGGCACGCCCACCATGGGTGGCCTGCTCATCCTGTCGGCCCTGACCGTTTCGACCCTGCTTTGGGCGCGGCCGGACAATCCTTACATCTGGCTGGTGCTGTTTGTGACCATCAGTTTCGGCTGCATCGGGTTTGTGGATGACTATGCCAAGGTCAGTGCGGGCAACACCAAGGGGGTGTCCGGCAAGGTGCGCCTTGGCCTTGGGTTCGCCATTGCGGGTTTGGCCGGGTACTTGGCCACACAGCTGCATCCCGAGGGCCTGTCGAACCAGCTGGCCGTGCCGATCTTCAAGGATGTGCTGATCAATCTAGGGGTCTTATTCATCCCCTTCGCGATGATCGTGATCGTGGGGGCCGCCAATGCGGTGAACCTGACGGACGGGCTGGATGGGCTGGCCATCATGCCCGTGATGATTGCCGCCACAACCCTTGGCATCATCGCCTATGCCGTGGGCCGGGTGGACGTGACCGAGTATCTGGATGTCCACTACGTGCCTGGCACCGGGGAAATCCTGATCTTTACGGCGGCCCTTGTGGGCGGGGGCCTTGGGTTCCTGTGGTACAATGCGCCACCCGCCGCCGTGTTCATGGGGGATACCGGTTCGCTGGCCTTGGGCGGTGCGCTTGGGGCCATCGCGGTCTCTACCAAGCACGAGCTTGTTCTGGCCATCGTGGGGGGCCTGTTCGTGGTCGAGGCGCTGTCGGTCATTATTCAAGTCCTGTACTTCAAACGCACGGGTAAGCGGGTTTTCCTGATGGCCCCGATCCACCACCATTTCGAGAAAAAGGGCTGGGCCGAGCCGCAGGTCGTGATCCGGTTCTGGATCATCTCGCTGATTCTTGCGCTGATCGGGTTGGCCACACTGAAGGTGCGCTAGGATGTCGGGCGAACGTTTTTCGGCCCACCGGCCTCAATCTGAGTTCGGAGCGGCGCAATGATCCCCGTGTCGGGCCTTGCTGGCCGCCGCGTCGGTGTCCTTGGTCTGGGGCGAACGGGGCTGTCAGCGGCGCGCGCGTTGAATGCGGGTGGTGCGATGGCCATATGCTGGGACGACGGCGAGGGCGGTCGCGCCGCCGCCATGGCCGAAGGGCTGGTGGTGGAGGACCTGACAAAACGCGGTGCTGTGGAAGCGCTGGACCTGCTGGTCGTGTCCCCCGGTATCCCGCACCTGTACCCCGCACCGCACCGCACCATTGCAGACGCGCTGGCCGCCGGTGTGCCCGTGGACAACGACATCGGCCTGTTCTTTCGCAGCCTTGGGCAATCCGACTGGTTCAACATGGAAACTCCGCCGCGCGTGGTGGCGATCACGGGGTCGAACGGGAAATCCACCACCTCGGCCCTGTTGCACCATGTCCTGACACAGGCGGGCAAACCTGCGGCGCTGGCGGGCAACATCGGGCGCGGGGTGCTGGATCTGGACCCGCCCGCGGATGGCGCCGTGATCGTGCTGGAACTGTCCAGCTACCAGACAGAGCTTGCCCGGGCCCTGACCCCGGACATTGCCGTGTTCACCAACCTGTCCCCCGATCATCTGGATCGGCACGCGGGCATGGGCGGATACTTCGCCGCCAAGCGCCGCCTGTTTGCCGAGGGTGGTCCGGATCGCGCTGTGATTGGCGTGGACGAGGCCGAGGGCCGCTTTCTGGCCAACCAACTGTCCGAGGGGGCGGCGGACGACCGTGTGATCCGGATCAGCGCGAGCCAGAAACTGGCTGGCCCTGGCTGGCAGGTCACGGCGCGCAAGGGCTTTCTAACCGAATGGCGCAAGGGGCGGCAGGTCACAAGCATCGACCTACGCGACATCGCTGGCCTGCCCGGTGCGCACAATCACCAGAACGCCTGTGCCGCCTATGCCGCGGCCCGGACCCTTGGCCTTGCCCCGCGCATGATCGAGGACGGCCTGCGCAGCTATCCCGGTCTGCCCCACCGCAGTCAGGTGATCGCGACCGTGGGCGGTGTGACCTACGTCAACGATAGCAAAGCCACCAACGTGGACGCGGCGGCCAAGGCTCTGTCGGCGTTCAAGCGTATCCGTTGGATTTGCGGCGGCTTGCAGAAAGAAGGCGGCTTGGAGGGTCTGCATGGGCACTTGGGCAACGTCGCCAAGGCCTATGTCATTGGGCGCGAGGCGGCGGCCTTTGCCCTGGATCTGCCGGGGGTGGAGGCCGAGATTTGCACCGACATGGCCACCGCCGTCGCCCGCGCGCGCGCGGATGCCCAACCGGGCGAGGTCGTTCTGCTGGCCCCTGCGGCGGCCAGTTTCGACCAATACGACAGTTTTGAGAAACGCGGCGAAGATTTCGCGTCGCAGGTGTCGCGGCTTGTGACCTAGACCAGCGCGCGCTCGGGACTGGCTTGTTTCAGGGGCAATGGTGCCTTCGGCCCGGCAGGGCGCATGAAGTGTGTGCCACGATGTGCAAAGGCCGGTCAGCTTCAACGGAACAGTGTCAGGTTTCACCGCCAAACCGGACCTATATGGCGGTTTGAACGGGGGCTTGCGGGGCAGGGGTCTCGCGGCTATACCGCGCAGGTCTCGACTGGGTCGGCTTTTACCGGCCCGTTTGTTTATGGACCAACATCAACCCAAAGACCGGCGGAGACAACCGCGCGGCCAGTATAACGCTCTAAAAGGATATCTACGCCACATGGCAAACAATCTCATGGACGAATTCGAAGCGCTTTTGAACGAAAGCCTCGAAATTGATACCCCGAACGAAGGTTCGGTTGTTAAGGGTCGGGTCATCGCTGTCGAAGCGGGCCAGGCCATCATCGACGTCGGCTACAAAATGGAAGGCCGCGTTGATCTGAAAGAATTCGCATCCCCCGGTGAAGAACCCGAAGTGGCCGTTGGCGACGACGTCGAGGTCTTCTTGCGGTCCGTCGAAAACGCCCGCGGTGAAGCCGTGCTGTCGCGTGAGATGGCCCGCCGCGAGGAAGCATGGGACCGTCTGGAAAAAGCCTACGGGTCCGAAGAGCGTGTCGAAGGCGCCATCTTCGGTCGCGTCAAGGGCGGCTTCACGGTCGATCTGGGCGGCGCTGTGGCGTTTCTGCCCGGCTCTCAGGTGGATGTGCGCCCCGTGCGCGATGCAGGCCCCCTGATGGGTCTGAAGCAGCCGTTCCAAATCCTCAAAATGGATCGTCGCCGGGGCAACATCGTTGTGTCGCGCCGTGCGATCCTCGAGGAATCCCGCGCCGAACAGCGCGCCGAGGTGATCGCCAACCTGACCGAAGGTCAGACGGTCGAAGGCGTGGTCAAGAACATCACCGAATACGGGGCCTTCGTGGACCTGGGCGGTGTGGACGGCCTGTTGCACGTCACCGACATGGCATGGCGCCGCGTGAACGATCCACGCGAGGTGCTGAACATCGGCGAGACGATCAAGGTGCAGGTCATCAAGATCAACAAAGATACCCACCGTATCAGCCTGGGCATGAAGCAGCTGCAGGAAGATCCGTGGAACCTTGTTGGTGCCAAGTATCCTCTGGGTTCGGTCCATCAGGGCCGCGTCACGAACATCACCGATTACGGTGCGTTCGTCGAGCTGGAAGCCGGTGTCGAAGGTCTGGTACACGTGTCCGAGATGTCTTGGACCAAGAAAAACGTCCACCCCGGCAAGATCGTGTCCACCAGCCAAGAGGTTGAGGTCATGGTGCTGGAAATCGACGGTGCCAAGCGCCGCGTGTCTCTGGGTCTGAAACAGACGCAGCGTAACCCATGGGAAGTGTTTGCAGAAACCCACCCCGAGGGCACGCAGGTCGAAGGCGAAGTCAAGAACATCACCGAATTCGGTCTGTTCGTGGGTCTGCCCGGCGACATCGACGGCATGGTGCACCTGTCCGACCTGACATGGGAAGGTCGTGGCGAAGACGTGATCGGCGACTACCGCAAAGGCGACATGGTCAATGCCGTCGTGTCCGAAGTGGACGTCGAGAAAGAGCGTATCTCGCTTTCGATCAAGGCGGCAGACGGCGACCCCTTTGCCGAAGCTGTTGGCGGCGTGAAGCGTGGCTCGATCATCACTGTGGAAGTGACCAAGATCGAAGAAGGCGGCATCGAGGTGTCCTACGAAGGTATGACCTCCTTCATCCGCCGGTCCGACCTGTCCCGCGACCGTGCCGATCAACGTCCAGAGCGTTTCGGCGCAGGCGACAAGATCGACGTGCGCGTGACCAACGTGGACCAGAAGACCCGTCGTCTGGGTCTGTCGATCAAAGCCCGCGAGATCGCAGAAGAGAAAGAGGCCGTGCAGCAGTATGGCTCCTCCGACTCCGGTGCGTCCTTGGGCGACATCCTTGGTGCGGCGCTGAAGGGCGACGAATAACCCTAAGGGTTCTGAAGGATTGCAGCGGCCCCGCCTCGAAAGGCGGGGCCGTTTGCGTTTGCGATTCCTTTTACAGCGCGCAGTAGTACCGCCCAACGGGCTGGTCGCGCCTGTAACCCTAACGCAGCGCGCACTTTTTTGCAGTTTGCCGGGCAAAAGGATCAAAAAACCATGACAAGGGCGTTTCGGTTCGCTGCCAACTTGCCCTATACTTGGGAATAATTCGGCCACTCTGGGGAGGACGCCACGCATGATACGTTCCGAGCTGATCCAAAAGATCGCGGATGATAATCCGCATCTGTACCAACGTGATGTGGAACGCATCGTGAATACAATTTTCGACACGATTATCGAAGCAATGGCCGATGGCGACCGTGTGGAGCTGCGCGGTTTTGGCGCGTTTTCGGTCAAACGACGTGACGCCCGAGTGGGCCGCAACCCGCGCACAGGCGAAACGGTGCAGGTGGAGGAGAAACACGTGCCCTTCTTCAAGACCGGCAAGCTGCTGCGCGACCGTTTGAACGGAAAGGACTAGCCATGCGTTTTCTGCGGTATGCATTCTTGGCGGTCCTTGCGATTTGCCTTGTAACGGTGGCCCTTGCGAACCGTCAGGTCGTCACCCTGAACCTTTTGCCCGCTGATTTGGCCGGGCTGATGAACATGCCGATTTCGATCAGCCTGCCCCTGTATGTCGTCGTGTTCGGTGGTCTGATTGGTGGTGTTCTGATCGGTTTCGTCTGGGAATGGTTCCGCGAGCACAAGCACCGCGCCGAGGCCGTGCGCGCCCGGTCAGAGGCGAACCGCCTTGCCCGCGAAGTCAAAAAGGCCAAGACAACGGACAGCGGTGACGACGTGCTTGCGCTGCTAGACGGCGCCAAGTAGCCGATTGTGGCGATTTCCGTCAAAATTTGTGGACTGACCCGAACGTCCGATGTGGATGCTGCGGCCGCCGCTGGTGCGCTTTACGCGGGCTTTGTGTTTTTTGAGAAGTCCCCGCGCAACGTCACTGTGGACCAGGCCGCAGGGCTGGCCGTTCACGCACCATTGGGGCTGGCCAAGGTGGCTTTGACTGTGGACGCGGACGACGCAACGCTGGATGCGATCACGTCAAAAGTGCCCTTGGACATGATCCAACTGCACGGCCACGAGACGCCCCAGCGTGTGGCAGCGGTCCGCGCGCGTTACGGTCTGCCGGTGATGAAGGCCATCGGGATTGCGAATGCCTCTGACCTTGCCGATATCGACTTGTACTCTGTGGTTGCGGATCAATTGCTGATCGACGCCAAACCGCCCAAGGGTGCGGACCTGCCCGGCGGCAACGGGCTTGCATTCGATTGGCAACTTTTGGCGACGCGCAAGTATTGGGCCAAACCGTGGATGCTGGCAGGTGGCCTGACGCCCGACAATGCCGCCGGGGCCGCGCGACGCACGGGAGCCAAACAGCTTGACGTGTCCTCCGGGGTGGAGGCGGCGCCCGGTATCAAAGATCCCGCCAAGATTGCGGCCTTCGTTCAGTCGGCACAGGACTAGCTTGCGCCGATCCGCTGGCTCTTTTAACACATCCCAATGCACCCCACCGGAGGAACGACCATGGCCGAAGACCTCATCAATTCATTTATGACCGGACCTGACGAAAACGGTCGTTTCGGCAACTTCGGGGGCCGTTTCGTCTCCGAAACCTTGATGCCGCTGATCTTGGAGCTGGAGGCGCAGTACGAACACGCCAAGACCGACCAGAGCTTCTGGGACGAGATGCACTACCTTTGGACGCATTACGTGGGCCGTCCCTCACCGCTCTACTTTGCGGAGCGTCTGACGGACCATCTGGGCGGGGCCAAGATCTACCTCAAGCGGGACGAACTGAACCACACCGGCGCGCACAAGATCAACAACGTGCTGGGACAGATCATTCTGGCCCGCCGCATGGGCAAGACCCGGATCATCGCGGAAACGGGGGCGGGGCAACACGGTGTTGCGACGGCCACAGTTTGCGCGAAATTCGGTTTGAAATGCGTGGTCTACATGGGCGCCCACGATGTGGAACGTCAGGCGCCAAACGTGTTCCGTATGCGCCTGCTGGGGGCCGAGGTGATCCCCGTGACCAGCGGTCGGGGCACCCTGAAGGACGCCATGAACGATGCCCTGCGCGATTGGGTCACCAACGTGCGCGATACGTTCTACTGCATTGGTACGGTCGCCGGGCCGCACCCGTACCCCGCCATGGTCCGTGATTTTCAAGCCATCATCGGTAAGGAAGCGCGTGAACAGATGCTGGCTGCGGAGGGGCGTTTGCCCGATACTCTGATCGCTGCGATCGGTGGTGGGTCCAACGCCATGGGCCTGTTCTACCCGTTTCTGGACGACAAAGAGGTCGGCATCATTGGGGTCGAGGCGGGCGGCAAGGGTGTGAACGCCAAGATGGAACACTGCGCGTCCCTAACGGGCGGTCGCCCCGGCGTTCTACACGGCAACCGCACCTATCTGCTGCAAGACGATGATGGCCAAATCCTCGAAGGTTTCTCGATTTCTGCGGGTCTCGACTACCCCGGCATCGGGCCGGAACATGCTTGGCTGCACGATATTGGGCGCGCCGAGTATGTCGCGATCACCGACAAGGAGGCGTTGGAAGCGTTCCAAGTCTGCTGTGCGCAAGAGGGGATCATCCCCGCCCTTGAACCCAGCCACGCGTTGGCTCATGTGATGAAGATCGCGCCGAACCTGCCCAAGGACCACATCATCTGCATGAACATGTGCGGGCGTGGTGATAAGGATATCTTTACGGTGGCGCGTGCGCTTGGTTTTGACATGACTGGCCCCGAGGGGCGCAGCGTCGAATAATCGCGCTTAGATTTCGATGTAAAGGGGCAGGGGACTGCCCCTTTTTTCGTGCCTACATGCCTGTAATGACACAGAAAAAGGCCGTGCGGGTCCAGTCGCACGGCCTTCATTCTGTGGCTCTGAAAACCAGGACCGGTGGTTGCACCGGCCCTGGCAGGCGCAAGCCTCAGAGCCATGGGAATTCTTTCGAACAACCCCATTGGCCCGATGACACTAAGAAAACAGCCCCTATGGGTCAATCGCAAAATGCAAAGGTGTCGATCACTCCGATACGTCCAGTGCGTATTGCGCCAGCACCTCCATATCCACGATGCGCAACGCGGCCTTGTGGGTCGAGGCGAGATTGACCTTGGGCGCGACCCCTTCGTCATGGGCCTGCAAAAAGCGCGACGCACACAGGCACCATTGGTCACCGGGCTTGAGGCCGGGAAAGTTGAACTCGGGCCTTGGGGTGGACAGGTCGTTGCCGAGGTACTTGGAATAGGCCAAAAACCCCTCGGTCATTACGGCACACACGGTATGGCTGCCGCCGTCCATGGGGCCCGTGTCGCAGCACCCGTTGCGGTAGAATCCGGTCACAGGATCAAGGGAACAACTTTGCAGCGGTCCATCCAGAACATTGACGGAGGGTTCGATTGGCGGGCGGTTGGTCATGTTCGTCCTATCTGAATTTCTGCATCAATTTTTCGAGGGCCGTGGGTTCTTTTTCCGGCGTTTTGGCATCCCCCGAAATCCCCCCCGAAACCACCCCCGATTTCCCCCCGACGCGGTATCGGGCTTGGGCGCGGGTTTTGCGCCCTGTTTCCCCGTCCCGCTGCGGGGCGGGGCGACGCGCAGGGCGACGGCGTTCAGGAACTTGGCGCTGTCCCCATCGGCCAGCTGCGCCGCACCGTCGCTGATGCCGCGCATGACATCGTCCAGCCAGCCCTGTTCGGCCTTGGCAAAGTCCGACAACACGTATCCGGCCACACGGTCCTTGTGCCCCGGATGCCCGATGCCCAGACGCACGCGGGCGTAGTCGGGGCCAAGGTGCTGGTGGATGGATCGCAACCCGTTGTGCCCCGCATGGCCGCCCCCCTGTTTGACACGCACCTTCCCGGGGGCGAGGTCAAGCTCGTCGTGGAACACGGTCAGTGAGGCCGGGGTCAATTTGAAAAACTGCATGGCGGCGGCGAGGGGTTGGCCGGATCGGTTCATGAAGGTCTCGGGCTTGAACAGGATCACCTTTTCGCCGCCCAAACGTCCTTCGGACAGTTGGCCCTGAAACTTGGACCGCCAAGGGGCAAAGCCGTGATCGGCGGCGATCCGGTCCATCGCCATGAACCCGATGTTGTGGCGGTTGGCGGCGTATTTTGCGCCCGGATTGCCCAGCCCTGTGAAAATGATCATCGCCTGTCCCCCTTGTGCCCAAAATAACCCAACGGCCCCAAAAGAAAAGCGCGCGCAAGGGGCCCCTCGCGCGCGCTGTCACCTCGACGTAAGTCGGGCTTATTCTTCTGCGGCTTCTTCTTCGCCGTCTTCGGCTTCGTTCTCGGACGAACGCAGACCCGAGGGGGCAGAGATGTTGGCGATGACGAAATCGCGGTCGATCGTGGGCTTGGCCCCTTCGGGCAGGGTCACGTCGGAAATCGTCACGGTGTCGCCGACGTTCAGGGTCGAGATGTCGACCGTGATGCTTTCGGGGATATCGCCAGCGGTCACGTTCAGTTCCACCTCGGGGCGCACAACAGTCAACACGCCACCCTTCTTGATCCCGGGCGAGGTTTCTTCGCCGGTGAAATCAACGGGGATGAACAGGGACACTTTGGACGTGCGACGCAGGCGCATGAAATCCACGTGTGTGGGCAGGTCTTTGACCACGTCACGCTGCACACCGCGACAGATCACGCGCACATCTTCGGCGCCTTCCATCTTCAGGTTGAACAGGGTGGACATGAACCGCCCAGCCTTCAGGCGCTTGAGCAGCACGTTGAAGGGCATTTCGATTGCAACGGGGTCCGCGCCGCCGCCATAAACCACACCGGGTACTTTGCCATCGCGACGTGCTTGACGGGCGGCTCCCTTGCCTGTCCCCGCGCGTGCCTCTACGACGAGATCTGGAATCTCTCCAGCCATGATAATTCTCCATACATTAAGGGGCCTCCTCCAGGGTGTAGGCCCAACAGGTCGTGGCGTTACAGGGGCAGGGGTCAAAACGCAAGGCGATTCCGGCGCCGCCTTGGGTCATTGTCGTCATAGCAATCACACAGTGTTCCGTCTGCGGGTGCCCTGTGCCGTTGCACCGTTGTCACAAAGGCGCTAGCGGGGGCCATGTCCGTGCTGAACGACCTGATCACTGCCTTGCGTTTGAACCGCCGCCCGTCTGTGGCGTTTGCGGTGCTGGGCTTGCTGTGGGGCAGTTTCGCGGCGCAAGCCCCGGCAATCAAGGCGCAAGTGGGGGCAAGTGATGCGACGTTCGGGCTGTTGTTGATGGGCACGGCCATCGGGTTGCTGCCGACCATGTGGCTGGCGCCCAAGTTCGATGCCTCGTTGCGGATCAATGCCCTGCCGGTGGGGATGGTGATGCTGGCTGGTGCGTTTTTGCTGCCCGGGCATACGAATTCCGGCCTGTCGCTGTTTGTGGTGATGATCCTGCTGGGCATGTGTTCGGGCCTTGTGGACGTGGTGGTGAACGCGCGCACCTCAGAGTTGGAGGCGCATTATGCCCGCCCCTTGATGAACGCAGGTCATGGCAGCTTCAGCCTGGCTTACGGGCTGTCGGCCATTGCCACGGGGCTGGCCCGCCAAGCCGCGTTCTCGCCGGCCGAGATTTTGACCACCGCCGCGATATTGGCCCTGTGCGCCGTACCGTTTGTGCGCTGCGCCAGTACCCAGGCCCCTTCGGACCCGAACGCCCCCGCCCAATGTCTGCCCTTCTTGCCGGTCCTGCTGTGTGGGGGGATCGTCATGGTGGCCTTTACCGCAGAGGCCGCGGTCGAGGCGTGGTCCGCCCTGCACATCGAACGCACCCTTGGCGGGATCGCGGCCCAAGGTGCATTGGGTCCGGCCTTGCTGGGCCTGACGATGACGGTGGGGCGGTTCTTTGGGCAGGTGATCACGTCACGCTACCCCGATCGCCTGATTATCGAGGTGGCGGGGTTGATCACCATCACCGGCACCCTGATCGCCGCCTTTGCCGGATCGCCCGTGGTGGCCTACATCGGGTTTGCGCTGCTGGGACTGGGCGTCTCTGTGATCGGGCCCTTGGGCATCGCCATGGTTGGCAGGCTGTGCCCGCCCGAACACCGGACCCGCGCCATCGCACGGGTCGCGGTGATTGGGTTTCTGGGGTTCATGCTGGCCCCGGGACTTGTGGGCCTGTTGGCCGAATGGGGCGGGCTGCGCATGGCGTTCGCCGCGGTGGCCGGGGTTCTGGCATTGATCCCCGTCCTGACGCTTGTGCTGGCCCGCCGCTTTGGGGTCTAGCCTGCGCGGTTGTGCAGGTTTTCCCAGCGTCCGGTGAACCCCTCGGGGATCAGAAGGATGGAGCTGTCGACCGTGTTGATGTCGGTCCGTCCGCACAGGGCCATGGTGGTGTCGAGTTCCTTGTGGATCACCTCCAGCGCCTTTGTGACACCCTTCTCGCCCTGCGCGCCGAGGCCGTAAATATAGGCCCGCCCGATCATGCAGCTTTTGGCGCCCATGGCCACGGCCTTCAGCACGTCTTGGCCGGACCGGATGCCGCTGTCCATGTGGACCTCGATCTTGTCGCCCACGGCCTCCACCACTTGGGGCAGGACGCGGATCGAGGACAGCGCCCCGTCCAACTGCCGCCCGCCGTGGTTGGACACGATGATGGCGTCCGCGCCCACATCCACGGCCTTTTGGGCGTCTTCGGCATCGAGGATCCCCTTGATGATCACCTTGCCGCCCCACATCTTGCGCAACACCTTGATCCGGTCCCAATCCAGCGATTGGTCAAAGGCGTTTGCGGTCCATTCCATCAGGCTGGCCGGGTCGCCCACGCCTTCGGCGTGGCCCACGATGTTGCCAAAGAAGCGCCGCTTGGTCTGTAGCATCTCAAGGCCCCACGCCCATTTCGTGGCCAGATTGGCCATGGTTTTCAGGGTGGGTTTGGGGGGCGGACAGCCCGTTTTTCAGATCCTTGTGCCGCTGGCCCAACAGTTGCAGGTCCACGGTAATGACAATGGTTTCCACCCCGGCGGCCTTGGCCCGGTCCAGAAGCCTGCGCATGAAGTCGTCGTCCTTGAGGGTGTAGACCTGAAACCAGAACGGTTTGGTCGTGTGTTCGGCCACATCCTCGATGGAGCAGATCGACATGGTGGACAGGCAGTACGGCACGCCGAATTTTTCGGCGGCACGGGCGGCTTTGATCTCGCCATCCGCGTGCTGCATCCCGGTCATGCCAACGGGGGCCAGGGCCACGGGCATGGACACCTCTTGCCCCAGCACGGTGGACTTGGTGGTCCGGCCCGTCATGTCCACGGCGACCCGCTGGCGCAGGCGCAGCTTTTCAAAGTCGGACGTGTTCTCGCGGAACGTCTGTTCCGTCCACGACCCGCTTTCGGTGTAGTCGTAGAACATCTTGGGTGTGCGCCGGGCGTAGATCCGTTTGAGGTCTTCGATATTGGTGATGACTGGCATGTTTGGCTCCGATCCTTATATTGGTAAACTTTCTATACCAATTCAGGCGTCGCGCAAGTGGCCAAAGGCGCGCAGGGGACGGCGGGTGGGGGCCAGCCCCCACACCCCCGGGGGATTTAAGACCCAATGAAGGGGGACGTGGGGTAAGACACCCCGGTCAGCGTCAGCCCGTCAGGGGGCGAAACCGGACCACAGGCGGCGCGGTCACAGGCGGCAAGGGCGTCACGGACGCGCGCGGGGGCCACGCCCCCGCACCGACCCGTTCGAGGGTGCCGACGATCGAGCGGACCTGATTGTGCAGAAAGCTGCGCGCGCGCAGGTGAAAGCGAAACTCTTGTCCGCCGGGGTAGGGGTGTTCGGTGATCGTGATCTCGTCGATGGATTTCACGGGCGACTTGGCCTGACAGATGGATGCGCGGAAGGTGGTGAAGTCATGGGTGCCGATCAGGTGCTGCGCGGCCTGCTGCATCGGCGCAAGGGTCAGCGGCCCCGGCACGCGCCACGCCAGCCCCTTGTCCGTGGTCAGGGGCGCGCGGCGGGCGATCAGGCGAAAGGTGTAGCGCCGCTCCAACGCTGAAAATCGCGCGTGCCAATCGTCGGCCACAGCCGCGCAAGCGGTGATGGCGATGGGGGCCGGCTTCAGGTGGTAGTTCACCGCCTCGGACAGGCGGAAGGGCTCCCATGTCCGCGACAGGTCCGCATGGGTGACTTGCCCCGTGGCGTGCACCCCTGCGTCTGTGCGGCCCGCCGCACCGATGGACGGCACCGACGGGTCTATGGTGCGCAAGGCTTCCTCCAGGGTTTGTTGAACCGTGGCAGGCCCGTTCTGACGTTGCCACCCCGCGTAGGGCCGCCCGTCGTATTCCACTTGCATCGCATATCTTGGCATGGGGAAGGGGTAGCGCGGCATCCCCCCTACACAAGGGCGGACGCCGTCCCTATTGTTAAGGAAACGAGAAGGAAACAGCATGGTCGTAGGCCGCGTGGCGGACGCATTGGTCCGCACTGTCGAAGGGGTTGGCGACGCCGTGTCCGAGACCTTTCTGGAGCCTGTGATCCGCCTTGGCGTGACAGGTCTAAGCCGGGCAGGCAAGACGGTGTTCATCACTTCGCTGGTGGCCAATTTGTTGGACCGGGGGCGGATGCCCGGGTTCTCGCCCGCCATAGAGGCCGCGTTCCTGCAGCCCCAGCCCGACGACACCGTGCCCCGGTTCGACTACGAGGCGCATCTGTCTGCCCTGACCGGCACAACGCCCCATTGGCCCGAAGGCACCCGTGCCATCAGCGAGCTGCGCGTGTCCCTGCGGGTGCAACCGGGCGGCCTGCTGGGCGGTCTGCGCGGGGCGCGGACGGTCCACTTGGATATCGTGGATTATCCGGGGGAATGGCTTTTGGACCTTGCCCTGTTGGATATGGACTACGCCACCTGGACCAAGCGCGCCTTCGCCCGGGCAGAGCGGTGGGGCGCCGCAGACTATCTGGCGCAGGCCCGCGCCGTGGACAGCGCCGCAAAACATGACGAACCGGTGGCATCGGCGTTAGCCACCGCTTACGCAGACGCCTTGCAGGTCGCCCGCGGCAAGGGCGCCTATGACCTGACGCCGGGGCGGTTCCTGTTGCCCGGGGATCTGGCCGGGTCGCCCGCCTTGACCTTTGCCCCCTTGCCCGATGCCAGCACCGCGCGCGGGTCATTGGGCCGCGAGATGGCCCGGCGGTTCGACGCCTATAAGTCCCAAGTGGTGCGGCCCTTCTTTCGGGATCATTTCTCGCGGATCGACCGGCAGATCATTCTGGCAGACGTGTTGGGCGCGGTACATGCCGGCCCGCGCGCTGTGGATGATCTGCGCCTTGGGCTGTCTGACCTGTTGGGCGCGTTTCGGCCCGGGCGCAATGCCTTTCTGACGCAACTGTTTGCCGGGCGCAAAGTGGACAAGGTGCTGTTCGCGGCCACCAAGGCCGATCACCTGCACCACGAACAACACGCCAGCCTGACCGCGCTGACCGAGGCGCTGGTGCGAGACGCCAAGGACCGCGCCGATTTCGCGGGCGCACAGACGGCGGCGATGTCGATCGCGTCGCTGCGGTGCACGGTCGAGGAAACCCGCAGCCATCAGGGACGGGACCTTGGCGTGGTGCGGGGGCGGTTGCTGGACACTGGCAAGGAAGCCGCGCTCTATCCCGGGGCGCTGCCCGCTGATCCCAACCAACTGCTGACCCCTGCGCGCGAAGCGGCAGAGGCATGGCTGGGCGGGGATTACAACATCATGCGGTTTGCCCCTGCGCCCAATTCCCTGCGCCCGGGGTCCGGCCCGCCACACATCCGGCTGGACCAAGCGGCGGAGTTTCTGCTGGCCGACCGTCTGCGCGGGAGAAGCGTGCTATGACCCACCCGACCCAAGGCCCCGTGGTATTCGACATCGAAGACCCCGCACCGTCCCCTGCGGACGCGGCCCCCATCCATGACGCGCCACAGGGCCAGGCGATGCAAACGGCGGTGGTGCTGGCGACGCGGCGGCCTTCGCGCTTGGCACGGGCGTTCTTTGCGCTGGTCCTGACGCTCATGGGTTTTGTGCTGTCCGTCACGGCGTGGAACTTTGCCACTGCGCTGCTGGCCGCGAACCCGGTGCTGGGGTGGATTGCGACGGCATTGCTCGGGGCGTTGATCGTCGTGGGCTTGGCGTTGGCGGTAAAGGAACTCGCCGCCCTGTCGCGTTTGCGCCGGATCGACGGGATCAAGCGGGACGCCTTGGCGGCCACGGACCTGACGGCGGCGCGCAAAGTCACCGCGCGCCTGACCGGCATGTATGGGGCGCGGGCGGACACCCGCTGGGGCCGCGACCGCTTGGCCGAGGTGCAGGCGGATATCTTTGACGCGCCCGCCCTGTTTGCCGCCGCCGAGGCCCATGTGCTGGCCCCGCTGGACCAAGCTGCGACGCGCGAGGTCGAGGCCGCCGCCCGTCAGGTCGCCACGGTTACGGCCCTTGTGCCCCTTGCCTTGGCCGATGTGGTGACGGCCCTGACCGCCAATCTGCGCATGATCCGCCGCATCGCAGAGATCTACGGCGGGCGTGGGGGCACCTTTGGCAGTTGGCGTCTGGCGCGCAGCGTCATGACCCATTTGGTGGCCACGGGCGCGGTCGCTGTGGGGGACGATCTGATCGGCCACATCGCGGGGGGCGGCGTGCTCTCCAAGATCAGCCGCCGCTTTGGCGAGGGGTTGGTGAACGGAGCGCTCACAGCCCGGGTCGGCGTGGCCGCGATGGAGGTGTGTCGCCCCTTGCCCTTTGCCGCCGCCAAGCCACCTTCGGTGACAGTGATAATGAAGCGCAGCGTGACTGGGCTGTTTGGCCAAAAGGAATAGCCCATGGAAAGCCTTGCTGTTGATCTGCGCACAATGGTGCGCACGCCCCTGTCCGACGCCCATGTGCGCGCCTTGTCCAAAGCGGGCACCGAGGTGCGTTTTGCGGCGGGCGATATGATGACTGAATTGGGCAAGCCGCTGGATACGATGTACTATATCCTGGAAGGGCAGGCGGAGGCTGTAGACCCTCTGCTTGGCACCCGCTACGGCGATGCGACCTTGGGCCCGACCCAATTCACAGGCGAAATTGCCATGCTGACCGGTGGTGCGGCGCTGCTGCCACAGCGGGCCGTGACGGATGTACGCGCGATTGCCGTGCCCCGCACGGATCTGCTGCGCCTGATGTCCGAAATGCCCGAGATGTCGGATATCATCGTGACCGTTTTTGCAGCGCGCAGGCGGCGGTTGTTGGAAAGCAACCGTGCGGCCCTGACCTTCATTGGGCTGGACGAGGATCGCAACCTACGCGCCATCGCGGCCTTTGCCGCGCGCAACCGCATTCCGTTCCGTGTGCTGGATCACGCCGAGAAAGAGGCGCAGGACCTCGAGCATGTCTGCAACCTGTCCGGCGGCGCCCCCGCGCTGTTGTTCGGGGACAGCATGGTGATCGACGCGCCGACGCCTGCCAAGGTAGCCAGGCTGTTCGGTCTGGACCTGAACCTTGATCCGGGCGAGGTGCATGATGTGTTGATCGTGGGCGGCGGGCCGGGCGGGATTGCGGCGGCCGTCTATGCCGGGGCAGAGGGGCTGTCGGCGCTGGTCCTTGAGGACGCGACCATCGGGGGGCAGGCGGGCACTTCCAGCCGGATCGAGAACTATATGGGCTTTCCCACGGGGATCTCCGGTGCAGATCTGTGCTGGCGCGGCGAGGTGCAGGCGATGAAGTTCGGCACCCGCTTTGCTGTGCCCCGCCGGGCCGTCGGAATCGAGCGGCGCGCGGACGGTGTGTTCTGTGTCGGCCTTGATGACGGGACCCAGACCTGTGCCCGCGCACTTGTGGTGGCCACGGGCGTGCAGTACCGCCGCCTGCCCATCCCGCGCCTTGAGGATTTCGAGGGCGCGGGCATCTACTACGCGGCCACAGAGATCGAGGCGCGGTTTTGCAAGAACCAAGACGTGGTGATCATCGGGGGCGGCAATTCGGCGGGGCAGGCGGCGATGTTCCTGTGTCGTCACGCCCGTCACGTGCACCTGATGGTGCGCGGCGACAGTCTTGCGGCCAGCATGTCGTCCTACCTGTCCAACCGGCTGGATGCGGATCCGGCCATCACCATCCACTACCGCACCGAAGTGCGCGATCTGCACGGCGCGGATCGGCTGGAACGGGCCACCATCCGCGACAAGACCAGCGGGCAGGATTGGGACCTGCGCACGGGCGCGGTCTTTGTAATGGTCGGGGCGGCCCCCAACACGGACTGGCTGCGCGATCACGTGGCGTTGGATGCCAAGGGGTTTGTGATCACCGGTGCCAACGCCGACAGCCCCTATGCCACTTCGACCCCCGGCATCTTTGCCGTGGGCGATGTGCGCGCAGGCTCCGTGAAACGGGTGGCAAGTGCGGTGGGCGAAGGGTCGGTGGTGATCTCCAAGGTCTGGGACCACGTCAACGCCTAGCCAAGCGCCCTAGCCGCGATTGAGCTGCACGTTGTCCAGGCCAATGCCTGTGGCAGCGGCGGTCCTCACATGACGATCAACAGCGACCGCACCCGAGCGATAACCTTCAGCATCGTACCGGTTAGCCTGTCACTTGGAGAAATTTCATCTCGACTACGGCGTTTCATGGACGCGCGGTCTACAGTCCCGACGGTCCTAAAGTGCCTTGCCGCCTCGGGGCTGGCGGCCTATACTCCCCCTCAAGATGGGTTATGTGATGATCATCATTCGAATTATCACCCCCGGCGCTCTGCACTGAGCCGCCGGGCACAGGCGTATGGACACCCGCGCCGCCCCCTTTGCCATTCCCAAGACATGAAGGACGCCTGACATGGCCTCTGACGCGACTGCACCCCGCGACTACAAAGACACCCTTAATCTGCCCAAAACCGAATTTCCCATGCGGGCTGGTCTGCCCAAACGCGAACCGGCGTGGCTGGCCCGTTGGGCCGAGATCGGCATCTATGACCGCCTGCGCGAGAAGACGGGACGACAGCCGTTCACCCTGCACGATGGCCCGCCCTACGCGAACGGCAATCTGCACATCGGTCACGCGCTGAACAAGGTGCTCAAGGACATGGTGGTGCGCAGCCAGCAGATGATGGGCAAGGATGCGCGCTATATCCCCGGTTGGGACTGCCACGGCCTGCCCATCGAATGGAAGATCGAAGAACAGTACCGCAAAAAGGGCCGCGACAAGGACGCCGTGGACGTGGTCGAGTTCCGTCAGGAATGTCGCAAGTTTGCCGAAGGATGGATCGACATCCAGCGCGATGAATTCAAACGTCTGGGTGTCACGGGCAAGTGGGACGATCCTTACCTGACCATGAACTTTCACGCCGAACGGGTGATTGCCGAAGAGTTCCAGAAGTTCCTGATGAACGGCACGCTCTATCAAGGGTCCAAGCCCGTGATGTGGTCGCCCGTGGAAAAGACCGCGCTGGCCGAAGCAGAGGTGGAGTACCACGAGCGTCAGACCGACGCGATCTGGGTGCCGTTCCGCGTGGTGCCGAACACCAAGTTGGCTCTGCTGGACGAGGCGACGGATTTTGTCGGCACTCTGTTCGATCTGGCGGAAGACCTGACCGGCGCGATGGTTGTGATCTGGACCACGACCCCTTGGACGATCCCGCAAAACCGCGCGATCTGTTTTGGCCCGGGCATCAGCTATGGCCTGTACGAAGTCACCGACACGCCCGAGGAATGCTGGGCCGTGAAGGGGGGCAAGTACCTGATGGCCGATGCCCTTGCCGCCGACACCCTGGGTGCCGCGCGTCTGGAAGACGGGCAGTGGACACGCCTGCGCGATGTGACGGCTGAGGAATTGGAAACCCTGACCTGCGCCCACCCGTTGAACGGGGCCGAGGGGGCGGGCGGTGAGTGGGACTTTGACGTGCCCCTGCTGCCCGGCGATCACGTCACGGCGGATGCCGGCACCGGCTTTGTGCACACCGCACCCAGCCACGGCGACGACGACTATGCCATCGGGGTCAAACATGGCCTGCCCATGACCTACAACATCCTCGACGATTCCAGCTATCGCGACGACCTGCCGTTCTTTGCCGGTCAGCAGATCATCAAGTCCAACGGCAAGCCCGGCGGGGCCAACAAGGCTGTGATCGAGAAACTGGTCGAGGTCGGCGGTCTGCTGGCGCGCAAGCGGATCAAGATCAGCGATGCCCACAGCTGGCGGTCCAAGGCCCCGGTGATCCGTCTCAACCGCCCCCAGTGGTTCGCCGCCATCGACAAGCCCGTGGGCGATGGGCAGGACGACTACGGTGATACCATTCGTAAGCGCGCGCTTACCTCTATCGATGAGCTTGTCACATGGACCCCGCAAACCGGGCGCAACCGGTTGTATTCCATGATCGAAGCGAGGCCCGACTGGGTGCTGTCGCGCCAACGGGCATGGGGCGTGCCGCTGACCTGTTTTGTGAAGAAAGACGCCAAGCCCACGGACCCGGATTTCCTGTTGCAGAACGCCGAAGTGAACGCCCGGGTTTTGGAGGCCTTCGAGGCCGAGGGCGCGGATGCCTGGTACAAGCCCGGTGCCAAGGAACGTTTCCTTGGAAATTTGGTAAATGCCAATGATTACAACCAGGTGTTTGACATTCTTGATGTGTGGTTCGACAGCGGCTCCACCCATGCGTTCGTTCTGCGCGACCGCGAAGATGGCAGCGAGGATGGGTTGGCCGATCTGTATCTGGAGGGGACGGACCAGCACCGCGGCTGGTTCCATTCCTCGATGTTGCAGGCCTGTGGCACCCGGGGCCGCGCGCCCTATCGCGGGGTGCTGACCCACGGGTTCACGCTGGACGAGAAGGGCATGAAGATGTCGAAATCCGTCGGCAACACCATCGCCCCGCAACAGGTGATCGACCAATACGGCGCCGACATCCTGCGCCTGTGGGTGGCGCAATCGGACTACACCGCCGACCTGCGCATCGGGCCGGAGATCCTGAAAGGGGTGGCGGACAGCTATCGTCGGCTGCGCAACACCATGCGCTTCATGCTTGGATCCTTGGCGGACTTCACCGAGGCCGACCGTGTAGACGTGGCCGATATGCCGGAGCTGGAGCGTTGGGTTCTGCACCGGATGGCGGAGTTGGACACCCAAGTGCGCTCGGCCTACGCGGCCTACGACTTTGCCGGTGCGTGGAAAGCCGTGTTTGAGTTTGCGACGCTGGATCTGTCGGCCTTCTACTTCGACGTGCGCAAGGACGCGCTTTATTGTGACGGCGATACCGTCCGCCGCCGGGCTGCGCGCACGGTGTTGGATCTGCTCTATCACCGGATTACGACATGGCTGGCCCCAATCCTTGTGTTCACCATGGAAGAGGTCTGGCTGGAACGTCACCCAGGCGAGGACAGTTCGATCCACCTGACCGACATCCCGGACACGCCCGAGGATTGGGCGGACGCGGCACTGGCGGCGAAGTGGGCCACCGTGCGCCGCGCCCGCCGGGTTGTGACGGGGGCGTTGGAAATCCAGCGTCGGGACAAGGTCATCGGTGCCAGCCTGGAGGCCGCGCCGACCGTCCACGTGGATGCGGACACCAAGGCCGTGCTGGACACGGTTGCCTTTGACGATCTGTGCATCACCTCTGCCGTGGTCGTCACGACCGACGCGGCGGGCGAGGGTGCCTTCACGCTGGAAGATGTGCCCGGGATTGCAGTCACCTTCGCCAAAGCGGATGGGGCCAAGTGCCAGCGCTGCTGGAAGGTGCTGCCCGACGTGGGTACCCATACCAACGAGGATGTCTGCGGGAGGTGCGACGCGGCGCTTGCTGGCTGACACCTTTCGTTTCCCAAGAAAAAGGCCGCTCCGAGGAGCGGCCTTTTTTAACTCGGTTCTTTATTCTGCCGCCCGTAGGGGTACGCCATCCGGGGGAGGTGTGTCCTGCGCCGATGGATCCGCTTTGATCTCAGGCTCGGGCGTCACCACCTCGACGGGGTCCTCTTCGGCCCACAGCAAGGTCGGCAACCCCTCGCGCTTGGCAGCACGGCGCAGGGCCATATCCTCGACCAGGCGCGATCCACGTGCCGCCCCAAGCCACGCCAGCCCCCGCCCAATGGCGAAGAAGTAGTGGCCCACCCAGACGCGCAGGGCCAGCATCGCAGGCGTAAAGATCAGGGTCAGGATCGTCGCGACGCCAAGACCCCAGACCACCGCCGTTGCCAGCTGGATCCACCACAGGGCTGTCGGGCTTTCGACTGAATAGCCGCCGCCGATGAAGTCGAACGACAGCCCGAACATCATCGGGGCAAGGCCCGCCATTGTCGTCAGGGTGGTCAACAGCACGGGCCGGATGCGGGATTCAGCGGTGCGGGTAATCGCCTCCAGCCGCGGCATGTAGCGGCTGTATTCCTGGTAGGTGTCGATCAGAACGATGTTGTTGTTCACCACGATCCCCGCCAGCGCAACGATGCCTGTGCCCGTCATGATGATCGAGAATGTCTGGTCCATCACCAGCATCCCGATCAACACGCCTGTGGTGGACAGCACTACTGCCAGCAGCACCAGAACCGAGTTGTAGATCGAGTTGAACTGCGCCAGCAGGATGATGAACATCAGACCAAGCGCCCCGGCAAACGCCTGCATCAGGAAGGCGCCGGATTCCTCTTGGTCCTGTTGGTCGCCCGTCCACTCCCAGCTGACACCCTGGGGTAGGGGATTGGTGTCCAGCCATTCGGTCAGAGCGGTGATCCGTTCGTTGCCATTGACGGGCACGCGGGTCAGGTCGGGGAAGTTCTGGGCCTCGCTTTCGGTCACGACATCCACGGTTGCGCCATCGGCGTCGACCAATTTGACTAGGCCCGCGGCGGCGTCCGCCTTGACGTCGAAGAACCGCAAGCCGTCGATCCGGTCGATCTGGGCCAGACGCGGGACCGGTTGACGGGTGATGAAGTTGGCCAGTGGGACCAAGCCTTCGGCGGTGCGCACCCTCAGCTCGTCCAGTGTGGATAGAACGCGATCTTCTTCGGGCAGGCGCACGCGGATCTCGATCTCGTCGTCGGAGCTGTCGACCCGCATCGTATCCAGCAGGATACCGCGTGTGACCAGCTGGACCATGGCCCCCACGGTCGCCACATCCGCGCCGAAGCGGCCTGCCTTCTCCACGTCGACGTTGATCTCCCAGTCGATGCCGGGCAGGGGCAGGGTGTCTTCGATATCAACCACGCCGGGGGTGTTTTCGAACTGGGCGCGGGCCAGCGCGGTCGCGGCTTGCAACTCTTCCCAGTTGTTGCCCTTGAGGCGCAGGTGGATCGGTTTGCCCGATGCCGGGCCCCGGGACTGGTTCAGCAGGTCAAACTGGGTCCCGGGCAATGTGCGCAACCGGGCCAGCAGATCGTCTGCGATCAAGTCCCCGTCAAAGGCTGGGTCCACGACACGGGTCTGCACCGTGTAGTTGATCAGTGGGATGGTGAACCAATCTTGCAGCACAGTTGGCCGGTCTTCCCATGGTGTGATCTCAATCTGGATTTGGCCAATGGTGTCGCGTGGGGCAGAGGCCCCGCCGGTGTTCTGGTTCAACCCGCCGTCCCCGGCAAAAGAGAACGCGCTTTCGATACCGGCGGTGGCCAGAACCATTTCCTCGGCCCGTTTCAGCAGCGCGTCCTTTTCATCCAGCGACAGGTTGCCCCGGGCGCGGACGTAGACAATCGCCTGCTCTGTTTCCGACTCCACGAAGAATTCAACGCCGTTGTTGTTCTGCCCAAAATAGCCGAAGACGCTGACCACGGTGAACAGAACCGTCCCGATGGCCACCAATGGCATGATCGGGTTGCCTACGATGGCGTGAATGAACCAGCCAAAGGGCGTACGTTTGTAGCGGCCTTGAACGCGGGTCGCCTTGCGAGTGACTGTGACCGATCCCAGCAGGACCGACATGGCCATAGCGGACAAAGCGAACATGACCGCGCCGGGCAGGGGAGCCAGAACCGGCGACAGCGTTTCGGGCAGGGGCAGGATGTACTGCGGATTGATCGTCTGCATCGCGGCCACGAACATGGCGTAGGCCCCCAGCACTGTCAGCACGGCGCGCACGATGTACCATGGCACCACGGTGCGCAGGGCCTCGGACCCGGCCTCGAAGAACCGGCTCATACGGCCTGCGAGGCCCCCATCACCGGCAGGTAGACCAGCGCCACCACGAGGGAGGCGGACAGAACAAAGATCAGCGTGACCGGCAGCATGCCCATGAACTCACCGGGCACGCCGGGCCAAAACAGCATGGGCAAGAACGCGCACAGGGTTGTTGCCGTGGAAGAGACGACGGGCCAGAACATGCGCTTTGCGGCCTCGGTATAGGCCTGCATGGGGGGCTTGCCCTCGGCCAGTTTTTTGTCGGCGTATTCGACCACAACAATGGCCCCGTCCACCAGCATGCCCACGGCGAGGATCAGGCCAAACATCACGATGTTCGAAATCGCGACCCCCATCACGGCCAGCAGGGCAAAGCACAACAGGAACGACGTCGGGATCGCAAAGCCGACCAGCAGGGCGGACCGCGACCCAAGGGACGCAAGAACAACGATCATCACGAGGGCCACGGCGGTCAGAACCGACCCTTCCAACTGACTAACCATGGAGCGCACGGCGCGCGATTGGTCCAGAGTCACGCTGACCTCGACGGCATCGCGCAACTCTTGCGGCCAACCGGCGACTTTTTCATCTACGACCGTGCGCACTTCGGCGGCGGTGTCCATGATGTTGAAACCCTTGCGCTTGACCACCTGCACGGCCACGGTGGCATCCCCGTTGTAGCGTGCGGTGCTGACGCGGTCTTGGAATGTCAGGTTGATCTGCGCCAGATCGCCCAGCGTGATGACCCGGTCGCCATTGGTTTTGACGGGCAGGTTGTAGACATCCACAGGTTCATCGAAGGACGAAGGGATCTTGACCGGGAACGCGCCGGATGCGGTTTCCACGGCACCCGCGGCCACCAAGAGGTTGTTGTTGGACACAACACTGATCAGCTCGCCTGCCGTGACGTTGTAAGCCTCTAGGGCGAGGGGGTCGATCAGGACCTCCAACATCTCGTCCCGGTCGCCGGCCAATTCCGCTTCCAGGATGGCGGCCATGCCCTCCAGGTCGTCTTGCAGGTCCTTGGCAAGGCGCAGCAGAGTGCGTTCGGGCACATCACCGGCCAAGCTTACGACCAGTATCGGGAATTCCGAAAAGTTGATCTCGTTGATCTCGTATTGTTCGGCCCCGGCCGGAAACTCCGCCTCTGCCTGTCCCATCTTGTCGCGCACGTCGGCGATCACGGCGGTCTTGTCCCAACCGAATTCGAATTCGAGGAAGATGCCCGCAAAGTTTTCAGACGCAGTGGAATTATAGGATTTCAGCCCGTCCAACTCCGACAGTTTGGTTTCCATCGGTTTGATCAGCAGCTTCTCACTGTCAGAGGCAGAGATGCCGGGGAAAGGGACAGAGACAAAGATGCCGGGGATGTCGATGTCAGGCTCGCCCTCTTTCGGCAGCCCAACGTAAGAAATTGTGCCCGCCAAGATGGACAAAAGCACAAAGGCAAAGACCATTTTCGCACGGCCAGCGGCCCAGTCGATTATACCGGTCATTGGGTCAGCTCCTCGAACGAAACATCGACCTTAACACCATCGATGACGTATTCTTGACCCACAAGGATCACGGTGACTTCGTCAGGCAGACCCGCCAGCCACACGCCCTCGGGTGTGTCGCGCAGTAGGGTCACGGGGGCAAATCGCGCGCGGGTGTCCGCGTCCACCCACCGCACGCCGAGACGTCCGTCGTCATCCAACGTCAGGGAGGACGCAGGCAGAAGGTGCGCCGTTTCGCCCGAGGCCTCCACCAGTATCTCGGCCGTTTGCCCGTCCCGGATGGACAGATCGGCGTTCGGCACCTCGACCTCTACCCGGAAGGTGCGGGTCAGGTTGTCGGCAGAGCGCGAAAGGAACGTCACACGGCCGACCACTTCACCACCCGAGGCAAGGCGCGCGCCCGCACGGGCACCCACGGTGATACGGTCCACCATGGTTTCGGGCACGAAGCCCACCAATTTGATTGGGTCCAGCTGGATCACCGTGGCACAGGCCGCGCCGGGTTGCAGCAAGCTGCCGAGTTCGGCCGTGTCTGATTCCAAAAGGCCTGAAAAGGGCGCGCGGATATCCAACTCTTGCAAGGCATCTTCGGCCCGGCGGACCGCGGCCTCTGCGGCTTGGATCCCCGCCTCCACACTGTCAAGCCCGGTTTGCGCGGCCTGAACCGCAGCCCGGGCGGAGCTGAGCGAGGCATCGGCGTTGGCCACCCGGGTGGTGGATGCAAATCCCGACTCGCCCAAACGCTCCGCAGCGGTTTGGTTGATTTCGGCTTCTTGCAGGCGGGCTTGCGCCTCGGCGATGCGCGCCTCTGCTTCGGGCCCACGGGCGCGCGCTTCGGTCAGGCGCGCCTCAGCCTCGGCCAGACTGGCCGCGCGGGTGCCGGGGTCCAGCTGGCAAAGCATCTGGTCAGCCTCTACGAATGCGCCCTTGCGTAAGGGTTCGGAGATCACAAGGCCGGTGGTCTCGGACCGCACCACCACTTGGCGCGCGGCCTCGGTCTGGCCGCGCAGGCGCACCGCGTTCTCTACCTCTTGCGCCACAGACTTGCGGGCGATCACGTGCACTGCCGCCCCTTCGCCTTCGTTTGCATTGGCCTCGGCCACGGCAACGGGAATTGGGTTCTGCACAGGCTCCGGCACAGTGTCTTCGCCGCGGGCAAAGCCCAGCAGCGCATCACGCTGCAACACGACAAAGAACAGGACAACCACGACCAGCGCCACGGTGATAAGAGGAAACACGCGCATTTCAGTACTCCGACGGGTGGGGAGAAGCACCCTTGGTTTTCATTCAAACGGTAATGTAATTTAATACGCTAAACCGACCAGTTCAGATTTACGCGCGAGGGTATTTATTTGCAAGGGGCTGCGCGCAGCAGGTCTATGCGCAGAAGGGACTTGGCTTTAGGGGGGCTGCGGGGCTAAAAGCGCGCAACATCTAGGGGACGCGCACACCATGGCCAATACGGACAGCTTTATCGACGAAGTCAGCGAAGAAGTGCGCAAGGACCGCCTGTACCGTTTGGCCAAGCGGTGGGGATGGCTGCCCCTGTTGATGGTGCTGGGCATCGTGGGCTATGCGGCGTGGTTTGAATACCAGTCCGCGACGCAGAATGCCCGGGCGCAGGCGTTTGGCGACGCGGCGCTGGCGGCCCTGACGTCCGATGATCCGGGCGCGGCCCTGACAACCGTCACGGCGCAAACCGAAGATCAGGAAATGCTGCTGGCCCTTTTCACAGCGGCTGTGGCTGCGGGCACCGATGATCCGGCGACGGCTGCGACTGTTTTGCAAGATTTGGCAGAGCGGCCCGGGCTGCCCCCAATCTATCGCCAGTTGGCCCTTTTGAAGGCGCAGATGGCGGGCGGGACCGGCGATGAGGCGCAAGACACGCGGATCCTTGAGGAACTGGCCACGCCGGGATCTACCTTCCGGCCCTTGGCGATGGAACAGCAGGCCCTGCGTGCGATTGCGGCAGGCGACACCGACGGCGCCCTCACGATCCTGCGCGATCTGGGCGAGGCGGAGGGGGCAACCGATGGGTTGCGCCGCCGGGCATTGCAGTTGATTGTGGCGCTAGGCGGTGACGTGACGCCTGCATAGGGGCGACACGCAAGCATAGACTGACGCGGGGGCACGCGAGCGACATGAAACAGACCCTAATGATTGGCCTCGTGCTGACCGCCCTTGCGGGCTGTAGTGACCGCAAAGTGTTTCTACCGGGCGAGCGGGAGCCTGTGCGCCCGACCGCCCCCAGTGAGGCAAGCTCTGCAACTGCGCCGATTTCTCTGTCCACTGCACAACCGTTGGAGGCTTGGCCGACACGTGCGGGCACATCGCGCAATACCGCACCCCATGCAGCGTTGGCCAGTGATACGCCCACGGCGGTTTGGTCAACGTCGATCGGGGCGGGCAACAAACGCCGCAACCGCATTGTCGCGGACCCGGTTGCCGCCAATGGTGTGATCTACGCCATGGATTCCATGGGGGCTGTTACGGCCGTGAACGAGGCCGGTGCCGTTCTGTGGCGCGAGGATCTTGTGCCGTCCTACGAACGGGCCGGAGAGGCCACTGCCGGGGGCCTGGGGCTGCACCAAGGGGTGCTTTATGCCACCACCGGCTTTGGCCTGTTGCATGCGCTGGATCCCGCCACGGGGGCCGAGCAGTGGCAGCAACGCTTGGATGCGCCGATCACGGCACCCGCGTTCCAAGGGGACACGATGTATCTGGTCAGCCGGGACAACCGCGCTTGGGCCATTGACCTGACCAACGGGCGGATCTTGTGGGAACTGCCCGCGTCACCCGCAGCCGCCGTTCTGGCAACTGCCCCTTCGCCAGCGGTGACAGACCGGGTGGTGGTGTTCCCGTTCGGGTCCGGTGAATTGGTTGCGGCTCTCCGTCAGTCGGGCATCCGTGTGTGGGGCTCTGCCGTTGCGGGCAGCCGCCGGGGTGTGGCCTATAATGACCTGTCCGACATCACCGCCGATCCGGTGGTGGATGGCGACACGCTCTATGCGGGTACCTCTGCGGGACGTCTGGTCGCGCTGAACGCCTTTGGCGGCGCACGCAAGTGGACCGCGAACGAGGGCGCGATCAGTCCTGTTCTGCCCGCCGGTGGCTCGGTCTTTTTTGTGTCTGACCGCAATCAGCTGATGCGTCTTGATGCTGAAACCGGGGCACAGATCTGGGCCCAACCGTTGCCCTTCTTCTCGAACCGCAGGCTCAAGCGGCGTCAGGCGATCTTTGCGCATTTCGGGCCGATCCTGGCAAATGGCAAACTGTGGGTGGCCTCCTCCGACGACACCCTGCGCGCCTTTGATCCTGAGACCGGAGACGAGGTGTACCAGACCCCCTGCGCGGGGGCGCTGCGACCCGACCCATCGTGATGAACGGCGCGCTTTACGTCGTGTCGGGCAACGGGTCACTGGTCGCCTACCGTTGAAGTTGCGTAACGTGTCAGGTAGGGGCAGGGCCAAGCCGCTTTGCGGTCCCTCGCACCGAGAATCGACATGTCCCTGACCCTTGCCATCGTGGGCCGCCCGAACGTGGGCAAATCCACTCTTTTCAACCGCCTTGTGGGCAAACGTCTGGCCTTGGTCGACGACCAGCCCGGCGTGACACGTGACCTGCGCGAAGGGGCCGCGCGCCTGGGCGATCTACGCTTTACAGTGATTGACACGGCGGGCCTGGAGGAGGCCACGGACGACAGTCTGCAAGGGCGCATGCGCCGTCTGACGGAACGCGCCGTCGATATGGCCGATGTGTCCCTGTTTCTGGTAGACGCCCGCGTTGGTGTGACCCCGGCGGACGAAGTCTTTGCCGATATCCTGCGCCGCAAGGGCGGTGTCGTCCTGCTGGCCGCGAACAAGGCCGAAGGGCACGCGGGCGAGGCAGGCATGTTGGAGGCCTATGCTCTTGGCCTCGGAGAGCCCTTGGGCCTGTCCGCCGAACACGGCGAGGGGATGGCGGAACTCGCAGGCATGTTGCGCCCCTATATCGAAGCGGCAGAGCGCGCGTCGGAAGAGGCAGAGGCCGACGTCGACCTTGAGGACGAGGATTTCGACGAAGACGACGCCGAAGCGTGGCGCCCTACCGCCAAGCGCCCTTTGCAAATCGCCGTGGTGGGCCGCCCGAACGCGGGCAAGTCGACCCTGATCAACAAGATCATCGGTGAAGATCGCTTGCTGACAGGGCCCGAGGCTGGGATCACCCGCGACAGCATCGCGCTGGCGCTGGATTGGGGCGGCACCCCCGTGCGCCTGTTCGACACCGCCGGCATGCGCAAAAAGGCCAAGGTTCAGGAAAAGCTGGAAAAGCTTTCCGTGAGTGATGGCCTGCGTGCCGTGAAGTTCGCAGAAGTGGTGGTTGTTCTGCTGGACGCCGCCATCCCGTTCGAGGCGCAGGATCTGCGCATCGCTGATCTGGCCGCCCGCGAAGGGCGCGCCGTCGTGGTCGCCGTGAACAAATGGGACATAGAGGACGAGAAGCAGGAAAAGCTGAAAGACCTGAAATACCAGTTCGAAAAGCTGCTGCCCCAGTTGCGCGGCGCGCCGTTGATCACGGTGTCCGCCAAGACGGGCAGGGGCTGGAACGTCTGCGCGAGGCGATCGTGCGCAGCCATGAGGTCTGGAACCGCCGTGTGCCCACCGCCGCCCTGAACCGATGGTTGACGGGGATGCTGGAACAGCACCCGCCCCCCGCACCGGGCGGTCGCCGCATCCGCATCCGTTATATGACCCAGGCCAAGACCCGGCCCCCGGGCTTTGTGTGCATGTGTTCCTATCCCGATAAGCTGCCCGCGTCTTACACGCGGTATCTGGTCAACGGCCTGCGCGAGGATTTCGACATGCCCGGCGTGCCGATCCGCCTGCACATGCGCGGCCAGCAGGATGCGAACCCGTACAAGAACAAAAAGAAATCCACCCCATCCCGCCTGCGCAAGCACATGGGCAAGGGGCGTGCGGACGAGTGATCGGTCTGATCTGACGGAAGATTGCGCGGGTCAGAGGCCTTCGATCGCCATAGCCAAGTCACCGTAGCCCGTGGGGCGGTGTTCGAAGGCCAGGCCAAGGGTATCCGCGCAACTGCGTGCCTTGGCCAGCAGGGCAGGGTCATCCGTCTGCGCCTGATAGACCAGTTTTTCGTAGTTCCCGAAATACATGTCCCGCAGTTCCGGGTGTCGATCCAGCCCAAGGGGCTTGGTCACGAAGGCGTCGAACTGACGGACCAAAAAGTCTGTCAGGTAGAACGCCGTAAATTCATCGCGGGCGGCGAACGTCTCGTTGCCCTCGAAAAAGCTGTAACAATGCGGCCCCGCGATCATCTCGACCCCAAGGGCGTCGCACGTGTGCTGCAACAGCCCGCCCGTCCCGCAATCCGCATAGGCGACAAAGATCGTGTCATAGTCCGCTTGGTGCGCCTGCACGGCGTCGCGCACGGCCCAGGGGATTTTGTCAGGCGTGTTGTGCAGGATCGCGGGCAGGCAATGCAGGTCGATATGGGTCAGACCACAGGTGTCACGGATCGCGAGGATTTCCCGCGCCAAGGCCCCGCAGGCCAGAACCAAAACGCGGGCCCCGCTGGTGTGGCGAAGCCCGTCGTTGGTCAGTGTTTCGTCTGAAACCTGCACGGGGCCGGGGTCAGCCCGCCGCCATTTGGTTGTGCTTGCGCGCCACCCATTCCTTGGCGGTTTCCACGGCAACAGCGGCGTCGCGGCAATAGGCGTCCGCGCCGATGGCCTTGCCGAACTCTTCGTTCAGGGGCGCGCCGCCCACTAGAACGATGTAGTCATCGCGGATCTGTTTTTCGACCATCGTGTCGATGACCACCTTCATGTATGGCATTGTCGTCGTCAGCAGGGCGGACATACCGAGGATATCGGGTTTCTCAGCCTCCAACGCTTCGAGGTAAGACTCGACCGCATTGTTGATCCCGAGGTCCACCACTTCGAAACCGGCCCCCTCCATCATCATGGAGACGAGGTTCTTGCCGATATCGTGAATGTCGCCCTTGACCGTGCCGATCACCATCTTGCCCACGCGCGGCGCACCGGTTTCGATCAACAGTGGCTTCAGGATGGCCATGCCGCCCTTCATCGCGTTGGCCGCCAGTAGCACCTCTGGCACGAACAGGATCCCGTCGCGGAAGTCGTTGCCCACCACGGTCATGCCGCCCACCAGCGCCTTGGTCAGAATGTCGTAAGGGGTCCAGCCGCGTTCCAGCAGGATGCCCACGCCCTCTTCGATTTCCTCTTTCAGGCCATCGTAAAGGTCGTCGTACATCTGCGCGACAAGCTCTTCGTCGTCCAATTCGGACAGGATGATGTCGTCTTCTTCGTCGGACATGGGGGCCTCCTGCTTGCCGTTGTACATTTTGAATGCGTGATTGTCGCAGGCGAAACCCGCCAAATTGCGACACGGGTCACGCCTCTACCGACTTTGGATGCGTTTGTTCCGGCTCGGTTCGTGGTTTTGTATGGCTTTGCATACAGTGTACATGACCGACCTATCCTGCGCGGCGACGCCGTTTGGTTGTGCGCGCGGCGGGGCCGTTGCCGTCCGTTCCGTCACTGGCAGACGAAAACCCACCCAAGGTGGCGGTGATCGCGTCTAGGCTTGGCACCTCGCCCTTGGGCACGGTTTCGAGGGCGGCGCGCATGGCCGCCAAGTGTTCCGGCATGGTGCCACAGCAGCCGCCAATGATCCGTGCACCGCTGTCGCGGGCCATCACCGCGTATTGACCCATCAATTCGGGGGTGCCGTCGTAGTGAATATGGCCGTCGTGATACTTCGGGATGCCGGCGTTGCCCTTGGCGATCAGGGCGCGCTCTGTGCCCGTGGCGGCGAACCCCTGGACCGTGCGCAACATGTCCGACGCACCCACGCCACAGTTTGCACCAAAGGCCAGCGGAGGGTGATCCAGCTTGTCCACCATAGCGACCATCGCAGCCGATGTGACGCCCATCATGGTGCGTCCGGCGGTGTCAAAGCTCATGGTGCCGCACCACGGCATGCCGGCCAGTTTGCACGCCTCGGCGGCGGCGATGAATTCCTCGGGGGCGGAAATGGTTTCAATCCACAAAACGTCCGCGCCGCCAGCCTTCAGCCCCTCGGCCTGTTCGTGGAACATCTCGACGGCGCTGCCATGGGTCAGCGGGCCCAGCGGTTCCATGATGTCTCCCGTTGGCCCCATGGATCCCGCGACGACCACCGTGCGGCCCGCGGCATCCGCCACTTCACGCCCCAGTTCCGCCGCAAGGCGGGACAATTCAAAAGTGCGGTCAGCCGCGTGGTGCAGTTTCAGGCGAGAGGCGTTGGATCCAAACGAGTTCGTCAGGAACAGATCGCTGCCCGCGTCCACGGCCCCCTTGTACAGCGCGCGAATGTTGTCTGGTTTGTCGGCGTTCCAAAGTTCCGGCGCGTCGCCCGATGACAATCCCATGTTGAACAGGTTGGTGCCCGTGGCGCCATCGGCGAGGATCCAGTCCCGTTCCGCGAGCATTTGAGAGAGGGCATTCGTCATGGGGTCTTCCTTTGGTGTGCGCGCGCCGCGCTTTGTGTCGCCCTGACAGAAATCGCTTTATGCAGCAAATGCATCTTTCGCATGAAGATCATGAGCGAGGCTGCGGGCGGTGGTTTCGTGTGGTTTCAGGGCCTGTGCGGCGTCAAAGGCGGCCAAAACCAGTGCAAACGGGCCGGGCGCGGCAACGTAACGCGGGCGCCATATGGGATCAAAGCACTGTTTGAATTGCAGCAATCCTTTGGCGTGCGGTAGCCGTGCGTGGGCCGAGGCCGCCAACCGGCCAATCGTGCCGCGGGCATGGGGCAGGTGCCCCGGCACGCAATCGAGGGACAGGCGTGCGACACCTTTGGCCCGCGCCTTGTCTATGGCCGCGACGATCAAGGCGTGCATTGTGCCGTCTGCAAATGCCTTTGGGTGGCGTACGAGGTCCAGCATCCAGCCGCTGTCCGTCACGTGGAAGGTGACAAAGGCAACGGGTCGCCCTTGGCGGTAGGCGACAAAGACCACTTGCTGGTCCAACAGATGCGGATCAAACTGCCCCATGGAAAAGCCCCGTGCGCCACCGTGATCCGCGCACCACTCCGCGTCGATGCGGGCGAGGGCTGTCCACGGAAGGGCGCTTGGCTGTTCCACCGTGATCCCTGCCTTGGCGGCGTGGCGCAGTTTGCGGCGCAACTGACGGTGTTTCGGTGTCGACAGGTCAAAGGTCGCCGGGTGCAACAGCGCCTCTGCCCCCAAAGGCAGGGTCCACCATCCGGTGGCGCGCAGGTACGTCGCCATGCGCGGTGTCGCCTTGTACACGGCCGGGCGGCGCAGGGTATGGGTGGCGTGATCCGTCAGGCCGCGCAGGGCCACGGCAGGCGCGCCAAGGGGATCGCCAATGGCCAAAACCGTATGGTTGCCCCCGTGGGCATGCCAGCGCCCGCTGGGGTGGTCGCCGATCCAATCGCGGCCTTTCTCCAACCCAAGGGCGACCAGGGGGTCCTTTGCGCTGCGCACGGCGCTTTGCGTCGGGCTACGCTTGGTCGGCGGGGAAGGGGGCGTCGTATGGTCTTTGGCCAGAATCACGTAGGCCAAAGCGATCACAGCGGGAATGATGTAGTAGGTGATGCGAAAGCCCATGATGGCGGCCACAGCCTCGGGCGCTTCGGTCACGGGCAGGACGGCCAGCAGGGTCAACTCGAACGCGCCAATCCCGCAGGGCGTGCCGGACACGATGCCAAGGCCAAGGGCCAGCAGGAAGGCGGGCAGCAGCCAGCCAAAGGTGATCATGCCCTCGGGCATCAGGACATACAGGGCAAGGGCCGCCGCACTGGTGTCCAGCGCGGCCCAGAAGATGAAACGCCCCAAGACGGGCCAGCCGGGCAGGGTCAGGGTCCAGCGCCACAGGGTGATGCGCGGGGCGACAAGGGTAATCGCTGCGATGAACACCACCACCGGGGCGGCGGCCCACAACAGCCACGCCGGTGCGCCATTGCTGGGCAACAGGGCAAAGGCCGCCCCCGTGATCAGCGCCCATCCGAAAAAGAAGCCCCCTGTGACAATGCCGGTGATCCCAAGCGCATGGGCTGGAGAGGTCAGGTGCCCGCCGGACAACCGCCACCGAGCCAGTGTCCCGGTGATGGCCCCAAGGCCAAGGGTCTGCGCGATGGCGGTGGCGGCGGCCCCTGCGGCCAGCGCGCGCCCCTTGCCGATGCGCGACCCGATCAGACGATGGGCGATCAAGTCATAGTGAGCAACGGCCCAAAAGCTGAAGGCGGACAGGGCCATCGAGACCGCCCATTGCCAAAGGCCAATGGCCTGAAACGCCGTTGCGATTGCAGCGCGATCCAATTCGGACAGGCGCTGGATCAGGATGGCGATCAACACGACCCCGATCAGCACAGGCACGGCTTGGCGCAATGTGTTGAGCGGTTTGGCCCTAAGGCTGTGGGGTCGCAGTGGCATCGTCATCCAGGCCCTCCTTTGCACGGGCGGGCCATGCGGGTTCGGTTGCAGCAGGATGGACACACATGCACGGGGGGCCGGATCGCTGGCAGAATTCTACGCGCGTCTGGTTCAGCAGGACGCGCGAAGCGGTTTCTCCGCCGGCCGGTTCCCGTCGCAGTAAGGGGTGAGCTATAACATCTGCGGCGTGCGCATCGTGTGCGCTTGGCTCCGGTGCCTAAGGGCTAGCACCCAAGCCTTGCAAGTCTGTTAACGCGAACGGGCGCGGCAGGGGGCCGATAAGGGCAATGTGCCGCGCCTTTTAGTCTGTTTTGATCAGGTTTCCGACATGATCTGTTTTTGCGCCTCGATCATCATCTCGCTCAGCTTGGCGCGGATGGTGGCGTCGTCGGCCTTGTCGCCCAGATCGCCCACCAGCTTACGGATTACGTCCTCGTCGCCCGCTTCCTCGAAAGCGGCCTTCACGACCTCAACGGCGTAAGCGGCGGCGTCATCGCCGGTTTTGCCCAGCAGATCAGCGGCCCACAACCCGGTCAGCTTGTTGCGGCGGGCCGTGGCCTTGAAAATCATCTCCTGGTCGTGGGCGAACTTGTTTTCAAAGGCATTTTCGCGGTCATCGAAGGTGGACATGGTCTGCTCCTGTTTCAAAGTGTTGACCTAGATATGCATGCGCCCCTTGCGCGCTGCAAGGTCTGACACCTTGCTGCATCGCGGTCTTTGCCCTAAACGGGCGCCAAGATGCGAGGTCCTCTCGCGCAGATCTGATCGGAGAGACCCATGGCACGCCGCAAACTCGTCTATGAAGGCAAGGCCAAAATCCTGTACGAAGGCCCAGAGCCGGGCACCTTGGTGCAGTATTTCAAGGACGACGCCACCGCCTTCAACGCTGAAAAGAAAGACATAATTGACGGCAAGGGCGTTTTGAACAACCGCCTGTCAGAGTTTTTCATGGTGGGTCTGGGGCAGATTGGGGTGCCTACGCACTTTCTCAAACGCCTGAACATGCGCGAACAGCTGATCCGCTCGTGCGAGATCATCCCCCTGGAGGTGATCGTGCGCAACTACGCCGCCGGGTCCCTGTCCAAACGCCTTGGCATCGACGAAGGCACGCAGCTGCCGCGCCCGATCATCGAGTTCTGCTACAAGGACGACAAGCTGGGCGATCCGCTGGTGGCCGAGGAACATATCATCGCCTTCGGCTGGGCCACGCAGCAGGATCTGGACGACATGGTGGCGCTGGCCCTGCGGGTCAATGACTTCATGTCGGGCATGATGCTGGCGGTCGGGATCCGGCTGGTGGATTTCAAGATCGAGATCGGGCGCGTCTGGGACAATGACTTCCAACGTCTTATAATTGCTGATGAAATCAGCCCCGACAGCTGTCGGCTGTGGGATATCGAGACGGGCCAGAAGCTGGACAAGGACGTGTTCCGCCGCGACCTTGGCAGCCTGACCGACGCCTATTCCGAGGTCGCCAAACGGCTGGGCATCCTGCCCGCCAACAACGGCCCCGTGACCAAACCGACCCTGATCAACTAAGGACAAGACCCCATGAAAGCCCGTGTATTTGTGATGTTGAAAGACGGTGTTCTGGACCCTCAGGGCGAGGCCGTGCGCCACGCCTTGGGCGCCCTTGGGTTTGACGGTGTGCAAGGGGTGCGTCAGGGCAAAGTGATCGAGTTGGACCTGGCCGACGGCACCCCCGAGGCGGCGGTCAAGGACATGTGCGAAAAGCTGCTGGCGAACACCGTGATCGAAAGCTACCGGGTCGAAATCGACTGACGCGACTCGTGCATGATCCCGCACGGGTCGGCCAAAACCCGTGCACATCCTCGCGCAGGTCGGGGTCTGGGGCCGGCGTGATGTGTGTTTTGCAAAATCTCGCTGGCTTGGTCCGACCGCGGTCGGTTAACGTCGGGGTGTGATGGGACTTGGACTTTTGCTGTTGGCATTGATCCTGGGCGGGATCGGGGCGCTGTTTGTCGTGGGGGCCTGGCCGGTGGGTCTGGTGCTCGGGCTCGTTTTGGCGGGTTACATCTGGCATGTGGTGCGCGACCGGTCCGACTCGTTTGCGCGTCTGTGTCCCGCCTGTCGGGCGCGCACCGGGCGGAATGCCTTTCAGCGGGCGGCCCACACCGCGCCGTGCACCTGTGCCTCCAAAACCCAAGACGGGTCTTGATGCAGTTGGCCCACGAAAAATCGTGGCACTGGGCGGTCAGGTGCGTAAGGTGATCCCAAAACGAAAGGATCCCCATGCGCGCCGCCGTCATCAAAGCTTACAATGAACCGCTCGAAATTCGGGATGTGCCGCACCCCGACTGCCCCGAGGATGGGGTGGTCCTGAAGGTGTTGGCCTGTGGCGTGTGCCGCAGCGATTGGCACGGCTGGGTGGGCGAACACCCAAGGGTCAAGGTGGGCCAGATCGGCGGCCACGAATACTGCGGCGAGGTGGTGGAGGCGGGACCCCGCGCCACCTACAAGGTGGGCGATCTGGTGGTGGCCCCGTTCATCCTGGCCTGCGGGTCGTGCCCCAGTTGTCAGGCGGGGGTGCAGAACACCTGTCCCAACCAACGTCTGCCGGGATTCGTCGAACCGGGTGCGTTCGCGGAATATGTCGCCGTGCCCTTTGACCACAACCTGTCACCCCTGCCGGACGGGCTGTCGCCCACGGTGGCGGCGGGTCTGGGCTGTCGGGTGACGACTGCGTGGCACGGGTTGACGGACCGGGCGGCCCTGCGCACCGGCGAATGGCTGGCGGTCCATGGCACCGGGGGCGTGGGCCTGTCGGCGCTGATCCTGGGCCAGGCCCTGGGCGCGCGGGTGATCTGCGTGGATGTGGTCCCCGAAAAACTGACCCATGCCAAGGGGCTGGGCGCAGAACACGTGATCGACGCGCGCGCGGGTGACGTGGGCGCGCAGATCAAGGACCTGACGGCGGGCGGTGCCCATGTCAGTGTCGAGGCCCTTGGCATCGAGGCCACGGTCAATTCGTCCATCGAATGTTTGCGCCCCCTTGGTCGGCACGTGCAGCTTGGCCTGCCCACGGGCCACACCGCCCATATGAACGTCAACATGAACGCGGTCTATCTGGCCAACCTTGCGATCTATGCCAGCCGGGGGATGCCCAGCTGGCGCTACCCCAGCCTTCTGGACTTGATCACGCGCGGGCAGGTCGATATGTCGCCGCTTATCGCACGCGAGGTTAGGCTATCTGACACCAGCGCCGAGCTTGCGGCCTTCAACGGCCCCACGCCCCCCGGCGTCGCCGTGATCACTGATTTCAAGGGGTAATGCCATGAAAGCCGCCGTCCTCGTTTTTCCCGGGTCCAATTGTGACCGTGATCTGGCCGTGGCGTTCCGCGCCGCCGGGTTTGACGTGCAGATGGTCTGGCACAAGGAAACGGCCCTGCCGGATGGGGTCGATGTGGTGGGCGTGCCCGGTGGGTTCAGCTATGGCGACTATCTGCGGTGCGGCGCGATTGCGGCCCACAGCCCCGTGGCCCACGCCCTGAAGGCCCATGCGGACCGGGGCGGCTATGTCTTTGGGCCCTGCAACGGCTTTCAGATCCTGACCGAGACGGGGATGCTGCCGGGGGCGCTGTTGCGCAACGCAGGCCTGAAATACATCTGCCGCACCACGCCGCTGGTGGTGGGCACCGGGGACAGCGCCTTTACCGCGCGCTATACCAAGGGCGACACGATCCAGATCCCGATTGCGCACCACGACGGCAACTATACCGCCGATGCCGACACGCTGGCCATGCTGGCGGGCGAGGACCGGATCGCCTTTACCTACGGTGACAACCCCAACGGCTCGGACGCGGATATCGCCGGGATCCTGTCGGCCAACCGCCGGGTGCTGGGCATGATGCCCCACCCCGAACGCGCCGCCGATCCGGCTCACGGCAACACCGATGGGGCCGCCCTGTTCCAAGCGCTGGCCGAGGGGTTGGTGGCGGCTTGACGCCGAAGGTGTGTCGCTGGCCTTGAGGCCGCTGCAAACGCCCGCTAGCGTGCCGGAATGGTGACGCTGCCGCAAACCGACAACAAGATCAAATCTCCGCCGCTGCCATGGGCCGTGCGCGGGGTGATTGCCTTGCTGGTTGTGCTGGCGATTGCGACCGTCTGGGTCACGAACCGGCTGCTGACGGAACGGTTCACGGAATCGACCCAGCAAAGGGCAGAGTTGCGGCAGGCGCTTTATGCCGGGGCCGTCCTGTCGGAGTTGCAGCGCAACTCGGTCGTGCCACTGCTGTTGTCCCGGGACCCCACGATGATCGCGGCGCTGAATTCCCAGGACTACACGGGCACGTCCCAGCGGTTGATTTCCTATGTGGATGAAATCGGCGCGGCCTCGATCCTGTTGATTGATCTGGAGGGGCGCGCGGTCGCCGCCACCAGCCGCGAGATGTTGGGCACCAACCATCGCAATGCGGCCTACGTGGTCGAGGCGCTGCGGTCCGAGGACACGGTCTTTACCATCACGCAGCAGGAAACCGGGGCCTATGATTTTTCCTTCGCGCGGGCGGTGCGGGAGGGGACGACGACCTTGGGTGTGATCGAAGTGGCCGTGGATCTGGCCAAGTTCGAACAACGCTGGCGCGGCACCACCGAGGCGGTTGTGATCACCGACAGCCAGGGCGTGGTGATCCTGTCCACCGAACCCCGCTGGCGCGGGTCCACGGTCGAGGGGGCCTTGGCGGAGTTGTCGGCGCCCTCGGCCATTGCCCGCGCGATCGAGGCCACGGGCAACTGGGCGCCCTACGTGGACCGGCAGTTCTTTACGGGCGATGCGCTGATGAAGACCGAGGCGCGCATCCCGTTCCGGGGCTGGCGGCTGGTGACATTCACCACCTATGCCAGCGTGCGCGAACGGGTGAACGGGGTTCTGGCGCTGGAAATCATGGCCTTTGCCCTGTTGCTGACGGCGGCGTTCTACATGCTGACGCGCCGGGCGCAGTTGAAATCCCTGCTGTTCCAGCGCGAATCGGCAGAGCTGCGCCGCCTGAACGCCCGGCTGTCGCGCGAAGTGGCCGAGCGGGAACGGGTGCAGGAAACCCTGAAGGAAACCGAACAATCCCTTGCTCAGTCCCAAAAGCTGGCGGCGCTGGGCGAGATGTCGGCGGCGGTCAGTCACGAATTGAACCAGCCGCTCGCGGCGATGAAGACCTATCTGGCGGGGGCCAAGCTGTTGCTGCAACGCAAGCGCGCCGAAGAGGCGCAGTCCTCGTTCCAGCGCATTGACGACCTGATCGAACGGATGGGCGCGATCACCCGACAGTTGAAATCCTATGCCCGCAAGGGCGGCGAGGCCTTCGAGCCTGTGGACATACGCGCCAGCGTCACCGCCGCCCTGACCATGATGGAACCGCAGATCAAATCCATGGGCGTGTCCCTGTCGCGGACCGTGCCCGATGGTCCGGTGATGGTCATGGTGGACCGGCTGCGGCTGGAACAGGTGATCGTGAACCTTGTGCGCAACGCGCTGGACGCCATGAAGGGCCAAGAGGTGCGCGAGTTGGACCTGCTGCTGACGGCGGGGGACGCGGCGGTGCTGGCGGTGCGGGACACGGGCGAGGGGATCAAGGACCTCGATCAGCTGTTCGAGCCGTTCTTTACCACCAAAAAACCCGGCGAGGGGGTGGGCCTTGGCCTTGCCATCTCGTCTGGCATCGTCACCGACCTTGGTGGGCGGCTTTCCGCCCGCAACGGCGAGGCGGGGGGCTGTTTTTGAAATCATCCTTCCCATCTTAAAAGAAGACCGCGCCACAGCGGCACAATAACAAAAGGCTATACCATGGGCACTTCTCCGCGGATCGCGATTGTCGACGACGAACAGGACATGCGTCAGTCCATCAGCCAGTGGTTGTCCCTGTCGGGCTACGAGACAGAGACCTACGCCAGCGCCGAGGACGCGCTGAAATCCATCGGCCCCGGGTTCCCGGGGGTGGTGATTTCGGACATCAAGATGCCGGGCATGGACGGGATGGCCTTTCTGAAGCGTCTGATGGCCATGGACAGCGGGCTGCCGGTGATCATGATCACAGGCCACGGCGATGTGCCCATGGCCGTGGAGGCAATGCGCGTGGGGGCCTTCGATTTTCTGGAAAAGCCGTTCAATCCCGACCGCATGTCTGATCTGGCCCGCCGCGCCTCGACCACCCGGGCGCTGACCCTCGACAACCGGGCCCTGCGGCGCGAATTGTCCGACGGCACCGCCCTGACGCGCAAACTGATCGGGTCCAGCCCCGCGATGGAACGTCTGCGCGAGGATATCCTGGATCTGGGGCAGGCCGATGGTCATGTCCTGATCGACGGGGAGACGGGCACGGGCAAGACCCTTGTGGCCCATGCCCTGCACGCGGTGGGGCCGCGCGCGGGCAAACGCTTGGCGCTGATCTCGTGTGCGGCCTTGGGCGAGGCGGAGTTGGCCGCGCGTCTGTTCGGCACCGGCGACGACACCCCCGCCCTGATCGACGAGGCGCGCGGCGGCACCCTTGTGCTGGAGGATATCGAGGCGCTGCCCCAGGCCCTGCAGGCGCGGCTGCTGTCCTACATCAACGACCAGGGCACCCCGGCGGAAACCCGGATCATCGCCATCCACAATTGCGCGGACCCGGACAAGACCTGCGAAGAGGCCCTGCGCCCGGACCTGTATTTCCGTCTGGCGGCGATGAAGCTGGTCCTGCCCGCCCTGCGCAACCGGGGCGAGGATATCCTGTCCCTGTTTACCCATTTCGCCGACCAGTTCAGCGATGAATACGGATCCGACGCGCCGCAGGTCACCGCGCAAGAGGCCGCGCAACTGTTGCAGGCCCCATGGCCCGGCAATGTGCGCCAATTGATCAACGTGGCCGAGCGGGCGGTGTTGCAAAACCGGCGCGGCACCGGGTCCATCAGTGCGCTGCTGACCGACGAGGGGGAGGAGGCGTCGATCACGCCCACCGTCACGACCCAGGGCAAACCCCTGAAAGAATACGTCGAGGCGTTCGAGCGGATGTTGATCGACAACACCATGCGCCGGCACAAGGGCTCCATCGCCAGTGTCATGGAAGAATTGTCGCTGCCCCGCCGGACCCTGAACGAGAAGATGGCGAAGTATGGGCTGAGTCGTGCGAACTACCTGTAAGGGGTGATCCCCACAGCCCCGTGCGGATCTTTTGGCCCAAAGCAGCCGGGCGACATGCGGTTTTTCGTTTGCTTGCGCGGGGTTGGTGGTTTGTGGATTGCGCGTGGGGCGGTTTTCACGCTAGGCTGGTCGAACGATACGCGCCACCCAAGGGGTGTCGTGTACGGCAGAGAATTCACTGGGACGCGCTGCCATACAGGCGACCGCCCAGACTGATGCGGGTGCACCGCACCCAGAAGCCGCCTCGCATGTTTTGACGTCGAGGCACATTTTACAGCCCCTTGCCAGATGGCCGGGGCGGAGTTGAGAACGCGATGCAACGCGAGGCAGAAACCACACGGCAGGCACGGCGGCACGACCGCGTGGGCTTGGCACGTGTGACCCGCGCGCACGCCCCAGCCAGACACGCCACCCGATCCTGTTCACCCCCTGCGGCCAAGCTCCTTGGACTTTGGCCACCGGGAGGGCGGGACGGTTGCCGTGCAGAAAGATACAATGCCCAAAAAGATGCTTATCGACGCGACTCACGCGGAAGAAACCCGTGTGGTCGTGGCAGACGGCAACAAAGTTGAAGAGTTCGACTTTGAATCCATGAACAAACGCCAGCTTGCTGGCAATATCTACCTCGCCAAGGTGACCCGGGTCGAACCGTCGTTGCAGGCGGCCTTTGTGGACTACGGCGGCAACCGCCACGGGTTCCTGGCGTTTTCGGAAATTCACCCGGATTATTACCAGATCCCCAAGGCGGATCGGGATGCGATCCTGGCCGAGGAACTGGCCGAGGCCGCGGCTGAGGCGGAAGAGGACGAACCCGCACCCAAGCCCAAACGGGCCCGCCGCACCCGCGCGCGGTCCAAGAAGGCCGAGGAGGGGACCGAGACCGACCCGACTGCCGAGGCCGACGCGACTGCCGAGGCCGACGCGGCTGCGCAAGATGCGCCCAAGGCCGACGATGCCCCTGCCGAGCCTGCTGCTGCGGAGGCGGACGCGGCGCAGGACGCCCCTTCCACGGACACATCCAAGGACACACTCAAGGACACTCCGGCGCAGGACGGTGACACCCCCGACACCATCGCCGAGGCTGCGGGTCTGGAAGACGCCGTCATTTCGGACGAGCCCGAGGACGCCGCCGCCGATGACGCCGCCCCCGAGGGTGACGTGGTCGCAGACCCCGCCCCAGAACCAGCCGCAGAGCCCGCCGATATCCCCGGCATGGAAGTGGTGGACGCCCCCGCGCAAGCCGAGGCCGAAGCAGAACCCGCCGAGGCCGTGGAGGTGGTCGAGGACAAGCCAAAACGCTCCCGCCGCCGCTCCAGCGCGTCGGACAAGGACAAGGACGTCGAAACCGTCGCCGATGACGACGACATCGAAGAGGTGCGCCCGGCCCGCAAGCCCCGCGCCCGGCGCTACAAGATCCAAGAGGTGGTGAAAGTCCGCCAGGTGATGCTGGTGCAGGTCGTCAAGGAAGAGCGTGGCAACAAGGGCGCGGCCCTGACCACCTATCTGTCCCTCGCGGGCCGCTACTGCGTGTTGATGCCCAACACCGCGCGCGGGGGCGGGATCAGCCGCAAGATCACCCAAGCCACCGACCGCAAGAAGCTGAAGGAAATCGCGAACGAGATCGACGTGCCACGGGGCGCCGGTCTGATCATTCGCACGGCGGGGGCCAAGCGCACCAAGACCGAGATCAAGCGCGACTACGAATACCTGCAACGCCAGTGGGAATCGATCCGCACTCTGACCCTGAAATCCATCGCACCCGCGCCGATCTATGAAGAGGGCAATTTGATCCGCCGCTCGATCCGCGACCTCTATTCCAAAGAGATTGACGAGGTGATCGTGGACGGCGAGGCGGGCTACCGCGAGGCCAAGGACTTCATGAAGATGATCATGCCGTCCCACGCCAAGAACGTGAAACGCCACACCGACCCGATGCCGATGTTCGCCAAGTATCAGGTCGAGTCGTACCTGACGGCCATGTTCAACCCGACGGTGCAGCTGAAATCCGGCGGCTACATCGTGATCGGCGTGACCGAGGCGCTGGTGGCGATCGACGTCAACTCCGGCAAGGCGACCAAGGAAGGGTCCATCGAGGAGACCGCCACCAAGACCAATCTGGAGGCCGCCGACGAGGTGGCGCGCCAGCTGCGTCTGCGTGACCTTGCGGGCCTGATCGTGATCGACTTCATCGACATGGACGAACGCCGCAACAACGCCGCCGTGGAAAAGCGCATGAAGGACGCGCTGAAATCGGACCGTGCGCGGATCCAGGTGGGGCGCATCTCGGGCTTTGGCCTGATGGAGATGTCGCGCCAGCGCCTGCGCCCGGGCATGATCGAGGCGACGACCCAGCCGTGCCCGGCGTGCCATGGCACGGGGTTGATCCGGTCCGACGACAGTCTGGCGTTGCAGATCCTGCGGGCGCTGGAGGAAGAGGGCGTGCGCAAGCGGACCCGCGAGGTGACGCTGAAACTGCCCGTGGATGTGGCCAATTACATCATGAACGACAAGCGCGAGCATCTGGCGATGATCGAGCAGCGGTACGGCATGGCCGTGCGCATCGTGGTGGACCCCCATCTGGTGGCCCCGGATTACGAGATGGAGAAATCCAAAACCGCCACCCGCGTGATCCCCAAGGCCAGCGCCGAGGTGGTGTCCATGGACAGCCCCTACATCGAGGATGATGAGGATTTCGTCGAAGAGGCCGAGGTCGTCGAAGACGCGTCCAAGGGGGACGCCGAAGCGACACCGGACACCGAGGGCGAGGACAAGCCCAAGAAGCGCCGCCGCCGCCGGTCCCGCCGGCGCAAGTCCGATGATCAGAGCGAGGAATCGAACGGCGAGTCGAACGGCGATGGGAATGACGAGGGCGGCGAGGCTGCCTCTGATGACAAGGCCGAGACGCCTGCTTCCGAGGGCGACGAAGAGAAGCCCAAGAAACGACGCCGCAGCCGCGGTGGGCGCGGTCGCAAGAAGTCCGATGAGGCCAAGACCGAGGAGGCCCCGTCGGAGGGAGCCAAGACCGACGAATCCGGGTCAAATGAGGTCAAGACCGAAGAGTCCAAGCCCGAGGAGGCCAATCCCGAGGCCGAGCCTGCAAAAGCAGCGGAGCCTGTAGCCGAGGTCAAGGAAGAGGCCCCTGCGGAAGCGCCCAAGAAAAGCGCCGCGCGCGCGCCAAGGCCCCGGCCCCGGTGGTGGACACACCCGCAGAGCCGGAAGCCGAAGCGCCCAAGGACGCGCCCGTGGACTCAAAGACTGTGGACTCAAAGACTGTGGAACCAGAGGCTGAGGAACCAGAGGCCGAAGCGGCCCCCGCAGAGCCGGACTCCGCGCCTGAAGCGACACCGGAGCCCGCACCGGAGCCTGTGGCGGAGGTGGCCGAAGCTGACGCCACGTCCGAGCCTACGCCGGACCCCGAACCCACCAAGCCCAAGCGGCGTGGGTGGTGGTCCCGGGGCTAACCCTCGCATCAGGTGACACGGAAAGGGCGCCCCTGCGGCGCCCTTTTTCGTGCCTGTCTCTTGGGTGTGGCCGCCCTGTGGCCTGCCGATCTAGCGGCGGGCGGCGCGCTCTGCGGCGGCGGACACATCCTCCGCCCGCAGCCAGCCCCGCGATCCGCGCGGCAGCAGCCCCATGGCGCGCTGCGCCAGCTTGCCCGCATCCTCCAACTTGCCCAGCACCGCCAGCCGTTCCGCACTGGCCACGGCGGCCAGCCCGTTTTGCCCCGCCCGCGCGTGGGCGATGGACAGATCGCGCAGCAGGTTGGGGTCCGAGGGCGCGCGGCTGCGGGCGTTGGACAGCACGCGCAGGGCCTCGGCATTCTGGTTGGCGGCCAGCAGCGCGCGCCCCAGCCCCGCCGCGATCAGAGGTTCCCGGGGGCCAATTGCGCCGCTTGGCGGTAGGCCTGCACGGCGGCGGCGGGCTGGCGGCTTTCCAATAGGATCTGGCCCCGCAACTCTCGGTAGAAGGGGTCGTTGGGGCGCAGAGCCAGCAGGCGGTTCAGGGCCTGTGTGGCGCGGTCGGCGTCGGGGCGGCGGTGATAGCCCACGGCCTGCATCATCAGGCCCAATTCGTCGTCGCGGCCCCGGGCGCGCCGGATCACGGTGCTGGGGCTGGCGGTAAAGGCGGTCAGCTTGGCGCGGGCGCGGGCGTACCAGTATTCCACCGCGCGCCGGTCGACGGTGCGCGGGGTGACACCGGCGGCATAGGCCTCTACGGCGCGGATGCGGTCCCGGCTGAGGGGGTGGCTGCGGATGTAGGGGTCTTGCCTGCCGCGCGACAGGGCGGCTTGGCCCGCAAATTTGCGCAGGACTTCGGCCATGGCGTTGGGGTCGACGCCCGCGCTGGTCATGTAGCGCAGGGCACTTTGATCGGCGCTGGCCTCTTCGGCGCGGGTGTGGGCCAAAAAGGCGCGGGCTGCGGCCCCTTGGGTGCCTGCGGCGATGCCCACGGCGGCCTCGCCCCCGCCGCCTGCGGCCCCGGCGATCAGCGCCAGCGCAAGGCCAAGGCCCGCGGCCGTGTTGGCTGCCCCCGCATTGGCCGCCCGCCGGGACAGGTGGCCGTTGGCGATATGGGCCGCCTCGTGGGCGATGACGCCTTGCAGTTGGTCGGCATCGTCCAGCAGGTCAATCAGCCCGGTGTGGATATAGATCGACCGCCGGTCCACCACGAAGGCGTTGGGCTGGCGGTCGCGGATCAGGATGATGCGGGTGGAGGCGGGCAGGCCCGCCGCCTGCAACACCGGCTGGGCGACGCGGGACAGGGCGTGTTCGATCTCCGCATCGCGGATCACGGTTTGCGCCTGTGCGCCCCATGCCCCCAGCGTCAGCCAAAGCGCGCTTGCGCAGGCCAGTGTCAGCCCCTTTATCCATGCCATTGACCTTTGTCCCCCGGGCTGGTTCACCACACGCAACAGTATGGAGCCTAGGATGAAACGTGCAACCCGGTCCGAAGTGGATCCCTTTATCGTGATGGATGTGATGGAGGCCGCCCGTCAGGCCGAGGCCACGGGCCGCAGCATCATCCACATGGAGGTGGGCCAGCCCAGCACCGGCGCCCCCATGGCCGCCCGCGCCGCCCTGGCCGAGGCGTTGGGGGACGATGCCATGGGCTATACCGTGGCCCTTGGCCTGCCCGCCCTTCGCGCGCGGATCGCACAGCTGTACATGGATTGGTACGGGGTGGACCTGGACCCGGGGCGGGTGGTGATCACCGCCGGGTCGTCGTCGGCCTTTATCCTTGCCTTCACGGCGCTGTTTGATGCGGGCGACAAGGTGGGGTTGGGGGATCCGGGCTATCCGTCCTATCGCCAGATCCTGAAGGCGTTGTCGTTGCAGCCCACCCGGATCGAGACCACCGCCGCCGCCCGGTACCAGCCGCAGGCGGGGGATATCACGGCGGATATGGCGGGTCTGATCGTCGCCTCGCCGTCGAACCCTACGGGCACGATGCTGGGTAAGCCCGCGCTTACGGAGCTGATCGAGGCGTGTCACGCCAAGGGCGTGTCCTTTGTGTCGGACGAAATCTACCACGGCATCCAGTACGAGGGCCGGGCGGTCAGCGCCCTTGAGGTCAGCGACGATGTCTATGTGATCAATTCCTTTTCCAAGTATTTCTCCATGACCGGGTGGCGGCTGGGCTGGATGGTGGTGCCGCAGGATCACGTGCGCACGGTGGAACGGCTGGCGCAGAACATGTTCATCTGCGCCCCCCACGCCAGCCAGATCGCCGCCCTTGCGGCGTTGGACGCAGAGGCGGAACTGTCCGCGAACCTCGACGTCTACACCGAGAACCGCCGTCTGATGTTGGAGGGGTTGCCGCGCGCAGGGTTTGACCGCATCGCGCCGCCCGACGGGGCGTTCTACATCTACGCCGACGTCAGCCACTTGACCGACGACAGCCGTGCCTTCGCCGCCGAGATTTTGGACAAGGCAGGTGTGGCCGTGACCCCGGGCCTTGATTTCGATCCCGTGCGCGGGCACGGCACCTTGCGCTTTTCCTACGCCCGGTCCACGGCGGATATCCGCGAAGGCTTGGTCCGTTTGGAACGGTTCATGGCGGCACGCGGGTAGGGGGCGTTAGGGTTGGGTATGACACGTTTATTCGCACTGATCGCCCTTGTGTTGGCCCTGTCCGTCCCTGCCACGGCGCAGGAGTTTCGCGCCGTGGCGCGGATTGATCCCGGCGCGTCCTCGGTGTCGGACCGGCGTGGGGGGTGACGCTGGATCTGGCCCTGACCCAAGCCGTGCCGTGGTCCGTGCGCCTTGCGGACAACCCGCCGCGCCTGATCGCGGACTTTCGAGAAATTGACTGGCGCGGCGTAGAGGCCGCCGCCCTGAACCGCTCGGACGCGGTGACAGATCTGCGGTTCGGCAGTTTGCGCCCGGGGTGGTCCCGGCTGGTGGCGGTGCTGGACGGGCCCTACACCGTGGATCAGGCGGGCATGACCACCGATCCGAACGAAGGGACCGCTGCCATCCGCGTGACGTTGCGTGCGGCCAGTGCCACCGACTTTGCCGCCGCCCTCGCGGCCCAGGCGCCTGCGGTCGTGGATGCGCCCACGCAGACGGCCCCCCGGCCACACGCCCCCGCCAAGCCGGGGACCGCGACATCATCGTGGTACTGGACCCGGGGCACGGGGGCATTGATCCCGGCGCCGAGCGTCAGGGCATCCGCGAGGCCGACAAGATGCTGACCTTCGCGCGCGAGGTCGAAGAGGCGCTGTTGCGCGCGGGCGGGTTCCACGTGGTGCTGACCCGTTACGAGGACGTGTTCGTGCCCTTGTTGCGGCGCATGTCCATCGCCCGCGAGGCGCAGGCGGATGTGTTCATTTCCCTGCATGCGGATGCGATAGCCGAAGGTCAGGCCTCGGGCGCGACGGTCTATACCCTGTCGCCCATGGACGGGGACGCGGCGTCGGACCTGTTGGCGCAGCGCATGTCGCGGGATGATCTGATCTTGGGCGTGGACCTGCACAACCACGATGACGAGGTGGCAGGCATCTTGATGGATCTGGCCCGGGCCGAGGTGGCCCCCCGTTCTGCCGCGCTGGCAGACGCCTTGGTGGACGGGATCGGGCAGGCGGTCGGACGGCTGCACAAACGCCCGCGGCTGGAAGCGGCCTTCGCGGTGCTCAAGGCCCCGGACGTGCCCAGCGTGCTGCTGGAGGTGGGGTTCATGTCCGACGCCCGGGATCTGGCCAACCTGCAAAACCCCGAGTGGCGGGCCAAGGCCGCGCGCGGGGTGGTGATTGCCCTGCAACGCTGGGCATTGCAGGACGCCGAGATCGCGGCGCGGTTGCGGCAATAGCGCTTGCGGGCGGGACTTTGCCGAAAGGCGTGCTGTCGCCTTTTGACCTAAGCGCCCGGACCCCTTATGTTGGCATCAACCCTCTTCCTAGGTAGGCCGCGACCTTGTTCATCATCCGATTCCTTCTGTCCACCATCGGTGGCCTGTTCAGCTTTGTAACCCTTGGCATCATCGGGGCTGCTGTCACCGTGGGGGCGATCCTGTGGATGTACGGACGCGACCTGCCCAACCACGAACAGCTGGCCACCTATGCGCCCCCCACCATCAGCCGGATTTATTCGGGCGAGGGGCAGTTGATGGATGAATTCGCCCGCGAACGCCGCCTGTTCGCCCCGGCCGAGGAAATTCCCGATCTGGTGAAACAGGCGTTTATCTCGGCCGAGGACAAGAACTTCTACAACCACGCGGGCTATGACCCCCGGGGCATGGTCGCCGCAGGCATCGACGCGGTGCGGTCACGGGGCGAAGACCTGCGCGGGGCCTCGACGATCACGCAGCAGGTGATGAAGAACTTCCTGCTGTCCTCGGATCGCAGCGCAGAACGCAAGGTCAAGGAGATCATCTTGGCCAGCCGGATCGAGGAAACCCTGTCCAAGGAACAGATCCTGGAACTGTACCTGAACGAGATCTTTTTGGGCCAGAACAGCTATGGCGTGGCCGCCGCCGCGCAGACCTATTTCAACAAGACCCTGTCAGAGCTGACCATCGGCGAGGCGGCCTATCTGGCGGTGCTGCCCAAGGCGCCGTCCCGCTATCACCCCGTGCGCCAGCGTGAACGGGCCGAGACGCGCCGCAACTTTGTTCTGCGCGAGATGTTCGAGAACGGCTACATCACCCGGGCGGAATTTGAAGCGGCGCGCAGCGAGCCCCTGCGCACGGTGCAATCGGGCGATTTCCAGCCGTTCAAGGCCGCCCTGCCGCCGCGTGATTACTTCACCGACGAAATCCGCCGTCAGATCACCCGCGAGTTCGGGGAAGAGGCATTCTTTACGGGCGGCTACACCGTACGCGCCACCGTGGACCCCGAGATGCAGGACATCGCCGCCATCGCCCTGCGCCGGGCGTTGGAAAGCTATGACCGCAACCAAGGGGTGTGGCGTGGCACGGGCGAGGTGATCGACACGGCCCTGCTGGGCGACGAAGACCAATGGCGCGAGGCGCTGTCCGATGCCGATGTGCCCCGCGATATCATTCAACCCACCCTGTGGCACGCCGCTGTGGTGCTGGATGTGGGCGATCAATCCATGACCTTGGGGGTCGAGTTCATCGCGGGCACCGTGGATGTGCCCCGCAACGACATCGCATGGATGCGCGGGTCCTTCGTGGACAATTTCAACCCCGGTGACGTGGTCCATGTGCGTCAGATGACCGACGACAATACCGGAGAGCTGATCCGCTGGTCCTTGCGCCAAGTGCCCGAGGTGCAGGGCGGTTTCATGGCCATGGACGTGAACACGGGCCGGGTTCTGGCGATGCAGGGCGGCTTTAGCTATCAACACTCGGTGTTCAACCGCGCAACCCAGGCGACGCGGCAGCCGGGCTCCAGCTTCAAGCCGTTTGTCTATGCCGCCGCCCTCGATTCGGGCTATTCCCCCGCCACCATCGTGATCGACGCACCGATCGAGGTCCGCTCGGGCGGAGAGATCTGGCGGCCCAAGAACGCCTCGAACCGCTTTTACGGCCCATCGCCCCTGCGCACGGGGATCGAGCGGTCGCGGAACCTGATGACCGTGCGTCTGGCCCAGGACGTAGGCATGGAGACCGTCGCCCGCTACGCCGAGGATTTCGGGGTCTACGACAGTATGGAACCGCTGCTGGCCAACTCCCTGGGCAGTCAGGAAACCACGCTGTACCAGATGGTCGCCTCTTACGCGATGTTCGCCAACGGCGGGGAACGGGTGGAGCCGACGCTGGTGGATCGGATCCAGGACCGCTATGGCCGCACGGTGTTCCGCCACGACAAACGGATCTGCGAGGACTGCCGGTACGCCAGCCTTGACCCCGGGCGTGGGCCCCAGATCACGACCAACCGCGAACGGGTGATGGATGCGGTCACGGCCTACCAGCTGACCTCGATGATGAAGGGGGTCGTGGACCGGGGCACCGCGCGCAAGACCATCAACCTGCCCGTGCCGATTGCGGGCAAGACCGGTACGACCAACGATGCCAAGGACGTGTGGTTCGTGGGCTTTTCGTCCTCCATCGCGGCTGGGTGCTACATCGGGCACGACACGCCGCGCACCCTTGGGCCCGGTGCCTCGGGCGGTGGGATGTGCGGGCCCGTGTTCAACGAGTTCATGAAAGAGGCGATCAAGAAATACGGCGCCGGCCCCTTCGAGGTGCCCGGCGGCGGGTATTTCGTGAAGATCGACCGTTTCTCGGGGGCGCGCCTGCCGGACAATGCCACGGGCGATCACGTCGTGTCCGAGTATTTCCGCGACGGGGAAGAGCCTGTGTTCGGCCTGCTGGCCACGGTGGATGGTGGGTTCGGCATGGCCTCTGACCTGCCGCTGTACGCCCGTGGCGAGGAAGAGGGCGGTGGCGGCGACCGCGAGGTCACGACAGCGACGGGTCGGACCGTGGTTGTGCCTGAACGGGCCACCTTCGGGTCGCTCAGTTCCGGTGGGTTGTACTAGAGGTCCGCTTGCCCCCCGCCGGGGGGCGGGCTAGAACGGCGGCACACATCTAGAGGCCGTCCATGCGTTCCGAAATTCAAAACCAAGCCGAAGCGATCCGCAAATCCATCAAGCTGCTGAAACAGCGGATGGACTGGGAGACTGCGTCCCACCGCATGGAAGAGTTCAACGCCATGACCGAGGATCCCACCCTTTGGAACGATCCCGACCGGGCGCAAAAACTGATGCGCGAGCGGCAGGCCCTTGGCGATGCGATCAAGGGTGTGGAAGGGTTGGAAACGGACCTGAACGACAGTCTGGAGCTGATCGAGTTGGGCGAAATGGAAGACGACGCCGAGGTCATCGCCGACGCCGAGGCGACCATAGCCAACCTCGTGGATGTCGCCGCCGCCAAGGAGTTGGAGGCCCTGCTGAACGGTGAGGCCGATGGCAACGACACCTTCCTTGAAATCAACTCTGGCGCGGGGGGGACCGAGTCCTGTGACTGGGCCAGTATGCTGGCGCGGATGTACACGCGGTGGGCGGAAAAGCAGGGCTACGAGGTGGAGTTGCAATCCATGACCCCGGGCGAAGAGGCGGGGATCAAGTCCGCAGCCTACAAGATTTCGGGCCACAACGCCTACGGTTGGCTGAAATCGGAATCCGGCGTGCACCGGTTGGTGCGCATCTCGCCCTATGACAGCAGCGCGCGGCGGCACACGTCGTTTTGTTCGGTCTGGGTCTATCCGGTGGTGGACGACAATATCGACATCGAGGTGCAGCCCAATGATATCCGCATCGACACCTACCGGTCCTCGGGCGCAGGCGGGCAGCACGTGAACACCACGGATTCGGCGGTGCGGATCACCCACATCCCCACGGGGATCGTGACCACCAGTTCGGAAAAGTCCCAGCACCAGAACCGTGACATCGCCATGAAGGCCCTGAAATCGCGGCTCTACCAGATGGAGCTGGACCGCCGGAACGAGGCGATCAACGCGGCCCACGAGGCGAAGGGCGACGCGGGCTGGGGCAACCAGATCCGATCTTACGTCCTGCAACCCTACCAGATGGTCAAGGACCTGCGCACGGGGTTCGAGACGTCGGACACCGGCGGCGTGCTGGACGGGGATCTGAACGGTGTGATGGCCAGTGTTCTTGCCAACGACGTCGCAGGCAAATCCCGCGCGGACGCCGCGGGCGACGACTGACCCAAAGGCGCGGCTGCGCCGCATTCCATGTTTTGTCTGGCGCTTGCATCAGTGGGCGGAGAGGGTGTCCAACAGGGTGCATGCGGCGCGGTCCGTGCCGTCTTGCGTGAACAAATGCGCGGTGTTGCGTGCCTGTGCGTCCAGACCCAGGGCCTGTGTCAGCAGGGCGCGGGCCTTCGCGCTGTTCACCCGGCGCGGCAGGCGGACGCCTGCGCCCAGATCAGCGACCAAGGCGGCATTGTCCGGTTGATCGGCCCCCAAGGGGCGGATCAGTTGCGGCACGCCCGCGCGCAAGGCCGCCGTGGTCGTTCCCATACCCCCGTGGTGAAGCACGAGGGCGGCGCGGGCGAACAGGGCTGTGTGGGGGGCAAAGGCGCAGGCGTGGATGTCCGGCCCGGTGGGCGTGGCTTCGGGGCCCGCCAGCAGAACTGCGCGCATATGGGCGTGACGGGCAAGGGCGACGGCATCCGCCCAGAACCCCGCCCCGGCCAGGCTGTGCCCCGCAGACCCAAGTGTCACCACCATGGGCGGCGGTCCTGCATCCAGAAAGGCCGCAAGGTCCGCGTCCAGTGCCGTTTCGGTCACGGGGGTTGGGAACCCGCAGACCGTGACCTCTGGGTGGGCCGCCGTCTGGGGGGCAAAGGCCGCGTCCCAAAGGCCCAGTTGCACCGTTGCAGCGGAGATCGGGTCCAGCAGGGGGACAAAGTCGCGGGCGGGCAGCCCAAGGTCCGCGCGGATACGGTTGATCGGCCCGAGGTGCCGGGCGCGCAACACGGCCGTGATCACCCGGAACCACGTCCGGTTCCACGCAAGCCGCGCCCCCTTTGGGGTTTGGGCGAACATGGGCGGCACAAAGCCGGGAACGCGCGGGGGGCGTCCAGCCTGCGCGCCAGCATCGGCTGCAACAACAGCGGCGCGAAGGGCGTATCCGTCGCCTCTGCGGCCAAGGGCGCGGCCATGGCCAGCAGGGTCGAACACACCGCCCGCGCCTCGCGCGCATGGGGGATCAAGTCCCGGGTCAGCGCGCCTAGGTTGGGCAGGATCAACCGGTTCAAGACTAGCGAGGGGTCGCGGAACACCATGCGGGCGATGTCCACCTCTGACAGGCCGGATTGGGCGGTGATTTGGTCCCGGGTCGGGCCGAAGGGGATGGCGTTCAGGCCCCGCGCGCGGGCAAAGGCGGCGTCCTGCGCCTCCAGGGCCAGCAGGGTCGGTTGGCCCCGCGCCTCCAGCGCCTCGGCCATGGCGATGACAGGGTATAAATCCCCCAGAGAGCCGAGGGTGCACAAAAGGACAGGGCGCGTCATGGCATCGGGGTAGGGGCCTTTGGGGCCCGTGGCAAGAAATCCCTTGGGCTTTGCGGGGCGCGCAGGCTAGCCTGATCGCACCAGACCGAGAGACGACCCATGACCCATACGCCTGACCAGACCGCCCCCCTTGCCGCCGCCCCCGTACCAACCGTGAACACCATGAGCGCAGCCGACATCAAGGCGTCGATCCGCGCCGGGTGGCAGGATTTCCGTGCGGCCCCCTCTATGGGTTGGCCTTTGCGGCGTTCTACGTGGCGGGGGGCTGGGGGCTGTATGTGTTTCTTGCGGTGACGGGGCAGATCTGGTGGGCGCTGCCGATCACGCTGGGCTTTCCCCTGCTGGGGCCCTTTGCCGCCGTGGGCCTGTACGAAGTGTCCCGCCGCCGCCAAACCGGCGAGGCGCTGTCGCCCGGTGCGATCTTTGGCGTGATCCTGCGCCAGAAGGACCGCCAGTTGCCTACCATGGCATGGGTGATGCTGGTGTTCTTTTTGTTCTGGAACTTTCTGGCGCACATGCTGTTCGCCCTGTTCATGGGGCTAGAGGTGATGACGAATGTGTCAACCTCGCTGGACTATCTGTGGACGGTGAACGGGATCACGATGCTGGCCGTGGGGTCCGCCGTGGGCGGTGTCCTGGCCACGGTGCTGTTCATGATCACGGTGATCAGCCTGCCCCTGCTGCTGGACAAGGAGCTGGACTTTGTCACGGCCATGATCGTCAGCTGGCGCACTGTCGCGGGCAATCTGGCGGTCATGCTGGGGTGGGGCGCGGTGGTCGCCATCAGCCTGTTTGTGGCGATGTTGCCCGGGTTTCTGGGCCTGCTGGTGGTGCTGCCGGTGCTGGGGCACGCGTCATGGCACATCTACCTGCGCGCGCTCTCGCACCCCTGAACGCAAAACGCGCCCCGCAGGGCGCGCTTGTCGGTCACTGTAGGGCGACTTAGGATTTGTCGGCTGCGGGGGCCGGGGCCGGTTTGCGGGCGGCTGGCTTGGCCCCGCCGAGGGGGTCGTCCTGACGCTGCACGGAGCCTTCGAAATGGGCACCGGATTCGATGGCGATGGTCTTGTGGATGATGTCCCCTTCGACCCGCGCGGTCGATGTCAGGCGCACCTTCAGGCCGCGCACGCGACCGATGACCCGGCCATTGACGACCACGTCGTCTGCAACCACTTCGCCGCGCACGATGGCACCTTCGCCCACGGTCAGAAGGTGGGCGTGGATGTCGCCCTCGACCTGACCTTCGATCTGGATGTCGCCGGTGGATTTCAGGTTGCCCTTGATCATCAGGTCCGAGGACAGGACCGACGGGGCGGCCTTGGGCTTCATGGCGCTGGCACCTGCGCCCAGATCGGGCTTGGACGGCGCGGCCGTTTGGGCCGAAGGCATCGCGGGTTTTGGCGGTGCTGTGGAGGCGTCGGCTTTGGGACCGGGTTCGTTGATTTTGGATTTAGAAAACATTGCGACCTGCTGTGATGAAGGATTGCGGATTGAGAGGGCGCCCATTGCGCCGGATTTCGTAGTGTAGGTGTGTCCCGGTGGACCGTCCGGTCGAGCCCATATCACTGATATGTTGCCCGCGCGAGACCCTTTGGCCCGGTGTCACCCGCAGACGGGTGTTGTGGGCGTAGTAGGTCTCGAACCCGAAGTCGTGTTCGATGATCACCAGTTTGCCAAAGCCCGAGGACCAGCCCGCCTTTTTCACCACCCCGTCGGCTGTGGCATAGATGTTGGTGCCATGGGCACCGGCAAAGTCGAGGCCGTTGTGCATGCGTCCCCACCGGGGGCCAAAGCCCGAAGTCTGGCGGTGCGCGGCCCGGATCGGATAGCCCAGGGGCGCGCGTTCGGCGGCCTCGCGGTAGATGTCCACCTCTTGCATGCGGCGCAGGATGGCGTTGGCGCGTTCGGTGTCTTCGTCCAGCAGGGGATCGCCCCGAGTGGAAAAGCTGATGGGCGTCAGGGGGCCGCCCATGCCGTTGTAGCCCCGGCGCACCTCTTGCAAGATACGATCCGTGGGCAAGCCTGCGGCGGTGAACGCTTTTTCAAGCGGTTTCAGCGCCACATCCATCGCTTCTTCGATCTGGCCAAAGATCTGGCGGTTGCGGTCCTGCATCAACTGCGCCTGACGTTCCAGACGCTGTTTGTCGGCCTCGGCGGCGGCGGCGACCGTGCGGGCCTCGTCCCGCGTCAGGGCGGTCTGGTCCAGCGCGTCTGTCAGAAAGGCAAGGGTGGCTTTGGCGTCGGCCATTTGGCCCGATGCGGTCTGGGTCGTGCCCGTGGCGGTTTCCAGTTCCGCCAGCAGAAGGTCCGCGCGATTGCGGGCCTCGTCACGTTCCTTGATAGTGCGGCGCAGGGTGGTCTGGATGACCTCGATGCCGGTCTCAAGTTCCCGCCGGCGGTCCTCGGAGGCGAGCAGTTCTTCCTGCATCTGACTGACTTGATCCAGCGCCACGTAGAACCGCTCCAGCGCCTTTTCGGCCTCCATGGCGCGGGTGTCGCGTTCGCTGGACAGGGCGTTGATCCGGGCCTCGTAGAGGTCCTGGGTCCGCGCCGCCTGGTCCCGGGCAGATCCGGCGCTGATCGCGCCCAGCAGGAAAAACGCGGTCACGATGACGGTCCAGCCCACGAACAGGGCCGATCCGACCAGGGCAATCGCTTGCGTGGACGGGCGCAGCCGCACAAAGCGCGTGCCCTCTGCGGACTTCAAAAACAGGCGTTGTTCCGGCAGGTAACGTTCCAGCCGTGCATTGATCCGGTCGGTGATCCGCTGTTTCACGGGCGATGATCCTTTGCGCGAAGTCTGGGCAGGGCACGGCCTGCCTTGGGTCTGCGTCTTTTAGACGGAAGTCGCAGGGTGGGGCAAGCGTCGTGCACGCCGCAGCGCAGCGCATGACAGGACCGGCAAAACCCCGCCGATCCTGCGGTAAGTCGGTGCTTACGAAGCGGCTTCGGTCAGGGGCCAGTAGAAATCCGGGGGATGCCCGCCTCGGCGCGCTTTTCTTCGTTGAAGGGGCCGCGCAGGGTGCTGTGGAAGTAGCGGCGCACCAGATCGTGAAACGCGTCCCTGGGGTCCATCTCGTGACGTCCGCACAGGTAGTGGAACCATTTGGATCCATAGGCTACGTGGGCGACCTCTTCGGCATAGATCGTCTCCAGGGCTGCGACGGCGCTGTCGGCCTTGGCCTGTCGGAACACCTTGATCATGCCCGGGGTCACGTCCAGCCCTCGTGCTTCCAGGACCATGGGCACCACGGCAAGGCGGCCCATGAAGTCGCCCGCCGTGTCTTCGGCCGCGCGCCACATGCCTGCGTGGGCGGGCAGGTCGCCATAGAAAGATCCAATTTCTTCAAGGCAGTCGGCCATCAGGTTGAAGTGCTTGGCCTCTTCATCCCCTGCCTTGACCCAATCGTCGTAGAAGCCAAGGGGCATGGGGGTACCCGCAAACCGGGGGATGATGTCCCAGTGCAGGTCCACGGCGTTCAACTCGATATGGGCCACGGCGTGCAGCAGGGCGCGGCGCCCCTCGGGCGTGCCGGGCTTGCGCTTGGGCACGTCGCGAGGGTCCAGCAACGCAGGTGCCTCGGGGCGTGCCGGGCGCAACGGTGGGTCAGCGCGGCCAACGGGGATCGGTGTCCCTGCCTTGCGTGCCGCGAACCACGTGGCCGCATGACGCCGGGCAAGCGCGGTTTTCGCGCGCCCGTCCGCCGTGCTCAGCACCTCCAGCGCCATATCGCACAGGGTCTTAGGCTGGCTCATAGGGATTGCGCGGCCTCAAGGACCTTTTCGGCGTGTCCGGGCACTTTGACCTTGCGCCAGACGGCGGCGATCTTGCCCTCTGCATCCACCAGATAGGTGGCCCGTTCGATCCCCATATAGGTCTTGCCGTACATGGATTTCTCGACCCAGACGCCATAATCCTCGCACATGGTGCCATCCGCATCGGACAGCAGGGGCACGCCCAGATCATGCTTGGCCACGAACTTTTCGTGCTTGGCGACGGTGTCCTTGGAGATGCCGAAGATCACAGTGTTGGCGGCGGCAAACGCATCGGTCAGCCCGGTGAAGGCAATCGCCTCTTTGGTGCAGCCGGAGGTGTCGTCGCGCGGGTAGAAATACAGCACCACGTTCTGGCCCTTCAGATCGGACAGGCTGACGGTCTCGCCGCCATCGCGGGGCAGGGTGAAATCGGGGGCGGGGGATCCAATGTCGGGCATATGTCAGTCTCGCTTTGTCGCCGATGGCGGTTGGTGTGCTCTAAGGGTTTGAAACCTAGTCCGGGGCAGGTCACAATAAAGGGCAGACGCCCATCCCCGCAACCCAAACAGCGCTGGCCGTGATGACATCCACTGAACCCGACCCCATGCGCCCCAAGGGCCGCTTGCGCCGCGTGGCGGTGTTTGCGCTGCTGGCGGTGATCTGCGTGCCGGTTTTCGCGCTTGGGGGGCTGGTGATCGCGGCCTCTGACGGGCCGGTGCGGCTGCCCGATTGGAGCGTGTCGTGGATCGAGGATCAGGCCAACGCCGCCCTTGGCCCGCGCGGTCGGGTGGATCTGACGGCGGCGGGCGTGGCTGTGGATGCCCAGACCCTGGCCCTGGAGGTGCACGTGCTGGATGGCCGCCTGCTGACGGCCCAAGGCCGCCCGGCCCTGCGCCTGTCCGAGGCGGTGCTGACCCTTGCCGCCCGGCCCTTGGTGCGCGGGCAGGTCGTGCCGCGCAGCCTTGCGCTGTCGGGGGTGCGCCTGCGGGTGCAGCGGCTTGTGGATGGGACGCTGGACGTGGCCTTTGCCGGGGACGGAGAGGCCTTCAACGCGCTGCCCCGTGATCTGGGCGCGGCCTTGGCGGCGCTGGATGCGCTGGCGCTCGATCCTGTGCTGGCCGAGCTGACGAGCACGACGATCGCGGGCGTGGAGCTGATTTACAGCGACCTGCGCACCGGGCGGCGTCTGGCGTTGCGCGATGGCCGGTTGTCGCTGTTTCGCCGGGCGGACCAGATCTCGGTCGTGCTTGGCGTGGACATGCCCGGCTATTCTACCACCCAGGATCCCGCCACGGCGCGCCTGTCCCTGACCCACGGCATCGGGCAGGGCGCGTCCTTGCAGGCGCAGGTCTCTGGCCTGCCCTTGGCGGAACTGGCCACGGTCCTGGGTCCGGACAGCCGCGCAGGCCTGTTGGAGGCGCGCTTGTCCGCCGCCGTCAATGCCACCGCCACCCAAGACGGCCGGATCGAAGGGGTCGAGGCCTCGGTCAGTCTTGGGGCCGGGCGCCTCATGGGGGTGGATCACACGGCCTTTGACAGCCTGCGGGCAGAACTGGCCTTTGACCCCGCCGCCCGCCAGATCGCAATCACATCCGCGACCTTGAGTTCCGAAACCCTCAGCCTGTCCGTCGCGGGACAGGCGCTGTTGGGACCAAGCCTTGCCGATCCCATCGTGGCCCAGTTGGCGGCCACAGACCTGCGGCTTGACCCCGATGGCCTGTTTGCCGAACCGGTGATGTTTGACAGTGCCCTGTTCGAGGGGCGCGTGACCCTCGCACCGTTCAACGTCGAAATCGGGCAGGCGTTTATCGGCCATGACGGGCAGGGGGTGACCGCGCGCGGGCAGGTGGCCCTTGGGGATGCCGGGGTGGCGGGCCGGATTGACCTGTCGTCGCAGAATATCACCGTGCCTTGGGTCAAATCCCTGTGGCCCCCGGCGGCGATCCCCAAGACACGGGCTTGGGTCATGCGGTCTGTCGATGCAGGCCGGGTGACGGACGTGGCCGCATCGGTCCGTTTGGTGCCCGGAGCCCCCCGCGCCTTGCGGGTCATTTCGAGTTTGAGGAGGCCGCCGTACGCTTCATGCGTTACCTGCCCCCGGCGGTGGACGCGCGCGGCGTGGCCCAGTTGGACGGCACGCGGCTGACCTTTCGCGTGGATCAGGGCACGGTCGTGCAGACGGGGGGCCACGGCCCCGTGGATCTTGCCGGTACGGTCTTCACGATTCAGGACGTGGGCACCCGCCCCGCCATTGGCGTGGCGGACCTAAGGGTGTCGGGGGCAATCCCCGCGCTTCTGACCGTGATGAATAACCGGCCGTTCTTTCTGCTGGATAAGGCCCAGCGTCCCGCCACCCTCGCCTCGGGCCGCGCGGTGGTGCAGGGCCGCGTCACGGTGCCGTTGATCAAAAAGCCCCCGCCCGAGGACGTGGTTTACCACATCACCGGCGTTCTATCCGGCGTGGCCAGCGACTCCCTTGTGCCGAACCGGACTTTGCGGGCGCGCAGGTTGGACCTGTCCGTGACGCCGGCGGCGGTGCAGATCACCGGCGACGTCACGCTGGACGGGGTCGCGGCGCGGGCCAACTGGCGCCAGCCGATCACCGCGCCGGGCGAAGGGGCGGCCCCCGCAAAATTGACCGGGGTGGCCACGGTCACGCCCGAGGCGTTGCAGACCTTTGGCATCAACCTCGGCCAAGTCACCATCGGCGGCAGCACGCCCCTGCGCTTTGCCATGGCGCTGGCGCGGGGCCAGCCCGGAGCCCTGGCGCTGGACAGTGATCTGGCGGGGCTGACCCTTTCCGCGCCCGGTCTTGGCCTGACCAAGCAGGCGGGACAAACCGGGGCGCTGTCGTTGGATGTGATCCTGACCAACCCCGCGCAGATCCCGCGCCTGTCGATCGAGGTGCCGGGCCTGACCGCTTCGGGCAGCATCACGCTGAACCCCGGTGGCGATCTGGATGTGGCACGGTTTGACCGGGTGCGCCTGGGCGGTTGGCTGGACGCGCCGGTGCGCCTGACCGGGCGGGGGCCGGGTCGGCCCGTGGCTGTGGCCGTGGCGGGGGGTGCGGTCGATCTGCGCCGCGCCAATCTGGGCGGGGACGGGTCGGGCGGTGGTACCGCAGGCCCGGTAACGCTGGCCCTCGACCGACTGGTCGTCTCGGAAGGGATCGTCCTGAACCAACTGACCGCCGAGCTGTCGGACGCGGGCGGCATGGGCGGGCAGTTCACGGGCCGGGTCAACGGGCAGGCGGCGGTCCGGGGGACGCTGCTGCCCACGGATCAGGGCACTGCCGTGCGCATTCTGTCCAACGATGCAGGCGCGGTCCTGTCCGCGATCAAGGCGTTCCGGGACGCCCGTGGCGGCACACTGGATTTGACCCTGATGCCGCGCCCGGGGCCGGGCCGCTACGATGGCACAGTCCAGATCGAGGGTCTGCGGGTGGTCAACGCCCCCGCCTTGGCACAGCTTTTGCAGGCGGCCTCTATCGTGGGGATCCTTGAACAGCTGTCGGGCGAGGGGCTGGTTTTCAACGACGTCAGCGGCGCGTTCGAGCTGCGCCCGGGGGACATCCGCGTCCTGCGGGCCTCGGCCCTTGGTCCCTCCATCGGTTTGACCGCCGACGGTGTGGTCGATCTGGGCGCGCGGCAGTTGGACCTGCAGGGGGTGGTGTCGCCCTTCTACATCGTCAACGGTTTGCTGGGCGGTCTGTTTGCGCGGCGAGATGAGGGTTTGTTTGGCCTGAACTACAGGCTATCTGGCAGTGCGGATGCGCCGCAGATTTCCGTGAACCCCCTGTCGGCCCTGACGCCCGGGGTGTTTCGCGATATCTTCCGACGCCCCCCACCCACCGCCAGCCAGTGAGCGCCATGAAACTTGACGACTTTGATTTCGACCTGCCCGAAAGCCTGATTGCAACGCGGCCCGCGCGGCCAAGATCCTCTGCCCGGTTGCTGGTGGCAGATGGGGATGCGATCCACGACCAGATCGTTACGGACCTGACCCGTTGGCTGCGCCCGGGCGACAGGTTGGTGCTGAACAACACCAAGGTTCTGCCCGCCCGCCTGTTCGGTCAGCGCCACCGGGATAGTGCCCAAGGCCCGGTCACGGCCAAGGTGGAACTGACCCTGACCGACCCCGGTGCGGACGGGACATGGCGCGCCTTGGCCAAACCTTTGCGCAAACTGGCCCCGGGGGATCCGATCACCTTTTCCGACGCCCTGACGGCGCAGGTGGTGGCGCGCGGCGACAGCGACGTGACGATCCGGTTCAACCTGACGGGTGACGATTTCGATGCGGCACTGGCGCAGGCCGGGGCCATGCCCCTGCCGCCCTACATCGCCGCCAAACGCGCGGCGGATGCGCAGGACCACGACGACTATCAGACGATTTTCGCGCGTCACAAGGGGGCCGTTGCCGCGCCCACCGCGTCCTTGCATTTTGACGCGCCCCTGTTGCAGGCCCTGCGGGACAGGGGGTAGAGTTTACCGAAGTCACCCTGCACGTGGGCGCGGGCACCTTTTTGCCGGTCAAGGTGGATGACGTCACCACCCACAAGATGCACGCCGAATGGGGTGAAGTGACCGCGCGCGCCGCCGCCGAGATCAACGCCACCCGCGCGGCAGGTGGCCGTGTTGTCCCCGTGGGGACAACCGCCCTGCGCCTGATCGAAAGCGCGGCCAAGGACGGGCAGGTGCAGCCCTTTGCCGATTGGACCGACATCTTTATCTATCCGGGGTTCAAGTGGCAGGTGACGGATGGGTTGATGACAAACTTTCACCTGCCGAAATCCACCCTTTTGATGCTGGTCAGCGCGCTGATGGGCAAGGACCGGATGGACCGGGTCTATGCCCATGCGGTGGCGGAAAAGTACCGGTTCTTCTCGTATGGGGATGCCTCCCTTTTGTTGCCCAGCGACAAGGGCGCATAAAACAGTCGCCCTTGGGATAGAATCCCCGGTGCAAAGGCATATGCGAGGGGGAACCCCGGCGGATTGGATGCGGCCATGATCAACGTTTTTAACAACACTTGGGCGCTGCTGCTTGGCATGATGCTGCTGATGGTGGGCAATGGCCTGCAGGGCACGCTGCTGGGGGTGCGCGGCGGGCTGGAGGGGATGTCGACTTCTGTCCTGTCCATCGTCATGTCCGCCTATTTCGCGGGCTTCTTGCTGGGCAGCCGGATGGTGCCCGAGATGATCCGCCGCGTGGGCCACGTGCGGGTCTTTGCGGCCCTTGGGTCCCTGATCTCGGCGGCGTTGATCCTGTTTCCGGTCTTGGTCGATCCGATCTCGTGGACGGCGTTGCGGGTGGTTGTGGGGTTCTGCTTTTGCGGGGTCTACATCACCGCCGAAAGCTGGCTGAACAATGCCACCACGAACGAGACGCGCGGGCAGGCCCTGTCGCTTTACGTGATCGTCCAGATGGCCGGCATCGTCACGGCGCAGGCGATTTTTGCCTTTGGGGACGCGGGCGGGTTCATCCTGTTCATCCTGCCGTCCGTTCTGGTCAGCATCGCCTTTGCGCCGATCCTGCTTTCGGCCAGCCCGGTGCCGCCCTTCGAGGCGACCAAACCCATGTCGTTCCGCGAGATCTATGCCGTGTCGCCCTTGGGCTGCGTTGGCATCTTTCTGCTGGGGGGCATGTTCTCGGCCCTGTTCGGGATGGCGGCGGTCTACGGCGCGCTGATCGGCTTGGACATGGGGCAGATCGCGCTGTTCGTGTCGGCGATCTACGCGGGTGGGATGCTGTTGCAATTGCCCATCGGCTGGCTGTCCGACCGCATGGATCGGCGGCAGTTGATCTTCTACGTCTCGATTGCCGGGGCGTTCGGGTGTTTGCCTGCGGTTGCGGGTCTTGGCGGGTTCTACGGATTGCTGGCGGCGGCCTTTATGATCGGTGGCATGGCGAACCCGCTGTATGCGCTGGTGCTGGCCTATACCAACGACTACCTTGCGCCCGAAGACATGGCCTCCGCCTCGGCGCGGCTGCTGTTCATCAACGGGGCTGCGGCGATTGTGGGGCCGCTGATCGTGGGCGTGATGATGGATGTGATCGGGCCTGAGGGGTTCTTTATCTTCCTCGCCGTCCTTCTGGGGACACTGTCGGCCTACGCCGCATACCGGATGACCCAGCGGGCGATCCCCGTGAACGATGACGATTACGAAATGGTGCCCATGACCCCCATGACCCCAGCCGCCACCGCCGTCACCATGGAGGCTGTTGTCGAAGAGTGGGAAGAGCAGGCGGGCGAAGAGCCTGACGACGCGGCGGCCTAGGGTATAACGCCGCGCTGGACAGTGTTTAAAAAACAGGCAAAGCTAACCCAGAGCGGGAGAAGTGTGGAGGACATCCCAATGACGACGCCTGATGACGTCCTGACCTTTTGGCTGGACGAATGCGGACCGGACCAGTGGTACACCGGCGGTCCCGATCTGGACACCAGGATCACAGACCGCTTCGGCGCGGCGTGGGTGGCGGCGAAGGCCGGAGCCTATGACGCTTGGGACACCACGGCGCGCGGGGCGCTGGCCCTGTTGATCCTGCTGGATCAATTCCCCCGCAACATGTTCCGTGGGAACGCCCAGGCCTTTGCCACGGACGACAAGGCCCGGGCCGTGGCCAAAAAATCCATCGACCGTGGGCTTGACGAACAGATCGACGCCCCCGCGCGTCAGTTCTTTTACCTGCCGCTGGAACATTCCGAATGTCTGGTGGATCAGGACCGGGCCGTGCGCCTGATCGCCAGCCGGATGGATGCGCCCGAAACCCTGCTACACGCGCAGGCCCACCGGGACATCATTCGCAAGTTCGGCCGCTTTCCGTTCCGCAACGCGGCCCTGGGGCGCACGGACACCGGGGCCGAGCAGACGTTCATGGAACAAGGCGGCTACGGCGCGGTGGTGGAGGCGCTAAAGGCGGCAGCTTGACGCAGTGACCAAGGGGCTTCTCGAATCCGTGTCTGAAATGGTTTAAGGCTAAACTAAATCAGACACGGAGTGAGTGATGTCTTCGAAATCCTATGATATGATCGTAATCGGCGCGGGTCCCGGCGGCTATGTTGCCGCCATTCGGGGGGCCCAACTGGGCCTGAACGTCGCCGTGGTAGAGCGGGAGCATTTGGGCGGCATCTGCCTGAACTGGGGCTGTATTCCGACCAAGGCCATGCTGCGATCTTCCGAGGTGTTTCATTTGATGGAACGTGCCAAGGATTTCGGCCTGAAGGCGGAAAACATCGGCTACGATCTGGACGCCGTGGTCAAACGCTCCCGCGATGTGGCGGGGCAGCTGTCGGGCGGCATCGGCCACCTGCTGAAAAAGAACAAGGTCACCGTGGTGATGGGCGAGGCGACAATCCCTGCTAAGGGCAAGGTCAGCGTCAAGACCGACAAGGGCACCGAAGAGTTGACGTCCAAGGCCATCGTACTGGCCACGGGCGCACGGGCCCGCGAACTGCCGGGGCTGGAGGCGGATGGCGATCTGGTCTGGACCTACAAGGCCGCCCTGACGCCCAAGCGCATGCCCAAAAAGCTGCTGGTGATCGGGTCCGGCGCCATCGGCATCGAATTCGCCAGCTTCTACAACACCCTTGGCGCCGACACGACCGTGGTCGAGGTCATGGACCGCGTGTTGCCTGTCGAAGACGCCGAAATCAGCGCCTTCGCCAAGAAGTCCTTTACCAAGCAAGGCATGAAGATCATGGAGAAATCCATGGTCAAACAGCTGGACCGGGGCAAGGGTGTCGTGACCGCCCACATCGAGACCAAGGGCAAGGTCGAGAAAATGGAGTTCGACACCGTGATCTCTGCCGTGGGGATCGTGGGCAACGTCGAAGGTCTGGGTTTGGAAGAGCTGGGCGTGAAGATCGACCGCACCCATGTGGTGACAGACGAATACTGCCGCACGGGCGTTGATGGCCTGTACGCGATTGGTGACATCGCTGGCGCGCCTTGGCTGGCGCACAAGGCGTCCCACGAGGGCGTCATGGTGGCGGAGTTGATCAAAGGGTCGAACAAAGCCCACCCGATCAAACCCGAAAGCATCGCGGGCTGCACCTACTGCCATCCGCAGGTCGCCTCTGTGGGTTATACCGAGGCCAAGGCCAAAGAGTTGGGATACGACATCAAGGTCGGCCGCTTCCCCTTCATCGGCAACGGCAAGGCCATCGCCCTGGGCGAGCCGGAGGGATTGGTGAAAACCGTGTTCGACGCCAAAACCGGGGAACTGCTGGGCGCCCATATGATCGGGGCCGAGGTCACCGAGATGATCCAGGGCTACGTCGTGGGCCAAAAGTTGGAGACCACGGAAGAGGACCTGATGGAAACCGTGTTCCCACACCCGACCCTGTCGGAAATGATGCACGAGTCGGTGCTGGACGCTTACGACCGCGTGATTCACATGTAGGTTTTGCGCCGCATTTCATGCGTCGCCACGGGGGGCGCGGGCTGACGCCCGCGCCCCTTGCCATTTCTGACCTATGCACGTCGGGCGGACAGGTCTAAGCCAGCGCCATGACCCAATCTGCCCAACCCCGCACCGACTGGCCCGCCGTCTTTCTGATCCTGCTGGTGGGCCTTTTTGCCGCCGCTCAGTTCGGTAAGCTGACGCTGACCCTTGACCCGCTGACCGACCGGTACGGGGCAATTGCGCCCTTCATCATCTCGGTCGTGGGCCTCGTCGGGATAGTGTTCGGTGTTGTGGCGGGTGGCTGGATCGCGCGGCAAGGGGTCGTGCGTGTGCTGGTCTGGTCCATGGTTCTGGGCGCGGCCATGTCCCTGATGCAAGCCTTGAACCTGCCCGCATGGGCCATGATCGCCACCCGCGCGGTCGAGGGGTTTTCCCACCTTGGCCTTGTGGTCGCGGCACCGCCCCTGATGGCGGGTTTTGCCACCGACGCCGACCGCCCGGTGGTCATGGGCATCTGGGCCAGCTTTTTCGGGATCAGCCTTGCGATCTGCGCGGTGATCTTTCCGCCGATCCTCGCCATCGGAGGCCTGCCGCTGGTGTTCGCACTGCATGGGGTAGGGCTGGCCGTGATGGCCCTGATCACCGCCCGGCGCATCGCACCCGTCCCCACGGGGACAACGGCGCAGCCCGGTTTCTGGGCGGTGCACCGCACTATCTACACCACCCCGCGCCTTGTGATCGCGGGGGCGGGGTTCGTGTTCTACACGATCCTGTACATCGCGCTGATTGCCGTGCTGCCGGGCGCGCTTGGGTTCTCGGCGATCAAGACGGCGATCCTGCCGCTGGTGTCGCTGATTGGGACCTTCGGGGCAGGGGTGCTGGCGCGCCGCACTGCCCCCACCCACCTGTCCATCGTGGGCTTTGTCGCCACGGGGCTTGCCATGGTGGCCGTGGTGGCCGCCCCCGGCACCCTGACCGCGCTGGCCCTGTTTCTGGCGGCGGGGCTGATCCCGGGGGCGTGCTTTGCCACCATCCCGCACTTCAACGCCAGCCTGACGGACCGCGCCCGGGCCACGGGGGCCATTGCGCAGCTGGGCAATGTGGGTACCACCACGGGCACGCCGATCTTTGTGGCCGCCTATGCCTTGGGCGGATTGCCCGCCATGGTCGCCGTGACGCTGGCGTTTTGCGCGGGCGGCGTGGCGATCTTGGCCGTCCTGCAGGCGCGGATCAAATAAAGTTGCCCGTGTTCGGGTAATGTTCCATAAACCCCATGGACCCGGCGCGCCGCGCGATTAGGTTCCAACCAAAGCCGTGGGGAATGATATGCCTGAGTTGAAACAGATCGAAGTGCGCGGCGCGCGCGAACACAACCTGAAGGGCATCGACGTGGATATCCCGCGCGACCAGTTGGTGGTGATCACGGGGCTGTCGGGGTCGGGCAAATCCAGCCTTGCGTTTGATACGATCTATGCCGAAGGCCAGAGGCGCTATGTCGAAAGCCTGTCTGCCTATGCGCGACAGTTTCTGGACATGATGCAAAAGCCGGACGTGGATCACATCAGCGGCCTGTCCCCGGCGATCAGTATCGAACAAAAGACGACCTCCAAGAACCCCCGGTCCACCGTGGGCACCGTGACCGAGATCTACGACTACCTGCGTCTGCTGTACGCGCGCGCGGGCACGCCCTATTCGCCCGAGACCGGGGAGCCGATCGAGGCGCAGCAGGTGCAAGACATGGTGGACCGCGTCATGGCCATGGAGGAGGGCACCCGCGGCTACCTGCTGGCGCCGATCATCCGCGACCGCAAGGGCGAGTACCGCAAGGAATTCCTTGAACTGCGCAAACAGGGGTTTCAGCGCGTCAAGGTGGATGGGGAATTCTACGATCTGGACGAACCGCCCACCCTCGACAAGAAATTCCGCCACGACATCGACGTGGTGGTGGACCGGATCGTGGTGCGCGACGGGGTGCAGACCCGGCTGGCGGACAGCTTCCGCACCGCGCTGGATCTGGCCGATGGCATCGCAATCCTTGAAACCGCGCCCAAAGAAGGGGACCCCGAGCGGATCACCTTTTCCGAGAAATTTGCCTGCCCCGTCAGCGGCTTTACCATCCCGGAGATCGAGCCGCGTCTGTTCTCGTTCAACGCGCCCTTTGGGGCCTGTCCCAAGTGTGACGGGCTGGGGCACGAGCTGTTCTTTGACGAACGCTTGGTCGTGCCGGACGTGACCCTGTCGCTGGCCAAGGGCGCTCTGGCCCCATGGGCCAAGACCAAATCGCCCTATTTCCTGCAAACCATCGACAGCATCGCCAAACACTTGGGCTTTGACAAAAAGGCCGCGTGGAAGGACCTGCCGGAAAAGGTGCAAAAGCTGTTCCTCTACGGCTCGGGCGAAGAGGAAATCCCCTTCCGCTACGACGAAGGCGGGCGGATCTATCAGGTGACGCGCGTGTTCGAAGGGGTGATCCCCAACATGGAACGCCGCTACCGCGAGACCGACAGCAACTGGATTCGCGAAGAATTTGAGCGGTTCCAGAACAACCGGTCCTGCGGGGCCTGCGGCGGCTTTCGCCTGCGGCCAGAGGCGCTGGCCGTGCGCATCGGCCCCGTAAAGGGCCCGGCAGAAGAGCGGTTGCACGTGGGCCATGTCGTCCAGATGTCGATCCGCGAGGCGTTCGAGTGGATCGACCGGGTGCCCAGCCAGTTGTCCGCCCAGAACAACGAAATCGCCCGCGCCATCCTCAAGGAAATCCGCGAACGTCTGGGCTTTTTGAACAATGTCGGGCTGGAATATCTGACCCTGTCGCGCAACTCCGGCACGTTGTCGGGGGGCGAAAGCCAGCGCATCCGGCTGGCCAGCCAGATCGGGTCGGGGCTGACGGGGGTGCTTTATGTGCTGGACGAGCCATCCATCGGGCTGCACCAGCGTGACAACGACCGCTTGCTGACGTCCCTGAAGGGACTGCGCGATCAGGGCAACACGGTGATCGTGGTGGAACACGATGAAGAGGCGATCCGCGAGGCCGACTACGTGTTCGACATCGGCCCGGGGGCCGGGGTGCACGGGGGGCGGGTCGTGTCCCACGGCACGCCTGCGCAGGTCGCCGCCGACGAGAATTCCATCACCGGGGCCTACCTGTCGGGCAAGCGCGAGATTGCCGTGCCCACCAAGCGTCGCAAGGGCAACAAGAAAAAGCTGACCGTGGTCAAGGCCACGGGCAACAACCTGCAATCGGTGACGGCCGAGTTCCCCTTGGGCAAATTCGTCTGTGTGACGGGCGTGTCGGGGGGCGGTAAGTCCACGCTGACCATCGAGACGCTGTTCAAGACCGCATCCATGAAGTTGAACGGCGCGCGCCAGACGCCCGCACCCTGCGAGACGATCAAGGGGCTGGAGCATCTGGACAAGGTCATCGACATCGACCAGCGCCCTATCGGGCGCACGCCCCGGTCCAACCCCGCCACCTACACCGGTGCCTTCACGCCTATCCGCGACTGGTTCGCCGGGCTGCCAGAGGCCAAGGCGCGCGGCTACAAGCCCGGGCGTTTCAGCTTCAACGTCAAGGGCGGGCGGTGCGAGGCCTGTCAGGGCGACGGCGTGATCAAGATCGAGATGCACTTTCTGCCCGACGTCTATGTGGAGTGTGAGACCTGCAAAGGCGCGCGCTACAACCGCGAGACGCTGGAAATCAAGTTCAAGGACAAAAGCATCGCCGACGTGCTGGATATGACCGTGGAGGATGCGCAGACCTTCTTCAAGGCCGTGCCGTCGATCCGCGAGAAAATGGATGCGCTGATGCGGGTGGGCCTTGGCTATATCAAGGTGGGCCAACAGGCCACGACCCTGTCAGGCGGCGAGGCGCAGCGGGTGAAACTGTCCAAGGAACTGGCGAAACGGTCTACGGGACGGACGCTGTATATTTTGGACGAACCCACCACGGGCCTGCACTTCGAGGATGTGCGCAAGCTGTTGGAAGTGCTGCACGAGCTGGTGGACGGCGGGAACACGGTGGTGGTGATCGAGCACAACCTGGACGTGGTCACGACCGCCGACCACATCATCGACATCGGTCCCGAAGGCGGGGATGGCGGTGGGCGCGTCGTGGCCACGGGCACGCCCGAGCAGGTGGCGGAGGTCGCTGAGAGCCATACCGGCCACTACCTGAAACCGTTGTTGGAGCGGAAGCTGGCGGCGGAGTAGAGATGTTTCGGGGCCCTGCGGCCCCGATCCGCTGGGGGCGCTGCCCCCAGACCCCCGAGGGTATTTTTGGAACAATGAGGGCTAGGGCTGTGCGACGTACAGGGCGTCCAGCCCGTGGAAATGCCAGATGTCCGCGTAGCTTGGCTGTGTGGCCAGCCGAAGGCTGGGGCAGCGCTGGAACAGGCGGGTCAGGGCGATGCCGACCTCCAGCCGGGCCAGGGGCGCGCCGATGCAAAAATGCAGGCCCGCGCCAAAGCTGAGGATCGCGGGTTTCTTGCGGGTCGGGTCAAAGGTAGCCGGGTCCGGAAACACGCGCGGGTCGCGGTTGGCGGCCCCCAGCAGCAGTCCCACCTGATCCCCGCGTTTCAGGGTCGTATCGGCCACGGTGACGTCGTCATAGACATAGCGCGTGAACAGGTGCAGGGGCGGGTCTTGGCGAAAGCATTCTTCGGTAAAGCTGGCGGTGCCATCCGGGCGCGCGCCGGTGTCCAGCAGGGTTTTGAGCGCGTTTCCAAGGGTGTGCACCGTCGCCTCGTGCCCCGCGTTCAGCAGCAGGATGCAGGTGGTGATCAGCTCGTTATGGGTCATGTCACCGGCCAAGAGGGTTGTGATCATGTCATCGCCCGGGTGGCGGCGCTTGTGGGTGATGTGATCTGTCAGGTAGGCGCGAAAGGCGAGTGTGGCGGCCACGGCGGTGTCTTCGTCCGCCCGGGTGCGGTGGGTCTGATACATGCGTACCATGGCGTTGGACCAGTCGACCAGCTGATCTGCGTCTCCCTCTGGCACGCCCATGAAGCGGGCGATGATGCGTACTGGGATCGGGCGGCAAAACGTGTCCAGCAGGTCGAACGTCCCCGTGGGGAAGGCGTCGATCAGGTGGTCGCACAGGGCCTCGATCTGGGGGCCAAGGGCGGCGATGGCGCGAGAGGTGAAGGCCCGCGTCAGGTGTCCGCGCAGGGCGGTGTGGCGCGGGGGTTCAAGCTCCAGGATCGAGTGGGCCTCCACATCGTAGAAGGGTTGCAGCCGCGCGGGGATGTCCGGGGGTGAAATCGGCGCGCGGCCGAGTTTTCTGTTGCGCAGCAGGGCGTTGACCGTGTCATATCCAGCGGCAACGGGCATATCCAAGGCGTCCCACCAGACCAATTCGCCCATGGCGCGGATGTGGTCGTAGGTCGGGTAGGGGTCTTGGATAAAGGCCCGGTCGCGGATGTCGAAATGGACCGTCTTCACGCCTGCGCCAGGGCCTCGATGATCGGGCAGAAGTCGGCCGCCGTCAGGGAGGCGCCCCCCACCAGTGCGCCGTTCACGTCGGCCACGGCGAAGATGTCAGCTGCGTTGGCGGCCTTGACCGACCCGCCGTACAGCAGCGTGATATCGGCACCCGTGCCGAACCGGTCCGTCAATTGCGCGCGCAAGTCGGCGTGCACCTGGGCGATTTGATCGGTGCTGGGGACCAGCCCGGTGCCGATGGCCCAGACGGGTTCGTAGGCGATGACGGTATTGGCGGCGGTTGTCCCCGTGGGGACAGATCCGGCGACTTGGGCGCGCAGGACGGACAGGGTCTCGCCCTCTTCGCGCTGTGCCAAAGTCTCGCCGATGCAGATCACCGCGATCAGCCCGGCGCGCCATGCGGCCTGGGTCTGGGCGGCGACGTCCGCGTCGGTCTCGCCGTGATCCGTGCGCCGTTCCGAATGCCCCGCCAGCACGTAAGACGCTCCGGCGTCCGCCAGCATCTCGGCGGAGGTGTCGCCCGTATGCGCGCCGGACACTTGCGCGTGGCAGGCCTGCCCACCAAGGGACAGGCCGTCTGTTTTTGCGCGCGAAATCAGGGTGTTCGGTGGGCAGATCAGCGTGTCCACCCCGGTGCTGCGAGCCGTGTCTGCGATGCCGGACAGGGCGTCCAGATGCGCCGACAGGCCGTTCATTTTCCAGTTTCCGGCGGCCAGTTTACGGGGCATCGGCGCGTCCTTCTTGACGGATTATTGGTCTGTATCCGCGTCCGCGAACTTGATCGATTCACCGCAACCGCAGGCGTCAACGACATTGGGGTTCTTGAATTTGAAGCCCGATTCCAGCAGCGCGACCTCGTAGTCGATTTCGGTACCGAACAGGAACATCTGGGCCATGGGGGCGATCATGACGCGCGCGCCCTCGACCTCGATCACCTCGTCGTGAGGCTCGATCTCGGACACGTATTCCATGGTGTATTCCATGCCCGCGCAGCCGCCCTTCTTGACGCCGATGCGCAGGCCCTTGGTGCCGTCCTTGGCCATCAACTTGGAAATCTGCGTGACCGCAGAGGGGGTGAGCGTGACGGGCGCTTGACCGGGAATGCCGAACATGGGTGTCTCCTTTCGCCCCAACATAGGGGCTGTGCGGGGCTACATAAAGCCCAGTTCCAATTTGGCCTCGTCCGACATCATGTCCATGCCCCACTGTGGTTCCCACACAAGATCGACGTCCACGTGTTTGACACCGGGCAGGGGCGTGATGGCATCGGCCACCCAGCCGGGCATCTCGCCGGCCACGGGGCAGCCCGGTGCGGTCAGGGTCATAATCACGCTGACCTCGTTTTCGGGATTGATATCAATGGTGTAAATCAATCCCAGATCGTAGATGTTGACCGGAATCTCGGGGTCAAACACGCTGCGGCAGGCCTCGACGATATCCTCGTGCAAGGGGTGATCGGTCGAGGACGGCTTGATCAGGGGCGCGCCTTCCATGTGTTCGGTGGTCATGTGTGCATGTCCTGCGATTTTCGATTTCTGACTGAAAACATAGGGATCATGACCGGGCGCGTCTAGGGGCCATTCGTTTACGGCCACAATCGGTGCCACCCCCGCGCACCGCCCATACAGACGCATGTCCGCTTCCCATTCCCCCTTGGCGCGGGCCGCGCCTCGGGGTAGGCCACGCCCCATGACACAGCGCTTCACCTTCACCCTGTCCGCCACCGATGGCCGTGCGCGCACGGGCCAGATCGACACCCCGCGCGGCGAGATCCGCACGCCCGCGTTCATGCCTGTGGGCACGGCGGCGACCGTCAAGGCGATGATGCCCGAAAGCGTGCGCGCCACGGGGGCGGACATTCTGCTGGGCAACACCTATCATCTGATGCTGCGCCCGACTGCCGAACGCATCGCGCGGCTGGGGGGCTGCACCGGTTCATGAACTGGGACCGCCCGATCCTGACTGACAGCGGTGGGTTTCAGGTGATGTCCCTGTCGGACCTGCGCAAACTCACCGAAGAGGGTGTGACCTTCCGCAGCCACATCGACGGGTCCAAGCACAGCCTGACGCCGGAACGGTCCATGGAGATCCAGAAACTGCTGGGCTCCGACATCGTCATGTGTTTCGATGAATGCCCCGCGCTGCCCGCCGATTACCACCGGATCGAGCAAAGCATGGAGCTGTCCATGCGGTGGGCCCAACGGTCCCGCGATGCGTTCGGGGATCGACCCGGCCACGCCTTGTTCGGCATCCAGCAGGGCGGCCTCGAGCAAGACCTACGCGCCCGGTCAGCCGAGGCCCTGCGCGCCATCGAATTCGACGGTTACGCCGTGGGCGGGCTGGCCGTGGGCGAGGGGCAGGCGGCGATGTTCGGCTGTCTGGACTATGCCCCCGAACAGCTGCCCCGGGACAAGCCGCGCTACCTGATGGGCGTGGGCAAGCCTGACGACATCGTCGGCGCCGTGGCGCGCGGCATTGATATGTTTGACTGCGTGCTGCCCAGCCGGTCGGGCCGCACCGGACAGGCCTGGACCCCGCGCGGACAGGTCAACATCAAGAACGCCCGCCACGCCGACGACCCGCGCCCGCTGGACGAAAGCTGCACCTGTCCGGCCTGCACCAACTACTCCCGCGCCTATCTGCACCACGTATTCCGCAGCGGCGAGATGATCAGCGGCATGCTGCTCACATGGCACAATCTGCACTACTACCAACAGTTGATGCAGGGCATTCGCGCGGCCATCGCGGCGGGCACCTACGATCAATTCCAAGCAAATTTTCATAAAATGCGCGCCGCTGGCGACCTGGAGCCGCTCTGACCCCTCATTGTTCCTCAAATACCCTCGGGGAGCGCGAGGGGCTGGCCCCTCGCTCCTGCTGCCTCAGCCGGCGCTTACGTTGACCAACACCCACCCCACGGCGGCAATCTGCGCCAGTTGCAGCACTACGGACACCCCGTGCAGCCGCCCGAACGCACCCGTGTCGCCCCGGTCCGTGGCGGCGTTGATCTGGTGCATCAGGATCTGGCGGGCATAGATCGTTGTGACGGACACCGCGGCCAGGACCCCTGCGACCAGCGGGTCCACAAGGACCGCCCCCAGGGCGCAGATCGCGGACATCACGATCACGGCCAAATAGTAATGGGGAAACGCCCCCCGGATCGCGGCACGCGCCTGATCCTTGGGAAACAGTTTGAACATCAACACCGCAAAGCCAAAGCTGAAGGCGGACATGGCCCCGAACAACAGGGCCGCGATAAGGGTCAGGATCATTGTCATGTTGTGTGACCTAGGGCGCGGCCTGCGGGGTCAAGACTGTTCACCAAATGCCCCAGGCACCCTTGCGGCGCAGGGGCCGCACGTGCACACTGCGTGCCAATGGTTGACGGGACTGGTCCGACACCCCAGATGTATAGTCCCTCACCGGGACCGGCCCCGTTGCCGCCAAGCGGGACAGGCCAGTCTGCGAAAAACGAAGGAAACCTGATGCAAAATCCATCCTATCCCGTCCTGCCCCTGCGCGACATCGTGGTGTTTCCCCACATGATCGTGCCGCTGTTCGTGGGACGCGAAAAATCTGTCAAAGCGCTCGAAGATGTCATGCGCGACGACAAGCAGATCCTGCTGGCCAGTCAGATCGACGCCAGTGTGGACGACCCCGAAATTGACGGCATCTACGGCACCGGCGTGCTGGCCAATGTCCTGCAACTGCTGAAACTGCCCGACGGCACCGTGAAGGTTCTGGTCGAGGGGCGGTCGCGGGTGCGGATCGAGGCGTTCATCGACAACCCCGATTTCTTCGAGGCCGAGGCATCGGTGCTGGAAGAAAGCCTTGGCGACGAGACCATCGTGGACGCCATGATGCGGTCCGTGGCCGAAGAGTTCGAACGCTACGCCAAGGTCAAGAAAAACATCCCCGAAGAAGCGCTGACGGCCGTGGCCGACGCCCAGGAACCGGCCAAGATGGCCGACCTTGTGGCCGGGCATCTGGGCATCGAGGTGGGCGAGAAACAGCATCTGCTGGAAACCCTGACCGTGGCGGACCGTCTGGAACAGGTCTACGGCCACATGCAGGGCGAGATGTCCGTGCTCAAGGTCGAGAAAAAGATCAAGACCCGCGTCAAAAGCCAGATGGAGCGGACGCAGCGCGAGTACTATCTGAACGAGCAGATGAAGGCCATTCAGAAGGAACTGGGCGACGGCGAAGACGGCCAGAACGAGATCCAGGAGCTTGAGGACAAGATCGCGGGTGTGAAGCTGTCCAAGGAGGCGTTGGAGAAAGCGCAGGCCGAGGTAAAAAAGCTCAAGAACATGTCCCCCATGTCCGCCGAGGCGACCGTGGTGCGGAACTATCTGGACTGGATGCTGTCTATCCCGTGGAACAAGAAGTCCCGCGTGAAGAAAGACCTGAACGCCGCCCAGGCGGTTCTGGACAAGGATCACTACGGTCTGGACAAGGTCAAGGAACGCATCGTCGAATACCTCGCCGTGCAACAGCGCAGCGCCAAGCTGCGCGGCCCGATCATGTGCCTTGTGGGCCCCCCCGGTGTCGGTAAGACGTCGCTGGGCAAATCCGTGGCCAAGGCCACGGGGCGGGAGTTCATCCGCATTTCGCTGGGCGGCGTGCGCGACGAATCCGAGATCCGGGGCCACCGGCGGACCTACATCGGGTCGATGCCCGGCAAGATCATTCAGGCGTTGAAAAAGGCCAAGACGACGAACCCGCTGATCCTGCTCGATGAAATCGACAAAATGGGGCAGGATTTCCGGGGCGATCCCGCGTCTGCGATGTTGGAGGTGCTGGATCCAGAACAGAACTCCACCTTCGTGGACCACTACCTGGAGGTCGAGTACGACCTGTCCAACGTCATGTTCCTGACCACGGCCAACAGCTATAACATGCCTGGGCCCCTGCTGGACCGGATGGAGATCATCCCGTTGGCTGGCTACACCGAGGACGAAAAGACCGAGATCGCCAAGCAGCACCTTGTGCCTAAGCAGATAAAAAACCACGGCCTGAAAAAGGACGAGTTTGCCTTGGACGAAAGTGCCCTGCGCGAGATGGTCCGCACCTACACCCGCGAGGCGGGCGTGCGGAATCTGGAACGCGAGATCGGCAAGGTCGCCCGCAAGGCAATCACCAAGATCGTCAAGGGCGAGGTGGATGCGGTCAAGGTGGATGCGGACAATCTGGACGACTATCTGGGCGTCAAGAAGTACCGCTACGGTCTGGCTGAGGATGAAAACCAGGTCGGCGTCGTCACGGGCCTTGCCTACACGTCCGTCGGGGGGGATCTGCTGCATATCGAGGCGCTCAAGCTGCCCGGCAAGGGGCGGATGAAGACGACAGGCAAGCTGGGCGATGTGATGAAGGAAAGCATCGATGCGGCCAGCAGCTATGTCCGGTCCATCTCGCCCTCGATCGGGGTCAAACCGCCCGCGTTCGACAAGATGGATATCCACGTCCACGTCCCCGATGGGGCCACGCCCAAGGATGGGCCCAGTGCGGGTCTGGCCATGGTCACCTCCATCGTGTCGGTGTTGACGGGCATCAAGGTGCGTAACGACATCGCAATGACGGGCGAAGTCTCTCTGCGCGGCAACGCCATGCCCATCGGTGGCCTGAAGGAGAAACTCTTGGCCGCCCTTCGCGGGGGCATCAAGACGGTGCTGATCCCGCAGGAAAACGAAAAGGATCTGGCGGATATCCCCGACAACGTGAAGCAGGGGCTGGAAATCATTCCGGTGACCCACGTGTCCGAGGTGTTGAAGTTGGCCCTTGTGGACACACCAGAGCCGGTCGAATGGGACGCCGCGGCCGAGGAGGCCGCAGCCATTGCCCGCGCCAGCGGCGACACTGGCGCCGCCGCCACAGCACACTGACCCATAGGGGCGGGGCCAGCGATGGTCCCGCCCTTTTTCCGTGCCCTTGCGCGGGCTGGTCGCAGTGCATGTGCGCCGCTTGCCCGCCAAGCTGCTTCCCGTGATTTATCCCCTTGGTTCACCCTGACCGCCCACTAAGGGCTGGTCCCCCATCGGCGCGCTGTTTAGGGTCGTGGCGACTCATGCTCTGGGGGAGCTTTATGGAAATTCTATCGCGCAGGCTGGTGCTTGCGGGGCTGGCTAGCACCCTGGCCGCACCGGCCCTTGCCACCACGCCAAACCACGCCGCCGGGCACGTCAGCGGGGCCGTGCCGCGCATCCGCCTGCCCGGGGATATCAACAGCGGCGAGCGGGCGACGATCAGCGCGATCAAAACCGCCAGCCCGGTGGTCGCCATGACCTTCGACGACGGGCCGCATCCCCGTCTGACGCCGATCCTGTTGGATATGCTGCGGGCGCGGGGCTTGCGGGCCACGTTCTATGTGATTGGGGACCGTGTGGTCCGGCACCCCGGCCTTGTGCGCCGGATGATGGACGAGGGGCACGAGGTCGGCAATCATAGCTGGTCCCACCCCTTCCTGTCCAAACTGGGGGAGGGGGAGGTGCGCGCCCAACTCGACAGCACCACGCGCGCCATCTTTAAGGCGACGGGCAAGGCCCCGGTCACCATGCGTCCACCCTACGGCGCACTGACCTCACGCCAGCGGCTGATGGTGCACCAGACCCGCAACCTGCCCACGATCCTGTGGTCCGTTGACCCGCAGGACTGGCGGCGTCCGGGGGCAGGGGTCGTGGCCCAACGTATCCTGCGCGCTGCGCGTCCGGGCGGGATCATCCTGTCCCACGACATCCACCCGGGCACGATCAACGCCATGCCTGCCACGCTGGATGGGCTGGTGGCGCGGGGGCTGGAATGCGTGACCGTGTCCGAAATGCTGGGCTGGCCGCGCTGGCATACACGCAACTTTAGGCTGTCTGCCGTACCGTCCTAGGCAAACACTTTGCGTGTTGGGGCGGGGTTTGGTAGGCTGGAGCGGAGCAGAGGAGCCCAACATGGCAAGCAGAACACTGGCAAAGACCCCGAAAAAGAAACCGATCAAGACTTTGGCCAAATCCACGGTCAAGCCCAAGGTCGTGCAACCCACGTCCGAACCTGTGTCCAAGGCGGTGCAGGACGCATCCCCCGTTACGAAACCCACCGTGATCACACCCGCGGTGCCCGACGGCCCTGACGTCGCGCCGTTGAAAACGCCCGAGCTGATCGCGCAGGTCGCCGCACGCACCGGCATGAAGCGCAAAGAGGCGAAGAATGCCGTCGAGGCGATGATGGGCATCCTGTCCGAAGGCTTTGCCGCAGGCCGCGACGTGCAATCGCCGGAACTGGGTGCCATCAAGATCAAACGCGCAAAACAGACGTCCGGCGGTCAGGTTTTCGTCGCCAAGATCCGCCCTTCAACCCGCCCGCCCTTGCGTGCGGTAGACGGGCCGGAAAACGGGCCAGACGCCGACTAAATCGGTCTTGCATCGGCTGCGCGGGGCCGCTAAACCCCGCGCCAAGGGTGATTAGCTCAGTGGTAGAGCGCTTCGTTCACATCGAAGATGTCAGGAGTTCAAATCTCTTATCACCCACCACTTTTATCTCTTTTTTCGGCTTTAGCCTAAAGCCTCCGCTCTTGGGCTTCGCGGCCTTTTGCGGAACACAGATCTCGCCTTGCATCAGACTTGGGCCTGTCGTGTGGGCCATTTGTGAGATGAATGACGGGCGTCAGTGGTTGTGTGGCGCGGCCCTTGGGGGCGCTGCCATATCAACAATACGCGCGGGCGGTCGGACCGGGAAAAAGGTGCTGTCCAGGGTCTCGGTCTGAGGGCCCGTGGTACCAATACCAAACGCCCGCGCTGTGTATCGTTCACGGCGCGGGCGTTTTCGTTTGTGCAAGTGGGGACTAGCCTTTGGCCAGCGTCCCACCCTTGGTTGCGCGGGCGATCAGGAACAGGGCCAACGCGGCGCCCACGCCAATCATGTCGGAAAGAACACTGCCCTCGATCATGAACAGGGCCACGACGATCAGGGCCACTCGGATCAGGGGTGCGGCGCGGTTGCCGACCCACCAGCCCTGCACCCCGGAGGACAGCAAGAACACCCCAAAAATGGCCGTGATCCCTGCGCGCAGGATTTCGTACCACGCCCCGTCAAACAGGAGCGCACCGTTGTAGAAGAACATGAAGGGCACGATAAAGGCCGAGATGCCAATCTTGAACGACGCCACGGAGGTCGACATGGGGTTCGACCCCGAGATCCCCGCCGCCGCATAGCTGGCCAGCGCCACAGGGGGCGTGATGGCCGACACCACGGCAAAGTAGAACACAAAGAAGTGCGCGGTCAGGGTTGGAATGCCCAGCTGTACAAGGCCCGGGGCCACCACCGATGCGGCCACGGCGTAGGCGGCGGTGGTCGGCATCCCCATGCCCAGCAGGATCGAGATGCACATGGCAAAGAACAGTGCCAGCAGTTGGTTCGCATCCGCGATGTTCAGCAACACCGACGAGAACCGCGCGCCCACCCCTGTCAGGGAAATCACGCCCACGATGATACCCGCACAGGCACAGACCGCGATGATCTGGATCGACATGACGCCCGCCAGCTCAAAGGCTTTGGCGACGGACCGGATTCCCATGCGGTAGGGCGTGAACCAACTGACCACCGCTGCGGAGGCCGTGGCCAGCGTGCCCGCCCGAATGACAGAGTATCCCATGAACAGGGCCGCAATCAGGATGATGATGGGCAGGAACAGGAACACGCGGCGGATCATGTCCTTGAACTTGGGCAGCTCATCTTCGCGCATGCCGCGCATGCCCAGTTTCGCGGCCTCAAAGTCGACCATGAAGTAGATGGAGGTGAAGTACAGGACCGCCGGGATCAGCGCCGCGATGGCAATGTCTTGGTAGGGGATGCCTGTGATCTCTGCCATGATGAAGGCACCGGCCCCCATGATGGGCGGCATGATCTGTCCACCAGTTGACGCCGCAGCCTCGACCGCGCCTGCGGTCTGGGGCTTGTAGCCCACCTTCTTCATCAAGGGGATTGTCAGGGATCCAGTGGCGACCACGTTGCCCGCCGAAGTGCCGTTGATCATGCCCATCAAGCCCGAGGCAAAGATAGACACCTTGGCCGGCCCCCCGCGCCCGACCGGCACAGGCAAAGGCGAAGTTGACGAAATAGTCACCCACCTTGGAGGCCTGAAGGAAGGCCGCAAAGATGATGAACAGGATGATGTAGGTGGAGGACACGGCCGTGGTTGGCCCAAGGATCCCTGCGTCCGTATAGACTTGGCTAAAGAAGCGGTCCCAAGTGATGTTGGGCGCGTTCAGGAAACCCGGCAACAGATCACCCACAAACACATAGACCAGGAAGACGCCTGCGATGATCACAAGGGCAAGGCCCGCGACGCGGCGGGTCAACTCCATGATCAGGGCGGCCCCTGCGACGGCGGCGATGCTCATGCCGATGGGGGCGAATGCGGTGCCCGTGGACGTGCGCATGGCGGTGCCAAAGATGGTGATCAGGTAGGCGGCCACGGCTACGGCACAGACCGACAGCACCAGATCAGCGGGGGCGATGGCCCCTTGCACGCGGGGGCGCAGCCAACTGATGACGATGCCCGCAGTGGTCGCGCCGACAAGAGGCAGACCGTAGTGATAGATTTCATCGGCGCGGATCTCGGGGCTCATCCCGTTCCACATGACCCCGCCAGCAATCTGACTGGCGAAGGAGAACGCGGTATAAAGCGCATAGAGCGCGGGGATCAGAGCGGCATAGGCCGCAAGGTCCAGCGGGTGTTTGCCCCCCTTGTCCGTGTCAGGAAAGGCCCGGGCAGAGTACAGGATGAACCCAAGGATCAGCGCGCCTGCGATGTGCACGATCCGAAAGTTCCATGTCTCCATGGGAAAGACGGGCAGGAAGGGCAGATCCACACCGGTCCAGCCCCGGATCGACCAGCCGTTCAGGGCCGCCATGTGGAAAATCGCGTAGAAGCCTGCAAGGGCTGCGATGGCCAGATAGGCTTTGCCGGTGAAAATACGCTGATTGCTGACGACCGGTTCTTCGTCAACGCCTTCGGCGAGGACGGGGCCATCAAGCTGGTCGCCGGGTTGATCATCGTCGTGTCGTGCTGTGGTGTTCATTGTTTCGCCCTACGTCTTACGGGAAAAACGCTCCCCCAATAGGACCGCTTATCACGTCAGAACCGGCAAAAGGCTGTCGCAAAGTTCCGGGGCAGCAGATCGCCGCCCCGGAGCATCAGGTCAGATCAGTTGCCAAAAATCTGATCGGCAGGGATGTCTGCGCCTGCGTTCTCAATGAACCATTCGGCCGCACCGGGGTGCCATGGCAGAACACCGGCGTTTTTGTCCCAGTTTTCGGGCAGGGTGGAACGGGCGGCGCGGTGGATGTTCACCATACGCTCGTTGTCGGACATGACCACGTCCACAGCGGCCTTTACGAAGGAGGCGGGCAGATCACAGTTTGCAATCGCAAAGTTCCACATGGACACGGAACGCGCGGGCGCGGTCAGCGTGGTGTAGGCGTCAGCGCTGATCTCGAAGGCGGCCACGGGGAAGGCGGCCTGAATGGTCGCTTGCTCTTCTTCGGTGAACTCGATGATGTTCACATCCGTTTGCACTTCCAGCTGGCTGACGGCGGGCACGGGCACACCGGCGGCGAAGGCGATCACGTCCAGCAGACCGTCTTGCAGCTGGCCACCAAGGTCGGACCAACCGCCGTTGCGGCGTTCAAAGTTCACGCCCAGCTCTTCCATCATACGAGGGAAGTAGGTGTCAGAAGTTGAGCCTGCGGGACCAAAACCGATGCGCGCCCCATCAGGGATATCCGAGATGGATGCGATGCCGGACGAGGCCAGCGCCGTGACCGAGAACGGTGTCTGGTACATGGGGAACATCGCGCAGGCGTTGTCCATTTGCAGGCCCGGTGCAATCGGGTTGGTGCCCGCGCGGGATTCTGCTGCGGGGCCCATTGTGGTCATGCCGAACTGGGCGTCGCCGGTGTGAACCAGCGCCATGTTCTGCATCGGCCCGCCGGTGACTTCGCCGCCGCCGGTCACGCCCAGCTCTTCGGCCACAAGGTTGGCCCAGCCTGCGCCATAGGCAAAGTAGGTGCCGCCTTGGGATGCTGTGCCCACGGTAAAGCTTTCGGGCCAGCCGGTGCGGTCCTGATGGCCGTCAGCAAAAGCAGCCGTAGCCGTCAGGGCTGTCGTCGCAAGAATTGCGGTAATCGTTTTCATTATGTTTCCTCCACATATGTGCCCACCACTCCCCGATGGGCTTTAATCAGGTGCTATGCGCGCCGTGATCCGGGGCCATAGACATCCGTGCCCGCGATAAAACGCAACAGGACGAGCGCGGTGATAGCGATAACAGTTTCAAAAAGCTCGGCGCGATGGGTGGCTTTGGGGGCAAACGGTGCTCTGCGTGTGTGGAATTGGGGACACCGGGCGATCTCAATCCCGTTCCACCCTGTCATCGGCGAGGTCTTGTCGGCTGATCCCGTGCTTCTGCATTTTCTCGTAGAGCGATTTGCGCGACAGGCCGAGGGTTTCATAGGTCGCTTTCAGCTGCCCGCCGTTGGCTGTCAGAGCGGCCACGATCAAGGATTTTTCGTGTGCGGCCATCGCTTGCGCCAACGACTGCTCTGCCGCGGGTTCGCCCGACGGAGGCACGGCCCCCAGACCCAGAACGAACCGGTCCGCCGCATTACGCAACTCGCGCACGTTGCCAGGCCACGACCGCATGCCGAGTTGGGTCAGAACCTGCGGCGGTACATCGGGCAGGGGTTTTGAGTAGCGCGCACTGGCCTGTGCCACGAGGTTCAGAAACAGCGATGCGATATCTTCACGACGCGCATCCAAGGGGGGACGTCGATCGTGATGACATTCAGGCGATACAACAGATCGGCGCGAAAGCGACCTTCGGCCACCGCGTCTGTGAGGTCGGTTTTGGCCGCAGCCAGAATGCGGATATCCAGATCCACCGGGTCGTTGGAGCCCAGTCGTGTGATCTGTCGGTTCTGAATGGCCTGCAACAGTTTGGCCTGAACCTCGACGGACAAACAGTCGACCTCGTCCAGAAACACGGTGCCTTGGCGGGCGTGTTCAAACTTGCCGAAACGGGGGCGCATGGCACCGGCGAAGGCGCCCGCCTCGTGACCGAACAATTCTGTCTCGACCAAATCCACGGGCAGGGCAGCACAATTGATATGCACAAACGGGTGCTGGCTGCGTTCGGACATATCATGCAAGGCGCGGGCGGTCAGGTCTTTGCCCGCCCCGGTTGGCCCGCAAATCAACACATCGGCATCCGTTGCAGCAATGGTGCGGATAGCCTTGCGCAGGGCGACCATGGGGGCAGAGCGTCCGATCAAACGGGCCTCGACCCGGTCATTGCCGCCCACGTCCCGTTTCAACGCGCGATTTTCAATCGTCAGGCGGCGCTTTTCCAGTGCGTGTTCCACGGTGCTCACCAAACGCGCCGGAGCAAAGGGTTTCTCGACGAAATCATAGGCACCTTGGCGCATGGTCTGAACCGCCAGTTCCACGTCCCCGTGGCCTGTGACAAGGATCACCGGAAAGGCTGGGTCAATCTCCAAGACCGCGCGCAGCAACCACAGGCCGTCTTTGCCGGGCATACGGATATCGGTGACAAGGACGCCCGGAAAGCTGCGACTGATGCGGGCCAGCGCATCTTCGGCGTTGGCAAAGGTCTCGACGGGGATGTCGGCCAACTCAAAGGTCTGGGCCCCGGCGGCGCGCAGCTCTTCTTCATCATCTACGAAAAACACGGTTTGGGTCATTGGGCCGGGATCTTCTCTGCAACCGCTGGCATCAAGTCTACACAAAACACGGCGCCTCCGTCCGGGTGGGTCCGGCCCGTTATCTTACCGCCGAAGTCCGACACGATGTTATAGGAAATCGCAAGGCCCAGCCCCAACCCTTTGCCCGTGATCTTCGTGGTTACAAACGGATCAAACAGCTGATCACGGACGGTGTCGTCAATGCCCGGGCCATGGTCGCGTACGGTGATGCGGGTATCAGACACAAAGATGTCGACGACCGGGTTAACCTGCCCTTCCATGGCATCAAGGGCGTTGTTGATCAGGTTCACTACGACCTGTTGCAGACGGACCTGCCCGCCCATGACCCACACGTCCGCATCGGGTGGGGTGTAGTTGATCAGACCGCCCTCTGCCTCTAGGCGCAAGCTAATCACACCAAGGCTGTCCCGGATTACGCCATCCAAAGACACCGGACCGATCGCTTGTTGCGGGCGTCTGGCAAAGTTACGCAAATGCGCCGAGATGGACGCCATCCTATCGGCCATCTTGGAAATACGGCTCAGGTTGCCGTCCGCGCCGTCCAAATCCCCGCGCCTGACAAATGCCCTTGCGTTATCCGCATAGGTTTTGACCGCGGACAGGGGTTGGTTCAACTCGTGCGACAAGGCTGCGGACATCTGGCCAAGGCCCGCCATTTTGCCCGCCTGCACCAAATCGGCCTGGGTTCGTTTCAATTCGCGTACGGCGTGCTGCAGGTCCGCGGTCCGTTCTGCCACGGCATTCTCCAGCGCGCGTTTGGATTTTTCTTGCTGTTCTGCCTTTTCCACCTGACGCACCCGCGCCAAGAGAAGGGCAAACAGCCCCGCCAGGATCAACAAGGCGCTGAGGGCCGCAATCAACAGAGCGCGCAGGGCGTTCGCGGTCGCCGGAGTTGTGGGCGACAGCGAGGCGATGGTCCATCCATGTTCGGGCAAATCCAAGGCGACCATCACAAATGAACCTGCGTCGCTGCCGTCCACAGCCAGAACGCTGGCCGTGTCGGTCAGGGCGCGGGTTGTGATGGGCAAAAGGTCGATGCGGTCGATGGGATACTGCAGGTTCTGTGCAATAACTTGGCGCGTCGCCTCGCTGAGCGGGCGCATGGCGCGAAAGTGCCAATCGGGGTTGGACGACATCAGGATGAAGTCGTTTTGGTCGAACACCACAAACTCATTGTCCGCCCCACGCCAGACACTCTCGAAGGCGTCCACTTGGAACTTGACCGCCAACACGCCGACAAGGCGCGTGCCATCCTCGACCGGTGCACCGTAGTAATAGCCCTGCTCGCCCGTGGTCGTGCCATAGATCTGAAAGCTGGAGGGGTCCCCATTTACAGCCTGTTCGAAGTAGGTCGTGTAGTTGAAATTGCGGCCCAGAAAGCTGCCCTGTTCATCCTTGGCAGAGGTGGCGATGGTCTGGCCTGTGATATCCATCAAGAACACTTGCGAGGCCCCGACCGCCGTTGCCGTCTGCCGCAGGTCGTCGTTCACGCGGTCCAGCACGCGGGCATCAGCCGCGCCCGCAAGCGCCTCGATCAATTGGGGCCGTTCCGCGATCAAGGCGGGCAGAGGGGCGAAGCGTCCCAAGGCGGCGCGCAAGCTTTCGGCGGCCAGTTTCAACGCGATGGTGTCCTGCGCGGCCTGCCGGGTTTGGTAGTGTCGTTCCAGCGGCGCAAACAGCAGTGCACCCGCCACAAGGCACAGTCCCCCCAAGGTGGTGACAAACAGCGATACAGACCGACGGGGCGTCAACATGGGCTAGGTATGGGCCATTGCAGAACGTGGTCGCAAGGTAAACCTGCATCGCTGCACCTGTCGTCATAGGTCATTCGCAGGCCCGCACGACCCCGTAGAGCTACGTTCAAATGCGGCGCCAATACGGCTGCTGGGAATTGTGTGCCCTAGCTTTCGTAACAAGCCGCCCATCTTTTTGCCGCAAAGACCTGCCATTTGGCGGGCACACGTTGGCGCGGTGACGGAATCGCATCCAGACAGCGAAAAGGAGTGTGAAATGGTCAATCTTGACGGCAACCAGGTCAGTTTTTGGCAAACAGCCCCCGCGATCTCTGTTGGCAGCACCTTCACCTACAAGGGCGCTACTGATGCTTCGGGCGGGGTGATTGATCCTGCGACAACACTGCAAACCTCAGAAAGTATGGCGGGCCAAATCAACGTCGGTGATGCCTTTACCTATGATGGTACCACTGGCTTATTGGTCCAAAGCATTACGGAATACACAGTCGATTTGACCTATGACAACGGTGCAAAATCTGTGACCGGCGTGCCCATAGGGATCGTTGTTCTGAGCGATGGATTGAACACATACACCGTCGGCTTTTTCACAGACCAAGCCATTCAGGACTCAACCCCAGCCATACCCGGCGCACCCCAATATGCGAATGTCACGGCAATCACTTTTACTGGTGCCACAGGCAATGGTCCACTGACCCATTCAGATTTTGCCAAAACGACACCGGGCCTCGATACGACACCGCCGCCTGATGGCGTCGTCGACGGCGAGGATACGGGCGAGGTGATGGCCCCTGATTACAACGACACGCTTGGTGCCACAGACGACGGTGGTGACATTATTGACGGGCCGGACGGCGTGGACGACGTGATCCACGGCAATGGCGGTGATGACCACATTAGTGCAGGCCTTGGCAATGACACTGTGCTTGGCGGTGAAGGGGCCGATACCGTCGATGGTGGTGCTGGCGATGACGTCATATTCGGTGATGCTGGCGTCCCTGTCGGCGCGCCTGAGTATAGCTTGCGCATCTACGGCGAACTGGGGGTCGAGCAGATCGGCTACGAATACAACGGCATCGGCGACTATGATGGCGATGGTCTTGACGACTTTATGGCTACAGGTCGGTCCGGTGTGGCATACATCATTTCGGCCAAGGACGTGCAGCCCGCCGATTGGGATGACGGCCTTGTGGACGGCGGGGTTCGGGCACAACACCTCCTGACCCAAACCAACTCGGGCAGCTACAAGATCGACATGGGCCAGATCGGGGCCAGTGATGTGCGTGCTGTGACCTTGGGCGACATCGACGGCGACGGTATTCAAGACTACTATTTCGCCCAAAGCGATTTTTCGGAATCCGAGGCTTATATCCTATCCGGTGCGCAGCTAGAGGCTGCGGATATGGCGGATGGCACCGATGACAATCGTATCGACGCCGACAACATTGCGAGCCTTGCCAATTCCTACGAATTCCTGATCCCCGACCAAGGCGCTGAATTTGCCTCGTCTGTCGCAGAGCCTATTGATTTCAACGGCGATGGCCTGAATGACATCTTGATCGGGTCTCTGCGAGAAGAATTTGGGGACACTCAAGTTGTTGCGGGCCGGGTGCTGGCTTTGGCCAGCAGCGACCTTGCCGCCCTCGATGCTGCAGACGGCGCGGTGGATGGCCAGATCAACGCAGACCTGATCAAGGATCAAACCGACAGCTACGAGCTGCGCGATGGCAATCGGACCGCCACGGGTAACCAAGTTGAAAATGTCGGGGATTTCGACGGCGATGGTATTGACGATTTCGCCTATACATCGAACGCGGGCAACTCTCAGGTCACGTTTGTCTCCTCTGCCGAATTGGCGGCGGCGGACGCAGACGGGGATGGGATCATCCTTGGCGGTCAGATTGCTGCGCAGGCCAACAGCTTTCAGTTTCGGGGCGTCAGCACGGGTGGGTCAAACGATACCTTCCTGGGGTCCTTGGATATTGATGCCACCGCAGATCACACTGGCAACAGAACGCTTGATTTTCTGATCTCCTCCAGCGGGACCGATGCGAGCGGGTCCGTGTTTTCGCAGATTGGTCAGGTTTTCATTATCGATTCTACCGATGTTGCGGCCATGGACGCCGCTGATGGCACGATTGGAAATGCCATCGTTCTGGGCGACAACACCGTGCTTGGCCCCAATTCGTACAAGATCACAGGGACCGCTGCAGACCGCATTTTTGGCGAGTCTCGGTTTGTGGAGGATACGGACGGTGATGGGATTGAGGATGTCTTTCTTGCCTCTGGCGGTGGCGGTGAAGGGCACGAATACTATCTGCTGTCGTCGCAAGACTTGGCCGCCGCTGACGCCGCGGACGGTTCGGTGGACGGCAACATCATCTCGTCCAACATCGCGGCACAGGCGAATTCCTATCGAATTATCGACAAAAGCGACTTTTCCAATTCTGGCGCGAATGTTGGTGACTTTGACGGCGACGGTCTGGCTGATCTGGCGTTCAGCAATAACACCGCCCTTGATCCGTTGGGCGACATACAAACCGGTGAATTGACGCTTCTGCGTAACATCGACTTTGACGCGCTAGACGCTGCTGATGGCGCGTTCGATGGCACCATTGACCTTGATCAGATCAATGATCTGAGCACAGTGACCGGCACACCCATTGCGGGCAAAGACGTTCTGTCTGGTGGCGCCGGGGCAGATCAGATTTTCGGTGAAGGTGGGGACGATACGATCAATGGCGGCACCGAGGCGGACACGTTGGACGGTGGTGCTGGCGATGACGCGTTGTTCGGTGATGCTGGTTCTGATCAGATTTCGGGAGGGCTTGGGCAAGACACCATGACTGGCGGCGCGGGCAGCGATGTCATGGACGGTGGGGCGGATGCCGATCTATTCCTGATCAATGGGCTAAGTGAGGGCTATGGCGACTTGATCTACGGGGGCGGCGACGGCTCGGCCTCGGATCAAGATACGCTGGACCTGACCGGCTCTGCCACGCCGGGTGGTGGGTTGTCGATTGATACGGTTGTCGATGCAGATGGCAATGGGTTCGACGGCACCGTGACATGGACCAACGCGGCCGGTGACACGCTTGGCACACTTGCCTTTGAAAACATCGAAAGCTTTGTGCCATGCTTTACGCGTGGGGCCATGATCACCACGATCAAAGGGCCCGTTGCGATCGAGGACCTGAGCGAAGGTGATCTGATACTGACCCGTGACAACGGCTTTCAGCCCATCCGTTGGATTGGGTCGCGTGCTGTCGTCGGGCAGGGGGCGCTGGCCCCGATCGCCATCGCGGCGGGCACCTTCGGGAATGACCGTGACCTGACCGTCTCGCCGCAGCACAGGATGCTGTTGACCGGGTGGCAAGCGGAGATGTTGACCGCAGAAACCGAGGTTCTGGCAGCCGCAAAAATGCTGATCAATGATACCACGATCCGTCGTGTGCCCTGCGCGCAGGTTGAGTATTTCCACATGATGTTTGACCATCACGAGATCGTTCTGGCCGACGGCGCATTCAGCGAGAGCTTTCACCCCGGTGACATGGCCCTTGCGGGATTGGCGGAAGAGGCGCGCGAAGAAGTGCTGACGCTGTTCCCTGAACTGCGAACCAAAGGTGCTGCAAGCTATGGCCCGACAGCGCGCAGCACGCTCAAGGCCTATGAAGCCGCTTTGTGGCAAATGGGCCCGGGCCGGTGTGCGGTTTAGGCACGTACCTCGAACGTGCAGGCCTTTGCCCCTTGGCCGCAACAGCTCAATTCGTTGGCGCGGTACGTGCGGCCCAAAAGTTGGCTGAACAACTGCGCGAAAACCGCCGCGTGCCAGTGGCATTGCTTGACCCCCGGGCGCGCGGGATCAATCAGGGGGTTGTCGTGGATGTGAAACTGCCATGCGCCGCGCTTGTGCGTGGCCGTGACCGAGCCGGAGCCGCAGAATGTCCACGCATGTTTCAGGATCGCGCGGGTCAGGGCGCGTTCGGCCAGCGCGCGGGGCATCCAGCGCAGAGCCAGACGTGCGGGCGCGGGGATGCGATGGGCGACGATGTATTCCGCCGTGCCCTTGCCCGCGTCCCGGCTGACCTGACGGGCCGCGCCGGGATGGTCGTGCCACAGGGCGCTGTGCACGGCGGCGACCTGTCCTTGGGGGATCATCTCCTCTCCGCTGGGCAGGTCGATCCGGGTGCGGGCCAAAATGGCGGCCAGCGCGCCTGCGCCTAAATGCCGATCCATGGGCTGTTGCAACTGCAGGATCGCATTGGGCCCGACGGTGCTAGACATCTTCCATCTGCTCCGTCCCGCCGCCGCAGGCCTTGACCGACATGCGCCGGTCCGCCTTCACTTCGGCCGCGTTGGGCATTTTGAAATCAGCGCGCCGCTCGATCCCGCGTTCCTTCATCTGCGCCTTCACGGCCTCGCGGCGTTCGGCGGCGCGGGCGGCCTTGTCGGCGCTGGCTTCCCAATCCTCCATCTGGGCCTCGGCGATGGTGCGGGTCTCGTCAAAGTGGAAATCCACCTTGCCCTTGGTCTGCGGCCCCCAATACCCGGCCTTGCCAAGGTCATAAAAGGTACGCCCGACGCCTGCCTTCAGAAAGGCCTTCAGGCAGCCCAGCAGATAATTGCGCCGGTATCCAGTCCCGCGCCAAGGGTAATGGAACAGCGCCTTGCGCATGTAGAAGCGGCGGTAATTCTTCATCACCCCGTCCAGCAGTTCCCCGCGCGTCAGGGCCGCAGGTTTCATGATTGGTGTCACAAAGTTGTACTTGCTGAAGTCGAACACCTCGACCTGATCCTTGAGGTCCTGGAACAACGGCGTAAAGGGCCAGGGGGTGTACATGGACCAGTTTGCCAAGTCAGGCTGCCAGTCCCAGGCCATCTGGAAGGTCTCCTCCAGCGTCTCGGCGGTCTCGTTGTCCAGCCCGACGATAAACTGTGCCTCGGTAAAGATGTCGGCCTCGCGCAGCAGGCGGATCGCCTCTTTGTTCTCTTCGACCTTGGTTTCCTTGTTGAACATATCCAGCTTCAGCTGGGCCGCCGCCTCTGTGCCCAAGGATACGTGAACCAGCCCGGCCTTGCGGTAGAACTTCAACAGGTCCTTGTCGCGGTAGATGTCGGTGACGCGGGTGTTGATGCCCCACTGGATCTTGTCCGGCAGGCCCCGGTCGATCAGCTCCTGACAGAACTGGACGAATTTCTTTTTGTTGATCGTGGGTTCCTCGTCCGCAAGGATGAAGAAGCCGACCCCGTGGTCGTTCACCAGACGCTCGATCTCGTCCACCACCTTGATCGGGTTGCGCACCCTGTAGTCGCGCCAGAACTTCCATTGCGAACAGAACGAACAGGTGAACGGACAGCCGCGCGCAAGGTTCGGGATCGCCACCTTTTTGTTCAGGGGGATGTAGATGTACTTGTCCCATTCCAGCAGGGACCAGTCGGGGTCGATGCCGTCCAGATCCTTGACCGTGCTGGCCGCGGGGGTGGCGATGATCTGATCGCCGTCCTTAAAGGCCAACCCCTTGATGGTGCCACGATCCGCGTCATAGCGCCCCTCGGCCACGGACTGGGCCAGGTTGACCATGATCTCTTCGCCCTCGCCGCGCACGATGACGTCGACATGGGGCGCCTCGGACAGAACCTGTTTGTACATGAAGGTTGCGTGGACCCCGCCCAGCACGCGTAGGGCGTTTGGCACGACCTCTTGCGCGATTTCAAGGGCGCGTTCGGCCATGTAGATCGACGGGGTGATGGCGGTGCAGCCCACAAGGTCCGGTTGCAACGCGCGCAGCTTGTCGGCCACGGTGTCGTCGTCGAAATGGTTGGTCATGGCGTCGATGAAATGCACATCATCAAAGCCCGCCCGTTTCAGGGAGCCTGCGAGATACGCCACCCATGCCGGGGGCCAGTTGCCCGCGATTTCCGCGCCGCCAGAGTGATAGTTCGGGTGAATAAATACGATTCGCATCTGAGGGGCCTCGCTTGCAGGTGTAACAACAAATTGACACATTTTATCATTGTTGAGGTTGACACAGATCAAGCCGCGCGCAGAACGCGGCCCCAATCGTCGCAGACCGGGCAGGGGGCCTGTACTTTTCCCGCGCAAGGCCCTATGCCTGCTCTGTGTTCGCGCGCCGTGGCGGACACCGGGCATCCGGCCCTGTCGAAAGACCTCAAGTGCGGCCAAGATCTGAAGAAGCCCATACTGTGAAAAAGACTCTGCAAGCTGCGCTGGATGCGCGCGGCTACGACACACTGACCCCCGTCCAAACCACCGTCATGTCCCCCGAATACATCGGCGCGGACCTGCTGGTCTCGGCCCAGACGGGGTCGGGCAAGACGCTCGGTTTCGGTCTGGCCATCGCGCCGACCCTGCTGGGCGAGGCGGACATCTTCGATCAAGCCGCCGCACCCTTGGGCCTTGTCATCGCGCCCACGCGCGAGCTGGCATTGCAGGTCAAGCGCGAGTTGGCGTGGCTCTACGAAAAGGCGGGCGCGCAGCTGGCCTCGACCGTGGGGGGCATGGACATGCGCGACGAACGCCGCGCCCTGTCGCGCGGTGCGCACATTGTCGTCGCCACCCCCGGCCGCCTGAAGGACCATATCCTGCGCGGGTCCATCGACCTGACCAACCTGCGCGCCGTGGTGCTGGACGAAGCGGACGAGATGCTGGATCTGGGTTTCCGCGAAGACCTTGAGTTCATCCTGGGCGAGACGCCCGAGGATCGCCAGACCCTGCTGTTTTCGGCCACCGTGCCCCAGCCCATCGTGCGGCTGGCCCAAAGCTATCAGCGCGACGCGATCCGGGTCGAGACAAAGTCCGAGGCGAAGCAGCACGCCGACATCAGCTATCTGGCCCTGGAGGTCGGGGAACGTGACGTGGAGAACGCGGTGATCAACACCCTGCGCTACCATGAGGCACCCAACGCGATTGTCTTCGCCAACACGCGGGCCACCGTGAACCGTCTGACGACACGGCTGTCGAACCGGGGCTTCAAGGTCGTGGCCCTGTCCGGGGAGCTGTCGCAGACCGAACGCACCCACGCCCTGCAAGCCATGCGCGACGGGCGGGCCTCGGTCTGTGTGGCCACGGATGTGGCGGCGCGCGGCATCGACCTGCCCAACCTCGATCTTGTGGTCCACGCCGAATTGCCCAGCAGCCACGAGACCTTGCTGCACCGGTCGGGCCGCACGGGCCGGGCCGGACGCAAGGGGGCCAGCGCCCTGATCGTCACGCGCAAATCCCGCAAAAAAGCCGAGCGCATCCTGAAAATGGCCAAGGTGACGGCGGAATGGGGCGCGGCCCCCTCGGCGGACGCTGTGCGCGGCAAGGATATGGACCGCATCTTTGCCGATCCCGCATGGGCAGAACCTGCCCCCGAGACCGAGGCCGACACCATCGCCAAGATGGTCGAAACCTTCAGCCCCGAACAACTGGCCGCCGCCTACCTGCGCCTGTTCCACGCCAGCCACACTGCCCCCGAAGAGCTGTCGTCGGTGGACACCAAACCCACCCCGCGCCCCGAGTTTGGCCCCAGCACGTGGTTCAAACTGTCCATCGGGCGCAAGGACAACGCGGACCCGCGCCGTCTGTTGCCGATGATCTGCAAGAAGGGTGACCTGACCCGCGATGATGTGGGCGCGATCCGCATCTTCCCCGACCATACCTTCGTTCAGATTGCCGAAGGCCCGGACACCAAGTTCATGGCTGCCGTGGGCAACGGCCCGGTCGAAGATGACGTTTACGCCGAACAACTGGCCGAGGCGCCGAACCTGTCCCAAGGCAAATTTGGCGGCAAGCCGGGCGGAAAACCCGGTGGCAAACCGGGCTACAAACCCAAGTTTGACGGCAAACCGGGGGACAAGTTCGAGGGCAAGCCTAAGCGCAAACCGCAGCCTGGTGTCAGCGCCTACAAGGGCAAACCCGAAGGCGAGGGCGTACCCAAAGGCGAGGGCAAGCCAAAGGGCAAAGCCCCCGGAAAACCGCACGCCAAACCTAAGGCCGACGGCAAGCCGTTCCACCGCGGCAAAGTTCCCAAGCCCGATGGCCCCAAGGGTCCACCGCCGCCCAAGGGCAAGTCCAACAGCAAGAAGAACAAGGCCCGCATCGACGCCAAAAAGCGGTCCAAGTCGGACTAGAACGCGATCTGGGCCTTGATGGCTTGGGTTCGGTCTGATGCCATCTCAAAGGCGGCGATGGCTTGGTCCAGCGGAAATGTATGTGTGATCAAGGGCGCCACATCGAGGTGCCCTTTGCGCATCATGTCCACGGCGGTGAAGAATTCCGCGTGAAAGCGGAAAGACCCGCGCAGCTCCAGCTCTTTGGCGGTCATGGCTTGCAGGGGCAGGGTCATGTCTCCGCCCAAGCCCAGCTGCAGAATGATCCCGCCCGGGCGCATCGCGGGCACCGCCGCCGCCAGCGCCGCCGCCACGCCGGAACACTCGAACAACACGTCGAAGGTGCCCTTGTCGGCGGCATAGGGATCCAAGGTCTCGGATGTCATGTCGTGGGTTGCATCTGCGCCCACCTCAGCCGCCTTGGCCAAGGTGAAGGGCGCGATATCTGTGACCACGATCTGCGCAGCTCCTGCCGCGCGGGCCACGATCACTGCCAATTGTCCGATGGGTCCGCAGCCTGTGACCAGCACGCGGCGTCCCATCAAATCCCCCGCGCGTCTGGCGGCGTGCAGCACCACGGCCAAGGGTTCTGCCATGGCCGCTTCGCCCAAGGACAACCCGTCCGCATCGGCGCACTGGCGCGGATCGGCCGTAATGAACTGCGAAAACGCGCCTTGGATATGGGGGAAGGGCATGGCAGAGCCGTAGAACCGCATATCCAGGCAATGATTGTGCGCGCCCTCATGGCAGAACGCGCAGGCATAACAAGGTCGGGAGGGGAGACCGCGACGCGCTGGCCCACCGTCAGCCCGCGCACCTCGGCCCCCAAGGCGACCACCTGACCGGCGACCTCGTGCCCCAGTGTCATCGGCTCGCGCAAACGGACCGTCCCAAAGCCGCCATGGTTGTAGTAGTGCAAGTCAGATCCGCAAATGCCCCCACGCTCGATCCCGATCAGCACCTCATGGGGCAAAGGTTCCGGCGCGGGACGGTCCTCAACGCGCAGGTCCCTTGCGGCATGTGCAACGATTGTCTTCATCTGTGTTCCTTTGCGGCACGGCGCAAGATGCGCAGAAAAAGGCTGCCACACCGAGTCCCGCGACGCCAGTCTAGCGTGATGCGGGCATGCACGCGGGCACCGGGATCATTGATGAAGCACATGGACACTGGCAATAGCCATACACGTCTTCAATCAACGTCATGACATGTGGGGTAGGGATGTGGGTGGCGGAGACGAAGGGAATGCCTCCGGTTTCCATCTGTTTAAACGATACCAGTGGGTTAGCAGAGGCCTTGCCAGAGGTACTTGGGTTCACTGTACCAGATGCCCGGACCAAGGAAAGCTTTTCCCGCTTTAGTGCTGTTTGGAAGACCTAATTCGCTCGTACAGTTCCCGCGCCAACCCCTTATGCACTGCTGCCCGAAACGGCTGGTCGCTCATAACCTTCGAGAACACCTCTTCATTGCCATCCATGCGGTCTATGAACAGTTCATCCAACATCCGTTCGAGATACGACGAGAAGTTGTCGTACTTGTTGGCAAGCGCAGCTTCGACAATACGGTCATCACTTTCTGCACTCTCACGGACCTGCTCGAAGAATAGTTGATCCGCACGGGTAAAGCTGGTGCCGAACCGCTCGTTCAGCCGTTCTACTAGGTCGCGTAGCCCAACCTCTTCATCTTTTCTGCCAGCCGTTCCAACATCCGTTGGCCCTTTCAGCGGATCGGCTTCGCCATCGTCAAGGTCGATTGATCCTTGCGTCATCTGTTGAATGCGGAAGTACTTCAACGCAACTTCGTCATCCAGAGTGAAGGACGACCCATCACCCGGAGGCGGCAGCTTGGAGATCAGGTTGCGGCAGAAGGTATAGAACTGCTCAAGCTCGCTATCCTGATAAGGGATGATCTGCGACAGGAAGGCGTAGAGGTTGCGAAACGCGGTGATCTGCCCCCTGAACTCTTCACGCTCTTCCTCTTCTCGATCCTGAAAAGCTTCAACCGCACGATCCAGAATAGCGTTCATCGTCCGATGGTCGGATGCGGTGTGATCCTTCTTCTTGCCATACCAAACGACTGAAAAGGCGCTGACATCCTCAGTCGTGAAGATCGCCCACTCCAATAGTCGATGCTGTAGCTCGTTCAGGCGCTGGGGGTCTACGTTCTCGCCGGTGGGCGTATCCTCGTAGTACGGCTTGAAGGCCTTGAAGATGTCCTCTTCTTCGTTTGCGAAGTCGAGAACAAAGGTCCGCGACTTGCCCGGTGCCATGCGATTCAACCGAGACAGGGTTTGAACAGCCTGCACCCCAGCCAACCGCTTTACGACATACATCGTTTGCAGCAGTGGCTGATCGAACCCGGTCTGATACTTGTCTGCCACCAACAGAACGCGATGCTCATCGCTGTCGAATGTCTCCGGCAACTCTGCTTCTGGCAGCCCATTGTTCATCCCAACTTCGGTGTACGCGCTTTCAGGAATGGCGGGGTCTTCGACAGTGCCCGAGAAGGCCACCAGAGACTTGATCCCCTTGTAACCGCGTTCCTCAAGATAGCGATCAAAGGCGAGTTTGTAGCGCACGGCCTCTAGGCGAGAGCCGGTCACAACCATCGCTTTTGCCCGCCCGCCAATCTCGTGCATCACGTTCGAGCGGAAATGTTCGACAATGATCGTGACGACCTGTTCAATATTGTGCGGGTGCAGCGTGAGAAACTGGGTCAGGACCTTTGCCGCTGACCGCTTAGGCACCTGTGGGTCGTTCTCGATCTGCTTCACCAGTCCGAAGAACCGTTTGTAGGTCGTGTAGTGCTTGAGGACATCCATGATGAAGCTCTCTTCGATGGCCTGCTTCATCGTGTACTCGTGGAATGGCGACTGACCATCCGGCCCCTGCTCATCGAACATCGACTTGGTCTTGAACTTGGGCGTTGCCGTGAAGGCGAAGAAACTCAGGTTCGGCTGCTTCCCACGCCGCAGCGTATCCCGCAGGATCGCCCTTTTTGCCTCATCCGTCAGGTTCTTGTCTTCCACATCTGAAAGCTGGGCAGCAATTGCCGCCTCGATCCCGTCCTTGTTCAACATCCCCCGCAGTGCTGATGCCGTTTCACCAGTCTGAGAAGAATGCGCCTCGTCCACGATCACGGCATATCGCTTGCCCGCCGTAGTCAGCGTCAACTCTTCGCCCTTATCCTCCAACGTGCGCAGCGCCTGAGCGATGAACGGGAACTTCTGGATCGTGGAAATGATGATCGGAACCCCGTTCGAGATCGCGCGGGCAAGCTGCTGCGTGTTCTCGTCGATCTTTTCTACGACGCCGGTCTTATGCTCGAACTGATAGATCGTGTTCTGCAACTGCTGATCCAGAACGAGGCGATCCGTGACCACGATCACCGAATGGAAAATCTTAGCGTCCACCGCGTCATGCAGACCCGCCAGACGGTGCGCCAGCCATGCGATGCTGTTCGACTTGCCCGAACCTGCCGAGTGCTGCACGAGATAGTTGCGGCCTGCTCCATGCCCCTTGGCATGGGCCACCAGCTTCCGCACCGCATCAAGCTGATGGTACCTGGGGAAGATCATCGTTTCCCTACGAACGGTCTTCGGACCCCGGCTGGTGGCGACCTTCTTTTCCTTCACCTCCAAGTGCATGAACCGTTGCAGGATGTCCAAGAGGCTATCCCGCGCCAAGACCTCATCCCACAGGTAGGCGGTCTTCCAGTTCCCCTCTGCAGGCGGATTGCCCGCCCCCCGGTTGTACCCTTTGTTGAAAGGCAGAAAGAAAGTCTCACCCCCTTGAGGCGCGTGGTCATCCACACCTCGTCAGGGTCAACGGCAAAATGAACGAGCGCACGTTCCTTGAACTTGAAAATCAGATCGCGTTCGTCGCGGTCGCGCTCATACTGTTTCTTGGCGTCCACGGCCCGCTGGCCGGTCATCGGGTTCTTCAACTCAGCCGTGGCGACCGGCAGGCCATTCACGGCAAGTGTCACGTCGAGGATGCACCGCTTGGCCTTGCCGCCGGGGGCCTTCTTGACCGAGGTGAAGGCGACCTGCCGGGTGATCGTCAGTCGGTTCTGGGCATAGAGAGCGGTCGTCTCGGGGTTCATGCCCGTGTTCGGCTGGAAATATGCGAGCCGCAGCGTCTTGCCATAGCAGCGGAACCCGTGGCGCAGGACATGCAGCGTGCCCTTCGTCGTCAGCTCCTTGGCGAGATCGGACAGCACCTGATCCTCGGTCTGCCCCTTTAAGAGGGCTTCGAGCTGATCCCATTTCTGCGGCTGGGTGTCCTTAAGGAACCCCACCACATCGGCAGGAAAGAGGCACAAGTCCTCATCGAAGTCCGCAGGCGACCGGCGAGCGTATCCCCCCTGCGAGGTTAGCCCGTGGTCAATTGCCTTCTCAAAATCGGTTTCAGTGTGCCCTGCCATGGAACCTACTATTCCTTGTTGGAAATGCTCACGCTTGTGTTGTTCGCAATTTTTCGGATTACAGCTTTGTCAAGCCGATCTGGATTGTCGGCCTGCCGCGACAGCTTTGATAGCTCAAAGGTCAACAACTGTTCTTTGAGCACGTCTCTTTTGCTTTTCTCGTCGTCACCGGCAAGAACTTGGGCCGCAAGCATTACCTCGATCATCAGAATGCGCTCGGACAAATCCCCAATACGCTGCACGTTTTGTGAATACCAACGAAGGAAAAATGCACCGACCAACTGGATAATCAGCACCCCAGAGGCCCGAGGCAGCAGGTAGGTATACAAAAAGCGCTCGGTTTCTAATGCCGCCACATCGGTAGCACGACTTGTTACGATTAAGGATACAATTACGATCACAGAGACCAGCGTTAGACCCATTCCAATAGCAAGGTTTTTTGTCGCATAACTTCTTTGATCACCCGCCTCCAGATAGAGACGATAAACTGACTGCACCAAAGGAGACTGTTCGTATCCGGAGAAATTGGCAAACCGCTCCTTGTTCTCTTCAATAACTTCTCTGTCCAGCAAGTCAGATCGCAGCGTGCTGCGGGTCGCATTGTAAAAGATCGGGATAGACAAGACGATTGTCCCACCGACAAACAGAAGGTTGTAATTATAAATATAGTCGGCAAAGGAACTATCAACGAATGCTCCGCCTACCAGAAACCCACCGACAAGCGCCACGGCTACGCTGAGCGCGAGCATCACAGGTCGCTGCTTCCAGACTTTGTCCTTGTCGTCAATTTCACTCATCACGCTTCCTCTTCGTATGCTCCCCCAACCCGCGTGGGGTGAGGCCCTTTTCGCGCATCCACGCGAGTGCGCTATGCCAGCGGTCGGGGCTGATGGCCTTCTTGCTCTCGGTCCAGTCGTTCAGGATCAGGTCAACGATCTCATCATCGCTGGGCGACTTGCCTTCCAAGAGCAGATCGTTCCACGCGGCGAAGGCGGTCGAGACGATTTCGGCCTGTTGGGTCTTCATCGGCGCGATCAGGGCGAGCAGGTCTTCCAATGCCTTCTTGCGGTCGCCGAAGTAGCGGTCGAAGTGGTTGCGATAGCCATCCACCTTCTCGCCTCGGGCATAGGTCCAGCCCTTGTCGCCCTTCACCGGCGCGATCCAGCCCTGCTTTTCGATCTGGGAATGGACCGAACGCATCATCTGCGTGTCGAAGGGGCCAGCGGCATCGCGGTGGTAGTTGCCCGCGACTTCCTGAAATTCCAGATGCGCTTCGCACAGGTGCAAGAGCTTCTGGAACTTCACCCGGCCAAAGGTGGGGTGATCGCAGAGCGTATCGGCGATATAGGCGGCCAGCACAGAGCGTTTGAAGGCGGCGGGGGCCTCCTTCTTGGCGGGCTTGGGCGCATCCTCGGCCAGCAGCGCCTTGATCTTGCCCGTCACGGCAGCGGTGACGACGGCGGCGCGGTACTCGTTCAGCCGTTCGATTGACTTGTTGATCTGCTCGTCCAGAGCCTCAAACGTCTGGATACGAGGCTCCAAAAAGGCAACAATTCGTTCTTGTTCATCCAAAGGTGGAAAGGGAAAGCGGTATGAGCGCAATTGCTCAGCAGTCAGGTGGTCAATAGTTGTCTGATTGCCACCAGCGATGAACACGCTGCGCTGTGTAGCCATCTCCATGATGAAGTACAGGAACTCCGCCGTGTCCCGTTCATCATTCAATGGACGGGCGCGATGGAGGGCTTTCTGATAGTAGCATTCTTCCAACTCACCCCGCCACATCGCGGAACGGCCAACATAACTCCCACCCTCGTTTATGAGCAAGTCGCCGGGTTCCAACCGATACCGTTCTTGTGCGTCTGGCGGGAAGTCCATCATGGGCAGGTCTTTGACGCTGATCTTTCGCCATTGGACATCATTAACGCGCAGATATGGGCGTAGGTTGTCACCTTCGGCGCGCTCGGCATTCAGCATCCGTCCAAGCTGGACCTGATACCGATACCCGAGGGCTTCAACCGTCCAATGCGCCGGAACCTTGCCGAGCCAGTCAATGCCGCTGTCTTTCAGGGGGGCGTCAGGGTTGAGACCACGGGTGACGGCGCGGGTGATGAGGGCTTGGCGTTTCTCGGCCAGCCGGTCCAGCAGCGCCCGTTTCTTCTCGATCAGCGCATCAATCCGCGCCGTCTTGTCATCCAGATACCCCGCAATCCGCCGCTGCGTGTCGAGGTCGGGGAGTGGCAATGGCTGGTGGCCCACCGTCTCCCAATCCGCACGAGGCATCTTGGTGCCGAAGCTCTCGGAATTGATGATGTCGATAAACGGATAGGACGACAGGACGTGAAACAGGAACCGGGGCAGGACACGTTCCGAGGCCCGCAGGTTCAACAACTCGCCCGAGCTGATCCCGTCGAAGTCCGCTTGATAGACCTTGGCGAGATAGGGGCGCAGCTTGTTGAAGAGCACGTCACCACGCCGGAACAGCCGCCCTTCCTTGTCGGCAGGCTCAGGGTCTTCCTTGAGCAGCTTGCCTGTCCAAGACGTGATGTCTTCGTTCGAGATGTAGGGCAGTTTCTCGATGTCCTCGCCATCGGGTTTGGCCGATGCGAACGCGACGGACCACTTGACCCAATTAGCGGTCCAGCCTTCTGGCAGGTCGTCGGCCCATGTAGGGCTGCTGTCAGGGCGGGCGACAAAGCTCATGCCGTCAACCCTTCCAACAGCTTGGCGATCTCGCCTTCAAGCGTCTCGATCTCGCCTTCGATCTCATCCAGCTCACGCGGGGGCTTGTAGACGTAGAAATGCCGGTTGAACGGGATTTCGTAGCCGACCTTGGTCTTTTTGTAGTCTACCCAGGCATCGGGCACATGAGGTAGAACCTCGGCCTCCATGTAGGCATCGATGGCCGGGGTCATCAGCGTGACCACCTCGCCATTCAGCTTGTTCTGCGGGTCCGGGCCGAATTGCATTGGCAGGGGCAGTTGGGTGCCCTCAGGCAGCGGCACGTTCTCAGTGTCGCGCAGCTCAGCATCGGGTTCAGGGCGATTGCCCACCCAGATGCACGGCTCGGCCTTTTGATCTTTGTCGCCAATGGTCAGCCACAGGGTCTTGCGAACGCCTTTGCCCAGTTTGATGTCCAGATCGGCGGCGGTGGCGACCACATCGGCATCAAACTCGGCAAGGTCCATGTAAAGGCGGTCTGCGTCCATCGCCTCGACCACTGCCCGCATATCTGCCACCGGGTGCTTGTTGGGGTCGAGGTCGTCCAGCCGTGCGATCCGCTCTGGCGTGGTCTGGAAGTTCATGCGCAGGGGGCGTTCCACGACAATGCGCAGGAAGCCGAACTCGTGGTTCTTGAAGATGCGCGAGACGGTGCGAATTTCGCGTTCGCCCGTCTTCTTGTTCACCACCACCTCGGCCTGTTCCCCGTCGCAGTAGTTGCCATAGATGCAGGTCAGGTCGGCAATCTGGTCGTCCGTGATGCGGTGGCGCTTGTTGTTCAGGCTTTTGTCCATCCGCTCGGCAAACAAGGTGCCGTCGATCAGTTGCACCTTTCCGCGCCGCTCAGCCGGTTTGCGGTTCGTGACCATCCAGACATAGGTGTAGATGCCGGTGTTGTAGAAAAGCTGATCCGGCAGGCCGATGATTGCGTCCAGCCAGTCATTCTCGATAATCCAGCGGCGGATGCTGGACGGACCACCGCCCGCGCTGCCCGAAAAGAGCGGCGAGCCGTTGAACACCACCGCGATCTTGGACCCGTCGCCGGGGTTCTCGGGATCGTCCGGGCTGGGGTGCATCTTTGAAATCATGTGCTGGAGGAACAGCAGCGACCCATCATCAATGTCGGGCGTCCCCGCACCGAAACGTCCGTTGAAACCCAGCGTCTTGTGTTCCTTCTCGACGACCTTTTTCTGGTCCTTCCAGTCCACCCCGAAGGGCGGGTTCGCCATCATGTAGTGGAACTGGTGCCCCTCAAAGCCGTCGCCCGTTTTGCCGTCGCCCAGCGTGTCGCCAAGGATGATGTTGTCGGTCTCTTCATCCTTGATGAGCATGTCCGAGCAGCAGATTGCCCAGCTTTCGTCGTTGTATTCCTGACCGTAGAGCGCAAGGTTTGCCTTGTCATTGCCCGCGCGGATGTGCTGCTCCGAGACCGAGAGCATCCCACCCGTGCCGCAGGTCGGATCATATATTGTGCGGTAGATACCCGGTTTGTAAACGTCCTGCTCGCCCGTGTAGACGAGGTTCGCCATCAGCTCGATCACCTCACGCGGAGTGAAGTGATCCCCGGCCTCCTCGTTGGCCTGTTCGTTGAATTTCATCACCAGATGTTCAAACAGGTAACCCATCTGGAGGTTATCCACCTCGTCGGGGTGCAGGGGGACGGTGGCCATCTGCTGGACGATGTGGAACAGGCGGTTGCTGTCGTCGAGCTTCTGGATTTGTTCGGCGAAGTTGAACTTCTCGAAGATCGCGCGGGCCGTGGGGGAGAACCCATTGATGTAGGCGACGAGGTTCGGCGCGATGTTTTCGGCGTCAGCGGTCAGGCGGGCGAAGGTGTATTTGCTAGTGTTATAGAGGGGCTGCTTGCGGTCGGGCTCCGCGGCACGGGCCAGCATCCGCTCCATCGCCTTTTCCGGCGTGCTCGCTGCCTTGAGGCGGGTGTATTCGGCATGAACCCTGTCGATGCTGTCTTCAAGCACACAGTCTAGACGGCGGAGAACCACCATGGGCAACATGACAAGGCGGTATTGCGGGGGGCGGTAGGGGCCGCGCAGGCGCTTGGCGATCTCCCAGATGTCGTCTGTAAGTTTCTTATGCTGTTGAACGTTCACTAAAATTCTTCCCCGCCAATTGGCCTTTTTGTCCGTCAAGAGACATTTTTTAAGAGGCGATGTCCACGGGGGGATTGCAGTTAACTGCATTGCGACGCGGTTTAGGCAACTCAGCCCACAAGCGGAATTTCCCAACCATCAGAATGGCATCGCCGCCGGAGAAGAACCTTACTCCTGCACTACTCCAACGAAATCAGGGTGGTGCGCGTATAATCCGCTTCGATGTCGTATTCGGTTTGGGCGACATAGGTGTTCAGAACCAGCCCGCCAAAGGCGTTTCGCGCCCGGACAGTGCCAGCCACCACAAAACTGCAATCGCCAGTGCGGGATACGCGAACCGCCTGCGCCGGAAATTCGGCGCTATCAGGGTCATGCAAACGTTGCTTGATGTGATATTCCGCCGAGGCCGTGGCATAGAACGATGCAGTTTCAGTATCTTCGCAATAGCGTTCTTGATCCGAAGGGCCATTCGCAACGAGAACGGCAATCAACACAACGGCCATGATAGTGAAGAGAAATGGCTTTTTGATGGGTTGCCAAGCCGTCTGTGTCTCGGCCCACAACTTGCGCCGTTCCGCCGCGTTCTTCTCATTGAACTCTTTCAGACGATCATCAAAGCTCTTTTTGTCTGTGTTGCTCATCCTGTTCCTCCCAAATCAAACCAGAACGTTATGGGCGCAAGAAAGCCCACACATTGTTCGTAGCACGTATTGCCGATCCGGAACAAAACGTTCCTATGGAAATGTTCAGCAAAAACTTGAGGAACCGGGCTGCTGGACTGGGCATCTCGAATGCGGAGGTCGCCCGACGGAGCGGGTTGAGCGAACGGCGCTATGCACATTATGTCAGCGGGGACCGCGAACCTGACCTTGCCACCCTTATTCGGATTGCAAATGCGCTTGCTGCAACGCCGAACCAATTGCTGGGGCTGGAAGACGCACCGCAGCGTTCGGCGCATGACGTGTTGACCCAACGCATATTGTCCGCCGCGCAAGGCATTTCGGAAACCACGCTTGAAGTGGTCGCGGTGCAGATCGAGGCACTGGCCGGGAAACAGATGTAACCGGACTGTCCCGGCCATCGTCACAACAACGCCCCGGCGGCGTTGCCATCGAACATCTCACCATCACGCACATACCGGCTCAGCATCGCATCCGAGGCATGTCCAGTTTGCGCCCGCACCTTGCAAGTTGGCACCCCGGCCTTGATCGCGCTGGTGGCTAGGCCAGCCCGCAGGCTGTGGCCGCTGTAGCCATCGGGCGCGATCCCGGCCCCGCGAACACGGTCCCGGAGGATCGTGGAAACGGCATCGCTGCGCAGGCGGTCGGTCGAGACACTGCCGTGACGATCAACCGGACGAAACAGGGGGCCAGTGTCATCAGCCAGAACATCACACCACGCTGTCAGGGCGGCGACAGGGCAATGGCGGGTTCGGCCAAGGGGGATACCGATCTTACGGCCTTGTCCGGTCTGGTCGGTTTTTGAGCGCCGCAGGGTCAGTATCAGGCCCTCGCGGACCTCATCGATGTCAACACGATCAAGCCCAATCAATTCCGAACAGCGGAAGCCCCCGGCCCAGCCGATCAGCAACAATGCGCGGTCGCGCTGGTCGCGTGGCGTGTCGCCCATCGCGTCAAGGACCAGAAACAGGTCTTCGCGCAGCAACGGCTTGGCCTGATCCTGTGCAGTGCCTTTCATCCGCTTAATCCCCCGCATCGTGGCCCGCACGACCTCACTTTGACAGGGGTTGGACCAGTCGTTCGCGGCATGCACCTTGCTCAGGGTTGCTGCACGCCGCGCAAGACTGGACGGGGCCAGCGCGTCGGCATGGTCGGCCAGATAGCGGGCGACCAGTTCCGGCGTGGCGGGCAGAGTGCCGCCCCAAGCCGTGTAATGCGCGAGGTCGGAGCGATAGGCCTTGCGGGTGTTCTCAGAAATGCTGGCGCGGATGAAGGTTTCCGCAGCCTCAGACAGGGCCTCCGACCTTGCAAGAGCGTCATTTTTGGGCCGTGATAAGAGGATGTTATCCAGGTGTAGGATCAAAGGATCAGTCATTGCGCTGGCCCTCCATGATTTCAATGCGGCAGGCGTTGAGTTCGGGGATCGCGTCACGCATCAGTTTCAGCAGCGTATCCGCTTGACCGGGGTCGATCCCCAGGCATTCCCGCTCCATCTGGGATCGCAACCTTTGGCCCTGCGATCCATCCAGACGGTTGCGAAGCAGACCGCTTTCCACCCGAAACACCGCATCACCCAAAAGCCGCGTTCTGCCTGCGTAGGGGAATGTGTCCCGCGCATACCGCGCTACATCGCTGTCACCGACCATGAGGCGGCGGATGGCCGCTTTGCCTTCGCGGGTGAACATGTCGAGCGCCCAGCTTGGGAGGCCTGCAATCTCGACCACTTCCGGGACCAGGTCGTCGGGATTTGGCTGACGAAGCTGATTGTGTTGGGTCAGCAGACCAACAAGCAGCGGGAGCATCGTTTGTGTCCGAGCGCTTCCCTCTTTCCCCAACCAGACAACCGATGGACACGCTCCACAGGCCTCAAGCAACTGGGTTGCTGTTGCGGACAAAGGGTTATTGCAATCAATTGCAATTCTCTGCGCGGTGTAACTTCTGATGATGACATCGGAGCAGCCCGTTACGACATTGAACATTTGCCGTTCTGACATCCTGTTCAGTTTCTCCGCCACACCATGAATGGAGGGGTGGTCGGTCAGAATACAGAGCAAATCATCCGCAGCCCTGTTTTTAGGTGACATTGCGAGGTCTGTCGCCAACCCCACAGCAACGCGGGTATCTCCACCAAACGAGCGCCGGAATGTCTTGCCTCGCAACGCGATCATGACCTGCCCGACCAGTGGAAGGTTGGCCAATCCGACATCCTCGAAGGCGATAACACCTAGCCTGCGCCAGAACCGGGCGGGGTCAGTCGTCATCAGCGAGGATACCGCAAGCTGGGTGCGTGGAACATCACCCCTGCGGATAGCCTTTTGCAGCAAACTGGTTGCTTGCCAACGTGACATAGTTATCGGGGTCGTATGGCCGCGCAGAGGCCATGCTTGGGCGCGTTCGATCAATAGCTTCTCGAACCGGGTTTCGGGTGAAATTGATGGCATTGGCTCCTCCTTGAGCTTAGGGGAGCTGGAACGGTGATGCCCTCGTTCGTCGTATCTGCTAGCGCAGTACAGAGAAGAAAATTGCGGCAAATCAGAGAGAAATCTCGCACGAAATTCGCCGGAAAATTTGCCGGTTTATCCGTCTAGTGCGTCGGGCATGGTCACACCGGCCCCGGAATTCCCGAAGGCCAGTTCGTCGGTACACGGGTGTCCCCATGCAACCTGCGAAGGGCATCGGCTGCGGCGCTGAGAGAATTGAACTTGCTGGACTTCTAAGGTGCAAGACGCCTACGGGTCCATGACGGTCTGATGGACACATAGCCCCCCTCGCAGATTGTCCCTGTGTCGATCCTCGCTCGGATTACCACTTCTGAAACTGATTGCGACCCAGTGCAATCAACTGCAAATCAGCCGTGTCGTTGCATCCTTTGCAAGAGAAGCCCCCAAAAACTTGGCTTTTCCAAGATTATTGCGCGTTGGGTGGACCCAACCGGGGTTGGCAGAGCACTGCGTCCATGTCTGTCGCTGAAACTGTCCCTGAGACAGCTTTGTCCTTGGCTAAGTCCAGAACTTAGGGTGCGTCAGTTTCACGTCGTCGAGAACCTGTGGCCACGATTGCCAGATGGTCGTAGGCAACCACCAATTCTTCTTCTGGGCAGCGAGATACTTGCGATATGCGCTGCGCTTTGCCTGTGGTAGCAGTTTTAATGCCGGATCAAGACCCCGCTGCGCAACCGCATCTGTGAAAAGCGTCCAGAGATATTCCTTGGCTTCGTCAGGCGGGGGAATGGCGGGAACATCCACGAACTTTACGTGGGAGAATGGGTTCGTGAGTTTTTCCAACTCATGCACATGCAGGTTGAGGCTCGACTTCTTACGCTCAATCCTCGTGCAGGGACCGGCCTTGTCTTCCTGACCTTGCTTCTTTCTTTTTGCTCCCCGGTCATAAACGACCGTCTGATTACTCTTAGACTTGCCGAAATAGATGGTTTCGACCTTCTCACCTGATTTGAACCGGGTGATCGTCTGGGCCTGATCGGGCAGCACATGCACGTTGTTGAACGGGATACCCTCCAAGTCGATGGATACCTCTATCTGGGTGACCTTTGCACCAGTCACGAAGCTGCCCCAGCCGTGATCGGTGAACATCCCCAACACGTTGTGTAATTCCTCGAAACCCAGAAGTCCCATGTCTCTCGGGTGCAGGGTCAAGCGCATCCACTGCGCTTGTTGGTCTGCATACCGGTAGAGAAAATGAGGGTGGTGCTTGCTTTTCGCCACGCTGGCCAGAACGATCTTCTTTTCGATCTGCACGGTGTTGGCTGGCTTTGTCCCGGAGAAGCACTCTGGGTCGTCGAACAGCGGGAACAGGGCATTGTGTGTATGATGAGCGGCCTCACCGGGCAGAAAGTCCAGTTTTACGACTATACGATCAATGAAGAGGCGGGGAGTGCACCCCTTTCCATACTTTACTGTGATCATTTTTGAGCAGGGTTTGGGTCTTGTAAAAGAACACCATCCAATTTTGCGCGACCAAAATACGTCAGACTGACATGCTCATACGCTGTGCTGTTACGCGGAACCTTCCGGCCCGAACCGCCTTTGTACGCATATACTATTGCAGTCATTTTGACCATGCTCCATTTTTCAAATGTGACAAGTCCAATCCCTTATATTCTACCTTCTCAATCTCTTCTTTCAGCCGTGCCATAGATGCGCCCTTGCCATAGCCCCAGTGCGCGGCGTCATCGGCGTGGCCGCAGAGTTGCATCGCGATGGCGTCTGTCACGTTGGCATCTTGCAAGGCATCCACGAAGTTGTGGCGGAAGCTGTGGAACACATGGAGCGAGGTCGCGAACTCCCACTTGCTACCAAGATTGCCCCAGAACTTGGACCACGGCTGACTGTAGGTGCCATCAGTGCCGATTTTCAGGTCGGGGAATAAACGTCCAGAACCACGATCCGCAACGTAATCGAGGAAACCGAGGTTCAAGATCGCTGAATGGATCGGCACCTTCCGATAACTGGACCCGGTTTTAATGCTCTTGATCTCCTCTTCACTTCCGTCTTCTAACTTGGAAATGTCAAAATAAGAGATGCCGTCCTCAGTGCGAATGTCCGATTTCAGCAACTGGATGATCTCACCCGAACGCATCCCAGCATAAAGCGCGATCACAGGCACCCAATACCGACCATCTTTCAAACGTAGATCACCCGGCACGCCGGAATGCGTGACGCTGCGGCGACCCGTGTAGATCGGGGTCTTGAAAATCTTTTGGAGCTGATCGGCGTCATACGGAAGGCGTTTCGGCTTCCCTTTCGGTGGCTTTTTCACCAGCAGTTTGATGTCTGCACCGGGAACCTTGGGCAGATGTTCTTCTGCAACCATCCACGCGACAAACCGCTTAAAGAAATCAAAACGCTTTTTCTGGGTTTCATACCCCATCTTCGGCAGATGCTTGCCTGCTTCGACGGCGGCATTCGGGTCGAGATCACGTGTTTCGGGCTTCTTTTGGTAGTGCGCTGGGATATGCCCGATGATGTCGCGGAGCGCCTTCATGTCATTGGTGTCCAGCAGGGAGGCGGGCTTTCCGAAGTCGATCACTGCACGCGCAAGATCAAAGGACAGCCGAAGGTCTCCAATCGTCTTGGCTTTGATCCCCTGAGCCGTGAGAACCTCTTCATAGGACTTCGCCAATTCGTCCAGAGGTGGTGTCTGTGGAACCGTCAGCGTGGCGGCCTGCGCATGTGCGACCACCTGAATTGGGATGGTTGCGTCCGATTGCGCCTCAATTCCTGCGAAAAGCGGGTCTGCGATCCCCGTCTGCGCATAGTCGCCATTGAGTTTTGCAATCAGTAGACGGTCTGCCTCGATTTTTGCCCGCATAAGGCCTGCATGGGCGCGCTGTAGCGCCTGATAGTGGCTGGTAAGCTGTTCTGGGGGGATAGCCCCCACAAGTGCCTCAGCGTCTGCTTGGATGTCGCTGGGGTAGCTTTTGACGACAAGGCGGCGTCGATGCTCGGCAAGGCGGGCCTCTAGCGTCGAAATGCAGTCATCAACATCGACTTCACCATCGGGCGCGAAGATGTCGGCGAACTCCTGCCCCCAATCGAGCGCATCGCGGAAGTAGTCCCGGATCGCTTGATCTATAGCTGCATCTTGCCCTTGGCCCATCCTTCGCGCCTCCTTCACCACGAGATCGAGATGGTTGCTGAACACGCGACACCTCAGTTGTGCCAAGGATCGCTCAGCAGTCCTTAATGAAATCTTAACCTCTTTTCGGCCTGCGACATCCCACAAATCCTGCGGAACGGAGGCGCGAAAATAGAAGGTCCGCCCGCGTGTAACCAGCCTAGGTGTCGTGGCCATCCTTGCCCCACTGTACCAGTAAACTGTACCAGGGCGCGGATTTCGGCCTTCCCGAAAACAAGTATCGTTTAATATCAGCGGGATAGCCGTGAAATGGCGGAGACGAAGGGATTCGAACCCTCGAGACGGTTTCCCGCCCACTCCCTTAGCAGGGGAGCGCCTTCGACCACTCGGCCACGTCTCCGCCGACGGGTCTAGCTGTGTGGGCAGGGGGGGCAAGTGCAAAGACCACGCTTGTGCAATTTTCCCGCGAGCCTCTGGACGCGGGGGCTTTCCATTGGCCGGGGCCTCTGCAACAGATTGTGCATGACACGTCTGACACGCCTTTTCCGCAGGTTTGCGGCGCGCCTTGTGGGCCATGCCCTGGCCCTTGTTGCGCGTTTCATCACCGCAGTGCGGGCCGATTGGCGCGGGATCGAGCCGACGGTCAAACAGCGCGTCTACTACGCCAATCACGTCAGCAACGCCGATATGCCGATGATCTGGACGGTGCTCCCTGGCCCCATCCGGCGCCAAACCCGGCCTGTGGCAGCGGCGGATTACTGGCTCAAGAACAAGCTGCGTGCCTTTGTGGGCCCGGAGGTGTTCAACTGCGTGCTGGTGGATCGCCGCCCTGAGGCGCGGACCGAGGACCCGATGGCCAACATCCTCGCAGCTTTGGACGAGGGATCGTCGCTGATCATCTTTCCCGAGGGCAACCGCAACATGACCGACGATCCGTTGCTGCCGTTTCGCGCGGGGCTGTACAACATGGGGTGTGCGCGGCCCGAGATTGATCTGGTGCCGACGTGGGTGGCCAACCTGAACGAGATCATGCCCAAGGGCGAGGTCATCCCGCTGCCCCTGATCTGCACCGTGACCTTTGGCGCGCCGATCCACGTGCAGGAAGGCGAGGGCAAGGACGCGTTTCTGGCCCGTGCCGCAAAGGCGCTGGTGGATCTGGCCCCGACGCAGGACGCAGGCAGGGATCACTCATGACCGAAACCACCCTTGATATCCTGACCCTGGCCTTTGCGACCGCGGGTCTGTTGGTGGCGCTGACGGTGTTTGGGGAAATCCTGCGCGACCGGGTGCCTGCGGGGCGCGGCAGCCCAGGCGTCGAGGCCTTCATGATGCGGGTGCACACGTGGTGGGGGTTGGTGGTGGCGCTGACCCTTGCGGTGCTGCTGGGCCGTGTTGGTGTGATCCTGCTGTTCGCCTTTGCCAGCTTTGCCGCCCTGCGCGAATTCCTGACCTATGCTTATAAACGGCAGGCGGACCACCTGTCCCTGGCCCTTGGGTGTTTTGTGATCCTGCCCCTGCAATATCTGTTCGTGGGGCTGGGGTGGACCGGGCTGTTCACGGTGTTCATCCCGGTCTACGCCTTTCTGCTGCTGCCCATCGTCAGTGCCCTGCGCGGGGACACCAACCGCTTTGTCGGGCGGGTGGCCGAGGCGCAATGGGGTTTGATGATCAGTGTGTTCTGCATCAGCCACGTGCCCGCGCTTTTGACCGTGGATCTGATGGTTGGGTCGGATCGTGCGATCCTGTTGATCGTTTTTCTGGTGATGGTGGTGCAATTTGGCGATCTGGCGGACTACTACGCCGGGCGGCTGTTCGGGCGGCGGCGGATTGCGCCGGGCATCTCGCCCAAGACCTACGAGGGGGTGTTGACCGGCGTCCTGTCCGCCGCGCTGATCGGTGGGCTGTTGCACTGGATCACGCCGTTTTCGGTGCTGGAGGCGGCGGCCATGGCAGGTCTGGCCGCCCTCGTGGGCCTGTTCGGCAGTCTGGTGTTTGCCGCGATCAAGCGGGACAAGGGGGTCAAGGATTGGTCCCATCTGATCCCGGGGCAGGGTGGGCTGCTGGATCAACTGGACAGCGTGATCTTTGCCGCGCCGGTCTTTTATCACGTCACGCAACTGGTGTGGGGGTAGGGAATGAACACGCTTTATGATGCCTTGATCGCGCCCCACGGGGACAGGGACAGGGCGTTTCTGACCGACGATACGGGGCGCACCCAAAGCTACGGTGACTTTGTCGCGCGCGCCGCACAGATGGCCCATGTCCTGGCAGGCGCAGGTGTGGCGCCGGGCGACAGGGTCGTGGTCCAGGCGCCCAAGGAGCCCGACACATTGGCGCTGTATGCAGGCACGCTGCAGGCCGGGGGGTCTATCTGCCCCTCAACACCGCCTACACAATGGCCGAGGTCGCCTATTTCGTCACCGATGCCGCGCCGCGCGTGGTGGTCTGCGACGTCGCGGATGTGGCGGCGATGCAGGCCATCGCACCCGATGCCACCGTTCTAAGCCTTGGTGCGGGCGGGACGCTGGGGCAGGCGGCGGACGCGGCCCCGGACCGGTTCGACACCGTGACGCGCGGCCCGGACGATCTGGCAGGGCTGCTCTATACCTCTGGCACCACGGGGCGGTCCAAGGGCGCGATGATGACCCACCGCAACCTTTTGTCCAACGCGCGCAGCCTGACGGACCTGTGGCAGATTACGGATGCGGACCGCCTGATCCACGCACTGCCGATCTTTCACACCCACGGTTTGTTCGTGGCCGTGAACACGACCCTACTTGCAGGGGCGCAGATTCGGCTGATGGCGGGGTTCGATCTGGACACCGTTCTGGCCGAGATGCCGCAATCCACGCTGATGATGGGGGTGCCCACCTTCTACACCCGGCTGCTGTCGGACACGCGACTGGACCGGGCGGCGGGCGGCATGCGGCTGTTCATCTCCGGCTCTGCCCCCTTGCTGGCCGAGACGCACAGCGCGTTTCAGGCGCGCACGGGACACCGTATCCTGGAACGCTACGGCATGACGGAAACCAACATGATCACCTCCAATCCTTATGACGGGGACCGGGTCGCGGGCACGGTCGGCTTTCCCTTGCCGGGGGTGGAGGTCAAGATCACCGACCCCGAGACCGGCGCGCCCCTTGCCCCGGGCCAGATCGGCATGATCGAGGTGCGCGGCGACAACGTGTTCAAGGGCTATTGGAACATGCCCGACAAAACCGCCGCAGAGCTGCGCGCCGACGGGTTCTTTATCACCGGCGATCTGGCCACGCAGGACGCAGAAGGGCGCGTGACGATCGTGGGACGGGCCAAGGACCTGATCATCTCGGGCGGCTACAACGTCTATCCCAAAGAGGTGGAGGACGTCTTGAACGACATCCCCGGCATCACCGAAAGCGCCGTGTTCGGCGTGCCGGACCCCGAGTTCGGAGAGCGCGTCGTCGCCGCCCTTGTGGGCGAGCATGTGGATATCGAGGCGACCGAAGCGCGGGTGGCCGAAACACTTGCCCGCTACAAGCACCCCCGCCGCTACGTGGTGCTGGACGCCCTGCCGCGCAACACCATGGGTAAGGTGCAAAAGGCCCGGCTGCGGACGGATTACGCGTGACCGCGCCGATCAAGGGCAGATGCCACTGCGGCGCGGTGCGGTTCGAGGTGGTGTTGTCGGACGGCCTCGCCTCTGCCCGGCGGTGCGATTGTTCGCTGTGCCGGATGCGCGGGGCGGTGGCCGTTTCGGCCCGGGTCGAGGATCTGCACGTGACCGAGGGCGCGCAAGCACTGCGCCTGTATCAGTTCAACACCCAAACCGCGCGCCACCATTTCTGCGGCACATGCGGGATTTACACCCACCACCAGCGCCGGTCCAACCCGGCAGAGGTGGGCGTCAACCTTGCCTGTCTGGACGGATTTGATCCCTTCCTGCCCGAGGTGACGGTCCTGAACGGGCAATCCCACCCCAAGGACGCGGGCGGCCCGGACCGCATCCGGGGCTGGTTGCGGTTTGACCCCGCACGCAAGGGCGCGGTGGACTAGCCCCGCAAGGCAGGCAGGCCGATGCCCGTGCTCTCGAACCCGCCGTCGATGGACAGGGTCTGCCCGGTGACAAAGCTGGCCTTGTCGGAACACAGCCAGTAGATCCCTTCGGCTATCTCACGCTCTGACCCGTAGCGGTTCAGGGGCAGGGCGTCGTGGTAAGCCTGTATGATCGCGGCGTCGTGCACGGCCATGGCCAGTTTCGTGCGCACGGGGCCGGGGGCCACACAGTTCGCCCGCACACCGTATTCGCCCAACTCTACGGCCTGTTGTTCGGTCAGGTGAATCACGGCGGCCTTGGACGTGCCATAGGCCACCCGCAGGGTCGAGGCGCGCAGCCCGCTGATCGAGGCGATGTTGACGATGGCCCCCTTGCCCGCCTTCAGGGCCGGGGTGAAATGGTGGGTCATCAGAAAGGTGCCATCAAGGTTGGTGGCCATCACCTTGCGCCAGCGGGCAAAGTCCGTCTGCTCGATCGGGCCGAAATCGGCGTAGCCTGCGTTGTTGACCAGCGCGTGCAATGCGTCCCCCGCCCAATCCGCGACACGGGACGCCGCGTCCTTCACCTGCGCCTCGTCGCTGATGTCGAGGGGCAGGGCTAGCACGTTGTCCAGGGGGCGGTCGCGGCCTTCAGCTCTGCGGCGTCGTAGTCCAGGATCGCAACGCGCCAGCCTGCGTCCAGAAACAGATGCGCCGTTGCCAGTCCAATGCCCCGTGCGCCCCCGGTGATCAATGCGGTTTTCATGTCGAACCCTCCCGATGTTTCGGGTCAGAGTGGGGCACTGCCGCGGCGATGACAATCTGTGCATTTAAGCACAATAAGTGATTATCGCTAGGTGTTTGGTGCGCGAAGAAGGCGTGCTATCTGTGGATCACACACGAAGGAGATCACCATGAGCTGGAACCCCGCCCTAGACCCCGACTGCCCCACGGGCGATGCCGTAGATGCGATCGAGACGGTTATCGTACCCCGGGCCCGCGACCTTGGCGGTTTCGAGGTGCGTCGCGCGCTGCCCGCGCCCAAGCGCCAGATGGTCGGCCCCTTCATCTTTTTCGATCAGATGGGGCCTGCGGAATTCGTCACGGGGCAGGGGATCGACGTGCGCCCGCACCCCCATATCGGTCTGGCCACGGTGACATATCTGTACAAGGGCAAGATCCACCACCGTGACAGCCTTGGCACGGACCAGTGGATCGAACCGGGGGCGGTGAACTGGATGGTGGCAGGCCACGGCATCACCCATTCCGAACGCACCGATGGCGACGTGCGCGCCAAGCCCCACAGCCTGTTCGGCATCCAGACATGGGTGGCCCTGCCCAAGGACCACGAGGATCGGCCCGCCGATTTCATCCACGCCCCCAAGGACAGCCTGCCCCTGTTGGAGGGGGAGAATAAGGAAGTGCGCCTGATCCTTGGCGACGCGTGGGGGGAACGCGCGCCGGTCGAAACCGCCTCGGAGATGTTCTATGCCGATGCGGTGCTGGAGGCCGGGGCGTCGATCCCGCTGCCTGACAACCACGAGGACCGGGGCGTCTACGTGGTGCAGGGCGCCGTCGAGGTGGCCGGACAGACCTTTGACGCCGGTCAGATGATGGTCTTTCGCCCGGGCGACCGCGTGTCCTTGAAGGCGGGTGCGCAGGGCGCGCGGCTGATGATGCTGGGCGGTGCCACTCTGGAAGGGCCGCGTTACATCTGGTGGAACTTTGTGGCCAGCAGCCGGGACCGCATCGACGCCGCCAAAGAAGCGTGGCGCGCAGGCGACTGGGCACACGGGCGGTTCAAACTGCCCCCCGGCGACGATAAGGAGCACATCCCGGCCCCGGATCGGTAGATTTCCGCCTATTTCCGCGTGATTTCACGGCAAAATCACGCGGATGTGGGAATCTGTGACTCCGATTCCCCGTGAAAGTAGGGGCAGCCATCCCCAAGTCATCCACAGAAGAAACATACACCCTGTGGAGGATTTCAAATGCAACAGGCCCCTCAAGAGATCGACTATGGCCTTGTCAAAGGCCTTCACTATGATCCCCACCGCGAGATTTATCAGGCGCGGGTCACGTTGCACCTTGGCCATGGCCCGGACCGGGAATCCCCAGCTATTACGTGTCGCTGGATGCCGCGGGCCTGAACCGACAGCAGGCCCGCGTTGGTCTGGTTATGAAGGCCGCGCGCACACATCGCCTTGTGGAGGCATGGGGCGAAACACAGCCGCAAGCCGCCTAGGTCCCCATTCTTGCCGATACCTTGGCGCGCGTCCCGTTCGGGAATTCGGCTCTGCTGCCGAAGGATCACTGCCTGATCCGAAACTGCCTCTGCGCCAGGGTTCACTTGCCAGCCCCCGACTGTCCCCGGGGTGCTGGCTTTTTTTATGTCGGATCGTGATCTGCCCGGTCACGTTGTTTGACTGGACAGCTTGCAAGCCTGCACGCAGGGTGCGGGGATGATCAAAAGTCCCAGCCAGCTTGCAATTCTCATGGTGTCCCTCGGGATGCTGTTCATCACCTTCAACGACATGATGTTCAAACATCTGTCCGGGGATTATCCGCTGTATCAGATCGTCTTTGCCCGGTCCGTGGGCGGGCTGCTGTTCAGCCTGCCGATTCTGTGGTGGGAGGGGGCTGGCGTTTGTTGCGCACCCGCGCGCCCGGCCTGCATGCCCTGCGGGCGTTCATGGTGGTCATGGCCAATATGTTTTTCTTTCTGGGCATCGCGGTCATGCCCCTGTCACAGGTCACGGCCCTGTTCTTTATCGCCCCACTTCTGATCGCCCTGCTGTCCATCGTGGTGCTGGGCGAGGTCGTGGGCCCCCACCGTTGGGCGGCCATTGGGATGGGGTTCGTGGGCGTGATCGTGATGCTGGCGCCAGAGCTGCGCGGGCAGGGGCAGGGCCTTGCGTGGTGGACCTATGGCCTGCCGCTGGTGTCCGCACTGGCCTATGCCACGAACCAGATCATGACCCGCAAGCTGGGCGTGGTCAGCCGCGCTTCGGCCCTGGCCATTTATATCCAGTCCATGTTCATCTGTGTCAGCGTCATGGCGTTTTTTATCGCGGGCGATGGTCGCTTTGTCGGGCTGGTCGAGAATGAAAGTCTTGTGTTTTTGCTGCGTCCCTGGGTCTGGCCCGCGCCCGAGGATCTATGGATCTTTGGTGTAATCGGCCTAAACGTGGCCGGTATCGCCTATTGCCTGTCACAGGCCTACCGCCTGGGCGACGCGGCCATGGTGGCCCCGTTTGAATACATCGCCTTGCCCCTTGCGATCTTCTGGGGGTGGAGCGTTTTTGGCGAGGTCCCGACCCCCGCCATCTGGGCCGGAATTGCCCTGATTGCGGGGTCGGGACTTTATGTTGTGTGGCGTGAAAGAAAAGCGCGCAAAATGTCTGAAAAGGCGCTTGACGGGGGTGCGCCATAGGCTTAGTCAGCGTGCACACAGTGAGCGGTTGTAGCTCAGTTGGTTAGAGTACCGGCCTGTCACGCCGGGGGTCGCGGGTTCGAGCCCCGTCAACCGCGCCACTGTTGTTTAGGCACCACGTGCCGAAAAAAGCACCCCATCGAGGGGTGCTTTTTCGTTGGGGCCAGCCCCAAACCCCGGGGGTATTTCAAACCCAATGAAGGGATCAAAGCCCGCCGATCTGCCGGATCAGGGCGATGATATCGTCGGTGCCTTGGCCATGTTTCAACTGGGCAAACACATGGGGGCGGCCGTTGCGGTTTGCGGTGGCGTCTCGGTCCATCACGTCCAGACTGGCGCCGACGTAAGGAGCAAGGTCGGTCTTGTTGATCACGAGGATGTCGGACCGTGTCAGGGCAGGGCCGCCTTTGCGCGGGATCTCTTCGCCTGCGGCAACGTCGATCACATAGATCGTCAGGTCCGCCAGTTCAGGCGAATAGGTCGCCGACAGGTTGTCACCACCGGATTCGATCAAGATCAGGTCTAGGTCCGGGTGGCGTGCGTTCATCTGGGCCACGGCGGCGAGGTTTATGCTGGCGTCCTCGCGGATGGCGGTGTGGGGACAGCCCCCCGTTTCGACCCCCATGACCCGGTCGGCGGGCAGGATCTGCATACGCATCAGGGCCTCGGCGTCTTCTTGGGTGTAGATATCGTTGGTGATCACGGCGAGGGAGTGTGCGTCTTTCAGCGCCTCGGCCAGTCGGGCGGTCAGGGTCGTCTTGCCCGCGCCCACGGGGCCGCCAATACCAATGCGCAAGGGTCCGTTGGGAGAGGTCATGTGCGAAAGGTCCTTGTGGTCAGGGTCTCGTGCCGCATGGCGGCGATGTCGCTGGTCCATGCGGCGGCGGCGAGGGTGTCGAGGTCGCCGTGTTCCGTGGCCAGCGCAATCTGGTGGCACAGGGGGGCGAGGGCATGGGCGATCGCCGCCCCGGTTGTCTGGCCCAGCGGGATCAGCCGCACGCCCACCGAGACAAGCTGTGCCGCAAAGGCGTGCAGGTACATCTGGGCCGTTGGCACCAGCGGCAGACCGGTCAGTCGGGCCGCGCGGCCCACGGCCACCGGGTAGGTCAGGTCCGGCAGGGTGTGGTCCCAGACATGGGCCGTGGTTTGCGCAAAGGCCGCGCCTTGCAAGGTGGTTTCCAACACACGCTCCGCGCTGGCGGCAAAGGCGCGGGCGGTCTCATCCACGGGTGCCGGATCCTCTGCATGGTAAGCGGCGGCTAACAAAAGGGCATCGGCGCGCCCTGCGCCAAACCGCAGGATGTCCGTGATCTGGTCCTTTAGGGTTTCCGCATCACGCAAGGCACCCGCCTCGATTCCCACCTCCAGCCCGTGGGAATAGGCGAAGCCGCCCACGGGGTAGGCTGGCGAGAACCATTGGGCCAGAGTGGACAGATCAGTGGGTGTGACCATGGGTCCTCCCATGACCGTAAGCGCCACCTTCGGGGGTGAAGGGTTCTGTTGTATCACAAAGGGTTGCGCCTAGGTGTTCAAGCATCTGTTGAAGAACATGATCGGCGCGGATGACCAACCTGTCGGCCTCGACCTGACAGGGAGTGTGGCGGTTGCCGATGTGCCATGCAAGGCGCGCAAGGTCGCCGCGCACCTCCAGGCAGGGCTCGAGCGCGGCAAGGATTGTGATCTCGGCCCCGTCCTCGCAGACCAAGACACCGCCTGCCTCCAGCGAGGTGGTCTGGGGCAGATCCACCATAACCTGCGCCCCGCTGTCCGTTGTCAAAACCTTGCGGCGCAGAAACCGGTCCTCGTAGGTCAGGGTCAGCGTATCTGCGGGCGTGCCGTGGGGATGGCCGTGGTATGCGCGGGCGTGGATCATGTGCGCCCCGTGGCCATGACCACGCTAGTAACGACCAAGAGGCCGCCGAACCCCTGGCTCAGCCGGTGCAGGATCATGCCGTGTCCCAGCACGCCGCGCAGCCCCGCGACAAAGGCCGTGAGGTTGTTCGGCCGCGGCAACGCGTTCAGGGCAAAACAGGCGGGGATGAAGAGAAGCCAGTTCATGGGCAAATCACCTTGGGTTGGTTCGGGGGGCAGCGCTAGAACATGAAATACCGCTGGGCCATGGGCAGCACCTCGGCCGGCTCGCAGGTCAACAATTCGCCGTCTGCGCGCACCTCGTAGGTCTCTGGGTTCACCTCGACATGGGGCAGGGCGTCGTTCAGCTTGAGGTCGCGTTTGCCAATGCCACGGGTGTTTTGCACCGCCACTGTGTCCTTGGCCAGACCAAGGGCCGCGCCGATGCCTTCGGCCTGGGCCGCTGCCGACACAAAGGTCACCGCCGAGCGTTCGACCGCGCGCCCGAACGCCCCCCACATGGGGCGCGAATAGACAGGCTGCGGCGTGGGGATCGAGGCGTTGGGATCGCCCATCTGCGCGCAGGCGATCATACCGCCCAGCAGGACCATCTCGGGCTTTACGCCGAAAAACGCGGGGTTCCACAGGCACAGGTCTGCGCGCTTGCCGACCTCGATGGACCCAATCTCATGGCTGATGCCATGGGCGATGGCGGGGTTGATCGTGTATTTCGCGATGTAGCGCCGCGCGCGCAGGTTGTCGTTGGCACCTGTCTCGTCCGCCAGTCGCCCGCGCTGGCGTTTCATCTTGTCGGCGGTTTGCCACGTGCGGATGATGACCTCGCCCACCCGGCCCATGGCCTGGCTGTCGGATGCGATGATGGAAAACGCGCCCATATCGTGCAGGATATCTTCGGCGGCGATGGTCTCGCGCCGGATACGGGATTCCGCAAAAGCCACATCCTCGGGGATCGATTTGTCCAAGTGGTGGCACACCATCAACATGTCGAGATGTTCTTCAAGGGTGTTGACCGTATAGGGCCGGGTCGGGTTGGTGGAACTCGGCAGGACATTGGCGTCACCGCAGATCTTGATGATGTCCGGCGCGTGGCCGCCGCCCGCGCCCTCGGTGTGAAAGGCGTGGATCGTGCGGCCCTTCATGGCCGCGACCGTGTTTTCGACAAACCCGCTCTCGTTCAGGGTATCGGTGTGGATCATCACCTGCACGTCCATAGCGTCCGCCACCGACAGGCAGCAGTCGATGGCCCCGGGGGTGGTGCCCCAATCCTCGTGCAGTTTCATGGCACAGGCGCCTGCGCGCACCTGCTCCTCCAGAGCGGCAGGAAGAGAGGCGTTGCCCTTGCCCGCGAAGGCCAAATTCATCGGAAAGGCATCCGCCGCCTGCAACATGCGCCCGATGTGCCAAGGGCCGGGCGTGCAGGTGGTGGCCAGCGTGCCGTGCGCAGGCCCCGTGCCGCCGCCCAGCATTGTGGTCAGGCCAGAGTGCAAGGCATCTTCGATCTGTTGCGGGCAGATGTAGTGGATATGGCTGTCGAAGCCGCCTGCTGTCAGGATGCGTCCTTCGCCCGCGATGGCCTCGGTACCCGGGCCAACGATGATGTCCACGCCGGGTTGCGTGTCGGGGTTGCCGGCCTTGCCGATGGCGGCGATCCGTCCGCCGCGCAGGCCGACATCGGCCTTGTAAACGCCCGTGTGATCCAGGATCAGCGCGTTGGTGATCACCGTGTCCACCGCCCCCTCTGCCCGGGTGGTTTGCGCCTGTCCCATGCCATCGCGGATGACCTTGCCGCCGCCAAACTTGACCTCTTCGCCGTAGATGGCGGCATTGGCACCGGATCCGCCCGTGGCCCGGCCCACGGCTTCGGCGGTCAGGTCACGCTCGACCTCGATGAAGAGTTCGGTGTCCGCCAGCCGCACCTTGTCGCCCGTGGTGGGGCCATACATGGCGGCATAGTCAGCGCGTGAGATCGTGGTGGCCATGTAGCCGTCCTTTCAGTTCGTTTCGCCATAGTACCGCAGGTCTTCCGTGCGCCTGCGGGTCAGTTTCTCCAGACAGCCAAGGAAGATCATGTTCTGCCCGGTGCCGCCCCGCCACATTGTGCTCTCGGCCCCGCAGGCCCGGTCGCGGAATGTGATCCAAGCACGCTGGGCATCGCGCAGCATCTCCGCGTTGGTCGGGGTCCAGTCCATGCCTTCGTCGGATGCCCGCGCTTGGTCCATGGCCAGCCCGTAGGCCAGGTTCAGGTCCTCATCTGCGGCCCGGTAGGCCGCGTCTGCGCAATAGGTCATCTCAAACGTGTTCATCGCGTTTTCGCAATCCACGGTTTGCGCTTCGGCTTGGGACAGGCCCGTCATCAACAGTGCCGCCAAGAGGGTATGTTTCATCTGCACCGGTTTTCCTTCCATCGTGGTCAGTCAATCGCACAGGGGCAAGGCATTCGCCGGCTCTGCCTTCGGGGTCGTGGCGGCCCGTTCCATCACAGCGCGCCCATCACCTGTTGATTGAACCCGTAAATGCGGCGCGCGCCACCGATCTCGATCAGGTGCACCTCGCGCACTTGGCCGGGCTCGAACCGCACGGCGGTGCCCGCGGCGATATCCAGCCGCCGCCCCCGTGCCGCATCCCGGTCGAAATCGAGCGCGCCGTTGGCCTCGGCAAAATGATAGTGACTGCCCACCTGCACCGGGCGGTCGCCGGTGTTGGCCACCCGCAAGGTGATCGCGGTCTTGTCGGCGTTCAGGGTGATCTCCCCCTCCGGGGTTAGAACTTCACCTGGAATCATGGCGCTGTCGCCTCCTTCATTGGGTTCCAAATACCCACAACCCTGTCGGATCGGGCCTGTCGGATCGGGCCTATCGGATCGGGTTGTGGACGGTGACCAGCTTGGTGCCGTCTGGAAAGGTCGCCTCCACCTGCACATCGTGGATCATTTCGGCCACCCCCTCCATGCACATGTCGCGGGTGATGATCTGGGCACCGGCCTCCATCATATCCGCCACAGACCGCCCGTCCCGCGCACCCTCGACCACGGCATCGGTGATCAGGGCGATCGCCTCGGGGTGGTTCAGCTTGACGCCGCGCGCAAGCCGCTTGCGCGCGACCTCGGCGGCCATGGCGATCAGCAGCTTGTCTTTTTCTCTGGGGGTCAGGTTCATGTCACAGCTTCCAAGGTCGGGGCAGGGCGGCGTCGCACAGCCGCTCCAGCAAAGGGATCAGGGTCACGCGCAGGGCGTGGGCGTCGCGGGCCAGCACGCGGCCCACAAGGATATCCGGGGCCAGCAGGCTGAGACCCGCCGTGGCAGGCAACTCCGGGCGCAGGGCGTCGCGCATGGCCTCGGCATCCGGGCCGATGTGCACAAGGCTGGCCATGGCCTGTGCGCCGTCCGCCACGCCCGCGCGGGCCAGAGTTGCGGTGATGTCGCCCGCAAGGTCCACGCCGTCGCGGTAGACCAGCACGCCCCCGGACCACGTCGATCCGGTCGCGCAGGCGCGCGGCGCGCAGGGCCTCGCCCATGGCGGTCCGGCCGAACAACACAGGCTCCACCAATGTCAGGCGCGCGTCCCCGGCCAGTTCGACGGTCAAGGCGCGGTCCAGGTCGCAGCCGTCATACAGAATTGTCTCTTGCGGCAGCCAGTTGATCCGCCCCCCGGCCTCCGCTGTCAGGGTGGTGCGCACCCGTCCCGGGGCCGCGTCGATGCTGGCGTAGGCGCGCTCTGCGGCTTGGGTCGTCAGGGTCAGGGTGGCCCCAGCCTCGGCCCGGGCCTGCAAGGTAAACCGGTCTCCCCCGGTGATGCCGCCCGCCGTGTTGATCGTTACCGCCTGCAGGGCCCCGGTGCTGCGCGGGAACAGAACCTTCAGCGACCCTTCCATGCGCAAGTCGCCAATCCGGCTGGCCCCATCGCGTTGCTTGGCGGTCAGGCGCGCGGCCCCCTTGGCGCGCTGCGCGGGCATGGTGGACAGGTCTTTCATAACGCTCACCAAACCTGTCCCGACAGGCATGGCAACCGCTGCGGCGGTTTCCGCCGCCTCTCCGGGCGCTTTTGCACTGTGCTGCCTAATTTATGTGCAATGCCTTGGCGAGGGCTGCCTAAAATCTACCTCTTGTATTAACCAAAGCGTTCCGCAAATGTTCTAACTTATGACCAATCCCCGCCCCACGATTCTATGGTTCAAGCGCGACCTGCGCGTGTACGATAACCCCGCCCTCGTGCATGCGGCGCGCGCGGGGGGCGTCGTGGTGCCTGTATATATCGCAGAGCCTATGATGTGGGCCCAACCGGATGCCAGCGCGCGCCAATGGCGGTTCATCGAAGAATGTCTGGACGGTTTGGCCCAAGACCTTGGTGCCCTTGGCGCACCGCTGGTCGTGCGCACGGGCGACGCCGTGGCGGTCTTGCGTGCCTTGGTCGACCAGACAGGCGCTGGGCGGATCGTGGCGACCGAGGAAACCGGCACCGCGTGGTCCTTTGACCGCGACCGCCGCGTGGCGGCTTGGGCACGCGGGGCCGGGATCGACTGGGAAGAGGTGCCGCAATTGGGCGTGACCCGCCGCCTGGGCTCTCGGGATGGGTGGGCGCAGGGGCGCGAAAAGGTCATGCGCGCCGAACAACTGGCCCCGCCCGCCCTGCCGCCCCACGGGGTGGACCCGGGCACCTGGCCCTCGGCCCGGGATCTGGGCTTGCCGTTTGATCCGTGTCCGGGGCGGCAAAAGGGCGGGCGCGGGCAGGCGTTGACCCTGCTCGGCGGGTTTCTGACCGAACGGGGCCGCGACTATCGCAGCGCCATGTCCAGCCCCCTGGAAGGGGCCACCGCCTGTTCCCGTCTGTCGCCGCACATCGCCTGGGGCACCCTCAGCGTGCGCGAGGCGCATCAGGCGGGGCTGGCCCGGCGGGCGGAAACCAAGGGCACGCCTTGGGCCAAATCCATGCAAAGCTTTGTGTCCCGCGTGGCGTGGCGCGATCATTTCATGCAGAAGTTGGAGGATTTTCCCGCTCTCGACCGCCGCTGCCTGCATTCCGCCTACGAGGATTTGCGCCCCCGCACCCCCGACGCCGCGCGCCTTGCGGCTTGGGAAAAGGGGGAAACGGGCCTGCCCTTTGTGGACGCCTGCATGCGCAGCCTGATCCACACGGGCTGGCTGAACTTTCGCATGCGCTCGATGCTGATGGCGGTGGCCAGCTATCACCTGTGGCTGGACTGGCGCGCCACGGGGCCACACCTTGCGCGCATGTTCACCGATTATGAACCGGGCATCCATTGGTCCCAATGCCAGATGCAATCGGGCACCACGGGCATCAACACCCTGCGCATCTACAACCCCGTCAAACAGGGCACGGATCAAGACCCGACGGGCGCCTTCACCCGCCGCTGGTGTCCCGAACTGGCCGAGGTGCCCGATGGCCTGTTGCAGACGCCCTGGGCGTGGGGCGGGTTCGGCGGTTTGAAATACCCCGCGCCGATCGTGGACGTGGCCGCCGCCGCGCGCGCCGCGCGCGACCGGGTCTGGGCCGTGCGCCGGTCCAACACCTTTCACGCCGAGGCGCAACAGATCGTGGCCAAACATGCCAGTCGCAAGGACGGCGCGCGCCGGTTCACCCGCGACCCCGTGGCCCGCCCGCGCAAGGGCGATGACCGGCAGATGAGCCTGGACCTGTAACATGCCGAAAATGCGCAAAAAATCCGACCTGCCCACCAAGACCTGCGCCACCTGCGGTCTGCCGTTTACGTGGCGCAAGAAGTGGGAAAAGGTCTGGGACGAGGTGCGCTATTGCTCGGACCGGTGCCGCACGTCCAAGGGTCGTTCGAAAAATCGCGAAACACCTGATGGCAAAATTGGTCAAAAAATCTGACCCCTTTTGTTGCCTATCGGAAACAAGCGTTCTATCTCGGTGCACAAAGGAATACCGGGATGGAGAATACCGTGAGCCGCATTGAAAAACATGGCCTGCAAGTGGCCGCCGAACTGCATGATTTCGTGGAAACCCAAGCCCTGCCGGGTACAGGCGTTGCCTCCGAGGCGTTCTGGAAGGGCCTGTCCGATCTGGTCCACGACCTTGGCCCCAATAACCGCGCCCTGCTGCAAAAGCGCGAGGATATTCAGGCCCAGATCGACGCATGGCATATCGCGCACCGGGACGCGCCCCATGACCACGCGGCCTATGTCCGGTTTTTGCAGGACATCGGCTATCTGGTGCCCGAGGGCCCGGCCTTCGAGATCGACACCGCAGGCACCGACCCCGAGATTGCCAGCGTCGCCGGGCCGCAGCTGGTGGTGCCGATCACCAACGCCCGCTTTGCCCTGAACGCCGCCAACGCTCGGTGGGGCAGCCTCTATGACGCCTTCTACGGCACCGACGCCATGGGCACGACGCCCCCCAAGGGCGGCTATGATCGCGGCCATGGGGCCCGGGTTGTGGCCCGCGGCCGTGTGTTTCTGGATCAAGCCTTTCCGCTGGCGGGCACCTCCCACGCGGATGCGCGGCGCTACTACGTCAATGACGGTGCGCTGTTGGTGGATGACCTGCCCTTGGCGGACCCTGCGCAATTCGTGGGCTACCGGGGCCACCCCAAGGCCCCCGATGCAGTTGTGTTGAAAAACAATGGCCTGCACGTCGAACTTAAATTCGATCGCACCCATCCCATCGGATCGCGCGACCAATGCGGGCTGGCCGATGTGCGCATGGAATCCGCCGTCTCTGCCATCATGGACTGCGAGGATTCCGTGGCCTGCGTGGACGCCGAGGACAAGGTGCTGGCCTACCGAAACTGGCTGGGCCTGATGAAGGGCGACCTGATCGAGACGTTCGAGAAGGGCGGCCAGACCGTAACCCGCCGCTTACATGACGATATCACCTACACCGCCCCGGATGGCAGCGACCTGACCCTGAAGGGCCGCGCCCTTTTGCTGGTCCGCAACGTGGGCCACCTGATGACCAACCCCGCGATCCTGGACCGCGACGGCAACCAGGTCTTCGAGGGCATGATGGACGCCATGATGACCGTCCTGATCGCCAAGCATGACCTGGACCGGGCGGGCGGCAACTCGGTCCACGGGTCGGTCTATGTGGTCAAACCCAAGATGCACGGCCCCGAAGAGGTCGCCTTCTCGGACGAGCTGTACGGGCGCGTGGAACAGGCCCTTGGCTTGCCGCAATACACGGTCAAGCTGGGTATCATGGACGAGGAACGGCGCACCACCGTCAACCTCAAGGAATGTATCCGCGCCGCTAAATCCAGGGTGGCCTTTATCAACACGGGCTTCCTTGATCGTACGGGCGACGAAATCCACACCAGCATGGAGGCCGGGCCCTTCAGCCGCAAGGACTTCATCAAGCGCAAGGCGTGGATCGGGGCCTATGAAAACCTGAATGTGGACATCGGGCTGGAATGTGGCCTGTCGGGCCGCGCCCAGATCGGCAAGGGCATGTGGGCCATGCCCGACCAGATGGCCGCCATGATCGAGGCCAAGATCGAACACCCCAAGGCCGGGGCCAATTGTGCCTGGGTTCCATCCCCCACCGCCGCGACCCTGCACGCGCTGCACTACCACCAGGTGGATGTCTTTGCGGTGCAGGACAAGCTGCGCAAGGGCGGGCGGCGCGCCCATGTGGATGCGGTGCTGGACATCCCCCTGGCGACGTTCCGCAAATGGAAACCCGAACAGGTCATGCGCGAGGTCGAGAACAACGCCCAAGGCATCCTTGGCTATGTCGTGCGCTGGATCGACCAGGGGGTCGGCTGTTCCAAGGTGCCCGACCTGAACGACGTCGGCCTGATGGAGGACCGCGCGACCTGCCGGATCAGCGCCCAGCACATCGCCAACTGGCTGCACCACGGTGTCGTGGGCGAGCAGGAGGTCATGGCGACCCTGAAAAAGATGGCCGAGGTCGTGGATGGCCAGAACGCGGGCGACCCGCTGTATCGTCCCATGGCCCCGGGCTTTGAAGGTGTGGCGTTTCAGGCGGCCTGCGATCTGGTGTTCAAGGGCCGGGTGCAACCCTCGGGCTACACCGAACCGGTGCTGCATGCCCGCCGTCTGGAACTGAAAGCGAAAGGATAACCCATGGCCGAGATCACCCTGCGCAAGGCGCGCACGATCATTTCCAAAACCCTCGCCAAGGGCCGCGAGATGGACCTGAAACCCCTGTCGGTCGTGGTGCTGGACGCCGGCGGCAACGTCAAAGCGTTCGAGCGCGAGGACGGGGCCGCCCCGGGCCGGTTCCAGATCGCCCACGGCAAGGCCTATGGCGCCATCATGCTGGGCATGCCCGGCAGCGCCCAGATGGCCCGTGCCGAACAACAGGCCTATTTCATGGCCGCTGTGAACGGCGTCTATGGCGGGCAGGTGATCCCCGTGCCCGGTGGCGTGCTGGTGCGCGACAAGAAGGGCGCTGTGATCGGGGCTGTGGGTGTGACGGGGGACACCTCGGACAATGATGCGGCGGCAGCACTGGTCGGGATCGAGGCGGCCGGACTGATCGGGGACGCCTAAATCCTGTGCATGTGCGCCCGCGCAGGTCGTCTTGCGCGGGCGCACGCCTTGGCGCGCGGGCGGGCATGGTGTATCTGGGGCAAAATCTCGCAGTCACCGGGGGTCCCATGGCGCGTCCAATCGTAGGCATTATCGGCAACCACTATCTGATCAACGATGAATACCCCGCCCACGCAGGCGGCACCATGAACTCCGAAGCGGTGGCAGAGGTGTCCGACGCCCTGCCCATGTTGGTGCCCTCGGACCCGCGGTTCGTGACCGTGGAAGAGTTGATGGAGACCTGCGACGGCTTTCTGCTGACGGGGGCGGCCCAATGTCCACCCCGAGGAATACGGCGAGGAGGAGACCGACGCCCACGGCACCTTTGACCGCGCCCGCGACGCCATTGTCCTGCCGCTGGTGCGGGCCTGTGTGGCGCGGGGCCAGCCCTTCATGGGGATTTGCCGGGGCTTTCAAGAGGTGAACGTGGCCATGGGCGGGTCCCTGCACCCCGAAATCCGCGATCTGCCGGGCCGCATGAACCACCGCATGCCCCCCGACGGCACGCTGGAAGAAAAATTCGCGATCCGCCACAAGGTGACGTTTTCCGAAGGCGGCCCCTTCGCGCGGCTTTTCGGCGGGCGCGAGGTGATGACCAACACCCTGCACGGGCAGGGGATCAAGCGGGCCGGCGCGCGGGTGGTGATCGACGGTCATGCGGACGATGGCACGCCCGAGGCGATCTATATCGACGGCGCGCCGGGGTTCACGATGTCGGTGCAGTGGCACCCGGAATACCGCGCGGCGCAAGACCCCGTTTCGCGGCCCCTGTTCGAGGCGTTTGGCGCAGCCTTGCGGGACTGGAATGCGGGTGTGCGCCCGGGCGTGGCAAAGTCCGCCTAAGGGTTTGCGCCGGGCCTGCGGCCCGTCGCGACGCTGGGGAGGCGCTGCCTCCCCCAGACCCCCACCGAGGGTATTTGTGGAACAATGAGGGCGTTGGTCAGCCCAAGGTGATCAGGGCGTGGCGCTTCTTGCCCGCGCTGAGTTTGATCGGGTCGGCAAGATCTTGGGCGGTGATCATCTGGCCCGGGCTGGTCAGGGGGGCGTCGTTGAGGCGTGCGCCGTTTTCCTGGATCAGGCGCTTGGCGTCCTTGCCGGATTTGGCTAGGCCTGCGCGCACGATCAGTTGTGCCACGGAGATGCCGCCATCGGCCACGTCCGCGTCCGTCAGGGTCAGCGTCGGCAGGTCGTCGCCCGCGCCGCCCTTCTCGAACACTTCGCGGGCTGTGGCCTCGGCGGCGGCGGCGGCGTCGGCCCCGTGCAGCAGGGTTGTGACGGCGTTGGCGAGCACGATCTTGGCGTCATTGATCGCTTGGCCTTCCAGCGCGCCGAGGCGGTCACATTCGTCCAGCGGCAATTCGGTGTAGAGTTTCAGGAACCGGCCCACGTCCGCGTCCGTGGTGTTGCGCCAGAATTGCCAGAACTGGTAGGGCGACAGCATGTCTGCGTTCAGCCAGATCGCGCCGTCCTGGCTTTTGCCCATCTTCTTGCCGTCCGAGGTGGTCAGCAGGGGCGAGGTCAGCCCGAAAATCTGCGCATCCAGGGTGCGGCGCGTCAGGTCGATCCCGTTGACGATATTGCCCCATTGATCCGAGCCCCCCATCTGCAACAGACAGCCGTAGCGGGCGTGAAGTTCCATGAAATCATAGGCTTGCAGGATCATGTAGTTGAATTCGAGGAACGACAGGCTTTGTTCCCGGTCCAGCCGCGATTTCACGGATTCAAAGGCCAGCATGCGGTTCACGCTGAAATGCCGGCCCACGTCACGCAGGAAATCGAGGTAGTTCAGCGCGTCCAGCCATTCGGCGTTGTTGACCATCACCGCGTCCGTGGCGGCGTCACCGAAGTCCACATAGGCCGCGAACACTTGCTTGATGCCTGCGATATTGGCGTCGATCTGGTCCGGGGTCAGCAGGGGGCGTTCATCGGCGCGGAAGGACGGATCGCCCACCTTGGTGGTGCCGCCGCCCATCAGGACGATGGGCTTGTGCCCGGTCTTTTGCAGCCAGCGTAGCATCATGATCTGGATCAGCGAGCCCACGTGCAGGGACTTGGCCGTGGCGTCAAACCCGATATAGGCGGGCACGACCCCGGCCAGCAATGCGTCGTCCAGCGCCTGATAATCCGTACAATCGGCCAGAAAGCCGCGTTCCATCATCACGCGCAGAAAGTCAGATTTGGGGTGGTAGGTCATAGCACGGGCGTCCATCTTGTGATCAGGATCGTGTAACGCGGCGGTGCAGGAAGGTGAAGGGCATATGGAACCAGTTTGGGCCCTTGGGTTGATGTCGGGCACATCGTTGGACGGGGTGGACGGGGCGATGATCCGCACCGATGGCGACACGGTGGCCGAATTTGGCGACAGCCACTACCGCCCCTACACCGACGCCGAACGCGCGGTGCTGCGCGCGGCCCTTGGGCAGTGGCCCGGGGATGCGGTGGCGCAGGCGGCGGCGGTGGTCGAGGCCGCCCATGCCGAGGTGATCGCCTGCTTGCCCGGGGCGGCCTATGTAGGATTTCACGGACAGACCCTGGCCCATGATCCCGGCGGGCGCGGCACCCATCAGGCCGGGGACGGCAACCGCCTGGCCGAGGCGACTGGCCGCACCATCGTGTGGGACTTTCGCACGGCGGACGTGGCCCTTGGCGGGCAGGGGGCACCGCTGGCCCCGGTGTATCACCACGCGCTGGCCCGGCAGATCGGCGCGACGGCCCCTTTGGTGTTTCTGAACCTTGGGGGCGTGGGCAATCTGACGTGGGTGGACCCGGCGCAGGGGCCTCAGGCGCTGCTGGCCTTTGACACAGGCCCGGCCAATGCACCGCTGGATGATATCGCCGCCGCCCGGCTGGGCCGGGCCCGGGACGAGGGCGGGGCGGGGGCCATGGCCGGGCGCGCGTCGGACGCGATTGTGCAAGCCACCCTGTCGCGGGCCTTTTATGCACGGATGCCGCCGAAATCCTTGGACCGCGATGCCTTTGCCGATGCGATGGCCGCCACCGCCGCCCTGTCGCCCGAGGATGCCCTGGCCACCATGGTCGAGGTGGCGGCGCGGTCCGTGGCCGCAGGTCTGGACCATTGCCCAAGCCCGCCTGCGCGGGTGCTGGTGTGCGGCGGCGGGCGGCACAACCCGGCCCTGATGGCGCGGTTGTCGGCGCTGATCCCCTGCGATGTTGCCCCGGTCGAGGCGGTGGGCCTGGACGGTGACATGCTGGAGGCGCAGGCCTTTGCCTATCTCGCGGTGCGTGTTGCGCGCGGCTGGGCCACGTCCTATCCCGGCACCACCGGCGTGGCCGCCTGTGTGGGGGGCGGCCAAATCGCGCGGGTCTAGGGTGCTGGACAACGGGTGCGCGCGCCGTTATCACGCCGATGGTTAGCGCTAACACGCGCGCAGGAACAACGAGGATCAGCCCCATGGTGTCACGTGTCATTCCGGTCGACGACTTTGATTTGGTGATTTTCGGCGGCACCGGCGATCTGGCGCGACGCAAGATCCTGCCGGGCCTCTACCGCCGGTTCCAGGCAGGGCAGATGCCAGAGACCGCGCGCATCATCGGCGCGGCCCGGACCCAGCAAGACAGTGCTGCGTTCCGTGATTTCGTGGCCCAGGCCGTGGCGGAATTCGTGCCCGAACGCTGTCAGGACGCCGCCGTTCTGGCCGCGTTTCTGGAGCAGATCAGCTATATCACCGTGGATGCCCGGGGCACTGACGGCTGGGACGCACTGGCCCAGACCATGCGCCCCGGTGTGGTCCATGCCTTCTATTTCTCGGTGGGCCCTGGCCTGTTTGGCGACATCGCCGCGCGCCTGCGCAGCCACGGGGTGACCGATGACAATGCGCGGATCGTGGTGGAAAAACCCTTTGGCCGCGATCTGGCGACCGCACGGCAGTTGAACGCGGACCTCGCCGCCAGCTTTGACGAAACGCAGATCTACCGCATCGACCATTATCTGGGCAAAGAGACGGTGCAGAACCTGATGGCGATCCGCTTTGGCAATGTGCTGTTTGAACCGCTGTGGAACGCCCAGTACATCGACCACGTCCAGATCACCGTGGCCGAGACCGTGGGCGTGGGCGGGCGCGGGGCCTATTACGACAAATCCGGGGCCATGCGGGACATGGTGCAAAACCACCTGATGCAGCTGCTGTGCCTGACGGCGATGGAACCGCCGAGCCGGTTTTCCCCGATGCCGTGCGCGACGAAAAGTTGAAGGTGATCCGCGCGCTGGACCCTGTCGCCCCCGCCGACATCGTGCGCGGGCAGTACAAGGCGGGCGAACAGCCCAGCTATATCGAACACTCCGAAAACCCTGACAGCCGGACCGAATCCTTCATTGCCATGAAGGTCCAGGTCTCTAACTGGCGCTGGAACGGTACGCCCTTCTACTTGCGCACGGGCAAACGCATGGCCACGCGCCTGTCCGAAATCGTCGTGCATTTCAAGGATACACCCCACAACATCTTTGGCGACGAGGCGGGCACCAAGTCCAACGTCCTGACGATCCGTCTGCAACCGGATGAGGGGATCGAGCTGTCGGTGACGATCAAGGAACCCGGCCCCGGGGGGATGCGCCTGATGGATGTGCCCCTGGACATGACCTTTGCGGACGCCTTGGGCGAGGCGGCCGAGACACCGGACGCCTACGAACGCCTGATCATGGATGTGATCCGGGGGAACCAGACCCTGTTCATGCGCGGGGACGAGGTGGAGGCCGCGTGGGAATGGACCGACCCGATGATCGAGGGCTGGACCGCGCGGGGTGACAAGCCCCATCTGTACGCCCAAGGCTCCTCCGGCCCCGAAGAGGCGCTGATGCTGATGCACAAGGATGGCCGCCGCTGGGGGGATCTGGAACAATGAAGCTGATCGAATACCCCGACGCCGAGCTGATGATGCTGGATCTGGCCAACGTGATCACGGGGGCCTTGGAAAACGTCCTGCTGACCCAGGACCACGCCACCCTGTCTGTCCCCGGGGGGACAACGCCGGGGCCGATTTTTGACGCGCTGTCCGCCACCCATCTGGATTGGGCGCGGGTGCGGGTGATCCTGAACGACGAACGCTGGGTGCCCGAGGACAGCCCCCGGTCCAACACCGCCCTGCTGCGCGCGCGCCTTTGACCGGGCGGGCGGCGGCCGCGACCCTTGTGCCGCTGTACACCGATACGCCCACGCCCGAAGAGGGGTTGCCCCGCCTGCAAGGGGCGGTGGCGGGCGCGCTGCCGATCTCGGTCCTGTTGTTGGGGATGGGGGCGGATATGCACACGGCCTCCCTGTTTCCGGGGGCCGACAACCTGACGGCGGCCCTTGCCCCGGATGCGCCCCCCTGATGGCCATGCGCGCAAGCGGTGCCGGAGAGCCGCGCATCACCCTGACTGCCCCCGTCCTGCAAGGGGCGATGGAAACCCATATCGTGATCAAAGGCGCCGAAAAGCGCGCAGCCCTCGAAGTCGCGCGCGCCGCCGCGCCACAGGTGGCCCCCGTCGCCTGTGTCCTGTCCAACGCAATTGTCCACTGGTGCCCATGATGCCCGACCTGTCCACACACCTCGATCACCTGCGCGGCCTGACCGGCGCGGATATGCGCGACCTGCTGACGGACCCGGCTCGGGTGCCCGCCATGACCGCGCGTCTTGGGGACCTTGTCCTCGATTTCTCCAAGACCACGATCACGCCGGACGCCATGCAGGGCCTGCTGGCCATGGCCGAGGACGCGGGCGTGGTGGTGCGGCGCGACGCCATGCTGCGCGGCGACAAGATCAACGAGATGGAGGGGCGCGCCGTTCTGCACACCGCCCTGCGCCGCAGCGGTCCCGAGGGGCCCAGCGTGGACGGCACCCCCGTCATGCCCGATATCCTAAACACCCGCGCCCGCATGGCCGACTTCGCCCGGGCCGTGCGCAGCGGTGACTTCAAGGGGCAGGGGGGCAAGATCACCGATGTGATCAACATCGGGATCGGCGGGTCCGACCTTGGGCCCAAGATGGGCACCCTCGCCCTGGCCCCCTACCACGACGGCCCGCGCCTGCACTTTGTGTCCAACGTGGATGGCGCGGATTTTGCCGATGTCACCCGGGGGCTGGACCCTGCGACAACCCTTGTGATCGTCGCCTCCAAGACCTTTACCACGATCGAAACCATGACCAACGCGGCCACGGCCCGGGCGTGGATGGCGGAATTGGCAAACCCTGCGGCGCAATTTGCCGCCGTCAGCACGGCAGACGACAAGGTCACGGCCTTTGGCATCCCGCCCGAGCGGATGTTCGGGTTCGAGGATTGGGTCGGCGGGCGCTATTCCATGTGGGGGCCCATCGGCCTGCCCATGATGATCGCCGTGGGGCCCGAAAACTTCGAGGCGTTTCTGGCCGGTGGCGCCGCCATGGACGACCACTTTGCCACCGCCCCCTTGGCCGAAAACCTGCCCGTCCTGCTGGCGCTGGTGGGGATGTGGCACCATCAGGTCTGCGGCTATCCCACCCGCGCCGTGCTGCCCTATGACAACCGCCTGTCCCGTCTGCCCGCCTACCTGCAACAGCTGGAGATGGAGAGTAACGGCAAATCCGTCACCATGGACGGCACGCCTACGGGCCTGACCGGCCCCGTGGTCTGGGGCGAGCCGGGCACCAACGGGCAACACGCCTTTTACCAGTTGATCCACCAAGGCACGACGCCGGTGCCGTGCGAATTCATGGTGGCGGCCCTTGGGCACGAGGCGGATCTGGACCACCACCACCGCCTGCTGCTGTCCAATTGTCTGGCCCAGTCAGAGGCGCTGATGCGCGGCCGCACCCACGCCGAGGCGGCCGCCAAGATCGCAGGCCAGTTCGAGGGGGCCGAGCTGGACCGTCAGGCCGCCGCCCGGGTGTTCCCGGGCAACCGCCCCTCTACGACCCTGCTGTACCCGCGCCTGACGCCTTTCGTTCTGGGCCAGATCATCGCGCTTTATGAACACCGCGTGTTTGTCGAGGGGGTGATCCTTGGGATCAATTCCTTCGATCAATGGGGGGTGGAACTGGGCAAGGAATTGGCCACTGCCCTGCAACCCCTGATCGAGGGCGCAGATGCCAGCGGCAAGGACCCCTCGACCCAAGCCTTGCTGGCGCAACTGGCGACGTGGCGCGCCTGACATCCGGGCGGACCATGTTGCGGACGGCGGTGTTGGGGTATTTTTGACCCAATGAAGGGGGGCGTCAGCCCTCTGACCGGGCACCGTCGCGGGTTGTGATCACGTCGATCAGGGTTTGGGGCAGGGGTTTGCGCGTCACGGTGTCGTTTTCCATCAACACGATCACCGCATGGCCGATGGCACACATCTGCCCGCGCGCGAACACCGCGTACTGCATCTTCCAAGACGTGCGGCGAAAGGTCAGGGACCGGGCGGCCAGCACGTAGGTTTCGTCCAGATAAAGCGGCGCGCGATATTCCAAATCCACATTGCGCAGGACCAGAACCGGGCGGTTGGCGCTGTCGGCGTATTCCGAAATGCCATAGGCGCGCAGGTAATGGATGCGCAGGGTTTCGAACCACGACAGGTAGACCGCGTTGTTCACGTGATCCAACACGTCCAATTCATGGAACCGCACCCGGTCGGCCACGGCGAAGGGAAATTCGGGCGTGACACCATGGGCGGCGCGTTCCGCGGCGGACAGGGGGGTGAGGTAGGGCAAGGTCATGGCACAGACATTATCCCGATCCCGGCAGGGTGCAACCCGCGTCCTACCACCCTTCGCGGATCGCGCGGCAGTGGAGGCCCGCGTATTCCATGATCTCATCCCCGCCAAGGCCAGTGTCGTCTTCGGCAAGGCTGAAGCCAGGGGTGTCAAAGTGGCTTGGATCCACCGCACTGCCGTATTCCGCATACTTTTCTTGTGCCTCCGCAAGATCAGCTGCGATTGCTTGGTCAATGTGGTCATAGCCATCGGTTTCGGTATCCAAACCGCCTGGCACGATGACGCGCGCGGGTTCGACAAGATCATAAAGGTGATCATAGCCATCGCTACAGTTCGCCATGTCCACGCGGTGGTTCTGGTTGAAATTGGTGCGGATGATCTGGGATTTGAGTTCAGTGTCCACATCATTCGACAGGTCCTCGACCCCGCTTGACACCACAGACATGGTGGCCAGTCCCAGACCCACAAGTGCGGCCGTCAGGACGACCCAATCGACGGTCACAGCGCCGTCTTCGGAATTCAAAAAGTGCATCGCACGCTCCATACTTTCGATGGATGTCTAGCAGGCGATTGTGGCGGAATTTTGGACGCATGATTTTAGGCCCCAAAAAACCGACCTGCGCGAGACCATGCACGGGTTTCGCGCGACGCGTGCGGGATCATGCACGGGTGGGGGATGGAGCGGGTAACGAGAATCGAACTCGTAACTTAAGCTTGGGAAGCTCGCGTGATACCTTTTCACCATACCCGCGCTCCCGCGTCAGATAGCCAGCGGGGGCGCGCGCGTCAATGGCCTATTGGCCCTGTTTTACCCCCGTCTGCGGCGACGGCGGCCCCCGGCCTGATCCCCGCCAGACGCCCCGAAATTGTTCATCGGCAAGGGGGCAACCTTGGCCAATTCGGGAAAGGGATCCGTGGCGTGGGGGATGGCGTTGGCGTTCACGAAATGCTCCTGAAACTTGGGTTCAATCGCGGTTTCGATCTTGTCGATCCGCCCTACGAGTCCCTCGATTTCGGTACGCGCGCCGCGCGAACACAGGGCCATGCGCGCCCCATGACCTGCGGCGTTCCCCGCACTTGTGACCTGGTCCAGTGTGGCGTCGGGGATCATGCCCAGCACCATGGCATGCTTGGGGCTGATGTGCGCACCGAAGGCCCCGGCCAGCGTGACGCGGTCCACTTTGTCCACGCCCATCTCGTCCATCAATAGGCGTGCGCCCGCGTAAAGCGCTGATTTTGCGAGCTGAATAGCACGGATATCCCCTTGGGTCACCGTGATGCGCGGCCCGCCGTCGGCGCTGGCGTCATGGATCAGATAGGCGTTCACGCGCCCCTCTGGCTGGCACCGGGGGTGCCCGTCTGATCCGCCGACCCGATCAGGCCCGAGGGGTCCAGCAGGCCCGCCATGCGCATTTCGGCCACAGCTTCGATAATGCCAGAGCCGCAGATGCCGGTAATGCCAGTTGCGGCGGTCTGTGTGGCGAAGTCTGGATCGTCGGACCACAGGTCGCAGCCTATGACCTTGAAGCGCGGCTCCTTGGTGGTGGGGTCAATCTCCAGCTTTTCGATCGCCCCCGGGGCCGCGCGCTGGCCCGCACTGATCTGCGCGCCCTCGAAGGCGGGGCCCGTGGGGCTGGAGCAGGCCAGCACCTTGTCGCGGTTGCCCAGCAGGATCTCGGCGTTGGTGCCCACGTCCACCACAAGGACCAGATCGTCGGACTGATCGGGGCGTTCCGACAGGGCCACAGCCGCTGCGTCCGCGCCCACGTGCCCCGCGATACAAGGCAAAAGATAGGTGCGTGCGGCGGCGTTCAGAGCCTTGAGATCAAGGTCCCGCGCGTTCAGGTGCAGCGCGCCGGACGTGGCAAGGGCGAAGGGCGCCTGGCCCAGTTCCACCGGATCAATGCCCAGCAAAAGATGGTGCATGACGGGGTTGCAGACGATCACGGTTTCCACGATCTGGCGCGGGTCCACGCCGGCCTCTTGCCCCATGTCGGCGAACAGGGTGTCCATGCCTTCGCGCACGGCGCGGGTCATCTCCACGTCGCCGCCGGGGTTCATCATGGCGTAGCTGACCCGGCTCATCAGGTCCTCGCCAAAGCGGATTTGCGGGTTCATCAACCCGGAGGACGCTTTGACCGTGCCGTCAGACAGATCACACAGGTGCGCCGCGATGGTGGTCGAGCCGAGATCGACCGCAAACCCGTAGAGAGGGCCGTCGAAGAAACCGGGCCATAGGTCGAGCAACACGGGGTCGGATCCGGTCGGTTGGTGCACCGCAAGGGTTGCGGTCCAATGGCCCTTGCGCAGCATCGTCTGCAGGCGGGTCAGAACGCCAAGGGGCGCGGTCAGGCCATGGATATCCCATTGATCTGCAAGGGCTTTGGCCGTGCGTTCCAGATCGCCTGTGGGTTCGTGCATGTCGGGTTCCTGCACCTCTACATAGTAGAGGCGGGTGGCGGGATCCATGGTGATGGGGCGGTCGCTGGCGGCTTTGCGCACGACCTGTTTGTGCACTTGGCTTTCGGGGGGCACATCCACGACAACGTCGCCTTGCACCGTGGCCTGACACCCCAGGCGTCGCCCGTCCAGCAGGCCGCGCTTGTCCTTGTAGCGTTGTTCGACACTGTTCCATTCGGACAAAGCGTTTGCGGATACGGTCACGCCATGTTTCGGGAAGTCCCCGACACCGGGCGAAATCTGGCACTTGGAACAGATCCCGCGTCCGCCGCACACACTGTCCAAATCCACCCCAAGCTGTCGCGCGGCGGTCAGGATGGGGGTGCCGATGGGAAAGTTCCCGCGTTTGCCGGATGGGGTAAAGACGACGAGGGGGTCTTGGGACATCGGAAAGCCTCACATTACGAATTTTCGTACGAAAATTCGATTGGTGCAAAAATTCGTACGAATTTTTGATTTAGAAGTGAACGAATACGGGTTTGGGTGTGCAGAAGACGACCATGTGACCGTTGCACTCGATCAGGTGCCAGCCACGTTGCTTCACTTCGTCGATAAATTCCTGTCGACCCACTTCGGCTTCGATCCAGCGTAGATTGCGCCGCACCACACCGCCGTATTGGACGGTGCGCGCTGAGAAGACTTGATCGACCCAGGGTTTCGCGGGCAAAGGTATGGCGGGGCGCATTTGCATGATCCCGCCATGTTTGCCGCCTAAAAGTTAAACGTCCCTTAACCACGACGCCGACGACGACCGCCTGCGCGGCCCCCTGAAGGGCGGCATCGGGGTCTTTGTTGAAGTTGATCCAGGCCGCGCCACCGTCGTCGTGGTTCATCAGGAAATTGGCGGCACGGATCGCCTCCATCTCCTTGCCCGGGCGGGGTTTGGTGGACCCCATGCCGAACAGTTTGACGAAAGCCTCGTCGTCCATGCCTTCGGGCAGGATGACGCCCGCCGCCTCGATCAGCGCCTTTCTCTCGGCGATCTTTTTGGGGCCCACGGGCAGGGCGACCGGGTTCATGATGGCGCTGGTCATGCCCGCACCAAAGGCCATGGGCAGAAAGGCGTTGTTGATCCCGTGACGGTTGGGCAGACCAAAGCTGATGTTGGAGGCCCCGCAGGTGGTGTTCACGCCCAATTCCTCGCGCAGGCGGCGCACAAGGGTAAAGACTTGCTGGCCCGCCGTTGCCATGGCCCCGATGGGCATCACCAGCGGATCGACGACGATGTCATGGGCCGGGATGCCGAAATCTGCCGCCCGTTCCACGATCTTTTTCGCCACGGCAAAGCGGACCTCGGGGTCTTCGGAGATACCGGTGTCGTCGTTGGAAATGGCCACCACGGGTACGTTGTATTTCTTGACGAGGGGCAAGACCAGTTCCAGCCTATCTTCCTCGCCGGTGACGGAGTTTAACAGGGGCCGCCCCTCGGCCGCCGCAAGCCCGTTTTCAAGCGCCCCGGGGACAGAGCTGTCGATGCACAGGGGGCAATCTGTGACCTCTTGCACCCTTGCGACCAGTTCGGCCATCAGGGTCGGCTCGACAAAGTTGTTGTCGGCGTAGCGGGGATCTTCGGCCATTTTGTTCGAAAACACCGCGCCCGAGTTGATGTCCAGCACCGTGGCCCCTGCGGCGACCTGGGCTACCGCATCGACTTGGACCCGGGTGAAATCGCCACGCTCCAACTCTTCGTTCAGGATTTTGCGGCCCGTGGGGTTGATCCGTTCGCCAATCACGCAAAACGGCTCGTCAAAGCCGATCACGGTGGTCTTGGTTTTGCTTTCGATGACGGTGCGGGTCATGGGTCGTCCTTAGGATTGGTCTGCGGGGACGCCAGAGGCGCCTGCGTTTTCGATGGCCCAGTTGGCGTTGGTCTTGATGCCGCCCAAGGGGAAGAAGTGTACGTTGGTGATGTTGAAATCCGGGTGGGCGGCCTTGTGGGCGGCCAGGTCGGAGAGGAAGTCATCGGGGGTGAAGGGCAGCAGCAGCTTGGTCACATCCTTGGCCCGCTTTTGCAGCACCCGCAGGGATGCGCCGACACCGCACGCAATGGAGAACTTGATGAGGGTTTGCAGTTTCGCAGGCCCCGCCACACCGATATGAATGGGCAGGCCCACGCCCGCCGCTTTCAGGCTGTCAGCCCATGCGATTACGGGCGCGGCTTCGAAGCAGAACTGGGTGGCAATGGCCATCTCGGCGTCGGTCTTGTCCTTGAAGCCCTGTTTCCACAGCAGCGCGTCGGTGACGTTCTTCATACCGCCATCGGGGTCGATATCCTTGTTCCCCTCGGGGTGGCCCGCGACGTGCAGGCGCTTGAACCCGGCGGCGTCAAAGGCCCCGGTCTCCAGCAGTTGCATGGAGGAGTGAAAGTCGCCGTGGGGTTGGTCCACACCACCGGCCAGCAGCAGTGCTTGGTCCACGCCTGCCTCGCCCTGATAGCGCGCGATCCAGTCCTTCAGGGTCGTGGCATCCTTGATGATCCGCGCTGGAAAGTGCGGCATGACCGGATAACCATCGGCGGCCAGACGGGCGGCGGTGCGCACCATGTCGTCGATGGGCGTGCCTTCGATATGGGCGATGTAGACGCGTGTACCCTTGGGCAGCAGGGCCTTGAAATCGTCGATCTTTTCGGCGGTGCGGGGCATCACCTCGATCGAGTAGCCGTTCAGCAGGGCCTCCATCTCGGGCGTCGCACCCGTCGTTTCAGCGTCATTGCGTTTGAAGTTCAGAAGCGCCATGAGCCTCTCCCTTAAGTCCATGGGGTGGCTATGCCGCCCGGCCATCATTGGCGATCAGGGATTTGAGCCTGTCGCGGTCGTATTCTGCATCCAGACGGGCGGCCTCTGCCTCGGCCACCTCTTTGTCGTCGCCGTCCACGGTGTAGGGATCGGCTTTGCGCCATTCGGCCAGATAATCGTCGGTTTCGGCAGCGCCCGATTTCATGGCGGCGCGGTCGATGGCCTGTTCAAACCGTTCGGGCAGTTGCACCTTGTGTCCGCGACGACCTTTGCCGACGATCACTTGGGCCGGAATGTCCCGCCAGTAAACGATTGTAACCTGTGCCATCTGCGACTCTCCCGTGTCTTACGTCTGGTGTAGGGGCCATGGCGCCCCCTTGGCGCGCGAATTTCGACATTCATGGGCCAATGCGCGACACCTAGGGCTTTGCCATCCCAAGGGCGAGGGGGCGCAGGGGTCATAATTCGCATGAAAACTATGAGTCCCTTGTTTGAGCGCCTCGTCGCGCGTAAGTTCAACACAACCAAACATTCGGAGGCGCATATGTCGCCCAAACATCCCAGGCGCGGTCCCGGGGTGCATCATCTGGACCGGGGCAAGCCTCGCAAGCCAGCCGCCGAACCGCGCACAGAGCGCCCAGACCCCGCGGACCTTTATGCCGCGTTGGACCTTGGCACCAATTCGTGTCGCATGTTGATTGCGCAGCCCAAGGGCGCGCAGTTGCATGTGGTGGACAGTTTTTCGAAGTCCGTGCAGCTGGGCAACGGCCTGGAGGCGTCTGGCCGTTTGTCCCGCGCCTCCATGGCGCGCACGGTGGGGGCGCTCAAGATTTGCCAGCGCAAACTGGAACGCCACGGTGTGAAACGCATGCGCCTTGTGGCGACAGAGGCGTGCCGCCGCGCCAGCAATGCCGCCGAATTCATCAAGGTGGTGGAGCGTGAAAGCGGTCTGAGGCTGGAGATCATCAAGCCCGAGGAAGAGGCGCGCCTTGCGGTCGTATCCTGCGCGCCCTTGGTGTCGACCAAGACGGAACAATTATTGGTTGTGGACATCGGCGGCGGCTCCACAGAATTGGTGTGGATGGATCTGTGCCAAGTGCCCCGCCTGGAACGCCCCGCCGCGATCATGGGCCTGCACGCAGGATTTCAGGGCAGCACCGGGGTCAAGGTTGTGGACTGGATCTCGATCCCTTTGGGTGTGGCAACCCTGAAGGACCAGTTTCGCGATGTGACGGACGACGCCGCGCGCTTTGCCCTGATGAGTTGGTTCTTTGAGGAAAAACTGGCGGAGTTTTCGCCCTATGACGACGCAGCCGATCAAGCGCGCGAGGGGTTCCAGATCATCGGCACCAGCGGCACGGTGACGACGGTGGCCGCGACGCACCTTGGCCTGAAACGGTATGACCGGAACAAGGTGGACGGGCTGCGCATGACCTCTGACCAGATTGACAAGGTGATCACAGGGTATCTGGCCATGGGGCCAGAGGGGCGGCGCAAGGATCCTCGCATCGGCCGCGACCGCCACGCGCTGATCATGTCGGGGGCTGCTATTTTGCAGGCGCTGTTGCGGGCGTGGCCCACGGACCGGTTGTCTGTGGCGGACAGGGGCCTTAGGGAAGGCCTGCTGTACGCACAGATGTCAGCGGACGGCGTGTTGGAAGACGGCCCCTATTGAGACGGACCTTACGAAGATGACCAAAAAGCCCAAAGGCACCTCTGGCCGTGGTTTGCGCGAGTTGCGCGTGCGTGTGAAATCCGCGCGCGGGCGCAAGCTGTCGTCCACGCTTTGGCTGCAACGGCAGCTCAACGACCCCTATGTCCAGCGCGCCAAAGCCGAAGGGATGCGCGGGCGCGCCGCGTTCAAGATGGAAGACATCGACAACAAATACCGCTTTCTGGTGCCCGGGGCGCGTGTGGTCGACCTTGGCTGTGCGCCCGGGGGCTGGGCCCAGATCGCGATCCCACGGATCAACGCCCTGGGCGAAAAGTCCGGCAAACGCGTGGGCACGTTTCTTGGCATCGACCTGCAGGAGGTGGAGCCCTTGGCAGGCGCGGAGTTCCATGTCCTTGATTTCATGGACGAGGGTGCGGACGAACAGGTCAAGGCATGGATGGGCGGCAAGGCTGATGTGGTCATGTCGGACATGGCGGCGGCCAGTTCGGGCCACAAGCAGACCGACCACCTGCGGATCATGTCCCTGTGCGAGGCAGCAGCCTACTTTGCCTTTGACGTCCTGGACCCGGGCGGCACCTTTGTGGCCAAGGTGCTGGCAGGCGGGGCCGAGGGCGACTTGCAAAAACTGTTGAAGCAGAACTTCACCAAGGTCGCGCATTTCAAACCCGGGGCCAGCCGGTCCGACAGTTCCGAAAAGTTCGTCGTTGCCCAAGGGTTCCGAGGTGGCGTGACCTGACGGAGCGCCTAACGGCGCACGCGATGCTTTGGGGCGCCTGTGGAACGGGTTTGCAGGATGACGAACTGCGGTACTTCTTGGCCGGATGCGAGGGGGTATTTGTGACCCAATGAAGCACAAGGCGTCGCGGAGGTGCCTTAGGCCTTTCCCTTTTCGTGCGTGCGTGAAATAGGACAGCGGCAACCGCTTACGCCAAGCCTTGGAGGTTGCAATGCAGATTCGCGAAGCCCTTACATTTGATGATGTCCTTTTGGTGCCCGGCCCCTCGACCGTATTGCCTGCCACGGCCGATACGCGCACGCAGGTGACCAAAACCATTGGCCTGAACATCCCGCTTTTGTCGTCTGCAATGGACACCGTCACCGAGCAGCGTATGGCGATTGCCATGGCGCAGGCGGGCGGGATGGGTGTCATTCACAGAAATCTGGATGTGGAAGAGCAAGCGCGTCAGGTGCGCCGGGTCAAACGTTTTGTGTCGGGGATTGTCTATAAGCCGCACACCTTGACCCCGGACCAGACCCTGGCCGATGCCAAGGCGTTGCAGGACCGCTACCGGGTCACAGGATTTCCTGTCGTGGGCGAGAATGGTCGGCTTTTGGGGATCGTGACGAACCGGGACATGCGTTTTGCCTCCGACGACGCGACGCCGGTGTCGGTGATGATGACCTCGGACAATCTGGCCATTTTGCAAGAGCCTGTGGATCTGACCGAGGCGCGGTCGTTGATGCACGCCCGCCGCCTTGAGAAGCTGTTGATCGTGAATGATCGTGACGAGCTGACGGGCCTGTTGACCATCAAGGATATTGAACAGGCCGTGGTAAACCCCGACGCCTGTAAGGATGAGATGGGGCGCCTACGGGTCGCCGCGGCCACTACGGTGGGGGACGCCGGGTTCGCGCGATCCGAGGCCTTGATCGACGCGGGCTGCGATCTGGTGGTGATTGACACGGCCCACGGTCATTCCGATGGCGTTGGCAAAGCGGTGGAGCGGGTCAAGGCCCTGTCCAATTCCGTGCAAGTGGTGGCAGGTAACGTCGCCACCGCAGATGGCGCGCGCGCCTTGATCGATGCGGGCGCGGATGCGGTAAAGGTCGGGATCGGCCCGGGGTCCATTTGTACCACTCGGATTGTGGCCGGTGTCGGCGTGCCCCAGTTGACGGCGATATTGGATGCTGCCTCCGGCGCGAGGGATGTGCCGGTGATCGCGGATGGCGGGATCAAGTTTTCCGGTGATTTTGCCAAGGCCATTGCCGCCGGGGCCTCTTGCGCGATGGTTGGATCCATGATCGCGGGCACGGACGAGTCCCCCGGCGAGGTGATCTTGTACCAAGGGCGCAGCTTCAAATCCTACCGGGGTATGGGGTCCTTGGGTGCCATGGCGCGCGGGTCGGCAGATCGGTATTTTCAGAAAGACGCAGCCAGCGACAAGCTGGTGCCCGAGGGGATCGAGGGTCAAGTGCCCTACAAAGGATCGGCAGGTGCGGTGATACACCAACTGGTGGGGGGCTGCGGGCGGCCATGGGCTACACCGGATGTGCCACGGTGGCCGAAATGCGCAGCAACTGTAGCTTTGTGCGGATCACCGGGTCGGGTCTGAAAGAAAGCCATGTGCACGACGTCCAAATCACGCGTGAAAGCCCGAACTACCGCGGCGCATGACACCGGCCGCGCGATATGCCGCCGCCATCGGTGTGCTGGATGCGGTGAATGATGCCATGGCCGCCGAGCAGGCCCTGACGCGTTGGGCGCGTGGAGCGCGTTACGCCGGGTCCAAGGACCGGGCCGCCGTACGTGACATCGTGTTTGATGTGCTGCGGCGGCGCGCGTCTTGCGCTTGGGTCGGCGGCGGCAGGTCCGGTCGTCACTTGATCTTGGGTCTGTTGCAGCAAGCCGGTGCTGATTTAAACAGTGTTTTCACGGGGATCGGTCATGGACCGGCGCCCGTCTCGGATGATGAGCGCGCGGCCTTGCAAGACCTTGTAACCGCACCGCGCTCCGTTCAGCTGGATGTGCCCGAAGATGTATTGCCCCTGTTCCAAGCGCAACTGGGCCCAGATACCGATGCGGTTCTAAGCGCGCTGCGCGACCGCGCGCCCGTTGGGCTGCGTGTCAATGCGCGCCGCTTGGATGTGCCCACGGCAATTGCCGCGCTGGCAGACAGTGGGATTGTGGCGCAACCACATCCTTCAGCATCCCATGCCTTGACCGTGCCGCCGGGGACACGCGCCTTGGCCCGGCATCCCTTGATGCTCGACGGCGGGTTGGAGTTGCAGGATCCCGGATCCCAAGGACTTGTCGCGCGATTGCCTTTGCGCGCATGCACAAAGGTGTTGGACTATTGTGCAGGCGGTGGCGGCAAAGCGTTGGCTGTCATGGCGCAGCAAGATGTGTCCGTCGTGGCCCATGATGCGCACCCCGAACGGATGCGTGACCTTCCCGCCCGTGCTGCGCGCGCAGGTGTGCAGATCGATATCCGGACCACGGCGGAAGTGTCCGGGCTGTTTGATGGTGTGATCTGTGACGTGCCGTGTTCAGGCAGTGGCGCATGGCGGCGCACACCTGATGCGAAATGGCGCATGGGACCCGAGCGTCTGGATGAACTGCGCACCCTGCAACAACAGATTGTCGTAAAGGCTGCGACGTTCCTTAGGCCCGGTGGATGGTTGGCGTACATGACCTGTTCATTGTTCGAAGCCGAGAATCATGCACAGGCGAAAACAATTCCGAATATCACGGACCTAAGGCTGGTCGAGACGTGGACCACGACACCCTTGCAGCAGACGGATGGCTTTTTTCTCGCGCTATTTGAGCGCTGATTTGGACAAAAAACCCTGTTGTGGTAGGTTTGGGACAAAATCTTAAGCAGCAGTTAACACTTTAGCGGCTTACTCTGGACACGTAGTTAGCGTGGAGCGTTCCTTGGCCCTGACAATCAGCCCAGATCAGAAAGAGGCCCGCAGGCAGCTTTTGTTGCGCTTGCGGCCCGTTGTATTGCCCGCAGTCGTATTCGCCCTTGCGATGCTGGTGCTGGGCCAGTTTCAGACGGGCTTCGTAGAACAAACAGGTCTGTGGGCGCTTGGGGTGACCGTATTGTCTGTGGCGGCATTCGCCTTGATTGACCACCTTCGCAGGGATCGCCAAGAGCGTATTGCCCGCAACGCCATCATGGAGATGGTGGAACACGACACCGCGCTTAGTTTTTTAACGAACCTGCACGGGGCCATTTATTTCCAAAATCGGGCGGCCCTTGAACGCGTAGGCGTTCAGAAAGGCGCGACGATGGGCCTTGCCCTGCGCGACCTTTTGGCCAACCCCGATGCTGTGATCATGCGGTTACGGGCCAGGGCAGAAAACAATGGTTTTGCGCGTGAAGATATCGTTGCCCGCACCGGACAGCTGCGGGTTTCAGTTCAGAAAAAAGAGGATGGATTTTTCTGGCGTCTGGATGAGGGCCTGATGGGGCGTGGCGTCGCTGCTGAAACGGTGTCCATGCCGATGATGACCGTAAGCCGGTCCGGGATCATTTTGCATATGAACGATCCACTGCTCAATGCCCTTGGCAAGCGGTGCAAACGTCTGAGCGAGCTGTTTGACGATCTGCCTCTTGAACATGGTGGGCTTCATGCCTTGCGCGTAGGCGACAAGTCCGAGTTGGTGCGCATCTTTAAGATCGACAGTCCAGGTGGCCGGACAGAGGTGTATTTGGTACCGGCCAGCGAGGGCGCCGCTGATTTGGACGCGGATTTCAGCGCAGATTTCGACGGTTTGCCCGTGCCGGTGCTTTACCTCTCCGCCTCGGGAGAAGTGTTGCGTGCCAATCGTTTGGGGTTGGAGCTTTTGCCAGATGTTTTGCAACCCGGTGTTAAGTTGCAATCAATGCTGGAAGGGCTTGGTCGCTCCGTCACGGATTGGATAGCCGAGGCTAGCCGTGGCCGAGGTCTCAATCGGTCAGAGGTGATGCGTGTCACGGGCGCCGTTCCGGATCAGTTCTTGCAAGTGACCCTTGGCCGCGTGGTGACCGCCGGAAACTCCACGATCTTGGCCGTTTTGAACGATGCCACGGAATTGAAAACGTTGGAGGCCCAGTTTGTCCAAAGCCAGAAAATGCAGGCTATTGGTCAATTGGCGGGCGGGGTGGCCCATGATTTCAACAACCTGCTCACCGCGATCTCCGGTCATTGTGACCTATTGCTGCTGCGGCATGACAAAACAGACGAAGACTACGGCGATCTTGTGCAGATCACGCAGAATGCCAATCGTGCGGCAGCTCTTGTTGGGCAACTCTTGGCCTTTTCCAGGAAGCAGACGCTGCAGCTTGAGCGCCTTGATTTGCATGATGCCCTCGGTGATCTGACCCATCTTTTAAACCGGCTCGTTGGCGAACGAGTGACCTTAGAGGTCGCGCACGATCCTGCAGTTGTGCCCGTGCGTGCCGATCGGCGGCAGATGGAACAAGTGATGATGAACCTTGTCGTCAATGCGAGGGACGCCATGCCGGACGGAGGCGTTGTTCGCATCAACACGCGATGTGAGTATCTCGAAACGCCGCTGGAGAGAGATCGAGTAACTGTACCGCCCGGTCAGTACGTCGTCATTCGTGTCATAGACGAGGGCGTCGGTATTGAGCCGGACAATTTGAATCGCATCTTTGAACCGTTTGTGACCACAAAACGCACGGGCGAGGGGACCGGCCTTGGCCTTTCAATGGTCTATGGCATTGTAAAACAGACGGGTGGTTTCATTTTTGCCGATAGTGAAGTCGGGCAAGGGGCAACTTTTTCCCTTTATTTCCCTGCGTTTGCCGAGGATGAGGACGTAAAAGGACCAAGTGAAGCACCGGTAAAGCAAAAACCGCGTCGCGTCGCACCTCCAGAGGCGCAACCCGACGATGAGACGAAGCACACCCACCGCATGCCTAAGGTTGAGTTGGCAGAGGGTAACAAAGTGGTGCTTTTGGTTGAGGACGAAGCCCCCGTACGCGCCTTTGCATCCCGCGCGTTGCAACTGAGGGGCTTTCACGTTCTCGAAGCGCCATCAGCTGAAGACGCACTTGAACTTTTGACTGACAAAACTCTGGCGATTGACCTGATTGTGACCGACGTGATGATGCCGGGGATGGATGGGCCAACTTGGGTCAAGATCGCGCTCAAAGACCGTCCAAGCGTTAAGACCGTCTTCGTATCGGGGTATGCTGAAGAGACCTTTGGTGCAGATCGTTCATCCGTTCCGAACTCGGTTTTCTTGCCCAAACCGTTCTCTCTCAGTGAGCTGACAAACACGGTGCACGACCAACTGCACTAGCCCTTGCTCGAATACGCGATGGACGGCCAATCGAGCTATTTGCGCGCTGCATCCCAAACCTCAAACTCAACGCTTCGCTCGTTTTCCAGGCGCTTGCGCAGGTTGGGGTCCAGTGTCACAGATCGCTCGGGCGACGCATTGCGCCGGTCCAAAGCGATCGTGTAGCCCGTTCTAGCTTCCAAAAACGCAACCGCTTTCTGCAGCTGTTCGTATTGAAAAAGGTGATCTACTTTTGCTTTGCCCGAATTCAACGCCCCAAGGAACCGTGCTTGCGACCCTATGGCGGCAAAAGGTTCAGGCGCCTCTGACAGCCATGCCTCGACAAACGCGTCAAAGGAAATGCCAGCGGTTGAATTGGGCTGCCCGTTCAGTTGTGCGCGACTGCGGTACCGATACCAACTGCCCAGCCAATCAACTGGATGCCGCACAAGCGCCATCTTCTCCATAGGCTGCTTGCCTTTGTTCTCGACGAAATCCGAAAGCTCGCGTCGATACTTCTGGACATTACAGTGCTTCAATCCGGGAGGATTGAGAATCGCGACGTCCGCCTTAGGCGCCAAAGCCGCCTCTAGAGCTGTTGTTCCGGTCTTAGGTACCGCAAACAGCACCAGTTTTGCCTTCCAAAATACAAGCAAAAACAAATCCTTAGATTTCATCTTGGATGCAAATATCCAACACTAACATCTTATTAAGGAAATGCGACCAACACTACCTTTATAAGAATTAACTTGAAATGTTCTTGTTTTGATCCGATACATGGGTGGAACAAGAATAGAACACAGGTCGCGTTGCCGCGCAGCGCTGCCTATGAAATAAGGGTATGAAACATGGCAACGGCGAACCTTCTCGATATGGCAAACAAAAGCTCTGACAATAAGCAAAAGGCGCTCGACTCGGCGCTGGCGCAGATCGAACGACAGTTCGGCAAAGGCTCGATCATGAAGTTGGGCGCCGACAACCCCGCTCAAGAGATCGACGCGACGTCCACGGGCTCGTTGGGGCTCGATATCGCGCTTGGGATCGGTGGTTTGCCCAAGGGGCGTGTGGTTGAAATCTATGGCCCCGAAAGTTCGGGCAAGACGACCTTGACCCTGCACTGCATCGCTGAAGAGCAGAAAAAGGGTGGGGTGTGCGCGTTTGTGGATGCCGAACATGCTCTGGACCCTCAATATGCCAAGAAGTTGGGCGTAAATCTGGACGAGTTGCTGATTTCGCAACCCGACACCGGCGAGCAGGCCCTTGAGATCACAGACACGCTGGTGCGGTCGGGCGCGGTGTCCATGGTGATCGTTGATTCGGTCGCAGCCCTGACCCCGAAGTCGGAGTTGGAAGGCGACATGGGCGACAGCTCCGTCGGTGTGCATGCGCGCTTGATGAGCCAAGCGATGCGGAAACTGACCGGGTCGATCTCGCGTACGAAGTGCACGGTGATCTTCATTAACCAAATCCGGATGAAAATCGGCGTTATGTTCGGCTCGCCCGAGACGACGACCGGCGGCAATGCGCTGAAGTTTTACTCGTCGGTTCGTCTGGACATCCGCCGCATCGGTGCGATCAAAGACCGGGATGAAGTGGTCGGCAACCAGACCCGTGTGAAGGTGGTGAAAAACAAGGTAGCCCCACCTTTCAAACAGGTGGAATTCGACATCATGTATGGCGAAGGCATCTCTAAAATGGGCGAGTTGTTGGATCTGGGCGTCAAGGCGGGCGTCGTGGACAAGTCCGGCGCTTGGTACTCCTACGGGGACGAGCGGATCGGGCAGGGTCGCGAGAATGCCAAGACCTTCCTACGGGAGAACACGGCGGTCGCTTTGGACATCGAAGACAAAATCCGCGCCGCCCACGGGTTGGACTTCGACATGTCACACGCGGATAAAGCCGATGTCGTTGACGACTAGCGCAATGACGATCTGACAAACGGGCGGCCCTCGGGTCGCCCTTTTTTGTGCTTGCCATGGACACCTACGGGGCGCGCCGCTACATCCGTTTCAACTGAAAATGCGAAGCGGAGCCGCCAAATGGCCAGCCTGAATGATATCCGGTCCACATTCCTAGACTACTTTGCAAAGCAAGGGCACACGGTTGTCGACAGCTCACCGCTCGTGCCGCGCAACGATCCCACCTTGATGTTCGTCAACTCGGGCATGGTGCAGTTCAAAAACTGCTTTCTGGGACAGGAACGGCGCGATTATGTGCGCGCGACGACCTCGCAGAAATGCGTGCGCGCGGGTGGCAAACACAACGATCTGGACAATGTGGGCTACACCGCGCGGCACCACACGTTCTTTGAGATGTTGGGCAACTTCAGCTTTGGCGACTACTTCAAGTCAGATGCAATCCCTTTCGCATGGGACCTGATCACCAAGGAATTCGGCATCGATAAAAGCCGTCTTTTGACCACCGTCTACCATACCGATGACGAAGCCTTCGAGATTTGGAAAAAGGTCGGTGTGCCCGAGGATCGGATCATTCGCATCGCGACCAACGACAACTTTTGGCAGATGGGGCCGACGGGGCCCTGCGGTCCGTGCACCGAGATTTTCTATGATCACGGCGATCACATCTGGGGCGGGCCTCCGGGCTCGGCTGAGGAAGATGGCGACCGGTTCATTGAAATCTGGAACGTTGTTTTCATGCAGAACGAACAGTTCGAGGATGGCTCGCTTAAACCATTGGACATGCAGTCGATCGACACCGGCATGGGGCTGGAACGGATTGGTGCGCTTTTGCAAGGCAGCCATGACAACTACGACACGGACCTGTTCAAGGCCTTGATCGAGGCGTCGGCGCAGGCGACGGGCGTTGATCCCTACGGCGACAAGAATGTGCATCACCGCGTGATTGCGGATCACTTGCGGTCCACCTCTTTCCTGATTGCCGACGGCGTGATGCCCAGCAACGAAGGGCGAGGGTACGTGCTGCGCCGGATCATGCGCCGGGCCATGCGCCATGCGCATCTGTTGGGCGCCAGCGATCCGTTGATGCACCGCCTTGTGCCCGCCTTGGTCAGCCAGATGGGCCAGCACTACGGCGAGTTGACCCAAGCCCAGGCCCTGATCACAGAGACCTTGCGCCTGGAGGAAGAGCGGTTCCGCACCACGCTGGACCGGGGCTTGCGCCTGCTGGATGATGAGTTGGCAGGGCTGGACGATGCGGCGGACCTGCCCGGCGAGACGGCGTTCAAGCTCTATGACACCTACGGTTTCCCCCTCGATTTGACCCAAGATGCCCTGCGCGAAAAGGGCCGCGCCGTGGACACGGAGGGGTTCGACACCGCCATGGCTGCGCAAAAGGCCAAGGCTCGCGCCGCGTGGTCCGGGTCAGGCGACGCAGCAGACGCAACGGTCTGGCTGGAAATCGCGGATCAGCATGGCCCCACGGAATTCCTGGGCTACGACACTGAGGTGGCCGAGGGCGTGATCACTGCGCTGGTCCAAGACGGCACGCTCGTGGAGACTGCGACAGGCGCGGTGAGCGTGGTCCTGAACCAAAGCCCGTTCTACGCCGAAAGCGGCGGGCAGGTGGGTGATCAGGGCACGATCAAGACCGAGAGCGCGACCATCACCGTCACGGATACGCGCAAGGTGGCGGGTGTGTTCATCCATGTGGGCGAGGTCACGGAGGGCGCGGTCAAGACCGGGCAGGGCGCGGCTTTGGCCGTTGACCATGACCGTCGCACGGCAATCCGGGCCAACCACTCCGCTACGCACCTGCTGCACGAGGCGTTGCGCCGGGCGCTTGGGGATCATGTGGCGCAGCGCGGGTCGCTCAATGCGGATGACCGCCTGCGGTTCGATTTCAGTCACGGCAAGGCCCTGAGTGCAGCCGAGATGAAGCAGGTCGAGGCTGAGGTGAATGATTATATTCGCCAGAACACATCGGTCGAGACGCGGATCATGACACCGGATGATGCGCGGAGCCTTGGGGCGCAGGCGTTGTTCGGGGAGAAATACGGCGACGAAGTGCGCGTGGTGTCTATGGGGGCCTTGGAGGGCTCTGGCAAGGGCACGGGTGGCGACACCTACTCGCTGGAGCTATGCGGCGGCACCCATGTGAGGCAAACGGGTGATATCGGTCTGTTCGTGGCCTTGGGCGACAGTGCGTCGTCCTCGGGTGTGCGGCGGATCGAGGCGCTGACGGGGGCGGCGGCTTTTGACTATCTGGCCCAGCAAGACGCCCGGGTGGCGCAGGTCGCAGGCGCGTTGAAGGCGCAGCCCGCAGATGTGCCGGACCGGGTCAAGGCCCTGCTGGACGAACGCAAAGCCCTACAGGCGGAGGTCGCACAACTGCGCCGGGACCTCGCCATGTCCGGCGGCAGCGCGGCAGAGCCTGAGGCCCGGGACGTGAACGGCGTGCCCTTCATCGCGCAGGTGCTGACCGGCGTGTCGGGCAAGGACCTGCCCGGGCTGATCGACGCCCACAAGGATAAGATCGGGTCCGGTGCGGTGCTGCTGATCGCGGACACAGGCGGCAAGGCAGCGGTGGCCGCGGGGGTCACCAAGGACATGTTGGACAAAGTCAAAGCGCCCGATCTGGTTAAGGCAGCGGTGGCGGAACTGGGCGGCAAGGGCGGCGGTGGCCGTCCCGATATGGCCCAAGGCGGCGGTGCATCCGCAGAAAACGCCGAAGCCGCGATCAAGGCGGCAGAGGCTGTGATCGGGGCCTAGGGCCCTGATCAATGACCGGTGGTGTTGGAAAACACCTGCATCACCACGATCCCGCCGATGATCATCGACAGCCCGATGATCGCGGCGAGGTCGAGGGTCTGGCGAAACACCAGCCAGCCTATGATGGCTATGAACACGATCCCAAGGCCCGACCAGATCGCATAGGCGATCCCCACGGGGACCACCCGCAGCACCAGCGCCAGCAGATAGAAACTGGCCGCATAGGCGACCACGACGATCAGGGAAGGCCACAGACGCGTAAAGCCCTCTGACGCTTTCAGTGCGGTGGTGCCGACGGTCTCGGTCAAGATGGCCAGCACCAGAAAGACGTATTCTTTGGGCATGGGTCAGCGTCCTATATAGCGGTCTTGGCGGTGGTTCACGCCGATCATCAGGTTCACGATGACCGCCCCCAGCAAGGACCACAAGACCAACCATAAATCCGGCAGCACGAAAAGGGCCACGGTGAACAGCACCGCGTCAAAGCCCAGTTGGACCCAGCCCGCCTGGATACCCGCACGCTCCTGCAGCCACAGACCCAAGATGCCCACACCGCCAAGGGACGCGCCGTGGCGGAACAGGACGATCAGGCCCATGCCCGCCGTGGCCCCCGCCAAAAACGCGCCAAGGGCCGGATTCAGGGTGTCGAAGGTCAGGAACCGGGGCATCAGGTCTGTCATCACTGACAGCATGGCCACGGCGATGAAGGACTTGATTGTGAACCGTGCGCCCATGCGCAGATACCCCAGCACATAGAACGGCAGGTTCACGACAAAGAACACCGTGCCGAAGGACAGGCCCGTCGCGTAGGCCCCCAGAACGCCCAAACCCGCCGTCTGGCCCGTGATCAGGCCAAGGTGGGTCAGGAACTGGATCGACAGCGCGCATAGCCCAGTGCCCAAGACAAAGGCCTGCGCATCTTCGAGCAATGTGTGATCGACGGATCGGTGTGGTTCGTTCATGTCAGCCGTTTAGGGCGGCGTTCAGGTTCTCGTCAATCTTTTCGAGGAAACCCATGGTCGTCAGCCAACCTTGATCGGGGCCCACCAAAAGGGCGAGGTCTTTGGTCATGAACCCGGCCTCGACCGTTTCGACGATCACCCGTTCCAATGTTTCTGCAAATTCAAGGAGTTTGGCATTGTCGTCCAGCTTGGCCCGATGGCGCAGGCCCCCGGTCCAGGCATAGATCGACGCGATGGAATTCGTGGACGTCGCCTCGCCCGCTTGGTGCTGCCGGTAGTGGCGGGTCACGGTGCCGTGGGCGGCCTCGGCCTCGACTATCTTGCCGTCAGGGGTCATCAGCTGGCTGGCCATCATGCCAAGGCTGCCGAAGCCTTGGGCCACGGTGTCAGACTGCACATCGCCATCGTAGTTTTTACAGGCCCAGACAAAGCCGCCGTTCCACTTCATGGCGCAGGCGACCATGTCGTCAATCAGGCGGTGCTGGTACTCGATCCCCTTGGCCGCGAACGCGTCGGCGAATTCGGCGTCGAAGACCTCTTGGAACAGCTCAAGGAAGCGGCCATCGTATTGTTTCAGGATGGTGTTCTTGGTGGACAGGTACACGGGCCAGCCGATGTTCAGGCCATAGTTGAACGATGCGCGGGCAAAATCACGGATGCTGTCGTCAAGGTTGTACATGCCCATGAACACGCCCGCAGAGGGGGCGTTGAAGACCTCCCGCTCGTCCACGGTGCCGTCTTCGCCGACGAACTTCATCGTCAGTTTGCCGGGGCCGGGGAACTTCATGTCCGTGGCCTTGTACTGGTCGCCAAAGGCGTGGCGGCCGATCACGATGGGCTGGGTCCAACCGGGCACTAGGCGGGGCACGTTTTTGCAGATGATGGGCTGACGAAAGACGACACCGCCCAGGATATTGCGGATCGTGCCGTTGGGACTGCGCCACATTTGCTTCAGGCCGAATTCCTCGACCCGGGCCTCGTCGGGGGTGATGGTGGCGCATTTGACGGCGACACCGACCTCGCGGGTTTTTTCCGCCGCGTCGATGGTGATCTGGTCGTTCGTGCGGTCCCGTTCCTCGATCCCCAAGTCGTAGTACAGAAGGTCAATGTCCAGATAGGGCAGGATCAGCTTGTCCTTGATGAACTGCCAGATGATGCGGGTCATTTCGTCCCCGTCCATCTCTACCATAGGGTTCGCGACTTTGATTTTGGTCATGGGGCACTCGGTCGATTGAAGGAAAGGAGGGGAGGGGTCAGGCGCAGCCGTCCAGCCACACATCGTTGACCCCGTGGGGCGCGCAACGGCCTTGGACCAGCGCCATGACCCGGGCCTTGCGAGTCGCCAGCACGTCGTCCGGGGCGACCATGCGCAGGTCTTGGGGCGCGATCATGACGGACACAAGGGTCAGGAACTCTTCGTCCGACAATTCGCGGGGTTTGCGACCGAACACCGCGTCAGAGGCGCGGAAGAACCCTGCGATCCAATTGCCATCCGTGTCATGGCCCATTTCGACCTGGTCCAAAAACAACGCGATCTGCGCGTGTTTCGGGACCAATTCGTCCAGCGCCAGCGCATATGTGGTGCGGCGCACAAGGGCAAAGGGGCCGGGGGTCAGGCGCGATGCCGCTTGGGTCCGGGCGAGGGCCAGCGTCAGGGTGGACATTCCGTTGCCCGGGGTCGTCAGGTCCACGCCGTTGTGGTTCCAGAAGTTGGGGTCCTGCACGGCCAGCAGGATATTCAACCGATGCTCGCCCAGGGCCAATCCGCCCCGATCCGTGGTGATCAGGGCTGCGGCCTCGGCCAAATGGGTGCTCGCTTGGACATGGGCATCGCGCCACCCGGCATAGCCTGCGGCTACAAGCCAGATCGCCAAGACACATAAGATGCCGCTTGTCACACGCCCCATTCGAGACCCTCCCGGTCAAAGAGTTGGGGCGTGTTTAGTCCAAAAGGTCGCAGCACGCAACGGTATACAAACGCACACCTAGGCGTCGGTTGCCTCATCATCGCTCTGATCGGCGATCCATGCGACGGAAACGACCTCTTCACCGGCGCCGGTGTCAAACACCTTGACTCCGCCCGCACTGCGCGACCGGAAGCTGATGCCGTCCACGGGGCAGCGGATCGACTGACCCTTGGAAGTGGCCAGCATGATCTGGTCGTCCATCGTCACCGGGAAGGACGCGACGATGCCGCCTGCGCGCATGGCCTTGTCGATGGATTGCACCCCTTGGCCCCCACGGCCCCGCACGGGATAATCGTGGGAAGACGACAGCTTGCCCGCACCTTGGGATGTGATGGTCAGGATCAGATCCTCGGCGGCTGACATTTCGGCGTAGCGTTCGGGGGACAGATCACCTGCGGGGACATCATCCTCGTCGGCCTCGACCTCTTCGGTGACACCGGCCATCAGGCGGCGCTGTTTCAGGTAGGCGGTGCGTTCCGCCGGATCCGCGTCGAAGTGGCGGACCACGGACATGGAGACGACACTGTCCCCGGCGCCCAGCTTGATGCCACGCACCCCTGTGGACTTGCGGGATTGGAACACCCGCACCTCGGTGGTGGGGAAGCGGATGGCACGCCCGGCGGCTGTCACCAGCATCACGTCATCGTCGGGGCCACAGATGCGGGCGTTGACCAGGGTGACGCCCTCGGGCAGTTCCATGGCGATCTTGCCGTTGCGCATGACCTTGGCAAAGTCTGACAGGCTGTTGCGGCGCACGTCGCCGGCGCTGGTGGCAAAGACGATCTGCAACTCGCTCCACTCGTCCTCGTCCCGGTCCACGGGCATGACGGCGGCGATGGACACACCGGCGGGGATCGGCAGGATGTTGACAAGGGCCTTGCCCTTGGCGGTGCGACCGCCCAAGGGCAGACGCCATGTCTTGAGCTTGTAGACCATGCCGTCGGTCGTGAAGAACAACAGCGGCGTGTGGGTGTTGGCCACGAACAGGGTCGTAATCACATCCTCTTCCTTGGTGGCCATGCCGCTGACGCCTTTGCCGCCACGCTTTTGGGCGCGGAAATCGGCCAAGGCGGTGCGTTTGATGTACCCGCCCGAGGTGATGGTGACGACCATATCCTCCCGCTCGATCAGATCCTCGTCGTCCATGTCGCCGGACCAATCGGTGATCTCTGTGCGGCGGGGTACGGCGAACTGGTCCCGGATCTCGGTCAATTCTTGCGAGATGATCGCAAGGATGCGCGCGCGGGAAGACAGGATGTCGAGGTAATCCTTGATCTTGCCTGCCAGCTCTTGCAGCTCGTCCGTTACCTCCTTGACACCGATCTGGGTCAGGCGTTGCAGGCGCAGCTCAAGGATCGCGCGGGCCTGGGTTTCCGACAGGTTATAGGTGCCGTCGTCATTCATCGTGTGGGATGGGTCGTCGATCAGGCGGATGTAGGGCGCGATATCTTCGGCGGGCCAGCGGCGGGTCATCAGGGCGGCGCGCGCCTCGGGTGCATCGGCAGACTGGCGGATGGTGGCGACCACTTCGTCCACGTTGGACACGGCCACGGCCAGACCGCACAAGATATGCGACCGCTCGCGCGCCTTGCGCAGGTCAAAGGCAGTGCGGCGGGCAATGACTTCTTCGCGGAAATCTAGGAAGGCCGTCAGGAACCCCCGCAGGGTCAATTGCTCTGGCCGCCCGCCGTTCAGGGCCAGCATGTTACAGCCAAAGCTGGTCTGCATGGGCGTAAAGCGGAACAGCTGGTTCAGGACCACCTCAGCGGTGGCGTCGCGCTTCAGTTCCACCACCACACGCACGCCGACGCGGTCGGATTCATCCTGGACGTGGGCGATGCCCTCGATCTTCTTGTCGCGGGCCATTTCGGCGATCCGCTCGATCATAGTGGACTTATTCACCTGATAGGGGATCTCGTCGATGATGATGGCGTAGCGGTCCTTGCGGATTTGCTCGACCCGGGTTTTGGAGCGGATGATGACCGATCCGCGCCCCTCCAGATAGGCTTTGCGCGCGCCTGCGCGACCCAGCATGATGCCCCCCGTGGGGAAGTCTGGGCCGGGGACGTATTCCATCAATTGCGCGGAATCCAGATCGGGGTTTTCGATCAGGGCCAGACAGGCGTCGATCACCTCGCCCAGGTTGTGGGGCGGGATGTTGGTGGCCATGCCCACGGCGATGCCGCCCGCCCCATTGACCAGCATGTTCGGAAACCGCGCGGGCAGCACGCTGGGTTCCATATCCTTGCCGTCATAATTGGGGACGAAATCAACGGTGTCGCGGTCGATGTCGGACAGCAGGCTGGCCGCCGGTTTGTCCATGCGCACCTCGGTGTAGCGCATGGCGGCGGGGTTGTCCCCGTCCATGGACCCAAAGTTGCCTTGCCCGTCCAGCAGGGGCAGCGACATGGAGAAATCTTGCGCCATCCGCACCAGCGCGTCATAGATCGCACTGTCCCCGTGGGGATGGTACTTGCCCATGACGTCGCCCACGGGGCGAGCGGACTTGCGGTAGGATTTGTCGTGGCTGTTGCCGGTCTCGTGCATGGCATAGAGGATGCGGCGGTGCACAGGTTTCAACCCGTCGCGCAGATCGGGGATCGCGCGGCTGATGATCACAGACATGGCATAGTCGATGAAGGAGGTCTTCATCTCGTCCACGATAGAGATCTGTGTCCCCGTGGGGACGGGCAAATCGTCAGTGTTTTCAGGAGTTTCGGGTGTGTCGGTCACGTGGCCTCCATGCTGGGCTTGGCCCTGCTATATCTCGTTGGCCCGACCTTAGCAGACGCTGGATATAGGGTGCAACGTCTGTCTGTCGCGGCGATAGCACCCGGATCAGGTGGATGCTAACACATTCAGTTTATTGACAAAATTTACGGTCGTGGCAGGCTTGGGCCGTATCATGCAACACGGAGGACCCGATGGAGACAGAGTTGATGCTGAAGGGATATGGTCTGACCACCGCCCAGATGTTTTACCACATGCCGGATTTTACCCATGTTCTCAACACCTTCGTCTGGCAAGAGTACGATCTGGCCCCCGATTACCCCCGCCTGTTCGAGTTCATCGAGTTTTGGCAGCGTGAAATCGACGGGCCGCTGCATTCTGTGCAATTCACGCACCGCAAGATGATCGCGCCGGGGGAATGGCGCAACGTGGTGGGCGAATTTCCCTTGCATTAGGGCGGTGAATAAGGGTGCGCCGCGTAGACTGCTACGGCGCAGAAATCAGGCCGCTTTCCGTGCGGCCTTGATCCAGAACGCCACCAGCACCAGCGAGGCGAGTATGTTCCAGCTGGCCATGGACAGGCTCATCAGGGACCACGCCACCTCGTCACACATGACGATGCCGCCCGAAAAATCCGTGCTGATCAGATCCGCCGCGGACAATGCGCCCAGGTTTTCAACACCTGCGCCGCAGGTTGTGGGCCCTTCCCACCAGTCCCGCTCCACCCCTGTGTGGAACCCGCCAAGCGCCGCCGTGGTGGCCGCCGCCGCCGCCCCCAGCCAGCACCAGATCCGGTGCGGCACGGCGACCGCTGCTGCCCCGATGGCGATGGCTGCCGCGTGGGGCCAGCGTTGCCACAGGCACATCTGACAAGGCGCATAGCCCAGGGCCTGAAAGACGAAGGCCCCGGCCAAAAGGGCGGTCGATCCGCCTGCGGCCAGCAGCACCCATTGAAGACGTGTCAGTGTCATATGAACTTCACCGCGAAAAAGCCGCCCACCAGCAGCAAACAAAAGAGAGTGAACATCAGGCCCAAGCGCCGCTCGATGAAACCCTTGATCGGCACGCCGAATTTCCACAACAGGGCTGCCACGATAAAGAACCGCAGGGCGCGCGCAAGGATGGAGGTCACGATGAAGGTGCCAAGGGGCATGGCCGTCCAGCCCGACATGATCGTGATGACCTTGTAGGGAAAGGGAGTCAGCCCTGCGATCAACACCGCCCAGAAGCCCACGTCGTTGAACCGGGTGTTGAAGGCCGCCATGGCGTCCCCCTTGCCCAAGGCTGCCAGGATCGGCTGGCCGATGGTCTCGAAGGCGAAGGCCCCGATGGCATAGCCCAGCACCCCCAGAACCGAGGCGACCGTGGCCACGCCTGCGATCACAAACGCCCGGCGCGGGGCGGCCAGGATCATTGGGATCATCAGCACATCGGGCGGGATCGGAAAGAACGAGGATTCGACAAAGGCCACGACCGCCAGCACCCAAAGGACGCGGGGGTGATTGGCCATGGACAGGGTCCAATTATAAAGGCTGCGTATCATGCGCCCGGGTCCCATGACTGCGCGCCAAGGTCAATAGATGCAAAGGGCGATTGACGCCCCTCGCGTGGTTCGCTAGAGCGGCGGTGCAAGTGCCCGTGTGGCGGAATTGGTAGACGCAGGGGATTCAAAATCCCCCGCCGCGAGGCTTGCCGGTTCGAGTCCGGCCACGGGTACCAGGCACTTTTCCTCATAAATATAGCATGAACGGGCGGGCTTTAGTCCGCTGCGTCCGCTTGGGTTTTGCCCATTGCAAGGGGGTCTGGCGATTCCGTTTCACTTTACGATTCGGTCATTTGGTCTGCGTTGATCAATCGGCAAACGGAAAAAAGTGAGATATTCCTGCAACGACTGTCGCCTAGGCGGAAACATACCGTTCCGATGACCTGTGGCGAAACTTGGACAAAATCGGGGCGACTGTTTCTAATGGTGAAACAATGGCCTCGGGCGAGTATTTCGCGACCTCTGCAACCAAAGGTTAATAAACGATGAATTCTAGGGGTTTGTAGGGCGTTGGCGCTCACGCAGGGCGGGCCCTTGAGCGCGATTGTTTTCAATTTGAAGAACAGTCGAGGCATCATCGTCTGTGTGCCTTGTCCAATTCTGCCGCATCCTTGCCGCGACAATGGGGCGGGGGAAAAACCTGTCTAAAAAGACCTTTGTCCGGTGTGACGGAGTCCTGTATCTAACTATCAAGCCCAACTGGGGGGCGATGTCTGTAGGCCACGGGGGCGGCCGCACACTCGCACTGCACATCTGTGTGCAGTGACGAAATCCGTGCGTCTGCGCGCTGCTTTATCGTGGCGGTGTGGAAGAGTATGCTCGTTTTGAGCACATGGATCTCGGCGTGTGCGTCCGCGTGTGTCCTCTAGGTGTCGTCCTTTGAAAGGGTTTGTGAACCAATCAAAGGACCGCAATATGCGCCTTAAATCTGAACAACTGACACTGACCTCGGCCTTTTGGGCCGCGCCAGCCGGTGTGCGCTTTCGTACAGGCGATGCGGTTCCCCCTAGTTTTAACGATCACAGCCGAAATGCCGCGCGGCCTGCGCGCCACGGCGCGGCATAGGAGACCTTACCAATGACCACTTTCGTAGCAATCGACTTCAACGATGTGCCAACTGGCGAGATCATCAAGGATCAATACAGCGTCTTGGGTATCTCGGTCGAAGGGTCCGGGCGCAATCCGCCGATGATCTTTGATACGGCCAATCCAACCGGCGGTGATACGGACCTTGCGTCCGACACATTGGGTAAGGTGCTGATCCTGTCCGAGGACGGCGACAAGACAGACCCTGACGACAATGCAGGCGGTGGCACCCTTTCGTTTACGTTCGAACAAGCGACAAACCCTACATCGATCACATTGTTTGACGTCGAAGAGGGCGCGCAGATCACGTTGTACGGCGCCGATGGCAAAACGACTGTGATCGAGGCCAAGACGAACGATAACGGTGCGATCGAAGTTCCGTTGAAAGCCGAAGATGTGGTGAAAATGGACGTGACCCTGAAGGGCTCGGGGTCCGTTGACAACCTGGTCTTTGCCCTGTCCGACGCGCAGGCGGAGAAGCTCGCAGCGGCTACCGGGCTTCAATTGCCTGTAAACAACGCAAATTTGCCGGTCATCATTCCTGCCGCAGGCCCCGTTGGCGGTGGCGGCTTGGACGGCATAGTTGAGGGTTCGTCCGGCAATGACATCATAGGCCTTGGTTACACCGGTGATCCCGATGGAGACATGGTCGACAACAATGACGCCCTTGGCGGAGCCTCGGGTGCGATCGGATCCAATGATGACAGCATTCAAGCGGGTGCCGGTGATGACTATGTCTATGCGGGCGCGGGCAACGATACCGTCGACGCAGGGTCGGGCGATGACACTGTGTTTGGTGTGGATGGCGACGACCTGATCCTGGGTCAGGACGGCAACGACGATCTGGACGGCGACGCAGGCGACGACTCGGTTTACGGCGGCACCGGCCATGACACAGTTATCGGCGGTGACGACGATGACCTCTTGTATGGCGGGTCTGGCAACGACGAGATCTATGGCGGAGAGGACAATGACACCCTTTACGGCGAAGACGGCAACGACAGCCTTTGGGGCGGCCACGGCGACGACCTGAGCGAGGGCGGCGCTGGTAGCGATTCCATCTCGGCCGACAGCGGCAACGACACGCTGCTGGGGCAAGAGGGTAACGACAGCCTGAGCGGCGGCGCGGGCGATGACACGGTTGACGGGGGCGCGGGCCATGACGTCATGTCCGGCGGCACGGGCAACGATAGCCTGACCGGCGGCGACGGGGACGACTTCATCAACGCCGAGCAGGGCAACGACACTCTTGTGGGCGGTGATGGTGACGACGAACTGGAAGCAGGTGCCGGCAACGACTTGATCATTGGTGGTGCCGGGGCGGATACCGTCTGGGCCGGGGATGATGCGGACACCATCGTCGGTGGGTCCGATGGGGACAACCTGATGGGCGGCGCGGGTGGCAATGATCACGACGTGCTGGACCTGTCCGGTGTGGGCAACTTCCAGATCGTCAATCAGACGACCGACAACGACGGCAACTCCACTTCGGGGACGGTCAACCTGCTGGATGCCAACGGCAACATCACCGGCACCTTTGTGTTCTCGGAGATCGAGCAGATCATCGGCACTCCGTTTGTGCCCACCCCCGCCCTTGATGGTGTGGTCGAAGGTACCGCAGGTGGCGATCTGATCGACGCCAACTACAACGGCGATCCCGATGGGGACTGCATCGATGCCAACGACCATGTGCAGTCTGCGGGCAACGGATTTACCGGTGTGGTGGGGTCCAATGACGACTACATTACCGCAGGTGCTGGCGACGACACTGTGATTGCGGGCGCGGGCAATGACTCCATCTGGGGCGAGGATGGCAACGACGAGCTGTCCGGCGGCACGGGCAATGACCTGGTCGAAGGCGGCAACGGCAATGACACCCTGATGGGGGACAGCGGCAACGACACCATCATCGGCAACAGCGGCCATGATGTGCTGGTCGGCGGTACGGGCGCGGATTCGATGTCTGGCGGCACCGGGGACGATGTGTTCATCGGTGGCGCAGGTGCCGACACGATGATCGGTGGCAACGATGCCGATACCTTCATTGGTGGCACCCACGGCGACGTGATCGATGGCGGCACCTTCGGCAATGACCACGACACACTGGACATGACCGGCGTGCCCTTCTGGAACATTGCAAGCCAAACAACTGATGCGGATGGGGATTCGACCTCTGGCACGATCAATATCCTGAACGCGCAGGGGCAGATCACAAGCACCTTCAGCTTTACCGAGATTGAAACGATCCTGGGCACGCCGACAAACCCGAACCCCGTGTTGGACGGGATTGTGGAAGGGACGTCTGGCAATGACACCATCGACGTCAACTATACCGGTGATCCCGAAGGAGACATGGTCGACAACAACGATGCCCTGGGCGGTGCTTCGGGTGCGGTCGGGTCCAACGACGACAGCATCGAGGCTGGTGCAGGCAACGACTCCGTGCTTGCGGGTGCGGGTAACGACACTGTTGATGCAGGTGATGGCAAAGACACCGTGCGCGGCGGCGACGGAGATGACCTGATCTATGCCGGGCAACAAGATGACAACGGTGATACGTTTAACTGGATCTATGGGGACGATGGCAATGACACCCTGATCGGTGGCGCAGCTGGCGACATCCTTCTCGGCGGCGACGGCGACGATTCGATCGTCGGTGGTGACGGGACGCATAACGAGCTGATCGGTGGTGCTGGCGACGACACGATCATTGCGGGCAACACAACCGGTCAAGGTGAATGGGTCATCGGTGGCAGCGGCGACGACCTGTTGTTCGGCGGCACCAATGACGATATGATAAAGGGCGGCTCTGGAGACGACACGATCCACGCGAGCGTCAACGACACGGTCATTATGGGTGAGGCCGATTCCGACCTGATCATTGGCGCATTTGACGGGAATGTAATCGACGGCGGGTCGGCTGGCACTGATCACGACGTGCTTGACCTGACGGGTGTTGGCGATTTCGAAATTGTAAGCCAGACCACAGACGCGGACGGTAACTCCACCTCTGGCACGATCAACCTTCTGGATGGCAATGGAAACATCACCGGTACGTTCACATTCGTAGAGATTGAAGAAATCCTCGGGACCCCTGTGAACCCCGGTAACAACCTCGACGGTGTGGTCGAGGGCACAGCGGGCGGCGATCTGATCGACGTGAACTACACCGGTGATCCCGATGGCGACATGATTGACGCCAATGATCACGTGCAGTCCACGGGCAACGGGTTCCAAGGCACGCCGAACAGCAACGATGACTACATCACCGCGGGCGGTGGCAATGACACGGTGTTGGCCGGTGACGGCGACGACTCCATCTGGGGGGAAGACGGCAATGACTCGCTGCACGGTGGGGCCGGGAATGACCTCGTCGAGGGTGGCAACGGCAGCGACACCCTGTCTGGCGATGCGGGCGATGATCACATCATCGGCAATTCCGGCAACGATCTTTTGATCGGTGGCGACGGCAACGACTCCATGGCAGGCGGATCCGGCAACGACATCTTTAATGGTGGCGCAGGTGCGGATACGATGAACGGTGGCAACGATGCCGATACCTTCATCGGCGGCACCCACGGTGACGTGATCAACGGGGGCGCGGGCGGCAACGACCACGACATTCTGGATCTGACAGGCGTTCCGTTCTGGAACATCGCAAGCCAGACGACCGACGCGGACCAGAACTCCACCTCTGGCACGATCAACATCCTCAATGCGCAGGGCCAGATCGTCAGCACCTTCACCTTCACCGAGATCGAAGCGATCCTCGGCACGCCCACCAACCCGGGCGGTAACTTGGATGGTATCGTTGACGGCACCGCCGGGGGCGATCTGATCGACGTGAACTACACCGGTGACCCCGATGGGGACATGGTTGACAACAACGACGCCCTTGGCGGCGTGTCCGGCACCCAAGGGTCCAACGAGGACAGCATCGAGGCCGGTGCGGGCAACGACACGGTCCTTGCAGGTCTGGCCGATGACACGGTGGACGGTGGCACGGGCAACGACACGGTCTATGGCGAAGAGGGCAACGACCTTTTGGTCGGCGGCACCGGGGCCGACGACCTGTATGGCGGCGACGGGAATGACACCCTGCTGGCCAACGATCAGACAATGAACAGCGATTGGACGGTGGACTATCTTGTGGGCGGCGACGGCGATGACGTCCTGATGGGCGACCATGACGCTGACGTCATGCTGGGCGGTAACGACGACGACCTGTTGCAAGGCAAGGGCGGCGACGATCACATGAACGGTGGTTTTGGTCACGACACGCTGGAAGGCGGGTCAGGCAATGACACCATGGACGGCTTCGATGGCTGGGACGTGCTGGACGGCGGGTCGGGCAACGACAGCATGACCGGTGGTGACGGGAACGACACCCTCGAAGGCGGCAGCGGCGCCGACACGATCTTGGGCGAAGACGACCGCGACCTAATCATCGGGGGCACCCATGGCGACGTCATCGACGGGGGCACCGGTGGCAACGATCAGGATACGCTGGACCTGACGGGTCTGGGGAACTTCGCCATCGTCAACGAAACCACGGATGCCGACGGCGACAGCACCTCGGGCACCGTGAATATCCTAAATGCTCAAGGTCAGGTGGTCAGCACCTTCACCTTCTCCGAGATCGAGACGATCCTCGGTCTGCCCGTGGGCCCCGGCCTGAACGGCATTGTCGAGGGTCATGGCGGCAACGACTACATCAGCGGCAGCTACATGGGTGACCCCGAAGGGGACATGATCGACTGCGAAGACCACATCCAGACAGCGGCCAATGGCTTTAACGGCGTCAACGGGTCCAATGACGACTACGTCACCGCAGGGGCTGGCGACGATACGGTCACCGCCGGGTCGGGCAACGACTCTGTCTGGGGCGAAGACGGGGATGACCTGTTGTTCGGTCAGACCGGCAACGACCTTGTCGAAGGCGGCGACGGCGATGACACTGTGGACGGTGGCATCGGCGACGACCACCTGATCGGCAATGGCGGCAACGACCTGCTGGTTCTGGGCGCGGGCGACGACCTGGCCCAGGGTGGTGCTGGGAACGACGTGTTCTACGCAGGCTACCAAGACGGTGTTTACACCGGCGGCAGCGACACCATGCAGGGTGGCAATGACGCCGACCTGTTCGTGGGCGCAGGCGTGGGCGATGTCATCGACGGCGGCACAGGCGGCAACGATGAAGACACGCTGGACCTGTCCGGGTTCAACTACAATATGCTGAATCAGACCACGGATGCCGATGGCGACTCCACCTCTGGCACGATCCAGGTGTTGAACCCCAACGGGACCGTTGCGGGCACCTTCACCTTCTCGGAAATCGAGGTGATCCTGGGCCAGCCCGTGGGTGACACGTTGGACGGCATTGTTCAGGGCACCGCAGGCAACAACCTGATCAACGCGGCCTACACTGGTGACCCCGATGGGGACCGGGTGGACAACCACGATGCGGAAGGGGGCCAGTCGGGCACCTTGAATTCCAATGAGGACAGCATCGAGGCCGGGGCCGGGCGCGACACCATCTATGCGGGCGATGCAAACGACACCATCGACGGTGGTTCGGGCACGGATACGATTTACGGTGACGCGGGTGATGATATCATCCACACTGGCAACGGTATCACGTCTGGCGACGTGCTGGGCAACGTCTATGGCGGCACCGGGGACGATACGATCCTGAGCGGCGTGAACGGCGACTGGATCTACGGCAACGACGGCGACGACTTGCTGTTCGGCGGTGGTGGTGTCCACAACGAGATCAACGGCGGTAGCGGCGACGACACCATCTTTGCAGGCGAAAACAGTTCCAACGGGGACTGGGTCAAGGGCATGGACGGCGACGACCTGCTGTATGGCAGCAACTCGAACGACCAAGTCAAAGGCGGCGACGGCAATGACACAATCGTGGCCACCACGGGCAACGACATGGTTGCGGGTGAGGATGATGCCGACCTGATCATTGGCGGCTTTGCGGGCAATGCCATTGACGGTGGCACCGGCGGCGTGGACCAAGATACCTTGGACCTGACCGGGATCGGCAACTTTGATATCATTGGTCAGACCACCGATGCGGACGGGGATTCCACCTCTGGCACCGTGCGTCTGCTGGATGCCAACGGCAATCCAACCGGCCAGACCTTCACCTTTGCTGAAATCGAAACCATCCTTGGCAAGCCCTTTGGCGGCGCGCCCACGCAGGACGGGATCGTCGAAGGCACCAGCGGCAATGACACCATCGACGTCAACTACACCGGCGATCCAGATGGCGACATGGTCGACAACAATGACGCCCTTGGGGGCGCCTCTGGCACCGTGAACTCCAACGAGGACAGCATCGAAGCAGGCGCAGGCAATGACAGTGTGCGCGCTGGCGATGCGAACGACACGATCACCGGTGGGACCGGGCGTGACTCCCTCTTTGGTGAAGATGGTGACGACATCATCTACTCCAACAACTTCGCCATGGAGGCCGATGGCGAGATTGACTACGTCAGCGGCGGTGCCGGGGATGACACCCTTGTTGGCGACAACGATCGTGACTTCCTGTACGGCAACGACGGCGACGACCTGATCAAAGGCAAGGACGGGAACGACGAGCTGAAGGGCTTCGACGGGAACGACACGATCTTTGCTGGCGCAGACAACGACTGGGTCCATGGCGGCAACGGCAATGACCTGATCGAAGGCGAAGGCGGCAACGACCAGCTGAAGGGTGAGGCCGGTAACGACACCATCATCGGTGGTGAAGGCGCGGACATGATCATGGGTGGCAATGACGCCGACCTGATCGTGGGTGGCACCGATGGGGACACCGTGGACGGCGGATCCGGCGGCAACGACAACGATACGCTGGACCTGACCGGTGTTGGCGACTTCGAGATCGTGAACCAGACGACGGACCCTGATGGGAACTCGACCTCCGGAACGGTGAACCTGCTGGATGCAAACGGCAACATCACCGGCACCTTCACCTTTACCGAGATCGAGACGATCCTTGGTACGCCTGTGGACCCCGGCAGCGACGGTATCGTCGAGGGCACGGACAATGATGATGTCATTGACGTGAACTACGCGGGCGATCCAGATGGAGACTTCGTAGATAACAACGACGCCACCAACGGGATCGGTGATCCCGGGTCTGACGACGACAGCATCCTTGCCTTTGGCGGTGATGACGATGTTCTGGCCGGTGACGGGGATGACACCGTCGAAGGCGGCACTGGTGCGGACAGCATCCTTGGCGAAGACGGCAATGATCAGCTGTTCTCCAACGATCCAAGCATGGTCGCCGATGGTTCCGTCGACACGCTGGACGGCGGTGCGGGCAATGACATCCTGATGGGTGACAACGACGCAGACGTTTTGATCGGCGGCGCTGGCAACGATGGCATCGCTGGCAAAGACGGCGATGACACGATCACTGGCGGCACCGGGTCCGACGAGATTTCCGGCGGCGCTGGCAACGATCTGATCGACGCTGGCGCGGATGATGACGCAGTCCACGGTGGGTCGGGCAACGACACCATCACCCTCGGCAGCGGCAACGACAAAACCGACGCAGGCACTGGCAATGACAGTGTGGATGGCGGCACCGGCGATGACCGTATCTACGGCAACGACGGCAACGACACTCTGATCGGTGGTGCCGGTGCGGACGTGGTCAAAGGTGGCGACGATGCCGACCTGATCATCGGCGGTAACAACGGTGACGTCGTCGACGGCGGTTCTGGCGGCAATGACAGCGATACGCTGGACCTGACGGGTCTGGGCGACTTCCAGATCGTAAACGAGACGACGGACCCCGATGGCAACTCCACTTCTGGTACGGTGCAGTTCCTCGATGCCAACGGCAATGTCACCGGCGAGATGGAGTTCCACGAGATCGAGGTGATCTTGGGCGATCCGACCCAATCTGACGGCATTGTCGAAGGCACCAATGACGGCGATCTGATCGACGACACCTACACAGGTGATCCGGATGGGGACTTCGTTGATAACAACGACGCCACCAACGGGATCGGAGATCCTGGATCCAACGATGACAGCATTGTTGCAGGCGGCGGGGACGACACCGTTCTGGCCGGCGACGACGATGACACTGTGGACGGTGGCAGCGGCGACGACAGCATCGAGGGCGGCACCGGAGCGGATACCCTGTTCGGTGGCGAAGGCAACGACACCATCTTCTCCAACGATCCGTCTATGGTGGCCGATGGCGAAATCGACACCCTCAACGGTGGCGATGGCGACGATGTCCTGATGGGCGACAATGATGCAGACAGCATCCTTGGCGGAAACGGGGCTGACGACATCTTTGGCAAGGACGGCAACGACACCATCAATTCCGGTGCAGGGGCCGACACCATCGAGGGCAATGACGGCAATGACCTGATCGCCTCCGGCTCTGGGGATGACAGCATCTTTGGCAACGATGGCAACGACACGATCGAGGCCAGCCAAGGGGATGACTACATCGAAGGTGGCGCCGGGAACGACGACATCTGGGCCGGTGTGGACAGCGACACGATCTTTGGCGGTGCCGGTGACGACACCATCAACGCCGGGTCGACGAACGCAAACGGTCCATCCGGGGACGATAGTGTCGACGGAGGGTCTGGCGATGACTTCATCCAGGGCGGTGAGGGCACCGACACCATCACCGGCGGCACGGGCGCTGACACGATCGAGGCCGGCGATGACGCCGACCTGATCCTCGGCGGCACCGATGGGGACGATGTGGACGGCGGCGACGGCGGTCTGGACATCGATACGCTGGACCTGACCGGCTTTGGCCCGTTCCAGATCGTGGGCGAGACCACCGATGCGGATGGCAACTCGACCTCTGGCACCATCGAGTTCCTGGATGCCAATGGCAACGTCACAGGCTCCATGACCTTTGCCGAGATCGAGGTTATCCTGGGCGATCAGGTACAGCCTGACGGGATCGTGGACGGGACCACCGGCGACGATGTGATCGACGTCAACTACGACGATGACCCGGATGGCGACTTCGTTGACAACAACGACGCGCTTGGCGGGCCCTCGGGCACGCCGGGGACCAACGAGGACAGCATCGAAGCCAACGAAGGCGACGACACCGTCATCGCCGGCCAAGGCAACGACACTGTGTCCGGTGGCACTGGGGACGACTCGATCCAGGGCAACCAGGGCGACGATATCCTGCAAGGTGATGATGGGGCTGACAGCATCTTTGGGGGCCTGGGTGATGACACCCTGTTCTCCAACGACAGCACCATGGCGTCGGACGGCGAAGTGGACACCCTGATCGGTGGCGTCGGCAACGACAACCTGATGGGTGACAACGACGCCGACAGCCTGAACGGCGGCGACGGTCAAGACACCCTGCTGGGCAAAGACGGCGACGACAGCATCAGCGCGGGTGACGGCGACGACACCATCGACGGTGGGGCCGACAACGACGAGATCTCTGGCGGGGCTGGTGATGACAGCGTCGACGGTGGCAGCGGCAACGACGACATCCTGACCGGCTCCGGTGATGATGAAGTCGACGGCGGCACGGGCAACGATACGATCCTGTCCGGGTCCGGTGACGATCTGGTTGATGGCGGTGACGGCAACGACGAGATCGAGGCCGAGGTTGGCAACGACACCATCGACGGCGGTGACGGCAACGACACCATCACGTCGGGCGTCTTTGGCACTCCGGATCGCGGCTACCCGGGTCTCTTTGCGCCCGATCCGCTGCCCGGCAATGACCTGGACTTTGTGGACGGCGGCGCTGGCGACGACAGCATCTCGACCGGCGACGACGATGACACGATCATCGCAGGCGTGGGCGACGATACGGTCCGCGCAGGCTTCGACGACGACAGCGTACAGGGCAACGAGGGCGACGACTTCCTCGAAGGCGGCGAAGGGTCTGACACCATCGAAGGCGGCGTCGGCAACGACACCATCTACGCCGGTATCGATCCCAACAACCCGCTGCTGCCCCCAGGCTTCGACCCTGCGATCCTCGATGCGCTGGATGCGATTGATCCGGTCCTCGACAACGGCACTGACCTTGTGTTCGGCGGCGACGGCGATGACGTGATCTTTGGTCAAGACGACGACGACACCCTGTTCGGGGATGCCGGCGACGACACCATCGACGGTGGCATCGACGAGGACAGCATCGAAGGTGGGTCTGGCAACGACAGCCTGATCGGTGGCCAAGGCGAAGACACCCTGAAAGGGGGCACTGGCAACGACGTTCTGGATGGCGGCACCGAAAGTGACACGCTGGAAGGCGGCTTTGGTAACGACACCTTGCTGGGTGGCGCTGGCGGCGACCGTCTGACGGGTGGCATGGGTGCTGACGAAATCTCTGGCGGCGACGACGCTGACCTGATCGTGGGCGGCAACGCTGGCGATGTGGTTGACGGCGGCTCTGGCGGGCTGGACGCGGACACCTTGGACCTGACCGGGTTCGGGCCCTTCCAAATCGTGGGTGAAACCACGGATGCGGACGGAAACTCCACCTCCGGTACGATCCAGTTCCTTGATGGCAACGGCAATGTCACGGGTTCGATGACCTTTACGGAAATCGAGACCATCCTTGGCGATCTTGTGGAACCTGACGGGATCGTTGATGGCACGGCTGGCAATGACCTGATCGACGTCAACTACACCGGCGATCCAGAGGGCGACTTCGTTGACAACAACGACGCGCTTGGCGGCATCTCGGGTGATCTGGGGTCCAACGACGACAGCATCGAAGCCAATGAAGGGAATGACACTGTCTTTGCCGGATTGGGCGAAGACACGGTCGACGGCGGCACAGGCGCGGATCAAATCTTCGGTGAAGACGGCAATGACCTGCTGTATTCCAACGATCCGAGCATGGCCGCAGATGGGTCTGTGGATACGCTGAACGGTGGCGCGGGCGATGACACCCTGATGGGTGACAACGATGCCGATGCGCTGGTCGGTGGCACTGGTGACGATGACCTGACTGGTAAAGGCGGGGACGATACGATCAACGCCGGAACCGGAGATGACGTCATTGACGGTGGCACAGGCGACGACCGTATCCTTGGCCAAGCGGGCGATGATGTGGTCGAAGGCGGCGAAGGGTCGGACACCGTGTTCGGCGGGGCCGGTGCTGATACCATCGAAGGTGGGACTGGCGACGACTCCCTGTTCTCGAACACCGCTGGCATAAACGGTGACGGCCAAGTGGACGATCTGTCCGGCGGGGCCGGCGACGACACCATCATGGGTGATGGCGACGCGGACCTGATCGACGGCGGCGCTGACGATGACAGCCTGTTCGGCAAGGCCGGCGATGACACCATCACCGGCGGCGACGGTATGGATATCATCGACGGCGGCGATGATCAGGACCTGATCCTCGGCGGTACCACAGGCGACGTGGTCGACGGTGGCTCTGGCGGGGTTGATCAGGATACGCTCGATCTGACCGGGGCAGGAGTGGACTTCATCACCTACACCTCGGCCAGCCAAGAAGACGGTGTGGTGACCTTCAACGACGGCACCACCATGACCTTCGCGGATATCGAGACTGTCGTGCCCTGCTTCACCCCCGGGACGCTGATTGCGACACCGAAGGGCGAAGTGGACGTGGCAACCCTGACGGTCGGCGACCGGGTCATCACCCGCGACAACGGCATTCAGGTGATCCGCTGGGTGGGCCGCAAGGAACTGTCCGCCAAGGACCTGTCCGCGCAGCCTATCCTGCGGGCCATCAAGATCGCCCAAGGCGCTCTGGGCCACGGCCTGCCGGAACGGGATCTGATCGTCTCGCCACAGCACCGTGTGTTGGTGTCCAACGACAAGACCTCCCTCTACTTCGAGGAACGCGAGGTTCTGGTCGCGGCCAAGCACCTGCTGGGTCTGGACGGCGTCGAGATTGTCGAAGCGGATGCGGATGTCACCTACATCCACGTCATGTTCGACAACCACGAGGTGGTCTTGTCCGATGGCGCCTGGACCGAAAGCTTCCAGCCCGGTGACTACAGCCTCAAGGGTCTGGGGAATGCGCAGCGCGAAGAGATCTTTGCCCTGTTCCCAGAACTGGCCGAAACGGAGGGCCGCGAGGCCTATACCGCCGCGCGCCGCGCCCTGAAGAAGCACGAAGTGGAACTTCTGTTTAAGTAATATGCAGCTGGGATACCCCCGGGCCGAGTGATCGGTCCGGGGTGTTCACCCTTAAAGGGGGCGTGGGCTATTGTCTGCGCCCCCTTTTGATTCGAGGCATCCGCCTGACGTTTCCGACCCGGCAACGCCACGATCCGCCGGGTATGATTGTTTCTGCGCGCCGTGGATCATGGCAGAAATCGGGCGAAAATTAACAGCTTTGACAGAAATAAGTCGCGTATCGGGCATGTTTTGCGGTACACCGTTCGTGCAGGTGGGGGCCTGTAGAGTGAAAGGTGCATGGTCATGTGCGCTCAGGTTACGTCCACTGTTGGTTACACTCCCGCTTGGGAAGTCGGTCTAAAGGCGCATATGCCCAGTTTTTCCAAAGGTACGAAGGTTGCAACGCCCCAGGGCGAACGGCTGATTGAAGCGCTGGAGGTTGGCGATCGCGTCATCACCCGCGACAACGGTATGCAGACCGTCCGCTGGGTTGGGACCTGCGTTCTGACCGCCTCCGATTGGGCCGACAAAGGGGCGCTGAAACCTGTAATGATCGCGAAGGGTGCGCTCGGCAAAGGCTTGCCGGAGGCGGATATGCTGGTGTCCCCCGAACAACGTGTTCTGATCTGCAACGAAAAGACCGAAGCCTACTTTGAGGACCGCGAGGTCCTAGTGCCCGCCAAACACCTCACGATGTTGGACGGGATCGACGTGGTCGAGCCCATGACTGACATTACCTACGTCCAGATCCAGTTCGATCACCACGAGGTGATCCTGTGCGACGGCATCTGGACCGAAAGCTTCCAGCCCTGCGATACGGCCGGTCGCCCGATCTCTACGGCGCAAAACCTTGAAATGGCTGCCATGTTCCCAGATCGTCCCGTGCCCTCCGCAGGCCCCGCCCGCCGGTCCCTGAAACGCCGCGAAGTCGAAATTCTGTTCAGTTAACTGGCATCCCGCCGCCGCAGCACCTATGCTGGGTCAAAGCGCGGAGGAGCAGATAATGGACCGTTGGCACTTATACTTCATGGGCCTTTTGGGCAGCGCTCTCGGCGTGATCCTGACCGCAGATTACGTCATGGCGCAATACAAGGTGCCCCTGTACCTGCAACTTTTCACACCCGATCAACAGGCGTGGTTCGCCGCCATGCCTGCATGGTTGGATGGTGTATGGGGCGCGCAGGCAGTCTTCGCCCTGATCGGCGGGATCGCCCTGCTGTTCGGATCGCGCGTGGCGGTCTGGTCGCTGGGCTTTGCCTTTCTTACCAACATCGCCCTGACAGCTGGTCTGCTGGTGATCGTCACACCGCCGATGCAGTCGGTCACAGGCTGGATCGGTGTGGCGATCATGGGGGGCAGCGTGGCCCTGTCGCTGCTCCTGTGGCTCTACGCCCGCAACGAAAAGTGCGAGGCGACAGGCGTCCTCTAACGCCGCGCGCGCCACGCGGCCCAAGCCTCCGGCGTGTCCAGATCCACCAAGGCACGCGTGCCGGGCAGGGGGCAGTGGACCGCGTCTGCGATCAGGTGTTTTGCCCCCTGTCACCGGACAGGCACATCAACTGCGGATACAGCGCCCGGGGAAACACCACCGGCTGGCCCGGTCGGCCATCCGCCGCCGTGGCTTGCACAATACGCCCGGGGTGCGCTGCACTGGCGGCAATCACCGCCTCGAAGTCACCAGCCTCCAAATCCGGCATATCTGCCAGTGTGATCAACACGTGATCCGTGGTGCAGGCCGCCACGCCCGTCGCAATACTGGCCCCCATGGCGTGCACGTCCACATGGACCACCCGCGCCGCCGTATCTGACAACCACGCCCGCCGCGCCCGATCCGAATTGGGCAAAACCACAACCACGTCCGAACACGAACGACAGGCCGCCCGCACATGGCGCAACACCAAGGGCATGCCGCCCACATCCTCCAACAGTTTGTCCGCCCCCCCATGCGTGAGGACGCGCCAGCCGCTAAAACAACTATACTCAAACTGTGCACACCCCCTCCTTCATTGGGTCACAAATACTCCCGGAGAGTTTGAGAGGCAGCGCCTCTCATCCGGTCGTGCGGGGCTCGATGCCCCGCACGACCGGCCCCCTTGGCAGGTTGACCTAGCCGCGCATCCGTTCGGCATTGGCATCAAACAATGGCGCATGTTGCAAGCGCGCGGGCAATCGTTCCCCCAACAACTCGATCTCCCACGCGCCCTCGGCTCCGGAGTGTTCGCGGGGCACATAGCCCATGGCGACGGAGGCTCCGGTGTGATGCGCATACCCGCCCGAGGTGACCCAGCCCACAACCGCACCGTCCAGCCAGATCGGTTCGTCCCCGATCACATCGGCGTCCTTGGCCTCTAGCACAAAGGATTTCAGGCGCAGCGCACCGCCCTCGGCCCGTTCCGCCTGTGCCGCAGCTTTGCCGATGAAATCGGCGGGCTTGTCGAAGGCGACGAAGCGATCCATGGCGGTTTCCATGACACCGTAGATGGGGCGGTATTCGCGGCCCCAGCCGCCAAAGTTCTTCTCCAACCGCATGGCATTGAGCGCGCGCAGGCCAAAGGGTGTGATCCCAAGGTCGGCCCCCTCGGCCATCAAGCGGTCAAAGATGTGGCGCTGGTACTCGGGCTTCATCCAGATCTCATAGCCCAGATCCCCGGTAAAGCTGACCCGGCCCACGATTGCGGGGGCCATTCCGACGTCCATGGGCTTGATGGCCATGAACTTGAAGGCGGCATTGGACACGTCATCGCCGCACACCCGTTGCAGCAGCTCGCGCGATTTGGGGCCAGCGATGGACAGGCCGCACATGCCAAGGCCGATACTTTCCACGCTGACAGATCCGTCATCGGGCAGGTGCTGTTCGAACCAGCGCATGTAGTAGACCTCGGCCATGCCCGATCCGGCCAGAAAATAGTCATCTTCGGCCAGGCAGCCCAGGGACAGGTCGCCGATGATCTTGCCGTCCTCTTTCAGCATGGGGGCTAGGGTCATGCGCCCGGGGTGGGGCACTTTGCAGGCAAAGACCCGGTCCAGCCAGTCGCGCGCGCCGGGGCCTTTGACAGAAAACTTGGAAAAGCCCGAGATTTCCATGATGCCGACGCCCGTGCGACAGGCCTTCACCTCGGCGCCTACGTGGTCAAAGTCGGTGGACCGGCGCCAGCTGAATTCGTCCGTGGTGCCATCGGGGCTGAACCACAGCGGTGCCTCTAGGCCCCAGCTGTCGCCCATCTGCGCGCCCATACCCAACAGCTTGTCGTAGATCGGGGTGGTTTTGAAGGGTCGGGCGGCGGGCAGTTCTTCGTTGGGGAACTTGATGCTGAACCGGCGGGCGTAGTTTTCCTGCACCTTTGGGTTGGTGTAGGACATCGTCGCCCAGTCGCCATAACGGGCGACATCCATGGCAAAGACATCGTAGCCCGGGTCGCCCTGTATGATCCAATTGGCCAGTGTCAGGCCCACGCCGCCCCCCTGGCTGAACCCCGCCATCACACCACAGGCCGACCACATCCCCGGCATCCCGCGAATGGGGCCGATCAGCGGGTTGCCATCGGGGGCGAAGGTGAAGGGACCGTTGATGATCTGTTTGATCCCGGCGTTGGCAAAGGCGGGGAAGTGCTCAAAACCCACCTCAAGGGAGGGCGCGATCCGGTCGATGTCGGGCTGCAACAGCTCGTGGCCGAAATCCCAAGGGGTGCTGCGTTCGGACCAGGGCACGCAGGCCTTCTCGTAGGTTCCCATCAGCATCCCGCCGCGTTCCTGGCGCAGGTACAACTCTCCATCGAAGTCGACGGCGTGGACCACTTCGGTGCCGGTGGCGGCGTTGATTTCGGCCACCTCGGGCATGTCCTCGGTGATCAGGTACATGTGTTCCATGGCCAGCACGGGCAGTTCCAGCCCGACCATGCGCCCCACCTCGCGCGCCCAGAGGCCGCCTGCATTCACCACGTGATCACAGGCCACATTGCCCTTGTTGGTCTTGACGATCCAACCGCCCTGGGGCGCGCGCAGGATTTCTTCGACCTTGCAGTGTTGTTCAAAGTCTGCGCCAAGCTTTTTGGCAGATTTGGCATAGGCCCATGTCACGCCCGAGGGGTCGAGGTGCCCGTCCACCACCGTTTTCAGCGCGCCCACGAATTGGCTGGGGTCCAGCAGGGGCATGATGGCGTGCGCTTCCTCGGGGGTGATGACCTCGGCCTCGATATCTTGATAACGTCCCTTGGCAGCGGTGGACTTCAGCCAGTCGAAGCGTTCGGGGGTAGAGGCCAGCATCACCCCGCCGGTCATGTGGAATCCGGTGGATTGGCCCGACAGCTCCTCGATCTCCTTGTACAGCTCGATGGTGTACTTTTGCAGCTTGGCCACGTTCGGATCACCGTTGATCGTGTGGCACCCGCCCGCCGCGTGCCACGTGGACCCGCTGGTCAGTTCGGACCGTTCCAGCAACAGAACGTCGGTCCAACCGCCCTTGGCCAGATGGTACAGCACTGAACACCCGACGACCCCGCCCCCGATGACAACAACACGCGCTTGCGTTTTCATGATTTCAAGTCTCCCATGGCCTTTGGGTATACCGTAGCGGAGGATGCGGCCCTAAGTTGTCACAGAGCGACAAAAGCAGGGTCCGGTTGCGCACATTTACATCTGTGCGCGGCGGAAGGGGGAACGATGGACGATCCGATAGAGGCTATCTTGGCATGGGCCGAGGCAGGCAAAGGGACGGCTCTGGCCACGGTGATCGAGACATGGGGGTCGGCCCCGCGCCCGGTGGGTAGCCTGTTGGCCGTTTCCGAGGACGCAGAGTTGGTCGGCTCCGTCTCGGGCGGCTGTGTCGAAGGCGCGGTGGTGGCCGAAGCGCTGGAGCTGATGGACGGCGGCGGGCACAGGGTGTTGGAGTTCGGGGTCAGCGATGACGAGGCCTTTGCCGTGGGCCTGGCCTGTGGCGGGCGGATCCGGGTGCTGGTGCAAGGGGGCGGCGGGATAAATCCCGCCCTACAGGCCGTGGCGGCGGCACGCGCCAAGGCAGCCCCCGTGGCGCTTGAGACGGACACCGAGACAGGGGTCACCCGCGTGGCCGCCCCGGACGCCTACAGCGACCGCTTTCGCGCCGATCGCAGTGGGTTCGTGGACAGCGGCCTGTTTGTCACGCTGTTCAATCCCCCTTTGCGCATGGTGGTCGTGGGGGCTGTGCACATTGCGCAAGCCCTTGTGCCCATGGCGCGGCTGGCGGGTTATGCCGTGACCGTAGTGGACCCGCGTGCGGCCTTTGCCAGCGCGGCGCGGTTCCCGGGCACGGACCTGTCCCACGACTGGCCGGATGCGGCGCTGGCGGGGCTGGCCCTTGATGCCCGCACCGCCGTCGTCACCCTGACCCATGATCCCAAGATCGATGATCCGGCCCTGGTCACGGCCCTGAGGTCGCAGGCGTTCTACATCGGCTGCCTCGGGTCCACCCGCACCCATGCCAAACGGGTCGCGCGTTTGACCGAGGCGGGCTTTGCCCCCGAGGATATCGCGCGGCTGGACGCGCCGGTGGGTCTGGACATCGGGGCGAAAACTCCGGCTGAGATTGCGGTGGCGGTGCTGGCGGCCGTCACCCAAAAGCTGCGCCGCCCATGAGGTTCGGACCCGTTCCAGTGGCCGAGGCCATGGGTGCAATTCTGGCCCATAGTCTGCCCTCCTTGCGGTTGCGCAAGGGGCGGGTGTTGGAGGCTGGCGACATCGCCGCGATGCAGGCCGAAGGTATGACGCAGGTCACCGTCGCGCAGCTTGAGACCGGCGATATAGAGGAGAACATTGCCGCCCAAAGGCTGGCGGACGCGCTTGTGGTGGATCAATCGCGGCAAGGGTTGCGGGCCAGCGCAGCCTCCACAGGCCGGGTCAATATCATCGCGGACAGGCCGGGCTTGGTCATGCTGGAGGCGCAGGTGATCCACGCGGCGAACGCGATCGACCCGATGATCACCTTGGCCACCTTGCCCCCCTTGCGCCGGGTGGGGACGGGGGAGATGGTGGCCACGATCAAGATCATCTCTTACGGGGTTGCAGCGTCGTCCGTGGATCTGGCCGCCACTGTCTTGGCACCGTCGCACCCCGAGGGGGCAAGATCGCCGACCCTGTCCATACGGGCTGCGATGGCCCAAAAGGCCGCGTTGATCGAGACCCATCACCCCGGTCAAACCCCCAACCCCAAGGGCCGCGCGGCGTTGCAGCAGCGGCTGGCGCGCTTGGGTGTGACGCTGACCCAAACCCTCGACGTCGCCCACGATGAGGCTGCGATTGCACAGGCGCTCTGCGTGTCGGGCGTTGATGTGGTCTTTCTGCTGACCGCCTCTGCCACCTGCGATATCCGCGACACCGGGCCTGCGGGGGTGCGCAGGGCCGGGGGCGAGATCACACATTTCGGGATGCCCGTGGACCCCGGGAACCTGCTCTTCCTCGCCAAACACAAGGGGCGGCCCGTGATCGGCCTGCCGGGGTGTGCACGCTCGCCCGCGCTGAACGGGGCGGATTGGGTGCTGGAGCGGGTCTGCTGCGGGTTGGACGTCACGCGCGAAGACATCATTCAAATGGGCGTCGGTGGGCTGCTGAAAGAGATCCCCGACCGCCCCCGCCCGCGCGCGGCGGACTGACTTGCCCCAAGGGTAAGCAAAGTGGGGTATCACGCGATTTTTTGGTTCTCAAACCCTTTCGGACGTGTTTAGACTTTGCGCAACAGGGAGGGGTGTATGAGCACAGTTTCAATGACCGTGAACGGACGCGCAGTCTCGGCCCAGGCCGAGGGACGTACCCTACTGGTCGAGTTTCTGCGCGAAGGACTGCATCTGACCGGCACCCACGTGGGCTGCGATACCAGCCAATGCGGCGCCTGCACTGTGCACGTGAACGGCATGGCTGTGAAAGCCTGTGCCATGTTTGCCATGGAGGCGGAGGGCGCAGAGGTCACCACCATCGAAGGCATGGCGGGGGCGGACGGTACTCTGGCCCCGATCCAAGCCGCGTTTCAGCAGTACCACGGCCTGCAATGCGGGTTTTGTACCCCCGGCATGGTCATGTCGGCGGCGGCCCTTTTGAAAGAGACACCCAAACCCACCGAAGCGGAAATCCGGACTTATCTGGAAGGCAACATTTGCCGCTGCACCGGGTATCACAACATCGTCAAAGCCATCCTTGCGGCCTCGGGCCAGGATGTGGCGGCGGTGGCTGCCGAATAGGCGGTCAGAGTAGGGGTGGGTGCCGAGGTGCCCACATCCCCGGGGGTCGCGGAAGGGAGGAGCCGCACCCCCACCTTTTCCCGGTCCCGCGTCTTGGCCTGAGGTGCCGCGCATGGGCCGGCATTGGCAGGTGTTTTGGCCCAAGGAAGTTGGGTAAGCGGAGATGGGTGAATGTACGCATTTGATCTGGAACGACCGAAAACGATTGCCGAAGCGGCAAAGGCGCTGGCCAGTGACGAGGCCCAGGCCCTTGGGGGCGGTCAGACCCTGATCCCCACCATGAAGCAGCGTTTGGCACAGGCCGACGTGCTGGTGTCGCTGGCCGGCATCGCAGAGATGCAGGGCATGTGCACGGATGATGCGGGGCGCATTTGCATCGGTGGGGCGACGACCCATGCCACCGTCGCGCGCGAGGTCGCGGATCGGTTCCCCGGACTGGCCGGGTTGGCGGCGCATATCGGGGACCCGGCGGTCCGCAATCGGGGCACCATCGGTGGGTCGGTGGCGAACAACGATCCGTCGGCCTGCTATCCGGCGGCGGTGCTGGGGGCGGGGGCAACGGTGGTGACGCAATCGCGCGAGATCGCGGCGGATGATTTCTTTCAGGGCATGTTCACAACGGATCTGGAAGAGGGGGAGTTCATCACAGAGGTGAAGTTTCCCGTGCCAGAAGTGTCGAACTACCAAAAGTTCGTCCAGCCCGCATCGCGGTTTGCCCTGGTGGGCGTCTTCGTGGCCAAGTTCGTGGACGGGGTACGGGTCGCTGTAACCGGTGCGTCCAGCGATGGAGTGTTCCGCTGGGTCGAGGCGGAGGCGGCCTTGTCCGCGGACTTCAGCGCCGCAGCCATCGCTGGGTTGGCCGCGCCGGACGCTGATATGATCGCAGACATGCACGGGTCGGCGGCGTATCGTGCGCATTTGGTCACGGTTATGACCGCGCGCGCTGTCATGGCCTGCGGCGCGGGGCAGGCGGGATAAATCCCGCCCTACGGGTAGGGTGGGACTTGTCCCACCGCCTCGCTAGGCTTTCACTCGCTCGGACTTGGGGTCGTACATTGGTTTCAGGCTTGCCTCGGCCTTGACGCGGGTGCCCGCCACCTCGATCTCGTAGCTTGAGGCCAAGAGATCGGCAGCCGTCTCGCCGACGCAGGGCACATAGCCCAGCCCCATGGCTGCGCCCAAGTGGTGCCCGTAAGCGCCCGAAGACAGGTAGCCAACGACCTCTCCATCCCGCAGGATCGGTTCGGCGTGGTACAGCAGCGGCTCGGGATCGGTCAGGCGGAACTGCAAAAGGCGGTTTTGCAGCCCTTCATCCTGTTTGCGCCGCACGGCGTCGCGCCCGATATAGTCGGCTTTGTCCTTGGCCACGGCAAAGCCCAATCCCGCCTCCATCACGTGATCCTCGGCACTGATGTCATGGCCGAAGTGGCGAAAGCCCTTTTCTATCCGGCAGGTATCCATCATGTGCATGCCACACAATTTCAGATCCATTTCGGCCCCGGCCTCGGTCAGGGTTTCGAACACATGGGCGGCTTGGTCGGTGCTGACGTACACCTCCCAGCCCAGTTCGCCCACGTAGGTGACGCGGTGAACGCGGGCCAGCCCCATGCCGATCTCAATCTCTTGGGTGGTGCCGAAGGGGTTGGCTTCGTTGCTGAAATCGTTGGGTGAGACCCTTTGCAATAGCTCGCGCGACCGTGGCCCCATGACCGCCAGCACCCCTTCGCCCGCCGTGACATCCGTGACCACCACCCGCCGGTCGCCCACGTGGCGTTGCAGCCACGTCTGATCGGCCAGGCGCGTGGCGGCGGGGGTGACGACCATATAGGCGGTGTCCGACAGGCGCGTGATGGTCACATCCGCCTCGATCCCCGCACGGCTGTTGAGGAATTGGCTGTAGACGATCTTGCCCACGGGCACCGAATAGTTGCCCCCCGCGACGTAGTTCAGGAATTCCTCGGCATCCGGCCCCTCGACCCGGATTTTCCCGAAGGACGACATGTCATAAAGGCCCACGTTCGTCCGCACGGCGGCATGTTCGGCCGCCACGTTGTCAAAGAAGTTCTGCCGGGTCCAAGCGTATTCGTAGGCCGGTGTCTGGCCCGGATTGGCGAACCAATTCGCGCGCTCCCAGCCCGCAAGCTCACCCATCACGGCGCCCCGGTCCAGCAGGTGCTGGTGAAACGGCGTACGGCGCACGCCCCGTGCGGTGCGCTTTTGCAGGTAGGGGAAGTGGTCGGCGTAAAGCAGGCCCAGCGTTTCCTTGGAGCGTTCATAAAGGTAGGTCTTGTTGCCCTGAAAGGGCTGCATCCGGGCGATGTCCACATCCCCCAGATCAAAGGGTTTCTCGCCCGCATCCATCCATTGGGACAGGGCCATGCCCGCGCCCCCCGCCGACTGGATGCCAATGGAGTTGAAGCCGGCCGCCACCCAGGCATTGTCCATCTCGGGCGCTTGGCCCAGGTGGTAAGCGTCGTCGGGTGTGAAGGACTCTGGCCCGTTGAAGAAGGTGTGGATACCCGCCTCGGCCAGCAGGGGCATGCGGTTGCAGGCGGCCTCCAGGATCGGCTCGAAATGGTCGAAATCCTCGGGCAGTTGGTCGAACTCGAAGTCCTTGGGGATACCGTCCATGGCCCAGGGTTTGGCGTGGGGCTCGAACGCGCCGAGCAGGATTTTGCCTGCATCTTCCTTGTAATAGGCGCATTCGTCGGGGACCCGCAGAACGGGCAGTTGGGTCATGCCCTCGATCGCCTCGGTCACGATGTAGAAGTGTTCGCAGGCGTGCAGCGGCACGTTGGTGCCCAGCATCCGCCCCACCTGGTGCCCCCACATGCCACCACAGTTGACCACCGTGTCGCAAGTGATGTGGCCTGTCTCCGTTCCCTGTTGCCAATCCACGCCCGTGATGCGCCGCCCGTTGCGGGCCACGCCCGTCACAAGGGTCTGTTCGATGACCTGGGCCCCGTTCTGGCGCGCACCCTTGGCCAAGGCCAGTGCGATGTTGGCCGGGTCCCCCTGGCCGTCCTTGGGCAGGTAGACGCCTTGGGTCACATCGCCCACTTCCAGGTGCGGGTACATTGCCTTGACCTCATCGGGCGTGATCGCGTCCACGTCCACGCCGAAGGCCCGCGCCATGGAGGCTTGGCGCAGGATTTCCTCGCGCCGGGCCTCGGTCAGGGCCACGGTGATGGAGCCCACCCGCTTGAAGCCCGTGGCCACGCCGGTCTCAGCCTCCAGCCCGCCGTAGAGTTCTTGGGAGTACTTGGCCAGCCGTGTCATGTTCTGGGTGGCGCGCAGCTGGGCGATCAAGCCCGCGGCGTGCCATGTGGTGCCACTGGTCAGCTGTTTGCGTTCCAGCAGGACCACATCCGTCCAGCCCAGCTTGGCCAAGTGGTAGGCCACGGAACAGCCGATGACCCCACCACCGATGATAACGACGCGGGCGTGTTTGGGTGGTGTGGGCATGGCGGTGTCCTATGGTCTGGCGGCGTGGCCGGTTGCGGGGGCGGGTTGGGGTATTTTCAACCCAATGAAGAGGCGGGTTCGGTCGGGTGGAAGTGTTCGGCCAGGGTGCGGATGTGGTCTGGTCCCACCTCGCAGCAGCCGCCGATGATGGTCGCCCCGAGGTCCGCCCATTGGGTGGTGTAGGCCAGGTAGTCCAGGGGCCCCAGGTCTTGGCGCGCGGTCAGCGCATCAACGGTGGGGTTGTCGGTCTTGAACCCATCCGCGATGTGGGTGAACCCATTGGCGTAGCCGCCGATGGGCACGGGCGCCCACCGCAGGGCGCGCAGCCCGTCCGTCACGGCCTCGGGGCGGGAACAATTGATCAGCAGTGCGGCGTATCCTTCGAGTTTCAGGATGTCTTCGATCGGCTCACCGGAGCGCAGCTTGGTCCCGTCCTCGTCATCCACGGACACGGCCAGCCAAACGGGTTTGTCACTGGACTTGCATCCGGCCAACGCCCCTTGGGCGGCCGTTACGGACGATGCGGTTTCGATGATGTGCAGGTCCACGAACATGCCATGCAGGGCGGCGATTTCAGCGTAGAGTTCGGACGCCTCGGCCACGGGCAGTGTCAGGTCCGGGCGGTAAGAGGCGTAGAGCGGCCCCATGGACCCCGCCACCAACCCCGACCCATGGGCATCGCGCGCGGCCACGGCTATGGCGCAGGCGGTTTGATGCAGGATCGTGAATTGCTCGCTGGCTCCTGCATGGGCCAGCCGGTCGTGGTGGATGGCATAGGTGTTGGTGGTGGCGATCTGAGCGCCTGCCCCGAAATAGGCGTCGTGGACGTGGCGCACGTATTCGGGGTGATCCATCATCACCTGGGTGGACCACAGGGGGGTCGGGTCGTCGTCTGACATGCGGATCAGTTCTTGGCCCATGCCGCCGTCAAGAAGTTGGATTGTCATGGCTGTGTCCCCAATAGGTGTACCGTCAGGGCCGCTGCATAGGTGAAATCGATCAGGGCGCAACCGGATAGATACCAGCCAAAGAAAGGCACCCCGTGGCCGCGATGTTTGACACTATCCCAAAGGCCGTGGCCCGCGATGGCGGCGATCACGGCCCAAGGGGTCAGGATCAGCCCAAGGGTGGCAAGGACCAGTAGGGTTGCGGCCACGACCACCTCCGCCCTCAGACCCTGTCCCATGCGCCAAGCGGTAACAGGGTAGGGGATCAGCATCAGCGCCAGAAAGACCCAGGCAATGCCCCAGACCCAGCCGCGCGGCAGAAGCCCGTGGGACAGGGGGATTGCAAGGGTGTAGCCGATGGCCAGGGCCTTGAACCCCAGATAATCGACGGAAAACAAAGGCGCGTTTCGCATGGGTCAGGCGCGCAGGCGGTCGTTGGCGGGGTCCCACAGAGGGCCGTCGCCGTGCACGGTGGCGGCGTAGCGTTTGCCGTAGATTTCGACCTCGACCTCCGTGCCCGGGGCGGCGCAGTCCAGCCGCAGCATGCCAAGTGCGATGTTGGCCCCGACCCGGTGGCCCCAGGCGCCCGATGTCGTCTCGCCCACGATCTGGTCGTCTTTCCAGATGGGCGACATGTAGGGGGCGGCAAAATCCTCGCACTCCAGGGTCATCACGCTGAACCGTTTCGTGGCCGTTTCGGCTGTGAGGGCGGATTTGCCGGGGAAGTCTGCGGCCTTGTCCAGCCGCATGAAGCGTTCCAAGGCCCCCTCGCGCAGGGTGTAATCCGTGGACAAATCCCCCTTCCAGGCGCGGTAGGCCTTTTCGATGCGCATGCTGTCCAGCGCATACATCCCAAAGGGGATCGCGCCTGCACCCACCACGGCGTCCCAAAAATGAGGGGTGTCGTCGGTGGCGCAGTGGATCTCCCAACCCAATTCGCCCGCAAAGGATACCCGCGCCAGGCGGCAGGGCTTGCCTGCCAGTTCCACGTCCTGGAAGGTCAACCATCCCTTGGACAGGTCCGCATCTGTGCCCAGACCCGCAAACAAGTTGCGCGCCTTGGGGCCGGTGACGATCAGGGTGCTGGCCTGCCGGGTGATGTCGGTCAGGGTCAGGCCCTCGGGCAGGGTGCGCCACAGCAATTCGTAATCGTGCCACTGGGCCGCGGCGGCGGTGATCAGGGTGATCGCCTCGTCGCTGTCGGGCATCACGGACATCTCGGTCACGATGCGGCCCCGGTCGTCCGCGAAATAGGCCAGACCCACGCGGCCCGAAGAAGGCAAACGCGAGGCGGTGCGCGTGTCCAACCACGCCCGCGCGCCGGGACCTGTCAGCCGGAACCGAGAGAACCCGCACAGGTCCAGCACGCCCACACCGTCGCGCACGGCCAACACCTCCTCCCGCACGCGCGGGGTCCAGGGGCCGTTGCGGGACCATGTCTGGGTCGCTTCTTCGGAGGTGTCATCGCCGGGTTTGGCGTACCAATTGACCCGTTCCCAGCCGTTGTAGGCGCCCATCTGTCCGCCTGCAGCGAGGTGGCTGTCGTGGCAAGGTGACAGCTTTTTGTCGCGACCCGCGGGCCATTCATGCTGGGGGAAGTGCATGGCGTATTCGTGGCCATAGGTTTCCAACGCCTTGGCGTGGCAATAGTCGTGATCGGCATAATCGGTGTAGCGGCGCGGATCGACGGACCACATGTCCATCTCTGTCTCGCCGTGCATGATCCATTCCGACAGGACCTTTCCCGCGCCGCCGCCCTGGGCGATGCCAAAGGTAAAGCTGTGCCCCTCAAAGGCATTCTTGACGCCGGGCATAGGCCCGATCATGGGCAGGCCGTCGGGGGCGTAGGGAATGGGGCCGTTGATGTTGCGCTCAACGCCCCCTTCGCCCAGCAGGGGCACCCGGGCCATGGCGTCCTCGATGTAGAATTCCAACCGCTCCAGGTCGTCGGGGTAGAGTTGGAAGCTGAAATCTTCGGGCATGGGATCGTCTGGCGTGACCCAATGCGCCTTGCAGTTGCGCTCATAGGGGCCAAGGTTCAGCCCGTGTTTGTCCTGCCGCAGGTAGTAGCTGATGTCGGGGTCGCGCAGCAGGGGGACCTTGTGCCCGGTCTCGGCGGTATAGGCCTCCAGCTCGGGCAATTGGCCGGTCAGGAAATACTGGTGGCTCATCACAACCATGGGCACCGTGCGTCCGCCAAAGGGTTTGAACATCTCGCCCACACGCTGGGCGTAGTAGCCCGCGCAGTTGACGACGTACTCGCAGCGGATCTCGCCCTTGTCGGTCTTGACGATCCATTCATCCCCATCGCGGTCCAGCCCGATGATGGGGCAGAACCGTTCAATCCGAGCGCCTGCGTCCCGCGCGCCCTTGGCCAGGGCTTGGGTCAGCTGGGCGGGGTCGATGTCACCGTCCAGACTGTCCCACAGGCCGCCCTCGATATCATGAGTTTCCATGAAGGGATGGCGCGCCTTCAACTCGTCGGGGGTGCACACATCCATCTGCAGGCCCTGATAGCGGGCTTGCCCGGCGATCTTTTCAAACTCCTGCATCCGTTCACGGCTGTGGGCCAGGCGGATGGACCCGGTGACGTGGTAGTTCATGGGGTAGTCGACCGCGTCGGCCAGCCCCCGGTACAGCTCCAACCCAAAGCGCTGCATGTTCATCACCGCCCAGTTGGGCGCAAAGTTCGGGCAGTTCCCCGCCGCGTGCCATGTGGACCCGGCTGTCAGTTCGTTCTTTTCCAGCAGAACGCTGTCGGTCCAACCGGCGCGGGCCAGATGAAACAGGGTCGAAGTGCCGACGACACCGCCGCCAATGATGACCACACGGGCCGTGGTGGGAAAGTCGGACATGGTCGTCTCCTTCAATAAATCGGCGGCGAGATGACCCAGATGGCCACCGCGTCGTGTTGGTATGGGTTGGCCCAGCGGAACGGCTCGCCGCGCAGTCGGGCACTGTCGCCCGGGGTCAGGGTAAACGCATGATCGCCGATCCACAGGTCCAACTGGCCCGAGATCAGATAGGCCAGTTCCTGTGTCTCGCGCTGCACCGGGTCCGTGCGTGCGGTTCCGGGGGCAAAGACCGAATGCACCACTTCAAAATCGTCGGTCAGGTCAGGCGACAGGAGCGCCTCTGACAGACCGGGCACGCGGTCGGGCAGTGCGCGCCGGGCGTCTTTGCGCACGATATAGGTCGGTCCATTTGGCGCAAGAAGTTCAGGCGTTACATTAAGAGCGTTCGCCATCTGTTTGATATCATTGTCTTCTGGGGCGGAGAGGCCACGCTCCACCTGAGACAGCCATCCAACGGAACGCCCCACCGCATCCGCCAAGGCCTGCAGGGTCAAGCCGCGATGTTTGCGCAAGGTGCGCAGGTCTGTGCCTAGGTGTGCCACGGGACGACTCATTGGATCGTGAAAATATACCTCCATATTTCACAATCCAAAGCGTGAAAAATCAAGGTAAAATTTCATCAGGGCGGAGTGGGATTACAACATCCGGCTGCGCAAGCAGCCGTGCCGCCAGCGCCGGACCGTCCCACCCGGCATCACGATAGGCCGACAAGGCCCGGGCATCGTCACGCTTGGCCAGCCGCTTGCCGTTATCATCTCGGATCAGGGCATGGTGGTGATAGTCGGGCGTGGGCAGGTTCAGAAGGCGTTGCAGGATCACGTGGATCGGAGTCGCCTCGGCGAGGTCTAGGCCACGGGTCACTTCGGTAATCGCCTGAGCACCGTCGTCCACCACCACGGATAGATGGTAGGAAGTGCCAAAGTCCCGCCGGGCGAGGACAACGTCGCCGATTTTCGAAATCGCTTCGTCAGGGGGCAAGGTTACGTTTTCGCCCGTATCCCAATAGGTTAGGGCCCCCGTTTGTGCCACGGCCTGTGCCATGTCCAACCGTAAGACAGCACTTACCGGACGCGGGCCATCGCGTGGAGTGCGCCGACAGGTGCCGGGGTAGATCACGCCATCCGGCCCCAGCAGCGGCGCGCCCTCTTGCGGGGCGCTGGCGGCGGCCTGGATGTCGCGGCGGGTACAGGTGCAGCGGTACAGCAGGCCCGCAGACCAGAGCCGGTCCAACGCATCGTTGTAGGCGTCAAGGCGATCCGACTGCCGCATCGCGGGTGATGGGTAAGTCACCCCTAACCACTTCAGATCGGCGTATATCGCCGCTTCCCACTCCGGCCGCGCGCGGGTCTGGTCGATGTCCTCAATCCGCAGCAACATCTCGTCGCCTCGATCCTGGGCGATGAGGGCCGCATAGGCGTGGCCAAGGTGGAGTGGACCGGTGGGTGAAGGGGCGAAACGGGTACGGATCACATCAAGTTCATCCGGTAAGCCATTGATACAGCGTGCTTCGTCTCTATTCGGCTGCCATTGCTTGCGGGTCCAGCCAGCCTTGCCAATCCACCTTGGCGCGGTCCGTATAAAGCTTGTAGCGCTCCTTCCGGTTGCGCCGCCCGCCCTTGGCTTCGACCGGGGGGAAGAGGCCGAAGTTGACGTTCATGGGTTGGAACGTCTTGGCATCCGCGCCGCCGGTGATATGGGTGAGCAGGGCGCCCATGGCGGTGGTTTCTGGAACGGGATCAAGGGTTTGGCCCAAGATCTCGGCCGCCGCCATACGGCCCGCCACCAGCCCCATCGCGGCACTTTCGACGTAGCCCTCGACCCCGGTAATCTGACCCGCAAAGCGGATATGCGGCTTGGACCGCAGGCGCATCTGATCGTCCAGCAGCTTGGGTGAGTTGATGAACGTGTTGCGGTGGATGCCGCCAAGGCGGGCAAAACTGGCGTTGTGCAGACCGGGGATCATCTTGAAGACTTCGGTCTGCGCGCCGTATTTCATCTTGGTCTGAAAGCCTACGATATTGTAGAGCGTGCCCAGTTTGTTGTCCCGGCGCAACTGCACCACCGCATAGGGTTTTTCGTTTGGTTTGTGGGGGTTAGTCAGGCCAACAGGCTTCATCGGACCAAAGCGCAGGGTCTCGCGGCCGCGTTCGGCCATGACCTCGATGGGCAGGCATCCGTCGAAGTACCCGGCCGTCTCGCCCTCGTGGAATTCGGTCTTGTCGGCGGCCAGAAGGGCGTCGATGAAGGCCTCGTACTCGTCGCGCGTCATGGGGCAGTTGAGGTAGGCGGTCTGCTCCTCGACTGTTTCGCCCTTGTCGTAGCGGCTTTGCATCCAAGCCACGTCCATATCCACGCTGTCGTGGTAGACGATCGGCGCAATCGCGTCGAAAAACGCCAGCGCGTCCTGACCCGTCTCGGCGGCAATCGCGCCGCCCAACCCTTCGGAGGTCAGGGGCCCCGTGGCAATGATCGTGAGTTGATCCGCGTCCGGTAAGGCATTGATTTCGCCGTATTCCACGGTGATATTGGGGTGCGCCATGATCCGCGCAGTAACACTGGCGGCAAAGGGGTCACGGTCCACGGCCAGGGCCCCACCGGCGGGCAGGCGGTGCTTGCTGGCCTCTTCCATGATCAGCCCGCCCGCGGCGCGCATTTCCCAATGCAGCAGGCCCACGGCGTTCTGTTCATCGTCGTCAGAGCGGAAGGAATTGCTACACACCATCTCGGCCAGATTGCCGGTCCGATGGGCAAATGTGCCTACCTTTGGGCGCATCTCGTGGAGGACGACCTGCACGCCCATATTGGCCGCCTGCCATGCTGCTTCTGACCCGGCCATGCCGCCGCCGATGATGTGGAGTGTCTGTGTCATGCCCCGGGACATAGCGCCCCGAAAGGCGCTTGGGAAGGGGTCGCAAGACCGACCAAACCGGCCCCCCCGAAAAGCCCCCGAAACCCACCCCGAAAAGCCCCCCGAAACCGTGCGGGCGGGCGCGGGCGGGGCGCCAGACGAAAAATCGCGTGCGGCGCAGCCGCGCCTTTGGGTCAGACGTTGCCGCGCGCGAAGAAGGCGGCCACCTTTGGCGACAGCCAGCGCCACAGGGCCGGGGCGCCCGCCTCGATCCGGGTGCCCACCCGGGTGCGCACGGTATCCTCGGAGACGTTGTAGTCCGTCCACGACCCGCCGCCGTTGGCAAGGTTCAGGTTCGGCGGCTGGAACCGGTCCAGGGATTTGGCAAAGCGCGCGTCCGGGGTCTCGTTCGCCTCGAACTCGTCCCAAAGGGCGCGGAAGCTGGCGGCCTGGTCAGCGGGCAGCAGGCCGAACAGGCGGTCGGCGGCGGCCTGTTCCCGGGCCGCCAGCGCCTCGGCGTCGATATCGTCAAAGATCGGCGCATCTCCTGCGTCGATTTCCACAAGGTCGTGGATCAGCAGCATCTGGATCACGCGGAACCGGTCCACCTGTTCGGGCGCGTGTTCGCACAGGGTCATGGCGAACAGGGCAAGGTGCCACGAATGTTCGGCCGAATTTTCGAACCGAGTGCCGTCGACCACGTGGGTGGCGCGGGTGATGGCGGACAGTTTCCCCGCCTCGACCAGAAAGGCCATCTGTGCGTCCAGGCGCGCCGTCGCCGGATCAACCGCCATGCTGTCAGTCCCCGCCGGGCCGCTCTGCCATGCGCCGTTCCAGCAGGGTGCGCGCGCGGCGTTCGGCGCGGATCACGCGGACGGCGGTGATGAAGGCCTCTTGCAGGGTCTGGGACGTGTCGCCCATGGTCTTGGAGACGATGTTGATGAATTCTTCATCGCCAGAGGCATCGACGTAGTTCACCACGTCGATGGCCATCTGTTCGGCCAGTGTCTCTGCGAGGCCGCCGTTGCTCATCGTGTGTTTTCAGTCAGGCGGCGTTTGACGTAAGATTCGACGCTGCCGATCATGGTGTCCATGTGCGGCTCTTCGAAGAAGTGGCCCGCGCCCTCTACCTCTTGGTGGGTGATGGTGATGCCTTTCTGTTCGTGCAGTTTGTTCACCAGCCCGTGGGTGTCCACGGGGGGGCCACGCGGTCGGCGGTGCCGTTGATGATCAGGCCCGAGGACGGGCAGGGGGCGAGGAAGCTGAAGTCATAGCGGTCGGCGGGGGGCGAGACGGAGATGAAGCCCGTGATTTCGGGCCGCCGCATCAGCAGCTGCATCCCGATCCAGGCCCCAAAGCTGAAACCCGCGACCCAGCAGTGTTTGGCGTTGGGGTTCATGGATTGCAGGTAGTCGAGGGCGGAGGCGGCGTCCGACAGCTCCCCGATGCCTTGATCGTATTCGCCCTGGGACCGGCCCACGCCGCGGAAATTGAACCGCAGCACCGTAAAGCCCATGTTGTAGAAGGCGTAGTGCAGGTTGTAGACGACCTTGTTGTTCATGGTGCCGCCGAACTGCGGATGGGGGTGCAGGACGATGGCGATGGGGGCGTCCTTGGCCTTTTGCGGGTGGTAGCGGCCCTCTAGGCGACCCTCGGGTCCGGGGAAAATCACTTCGGGCATTATCTCACCTCTGATTGTGGGACCAAACTTGACGACTTTGGTCGGGCACTTTAGAACGTTTCTAAACAAGCGCCGGGGCGCGGTTCGGGTTGGGTGTGGATTAAGCAACTCGGGCGCTGGCGTCAATCGACAGAGGGTGTGTGCATGAAGCTGAGTACCAAGGGGCGTTACGCGATGGTGGCATTGGCCGATCTGGCGGGCCAGAGGGAGGGGACGTTGATTTCCCTGACCGAGCTGTCCAAGCGTCAGGACATCAGCCTGCCCTATCTGGAGCAATTGTTCGTCAAGCTGCGTCGGGCCGGGTTGGTCGTGTCTGTGCGGGGGCCGGGGGGCGGCTACAAGCTGGCCAAACCGCCGGCGGAGATCCGGGTGTCCGATATCCTGGAGGCCGTGGACGAGACCGTGAGCGCCATGCACACCGGGGCCGGGGCCAGTGGCGCCGTGTCGGGCAGCCGGGCCCAGTCGGTGACGAACCGGTTGTGGGAAAGCCTGTCGGCCCATGTCTATGTCTTTTTGCACCAGACGCGGTTGTCGGATGTGGTGAACAACGGGTTGGTGCCCTGTCCGGCGGTGCCCAACTTGTTCGAGGTCGTCGATGATTGAGCGGGCGGGAGCGAGGGGCCAGCCCCTCGCGCTCCCCGAGGGTATTTGGGGAACAATGAGGGTGTGATGAACCGGGTCTATCTGGATTACAACGCGACCACGCCTTTGCGAGCCGAGGCGCGCGCGGCCATGGTGGCGGCCATGGATCTGGTGGGCAACCCCAGTTCCGTGCACGCCGAGGGGCGCGCGGCCAAGGGATTGGTGGAGCGGGCGCGCGCACAGGTGGCGGCGGCCATGGGGGCCGTGGCCTCGGACGTGGTGTTCGTGTCGGGCGCCACCGAGGGTGCGGCGCTGGCCATGGCGGGGCGCGGTCTGGCAACGGCCATGGTCGAGCATGACGCCGTGGGCGCGTGGGGCGATGACACTCTGGCGGTGGACGGCGCGGGGGCTGTGGCGGTGGACGACCCGGCGGGGTCGGCGGTGCAGATGGCCAATTCCGAGACGGGCGTGATGCAGGACCTGCCCGCGGGTCTGGCCTTGTCGGATATGACCCAGGCCTTTGGCAAGGTGCCCCTGGCCTTTGACTGGTCGGGCGTCGACATGGCGCTGGTGTCGGCTCACAAGCTGGGCGGTCCCAAGGGGATCGGCGCGCTGGTGATCCGGCGCGGGCTGGATGTGGTGGCGCAGATCCGGGGCGGGGGTCAAGAGATGGGCCGCCGGTCGGGCACAGAGAACATCATCGGCATTGCCGGATTTGGGGCTGCCGCTGCGGCTGCGGCGCAAGATGTGGACGCGGGGGCGTGGACCCGGGTCGAGAAACTTAGAACTTTTCTAGAAACAGACCTTGAGGCCCGCGCCCCGGGGACTATTTTTGTCGGGAAAGGGTCGTCTCGCCTGCCCAACACCAGTTGCCTGATCACTCCCGGCTGGAAGGGGGAGACGCAGGTGATGCGTCTGGACCTTGCGGGGTTCGCAGTGTCGGCGGGGTCGGCCTGCAGTTCGGGCAAGGTGCGTGCCAGCCGCGTGCTGCGCGCCATGGGATACGACGAGGGGCAGGCTGCCAGCGCGATCCGCGTCAGCCTTGGCCCAGAGACAACAGAAACAGACGTGGCCCGGTTCGCCGACGCTTTCGTCACATTGCAATCAAAACACCGCGACCAGGCGGCGTGAAACGGGAGAGACAGAGATGAGCCTTGACGAGACACAGGTCAAAGATGGCGTAGATCAGGACACCGTGGATGCGGTCCAATCCCTAGCGGGCACCTACAAGCACGGCTGGGAAACCGATATCGAGATGGAATATGCCCCCAAGGGTCTGTCCGAAGACATCGTGCGCCTGATTTCCGAAAAGAACGAAGAGCCCGAATGGATGTTGGAGTGGCGTCTGGCCGCCTATCGCCGTTGGGTCAAACTGACAGAGCCGGATTGGGCCATGGTCGATTATCCCGAGATCGACTTTCAGGACCAGTACTACTACGCCCGGCCCAAGTCCATGGAGGTCAAGCCCAAGTCCCTGGACGAGGTGGACCCCAAGCTGCTGGCGACCTACGAAAAGCTGGGCATCCCGCTGAAGGAACAGATGATCCTTGCGGGGGTCGAGGGGGCCGAAGATATCGACGCCGAGGCCCCGCGCAAGGTGGCCGTGGATGCGGTGTTCGACTCCGTCTCTGTGGGGACGACCTTTCAGGCGGAACTGGCCAAGGCGGGGGTGATCTTCTGCTCCATCTCCGAGGCGGTGAAGGAACACCCGGAGTTGGTGAAAAAGTACCTGGGCACCGTAGTGCCGCAGTCGGACAATTACTACGCGACGCTGAATTCGGCCGTGTTTTCCGACGGGTCCTTTGTCTACATCCCGCCGGGGGTGCGCTGCCCCATGGAGCTGTCCACCTATTTCCGCATCAACGCAGAAAACACGGGCCAGTTTGAACGCACCCTGATCATCGCCGACAAGGGCTCCTACGTGTCCTACCTGGAGGGCTGCACCGCGCCGCAGCGCGACATCGCCCAGCTGCATGCGGCGGTGGTCGAACTGGTCCTGCTGGACGACGCGGAGATCAAGTATTCCACTGTGCAAAACTGGTTCCCCGGGGACGAGAACGGCAAGGGCGGGATCTACAACTTCGTCACCAAGCGCGCCGATTGCCGGGGGGATCGCTCCAAGGTGATGTGGACGCAAGTCGAGACCGGGTCTGCGGTGACGTGGAAGTACCCAAGCTGCATCCTGCGCGGGGACGACAGCCAAGGCGAGTTCTATTCGATCGCCATTGCCAACAACATGCAGCAGGCCGACACCGGCACCAAGATGGTGCACCTTGGCAAGAACACCAAGTCGCGCATCGTGTCCAAGGGCATCAGCGCGGGCAAGGCCCAGAACACCTATCGCGGTTTGGTGTCGATGCACCCCAAGGCCAAGAACAGCCGGAATTACACCCAGTGTGACAGCCTGCTGATCGGCGACAAATGCGGGGCCCATACGGTGCCCTACATCGAGGTGAAGAACAATTCGTCCCGCGTGGAGCATGAGGCGACCACCTCCAAGGTGGACGACGAGCAGCTGTTCTACTGCCGCCAGCGCGGCATGGACGAGGAAGAAGCCGTGGCGCTGGTCGTCAACGGGTTCTGCAAAGAGGTGCTGCAAGCCCTGCCCATGGAATTCGCCATGGAGGCGCAGGCGTTGGTCGCCATCAGCCTGGAAGGGTCCGTGGGGTGAGCCGGACCAAACAGATCATGACCCTGACCACGGCCTTTGGCGCCGTGGTGGGCGGGGGGATCGCGTGGTCAATCGCGTCCCAGCTGTTTTGGGGCGGCCTGATCGGCGGGGCCTTGTCCGGTGGCGCGCTTGGCGTGGTGCTGGTGATGATCGCAAACGCAGAGAACAACTAGGGCCGCGGCCCGCAACACAATCCGCCCAGTGGGCACAGAACGGTAGGGTGGGACTTGTCCCACCTCTTCGAGGGGAAGAAAATGCTAGAAATCAAGAACCTGCACGTCAAACTTGAAGACGAGGACAAGCAGATCCTGAAGGGCGTCAACCTGACGGTCGAGGCTGGCAAGGTCCATGCCATCATGGGGCCCAACGGGTCGGGCAAATCCACGTTGTCTTATGTTCTGTCCGGCAAGGACGGCTATGAGGTGACCGAAGGCTCCGCCGAATTGCTGGGCGAAGACCTGCTGGACATGGAACCCGAAGAGCGCGCGGCGGCGGGCGTCTTTCTGGCCTTCCAATACCCCGTGGAAATCCCCGGCGTCGGCAACATGACCTTCCTGCGCACCGCCGTGAACGCACAGCGCAAGGCGCGCGGCGAGGACGAATTGAGCGCGGGCGAATTCCTCAAGGTCGTGCGCGAAAAGGCCAAGACCCTGAAGATCGACGCCGACATGCTGAAACGTCCCGTGAACGTCGGTTTCTCGGGTGGCGAGAAAAAGCGCAACGAAATCCTGCAGATGGCCATGCTGGAACCCAAGATGTGCATCCTGGATGAAACGGATTCGGGTCTGGACGTGGACGCCATGAAACTGGTGTCGGACGGTGTGAACGCCCTGCGCGACGCCGGGCGCGGCTTTCTTGTGATCACCCACTACCAGCGCCTGCTGGATCACATCAAACCCGACTATGTGCACATCATGGCCAACGGCCAGATCGTGAAAACCGGCGGACCGGAGCTGGCCCTTGAGGTCGAGCAAAACGGCTATGCCGACATTCTGGCGGAGATGGCATAATGGCACTGCCACTAGCACAAGCAGACGTGACCGAGGCGCGCTTGGCGGGGTTGGACCTGCCAACCGAAGGGTGGTCGTTGTCCGCACGCTCCGACGCATTGGGGCGGTTGCGGGCCATGGGCCTGCCCGCTCGCCGGGACGAGTATTGGAAATACACCGATCCCGCGCGGCTGAACGATGCGGGGGCACCCCAAGCGGCGCTGTTTGATCCCAAAGAGACGCCGATGTTCGACACCGTGGACCGCCTGCGCGTGGTCTTTGTAGACGGTGTGTTCGACGCAGCGGCCTCGGACGATCTGACGGGCGAGGGCCTTGAAATTGGTCGCCTTGCCGATGCCGCCGACATCCATTGGGCCAGCGACCTTTACGGCGTGCTGGAGGCGCGGGGCCAGGACCCTGTCCACCGCCCCTTTGCGGCCCTGAACACGGCCTATGCCACGGATGGCGTGCTGATCCGCGCCACGGGCAAGGTCAGCCGCCCCGTGTCTTTGGTTTATCTGCACCAATCCGAAACCTCGGACGTGATTCTGCACCATGTGATCAAGGTCGAGGCGGGGGTCGAGCTGACGCTGCTGGAAAACGGCCCGGCGGCGGCGCGGTTCAACAAGTGCATGGAAGTGGATGTGGCCGATGGCGGCACCTTCCACCACATCCGCACCCAAGGCCGCGACCACGAACGGCAGGCGATCACCCACGCCTTTGCCCGCCTAGGCACGGAATCGGTTTACAAATCCTTCACCCTGACCGTGAACGGCGTGCTGACCCGCAACGAACATGTGATCGAGCTGACGGGCGACAACGCCACCGCTACGGTGGCGGGCGCTTGCGCGGGGGACGGCGATTTTCACCACGACGATACGGTGTTCATCACCCATGACGCGGTGAATTGCGAAAGCCGCCAGGTGTTCAAAAAGGTGCTGCGTAACGGGGCAACGGGCGTGTTTCAGGGCAAGATCCTTGTGAAGGAAGACGCCCAGAAAACCGACGGCTATCAGATCAGCCAATCCTTGTTGCTGGACGACGACAGCGTGTTCCTCGCCAAGCCGGAGTTGGAGATCTATGCCGACGATGTGGCGTGCTCTCACGGGTCCACCACCGGTGCGATCGATGAAGATGCGCTGTTCTACCTGCGCTCGCGCGGGGTGCCAGAAGGGCCGGCAACGGACCTGCTGGTGCTGTCCTTCCTGGCCGAGGCCATCGAAGAGATCGAGGACGAGGCCCTGCGGGACGAGATCATCGACCGGCTGGACGCCTGGCTGGCACGGCGGCGCGGCTGACGTGCCCCTGACCACCGACATCGCCCAAAGCTATGTCCGCCCCCGGGCGGTCATAGCGCGCAAGCTGGCGCTGCCCTACCACGAGGGCCGCGCCTTGGCCTATATGATGGGGGCCTGCGTGTTGATCTTTATCGCCCAGTGGCCTTTGTTGTCGCGCCAAGCGCACCTGGACCCCACCGTGCCGCTGGATGCGCGCATGGGCGGGGCGCTGATTGCGTGGGTCTTTTTCATGCCTCTGATCCTGTACGGGATCGCTATGTTCGCCCGATTCGTCGCCCGGTTGTTTCGCGGCCACGGCACGCCCTACGGCGCGCGGGTCGCCCTGTTCTGGTCCCTTCTGGCGGTGTCACCCCTGATGCTGTTGCAGGGGCTGACGGCGGGCTTCATCGGACCGGGGGTGGAGCTGAACATCACATCCACCCTTGTGGTCATCGGGTTTGTGTGGATTTACGGCAATGCAGTCTACGAGGCGGAGCGGCGCTATGACCCTGAAATCCCTGATTGATCTGATGATCCTGTCGGTCCGGTCCCCGCGCGAAGGGGCGGCGGCGGTGCTGGCCCTTGGCCTGCCCATGCCCGTGGTCTGGCTGGCGCTGGCCCTGACGGCCGTGGTGGCCACCCTGATGACCGCTGGCATCAGCACCTTTGCGCAAGTCGAGGCGGGCTGGCTGGTGGACCCGTTCCGCGGCGCGCCGATCCTGACGGCCATGGTACAGGGTGCGATGACGGCGGTTCTGGGCTTTGTGGCGTTCCAGGTGGGCAGCTGGTTCGGCGGCCGCGGCCGCCTGCACGAGGCGATGGCCCTCGTGGTCTGGTTGCAAGCCATCCTGATCGCCGTACAGGTCGTGCAACTGGTCCTGATCCCGGCGGCCCCGGCGCTGGCCTCGCTGGTCAGTATGCTGTCACTGGCGCTCTTTTTCTACGTGTTGACGGGTTTTGTGGCGGAACTGCACGGCTTCGACAATCCGTGGTCCGTGTTTGTGATGATCATCGTGACCATGTTCGCCACCGCCCTTTTGCTTAGCGTGCTTCTGTCGATCCTCGGCGTAGCCGCGCCCGCCCCCACCGAACCTATAGGTGAAACCATGACGAACTCCGCGTATGACGTCGCAAAGATCCGTGCCGATTTCCCGATCCTGAGCCGCGAGGTCAACGGCAAGCCGCTGGTCTATCTGGACAACGGGGCCAGCGCGCAGAAACCGCAGGTGGTGATTGATGCGGTGACGCAGGCCTATTCCCACGAATACGCCAATGTGCACCGGGGCCTGCACTATCTGTCCAACCTCGCCACGGACAAGTACGAGGCCGTGCGCGGCAAGATCGCCCGCTTTCTGGGGGCAAGTGACGAGGAAGAGATCGTCTTTGCCTCCGGCACCACCGAGGCGATCAACCTTGTCAGCTACGGCTGGGCCGCGCCGCGCCTGCAGGCGGGGGACGAGATCATCCTGTCGATCATGGAACACCACGCCAATATCGTGCCGTGGCATTTCCTACGCGAACGCCAGGGGGTGGTGATCAAATGGGTCGAGGTGGACGCCAAGGGCGATCTGGACCCCCAAGCGGTGCTGGACGCGATTACGCCGCGCACCAAACTGATTGCGGTCACGCAAATGTCCAACGTGCTGGGCACGCAGGTGGATGTGAAAACCATCTGCGCAGGCGCGCGCGAAAAGGGCGTGCCGGTGCTGGTGGATGGGTCCCAAGGGGCGGTCCACGGGCCTGTGAATGTCGAGGAGATTGGCTGCGATTTCTACGCGATCACGGGGCACAAGCTTTATGGTCCGTCGGGGTCCGGGGCGATCTATATCCGCAAGGAACGCATGGCCGAAATGCGCCCCTTCATCGGCGGCGGCGATATGATCCGCGATGTGCACCGGGACACGGTGATCTACAACGATCCGCCCATGAAGTTCGAGGCGGGCACCCCGGGCATCGTCCAGCAAATCGGCCTGGGCGTCGCGCTGGATTACATGATGGAGATCGGGATGGACAACATCGCGGCCCACGAACGGGCCTTGCGCGACTACGCCCGGTCCCGTCTGGATGGGTTGAACTGGCTGAACGTGCAGGGCAACAGTGCCGATAAGGGGGCGATCTTTTCCTTCACGCTGGAAGGGGCGGCCCATGCCCACGATATCTCGACGGTGCTGGACAAAAAGGGTGTGGCCGTGCGCGCAGGTCAACATTGCGCGCAACCGCTGATGGAGTTCATGGACATCCCCGCCACCTGCCGCGCGTCCTTTGGCATGTACAACACCGAGGCAGAGGTGGACGCCCTCGTGGATGCGTTGGAGCTGTGCCACGATCTGTTCGCCTAAGGGGCCTGCGGCGCGGGGGTGGTGGGACAAGTCCCACCCTACCGGTAGGGCGGGATTTATCCCGCCGCGGCTTTACGTAAAATCAGCGCGTATCGCCCCGGCAATCCGGCACAGATCGTTGGGTGCGATGGCAAAGACGTGGCGCGGGGTGCCGCCCGCAGCCCAGACCGTGTCAAAGTCCAACAGTCTGGGGTCAAACCAAGTGGCGCAGGGCGTCAGGTGCCCCACGGGACTGACACCGCCAATGGCGAAGCCGGTTTGTGCGCGCACCATAGTGGCGTCGGCCCGCGCCAGCGGGGCCCCCACAAGCCCTGCCGCCTTGGCCGCGTCCACCTGATTGCCCCCGGCCGTCACGAACAGCACCGCCGCCCCGGTGTCGGCGCGGGCAAAGATGATGGATTTCGCGATCTGGTCGATCTGACAGCCCACGGCGGCGGCAGCCTGCGCGGCGGTCCGGGTCTGGTCGGGCATTTCCACGGGGGTGCTGTCGATCCCGGCGGCGTTCAGGGCCGCGACCACTCTTTTCAACGATTTGCTCATGGGGGCAGGGTGGGTCGTTGACGCGCCCGGCGCAAGGGTCAAAACATAGGCTATGGATTTCCTGTCTCGCATCACCCGCGCCCCGCGCGCCTTTCGTTCCTGCGATCTGCCCACCGCGCCGGAGGCCGCCCGCGATCTGCTGGCGGGCACCATGGGGTGCAGCCCCTATCTGAGCGGCCTGATCACCAAAGAGGCGGATTTCGTTACCGATCTTTGGGGCCGTGCGCCCGAGGACGTGCTGGCCGACCTTTTGTTCCAGACCCGCGATCTGCCCACGGCGAGCGCCGCGTCGGACCTGCGACGGTTGAAACGGCAGGCCGCCTTGCTGACCGCGCTGGCGGATCTGGGCGGCGTCTGGCCGGTGATGCAGGTGACCCAAGCCCTGACCGACTTTGCCGATGCCGCCACGGACCGCGCCCTGCGCGCGGGGCTGGAGCCGTTGCTGCGCCGGGGTAAGATCCCGGGTAAGACCTTGGACGATCTGCACAATTGTGCGGGCATGACCGCCCTGGCCATGGGCAAGATGGGCGCGGGCGAGCTGAACTACTCCAGCGACATCGACCTGATCATCCTGTTCGACGAGACCCAGCACGCGCCCGAGGATTACGGCGAGGTACGCGCGGGCTTCATCAAGGCGACGCGCGTGGCGATGAAGCTGTTGTCCGACAATACCGGCGAGGGCTATGTCTTTCGCACAGATCTGCGCCTGCGCCCCGATCCCAGCGTGACGCCCGTGTGCCTTTCCATGGAGGCGGCGGAGCGCTACTACGAAGCTCTGGGCCGCACCTGGGAACGCGCCGCCCACATCAAGGCGCGGGCCTGTGCGGGGGATGTGGGGGCAGGGGCAGCCTATCTGGACCGGCTGCAACCCTTCGTGTACCGGCGCCATCTGGACTTTGCCGCCATTGAGGACGCCCATTCGATCCGCCTGAAGATCAAGGCGCACAAGGGGCTGGGCGGGCCGTTGGATCTGGTGGGCCATGACCTGAAACTGGGGCGCGGCGGCATCCGAGAGATCGAGTTTTTTACCCAAACCCGGCAGTTGATCGCAGGTGGCCGCGACCCGGATCTGCGCGACCGGCGCACCCTGCAAAGCCTTGCCACCCTGGCCGAAAAGGGTTGGATCGAACCGCAAGTCGCCCATCAATTGTCCGACAATTACCAGATGTACCGCGAGGTGGAACATCGCCTGCAAATGGTACAGGACGCCCAGACCCATGCCTTGCCGAAATCGGACGAGGAGTGGCATAGGCTCGCCGCCTTCTGTGGTACGGACCGTGCGGCGCTGGCCGCCGACCTGACCGCTCGCATCCGTGCCACCGAGGCGCAGACCGAGGACTTTTTTACCCCCGATGCCCCCGCTGACGACGCCCCGCCGGACGGGTTCAGCGACGACGCGCTGGCCATCACGGACCGGTGGACCACCTATCCCGCCTTGCGCAGCGAACGGGGGCGCGCGTTGTTCGAACGTCTGCGCCCGGACATCCTGCGCTGCCTGTCCCGGGCCGCCGTGCCTGACGATGCACTGCGGGCCTTTGATCGGTTTCTGGCGGGTCTGCCGGGGGGCGTACAGCTGTTCAGCCTGTTCGCGGCCAACCCGCAGCTGGTTGATTTGATTGTGGATATCTGTGCCACGGCTCCGGACTTGGCCCACTACCTGTCGCGCAACGCGCAGGTGTTTGATGCGGTAATCGGGGGGATTTCTTTGAACCGCTGCCCCTGCGCAGCACCCTGCGCGATGATCTATGCGCGGGTCTGCGGGCCTGCGAGGATTACGAGGGGCAGCTGGATCACGCCCGCCGGTGGCAAAAAGAGGCGCATTTTCGCATCGGCGTCCACTTCCTACGCGGCAAGATCAGCGCAGAGGAGGCGGGCGCGCGCTATGCCGATCTGGCGGACGCGGTCCTGCAAGGGCTGTGGCCCCAGGTCTGCGCCGAATTTGCCCGCAAACACGGGCTGGTTCCGGGGCTGGGGGCCGCGGTTGTTGCCATGGGATCGCTGGGCGCGCGGCGTCTGTCCGCCCGGTCCGACCTGGACTTGATCGTGGTCTACGATGCGGCCCCGGACGCGGTGTCGGACGGCCCCCGGTCCCTGTCCGCGCGGCCCTATTTCGCGCGCCTGACCCAAGCGCTGATCACCGCGCTGACCGCCCCCACCGGGGAGGGGCGTCTGTACGAGGTGGACATGCGCCTGCGCCCCTCGGGCAACAGCGGGCCAGTGGCCACGTCCCTGAGCAGTTTTGAGCGGTATCAGCGCGAAGAGGCGTGGGTCTGGGAACACCTCGCCCTCACCCGCGCGCGGGTGCTGGTGGGTGTGCCGGAGTTGCAGCAGCGGTTCGAGGCGCTGCGCTGCGACATCATCGGGTCCAGCCGGTTTGACGCGGCGGCCGTGCGTGCAGGGCTGATCGACATGCGCGAACGGTTCCTTGCTGCGGGGCGTACCGGGGCCGGGCATTCCCCGAAAGAGGGGCCGGGCCGCTTGCAGGAAATCGAGCTGATGGCCCAAGCCAATGCGCTGGTCGCAGGTCACACCCAACGGGCCCTGCGCGCGCAGCTGCGCCCGGGAAAGGGCGGCGGCATCGTGGATAGATCGGCGGCAGAGGTGCTGCAATCCACCTACACCTTGCTGTCGGACTACCAACAAGGCCTGCGCCTGTTGACCGACGGAACCCCGGATCCAAACACGCTGGCACGCGGGGCGCAGGGGTTCATGTTGCGGGCCACGGGACTTGCGTCGCTTGCAGACCTTGGCGCGGCGCTGGTGGACCGACCCCGGGCCGCCGATCAGGTCATCACTGCTTTATTGGAAGGGTAGCAAAGGGTTAGCCCATGCAAGGACGAGATACGTTTGACCCCAAGGCCGTCATCTGGGAGGCCTACCGGATCGAGGGCATAACCAAGCCCGAATGTCGGTCGATCTTTCTGGATTGGGCCCTGAGCCTGCCCGACAGTGAACCGCACAAAGCCGCGATCCTGAAGCTACAAGCCCGCCATGCCCATGAAGCCGCTGACCATCCCATGAGCGAGGTTTTGGCCGAAGGGTTGCAATCCCACGCTAGGACGGGTCGTCGTGGGGGACGGCGCGGGCGTGTGGATCCCGCGTCTTGAGCGCATCCAGCGCGTCTAATGTCAGGTCTCGCCGTGCCATGCAGCGCTGACGGCGTAACTCTCCGCCGTACATCTCGGCACCTGCGCGGTGGGTGGCGTAGGCGGAATAATTGCACAGGGCGAACCATATCAATTTCAACTGGGCCATAGCGATCCTCGCACGGCGTCAGGTCCGGTCCCACTAAATGCTAAGGCACGCGGCCTCTTAGGCAAGCCAAAATGTCGCAGTTTTTTGCAGGCCTGTCCCCCTTGCGCCGCCTGTGGACAAGTTTTTGTCGGAAATGCGCAGACCGCTGTGGCCGCCTTGGGCAATTGTCCTACAAATAAATGTCTGACATTTGGCGGGGAGGCTTCGATGTTTCAGATTTTTCCTACGGCGCGGATTAAACCGTCGCCCTATTTCTCGGCCACCATGTCCGAAGGGTTGGCCACGGCCTCGATCTACAACTCGATGATCCTGCCTACGTCCTATGGCAACCCAGAGGCGGAGTATTGGCGTCTGATCAACGGTGTGTCCCAGTGGGATGTCGCGGTGGAACGGCAGGTGCAGTTGAAAGGCCCCGACGCGAGCGTGCTGGCCCAAGCGCTGTCGGCGCGCAAGTTGGATACCTGCAAACCGGGGCAGGGCAAATACGTGCCGATCTGCAACCACGAGGGGACGCTGATCAACGACCCCATCGCGCTGAAGTTCGACGAGGACCTGTGGTGGCTGTCTATCGCAGACAGCGACATCTGGTTCTGGGCCCGGGCGATCGCGGCGGAGCGCGGGTTGAATGTAGAGGTCTGCGATCCCGGTGTGTCCCCCATGGCCGTGCAGGGCCCCATGGCGGAGGACGTCGTAGCCGATGTGTTCGGCGACTGGGTGCGGGACCTCAAGTACTTCTGGTTCAAAGAGGCGGAGATCGAAGGCATCCCCGTGGCCGTGCAGCGGTCCGGTTGGTCAAAGCAGGGGGGCTTTGAAATCTACCTCAAGGACGAGACGCGTGGCGTTGATCTGTGGAACATCGTGCGCGAAGCCGGAGAACCCTATGACATCGGCCCCGGTGCCCCTGCCACGCCGGAGCGGACCGAAAGCGGGTTGGTCTCCGTGGGTGCCGATACGGACGACCAGACCAACCCGTTTGAAGTGCGGATGGGTCCGTTCACCAATCTGGATGTGCCCGATGACACCGTGGGCATCCAGGCCTTGCGCCGAATCCATGCCGAGAGGCCCGTGCGCCATCAACTGGGCCTGAAGCTGGAGGGCGTGAGCCCACAGCCCCTAGGCTTTGCCTGGGAGCCGATCCTGAAGGACGGGGTCAAAGTGGGCGACATGACCAATTGCGCGTGGTCCTACCGGATGCAGCAAAACATCGGTTATGCCCTGATCAGCCGTGAGATGCAGGTAGGCGACCACGTGGTGGTGGACCGCAACACCGGCCCCGTGTCGGCGGAACTGGTGGCCCTGCCGTTCCTGTAGGCCGCTGTCATAAGCCGCTGTCACCAAAATGTGCGGGCTGGTCGCCCGCGCGCTGTCATGAGGGGGCCAGCCCCCTCACACACCCCCGAGGTATTTCGGGAACAATGAGGCGTTAGCTGTAAAGCTCTGCGGCGCGGCGTTCAAACGCGCGCACCACCCGTTGCATGGCGTCGTTGAAAAACATGCCAGCGGCCGATTGCAGGATGCGGTTCTTGAACTCGAAATCCACGTGGAAATGCACGTTGCACCCCTGCTCGGTGTCCTCGAAGGTCCAGGTGGAGATCATGTGCTTGAAGGGGCCGTCCAGGTAGGCGGTGTCGATCTTCTTGTCCGACGCATAGAGGTCCACCCGGCTGCCGAACCGTTCCCTGAAGACTTTGAACGAGATCACCAGATCGGCCAGCATCACCTGCCGGTCGCCCTTGTCCGTGACAGACCGGATGCGCGCGGCGGCGGTCCAGGGCAGAAACTTGGGGTAGTTCGCCACATCCGCCACCAGATCATACATCTGCTGGGCGCTGTAGGGCAGGGCGCGGGTCTCGGAATGTGTGGGCATGGTCGGCCTTTTCCCGGGTGACAGTGCCTGTTGATGTCGTATGTTGGGGCTGAATTTCAAGGAAAACCCGGCGGGAGGGCCATAATGGCGCAGCCAAACTATGTGATTGATCAGATGATCAGTGCCAAGACCATTGCCGCCCGGATCGAAGAGCTGGCCCGCGAGATCGAGGCGGCCTATGTGGGGACCGACAAGCTGGTGGTTGTGGGTCTGTTGCGCGGGTCGTTCGTGTTCATCGCAGACATTGTGCGCGAGTTGGACCTGCCTGTGGAGGTCGATTTCCTCGAGGCCTCCAGCTATGGCGACGGGATGGAGAGTTCGCGCGAGGTGCGGATCCTCAAGGACCTGCGGGGCGAGATTGCCGGGCGCGATGTGCTGGTGGTCGAGGATATCGTGGACACGGGCCACACCTTGCACCAGGTGATCAAGTTGTTGCGCACGCGCGGTCCGAAACGGCTGGAGACGATTGCCCTGTTGGACAAGCCAGCCCGGCGCGAGGTGGATGTGAAGGCCAGCTGGACCGGGTTCGAAATCCCCGATGAATTCGTCGTGGGCTACGGCATCGACTACGCGCAGCGCAATCGCAACCTGCCCTATATCGGCAAGGTTCGCTTTACGGATTAGAGGGCATGCGCGCGTGGCGCAGGCTGCGCAGGGCGTCGTTGTCGAGACGGGCCTTGCCAAAGCTGTTTTCCTCGGGGCGCCAGCCCTCGTGTTTGGGGCGCTTTTGCGGGCCGACTTGCGTCGCCTTTGGGGCGGTTTTGCGCGCGCGTTTGCCCTTGGCGGAGGGGGCCGCCGGGCGTGCCATCTGACGGGAAAACCCGATCAGGACGTGGCCTGTGACGGACATGCCCGCGAAGGATTTGAACAGCAAGGGCGTGATCTCCGAGAACTCCTCGAAATGGGACGTCAGCCCGTTGGCCAGAAACGTGTTCAGGATGTGATAGAGCAGCACCGACAGCGCCACCATGGCCAGCGCGGCCGCAACGCCCCCGCCGATGGAGGTCGGGCCGCGACGCAGCAGGGGCAGGATGCAACACAGGATCATCCCACCGCCCAGCCCCATCAGGCCCGCGCCGAACACGGGGCTATAGGGGACACCCACCATCAACGCATCAAGGGCGGGATTGTCCGTTTCGGCCCAGACCCGCACCACAAGGGCCGTATAGATCAGGGCCGCGCCATAGGCGGCATAAAGGATCAGGTTGAAGACCCGGTAGGACCGGATCATGCCATTGTCTTTGATGTGCTGCGGTTGGTTTTCCATCGCGCCCTCGTGCCTTGCCTGAGAATGACGCTGCCCCCTCTCTCTGGCGAGAGTGGGACGGCAGTTGGGCAAGATTGGGGCGTCTAGGCCAGCTTTGCCTCTCGAGCGGCGCGCAAGCGGGCAAAGTCATCGCCCGCGTGGTAGGACGACCGGGTCAGGGGCGTGGCCGAGACCATCAAGAAGCCTTTGCCGTAGGCGGCTTTTTCATAGGCTTTGAATTCGTCCGGGTGCACAAAACGATCCACCGCGTGGTGTTTCGGGGTCGGTTGCAGGTATTGTCCGATGGTCAGGAAGTCGATGTCGGCCGCACGCATGTCGTCCATCACCTGTGTCACCCCTTGGCGATCCTCGCCCAAGCCCACCATGATGCCGGATTTGGTAAAGATGCTGGGGTCGAGTTCCTTGACCCGTTGCAGCAGGCGCAGGGAGTGGAAGTAGCGCGCGCCGGGGCGCACCTCGGGGTAGAGGCCCGGCACGGTTTCAAGGTTGTGGTTGAACACGTCAGGGCGGGCCGCCACCACGGTTTCCAGCGCGCTGTCGTCGCATTTGATAAAGTCGGGCGTCAGGATCTCGATCGTGGTGCCCGGGGACCGGTGGCGGATCGCGCGGATGGTCTGGGCGAAGTGTTCGGCGCCGCCATCCTCTAGGTCGTCGCGGTCCACAGAGGTGATGACGACGTGGTTCAGGCCCAGCTTTTGCACGGCGTCCGCCACGCGCCCGGGTTCAAAGGCATCCAGGGTCTGGGGTTTGCCCGTGGCGATGTTGCAAAAGGTGCAGCCGCGGGTGCAGATCTCGCCCATGATCATCATGGTGGCGTGCCCCTGGGACCAGCATTCGCCCGCATTGGGGCAGCCGGCCTCTTCGCAGACGGTGACGAGTTTATTCTCGCGCATGATGTCGGCGGTTTGCTGGTACGCCTCGCCCACGGGGGCCTTGACGCGGATCCAGTGTGGTTTCTTTGGCTGCGGCTTGTCCGGGCGGTGGGCCTTTTCAGGATGGCGCTGCTGCGGGATCTTGAGGTCGCGGGTTTGGGTCGTCATCAGAGATGCTCCTGAGGCGGGCGTTTGTTGAGGCTTAAACTAATTCTTGCGGGGCACCAACGCCAGTGACGCATTGCCGCTTTGTCTGTGGCACAAGGGTGGCTGGTGTGGCGGGCCGGGCTTGGAGGGCATCGAGCCCCCACGCGCCCGGGTGAGACGCGCCGCTCTCACACTCTCGGGGGGTATTTCGGACCCAATGAAGGGGGGATCAGTGCCCCATGAGGGCCGGATCGAAGGGGTATTTGGTCAGGTTTTCATAGCCCGTTTCGGTGATCAGCACCTGGTCTTCGAGTTTGATCGAAAAGTCGCCGCCCTTTGGCGAAGCCAGCACCTCGACACATAGGACCATGCCCGGTTGCAGTTCATAGCTGTCGAAGGCGCCGGGCACGTGTTGGTCAGGGTAGGCGATCAGGGGCCATTCATCGCACAGGCCCACCCCGTGCATCAGGCAGCCGTATTTCAGGTCCTGCAGGTGGGGCCAGAGCGTATGGGCGTTGAAGGTTAAATCGCGCAGGGGCACGCCGGGTCTGAGCATCTCCATATTGGTTTGGATGTGTTCGACGCTGTGTTTCATGGTGTCGATCATGTCTTGGCGGGGTTTTTCATCGCCCACCCACCACGTGCGGGAGATATCGACGCAGATGCCGTAGCTGCCCACCAGATCGGTGTCGAAGGCCACGATTTCGTTGTTCTGGATGATGCGTGGCCCGCATTCCTGAAACCAAGGGTTGGTGCGGGGGCCCGAGGACAGCAGGCGCGTTTCGATCCATTCGCCACCGCGTCGGATGTTTTCGGCGTGAAGCACCGCCCAGACGTCGTCTTCGGAGGTATGGCCGTTCGGGATTTCCCGGCGGGCGAAGGCCTCCATCTCGGATACGGCAGCCTCGCAGGCGTGGGAGGCGCAGCGCATGGCGCGGATTTCATCGGGGCCTTTGATGGCGCGGGCTTTTTCCGTCAGCTCTTCGCCTGGGATGACTTCGAAGCCCTGCGCCTCGAGGGCGCGCAGCCCGTGGATCATGGGTTTGTCCACAGCCAATCGCATATTGCCGCCGCCGTGTGCGTGGATCAGGGCGCGGACCTCGTTGCTGAACACATCTGCGGCCACGTCGATTTTATCGCCTCGGTCGAAGTAGAACAGATCCGCGCCGCTGCGTTGTTCGCGCACCAGCGGGTTGAATGTGCTGAGGAACTTGGCGTTCTTGTAGTCCCAGATCACCATGTAGCCGTCGGCGCAGACCAACACCGCCCGGAACGGGTTGTGGGTGTTCCACAGCTGCATGTTGGTGCTGTCGGTGGCGTAACGGATGTTCAGGGGGTCGAACACCAAAAGCCCGCCGAGGTCGCGTTGCTGCACGCCTTGCACCAGCCGCTGGTGGCGATAGGCGCGCATGGCGGGCAGGTTGGGCAGGTCCAGTCCGGCCGCGTCCCAAGCGTCATAGGCCAGCTTGGTGGGCCCGATCTCCATCCGGTCGTTGTCGTTGGGGGTGCCGTCGGGCAGGTGGCTGCCCTTGGTGGGGTCAATCTTGCGAGTGTCGCGGTAGTGTTGGTTCATGGGGCCCTCCGTCCCCGTCAGGCTGGCCTCAAAGGGTGCTGGCGTTCTCGCTTGAAAACGGCACGGGGTTCGGGCGAGGGTGCCGCAAATGGATATTCTCAACGACCATCTGCCCTATACCCCATGGGACGATCCTGCCCTGTCGCGCCTGCCAGGGGTGCAGCCTGTGGCGGGGGACTGGCTGTGTGTGGAGGAGGTCTATGACGCGCAAATGGCCTATAAAGCAAAGCTGATGGCGGAAAAAGGGGCGGAGGTCTTGGCGTTGGACCCCGGTGCGGTGGCGGCGGCGAGCGAGCTGTTGGACATGGTTCTTGACGCCCTGCCTGCGGGCTTCACCCGGGGCGAAAGCGTCCTATGCCCCGATGGGCGGCGGGTGGTGCCAGACTTTGCGCAGCCTTTGCAGACCCTTGGTGCGTTGATTCAAGAAGATGTGACGATCTTGCAAAAACGCGAGGCTGAGCATGTGCTGACCGGGGCGCTGCTGTGTTTTCCGGCATCTTGGACCCTGGCGGAGAAGTTCATGAAACCGCTTTCTGCGATCCACGGGCCAGTGCCGGCGTACGACACCGTTGCCGGACGGGTGCAGCGGATGTTCGATTGGGTTCGCCCGGGACAGCCCCTTTGGCGGGCCAACGCCTTGATGTATCACGACGCGGAGCTGCATCAGCCCCGGTCGGAAAATGATCCAAGGGTGCCGCCCGAGGGGGTGCCCCGGTTCTTGCGGTCGGAACGGCAGACTATTTTGCGTTTGTCGTGCACGGATGCTGTGGCGTTTCTGATCCACACCTATGTCGTACCGTTCGAGCGACTCACCCCTGCGCAACGTGCACATTGTCCGCTGCGTTAAGAACCTGTGAAGGGTCGTGGGGGTCAGGAATGTCAGACATTGGTCTGTTGCGGGACGGCAACGGGAAAATACATAGAATTCAATCTATTGTTGCGCATGCGTAACATCTTGCGCCGATTCCATCGTCGCGGCGGTGGCCGGTCCCACCGGGCATCGAGCCCGCCGGCCCCGGTTGAGACGCTCCGCTCTCAAACTCTTGGGGGTATTTGAAACCCAATGAAGCACGCTAGCGGGGACGGGCGGCCATTAGGGCGGTGTAGAAATCTTCGAAGGCTTTACGGTTGGCAAACATTTGGGCCTGTAGGGTCAGAGAGCCTGTGGTGTGCGTGATTTCAACAAACCTTTGGCCGGAGACATTGACACGCCGGACGCGGCGGATGGAGCGCAGCGGGACGTGAGTTTGATTTTGCGACCACATGCGACGGGGCGCCGACAGGGTGGTGGGTGTCAGTTGGACATAGGTGTCGCGCGTTGCGCGCACGTAGAGGGCCAGAAGGCCGATTGCGATGAAACAAAAGTTGGCCAGCACCATGGCCCACCAGACATAGACGGCTTGGTGTGGGGGAAGTTCAGAGTGCCGAAAAGCATGGAAAGGGGCCGTGTGGCCCCTAGGGCCCACGGCAGGATCATCGCGGCGCAAAACCCAAAAAAGGCGATGCAGGCGGCAAAGACCCAAACCTTGGGTCGGTATGGAAAGACCCGTGTTTCACTCATGGAGCGGCGAAGTGTTTGGACAGTTTCAGCCCCTGGCCTTGGTAGTTACTGGACAGGTCCGCGCCATAGAGGACCGCTGGCACGGCCGCCATGCGTTCATAGACCAGGCGGCCCACGGTTTGTCCGTGTTCCAGCACGAAGGGGGCTTCGTGGCAGCGCACCTCCAGCACCCCGCGCGCAGGCACGCCGTGGCCAAAGCCCGGATCGAAGAAGCCCGCGTAGTGCACGCGAAACTCGCCGACCATGGCCAGAAAGGGGGCCATTTCGGCGGCGTAGTCGGGTGGGATGCTGACAGCCTCGCGGCTGACAAGGATGTAGAAGGCGCCGGGATCGAGGATGATGGAACCTGCGTCACTGCGCACTTCTTCCCAAAAATCCGCGGGGGCGTAGTGGCCCAATTTGTCGAGGTCAATGACCCCGGTGTGGGGTTTGGCGCGGTAGCCCACCAAGGTGCCTGTGTCCGGTTGCAGATCGACGGAAAACCCCAACCCTTCGGAGATCAGGGCGGGGCCGTCGACCAGTGGGGTGTCCGCGTGCAGGGCGGTCAGGGCGGCGTCGTCCAGCACCGCCTGTCCGTGGCGAAACCGGATCTGGTTCAGGCGCATGCCGGGGCGGACCAGAACGCTGAAGGATCGGGGGCAAATCTCGGCAAACAGGGGGCCGGTATAGCCTGCGCCGATGCGGTCGAATTCTGTGCCGCCGTCGGTGATGGTGCGGGTCAGAAGGTCCAGCCGCCCGGTCGAGGATTTGGCGTTGGCCACTGCGGTTATGCCGTCGGGCAGGGCGAGGCCCTCCATCAGAGGAACAACGTAGACGCAGCCCTTTTCCAGTACCGCGCCGCCGCCCAGGTCGATGGCGTGCATCTGGAATTCATCCAACCGCTCGGCCACGGTGCGCCCACCCCCCGACAGGAACGAGGCGCGCACGCGATAGGCTACGGTGCCCAGTCGCAGGTCGAGGGATGCGGGTTGCACTTGGCCATCCACCACCGGCGCGGTCACCGTGATCTGGCCCCGGTCCAGCATTTGGGAAATGACTTGGCTGGGCAGAACGCCCGTTTGCGTGGCGGTCATGCGCACCCCTTTGAATGACAAAACCGCCCAAGCCCAAAGGGCCGGGCGGTTGTTGTTTTGGTCGGGCTAGCAGGACTCGAACCTGCGACCTTCCGTCCCCCAGACGGACGCGCTACCAGGCTGCGCCATAGCCCGACTGACGCGCAGTCATAGAGATTCTGTGGCCCGGTGCAAGGGTGAAAACCACCCTTCGCGCGAAGTTTCGCGGCGCTACAGGCACGGTGAATTGGATCACTCCGCCAGGTCATCCGCCAGATCGTCCGCAAGGCGGCGCAGGCGGCGGGTGACCACCTTGAGGCGCGCGGCCTCGGCCACATCAAAGGGGCGCGGATGGGCGCGGCGGGATTGGATACGCGCCAGCAGGGCAGCGCTTTCGGGGCGAAGCATTTTGTCGCTTGCCCTTGCATTTGCTGCAGGGTCCGCGTTCTCAGGCTCAGGCTCAGGCTCAGGCTCAGGCTCAGGCTCAGGCTCAGGCTCAGGCTCAGGCTCAGGCTCAGGCTCAGGCTCAGGCGCGGGATCTGACTCGGTGGCCGTTACGGTCTCGGGCGGGGGCGTTGAGGCGACTGTTGCATCAACGTCGTCTGGCGATTTACCAATGTGCACAACCTCCGCCGTGGTTGGACCCTCACCGCGTTCGGCCTCCATTTCTGCGGCCTCGGCGTCGCTTACCTCCATGAAGGGTGCCTCGCGCACGTCCTCCTCGGATCCTTGCGCGCCGTCGGGCGTGTCTTTGGCCCGATCGTTGGCCTCGGTCTTGTCTTTTGCCAAAGCTGCGATGTCGTAAACACCGCCCTTTTCGGTGGTGCCGGAGGTCTCAGACGGGGTGTCGCCCATACGGATCACCCGGCGCGGGGCGCGGCGGGGGCCGTGGCGGGGGCTGCCGAAAGTTCCGGCGCCTCGGCGATCACGTCATCCACGCCGCCTTCTTCAATCATCTTTTGCACGCCGCGGATGGTCATGCCCTGATCGTGGAGCAGCACCTTGATACCGCCCAGCAGTTGCATGTCCTCGGGCCGGTAGTACCTGCGGCCGCCGGGGCCCTTGACGGGGGTGACGGCAGGAAACTTGCTTTCCCAGAACCGCAGGACATGGGTCGGCACTCCGATCCAATCCGCCACCTCGCGGATGGTGCGAAAGGCGTCCGCGCTTTTGGCCATGACTAGCTCCGATTGCCGGTGGCGACGCGGTCTTTCATCAGGTGGCTGGGGCGGAAGGTCAGGACGCGGCGGGGCGGGATCGGGGCCTCTTCGCCAGTTTTGGGGTTCCGGCCCACGCGGGCGGTCTTTTCGCGCACGGAAAACGTCCCGAAAGAGCTGATCTTGACCTGTTCGCCCCTCACCAAAGCGTCGGACATGTGTTGCAAAACCTGTTCCACCATCTGCGCAGATTCGTTGCGCGACAGGCCGACCTCTTGAAAAACAGCCTCGCTGAGGTCCATGCGTGTCAGAGTTTTATCGGCCATATCCCAATCCTTTACATCCCGTTAACGCACCTTGGGCGATACGGTTTTCCGAGTCAATATCAAGGGTTTGCGGGGTGGTCTTTGTGCGCCTACCAGCGCAGGACGACGGCGCCCCAAGCCAACCCACCGCCGATGGCTTCGGTCACGACCAGCTCTCCGGGGTTGATTTCGCCGCGCGCCTTGCCCACGGACATGGCCAGTGGGATCGAGGCGGCAGAGGTGTTGCCGTGGTCTTGCACCGTGATCACAACCTTGTCTGTGGACAGGCCCAGTTTCGCAGCGGTGCGGTTGATGATCCGCAGGTTGGCTTGATGGGGGACAACGCGGTCCACATCCGCCACGGACACACCTGCCTTTTCCAACACGTCGAAGGTGGATTTTGCCAGCTTTTCAACGGCGTGGCGGAAGACTTCCTTGCCTTCCATGGTCAGATGGCCGGTGGTTTGCGACGACGATACCCCGCCCGACACCTGCAAGATGTCGCGGAAACGTCCGTCTGAATGCAGGTCCGTGGCCAGGATGCCCCTGTCGGCGGGGGTGCCCGCGCCCTCGGCGGCCTCCAGCACCAATGCGCCTGCGCCATCTCCGAACAAGACACAGGTGCCCCGGTCTTCCCAGTTCATGATCCGGCTGAAGGTTTCGGCCCCGATAACCAACACGCGGTTGGCTTGGCCCGACAGGATCAACCCGTTGGCGTTGGTCAGCGCATAGACAAAGCCCGCGCAGACCGCCTGGATGTCAAAGGCAAAGCCGCGCGTCATGCCAAGGCCCGCCTGTACCATGGTGGCCACGGACGGGAAGGTGAAATCGGGGGTCGAGGTTGCCACAACCACCGCGTCGATATCGTCGGCGGTGCAGCCCGCATCTGCCAAAGCAGCCGTCGCAGCCCGGATCGCGAGGTCGGATGTCGTCTGCCCCTCGGCCGCGAAGTGACGGCGTTCGATGCCGGAGCGGGACTTGATCCATTCGTCAGAGGTGTCGAGGAAGGTTTCAAACCAGCTGTTTTCCACCACACGTTCGGGCAGATAGTGGCCGACGCCTGTTACGACTGCGCGGGTGGTCTTCATGGGGTCAGCCGTCCGATGGTTGATCGTTCTGGGCAGTTTGAACCTGTTGCGGGAGGGATGCAAGACGCGCAGCCAGCCGATCTGCAAAGCCCGATTGCGCAAGGTCCCACGCCAACTGGATTGCCGCCGCGACCCCGGTCTCGTCCGCCGATCCGTGGGATTTCACGACCGTGCCGTTGAGGCCCAGAAACACCCCGCCATTCACGCGGCGCGGGTCGATGCGTTTGGTCAGGCGGCGAAGGGACGTCAGCGCCAGCAGCGCCGCAATGCGGGACAGGGGCGTGGCCTTGAACGCCTCTTTCAGAAAGTCGCGGATCAGCGCGGCTGTGCCCTCGCCGGTTTTCAGGGCGACGTTGCCGGTGAACCCATCCGTGACGATCACGTCGACGGTGTCGCCGGGTATATCGCCCCCTTCGACAAATCCCTTGAATTCAAAGCGGTTGTGGGGGGCTGCGGCGGCGATCAGCTCATGCGCCTCTTTCAGCTCTGCCCGGCCCTTGTGCTCCTCGGTGCCCACGTTCAACAGGCCCACGCGCGGCGATTGCAGGCCCAGCCCGTTGCGCGCGTAGGACATCCCCATCAGCGCGTATTGCAGCAGGTCTCTGGCATCCGCGCGAATGTCCGCGCCCACGTCCAGCATCACGTTGAACCCACCGGGGTTCCGGCTGGGCCACAGGATCGCAATGGCGGGGCGGTTGACGCCGGGCAGCTTGCGCAGACGGATCATGCTGACCGCCATCAGGGCGCCAGTGTTCCCGCAGGACACGACGACGTCGGCGTCCTTTTCGCGCACCGCATCCACCGCAGACCACATGGAGGTGTTCTTGCCCGTGCGCAGCACGTGGGACGGCTTGTCCTCCATGCTCACAACGGCATCCGCGTGGCGGATCTCCACGCGCGCCTCCAACCACTTGCGCTTGGCAAGCAGGGGCGTCAGCTGTGCGCTATCACCGTGCACGATAAATCGCGCGTCGTCATGTTTGGAGGCAAATTTTGCGATCCCGGCCACTACCGTGGCCGGACCGTGATCGCCCCCCATCGCGTCAATCGACAAAATGGGGGCGCGGACCGGGGGCGCCTTGAGATCAGCGTTGGACATGTGAGTCGGACCGCTGGTTCATCTGGCCCCCGGGCGGATCGGTGTCGGACAACCGGCCTTAGGCCGCGTCGTCGTCCAGATCAATGTCGTCGGCCTGCGCCACGACTTCGCGGTCATCATAGTGACCGCATGCGCCACACACGTGGTGTGGACGGCGCAACTCGCCGCAGTTGGGGCACTCTGCAGGGTTACCTGCAACCAGTGCGTCGTGAGACCGGCGCATGTTGCGGCGCGAGCGTGTGATCTTATTCTGAGGGACGGCCATGTCGCACCCTTAATGCTGGGGGGCCTAGCGTGGCCCGGTGTATGATTTCCACACCGCTTAACCCGGTCCATCAGAACGGTCCAGAGGCAATCTGGCTTGAGCGGTGAATGAGCGCGGAAAATACAAAGATTCGTCCCAATAGCAAGGGGCGATCTGCGACGGTTCAGGCGCGACGGTTGCGCAGGGCGTATGCGCCTTGGCTTGCCACGAAAATCAGCAGGGCAACCGTCACGATCGACGGGCCTGCGGGGGTGTCGAGGTTCCAGGCCAGTCCCAGCCCCAACACCGCGCTGGCGATGCCCAGCACGCCCGCCATTATGGCCATACGCTCGGGCGTGGCGGCAAAGGGGCGGGCGGCGGCGGCGGGCATCAACAACAGCGCGCCGATCAAAAGGGCACCCACGACCTTGATCGCCACGGCGACGGCCAGTGCAAGGGTCAGGGTCAGGACCAGTTCTTCGCGGCGCGGGTTCAGGCCTGCCGCTTGGGCAAGGCTTGGATTCAGGGTCACAGTCAGCAGGGCCGACCAGCGCCACGCCAGCAGGGCCACGATGACCGCGGCTCCGACCCAGATCGTCACAAGGTCCATGCCCGACACGGCAAGGATGTCCCCGAACAGCCAGCCTTCAAGGTTCAGGCGCGCCCCCGGCAGCAGGGATACCGACATCAAGCCCAAGGCCAGCGCGCCGTGGGCAATCACCCCCAGCAGCCCGTCTGTGGTTTGTCCGCCCCGGGGCAACAGGGTCACAAGCGTGGCCGTAACAAAGGCCACGGCGAGGACGCCTGCGAAGAACGGCAGCGACAGGGCCAAGGACAGGGCCACCCCAAGCAAGGCCGCATGGGCTGTGGCATCGCCAAAATACGCCATGCGCCGCCAGACGACAAAACATCCCAAGGGGGCCGCCGCCACCGCAACACCCACCCCGGCAAACAAGGCGCGGGTCAGGAACGAATCGAACAAGGTCATGGGGTGGCATCCTCGGGCAGGTGCAGGGGCGCGATCTCGGGGCCGTGATCGTGCCCGCAACTGGCGTCGTGTTCATGGTCGTGTTGGTGGCGGTACAGGGCCAGTGCTCCGCCGGTGCCTGTGCCAAACAGGGCCCTGTACTCGGGCGCGCTGGCGACCTGTTCGGGGCGACCTTCGCAACAGATGTGCCCGTTCAGACAGATCACCCGGTCGCTGGCAGCCATGACCACGTGTAACTCGTGACTTACCATCAATACGGCGCAGCCAAGCTGTGCGCGCACGTCCTCAATCTGCCGGTAAAACGCCGCCGACCCCGGTTGGTCCAGACCTTGTGTCGCCTCATCCAGTATCAGCAGATCGGGTTTCGTCAGCAGGGCACGGGCCAGCAACACGCGCTGGAACTGCCCTCCCGACAGGTTGGCCATTTGCGCACGGGCCTGCGCGCCGACCCCGGCGGTGGCCAGCGCCTCCGCCACGGCCGCGCGGGGTTGGCGGCGGGGCAGGTTCAGGAAACGCTCCACTGTGATGGGCAGGGTTGGGTCGATGTGCAGCTTTTGCGGCACGTAGCCAATGGTCAGCCCAGGCTTACGGGTGATGGAGCCGCCAGAGGGCGCAAGTGCGCCGATCAAGGCCTGCAGGAACGTGGATTTTCCCGAACCATTAGGTCCGACAATAGTCACAATTTCGGAGGGTTGTAGGGTGAAGTTCATGTCTCGCAGGACCGTATGGGCCCCATGGGACAGGGTCAGCCCGCGCGTTTCGATCAGGGCGGTCATGGTTGGGCATCGCATGCGGCGCACAGGCCCAAGGCCTCGACCGTCAAACGCTCGATCTGAAAGCCGGTGTCCGTTGCGGTATCCCCGAGGCGCCCCTTGGTCAGATCGGTATGGGCCTCGGCCACGCGGTCGCAGCTGCGGCAGATCAAGAAGGCGGGCGCATGATCGCCGCCGGGATGGGCGCAGGCGATAAAGGCGTTCAGGCGTTCGATCTTGTGGGCGAACCCCTCGCGCACCAGAAAGTCCAGCGCGCGGTAGGCCACGGGGGGCTGGCTGCCCAAGCCCTCGGCGCGCAGGACCTCAAGGATATCATAAGCGCCCATGGCGGTGTGCCGTTCCAACAGGATTTCAAGCACCCGCTGGCGGGTGGGGGTGAATTGCAGACCCCGTTCCGCGCAAACGGTTTTCGCGTGGGCGACGCCCGTTGTGATGCACTGGTGGTGGTCGTGAGGGGAAAAGCCGAGAACTGTCATAAGGGGTTGATATGATATATTGTAACAGCTAACAAGCCCGAGACATGTTACAACATAACAGGAGCCTGCCATGCGCACCGTCCTTTCGATCCTTGCCGCCACCGTTGCCTTGCCCGCTATGGCAGATGTGCCCACGGTGGTTACCGATTTCGCCGTGGCCGAGGGGCTCGTGGCCCGCGTGATGGGGGATCGTGGCACCCCAACGGCCCTGTTTGCGCAAAACGATGATCCGCACCACGCTGCGCTGCGCCCCAGCCGGGCCGGGGCGTTGGAGCAGGCGGACATCGTCATATGGATGGGGCCGATCATGACCCCGGGTCTGGAGCGGCCCATCGAGACGCTGGCGCAAGACGCGCAGGTGATCAACCTGATGGCGCACCCCGCGACGGCCAAGCTGAACATGCGCGAGGGAGGCTTGTTCGAGCATGACCATGCTCATGGGGACAAGAAGCATGACGATCATGATGATCACGGGCATGACGACCACGCGCACGGCGACGATGATCACAAGGATCACGATGATCACGGCCATGATGATCACCATGCCCACGGGGACGAAGATCACAAAGACGACGAAGATCATGCCCACGAAGATCATGATCACGATACGCATGACCACGCCGCCCATGGCCACGATGACCATGCTGAGATGGGTTTGACGGACCCACACGGTTGGCTGGACCCGGTGAACGCCATGACTTGGCTGGACGTGATTGCCGAGACGCTCAGCGCCGCAGACCCCGAAGGGGCGGAGACCTACCGAGCCAATGCAGCCGCGGGCAAAGCCGAGATCGCGGCTGTCGTCCCTGTGATCCAAGCCGCAATTCCGCCATCCCCGGTCGTGCTGCGCCACGATGCCTTGCAATACCTAGAAGCCAGCTTTGGCCTGCAGGTTTATGGGGCGGTCACGGGGGCCGATGATGCCTCCGCCGCGCCGCGCACGATGCAAGACCTGCGTGATGCGGCTCAATCCGGGGATGTGGGCTGTGGTCTGTATGAATTCGGCAACCGCCCCGACAGTATCGAAGCGGTGTTGGAGGGGGGCGATACGCCTATCGTCGAGATTGACCTGCTTGGGGCAGATGTCGCAGCGGGTCCCGACCACTACGTCGGTTTGATGAGCGGCGTTGCCGAAAGCCTTGGTGCTTGCAACTAGGGGCAGGGGCCGCTCAGGCGGGGCATCGAGCCCCGCCTGAGCGGACGAGAGTGCCACTCTCGCGCTCTCGGGGGTATTTTCAACCCAATGAAGACAGGGTGCCCATACCTGTGATCCCCGTGGTGCGATCGAGGATGTTCACGCCTTGTTGGTGCCAGAAGTAGAGCAAGTCGATGAAGATCCAGTTTTCCGCGAGTTTGTCGCCCTCGCGGCGGTAGATGTCGATCACGCGCATGTCGGCCCATGTTTGGGTGGCGGGCATACCCATGAAGCCGCCGTGGTGGGCAACGGCGAGGTTGGGCCAGCCGAAGAAGCCGCCGAAGTTGCCCTCGGCCAGTTTGGCGACGTGGCCGTTGAATTTACGCTCCACAAAGGCCGCGCGGAAGGGGCCGGAGTGTTGTTCGGCGTAGCGCGGGATGGTGTAGCTGGCGCCGATGCCCTCTGGCCCCCACCACAGCATGTCTTCGTGCCAGCTGCGACGCAGCTCGTCCACGAGGGGTTCCGATTTGCCGCCGGCCCATCGGGCGAGATCGTTGATCATGAATTCGATGGCGGCCATGGTGGCGCGACCCTCGGCGGGGTCTTGTGGCTTGGTCAGCACCCCTTGGCCGGACCGGGGACCAGGTTGCACAAGGTGGTGACCTGTTTGCGGGCCGAAGGGGTTTTGTCCGGCCTGCACCATGAGGTGGGGGATGTCGATATAGAGGGCGGTTTCGGCGATCTTGTCGCCCTCGACCCGGTTGAACTCGCAGTACCGCAGAAGAGCCACCTTGCGGTTCGGGCGGATGCCCAGCCAAGGCCGGTCGAAATTGCCCATGAGGTGGCCCATGGAGACGACCCATGTGGTGGCGTGGTTGTCGATCTCGTTGGTGCCGGCAAAGAAGATATCCTCGCGGCGCTGCAGGGACGTGAGCGCCTGTTTCAGGGGCGCCCAGAACTGGCGGGCGGCGTCCAGGCCGTTGGTGACTTCGTGAAACGGGAAGTACCCGCGCCAGAGGTGATCCTCGGTGAGAGTGTCTGCCATGACGGTGACGAGGTCGTTGCCCGTGGCAGCGTCAAGGGCGGCGTGATGTGTGCGCACCACGGCCTTGGCGGATTGAAGGTCGGTCATTTGTATATCCAGGTCTGTATGGCTGTTGTCGGGCTTGGCTGCGCTTAGGCAGGCGGCGCCGTCAACACAGGCCCATGGCGGTAGCGACGGTAGGGGCGGCGCGGTTGGCCGCCCCAGTGGCGCGAAACGAGCGTGCTCATCCTTTTACGGCCCCCGCTGTCAGGCCGCTGACGATTTGGCGTTGGAAGAACAGGACCAGCACGAACAGGGGGGCAGTGGCCGAAACCACGGCCGCCACGGCGAACATGACGTTGCCTTCTTCAAACGTGCTGCCCAAGTAGCTGGCGATCTTGGGGACCATGGTCTGGTTTTCCTGAGACAGCAGCATCGCGGTGACGGTGAAGTCGTTGTAGGCCAGCAGAAAGCTGAACAGCCCCGTGGTGATCACGCCGGGCCACATGACGGGGATGATCACGTGACGGAAGGCTTGGAACCTTGTGCAGCCGTCCACCATGGCTGCCTCGTCCAGATCCTTGGGGATGTTCAGGAAAAAGCTGTGCAACATCCACAGGGTGAACGGCTGGTTGATTGCCACCAGCACGATAATCGTCGTGGGCAGGTGGCCCCAGACGTTCCATTCAAAGAACGGCAGCAGGTAGCCCGACACCAGCGTGATGTGTGGCATGGCGCGGAACACAAGCGCGATCATCAGCAGCCAGAATGCATAGCGAAAGCCGGAGCGGGCCAGCGCGTAGCCCCCGAGTGTCCCAAGCGTGAGGGAGATCACAACTGTGAAAAACACCACGATGAAGGTGTTAAGGGCGGCGCGCCAGAACTCTGTTTCCACCCAAGCGCCGTAGTACCCTTGCCCGGTAAAGGCGCCGCCCGTCTCGGCTGTGGTAAAGGTGCCCCGGATGGCGTTCATCCAGTCGGCCTTGGAAAAGAAGTCGCCTTGCACCTTGAAGCTGCCCCAAAGGGTCCACAGGAAGGGGAAGGCCGCGACGACGATCCAGACCGCCACAAGGGCCGTACAGATGAAGACGAGGGCCGGGGATTTGCGATGTGCGACGGATGCCATGGATTAGGCCCTCTTTGCGTTGAAATCGCGCCATGTGCGGATCAGCACGGGCGTCAGCAGGATGGCGACCCCGAGGATCGTCAGCACGGAAGTGGCCGCGGCGGAGTTGAAGCGTTGGATATCGCCGCGCAGGTCTGAGAAGATGATGTAGGACAGGGATGTGGCATTCGCCTCGGCCGAAAAGCCGATGATCGGTTCCAGCACCCGGAAGTTGTCCATCAGTTGGATCAATGTGATGAACACGGTCAGGGGCATCAGATGCGGGATCACGACATAGCGGATGCGCTGCCAGCGGGTGGCCCCGTCGATCATCGCGGCCTCTAGGGTTTCTTCCGGCACGGTTTGCAGGCCTGCGTAGAACACGACAAACGCGAAGGGGGCAGAGGACCAGACCCCATAGGTGATCAACATCACCCACGTCAGGGTCGGCGAGGCCTTGAGCGACAGGTCAGGGTCATCGAACAGGATCTGCAAGGTCGCCCCCAGCACCCCGTCCGCGTCGATCATCCAGAACAGGATCAGCGACCCGATCAGGGGTGTGACGATCATCGGCAGTAGGGACAGAAAGATGGTCGGCCCCTTCAACAGCTTGGGCAGGCCGTTGACGCCCAAGGCAATCGCCAGACCCAGCAGGATCAGCAGGGGCGTGCAGACGAAGGTGTAGGTCAGGGTAAAGGCCAGCGCGCGGTAAAAGGGCAGGTTCATCACCTCGCCCCAGAACGCGCCCATCGTCTCGGATGTGCGCCAGGCCTCGCCGATCTCGGTGGTGGCAAGGTGGCCGCGGTTGAAATAGGTGCCAAAGCCGTTGAATTGGCCCATGGGCTGAGCCTCGCGCAGGGCGGCGGTCGCGTCGGTGTCCACGCGCGTGGACTGGGTACATCCGAAGGGGCCGCAGTTCTCCACCGTCACCAGGACTTGTTCATGTTCCACGAACAGCGACTGCGCCACCACCGACACAAGGGGCAGCAGGATAAACAGGATCATCGCCACAAGGGACGGCGCGATGAACATGATAAAGGTACGATGCGGCATGGGTTGCCCCCCAGATTACGGTTTCCCGGATGGGAAAAGGGCGCGCCAGTGTCCCGGCGCGCCCATGGGTCTTATTGCAGGAAGCCTTGTTCCTTGGCGGCCTCGGTGTAGGCGGCCTCGACGTCCATCAAGGCCTGCTCTGCGCTTTCCTGACCTTGCAGGAAGTCAGCCAGTTCAGCGCCGAGGGCTGTGTGCATCAGACCCATGAAGGGCAGCATGGGGTAGGGCTGGGTGCCGTTGGCGGCGGTTGCAGCCACACCTTCGGCGGCCTTGCCGGGCACATAGGCCGAGGACAGCCAGACGGTGTCATCGTTGTTTTCCTGGATCACCTCGTCGCGCAGGCCGTTCATCAGGGCGATAAAGGTCGCCTCTGCGTCCTCGTCCGAGATGTTCTTGGCAATGGTGAAGCCGTCCCACCAGAGGGTGGAGGCGGGCGTGGCATTACCGCCTACGGTCGGTGCGGAGACCAGCAAGGTGTTGGAGGTGATCTCCTCGGTGGAGCCTTCGTCATCAAGGATCGGCCCCCCGCGAGAGCCCCACATCTGTGCGATGGCCAGCTCGCCCGCTTCCCAAAGGGCCGCCGTTGCGTTGGAATCGAAGGTCAGGAAGTCCGGGTTGGACAGGTCTGCCAGCTGTTTCATCATCTCCAGGGCGGCGACACCCTTTTCGTTGTTGATCGCGGCGTTGGCGGTGCCGGGTTCAAAGAACTCCCCGCCCATGCCGAGGTACATGTTCACGAATTCTTCGCCAAGGTTCCAGCCGGTCTTGGTGTTCTTGGCAAAGGGATGCTCCATGATGCCGGCATCTTTGATGGCCTGCGCCACCTGCACCACTTCTTCATAGGTCGTGGGAACGTCTGCGCCGACCTGCTCTAGAATGTCGGAGCGGACGAACAGGTGTTGTGCGTTCGCCATGAAGGCAATCGCCATGGTTTGCCCGTCGATCATCACCTTGTTCACGGCTGGCAGATCCGGGGCGTGGGCTGCGATCAGATCGTCCAGAGGGCGGATCAGGTCGTTGTTCATCAGCGGCACAATGGACGAGTTCGCAACAATCGCAGAGGTGTACTGCGCGGGGTTGGCGGTCAGTGCTGCGACCTGTAGGTCGCGGTGCTCTGTCGTTTTGTTGGACTCGATCGTGGCGTTGCCGGAGATGCAGGCCTCGGCCCCGCCGATCACGGCGTGGATGGCGGCAAAGTCGTTGGACAGCACGCGCACGGATCCTTCGGTCACGGGGCAGGCGGCCAGCGCCGATGTGCCGGACAGCAGCACGGCGGCCACCGATGCGAAAGCAGTCGTTTTCATATGTTTCATTCCCCAATTCTCCCATGTCGTGACGCCCCCGGGGAGGGGTGCGCCTTGGTTTTAGGTCCCGGCATGGATGCCAGTTGTGTGGGTCGCCAAGGACGCGCCGAATCGACCCGACCTGTGCATACGTGTGCAAGCATGGGCGAAGTCCCTGCGTCATTGCAAGAGGTATGACACTCTGCGCGCAAACGATTTAACTCATAAGAATAATGCTTGCGCCGTGGGCAGAATCGCCCTTACACCTGTTGCATACGTTTGCAAGGAGGGTGGACCCGTGGCAGAGATTCAGCTTAAAAACATCTCGAAGCGATGGGGGTCCTTTGTCGGGGTGGACAATTTCGACCTCACGATTGCGGATCAAGAGTTTCTGGTCCTGCTCGGCCCTTCAGGCTGTGGCAAGACGACGACCATGCGCATGATCGCGGGCCTCGAGGATGCGACCGAGGGCGACATCGTCGTGGACGGTGTGCGAGTGAATGACCTCGATCCCAAGGACCGCGACGTGGCCATGGTGTTCCAATCCTACGCGCTGTACCCAAACCTGAACGTCTATGAAAATATCCGCTTTCCCCTGAAGGTGCGCAAAATCCCGCAGGAGGAACATGACGCGCGGGTGATGCGCGCCAGCGCGATGGTGGAATTGGACGAGTTCTTGCACCGCAAACCGTCCGAACTGTCCGGCGGTCAGCGTCAGCGCGTGGCCTTGGCCCGCGCCATTGTCCGCGAACCCAATGTGTTCTTGATGGACGAGCCGCTGTCGAACCTCGACGCCAAACTGCGCGTGTCCACCAGAGCCCAGATCAAAAACCTCAGCCACGAATTGAAGGTGACGACCATCTACGTGACCCACGACCAGATCGAGGCGATGACCCTGGCCGATCGTGTGGTCGTGATGTCCAAGGGGGTCGTACAGCAGGTGGGCACTCCGACCGAAATCTACGACACCCCCGCCAATACATTCGTGGCCAGCTTCATCGGCTCCCCGGCCATGAACCTGATGGACGGCACGATGAAGGGCGGCACGTTCACCTGTGACGGCGTTTCGATCCCCGGTCTGGATGCGCCCGATGGGCCAATTACCCTGGGCTTCCGCGCCGAAGATGCATCCGTGGGGCAGGGCGGCCAGATCAACGCGCCCGCCTATTCCATCGAATTGCTGGGCGACGCCACCATGATCACCGTCAAGGCGGGCGGCGGGCTGGTGTCCGTGAAGGCCCCCAAGGACTACCGCATCGACATCGGCGCGCCCTTCAGCGCCGATATACCCGCCAGCATCTGCCATCTGTTCGACGCCAAGACCGGCGCCCACCTGTAGGAGAGAGTGATGACCATCGAATACCTCAAACGCTCCAAACCTGAATCCGAGAAGAAGGAAGAGGACGCCAAGGTTCGCGCCATTGTCGAAACCACGCTGGCCGATATCGAGGCGCGCGGCGACGCGGCAATCCGGGATCTGTCCAAGAAGTTTGACGGCTACGAGCCGGAGGCGTTCCGCCTGACGCCCGAACAGATCGAAGAAGCCATGTCCCAAGTGTCCGATCAGGATATGGCCGACATCAAGTTCGCCCAAGACCAGATCCGCAACTTTGCGCAGGCGCAGCGCGCATCCATGACGGATGTGGAGGTCGAGACCTTGCCTGGTGTGATCCTGGGCCACAAGAACATCCCCGTCCAATCGGTGGGCTGCTATGTGCCCGGCGGCAAGTTCCCGATGGTCGCCAGCGCCCATATGTCGGTGCTGACGGCCTCCGTGGCGGGGGTCCCGCGCATCGTGGCCAGCGCGCCCCCGGTGAACGGCAAGCCACATCCGGCCATTGTCGCGGCCATGCACCTTGGCGGTGCGCACGAGATCTACGTCATGGGCGGCATGCAGGCGGTAGGTGCCATGGCCATCGGGACAGAGACGATCGAGCCTGTTCACATGCTGGTCGGCCCCGGCAACGCCTTTGTGGCCGAGGCCAAGCGCCAGCTTTATGGCCGTGTGGGCATTGACCTGTTCGCAGGTCCGACCGAGACGATGGTGATCGCAGACGACACCGTGGACGCCGAGATGTGCGCCACGGACCTGATTGGCCAGGCGGAGCATGGCTATAACTCTCCAGCTTGCATGATCACCACGTCCCGCAAGCTGGCCGAAGAAACCCTGCGCGAGATTGACCGGCTGCTGGGCATCATCCCCACCGCCGAGACGGCGCGGGCTTCGTGGGACAACTATGGCGACCTGATCCTTTGCGACACCCACGAGGAGATGCTGGAGGTCGCCAACGACATGGCCTACGAGCATGTGCAGATCATGACGGACCGCGACGATTGGTATCTGGAGAACATGCACAGCTACGGCGCGCTGTTCTTGGGGCCGCGCACCAACGTGGCCAATGGCGACAAGGTGATTGGCACCAACCACACCCTGCCCACCAAGAAGGCGGGTCGCTATACGGGCGGGCTTTGGGTTGGTAAATTCCTGAAAACCCACTCCTACCAGCGCGTGACGACGGATGCAGCGGCGGCGATGATTGGCGAGTATGGGTCACGCCTTTGCATGTTGGAGGGCTTCGTTGGCCACGCCGAGCAGTGCAACATCCGCGTGCGCCGCTACGGTGGGCGCAATGTGCCCTATGGCGAGGCCGCCATGCCCCTGAAAGCGGCTGAGTAGTTTCGCCTGACGGCGACCCGCCGGGGGCCAAGCCCCCGGATCCCCGAGCCAATTGGGGGAGGCTCTGCCTCCCCCAAGCCCCCACCGAGGGTATTTCTAGAGCAATGAGGAGTTAGGCGTGGCGCTTGGTTTGAAGACGGTTTTGGCGGATTGGCAGGTGGCGGCCTCCAGCGGTGGTGTGAAGGCCGCGCGGGTTGCCTTTGACGCCGTGGTCGCCCGCGATGCGCACTGGCAGATGTGTCACCCCTTTGGAGATATCACTGGGGCAGAGGCGTTCGACGCAGCCTGGGCCCCTTTGTTTGCCGCCATGCCCGATCTGGAACGCCGCGACATGATCGTGATGGAGGGGGTGACGCCTGAGGGCCAGTCGTGGGTCGGGTGCATGGGCAATTACATGGGCACCTTCCGCGCGCCCTTCCTGGACATTCCGCCAAACGGTCGCCTGGTGCACATGCGCTATCACGAGTTTTTCCGCATTGAGGGCGGCAAGGTCACCGAGGCGCAGATCATCTGGGACCTGCCAGAGCTGATGATGCAGGCGGGCGCGTGGCCCATGGGCCCACAGTTGGGCGCCTTCCTGTGCACACCTGCGCCGGCCTCGGGTGATGGGCTGACGTGCAATGGGGACGGGCAGGGGGCGATGGATCACGTGATCGCGATGCTTACCGACCTGTGCAAGTTTCCCGGCAATCCTGATCCGGTGGTGATGAACCTGCACGACTACTGGCACCCGCAGGTGAACTGGTACGGGCCTGCAGGCATCGGCACCTGCCGCGGGATCGAGGGTTTTCGCAATTTCCACCAGGGCCCGTTTTTACGCGGTATGCCGGACCGCAAGCTCGATGCCCTTGGGGATTTGTTGTCCCACTGGTTTGCCACGGGGGACTATGTTTGCGAGACCGGTTGGCCCAACATGCGGCTGACGGTTTCGGGGGATGGCTGGATGGGCATCGCGCCCTCGGGTACCGAGGTCCTGATGAAATCCCTCGACTTCTGGCGCATGGAGGATGGCCTGATCCGAGAAAACTGGGTGCTTGTGGACCTGCTGGATGTGTACCGTCAGCTGGGTGTCGATGTGCTGGCCCGGATGCGCGAGTTCAACAAGATGCGCGTGCCCGGGGTAGTGCCCCCGTTGGATTGGAGGGACGCATGACCCTGCCCAAGACACCCTCCTTCCGCATGGATGGCAAGCGTGCGCTGGTCGCGGGCGCGTCCTCTGGCATCGGGTTGGGCTGCGCCGTGGCGCTGGCCGAGGCGGGGGCCCATGTGATCCTTGCCGCCCGTGGCGTATCCAAGCTGGAGGCCGCCGTGGCAGAGATGCGCGCAGTGGGTCTGTCGGCCGAGGCGCGGGTGGTGGATGTCGCGGACGTGGACGCCATCCGGGCCGCACTGGCCGAGATCGGGCCACTGGACGCCATGGTGAATTCCGCCGGGCTGGCGCGGCACACCCCTGCGCTGGACACGGACCCCGGTGATTACGACGCGGTGATGGATGCCAACGTGAAGGGCGCGTATTTTCTGGCCCAAGGGGTGGCGCGCGGCATGGCCAAGGCAGGCAAGCCGGGTTCGATCATCACGGTGTCCAGCCAGATGGGTCATGTGGGGGGCATCGATCGGGCGGTTTACTGCGCGTCCAAACACGCCGTCGAGGGCTTCACCAAATCCATGGCCATCGAATGGGGGCCGAAACGGATCCGCGTGAACACGATCTGTCCCACATTCATCCGCACCCCCTGACCGAACAGACCTTCGACAATCCCGACCGCGTCGCGTGGATCGAGGAAAAGATCAAGCTGGGCCGCGTGGGCGAGGTCTCGGACATTATGGGCGGCGTGCTCTATCTGGCGTCCGAGGCCAGCGCGCTGGTCACGGGTACCAGCCTGCTGATCGACGGGGGCTGGACGGCAGACTGATGGGGGAACAGACGCGCATAACCTCGCTGGATGTGGCGCGTATGGCAGGCGTCAGCCAGTCGGCCGTCAGCCGCGTGTTCTCCGGGCGCAGCGCGTCCAAGGCCACGGCGGCCAAGGTGCGCGCGGCGGCCGATACGCTGGGTTACCGCCCCAACGCCATGGCCCGTGCGATGATCACCGGCAAAAGCCGGATCATTGGTCTGCTGGTGGCCTATCTCGACAACCAATTCTACCCCGAGGCTCTGGAACGTCTGTCCAAGCGCCTGAAGGACGAGGGCTATCACATCCTTGTCTTCATGGCCGAGAACGGCACCGACGCCGTGGACAGCACGGTGCGGGAATTGATGGATTACCAAGTGGACGGGATCATTGCGGCAAGCGTTTCCATTGGGTCGGAACTGACCGAGCGCTGTCAGTCAGCGGGGATCCCTGTCGTCCTGTTCAACCGGGGCCAAGACGAGGCGACGTTCAGCCAAGTCACCTCTGACAACCTTGCGGGCGGGCGCGCCGTGGCGGATTTCCTGATCGCAGGCGGGCACGCACGCATCGCCCACATCTCGGGGTGGGAAGGGTCGTCCACGGGCCGCGACCGTGCCCTTGGCTTCCGACAGGGCTTGTTGGCCGCTGGCATTACGCCCGGCCCCGTGATCTGCGGCATGTTCAACCGCGATATCGCTGCCGCCGCCGCGCGCACCATGATGGACAGCGCGACGCCGCCGGATGCAATCTTTGTGGGCAACGATCACATGGCCTTTGCGGTCGTGGATGCCCTGCGTGCCGATGGGCTGCGCGTGCCCGAGGATGTGTCCGTCGTCGGCTATGACGATGTGCCCATGGCCGCGTGGGGCGGCTACGACCTGACCACCCTGCGCCAGCCGATCAACCGTATGGTCGAGGCGACCGTGGACACCCTTTTGCAACACCTCGAACACCCCGACAGCCTGCCGCAAAAGCTGGCCATCGGGGGACCGCTGATCATTCGCGGCTCTGCCCGCACCAAAGAAGGACGCACAGAATGAAGGGCTTTTCCAACCGCTGGAAAGACTTTCCCGACTACATCATCGGGGTCACCAAAGAGATCTGGGAGGATCGCGGAATCGCGACCCTCGATCACTACTACGCCAAGGACATCCCCGTGCGCAGCCCCATGGGCGTGCAGCGTGGAAACGAGGCTGTCAAAGCCTCGACCATGGCAACCTGCAACGAGTTTCCTGACCGTCAGTTGTTCGCCGAGGATGTCATCTATTCCGACGACTCGGAACATGGGCTGCTGTCGTCGCACCGCTTGCTGACCGTGGCGACCCACAGCGCGGATGGCCAGTTTGGCCCTGCAACGGGCAAGAAATGGACGATCCGGGTGATTGCCGATTGTGCGGCCAAGGACGATTGCATCTATGACGAATGGCTGATCCGGGACTATGGCGGGATGGTGCGCCAGATGGGTATGGACCCGCGCGCCTTTGCCCAAGGGTTGATCGACGCCGACGGCGGGACGCCCGTGTTCACGCCTGCGATGGATGTGGAAGGGGACTACAAGGGCACCGGCAACGACAACGCGTGGGGCCAGAAATACGCAGATATCCTGCACCGCATCATGGCGACCGATTTCAACCACATCCACACAGAATACGATCGCGCGGTGATCGGCGAATATGCCGGGGCGCAGCAGTTGGTGTCGGCTCAGGAGGTGGTGAAATTCTGGATCGGCCTGCGGTCGTCCTTCCCAAATGCCGAGTTCAAGATCCACCACCAGATCGGCATGGACGCAGATATGCTTTCGCCCCGTGCCTCGATCCGTTGGAGCCTTGATGGCATCCACGAGGGCTGGGGAGCGTTCGGCAAGCCCACGGGTGCGCCCGTGCATGTGATGGGGATGTGCCACGCGGAATTCGGACCCTGGGGCCTGCGCCGCGAATTCTGCCTGTATGACGAAATCGCGATCTGGAAACAAATTTTGATGCATCAGGCGTAATATCCATGCGCCCCACCAGACCGGGGCGCACCCAACCTTAGGAAGACCACATGACCGACCTGTCAGACCGCATTGTTCGCTATGGCGAATTGATGCCTTGCCGGACTGCTTTTATCGACGCCCACACGCCCGGGTCCGACCAAAAGGAAAACTTCACCATCATCGGCGGCGGCGTATCCGAGTCCCCTGATCAGCACGTGCACATTGGCATCCCGCACGGGTTCAACATCGGGGCGGCGGGCCAGCCGCCCAAGTGCCGCAACTCGCTCCACTCCCACCGCACGGCAGAGGTGTTCTTTGTGCTGTCCGGGCGTTGGCGGTTCTTTTGGGGCCGCTACGGGGACGCGGGCGAAGTGGTGCTGGAAAAGGGCGATATCTTCAACATCCCCACGGGCATTTTTCGCGGGTTTGAAAACATCGGTGACGATTATGGAATGATCATGGCGATCCTGGGCGGTGACGATGCAGGCGGCGGCGTGATCTGGGCCCCGCAGGTAATCACGGATGCGGCGGACCACGGGCTGGTACTTGCCGAAACAGGCAAGCTTTATGACACCAAGCGGGGGGAAACCCTGCCCGAGGGCGTCGCCCCCATGCCCGTCATGAGCGATGCAGAGGCCGATGCCTATCCGGCGCCTACCACCGCGGACGTCATCCCGAACTACGTGGCCCGGTATTGGGACATGCACGCGCTGGCCGACAAATCCCCCGCTACTGTGATCGGGGCGACCGGGATCCTGCGCGACAAACCCGGCTTCGAGGTGTCCTTCGTGACCCGCGGCTCTGCCAGCGCTGAAATGCACAGCCATGACAAACCATCCGTCCTGATGCCCGTCACAGGGCATTGGCGCGTGACCTGGGACGGGGGCACCACCACGCTGGCCCCCGGTGACACCATGTCCGTGCCCGAAGGGTTGGCCCACGCAGTCGTGCCGTCCATGACCGGGGATGCGGCCCTGTATCACGTGATTGCCACGGACGACGCCCCGGGCGCAACATGGATGGGGTAAGCACAGGCCGCCCGGGGGATATCCTGGGCGTCTATGAACGGCAGGCGGCGGCCTATGACGCCGCACGCCTGAAATCCCTGTTTGAGTTGCCGTGGTTGAGCCGGTTCACTGCGACGCTGCCAAAAGGGGCGGCGGTGTTGGATCTGGGCTGCGGCGCGGGGGAGCCGATCACCGCTTGGCTGATCGACCAAGGCTACCGTGTCACGGGCGTGGACCAATCCCGCGCCATGCTGGATATCGCGCGCAGCCGCTGGCCGGACGGGGACTGGCGGCAGGGCGATATGGTCGCGCTGGACCTGCCTGACCGATTTGCGGGCATCATCGCCTGGGACAGCTTTTTCCACCTGACCCCGCAGGCGCAACGGGCCTGTATCGCACGGGTCGCAGCACACCTGGACCCCGGCGGCATCTTTCTGACAACCGTGGGCCCCAAAGCGGGCGAGGCCGTGGGCACGGTTGGCGGTGAACCCGTCTATCATGCGTCCCTGTCGCCCCTAGAGTATGCCCAATGTCTGGCCGACAACGGTCTGCGCCTGATCGGGTTTCTGGCCGAAGACGTGCAGGTGGACCGTCATTCTGTCCTGATGGCTTGCTTAGATTGAACTGTGTTCATTTTTACCTTGAACGCAGTTCAAAATCCTGCGATAGCTGCCTGAACGCAGTTCAAGGAAGGGCGCGCCATGTACAGTCTCGTAAACACTTCGCAATTGGTCGACGAGGGGATCATTACCCCTGACGCCGCCCGGATAATCCAAGCCCGCGCGCGCCAGATCATGATCATGCTGGCGATCAACACACTGCTGTGTGCGGGCATTCTGTTCGCAACAGGCGGGCTGATTGTGTGGTTGGCCGATGCGCTGGCGGTGGCAATCTGCGGTCTGGTCCTAGTGGTGGTCGGGGCAGCGGTGCTGACCCGGGGCAAGCCGCTCTATGCCATGTTCGGCAATGCCGCCGTGCTGATCGGCGCGGGTCTGTTGCTGGGCGGGGCCGCCGCCGAGTTATCTTCCAACTATGAAGAGATCGCCGGTTGGGTGATGCTGCCCCTTGGCGCGGTTGTCGCGGGGGTTGCTTTTGGACTCATGGGGCGGGGGCCTTCCTTTGTTTTGGGCGCTGTGGGGTGCATGGGCGTAGCATTGCATCTGCTGGGCCTGTTTGCACTGGTCGAGGATTACGCCTTGACCGGCGCGCCAATCGCGGCCTTCTACGGCTACTGCGCGGCGGTTGTGCTGGCTACGGGCTGGATCACGGATGTGCGGTTCATTACGGCCCTGGCCATTGCCCCCTTTGCCCAGATGCTGGACACGGGGACCGCCTATTTCCACGCGGCCTATGTGTTCTATTCACCCGAATCCACCCTGTCGATCTTGCAGATGGTGGCGCTGATGGGGCTGTGCCTGTGGGCAGCATCGCGCCTGACAGACCGAGGCCAGCGACACCTGCGGATCTTGGCCCTGATGGGGTTCATCGTGGCCAACCTGTGTGCGCTGGTTGGCAGCCTTTGGGGTGATGTGGTTGGCGAAAGCTTCTGGCGGGCCGCCAATACACGCAGCGATTTCGAGGGATTGGAGGCTTGGACCGCCGCCCGCGCCGCCTACCGCGCCGCTGCGCTGACCATCCACGAACACGTCTATTCCGTTTTGTGGGCCACAGCGCTGGCTGTAACGGCGTTCTGGGCGGCCCACACCCACCGACGGGGGCTGTTCAACACGGCGGTCACCTTCGGCGGCATCCATGCCTATACTCAAGCCTTCGAGACCTTTTATGACCAACCCTTGGCCTATGTGATCGGCGGTTTGGTGGCGATCCCGGCGGCTTGGGGGCTGTGGCGGCTGAACACTTGGTTTTTGGAGCGTCAAACGCTTGAGGCTGACACGCCCCCGGCGTAGTTTCCACGCAGAAAACAATAGGCTGGGAGGCCCCGCATGACCGTCAAGACAACCCACGTAGGCAGCTTGCCCCGCACACAAGATGTGGTCGATTTCATCTTTCAGCGGGAACATGGTAAGGATTACGACCAAGGGGCCTTTGATGCCTGCATGACGGCAGCCGTTGATGCCACTGTGGCCAAACAGGTTGCCGCCGGGATCGACATTGTGTCGGACGGCGAGACCTCCAAGATCAGCTACGCGACCTACGTCAAGGATCGCTACACCGGGTTCGACGGGGACAGCCCACGCAACGCGCCGGGGGACCTGAAGAAGTTTCCGTCCTTTCTGAAGCGTCTGGCCGATGACGGCGGCACCCCGCAATACGCCCGTCCCATGTGTATGGGCGAGGTGAAGTCCAAGGGCCAGGACGAGCTGCACAAGGATATCGCCAACCTCAAGGCGGGGATGGCCAAACACGGGGTCGAGCGTGGGTTCATGAACGCGGCTTCCCCAGGGGTGATCAGCCTGTTTCTGGCCAACCGGCACTACAAGACGCGCGAGGCCTATCTGGCTGCGCTGGCCGATGCGATGAAGGAGGAATACGAGACCATCGTCGCCTCTGGGCTTGATCTGCAACTTGATTGCCCTGACCTTGCCCTGTCGCGCCATATGCTGTTCGAGGATCTGACGGACGCGGAGTTCATCAAGGTCGCCGCCAGCCACGTGGAAGCGTTGAACCACGCCCTGAAGGGCGTGCCCGAAGACAAGGTTCGGATTCACATCTGTTGGGGCAATTACGAAGGACCGCACATCTGTGATATTCCCATGGCCAAGATGTTCGACACGCTGATGTCGGCAAAGGCCCGCTATGTTTTGTTCGAAACCTCAAACCCGCGCCATGGGCACGAATGGTCCGTGTTCCGGGACCGCAAGGCGGACATTCCCGACACCAAAGTGCTGGTGCCGGGGGTGGTGGATACGACGACGAACTTTGTCGAACACCCCGATTTGGTGGCCGAACGTATTGCACGTTTCGTGGATATTGTGGGCGAAGACCGCGTGATTGCGGGCAGTGATTGTGGTTTTGGAACATTTGCAGGCTTTGGCGCCGTGGACCCCGATATCGCCTATGCCAAGCTGTCGGCCCTGTCGGAAGGGGCTCGCCGGGCCGGGTAAGGCCAGTGGGGTGACGCTCGCGCCCTGCGCGTCGCCCCACCCACCGTCCCGCGCGGACGGGGCCATTCTTGCCTATGCCTGTGCTCAGATGTGTGGTGATCTGGCCACAGGGGAAGTGACCTGCTAAGGACGCGTCAGTGAGTGTAACGGGACGGTACAGTTGTGATGGAGAACGCGGTAAACCGCTGCGCGCGGCGGGCCTTGTCTACTAGTCCGTTAGAAGTGATCGTGTAATCGATGTTACCTCATTTCGTCCTATTGTTCGGTGTGTCTTCATTGGCGATATTCGCCCACAGGCCGCGGTTTTCATCAGGCATCCGAAAGCTTATATGGGCTGTCCTGATCTTGATGCTGGCCTTGTTTGCGGGTTTGCGGGCTGACAGCGTCGGGGCTGACACCGCGGGCTATGTCGGCCGCTTTGTCTACTTGGTCAGTATCAACGCAGTATGGGACACCCTTGGGTCATCCGAACCGGGATACAAATCCCTGATGGCGGTGGCGCGCCTGATCTCTGATGATCCCACGGCGAATCTTTTGGTGACGTCCATTGTCGCGTCGACATTGTATGTCACGGCCTTGTACCGGTTGAATGTCGTGGCTCCACTCGGCCTGTTTGTGTTCATGGCGTTTGGGTACTTTGTGTTCCATATGAACGGGTTGCGGCAAGGATTGGCCCTTGGGGTTTACATGCATGCCATCCCCTACCTGATCGCAGGGCGCCCGCTTTACTACGTGGGTGTGGTGGCGGCTGCGACGCTGTTCCATGTCTCGGTCGTGTTTGCCTTGCCGCTGTATTGGTTTTTTCGACAGAAGATCTCTATCTGGTCCATCCCGCTTTTGGTGGGCACAACGGCGATTGCGGTCAATTTCAACAGTGTGATCTTTCAGTTGGGCGGTTTGGCGCATGATCGGTATCTGCTGTACGGGGATCGGTCCGAGACCGGCGGGCAGCTGCTGGCGCTGTCCTACGTGCTTTTGACCGTGATTTTTTGGCTGGGGCGCAAGACTGTGCGTCAGGCATGGCGGCGGGACTACGACATTTTTTTGATGATGATGACCTTCGGCGCGATGATCTATGTGGTTGTTGTGGTGGGAGGGTTGTATATTGAGACCACGCGGATGGCCCTGTATTTCACGGTCTCTATGGCCATGCTGATGCCGATTTTGATCCGGTCCCAGCGTCACCCGTCGCTTCGGTTGGTGGGTATTGTGGGCACTGTCCTTGGCGGCTGTGCGTTTTACGCCGTTTATCTAAGCCAGGTCGGGGCCTATGTCCCCTACGCCACGCGCTGATCTGTTGGTGACAAAGGAATGGATATGACCCAAGTCGCGCGGCCTGTGTATATGAGCATTGATTTCGAAGACTTCGCCTATGACAAGCGCCGCGAAAAGGGGCTGATGTCGGGCTACGAGATGCGCCGCGATGCGCTGCACAGGTCCTTTGATATCATTCAGGCCTTTGCAGAGGCGCGATTTGACGATCCGCGCATGACGTTTTTCTGCACCGGGATCGTGGCCAAGAAATGCCCCGATGTTGTGCGCCGGATTGCCGATCACGGGCATGAAGTGGCCTGTCACTACTACTACGAGCAGAAAATCTACAACGACACCCCGGCCCAGTTTGACCGTTACATCCGGGACGCCCAAGCTGTGTTGCAAGACGTCAGCGGACAGCCCGTGCGCGGGTTTCGCGCGCCGCAGTTCTCGCTGCCCGAAGGGGATCGGGCGCGCTTTGCGATGTTAGAACAGGTCTTTGACTACGACAGCTCTATCGTCGTGGACACGCCGCAGGATTTGCAGCGCAAGACCGATCACCTTGGCCTGACGCGTCTGCGCGAATTTCCTGTGGGCCGTCATAAGGTTCCGGGGTTTCCCAAGCCTTTGCGCACGGGCGGATCCTATTTCAAGCTGTTCCCTGTCAAGTACACGCTGGACCTGATGCGCACCACCACGGCCAACGATCTGCTGCCAATGATGTATCTGCATCCCTATGAGTTCGTCGATGACCAGTCGTTCATGTTGCGGTGGGGCGATTTGGCAGGCTTGCCATGGGGACAGCGCCTTTGGTATCGGGCGCGGCAATGGCAATGGCACCTGGTGGGCAACAAAGGGGCCCTGACCAAGCTGGGCCGCATTTTTGATGAGTTTCAGCACGCAGGCCGCATGTGCCAACTTTTGGACACGGACTACGGCAAACCCAGTCCCAAGGGGGCACAGCCCATGAAAGTCACCATCGGCCTGCCGTTCTTCAACGCCGAGGATGATCTGCCGGACGCGATCCGGTCGGTCTTTGCGCAGACCCATCAGGATTGGGAGTTGATTTTGGTCGACGACGGCTCCACCGATCGGTCGCTGGAGATTGCGCGTTCGGTCGATGATCCGCGCGTGCGCGTGGTGTCCGATGGCGAAAACCACCGCTTGGCCACGCGCCTGAATCAGATCGTCGATCTGGCCCAGACGGATATCATAGTGCGCATGGATGCCGATGACCTGATGGCCCCCGACCGGATCGAGAAAGAGCTGGCGGTGCTGGATCGCGAACCGGAGGTGCAATTCGTCTCGACCGGTCTTGTGTCCATTGATGGGTCGGACACGCCCTTTGGCGCGCGGACCCACTTTGCAGATACCGTGACGCGAGACAATCTTCTGCGCAAACAGGGGGCGGGCATCGTACACGCGGCCGTGGTGGGGCGGCGGGCATGGTTTCTGGCCAATCGCTATGACCCGACGATGCCCATCGCCCAAGACTACGAGCTTTGGCTGCGTGCCAGCGCCAAGGCGCCATTACCCGTGCGCATCCTGCAAGAACCTCTGTACTATGTGCGCGAGGTCGGCAGCGTGACACCGGCAAAGATGTTCCGGTCATACCGCATTGATCGGCGCGCCCTGTGGCGCAATCGCGCCAACCTGTGGGAGGCGCGCTTTGTCCTTAAGTCCTACCTCAAGACCGCCGCTCTGGCCCTGATCGTGGCAACGGGGCGACTGGACTGGCTGGTGCGCCGCCGCTCTGCTCCGCTGACGGACGCCGCACTGATCGCCAAGGTGAAGGCCGATATCGAAATGATCCGAGGCACCCATGTCCCAGGCCTCTGACCCGCAACAGCGTCGCCCACGCGTGGCGTGGGTCATGCACAGTGTCTACAACGCCAAGTTTTTTGATCCCCCACCTGCGCATGTTGGGGGAGGATCACGATGTGTACCTGTACCTGCACAACGACGCGCCGGACATTCTGGCCAATCTGGATATTCCGGCCACGGTCGTGGAGATCCCCATCGCCCGGCACGTGGACCCTTGGGCCGATCTCAAGGCGCTTTGGGTTCTGTGGCGGGCCCTGCGCCGGGATCAGCCCGATTTGGTCAACAGCACCACCGCCAAGGGCGGCCTGATCGGAATGATGGCTGCCTATCTGGCCCGTGTGCCCCGCCGCGTGCACACCTTTCAAGGAGAGGTTTGGCCCCATTTCACCGGCGTCAAACGCGCTGTGTTCAAGGGGGTGGATTGGCTGGTCTCGCGCATGGCGACCGAAATCACTGTGGTGTCAAAGTCAGAGCGTGATTTTCTGCGCGCCCAGGGCGTGCTGCGTCCCGATCAAGGGATTGTTCTGGGTGCGGGCTCTATCTGCGGGGTGGACACCGAACGGTTCAAACCTGACGCGCCGAAGCGCGCCGCCATGCGCGATCAGCTTGGCTATCGCAATGAGGATCAGGTGATCCTTTATCTGGGCCGATTGCAGCGCGACAAGGGTCTGCACATCCTGCAGGAGGCGCTGCAACAGCTGAAGGCGCGCAGTGATGCGCCCATTCGACTGTTGGCTGTCGGGCCGGACGAGGACGAGTTGGGGCAGGGCCTGCTGGATGCGTTCGGCGCGGATGCGACCGTGTTACCCTATTCCGAACGGCCCGAGGATTTTATCGCGGCCGCCGACATCCTCGTACTGCCCAGCTTTCGCGAAGGGTTCGGCATGGTCCTGATCGAGGCAGCGGCCATGGGAGTGCCTGCCGTGGCCTCTCGCATCTATGGCATCAGCTGTGCCGTGGCCGAAGGGGAGACCGGACTGCTGTTTGACGTTGGTGACGCAAGCGACATGGCCGATCAGATGGACCGCCTGCTGTCGGACCCGGATCTGCGCCATACATTTGGTCAGAACGGCGTGGCCCGCACCCGCGCCGCGTTCGAGCAATCGGTGATCATAGAACACTTCCGCGAGTTTTACGCCGCGCAATTGGGCACAAACGCCAAGGTCAAAGGGGATACGAGATGACAGACTACACCCTGCACCCGGCGCTGGAACGCGCCAGCATCGACGACTATATCCACCTGTTCGATCTGGCCTTCCCGGGAAATGATAAGTTGGGGCGCAGCTATCTTGAATGGCTGTACTTGCACAATCCCGATGGCCGTGCGGTGGGGGTGGACGCCTATATGGGGGACGAACTTGCGGCCCACTACGTCACCATCCCGCGCACGTATCGCATGGGCAACACCACACATCGCGCCTTGTTGTCGGTCAACACCGCCACCCATCCGGGCCACCAGCGCAAGGGCCTGTTCAAACGTCTGGCCAATGCCACCTACGAGGCCGGGCAGGGCGCGGGCTTTCAGTTCGTCGTGGGGGCGGCCAACGGCAATTCCACCCACGGCTTTGTCAAAAGCCTTGGCTTTGAGCATCTGGGCCAGATCCGCATGGTCGCATGGTTGAACCGAGGCCAGACCTCTGCGGATGGCCTTGCACTGGATGTGCGGCCCGATTGGCTGTCGTGGCGGCTGGCGCGCCCGGGGGCGCAGTATCGCCTGTCCCGGGCGGCAGGGGGCATGGTGCGTATCCAGACCCGCGAAAAGGGGTTGGGTGTCACCATGGGGGTGGTGCCCGCAGATCAGATCCCAGCTACAGGTCTTGACGCGCCGGTTCACAGGTTGCCGTGGTTGCCCAACCTTACGCCGATCTTCCCGATCCCCAAGGGCAGCATGCAATTGCCCGACCGCTTGCACCCCTCGCCGTGGAACGTGATTTACCGTCCCCTCGGGGACGAAGGGGCCGCGCTGGACACCAGCCGCTTGATGTATGACGGACTGGCCATGGATACTTTCTGATTTTGTTGCCTCGAGACTGCTCTGATAATCGCCCTCAATTTGCCACTTGTCGCAGCTGCCCAAATCGGTCACTTCGCGCGGGTGCAACGCCTCTTCTGTGACCAAAGGACGACCCCATGACTCTAGGTAAACGTGTGCTGGACGTACTTGCGGCTTTAGCCCTTGGGTGCATCCTGCTGCCGGTGATGATTGTCGTGGGGCTGGTGATCTTGGTGATGGACGGGCGGCCGGTTTTCTACGTTTCTGAAAGGATGCGCAGCCCGACCCAGGGCTTTGCCCTTGTGAAATTCCGCACCATGAAGCCGTCGGACAACAACACCGGGGTGACAGGTGGGCACAAGACTGACCGGATCACGCGCACAGGCCATTTTCTGCGCCGTACCCGGCTGGACGAGGTGCCGCAGCTTTGGAACATCCTGCGCGGGGATATCAGTTTTGTCGGGCCAAGGCCGCCCCTGCGATCTGTGGTGGAAAAATACCCGCAGGTCTATGCAGAGGTGCTGCAATCGCGGCCCGGTGTAACGGGTCTGGCGTCGATCATTTTTCACGGCCACGAAGAATGGCTGATGCGTGATTGCAAAACCGGGGCAGAGGCGGAGGCAGTCTACGGCCGCGCTTGCGTGCCGCGTAAGGCCAAGCTGGACCTGATCTATCAGAAAAACCGGACCCTGTGTCTGGACTTGGCGCTGATGCTCAAAACCGTCCTGCGCCGCTTGCCTCTGCGCTAGTACGCTGGAGGCCGGGACGCTCGCGCGAACGCGCTTCGCCCCACCCGCCCTCCCGCGGGACGTTGTCGAGTGATTGTGGCGGAGGCTCAGGGATTCGAACCCTGGGGACGCTTTCACGCCCGCCGGTTTTCAAGACCGGTGCATTCGACCACTCTGCCAAACCTCCGCTGGCGATTGCCTAGGACAGGTCGATTGATTCTGGAACCCTGTCGCAAAACTGTTACGAACGCGGTCTAGCTGCGCGGGGGAAGGAGAATGCGATGCGAGTGATGGTGAATGGATTGGGGCGGATCGGCAAGCTGGTCACCCGCATGTTGATCGACAGTCCCGGCGAGGCGGAGGTTGTGGCCCTGAACGACGCAACCGGGGACGTAGAGATCCACGCCCTGTTGCTGGAACGTGACAGTGTCCATGGTCGCTGGCACGAAGTGGTGGGCCAGAACGGCGCTCTGCATATGCGAGGCCGGGTGCTGCCCCTGAGCCACGCTGCGCGGATCGAGGATCTGGACCTGTCCGGCATTGACATGGTGGTTGACTGCACCGGCGCGTTCAAATCCCCGCAGGCGTTGCAGCCCTACTTCGACGCAGGCGTGGGCCGGGTGCTGGTGAGTGCACCGGTGAAAGAGGGCGCGTTGAACCTGGTCTATGGGGTAAACCACGCCCTCTATGACGGGTCGCAGCGGATCGTCACGGCTGCGTCCTGTACGACCAACTGTTTGGCCCCCGTTGTGCAGGTGATACGTGAAGCCTTTGGTATAAAGCACGGGTCTTTCACGACAATCCATGATGTAACCAACACGCAGACCATCGTCGACCGAGCGCACAAAGATCCCCGGCGCGCGCGCTCGGCCCTGATGAACCTTGTGCCCACGACCACCGGGTCCGCCAAGGCGATCATGCAGATTTTCCCTGATCTGGAAGGGCGCTTGATGGGGCATGCGATACGGGTGCCCTTGCTGAACGCGAGCCTGACCGACTGCGTGTTCGAGCTGGACCGCGCGACCACGACAGACGAGGTGAACGAAGCCTTCATGGCTGCGTCCGAAGGCTCCTTGCGCGGCATTCTGGGCTTTGAGGCCAAGCCGCTGGTCAGCACCGATTACACCAATGACCCCCGGTCCACGATCATCGACGGGCCGTCCACGGTGGTGGTGCAGGGCACACACCTGAAGGTCTATGCGTGGTACGACAACGAATACGGCTACGCCGCGCGGACCTGTGACATCGCGCGGATGATGGCGGGATGACCGGACGATGACCCGCGCACGCCCGGCCGGTCTGTCGGCCTATATCGCGGTCACAGCGGCTTATTGGGCGTTCATGCTGACGGATGGGGCCTTGCGCATGTTGGTGCTGTTGCATTTTCACACGCTGGGCTTTTCGCCGATCCAGCTGGCCTATCTGTTCGTCCTTTACGAGGTGGCGGGAATCGTCACCAACCTGTCGGCGGGCTGGCTGGCGGCGCGGTTCGGGCTGGCGGTGACGCTCTATGCGGGCCTCGCCTTGCAGGTGGGCGCGCTGGTGGCCTTGGCGCAGCTCGACCCCGCTTGGACCATCCCGGCCAGTGTTGCCTTTGTCATGGCCGTTCAGGGCGTGTCTGGCGTGGCCAAGGATCTGTCCAAGACCGCCAGCAAATCCGCCGTGAAACTGCTGGCCCCCGAGGCGGGCCTGTTCAAATGGGTGGCCGTGCTGACCGGGTCGAAGAACGCGGTCAAGGGCCTTGGGTTCTTTGTGGGCGCGGGGCTGCTGGCGGTGGTCGGGTTTCAGGGCGCGGTTCTGGGCATGGCGGGCGGGCTGGCGGTGATCCTGATCGCCGTGGTGGCCTTTATGCCCGGTGGCCTGCCCGGGGGGACCAAGGGCACCAAGTTCACTGCCGTGTTCAGCCGCGACGCCCGCATCAACCGCCTTTCGGCAGCGCGCCTGTTCCTGTTCGGGGCGCGGGACGTGTGGTTCGTCGTGGGCGTGCCGATCTATTTCAAGACCGCCCTGTCCGACGGCACGCCCGAGGGCGCGCGGTGGGCGTTTTTCGTGGTCGGTAGCTTCATGGCGCTCTGGATCATCCTGTATGGGGCGGTGCAGGCCGGCGCGCCGCGTTTGGTGGGGCAGGGCACGGCGACCCAGGCTTGGGGTTGGGCCACGGCGCTGGCCCTTGTGCCCGCGGCTCTGACCCTTGCAGCGCTTACCGTCCCCACGGGGACACTGTTCTGGGTACTGGTGGCGGGCCTGTTGGCGTTCGGAGCGGTCTTTGCCGTGAACTCCGCCCTTCATTCCTACCTGATCCTGTCCTTCTCCCGGGCAGAGCGGGTGACCATGGACGTCGGCTTCTACTACATGGCCAATGCGGCGGGGCGCTTGGTGGGCACGCTCATGTCCGGGGTCAGCTATCAAGTCGGGGGGTTGCCCCTGTGTCTGGGGGTGGCAAGCGTCATGGCTACCGCCTCGGCCCTGACGCTGCGGGGACTGCGCTAGCGCTCACAGTTGCGTGTCCCCCTTGATATTGGGCGCGGCAATGGGGCACCACGGGTAAAACGCTGAAAGACCCCATGCTCGACGTCCATATCCGCCCTTTGATTGATCCCCCCTCAGCCGCCTGGGCGCAGTTCTGGCAGGTGCGGGGATCACTGCCAACGGGGTGACGCTGGCGGGTCTGGGCCTTGGCCTGCTGTCGGCGGCGTTGATCATGGTGGGGCTGGTGGGGCTGGCGTTGGTGCCGCTGCTGATGTCGCGCATCGCGGATGGGCTGGACGGCGCGGTCGCGCGGGCCACGGCCAAGACCGACTTTGGCGGCTACCTTGATATTGCCAGCGACTTTCTGTTCTACGGCGCAATCCCCTTTGCCTTTGTGGTCATGGACCCCGGTGCCAATGGGGTGGCGGGGGCGTTTCTGCTGCTGGCGTTCTACGTCAACGGAACCAGCTTTCTGGGCTACGCGATCCTGGCCGAAAAACGCGACATGACCACGTCCGATCGCGGGTCCAAATCCCTGTACTTCACGGGCGGTTTGTTGGAAGGCACGGAAACCATCGTGTTTTTCGTGATCCTGTGCCTGCTGCCCGCCTATTTCGCACCGCTGGCCTTTGTGTTCGGTGCCTTGTGTTTTGTCACTGCCATATCCCGGGTCCTGTTGGCCCGCACCGTGTTCGATACTGAAAAGGAAGACCCATGAAACCCTTTGCCACGCTGGCGGCCCTGACCGCCTTGACCCTGCCGGCCTATGCCGATTCAAATCCCGCCGACTGGGACGCCGTTCTGGCCGAGGCCAAGGGCCAGACCGTCTATTGGAACGCCTGGGGCGGGTCCACGACCACCAATGACTTTATCGCTTGGGTCGGGTCCCGCGTGGCCGAGGATTATGGCGTTACCCTCGAACACGTCAAACTGACAGACACCGCCGACGCCGTGTCCCGCGTTGTGGCCGAGAAGGCCGCCGGTAAAGACGAGGGTGGTGCCGTTGACATGATCTGGATCAACGGCGCCAACTTCAACGCCATGAAAGAGGCTGACCTGCTGTTCGGCCCCTTTGCCGAGGACCTGCCGAACTGGCAATTCGTGGATGTGGACGGCAAGACCGTGACCACGGATTTCACCGTCCCCACAGAGGGGTACGAGGCCCCGTGGGCCATGGCGCAAGTGGTCTTCATCTATGATAGCGCCACCCTGCCAGAGCCGCCGAAATCCGCAGCCGCCATCCTTGAATGGGCGCAGGCCAATCCGGGGCGGTTCACCTTCCCCCAGCCCCCCGATTTCCTTGGCACCACGTTCCTGAAACAGATGCTGATCGAGTTGGTCGACGACCCATCGGTCCTGCAAGCCCCCGCAGGCGACAATTACGAGGCGGTGACGGCGCCCATGTGGGCCTTCCTGGAGGCGCTGACACCCAGCCTGTGGCGCGAGGGGCGCGCCTATCCCCAGACCGGCCCGCGCCAGCTGCAATTGATCAATGACGGCGAAGTGGACATGGCCATCAGCTTCAGCCCCGGCGAGGCTTCGGCGGCCATCGCAAACTTCCAACTGCCTGAAACCGCGCGCACCTTTGTGCTGGACGGGGGGACCTTGGGCAACGCGTCCTTTGTGGCGATCCCCTACAACGCCAACGCGCAGGCCGGGGCCATGGTGGTGGCCAACTTCCTAATGTCCCCCGAGGCTCAGGCCCGCGCCCAGGACCCCAACGTGCTGGGCTATGGCACGGTTCTGGATATGGACGCGATCAGCGCGGAACAACGCGCGGCCTTTGATGCGTTGGAGCTGGGCGTGGCCACCCTGACACCGGCCGAACTGGGCACGGCCCTGCCGGAACCACACCCCAGCTGGGCCACCCGGATCGAGGCCGATTGGGTCGAGCGGTACGGCGTTGCCAACTAGACCTGTGCCCTGTGCAAGCGGCGTCGGCGGGCCAGCCCCCGCGTATGCGTGGGCGTCCCGAAGGTTTTTGGGGCGCGTATATTTTTGGCCCGAACAAGGTGGGGGCGTAGGGTTTGAGCAAGACACGTCTGGGCCCCATCCCCGCCCTGACGGTCGCGGTGCTGACCCTGCCCGTGGCGGCGGGGCTGGCGGGGACGCTGGCGCCCGCCTTGGGGTATTTTCCATCGGGGGGCGGCACGGGGCTGTCCCTGAAACCAACGGCCATGTTGCTGGACTGGCCGGGCCTGCCGCGCGCGGCCTTCCTGTCGGTCTGGGTCGGGGTGCTGGCCACCCTGGGTGCGCTGACCATCGCCATGCTGGTGGTGGCGGGCTGGCACGGGTCGCGGGCCTTTACGGCGTTGGAACGCCTGCTGTCGCCGCTGTTGTCCGTACCCCATGCGGCCGCCGCCTTGGGGCTGGCATTTCTGATCGTCCCCTCGGGTTGGATCGCGCGGGCGGTGTCGCCCGGGATCACCGGCTGGGACCGCCCGCCTGACCTGTTGACGGTGCAGGACCCTTGGGGGCTGGCCCTGATCGCGGGGCTGATCGCCAAGGAGGTGCCTTTTATTCTGCTGATGACCCTTGCTGCGCTGCCCCAAGCCAACCCGGGGCCCCGCATGGCCGTGGCCCGCGCCTTGGGCTATGGCCGGATCAAGGCCTGGCTGGTGGCGGTCTTCCCGGCGGTCTATGCCCAGATCCGCCTGCCTGTTTACGTGGTGCTGGCCTATGGCATGAGCGTGGTGGACGTGGCGATCATCCTTGGCCCCAACACTCCGCCGACCCTGTCTGTGCAGATCGTGCGCTGGATGGCGGACCCAGATCTGGCCCTGCGGATGCCCGCCGCCGCCGGAGCCCTGGTGCAACTGGCGCTGGTGGTGGCGGTTCTGGGTGCCTGGCGTCTGGGCGAGGGGGCCGTGGCCCGCCTGGGCACTCGCTGGGCCACGGGCGGGGGCCGGGCGAGGCGCGACGGCGCGCTCCGCTGGGCGGGCCTTGGACTTGGGGCAGGGGCGGCGCTGGCAGTGCTGGCCGGGATCGCATCCCTCGCAGTGTGGTCGGTCGCGGCGCGCTGGCGGTTCCCCGATGCCTTGCCGCAAGGGTTCACCTTGCGCACTTGGGCCCGTCATGGCCCCGAGGTCGCGGACACCGCCCTGATCACCATGGCCCTGGCCGGGGCCACGGCCCTGATCGCCCTGATCCTCACCATCGGCTGTCTGGAGGCCGAGCACCGCCGCGCCCGCCCCATGGGACCGGGGGCCGTGTGGTTGTTGTACCTGCCCCTGATCGTACCCCAGGTCGCCTTCCTGCCGGGGTTGCAGCATTTGGCCCTTTTGGTGGGCTGGGACAGCGGCTTTGGCCCGGTTCTGGCGGCCCATCTGGTGTTTGTGCTGCCTTACGTGTTCCTGTCGCTGGCTGGGCCGTTTCGGGCCTGGGACCGGCGGCAGGCCACGATCGCCGCCGCCATGGGCCGGGGGCCAGAGGCCGTGCTGTGGCGGCTGCGCCTGCCGATGCTGCTGGGCCCGATCCTTGTGGCGCTGGCCGTGGGCATGGCCGTCAGCGTGGGGCAATACCTGCCGACGTTGCTGATCGGGGGCGGGCGCGTGGCGACCCTTGCGACCGAGGCCGTCACGCTTGCGTCCGGTGGGGACCGGCGGGCCATCGGCGTCTGGGGTCTGGTGCAGACGGGGGCCGCGCTGGTGCCCTTTGCGCTGGCCTTGCTTGTGCCTGCCGTGGTGTATGCCCGGCGCAGGGGGATGCGGCATGGATAGCGGTTTGCAGATAGACAGATTGGTGATCCGTGTCCCCATGGGGACACCCCTGATGGCGTTCTCCGCGCAGGTGGCCCCGGGCGAGGTGCTGTCGGTCATGGGGCCATCGGGGTCTGGCAAATCCACCCTGCTGGCGTGGTTGACGGGCACGCTGGCCCAGGGATTTCGGGCCGAGGGACAAGCGTTCTTGGCGGGTGAGGCGCTGTGCGACAAACGCCCCGAGGACCGCGCCCTTGGCATCCTGTTCCAGGATCACCTGCTGTTTCCCCATCTGTCCGTGGCGGGAAATCTGGCCTTTGGTCTGCGCGCGCGGGACAACCGCGCCGCCCGGATCGAAGCCGCCCTCGCCGCAATCGGTCTGCCCGGCTACGGGCCCCGGGACCCCGCCAGCCTGTCGGGCGGGCAACGTGCCCGGGTGGCCATGATGCGCATGTTGCTGTCGGACCCCAAGGCCCTGCTGCTGGACGAGCCGTTCAGCCGTCTGGATGCGGACCTGCGCACCCAGATGCGCGATCTGGTCTTTGCCCAGGCGCGAGACCGGGGCCTGCCGGTGATCCTTGTCACTCACGACGCCGAGGACGTGCCCCCGGGCGGGCGGATCCTACGGCTGGGACAGTAGGTCGGCCACCAGCGGGTTGGGAAAGCGGCGGTCCACGGTGACGGCGTAGAAGCTTTCGGTCAGGGGCAGTTCGGCGGCCACCTCCAGCGTGCCGTTGGCCAATTCATCCTGCACCACGATGGGGGGCACCACGGCCAACCCCGCGCCCGCCCGCGCCAGCAGGCGCAGCATGGCCATGTCGTCGACCTCCGCCGCGATGACGGGCTGGCGGGCCATGCGGGCCATCAAGGCGTCGAACTCGCCCCGGATCGCGGATTCGCGGGTGGGCACCAGCAGGGGTTCCTCTGCCAGCAGTTGATCCAGCGTCCGCTCCCGCGCCACCCCGGGCAGGCAGATCAGGTCCACCCCCTGGGCATCCAGCCTTTGGGCCACAAAGGGTTGCGCGCTGTCGGCGGGGGGCGGCCGTGTGGTCAGCAGCACGTCAAGGTTCAGGGCCGTCAGGGCGGCATAAAGTTCGGTGGCAGAGCCGGAGCGCAAGATGATCTCCGTATCCGCGCGGCCCAGGATCGGCCTGAGAAAGGTCATCTGAAAGTTGCGCGACAGGGTAGACAGGGCGCCCACGCGCAAGACCTGTTGCGCAGGCCCCGCCCCCTTGAGCGTTCCGACCAGTTCCGCGCCCGCGTCAAAGATCGTATCCGCGTGATCCAGCGCGATGCGCCCGGCCTCGGTCAGGGCCAGCGTCCGGCCCCGGCGGTCAAACAGCTTGTGGCCCAATCGCGCCTCCAAGGCCTTGATCTGGGACGAAAGCGCCGATTGAGATAGGTTCATCCGCTCTGCGGTGCGGGTCAGGTTGCCGTCATGGGCCACGGCCCAGAAATAGCGCAGATGGTGGTAATTCAGGTCCATCGTTCATTTATATCGAACGATAGGGCGCAAACAATATATTTTTCTATTTTGTCGCACCGGGCTACCTGACCTTCAAGCGCAATAGGAGGCACCCCGATGCTGATGATCTACCTCGCGCCCTTGGCCTTTGTGCTGGCGGGCATTTACCTTTTGACACAGACCCCCTGTCGCACGGCGCGCGCCTTGCGCGTGGGCGAATGGGCGGCGTTTGTGGCCATGGGCACTTCGGTGCTGGCCATTGCCGCGTTGATCTCGGGCGGGTCGGCCACAAGCGGGCTGATCGGGGCGCAGGGTGCGGGTTTCTCGGCGCGGCTGGACATCGTGTCGGTGACCATGTTGACGCTCGTCAGCTTCATCGGCTGGGTCGTGACCAGGTTTGCGATCCGCTACACCGACGGCGAGGGGAACCAAGCCCGGTTCCTTGGCACCTTGGCCCTGACGCTGGCCGCTGTTTTGCTGTTCGTGACCACGGGCAACGTGGTGCAGTTGATCCTGGGCTGGATCGGCACCTGCATCGGGTTGCGGTCGCTGCTGTTGTTCTACCCTGAACGGCGGGCGGCCCAACGGGCGGCGCGCAAGAAGACGGTTGTTGATTTGGCCTCGACCGCCGCACTGGTCCTTGCGGGGCTGATCTTGGCGCGCGGGGCAGGGACCGGCGACATCGCCACGATCCTTGACACCGCCACCCGGGACGGCGCGACGATCACCGCTGCGGCCCTGCTGGCGCTGTTTGCGGTGCTGGCCTCGGCCATGATCCCGCTGCACGGCTGGCTGACAGAGGTGATGGAGGCCCCAACGCCCGTCTCTGCCCTGCTGCACGCGGGCGTGGTGAACGCGGGCGGGGTCGTCCTGATCCGGTTCGCGGACGTCCTGCTCGTAGCCCCGGGGGTGATGTCGGTTCTGGTCATGCTGGGGGGCATTTCGGCCCTGATCGGCGGGCTGGTGATGCTGACGCAGCCGGCGATCAAGACCGCGCTGGCGTGGTCCACCGTGGCGCAGATGGGGTTCATGCTGTTGCAGGCGGGCTTTGCCCTGTTCCCTCTGGCCCTGCTGCACATCGTGGCACACTCCCTTTACAAGGCCCACGCCTTCCTGTCCTCGGGCGGGGCGGTGAACGCAGTGGCGGCAATCAAGCGGCCCGGCCCGGTGGCTGTGCCCAACCTCAAGGCCGTCAGCCGCGCTTTCATCATCGCCTTGGCGATCTACGCGGCGGTGGCGATGCTGTTCGGCATCGGGGACAAGTCGGTCCAAGCGGTGGCCTTGGGGGCGATCCTTGTGTTCGGCGTAGCCTACATGCTGGCCCAGGGTCTGGCGGATGCGGCACCCAAAAAGCTGACGATCTACACGGCGGCGATCTCGCTGGCGGTGACGACGGGCTATTTCACCCTGCAACTGGCGGCCACGGCCCTGACCGCAGGGGCCTTGCCCCAGCCCCCGCGCCGGGCGCGCTGGAATGGGTGCTGATCAAGGTGGCTGTGGTGTCGTTTGGCGCCGTGGCGCTGGCGCAGGCCTGTTTCCCCCTGTGGGCGCGCCACCCCGCGACCGAAGGGCTGCGGGTGCACCTGATGAACGGCCTCTATCTCAATGCAATCTTTGACCGCGCCCTGGGCGGCTGGAAAGTGAAGGAACAGTAAGATGATTTTGCAAAACGTACACTCCGGTGACACCCTGCGCCTGTTCGCCTTGGCCGACACTGCAGCCAATGCCATCCCGCCCCTGTGGCCCCTGTCCACATCGGTCGCGGTGAACCCCTTTCTGGGCCAGACTGAAGAGCCGCTGTCCCTGACCGCCGCCCGGCTGGACCGGGTCGCCGGGGTCCGCGTGACCACCCCGCGTGCCGATCTGTTGGCGCAGGTAGCAGCGGGCGAGATCACTGACGCCGATCTGGCCGAGGCGCTGACCCTGTCGCCCGTGGCGGGCATCACCACCGCTGACGGTTTGCTGCAGGCCGCGCAAGAGACAGGCACAGACCCCAAGGCCCTGCCAACCGTTGCCGACTTGGCCGCCGGTGTCAGCGGTGTGGACTGGCCCGCCATCATTGCCGAACGGTTCGGCCTGTGGGCGGCGGGGCATTTTGACCAAGGTCAGGCCCTGTGGCCCGCGCCCCAGCGGGACGCGTACACCAGCTGGCACGGCTTTGCCCGGCGCGACCTGACTGTGGAATTGCACGGGCTGACCGGCTTTGCCGCGCGCATTGCCGATACGTCCCGGTCTGCGCCCACGGCCCTTGGGCAAGCGTGCTACACGCTGGGGATTGACCCTGACGCCGCCGAGACCGCCTTTCACAGGCTGCTGATCACCTTGGTGGGCTGGGCGCAATATGCCCGGCATCTGGATTGGACGGGCCAGCAAAAAGGCACGGTGACGGACCTGTTGACCATCCGCATTCAGTGGGAAGCGGCGCTGTTGGATTTCTACCGCGACCAGATCGGCGCGCAGTGGGCGGATATCGTCGCGGCCCACGCCCAACCCCTGACAGCCACCCCGGCGCAGCATGTGGATGCCGCCCTGCAAACGGCGGCAGAACTGGCCCATCAGCGCAAGCTGGGCGCGACACTGACCACGCCTGCCACCCATAGCCACGCGGGCCGCGCCAAGGCCCAGGCCGCCTTTTGCATCGATGTCCGGTCAGAGCCGTTCCGCCGCGCCCTGGAGGCACAGGACGCGGGCATCGAAACCGGGGGCGTTGCCGGGTTCTTCGGGGTGCTGCCCGCGCACAAGGGCTCCGGCTCTGACGTGACCGAGGCGCGGGGCCCCGTGCTGGTGCCCGTGTCCACCCCGTCCGAGGCCCATGCGGAGGATGAAGTGGACCTGCGGATCCAGGCCCGCGCCCTGCGCGCCTGGGGTCGGTTCCGGGGGCGGCTGTCAGCTCTTTCGCCTTTGTGGAGGCGGCAGGCCCGCTCTACATCGCCAAGCTGCTCAAGGACAGCGGCGTGCCATTGCCCAAATCCAAAGCCGAGGCGGACCCCATGCCCAACTTCGGCCCAGAGATCACGTTGGAGGACAAGATCGGCATGGCCAAGGGCATCCTGACCCTGATGGGTCTGCCCAAACCCCTGGCCCCCATTGTCGCGATCATCGGGCACGGGTCCCACGTCACCCTGAACCCCCACGAAAGCGGTTTGAACTGCGGGGCCTGTGGCGGGCACGCGGGTGACGTGAACGCGCGGCTGGCCGCGGGCCTGCTGAACGATCCGCAGGTGCGCGCGGCCCTGGGCGACGCGGTGCCCGAAGACACGGTTTTCGTGGCCGGTATGCACTACACCACCACCGACCGGATCAAGCTGTTTGGGGCGGATGCGGGGATCGAAGGGTCGGACGCCCTGAACCAACTGCAACAGTGGTGCGATCAGGCGACCGTCGATGCGGCCACGGCGCGGGCGGGCGATCTGCCTCGGGCGGTCACGGCGCGGGATGTGGCGGACCGCGCGCTGGACTGGGCCGAGACGCGCCCCGAATGGGGCCTTGCGGGTTGTGCAGCGTTCATCGCCGCCCCGCGCGCCCGGACCCGGGGGCGCAAGCTGGACGGTCGGGCGTTTCTGAACACCTACGACCACACCCAAGACGAAGGCTACGGCCTGTTGGAAACCATCATGACTGCCCCCGTGGTCGTGGCCAGCTGGATCGGGCTGCAATACTACGGGTCCGCTCTGGCACCGGAAATCTTTGGTGGCGGCAACAAGCTGCTGCACAATGTGACCGGTGGCATCGGTGTGGTCGAGGGCAACGGCGGTCTGTTGCGCGGGGGCTTGCCGATGCAGTCGATCCATGACGGCGAAAAGGCGATGCACCAGCCTTTGCGCTTGACTGTTGTGATCGAGGCCCCACGTGAAGCCATGCAGGCGATCCTGGAAAAACACCCCGGTGTCAAAGCCTTGTTCGACAACGGTTGGCTGCACCTGATGTCCCTGGAGGCAGACGGTCAATTGTCCCACCGCTGGACGCGGGAGGGGTGGAAGCCCACGCAAAAACAGACCCAGCCTGCGGCCATCGCGGCGCAATAGGGTCACGTCATAGGATCGGAGGTCTCCGTTCCTGTCCCAAGGGTGCCACCTTGGGGGCCATGGGGCGCGGTGTTGCAGCACTGCGCCCTATGTGCGTTTGAGATGTGCGTCTAAAGCGGGGCTTCGCGGCCATGGGCGGCCAGACGGCGGCTGATCGCGCTGGCCTCTGGCGCACCGGTGTCCAGGGCAAAGACATAGGCCTGTGTCAGGTAGAAACAGGCCGCATCCAGATCCGCCGTGGCGTCTGCGGCGGCACTGTACAGGCCCACAAGGGCCCGGTGATCCCCGGCGGCGTGAGCGGCCAGAAGGGCGTCGTTCAAATCCTGCATCTTGTGGCTCCATGACAAACCCATGGCTCATGGTGCGACGGGATGTCCCGCAAAACAAGGGCCGGCACGGTTGGGCACGCGGCGTTTTGATCTAAATCAAAGGGCGTTGAGGGTCGCTTTGGTAGGACGGGTGCGCAACCGCACCCCATGCTGAACCGGGGTGACCCTTCGCTTCGCCTATTCGGAGACCGCCCAGATGAACTATGACGCCTTTTTCGCCGACCGATTGGATGCCTTGCGCGCGGAGGGCAACTACCGCGTCTTTGCCGATCTGGAACGCGAGCAGGGCAATTTTCCCCACGCCACATGGCGCGATGGATCGGGCGCAGAGGCGCCGGTGACGATCTGGTGTTCCAACGATTATCTGGGCATGGGCCAGCACCCCAAGGTGCTGACGGCCATGCACGCGGCCCTTGACGCCTGCGGCGCGGGCGCGGGGGGCACGCGCAACATTTCCGGCACCACGCACCACCACGTGGTGCTGGAGCGCGAGCTTGCGGACTTGCACGGCAAGGAGGCGGCCCTGCTGTTCACCAGCGGCTACGTGTCGAACTGGGCGGCCCTTGGCACGCTGGGCGCGAAAATCCCCGGGCTGACGATCCTGTCTGACGCGTTGAACCATGCCTCCATGATCGAAGGGATCCGTCATTCAAAGGCGGACCGGATCATCTGGAAACACAACGATCTGGAAGATCTGGAGCGGCACCTGGCCAGCCTGCCCCTGGATGCGCCCAAGATGATTGCCTTCGAGAGCGTCTATTCCATGGACGGTGACATCGCCCCCATGTCCGAGATTTGCGATCTGGCCGACAAGTACAATGCCATGACCTATCTGGACGAGGTGCACGCCGTCGGTATGTACGGCGCGCGCGGCGGCGGCGTGGCCGAGCGCGAGGGGCTGATGGACCGGATCACGGTGATCGAGGGCACGCTGGGCAAGGCGTTCGGCGTCATGGGCGGCTATATCGCCGCCAGCGCAGATCTGTGCGATTTCGTGCGGTCCTTTGCCAGCGGGTTCATCTTTACCACGGCCCTGCCGCCCGCAGTGGCCGCCGGGGCCGCGGCCTCGATCCGGCATCTCAAGGACAGCAGCGCCGAGCGGACGGCCCAAAGGGACCGGGTGCGACAGTTGCGCGCCCTGTTGGACGCCGCCGGAATCCCGCACGAGCCGAACCCGAGCCACATCATCCCCGTCATGGTCGGCTGTCCGGTGAAGTGCAAATTTATCAGCGACATGCTGATGCGGGATCACGGGATCTATATCCAGCCGATCAACTACCCCACTGTCCCCAAGGGGACGGAACGCCTGCGGATTACGCCCGGCCCGGTGCATAGCCAAGCGGACCTGGATCGGCTGGTGGGGGCGCTGTCTGACCTGTGGGGCCAGTGCAAGCTGGCGCGCAGTGCCATGGCCGCACAATAACGCCGCTGGTTGTTTGACCAAAAGGACGCGCTGACGCGCGACGCGATGTTTTGGGGCGCCCGTGGCCTCTGTCCCCGTGGGGACGGAGCGGCGGTGCGCTTGGCGATTTTCTTTTACAGAGTGTTTTTGTCGGAAAAGGATTGACCAAGTAAATTGGTCGGGTATGCAGAGGGCGTTTTTAACACTCAGGGAAACACACCATGCGTACCAAGACCATCATGGCCGTTCTGGCCGCGACCGTTGCCTTGCCTGCCGTGCCTGCCTTTGCAGAAGGCGAGCTGAACCTGTACTCGTCGCGTCACTACGACACGGACGAGCGTCTGTATTCGGATTTCGAAGAGATGACAGGCATCACCATCAACCGGATCGAAGGCAAGGCGGACGAGCTGATCGCACGTATGGAGGCAGAGGGGGCCAACTCTCCGGCTGACATTCTGCTGACAGTCGACACCTCGCGTCTGGAGCGGGCCAAGGCCGCAGGCGTGCTGCAATCCGTGGACAGCGATGTCCTGGAGGCGCGCATCCCGGCCTATCTGCAAGATGACGACAACCAGTGGTTCGGCTTCAGCCAGCGCGCGCGGATCATCTTCTACGACAAGACGGACGTAGCAAACCCACCGAAGTCCTACACCGATCTGGCCGATCCGGCCTATGCGGGCATGGTGTGCCATCGGTCCTCGACCAACGTGTATTCGCAAACACTGACGGCGGCTGTCATCGCCAACCACGGGGCTGAGGCAGCCGAGGCTTGGGCCCAAGGCTTTGTGAACAACTTTGCCCGTGACCCACAGGGCGGCGACACGGACCAGCTGCGCGGGCTGGCGTCGGGGGAGTGTGATATCTCGATCTCCAACACCTACTACTTTGCACGGGCCCTGCGCAAAGACGTCAGCGGGCTGGACGCAGAGGCGCTGGACAACATCGGTTGGGTCTTCCCGGCCCAGGACGCCGAAGGGGCGCATATGAACCTGTCGGGCGGCGGTGTGGCAGCCAATGCGCCCAACAAGGAAAACGCGGTGAAGTTCCTGGAGTATCTCGCCAGCGATCAGGCGCAGCAGTACTTCAGCGCGGGCAACGATGAATACCCCGCCGTGCCAGGTGTGGGTCTGTCCCCATCGGTGGCCGCACTGGGTTTGTTCAAGCCGGACGATCTGAAGGCCTCTGACATCGCGGCCAATGTGGCCACGGCGAACGAGATCTTTGGGCGCGTCGGCTGGGAATAATCCCCCGATCAGCGGTGCGCGGCAGGCCCCTTCGGGGGCCTGTTTGCGTTTCGGGTGGCGCGCCTAGACGCCTTGGCGCACCCGGCGGCACAGCAGGATCACCGGGATCAACCCGATGCCCGCAATGACGAGGAGGGGACCGCCGCCCCCTCCAGCCGTTCATCGGCCGCAAGGCGGAAGGCCTGGACCGCCAACGTGTCATAGTTGAAGGGGCGCATGATCAGGGTTGCGGGCAACTCCTTCATCACGTCCACAAACACGATCAGGCCTGCGGTCAGGATCGCGGGCGTCATCAGCGGAATGTGGATGCGCCGTACCGTTCCCGCCGCCGATTGCCCCAACACGCGCGAGACCGCGTCGAGGTTGGGGCCGATGCTGGACACGCCGGTCTCGTAGGCGCCAAGGGCCGCGGCCATGAAGCGTACCAGATAGGCGATCACCAGCACCCAGATGGAGCCTGTGAACAAGAGCCCCGTCGAGATGTCGAAGGTCGCCCGCATCCATGCATCCAACGCATTGTCAAAGGCGGCAAAGGGCACGAACAGGCCCACGGCGATCACCCCGCCCGGCACCGCATAGCCCAGCCGCCCGATGTAGATCGCACCGTTGGTCAGACGCCCCGGTGCCGCGCGCTGCACACTGCCCAGGATGATGGCGGCGGCCACGGTGATCAGGGCGGCCACGCTGGCCAATGTCAGGGAATTGGTGATGAAGCCCATGTAGCGGCGCGACGTCAGGTCCTGCCCCGACCCCACGGCCATGATCAGCAGGGTCACGGTCGGGATCACGACACCCAGCAGGACGGGCAGGGCACAGGCGGCGGTGGCGGCCCAGGCGCGCGTGCCGGTCAGGTGTACCCGGTCCATGGCGCGGGTGTGCTTGGTGGCGTAGGTGGCCCGCCTGCGGCCATAACGCTCCAACAGGGCTAGCAGCAGGGCAAAGGCCAGCAGGCCAAGGGCCAGTTGTGCCGCCGCCCCGCGGTCGGCGAGGGTGAACCAACTGGTATAGATGCCCGTGGCAAAGGTCTGCACTCCGAAATGGGCGACGGTGCCGAAGTCGGCAATGGTCTCCATCGTGGCCAGCAGCACGCCCGAGGCGATGGCAGGCCGCGCCATGGGCAGGGACACGCGCAGGAAAGTGCCCCAGGCCGATTGCCCCAGGCTGCGCGCGGCCAGCACCACCGCCGCCCCTTGCGCACCGAACGCCGTGCGGGCCAGCAGATAGACGTAAGGGTACAGCACGATCGTCAGCATCGCCGCCGCCCCGCCCAGGGACCGGATTTCGGGGAACCAATAGTCCCTCGGGCCCCAGCCCATCACATCACGCAAGGTCGATTGCACGATGCCCGGATGGTCCAGCACATGGGTGTAGGCATAGGCCAGCACATAGGCCGGGAAGGCGAGCGGTACGACCAGCAGCACCTCCAACACGCGGCGGCCCGGAAAGGCGCAGGTCGTCACCAGCCACGCCGTGCCCGTACCGATCACAAAGGTGCCCGTGGCCACCAGCGCCACAAGGCCCAGCGTGTTGCCCACATAGCCGGGCAGGACCGTGTCCGCCAGCCGGGCAAAGGTGGCCCCGTCCGACAGCAGCCCCACAAGAGCCACACCGATCAGGGGCAGGGCGCAGAGGGCCGCGATCACGGCCGCAAGGATCATCATGGCCCCAATGCCGGAGAACCGGGAGCGCGCGGTCTGGGAACGGGTGGTCTGGGGGGCGGGCATATCAGTCATGCATCTGTCCTAGGATACGGCGCGCGGGGGCGCAAACCCCCACTTCTCCTTATTTCCCGCGCAAGCGGGTCAGGCGGGGCAGGGCATAGGGCACCCGGGCGGCGTAGGCGGCAAAGCGGGGGCCGTAGCGGGTGTGGAACCGCCGCTCCTTCAGGATGGGGGCCAGCAGGCAGTAGCTTGTCAGCCCCACCGCCAGCATCAACTGGTCCGGCGTCCAGACCGGCACGGTCCACGTGGTCAGGGCAAAGGCCACGTAGATCGGCTGTCGGATCACGCGGAACAGGCCCGCCTCGGGCATGTCGGGGAACCGAGGCGCGCGGGCGGCGGCGAGGGACATCCAGCCAAGCGCACCCGACTGCACCTCGGCCCCGGCGTCAAAGCTGGCCCACATCAACAACAGCCAGGATGCGGCATATGCGGCGCAAATGGCGTAAAACGCCGTGCCCGTGGCCTGCCACCAGATCACGCCGCTGGGCGTCCACAGGGCAAACAGCGCCAACAGTTGTATCGAGGCGATGATGGCGTAGGTCGTGGTGGACAGGGTGCGCCCGTGGCCCCCCGGCGCAAGGCGGCCCAAGACCCAGCCGCCGCGCGGGGTCAGCAGGATCGAATGGAGCAGCGGGAATTGCACGATCAGGGCAAGGTTGGCCAGCCAGCCCCAAGGGGCAGGCACCGCCCCGAAACTGCGCGACATGCCAAAGAACATCGCCACGATCATGGCCAGCACGGCGGCGGCAAAGATCGTGTGGCAAGTGATCCCATAGGCATAGGCCAGCGCAATGCGGCCCCGCCCCGGGGGCGGGCGCAGGGCCCCAAGGGCCAAAGCGATCAGGCGGTTCAGTTTGTCCATGACCCGCCAGCTAGTTTTCCCGACCCATTTGCCCAGAGGGCCGCGCCCCCTACCTGTGTGCCATGTCACAAGATGCACCTGAAACCCTGCCCCCCGCATACGTCAGCGCCATTGTCGAAATGGCCCTGTCCGATCACGCCAGCTTTGCCCAGATCGAGGCAGAGTACGGGCTGTCCGAAAAACAGGTCAAAGCCTTGATGCGCGACACCCTGAAACCGGGCAGCTACAGGGCTTGGCGCAAGCGGGTGCGCAGCTTTTCCGACCGCCGCGCCCATTACAAGTAGGCGCGTTGGCACAGCGCCCTACCTTCCCTTCATGACCACACAGCGCCCCGATCCCCGCCCCATGCCCGTCCCCGCCAGCCGCTTGTCCCGGGTGGCCCGCCTGTCTGCCATGACCGCTGGGGTCGCGGGGAACATGGCCGTGGGCGGGCTGGTGCAGTTGGGTCAGGGGCAACGCCCGCGCATGCGAAACCTGTTGCTGACGCCCGGCAATGTGTCCCGAGTGGCCGATCAGCTGGCCAAGATGCGCGGGGCGGCGATGAAAATCGGACAGCTGGTCTCGATGGATACGGGCGACATGCTGCCGCCGGAGCTTGCGCAGATCATGGCGCGCCTGCGGGACGATGCCCATTTCATGCCGCCTGCGCAGTTGAAACAGGTGCTGACCACCCAGTGGTCGCCCGACTGGCTGCGCCGGTTCAAGCGGTTCGACGTGCGGCCTATCGCGGCGGCGTCGATCGGGCAGGTCCACCGCGCCCAGACGCACGATGGCCGCGATATGGCGATCAAGGTGCAATACCCCGGTGTTGCCCAAAGCATCGACAGCGATGTGGCCAACGTCGGTGTGCTGATCAAGATGTCGGGCCTTTTGCCCAAGGGGTTCGAACTGGCCCCCTATCTGGAGGAAGCGCGCAAGCAGCTGCACGAGGAAACGGATTATGCCCGCGAGGGGGCGGAGCTGTCGCGCTTTGGCGCTCTGCTGGCGGATCAGCCGCGCTTCAAGGTGCCCCGGATGTACCCGGATTTCAGCACGGATCAGATCCTTGCCATGGAGTATGTGGCCGGCCGCCCCATCGAGGCCGCGCGGGATCTGGATCAGGACACCCGCAACCGCATCGCCCATGACATGATCGAACTGACCTTGCGCGAGTTGTTCGTGTTTGGCGTCATGCAGACGGACCCGAACTTTGCCAACTACCTCTATGATACTGAAAACGAACGGATTATCCTGCTGGATTTCGGGGCCAGTCGCGCGATTGACCCGGTGATCCTGGACCAATACCGCCGGATGTTGCGCGCGGCGCGGGCGGATGATGCGGGCGCGCTGCACGCAGGCCTGACCGAGATGGGGGTGCTGACGCCCGACACCGCCGCGGCACACGCGGAGCGATTGGTGGCCATGGTGCGGCTGGCGTTTGGGGCGATTCGGGATCAGGTGCCGTTTGATTTTGCGGACCCGACCCTGAACCGCGCCATGCAGGCCGAGGGGATAAAGCTGGCCGAGGGGGGCTATGTCCCGCCGCCGCTGCCCCTGGATGTGCTGCTGGTGCAGCGCAAGCTGGGGGGCGTGTTTCTGCTGGGCGCGCGGTTGGGGGCCTTTGTGGATGTGGGCGCGCTGATCGACCGCTTTGTCACTGATAAATAAGCGAATTTTCACCCCGCCACACCCCACGACAACCACCCCCACGACACCCGCACCGCCAAAGGCCTCGCGGACCGCTGCGTGCCGATCCGCCGGCCCGAAACCGGGGGGCGGGCGCGGTCCCCCCGCACGGGCACCACGCGTGCTGTCGGTGCGCAGCCATGGGCCGGTCAGGGCGCTTTTGCCCCGGCAAAGGGGGCGCGCTGATGCGTGCACGATCCCGCTCGGGTCGGGCGCGACCCGTGCATGTTTGCGCGCAGGTCGGTGAAATCGGGGCGGATGTGCGATGCCTGACCCACCTTACAACGCGCCCCTGACCAAGCCCGTCACACGGGGCAGCGGAATGTCACCGTGAAGGTGCCCTGCGACCCCTGCGCCCCGCCGGTGCGTGACAGGGTCAGATCGCCGCCAAAGCCCCGGGCCACGGCGGCGGCGATGGGCAGGCCCAGACCGGACCCCGCACTGGGGCCGATCTGACTGAACCGACCGAGGGCGCGGTCAAAGTCCGCCTCGGCGATGCCCTTGCCGTCATCGGTGATCTGCACGACCAGGGCACCCGCCGCGTGGGTGGCTGTGATCCAGATCCCTGACAGGTTCGGGCCGCCGTGGTTCAGGGCATTGCGCAGGATGTTCAAAAGGGCCTGTTCAAACATCACCGGGTCGCCTTGGACCGGGGGCAGGGCGTCGCCTATGGCGGTGTGCAGGGTGACGCCCTGCGCCTGCGCCTGCGCCGCCGCTTTGTCGGCGATGGTGCGCAGGGTTGGCCCGGGGCTGAACCGGGTGCACTGATCGTCCGACAGGCCCGCCTGCGCCCGTTCGAGGGTCAGCAGGTTGTTGGCCAGGTGCCCTGCGTCCCGGGCGGCGTCCAGCAGGTCGGCGGTGCGTTCGCGCAGGGCCTCGGGGGTCTTGGCGCTGGCCACGGATTCCGCCAAGCCCAGCACCCCGGCAATGGGATTGCGCAGCTGGTGCGCCGCGTCCGAGATAAAGGCGTTCTTGACCTCCAGGGTGCGGGACAGTTCGGCCAACAGGGCGTTGAACTGACCCACGATGCCCGTCACCTCTTGGGGGATGCGCCGCTTGATCGGGGACAGATCCCGGGCGGAACGGCGGGCAATCGCCTCTTCCAGATCAATCAGGGGGGCAAGGCCCTGGGCCACGCCGAACCAAACGATGATGGCGACGGCCCCAATCAGGGCCGCGATGATCAGGAACACTGGACGCGTGCGCGCCGCCAGAAAGCCATCGCGCACGGAAAACCGTTGCCACACGGTAAAGGTGAAGGGTCCGGCGATCCGGTCAATGGTGGTGGTCTGCGAAAACCGCAGGGCGCGCACGGGGTCGCCCTGGTAGACGGCGTTGTAATAGGTCTGCGTCGTGCCCGGTCCGATGGCGTTGGGCGGCACGGGGGGCGTGGCATACCCGGTGACGAAGACGCCGTCGGGCGCATAGACGTGATAGAACACCAGCCCACCAGAGGTGTCGCGCAACAGGTCGCGCGTCTCTTCGCTCAGGGCATCGCCCCCGGTGGCGGCCGTATCCCGCGAGATCGCAAGCGCCGTGGACAGCAAGGACCGGTCGAACTGCTGTGCCGCGTTGTCCTGTGCATCGCGGTAGGCCCAAGCCCCCACAAAGGCCGCGACCCCCATCAGGGGCAGCAGGATGATCAGGGTCAGGCGCGCGCGCAGGGACAGGCTGTGCCGTATAGGGGGCTTCATGGGGCGGCCTGCAACATATAGCCCAAGCCCCGTTTGACCGTGATCTTCACCCCATGGGGGGCAAGGCGTTTGCGCAGGCGCGACACGTAGACCTCGACCACGGGTTCGTCCACCTCGGCCCCGGTGCCATAGAGGCTGTCCAGCAGGGCCTGTTTGGAGACGATGCGGCCATTGGCCATCAACAGCCGTTCAAACAGCGCCACTTCGCGTCGGGGGATATCAAGGGGGCCGCCTGGCCCCTCGATCATCCGCGCGGTCTGGTCGAAGGTCAGCGCGCCGATGGTCCGTGTCGCGCGGGGCTTTTCCACCACCCGTCGGGACAGGGCGCGGATGCGGGCGGCGAATTCGGCCATCTCGAAGGGTTTGCTGAGGTAGTCGTCGGCGCCCGCGTCCAGCCCTGTGACCTTGTCCTCGGTTTCCGATTGCGCCGTCAGCAGCAGGACAGGGCGCAGGTCGTCCCGGGCGCGCATCCGGCGCAGCACCGTCAGCCCGTCCATTTCGGGCAGGTTGATATCCAGCACCACGATGTCCACGTCCTCGCCGCGCAACAGGGCCTCGGCGTCCGCCCCGGTGTGCACCATGTCCACGGCATGGCCGCTGTCTTGCAGGTGGTAGCGCAGGCCCTTGGCGACCGCGATATTGTCTTCGACGACGAGTATGCGCACGGGCGGCGTCCTTAAACTTTGATGGGCGATGCAAGGTTCACGCAAGGATGCCACCCCATGGTCGCGGCATCAAGAAGGTGTGGAGACCTTCTGATTCTGTTGATCAGGGCCTAGCAGGTCCTTCTGGGAGGAAAACAATGCTCAAGAAAACACTTGGCGCGCTTGCGCTGACGTCCGCTTTGGTGGCCACGCAATCCATGGCCGATGGTCATGGGTTCGATCTGTCCGGCAAGACGGTGGAATGGATCATCCCGTTCTCGGAAACCGGTGGGTCCGCGAAATGGGCCAACTTCTATGCGCCCCTGCTGTCCGAGGCGCTGCCAGGCAATCCCACGGTGGTGGTGACGTTCAACCCCGGCGCTGGGTCCACCAAGGGGGCCAATGCGTTTCAGGCCATGGAATACGAGGATGGCACGACCATCTTTGGGTCGTCCGGGTCCACGCAGTTTCCCTATCTGCTGAACGATCCTCGGGTGCGGTATGAATACCGCGACTGGAATGTGGTTCTGGCCTCGGGCACCGGCGGTGTGGCCTATCTGCCGCCTGCGCTGCATGGGCAACTGGGCGAGGGCGGCGATGCCACTGCGCTGGCGGGTGAGGATTTCATCTACGGCTCCCAGGGGGCGACCCGTCTGGACCTTGTGCCCCTGTTGGCCTGGGAAATGCTGGGCCTGCAGGTGGAGCCTGTGTTCGGGATCGAAGGCCGGGGCGATGGCCGTTTGATGTTTGAACGGGGCGAGGCGAATATCGACTACCAGACCTCGTCCAGCTTTCTGTCCGGTGTGACGCCACTGGTCGAGGCGGGGACGGCTGTGCCGTGGTTCTCCTTCGGGGCGCTGGACGCCGATGGCAACATCGTGCGCGACCCCACATTCCCTGACATGCCGACGTTCAAGGAAGTCTGCGATGCGACCGAGGGTTGCGAAACCTCGGGTGCGCAGTGGGATGCGTGGAAAGCCTTCTTCGTGGCCGGTTTCCCCGCCCAGAAGATGGTCTTCCTGCCCCGCGGTGCCCCTGAAGAGGCCATCACCGCCTTTACAGAGGCCTTTGCCGCCATTCAGGAGCGTGACGACTTTGCCGAAATCAGCAAGGCGCGACTGGGTGTCTACCCGCAGCTGACCGGTGCGGCGGCGCAAAAAGCCATGGCCAGCGCCACGGACGTGCCACAAGAGGCCAAGGACTATGTCATTGGCTGGCTGGCGGACCGCTACGGCGTCGTCCTTCAGTAACGCCACACGACCGACCCCATCCGCCCCCGGGCGGGTGGGGTTTTGCCGTGCAGCCACACAACCCACCATTCCTAACACTCGGGGTACGACGCCATGGAGGTCTTTGCGACAGCATTGCCTGCGTTGAACGACGCATTCGCCATGATCCTGCAACCGCACGTGATCGGCTTTCTGGTCCTTGGGGTCATGATGGGGCTGTGTATCGGGGTGTTTCCCGGATTGGGGGGCATTGCGGGGCTGTCCCTGCTGTTGCCGTTCATGTTCGGGATGGAGCCTGTCACCGGGCTGGCCCTGATGGTGGGCATGGTGGCGGTGGTGCCGACCTCTGACACCTTTGCCTCTGTGCTGATGGGGATACCGGGGTCCTCGGCGTCTCAGGCCACGGTGCTGGACGGCTTTCCCATGGCCAAGAAGGGCAAGGCCGCGCGGGCCCTGTCCGCCGCCTTTGCCGCGTCGCTGTTTGGCGGGCTGGTGGGGGCGGCGTTCCTGACGGTGTTCATTCTGGCCGCCCGTCCCATCGTCCTGCTGTTCCAGACGCCAGAGCTGTTGATGATCACCATCTTTGGCCTGTCCATGGTGGGCATCCTTGCGGGGCGCATCGCCCTGAAGGGGCTGGTCGCCGCCTGCCTTGGCATCCTTGTGGGCACCATCGGCGAGGGGGCCAGTTCCGGCGCCCTGCGCATGTCCACCTACGACATGCCCTACCTTGTGGACGGGCTTAAACTGGTGATCGTTGGCCTTGGCATCTTTGCCATTCCCGAAATCGTGGCCCTGCTGCGCCGGGACAAGGCCATTTCGGACCGCGCGCCGCTGGGGGGCGGGTGGCTTGAAGGGGTCAAGGATTGGTGGGCCAACAAATGGCTGTCGGTGCGCTGTTCGCTGATCGGGGTAATCGTGGGTGTGATCCCGGGGCTGGGCGGGTCCGTGGTGGATTGGATCGCCTATGGCCACACGGTGCAGACCGCCAAGGACAAATCCCAGTTCGGTTCGGGCGATGTGCGCGGGGTCATCGGGCCCGAAAGCTCCAACAACGCCAAGGAGGGCGGCGGTCTGGTGCCGACCCTGCTGTTCGGCATCCCCGGCTCCGGCTCCATGGCGATCTTCATCTCGGCGGTGGCCCTGCTGGGCACAGGCTCGATCGAGGTCGGGCCGTCCATGCTCAAGAACAACCTTGATTTCACCTATGCCATTGTCTGGCTGCTGGCCCTGGCCAATGTGGTGGGCACGCTGATCTGCATCGCCGCCTCGGGTGGGATCGCCAAGCTGACCGAGATCCGCTTTGCCCTGCTGGCCCCGTTCCTGTTCATGATCATCGCCTTTGCCGCCTTCCAGTCCCGTCAGGAAATCTGGGATCTGGTGGCCCTGTTCGGCATCGGCCTGCTGGGCATCCTGATGCGCCGCTTTGACTGGTCGCGCCCGGCCTTTCTGATCGGTTTCGTGCTGGCGGGGCCTGCGGAACGCTACACCAACCAAGCCTATCAGATCGGGGCGTCCCGCTTTCGGCGCGGCTTTGAAGAGGGGATCGAATACATCTTCAGCCCTATCGTCATCGTGCTGATCATCATCACCCTGCTGTCGGTCGTCATCGGCCTGCGTCAGGCCAAGAACATCCAGGCCGAAGGGGCCGTGGCCGCAGGCAGCAAACGGGCGCCGCTGATCTTTCTGCTGGCGGTGACGGGGTATATCGCGCTGACCTACTGGAACGCGGCGATCATCCCGGATTATGCCCGCATGGACCGTGTGTTCCCGGTCTTTGTGGCCACGGTCGCCCTTGTGGGCTGCGCCCTGCTGCTGGTGCAGATGATGCGCGCGCCCGAGACATCGCCGATCTTTGCCGACCGCGAGGCGGAGGAGGCGGCGGACAACGTCCACGGCCTGTGGCCCACCCTGGGCTGGTTCGCGGCCCTGTTGCTGGCCTCGGCGGTGTTTGGGTTCATCCTCGCCCTTGCAGGCTTTCTACTGCTGTTCATCCGCATCCGCGCGGGCAAGGGCTGGGGCTATGCGGCGCTGTATACGTGCGCGGGCATCGCCTTCATCTGTGCCATGGCGTGGACGCTGAACCGGGATTTCCCACCGGGCCTGCTGCAAGCCTATTTCGACCTGCCCTGGCCCCTGACGTGAGTGTGCCCATGCCAAATTCCACACCAAATTCCAATCTCAATCCCGTGCCGGTTTTCGCGAGCCAAACCGAGATCCCCTTCCTGTTCCTGCGCGGCGGCACATCCCGTGGCCCCTACCTGAACCGCGCGGACCTGCCGCAGGATCTGGACACGCTGGCGCAGGTGCTGATCGCCATGGTCGGCGCGGGCCATCCCCTGAACATCGACGGGATCGGGGGCGGCAATGCCGTGACGACCAAGGTGGCGATGTTGTCCCCCGCGCAAGAGGATTGGGCGGACGTGGATTACTTCTTTGCCCAGGTCAGCGTGACGGACCGCACGGTGGATTTCAAACCCACCTGCGGCAACATCCTGTCCGGCGTGGGCCCTGCGGCGATCGAGATGGGGCTGGTCCCCGCCGTGCCCGGCCAGACGACCGTGAACATCCGCGCCGTGAACACGGGCGCGCGGGTCATCGCAACGGTCCAGACCCCGGGCGGCGTGGTCGACTATGCAGGGCAGGCGGCCATTGACGGCGTGCCCGGCACCGCCGCCCCCGTGGGGTTGCAGTTCATGGACACCATCGGCGGGGCCACGGGGGCGTTTCTGCCCACGGGGCGGCTGGTGGATACCTTTGACGGGGTGGACGTGACCTGCATGGACGTGGCCATGCCCATGGTGATTGCACGGGCGGCCGCCTTTGGCCTGACGGGTTATGAAAGTGCCGAGGCGCTGAACGACAACGCCGATTTCCTCGCCGCGATGGAGGCGGTGCGGATTCAGGCGGGCACGGCGATGGGGATCAAGGATGTGGCGTCCTCTGTCACGCCGAAGTTCGGTCTTTTGGCCCCCGCGCGGGACGGCGGCACCATCGCCACGCGCTATTTCATGCCGTGGAAGGCGCATCCGACCATGGCCGTCACCGGGGCGCAATGTCTGGCCTCGTGCGTGTTGACGCCGGGCACCGTGGCCGAGGGGATGGCCGCCCGGTCCGACGCGCGGCCCGCGACCGTGACCCTGGAACACGCCGCGGGCCAGATTGACGTTTTGGTGGATTATGACCTGACCGGGGACGGCATCGACCTGCGGTCCGCCGGTCTGGTGCGCACTGCCCGCCTGTTGGCCCGGGGCGCGGTCATGGTCCCCGCAACCGTCTGGTGCAGGCCATGAAGGTCCATATCCTCGACGATTGGTTTGACACCCTGCGCGGCTTGCCCTGTTTTGCCAAGCTGGCGGGCCATGACGTCACCGTCTGGACAGACCACGAACCCGACCCCGTGCGACTGGCCGCCCGCATCCAGGAGGCCGAGGCGCTGGTCCTGTTCCGCGAACGCACGCAGATCGGGGCCGATCTGTTGCAGCGCACCCCGAACCTGAAGCTGATCAGCCAGCGCAGCGTCTATCCCCATATCGATGTGTCCGCCTGCACGGCCCACGGCGTGATGCTGTGTTCCAACATGTCCGGGGGCGGGGCGAATTATGCGGCGGCGGAAATGACGCTGGCCCTGATCCTGGCCAGCTATCGCCAGATCCCGCAACAGGTCGCAAGCCTGCGCGCGGGCCATTGGCAGATGGGCGTGGGCCGCACCCTGCGGGGGCGGACGCTGGGTCTTTATGGCTATGGGCGCATTGCGCGGGCCGTGGCGGAGTATGCCGGGGCCATGGGGCTGCGGGTGCAGTGGTGGGCCTCTGACGCGGGGCGTGCCCGGGCGCGTGCCGACGGACAGCGGGTGGCCGACACCCGCGCGGCCTTCTTTGCCACCTCTGACATCGTCAGCCTGCATGTGCGCCTGAAACCGGCCACGCGCGGGATCATCACCGCCGAGGATCTGGCCGCCATGGCCCCGCGCAGCCTGCTGGTGAACACTGCGCGGTCCGGTCTGATCGCCCCCGGCGCCCTAGAGGATGCAGTGACCCGGGGTGGGCTGCACGCCGCGGTAGACGTGTTTGACACCGAACCCCTGCGCGATACGGCGCACCCGTTGCTGACCCATCCAAACGTGCTGCCCACGCCCCACATCGGCTTTGTGACCGAGGATGAGTACGACCTGCAATTCAGCGACATCTTTGACCAGATCAACGCCTATGCCGCAGGCGCGCCGATCCATGTGATCAATCCCCAATGATCAAACCCCAGTAATCATACCCCAATGATCAATCTTCAGGGGACTGACTGAACAGACGCGCGGCGATGGGGGCCCCCACGATCACGGTGACGATCCGCAACACGTGGTGGGCAATGACAAAGGCCATGTCCGCCCCGGCAATCAGGGCCAGCACGGTCATCTCGGCCTGACCGCCGGGGGCAAAGGCCAGCAGGGTTTCCATGGGCGGGGCCAGCTGGAACAGGTAGATCACCTCGACAAAGGCCGCCGACAGGATCAGCAGCAGAACGCAAAACCCAAGGGCGGCGGCCACGTCGCGGCGCACCTCCTCGCCTGTGACGCCCGCGTATTTGGTGCCCACGGTCATGCCGATGAAAAATTGCGCGGCCCAGATCGCCTCGGCCGGGGGGCGGTGTTCCAGCACCCCTGTCAGCGCCATCACCCCCGCAAGGATCATCGGCCCAAGGATCGAGGCCCCGAACAGCCCCACCGCCTTGGCGATGCGCCACCCCGCCAGACCGGCCACGACCATCAGCGCCAGTTGCGACAGGGGCAGGCTGGCGGCGGGCGCGCCGGGCGGATTGCTCAGATCAACGCCCCAGTACCCCTTCAGGATGAACGGCAGGGCCACGACGATGACCATCACGCGGGTGGCGTGGATCAGGGACAGGGCGCGTACGTCGCCGCCCGCCTCCTCGCCGAACAGCAGCATGTCCTGCAACCCGCCGGGCATGGCCGAGTAATAGCTGGTGGCGAAATCAAACCCCCACAGGCGCTGGAAATAGGGCACGCCGATCAGGCCGATCAGAAACACCATCACCGGCACCAGCAGCAGGGTCGTCCAGTATCCCGCCATGCTGACCACAAGGGCCGTGGTGAACGTGGCCCCCACCGCCACCCCGAGGATCGAGCGCATTGCGTTGTTCACAAAGGCCACGCTGCGCATTTGCGCGCCCATGAGGGCGGCAATCAGGCAGGCGATGATAGGCCCCAGCAGCCACGGCAGCGGCAGGCCCAGGGTGTGAAAGACCAGCACGCCAAGGCCAGCAATCACATGGGTTTGCAGGATGTTCTTCATCCTCGCATGACCTGTAGGCGGTAACGCAGGGAGGTTTGCAGATGCGCCTCGGCGGCGGCTCCGGCCCCTTCGATGTCGCCCGCGCTGATCGCGTCGATGATCTGGCAGTGCTGATGGACCACGGTCGTGATCCGGTCGGCATCCGCAAGGGTCGTCGGCCCCAACAGCAACAGCGCATTGTTGATCGCCCGCGCCGCATCCAGCAAGAAGCGGTTGCGCCCGGCCAGATAGATCGCGCGGTGAAACTTCTGGTTGATCGCGGCGGCGCGCGCGGCGTTGTCCGGGGTCTGGGCGATTTGCGCGTTCAGGCTGGCCAATGTGTCGGTCTCGGCCTCGGCGCTGTGTTTTGCGGCCATCTCGGCGGCGGTGCGTTCAAGGACAAGGCGCATCTCGTACAGCTCCACCACCTCTGACTGGCCCAGCTTGCGGATCACGGCCCCCACGCGGGGGCGGTGTTCGACGATGTTTTCGGCCTCCAATCGGCGCAGGGCCTCGCGGATGGGGGTGCGCGACAGGGCCAAACGCTCGGCGATCTCGACCTCGCGCAGGCGGTCGCCCGGTTGATACAGCCCCGTTTCAATGGCCTGCATCAGCTTGGCAAAAGCGACGGCGCCCTGGGATTTGTCTTGCGACATGTCGGTGGGATCGGCCCGCATCCTGGAACCCTCTTTGCAAATTGTATCCGCTTGGATACACAATTCCCTAAAGAGGAGAATCGCAGATGTCAAAGAAGATTATCGTCGTCGGATCGGGCAACGCGGCCTTGTGTGCCGGGATTGCCGCGTTGGAGGCGGGGGCCGAGGTCCTGATGCTGGAAAAGGCGGATGCGGCCCTTGCGGGGGGCAACACCAAGTACACCGCCGGGGCCATGCGGTTCGCCTATGACGGGGTTGCGGATCTGATGCCCTTGCTGAAAGACACGCACGACCCGCGTCTGGCCCATACGGATTTCGGGGGCTACACCACCGCGAAGTTCGCCGAGGATCTGTTGATGTTCAACGGCGGCCGTCCCCTGTCGCCCGAGCAGGAGCAGTTGATCGCGCAGTCCCTGCCCGCGATGCAGTGGCTGGGGTCCCACGGGGTGAAGTTCGAACCGATCTATTCACGGCAGAGTTTTGAAAAGGACGGGCGGCACGTCTTTTGGGGGGGCTGACCCTGGCCGCCGAGAACGAGGGCGTGGGCCTGTTTGACATGGAACTGGCGGCCTTTGAACGGCTGGGCGGCACGATCCGGTACAACAGTGGGGTCACGGGCCTGTTGTACGACGCGGGCCGGGTCACGGGCGTGCAGGTGGGCGCAGAGGCCATTCCCGCCGATGCGGTCATTCTGGCCTGTGGCGGCTTTGAGGCCAGCACGGAGCGGCGGCGCGACTGGATGGGCGGGCATTGGGACAAGGCCAAGGTCCGGGGCACCCCCATGAACACCGGGGACGGTCTGGAGATGGCGGTGGCCGTGGGCGCACAGACCTACGGCCTGATGGATGGCTGCCACGCCACGCCCATGGACCTGCATATGCCCGATTACGCCAACCTCGACCTGCCCGCCGGAGAACGGAAGAACTACCGCAAGATCTGTTACTTCCTCGGGGTGATGCTGAACGCCGAGGGCGCGCGCTTTGTGGACGAGGGCGAGAATTTCCGCAACTACACCTATGCGCAATTCGGCAAGGCGGTGTTGGATCAGCCCGGGCATTTCGCGTGGCAGGTCTTTGACGCCAAGGTGGATGATCTGCTGTACGCCGAGTACCGGTTCCACGATGCCCATTTCGTGCAGGCCGATACGCTGGACGATCTGTGCGCCAAGCTGGACGGGGTGGATCCCGCCGCCGCCCGCGCCACGCTGGATGCCTTCAACGGAGCGGTGGATGACGCGGTGCCGTTTGATCCGACCACGTTGGACGGCAAGGGCACCCAAGGGCTGGACCTGCCCAAATCCAACTGGGCGCAGCGGTTGGACACGCCCCCGTTCAAGGCCTATCCGGTGACGGCGGGCATTACCTTTACCTACGGCGGGCTGAAGGTGTCGGACACCTGTGCGGTGCTGGACGGGCAGGGCGCGCCGATTGCGGGGCTGTATGCGGCCGGTGAGATGGTGGGCGGCGTGTTTTTCGAAGGGTATCCCGGCGGATCGGGCCTGACATCCGGCGCGGTGTTTGGCCGATGCGCCGGACAAAATGCGGGCCAAGATGCGGGCCAAGATGCGGGGGCTTGAGTAGGGGCCTTGACGGGGCGCACAGCGATGCGCCCCATCAGACCCCATCAGGACGTCGCGTCGTAGAGGTTCATCAGCAGGTCCGGATTGGTGCCCGCGCCTTCCAACTCCTTGCGGATGCCGGCGGCATTGGTGTTGAATTTGCGCAGCTTGTTTTGCACGCGCTGCCCGAAGGACGACCGGGCGGGCAGGGCCTGTTCAAAAGTGTCCAGCGCGGCCTGTACCTCTTGCGCCAGGGGATCCATGCCCAGCACAAGCGTGGTGGGATCCTTGATCCGGTGCCGCATCAGCCCGACAATCAACAAGGGCGCGTAGTCCAGCGTCCATCGCCGGGCCCTCAGGTTTTCGCGGGCGTCGTAGATTTCCCAGATGGCCCGGTTGCACAAGGCCTCCACGTCCCGCCGGGTCAGCACCGCGGCCGCGCTGTCCGAACGGCTGAGCAGAAAGGCCACGCCTGCGGTTTGCTGATCCCAGGTCCAGCCTTTGAGGTCCGTACCAAGAAGGGTGCGCAGGGCCTTGGCCTCCATGTCAGGGCCGTGGCAGATACGGCCCAACCCGTGGTAGATCAGCTTCCACCCGAAATGATAGGCGCCGCTGCGTTCATAGGCGGCCATGAACGGGTGGGCATTGGATTGGTCGCGGACACAGTCGCACAGCCAGTCCGCCACCGGGCGCGGGCAGTGTTTGAACTGCCACGTCACAAAGCGCAGCGCCCTGTTGTAGCCATGGGCGTCGCGACCCTTCAGGCGGTCCGCGATCAACTCCAAGGCGCGCGCGTTGGCGGCGGTCAATGCGTCGATCTGATGCGCAGGTGGCCCGTCTGGCCCGGCTGGAATGTCCCCATCGCTGGAAATGCAGTGCACCCCATCCAGCCGATTGGCCATGCGCTTTGCCAAAACCTCCCAGTCCGGCACGCGTTTGTCTGCGTTTTCCTGCAACAGCGCGCCCAGACCGCCGGGGCCCTGCCACCCTTGTGGGCCACAGGGCAGCACCATGCGGTTCGGGATCGACACCTTGAATTTCAGGCTGTCGATGATCGCGTCCCAGTCTTGATCCTCGGGGGTGGCCTCGTCCCAGTTCACGGTGAAGCTGCGGCCCAAGCCGGGGGCGTCCAGCAGGATCTTGGCGCGCCCGGCTGCGGGCTTTTGTTCCACCCGCAAGGCGACATCGGTCTGCGTGGCCACGGTGCGCCCCAAGGGAACGATGGCCTTGCGCGGGGCAGGCGCGGCCTCTTTGCGCAGGTACACCGTGATCGCATCCTTGCCCGCGGGAATGGTCAGCACGGCGGGTTTGGGGCTGCGGTAAAGGGCACCGGCGCGCACGGTATCGCCCGGGGTGATCAGGTCAAAGTTGGTGGCCGCATGCCGGTCGAAGACTATGGTCGACAGTTGCGGCAGAAAGTCGAAATAGACCGCCCGCCCCTGTGCGACGCGCCCGGCGGCCAGCAGGGCACCCCGCGCCACGGTGTCGGGTGGCAGGGCCGTCACCGGTCCCTGCACATGGGCCTTGACCCAAGTGTGCAGGGCGGCGCGGACGGGCCCCTCGGCCACGGTTTCCAGTACAACGGCATCACACCCGGACAGGTCGGGCAGGATGGGCATCGGCGCTGTGTCATCCACAAGGCGCACGGTGCTCAGGTCCATGACATCCCACCCGCCGTCCCACGTGCGCAGCACCTCGGGCGGGGTGGCTTGGCCCAAGGCGCAGCGCCCGACCGAAGCGGCCAACACCCGGTGCGCTGTCCGCGCGTTATAGGGGGCACCCGCCAAGGCGGCGGTGCGGCATCGCTGAACCAAGGCCCCATAGCCCAAATGGCAGACAAGGGCGCGGGCGGTTTGGCGACGTTCCGGCGCAAGGCTGCCGTCCGCATCGCGCAAAATGCGCAGCCTCTGAATCGAGACGCCCTCGGCGTCATGGCAGATCACGGCGACGGTTTGATCTGCGGCGAGGGCATGGTCCTCGATCGCTGTCAGCGCGGCCAGCACCGGGCGCCAGACCAAAAGCGGGTTCTTGATCCGTGCGGCCGCTAGGGCCGACAACAGCGCCTCGCGCGCCCTTTCGTCAAAGCCCTCGTCGATGGCCAAGACAGTGTGGGCCGCCCCGCGCGCCATTCCGGCCAGTGCTGCGCCGATCTGTGGACCGTGGTCGGCCGGGTCCTGCAGGCAATCGCGCACACGCACGCGCTTTTCCTCCGACCCGACGTCGCCCCAGCCCCCACCCAAGCCATGGGGGGCCAAGTCCGCTTGGGGGCCGCCGATCCATGTTCCGCCCTTGCCATTGTCCGTGCCGGTCTGAACGACACTTGAAAGGGGGCCGTTTGCCAAGACCTCTGTCCGCGTCAGGTCATCCTCTTCGCCCGGGGTCGAGACCCAGTTCTTGGCCACCCGGTCGTGCCAGCCGTTCATGTCGAACCCGCACAGTTTCATGGCGCAACCGTCTGCACTTCGTCGCGCACAAAGTCGCGGATGGCCGCAAACCCTTGAGCCAAGGGGGCACCGGTGGGCCCGATGGCTACGGCCGTCACCCCCCGACCCTGTGCCGGGCATAGCCTTGCCAAGCCGGGGTCAGCACCAGACCCTTGGTCAGCTTGTCACCGGGAGAGGCCGCGCGCACCTGCGCAAGGCGTGCGGCGGCCTGGGTTGCGGCCTCGTGCACATCCAGCGCGGTCAAGGCGTGGGGGGTCCAGACCGCCACCCGGGTGGCCGGATCCCTTTGATCATAAAGGGAGGTGATTTTCAGGGAAACATGGGCCCGCGCTGAAACCAGCCCTTCGCTTGGGGCCGCAGGTCTGGACAGGATTTCGACGATCCGGTTGTGTCGGCGCAGCCAGAAGACGGCCAACGGGCGGTCCATGTCGAACAGGCGTCCCCGGTCCGCCTCGGCCCGCCAGCGGATGGGAGATTGCGCCACGACGACACTGTCGTCCAAGCCTTCGATGGCAAGGATCATGGCCAGCACGGCAAAGTCGGTCCATGTTTCCGCCTGCCAGGCCCACAGGTCGTCTTCGATCCTTTTGCGCCGCAACAGCTTGAGCCAGTTCGCATGAAGCCGTCGGTAGCTGCGGTCTTGCATCAGCACGTAGTTCGGGGTGATGTCGGCCTCGGCCACGCTGACGCCCTTGGCGTGCAGGGCGCGGTCCAGTCGGCGGCAGGCCCGGGCGAAAAGCGCCACCTGTTTGAACCGCACCGTATCACAGGCGCTGGCGTGATCGCGCATCCATGTCCGCGCCACCTCGAAGGCCAAGAGGCAATAGGCCCGCAGGACCTGATTTTCGAGCGTGTTGAAATCCTCTTTGCGGGCGGTGGCCAGGATCCGTTGCGCCGCCCCGGCCCGCTGTGCCACGCTGGCGCCCGGTTGACGGCTGAGCCACACCATCGCGGCGCGGTCCATCTCTTGGACCCGGTCCAGAGGCGTCATCTCGCGCACCCGACGCAGCACCCGGCGCAAACGGCCCTCTAGATCGCCCAGCACCGGCTGCATCTCGCGGGCTTGGCGCACGATGTCGGCCATGCGCGGGTCCGCCTCGTCCTCGGCGCGTTTCCATGCGGCGCGCAGGCGGGGCCAGGTTTGGCCGGGATCGGCAAGGGCCTCTTGCAATTCCTGGACCCGGGCAAGGACCGCATTCATGGTTTTCAGAACGTGGCTGCCGTGGTGTTCGGCCGGGGTACTGGGGTCTTGGCCGCGTTTGGGCCGCGTGGGAAAGCCTGCGCGGACCGGTCCTTGGCCCGCCTCGCGCTTGGGGTAGGGGAACAACACCAGCGCGGTGTCCTGCCCGCGCACGCGGCCCCGTTGCAAGACGGTGTGGTCCATTCCCTTGGGCCCGCCTGCGTGGGTTTCGCCCAACACACAGTCGCCGGGGCCAAAGGCATGATCGTGCGCAAGGTAGGACGCCCAGGGCCGCGCCAGCAGGTTCATCCGCGCTCCACCCCGTGCCAGACGAATTGGCCCGTTGTGTCTTCGGCCATTTGCCGGGACTTGGCGATGGCATCGGCCAAGGGGGCGTCATCAAAGTCAGCCTCGACCAGCTTTTGCAAGGCGTCCAAACCCGGGGCGCAAGTGTCGACTTCGATTCCGCGCAACTTGGGCAGCAGGCGCATTTCCACCTGATCGGCCAGGGCATCGCTTAGGGCCTCGCGGCCTTCGACCTGCGGATAATTCGCGATATAGGCCTTTACGGCGCCGCCCAAGCGGTGACCGAAGGGGCGGCCCAACTGGCGCATGACATCGGCCATCTTGTCGATATGGGCGTTCACGTCGGCGCTGTCTTGGGGCGGTTTGATCCAGCTGTTCCAGCGCGCCTTCGACAGGTGCATCGGGCCTTCGGGCTGGCCCTGGGGCGTGCCGGTCCGCAGGGTCTTGGGCGCTGCAAAGCGCAGCACATTGGCTCGGTCCACGACCTTGTCCGACAGGGCTTGCGTGCTTTCATCCTCGTTCATGGTGCCCGCGAACAACAGGTTGTAGCCCGGGAAGATCCGGGGCGGCTGGTCCATGTTGGGGATCTCCAACTCGATCACGGCGTCCTTGCGTTCGTTGGGGTTGTCCACCGCATCCCGCCCGGGACGGCTTTCCAACCGGCTGAGGAAGTCCGAGAAATAGTATTCTACCCGTGCCAGGTTCATCTCGTCCAAGAGCACCATCATCATGCGGTCCTCCAAGGCCGGATCGGGGTTGTTTTGCGTGTCCAACGCCCATAGGGCGCGAGCCATGTCCGTGGGACGGAACCGTCCTTCGATATAGTTGTAAAAGCCCATCAGGTCCTGCGGGCTGTCCCAGCGGGGCTGTACCGGCACCTGTAGAAACCCGATCCCCATACCGGCGGCGTATTGGCGGGGCAGCTGGCTTTTGCCCGTGCCAGAAATCCCGGCCAGCACGGCCATTTGGGTGGTCTCGTTCACCTTCATGGCGGTGTGGAAGGCCCGAAGGGTCCGCTCGGGGTAGATCAGCCCCTTGGCCTTGAACCGCCGTTGCACACGTTTCAGCGCCTCGCTTTCATTCTCTTGCGGGGCTTTGGGCCAGCCCAACATCTCCGTGATCACGGGCGGGGCCTGTTTCAACGCGCGCAAGGGGTCGGTGTCCGGGTCTGCGCCAACGGTGTCGGTCTTGCGTTTGATCTCGTCGGTCAAGAACGCCAGCCGGGCCTCCAGGGTGCTGCGCTGGTCTTCTTTTTCGCTGATGGTCTGGCGGGCCGCCGCGACGTTCGCCTGCAGCGCGGAGGCCTCGGTCTGGGCCTGTTCCAAAGCCTGTCTCTGGGCCGCGACACTGGTTTCCAAGGTCGCGAGCGTGGCGGTCTGGGCCTCGATCTGCCCCGACAGGCGGGCGTGATCCGTTTCCAGATCAAGCGCGTGTTTTTCAAGCCGTTCGACTTTGGCATGTGCGGCGTCCAACTGTGCCAGCGTCTGCTGTTGGGCGGCGATGTCTTGGGCCAGTTGCGCGTGCTGTGCCTGCATGTCCGAGATGTCGCCTTGCAGGCGTTCGGCGGCCTCCAACCGGTCCTTGACCTCCAGATATTCTGCGCGCAGGGGGACCAACTTTTCTGTCAGACCCAATTGTTCCACAACCGCGTCCTCAATCTCTTGGCGCAATTCGGCGACAGCCGCGCGGCGGTCTTCCATGCTGGCCCATTCCGCCAACAGTTCCTCTTTCTGACGGCGGAGCCCGTCGACATCCGCATTGAGACGGGCCACGTCGGCAAGATCGTCGCGCATCTTGGCCAACTCGCCGTCCAGCTCCTCCATCAGCGCGCGCTTGGCGGCGAGGCGCTCTTCGTAGATTTCCAGCTTCGCGATGGGGCCAGCGGCAGCCACGGCGCGATCGTGCTGCACCGCGAGGATAATCTGCACGATGGCGACGATGGCCACGGCCCCGGTGATCACCAGCACGATGATGGTATTGTCAGTCAACATCTGGCTTTTCCTTATTCAACGGCATCAGTGGCGGTTTCGGCTTCGGGGGCGGGCGCGGGCAGGGCCTCCAACCGGGCCTGCGCGGCGGCGATCTGGCGTTCCAGCGTGGCCAACTGGGCCTGTGCGCTGTCGCGGGCCTGTATGGTGTTGGCCAGTGTCTGGCGCGCGGTGGCGATCTGGGGGCCGAGGGCGTCTTCGCGCGCCTGCAACAAAGCCACTTCCGATTGCAGGCCGGCCAAGGTGGCGCGCTGTTGGTCCAGCTCTGCCATCTGTGCCCGTGCGCTCGCCATCTCTGCCTGCATTTGGTCGTATTCGGCCCGCACCGTGGCCAGCTGTGCCGAGGCGACCTCGGCGGCGGCTTGGGCAGAGGCTGCCCGGGCGTCGCTGTCTTGCCGCGCCGATTGCAGCCTTTGCACCTCCGCCTCCAAAGCGCCAAGGCGGCCCAGCTGGGCGGCGCTTTGGTCTTGCGCCTCTGTCAGGTCGCTTTGCACTTGGACCAAGGCCGCGCGCTGTTCCGCCACCTGCGCCTCAAGGTCGGGCAGAGCGCTGGTCAACGCGGCCTCGCGGCTTTGCAACCGGTCCACCTCCGCCAGCAGGGCATCACGGGTGGCGCGCTGTTGGTCCAGATCTGCCAAGGCATCTCGGGCTTGGGCCACATCGCTTTGCAATTGGGTGTATTCCACGCGCAAGGCCGCAAGGTCTGTGCCCTCGGACTGGGCAGCGGCGCGGGTGGCCTCCAACTGGGCGGCGCTGCGTTGGCGCGCGCCCTCCAGCACCTCTGCCTCGTTTTGCAAGGTGCGCAGGCGCGCCTCGGCCCCGGCGATCTGTGCGGCCAGCCCGTCGCGCGTCTGGGTCAGGGTGTCCACCTCCTGGCGCAGGCCCGTGCGCTGTGCCGCTGCGGTGGCGATCTGCGTGCCAAGTGTTGCAAGCTGCGTCCGTGTCTCGCCAAGGCGCGTCTGTGCGGCGGCACTGTCCGCGCGCAGGGCCGATTGCGCATCCGTCAGGCTGGTGACGCTGGCCGACAGGCGATCCGCGTCACGCTGCAACTCGGCCACCCGGCGTTCCTGGGCGCGCAGATCCTCGACCAAGGGCGCAAGGCGGTCCACCTCCGCTTGCAGGGTGGACTGGCGATCTTGCAGCTGGGACAGCTGGCGTTCGACATCCAGCCTGCGGGTTTCCAGGTCTGCGGTGGCGGATCGGGTCTGGTCGGCCTGATCGCGCAGGCTAGCCAGATCCCTTTCCAACTGGACGGCCTGTGCGCGACGCTCTGTGGTCAGGCGTTCGGCGCGCTGAGCCTCTGCGATGGCCAATTGCGCGGCGGCGAGGTCCTGTTGCAGATCCGCCAGTTCGGCGCGCGCGGCCTCGGCCCGGGCGAGGGCGTCACCCTCTTGTTGTGCGGCACTCTGGCTTTGGGCCTGTGCCGCGGATGCCTGTTGTGTCAGGTCCAGCTTTTGCGCCGACAGCAGGGCGATTTCCGCGCGCAATGTGGCCAAATCCGCCTCGGCGGTGCGGACCTCGCCCAGATAGAAGTCCCGATCCTCGGCAATCCGGCCAAAGCGGGTGTCCAGATCGTTCACGGCATAGATCAGGTAGCCGCAGGCGCCAATGGTGGCCGTGCCCATGAGGGCTGCGAAAAGGCCGTGTCGGCTGCCCTTAGGTGAGGTCTTGTTCGACGAGGTCAATGCACCGCTCCATGTCTTTTGCCAATTCATCCACCCAGAACCGGCGCACGCGCCAGCCGAGCGATTTCAGTTGATGATCGCGCCACAGATCGGACGTCTTGCGCCGCCCGTCCGGGCCTTCGTGCCACCGGCGCCCGTCCACTTCGAGGTCCAGCTTGATGTCGCCCGTGCCAAACAGGGCAAAGTCCAAGCGCCGGCCCGCGATGTCGTATTGTGGGTGGGGGTCAAGGCCCCGCGCCTTGAGGGCATAGTAGACCCGCCGTTCCCAGTCGCTGTCGAACACGGCCTCGCCCGGTTTGGCGCGTGGGGTCGTTGCAAAACCCGCCAGCCTGCCAAGGGCGGCGATCTTGCCGCTTTGGGCAAACTCCAGATCCCCGAACACCATGGCCACGGCGCGGGCCCGGGATATCGCCACGTTCAACCGCCGGGCGTCGCGGGAAAAGAAGGTGAGCGCGCTTTGCCGGCTGCGCGGCCCCACACAGGGCGAGAACAGGATCAGGTCCCGTTCCTGCCCCTGAAAGCTGTCCACGGTGCCCACGCGCAATTCGCAGGTGATCCGCCGGGGTTCCGGGATGGCCTGCCAGATCGCGGCCTCAAGGGCGGCGACCTGTGGCCGGAAGGGCGAGATTACTCCGATGCTGCCCGTATAGTTCTGGTTCAGCAGAAGGGTTTTCAGATGCGCGACGATGGCCTGCACCTCGGCGGGATTCACGTTGCCTTCGTAGGTGCGGGCAGGGGCCGGGACATGGGACCACGCGATCCCGGGCTTTGTCCCCATGGGGACAGTCAGCCCCTTGGGGTCGTAGGCGACGGACAATTGCCCACCATAAAACGTGCCGCTGATATAATCGACGATCGGTCCCGCAGAGCGATATTGCTGTCGCAGGGTGACGCGTTTGGCCCCGGGGATGCGGGCGGCGAAATCAAACAGGGACCGCCGGCTTTGGGCAAAGCGACCCATGCGCGCGGGGGCAGGCCGTGTGCCTGCATCAGGTTGCGGTCCTGTGCCTGCCCCAGTTGCGGGATAAACGACAGCTGCCGGTCATCGCCCACCACGACGACGTGACGGGCCCGGGCCATCAGGGGCACGGCGGAGGCGACGTCGCACTGGCTGGCCTCGTCAAAGATCACATAGTCAAACAGCCCATCGTCCAGCGGGATCCGCTTGGGCGCACCGAGAACCGAGGCCAGCCACAGGGGGCGGTGGGCAATCAATGCGCGCGAGATATCGGAGGGCGGCTGTCCCTTCCCGTCGCTGAAATCCCAGTTCTCAAACGCTTCCGTCAGGCTTTGGCGGCGCTGGTGGGACAGGATTGTCCGATTGCCCAGCATCTTGGGTACAAGCTGCTGCACGAGGTCCTGCACCTCTTGGCCAAGGGCGATTGGGTCCGCGATATCATCAAGGGCGGCCTTGTCCCGGCGCAGGCCGGTCACGTGGCGCTTGAGGTCGCGCAGCGTTCGGACCCCCGGCTGCGATGTTGCCGGTGCCACCGCCCGCCGCAGGCCAAGCCTGTGCAACAGGCGCACCCACAGACCGGGTCTGTCCGCGTGGAGAGAGGGGGTATCCGCCGCCGCATCATCACGTGCCTCGCGAAAGGCGATGGTGTCCAAGGCATCGGCCAAGGCCACCTCGATATGCGACAGCCGTTCGAGACTGTCCAAGGCCTGCGCGCGCTGCTGGGCCAGATCGTGCAATCGCGCGACGGCCATGTCATCCAGACCCCGGGGCGCGGTCTGGGTGTCCCCGTTCAGCACCGCGGCAAGGGTCTTTTTGAAATCAGTGTCCCGTTCCCGTCTGGGATCACGGGTGCGCACGGCAAAGGGCACACCGGGTGCCAGGGCCCTCAGACGGTCTTCGACGGCGTCCAGCGCTTGGTGGTTCTTTGACGCCACCAGCACGCTTTGGCCCGCAGCCATCATAGATGCGGCCATAGAGACGATGGCTTGGCTTTTACCGGTCCCCGGGGGGCCTGTGACCACAGTGATCCCGCCGCCCAAGGCATAGCGCACCGCTGTCAGCTGTTCCTTGTTCAAGGGACCCGCGTCCAGTGCGACAGGGGGCGCGATGGAGGGGCGGTCCAACCCAAGGGCCGCGCCCAGCCCGGTGGCCGCGATCCGGTCCGTGGGCCAGTTTGAAATGGCATCCAAATCCCGTGACACCCCCGCCGTAAACGACGCGTCGCTGGGCAAAAACAGCGCGCAGGCATCGTAGATCCCGGGGGCGCCCGCATCCAGTTGCGCGGCAAGATCCTGACCGTTGAGCGTCCCCTTGATCTGACGTGCGACGGCAGAGCGTAACCGCTCCACAAACTCTGCCCCGGGCAGGCCCTGGGTCCCGTGGTCTGCAAAAACGTCCTGAAGGTCCGTTCTGCTCCAACCGCTCAGACGCGCGGCGGCCCTGACCCAATGGGGTTTACCAGAATGTCATCGCGTTCAATGATCACCTGCAGCGTCTGCGCGTCGCTGGTCCACTGCGCCGCAAACATGCCCACGGGCAATACCTGTGGCATCGTACTGTTGCCCACGGCTAGGGGCCAGCCCACCGCCAGCGCATTGGCACTGCCCTCGCGCCGCATCAACGCCTCTCGGAACGAGGCGGGCAGCGCGTCCTTCGCGATCTCAATCGTAAGGGCTTGCCCCTCTTCCAGCACCAGCGGGCCGCGCCCTGAAATCAGCGCCCATTCAAACCCGTGTTTGTCCACCACTTGGGTGGTTGCGCCGCGCGGGTCCGAGCGCAACGCCCCGCGCCAGTATTGCAACAGCTGTTTGGGCTGTGGCGCAAAATCGGCCTCGGTGTCGGCCTCAGTGTCTGTTTGCGTGCCGTCGAGCGTGTCAAGCGACGTGGTTTTGAAGGTGGCCACAGAGGCGTCCAGCAGAGCGTCCGACCCCTGCGCCCCGGGCAGGGGTGTCCGCTGTGGCGGCGTGCTGCGCGCCCCCGGATCGTAGACGGTCGCGCACCATAATCCAGCACTGGTGCGCCGCACAGCCCCTTGGGACACGAGGTCTTGCAACTCTGCCAAGGTGGCAAGGCGTTTGTCATGGGAAAACGCCGCCCCGGTCAGGACCAAGACGTCTTCGGTAGAACGACCTTTTGGAAAGGCCTTCAACATTTTAAGCGTCAGGGACATGCCCAATCGTTGCGCGAACGCAGGCGGATCGTAAGGTCACTTTCACGGATGGTGAAATTTTCGTTATGCGCCTCGCGGCAGCGTGGACCCCGGTCACGTCCGTGGTGCGGGTCCAGAGTGTATCGCGCCGGGACAGCTTGTGTCTTTGGGCCCCTGATGGCCGCAACGGTGATCACGCCGCCATTGCCGACCTTTCGTATGGCATCGACAATCTGGCGACTGATCCGGGCCGCGCCACGCCTGGATCGACGCAGTGTCAAGGCCGGGTCTTTGTAAGGGGTCATTTCTGTGGCTCAATGTCTGCGATAAATTGTGAAATAAAAGCAGAAGGTTAGGGCGCACTCTCCTGTAATCCGCGGGCATTGTCGGGGGCCGTGGGTGCGCTTATATACAAGGGACTTGAGGTCGAGAGGGCTTTGCGAGATGGCGCGGACATTTCTTTTGATGGCGGCAATGACGGCCTTTGTGGGCGTGATCGGATTGCTGCTGGGCGGCGAGGCGGGTCTTTTGATTGCGCTGATCGTCACCTTTGGGATGAATTTCTACGCCTACTGGAATTCGGACAAGGCGGTGCTGCGGATGCATGGTGCGCGCCCTGTGGATCAGCGGTCCGCGCCAGAGCTTTGGGCCATGACCGAAAGCATGGCGCGGCGGGCCGGGATGCCGATGCCCGCGCTGTATATCATAGAGACGGATCAGCCCAACGCCTTTGCCACCGGCCGCAACCCCGAAAACGCCGCCGTCGCCGTGACCCGGGGGCTGATGCAGAACATGTCCCGCGAAGAGGTGGCGGGCGTCGTGGCCCATGAACTCGCCCATATCAAGAACCGCGACACCCTGACGATGACGATCACGGCGACGCTTGCGGGGGCGGTGTCGATGCTGGCCAATTTTGCGTTCTTCTTCGGCGGGGGCCGCGACCGGCCCTTTGGGATCATCGGTACGATTGCGATGATGATGCTTGCCCCCATGGCGGCGGGGATGGTGCAGATGGCGATCAGCCGGGTGCGCGAATATGAGGCGGACGCCGTGGGCGCAGAGATCTGCGGCAATCCTGAATGGCTGGCCTCGGCGCTGAACCGGCTGGGCGTGCTGTCGGGCCGGATCGACAATATCGCAGCCGAGCGTAACCCCGCCACAGCCCATATGTTCATCGTCAACCCGCTACACATGCAGGCGGTGGACAGCCTGTTCGCCACGCACCCGCCTATCGACAAGCGTATTGCCGAATTGCGCAAGTTGAGCGGGTCCAAAGGGGGCGCGTCCATGGGACGTGCGCGCCCGCAGCAAAACACCGGGCCATGGGGGTAGTTGAACCCCGCCTCAAGGTTCCTACATCCGCACCAAAGACGAAGATTGGAGGTTTCCGACATGACCGAAGTGATTGAGAAAGAGACGTTTTCCTTCCAGACCGAGGTGGGCCAACTGCTCGAAATCGTGGCGGGTTCGCTGTATTCCAACCGCGAGGTGTTTTTGCGCGAACTGGTGTCCAACGCCTCGGACGCCTGCGACAAGCGGCGCTATGGGGCGCTGACCGACGCCAGCCTTGCGCCGGAGGGGGATTTCGCGATCACGCTGGAGGTGGGGAAAAAAACGCTGTCCATCGCGGACAACGGCATCGGGATGAACCACGCGGACCTGCTGGACACGCTGGGCACCATCGCCAAGTCCGGCACGGGGGCGTTTATCGAGGCCCTGAAGGCCGAAGGCGACAAACCGGGCCTGATCGGGCAATTCGGCGTGGGGTTCTATTCGGCCTTCATGGTCGCAGACCGCGTTGATGTGACCACGCGCAAGGCGGGCGAGGCCGAGGCGTGGCTGTGGTCGTCGGACGGCAAGGGGTCGTTTACCATCGAACCGGCCACCCGCGAGGAGGCCGGCACCACCGTCACGCTGCACCTGAAAAAAGACGCCAAGGCATTCGCCCAAGAGGCGCGCCTGCGCCAGATCATCAAGACCTATTCCGAGCATATCAGCTTTCCGATCCGTCTGGGCGAGGACACGCTGAACGCGGCGGAGGCGCTTTGGACCAAAACGCCCAAGAACATCACCGAAGATCAATACACCGCCTTCTACAAGGCCAGCGCCGCCGCCTTCGACACCCCTTGGCACGTGATGCACAATCGGGTCGAGGGCACGCTGAACCACACCAGCCTGCTGTTCGTGCCATCGGTCCAGCCCTTTGATCTGTTTGACGCGGACCGCAAAAGCCACGTGAAGCTGTACGTGAACCGCGTCTTCATCTCCGAGACCACCACCGACCTGATGCCCGCCTACCTGCGGTTCCTGCGCGGGGTGGTGGACAGTCAGGACCTGTCCCTGAATGTCAGCCGCGAGATGCTGCAAACCGACCCGAAACTGGCCAAGATCAAGACGCAAGTCACCAAGAAAGTGCTGAGTGAGCTGAAGAAAAAGGCCAGCAAGGCGCCCGAGGAGTATGCCAAATTCTGGGGCAACTTCGGCGCGGTGCTGAAAGAGGGGCTGGTGGAGGACCCGGCCCTGCGCGACCGGATCCTTGAGGTTTGTCGCTTTGCCTCGACCGGTGCGCCGCTTACCAGCCTTGCGGGATATGTGGAGCGGATGAAAGAGGGCCAAGAGGCGATCTTCTACATCGCGGGCGAGGATGCGGCCAAGCTGGCGCAGTCGCCGCACCTTGAGGGCTTCAAGGCCAAGGGCGTCGAGGTGCTGCTGCTGTCCGATCACGTGGACGAGTTCTGGCTGCAACACATCACCGAATTCGAGGGCAAGCCGCTTCGGTCCATTACCCGGGGGGCCGCCGATCTGGAGGGCATCAAGGGAGAGGATACATCCGAAGACGAGACGCCCGACGCCGCCGATCTGACGGCCCTTATCGCCGCGATCAAGGCGGAACTGGGCGAGGCGGTCAAGGACGTGCGCCCGTCCAAGCGTTTGACGGACAGCCCCGTTTGTCTGATCGCGGACGAGGGGGACATGGATGTGAACCTGGAACGTCTGCTGAAACGTCACGGGCAGCTGCAACACGGGATGCCCCGCGTGCTGGAGTTGAACCCGACGCACGCCGTCATCACCAAGCTGGCCGAACGGGCAGGGGATGCAGACGACGCGCTGCTGAAAGACGCGGCACACCTGTTGCTGGATCAGGCGCGCATCGTGGAGGGCGAAGGCCCCCTCGATCCCGCCGCCTATGTCCGCCGCCTGTCCGTGGTCATGGAAAAGGCGCTGTGATCCCCGCCGAACGGGCCGCGGCCTAAACCGCCCTCCCGGCGATGCCGTGGGTTGTCGTGGCGGGCGAAGTCGATAGGGTTGCACAATGCGCATACTGGCGACGGCTGATCTTCATCTGGGCTCCCCCATCCGGTCCCTTGCAACGCGAAGCCCCGCACTCGGGGCCCGCGTCCTGCGTTCGAGCGAGGATGCCCTGACCCGTATCGTAGACCTCGCCATCGCAGAGCGGGCGGATGTTCTGGCCCTGGCCGGGGACCTGTTCGACACCGATGCGCCGGATGTGCGGATGGTGGCCAAGCTGCGGTCCGAACTGGGCCGCGCGGCAAAAGCGGGCGTGCCGTCGGTGTTAATCCGGGGCAATCACGACGCGACCTTCGACCACGACCGGTTGGGCCGCCTTGGCGAGGACATCCATCTGCTGGACCGGAACAGACCCACCGTCATCCTGGGCGATGTGGCCTTTCACGGTCTGTCCTTTGACGCCGCCCACACCAAGGGCAGCGTTTTGCCCGACTATCCGGCCCCTGACCCGGTGCGCGCGAATGTGGGGCTGATGCACACGTCGCTGGGCGGCGCGGCGGGGCACGACCCCTATGCGCCCTGTTCAGAGGCGGACCTGCTGGCCCATGGCTACGATCTGTGGTGCCTTGGCCATATCCACAAACCCGCCACAGGGGCGCGGGAGGGCAGGGCGTGGGTCATGCCCGGCATCCCACAGCCGCGCCACTACGGGGAACTCCACGGCGGACAGGTTGCCCTGTGCACGGTGGCGCCGGGTCGCGTTCAGGTGGACACGCGGCCGATCGCACGGCTTGCCTTTGCGGCGGCCGACGTCACGCTGGACCCCGATGCGCCCCCTGACGATCAAATCCGCGCGGCTTTGCACACCGCCGCGCGGCCCGGCGTCGACGTGGCCGTTCGACTGCGCGTGGCCTCCGACCATCTGACCGCTGAGGATGTGCAGGGCATAGCGGACGTGGCGCTGGACGACATGGCGGGTGTGTTCCTCGACAAGATCGTTCTGGGACCGGCGACGACGTCAGAGGCGGCCAGTGATGATATGGCACGGCTGTTGCGCGACGAGATCGGCTCGGACGCGTTCGCATTGGTGGCGACGCAGACCATGCGCGACCTGCGCGACGCTTTGCCGAAAGACCTGCGGGATGTGTTGGACGACGAGGCGGCCCTGCTGGAGGATGCGGTGACCGACGTCCTGCGGCGCATCCGAGCTGTGCCATGAGGCTGAACAGGCTCGATCTTATCCGCTATGGGCGGTTTCAGGATGCAGCGTTGCGGTTCCCGAAGCCTGAGCCCGGTGCGCCGGACGTCACGCTTGTCTTCGGCCCGAATGAGGCGGGCAAATCGACCGCCTTTGAGGCCTATCTTGAGTTCGTGTTCGGAATGAAAAGGGGCGAGCATTCCTACGCCTTCCGGTTTGATCGTGCCGATTTGCGCGTCGGGGCGGAGCTGGAGATCCCCGGCCGTGGCGTGGTGGCGTTTCAACGCACCAGCAAGACCAGACAGACCCTATTGGATGACAGCGGGCGCGCCGTGGACGAAGCGGTGCTGGCCAGTGCGCTGCACGGATTGACGCGCGAGACCTATGTCGAACGTCTCAGTCTCAATGATGACAGTCTCAGGACCGGCGGGGCGCGGATTGCCAAGGCCGAAGGGGATCTGGGCGAGCTGCTGCACGCGGGTCTTTCGGGCCTGACCGGCGTGTCCGAGGCGTTGGAGGCAATAGAAGCCCGAGCGACCACGTTCCACCGCAAGGGCGCACAGAAGAGTACGTTGGCGCAGGGAAAGAAGCGTCTGAACGAGATTGCGGCGCTGCTCAAAGCCAGCCGACTGACAGCACAGCGCGAGCAGGAATTGCAAGCGGCTGTTGACGACGCCGATGCGCTGTTTTCGCAGGCCGATGACGAACTTAGGTCTGCCCGTAATCGCGAGGAGGCCGCCAAAGCCGCAAAGACATGGTACGACGCAGAGGAGGAGTTGTCGGAGTGGCAAACGCGTTTGGATCAGCTGCCGTCCGGCCCGGATTTGGGCAATGGTGTTGCGGGGCAGATCACGGCCTTGATCGCAACGATTGAGACGCAATCCACGCAGGCCGAACGGACCCGGGACAACGTCAAGGCTCTGGAAGGTGACTTGAACGCTCTGGACCTTGATCCAGAGGCAGAGGCTTTGGCACCGATCCTTGCGGAGTTTGAGGCCACGCAGATTGATGACGCGCCGCTGATGGATCGTGCGCGCACGGCTTGGGCCGATCTTGATCGGCGCACGTCAGAACGGGACGTCTCAACCGGCAAGTTACGTGATTTTGCGGCGCGGCTTGAGGTGGCCGAGGCCGATCGGAACAGGCTGGTTCTGCGCGCTGCAGATCTGGACCGGCTGACCGACGCAGTGGATAAGGCGCGCGAAAAGGCTGAGGCCGCGCGCGCCGCCAATGCGGAGGTTCAGCGCATGGACGAGATGTTGGGTGCCGAACCGCCGCAACCTAAGGACGTCACCCCCCTGCAAAAGGCTTTCGACAGATGGCAGCGTGTCGCAGACACTGCGTCAGAGCGCGAAGGGCTGCGGTTGGCCGAGGGGCAGGCGCAAGAGGCCGCGTTGGGCTTGCCGGACCGTTGGCGAGCCTTGGTGAAGTCCGGCTTGCCCACCCCTGCGGCCATCGAGGATGCCGTTGCGCGGCTGTCCAAGGCTGCATTCGAGTGCAAGCAAGCCCGCGCCGCCACCCGCGCCGCCGAAGCCGAGGCCCTGGAGGCCGCAAAGCTGTGCGCGGCGCGCAGCTCCGACGATGCGACCACGGATCAAGCCGCCATTGAGATGACGCGCCGGGCCCGGGATGAGGCGTGGCAGACGCACAGGGCCGCGTTGGATAGCGCAAGCGCCGAGGCCTTCGAGGCGCAGATGCACGCCGACGACACCGCGCGCGCGCAATTCTTCGCAAGTGCCGCCGCGCGGCAGCGCCTGACCCAAGCGGCGGAGGCAGAGGCCAAAGCGCGTGGTCGTCTGGAGACCGCTCAAAAGACGGAACACAGGTGCGAAACCGAGCTGGCTGCCTGCAAAGACGAAGTGGCAGAGATGGCCACCCGCCTTGGCCTCGCAGCGGGTTTCACGCCGCCCGATCTTGCACCGATGTTGGTCGCGCTGCGGACGGCAGAGAAGGCGGCCGCCGCATTGCAGGTCGCGCAGACCGCATGGGACAGCGCCGCCAAATCAGAACGCGCCGCGCGCACGGATCTTGGCCAAGTGGCGCAGTCGTTCGACCTTGCGGTCGATGGGGACGGGTTTGAGCAGAACGTAACGACGCGTCTGGCGACGGCAGGCCAACAGGCGGATACTTGGGCGCGCTGGAAAAAGGCGCACGAGGAATTGGACGCATTGCGCGAGCGCGCGCAGCACGCAGCGGACAATGCCGAGCGTGCCACTGTGGATATGGATGCATGCGCCAGTGCCTTGCCGCTCCAAGACAGGTCTGCTGCGGCGCTGCAAAGTGCTCTGCCCGTTTTGCAGGCCATGGCGCGGGAGGCTGAAACGCAGGGCTCGCTGACCGGCCGCATTGAGAACATGGAACATGCCTTGAAATTGGCGGGCGGGTTTGTGGAACGCCTTGCGACCCTTGGTGCCGAGGAACTGGACACGCCCCTTGCCACGATCATAGGGGCCAAATCGCGCCTTGACGGGGCCCGCGCGGCACAGGCGCAGGCGCAAGGCTTAAAGACCCAGATCGACACCGCACAGCAGGTGGCAAAGGAGGCAGACCAAGCGGTATCACGGGCCAAAGGGGAACTGGACACTCTCTTTGCGGATCAAGGCGGAGCGGACCTCGCCCCAGCAACGCGGATAAGCCTGCTGGAAGAGCGGGACCGTTTGCGTGCGCAGGTGCGCCAGGCAAACCGCACCCGGCAAACCGCCCGCGACGCGGTGGACAAAGCGCTCTTTTCCCACGAACTTGCGCTGTTGCCGAACGCATCCCGCGCGGGGGAAGTGGCGCAAATCCTGAAAGATGCACAAAGCGCGCGCGATGCGGCGTTCAAAAACAAGACCGAAGCGGCGCGGGTTTACGAGGCCGAACTGGGGGCCGACACGCGCGCCGACCTCGCCACAGAGGCCGCAGCCCTGCAAGAGGTGCTGCGCGATGGCGCGCGCGATGCAGCGGTCGCCCGGCTGGGCACCCTCGCGGCGCGGGGGGCCTTGAAACGCTTGGCGGCGGAACGGCGCGGCGACATGCTCAAGGATGTCGAGCGCGCGTTCGTGCAGATGACAGCCCCGAAATGGCGCGGCGTCGAAGTCTGGTCAGAAGCAGAAGGCGAAAAGCTTGTGGGCATCGGGGCCGATGGGCGCACCACACCTGCCGACAAAATGTCGACCGGCACCATGGGCCAGCTCTACTTCGCCTTGCGGCTGGCGGGCTACAAAAGCTTTGCGCGCAGTCCCGGCCCGCTTCCCATGGTGCTCGACGACATCATGGAAACCTTTGATGACGACAGGGCCCGTGCGGCCCTGACGCTTTGCGCCGAGATCGGCCTTGCCGGTCAAGCCATCATGTTCACGCACCACCAGCACCTTGTGGACATCGCGCGAGACCTGCTTCCGAATGTGGGCATCGTCGACCTCGCGCAGCTGGTTGTGGACAAGTGACCTGGAGTGGCGTCTCACGAGTGCCCTTTCAACATTGAATTTCGGTCCAAAACGGTATCGCAATGAAGGCAGGTTGCTGGGGGCATGGCACGTCTTTCCAGAGGCAGTCGGAACTGCGAAGTCGCACTGCTTGCTCTGCAGCTTATCGTGTCTCTCAATGTCTTGGACCGTTGCTTGATCTTGTTCGATGAATGGCAAATCTGCTTGATTGGGTAAGAGGCCGTTACCGCTCGAGGATCCTAAGGCCTGGGTAGGTTTGCGCCTTCTCGAGCTGGATTTCGACTTGGGTTCGTCACCGTAGGTCTCCTCGTTGCGGTCAGAACCAGCGTGACCGAGAATGTCCAGCCGAACATCCTTCAAGACCACAGGCCGGTTTTTCAGGAACTGGTTGAAGGTGTGCCGCAGGCTATGGCCGTCGAGGGCTTTGGGATTGCCGTCCAGTTGGATCTCTCTGATCTTTTCCCAGTTGTATCTCAACGCAGACATGACCTTCTTTTTCGGCTTTTTGGGCGCAGTTCTGGGAACAGAAGCGTTTCGCCCCGTGCGCGAAGGCGGGCGCAGTGTTCGATCAAGCCGAGGTCGATGAGATGATCATGGAGCGGGAGTAGGGGCACGATAACCCCATTCAGGCCGACCGTTGACCATCCACGTATCCCAGCTGATGCCCGATCCGAAGATGATGTCGCCTTGGCACCACCGCGTGATTCCATAAGGGCAAAGCGGATTTCTTCAATCGAACTGTGGAAAAGCGACTGTCCTCGCTCAAGTAAATCAGCTGCAACTGCGGGCATTCTTGCGCTGGAAGTTCGTTCATGGCTGGGCAAAATGCATAATCCTGCAACTCATCCAACGGTGCCGCGATGTCTTCTAAGGCAAGTTGAAAGACAGTTACGAAAGTCGGGCAAACGCCTCAGGCAAACCGCAAAGCATGAAATTGCGTTTCCTCGCATTTGCGCGGCCACTTCACAAAAATCATCGTTTCCCCACGAATGTCATGGATACGCATTGTCTCCTCTAGATCTTCAAGGGTGCAGTCACATAGAATTTGTCCGCTTCGTTGGGCTTTGGCGGCGATCTGGACAACAAATGGAACGTCTGGGTGCTGTGCCTTTAAGTGAGCGATGATTTGGGGTGCTGCGCCAACGGCCATGTAAAGCGCCACGCAAGTGCCGGGCCTGACGTAATGCAAAGGATCGGGAATCGTATACCCGTCTGCACGATGGCCTGTTGTGAACACAAGCGTGTCGATTTTACCGCGATCTGTCAGGCTATGGCCTGCACTTGCAGCCGCAGCGCAAGCAGCTGTGACGCCGGGGACAACTTCGACAGGGATCCCCGCCCCGCGCAAAGCGTCCATTTCTTCAGTACTGCGCCCGAAGACACCGGGATCACCGCATTTCAGCCGCACGACGCGTTGCCCGCGCTTGGCTGCTGCGACCAGCGTCTGCGTGATCTTGTCCTGCGGCCAGCTGTGACAACCGGGGGCTTTGCCCACATAGATGCGTTCTGCATCGCGCCGCGCGAGTTCGAGGATTTCGGGGTCGAGCAGCCGGTCATAATAGATCACATCCGCCTCTTGCAGGCGCTGCACACCGCGCAGGGTGATCAGGTCTTTGGCCCCCGGCCCAGCCCCGACAAGACTGACGCTGCCGCCTTTTGAGGCCCCGAATTCGCCCGTTTCAATCGCCGTTTTGATCAGCTTGGCAGCGTCCCGTTCCGCTCCGCTGGTGAACATCTGGCGGGGTTCATCGTTAAACACCCAGCGCCACAGATCGCGCCGTGCCCGTGGGCCAAGCCGTGCCGCTGCGGCGCTGCGCAAGCGCCCCGCGAGGGACGCCAGATCGCCAAGGCGCGGTTCAAGGGATTCTTCCAGCTTGGTCTTGATTTGGCGCGCGAGCACCGGGGCGGTGCCTTCGGTGCCAATCGCCACCACAACCGGGTCGCGGTCCACGATAGAAGGTGTAATGGCGTCGCATAGCTGCGGCTGGTCGACGACATTCACCGTCGCGCCACCCTCTTTGGCGAGCGCGTGCAGCGCCATGTCGATCCCCGGACAGCCGTTGGCGATGAAGACTAGGGCCGTGTCTCGGAAGCTCTGCGGCGTGATTGGGCCTGTGTGGTGAGTGATGCGGCCGTCTTGCGCTAGGCCGTTCAGTTCCGCGTCCAGCGTTGGGGCCCAGATCTCTACATGCGCCTCGGATTTCAGGATCAACCGCGCCTTCTGCGCGGCTTGCTCGCCCCCACCTGCGATCACGACGCGGCGGCCTGCCATTTGCAGGAACATTGGAAAGGTCTTCATGCGGACAGGCTTTCTGGTTGGTGGCGCGCCGCCCAAAGGCGGGTGGCCAGTTGATCGGCGGCGTTCAGCGTTGGTGCGGCTTTGAGCGTCCAAAGCGCCAGTGCGGCAGTGCCGGTGATGGTCGCAACTGCAAAGGGATCATCCACGCGCCCTTCCCATAGGGCATGCAGATCCAGCGTGGTGCCCGGATCGTGCAGACGCCGGGTGTCTTGGATCAGCGGTGTGGCAGGTTCCTGAATATGCCCCCCGTCGCGCAGCCCGAAAATGGAGATCTCTTTGGACGGGTGACGCTCAAATTCGCCGCCGCCGCCTTTGATGATGCTGAGGTCTGTTGCGCCCAGCATCTGCGCGGCCTCGGCCTGCAAACTGCGATAGGAGGGATGGAACACGCCTTGCACGCTGGCGCGCGCTTGGGCCGGGTTCCACATGCGCAGCACGGTGTTGAAGCAGGACCGCAGCCCTAATGTATCGCGTAGTTTCAGCAGGTTGAAGGCCGCGGGGCTGAGCGTTTCGAGCGGTGTATATTGCACATGCGGCCCGGCCAGATCGAGCGCAACCCGGACAGAGGCCGCCGCAGATTGGTGCGAATTCCAACCGTGCATCGACACGCTATAGCCAGCTTGGCCGACTAGCCTTGCGGCCAACAGAAACAGCGGCGCGCCCCGGCTGCGCCCCGCGGCATATGAGGGCCAATCGAGGTCGGCGGCAGGCAGTTTCCCGTCAACATGGGCGCGCAGGGCGGCGGTGAAACCTGCGATCTCTTCCGCCGTTTCGCCCCGCAGGCGCATGACCATCAGCAAAGCGCCGACCGCTTCGGGGGCCGCATCGCCTTGCAGGATCAGGGTCATGGCCTCTTGCGCCTCGGCCAATGTCATCGCCCGCGCCCGGCCCTTGCCGCGCGCGACGATCTGGACAAAGGGCCCGAGGCTCATTCGGCGGCCATCGGAAGCGTGGCGTCCGCCAAAAGCGCGGTGAGTTCGGGCTTGCAAGACCCGCAGTTCGTCCCGGCGCATGTGGCTTCGCCCAAAGCTGTCACACTGCGGGCGCCATTGGCGACTGCTGCCAGCAACGTGTTGCGTCCAACGTTGAAGCAGGCACAGACAGTCGCGCCCGGATCGGGTTGGTCCGCAGGGGCCCGCCCGGCTAGCGCGGCGAGTGCCGGCGTCTCGGTCCCGATGAGCGATACGATCGACGCGCGGGACAGGATGACCGGGTTGGGGGAAGCAAAGAAAAGCGCGGTGATGCGCCCGTCGCGGCACAGCGCCACGCGTTGCGTGCCGTTAACCAAGTCTGTTTGAACAGAGACCTCGCCACCCGCGATGCCCGAAAGCTGGCGGGCCTGGGTTTCCCAATCGGTTGGCGTTTGTGTGTCCGCAAGCTCTGCCTGCCAGCCGGTTTGTGTGCGTGCGATTGCGGCATAGTACGTTTGAGGCGTAGGCTCTGCGGTGCAGGCAAGGAACCCGTACCATTTGGGTTTGTAGACTTCGGCTGTCACGCTGCCCGACTTCAGCGCAGGCTGGCCCGAGACCGGGTCCGTGACCGGTGCGGTGATCGCGTTCACCGTCCCTTGCGTCGTGCGCTGCCGTGTCCAGTGCATGGGGGCAAAGAGCTGGCCCGGCGCGACCCTGTCGGTGATCAAGGCGCGCAGGATCGTGCGCCCGTAGACACTTTCAACTGCGATCAGACTGCCCGGTCCGGCCTTGAGTGCGGCGGCATCGTTCGGGTGAATTTCGACGTAAGGTTCGGCCAGATGTGCCCCAAGGCGCGGCGCCTTGCCGGTGCGCGTCATCGTATGCCACTGGTCGCGATTGCGCCCGGTGTTGAGCGCAAAGCGTGGTTTCGTCAGCGCAGGGGCCTGCACGGGGATCATCTTGGCTTTGCCGTCTTCGTGATAGAATTGACCGTCCGCAAAGAAGCGCTTTCCGTCGTGGGGCCATTGGGTTGGGATCAGGTTGGCGTAGTCGGCATCAGCAAAGATGCTCAGGTCCAGATCGCGCGGGAATTGGGACACAGCCGCATCAAGCGCGACGTATTCTACGAAGATTTCGCGCGGGGTTTCAAAGGCGAACGCGTCTCCGAATCCCATCCGCTGCGCCACAGCGCTGATGATCGCCCAATCGGGCCGCGCATCGCCGGGCGCGGGCAAAAACGCCCGCTGCCGTGAAATGCGCCGTTCGGAGTTCGTGACGGTGCCATCCTTTTCGCCCCAGCCTGTGGCAGGCAGCAGCACGTGGGCGAGATCGTTGGTGTCTGTGCGCTTCATAATGTCAGAGGTTACAACGAAAGGCACGTTCTTGATCGCGGCGGCGACCCCGTCGGCATCGGGCAAGGATACCGCCGGGTTCGTGGACATGATCCAGAGCGCCTTGATCTTGCCCTCCGCGCAGGCCTGAAACAGATCAACCGCTTTCAGTCCCGGCTCTGTGCAGATCGTCGGGCTGTCCCAGAAACCCTGCACCGCTTGGCGGTGGTCCGCGTTCCCAAGTTCAAGGTGATTGGCCAGCATATTGGCCAACCCTCCCACCTCGCGCCCACCCATTGCGTTGGGCTGGCCGGTGACTGAAAATGGACCCATGCCGGGCTTGCCGATGCGGCCCGTGGCCAAATGGCAGTTCAGGATCGCGTTGACCTTGTCGGTGCCAGAGGATGATTGGTTCACCCCTTGGCTATAGATCGTCACGACCTTCTTTCTGCCCGCCCACATCTGATAGAAGTGCATGATGGCCTCGGCATCGATGCCACTGCTGAACGGGTCACTTTTGCGCGCCGCTTCAATCGCACCAAAGCAGCCGTTGACGTGGTTTTGGATGTAGCCCAGATCGACAGCATGCGTATCGGCCAGATGCGCAAGCAACCCGTTGAACAGCGCCACATCGCCGTCGGGGGCGATTTGCAGGTGCATGTCGGCCAGATCGGTTGACGCCGTGCGGCGTGGGTCGATGTTGACGACGCGCATGTCGGGACGGGCCTCTTTCGCCGCCGCGATCCGCTGGTAGAGAACCGGGTGACACCACGCGAGGTTTGATCCGACCAGCACGATCAAGTCGGCTTGTTCGAGGTCTTCATAGGTGCCAGGCACTGTGTCTGTGCCGAATGCCCGCTTGTGCCCGGCAACCGAAGAGGCCATGCAAAGCCTTGAATTGGTGTCTATATTTGCCGCGCCAATGAAGCCTTTCATCAGCTTGTTGGCGACGTAGTAATCCTCGGTCAGCAGTTGGCCGGAGGCATAGAAAGCCACGCTTTCGGGGCCGTGTTCTGCAATCGCCGCGCTGAATTTCCCGGCCACCAGATCAAGCGCCGTGTCCCAATCGGCTTGCTGCCCATGCACCTGTGGGTGCAAAAGCCGCCCCTCCAGATCAATCGTTTCACCCAGCGCCGACCCTTTGGAGCAGAGCCGCCCGAAGTTCGCCGGGTGCTCCGGATCGCCTTTGATCGTGCCGTCCGCCCCGGCCAGCACCCCGCAGCCCACGCCGCAATAAGGACAGGTGGTCCGCGTCAGGGTCATGCCGCAGGCCGCGCTTGCAAGAAGGTGCGGTCGAGCAATATACGCCCGTCTTCGACCCGGGCGGGGTAGGTCGCAACGCGCCCCTCATCCGCGCCCTGCGCCTCGCCGGTCTCTAAGGAGATCACCCAGTTGTGCAAAGGGCAAGTGACCGACGCCCCATGGACGATCCCTTCGGCCAAGGGTCCCGCCTTATGCGGGCAGGCGTTGTCGAGCGCATAGACCGCGTCGTCCGCCGTGCGGAACACAGCGACGCAGCCAAGGGCGGTTTTGACCATGCGTGCGCCCCGTTGGGGCACGTCGTTCAGGGCCGCAATATCGATCCAGTCGCTCATTCCGCAGCCTCCAGCGCAAGGTTGGCAAGGGGTTGGTAGCGCTTTGCCTGTTTGGTGGCATGCTCCGCCCATGGGTCGTGGCGATAGATCGTCTGGCTCACCTCGAACCGGTCGACCAGCGCATCGCGCTCGGCCTCGACCCGCTCCTTGATCCAATCCAGACCCACCTTGGCCATCCATTTGTAAATCCGGTCGAGGTATTTGGCGTTTTCACGATACAGCTGCGTCACCGCTTTGATGACCAAGATCGCCTCGTCCTCGGTGGGGACCTGACACAGCAACTCCGTCTCTTTGACGTCCATGCCAGCGGCCCCGCCGATGCTGACCTGATAGCCGCTATCGACACAGACGACACCGATGTCCTTGCAGGTCGCCTCCGCACAATTGCGCGGGCATCCCGACACGGCCAGCTTCAACTTATGCGGTGTCCAAGCCCCGTGAAGGGTCTTCTCCAACTTGATGCCAAGCCCCGTGCTGTCTTGCGTTCCGAACCGACAATGATCGGTGCCGACGCAGGTTTTCACCGTGCGTAGACCTTTGGAATAGGCATAGCCCGACACCATGCCCGCCGCGTTCAGATCGGCCCAGATATCGGGCAGGTCCTCGCCCTTCACGCCCAGCAGATCAATCCGCTGCCCCCCGGTGACCTTCACTGTGGGCACCATGTATTTGTCGGCGGCATCGGCAATCGCGCGCAGCTCGGCGGGCGTGGTGATCCCGCCCCACATGCGCGGCACGACACTATAGGTGCCGTCCTTTTGGATGTTGGCGTGCTTGCGTTCGTTGATGAACCGCGATTGCGGGTCGTCTTGATACTCTAGCGGCCAATCGGCCAACAGGTAGAAATTCAACGCAGGCCGACAGACGTGGCAACCATCAGGCGTTTTCCAACCACATTCCTGCCAGACCGCAGGCATGGAGGTCAGGCGCTGCGACTTGATCATGCGCCGCACGTCTTCGTGGGTCATGTCCGTGCAGCCACAGACCGAAGCCGCCGCCGGGATCACGAAATCGTCCCCCAGCGTGACGGCCAAGACCTGTTCCACCAAACCGGTGCAGGTCCCACAAGAGGCACTGGCCTTTGTGGTGGCTTTGATTGCGCCTAGATCAGTGGCGCCCGCAGCAATCGCATCTTCGATTTGCCCTTTGCATATTCCGTTGCAGCCACAGATCTCCGCATCACGCGGTAAGGCTGCAACAGCTGCTAAAGGGTCCAGGGGGTCCCCCCTTGGTAGGCGGGGCCAAAGATCAACGTATCGCGCATTTCTGCGATATCGGTCTTGTCGCGGATCAGGCCAAAGAACCAATTGCTGTCGGCGGTGTCGCCGTACATCACGGCGCCTTTGACAACATTGTCCTCAATCACGAGGCGACGGTAGACGCCGCGCGCTGGATCGCGGAAGACGATATCCTCGCGCCCGTCGCCATCGGCAAAGTCGCCCGCGCTAAAGAGATCACAGCCCGTGACCTTCAGCTTGGTCGACAGCTCCTTTTGCACGAATTGCGCAGGCTCCCCCATGAGGGTTTGCGCCGCGACCGCCGCTTGATCGTAAAGCGGGGCGACAAGGCCAAAGATCGCGCCGTCGTGTTCCACACATTCGCCCACAGCCAGAACATCCGCGTCAGAGGTCACCATTTGGTCGTCCACATGGATGCCCTTGCCCACGGCGAGGCCGCTGTCTTGGGCCAGCTTCACGTTGGGGCGAATGCCCACGGCCATCACCAGCAAGTCACAGGGCAGCTCAGTCCCATCGTCAAGCAAGAGCGCTCGGACATGGCCGTCCGCGCCCAAAATCTCCGTCGAGTTGGCGGAACATTTGACCGTGATGCCCTTGTCGATCAGCGCCTTGCGCAGGAGGTATCCTGCGGCTTCGTCCAACTGCCGCTCCATCAGGTGGCCCATGATGTGCACGACGGTCACATCGACACCCCGGGCGGCCATGCCCGCAGCGGCCTCCAGCCCCAAAAGTCCGCCGCCGATGACGACGCACTTATTGCTGGGTCCGAGGGCCATCATCCGCTCGGTGTCTTCGAGGTCGCGGTAGGCGATGACGCCCTCCAGATCAGCCCCCGGCAGTGGGATCATGAAGGGGTTGGACCCGGTGCCAAAGACCAGCTTGTCGTAAGCCAGCACCTCGCCGCCCGTCAGGGTCGCGGTCTTGGCCGCGCGGTCGATGGTTTCGACGAAACAGCCAAAGCGCGTGGTGATCTTGTTCTCGGTGTACCATGCGTCGTCATGGGTCACGATTTCCGCGTAGGTTTTGTCGCCGGACAAGACCGGGGACAGCATGATGCGGTTGTAGTTGCCGCGCGGCTCGCCGTTGATCAGGGTGATTTCGTAGTCCGCGCCCGCATCCAGCAGCTTTTCCAGCATCCGCCCCGTGGCCATGCCCGCGCCGATGACGATGAGTTTCTGGGTCATATCATTCACTCCGCTGCGACGGCTTTAGGGGCTTCAGTCTTTTTTGGCGCACCGCCGGCGGTGGGGGACTTGGGCTTCGCGCCGTGCTCATATTCCTCAAGGAAATCGAGCACCTCTTGGCGGTAAGCGTAGTAATCAGGATGCTCCAACAGCGCCTTGCGCGTGCGGGGCCGGGGCAGGTTCACATCCGTGATCTTACCGATGGTCGCTTGCGGTCCGTTGGTCATCATCACCACGCGGTCAGCCAGAAGGATCGCCTCGTCCACGTCATGGGTCACGCAGATGGCTGTGACCTTGGTGCGCGACCAGACTTCCATCAGCACCTCTTGCAACTCCCAGCGGGTGAGGCTGTCGAGCATCCCGAAAGGTTCATCCAGCAGCAGGAGTTTTGGAGACAGCGCAAAGGCGCGCGCAATGCCTACACGCTGCTTCATCCCGTTGGACAGGGAGGCTGCGTTCTTATCCATGCTGTCGGCCAGACCGACCCGTTCGAGATAATACTCTACCACATCCTGCCGTTCGGCTTGGGACGCTTTGGGGTAGACCTTATCAACCCCAATTGCGACGTTTTCCTTGGCGCTTAACCATGGAAACAGGTTGGGCGATTGGAAGACCACGGCGCGTTCCGGGTCGGCCCCTTCGACGTTCCATCCATCCAGACGGATCGCGCCTTTGCTGATCGGGTTCAGCCCGGCAGCCATGGTCAACACCGTGGATTTGCCGCAGCCGGAGTGCCCGATGAGCGAGATAAATTCGCCTTTGCTGATCTTGAGATCGAAGTTTTCGACGACCGTCAGCGGCCCTTTGGGCGTTGGATAAACCTTGTCGAGTTGCGAGAAGTTCAGGAAACGTTCTTCGATGCCGCCTTCTTGTGCTATGGCGACGGCGGCTGGCACCCCATGAATGGGGGTGACGTTTGGCAGGATGCGCGTTTCTTCGACTTTGGCTGCTATTCCAACGTCCATGAGGTAAGTTGTGACCTTTGCACGCAGCGCTTTGAAGGTTGCGTCATTGTTCATCGCGACGCGGTCGCGGGGGCGCGGGATGTCGACTTTGAATTCATCGCCCAGCGTCCCGTCCGGGTTCAGCGCAATGATGCGGTCGGCCAGAATAATCGCCTCGTCCACGTCGTTGGTGATCAAGACACAGGTCTTTTTGTCCTTGTCCCAGATCGCCTCTATCTCATCGGCAAGGTTCGCACGGGTGAGCGCGTCCAAAGCCGAAAGCGGCTCATCCAGCAGCAGCATCTCCGGGTCCATCGCTAGGGCGCGGGCGACGTTCACGCGCTGGCGCATCCCTCCTGACAGCTCTGCCGGGCGGCGGGTGGCGGCGTGGGACAGGCCGACCATGGCGACGTAGTGATCGACCTTCTTGGCGCGCTCGTCCTTTGAAAGCTCAGGGAACATCGTGTCCACCGCCAGCGCCACATTGCCGTTCACCGTCAGCCACGGCATCAGCGAATAGCTTTGAAAGATCACGCCACGCTCGCACCCGGGTTCTTTGATCGGCACGCCTTTGAAAGTCGCGGTGCCGCTGGTGGGCTGCTCTAGCCCAGCCATCAGGTTGATCAACGTCGTCTTGCCGGTACCGGAGAAGCCGAGGAGCACAACGAACTCTCCTTCTGCCACATCCAGATTAATGTCCTTCAAAACCGGCGTGTCGCCATAGCTCTTCGAGACGTCTTTGAGGGAAAGTATGCTCATTGCGATCACCGATTGTTCGAGAAGGTGAACATGGACTGCAGGGCATACATCACACGGTCCAGCAGGAACCCGATGATGCCGATGGTGAACACCGCAACCATGATACGTGCAAGCGACTGGGACGAGCCATTCTGGAACTCATCCCAGACGAATTTCCCAAGGCCGGGGTTCTGCGCCAGCATTTCCGCCGCAATCAGCACCATCCAGCCCACACCCAGGGACAGGCGCAGACCTGTAAAGATCAGTGGCAAGGCAGATGGGAGGACCAGCTTTGTGATCTTGGTATAGGTGTTCATTTTCAGGACGCGGGAGACGCTGACGAGGTCTTTGTCGATGCTGGATACACCCAACGCGGTGTTGATCAGCGTCGGCCAGAGTGAGCAGAGCGTCACGGTGATCGCGGACACAAGAAAGGACTTTTCGAACCAGCCATCGTTGGTCGTGTAGACGGCCGAGACAATCATCGTGACGATTGGCAGCCACGCAAGTGGCGAGACGGGTTTGAAGATTTGGATCAAAGGGTTCAGCGCCGCATTCGCCGTAATCGAAAGCCCAGCGGCGATGCCAAGTGGGATGGCCACGATAGACGCGATAAGGAAGCCGAAGAAAACAGTTTTGATCGAGGTCCAGATTTGGTCGTAGTAAGTTGGCTTACCGGTATAAAGTCGATCGCGGACCTTATCCGTATCGCCATTGGCGATGTGTTCGGCGTTGCGGGCCTCCTGCCGTTCATAGAAGGCGACTTCCTTCTCTTTCTCGCGGATTGCATCTTGGCGCAACGCGCCAACTTGCTCCCAAACCTCTGCCGGGCCGGGCACGGCCCCAAGCGATGTTTGCACCCGTGGCGCAAGCGTGCCCCAGAGCATCAGGAAGACTGTAATGGCCAAAAGTGGCACGCCCAGCAACCGCCAGATTTCGCCCATCTGCGCACGCGGGTTGTCCCCTGCGACCGCTTTCAGGATCGGCGTAAGCCATGCAAGTCCAAGCACCTGAAACCACTTATCCGCTTTGTTAATGCGGGTGAAACGGCGGGCGCGGCGGGCCTCTGCGTTAAGTGTGTCGGGGTCGATGGCGGTCATGATCTGTGCCTCAATCTGTAAAAATTGGGAAGGACGTATGCTGCGCAGGGCCAATGCCCCGCGCAGCCTTTGGCTTAGCCTTGGATTTCGCTATCCACGATGGTCTGCCCGGACTTCAGGCCGATCGGCAGGCTGTCGATATAAGCGTTCGGTGTGCGCCCATCGTAAGGGATGCCATCGATGATATCGGCGGCTGGAGTCGCAGCCTTGAAGCCATCGCTGTCCCACGGGAAGTCCGCTTCATTCGCCATGCCTTCGTCGACCAGCAGACGGGCGGCCTCAAGGTAGATGTCAGGGCGGTAAACGTCGGCGGCGGTTTCAAAGTACCACTCATCAGACATGGTTTCGGGGATTTGGCCCCAGCGGCGCATCTGCGTCAGATACCAGATCGCGTCCGAATAGTAAGGGTACGTGGCATTGTAGCGGAAGAATACGTTGAAATCCGGTGCCGGGCGCACATCGCCTTTTTCGAACTCAAAGAAGCCGGTCATCGAGTTGGCGATCACCTCGTAATCAGCGCCAACGTACTCAGAGCGCGACAGGATCTCGACCGCTTCGGGACGGTTGGCGTTGTCGTTTTCATCGAGCCACATGGCGGCGCGGATCAAGGCTTTGGTCAGGGCCAGCGTGGTGTTGGGGTTTTCTTCGGCGAATTCCTTGGTGATGCCGAAGACCTTTTCAGGGTTGTTCTTCCACATGTCGTAATCAGTGATCACCGGAACACCGATGCCCTTGAACACGGCCTGCTGGTTCCAAGGCTCGCCCACGGCGTAACCAAAGATCGTGCCCGCTTCCATCGTCGCAGGCATCTGCGGCGGTGGTGTCACGGAAAGAAGAACATCCGCGCCAATCTGACCTGAGATATCCTGCGGGCTGTAATACCCAGGCTCTAGCCCACCGGCGGCCAGCCAGTAGCGGATTTCGTAGTTGTGAGTTGACACGGGAAACACCATGCCCATGTTGAAAGGCTCCCCCGGTCTTTGTAGTCTTCAACCACAGGGGCAAGTGCGCTGGCGCTGATCGGGTGCTGCGGGCGGCCGTCGTCCATCAGCGGGACGTTTGGCTTCATCTCGTCCCAGATTTCATTGGATACGGTGATCGCGTTGCCGTTCAGATCCATGGAGAAAGGCGTGATGATATGCGCTTCGGTCCCATAGCCGATCGTGGCAGCCAACGGCTGACCGGCCAGCATGTGCGCGCCATCCAGCTGTCCGCTGATCACACCGTCCAGAAGAACCTTCCAGTTGGCCTGCGCTTCGAGGGTGACGAAAAGGCCTTCGTCCTCGAAGTACCCAAGCTCATAAGCCACCGCGAGCGGTGCCATATCTGTCAGCTTGATAAACCCAAATGTCAGGTCTTCTTTTTCAAGATCAAGCGATTGTGCCACAGCCGAGGTCGCGACCAGACTGGAGGTCAGCATCAACATGGATAGTGTTTTTTTCATGATCAGTTCCTTTTCAACGCCCGGGAGGTGGGCAAAAACAAAAAAAGCCGCACGTTCGGGTCACGGGGGAGGAGGTCCGTGATCCAAACGAGCGGCATTGCTCTTTGAGGGTGCGCAATCAGCAGCGATCAGCGCGAGGGATGTGGGCATCGTTGCCCCTTGTCGGTAGATTGACGCAGGACGGGGGCGGTCTCAATGAAATTTCTGCGCTGCCGCATGGGTTTTTGCGGCGATGCAGAAACTGCCCATTTATTGATCAGACATTTTGGCTGAAATCAAAGGTCCTGCCGTCAAAGTAAGCATCAGGTGCAAGAATCATATGCCCACGGGTCGAGGCGACGGCGGTTTCATAGCGCAGCGCCCCTTCGTTTTTTTCGGACGCACCGGGCATATCGACCCCGATATCTGTCAGGTTCTGACGGTAAAGGTCCGAACGGAAGCAGGCCTTGGCTTTCGCGATTCCAGTAGAGTCTGCCCCAAGCTGCTGCGCGATCCATGCCGCCTGACTGCGCCATGGGAAAGTGGCGGCGTGTTTGTGGAATTGCAGGAACCCCGGCACATTCACCGGCGGTGCTCCCCGCTTGGGGACGATCTGTCCGCTGAGTGCTGGGTCAATCACATCGGGCGACATGCTAAGGTGTTCGCTCCGCCCGAGTATTTCCACCGCAAGTGGTTTGTTCCGTGGCAGATCCAGCCAAGCCGCTGCCTGATAGACAGCGCGCATCAAGCGTCGCGCCTCATCCTGATGGCCTTCGGTCCATTCGCGCCGCACCGCCAGTACTTTTTCCGGTGCGAATTGCCAGACATTGCGCCCGACCATCATCAGTTGCGCGCAGTCCTGTTGCACAGCGACGCTGCCCCACGGTTCGCCCACCCAAAAGGCATCGACGACACCGTCGGCTACTGCATCGGCCATGCGCGGTGGCGGGATGGTTATCGTGTCGATCTGCAAATTGGGGGCCGCAGCCGCCCAGTAAGACAAAAGCAAACGGTGCATGGATTGATGAAACGGCACGCCAATGCGCAGAGGCGGGCCGTTGCGCTCTACAAGTGCGGCAAGAAGCCCATTTGCATCCCCGAAAGGCACAGACTGCACGTCGACTTGTAACCTGTTCGAAACGCCAAAGACCGTCCCATTCACAGACAAGACCATCAAAGCATCGACCTGCGCTTGCAGTCCGCCCATCCCGATGGACATGGCCACGGCAAGCGGTGCCAGCATTTGCGCCGCATCCAGATGCCCAAGCGCCAGCATATCGCGCAAGGCTGACCACGATGGCTGCCGGACCAAGTTCAAATCAAGTCCCTGTTCGGCCGCAAAACCCAGTTCCTTGGCGATCACCAGCGGAGCGCAATCCACCAACGGCACATAACCGCAGTTCAGCACGGTCCCGCTCATGCCAATAGGTCCGCGGCTGTCACCAATGCCTGGGCCACATCAATGACTTTGAGGTTCTGGCTCATCGCCGTGGTGCGCAGCAGGGTATAGGCTTCATCCTCGGACATATTCCGCTTGCGCATCAGTAGGCCCTTGGCCCGGTCGATCGTCTTACGGTCTTGCAAGGCTTGCTTGGCCGCATCCAGTTCAGAACGCATCTGGTGCATCACCTTGAACCGCGCGATTGCAGTTTCCAACACGGGCTTGATCCGTTCCCTTTGCAGGCCATCTACGACATAGGCGCTGACGCCCGCATTCAATGCCGCCTGGGTCAGCGTCGCATCGGTTTGATCCACAAACAATGCCACAGCACGTTTCGCAGGCCCCGATGCATAAGAGATATGTTCAAGCGTGTCCCGGTCCGGGTTGGCCAGATCAATCAGTACTATATCAGGCGCGAATTCCTTGACCGTCCGGTCTAACGCTGAAATCTGCGCCAAAGCCTTTACGTCAGACCATCCCGTATCGCTGAGGGCATCGATGATCTCTTGAACCCGTTCAGGGTCGGGCTCAACTACAAGAATACGCAGGTCTCGGTCCATGCAGACTTGTTTTGCCTAGCCTGCGGTAACGTCAACCGCGCCTTCAATGGAACGTTAACTTCCCCTCTGTTTTGCCTCAAAAGCAGGCACGAGGGCGTGTAATGCTAGTCTTTTCCGCAGTCTATGCCTGCGATACGACCTCTCGTAAGTACCTTCCGACATCATACGTACTGACCTTAAACTCCCGTTCATAGTGCAGGTACAATTTCAAGCGAACCATGTTATTCAACGTCACCGGTCGGGTAACTTTTAGATCGTCTCGATTAAAGAACATTCATCCAAAACCCCGGCGCCTGCCCTTATTATTCTTCGCGAAGGTAGCAAAGCGAAAGACAAGGTTTTTCGGTTCACAAAAGGCATTGACTACTCATTGTGTGCAGTAAGGGATTGGTAACTCTGAACGCCTGCTTTGGCGAGAGCTATCAGAAAGCGCGGCAATGCAGCGAAGGTCGGCTTACCGCTGATCCCACGAACATTTTCAGCTCGACATAACCTCCGGCAACGTTGCGATTGCATCGGCGAGTGTCCGGCTAGGTGCAGCTTTGCGGGACACGTTGTCATGGATATTGATGCCTTCACGGCCGACGATATCCCGGACAAGCTGGTCGTCTACTCCCGCATGGTCCAGTTCATTTTGAACGTAGTGGCGTAGGCTTTGGAATGAGAGTTCTGATCCTTCGGCCCCCAATTCTTGGTCGATAACCTGGCGCATCCGACGGACCACTTTGTGGCCGAAGGCGTTGTTTCCGGGCTCGTAAAGTTCCGGAAAGAGGCCGCGTTGGCCGGAGCCTTTCGCGGTCTGGACGTGGTCGAGGAAGCCGAGGTCGATCAGTTGCGGGTGGACAGGGACGACGCTGTGGGAGGACAGGTTCTTCACGCGGCGCAGTTCGGAATGCTCGATTGAGAAGCACCAGATGCCGTCCTTTTGGATGATGTCAGCAGCGGCCAGTCCGCCGATTTCCTCGCGCCGTGCTCCAGTGAACGCGCCGATGAGGGGGCACCAATAGATGCCGTTCTTGTAGATTGTGTGTCCGGGGTCGGTTTGATGGTATTCGGATCGGGACCCCGTCCAAACGGGGTTCCGGAACACCCTGTGAAGCTGATCCAGCGTAAACGCATCGCGTTTGTCGCGCGCCCGTACAGTTTCGCGCTTTCTCAGGCGTGACGGCTTCAGGTTCGCATCGACGGCGAGCCCTTCGTTACGGGCCCATTCCGCGATCTGGTTTAGGTGCTCGAGGTGCCGGTTCACGGTGCCGACGGACAGGCCGACTTTTTTGGCGGGCAGGGTGGCTGATTTTGTCATGACGTCTTCGCGGGTTGCGGTCTGATCTACCGCATTGCCAGTTCGCGATCAGCCGTGTCCGGGGTCATGACCGGAGGAACTGGCGAGTCATAGCCTCCGCCGATCGCGCCCACGAAGATCCGGTGTCCGGGCTTGAGGCCGAGGACATGGCCGACGACGGTGTGACCCGCCTCGTGGATCGCCTTGCGGCGGATGTGTTCGGGGTCGGGCCGGGACGCGCGCTGATCAACAGCGGAGAGAACGTGGCAAAGGGCGAGCGGTTCCCGTGCATGCCGCGCGTTTCCTTTTGCCGTCCTTGCGATGCCAGCGATGTCCGCGCCAGAGAGACCGACGAGACGGGGCGACAGGTTGTCGAGGGGGATCGCGTCTGTTCGAAGGTGCCCGGACAGGATGGCTGCGATGCCGTCCTTGTCCGGAAGTCCGACTGCGATCTTGCGATCGAACCTGCCCGCGCGGATCAGGGCGGGATCGATGATGCTGGGGTGGTTGGTCGCTGCAATGACGATCACGCCAGGAGCCTCATTCAACTTCGTCAACTGCTCGAGGAGGCCGTTGACGACCGAGTGCATATAGGTCGAAAAGTGGCTTCCGGACTTCTGCCGAGCCCTGTAGCTATCCAGCTCGTCGAGAAAGAAGACCGATGGCGCGTTTGCGATGGCGCGATCGACCTGCTGCCCCATTGTCCGGAGATAGTCTCCCAGATGTCCGGCTTTCTGCGCCTCGGCGTAGGACGTGGCGATGAAGGTCGCGCCCGCGCTTCCGGCGAGGGCTTCCGCGATCATCGTCTTGCCCGTGCCGGGCGGCCCATGGAGCAGGATGCTGGCGGAGACATCGGACCAGTCGAGTTGGTCCGCTTGCCATTCCCGGACATCCTCGACGAGATGCCGGAAATGGCCGGTGACCTCGGGCAGTCCGCAGACGTCGTCCAGCGTGCGGCGCGGCGACGGATTGGCCGCGATACGGACGCTGGCCAAGCGGTCTGCCACCATCAGAGTCGTCTTGGCGTGAAAGGCATGATTCACGACAGGCCACGGCACATCGCTGATCCGTTCATTGGCGGCCAGCCTCGTCCGAATCTCGGACACAGCAAGGTCACCCGTCGCGCTATGGGTCGCACGCAGGAGTTCAATGACGGCGCCGCCGTCGAACGCAGGCCACGTTACATCCCGGACAAGCAACATGCGGCCACCCTCTGAGAGATCCGACGGATCTGTCGCGAGGGCGACAACGCCAAGGCCCTTCGCGAGCGCGTCGTCCAAGCTCTCGCGGAACTTCTCCCGTGGGTCAGACTTCAAGAAGCTGCTTGCCTGCTCCAAAGTCACAAATGTGACGTTGTCCGGGAACGCCCTCTGTTCCGCCGTCATCGCCTCCCACACAAATGGCAAGACGAGCTGCATTGCGTCTTCGAGCCGATCCCGCAGCGCGAGATCTGCGACCCGGATCAGCGTCAGCCCAGGGGGAAACGGCCCGATCAACGGATCACTGTCCGCGAACCAGCGCGCGAGATGGATCGCGCAGAGGAGGTCCGTGAGCGGCGGATGCAGGGCTTGTCGAACTGCTGTTCCGTCGATGGCAGCAGCGTACGGGTCGATACCGGATTTGATCGCGTCTGCGATTTCCTCCGGCGTCATTTGGGACGCCGTCGTGACGCCTTGTCCGGAAATTGCGAGCAAGCGTGCGATGTCCGGGAGCCGTGGCGGGCGGGGTGCGTTGTCCGCACCCCACGATTTAGAAAGCTCGTCGCCGTGGCTCTCACGATGGCGATCCATGATCGCCCGCGTGAGGCGGTGGGCGAGGGACCGTGTCCGGGCATGCGACGAGCGCGCGCTATCGCGCGTGTTCATTGATGACGGAGACATTGTTGAAGGTTCCGAAAAAGGGGGCAGGTTAGAACTGGGCGGGAGTGTCCGAAGATGGGGCCGGGTGGCGCACTGCGATCTCGTCGAGGAGGCGATGGATCGTCGATAGAGCTTCGGGCCGATAGATCTCGGATTTGACGGCGATCGCGTCACCGAAGAGGTGTTTTGGTACGACCCACTCCGGGTGCCGAGCCTTCAGAAAATCATGCGCGGTTGTTCCTGCGTCTGAGCGAGATACTTAGTCCGCATGGGATGATACCGAAGAACTTCGGTGTGGACATCGGCCGCGATCTTCAAGTCGCGGCGAAGCCGATCATTGTGCCGATGGCTATGTCCGAGCTTGACGACGGGAAGTCCGGGCAGGTCGATCCGAAAGATGTAGATCCCAGATGATACTGGGCCATTCTTCGGCCCGCATTCCGGACACGCGCATTGGCCGAGGCGCATATTGCCGATGTGAACTTCATGTTCGACCCCGCATTTGTGGCGGTAGAGGGCATAGCCTTGCTGGCTCGATGAAGTTTCGAGGAAACTCCAGCCGTGGGCTGCGGCTTCATTCGCATATCGTTTATGCCGGCACGGCACGCAGTCGACGTCAACCAGCCCTTGTTCCACCGTGAGCATCTGGCCGAGTTGCAGCCGGACTGTATGCCCGCAGGAGAGCCGCCAGATACGGTAGTGCCGATCTCCCTCGGGATCCTGTGCGATCACTCGAGCTCCGATACTCTCAGCCGCCAGTTTATTGGGTCTTTGGATGCAAGAACGGCACTCGATCCGGTTGCCCAGGACAACATTGATCCGACGGAGAAGCGGCTCGCCGGAGGTGCGACATCCCAGTACCAGCGTTTGATGGCCCTCGCCGCCGCGGCCGAGGACCACAAAACCCTTGCTTTCAGCGCAATTGCGCCAGTTGTCATGAATTGGGCCAATGAAGAGGCGCGGATGCTCGCCGCCAATCTTAAAGGGATAGTTCATGGTCGTTGTGGGCATTTGAACTCCGGACAGCAGAAGGCATTCGTTCTCCCAGAGGGAGACGTCAGCGCGTGGGACGAGGGAGGCGCAGCCGTATGGTCAGTCGACCCGAGGCGGATCGACTGACTTGATCACTGCACGATCGGGTAGGTTTGTTCAGGCTGCCTAGCGCACAGACATGAGCTGCAGATTGGCACCGTGAACATGGATGAGGCAGCCTGTCTGCTGCAATAACTCGGCCAATTCGGGGTCAGATTTCCGGACGGCCTTTGCCTCTTCGACCAATGAGCAGAAACGCGCGCTCATTTCCGCGATGTCCGGGAATGCTGGCGGCATCATCGCTTCAAGATGGACAGCGGCCTCGGCGATGCGTGGATCGACCTCGGTCATGTCCTGTAGATCTTGCAGTACTTCGACGCAGGTCGCCCAGGCACATGCGGCCTCATGGGCAAGATCCGCGCCATGTGCCGAATCCTGCGACGATTTCGAAGCGTGGAGAGCCCAGTCCGCCTTCAGCGCTTCTTCGTAAAGCGCATTGGTAGCCTGAAGGGCGTTGCGGTCCGACACGGATGCATCGAGTTTCGTCGTGCCGGGGGACATGATAGTGATTGTCTCAGCCATTATGATCTCCTTATAGATCTTGATGGTTAGGGCGTGTTGGGAGGTGCAACTCCCTCACGCCTGATACTGTATATGATATTAATATCAGTATCGCAAGAGCCCCCGTAAATTTTCTCGCGACGTGGTGGTACGTGTGCTATTAAGATTAATATCAATAAAGGTAGTAAAATGGCGCCGCCGAAGAGAGACACCAAGGCGATCATGGTAAGGCTTCATGCTGCCACGCTCGAAGCAATCGATGATCTGATAGACAAAGCCGACGACAAGCCATCTCGACCCGAGATGATTCGGCGTGTGTTAAAGCAGAGCCTACGCGACCAAGGCTATGACGTTCGAGAGTGGTTGGACTGAAGCGCAAGGGGCCAACCGAGCGCTCTTGTCCATATTTAGACCGCTACCGGCCCTAAGCGGACATCCAGCCGATGGCCACGATGCTGCAGTGCGGCCCACCAGAACTGACGTCTGCCGCAAGCCCAAAAGGCCCGTTTAGCGGGCGGGGGAGATTGGTCGGGTAGCTTCCAACACAAAGCGGCTTAACTTCCATTCAGTTCATCAAGCTGATGCTGAATGTCGCGCGCGAGCAACTCAGACAGCCGAACCACGCTGTGTAGGCGCTCTAGGCGTTCCTGAAGCTTTTCTCTTTGCGCCTCCACACCTCGCTCACTGCTGGTGCGCTGATCTTCGAGCTGATGAATCACCGTTACGATTGGTAGGTCGCGTGCCCCAGCATCAGACGCGAGTTCGATCCACTCTTTGAGTTTTCCAGAAGTCTCATTGGCGACGCGGTCGAAGCACATTTGGATTAGGAGCCTTGCACTATAATCAATCCCTCTGGATAGCTTCAGCCAATCCTTTGCCGCCACAGGCAAATCTGAGTTATCGGCGACTTCCTGAGCGCGGGTCTGATAGAAATAGATGCGCTCGTCGGGGTCCAGGGCTCTAATCGTCTCAACGATAGGTTCCAGGTCGCGAAACGGTCTGGTCGCAGTTGGAACAGAGAGTATGTGCTCCCATAGCTCAAAGATTGCTGCCCTACATTCCTGCTGTGCCGCGCTCGCGTCGTCTTCAGGTCCTTGCTCAGCTTCCGCAATAAGCTGGGCCAAATGATGAGCCATCCAGCGACCTAGTGTATCGCAGCTCCTATCGAGTTCCAGTTCTTGGACAATCCTTTTCCCAAGCTCAATTACCCTCTTATGTTGTTCGGAATGTTCCATCGGAGCCCATGGTTAGAATGAGTGTGTATGGTGGAGTGTAAGTCTCTATCGATCTTTCGCGATTTCGATAGGAGTCTCTCCTGAATTCTCGTTCAACTTGAACTTCAAAAACTAGTTCTCGATCTAGCCGCTCTAAACACGCCAAGAGTGCTTCTCGTTGCATCTCGAGGCGAGAGCCCGTCTCGGCGGTCCGGAATTCCCGTTCTTGTTCCTTTCGACCCCATGTCAGCGATCTGAACTGAACACCATCTGGGTCAGAGCGGTTGTGCCAGACACGACATTCACTATCTGGAGACAGATCAAACTCATCGCAAAGCCAATTCGCCGGACGAAGGCTTGGAAAATGAACAACCCCAGCCCAAGGATCAAACTCATCAATTCCTTCACTTCTTGAATCCGTGGCCACCCAACCTTGGAGCTGGAACGCACCCGCATTGACCTCAAATTCATCGTCCGCCGGCGGAAGGCGATAATCCATTGGATTTGTGGCGGTCTGCAGGGCTCGAACCAGCGATCCTGACCGCTCCGGCGAAACAAGTGCGGAAGAAATACGGACGAACTGCTCTCTGTCTCCGGCGACTTCCCTCCAGCTGCCCCAAATCGGAATGAAATCTCGATGCTCGATTTGCCTAAGCAGAACGTCCTTCGATACCGAAGTTGGCCATTCATCCGTCTCTTCGGTGTCTTTCCAATCGGGCCAATAAGGAGGCTTTGGATCGCGACGATCGGCCAACCAGTTGCCATCGGGCCGGGTGATCCAATGTCGTTCAATCCAATCTTCAAGTCGATCATAGTAATCTGGGTTCTCAAGTGCCGGAACTTCATCGATCAGAGTACCAGCGACCTCCATCATCGCGTGATATGCGCGATAGAAGCTTAGGCTCTCAACTCGCGGATAGCTTCCGTGCGAGTGATGAGCAATCATGTCTCGATAATGGCCCCGTTTACCTCGTGGATCTTCAACCCAAGCACCGGTATCTGCTGACGACCACTTGTTCCGAATGACACCCAGAACGCGTCGTTCGATTTCGTTTTGCGAAATTCCAAAAACCCGCCCCAAAGGGCTGAACCAATACTGAGGCAGATCAATACCAAAGTAGTAACGGTCATCTTCACTTAACAGCTTGTTTTGGCTCGTTGGTTCAGTAGCCGTGTCCTGCTTAGAGACAGGAGCAAAATCGGATGCATTGATCCGCTGCAACCTGACAACCTCTTTCTCATCAAGCGTTACGGTACCGCTATTGTTCAACAACAACGCACATTGAGAGGCGACCCCGCGTATGATTGTGTGGGTCACCGTTGGCGAACAGGAGTTCATGATGAACTCTATCAACTCCTGGGGGATACCATGGCCAGCACTGAGCGTTCGCCAAAGTGCGATCAACAACCATTGCTCAGCGGCATGTTTGTAGAACGGCAACGAAAAATCAAAGAAAACGTTGGGTTGTTCGGCATTTGCCAGCCGACCGAGAGCTCCCAAAACCTTTGTTTCACCGAAACTGGCCAATAGGCAAACGACGTGTGCCGCTTGCCATCTGGTTGATACTTCGGGAGCTGCCAAACTGGACCATAAGTACCCAGCTAAGCCAGTTGTCGCATCAGAAGGTGGGAAGAGCTCAGTCTTCCATTCCCCGTCTCCATCACTTTCGTTCATTTCCTTCTCAAAGAGAGCCAAACCGTAGCTCAAGGTATCTTGTGCTTCTTGCGGTGAGATCTGACTTGCTATCAGCCCCACAAGGGTCAACAAGCGCTGAGAACCGAAAAGATCTGGATGCTTCGCACTTTCGTCCACGACAAAGGCAAACACCTCTGATGTTGATATTCCCGTCACTTCAGTAATAAATTCAAAGGGCAAAGGTTGATAGTATCTGCTCTTTGCTATTTCATAAAAGTGGGTTCGGCACACCTCTTCTATGATTTCTCTTAGCGCTCGTCTTACGCTTTGAAGCTTTTTCCAATCCTCAGGAACCGCCTCCAATATACCTTGCACGTCATAGAGGCTGATGTCCTTCATCAAGAACAGCGACTTCAGTGCGTCGGCCTCTTTCCCTATACTGATGCGCTCGAAAAACCGAGCAGAAAAGCTCGATAAATGGTACGGAGGTTCAGAGTCCCTAAACCGCTGATAACACCCTCGGACGGTAACCGGATCATCAAACCGCATTCCGGAGAAGATTTGGTTCCAATCCTTTTCTTCGTTTCTCCCGGCTGTTCTCGCGAAACCACTGTTGTTGTCGGATTTTGCTTCTCTGCACTTTGCCACAGACAAATGCGAACTCAACCGTTCAACCGGCCAGCCATTTGACTGGCCAATTTGAACAAAACTGCTGAGGTGAGATGACGAAGCGCCTGAGACTAATGTATATTTTGCGGTCTCATCAAAGATCCTCCGTCGGAGATGCTCATTTTCACAGGTGGCCAAAGCCGCCTCAAGTAACTCGGGTGTCGTTGAGTGAATATCAAATCCAATCGTGGATAGTTGCCCCAAACGGCTGATTTCGCCCATATTAACCAGCTTTGACAAAGCGATCGGTAGAATTCGCTCCTGCCACCCAAAACCTCGATCTCTCCAGCGGCTTAGTATTGCGAGCGACGATGCAGGACAGAGCATCGTGATTGCCTCAACGGTACCTTCCCAGTCAAAGTACTTGTCGCGGGCGACGTACTCATAAGCGACCTCGGCTCCGCGAGAGACACGATATGCTAGCTCGGCTTGGGGTGAATCTATCGTCGCTGATTGCTCAGACAGCTCGATGATTGCTTTCCAATAGTCTAGGTGCTCTTGGCCTATCCTACCTGCAACCTCGACTGCTTGGTCAAAATAGCAATTCGCTTCATCGGGACTTAGACCAAAGATAGAGCGTGATATTTCGCAGAAACCCTCAACTTTTTGCTCAGCCTCCATACGCTCGTTCTGGAGGATGTCGGCGGCTTCCAACGCAAAGTCTATCGCATAGCCTTTGAGCGGGTTCGAACTCGAACAGACACGTGCGAGGAGACCCAGGTCGGGCGTGAACAACTGACGCTTTAAGCCGTTTTTCCACTCGATGAACCGAGACATGTAGGGAGCAGGATCATCGATCCGAGAGAGGACCTGCACCCAGAGTCTCGAAACTTCGCCGGCAATGTGGCGTCGATCGCGATCTCGGTATTCTAGGTTCTTGTTATAGTCTTTGATACAGAGAGTTATCTCGTCGTTGAGTTGGTCTGTGATTGCTTCGCCAAGCTGGACACTGGCCCAAAGCATATGCCACCGAAACACTGGTCCAACTTCGTCAAGAAACTCTCGCGCCTCTCTACTATGTACCTGTCGGTCTTTAGCCAGCTCTTCTCGAATTTCTGATTTCGCCAAGTCTTCCATCTTGATATTGTCGCCAGCTAGTTTGGCTCTTAGGCACTGAGCAGAAATTATGGTCGACTTCGGCTCGGACGAAAATTTGCTGAAGTAGGTTTTGGACGGATCAGGAATGTATTTCGTGAGCATGGCTGCAATAGCTGCACGGGGGGCGACGCCGTGGTGGGCAGCAGCAAGTGCTACATCTCGTACGATCGATAGGAGCGGCTGCCTGTAGTCATGCTGGTTCTCAATTTTTTCAAACGTTTCGGCGAAGCAGCCACACCGTTGAAGGCACGTAGCACGGCGTCCTTCGGTGGGAACCGCAGTACCTTCGACTGCGCTCGGGTTATTGCGAGCAGAATACAAAGGTTATCCTTTGCCGCGTTGCTGATCTCGTCGAGGAGTTCGTAGTAGCCGAGATCGACTAGCTTCTCGGCAACAATAAACCCCGCACGATAAGCCACGCTTTTTGGAGTCCAACTCTCAAGCTCCGCTACGAATGCGGCGGCTCCAGAGACCTTCAATGAAGCGAGTGCTAGTGCGGCGATGTCACTATCCGACATCTCCTCCTTTTCACGTGCCTTTGGGTCGAGACCAGCCCATGCTTTCAGCCATCTCTTCGCAACGCGGAGAGTGTTTCTTGCTTCTGAGATTGTGCTTTCATTGTTTGCGAGTAGGGCTGCCTCGTAGGCGCGCTGACCTCCATGCCAAGAAGTGGAGAATCCGTTGTTTGCGGCTGTTTCGCGCACTTGATCGTCCGAAAGAAAATGCGCCACTAGATCAACATTGTCTTGAAACAATTGCTGCTGACGATCGTCCCCTGCCGTTTCAATGCCAGCTTTCAATGCCAGCTTTGCTGAATCCGCCAAACGCTTGTCTCTTAGCGCCGCCTTGAGAGCAAACTGAAGTCTGCTGAGTGACGCCTGCCGCATTTCTGCTGGAGTGCCTTGAGGAAGCGCGGCCTCTGATAAGACCATCTCCACTAAGTCGTTGTATCTACCGGCTTCAAGCAGGAGTTGCGGTAAAGCTGATGCTACATAGCTGCTGCTCGTCGCAAGTGGCATGACCTTGTCGACAAAATCTGACATTTCCCTGTGGCTCGGTTTGTAGGTCTCTCGAAACCATGTCTCGGAAGGTTCATCTATGAACTGAACAGCATCGGACCGGATCTGTAGAGGGCGACCGATGTCCACGACGAAGCTCTTGATTGCTTCTTCTGGCAGGCCCGAAGCGAGCGATAAAACTTTGATTGGAACAAACGGCCTGAGCGCTGCCAACGCCTCGCAAAACAACTGAATCTGAGCCGATTCTGCGTTGGGCGATTGATCTCTCAATGCTTCAATTGATCGAGCGAACAACTGGCGGATAGTATCTTCGACCGTAGTTGCTGTGGGACCTAATGCCTCCAAGGCTTCACTCAGAGACGAAGTTGTTTCAAGAGCTGTTGCTTGAACCCTTGGGTTTTGGGAAGTCAGCCGGTGAAACTCTAGCAAGTCATGCCCGGACGCTTTCGGGTAGGTCTTGTGGAGAAACTGCGTTGTCTCCGCCTGTGAGAAAGACGCTAGTTCCAGGGTTTTGCAGTCCAGAGGCGGAGCGAGATATTCGGCGACGCGGTGCGATCGGCTCAAGCATACCAAAACAACGCCCTTGGGTAGGCTCTGCCTCAATAGATCACGAGGAAAACTCGTTCGTTCATCACACTCTTGTGCTGCCATCTGAGCATTGTCAGCAGCGTCGATTATGATGACGATTTTGGCGTGCGCATTTGCGACGGCCAGTATTTCCATTGCCTGAGTCAGGCGTCGATTGAAGGCTCTTAAGTAATCCGCCGCATTTGCGAGATTTGATGGGATAAGTGGGTGACACAAACCTCTTGCGGCCAATTCGTTTGCTATCTGACAGCATGCAACTTCGTGTCGATGTCGGGGACTGATTGTGCTGCGGTATCCGCCGTTTCCAAAGCAATCGTACAGCACGACTTCACATTCTTCTTGCAGCCGGTTCGACACCCTACGGGCTAACGCTGTTTTTCCCACGCCGCCGCCAGCATGAATTATAATTGGATCATGGCGCTCACTCAAAATAGCATCGACGAACTCATTTTCTTGCTCACGAGGAAGCAGTTCAGCTGCATCTTCAATAAGACATGGCGCAGGAAAGAGTCGCTCTTCGTCGGTCTTCAGAGCACGAAGGACATCCTCTTTTCTTATGGAAGGATTTCCAGCGCTTTCGGGCAACGCCTTCTTGGTTACCAACAGCAGGAGTTGGTCCGCCCCGTCTTGATCGGGACCAGGAAGATACCCGGTCAATTCCTGGTGCAGGATGTTTCGCTGTTCCCAATACCCATCCGTCGAGTCGGCAATACTGAAATGGCCAAGGAAGTCGTATGCCGCCTCATCGTCTGCCGAAAGGTACCGTTTGATCTGCTGCCATTTTTTGTTGTCGCTAGGCAAAAGTTTCCTTGATTTGATCCTGTCCAGCAAACTGTGCACCCAGTCCGCAACAGGCCGGTTGGTTAGAAAAACAAACTCTACTGACTGCTTTTCCGGATCCGCAATGCCTGACAGAAACGCATGGTACCTTTTGTAGAAGCCCACCAATGTTGTCTTCAGATCGCCTAGTACCCAAGTTTTCCCTCTATTCAAGGTCGAGTGCTTGAGCTGCAGATACGTCACTTTTTTGCACTTGGTGAGCTCTTCGCTTCCAAAATACTCAGCGACATCAATTACTTCCTCGCCGCTCTCAATACTTGACTCACTGGTTTCAGACTCTGAAACACCTTCGATCGCGATTGCGACCAAATCCGAAGCAGGCGTCAGAAGACGTAGACTGCGTCTGGCGGCCCAAAGGTAGTGAAATTGGTCTCCGGCTCTACTGGGTCGGACGGGGTCAAGTCGCATATCAGATTACGCTAAATGCTCGAAGTTCCTGCTGCATAGGCACTATATATCGTGATTGACATATAACAACATAGATTTGTTCGTGAGGGTCGCTCGCCCATGCAGTCTAACGTCTGCTTTCGACAAGCTTTGAACTCGATATCGCTCGAGCAGCGAACGACCGCTTCCCGCCCCTCACACCTTCGCAGCTTCAAAACTGTCAAGAGCAGCGCGCAGGTTGTCTATGATCTCCTCGGCGAGGATTTCGGGTTCGGGTAAGTTGTCCAGATCCGTCATCGAGGCATCGCGCAGCCAGAAAAGATCGAGGCTCGCCTTGTCGCGAGAGAGAACCTCATCGCGGTCAAAAGATCTCCAACGCCCGTCCGGGTTCTGTTCACTCCAGGTCGCCGCTCTTCCATGCCGATTGTCCGGGTTATAGCATCGCACGAACTCTTCGAGGTGGGCATACGTTAGCGGGCGTTGCTTCAAGGTGTGATGCACATTCGTCCGGTAGTCGTAGTACCAGATCTTCGATGTCTGCGGGTCCGGGCTAGCGGCGCGGTTGTCAAAGAAGATAACGTTCGCCTTGACGCCCTGCGCGTAGAAGATTCCGGTCGGCAGCCGTAGGATGGTATGTAGGTCAGTCGTCTGGATCAGCTGGCGCCGGATCGTCTCGCCGGCGCCGCCTTCGAACAGCACGTTGTCCGGAACCACGATCGCGGCGCGACCCGTGGTCTTCAACATGGTGCGGATGTGTTGGACGAAATTCAGCTGCTTGTTCGACGTCGTGGCCCAGAAATCCTGGCGGTTATAGGTCAGGTCATCCGTTTCCTGTTCCCCCTCGGCGTTCGTGAAGCTCATGGAGCTTTTTTTGCCGAAAGGCGGGTTGGCGAGGACATAGTCGACAGTATCAGACGGCGGCGAAATCAGCGCATCGGCCGGGGAGATCAGATTATCCCCAGTGATATCGCCGATCCCGTGCAGGAACATGTTCATCAGGCATAGACGGCGCGTCCCCGCGACGATCTCATTGCCAAAGAAAGTGTGGTGCTTCAGGAATTGCTTCTGATCGCGGTCCAGCGAATGGTGCGCCGGCTCCGTTAGAAACTCCTGCGCGGCGAGGAAGAAGCCGCCCGTGCCGCAGGCTGGGTCGGCGATGGTCTTGCCGGGCTCGGGCCGGACACACTCGACCATGGCGCGGATCAGGGGACGGGGGTGAAATATTGGCCCGCACCGGATTTCTTGTCGGCCGCGTCCGCCTCCAGGATCTCCTCGTACATGTCGCCCTTCAGGTCGGCGCCGAGCGTGACCCAGGTGACCCCATCCACCATGTCGATCAGGCGGAACAGCTTGGCAGGGTCGGTGATCTTGTTCTGGGACTTGGTGAAGATCTGTCCCAGCATTCCGGGCAACAGGCCCAGCTCGCGCAGCAGGCGGACGTAATGCGCCTCCAGCTCGGCGCCGCGCCGGGCGGTCAGGGTGGGCCAGGCGAACTCGTCCGGCACGCCGACGTCACGGTTGTAGGGCGGCTTGCTGTACTCATCGGCCATCTTCAGAAAGATGAGGTAGGTCAGCTGCTCCAGGTAATCGCCCGCGCCCACACCGTCATCGCGCAAGGTGTTGCGGAAAGACATGACGCGGCTGACGATGGCTGAGGTGTTCATGCGGGTGTCCTTCTGGGGCGCTTGGCCTTGGGGGCGGCGGCGCGGGCGGTTTGGATGCGGGCGAGGAGGGTGGAGGCGGGCTCGTCGTTTGGGTCTTGTGGGACGAGTTTGCCGGAGAAGGCTTTTTTCAGGATGGATTGGCGCAGGGCGTCCGCGCGGGTGAGGGCGGCGTCGATCTCGGCCTCCATGGCGTCGGCGGCGGAGAGTTTTTCGTCGAGGATGCGGACGATTTCGGTTTGTTCGGCGAGACTGGGTAGCCAGAAGTCCAACGCTAAGAACTGTTCCTGTTTCAGGTTCAGCCCGCTGTCGTTTATCCCGCTCTTGATAACCTCGATGCGCTTCTGGGTGTCGGGTGCGTTCAGATACCCTTCAAGAAATTCGGGAAGAACCATCGTTTCCAAATAGTTCAGCCTGTAAGCCTTGTCGCAAAGCATCAATTTCGGGCGGGTGTTCTTGACCATACAAGCGACGCCAACCCGGGACCGAGGGCCCGCGCGAGTAATGATCACGTCGCCTTCTTCCAATTCCAGCCATTTTCGGGGCGGAAGTGCATCAGGCAGTTCTTTGTTTTCAGCTGGTAGGAACTTGGCAGCCTGGATGGCCGTTGTTTTGATTACTCCCCAGACGCTATCGTCGTTGGACGCATGGTTTTTGCATTTCGGCGACCATCCTTGGGCAACGTCTAACACGATATGTCCCAAAGTGATGTCCGAGTTGGGGTCAAGATCAGCAGGCCGCTTGGGCTTCCCGGGCTTCTTCCCTTGCTCTCCGTCCGCGCGCCATTCGGTGAGGGCGGTTTGCCAGACGTCGAGGGCGGCTTTGTAGCGGGTGTCGCGTTCGGATTGGATGCGGGCGAGGAGGGTCTCGGGGGGCTCCAGCTTGTCCGCATTCTGCGCGCGCCAATTGGCGGTGAGGCGGCCCTCAAAGGCGGATTTCAGCAGGGATTGACGATACAACCCCAGCTTGACCCGCGCCGTCCTGAGACTCTCGACCCCCGCGTCGATCTCCTCAAACAGCGCCTCGATCTTCTCCACGATGCGGCGTTGTTCGTTGAGGGGGGAATGTCAATTTGAATTTCTGAAACAATTCCCGTGTTGAGATTGACCTGGGTAACACCTTGCCTGTTTTGATCAAGGATGAAAGGGCGAATATACTTGAAGAAGTGAAATAGATAATTCTGATTGATATGTTTGGGTAGACTTTCGAACGCGACGAATCCGTCGTGTATGCATGCGTCTACTGCCAGGAAGATGGGAACGCAGACCGTTCCGCTATTGCTAAGTATTAGTCTGCCAGCTTCAATCAGACGGCTCTTCTTAGCGCCTTCCTCATTAACGGTGTCTACCGTCTTTCGAAGTGTCATCCCGTCACTTGCGGTTACATCGCTGATTTTGATGAACGGGATTGTTCCGCCGAAATACTTGGGCGAGCCCTTGGGGCGTGGCGATCCGCCTCTGACCACTGTGCAGAATTCCTGAAATTCCGTGCGCGCCCAGCCAGTCGGTAGTTCCTCTGTTAACCAAGGATTAGTAGTCATGCCGAAAGCGCCTCATTCATCTCGGCCATCACCGCATCCGTCTGATCGCCAAACAGCGCATACATCTGGCCCATGCCGCCATGGGCATCGAAAGGCGCAAGCTCCAGGTCGTCGCGCTCAATCGTAAAACTTGCCGTCAGGTGGTCGCGGATCATGCGCAGCCAGTCCATCTGCGCGTCCGAGAATTTCTCTCCCTTGCCCGCGTGGCGCTTCAGGATCCAGTCCTGAAAGCTGCGCCGCACCCTGTCGGAATGGCGGGTCAAGGTCTGATCCAGTCCCGTCACCCGCCGGATCAGCGCCACCAGCGCGGTCAGGTTACTGGCCGGGTCGTCGCCCTTGTAGCCGTCCAGATGCGCATAGGCGCGCCAGACGGTCAGCGGCGCAAGGCGGGGTTGATCCTGCCTCACGCGGGTCAGCACGTCCTTGAGCATGGACAGCGTCACCTCTGACCGCCGGGCAGGGGTGTTGAAATAGATGGTCAGCGCCTCGATCTCGTCGCGGTTCTCGGTCAGGTAGGCCTCGAAGTCCTGCTGGATGGTCTTGGCGTTTGCGTCCGCGTCGCCCGCCCATTCCGCGCGCAAGAGGGTGTCCATGTTGTCATGGTCGATGGTCTGTTCCGTATCGCGGCGGATCGTGTCCAGCGTGGTGATCAGCGGGCCGGTGAAGACGTTGGCCGCCTGCCGCACCCGTTCGTCGCGCGCGGCGGTCATTGCGGCATCGTCCGGCTCCGCATGGCCTGCGGCCTTGGCATCGGCCTCCACCTTGTCCGGGTCGATGGCGTCAAACAGATCGCGCACGATGGCCGTTAGGGGTTTGCCTGCGGCTTGCGTGATCTGCTCTTGCTCCTCCGCGCCGAGCTTGTGATCCAGCCGTGCCAGACGGGCGGCAAGGGAGCTGACCGTCTCCTCTGACCGGTCGCCCATCATCAGCCCCATGGCGAGGTCCTTGAACGGGATCGACGGTTTGGTGTCGAGCGGCTGGCTGGCGGTCTTGAGCGACTTGGTGACGCCCACGGCATCGACAATCACGTAGTGCGTTTTGGCATCGGCAGAGGGGGAGACCTTGCGCAGGTCATCGGGCTTCACCACCCGGGTGCCGCGCCCCTTCATCTGTTCGAAGTAGTTCTTGGATTTCACGTCCCGCATGAAGATCAAGCATTCCAGCGGTTTCACGTCCGTCCCGGTGGCGATCATGTCCACGGTGACGGCAATGCGCGGGTCGTAGTTGTTGCGAAAGGCCGCGAGCGAGGATTTCGGGTTCTTCGCCCCGCCGGTGATCTTGCGGCAGAAGTCGTTGCCCTGGCCGAACTCCTGCCGGACGGTCTGGATGATGTCGTCTGCGTGGCTGTCGGTCTTGGCGAAGATCAGCGTCTTAGGCACCTCCTTGCGGCCGGGGAAGATATCGGGCCAGTTATCCTTATAGGTGCGGATGACCGTGCGGATCTGGTCGGGGTTCACGACAGATCGGTCAAGCTGGGTGGCGGCGTAGGCCTGTTCATCTTCCTGGCTTTCCCATCGCTTGGCCCGGGTGTCGCGTTCGCGTTTCTCGATCAGCTGTTTGGCCTTCAGTGTTTCTCCAGCCTTGGTAATCTGGGTTTCGATCAGGTAGATCTCGTTCCCGACGTTGACCTTGTCGGCGACAGCCTTTTCGTGGGTGTATTCGCTGACGACGTTCTTCTGGAAGAAGCCGAAGGTGCGGTTGTCCGGGGTTGCGGTGAGGCCGATCAGGAAGGCGTCGAAGTAGTCCAGCACCTGCCGCCAGAGCCCATAGATGGAGCGGTGACATTCGTCGATGACGATGACGTCGAAATGCTCGGGCGGGAGTTTCGGATTGTAAACGACTGGCAGGGGCTTCTTGCGGTAGTTGGGCGTTGCCGCGCCACCTTCATCCTCTGCACCCTCGGCCAGTTCCTCGCCCTTAAGCGTCGCATACATCCGCTGGATCGTTGAAATCACGACCTGGCTGTCGCCGGCGATCGAGGGGCTGGTCAGGCGCTGGACATTGTAGAGCTCGGTAAACTTGCGGTTGTCGTCGTTGGGTAGGAACGACATGAACTCCTGCTCGGCCTGCTCGCCCAGATTCTTGGTGTCCACGAGGAACAAGATGCGCTTAGCGCCTGCGTGCTTCAAAAGGCGGTAAACCTGGGTGATCGCCGTGAAGGTCTTGCCTGATCCAGTTGCCATCTGGACCAGCGCCCGGGGCTTGTTAGCCTTGAGTGAGGCCTCAAGGTTGGTGATCGCGGTGATCTGGCAGTCCCGCAGGCCGTCGGTCTTCAGTTCTGGCAAGGCCGCAATCCCGGTGCGGAGAGATGCCGGGTTGGCAAGCCACGTCTTCAGGGTTTCTGGCCTGTGAAACGTGAAGACTTCGCGGGAGCGCGGTGCAGGATCCAGACCGCTTGTGAAGCGCGTGATCTCTCCTGTCGCCTCGTAGAGAAACGGTAAGGGCGCGCTGTTCTGGACCCACTTCAACTTAGCTTTGGCATACCCCTCGGACTGTTCTTCTACGGATGTTAGGCGCACGCCTAGGTCGTCCTGCTTCGCTTCGACCACGCCTGCGGCTTGACGGTCGACGAACAAGACGTAGTCCGCCGGCCCCACGTCCGTCTGATACTCCCGGACAGCCACACCGAGGCCTGAGGAGAAGTCCATCGCGCCCTTGTCCTGGACCTGCCAGCCCGCCGCACGCAGGCGTTCGTCGATCCGGTCTCGGGCGATCTGCTCTGGATCTTGGTTGAGGTCGTGGCTCAAGGAAAACTCACTAAGATATTGTTTTCCCCATCATGTCGCCTGCGCCTCAGGAGCGCAATCGGAAGTCGTTTAACAATACGCATCAGCAAGCGGGCCGATGAGGTTTAGGGGATCGTTTAACAAGTTCCCTCAGTCAGTCCTGATCTTAGAACCTAAGGCGTGGCGTCATTTTCCCAATTCGCCCGTGAAATTTGTTTTCCAAGGTTGAGAGGCCGCTTTTTCCCTAAGCAATTAATTTCGCAATGGGATTGTATAGCTCGGTTGATTTTAACCTGAAAAACAAGGCGACTAGGCATCCTCCCTAGCGTCAGTCGAAATTGCAGAGGCACGCATCGTTTTCACTCAGCTGAACCAAACCGGTAGAACGAAGTCCTACCAACGAGGTTCGAGCCATGTCCGAGAAGATCATATCATATTCCGTTCGCCAGCCGCAGGAAGTTGCGGATCAGATAGATGCTATCGCCCGCAAGAACGGTTTCGGAACACGGGCAAAGTTCATGACACATGCTGCGCTCCAATACGGCGGCGAGACCGATGTTGTGATCGCAGCTGAACTGGCCCGGATCAGCTTCGCGCTGCATCAGCTCAACCGCGCTGAAACCGGTCGCCTCCACCTGCTGAAGCGGCGAGATATCCTTGCGATTGGTCGGGAGGCCCGAGAGGCTCTAAGATCTGTCATTGATCGGAATGCGCAATGAGACGGTACACGACGTTTCATAATGAGGCATCCTCGATTTATGGTTACCTCGCAAAAGATGGTCAGATCTTATTCGGCTCATTGCCAGTCCTGACTTGGAGGCAAGCCCGCGGAATGCTGAAACCGTTCGAGCGTCCGGACGGTAAGGGCCTCGTTCACATGACGCTCTCGATGCCGGCGGGTGCGGAATTGAGCCACTCGACGTGGGCGGACGTTGCGCGCTTCGTTCTGACACGCAGCGGGCTGCCAGCTGAGATGGTTCCCTGGACATTGTGGGGCGGTGAAGACACCCGCTGTGACCACATTCATATCGTGTCTGCGCTCCAGACTTTCGGCGGTCGGCCTCTTGAGGTTTCTACATCTGTCCGCTCAACCGACGCGCTCGAAAGGGACCTGTGTCAGCGACTTGGGCTGCCCGAGCCACAATGGAGGCCAGATCCGAAACGCGTCCTATCGGCGCCCGTCACCAAGCGGTCGCAGCGGCATGCGGGGCAGGCGGCATGGCTGGCCTCCGACGTTAACGCCGTGATGAGGTCCGTGGGTCCCTCCACGGTGGCAGATTTGAACATGGCACTGGAGGCCCAGGGATCGCCGTGGCGGGTTGAGCCGTCCCCTGATCGTCTAGGCTTTCTGGTTCCGTCCAATATCTTGACCGGACGGGGCGTGAATCCTCGAGACGCGGGTCACGCATTCGCATCGTCCATGATTTTGCGGCGGCTCGTCCTGGCGGCCCGGCTGCGATTGGCGGGCATAGCGCTCCTGTTTCGGCGTGCCGTCGACCTCTTTCGACAAATTCCAAACCTCATGAACCTCGATAAAGGACCTGACCGTGACCGAAATGCTCGACAACCACACCTTCACTCATCGCAAACTCGACCTGACCAGGGAGGACGTGCGGACGCTTCACCCTCTCCTGCAGCTCCTCGATCCCGAGCAGACGGACGTCACGATGGAGTTCGCCGAGCGCCTGATCGGTTTGTTGATCCGCAACGAGGAGGCGATGGAGCAGCAGGCGAAAGCCTTTCGCCAGATGGCCTTAGAGATGTCCCAGCTCCGCCGCGAGATGGAGCAAATGAAGCAATCGATCGCCTTCCTTCTGGGCGACCCCGAACGCGATACGACTGGGTGATGCGGTTACATGCTGTGGCTCGTGGTTGTGGAGTCCGTGTGCGTCACCGCCACGTCCATCAGGGAACCGCCCTCATGGTATCTGTTTCAGACGGCGAAAGTCTGGTTATTGACATGTCCGAAGCGTGTCTCATCGAGGACGATGTCAGCCGGTCACGGCCCCTGTCCGAACTGATCGAGGTGTTTTGTTCGTCTACAGGATGTGCTCGGCAGGGCGTTCATCTCGAGGGGGATGATCATATTCCGCGAGTACCAGGGGACTTCTGACTAAAAGATCCTTGGGAGTAGATTAATAGCTGCCACCTTTAACTCCATCGGAGACTCATCGCGGTAAACGTCCCTGTTCGTATTCTCCTTTTCGTCATCGACGTGACCTACCAAATCAAGTCGCACTGGTGCTTTCAGGTGCTGGTCGAAAAGGAACGCGTTGTTCACGTAATGGCGCAACGAGTGCATGACCAAGCCCCGTGGATTTCCATCCAATGTCTTCTCGAGGCTGTTCCGCCACATATCGTCAATCAACTCGCCAAATTTTTCGACCATCATGGCCGGATCAGGAGCGAGTGCTCTTTTCGAGTCTTTTCGCGGTTTGGGTACGACATCAGGAAAGAGAAGAGGACTCCGCCCCCGCTTTTGCTTCTCCGAAAACTCAAGAAACCCAAGTTCGATGAGGTGAGGATGGACCGGAACGACCCTGGGCTTCTTTTTCGTGGGATCAGTTTCGTCGGGCTCTTCACCCTTGATGCCGCGGTATTGGTTTGCCTGAATCACGATGCAATGGTGGCCGTCGCGCTTTTGGATATCTGAGGCGAGGAGACCAGCGATTTCGGCGCGCCGTGCGCCGGTGTATGCAAGGATCAAGGGGATCCAGTATCGGCAATCCTTGGTGATGACCTCGCCCGGCAAATGCCGACGGCCCTTGCTCTGCGCGCCTTGCCACAAAGTGTGACCGAACACTTTCTGAAGCTCCGGGAACCTGAATGCAGGGCGACGATTGTGCTTTTTGCCCGCGCCTTTCAGCTTGGGTTTGATTTTCTTGATGCCAAGTTTTTGATCGACCTGATGGCCTTCGGACTCAGCTCTTTCCAATAGCAGTTCGATTGTCTTGGTGTGCCTTTTGCGTGTCGTTCCACTCAGTGCCTTGGGTGGTTTCGACGAATGTCTGGCTTCGTACCTGATCTCCCCGAAAGTTTTCTTCGCATCATGTTCGGACCGCAAGAAGTTTGACGGGAACTCGGCAAGTGCATCGCGGAAACTGGACAGCTGATGCTGACGAATTTGGTCAACGCGCTGAAGGCCAGTAACGAAGCAAAACAATCGAACACCAGTCACGCGCTGGTCGATGGTCTGCTTGGTAAAGCCGTCCACAAGAGCCATGCGCCAGAAAACGCTGGAAATATCAGCCCCGTCCGGTCTGGGCGCACCCTCCTTGGCGATGTGTTCGGCTTGGTTCAGCTGTACCCGGAGTTTTTCGACGGTGATGGGCCCCTCGATCTCCGCAACACCTTCGGTAAAGGGCGGCCTAGGCTGAACCGCCGATCCGGCTTCCTCATCTTCTGTGCCGGGAACCGCATTGGTGTCGAGTGGCGGTGGCGATCCGTGTTGTACTGGCGCATGAGTGACAATCGTCGGAAGCGGTTCAGGATGCCGCGTTGCGATCGGGTGAAAGAGTCCCTGTGAAGAAACCAGCTCTTTAGCGCGGTCTTCGAACACCTTCGCCCGGATACGCTGACCTTCGTGCTCCGCTCCCAAAGCTGCGAGTCGTGCGTGTAGATGGGTTTCGATCACCTGATACTCGTGTTCGGAAGACCGGGGCTTCAATCCTGTGAGAGCCTCGAATTCGCCGATAATGGATTTGCGAGATGCAGAAGATCGTAGGACTTCGACCTCCCTGGCGTAGAGGCTGACCGCAGCCGTCACTTCGTTGGAAGACCAGGTAGCATCAAGACGCGACGGCGGAAGAGCATCTCCAAGACCGTCGGTCAAAAGGCTGGTCAACACGACACGCTGGATATGGATGGCCGTAGCTAACGTGCCTTTCCGCTCAGACATTCGTTCCATGCGTGACTGGCGGCGCAGGGTATTCAGGGTCTGCTTCAGCCGCGCATCAAAGTACTGCGCGATCAGCTCTTCGGGGAGCGGGTCTAGGACAAATAAGAATGCATCGAGCATGGCTTCGAACTCTGTAATCAGCGTTCGGGACCACGTATGCGCCGTTTTTTCATCTGTCGTCCCCAGAGCGATACGCACAGGACGAATAGATGTGGATAACCCCGGGATACGCCGCCGAAAATGATAGTGGCGGCCTTGGCGGTAGAGGTATGTTTGGGCTCGCATGATGCCCTCCTGATGAGGGACACCGATGGACTGACCTGTTCCCCCGAAGTGCGCGCGTTGTGACATCTGTGTGTCAGCAGAGCGCAGAACTCGCCAAAAGCGTTCGGAGCTAAATCCGAAAATCACACGTTTTCAGTAGCTTGTAGGGAAATTGGCTCCGGCGGTAGGGATCGAACCTACGACCAATTGATTAACAGTCAACTGCTCTACCGCTGAGCTACGCCGGAACTGAGGGCCGTATAGCAATGGCCTTTGGGGGCGTCCAGAGGGATTTTGCACTTTTTGTCTGCGGCCCTGTCATTCGGGGCGGGCCCTATGGAACAGGGCTTGGGAAGACAGGGCCGGCTGGGCGGTAGCGGCGCCGGTTTCTACGAATTCTATCAATTGTGCCAACAGGTTACGCTGGGCCATGGGCCACAAGGCGGGGGGGACGTCGGCGTAGGCGCGCGCGGTCAGGGTCGCCAGATCCTCGGGCACCTCGCGCAGGGCGGCCAGCACTTGGGCGCGGCGGGCGGCGCAGTGGGCGCGCAACTCTGCCACGCGGGCGGCGGGGTCCGTCACCGGGTCGCCGTGACCGGGATAAAGGATGCGCGGGGCCAGCGTCGCGACCCGGTCCAGACTGGCCATGAACTGTGCCACGTCTCCATCGGGGGCGAGATCAGTGAGGTGGACCAGCCCATGATCAGATCCCCCGTAAACAGCGCGCCCGTCTCGCTCCATTCGAAACACAGGTGGTTGGCCATGTGCCCGGGCGTCCAGTGGGCGCGCAGGGTCCAGCCGTCGCCCATGACGGTCTGGCCGTCCGCAAGGGTCATATCGGGGGCGAAGTCGGCATCCACCCCTTCGCCCCCCTGCAACGCGCCGTCCCGGGCCAAGGCTTGCATCAGGGGGCTGCGGCCCGCGTCGCTGGGGCCAAAGGCGCAGATCGTCGCGCCCGTGGCTTGGGACAACGCCCGGGCGGCCGGGGAGTGGTCCACGTGGCTGTGGGTCACAAGGATGTGGCTGAGCGGGCGGCCCGCCAGTGCGGCCATGATCGCCACGTTGTGCCCCAACGGGCCGGGGTCGATCACTGCAACAGTGCCGTGCCCGACGAGATAGGTGCAGGTCCCGGCCTGGGTCATGGGCGAGGGGTTGTCGGCGGTCAGGCGCTGCAGGCCCGGGGCCAACTGGACCATTGGCGCGTCCCCTTGGCTGGGGTAGGGTCGATCCATGGCGCACTCCCTTTTGAAACGACTGTCCCCACGGGGACTATATGGCCGGGCGGCGCTGATCCTGATCGCGCCGGTAATCACGATCCAGCTTGTCGTGTCCGTGAACTTCCTGCAACGGCATTTCGAGGATGTGACCCGCCAGATGACCGATACCATAGCCACCGAAATCGCCCTCGTGCGGCGGATGCCGGAGTTGGCGGGCGATCTGGGGTTTGACTGGGTCGAGGGGCCTGTGGGGCAGGGGCGGCTGTTTTATGACTTTTCCGGCATCGTCGTGCGGTCAGTCCTGCGGGACCGGTTCGACGACATCGGCGCGATCGAATTGGCCCCCGATGACAAGGTGGTGACGGTGGCCCTGCCCGAGGGGGCGTTACGGTTCCCCCGTGCCCGGGTGTCGGCGTCCAACCCGCACCAGTTGCTGGTGATCATGGTCTTTGCCTCTTTGGTGATGACGGGGGTGGCGTTTTTGTTCCTGCGCAACCAGGTGCGGCCGATCCGGCGGCTGGCCAACGCGGCGGAGGCCTTTGGCAAGGGTCGGGTCGTCCGCTACAGCCCCTCGGGCGCGCAAGAGGTGCGGGCGGCGGGCACGGCGTTTCTGGACATGCGCGCCCGGATCGAGCGGCAGATCGAACAGCGGACCCTGATGTTGTCGGGGGTTAGTCACGACTTACGCACCCCTTTGACCCGGATGCGGCTGGAATTGAGCATGATGGAGGGGGAGGAGGTCGCGGCCCTCGCCCGGGATGTGGACGAGATGCAGACCATGTTGGATGCCTTTCTGGATTATGCCCGCGAAGGGGCCGGAGAGGATGCCACGCGTATGGACCTGTCGGTCCTTTTGCGCGGGATTGCCATCGACGCGGCACGGGCGGGGCAGGTGGTCGAGGTGGACGCGGACACGCCCACTCAGGCCCGGTTGCGCCCCATGGCCCTGCGCCGGGCGGTGGAAAACCTGCTGCGCAATGCTGCGCGCTACGGCACCCGGGCGCGTCTGTCCCTGATCGTCAGCGACGCCGCCCTGCGCATCGTGGTCGAAGACGACGGCCCCGGCATCCCCGAGGCCCTGCGGGAGGAGGCGGTCAAACCCTTTGCCCGGCTCGATCAGGCGCGGGGGGCCACGCCGCAAGGCTCTGTCGGGTTGGGGCTGGCCATCGTGTCCGACGTGGCGCGCATCCATGGGGGCACCCTGCGCCTGGGCGACAGCGCCATGGGCGGTCTGCGCGCGGAAATCGTTTTGCCGCGCTAAGGCCCGCCGCCCGCACCTGCCCCCCTTGAGGCCCCAAACCCACCCGTGTAGACAGGCGCAAACGGGTCACGCAAAGGATATGTCATGCGTCGAGTGGTCGTCACCGGATTGGGAATGGTATCGCCTTTGGCCTGCGGGGTCGAAGAGACGTGGAAGCGTATACTGGACGCGCAATCGGGCGCGGGGCTGATCACCAAGTTCGACGCGGAACGGGTCACGACGAAATACGCCTGCGAAATTCCCCGTGGGGACGGTTCGGACGGCAGTTTCAACCCCGACGACTGGATGGAACCCAAGGAACAGCGGAAAGTGGATGACTTTATCCTCTACGGCATCGCCGCCGCGACCCAAGCGGTCGAGGACGCTGGCTGGACCCCCGAGGACACGGAGGCGCGAGAGCGTACGGGCGTGATGATCGGATCCGGCATCGGCGGGCTGTCGTCCATTGCGGACACGGCTGTGCTGCTCAAGGAACGGGGGCCGCGGCGGGTCTCGCCCTTCTTTATTCCATCCGCCCTGATCAACCTTGTGTCCGGTCAGGTCAGCATCAAGTACGGCTTCAAGGGGCCGAACCACGCGGTTGTGACGGCGTGCTCCACCGGGGCGCATGCCATCGGCGATGCGGCCCGCCTGATTGCGCTGGACGATGCAGATGTGATGATCGCGGGCGGCGCGGAAAGCCCCATCAGCGAGATCGGCATCGCGGGTTTCAACGCCTGCAAGGCCCTGTCCACCAAGCGCGCCGACGACCCCAAGGCCGCCAGCCGCCCCTATGACGCGGACCGCGATGGCTTCGTCATGGGCGAGGGGGCCGGAGTTGTCGTGCTGGAAGAATACGAACATGCCAAGGCGCGTGGGGCCAAGATCTATGCAGAGATCCTGGGCTACGGCTTGTCCGGTGACGCCTATCACATCACCGCCCCGTCCGAGGATGGCGAAGGGGGAGCGTGCTATGCGCGCCGCAGTCAAACGCGCAGGCATCAAGGCCGAGGATATCGACTACATCAACGCCCACGGCACATCCACCATGGCCGACACCATTGAACTGGGGGCTGTGGAACGGATGATGGGTGCGGCGGCGGAAAAGGCCACGATGACATCGACCAAATCCGCCATCGGGCACTTGCTGGGGGCCGCTGGCGCGGTCGAGGCGATCTTCAGCATCCTTGCGATCCGGGATCAGGTGGCACCGCCCACGCTGAACCTAGACAACCCGGCGGTGGAGCCCAAGCTGTCCCTGGCCCCCAAAGAGGCAGAGGCGCGGGAGATCAACATCGCCCTGTCCAACTCCTTTGGGTTTGGCGGGACGAACGCCTCGCTTGTGATGGGGAAAGTCTAGCCCATGTGGAAACACATCACCGCCAACGCCCTGACGCTTGGCATTGTCCTTTTGGCGGCACTTGCGGGTCTGGTCAGCTGGGGACAAAGCCAATACGTGGCCGAGGGTCCGCTGGAACAGCCGATCTTCTTCGAAGTGCCGCGCGGCGCCAGCCTGTCGCGGGTGGGGGACGCGCTGGAACGCAGTGGCGCGATCACCAGCGCCCAGATTTTCCGCATCGGCGCGCGCTACGCGGACCGGGCGGGGGACCTGAAATTCGGCAATTACGAAATCCCCGCCGGGGCCTCCATGGCAGAGGTGTTGGACATCGTGACCAGCGGTGGCCCCTCGCTGTTCCGCTATACCGTCACCTACATCATTCGGTCCCAAGGGGGCGAGACGCGGGTGCGCGAACGGATCCCCGGCCAGCAGGCCCTTGAGGACATTGCAACTTTTGCCAGTGGCGAGGCGATCCCGGCCCCCTATCAGGCCTTGATCGACGAAGGCGTGCCCATGGTCTACCGCGTGTCCATCGCCCCGGGTCTGACCTCTTGGCAGATCGTCGAGGGGTTGAAGGGTGCGGATTTCCTGACAGGCGAGATTGCGGACGTGCCCGCCGAAGGGGTCCTGGCCCCCGATACCTACGAGGTCAGCCGGGGCACGGAGCGGGCCGAGGTCATCAACCGTATGCGTGCGATCCACGACCGCCAGATGGCCGAGGTCTGGGCCCTGCGCGCCGAAGGCCTGCCCATCGAGACGCCCGAGGAAATGCTGATCCTTGCCAGCATCATCGAGAAAGAGACCAGCGTCCCCGAAGAGCGTTACACCGTGGCCAGCGTCTTTACCAACCGCCTGCGCCGCGGCATGCGCCTGCAAACGGACCCCACGGTGATCTATGGTGTGACCGAGGGGCGCGGCGTTCTGGGCCGAGGCCTGCGCCGCAGCGAATTGCGCACGCGCACGGATTGGAACACCTATGTGATTGAGGGGCTGCCGCCCACCCCCATTGCCAACGTCAGCCGCGCCAGCCTTGAGGCGGCGGTGAACCCGGACGACACCGACTACATCTTCTTTGTGGCCGATGGCACCGGGGGGCACGAGTTCAACGTCACGCTGGAGGGGCATAACGCGGCCGTGGCCCGCTGGCGCGAGATCGAACGGCAGCGCCAGGCTGAGTGAGCCTTACGTGATTCCACCGCTGATCTGACACGCCGTCCCCAGACCCCGGGGGCGGCGTTCTGCGTTAACATCTCGTTCATCATCCACTTATCAACGACTTAGCGGGTGATGTTCGGTTAATGTCCGGTTAACGCACGGTATCCAAAGGGTTTTTCACAAAACCTGTTGACCGCAGCGCACGCTCAAAACAATAAAACATACATGCTGGAGAAGTTGGGTTAGTCGCCCACCGGTCGCTGAACACCGGTGTGTGGGTCCCATCCTTCGCTCGTGCGGGAATTTCAAGCACGGGAGAGACCACATGTCTTTCGAAATTATTGAACGTTTTGATAGTCGTGGCATGGTCGAGGACGCCTCTGGCGTTCTGGATCGCATGAGACAGGTGATTAAGGATCGGATCGCCTTGCTCGAAAACATGGCCGAGGGCGATGCCGTCGGCACAACGGAACTGACCAAAGAAATCAAAGACTTGAACCGCGCCCTCATGCTCGCGTTGGAGGAGGCGCGCAAGATGGAGGACGCCCATGCAAAATCCACTGGGGGACTTACCCGAGGCGCACACGACCTGTCCGCAGCCCGATCTGAGATCGGGCGCAGACTGGCTCGCCTCCGCGCCGCTCAAAACGGCTGAGGCGTTTCTGGAATCGCTCAGCCCACAGGCACTTGCAGCATTGCCTTGGCTGTTCGAATTCTGGGCGCTGGATCACCAATTGCCGCCGCCGGGGGACTGGCGGACGTGGGTGATCCTGGGCGGTCGCGGTGCGGGCAAGACCCGCGCCGGGGCCGAATGGGTCCGATCCATGGTCGAGGGGGCACGCCCCCTCGATCCCGGGCGCGCGCGGCGCGTGGCCTTGGTGGGGGAAACCTACGATCAGGCCCGCGACGTGATGGTCATGGGGGACAGCGGTATTCTGGAATGCAGCCCCCCGACCGTCGCCCCGTGTGGAAAGCCACGCAGCGCAAGCTGGTCTGGCCCAATGGGGCCGAGGCCCAGTGCTTTTCCGCGTCCGAGCCCGAGGCGCTGCGGGGGCCGCAATTTGACGCCGCTTGGGTCGATGAACTGGCCAAGTGGAAGAAGGCGCAGGATGCTTGGGATATGTTGCAATTTTGTGTGCGTTTGGGGGGTGACCCGCGCGTTGTCGTGACGACGACGCCCCGAAATGTTGAAATAATGAAACGTCTGTTGTCCCGGCCCAGTACCGTGACCACCCATGCCCCCACCTCTGCCAACCGGGCGCATCTGGCCCGGTCCTTTCTGGAGGAAGTGACCGCCCGCTACGCCGGCACCCGTCTGGGCCGGCAGGAGTTGGAGGGCGTCTTGCTGGAAGATGTGCAGGGCGCGTTCTGGACCACGCGAACGCTGGAGGCCGCGCGGGTCGACAAGCTGCCCCAGTTGGATCGGGTCGTGGTGGCCGTGGACCCGCCCGTCACAGGGCACGCTGGGTCGGACGCCTGCGGGATCATGGTCGTGGGCTTCTCGACCCAGGGGCCGCCCGCGAACTGGACGGCCTACGTGATGGAGGACGCCAGCATCGCTGCCGCCAGCCCCCTTGAATGGGCAGAGGCCGCCGTGGAGGCCTGCCGTCGTCACCACGCCGACCGTCTGGTGGCCGAGGTGAACCAAGGCGGCGATCTGGTCGAGACGACCGTGCGGCAGGTGGATCCCCTGATCCCCTACAGTGCGGTGCGGGCCAGCCGGGGCAAGTCGGCGCGGGCCGAACCTGTGGCCGCGCTCTATGAACAGGGGCGGGTCAAGCACTACGGCGCCTTCGGTCCGCTGGAGGACGAGATGGTGCAGATGACCCATCACGGGTTTCAGGGGCAGGGCAGCCCGGACCGGGTCGATGCCCTTGTCTGGGCGATCACCGAGGGGATGATCACCCCCGCCAGACGCTGGAGCCGCCCGCAGGTGCGTACGCTTTAAGGTCCCCGCCGGGGGCCTTTTTTATTGGATCAACCGCGAAAGGACATTTGGATGTTCGACTTTTTGAAACGGGCCGACGCGCCGCCCGAGGCCAAGGCGAGTGCGGCGGGCAAGGTGGCCGCGCTAGCCGCGGGCGGGGGCCGTGTGATGTGGTCGCCCCGTGACACCGGCTCCCTGACGCGCGTGGGCTTTGCCGGAAACCCCGTGGGCTTTCGCGCGGTCAAGCTGATCGCAGAGGCGGCGGCGGCGGTGCCCTTGGTCTTGGAGGATGCGGCCACCCGCTATGCCCAGCACCCGGTCCTGACCCTTCTGTCGCGCCCCAACGGCACCCAAGGCAAGGCAGAGCTGTTGGAGGCGCTGTTCGGTCAGATGCTGCTGTCCGGCGACGGCTACGTGGAGGCCGTGGGCGACATGGGCCTTCCCTTGGAGTTGCACGTGTTGCGGTCCGAACGGATGGCGATTGTGGCGGGGTCCGACGGGTGGCCGGTGGGCTTTGACTACCGTGTGGGGGCAAAGGCGCACCGCTTTGGCCCCGAACAGGTTTGTCATATCAAGCTGTTCCACCCCCAAGACGACCACCACGGGTTGTCGCCCATGCAGGCGGCGGCCAGTGCGGTGGATGTGCACAACGCCGCCAGCCGCTGGTCCAAGGGCCTGTTGGACAATGCCGCGCGACCCTCGGGGGCGATCACCTTTAACGGGCCGGACGGGGCGACCATGTCCCCCGACCAGTTCGACCGCCTGGCCGCAGAGGTCGAGGCGAACCACCAAGGCGCGCGCAACGCGGGTCGTCCGATGTTGCTGGAAGGGGGTCTGGATTGGAAGCCCATGGGATTCAGCCCGTCGGACATGGAGTTCCAGAAGACCAAGGAGGCGGCGGCGCGCGAAATCGCTGTGGCCTTCGGGGTGCCGCCCATGATCCTTGGCATCCCCGGGGACGCTACTTACGCGAATTACGCCGAGGCCAACCGCGCCTTCTACCGCCTGACGGTCCTGCCGCTGGTGGACAAGGTGGCCAGCGCCTTGGCCCATTGGCTGTCGGTCCTGTCGGACGAGCGGGTGCATCTGAAACCCGATCTCGACGCGATCCCGGCCTTGGCCGTGGAGCGAGAGGCCCAGTGGCGGCGCGTAGCCGACGCGGACTTCCTCACGGATGCCGAGAAACGCGCCATGCTGGGCCTGCCGCCCGTGGTGGATGGCCATGAATGACGCCCGCGCCCCCAACGGTGGGTCGCGGTTTCTTTATGACCCTTTCGACGTGGCCCAAGCCCGGATCGAGGCGAACGAGCGCGTGCTGGCCGAACGCTGGGACGCGTTGGAGTTCCGCCTGAACGGCATCGAGACCGGGCTGGAGCGGATGGAAAAGCGTCTGTGGCTGGCGGTCTTTGGCGTCGTGGCCACGATCCTGGCCCAGGCCATCAACGAGTTGATCAACGTAGGAGCGATCTGATGGATCACGGACTAGAAACGAAATTCGCCCGGCTGGGCGAGGCGATCGAGGTCAGCGATGATCACGTCATCGAAGGCTACGCCAGCCATTTCGGCGCGGTGGATACCGGCGGCGACGTGGTGCAGCCGGGGGCCTATAGCGCCTCGCTCAAGGCGCTGGAGGGGGCGGGGCGCCGCGTCAAGATGTTGTGGCAACACGACCCCGCCCAACCAATCGGCATTTGGGACGAGGTCCGCGAGGACGGGCGCGGCCTTTACGTCAAGGGCCGGCTTTTGACCGATGTGGCCAAGGGGCGCGAGGCTGTGGCCCTGATCGAGGCGGGGGCCATCGACGGGCTGTCCATCGGCTACCGCACCAAGCGGGCCGCGAAAGATGCCAGCGGGCAACGCCTGCTGCAGGAACTGGAGCTGTGGGAGGTGTCGCTTGTGACCTTTCCCATGCTTCCCAGTGCTCGGGTGGATGCGAAGACGGGCGAGGGCCCTGATCCGCACACACACGAGTTGATCCGCGCGCTGGAGACCGCGCGCGGACAGCTGATGCGCGGGTAGCGGTCGGCAGATTCTCTGAACCACACAAGGAAACACCACATGACTTTGCCAAATGCGGCACGTGGTGGGGATGCTGTCCCCGCCACGGCCACTGCTGCCCGCACCGTGACCGAGGCCCTGACGGGTCTGGTCGCGGACGTAAAGGGCCTGCACGACCAACTCTCCACCCGATTGCAACAACAGGAAGATCGTATCGCCATGCTGAGCACAAAGACCATGACCCACCGCCGCCCCGCCCTCGAAGTCGCGGCCACCGAACAGCCGCACCAAAAGGCCATGCAGTCCTATCTGCGGTCCGGGGATGACGACGGGTTGCGCGGCCTGACCCTGGAGGGCAAGTCGATGAACACCGCCGTCTCGGCCGAGGGGGGCTATCTGGTGGACCCGCAAACCGCCACGCAGATCCAGTCGGTGCTGGAAAGCAGCGCGTCGATCCGGTCCATTGCCGCAGTGGTGAACGTCGAGGCGACGTCCTTTGACGTGCTGGTGGATCACACGGATGTGGGGGCCGGTTGGGCCACGGAAACCGCCACCCAAGCCGAAACCGACACCCCCACGATCGAGCGTATCTCGATCCCCCTGCACGAGCTGTCGGCCCTGCCCAAGGCATCCCAGCGGTTGCTGGACGACAGTGCCTTTGACATCGAAGGCTGGCTGGCGGGCCGCATCGCGGACAAGTTCGCCCGGGCCGAGGCCAGCGCCTTTATCAACGGCGATGGCGTGGACAAACCGCGTGGCTTCCTCGATCACGGGGCGGTGGCCAATGACACATGGTCTTGGGGCAATCTGGGCTACATCCCCACGGGGACAGATGGGGATTTTGACGCGGCCACGGCGGCGGAGAAGATCATTGATCTGGTCTATGCCCTGGGCGCGCGTTACCGGGCCAACGCGTCTTTCGTGATGAATTCGAAAACCGCAGGGGCCGTGCGCAAGATGAAAGATGCCGATGGCCGCTTTCTGTGGTCCGACGGTCTTGCCGCAGGGGAACCCGCACGCCTGATGGGCTATCCCGTCCTGATCGCCGAGGATATGCCCGACATCGCGTCCGGCACCTGTGCGATTGCCTTTGGCGACTTTGGTGCGGGCTACACAATCGCGGAACGCCCGGACCTGCGGGTGCTGCGCGATCCCTTCAGCGCCAAACCCCATGTGTTGTTCTATGCCACCAAGCGCGTAGGCGGTGACGTCAGCGACTTTGCGGCGATCAAACTGATGAAGTTCTCTGTGTCCTAAAAGCCAGAGCGACCATCCCCGGCGGATATTTCTGTCGCCGGGGTGAGGCGCGCATTTGGACATCCACGCCTTGGCGTTGTCCAGCAGCATTGATCCGTCCGAGCGACGACAAGGCGGCGCGCCTCTTTTCCCATCTCACACTTCGGGCCACGCGCCCTAACCAAGGGGGTCCCGATGACACCTGTTGAAACAACATCCGTGGACGATGCCGCATTGCCGGTGGCGAAATTGGCCGCGCAACTGCGGCTGGGCACGGATTTCGCCGCAGGCCCCGGCGAAGAGGCGCGCTTGCAGGCGGCCCTTCGCGGTGCCCTTGCCGCGCTAGAGGCCGCCACTGGCAAGGTGTTCTTGCGCCGCGCGTTCACCCAGGATCTGACCGGCCCTGTTGCGGACATGATCCACCTGACGCTGGCCCCTGTCTACACCGTGGACTTCATCGAGATCGAGCGTCTGGGCACAGCGCCCGAGGCTTTGCCCCGCGCCACCTTCGCCCTGCTGGCTGACAACAGCGCCCCGCGTGTTGTGCTGCTGGACGGGTTCCCGGGCGTGGGCGCGCAGGACCTGCTGCATGTCACCATGACCGCTGGCATGTCCGACACCTTCGAGGGGTTGGCGGATGGTCTGCAACAGGCCGTCTTGCTGCACGCCGCCGCCCTGTTCGAGGGGGAGGTGACGCTCTCGGCCCAGGTGAACCGCTTGATCGCGCCCTTCCGCACGGTTCGGTTGCGGAGCATTGGCCGATGACCCGGCGCATCCGTCTGAACCGGGCGCTGGCCCTGCAAAGTCCCGTCACCGTGCCCGATGGGGCCGGGGGGTTCAACATCACCTGGGACGATGTCGCGGTGTATTGGGCCGATGTGGCCGCGCGCAGCGGGTCGTCGCGCGCCGGTGAATTTGGCGAGGCCCCGGCCTTGTCCGTGATCATCACCCTGCACTGGCAAGCCCCCGACAGCGCCACACGTCCGCGGGTCGGGCAGCGCTTTACCGAAGGCGCGCGGGTCTACCGTGTGGACGCGGTCCACGAGGCCGATGCCTTGCGGCGTCGCTTGCAATGCTGGGCCACAGAGGAGATCGCGCCATGACCTACGCCGCCTCTGCCGATCTACAGGCCGCCGTGTTCGGGGCCCTGTCCGGTGACCAGACCCTGACCGCCCTTGTGCCCGGTGCCATCTTTGACGCGGCCCCGGGTGGCACGCCGCCCGCGACCTTTGTGGCCTTGGGGCCGGAAGAGGTGACGGACGCCGCCGACGGCTCCGGCCCCGGCAGCGTGCATGTGTTTCGCGTGACCGTGGCCACCAGCCAGTCGGGCTTTCTCACAGCCAAGCAGATCGCTGCCCGGGTCTCGGACGTTCTTGTGGACGCTGACCTGCCCCTGACACGGGGGCGTCTTGTGTCCCTTCAGTTCCGCCGGGCTACCGCTCGCCGCGTCACGCGCGACGACACCCGGCGCATCGACCTCTACTTCCGCGCCCGGATCGCGGACATCAACACCGCCCCCTAACCCCTTACAAATCGGAGCTTTCCCATGAGCGTTCAAAACGGAAAAGACCTGCTGGTCAAAGTCGATACCAACGGCACCGGCGTGTTTCAGACCCTTGCCGGGCTGCGCACCACGCGGCTGTCCTTCAACGCCGAAACCGTGGATGCCACGTCCCTGGACAGTGCGGGCGGCTGGCGCGAGCTGCTGGCGGGGGCTGGCGTCAAAACCGCCGCCATCGCGGGGTCCGGCGTGTTTCGAGATACCGATACGGACGCCCGCGCGCGCCAGTTGTTCTTTGACGGCGAGGTGCCCCAGTTTCAGGTCATCATTCCCGATTTCGGCGTGGTCGAGGGCGCGTTCCAGATCACTTCGCTGGAATATGCGGGCAGCTACAACGGCGAGGCCACCTACGAGATCTCCATGGCCTCGGCCGGTGCGCTGACGTTCACGGCGCTGTAGGATGGCGAACCCATGGACAGGCGAGGTGGCCTTGACCCTGGATGGGCAGCGCCACGTTCTGAAACTGACCCTCGGCGCGCTGGCGGCCCTGGAGGCGGAGCTGCGCGCAGATACCCTGGTCAATGTCGTGGAGCGGTTCGAGGCGGGCAGTTTCACCACCCGTGACGTAATCGCCCTGTTGGTCGCGGGCCTTCGGGGCGGGGGCTGGACCGGGGACACCGCAGATGTGCTGGCCGCCGAGATTGACGGCGGCCCGCTGGAGGCCACGCGCGTCGCCGCCCTGTTGCTGGGCCGCGCCTTTGCCTTTCCGGTGAAAGCCCCATGAGCGCGTTTGAATGGCCGATCCTGATGCGGGCGGGTCTGCGTGGCCTTGGACTGACGCCCGCACAATTCTGGGCCTTGACCCCGGCAGAGCTGGCAATGCTGCTGGGCGAGGACAGTGGCCGTCTGCCCATGGACCGCACGGGCCTTGAAGCGTTGGCCGCGCAGTTTCCCGACCTGACCCCGAAACTCAAAAGGATGCACCCGATGGATGACAGTGAATTTCAGCGCCTTCAGGACCGGTTCGAAGCCTTGCAGGCCGAGGCGGGGGGCGCGCAGGCCATGATCGCCGCGTTCAACGCAGAACTGGGCGCGCTGCGCGGCCGGATGGTCTACACGGATGCAGAGGTCAAGAAGCTTTCGGGAAGTTTCGGCAGCTCGATGCGGCGGGCCTTTGACGGGGTGATCTTTGACGGGGATCGCCTGTCCGATGCCCTGAAAAAGATGGGACAAAGCATGCTGGACGCGGCCTATTCCGCCGCCATGCGGCCCGTGCAAAATGCGTTTGGCGGGGCGGTCGCGTCTGGCATGAATGCGATCGTGTCCAACGTCCTGCCCTTTGCCGATGGCGGCAGCTTTGCCCAAGGCCGGGTAATGCCCTTTGCCCGGGGGGTGTGGTCAGCGGCCCCACCACCTTTCCCATCCGCGGCGGCAATACGGGCCTGATGGGCGAGGCGGGACCAGAGGCGATCATGCCCCTGACCCGCGGCCCCGATGGCCGCTTGGGCGTGCAGACCCACGGGCATGGCGGGGCCGCGCCAATCAGCGTGGTGATGAACATTCAGACCCCGGACGTGCAGGGGTTCCGCCGGTCCCAATCGCAAATCGCCGCCGACATGTCCCGCGCCCTGTCGCGCGGGCAACGCAATCAATAGGGGGCCGATATGAGCTTTCACGACATTCGATTTCCCGCGCGTCTGAGCCTGGGATCCTCCGGCGGGCCAGAGCGCTTGACCGAAGTGGTCAGCCTTGCCAACGGGTTCGAGGAACGCAACACCCCCTGGGCCCATTCCCGCCGCCGCTATGACGCCGGTGTGGGGATGCGGTCCCTGGATGATCTGGAAGAGTTGATCGCGTTTTTCGAGGCGCGTCAGGGCCGCCTTTACGGGTTTCGGTGGAAGGATTGGGCCGATTTCAAATCCAGCCGTCCCAGCCAGCCTGTGTCCTTCATGGATCAGGTCATCGGGATCGGTGACGGGGTGACGACGGCGTTTGGTGCGGTGAAACAGTACCGCTCCGGCACGGTCGCCTATGACCGCCCCATCGCCAAGCTGGTGGCAGGCACCGTCGTGGCGGGCCAGCAAAAGGACCAATTGGTCGAGGGCCAGCATTTCACCGTAGATCCCGATGCGGGCCTGATCCATTTCACTAGCCCACCGCCCGTGGGCGTGGAGGTCACGGCTGGGTTCGAGTTCGACGTACCCGTCCGCTTCGACACCGATGCGATCCGAGTGTCCGTGTCCACCTTCCGCGCGGGGCAGGTGCCTGACGTGCCCGTGGTCGAGGTGCGGACATGACCGGCGTTGATATGGCCGCCACGACCCGCTGTCACGCCTGGGTTCTGACCCGCGCCGATGGGGTCGTCATGGGCTTTACCGATCATGACCGGGACCTGACGGTTGCGGGCGTGTCCTGTCGGGCCTCTGCGGGGTTTTCTGCGGCCTCGCTGGGGCAAACCACCGGTCTGTCCGTGGACAACACAGAGGCCATGGGCGCGCTGAGTGATGCCGCCATCACCTCCGCCGATATCGGGGCCGGGCGCTATGATGCGGCGGTGATCCAGATCTATGCGGTGGATTGGCGGGCCGGGACGTCAGAATTGCGGTTTTCCGGCTCCATCGGGCAGATCACCGAAAAGGATGGTCTGTTCGAGGCAGAGTTGCGCGGGCAGGCCGAAGCGTTGAACCAGCCCCGAGGTCGGGTGTTTCACGCAGGCTGCGATGCGATCTTGGGGGATGGGCGCTGTCGCGTGGATCTAAGCACCCCGGGCTACAGCATCGAGACCGCTGTTGAAACCAGTACGGATGCCCGGGTCGTGACCGTGACCCTGCCCGACGGTTTTGATGACCACTGGTTTGAGCGCGGCACGCTGGAGGTGCTGTCCGGCCCGTCTGAGGGCACCAGGGCCAAGATCAAGCGCGACGACCCAAGCGAGGGCGCGCGCCGCATTGCCCTGTGGCAGGAATTGCCCTTGGGATTGGACCCCGGCGACACCGTGCGTCTAATTGTAGGCTGCGACAAGCGCCTAGCGACGTGTAAGGCCAAGTTCAACAACCTGCTGAACTTTCGGGGCTTTCCCCATGTGCCCGGGGATGATTGGCTGATGAGCTATCCCAGTGCCCGCCAACCCATGGACGGGGGCAAGCGATGACGCCCTTTCAGCAAGCCATCATCGACGAGGCGCGCAGCTGGATCGGCACACCCTACCAGCATCAGGGCCACCACAAGGGCGGCGGGTGTGACTGCCTTGGCCTGATCCGGGGCCTATGGCTGCATGCCGTGGGGCCGGAACCCTTTGCCGTGCCCGCCTATACGCCTGACTGGTCCGAACCCTCAGGCGAGGAGATGCTGGCGACCCAGGCTCGGGCGCTGTTGCGCCCGGTGCCTGTGATCGAGCCCGGTGCCGTGGTTTTGTTCCGCATGCGCCACGGCGCCGTGGCCAAGCATCTGGGCGTGATCAGTGACGCAGGCCCCGACTGGCCCCGGTTCATCCACGCCTACAGCGGGCGCGGGGTGGTCGAGACCTCTCTGTCCCAAGCATGGGCGCGCCGGATTGTCGGCGTGTTCACCTTTCCCCATTCCAATTCGTAGGACTTTATCATGGCGACACTCGTTCTGGGCGCAGTTGGCGCCGCTATCGGTGGCAGCATCGGCGGCTCCGTGCTGGGTATCAGTGCGGCCGTGGCGGGCCGTGCCATCGGGTCTGCCGTGGGGCGGGCCCTGGATCAACGTGTGATGGGGCCGGGGTCGTCCGTGGTCGAACAGGGTCGCATTGACCGGTTCCGCCTGACCAGCGCATCCGAGGGGACGGCCATCGCGCGTGTCATGGGCGGCTACCGCGTGGCGGGGCAGGTGATCTGGTCCAGCCGCTTTCTGGAGGATCGTACCGCCACCACCAGCGGCGGCGGCAAGGGGTCGGCCCCCCAGCAAACACAAGTCAGCTATTCCTATTCCGTCAGCCTTGCCCTTGCCCTGTGCGAAGGGCCCATCGACCGCGTTGGCCGCGTCTGGGCCGATGGGGTCGAGGTGGCCAAGGCGGACATCAACCTGCGCCTGTACACTGGGGCGGACGATCAACTGCCCGACCCAACCATGGAGGCGATCGAGGGCATCGGCAACATGCCCGCCTACCGAGGCCTTGCCTATGTGGTGTTAGAGGATCTGCAACTGTCCGGTTTCGGCAACCGGGTGCCGCAACTGTCCTTCGAGGTGTTCAAGCGTGCCCAGACCGGCGACATGGACGTGCCCACACTCCCCCAAGACCAAGTGCGCGGCATCGCCGTGATCCCGGGCACCGGGGAATACACCTATGCGACGGAACCTGTTTTTCTGGGCGCTGGCGGTACAACCGTGTCCGCCAATGTGCACACCACCGATGGTCGCGCGGATTTCGTCAACAGCCTCGAAGACGCGAGCGAGACCCTGCCAGCCCTGGACTCTGTCCTGATGGTGTCGTCTTGGTTTGGCGATGACCTGCGCTGCGGGTCGTGCCAGATCAAGCCCAAGGTCGAACAGGTGGACCGGGATGGCGACCGCATGCCCTGGCGCGTGGCGGGCCTGACCCGCCTAACCGCCGAGCGGGTGGCCAAAGACACAGAGGGACGCAGCGTCTATGGCGGCACCCCAGCGGACCAGGCCCTGATCGAGGGCATCCAGGCCGTGCGCGCGGCGGGCAAGGCCTGCGTCTTTTATCCCTTTATCCTGATGGAGGTCTTGCAGGGGAACGGCAAGACCAACCCCTATGACCCCGCCACCGAACAGCCGCGCCTGCCTTGGCGCGGGCGCATCACCTCGGCCCTGGCCCCCGGTGTTGAGGGCAGCCCCGATGGTACCCAGACCGCCGCCGATGATGTCGCAACCTTTTTCGGGCAGGCCCAGGCGGGTGATTTCACCGTGCAAGGGGGCGAAGTGTTCTATACCGGCCCCGCAGAGTGGTCCTTTGCCCGCTACATCCTGCACAACGCCGCCGTCTGTGCCGCTGCGGGCGGGGTGGATGCCTTTTGCATCGGGTCAGAGCTGCGCGGGTTGACCCAGATCCGTGGGGCGGACCACAGCTTTCCCTTCGTGGACAAGCTGCGGCAACTGCTGAACGACGTGCGGTCCCTGCTGCCGGATGCCAAGCTGGGCTATGCGGCGGATTGGTCGGAATACTTCGGCTATCACAGCCATGATGGCAACCTGTACTACCACCTTGATCCCCTATGGGCGGAGCCTGCGTTGGATTTCATCGGCATCGACAACTACATGCCGCTGAGCGATTGGCGCGATGGTGCAGATCATGCGGATGCGGCGTTCGGTTCGATCTACAACCTGGACTACCTGCGCGCCAATATCGAAGGGGGCGAGGGGTACGACTGGTACTACCCCACGCCCGAGGCCCGCGATGCCCAACGCCGCGTGCCCATCACCGACGGTGCCTATGAGGAACCCTGGGTGTTCCGCTACAAGGACCTGCGCAATTGGTGGCAGCAGACCCATAACGAACGGATCGACGGTGTGCGCCTACCCAGCCCAACCCCTTGGGTGCCCCGGTCCAAGCCCATCTGGTTCACCGAAGTGGGCTGCGCCGCCATTGATAAGGGCACCAATCAGCCCAATGTGTTCCTCGATGCCGCCTCGTCGGAGAGCCGTGTGCCCCATTACTCAAATGCCGCGCGGGATGACTTCATTCAGGCGCGGTATTTGCAGGCCATGCTGGGCTATTGGACGGACCCGGACAGGAACCCCGCCTCGGACCTCTATGACGGACGCATGATCGACACCGCGCGCACCCACGTCTGGGCTTGGGACGCGCGGCCCTATCCTGCGTTTCCAAACAATGACGCGGTGTGGAAGGACTCGCGCAACTATGACCGGGGCCACTGGATCAACGGGCGGATCGCAAAACAGCCCCTTGCCAACGTGATTGCCGAGGTGTGTCGCGCCGTTGGCGTGACGGCGTTCGATGTCTCGGGGGTGCACGGGTTGCTGACGGGCACGGCGATGCAGGCGGTGCAATCGGCCCGGTCGGACCTCCAACCAATTTTGCTGGCTTACGGGATCGAAGCGGTGGAACAGAACGGCGCGCTGGTCTTCAAGATGCGCAGCGACGCCCAGACCCACACCGTATCCGAGAATATGCTGGTGGCCGCCGATGGCAGCGCGCCCGTTCTGGAAAAGGAACGCCAGCCCCACGCTGAAAGCCCCGGGCGCATCCGCGTGGAATACGTGGACGCCGAGGCAACCTATGACGTCGCCGTGTCCGAGGCGACGATGCCGGGCGAGGATGTCTCGACCGTGGCTACGACCGAGGTGCCCCTTGCCCTCACTGCGCCCGAGGGGTTGGCGGTCGCCGAACGCTGGCGGGCCGAAAGCACCCTTGCGCGGACCAGCGTGTCCTTCGCGCTGCCGCCCAGTTGTCGTGATGTGACTGCGGGCGACCTGATCGACTTGGAACAGGCGGACGGCGTGCGCGAACGCTACCGCGTGGACCGTGTGCGAGAGGAGGGCGCGCGCCGCATCACCGCCACCCGCCACGATCCCCATGTCTATGATCCCGCGCGCACGATCACCTATGCCCGGCCGCGCGCGACCTTTGTGCCCATGGTGCCTGTGTCCATGCAGTTTCTGGACCTGCCAATCCTGTCACCGCAACAAGACCCGATCAGCCCCTTCGTCGCCGCCACCGCCGATCCTTGGCCCGGAGCTGCGGTGCTCTATGCGGCGGCGCAGGATGCGGGCTACCAACAGGCCGCGACCTTATCTGTGCCAACGGTCATGGGCACGACCCTGACAGACCTCGCCCCCGGCCCCTTCGGCCTGTGGGACGAGGGCCCGGCCCTGTCGGTACAGATGCAGGGCGGATCCTTGCAGACCGCCGACGACATGGCCGTTTTCGCCGGGGCCAATGCCATGGCCATTGGGGATGGATCCCCCGACAATTGGGAGGTCTTCCAGTTTCAAGAGGCGCGCGTGACCGGAAAGGGCACCTATGATCTGCTGCGCCGTCTGCGTGGGCTGCGCGGGACGGAACATATGGCAGACCGGGTCTGGCCCGTGGGCAGCACGGTCGTGCTGCTGGACACGCTGGACACCCAGCTGCCGCTGACGGATGGGGCCTTGGGCACGGATCGGCACCTGCGCTTTGGTCCTGCCGGTCGGGCCCTGAATGATCCGACGTTCCAGTACCGGATCGAGCGGTTCACCGGCGCGGGCCTGCGCCCCTTCCGCCCCGTGCACCTGCGCCTTGGCCCCGATGGCAGCACCCTGTCGTGGATCCGCCGCACCCGGGTGGACGGGGACCGCTGGGACACGCTGGATGTGCCCCTGAACGAAACGGCGGAGCGGTACTTTGTGACCGCCACCGGCCCGGGCGGCACCCTTGCGCAGTTTGAAACGACAACGCCGCACGCGGATCTGCCCCCGGGCGTTGTTCAGGCACTGCAATCGGGGGGACCGGTTACGCTGGAGGTTGCGCAGATTTCAGATCGCTATGGCATTGGTCCCGCTGGCAAATTGTCCGTGGGATGAAGCGGGGGCTGGTTGCGGAGCATATGGCGTGCTACTTAACCTATTGGAATAAGGAGCACGCCATGGCCCATTCAAAAACCAAAGTAACCGAAGTCGATCCGGTCTGGTCCCGCATCACAGACGAGGCGCGCGATGCGGTCACGGATGAGCCGTTGCTGGGCGGATTGGTGCACGCCTGTCTGCTGCACCACAAAACGCTAGAGTCCGCGCTGGCCTACCGGTTCGCGCAAAAACTGGCCTCTGGCGAGATGTCGGACCAGTTGCTGCGCGAATTGGCGGACGAAGCTTATGACGCCGATCCCACTTTGGGCCAAGCGGCGCGCGCAGACATCGTGGCCGTGTTTGACCGCGACCCTGCTTGCCATCGGTTCATGCAGCCTTTGTTGTATTTCAAGGGCTTTCAGGCGGTGCAGGCCTACAGGGTCGGCCATTGGCTGTGGCAGAAAAACCGCCGCGATCTGGCCTATTTCATCCAGATGCGGGTCAGCGAAGTCTTTGGCGTCGATATCCATCCTGCGGCCACCATCGGGCGCGGGATCATGATCGACCACGCCCATTCGATCGTGGTGGGCGAGACGGCTCGGGTGGGTGACAATGTCTCGATGCTGCATTCCGTCACCCTTGGCGGCACGGGCAAGGACGACGACGACCGGCACCCCAAAATCGGGGACGGTGTCTTGATCGGGGCGGGGGCCAAGGTGCTGGGCAATATTGCAATCGGTCACTGTTGCCGGATCGCGGCAGGTTCCGTGGTACTGGAAGATATCCCGCCCATGAAGACCGTTGCAGGCGTGCCCGCACGGATCGTCGGCGAGGCCGGGTGTGCAACGCCTTCACTCACCATGGATCAAGTGATCGCTGGCCAAGTTTGACAAACTGACGTCCTGAAATGCAAAGCGGCGGCACCTTTCCGGGTGCCGCCGCTTTTTGTCGTTCTGGGGATGCCCTAGGCCAACATGCCCATCGGGTTTTCAAGGTGACCCTTGATCGAGTTCAACAGATTGGCTCCAAGAGCGCCGTCGATCACCCGGTGATCCACGGACAGCGTGGTGGACATCACAGTCGCAACCTTGATCTCGCCATCTTCGCCTACGACAGGCTTTTTCTGACCTGCACCCACCGCAAGGATGGCGGCGTGGGGCGGATTGATGATCGCGTCGAAGTTGTCGATGCCGAACATGCCCAGATTTGAGATCGCAAAGCTGCCGCCCTGGTATTCGTGGGGCGCAAGTTTGCGGTCACGGGCGCGGGTTGCCAGGTCCTTCATCTGAGCGGATAGCGCGGAAAGCGATTTCATGTCAGCGTCTTGCAGGACAGGTGTGAACAACCCACCCTCGATTGCCACAGCGACGGCCACATCCGATGCCTTCATCTTCAGCGTCCGGTCCCCGGCCCAAACGGCGTTGGCGTCGGGGTTGTCTTGCAGGGCCAGCGCGCAGGCTTTGATGACAAAGTCGTTGACCGACAGCTTCACGCCGCGTGCCTCGAGCTGTTTGTTCAGCGTGCCACGGAACTTCAACAGCGCGTCCAACTCGATGTCCTTGCGCAGGTAGAAGTGCGGGACGGTCTGTTTCGCCTCGGTCAGGCGGGCGGCGATGGTCTTGCGCATGCCGTCCAGTTTCACTTCCTCAAAATCGCGACCCTGGTACATGGCGATCACCTGATCCGTGGACGGACCGGTCGAGGCTGCGGTGGCAGGGGCAGGGGCAGCGGCCTTGGGGGCCTCGGTCGCAGGGGCGGCCTTGGGTGCGGCGGTCGCTTTTTCGACGTCCGCCTTGATGATCCGACCGTGGGGGCCGGAGCCTTTGATGGCCGACAGGTCCAAGCCCTTGTCCGCCGCGATGCGACGGGCCAGAGGGGTCGCGAAGACCCGGTTGCCATCGGCGGCCTTGGGGGCGGCGGGGGCAGGGGCGGCGGCGCTCTCGACCACCGCAGGGGTGGCCTCGCTTGCCGCGGCGGACGGGGCCGCCGGTGCGGTCCCGATGTCCGCGGCGGATTCCCCATCTTCCAGCAGCACGGCGATGGCGGTGTTCACCTTCACGCCTTCGGTGCCTTCCTCGATCAGGATCTTGCCGATGACACCCTCGTCCACGGCCTCAAACTCCATGGTGGCCTTGTCGGTTTCAATTTCGGCCAGCAGATCGCCGGAGGACACTTCGTCCCCCTCCTTGACCAGCCATTTCGCAAGCGTGCCTTCCTCCATGGTGGGGGACAGGGCAGGCATTAGGATTTCGGTAGGCATTGTGGTTTCTCCTTACCGATAAGTGACTTGTTTCACGGCGGCGATGACCTCTTCGGTCGTTACCAGCGCGTGTTTTTCGAGGTTGGCGGCATAGGGCATGGGCACGTCCTTGCCGGTGCAGTTGATCACGGGCGCATCGAGATAATCGAACGCGCGTTCCATGACGACGGCAGACAGGTGGTTGGACATGCTGCCCACGGGCCACGCCTCTTCGACGGTGACCATGCGGTTGGTCTTTTGGACCGAAGCCAGCACGGTGTCGTAGTCCAAGGGCCGCAGCGTCCGCAGGTCGATGACCTCGGCGCTGATGCCATCTTCTGCAAGTTTATCAGCGGCTTCGAGGGCGTACTTCATACCGATACCCCAGCTGACGATGGTCACATCGGTGCCTTCGCGCCAGATGCGGGCCTTGCCGAAAGGAATGGTGAAATCCTCGATGTCAGGCACTTCGAACGACTGCCCATAGAGGATCTCGTTTTCGAGGAAGATCACCGGGTTGTTGTCGCGGATCGCGGTTTTCATCAGACCTTTGGCATCAGCGGCCGAATAGGGCATGCAGACCTTGAGGCCGGGCACGGAGGAATACCATGCGGCGTAATCCTGGGAGTGCTGTGCACCGACCCGTGCCGCCGCACCATTGGCCCCACGGAACACCATGGGTGCCCCCATCTGACCGCCGGACATGTAGAGCGTTTTGGCGGCAGAGTTAATAATGTGATCAATGGCTTGCATGGCGAAGTTAAAGGTCATGAACTCCACGATCGGGCGCAGACCTGCCATGGCAGATCCTGTGGCGATCCCGGCGAACCCGTGTTCCGTGATCGGGGTGTCGATCACGCGGCGTTCGCCAAATTCGTCCAGCATCCCTTGGCTGACCTTATAGGCACCTTGGTACTCGGCCACTTCCTCGCCCATCAGATAGACCGTCTCGTCGCGGCGCATCTCTTCGGACATGGCGTCGCGCAGGGCTTCGCGGACGGTTTGCGTCTTCATTGGCGTGCCCTCGGGGTAGTCGGGGCTTGCCTTGCTTTCAACGGGCGCGGGGGCGGCGGGGGCGTCTGCCACCTTGCCTTCCTCGCCGGACAGGGCCACGGGCGCGGGGGCGCTGGCCTCGGACACATTGTCCACCGCAGAGGCGTCTTCGCCCTCTTCCAGCAGCACGGCGATGGCGGTGTTCACCTTCACGCCTTCGGTGCCTTCCTCGACCAGGATCTTGCCGATCACGCCTTCGTCCACGGCTTCAAACTCCATGGTGGCCTTGTCGGTCTCGATCTCGGCCATGATGTCGCCAGAGGATACTGTGTCCCCTTCTTTCACCAGCCATTTTGCAAGCGTGCCTTCCTCCATCGTCGGAGAGAGGGCGGGCATAAGAATTTCAGTTGCCATTGTTCAAATCTCCTTGAGGGGTCAGTCGGCGTAAATGTCGGTCCAGAGTTCTTCCAGCGCCGGTTCGGGCGATGTTTTGGAGAACTCGGCGGCATCGTTCACGACGGCCTTCACTTCTTTGTCGATGGCCTTCAGGTCATCCTCGGTCGCGTGCTTGCCGGTCAGCAGCAGGTCGCGGACCTGTTCGATGCAGTCGCGCTCTTCGCGCATTTTCTGCACTTCTTCGCGGGTCCGGTATTTGGCCGGGTCGGACATGGAGTGGCCGCGATACCGGTAGGTTTTGATCTCCAGGATGTAGGGGCCCTTGCCCGCGCGGCAGTGTGCGACCGCCTTTTCAGACGCCTCTTTCACGGCCAGAACATCCATGCCGTCCACAGCCTCGCCGGGGATGCCAAAGGCGGCGCCACGGGTGTAGATGTCAGCGGTCGAGGTGGACCGTTTCATCGAGGTGCCCATGGCATATTGGTTGTTCTCGATCACAAAGATCGCAGGCAACTCCCAAAGAGCGGCCATGTTGAAGGTCTCGTAGACCTGACCTTGGTTCGCGGCGCCGTCCCCGAAATACACGAAACTGACGTTGTCGTTGCCCATGTATTTGTCGTGGAAGGCGAGGCCTGCGCCCAGAGGCACCTGTGCTGCCACGATCCCGTGGCCGCCGTAAAAGTGCTTTTCCTTGGAGAACATGTGCATCGAGCCGCCTTTCCCCTTGGAATAGCCGCCCTCGCGCCCGGTCAATTCGGCCATGACCCCTTTTGGGTCCATGCCACAGGCCAGCATGTGGCCGTGGTCGCGGTAGGATGTGATGCGCTTGTCGCCCTCTTTCGCGGCGGCCTCCAGGCCGACAACGACGGCCTCTTGCCCGATGTACAGGTGGCAGAACCCGCCGATCAGGCCCATGCCATACAACTGGCCCGCCTTTTCCTCAAAGCGCCGGATCAACAGCATGTCTTTGTAATATTGCATCAGCTCTTCTGCTGAAACGTTCGGCTGCGTGGCCGCTTTCTTCGTCGCCATCCGTACTCTCCTCCGGTCGCGATAGGTCGTTTAGTATTAAACTATCTCCTAAAGTGACCATAAACGTCTGTCCACAGGGCACAAGGACCCCGCGTCAATCCGCGCGAATTTCGCAACAAATCTAAAGATTATTGGATCAGAATTTCGTCCGCCCGGGCCAAGCCCAGCACATCGCGCGCACGTTCGTCCAGCAGGTCAAGGTCGAGGAAATCGTCCGACAGGCGGCGCGTCTTGTTCGACATCGCCTCCACCTCTGCGGTCACGGCGCGCAGTTCGGCCTGCAGGATGTCGCGGTCCGCCTCCAGCTTGACCCGCTCGAACAAACCGTATTCCCCCTGCACAGCGGCAAAGATGAAATAGCCCGCAAGGGTCGCAATGGTCATCGTGAAAAAGATGCCAAAGAGGGATTTGGATCGGGGCTGGGCCATGCCGGTGCACCATGTCTGCTCGGGGCCTCTGACGGGCCGTTTCACAGACTATGGCACATCTAGGGGGCGAGGGGAATCCCTAGCCTGCGTTTGATGCGGCGGCGATTTCGTCGATGGTCTGGCCGATCACGGCCGCAAAGGCGTCATCCGCTTGCTGGGCGCTGAGCCCTTCGGTCAGGGCGCGGCTGAAGCTGGCGATCACACCGCTGTTGCGGGCAAGGCGCGCGTTGGCCTCGGCCCGGGAATAGCCACCGGACAGGGCCACGACACGCATGACATTGGGGTGATCCACGAGAGGTTTGTAGAAATTATCGGCCTCGGGCAGGGTCAGTTTCAACATGACCTCTCGCCCCTCGGGCAGGGCGTCGAGCTGCGCGCGCAGGGCCTCCAGCAACAGCGCCTCGGCCTCGGCCTTGTCGGCGATGGTGATGGTGACCTCCGGTTCGATGATCGGGATCAGGCCTGCGTTCAAGACCTGATCGGCCACCTCGAACTGTTGGTCCACCACGTCGCGCACGCCCGTGGCATTGGCTGCAGAAATCACCGACCGTTCCTTGGTGCCGAAAATTCCCTTGTCCGCTGCGCGCGCCAGCAGGTCGCCCAGACCGGGGTTGGGTTTCATGATCTGGGTGCCGTTGACCTCGGCCTCCAGCCCCTTGTCGATCTTCAGAAACGGCACGACGCCGCGATCTTCCCACAGGTAATCGGGGGCCGGTTTGCCGTGAAAGGTCCGGTCCATCGTCATTTCGAACAGGATCGCGCCGATCACCTTGTCGCCGGTAAAGGCGGGGGCCGCCACGATCCGTTCGCGCATCCCGTGGATCAGGTCGTACATCTGGGCGTCGTCAGCATAAGCATCGGGCCCCACACCGTATTGGCCAAGCGCCTTGGGGCTGGACCCGCCGGATTGATCCAGCGCCGCGATAAAGCCTTTGCCGGAACGGATTTTGTCAGCTTTGGTCATGATGGTCCCCAGAGGTAAGTGCGTCTTGACGCGGGCTTACCCCGGGGATGGCAACCGGGCAATTGAGGTTGCGCTAACGGTGGCGAATTAGCCCATCAAGGCTGCGACTCCGGGCAGGGTCTTGCCTTCCATCCATTCCAGAAACGCGCCCCCTGCCGTCGAGATATAGGTGAAATCGTCGGCCGCACCTGCCTGGTTCAGGGCCGCGACCGTATCACCCCCTCCCGCGACCGAGATCAGGGTGCCCTCGCGCGTCAGGCGCGCCGCAGCCCCGGCGGCGGCATCGGTGGCGGTGTTGAACGGCGCGATCTCGAAGGCGCCAAGGGGGCCGTTCCAGATCAGGGTTTTGGAGCCTGCCAGTGCAGTCTCGATTGCCGCCACGGCCTTGGGACCGGCGTCCAGGATCATCGCGTCGGCAGGGCAGGCGTCGGCGGGCACAACCTCGCTGGCGGCCCCGGCCTTGAACTCCCGTGCCACAACCACATCCTCGGGCAGCAAGATCCGGCAGCCCGCCACCCGTGCCGTCTCCATGATCTGCACGGCCGTCTCTGTCATGTCGTGCTCGGCCAAGGACTTGCCCACGTCGATGTCATGGGCGGCGAGAAAGGTGTTGGCCATGCCCCCCCAATGACCAGCGTGTCGACCTTGTGCACCAGATTGCCCAACAATTCCAACTTGGTCGAGACTTTGGCCCCCCCACCACGGCCATCACGGGCCGCTTGGGCGCACCAAGTGCGGCCTCCAGCGCGGACAGTTCGGCCTGCATCAAACGGCCCGCACAGCTGGGCAACAGCCGCGCCACTCCCTCGGTCGAGGCATGGGCCCGGTGCGCCGCCGAAAACGCGTCGTTGCAATAGATGTCCCCAAGGCCCGCGAGAAACTGCGCCATGGCAGGGTCATTGGCCTCTTCCATGGGGGAAAAACGGGTATTCTCGATCAAAACCACGCCAGAGGTGGCCTCCAGCGCCGCACGATCCGGTGTTTCGATAAAGGTTACACCAACTCCAAAGGCCGCCTCCAGCGCGGGCACCAAGGGGCGCAACGACATCTCTGGCACGACCTTGCCCTTGGGCCGTCCAAAGTGCGCCAGCAACACAGGCTGGCCGCCAGCCGCCAGAATGTCCCGCACCGTGGGCGCAATCCGGTCGATCCGCGTGGCATCGGTGACACGCCCGTCTTCCATGGGCACGTTGATGTCCACACGGGTCAGAACGATGCGACCCGACAGGTCCATATCATCAAGGGTTTTCCAGGTCATTGGGCACTCCGTCTATACACGGGGCGTTGCCCCATCTTCATTGGGTCACAAATACCCCTGGGGGGTCTGGGGGCAACGCCCCCAGCGTGGCGACGCGCGAAAGCGCGGCGCAAAACCTTTACAGGAACTTGCCCATGGCCACAGCCGTATCGGCCATCCGGTTCGAAAAGCCCCACTCGTTGTCATACCACGACAGGATCCGCACCATATTGCCGTCCATGACCTTTGTCTGGTCCGTGGCAAAGATTGACGAATGGGGGTCATGGTTGAAATCCATCGACACCAACTTGTCGTCAGTCACGCCCAACACCCCCTTCAAAGGGCCATCGGCGGCGGCAGCGGTAAGGGCGGCGTTAACCTCTTCGACGCTGACATCACGCGACGCCTCAAAAGTCAGGTCCACAACCGATACATTGGGCGTGGGCACCCGGATCGCCACACCGTCCAGCTTGCCGTCGAGTTCAGGCAACACCAGACCCACGGCCTTGGCCGCACCTGTCGAGGTGGGGATCATGCTCATGGCGGCGGCGCGCGCGCGATACAGGTCCTTGTGCATGGTATCCAGCGTGGGCTGGTCGCCGGTATAGCTGTGGATGGTCGTCATGAACCCGCGCTTGATCCCCACAGATTGGTTCAGCACATGGGCCACGGGTGCCAGACAGTTGGTCGTGCACGACGCGTTCGACACCACGATGTCGTCGGCGGTCAACGTCTGGTGGTTCACACCGTAAACGATGGTCTTGTCCGCGTCCTTGCCGGGGGCCGAGATCAGGACCCGACTGGACCCGTTGTCCAGGTGGGCCTGACAGGCCTCTTTGCTGGTGAAAATGCCCGTACATTCCAGAACCACGTCCACATCGGACCATGGCAGGTCGGCGGGGTTGCGGATGGCGGTCACGGCAATGGGGCCACGGCCCACGTCAATGCTGTCGCCGGTCACGGTCACAGTGGCCGGAAAACGCCCATGGACGGAATCAAAGCGCAACAGGTGCGCGTTCGTCTCCACCGGGCCCAGATCGTTGATCGCAATCACTTCAATATCTGTGCGACCAGATTCGATGATGGCGCGCAGCACGTTGCGGCCAATGCGGCCAAATCCGTTGATAGCTACTTTTACGGTCATGGGTTTCCCTCGATCATAGCGTTTGAATTTTGTGATAGCGCTAACATGTGTGTCACGCAAAAAGCAAGGGACCTAGCGCCAGAACGCCATCCAAGCGATCACGTCCAGCATCTTGCGTGCAAGAAACAGCAGGCCCGCGCCCGCGTTCAGCGATTGATCTGCGATGATCATGGCTAGGATCAGGGCCCCAAGCAGGATGGACGTGGTGTTCGACATGAGCGCACCGTGACATGGGGCCGGCCGAAGGGAAAGCTACTTCTTGGCGCCCATTGTCGGGTGCGTTATCGCCCCGTGATCCACCAGATCGGGGGCCAGTCCGGCCTGCCGATAAATCCGTTTGTCCAGACGGGGATAATCCGCCACGTCGTGGGACAGGCGTTGTCCCACCACCAACAGGCGCAGCACATCCGTCCCGGTGTTGACAATCGTATGGGGCAAACCGCCCGCGCGGTATCCGATGAAATCCCCCGGGGCAATGGTGTGCTCGGCGGCGCCGATCGTCGCTGTCGCGTTCCCGGCGAGGACGTAGATCGCCTCGTCCTCGTGGTGATGTACGTGCAACTCGGTGGTTTCGGCGCCGGGGGCGACCTCGATGATATGGATCCCCAGCCCCGTCAGTCCCGTGGCGTCGCCCAGGGACTTGTTGATCCGCTGGGCACGCGGGTTCAGGAAATGCGTTTTGCGCAGTCCCTCCATGTCGTCGATTTCGGCCCGGGTCAGAAGATAGGTGTCGGTCATGGCGCGCTCCTCCATGAAATTCTGACCCACAAAAAACCCGCGTCCAGCGCGGGTTTTCCGTTGATGTTCAAACGACTAGATCAAGCGTCCCATGGCCGTGGCGACATCTGCCATGCGGCAGCTAAAGCCCCATTCGTTGTCGTACCATGCCAGCACGCGCACTTGGCGGCCAATGACCTTGGTCTGGTCGGGGGCGAAGATGGACGAATGGGTGGTGTGGTTGAAGTCGATCGAGACCTTGGGCTCCGGGTCATAGGCCAGCACCGACCCCATGTGACCAGCGGCGGCCTCGGCCACGATGGCGTTTACATCCGCCACGGTGACATCCTTGCTTGCCACAAAGGTCAGATCCACGGCGGATACATTGGGCGTGGGCACGCGCAGGGCCGTGCCGTCCAGCTTGCCGTTCAGGACGGGGATCACCTCGCCGATGGCCTTGGCCGCGCCGGTCGAGGTCGGGATCATCGCCATGGCCGCCGCCCGCGCGCGGTACAGGTCATCGTGGCGGCGATCCAACGTGGGCTGGTCGCCCGTGTAGCTGTGCACGGTGGTCATGATGCCGCTTTCGATGCCGATGGCGTCGTTCAGGACCTTGGCCAGCGGGGCCAGACAGTTGGTGGTGCACGAGGCGTTGGATACCACGTGATGGTTCGTGTCCAACTCGCGGTGGTTCACGCCGTAAACGATTGTTTTATCGGCCTGTTTTGCGGGGGCCGAGACGAGCACACGCTTGGCCCCGTGATCCAGATGCACCGCTGCCTTGTCGCGGGCGTTGAATTTGCCGGAACATTCCAGCACCACGTCGACACCGGACCAGTCCAGCTCGGTCGGGTCATAGGTGCTTTGCACCTCAATCGGACCGCGCCCCAGATCCATGGTGTTGCCGTCCACCCGGATGTCACCCGCGAACCGCCCGTGCACACTGTCGTATTTCAGCAGGTGCGCGTTGGTCTCAATTGGCCCGGTGGCGTTCATCTTGACCACGGCGATATCGTTGCGACCCGATTCGATGATGTGCGACAGGGTGCAGCGCCCGATGCGGCCAAAGCCATTGATACCGACAGTGATGGTCATGAGGGGCTTCCTTTTCGCATGTGGTGACCGCTGCATACCGTGGCAGCACAGGCCCACAAAGGGAAAAACCGTCGCAGTTTGAATATGTTAGCGTTAAACACCCATGTTCGCGGTAACTGTTTGCGCTATCACGGTGTTTCACCCAAGACTAAGGCAACGCAAGCTAGAGCACACCAGATAGGGGATTCGCGCATGTCAGGTTTATTGGCGCTTTTGGATGACGTGGCGGCCATCGCCAAGGTGGCGGCGGCCTCTGTGGATGATGTGATCGGGCAAGCGGCCAAGGCGGGGACCAAGGCGGCAGGGGCCGTGATCGACGACGCCGCTGTCACGCCGAAATATGTGCACGGATTTGCCGCTGCGCGCGAGCTGCCCATCGTGTGGAAAATCGCCCGGGCCAGTGCCTTCAACAAGCTGGTGATCCTGCTGCCGGCGGCGATCCTGCTGTCGCAATTCGCCCCTTGGGCGATCCCGTTCCTGTTGATCCTTGGGGGCGGCTACCTGTGTTACGAGGGCGGGCACAAGATCCACCACTGGTGGACCCACCGCGCGAGCGAGGCCAAGATCAAGGACCCCGAACACACGCCCTTGAACGCCGCCCACCTTGAGGAAACCCGCGTAAAGGGCGCAATTAAAACGGATTTTATCCTGTCGGCAGAGATTATGACCATCGCCCTGGCCGCCACGGACCCCACCATGGGCTGGGTGTTTCAGGCCGCCGTTCTGGCGGTGATTGCGGTGGCGATCACGGTGGCGGTCTACGGGGCGGTGGCGATTATCGTCAAGGCGGACGACGTCGGGTTGGCCATGGCGGCGCGGGGCGGGGCCACGGCCTCTGTCGGGCGTGCCATTGTCCGGGGCATGCCCGGGTTCATGAAGGCGCTGACGATTGTGGGCACCGCAGCCATGCTGTGGGTGGGGGGCAATATCGTGGTTCATGCCCTGCACGAGATCGGGTTTCACCTGCCGTACGACCTGATCAAGGGGGCGGCGTCCGTGGCCACGGGGTTTGGCGCATGGGCCATCACGGCCACGCTGGACGGTATTTTGGGACTGGCCATCGGCCTTGCCCTGCTGCCCGCGGTGAACCTGTTTTACAAACCGGCCCACTGATCAGGGGTTAATATCCCGTAAAAAAGGCGCCCCGGGAGGCGCCTTTTTTCGTGTCTTTCTGGGGTCCGCGACCCGTGCATGATCCCGCACGCGTCGGCCTGGACCCGTGCACGTTTCCGCGCGTGTCGGGGTGCGTTCGATTTTTCGTACGAAAAATCGCGCCCCGCCCAAGCGATCACAGCAGGTCTTTGACCTTTTGCGCAACCGCTTCGGCGGTGATGCCGAAATGGGCGTACAGCTGATCGGCAGGGGCAGAGGCCCCGAAGCCCTGCATGCCCACAAATCCCGACTTCTCGCGCTTGCCACGTTCCCCGAACAGCCAGCGGTCCCAGCCAAAGCGGATGCCCGCCTCGACCGCGACGCGGACGGGACCGGCGGGCAGAACCTTGCGGCGCACCTTTTCGTCCTGTTCCTCGAACAGCTCCCAGCAGGGCATGGAGACGACGCGGGTGCCGATCCCATCGGCCTGCAACAGGTCGCGGGCTTTCATGGCAATCTCGACCTCGGACCCGGTGGCCAGCAGGATCGCCATGCGTTTGCCCTCTGCCTCGGCGAGGGTGTAGGCCCCTTGGGCGACCATGTTCTTGTTGGTGTGGTCCGTCCGCACCGTGGGCACGCCCTGACGGGTCAGGGACAGAACGGACGGGGTGCCTTGGGACGTCAGGGCCAATTCCCACGCCTCGGCGGTTTCGACCGTATCGGCGGGGCGGAAGACGTTCATGTTGGGGGTCGCGCGCAACATGGCCAGATGTTCCACGGGCTGGTGGGTCGGGCCATCCTCGCCCAGACCGATGCTGTCGTGGGTCATCACGTAAGTGACGGGCACGTTCATCAGAGCCGACAAGCGCATGGAAGGACGGGCATAGTCCGTAAAGCACATGAAGGTGCCACCATAGGCCCGCGCGCCGCCGTGCAGCGCCATGCCGTTCATGGCCGCCGCCATGCCGTGTTCGCGGATGCCGTAATAGACGTAGCGTCCGCCCCGGTTGGTTTCGTCAAACACGCCCATGTCACCGGTCAGGGTGTTGTTGGACCCGGTCAGATCCGCGCTGCCGCCGATGGTTTCGGGCATGATCGGGTTGATCACCTCCAACACCTTTTGGCTGGACGCCCGGGTCGCCAGTTTCGGCGCATTTTCAGAGGTTTGGCGCTTGAACGCCTTGATCGTGGCCGACAGTTTTTTCGGGGCCTCGCCCTTTTGTTCGCGCAGGAAGGCAGCCTGTTTGCTGGCGCTGAGCCCATCAAACCGCATTTCCCATTCCGCCCGGTCCTTGGAGCCGCGCGCGCCGATGGCCTCCCACTCTGCCTTCAGGTCGGCGGGGATGTCGAAGGGCGCGTGGGGCCAGCCGTAGGCGGCCTTGGCCGCTGCCATCTGGTCCGCATCGGTCAGCGCGCCGTGCCCCTTGGAGGTGTCCTGCGCCGCGTGGCCAAGGGCGATATGGGTCTTGCAGGCGACCATGGTGGGCTTGTTGCCCTTTTTGGCTTGGGTCAGGGCGGCGTCGATCGCCTCTGGGTCGTGGCCGTCCACCTCCAGCACGTTCCAGCCGCTGGCCTTGAAGCGCGCCTTTTGGTCGGTGACGTCCGACAGGCTGACCTTGCCGTCGATGGTGATGCCGTTGTCATCCCACAGCACGATCAGTTTCGACAGTTGCAGGCGGCCGGCCAGGGCGATGGCCTCTTGGCTGACGCCTTCCATCAGGCAGCCGTCGCCTGCGATGACCCATGTGTGGTGATCCACGATCTTCTTGCCATAGCGGGCGCGGCCGATTTCCTCGGCGATGGCCATGCCCACCGAGGTGGCGATGCCTTGGCCCAGGGGCCCGGTGGTCACTTCGATGCCGGGCGCGTGCCCGAATTCCGGGTGGCCCGCCGTGATCGCGCCCAATTGGCGGAAGTTCTTGATCTGCTCCAGCGTCATTTCGGGATAACCCGTCAGGTACAGCAGGGAATACAGCAGCATGGACCCATGGCCCGCCGACAGCACGAACCGATCCCGGTCGGTCCACTCGGGGCGGGAGGCGTCGAATTTCAGGTGGTTTTCAAACAGCACCGTGGCCACGTCTGCCATGCCCATGGGCATGCCGGAGTGGCCCGAGTTGGCGGCGGCGACGGCATCCAGGGTCAGGGTGCGAATACAGGCGGCTTTGTTCCAATGCGCGGGGTGCGCGGCGCGGAGGGCTGCAAGGTCCATGGGGGCTCCTTCAAGGGCGGGACAGCGGTTTTGCGCCTGATACCACCCTGTGGTGCCTTTGCAACCCTTGCAAGGTGTCGCGTGTGGGGGCGGCCGGGTGGTAATCGCTTTGACAATCGGGGCGCGCGGGGGTTTCATGGCCCAAAGAACATGAGGTGCCCCATGAGCGTCGATGCCGATATCGCAGAACTAGAGGCCCGTCTGGCCCGTGCCCTTGACCGGATCGAAGGGGCGCTGGATGCACCGCCCGCGCCAACCGAAGATATGAGCGCCGCGCTGGAGGAAGAGCGTCAGGCCAGCGCCCAGCTGACCGAACGGGTGCGCGCCCTCAAGATCGAACTGGCCGAGGCCCAGCAAAAGATCGAGGCCGCCCCGGATGTCACCGCCATTGTGGCCGAGAAGGACGCGTTGGCGGAGGCTTTGGCCGCCAAGGAGGCCGAGATTACGGCCCTGCAGGCGGCCTTGGCCGAGGCGCAGGCCGCGCCAGCGCCGGGGCCCGAACCGGCGCCCGAACCGGCCCCTGACCCCCAAGCGGCCCCGGGTGACCTGTTGGAGGTCGTCGCCGATCTGCGCGCCGCCAAATCCGGCGAGGTGGACGCCGACCTGATCAACCGCACCCTATTGGCCGAGGTCGAATCCCTGCGCATCGCCCGCCAGGCGGACCTGGCCGAAATGCGCACCCTTCTGGCCGAACTCGACCCCCTGTTGCAGGAGAGCACCCATGCCTGACGTGAATGTAAATATCGGCGGTCGTCTGTTCGCCGTGGCCTGCCAAGACGGCGAAGAGGCCTATCTGCACGCCGCCGCCGCCCTGCTGGACCGCGAGGCGCAGACCCTGCTGACCGCAGGCGCACGCCTGACCCAAGAACGCATGTTGCTGATGGCGGGTCTGATGCTGGCGGACAAATCCCTGTCCGCCGAGGAAGACCTGAAAGCCATGGAGCAGAAGATGGCCAGCCAAGCCGCCATTATCGACGAGTTGCAGGATCGCCCCGCACCGGCCCCCGTGGTCACACTGCCCACGGGGCTGGCGGATCGTCTGGGCGCGCTGGCCGACCGGGCCGAGGCCGTGGCCGCCAAGGCGTCGGACTAGGCTTTGGCCCCCAGAACCTGATCCAGCAGCCGCGCGGCCTCGTCGCGCGGGTGGGCCAGCGTGCTGCGATCCTCACCCGGAAAGAACCGCGCCCGGATGGCCGTGGCGCAGGGCTGCGGGGTCAACAGGTGCACCTTGGGGGCGTTGGGGGTCGTCGCCTCGGCCTTGTAGGACTGGACCATGGCCCGTTGGGCGGCCTTGGCGCTGGTGTAGGTGGCGTGGAACTGGCCCAGACCCTTGTCATCCAGAAACACCGCCTGCGCATGGGGGCTGGCCGCGCGCAGCAGCGGATCCACATAGCCGATCAGCCGCGACAGGCCCTTGATGTTCACGGCCAGGGATTTGTCCACGTCCTTTTGCGGCATGTGCTGCACCGGGGACAGGGGTGCTGCGAAAAAGGCCGTATGCACCCACAGGGGCAGCTTGCCCCAGCGGTCATAGATCGACCGGCACAGGTGCTGCATCGCACCGTCGTCCGTGATGTCGAGGGCGGCGATGGTCATGGACCCGCCCTTGGACTGGATGCGGTCGTCCAGCTCTTCCAGCGCGCCGGTGGTGCGGGCCACGGCCAGAATGTGGGTGCCGCGGGCGGCCAGCGCCTCGGCAAATCCGGCCCCAAGGCCACGGGATGCGCCGGTGATCAGCGCCAGATCGGGTGTATGTGTCATGGGGCTGCCCATGCCACGGGTGCGGCCATGCGCGCAAGAGGGCCGCTTGACTTGCGCAGCGGGACGCCGGACAAAGCGTTTACACAATTGCTGTCACGGAGAAGACACACCATGACCCTGACCCAAGCCGCCTTCGGCCCGTCCTCAACCCTCAAGAACGTCGGCCTCGTGCTGGGCGGTGCTGCGCTGATCTCGGTCGCGGCCCAAGCCTCCATCGGGTGGCCCGTTGCCATGACCCTGCAAACCCTTGCGATCCTGACCGTGGGCTTTGCCTTCGGCGCACGCATGGGGGCCGCCACGGTGATGACCTATCTGGGCATGGGTGCCATGGGGCTGCCTGTGTTCTCCAACGCCATGAACGGCGCGGCCTTTGCCGGTCCCACCGCAGGCTTTCTGATCGGGTTTGTGGCCATGGCCTATCTGGCGGGCCTGGTGTCCGACAAGGGCATCAAGAACGTCTTTGCCCTGGCCGCCGCGGGCGTGGTTCTTTCGGCGCTGCTGTATATCCCCGGCGTGGCCTGGGCGATGGTCGGGGCCGAGATGGTCGGTCTGGACACCGCCAAATGGGGCGCGGGCAGCTTTGCCTCGGTCTGGCAATACTACATGGCCCCCTTCCTGGTAGGCGACGCCCTCAAGGCCGTGCTGGCGGCGGTGATCGTCAGCGGCAGCTGGGGCCTGATACGCAAACGCGGCTGACACGCGCCAAACGGTAAAAGTAATAAAGCCGCCCTTCGGGGCGGCTTTTCCTTTGGGTCAGACCTGTCCCGCTGTGCGGCGGGTCTGGGGCAGGGCTGGGGCGCGCTATTCGGCGGCCTTCAACTCGAACCCTTTTTCGATCATGTCGCTGGGCCGCACGGGGTATTCCCCCGAGAAGCAGGCGTCGCAGTAGCGTGGGGCCTGTGCGTCCCGGCCCCCGGCCTCGCCCACGGCGCGGTAGAGACCATCGAGCGAGATGAACTTCAGGCTGTCCACGCCCAGATGGCTGCGCATCTCTTCCTCGGACATGGTGGCCGCCAACAGCTTTTCGCGCTGCGGTGTGTCCACCCCGTAAAACACGGCCACGCCGTGGGGGGCGAGGCGATGCGGAAGTGCACCTCGGCGGCCCCTGCATCCAGGATCATTTCCTTGATCTTGCGGCTGGTGGTGCCGCGCACCACGCTGTCGTCCACCAAGATCACCCGCTTGCCCTTGATCAGGGCGCGGTTGACGTTCAGTTTCAGGCGCACGCCCATGTTACGGATGCTTTCCGTGGGCTCGATGAAGGTGCGGCCCATGTATTGGTTGCGGATGATCCCCATGGCGTAAGGGATACCGGATTCCAGCGAGAACCCGATCGCCGCCGGCGTGCCGCTGTCGGGCACGGGGCACACCAGGTCCGCGTCCACCGGGGCCTCTTTCGCCAGTTCGCGGCCGATGTTTTCGCGGTTGGAATAGACCGACCGGCCCCCCAGGATCGAATCGGGGCGGCTGAAATAGACGTGTTCAAAGATGCAAAAGCGGCCCGGTTTGCGGTCAAACGGATGGTAGGTCGCAATCTCGCCCGCCTCGTTGATGACGACCATTTCGCCCGGCTCCACCTCGCGGATGAATTCCGCGCCGATGATGTCCAGTGCGCAGGTCTCCGAGGCCAGGGCATAGCCGTCGCCCACCCGGCCCAGCACCAGCGGGCGCACCCCAAGGGCGTCGCGCACGCCGATCAGTTTGGTGCGCGTCATGGCGACGACGCTGAACGCGCCCTCGACCCGGCGCAGGGCGTCTTTCATCCGCTCGGGGATGTTCTTTTGCAGGCTACGCGCCATCAGGTGGATGATACATTCACTGTCGCTGGAGCTTTGGAAGATACTGCCCCGTTCGATCAGCTCCCGGCGCAGCTCGTCGGCGTTGGTGATGTTGCCGTTGTGGGCAATGGCAGCGCCCCCCATGGCGAATTCACCGAAGAAGGGCTGTACGTCGCGGATCGCCGTGGCCCCCTTGGACCCGGCGGTGGAATAGCGCACGTGGCCGATGGCCAGAGGCCCGGGCAGGGTGTCCATGGTGCCCTGATCGGTGAAGTTGTCGCGCACGTAGCCGAACCGGCGGGCCGAGTTGAAGCCATGCACCGGGTCGTGGACCACGATGCCGCCCGCCTCTTGCCCGCGGTGTTGCAGGGCGTGCAGGCCCAGGGCGCAGAAGTTGGCGGCGTCGGGCACCCCGATCACGCCAAAGACCCCACATTCCTCGCGCAGTTTGTCGTCGTCAAAGGGACCGTCGCGCCACTGTGTGGCGTCAAGGGGGAAGGACATGGGCAACTCCTGGTCCTGATGTGGCAGCGGTTGCCCCCTCTTAGGACCAACGCCCGCGCTTGTCACGTGTTCCGTATTGGCCGTATTGGCGCAGTTACGTGTCAGAGGTTGCATCCGTGGCCCCGCCTGCGGGGGCGGTGCAATGGGCGACCAGAGTTTCGTAGCGGGCGACGATCCAATCGGGGGCATCGGCGGGGATGTTTTCCTCGATCTGGGCCTGTGCCCGGGCAAAGATGGCCGAGGACCGGCTTTCCTCGACCATGGCAATGCCGGTGTCGCCGGTCACGCGGTCGTAGACCACAAAAGCCACGGCCACCAGCAACATGCCCCGCGCCACCCCGAAGATGAAGCCGAAGCCCTGGTCCAACACCCCGATGGCGGAGTTTCGGATGGCGGCGGAAAACAGGGGCGTGAACAGGGACACGACCACCAGCGCCAGGGCAAAGACGGCGGCAAAGGCCACGATCACGGCCAATTCGCAGCTTTCGCCAATGAAATCGCCCACGTAAGGGATCTCCTGGATCAGGGGTTTGGCGCTGCCTGCGAATGTGAAGGCCAGCACGGCGGCGGCGATCCAGCCGACAATCGCCATCGCCTCGCGCACAAAGCCCCGGGAGAATGCCAGAATGGCCGAGATGATGATGACACCTGCCACCACCGCATCCACGATTGTAAAGCCTTCCATCCGGCCGCTCCTTGCTGCGCGTCAGCCTGCGCCGAACACGTCACCCACCAGCGTGGCAAGATCGGGCAGGGCCTGCACTGTCAGCCCCACCGGATCACCAAGCTTGCACCCTTCGGGTGCGATTGCGCCGGTAAAACCAAGTTTTGCGGCCTCTTTCAACCGATTTTCGGCCTGAGAGACCGGTCGCAGGGCGCCGGACAGGGATAGTTCCCCGAAAACCACAGTCGTGGGGGGCAGGGCGGCATCCTCGCGCGCGGACAGCAGGGCGGCGGCTACGGCCAGATCGGCTGCGGGTTCCTTGATACGGATGCCGCCTGCGATGTTCAGATAGACGTCCAGCCCTTGGAAGGAGATGCCCGCCCGCGCCTCTAGCACCGCCAAGATCATCGACAGGCGCGACCCGTCCCAGCCGACCACGGCGCGGCGTGGCTGCGACAGTTGGCTGGGGGCGACAAGGGCCTGCACCTCGACCAGCACCGGGCGGGTGCCCTCGATGCCCGCGAACACGGTGGTGCCGGGGGCGGGCGCGTCCCGTTCGCCCAGAAACAGGGCCGAGGGGTTCGTAACCTCTTGCAGGCCGTTGCCGGTCATCTCGAACACGCCGATCTCGTCTGCGGGGCCAAAGCGGTTCTTGACCGCGCGCATCAAGCGGAACTGGTGGCCACGCTCGCCCTCGAAATACAGGACCGTGTCCACCATGTGTTCCACAACACGCGGGCCCGCGATCTGGCCTTCCTTGGTCACATGGCCCACCAGCACCACCGCCGTGCCAAAGCGTTTGGCGAAACTGGTCAACTCATGGGCCGAGGCGCGCACCTGACTGACCGAGCCCGGCGCGCTGTCCACGGTGTCGGCCCACATGGTCTGGATCGAGTCGATGATGCACAGGTCCGGCTTCTCCGCCTCCAGCGTGGTCAGGATGTTGCGTAGGTTGGTTTCGGCGGCCAGTTTGACGGTGCTTTGGGACAGGCCCAGACGCTGGGCGCGCAGGCGGACCTGCGCTGTCGCCTCTTCGCCGCTGACATAGATCACGTTCAACCCGCGCGCGGCAAAGCTGGCGGCGGCCTGCAACAACAAGGTGGATTTGCCGATGCCGGGATCGCCCCCCACCAGCGTGGCCGAGGCATTGACCAGCCCGCCGCCCAGCACGCGGTCCAGCTCGCCCATGCCGGACAGCACCCGTGGCGGGGCTTCCTCTTGGGTGGACAGGTCGGTCAGGGCCATGCGCTTGCCCTTGACCGCGCCCAAGGATTTGGAGCCCGGTCCCTGAGACAGGGGCACATCCTCCTGAATGGAATTCCATTCCCCACAGTCGTCGCATTTGCCCGACCATTTCTTGTGGATCGCACCGCAGTTGGTGCACGAAAACGAGGTTACTGATTTTGCCATGTTCACGGTTTAGTCCAAGGGTGCGCCCGGGGAAAGTGGCAATTTTTGAACAAAGACACGGCAACCCCCCATGGACGTGACCACAGGGCAACGGTTTGAAGCAAACGGCTGAAAAGATCGCCAATTCGCGTGACGTGAGTTTGTCGGACCCGCGCGCTGTGCCATAGTCGCACGCAGCGCATTTCCTGGAGCCGATTATGAAACACCTGACCCTTTCCGCCCTTCTTCTTGCCACCTCTGCCAGCGGGGTGATGGGGCAGGGGATCGCCTTTGATCTGAGTGGCAATAATCAGAGCAGTGATTTGATCCGATTGGGGTCGGGTCAGAACCTTTTTCAAGGCGTGGAGCGCGTTGACGTGACGATCGACGACTTTGCAAATTTTTCCGTGGATGTCACGTTGTCGCAAGCGACCAGTTTTTTTGGCGCGCCTATGGATCCACTCCGTGATGGAATTTTTATCCTTGTGACGCCTGACAATGTGGATCTGACCCCGTTCGATGTTTCAGATTTCGTATTCGGTGCGCAGGGCGCGGCGGGGGCCACTGTCAATACGGGGCTGGGGTTGCAGAACCTTGGCCTGGCCGCAGGGCAATACCAGTTGATCGTGCTGGGCAATGCGTTCGCCGACCCATCCTCTCTGGCCGAATGGCAGGTCCAGTTTCTGTTGAACGGCGCACGGCTGGGCTGGGGCCCTTCGACCCTGGAAGAAGTGTCTGCCCTGTTGGGCGGCGCCGGGCGCGGGGTGCGGATCGTGGCCCTGGGGGCCATGGACGCGGCCGCGCGCGGCGGATCCAACAGCCTTGCCACCCGGGACGCGGCCCTGTCGTTTGACCGGGTCGATGGGGGCGGCGAGATGATCGTCACGCAATCCACCCAGAACGCCGAAGGTCTGGTGGGCAAGGTCTATACATGGGCCGAGGTCACCGCCTTTGCATCCCGGCACCGCGACACGGAGGCGAACATCGACGGCTACGGCTTTGCCGTTGGCGCGGACGTCGAGGTGGCCGCCAATATGGTGGCGGGCCTGTCCATCGGCTATTCGGAGGTGGATGCCGCCGCAGCCATCAGCCAGGAGGGCAGCTTTGCCTACCTGCAACCCTACCTCAGCTACACCAAGGGCCAGTGGCAGGGCCACGCCAGCCTGATGTACGGCAAAGGCGATTTTACCCAGACCTCTTCGGGTGGTACGGGCACCGGGGATGTGACCCTGACGGCGATCAGCTTTGAAGGAAGCTATGCCATGGATCAAGGCAACGGCTGGACCCTTGCCCCCACCGTGGGTCTGATGCATGGCCGTGAAAAGGTCACGGGCACCGGCGGGACCTTGGCCGGAACCCAAGAGAGCATGGATTTCACCCAGACCTCCCTTGGGGCGCGGTTGACCAAGACCACCGAAGGCGGATCCTACTTTGCCGGGTTGCACGCGGACCACATGGCCCAGGATTTCGACAACACGGCCCTGATCAGCAGCTTTCTGGCCGAAGACGGTGTGACGGGGCGCGTGGAATTCGGCGCCTCTGGGGATCTGGGCAACGGCATTGGTTTTTCCTCGTCCCTGGAAATCAGCGGGATCAGCGGCGACATGCAGACCGCCAGCGGTGGCCTCAAGCTGGAACTGACCTTTTAGGGCAGCCCGCGGCTCCGTGCTGTCACAATCGACAGCAAAAGGCTGCACAGGACGCAAAAGGTAAACAGCCACAGGCCCCAGGCGGTTTCCACGCGACCAACGCCGATGCCTTTCACGATCACGATATACAGTGAAATCAGAAAGATATCGGCCATGGCCAGCTTGCCCAGCCATGTCAGCGCGGGCAGGGCGCGATCTGCCAAAAGTTCGAAATGTACAAGGGCCAAGGCGATGGTCTTGGCGTAGGGCGCAAAAATGGCGAGGGTCGTGACCAGCAGGGCCAAGGCCGGGTCCGTGCCCCAAAGGCTTTGCAGGCCCGAGATCACGCTGATTTCAGACAGACCGAACAGGGGCAACAGGCCCGCCCGCAACAAGGGCGCGAACCATGCAATGGGGAACAGGATCAGCAGGGACAGATTGGCCGCGCGCAGCCAGATCATCGCACGGTCTCGATCGGCCCCTCGGCGCTGCCGGTGATGAACTGGCGCAGGTAGGGGTCGTCGGCGGTGTCCAGATCCGCGATGGCGCCGGTCCACTGGATCACGCCTGCGTGCAGCATGGCGACCCTGTCCGCGATGGTCCGCACCGAGGTCATGTCGTGGGTGATCGTCATGGTGGTTGCGCCCATCTCGGTCACGATCTCGCGGATCAGGTCATTGATCACGCCGGACATGATCGGGTCCAGCCCGGTGGTGGGTTCGTCGAAAAAGATGATTTCGGGGTCGGCGGCGATGGCGCGGGCCAGGCCCACCCGTTTTTGCATGCCGCCCGACAGTTCCGCCGGGAAGCGGTCCGCCACATCCGGGGACAGGCCCACGCGGCGCAGCTTTTCGATGGCGATCTCGCGGGCCTCGGCCTTGGGGCGGGCGAGGGACCCGCGCAGCAGGCGAAAGGCCACGTTCTGCCAGATCGGCATGGAATCAAACAGCGCGCCCCCTTGGAACAACATCCCAAAGCGCGCCAGAAAGGCGTCCCGGTCGCCCGTGGTCACGTCCTGCCCGTCCACGGTGATCACGCCGCTGTCCGGTTGAACAAGGCCCAGTATCGTCTTGATTGTGATGGATTTCCCGGTGCCGGAGCCGCCAATGATCACCATGCTTTGCCCGCGCGGCACGGACAGGGTCACGCCGCGCAACACATGGTTGGCGCCAAAGGACTTGCGGACGTCGTGCAGCTCGATCATGCGGAAAAGAACGCCTCTGTCAGAAGGTAGTTGGCCGCAAGGATCATCACCGAAGCCGAGACCACGGCGTTCGTCGTCGCCCGGCCCACGCCCTGTGCGCCCTTGCCCGCGTTCATCCCGTGGTAACACCCCATCAGCGCCACGATGAACCCGAACACCGCCCCTTTGACGAGGCCCGAGGCGACGTCCCAAACCTCCAGAAAATCCACGGTGTTCATCAGGTAAACCGTGCCGTTGAAGTCCAACCGCGTGATGCCCACCAGATAGCCGCCCATGATCCCAATGATGTCCCCCACGGCCACCAGAACCGGCAGGGACAGGGTGGCGGCCAGAACGCGCGGGGCGGTCAGGTATTTCATGGGGTGGGTGGACAGGGTCACAAGGGCGTCGATCTGTTCGGTGACTTTCATCGTGCCGATTTCGGCCGCGACCGAAGCCGCAACCCGCCCCGCCACCATCAGCCCGCCCAGCACGGGCCCAAGCTCGCGCACCATGCCGATGGCCACGATGGAGGGGACGACCGCCTCGGCGTTGAAACGGCTGCCGCCTGCGAAAATCTGCAAGGCCAGCGCGCCGCCGGTGAACAGGGCGGTCAGTCCCACCACGGGCAGGGATAGAAAGCCAATGTAGACAAGGGCTTGGCCGAATTCCTTAACGTAGAAGGGCGGTGTCACCATGTGCCGCAGCGTGGCGCCCGCGAACAGGGCGATGCGCCCGATCAGCGCCAGCAGTCCAAGGGTGCCGCGCCCCAACCCTGCTAGTGCCGCGATCAAGAGGTCTCTCCGCGGTAGCTGCGGTCGTAGCGCCCGCCAAGGCCGGTCAGGATCTCGTAGCCGATGGTGCCCGCAGCCTCGGCCAGCGCATCCACCCCTTGGTAGGGGCCGATGATCGTCAGGGCCTCGGGGTCGGCATCAAGGTGCGAGATGTCCACGGTGATCAGGTCCATGGACACGCGCCCGGCCAAGGTACAGGCCACGGGGCCCGCATGGACCATGGCCCCGCCGGACAGGGCCCGGTGCAACCCGTCCGCATACCCGGCAGAGATCGTCGCGATCCGGGTCGGCGCCTTGGCCACAAAAGCATTGCCGTAGCCCACGGTTTCCCCGGCGGCGATGTCGCGGCACTGGATGACCGGGACCGTCAGGGTCACGGCGGGTGCTGCACCCTCGAACGGCAAGCCGCCGTACAGGCCCACGCCGGGGCGCGTCAGGTCAAAGTGATACTCAGGCCCCAGCAGGATGCCCCCGGTGGCCGCCAGCGCGCGCGGCACGGTGATGCCGTCGGTCATATGGTGAAAGGCCGCCAGTTGCTGGGCGTTCATCGGGTGGTCGGGCGTATCGGCGCAGGCCAGATGGGACATGACCAGCAGGGGCCGCGCCTGAAGCGCCAGTTCCGCCACGGCGGCCCATTCGTCCATTTCCAGCCCCAGACGGTTCATGCCCGTGTCCAGTTGCAGACCGAAGGCCCGGCCCGGCAGCGCCTCCAGGTGGCGGGTCAACTGGTCGATGGAGTTGATCATCGGCGTCAGGCGCGCCTGTTCAATGGCCTGCGTGTCGCCCGCCATATGTCCGGAAAACACCGATATGCGCGGGCCGGGGCCAAGGGCGGTGCGCAGGGCCGCGCCTTCTTCGGTGGTGGCGACAAAGAAGTGCCGCGCCCCCTCTGCCGCGAGGCGTCGGGCGACCTTGTTGGCCCCCAAACCATAGCCATTGGCCTTGACCACCGCCGTGGTTTCCACGCTTTGGGCCGATTTCGCATCAAGGCTGCGCCAGTTGGCAGCAACCGCTTCGAGGTCGATATGTAAGTGTCCGCATCCCATGGGGGATGGCTTGGGCTTTTCCCGCCCAAGGGTCAAGAGTTGTCTGGGGGGATAGGACGGCGCAGTTTCACCGCACACTGTGCGCGCGGCGGTGCCCTAGCGCTGATCCTCTTGCCAGGGTTTGGCCAGATCGCCAAAGCGGGTGAATTGCCCCTCGAACGACAGTTCTACCGACCCGATGGGGCCGTGGCGCTGTTTGCCGATGATCACCTCGGCCTTGCCGTGCAGCGCCTCCATGGCGGCCTGCCATTCGGCGATCTTGTCCAACTCGTGATCCCCGGGCTTTTCCCGTTCCTTGTAGTATTCCTCGCGGAACACGAACATCACCACGTCCGCGTCCTGCTCGATCGAGCCGGATTCGCGCAGGTCCGACAGTTGCGGGCGCTTGTCCTCGCGGCTTTCGACCTGGCGCGACAGCTGGGACAGGGCGATGACGGGGATGTCCAACTCCTTGGCGATGGCCTTCAGGCCTTGGGTGATCTCGGAGACTTCGTTGACCCGGCTGTCCTTGGCGGTCGCGGGGCGCAGCAGTTGCAGGTAGTCCACGATCAACACGTCCAGCCCGTGGGTCCGTTTCAACCGGCGCGACCGGGCGGCCAGCTGGCTGATGGGCAGGGCGGGGGTGTCGTCGATGAACAGGGGGCAGCGTTCCAGTTCCTTGGCCGCCTCGACAAAGCGGCGGAATTCGGCCTCGGTCATGTCGCCGCGCCGGATCTGCTCGCTGGGCACCTCTGCGGCCTCGGACAGGATCCGTGCGGCCAGCTGTTCCGAAGACATCTCTAGGCTGAAAAAGCCCACGACGCCGCCGTTCTCGGCCACTTCCTTGCCCTCGGGCGTGATCTTCTTGCGGTAGGCCTTGGCGATGTTGAAGGCGATGTTGGTTGCCAGAGACGTCTTGCCCATGGACGGACGCCCGGCCAGGATCAAAAGGTCCGACCGGTGCAGCCCCCCCAGTTTCTTGTCCATGTCGCGCAGGCCCGTGGACACGCCCGCCAGACCGCCGTCGCGCTGGTAGGCGGCGGTGGCCATGTCGATGGCCTGGGTGATGGCGGACAGAAAGGACTGGAACCCGCTGTCAGCCCGGCCCTGTTCGGCCAAGGCATAGAGCTTTTGTTCCGCAGCGGTGATCTGATCCTTGGGCTCGTTGCTGACGGTGACATCTGCGGCCTCGGCGGCGATGTCCTTGCCAAGGTTGATCAACTCGCGCCGGATGGCCAGATCGTAGATCATCTGGGCATAATCGCGCACGGCGTAGGACGACACCGCCACGCCGGCAAGGTTCACCAGATAGGCCGCACCGCCCAGGGCGTTCAGCCCCTCGTCATCCTCCAGAAAGGCCTTCAGGGTCACTGGGCTGGCCAGGGCGTTCTTGCTGATCCGCGCGGCCGCCGTTTCCCAGATGCGCGCATGCACAGGGTCATAGAAATGCTGCGGCCCGATCACAGAGGCCGCCTGATCGTACAGATCGTTGTTGGTCAAAAGCGCGCCCAGCAGCTGCTGTTCCGCCTCAATGTTGTGGGGCAGCTCCGTGGTCTCGGCTGCGGCCACCTGGCCCGCTGGAATGGTCGTGATCTCGTTCATTGCATGTCCCCACCGTACAGGCGTCTTGGGTACGCCGGGCGGCCCCGGATCCACAAGGGGCCACCCATGTGGATATCGGGGATAACCATCGCGCTGTCCATATGATGGGGCCAACACCGCCGCCGCGTCAACATCTGGCAGGCCCGGGCCCCCAAAGCGCGAAGTCCCGCTTCATTGGGTCAAAAATACCCAAGACCGACATCGCACCATGCGGGCCGCCTGAAAGTGCAGCGATCCGGCGGGCTTAGGCGCCTTTGCGGGCCTCTTGCCACGGGCGGGGCGCGTTCAGGAAGGCCTCGACCTCGGCCAGGGTGTCCGAATCAAACGCCCCTTGGTCCTTGGCCTCGGCCAGCACGTCCCACCATGTGCACAGCGCATGCAGGCGCACGCCGTGATCCCCCAGGGTCGTCTCGGTTTCGGGGAAGATGCCGTAGTTGAAGATCACGGCCGTATGCGCGCAGGTGGCCCCGGTCTCGCGGATCGCATCCACAAAGGACAGTTTCGATCCACCGTCCGTGGTCAGATCCTCGACCAGCAGCACGCGCTGACCTTCGGACATGGCCCCTTCGATCCGGGCATTGCGGCCATAGCCCTTGGGCTTTTTGCGCACGTAGGTCATGGGCAGGGCCATGCGTTCGGCCACAAAGGCGGCAAAGGGGATGCCTGCGGTCTCGCCGCCTGCGATGTTGTCGAAGGCCTCGAACCCGGCGTCCCGCATCACCGTGACAGTCAGGAAATCCATCAGCGTGGCGCGGATGCGCGGATAGCTGATCAGCTTGCGGCAATCGATATAGGTCGGGCTGGGCAGGCCGGAGGCGAGGGTGAACGGGTCGCGGGCATTGAAATGCACGGCCTTGATCTCCAGCAGCATCCGGGCGGTCAGGCGGGCGATTTCGGTGGCATCGGGGTGGGAGGATGGGATCATTGCGCTGTCCTTTCGGCGGGGTGCGATTTTTCGTACGAAAAATCGTGTTCAGTTGGAAACGTGCCAATGCAAAGCGTGGCCCGGATCAAAGAGCGTCACGGCGCCATCGGGCGTTTCAATATGCGACGGATATGCAACGGCGGCATCTTTGGTGAGCGTCACCGTGCCTTCGTTTACGGGCAGGCCATAGTGGGCGGGGCCGTGCAGGCTGGTGAACCCCTCCAACTTGTCCAGCGCGCCTTCCTCCTCGAACACATGGGCGAGGCACGACAGGGTGTTGGTGGCCGTAAAGCAGCCCGCGCAGCCGCAGGCGCTTTCTTTGGCGTGATCCAGATGGGGCGCGCTGTCGGTGCCCAGGAAGAACCGGGGGTTGCCGCTGGTGGCTGCGGCGCGCAGGGCCTCTTGGTGGGTGGCGCGTTTGACCACGGGCAGGCAATAGTAGTGGGGCCGGATGCCCCCCGCCAGCAGGTGGTTGCGGTTGATCATCAGGTGGTGCGTGGTGATCGTGCCGCCGATATGCCCCGAGGCCCCGGCGACGTAGTCGATGCCGTCCTTGGTGGTGATATGTTCCAGCGTGACCTTCAGGTCGGGATTGCGCCGCCGGATCGGGTCCAGCTTGGTGTCCAGAAACACCGCCTCGCGGTCAAAGATATCCACGGTGGGGTCGGTGACTTCGCCGTGGAAACACAGGGGCAGGCCGATTTCGGCCATGACCTCCAACACGCCCTGGACCTTGTCGAAATCGGTCACACCACTGGCAGAGTTCGTGGTGGCCCCGGCGGGGTACAGTTTCACCGCCTTCACAAGGCCGCTGGCGGCGGCGGCGCGCACGTCCTCGGGGTCCGTGTCTTCGGTCAGATACAGGGTCATCAACGGCTCGAACACCATGCCATCGGGCAGGGCGGCGAGGATCCGGTCGCGGTAGGCGGCGGCGTCGGCCCCGCGCACCACGGGGGGCACGAGGTTCGGCATGATGATGGCGCGCGCAAAATGGCGGGCGGTTTCGGGCAGAACGGCGGCCAGCATCGCGCCGTCGCGCAGGTGCAGGTGCCAATCGTCGGGACGGCGGATCGTGAGTGTATCAGTCATAGGCGCGGCCTACACCCCGGCGGCGCATCCGTCCAGACCGGCTTGCGATCAAGGCCCAGTGGGATTAGTGGGATTATCTGACGCCAAACGCCAGCGGAGGGCAGCATATGATTTTTTTGAATTTAGTGGTTGGGATCGCCGTGGGGTATCTGACGCCGATCATGGAGCCGAAGCTGAAGGCCTGGGCCGAAAGCGTCATGCTGGCCGAGATCAAGCTGAAGAAGACCGAATTCGACCTGCTGGCTTTGCTGGCGATGATGGTTGCGGCCTCGCTGGTGCTGGGTGTGCTGGGCGTGAATGCGAGCGTGTTTCTGGTCGCCGTGGGGGCGGGGCTGGGCTTGTTCGGCAAGCGTGTCTGGGCCGCCCTGATGGGCACCACCGGGGGCCCGAACTACTGACCCAAGCGATAGAGCGCGCCGTTTCCGACCGACAGGAACCACAGCGCCCCGTCCGGCCCCGTGCGTACGTCGCGCACTCGGGCTGTTTCGGGCAGGGCGATGCGTTCTACCTCGGCCATGGCGCGGTCTGGGTCCAGCCGCGCGATCATGTCCGCCCGTAACGATCCCACGAACAGGTCCCCGTCCCAGGGCGCGATGGGCCCCGTATAGAACGTGGCCCCCGAGGGCGCGATGCTGGGGTCCCAGTAGAACGCAGGCTGTTCCATGCCCTCTTTCTCGGTGCCCTCGCCGATGCGCAGGCCCGAATAGTGGCGTCCGTAACTGATCACGGGCCAGCCATAGTTGGCCCCGCGCTTCACCCGGTTGACCTCGTCCCCGCCGCGCGCGCCGTGTTCAATGACCCAAAGCTGGCCTGCTGCATCCAGGGCTGCCCCTTGGGGGTTGCGGTGGCCATAGGACCAGATGCCGGGCCGCGCACCCGCCTGAGCCGCGAAGGGGTTGTCCGCCGGGATGGATCCGTCGCGGGCCACGCGCACCACGCTGCCCGCTTCGATGCCCAGATCCTGCGCCGAGGGGCGGTCGCCCCGGTCGCCGATGGTCAGATACAAAAACCCGTCCGTCCCCTCGACGATGCGGGAGCCGAAGTGCCGTCCGCCGGACGAGCCGGGGGCCATTTCGAAAATCACCTCGACGTCCGTCAGCCGATCCGACCCGGCGGCCCAGGTGGCGCGGGCCAGCGCCGTGCCCTCGTCCCGGCCCTGGGGCTTGGCGTAGGACAGGAACACCTCGCGGCTGGTGGCAAAGTCGCGGGGGATCAACAGATCAAGCAACCCGCCTTGCCCCACATCCGCCACCGTTGGCACGCCGCCCATTTCCACGCGGGTTCCATCGTCTGCGATATGCAGCAGCGCGCCGCCGCGTTCGGTGATCAACAGCCCCTCTGGCACAAAGCCAAAGGCCCAGGGTTCATCGAGGCCACCCACCGCTTGGCTTACCTGCAGCGTGCCTGCCGAGGTCTGCACCTCGCGTGCGCTGGCGGGCAGGGCAAGGGTCGTCAGCAGGAACAGGCCAAGGGCGATGAGGGGCGTGCGCATGTCAATCTCCGTTCGGGTTGACGTAGAGATAAGTGCAAAAACCGCGCCGACCAGCCCCTCTCGCCCTTGTGATCAGCGCTTCTGGCCTTTTCTTTCTGACCTTTGCGGCCTAGCTTTCGACTCAGGATAAAATCCGGACACAGATCCAGTCAGGGAGATGACTTATGAAGAAACTACTTTTGGCAACGGCGGCGACCGCCTTGTTGACCGGCGGCGCACTGGCCGATGGCCATGGTGCTGCAAAGATCGGGATTGCCCTGGGCTTCACCGGTCCATTGGAAAGCCTTGCGGGCCCCATGGGTGACGCGGCTGAACTGGCGCTGGCCGAGGTCAACGCCGCTGGTGGCGCTGCCAATCACACGTTGGAGCCTGTGCGCGGCGACAGCACCTGCGTCGACGCCTCTGCCGCGTCTGCGGTGGGCGAGCGTCTGATCACATCCGACGGCGTGTCTGGCATTGTCGGGGCCATGTGTTCCGGTGCCACAGGCGCGATCCTGTCGAACGCGGCCCTGCCCAACGGCATGGTGATGATCTCGCCATCGGCCACGTCCCCGGGCCTGTCCACTGTGGAAGACAACGGTCTGTTCTTCCGCACCGCCCCCTCTGACGCGCGCCAAGGCGTTGTGATCAGCGACATCCTGCAGGAAAACGGCATCACATCCGTGGCCGTGTCCTACACCAACAACGACTACGGCAAGGGTCTGGCAGACGCATTTGCAGCGGCCTTCGAGGCGGCTGGTGGTGAAGTCACCATCAACGCGGCCCACGAAGACAACAAGGCCGACTACTCTGCCGAAGTGGGCGCGCTGGCTGCCGCCGGTGGCGAGTTGCTGGTGGTTGCAGGTTACGTGGACAGCGGCGGGTCGGGCATTGTCCGCGCAGCACTGGATACGGGCGCGTTTGACATGTTCTACTTCCCCGACGGGATGGTGGGCGACATGCTGGAAACCAACTTCGGCACGGAAATCGACGGCTCTCTGGGGGCGAACCCCGGCACCGACAGCGATGGCGCGGGCATCTTCCAGGGTTTGGCCGCCGAGGCTGGCTTTGACGGCACCTCCGCCTTCGCGGCCGAGGCCTATGACGCTGCAGCCCTGATCGCCCTTGCGATGCAGGCCGCAGGCTCCACCGATCCCGCGGTCTACAAGGACCACGTCATGGATGTGGCCAACGCCCCCGGCGAGCAGATCCTGCCCGGCGAGCTGGCCAAAGGTCTGGAAATCCTGGCCAATGGCGGTGACGTGGACTTCGTCGGCGCATCCGCTGTGGAATTGATCGGTGCAGGCGAATCCGCTGGCAACTATCGTCAGGTGACCTTCGAAAACGGCAAGCTGACCGTGGTCGGCTTCCGCTAGGACGTCCCACATCAAGACCAACGGCCCCGCAATTTGTGGGGCCGTTTTACGATTGGACCGTTTTGCGATGGGGCAAGGGTGGCCCATTTGAGGGATTTGCGATGATCGAGGTTCAGGACCTTCACAAACACTTCGGCGGCTTCCACGCGGTGGATGGTGCAACCCTGCGGATCGAAACCGGCTCCATCACTGGGCTGATCGGTCCGAACGGTGCGGGCAAGACCACGCTGTTCAACGTGATCGCCGGTGTTCTGCCGCCCACGTCGGGCAAGGTGACCATGGCGGGCGAGGATATCACCGGCCTGCCGCCCCACGCATTGTTCCACAAGGGACTGCTGCGCACCTTTCAGATCGCCCATGAATTTTCCACCATGACCTGCCGCGAGAACCTGATGATGGTCCCGGGCGACCAAGCGGGCGAGGCGTTGTGGAACACATGGTTCGGACGCAAGCGCATCGCCGACGAGGAACGCGCCCTGCGCGCCAAGGCGGATGAGGTGCTGGAGTTTCTAACCGTCGAACATCTGGCAGAGCAACGGGCGGGCGAGATCTCTGGCGGGCAGAAAAAGCTGTTGGAGCTGGGCCGCACCATGATGGTGGACGCCAAGATCGTCTTTCTGGACGAGGTCGGCGCGGGCGTGAACCGCACGCTGCTGAACACCATTGGGGACGCCATCCTGCGCCTGAACAAGGAACGCGGATATACGTTTGTCGTGATCGAACACGACATGGATTTCATCGGCCGCATCTGCGACCCGGTCATCTGCATGGCCGAAGGCAAGGTGCTGGCCGAAGGCACGCTGGCCGAGATCAAGGCGAACGAGCAAGTGATCGAGGCCTATCTGGGCACGGGTTTGAAAAACAAGGATGCCGTGGGGGCCTGATCTGGCCTGTGGGCCGGTCGGATTGGGGGCCAGCCCCCAAACCCCCGAGGGTATTTAGAGAACAATGAGGGGATGGGCGCGCCATGGCGGAGCCGTTTTTGATAGGGGACAGGATGTCGGGCGGCTACGGCAAGGGCCCGAATATCCTGCACGAATGTACTGTAGCGGTCGAAAAGGGCGAGATCGCCGTGATCGTCGGCCCCAATGGTGCGGGCAAGTCCACGGCCATGAAGGCCGTGTTCGGCATGCTGGACGTGCGCGAGGGCGCGGTGCGGCTGGACGGCGAGGATATCACCAAGCTGTCCCCTCAGGACCGGGTGGCCAAGGGCATGGCCTTTGTGCCCCAGACGTCGAACATCTTCACCTCCATGACGGTGGAAGAGAACCTTGAGATGGGGGCCTTCCTGCGCCGCGACGATATCGCGGCCACCATGGAGCAAGTCTACACCCTATTTCCGATCCTGCGGGACAAGCGGTTTCAGCCCGCGGGCGAATTGTCCGGCGGGCAGCGCCAGCAGGTCGCCGTGGGTCGCGCACTGATGACCCAGCCCACGGTCCTGATGCTGGATGAGCCCACCGCAGGGGTCAGTCCGATCGTCATGGACGAGCTGTTCGACCGCATTATCGAGGTGGCCCGCACGGGGATTTCGATCCTGATGGTGGAACAGAACGCCCGTCAGGCGCTGGCCATTGCCGACAAGGGCTATGTCCTTGTGCAGGGCCGCAACGCCTATACCGGGACCGGGGCCGACCTGCTGGCCGACCCTGATGTCCGCAAAAGCTTTCTGGGGGGATGACATGCGCATCTTACTGACCTGTGCCCTGTGTGCCGTGGCCCTGCCGGCCAGCGCGCAACTGGCCTGCACCTTCGAGACCGAGTGTTTCGAGGCGGACGGCTGTCAATCCAGCGCCTTTGCCCTGGAGGTCGCGCCGACCTTGGAGGGGGAGCTGACGGTGTCCACGGAGTTCGGCGACCTGATCGTGGTCCATTCGGAACGCGCGCCGGGGTCCCTGACGGCCCTCGCGTCGGACGGATCCGCGCGGTATCTGCTGACCTATGTGCCCGAGGGCGCGCGCCTGACGGCCCACCTGGGCGGGCCGCTGGCCGTGACCTACCTGGGCTCCTGCGAGGGGAGGATTTGAGATGGATGCTTTGAACGCCCTTGTGGCCTTTTCCAACTTTGTCCTTCTGCCCGCCACGGCCTACGGCGCGCAACTGGCGCTTGGGGCGCTTGGGGTGACGCTGATCTACGGGATCTTGCGGTTTTCCAACTTTGCCCACGGGGACACCATGGCCTTTGGCACCATGGCGACGATCCTTGTCACCTGGGCGATGCAGGGGGCAGGCCTCAGCTTTGGCCCACTGCCCACGGCGCTGCTGGCGCTGCCCTTCGGGATCTTGGTCACCATGGGGCTGGTCCTGTTGACCGACCGGGGGGTCTACAAGTTCTACCGCGCCCAAAAGGCGGCCCCGGTGATCTATGTCATTGCCTCGCTGGGGGTGATGTTCATCCTGAACGGGGTCGTGCGGTTTATCATCGGACCTGACGACCAGCGGTTCGCGGACGGGGAGCGGTTCATCATCACGGCGCGCGAGTTCCGCACCCTGACCGGCCTGTCCGAGGGGCTGGCCATCCGCACCACCGCCGTGATCACGGTCGTTGTGGCGATCATCGTCGTGGCCCTGTTGTTCTGGTTCCTGAACAAGACGCGCACGGGTAAATCCATGCGTGCCTATTCCGACAACGAGGATCTGGCCCTGCTGTCCGGCATCAACCCTGAACGTGTGGTCATGTACACATGGCTGATCGTGGCGGCGTTGGCGACCACGGCGGGGGTCCTGTACGGGCTGGACAAGTCGTTCAAACCCTTCACCTATTTCCAGCTGCTGCTGCCGATTTTCGCGGCTGCCATCGTGGGGGGCTTGGGCAATCCCCTTGGCGCCATCGCCGGGGGCTTTGTCATCGCCTTTGCCGAAGTGACCATCACCTACCCGCTGAAAAAGGTGCTGGGCTACCTGCTGCCCGAAAGTCTGGAGCCGGACGGCCTCGTGCAGCTGCTGTCCACGGATTACAAATTCGCCGTCAGCTTTGGCATCCTGTTGATTGTCCTGCTGTTCAAACCGACCGGCCTGTTTAAGGGGAAATCCGTATGATCAAAGGTCTGACCCCGCGCGACGGCCTGCTGTTCGCATTCGTGGCCCTGCTGTTCATCGGCACCGGGTTCTATCAATCATGGAACGTGACCCTGACGATCCTGAACATGGGGCTGATCAGTGCGATCATGGCCCTTGGGGTCAACATGCAATGGGGCTATGCGGGCCTGTTCAATGTGGGGATCATGGGGTTTGTCGCCTTGGGCGGGCTGGCCACGGTGCTGATCTCCATGCCCCCGGTCGAGGATGCGTGGGCCGCGGGCGGGATCCGGGTGATCGTCGGCCTTGTCCTTGGGGCGCTGACGGTGGTGGGTGCGCTTTTGACGTGGTCCGCCATGCCCAAGGGGCGCGCGCGGGGGATCACCGTGACGGTCCTGCTGCTGGTCGGGTTCTTTGTGTTCCGCGCGGTATTCGACGGCGGTGTGCAGGCGATCGAGGCTGTGGATGCGGCCTCCACCGGCTATCTGGGTGGGATCAACCCGGGCGGGCGCGACTGGGGCTTCATGACCGTTCTGGCTTGGCCCGTAGGTGGGCTGATCGCCGCCGGGGCCGCTTGGGTCATCGGCAAGACGGCCCTTGGCCTGCGGTCCGACTATCTGGCCATTGCCACCCTTGGCATCGCAGAGATCGTGATTGCGGTTCTCAAGAACGAGGCGTGGCTGGCGCGGGGCGTCAAGAACGTCAACGGTCTGCCCCGGCCGACGCCGTATGAGATTGACCTGCAAAACTCTGAAACCTTTGTGGAGCGCGTGACCAGCTGGGGCTTTGACCCGGTCACGGCGTCGTCCATCACGGTCAAGCTGAACTACATGGTGCTGTTCGCCATTGTCCTTCTGATCCTGCTGTGGCTGGCGCAGATGGCGCTGAACTCCCCTTGGGGGCGGATGATGCGCGCGATCCGCGACAACGAGGTCGCCGCCGAGGCCATGGGCAAGGATGTGACCCGCCGCCACTTGCAGATCTTCGTGCTGGGATCGGCCATTTGCGGCATGGCGGGGGCAATGATGACCACGCTGGACGGGCAGTTGACCCCGGGCACCTACCAGCCCCTGCGCTTTACCTTCCTGATCTGGGTGATGGTGATCGTTGGTGGGTCTGGCAACAACTGGGGGTCGATCCTGGGTGGCATGTTGATCTGGTGGCTGTGGGTTCAGGTGGAACCCATGGGCCTTGGTCTGATGCAGATCATCACCAGCGGCATGGCGGACGGCTATTGGCTGAAGGATCACTTGATCGAGGCTGCGGCCCACATGCGTCTGTTCACCATGGGCCTGATCCTGTTGCTTGTGCTACGGTTCAGCCCACGCGGGTTGATCCCCGAACGCTAAGGGAGAGTTGCGATGAACGTCACACGTGCGATCAAGGGCAAGGATGCGCCGGATCTGTCCAGCTTTGACTGGGCCGACCCCCTGCGTCTGGAAGATCAGTTGACCGAGGATGAACGGATGCTGCGCGACGCCGCCGCAACCTTTGCGGATGCAACGCTGATGCCCAAGGTCACGCAGGCCTATGCAGAGGAAACCGTCGATCCCGGCATCTTTGCCGCCATGGGGCAGGCGGGTCTGATGGGACTGACCGTGCCCGAGGAATATGGCGGCCTTGGTGCGTCCTACGTCACCTACGGCCTTGTGGCGCGCGAGATCGAGCGGATCGACAGTGGCTACCGGTCCATGATGTCCGTGCAAAGCAGTCTGGTGATGTACCCAATCCTGGCCTACGGCACCGAAGAGCAGCGCTTGAAATACCTGCCCGGGCTGGCCGCCGGGGCGTTGATCGGGTGTTTCGGCCTGACCGAGCCGGACGCCGGGTCCGACCCCGCCGGTATGAAGACGCGTGCGGAAAAGACGCGACGTGGCTACCGGATCACCGGGTCCAAGATGTGGATCAGCAATGCGCCCTTCGCGGATGTGTTCGTGGTCTGGGCCAAGTCCGACGCCCATGATGGCAAGATCAAGGGCTTTGTCCTGGAAAAGGGCATGGCCGGTCTGTCCGCGCCCAAGATCGAGGGGAAGCTGTCCCTGCGCGCCTCGACCACCGGGGAAATCGTCATGGACGGGGTCGAGGTGGGGGAGGAGGCTTTGCTGCCCCATGTCTCGGGCCTCAAGGGGCCTTTCGGCTGTCTGAACCGCGCGCGCTATGGCATCGGCTGGGGCGTCATGGGCGCGGCCGAGGCGTGCTGGCACGCCGCCCGGCAATATGGGTTGGACCGGGTGCAATTCGGCAAACCCCTTGCTCAGACTCAGCTCTTCCAGAAAAAGCTGGCGGATATGCAAACCGACATCGCCTTTGGCCTGCAAGCGGCCCTGCGTGTGGGGCGGCTGATGGACGAGGGGCGGCAGCGCCCGAGATGATCTCGATGATCAAGCGCCAGAATTGCGGCAAGGCGCTGGATATTGCGCGCCTGTCCCGGGACATGCACGGCGGCAACGGCATCCAGCAGGACTATCAGGTCATGCGCCATATGATGAACCTGGAAACGGTCAACACCTATGAAGGCACCCATGACGTGCATGCCCTGATCCTTGGCCGCGCGCAGACGGGGTTGCAGGCATTTTTCTAAGGGCGGTATGTGTAGCGCTGGCCCTGATCGGGGCGGCGCAGGCGGATACGGCGGCGGTGCTGTCAGCGGCCACGGCGTCTTTTGCGGATATGCCGCCGCGGGTCGGGGAAGAGGGCTGTCCGGGCACAGCGCCCGCGCGGTACTGTACGACCCCCAACACCATCTATCTGGCCGATGCGCCTGATCTGTTGCAGGCCTATCGCGCCGCCCATTTGATGGGCCACGCCGCCCAAGTGCGCCACGGGGTGGCCGATCTTGCCTTGGCCACCATAATTGCCAACCGGCACCGAGAGGCGGAGTTGCGCGGCATGGTCACGCGGCAGGTGGATTGTATCGCAGGTGTTCTGTGGCATCGCGCGGGCCTGCCGAACACCGCGCTGACGGATCTTGTGGACAGTGAACCCTTCACCCATTCCCACTGGGGTCGCACACCCGTGGACCGGGGGCCTGCGGTTTCCATCGGGCTGGAGGCCCGCGCAGAATGGTTTAGCGTTGGACAGCGGGGCGATCTGCAAGCCTGCAGCGTGGGCGAGATACCGGCCGATCTGTTGGTGCAAGCGGATCTTTGGTGAAAGTCTTTACAGGGCCGCCAGAACCAGCACCCCAAACACACCCACCGCAATCCAAATGTAGGTAGACAGGCGTTGAAACGCTGTCTTGTCGTTGTAGCACTTACCACAATGTGCGCCCGTCAGACGCATTTTGTGTCCGCACTCGGCACATCGGAAAAGTCGCATGATACCGGCCCTACATTGGAAAGCGATCAAAAGAGGTACTGGTCAATTTACGTGACGCCAATTGACGGCGCAGGCCTTGACTATCGTTGAATGAATCGGGACAGAACCTGTCCTTTTAGATAGGTTGCGTGCCCGAATTCATTCCCACTCGATCGTGCCCGGGGGTTTCGAGGTGATGTCATAGGTCACGCGGTTGATGCCCTCTACCTCGTTGATGATCCGGGTGGCGGTTTCGCCAAGAAATTCGTGACTGAACGGATAGTAATCCGCCGTCATCCCATCGACGCTGGTCACGGCCCGCAAGGCGCAGGCGTAGTCATAGGTCCGCCCGTCGCCCATCACACCTACGGTGCGCACGGGCAGGATCGCCACAAAGGCCTGCCATATCTCGTCATAGAGTCCGTGTTTGCGAGATCTGGTCGATGTAGACCGCGTCCGCCTTGCGCAGGATTTCCAGCTTGGGGCGGGTGATTTCACCGGGGCAGCGGATCGCAAGGCCCGGCCCGGGGAAGGGGTGCCGTCCGATGAAAGACGCAGGCAGGCCCAGTTCCGCCCCCAAGGCGCGGACCTCGTCCTTGAACAGCTCGCGCAGGGGTTCGACCAGTTTCAGGCCCATCTTTTCGGGCAGGCCGCCCACGTTGTGGTGCGATTTGATCGTGACCGAGGGGCCGCCGCTGAAGCTGACGGACTCGATGACGTCTGGGTACAGGGTGCCTTGGGCCAGGAATTCCGCCCCCTCGATGCCATTGGCGTATTTCTGGAACACGTCGATGAACAGACCACCGATGATCTTGCGCTTGGTCTCTGGGTCGCTGACACCGTCCAGCGCGCCCAGGAACAGCTCCTGCTCTTCGGCGTGGATCAGTTTCATGTTGTAGTGGTCGCGGAACATGGTGACCACCTCCGCCCCTTCGTCCATACGCAACAACCCGTGGTCCACGAACACACAAGTCAACTGGTCGCCAATGGCCTCGTGGATCAGGACCGCCGCGACGGAGGAATCAACACCACCCGACAGCCCGCAAATCACCTGTTTGTCGCCCACCTGCGCGCGGATCGCCTCGATCGCCTGTTCGCGGTAAGCGCCCATGGTCCAGTCGCCGGTGAAGCCCGCCATGCGGACGAAATTCTCGTAGAGCTTGGCCCCCTTGGGGGTGTGGTGCACCTCGGGGTGGAATTGCACGGCATAGAAATCACGGGCGGTGTCGGCCACGATGGCAAAGGGCGCGTTGGGCGAGGTGCCGAACACCTCGAACCCCGGGGCAATGGCGCTGACGTGGTCGCCGTGGGACATCCAGACCTGTTCGTCGCCATTTTCGAACCAGCCGTCCAACAGGGGTAGGCTGCCCTTGGGCGTCACATAGGCGCGCCCGAATTCCGCCGTCCCGTGGCCCCGTTCCACGGTGCCGCCCAGCATGTGCATCATCACCTGCTGCCCATAGCAGATGCCAAGGATCGGCACGCCCATCTCAAACACCGACGCGGGTGGGCGGGGCGAGCCCTCGCGCACCACCGAATCCGGTCCGCCCGACAGGATCACCGCGCGCGGCGCGAAATCGGCCAGAAAGGCGTCGGTGACGTTCTGATAGGGGTGAATTTCGCAATAGACGTTCAATTCCCGCAAGCGGCGCGCAATCAGCTGCGTCACTTGGGATCCGAAGTCGATGATCAAAAGGCGTTCGTGGGAGGCGATATCAGTCATGGCCCGGGATTAGGCCCAAAGGCGGCGCTGTGCAATGGCGGGAATGTCGCTTTGCGCCCTCAGGGGGCGGAAATCGGCCCTGCCGTGTGACACTTACGCGCTATCTGACGTCCAACAGGTAGCGGGAGTTTTGCCATGTCAGACGCAGCAGTCACTACAGGTCGTCGTCGCGCACGGGGCGGAGGCGGGGCCGCGCGCCGGGCCGAGCGCACTGCCGTCAGCGTCGAGACCGCTAAATTTATCGAACGCAACATCCCCAACTTCGAGGTATTGACCGAAGAGGCGTTGCAGATCATCGAGGCCAATGCCGAAACGATCCTTGAAGAAATCGGCGTGAACTTCGTGGAAAACCCCGCAGCACTTGATCGCTGGCGCGCCGCGGGGGCGGATGTGGACGGCGAACGGGTGCGCCTGCCCAAGGGACTGGCCCGCAAGCTGTGCGCCACGGCCCCCAGCACCTTTACCCAACACGCGCGCAATCCCGAACGCTCCGTCGAGATTGGGGGCAAGAACCTTGTGCTGGCCCCGGTCTACGGCCCCCCTTCGTGCGCGACGCCCAAGGCGGTCGCCGTTACGCGACGCTGGACGATTTTCAGAAGTTTGTGAAGCTGGGCTATATGTCCAAATGGCTGCACCACTCGGGCGGCACAGTGTGCGAGCCGACAGATGTGCCCGTGAACAAGCGCCATCTGGATATGCTTTATGCGCACATGTCCCTGTCTGACAAACCGTTCATGGGGTCCGTAACCGAACCCTCTCGCGCCGCCGACACGGTTGAGATGTGCGATATCCTGTTCGGTGGTCTCGATGACCGCACGGTCACGACCTCCCTGATCAACATCAACAGCCCCCTGACCTTTGACGGGATCATGATGGGCGCGATGGAAGAACTGGCCGCCGCCAACCAAGCCTGTATCGTGTCACCCTTTATCGTCGGCGGAGCCATGGCGCCCGTGTCCGTGGCGGGCACCCTGACGCAAGTGCTGGCCGAGGTGATGGCGGGCGTGGCCTACAACCAGTTGATCCGCCCCGGCGCGCCCGTGATCTTCGGGGCCTTTGTGACCTCGATCGACATGAACTCCGGCGCGCCCACGTTCGGCACGCCCGAGGCGTCCCATATCACCTACGGCGCGGGGCAGTTGGCCCGGCGCATGGGGCTGCCCTATCGGTCGGCAGGGTCGTTCTGTGGATCGAAACTGCCCGATGCCCAAGCGGCCTACGAGACGGCGAACAGCCTGAACATGGGTCTGCTGTCGGGCGTGAACTTCATGCTGCACGCCTGCGGGTGGCTGGAAGGGGGGCTTGTCGCCTCCTTCGAGAAATTCGTCATGGATGCGGATCAATTGGGCGCCCTGCATGGGTTGGCCCGGGGCGTGGCGATCGACGAAAACGCCCAGGCTATGGATGCGTTGCGCGAGGTTGGGCCCGGCGGGCATTTCCTTGGCTGTGCCCACACCCAGGCGAACTTCAAGGATGCGTTCTGGCGGTCGGATCTGTTGGACTACAAACCCTTCGAGACATGGGCCGACGAAGGGGGCCGGGATACCGCGGCGCTGGCTTCTGCCCGCGTGGCCAAGATGCTGAACGACTACCAACAGCCGCACCTTGATCCGGCCGTCGATAGCGCGCTCAAGGAATACATCATCAAGAAGAAAGAAGGCATGCCCGACGCGTTCATCTAGGGCAGCCGTGTGCGGCGGGGCCTATAGCTCCGCCGCTTCGCCCATCAGGGCAATCAACACATCCACATGGCGGGTCATGGAGTAGTTGGTGTCGTGGTTGCGGCGCCGCTCGTCCAGACGTGCTTCCATATCCATCAAACGGTTCAGCGCGGTGCGGTGACAACTGGGCACGGCCACCCGGGTCAGGCGGCGCAGATCGCGCTTGCGGTCGTAAGCGGTCACGCCGCAGCGCGCGGCGCGCACCAGCATGCGAGGGCGGCGTAGGGTGTCGAGGGAAGGGGTGTTGATCGGGTCATCTGGGGCATCCTTTTGATTTGACTGCCCCGACTGTGCCCGAGGTTTCGGGCCGTTGCGGGACGCAGCCAAGCAGCGGACGGCCCTGAAACTGTTTACAATTTGTCAACAATTCACAGAATTTTCCACAGTCATTAACGCATTGATAACCAATCAGAGGTGTTGTGGCTCTGTGTTTCAAACAACCTAGGCGATAGTCAGGACTGCTCGCGATGACGTTTTCTCTGCCCCCGCATATTGCGCCAAATGACCTGTCGTTGCCCGCTTGGGTGCCTGTGTCTGTGCGGCGTTACCTGTCCCATACCAGTGGCGGTGTGGCGTTGCGGGAACTGGCGCGGGGCGAGGGGGTGCACCCTTCGACCATCCTGCGACAGGTCCGGGCGCTGGAAACACGCAGGGACGATCCGTTGATCGATTCTGCACTTGACCTGCTGGCGGCTCGTTTGGCCGCAGCCCTCCCCCTACCAAAGGACGAAAACCCAATGACTGTCATGTCTCCGATGCCCCGCACCCCCGACGATGAAACCATTGCGCGCGAGGCGCGGCGCGTGCTGCGCCGTCTGTGCGAGGCGGACGCGGTCCTTGTGGTCAGCCACGAGATGGACCGCGCCGTGGTCCTGCGCCAACCGTCCGAGGGGCCGCCCACCCGCACCGCCGTGCTGCCGCGTATGATCGCGCAAGCCTTCGCCCTGAAGGACTGGATCAGCTGCTTTGCTGCGGGCAAAGTCACCCAGTACCGCATCACCGAGGCCGGTCGCGCCGCGCTGAAGCGCCTGCTGGCCGAGGATCACAAGAAAAAGGTCGCAGCTCGTGGCATGGCCGAGGCGCCGTCGCCCTTTCTGTCTCAACACGCCGAATGGGATGTGCGCGCCGTGGACCCCGAACCGGACGCCCCCAAGCTGCGGATCAATCTGGCCGAAAGCCCCCTTGGGTCACTGGCCCGCAAGAAGGACAAGGATGGCAAGCCCTTCCTGAACATGGATCTGGTGATCGCGGGCGAACGTCTGCGCGAGGATTTCGAGACGGCGCAGATGGGGCCGCGGGTGGGCCAGAACTGGGACCGCTTTCTGACCGCCGGAGATCGCGGCGGGTTCAACGGGGACGGTCCGGCCACCGGTCCAACCGATGCCCGCGCCCGAGTGGCGGATGCGCTGAAGGCGCTTGGACCGGGGTTGGGCGATGTGGTCCTGCGGGTGTGTTGCTTTCTAGAAGGGTTGGAGGCCGCCGAGAAACGCATGGGCTGGTCGGCGCGGTCCGGCAAGATCGTCCTGCGGATCGCCCTGCAACGGCTGCACGAGTACTACGCCGCTCAACGCTAGACGCACTCACAGTCCGAGGACCCAATGCCCCCGGCGCGATACGCGCACGGGGTTTTCGCCTTGGGGGGCCTTTAGGCCGAAAGGACTACAACACCGGGGCCCAGAAGGGGTCGTCTTCCTCTTGATCCTCGATCAACAGATAGTCACTGCCGTCGCTGCCCTGCACCTGAATTTTCAGGTCGTTGCCATCGCCTTGGCCGAACAGATACTCCAATACTTGGCCGTCCGACACATCCGTCAGGTTCAGGATATCCTCGGACCCGTCGAAATCCGTGATCACGTGTTGGCCTTGCAGCTGCCCCTCCGGCCCATCGCCACGCAGGACGAACCTGTCCGCGCCGCTGCCGCCCTCGGCCCGGGTCGAGCCATTGGCCCCAAAGAACAGAACATCGTCGCCCTGACCGGCCAGCAGGATGTCGTGATCGTCGCCGTCACCCCCCGTGGCCAGCGTGTCGTCCCCGCGTCCGCCGCGCAGGATGTCACTGCCGTTGCCGCCGTTCATCCGGTCGTCGCCCCAGCCGCCCTGCATGGTGTCATCGCCCAGCCCGCCGAACATGCGGTCATCCCCGCGCCCGCCGCCCAGATCGTCGCGTCCCACGCCGCCGTTGATGTAATCCGACCCATCGCCGCCGCGCAGGATATCATTGCCGCGCGCGCCCATGACCCGGTCGTCGCCATCATGGCCGAACAACAGATCGTCGCCGCGCCCGCCGAACAGGCGGTCATGCACGGCAGAGCCTTGCATTTCGTCCGCGCCGGTGCCGCCCGCCACAAAGGCCGATCCCCCGTCCGAGGCGTCGAGCGTGTCGTTCCCCGTGCCCATGCGGATCAGGGTGCTGGTGTCTGTGTCGGCGTTGGACATCATGACCATGTCATCGCCCGCGCCCCCGTGCAGGGTGCCTGCGCCGGACATGACCTCGATCACGTCTGCATCCGCGCCGGAAAACACCAAAACGTCCGTCTGGTTCGTATTCACCTGCACGTAGTCAGCCCCGCTGTCCGTACGCACGGCCCCCATCATCTGGGTGCTGTTGCCAAGCAGGACCGTGTCCTGACCGCTGCCGGTCATCACATCGCCCTCGACCCACGCCACATCCGTAAGGGAAACCATGTCGTCCCCGTCTTCGGTCATCACGTCGCCCGCGATGTGGGCGGTCTTGGACAGCATCACATGGTCATCGCCCGCGCCGCCCATGACGTCTTGATCCACGTGACCCGAGGACATCTCGACCGTGTCGTTGCCTTCGCCCAGCATCAGGTCGCCTGACAGGTGCGAGCCGCCCGTAACCATGACCATGTCGTCACCGTCCAGCAGGTTTACGTCGCCATTGATGTCGTAGGCGGCCAGTTCCATGACTTCGCCGTCCATGACGCCCAGCACATCGTCGGCCACCAGTTCCAACGCCCGGGTCTGGGCGGTGAAGGGGTCGCCATCGATCGTGTCGATATCGGTGTTGCGCAGGATCACGTCGGACATGGTGCTGGAGGATTGAACCAGCGCGATGATCTCGGCCCCCAACGCAGGATCAAGGTCGAGGAAAGTCTCGTCGGCGGCCGCTGTCCGCCCGAATTGATCGGCAATGATATGGGTGAACAGGGGGCCGGTTTGCGCCCCGGGGGCGGCATCTTCGGCCAGCCCACCGACCCACAGATCCACGTCATGCACAGTGTCATAGACAGAGGCGAGTTCGGCCTGCACCGCCGGATCGGACGTGATGATCGAAAAATCGTCCGGGTCCAGCGTGGCCGGATCAATGTCCATCAACAGGGCGGCGCGGGTGTCCACATAGCTTTGCAACCCATGGTCCGCCCCACGCAGCAGGTTCAGCGCCACGAGGCTGAAACTGGCAACCCCTTCAGGCGACGCCAGAAAGAAGTTCAGATCGTCAATGACCTTGGCGTCCAGTTCCTGCGCGTTCTGGCTGGACATGCCCCGGAACAGGGTGTCGATGCCGTTCTGTTCGACCACATCGTGGTTGAAGAACGAGTCCATCAAGGACAGGTGGCCGCCCTCGGCCTCGGACCCGTCTTCGTCCAGGCGCTGCATCTGGCTGGACACCAGCGTGTGGCCGAACCGGAAGGCTGCGGTGGAAAACTCGATGGCCACTTCGCCGTTGACGGCGGCATCATAGGCAATCCCCTCGGGGTCGCCCACGGCCTCGCCCACCAGATGGGGCAGCCATTCGTCGTAGGTGATCTTTTGCATATTGTATTCGACGATCTGGCGCGCGCCGTCGAACAGTTGCTGATCATCCCAATCGGGGTGCTCTTCGGCCAGCTTTTCGGCCCAATAGTTATGCTCCCGCGCCCAGATCGTGTGCATGGCCAGCAGGTTGGGGTTCTCGTTGGCACGGATGTCACCGGCCAGAAAGACAGTGTTTTCGCCCTCGATCTCGCCCGCCATGAGCGTCTCGGCGGTGGCCTTGGGCAGCAGCCCACGGTCCGAGGTGGGATCGTCGATCAGGGTCAGCTTGCCCCCCTCAAAGCTGCGTACATCATCGACGCGGTCGCCGTGGCCATAGACGTTGCCGCCATCAATCTGCCATGAAATCGCGTTCAGTTGGACGCGAGGCCCATCGACGCCGGAACCTTCGGCAACCTCGGACCGACCGATGTCATTGCCCAGCCCGTCTGCCATGGTCTCGCCGCCTTCGTCGGCGTGCTGTTCGGGGGACAGGGACAGGTCGTGGTCCAGAAACTGGCCCCATGTGGTGAACATGGTCGACAGATTGCCCGAGTTGGGCATGTCGCCCTCTTGGTCAAAAATGTGCTGCGAGATCAGGACCGGATCTTCGGTGGCGTAAAGCGCGCCCAGACCATCGGCATAGCGCGCCTCGGTCAGACGCGGCATTTCCTGTAGCTGCGCGAGAAAGGGGCACCGGCTGGCTGCATCCGACATCGTTACACACTCCGACGCAGGACCGACCGGGTCCGCGCTTCACCAAATAAAACACAAAAAGGCATGTCGCATTCCATCGCTCACGCCGCCACCCGCCCCCGTGTTGCCATAAATTTGCAAAAATAGGAACAAGAGTTGGGTAAACAAAAGACTGCACTGTTTCCGATCGGGGCGCAATCAGGTCCAAGGTCGCGGTGCCTATCAGGCCTCCGCGACATTCAGGGTAATGTCGGCCATATCGAAGGCTTCCAGCGTTAGATCAGACAAACGCACAACGGGCAGGCCGTCTACGCGAACCACCAGATCATCCTCGTCTTGTTCGATTGTAACCTCTGCATCTTCCGCCACATCCAGATCCAGGCTGTCGATCCCCGTCTCAAAATCGGTGATGGTGGGCGGTGTGTCGCCCCGGGCATCGGCAAGAACCTCGAACAGGTCTGCGCCGTCCCCACCTGTTGCGCTGTCCAGACCGCCAAGGATCAGCGTGTCGTCGCCTGCGCCGCCGCGTAGATCGTCCGCCACCGCGTCATCCACAAACATGATGTCAGTCGCGTCATCGGACATGGGCTGCGGGCCCGAATCGATGTCCGCAGTGACAGAGATCATGCGCCCGCCAAACAGGGTATCGTCCCCGGCGCCGCCGTCCATCGTATCTTCGCCCAGACCGCCCGCGATGGTGTCATCTGTTGTCGTTCCGGTCAGGTCGTCGTTGTTTGGTGTCCCAAAGATCAACTCTGCCTCGTCCTCCGAAACAGCTGCCGGGTCGGTCGCTGGATCGCTGAGTGCAGGGGCAAGTGTATCGGTGTCCTCCGTCTGTGCGGCCTGATCCGTGTTTTGAACCGGGTCTGCAGAGGCAGTTGCGTCGGTCAACGCCGGGGTCAATAAACCGTTGGTTCCATATACACCCGTCGAAGTGGCATCCGCGCTGCCTTGGGGGCCCAGCAGTGCAAAATCCAGCAAATCGCCATCACCTGCGTCGCTGTATCCGTCATCAGCCGGCGCGGGGCTGTCATCGTCCAAGGTGGCCGGGGCGTCGTCTCCGCCCAAGGTGAAGGACAGGGCCAAAGACCCCAAAGCCAAAAGTGCAAGTGTCCACATGATTACGGTCTCCGTATCAACAATCTGCGGTGATCATGCCTTTTGTTTTCGGTTTAATTACGATCCATTTGTGTCAAAGCCCGTACAATTGAGTGGCAGGCTCTTGCTCCGCGCCCGCGCCGCTGTCTGTGCCAAACGAAAACAGCGCGCCACGGGGGCGCGCTGTTTCAATGTGCAAGGCAGGTGCCTTAGCGGTTTTCGACGTCAACATAATCGCGGCTGGTCGGACCTTTGTAAAGCTGACGGGGACGCCCGATTTTCAGCTGTGGATCAGCGATCATCTCTTTCCACTGGCTGATCCAACCCACGGTGCGCGACATGGCAAAGATCGGCGTGAACATGGAGGTGGGGAAGCCCATCGCCTCTAGAATGATGCCGGAATAGAAGTCCACGTTGGGGAACAGCTTTTTCTCGGCAAAGTAGGGATCGGCCAGCGCGGCTTTCTCCAGCTCTTTGGCGACTTGCAGGATCGGGTTGTCCTCGATGCCCAGCAGGTCCAGCACCTCGTCCGCGCTTTCCTTCATCACGGTCGCGCGCGGGTCGAAGTTCTTGTAGACCCGGTGGCCAAAGCCCATCAGGCGGAACGGATCGTCCTTGTCCTTGGCGCGGGCGATGAATTCGGGGATCCGATCGACGGTCCCGATTTCCTGCAGCATTTCCAGACAGGCCTGGTTTGCGCCGCCGTGGGCTGGGCCCCAAAGGCAGGCGATGCCAGCGGCGATACAGGCAAAAGGGTTCGCCCCCGACGACGACGCCAGACGCACGGTCGAGGTCGAGGCGTTTTGTTCGTGATCTGCATGCAGGGTGAAGATCCGGTCCATGGCACGGGCCAGGATCGGGTCCACATGGTATTCCTCGGACGGGACGGCAAAGCACATGTGCAGGAAGTTCGAGGCGTAATCCAGATCGTTGCGCGGGTACACGAAGGGCTGGCCAATGGTGTACTTGTAGGCCCATGCGGCGATGGTCGGCATCTTGGCGATCAGGCGGTGGGACGCAATCTCGCGCTGGCGGGCATCGCTGACGTCCGTGCTGTCGTGATAGAATGCGGACATGGCCCCGACCACACCGACCATGACGGCCATGGGGTGGGCATCGCGGCGGAACCCACGGAAGAAGTTGGCCATCTGTTCGTGGATCATCGTGTGACGGGTGATCGTGGTTTCGAACTTTTCCAGCTCGGCGGCCGAGGGCAGCTCGCCGTACAGCAGCAGATAGCAGACCTCCAGGTAGTGCGATTTCTCGGCCAGTTGCCCGATGGGATACCCCCGGTGCAGCAACACGCCTTCGCCGCCGTCGATATAGGTGATTTCGCTGTCGCAAGACGCGGTCGAGGTGAAACCCGGATCATAGGTAAACACGCCCGCTTGCCCGTACAGCTTGCGGATATCCAGCACATCTGGCCCGGCCGTGGGCGAGAAGATGGGCAAATCGTAGCTCGCGTCGCCAATGGTCAGCGTCGCAGTCTTTGGGGTGTCAGCCATGGTTGTCCTTTCATCAGGCCACGCGACGGTCGCGTGGTCGGGTATACGGCGCCGCAGACCCGACCTGAAGGCCGGGACTATGACGTTGCGTCTGTGATCCGGGCCAGGGTCTCGTCTTTGCCCAGAACCAACATCATGTCGAAAACACTCGGTGTGACGGTCCGTCCTGCGAGTGCGGCGCGAAGGGGGCCTGCAAGCTTGCCGAAACCGATCCCGTGGGCCTCGGTAATGGTGCTCGCGGCGGCCTCGATCGCCTCTCGCGTCCAGCTAGCAGTTTGCAGGTGCGGCGTCAATTCTGTCAGTATGCCTTTGCATACATCATCAAGGTTTTTCTGCGCCTTCGCATCAGGCTGAATAGGGCGTTCCGCCAGTATAAACAGGGCCTTTTCCAGCAGAACGGGCAAGGTTTTGGCACTGCCTTTGAGGCAATACATCGCAGTTTGCAGGCCCTCGCGCTGCGTTGCAGAAAGGGCGGGGGCCCCGGTGCGGGCCAAAAAGTCCGCGCAGGCGTCGACCACTTCGGAGTCGTCCATGACCGCCAGATGTTGCCCCGACAGGTTTTCCAGCTTTTTCAGGTCCAGTCGGGCAGGGGCCTTGCCGATGCCGGACAGGTCGAACCACTCCAACGCCTGGGCATCGCTGAAGAACTCGTCATCGCCATGGGACCAGCCCAGGCGGGCCAGATAGTTACGGATGGCGGGCGCGGGATAGCCCATGGCGGCGTATTCCTCGACCCCGAGCGCGCCGTGGCGTTTCGACAACTTCTTGCCGTCGGCCCCATGGATCAGGGGAATGTGGGACCACACAGGTTCATCCCACCCCATGGCGGCGTAGATCTGGATCTGGCGCGCCGCGTTGTTCAGGTGGTCATCGCCCCGGATCACATGGGTCACGCCCATGTCGTGATCATCCACCACCACGGCCAGCATATAGGTGGGCGTGCCGTCGGACCGCAGCAGGATCATATCGTCCAGCTGCGCGTTCTGGATGGTCACGTCGCCCTGCACCTGATCGCGGATCACCGTGGCCCCCTCGCGCGGGGCACGCAGGCGGATCACGTAAGGCGCGTCCGGGTGGGTCGCGGGGTCCGCATCGCGCCATGGGGACAGGTACAGGGTGCTGCGCCCCTCGGCCCGGGCGGCGTCGCGGAAGGCGGCGATTTCATCTTGGCTGGCGAAACACTTGTAGGCCGTGCCATCTGCCAACATCTGGCGCGCGACCTCGGCGTGGCGGGGGGCTTGGTCGAACTGGCTGACCGCATCGCCGTCCCAATCCAGCCCCAGCCAGCGCAGGCCGGTCAGGATCGCGTCGGTCGCCTCGGGGGTGGATCGCGCGCGGTCCGTATCCTCGATGCGCAGCACGAACTTGCCCCCGCGTCCGCGCGCATACAGCCAGTTGAACAGCGCCGTCCGCGCCCCACCGATGTGCAGAAAACCTGTGGGCGACGGGGCGAAACGGGTCACGGGCGGCTGGGTCATCGGAATTAACCTTTCGGTAACCATGGGGGAAATAGAGTGTCGCGGTCCGTGTAGGTTATGCGTCAAGGGGACACAAGCGTGCGCGCCACCGACCACCTTATCCACGCCTTGCAGTCCCAAAGGGGGCACCGCCTGCCACAGGTGGCCGTTGCCTTTGGGGCGGGGATCGGCGCGTATTTCGCTTGGCCGGTAGAGCCGAGCGCGCCCGCGCTGGCCCTGATGGGTGTCCTCTGCGCGTTGGCCTTTGCCGCGGGATGGGTGGCACGGGGCAGTTGGGGGGGATCGCGGTGACCTGCGCGGTGTGCCTGCTGGGCGTTCTGGCCGGGGCGGCGCGGACTCAGGCCGTGGCCGGACCCGTGCTCGATTTCCGGTACTACGGCGCGATCGAGGGGCGGGTGGTGGCCATGGACCGTTCTGCATCGGATAAGGCGCGCCTGACGCTGGATACGGTCCGGCTGGAGCGGACATCGCCCGAACGGACCCCGCGCGGGGTGCGCATCTCGGTGCATGGGGACAGTGCCGCGATCATCCCGGGCCAGCGGATCATGACGACGGGGCACCTGTCGCCGCCCCAAGGCCCGACGGAGCCCGGGGGCTTCGATTTCCAACGCCACGCGTGGTTTCTGTCCTTGGGCGCAGTCGGCTATACCCGCAACCCGGTTGTGCTTGCGGCCCCGGCGGACGGGGCCATGCCGGTTTATTCCCTGCGCAAGCGCATGTCCGCCGCGCTGCAGGATCACCTGCCGGGCCAGACGGGGGCCGTGGCTGCGGCGCTGGCCGTGGGGGATCGGTCCGGTCTCGACCAACCCACGCTGGAGGTGCTGCGCGCCTCGAACCTAGCGCACCTGTTGGCGATCTCGGGCCTGCACATGGGGCTGTTGGCGGGGTTCGTGTTCATGGCGGTGCGCGGGGGTCTGGCTCTGGTCCCGTGGATCGCCTTACGCTATCCGATCAAGGTGTGGGCGGCCTGGGTCGCACTGCCAGCCGCTGGCGCCTACCTCGCCCTGTCCGGGGCCGCAATCCCAACGCAGCGCGCGTTTGTGATGGTGGCGGTCATGCTGGTGGCGGTGATTGTCGGGCGGCGTGCGTTCACCTTGCGCTCCATCGGTCTTGCCGCCCTGATCGTGCTGGCGTGGCGGCCAGAGGCGCTGCTGGGCCCGGGGTTCCAGATGTCCTTTGCGGCCACAATCGCCCTTGTCCTGACTTTCCGCGCCGTGTCTCTGCCACGCCTTGGCGTGCCGCGTTGGATCCTGCCCGCCGTGTCGGTCCTGCTGGCGTCTCTGGTGGCAGGGGCCGCTACGGCACCCTTCGCCGCCGCGCACTTTAACCAGATCGGGCAATACGGCACCTTGGCCAACCTGCTATCCGTCCCGCTGATGGGTGGGCTGATCATGCCCGCTATTGTCATGGCCGCGATCCTTGCGCCCTTCGGGCTGGAGGCATTGCCCCTATGGATCGCGGGTTTGGGCATCGACTGGATTATCGGTGTGGCCCATTGGATCGCGGGATTGGACGGGGCGCTGCGCCTGATCCCGGCACCATCGCCCGCGGTTCTACCGCTGTTCGCCGCCGGAGTGTTGTGGTGCGTCACCTGGGCCGGGCGGGCGCGATGGGCCGGGAGCCTTGCAGTGGCGGCGGCCTTGGCCTTGTGGGTCCAAACCCCGCGCCCCGTTGTCCTGATTTCCGAAAGCGGTGGATTGGTCGGCGTGCTGACCCCCGAGGGGCGCGTTCTGTCCAAACCGCGCGGGGACGGATTCGTGGCACGCAGCTGGCTGGAAAATGACGCGGACCCCAGGACGCAAGAGGCTGCCGCCACCGCTTGGACCCCAACGCTGACCCAAGCGTACCGCATTGCCACGGTCGGCGGACGCGGCTGGCAAGATCAGGCATTGGATGCCTGCGCTGCCGGTCTGTGGGTGGTTCTGAACAAGGACGCCGCTGGCTGCGCCACAATCGGGCCGGACCTGTTGCGCCGCACCGGCGCTTGGGCAATCATGGCGGATGGGGCAATCATCACGGCCCGTGACCATCAAGGACGCCGGCCATGGGTGCCGAGTGGGCCATCACCTGATCTGCCCAACCTGGCCGTTGCGCCGCAGCGGCTGGCGGGACCCTTGGATCAATAGGTGCGGATCAAACCCACCAGACGCCCCTGCACCTTGACCTGATCCTCTGGGATCATGCGGGTCTCGTAGGCGGGGTTCGCAGCCTCCAGCGCGATCATACCCCCGCGCCGGTAGTATTTCTTGAGGGTCGCCTCGTGCCCCTCGACCAGCGCCACAACGATTTCACCATTGTCGGCGGAGGTCTGTTCGCGGATCACGACCACATCGCCATCATTGATCCCGGCGTCGATCATCGAGTCGCCCTTGACCTCCAGCGCGTAGTGCTCGCCCCCGCTGCCGATCATCTGACCCGGCACGGCCACGTGGGTCGACACTTCCGAGATCGCCTCGATCGGGGTCCCGGCCGCGATGCGCCCCATGACAGGTAGCGATATCGCATCGGCGCTGACCGGCATCGCGCCCTTGGGCGCGGGTGCCTTGTCGCCCTCGATCACGCGCGGGGAGAAGCTGGACTTGCCACCAAGCGCCTCGGGCAGCTTCACGACCTCTAGGGCGCGGGCCCGGTGCGCCATGCGGCGGATATAGCCGCGCTCTTCGAGGGCGGTGATCAGACGGTGGATGCCCGATTTTGACCGCAGGCCCAGATGTTCGCGCATTTCGTCGAACGACGGAGGAACACCATCGCGCGCCATGCGTTTTTGGATATAATCCAGCAGGTCCAATTGTTTGCGCGTCAACATCCCCGCACCTCCGTGTAAAGCTGACTTGTGTGTTCGGGTCCTGTTCTACATGCGTTCTTCTTTTGTGTCAACGCCGCCGCACGCCACCAGATTTAGGGGGGCCAGATTTAGAGGGGGATCGTCTCTACGGTGTCGCCGGGGTGGGCGGCCGGGGCGTTCGGGGCACGCACAATAAGCGTGTCAGCGGCAGCAAGGACCGACAGCAGCGAAGAGTCCTGACGATCCTCGCCCCAAACCGTCCCATCCGCCCGCATCCGTGCGCGCATGTAGTGTTCGCGCGGACCGTTGGGGGGCAGGCTGTTGCCAAGGGGATGCTGCGTGCGGGCGCGCGGCCCGGCGGGCAGACCCTGAATTGCGTCCAGCAGAGGGAGGACAAATATCGACGTGCAAACCATTGAAGACACGGGGTTGCCCGGCAGACCGATAACGGCACTATCCCCAATCCGCCCCGCCATCAGGGGTTTGCCGGGGCGCATGGCAACCTTGTAGAACGCCCGTTCCATCCCCTTGTCGGCAGTGGCCTGCGCCACCAGATCGTGATCTCCCACGGATGCACCGCCGATGGTGAGGATCAGATCCGCGCCTTCGGCCAGCGTCAGGACCATGTCCAGACTGGCCAGCGTGTCGCGGGCGATGGGCAGCACGCGGGCGATCGCCCCCTGCGCCTCAACTTGGGTGGCGATGCCAAATGCGTTGCTGGCGATGATCTGATCCGGGCCGGGTGCTTCACCGGGCATGACCAGCTCGTCCCCCGTGGCGATGATTGCGACGGTGGGGCGCCGGTGTACCGGCACGACCGCGTGGTTCATGGAGGCCAGCAAAGCCACGTCCGAGGGTGTCAGACGGCGCGGGGCCGCCATTTCGTCGCCCTCGCCAAAGTCTACGCCTGCGGGCCGAACGTGGGTTTTTCTGTCCAGGCCGTCGGCCAGGGTAATGGTGTCGTCGGTGCGGGTGACATCCTCTTGAATGATTATACGGTCCGCGCCGGCCGGCACGGGGGCTCCGGTGAAAATACGCACCGCCTGTCCGGGCGTCAGGGTGCCATTCCAGCCGTGACCCGCTGCGGCCTCGCCAATGACCGTGAGGGTCTTGCCCGGTGCCCAATCCCGTGCACAGATCGCATAGCCGTCCATGGCAGAGGCCGCAAAGGGCGGCTGGCTGCGTTTTGCGTGCACCGGTTGCGCCAACACGCGGCCCGCCGCATGGCGCAGGGGCACCTGTTCAACCCCTGTGACCCTAGACAGGGCCAGGACATGTTCCAACGCTTGCGCGACAGAGATCACCGGGGCGCCTCGAACACGCCGGACTTGCCACCCTCTTTGCGCAACAGGCGGATATCGGTAATTTCCATGTCCTTCTGCGCCGCCTTGACCATGTCGTAGACGGTCAAGCAAGCGGTGGTGACAGCCGTCAACGCCTCCATCTCAACTCCGGTTTTGCCGCCCGTCTTAACCGTGGCTGTAACGCGGATGCCAGGCAGGGCTGCGTCAGGCGTCAGATCCAACGCGACCTTGGTGATCGGCAGGGGGTGGCACAGCGGGATCAGATCCGCCGTGCGCTTGGCCCCCATGATGCCCGCAATGCGCGCAACGCCCAAGACATCGCCCTTTTTCGCCTCGCCCGATGTAATAAGATCAAGGGTTTGCGAGGACATCTTCACGTAACCCTCGGCGATGGCCAACCGCGCTGTGTCGGCCTTGCCGGACACATCCACCATATGCGCCTGCCCGTCGCCGTCGAAATGGGTCAGTTCAGACATTAAATCCCGCCTTTCAAAGGGTTGGCCAATAAAGCTCGCGTTGCAGCAGTGACGTCCGCTTGCCGCATCAGGCTTTCACCGATCAGGAAGGTGCGTGCGCCGTAGCGGGCCATATCGGCGAGGTCTTCGGGTGTGAACAGCCCCGACTCCGACACCAGCATGCGTTCGGCGTCCGCCATGCGGGCAAGCTGACGGGTGGTGTCCAAGGTGGTCTCAAAGGTATTGAGGTCGCGATTGTTGACACCCAACAGGGGGATTTCAGGACCTTTGCACGCTCCAGCTCTTGGGCATTGTGTACCTCGACGAGGACGTCCATGCCCCAATGCTCTGCCGCGGCTTCTAGGTCTTGGGCTTGCGCGTCGGACACGCTGGCCATGATGATCAGGATGCAGTCGGCCCCAAGGGCGCGCGCTTCGGCGACTTGGTAGGTATCGTACAGAAAATCCTTACGCAGGCAGGGCAGGTCCACGGCGTCACGCGCGGCGACCAGATAGCTGTCGTCGCCCTGAAAACTGGGACCATCGGTAAGCACGGACAAACACGTGGCCCCGCCCGCTTCGTAAGCCTGCGCTAACGCTGGTACATCGAAGTCGGCGCGGATCAATCCCTTGGAAGGACTGGCCTTCTTGATCTCGGCGATCAACCCGTACCCCTCGCGGGAGGCGGTGCGCAGGGCGTCGAAGAACCCGCGCGGGGCACTGGCCGCCTTGGCGTCGGCCTCCACCTCTGCGAGAGGCTTTGCCTCTTTGCGGGCGGCGACCTCTTCCAGCTTGTAGGCTTTGATCTTCTCAAGAATGGTTGGGGTGCTCATGAGGCCTCCGATGTGAGTGTGGCAAGTCCTTGGACCTTGGCCCGGGCGGCGCCGCTATCGATGCTTTGTTTCGCAAATTCAACGCCTTCCGTCAAAGACTTCACCTTGTCCGCGACCATCAGGGCGGCGGCAGAATTTAATAGGACGGCGTCTCGGTACGCCCCGGTCGCCCCCTCCAGTAGGGCCTGGAACGCCACCGCGTTTTCCTGTGGCGTGCCGCCCAGCAGGTCCTCAAATGGGTGGACCGGCAGGCCCGCCTCCTCGGGGTGGATTTCTCGGTCGATGACCTGACCGTCCTCCAAGGCGGCAACCCAGGACACGCCCGCCACGGACAGTTCGTCCGTGCCGTCGGACCCGTGGACCAGCCACGCTTTTTCGGACCCCAACGCCAACAGGGTTTCGGCCATAGGCCGGATCAGCTCGCGCGAAAACGCGCCGGTCAACTGCCGCTTGACGCCAGCCGGATTGGTCAGGGGGCCAAGGATGTTGAAGATCGTCCGGGTGCCCAGTTCCGCCCGCGTGGGCATGACATGGCGGATCGCAGGGTGGTGCATGGGGGCCATCATGAAGGCGATGCCCACTTGTTCCAGGGCCCGTTCCACCACATCCGCGCCGACCATGACGTTGATCCCCATGGCCCCAAGCGCATCGGCCGCGCCGGATTTTGACGACAGATTGCGGTTGCCGTGTTTGGCCACGGTGACACCCGCACCAGCCACTACAAAGGCCGTGGCGGTCGAGATGTTCAATGTGCCCTTGCCGTCGCCCCCGGTGCCCACGATGTCCATCGCGTCTGCGGGGGCAGTGACAGCGTTGCATTTGGCACGCATCACGGCGGCGGCGGCGGCGTATTCCTCGACCGTTTCGCCGCGCACGCGCAGGGCCATCAAAAGCCCGCCGATCTGGCTTGGGGTGGCCTCTCCCTCAAACAGGGCGTCGAAGGCGGTTTCGGCTTGGTCTCGGGTCAGGGGCCCCTCGGCGGCAAGGCCGATCAGCGGTTTCAAACGGTCGCTCATGCGGACACTTTCATCAGGTCTAGGAAGTTCTGGATCATCGCGTGCCCGTGTTCGGAGGCGATGCTTTCAGGGTGAAACTGGACCCCGTGGATGGGCAGGTCCCGGTGGGCCAGCCCCATGATCGTACCATCCTCAAGCTGCGCGGTGACCTGCAGGCAGTCGGGCAGGGTGGCGCGGTCCACGACAAGGCTGTGGTAGCGCGTGGCGTTCAAGGGGTTGGGCAGGCCCTTGAACACGCTGCTGCCCTCGTGGTGCATGGCGCCCAGCTTGCCGTGCACGATCTCGTCGTGGCGCTGCACCGTGCCGCCAAACGCTTGCCCGATGGTCTGGTGGCCCAGGCACACGCCCATCAGGGGCGTGCCGGTGTCCGCCGCCGCGTGCACCATGTCCAGACAGATGCCAGCCTCGTTCGGTGTGGCAGGCCCTGGGGACAAAAGGATCGCATCGGGGTTCAGGGCCATTGCGGCCTGCACGTCCAGTGCATCGTTGCGCACCACCTTCGAGGTCACCCCAAGCTCGCCTATATAATGCACAAGATTGTAGGTAAAACTGTCGTAATTGTCGATCAGCAGCAGCATTCGGCCGTCCTTCCCAAAGGGATGCAGGAAGGGGGTGCCCCCCGCCCGTTGTCGCGGTATAATTGCCCAGAGCATTGCGTCAGGGTCAAGGGCCACAACGGTCCACACGCCCCGGCGGTCCCGATTTGGGGCGCAAAGGCAGGTAAGGAGCGGACCATGGGTCGTGGATTTCTAGGCGGCATCCTTTGGGGGATTATTTTGGTGGGGGGCGGTCTGGCCGGTTTGTCCCTTTTTGCGCCCCTGCCAGAGGAGCGCGTGGCCGAGGCCCCTGTGATCGCGGCGGAGGAGGCGGCGGTGCCAATCCCCGGCGCGTCGGAGTTCAACCAGCCGCCCTTGGATGAGACGCCACCCGTCCCGGACGTGGACATTGCGCCCGAGGCGGCGACCCCTGCAGCCCCCGCAACCGAACCCGCCACCAGCCCTGCGCCGGACACAGCGCCCCCCGCTTTACCCGTTGCCACTGACGAGGCCCCGGTGGTCCGCGCACCGGTGGAACCCGATGCGCCCGATGTCTCGGCCACCATTGACCCCGGCCCGCCCCCTGCCGAGTTCCAGCCGGGCCCCCTAGAGGTGACTTTGCCCGAGATCGTAGAGCAACCCGAGGCGGAGGCCGCGCCGGCCATTGAGGATATCGCCGTGGCAGAGGGGGCCGAAGACCCCTTGGCCCAGATCGCGCAAGCGGAGCCTGTGGCCCCAGCGGTGACCGAGGAACCGGTGGCGGCTGAGGCGCCCGTCGACGCGGCGCCGGAGGGAGAGGCCGCGCAGGCCACACCCGTGATTGAAACGACACAAGAACCGGTGGCCCCGGAACCCACAGCCCCCGCCGCCCCGCAAGTCGTTGTACAAGCGCCGGTGCCGGGTTTCATCACGCCCGAGGGGACCGTGGAAACGCAACCCGTTGCCGAAGAACCCACCGCGGCTGTCACGGGCCCCGCCCTTGTGGCCAATGCAGTTCCGTTCACGCCGGACCCCAGCTTGCCGCCGTTTTCCATCGTGTTGATCGACACACCCGAAAGCCGTTTGGACCGCAGCAATCTGTTGGGTTTTCCCTTCCCTGTGGCCTTTGCCATTGACCCCGCTGCCCCCGATGCGGCGGAGGCTGCGCGCACCTACCGCGATGCCGGATTCGAGGTGGTGATCCTTGCGGACGGTCTGCCCCGCAGCGGCGCGCCCGCTGATTTCACCGCAGCCTTTGCTGAGGTGCAGCAAGTGCTCCCCGAGGCTGTGGCGATTTTAGATGCGCAATCGGGGTTTTTGCAGCGGACCCGTTCTGCCCTTGAACCCATGCTGGACGAAATGTTGGCAAGTGGGCACGGCGTTTTGTTCTATGAAAGCGGGCTGAACACCGGTGTCGCGGACGCGCGCCGCGAAGGGGTGCCGGCGGCCACCATCTATCGCCTGTTAGACGCAGAGCGAGAGCGGGCGACGGTCATCACCCGCTATCTGGATCGCGCCACCTTCGTGGCCCGGCAAGAAGGCGCAGCACTGGTCGTCGGGCGCACCTTTGCGGATACGGTCACGGCGCTGTATTCGTGGCAAGCGTCTGACCGAACGGGCGGCGTGCAAATTGCCCCTGTCAGCCACCTGCTGCGCACCATCGGCGCGCCCTAGCGGTTATTCGGCCGCGAGGGTGCTTTTGGTCAGGTGGTCTTCGACCATGCCCGCGACCCAATCGTGGAATACGTGGGTCGGGCCGTCCATCGCGGGGGAGAATTTGCCACCGTCAAAGGTCGGAGCGTGGCGGCCGCGCTGCATGCCTTCGACGACGAAAACATCCTCTTCAAACACGCCGCGCCAAAGGTCCGTGTTTTTGGCGCGCAGGGCCGCGTCTGTGTCGGGCTGGGCGTAGTAGATATGCACATGCTCTAGGGTGCGGTCATGGGCGACGGGTTCAAGAATGATCGCATAGGCGTGGTCCCGGTGGACCCCCAGTAGGACGTTTGGAAAGGCCGTGATGTATTCCGCGGCCGTGTCCCACTTGGGCGCAAGGTTCTTGAAGTCGGGAAAGGTCTGTCCATCCTCGCCCTGCAACTGGCGATAGACTAGGGTGCCCTGGCCGGAATAGCGACCCCGTTCCTCGATATGGTAGTGATCTTCGAGGCGTGAGTAGCTGTTGAGACCCGGGTGCACCCAAGGCAGGTGATAGCTTTCGCAATAGTTTTCCACCGCCAGTTTCCAGTTGGTTTGGACGGGCAGGGTAAAGGTGCTGTCGGGCCCGCCGTGGTATAGAGGTTGGTCAAACTCTGCCCAGCGTGCGATCAGGTCGGCGTTGGCTTCGGCAAATGCGGGCGCGTCGCCCGAGATGTTCACGAACACCACATCCCGCCAGATGGCACTGCGGATCTCGATCAGGCCAAGGTCATCGCGCTTGATATCGGGGTGCAGGTTCTGGCCCGGGCCGCCCACGTGGGGGGTCGAGACCAGCTTGCCCTTGGTGGAATAGCACCACGAATGATAGGGACAGCGGATCGCGCCCTCGATCGTGCGCGGGGCATCCACAAGGATCATGCCCCGGTGGCGGCAGATGTTCTGGAACACCCGGACATCGCCGTCCTTGTCGCGCAACAACAGCAGGGGATTGCCCAGAAAAGAGATCGGATAGGCGTCGCCCGGCTCTGGCACCTGAGCGGCGACGCCAATGGCGGACCAACCGGCGTTCAAGACCGCTTCGTTTTCGAACGCAATCGTTTCGGGGTCGGTGTAATGGGCGTTCGGCAGGCCACGCGCCAAAGCCACCGTGGTGCGAACAGCGGCGAGATCCGTGATAGACATGCAACCCTCCCAAGTCTTGGCTTGGCATGATGGTTACAAACGTCATGCGCGCGCGCTTGCACCACCGCGACATGGTTTGAGTTGAAAAACGACTTGTATTTACCGGCGGCGATAGTTTGGTCTCATTGGGGTAGAGCTGCCATCACCAAATGTCGCTGGAGACGTTCCGGTGTACGTGGCTATTCCAACGGCTTTAAACCCGGCCAAGCGATTTTGCCCGCCAGGCTGCGCATCTGCATTTTTCTACGGGATGCGGACGGAAAAGACGTTGACCCCGCAAACTGGCCGGGAGCGGTGACTGATTTGGCCGAGGCAGAGCTGGACTGGACGAGCAGTGGGGCACACAGCCTTAGGTGACGCCGGCCGTTGCACGGGGTCCAATTGGGAATATCAACTGGTTAAGTCAGGAGTGCCCCGCCCTGATGGGTGCCCCTAAGCAAGGCTGCGGTGCACCGGTGATCGCGCTGCACCGCAATGGGGATCACACGGCGCCCCGGCTGAGCGCCGCGGCCCCGGTGCGCGCGATCTCGACCAGACCCAAGGGGCGCATGAGGTCTGCGAAACTGTCAATTTTCTCACTTGATCCCGTCAGCTCGAACACGAAACTTTCCAAGGTGCTGTCCACCACATTCGCGCGGAAGATTTCGGCCAGACGCAGGGCCTCGATCCGTTTGTCGCCTGTGCCTGCAACCTTGAACAAGGCCAGTTCCCGCTCCACGGATGGGCCTTCGACAGTCAGGTCATTGACGCTGTGCACGGGCACGATCCGGCCCAGTTGCGCCTTGATCTGTTCGATCACTTGTGGCGTGCCGATGGTCACGATGGTGATGCGGGACTGGTGGCCGGTGTGGTCGATCTCGGCCACGGTCAGGCTTTCGATGTTATAGCCACGGCCCGAAAACAGGCCGATCACCCGGGCCAGCACCCCGGGTTCGTTGTCGACCAGAACGGCCAGGGTGTGCCGTTCCTGAACGTCACTGAACGTCGGGCGCAGGTTGTAGGCGGAATGGCTGGTAGAGCCTTTGGAGATTTGTAGGGGGGACATCGGGATTTCCGTTTCGGCAAAAAGCGGCACGCCCGACAAAGGGCGCGCCATGTAGGGTTACACGAGCACGCTGCCTTTGGCGTCGATGACGCCTTGGGTGTCGGCCTCGCCCAGCAGCATCTCGTTGTGGGCCTTGCCCGATGGGATCATCGGGAAGCAGTTTTCGTGCTTTTCCACCAAACAATCGAACAGGACCGGGCCGTCGTGGGTGATCATCTCCATGATGGCGTCGTCCAGATCCGCTGGATCGGAACACAGAATACCCTTGGCGCCAAAGGCCTCGGCCAGTTTCACAAAGTCGGGCAGGGCGTCGGACCAGCTGTGGCTATAGCGCTCGCCGTGCAGCAGTTCTTGCCACTGGCGCACCATGCCCAGACGTTCGTTGTTCAGGATGAACTGTTTTACGGGCAGGTTGTATTGGATCGCGGTGCCCAATTCCTGCATGTTCATCAGCCAAGACGCCTCGCCCGCGACATTGATCACCAGCGCATCCGGATGGGCGATCTGCACCCCTATAGACGCCGGAAAGCCGTAGCCCATGGTGCCCAGGCCCCCGGATGTCATCCAGCGGTTGGGATCCTCGAACCCCAGATATTGCGCGGCCCACATCTGGTGTTGGCCCACCTCGGTGGTGATGTAGCGGTCGTGTTTCTTGGTCAACTCCTCCAGACGTTGCACGGCGTACTGCGGTTTGATCGTCGTTTCGGAGGTTTTGAAATCGAGGCAGCGCACAGTCTTCCACTGCTCAATCTGCGCCCACCATTTTTGCAGACCTGCCTTGTTGGTCTTGCGCCCGCGCGCCTTCCAGATGCGCAGGGCATCCTCCAGCACATGGGCTACGTCGCCCAGGATCGGGACATCGGCCTTGATCACCTTGTTGATGGAGGACGGGTCGATGTCCACGTGGATTTTTTGGACCCGGGGCTGAACGCATCCAGCCGCCCGGTGATCCGGTCGTCAAAACGCGCGCCGATGTTGATCATCACGTCACAGCCGTGCATGGCCATGTTCGCCTCGTACAGACCGTGCATGCCCAACATGCCAAGCCACTTGTCGCCGGAGGCTGGATAACAGCCCAGCCCCATGAGCGTGGAGGTGATGGGAAAGCCCGTCGCCTCCACAAACTCGCGCAGCAGTTGTGTCGCCGCATCGCCCGAGTTGATTACGCCGCCCCCGGTGTAGAAAACGGGTCGTTCGGCGGTTTCCATCAACTCGACCATCTGTTCGATCGCGTCCTGGTCGCCTTTCAGGCGGGGCTGGTAATGGCTGACTTTGGTCTTGGCGGGGCCCACGTAGTCACCAGTGGCGAACTGCACGTCCTTTGGGATGTCGATCAGGACCGGACCGGGCCGACCGTGGGTGGCGACGTGGAATGCCTCGTGCATCGTCTCTGCCAGCCGGTCGGTTTCCTTGACCAGCCAGTTGTGCTTGGTGCAGGGGCGCGTGATGCCGACGGTGTCCGCCTCCTGAAAGGCGTCGGAGCCGATCATGAAAGTGGGCACTTGGCCGGTCAAAACGACAATCGGGATACTGTCCATCAGCGCGTCGGTCAGGCCGGTCACGGCATTGGTCGCCCCGGGGCCAGAGGTGACAAGGGCCACGCCGGGTTTGCCCGTGGATCGGGCGTATCCTTCGGCGGCGTGGACGGCGGCCTGCTCGTGACGGACGAGGATGTGGCGAATATCGTTTTGCTGGAAAATCTCGTCATAGATCGGCAGGACAGCGCCGCCGGGATAGCCGAACACCACGTCGACCCCTTGATCCTTCAGAGCTGTCACAACCATCTTCGCGCCCGTCATTTGGGTCATCGCACTTCTCCATCTGATCCTGTGGACCGCTGTCGTAGGTGGGCAATAAAAAACCCCCGAAGGTCATTCGGGGGCGCATGGAAACCGGTCTGGTTACTGAAACTAATCAGCCCATGCGCCATTTGCCTACTACTACGATTAGCCGTGCCATCGTTCGGATACTCCATTTCACGTGCAGAAAGCGTAGACAAGCGGATTCCGACCGTCAACAGTGATTTTTCTTCACAATATGTCGCCAGTGGCGGTATTTTCTTTTCGATTATTGCGGGCCCCGCGGTTCAGCCCGCAATATCACGCATTTCAAGCGGCCAATGACGGCAGCCAAAGGACAATCGCCGGAAAGCTGACCAGCAGGGCGATGGTCACGGCATCTGCTATGAAGAAGGGGGTGACGCCCTTGAACACGTCCTGCACGGACAGGTCATCGCGCACGCCTGCCACGACAAAGCAGTTCAGGCCGATGGGGGCGTGATCAAACAGAACTCCGCCATTTTGACCACCAATATCCCGAACCAGATGGCGCACATGGGGCCGGACATGCCAAAGGCGCTGTCCGCCGCCGCGACTGTCTCGCCTCCGTTCAGGGCCATGACCGCTGGGTAGACGACGGGCAGGGTTAGCAACAGCATGCCGATGGCGTCCATGAACATGCCCAACACGGCATAGGCCAGCAAGATACAGATCAGGATGGTCCAAGGCGACATCTGCAGGGATGTGATCCAGTCCGAAAACGCGCCGGGCAGATCCGCAAAGCCGAGGAAGCGTACATAGATCAGCACGCCCCAGATGATGGTAAAGATCATAACTGTCAGCTTGGCGGTCTCGATCAGGGCGTCTTTCAGCTGTGGCAGTTTCATGCCCCGGTACAGGGCCATCAGGAACACGATAAAGGCGCCTACGGCACCGCCCTCGGTGGGGGTACCCCAGGCATCGCCAAAGGGGTTGTAAACAAAGAAGATGATGATCACGACCACGGCGACGATAGGCAGGGCGGGGGGCAGGCTTTCGAACCGTTCGCGCCATGTGAAACCGCCCACGGGGGGGCCTACGTTCTTGAACGTCATGGCGATCCCGATGATCAAAGCCGCATAGACGAAGGCCGAGAAAACGCCCGGGATGAACCCCGCCAACAGCAGGGACCCCACATCGGCCTCAACGATGATGGCGTAAATCACAAGGATGGCAGAGGGTGGGATCAGGCTGGCGAGTGTTCCACCGGCGGCCACAACCCCGGCGGCAAATTGCTTGTTATACCCGACCTTGAGCATCTCGGGGATGGCGATGCGGGCAAAGACGGCGGCCGTGGCAACCGAGGCTCCGGATACGGCGGCAAAGCCTGCAGTGGCGAACACCGTGGATACCGCCAGCCCCCCCGGGACCCAAGCGATCCACCGCTTGGCCGCCTCGAACAGGGCTGTGGTCAGCTTGGCGTAGTAGGCCAGATAGCCGATCAGAATGAATGTAGGGATTAGGGACAGGGCGTGGGAGGAAACCTTGGAGTGGGGCACTTGGCCTGCGATCTTGGCCGACACCTCCACCGCGCGGCCAAATCGGTCCGGGTCATAATCCCAGCCGTTCCAGCGCAGCCAGACAAGGCCGACAAAGCCTGCAAGCCCTGCCGCAAAGGCCACCCGCATCCCCATGACAACCGCGACCAACAGGCCGCCCGTGACCCACAGGCCGATTTGAATGTCGGTCATTTGCCTGCTTTCTCTAGAGCTTCGGCCTCGATCGCGGCTTGTTCCGCCGCACTCAGGACAAGGGGCACGGCGACAGGGCGCTCGATGTTCAAGACAAAGGCCCGGGCGTATCCAATGGTTTGCAGCACAAGGCGCAGGGCCAGCACGGACAGGGCTACAGGCACGATCAGCTTGCTGGGCCAGATCGGGATGCCCACGTCAATGGAGCTGTCCCGCGAACACAAGGGCCGGGCACAATCGAAGGACCGGTCGAAATGCGCCCAAGACCCCCAGACCAACGCGATCACAAGGATCAGGATCATCAAAACCGTGATCGTCTCGAACAGCCATAGCACGCGACCCTTCAAGGCACCCACCACAATGTCCATGCGAATGTGTACCCCGTCCCGCTGCACGTAGGATACGCCCATGATTGCGATCAGGGGCATAAGCGCCTCGATGTAGTCCACATAGCCCAGCAGCGCCCCGTCCAGAAAGCCGAGCTTGTCAAAGAAAGGGGCAAGGAACGTGCGATCCAACTGACGCCCGGCCACGGACCACGCGGCCATAAACATCAGCGAGAACGCGGCAAGGCCCGAGATAAGCGCCATCGCCTTTTCAATGGGCAGCAGAGCGCGGTCGCAGCGTGACAAAAGGCTGTCGTCTTCGAGGACAGGAGAGGCGGAGGCCATGGCGCACCTATCGTGATGTGAGAGGATGGGCGGGACAAGTCCCGCCCTACCGGTAGGGCGGGACTTGTCCCGCCTGCCGTTGGATCAGTTCGACATGCGCGCCTTGTCGAGCGTGTCCATCACCAGATCAAACAGTTCTTGCCCGGGCAGGCCCTGCGCCTCCATGTCCGCGATCCATTCCTGCTGGATCGGCACAGCGGCCATTTCGCGGAATTTGGCGATTTCGCTGTCCGCAATCTCGACCTTTTCCACGCCCTTCTCCGCCAAAACACTGTCCCAGCGTTCCAGCAACTCGGCGTAATTCGCCAAGTAATGCTCGATCGCTTCATCGACGGAACTGTCGAGGGCCGCGCGGTGTTCGTCGGACAGATCCGCGTAGGCGTCCGTGTTCACAACGACGGGGCAGTTTAGCGTGCCGGGGTTCAGGTTGGCGGTCCACCAATCGGCCTGATTGATCGTGCCAAACGACAGGTGCGCATGCTGGGCGAAGGACACGGTGTCCACGACGCCGGATTCCATGGCCTGAAACGCCTCGGTCGCGGTGACGGAGGTGGGCACAGCACCGACGGTCTCGAATGCACGGCCAATTCCGCCCGTGGCACGGACGCGCATGCCCTCCATCTCGGCCAGTGTGCGGCGCGGTTCCCCGGTGCCAACGATGTTGTACTGGGGCATGGGCGTGGTCATCAGCAGCTTGGCGTTCCACTGGGCCATTTCCTCGATGGCGGCTGGGTGGGCGTAGACGGCTTGGCTAACGGCAACCTCTTCGGCCAAGTTGGACACGCCGAGGAACGGCAACTCCAACACGGTGATCACGCGGTTCTTGTCCCGGTGGTAGCCCGCGCAGAACTGCGCCATCTCGAAGGCACCAATCTCGATCCCGTCGAGGTTTTCGCGGTTGTTGGACAGGCCGCCGTAGCTGATGTTCATGGTGAATTCGCCACCGGTCTTTTCGCTGACGAGTTCGGCGAGTTTCTCGACATGTTCGGTGAAGGCGCGGCGTTTGCCCCAAACGGACACGTCCCAGGTTGTGGCCGCAGCTTCGGATACGAATGCGATGGATAGCGCAGCCACGGCTGCGGTTGATAGGTATTTCATGTATTTCTCCCTGTTGGACTTTTGGTGTCCTGGGTGGGGAGCCTAAACACCTGCGGCGTTTTGTCAAAGGGGTTGCGCGGGCCCTCGGCTCTCGCGGCGGATGTCGGGGGCCTGCCGTCCCCCGATCCCCCTGCTTCAAGGACTTTTGCAGTCCTTGAAAATCCGGCAAGGTATTTGCGGAACAATGAGGGAGTGGGGACTTGGAAAACTGGTTGAAAAAGCGGCTGGCGACGGGGGCCTGTCAGATGGGGCTGTGGCTGAACCTTGACGCGCCAATCGCTGCCGAAGTGGCGGGGCGTGCCGGTTTTGATTGGTGCATGGTGGATGCCGAGCATGGGCCGTTCGACATGGGGCGGATCGCGGCCCAAGTGCAGGCGCTGACAGGCACTGGCACTGGTATCTGTGTGCGCGTGCCTGTGGGCGAGGATTGGGTAATCAAGCAGGTGCTGGATCTGGGTGTGCAAAACGTGCTGGTGCCCATGGTGGAAAGCGGCGCCCAAGCCGCGCATCTGGCCCGCGCCATGCGCTATCCACCCGAGGGGCACCGGGGGCTGGGGTCTGCTGTGGCGCGCGCCTCGTTCTATGCAGAGATTGCGGATTATCCGCAGCGCGCCAACGATCAGGTTAGTCTGATGGTTCAGGTCGAAAGCCGCGCCGGGTTGGACGCCATTGAGGATATCTGCGCCGTGGAGGGTGTCGATGTGGTATTCATCGGTCCTGCCGATTTGGCCGCCGATATGGGATACCTGCACGACCTTGGCCATGCCGATGTCGGTGCCGCCATTGACGCGGCCCTGGACCGGATCATGGCGGCCGGCAAGGTGGCGGGCATTCTGGCCTTGGACCCGGCCCAGGCGCGCGCGTACCGGGATCGCGGTGTCGGGTTTATCGGGGTGGGCAGTGATGCGTTGTTGTATGCTGGGGCCTTGCGCGGGTTGCGGGCCCAGTTGTGATTTCCCTTGCGTCTGACCGATGCGCCTTGACGTATGAGGCAACCGTGGGCCATGTCCCGCGTCTGACCATCGACGGGGCCGATGTTCTGCACGCGGCCCCTTGGCGGGACGAAGCACGCGTGCAGGCAGACCGCGCGATCCCCATGGTGGACCGTCGGCTTGGCGGTACGTTCTTTTGCGCGCCCTTTGGGTTGGACGATTTGCATGGCGGGCCGCCCCATGGTGCCCCGGCCAACACGCGTTGGATCGTGCGCCGCCACAGTCCCGAAGCGATCCATGCGCGGCTGGCGATGAACGTGCAGGGCGCGCGGCTGGACCACCAGATGGCCCTGCGGCCCGGGCACGGTGTGCTCTATCAGACCCACCGGTTTACCGGCGGGTGCGGGCGGATCACGGCGGCGCACCATCCCATGGTGCGGCTGGCCCAAGGGGGACGGTTTCGATGTTCGGCCAAACAGGTGATCTTTACCGAGCCGACCGCTCAGGAACCCGGGGCACAGTTCTGGGACTTGGAGGCGCGGGCCGACGGCTGGCGCTTGCCGCGCGGGGGGCAGTCCGTGGACCTGCGTGACTACCCTGACGTGCCCTGCGAGGACTTCCTGACCATGGTAGAGGCCCCCGACGCCCGCCTTGGCTGGACCGCCGTGGAACGGCGCGCCGAGGCGGACACGATTGTGATCCTGCGCGACGCACGGGTCATGCCCGTGACCATGATCTGGGTGTCCAATGGCGGGCGCGACCACAGCCCATGGGACGGGCGGCATACAGGTGTCTTCGGCATTGAGGACGGTTGCACGGCGGGCGGTGCCGGTCTGCGCGCGGGCGTAGATGGGACTGGTCCCGTAGCGCAGGCGGGCGTGCCCACGGCGCTGACCTTGGGCGGTACGTTGGTTTTGCGCCATGCGATTGTGCGCCTGACCCGTCCCCTGACGGTCGCGGATGTCGCGCTGACGGACGCGGGCCTTGCGGTGACGACCGAGACCGGCGACACCCACACCACCCCTTTTGACCCGGAGTTCTTTGCATGACCATTTGGATCGACGGCGACGCCTGCCCGGTGAAGGAGGAGACCTACAAGGTCGCCTACCGCACCAAGACCCCCGTGATTGTCGTGTCCGGCCAGTACCTGCGCGTGCCTGCGCATCCGCTGATCTCGACCCGGGTTGCCGGGGATGCCTTCGATGCGGCCGATGACGTGATCGAGGCGGAGTGCGGGCCGGGCGACATCGTCGTCACCGCGGACATTCTGCTGGCCCAACGTGTACTGGAAAACGGCGCGGCCTGTCTGGATCCGCGGGGGCAAGAGTTCACCGCCGCCGCCATTGGCAACGCAGTCGCTACCCGCAACCTGATGGCCGATATCCGCAGTGGGTTAGACGGGCACAGTGCGGGCGGACCTAAGGCGTTTTCAGCGCGGGACCGGTCCAACTACCTCAATGGACTGGACCGGCTGGTAACGCGGGCGCAGCGCGCGCCGTAGTGTCGTGCGATCAGCGCGCGCCGTAATACAGTCCGACAACATGTTCGGCCTCGGCAAAGAACAGCCAGCGAGACGTAAAAGCCCCCGCGAAATACAGGATCACGGCGACCAGTGCCAACAGGTGGGACACATCCGCCAACATGATGAAACTGGGCACTATCGTACCCGCCAGCAGGGCAATGATGCGCAGTTTAAACGCATGTTTGCGCGCGACGACATAGACCATCTCGCGCAGCAGGTAGTTTTCGCCGGTGTGCGGCGCCTCGAACTGGCGGACCTGGCCCTTTAGCCCCGTGGCGGTGTTCATGGTGGACCCGGACCGGCCAAAGGCCTTGTCGCCCTCGGTCCAGTGCCACAACTGGATAATGGCCGTCAGCAGGAACAGGCCGCCCGCGATCTGCACCTCTCCGGCCAACAGGGCACCGCCGGTGATGGCATAGGCCATGAACATGGCAGGGGTGGCCAGCCTTTGGTTCCAGCGCGGGATCGCCTTGATCTGGGTGTAGATCATAGCCGTGGTGAACACCGTGAACAGGCACAGAGAGGCGGCCACATAGCCCAGAACCGCAATGCGTGTGTCAAAAAAGATGATCAGGCCCGCGTAGACCCCCATCAGGGTCAAAGACACGATTGCCGCAATCCCCTCCCGCGATAACCAAGACGACCGCCATTGGGACAGCGAATAGATCGCATTCTTGGGGTTCGCGAGGTGCAGCGTGGCCGACAACAGCCCGCCCACGGCCAGCACAAACCCGATGGCAAAGAAGGTGAAGGCAACCCAGCCTTGGGACGTGGCCGCAGCCCCGAACCCGAGGAAGGCTAGCAGGCCAAAGCCCGCGCCAGACAGGACCGAAAAGATGATAACAGAGGGTGCGGGATGCATTTACAGTTTCTCCAGCGTGCGGTCGAGCCAACCTAAGAAGCCCTTGGGCTCTTCGGCGATGGGGGCGAGGAAGGGGGCCAGGACGTCCACGTCGCCCGCACCCTCCATCAGCGTATCCTTTGGACGGGGGGCAGGTATTTGTTCACGGGCTTGGTGCCTTGTTCCGGCATCAGGTCCATACCACCACGGCTTGCTACCAGTTTCGATACATCGCTGTCGGCATCCCCCAGATCGCCAAAGTGCCGGGCGCCTGCTGGGCAGGTGCGCACGCAGGCGGGCTCTCGGTCCTCTTCGGGCAGGTTTTCGTTGTAGATCCGGTCCACGCAAAGGGTGCATTTCTTCATCACACCTGCGTTGAAATCCAGTTCCCGCGCGCCATAGGGGCAGGCCCAGGCGCACAGGCCGCAGCCCATGCAGGCGTCCTCGTTTACCAGAACGATCCCGTCCTCTGCGCGCTTGTAGCTGGCCCCCGTGGGGCAGACGGTGACGCAGGGGGCATCTTCGCAATGCAGACAGGATTTTGGGAAATGGGTGGTCTGGGCCGCACCGAACTGCCCGCCGCCCAGATCTGGCACGGTTTCAAAGCTGTGCACCCGGTTCAAAAAGGTGCCCGAGGCATCGCCGTAGGGGTCCTGATCCGACAGGGGCACACCGTAGTTTTCGGTGTTCCAGCCTTTGCACGACACCACGCAGGCATGACAGCCCACACAGGTATCAAGGTCAATGACAAGGCCAAGCTTTTTGTCTGTGGTCTGGGGCAGGGTCGTCATGCGAAGGCTCCTGTATGTATCATGGCCGATTGGGGTTCAGCGTTGATGTTGCGGACCAGGTAGTAGGCAAAGCTGCCCAAGGTGAAGGTCAGGAACAGCGCGATCAGGATCAGGGTGCGGCGCGGGGTCATTGGCCGACCTTCCACGCCAGTTTGCCCGGGCCTGTGGGCACGGGGGCCTTTTGCGCCGGGAAGCTGGGTTGCGCCTCGGCGTCCTGGGGGGCGTCCGTTTTTGTGACCGACACGCGCAGGTCAAACCACGCCGCCTGGCCCGTGATCGGGTCCGAGTTGGACCAACGCAACCCGTCGCCTTTGGGCGGCATCAGCTCATGGATCAGGTGGTTCAAAAGGAAACCCTTGGTCACTTCGGGGGCGTTTTCCTCCAACGCCCAAGCGCCTTTGCGTTTGCCAATCGCGTTCCACGTCCAGACGGTATTTTCATTGAGCGCGGCCATATGCGCCACGGGCACCGTGATCTCTCCGTGGGGCGAGGCGACCTTGGCCCAATCGCCCTCGGCGAAGCCGTTCGCCTCCCATATCTTGGTTGGCACATAGAGGGGGTTGCGCCCGTGGATCTGACGCAGCCATGCGTTTTGCGACCCCCACGAATGGTACATCGCCATGGGCCGTTGGGTCAGGGCGTGGACAGGGTAGGTTTCCGCATCGCCCGAATGTTCCTCGTCCGTGCAGGGATACCAGATGGGCAGCGGGTCCATGGTGGCCTTGATCCGCGCGCGCAGGTGTTCGGGCGGCTGACGCTCGCCGTGGCCTTCGGCGGCCAGTTGGAACTTGCGCAAGGGTTCGGACCACAGGGTGAACAGATAGAACTGCGGGCTGTCATAGAACGACATCTCTACGGCCCAATCCTGATAAGCCTTGTTCCAGGGTTTGAAAAAGCTGGCTTCCTCGGGGACATGGGCAATCGCAAAGCCGCCGTTCTCGATGTACTTTTCCAGCTGGTTTGGATTGACCGCACCGCGCCCCTGTTTGTCGCCCTCTTCGCCGCGCCAGCCCATCAGGGGGCCGATGCCGGGGCGGCGTTCGTGGTTGACGATATAGTCGGCGTAATCCGCGTACTTGGCGCTGCCGTCGTCATTGACAAAGCCGGGCAGGCCCATCTTGGCCCCCAGTTGTACAAGTGCTGTCTGGAACCCGCGCACGTTGCGGTCCGGTTCCACCACGGGCCAGCGGATGGCGTCCGCCGCGCCATCCGCTTCGCAGATCGGGCGGTCCAGCAGGCTGATGCAGTCGTGGCGCTCCAGATAGGTCGTGTCGGGCAGGATCAGGTCCGCAAAGGCCACCATTTCCGAGCTGTAGGCGTCGGAATAGATGATGTGTGGGATCACATATTCGCCGTTCTCATCCTTGTCCGTCAGCATATCCATGACGCCGCGCGTATTCATGGAGGAATTCCACGACATGTTCGCCATGTACAAAAACAGCGTGTCGATCTTGTACGGATCGCCCGCGTGGGCGTTCGAGATCACCATATGCATCAACCCGTGGGCGGACATGGGGTTGTCCCATGTGAACGCCTTGTCGATGCGCGCGGGCGTCCCGTCGTCTTTCAGGGCCAGATCGTCGGGGCCATGGACAAACCCAAGGTGCGGGCCGTCCAGGGGCTTGCCCGGGGTCACCTTGCAGTGGGGTTTGGGGTGTGCCGTGGCCGGTTTGGGGTAGGGCGGTTTGAAACGAAAGCCCCCCGGTGCCTCGACGCTGCCCAGCAAGATTTGCAGCATGTGCAGGGCGCGGCAAGTCTGAAACCCGTTGGCGTGCGCCGATATCCCGCGCATGGCGTGAAAGGCCACGGGGCGGCTCTGCATGGTCTTGTGGGTGCGGCCCCGGAAATCGGTCCACTCGATCGGAAGCTCAAACGCCTCCTCGAAGGCGACGCGGGCGATCTCATTGGCGATGGCGCGGATGCGGGGGGCTGGAATGCCCACGGTGTCGGCCACGGTTTCCGGCGCGTAGTCGTCCGACAGGTAGCGGTCGACCATGTGCTGGAACACCGTGCGGTGGGTGACGCCGTCCACCTGCCACTGGCCGCCCAGATCCGGGTGCACGTCTTCGGCGTCGAAACACCGGGGCTTTTGTTGATCACGACACCAGACCAGCGGGTGCCCGTCGTCATCGCGCAGGGGCAGCAGGTGCCCGGGGCCGGGCCGCGCATCCAGTAGCACAGGCGCGTCCGTAAAGTCGCGCAGGTACTTCAGGTCCATCTTGCCCGCCTTCATCAGGCAGTGCACCAGCGCCAGAATGAACAGACCGTCCGTGCCCGGCGTGATGCCGACCCATTCGTCGGCCACAGCGTTGTAGCCCGAGCGGATCGGGTTCACGCCGATCACCTTGGCCCCGCGTCCCTTGATCTTGCCCAGACCCATCTTGATCGGGTTGCTGTCGTGATCCTCGGCCACGCCGAACAGCATGAACAGCTTGGTCCGTTCCCAATCGGGCTGGCCGAATTCCCAGAACGCGCCGCCCATGGTGTAGATGCCGCCCGCCGCCATGTTTACCGAACAAAAGCCGCCGTGGGCCGCGTAGTTCGGCGTGCCAAAGGACTGCGCCCACATGGACGTGAAGCTTTGCGATTGATCGCGCCCGGTAAAGAACGCCAGCTTGCTGGGGTCGTCGCGACGGATCGGTTCCAGCCACCCGGCGGCGATGTCATAGGCCTCGTCCCAGCTGATCTCTTCAAACTCGCCCGACCCGCGCGGGCCGACCCGTTTCAGCGGCGCCTTGAGGCGCGAGGGGGCGTTGTGCTGCATGATGCCCGCAGACCCCTTGGCGCAAAGCACACCTTGGTTCACAGGGTGGTCGCGGTTGCCCTCGATATAGGCAACTTTACCGTCCTTCATGTGCACGTTGATCCCGCAGCGGCAGGCACACATGTAGCACGTTGTCTTGCGGACCTCGTCACCGGGTTTGGGGTGCAGGTTGACGACAGGTTTATTCATGATTGGCCTCCCATGGCGAAACGCAGCAGGCCGAGGGCCGCCAGCGCAATCAGAAGTGTCAGGCAGAAAGGTTTGTAGTAGGGCTCGAACCGTGGCGTGAAGAACAACCGTCCAGCGTAGACCCCGGCAAGAGTCGGGACGATCAGGACCAGACCGCGCCACGTGGCGATTTCGGTCATGGTGTCTGTCACGACGAAGGTGATCAGGGCCAGGGTGCCGCTGCCCAAAAGGTAGATGTTCAACGTGCCGCGCATCACGCGGGCCGGCAGGTCGCGGGCCAGAGTATACACGGCGATGAACATTCCCCCCGCGCCAGACAGGCCACTGACGATGCCCGCCCCCGCGCCCGCCGCGATGGTGCCCGGTTGGGTCGCCAAAACCGCAAAACGGCGTTTGGACAGCTGTAACAGAGCAAGGACGATGACCACGCACAGGGCGATGACCTTGGACACATCCGACGGTAGGGCCATGGTGGCCAACAGCCCCACGGGCATAGCCACGCCCGAGGCGACCAGCAGCGTGATCGCCGTGCGGCGGTCAGCGTCGGCCCAGCCGCCCTTCATCAATAACACGCTCGCGGACATCTCAAGCCACCAGAACACGGGGATCAGCTCGATCGGCGGGATCACCGGACCCAGACAAGCCATGCAGAACGCCGACAGGCCAAAACCCGAAAACCCCCGCACCATCCCCGCCAGAAAGCAGACGCAAATGGCAAGGACGGCAAGGCCGGGGTCGAGGGTCAAAAGATCGCCCAGCCACGTCATGCCCCCGCCTGAACTGCCGTCACGGCGATGATGTCGATGATGTCGTCGGCACTGCAGCCCCGGCTGAGGTCATTGGCGGGCTTTGCGAGGCCCTGCAGAACCGGGCCGATGGCGGTGCAGCCCCCGATCCGTTGGGCGATTTTGTAACCGATGTTGCCCGCGTTGAGGTCGGGAAAAATGAATACATCTGCCTGCCCCGCCACTTCGCTGTCGGGGGCCTTAGATCTGCCGACCTCTGGCACGAAGGCCGCGTCAAACTGCAACGCGCCGTCCACGACCAGGCCAGCGGCGCGGGCCAGTTCGGTGGCTTTAGTGACCTTGTCGACCATGGGATGTTTCGCAGACCCCTTGGTCGAAAAGCTGAGCATGGCGACCCGGGGGCTGCGGCCAAGCAACTGCTGCGCGCTGGCGGCGGATTGTTGCGCTATGGCCGCAAGACCCGCAGCGTCCGGATCAATCACAAGACCCGCGTCCGAGAACAAGATCCCCTGTTGGGCGCGGCTGGGATGGTGGTCTGGCAAGACCATCAAGAAAAAGCTGCTGACCATGGGGGCATCCGGCGCCGTGCCAATGATTTGTAAGGCGGCCCTTACGGTGGCCGATGTGGTGGCAACAGCGCCCCCGACCGTCCCATCCGCGGCCCCGGCGCGCACCATGGCGGCGGCAAAGATCTGCGGGTCGGTAAGGGCTTTGTCCGCAAGCTCCGGGGTCGGGGACTTCTTGGCGCGTGCTTCTAGGTAAGTTGCCACGAACGGTGCGCGTTGCGCCGGGTCGCTGATATCAATGACCGTCACCGCCTCTGGCAGGTCCAGCGGTGTGGCATCGGGCATCAGCACAGTCACCTGTGCCAAGCCTTCCTTGGTCGCGCGGGCCGCTGCCTCCAGCACGCGGGGGTCTGGCCCTTCGGACAGGACAATATGTTTGGGCGACGCCTTCGCGCGCGCCTTCAATGCGTCAAGGGGCGAGGTCATAGACCCGCCCCCGACAAATTTATCACGCGATAACAGATCACTCTGCAGCGACGTTCATGTCCTTGTCGGACACGCCGGCGACCTTGACAGGTTTTTTCATCGCATCGCGACGGAAGGGCTCGCCCAGTTCTTGGTTCAACATGACCTCGATGATAGTGGTCTTGTTGTTTTCCATCTGGTCCTTGATTGCCTGGTTCAGGATCGCGGTCAGCTCTTCCATGGTGCGGGCTTCCACACCGATCAGGCCACAGGCTTGTGCGATACCGGCGTAAGAGACTTGGGTGTCCAGCTCAGTCCCGACAAAGTTGTCGTCGAACCACAGGGTGGAGTTCCGCTTTTCCGCACCCCACTGATAGTTGCGGAAGACGATCTGCGTGATGGCGGGCCATTCGCCCCGGCCGATGGCCGTCAGCTCGTTCACCGCGATGCCAAAGGCGCCGTCGCCCGCAAAACCCACAACCGGTACGTGGGGTTGGCCGATCTTGGCGCCCACAATGGCGGGCAGTCCGTAGCCGCAAGGCCCGAACAGACCCGGCGCGAGGTATTTACGCCCCTCGTCGAAATCGGGGTAGGCGTTGCCGATGGCACAGTTGTTGCCGATATCGGACGAAATGATCGCCTCGCGCGGCAGCGCGGCCTGGATAGCACGCCACGCCATACGGGGGGACATCCAGTCGGGCTTGTCGGCGCGGGCACGTTCGTTCCAAGTGGTGCCGGGATCGTCCTGTTCGTGATCCAGCGAGGAAAGCTCCTGCGCCCAGGCGGATTTGACCTGTGCGATCTTGGCCTTGCGTGCGTCGCGGCCCGCGTCACCGGCGTCCGCGGACAGGTGTTTCAGGATGCCGTTGGCGACCTTTGCGGCGTCCCCAACGATCCCGACGCTGACCTTCTTGGTCAGGCCGATGCGGTCGGGGTTGATGTCCACTTGGATCACCTTGGCGTCCGTGGGCCAATAGTCGATGCCGTAGCCGGGCAGGGTCGAGAACGGGTTGAGGCGCGTGCCAAGGCAGACAACCACATCTGCCTCGGAAATCAGCTGCATGGCCGCCTTGGACCCGTTGTAGCCCAGAGGACCCGCGAACAGGGGGTGGGACCCGGGGAAGGCATCGTTGTGCTGGTAGCCCACGCAGACAGGCGCATCCAGACGTTCGGCCAGCGCCATGGAGGCGGCGATGCCGCCTTGGGACAGGACAACGCCCGCGCCGTTCAGGATCACCGGATTTTTTGCGTTCGAGATCATCTCGGCCGCTTTGGCCACAGAGTTCTCACCACCGGGGGAGACTTCGAACTCGATCGGCTCGGGGATTTCGATATCGACCACTTGGGTCCAGAAGTCGCGCGGCAGGTTGATCTGCGCAGGGCCGCACAGACGTTTGGCCTGCGAAATCACGCGGGTCAGCACCTCGGCGATGCGGGAGGGGTCGCGCACCTCTTCTTGGTAGGCGACCATATCCTCGAACAGTTTCATCTGCTCGACCTCTTGGAAGCCGCCCTGGCCGATGGTCTTGTTCGCCGCCTGCGGCGTAACCAGCAACAGGGGTGTGTGGTTCCAATAGGCGGTTTTCACGGCCGTCACAAAGTTGGTGATACCGGGGCCGTTCTGCGCGATCATCATCGACATTTCGCCCGTGGCGCGGGTGTAGCCGTCGGACATGAACCCCGCAGACCCCTCGTGGGCGCAATCCCAGAACTTGATGCCCGCTGTCGGGAACAGGTCCGAGATCGGCATCATGGCCGACCCGATGATGCCAAAGGCGTGGCGGATGCCGTGTGCTTGCAGAACCTTAACAAACGCCTCTTCGGTCGTCATCTTCATGGGGGTATCCTCCGAATTGTGGAAAAATGAGACGTTGCGTCTCAATAATTTGGTCGTACTCTGTGCGAAAATACCCTTGGGGTCAAGCGGGCGTTAGGGCCAGTTGTACCAGCCCGATCAGGCCAAAACTGCGCCTATTTCTGCGCCAGTGCATCCAGAATGCGGACCCAGGACCGGATGCCCTTGTGATAGCATTCCAGATCGTACTTTTCGTTTGGCGAATGCATGTTGTCGTCCTTGCGACCAAAGCCTGCCAGAACGCTTTGCATGCCGAGGATGTCCTGAAAATAGCCCGCAATCGGAATGCTGCCGCCGGACCCGACAAAGGCCGCTGGATTGGGCCATTCGTCGGACAGGGCGGCGCGGGTCGCCTCGAACGCTGGATGCGACAGGTCCATGGCAGAGGCTGGCGCCGCGCCGCCATTGGTGAACTCCGCCCGGCAATCGGCGGGCAGGTGGTCCGTGACCCATTTGCGCCAAGCATCTTTGATCGCCCCGGGGTCCTGGCCGGCCACCATGCGGAAACTGATCTTGGCGCTGGCTTGGGCGGGCAGAACGGTCTTGAAACCCGCGCCTGTGTAGCCGCCCCAGATGCCGTTCACCTCTGCCGTGGGGCGGGCCCAGTTCATTTCCAGCGGCGTGCGGTCCTGCTCCCCGGACGGGTGTTTCTGCCCGACTGCGGCCAAAAACGCCTCTGCGTCGAAATCGAGGGCCGCCCATTGCGCGGCCACCTCGGGGCTGATGTCGGGGATGTTGTCATAGAAACCGGGGATCTGCACCCGGCCCTTTTCATCATGCAACCGGCCCAGAAGGTTGGTCAACACCCGGATCGGGTTCATCGCCAGCCCGCCAAACTGGCCCGAATGAAGGTCCATGGCGGGACCGTGGATCGTGACTTCCTCCATCACCATGCCGCGCAGCATGGTGGTGATGGCGGGGGTGTCGTGTCCGTAAAGCCCGGTGTCGCAGATCAGAGCCACATCGGCGCGCAACTCCTCCGCATGAGCCTTGAGATAGGGGATCAGGGAGGGGGAGCCGGACTCTTCCTCTCCCTCAAAGATCACGCTGATCTTGCAGGGCAGGGCGCCAGTGACAGCCTTGTAGGCGCGGCAGGCCTCCAGAAAGGTCATCAGCTGCCCCTTGTCGTCCACCGCCCCGCGGCCCCGAATGACCTTGCCCTTGAGGGTCTCTTCCACGGCCGGATCAAACGGATCACGGTCCCACAGGTCCAGCGGGTCCACAGGCTGCACATCATAGTGACCATAGAACAGAACGTGCGGCCCGGGGCCGTCCGCGTGCCCCACCACCATCGGGTGGCCCGGGGTCTGGTCTGCCCGCGCGTCAAAGCCCAGCGATTGCAAATCCGCCACCAGCCAGTCGGCGGCCCGGGTGCAGTCGGCATCATAGGCCGGGTCCGTGCTGATGGAGGGGATGCGCATCAACGCAAACAGGCGGTTCAGGGCGGGGTCAAGGTCGGCGTCGGCTTGGGTCAGGACGGCGTCAAGGGTCATGGAACTCTCCGATTTTGCGGTTTGGCGCACCGTGCCTCGCGGTTTCGGGGCTGTCCAGACTGGAACCGCGCGGCCCTTCGCACTACAAACCCTGCAACGACGGGAGAATACCATGATCCGATTCACACCCCTGTGCCTTGCCGCGCTGATTGCAGGGTCCGCCGCCGCGCAAGACGCGCTGCCCGATGACCGAGAGGCGCGTAAGATGCTGTTCGGCACGCGCGGATCCGAAGGGGCCGTGGCCGCCGACATCGACGCCGAGACTGCGGATCTGCTCGGCCGGGTCGCCGTGACCCAAAAGTACTACGGCGCGATTGCCTTTTCCCCCGACGAGGGCCTGTTGTCCGAAGCGACGGTGGCCGCTGCCAACTACCACAGCGTCGAACCGGCCCGGGCGGCCGCGTTGAAGGAGTGCAATTCCAAGCGTGCCTCCGGCACCTCTCCTTGCGTGATCGGGGCCGATATCCTGCCTCGCCGCTACGCCGAGGGGCGTGATCTGCAACTGTCTATCGACGCGACCTTTGCCTTCACATCTGAATATCGCCGCGCAAAGGATCCCAAGGCCTTTGCCATTTCCGGGGACACCGGTGCGTGGGGGATCGGCACCGACGCAGACACGGCCATAGCGGCTTGCGCCAGTGACGGCGCGTCCGATTGCGCCGTGGTGATCGAAAACTAAGTGTACGACAGCGAGCGCGACCTTTTGTAACCTCGTCCTAAGACCTATCGGTCATTAGCTACTTCAAAGCCGCAGACGCGCCCTACGGGAGACTTCCATGGACTACACCCAGGCCATTGATGCCGCCATTGACGCCCTGCACGCCGAGGGGCGCTATCGCACGTTTATTGATATCGAACGGCGGAGGGGACAGTTTCCCCATGCCGTCTGGCGCAAGGATGACGGGTCCGAGCGGAACATCACTGTTTGGTGCGGCAACGACTATCTGGGCATGGGGCAACACCCCGTCGTGCTGGAGGCGATGAAGGACGCGGTAGATGCGACCGGGGCCGGGTCGGGGGGCACGCGCAATATCTCGGGCACGACGATCCACCACAAAGCTCTGGAGGCGGAGCTGGCCGATCTGCATGGCAAAGAGGCGGCGCTGCTGTTTACATCTGCCTACATCGCCAATGACGCGACATTAAGTACGCTACCTAAGCTATTGCCTGGATTGATTATTTATTCTGATGCGTTGAACCACGCCTCTATGATCGAGGGCGTGCGCCGCAACGGTGGGGCCAAACGTGTGTTCCGTCACAATGACGTGGATCACCTGCGGGCACTGCTGGCCGCTGATGATCCTGCCGCGCCCAAGCTGATCGCCTTCGAATCCGTCTATTCCATGGACGGTGACTTTGGCGTGATCGAGGCCATTTGCGACGTGGCCGATGAATTCAACGCCCTCACCTACATTGACGAGGTGCATGCAGTGGGCATGTACGGCCCGCGCGGCGGCGGCGTGACGGAACGTGACGGCCTTGCCCACCGAATTGACCTGATCAACGGCACGCTTGCCAAGGCATACGGCGTCATGGGGGGCTATGTTGCGGCCAGCGCGCGCATGTGCGATGCGATCCGCAGCTATGCGCCCGGCTTCATCTTCACCACGTCCTTGCCGCCTGCGGTGGCTGCCGGGGCGGCGGCGTCGGTCAAGCACTTGAAATCCGACCAGACCTTGCGCGACACCCACCAAGAGCGCGCGGCGGTGCTGAAATTGCGCCTGCGTGGGCTGGGCCTGCCCATCATTGATCACGGCAGTCACATCGTTCCGGTGCACGTGGGCGACCCGGTGAAATGCAAAATGATTTCGGACCGTTTGCTGTCGGATCATGGGATCTACGTGCAGCCGATCAATTTTCCCACTGTCCGCAGGGGGACAGAGCGGCTGCGCTTTACCCCGTCGCCCGTGCACACGCCCCTGATGATCGAGGGCCTCGTGCGCGCCATGGATGATCTCTGGTCACATTGTGCGCTGAATCGTGCCGAATTAACCGGTTGATAAGAACTCAGTGCGCGCGCGATGAAACTCTGGTAAGGATGTTGCCAGTAGATCGACGAGTCGGTTTGCAATAAGGCAGGTAAAACAGCGTAAATCGCGAGGCAGGGGCCATGTTCGCCCGAATTTTTGGACAAGATACGCCGACCAAGGCACCGGTCGACCGTGGTTTCGATAGTTTCGAGCTGCGCTTGGGGGATGTTATGCGTGGCGAGCGGGCCACGCTGGGCAAGTCTCTTTTGGATGTACAGCGCGAATTGCGCATCAAGGCGGCCTATATCGCGGCCATCGAGGACTGTGATACATCGGCGTTTGAAACCCCTGGGTTCATCGCCGGCTACGTGCGGTCCTACGCCCGCTACCTTGGTATGGACCCCGAATGGACGTTTGCAGCCTTTTGCGCAGAGGCCGGATTTGCCGGTGTGCATGGCCTATCGGCGACCGCCGCAACGGCCGACGCGCGCCCCATGTCTGAAGCGCCACCCCTTCGGATGGACCCCAACGATGTTCTGGCTACGGCACGCACCCCCTTCGGTGCGCCTACGACCGGTTGGATGCCTCAGGTGGAACCCGGCGCGCTCGGCTCCTTTGCCGTGTTGATCGCCCTGTGCGCAGGCCTTGGCTACGGTGGTTGGTCCCTGCTGCAAGAGGTGCAGCGGGTGCAGGTTGCCCCGATTGAGGCCGCGCCGGACGTCGTAGCTCAGATCGCCGACCCATTGGCAAGTATGGCCGTTCCGGTCATCGATAACCAACAGATTGCCTCGGTCACCACGTCTGTGCGCACCCCGTCATCGGAGGCTTTGGATCGTCTGTACCGACCACAAGCCCTTGAAGTTCCGGTCCTTATTCCACGCGACGCCCCGATTTCCACGATTCAGCCCGGCGCCCTCGGCGCGCTTGCGCAGACGCCGTCCGTGGTGGATGTGCTGCCCGCCTCCGTCAGTTCGGAAGAGGCGTCGTCCGTGCCTCAGGTCCTTGCACAAAAACCCGATGAAGTCGTTTTGTTCGCCGTGCGTCCAGCTTGGGTTCGGATTAGCGGCGCAGACGGGACACTCGTATTCGAGAAGATTCTGGATGCGGGCGAAAGTTTTGCCATCCCGCAGACGGAAGCGCCCCCGACGTTGCATGCGGGCAATTCCGGTTCCGTGTATTTCATGATTGGCGGGCAAAGTTATGGTCCCGCTGGACCTGGTACCTCTGTCGCCCGTGGCGTTGTCTTGGGTGTTGAGGCTCTGACCGAGACCTACGCCGTGGCCGATCCGTCAGCCGACCGCGATCTTGGAACAGTAGAGGCAAGTCTGATCTTGCCCGATGACGCGCCACTCCAATAAAGCCAACTGTGCAAGGTTGTCCTGAGTTGTAAGCCCAGCCTGACAGGGTTAGTTTTGCGGCAACACGCTGCCAGTTGCCGCAACCACGAAAGGTGTTCCATGTCCCTACACGCTATCCGTCCTTGGCGTCAGATCGAGCGTCGCAAAAGTCGCCAGATTATGGTGGGCAATGTGCCCGTCGGGGGCGATGCGCCGATCACTGTGCAGACCATGACCAACACACTGACCACAGACGTGAAGGCGACCATAGCGCAGATTCAAGCTGCGGCGGATGCCGGTGCAGATATCGTGCGCGTGTCCGTACCCGACGAAGACAGCGCACAGGCGATGAAAGAAATCGTGCGCGAAAGCCCGGTGCCCTTGGTCGCTGACATCCATTTTCACTACAAACGCGGGATCGAAGCCGCAGAGGCGGGGGCCGCGTGCCTGCGGATCAACCCCGGCAACATCGGGGACGAAAAGCGCGTCAAGGAAGTCATCAAGGCTGCCAAGGATCATGGATGCTCGATCCGCATTGGGGTCAACGCAGGATCGCTTGAAAAGCACCTGTTGGACAAATATGCGGAACCTTGCCCTGATGCGATGATCGAGTCCGGTCTCGACCATATCAAGATCTTGCAGGACAACGATTTCCACGAATTCAAGATCAGCTGCAAGGCCTCGGACGTGTTCATGGCCGCTGCCGCTTATCAAGGCCTGGCAGAGGTCACCGACGCGCCCATTCACCTTGGCATCACCGAGGCGGGTGGTCTGGTCAGCGGGACGATCAAATCTGCGATTGGTCTGGGCAACCTTCTTTGGTCGGGGATTGGTGATACAATTCGGGTCAGCCTATCCGCCGACCCTGTCGAAGAGGTTAAGGTCGGCTATGAAATCCTGAAGTCTCTGGGTTTGCGGCACCGTGGTGTCAACGTGATAAGCTGCCCCAGTTGTGCGCGGCAGGGGTTTGACGTGATCAAGACTGTGGAGACACTGGAAAAACGTCTCGAACACATCAAGACGCCCATGTCCCTTTCGATCATCGGTTGCGTGGTCAACGGCCCCGGCGAGGCGCTTATGACCGATGTCGGATTTACCGGCGGCGGCAATGGCGCGGGCATGGTTTATTTGGCGGGCAAACAAAGCCACAAGCTGTCGAACGAGCAGATGGTCGAACACATCGTTGAGCAGGTCGAGAAAAAGGCTGCCGAGATCGAAGCCGCTCAAGCTGCTGAATAAACGCCGTAAATTGCAATAAGGAGGGGGCCAGATGGCCCCCTTTTGAGTTGCAGCCTTATTCGGCTGCGATCTTGATGACCGGTTGCATGCGGGCCAGAATATCCTCTGCGAGATGGCATTTGACCTGATGACCCGCGTCCAACATGCGCACGGGCGGTACCTCTCGGTCGCACAGGCCGTCGGGCACCTGATCCTTCCACCGGCAGCGGGTTTGGAAAGGACAGCCCGAGGGCGGGTTCATGGCCGATGGAATGTCGCCCTCCAACACGATGTGCTGTTTCTGGACTTTTGTGTCCGCGATGGGAACGGCCGACAACAGCGCCTCTGTATAGGGGTGATAGGGCGGGCTAAACACTTGATCTGTCGTGCCCAATTCCACCACGTGGCCCAGATACATCACCATCACTCGGTCCGACAGATAGCGCACGATGGACAGGTCGTGGCTGATGAACAGCAGGGTGGTCTTGTTCTCGCGCTGGATTTCCATCAGCAAATCGGTGACAGCGGCCTGCACGGACACGTCCAACGCGGACACTGGTTCGTCTGCCACCACGATCCGCGCGTCGCCTGCAAAGGCCCGCGCGATACCGACCCGCTGCTTTTGCCCGCCGGACAACTGGCGCGGCATCCGGTCTGCAAAGGCGCGGGGCAGTTTTACTAGATCAAGCAGGCTCAACATCCGATCCCGACGTTCAGCGTCACTGTTGCCGATGCCAAAGATCTCCAACGCGCGGATGATTTGCCGCCCCACCGTCATGGAGGGGTTCAGCGTATCAAACGGGTTCTGGAACACCATCTGAATGTCTGCCACGGTTTTGGTGTCGCGCCTTTCGATGGGGATGTCTTGGATTTGTTCGTTTCCAAGGATGATCTTACCGTCGGTTGCGGTCTCCAAGCCCATGAGAACCTTGGCAAAAGTGGACTTGCCGCAGCCGGATTCACCCACGATGGCAAGGGTCTCGGACTCGCGCGCCTCAAAGCTCAGAGTCTCGTTCGCCTTGACCACCTTCTTGTCGCCGCCGCCGAACAGGGCACTGGCCGCAACCTCGTAGTATTTCTTGAGGTTGTCCATCCGCAGAACGACATCGCCGGGCTCATTTTTCCCTTTGTCTTCCCCGACCTGGATCGGGGCATTCCAATCAATCTCGTTGAATTTCAAACAGCGCGAGACGTGGCGGTCGTTGCCCGCGACAGGTTCCATCGTGATGGCCCCCGCGTCGCAGCGCCCGGCCTCGAAATAGTCGCAGCGCGGGCCGAAGTTACAGCCCGGCGGGCGTTCGTGCGGCAGGGGGAAATTGCCTGGAATCGCAATGAGGGGGCGGGCGTTTTTATCGGCGCCGGGCAAGGGGATAGACCGGAAAAGCGCCTGGGTGTAGGGATGCTTCATGTCGTCGAAAACGTCTTCGATCGACCCGCGCTCCACGGCCTCACCGGAATACATCACGCACAGGCGGTCGCAGGTTTCCAACACGAGGCCGAGGTTGTGCGAGATAAACAGCATCGAGGTGCCGTATTTCTTGCCCAGATCCTTGACCAACTGGACAACGGCGGCCTCTACGGTCACATCCAGCGCGGTGGTGGGTTCGTCAAGGATCAGCAAGGAAGGCTTTGACATCAAGGCCATAGCGATCACGATCCGCTGCTGCTGGCCGCCGGACAACTGGTGGGGATAAGACCTCAGCATCCGTTCCGGGTCGGGCAGTTTCACATCTGTCACGACCTCTAGGGCGCGCTTGTAGGCTTCGGCCTCGGACACGCCTTCGTGGATGATCGGCACCTCCATCAACTGTTTGCCGATTTTCATGGCCGGGTTCAAAGAGGCCATAGGCTCTTGATAGATCATGGCAATTTCGTTGCCACGGATATCGCGCAGCTCTTCCATTGACATCTCGCCCAGATCGCGGCCTTTGAACTTGATGGACCCGCCGACGATGCGTCCGTTTACGCCCAGATCCTGCATCACGCCCAAGGCCACGGTCGACTTCCCGCAACCGGATTCTCCGACCAAGCCAACGGCTTCGCCCGGTTTGACGGAGACGGAGAAATCCATGACCGCAGGAATTTCCCGCAACCGCGTAAAAAAGGAAATCGACAGTTTGTCGATCTCTAGAATGGGACCATCGTAGGTGTCTTTGGCCATGTTAACTTTCCCTGTGTTGGGTCGAAAATCCTATGTCACCTCGGGTACATTCCCCGTACACTCGTGTGATTTAGAGATTGTCGACCTTTCTGTGTGGCGCGTCGCGCTCTTCATTGGGTTGTAAATACCCCTGGGGGGGCCGGGGGGCAAAGCCCCCCGTGGGTCGCCGTCAGGCGAAACACCTTAGTCTTTCAGGCTCTCTTCGCGCAGGCCATCGGCCAGCAGGTTCATGCCCAGCACCAGTGTCAGCAAGGCAAACGCCGGTGGTAGCGGTGGGTGCAGGAAGATCGAGATCAGCTTGCGCCCTTCGTTGATCGTGGAACCCCAGTCCGGCGACTCCGGCGGCAGGCCCAGTCCGAAGAACCCGAGGGTCCCGAGCAGAATGGTCGTGTAGCCGATCCGCAGGCAAAAATCGACGATCAGCGGGCCTCGGGCGTTGGGCAGGATTTCCCACAGCATGATGTACCACGGGCGCTCCCCCGGGTCTGGGCGGCTGCCACATAGTCCCGGGTTTTGATGTCCAGGGTCAGGCCTCGTACGATCCGGTAAACCGTCGGGGAGTTTACGAAGACCACCGACACGAAAACCACCAGAATTTCAGGCGGTGGGTTGAAGAAGTCCAGCGGCCAGAAGGCGATGGTGGACCCCGGTACGTTGATCACGCTCATGTACAACAGCAGACAGGGGATCAGGACAATCGCCAGCCAAATGTAGGCCTTGGATGGATCCGTGCGGAACCGCGACCAGAGCAGTACCGAGAAAAAGATCAGCGGGAACAGGAACAAGATTGCGCCCATGTATTGGGGCAGGCCCGTGGCCACGATCTCCGGCGTGACCAGCAGGTAGAACAGCAGGATCACCGGGAAAGCGAGGATCAGGTTGGCAAGGAAGGACAAAAAGGTGTCCAGTTTGCCGCCGTAGTACCCAGCGGGCAGGCCCAGCGTGATGCCGGCCATGAAGGCAAAGATCGTCGCCAGTGGGGCGATCACGATCACCACCGTGGACCCGGCCACCATACGGCTGAATACGTCCCGGGCCAGGTTGTCACCGCCCAGCAGGTAGAAAGGCAGCTGTCCCTCTTCGGCCCCGCGCAGGGGCGTGCCGGGAACCTTGTTTTTCATGCCTGACACCGCGTCCAGCGGGTCAAACATGGCGATCCAGCCAAAGGCGCCGTAGAAAAAAGCAGTGTAGACCCAGAACATCACGATGCCGAAACCGATCATGCCGATCGTGCTGTCCATCAGTTTGCCATAGAGGCCCAGTTTGCGTTTGTAATAGATCGACACGCCAAAGGTCACGACCAGCGCCACCCAGACGGGCAGGAAGGCCCGCATGACACCGCCGACGATGCCTCCGCCTTGCCAGCCTGCGATCATGCCGCCCACGATATAGCCCAGCAGGATCACAACCAGACCGGCCATGGACCATTTGGTTAGGGCATTGGACCACGCCCGTGGCCCGCCCGTGCGCACGATTGTGCCGTCTGTGTTAAAGGACAGGCGTTCCTCTGGCAGGACCCAGCCCACCAGCGTTTGCGCCACGATCCCCGCCGCCAGCAGGATCAATGCCAGATAAAGCGGGTAGTTCAGAAAGGACCCGAGGGTCCCAGTCCAGGTTAAGGGTTCCATCATGACCTCCTAGGACACACGAATGCGGGGGTTGAGGAACACATAGCCGATATCAGAGATCAGCTGTGTGGCGAGGACGACAAAGACCGACACGACCGAAACCGCCAGCAGTAGCTCGATGTCGTTGTTGCCCGCGGCTTGAACCAGGGTCCAGCCGAAGCCTTTGAAGTTGAACAGGGTCTCGACGATCACCACCCCGTTCAGCAGCCATGGGAACTGCAACATGATGACGGTGAAGGGCGCGATCAGGGCGTTGCGCAGGGCGTGCTTCATCACGATCTTGCCAAAGCTGACCCCCTTCAGGCGCGCGGTGCGCACGTATTGGGCGGTCATGACCTCGGTCATACTCGCCCGGGTCATGCGGGCGATATAGCCCATGCCATACAGGGCAATCGTGATCACTGGCAGAAAGAAGTTTTCGAAATTCGCATCCTCCATGGCCGATGTGGCAGTGCCCTTGAACAAGGTGCGCCCCTCGATCAGGCCGTTGGCCGACAGCCATTGGTTCAGGGGCGAGGCAGAGGCGGCAAAGAGGGCGATGAACAGAACCCCCGAGACATATTCTGGCGTTGCCGTGGCGGTGATCGAGAAGGTGGACAGGCTGCGGTCGAGGCGCGAACCTTCCTTCATGCCCGCCAGCACGCCCAAGATCAGAGCACCGGGAACCATGACCACCATGACCCAGAACATCAGCTTGGCCGTTTGGGACCCGCGTTCGGCGACGATGCCGCCCACCTCTGCCTTAAAGACGCTGGATTGGCCCCAATAGCCTTGCAGCAGGCCACAGTGGCTGGGCGCGTCGGCTGGGTCTTCGGACAGGCCCACGCAGCGGCCGCGCAGGCGTCCGTCATCTTCGGTGTAGGTCCAGCCGGGGGCAACACCCAACCAGCGGCCGTATTTAACCAGCATGGGGTCGAGGTGGCCGTTCTTGTCCAGCCAGCTTGCGACCTGTTCGTCGCTCATCCGGAAGTTGCCTTCGGTCTTGGCCAGTTTTTCAAGGTTCGGGTAAAGGTTCGTCAGCCAGAAAACGATGAACGTCAGGCAAAGCGCCGTCAGCAACATCACTCCGAGGCGGCGGAGGATGAAAAGTCCCATGGGGGTCCCCTGTGTTTACGCCCAGATTTTTCTTTGGGGCCCCGGGGGGCCATGGCAGCGGGCGTATTTAGAAATGCCGCGCCCCTTGGGGGACGCGGCGGTGTCTGGTCGGAGGCCTTAGGCCGCGACACCCCATTTGTAGATCTGGGGCAGGTAGGCGATGTGCATGTCCAGACCGACGAACCCGGGACGGGTGTGACGGTACAGGGCACGCCAATAGGGCTGGATCGTGACACCTTCCTCGATGACGATGGCCTGAATTTTCGCCATCACCTCGCGGCGTGCATCTGCATCCGCGATGGAGTTTGCCTGCGACAGCAGGGTGTCGAACTCCTCGTTGGACCAGCCAAACTCGTTCCATGCCACGCCGGACCGATAGGCCAGACCTAGAACCTGCGTACCCAACGGACGGTGGTTCCAGTTGGTGGAGGAGAAGGCGTACTTCGTCCAGTCGTTCCAGAAGGTCGAACCGGGTAGGATGGTCCGCTTTACCTTGAAGCCTGCATCGCGCAGCTGTTCAGCCACAGCGTCGGTGGTGTTCCGGCGCCAGTCGTCGTCAATCGAGTGGATCTCGAACTCGTAGTCCGCACGACCCGAGGCATCCAGCAGCTCTTTCGCTTTTGCCGGATCGTAGGGGATCCGGGTCACGGAGGCGTCATGCTCGGGGTGGACAGGACCGACATGGCAGTTGTCCGCAGGGATACCGCGACCGGCATTGCCCAGCTCGTTACACACGGCGTTGTCGACAGCCATGGCAATCGCCTGACGCAGGCCTTTGTCCGCGTAGATCCGCTCGCCGTTTTCGTCTTCGGCCAGCTGGTTTGGACGCACCACGATCGTGGAGCCTGTTGCCACTTCGGACCGTTCCCAACCCAAAGCGTCGAAGATATCAACGAAATCGCCGATGTTTTCGTACAGGGTGTCGACTTCTTCGGCTTCGGCTGCGGCCACCCAAGCGGAGGGGTCGGTGCCATAGTCGATGTATTCGATGGTATCGAGGAAGCCGCCTTTGCCAGCGGCGTAGCCCCACCACTCATGCTCGGTGTTACGCTCCAGCACGGACTTCACGCCCACTTCGTGCATGGTGCTCAGGTACGGACCGGTCCCGATTTGGTTGGCCAGAATGTCCGCCGGGTCGGTATCGGGGTGCAGCACGGCCGCGGGGTAGTCTGCGATACCGGGGATCAGCGTGATGTCGGGCTGACGCAGGTTCAGACGCAGGGTCAGATCGTCGATCACTTCGATGGCGCCTTCGGCGGCCATGTTGGTTTCGGGATCCACGATCGACGTCACACGGGCCGCCATTGAGTTACCCTCGGCATCGCCCTCGGCCCAACGGCGGAAGTTGTAGGCGACGTGTTCGGCGGTAAAGTCGTCGCCGTTGTTCCACTTCACACCGGGGCGTACTTTCATGGTGTAGACCGTGGCGTCGTCGTTGACCTCCCACGACTCGAGCAACATGCCCTCGAAAGTCCCGTCCGAGTTGTACTCGACCAGATACTCCAACCAACCGGCGGATACGTGGGCCATTTGGGTCCAGTCGAAGGTCCGTGGATCTTTCAGCGCGCGCACCTCCATCTGCATGCGCAGGGTGCCGCCTTGCTGGGCATGGCCAGCGGCGGCTGCGGGTTTCGCGCCGATCAGGCTGTAGGCCGCAGCAGAGGTCACACCAAGGGCGGTCGCACGGACAAGGAATTCACGACGGTCCATAAGACCCTTCTTGAATTCCTCGGCATACATCACGGCACCGGGGTGCATTTCGGTTTCGCTTAGCGTCATTAATCAGTTCTCCCTGACACATATTTTTATCTGACAAAGAGGGTCATTCATCCAACAGCGGCGTTTGCCGCTGCCTTTCCCCACTTCAATCACACTCATTAGCGCCGCAAAGCCGGGCCGCGTCAACGGTAGCTTTCGACGTCGAGCGGCACAAAAACGACATTTTGATGTCGTTTCAAGTCGATTCTGGGAAACAGTTAATTTTAGGCGACAAGCTGCGGTGCAGCATGGGTACGGAATTGACCCGGCGTCACCCCGGCATGGGCCGCAAAGGCGCGGCTGAAGTAGGCGGGGCTGGAATAGCCAAGGGCGCGGGAGATCGCCGCTGCGCTGTCGTCCGTGTCCACCAAAGCCGTGCGCGCGGCGTGCATCACCCGGTCTTGTAAGTAGGCGGCCGCCGTCTGGCCTGCGGTCTGACGCAGGGTGCGGGTCAGGTGCGTCGGCGTCATGTCCAGTGTCGCGGCGATCTGCGCCAATGTGGGCGCCTCGCTAAATCGCGCCTCGACCTGCGCGACAAAGCGGGCGGCCAGCTGCGTCGCCTTCGTGTCCTTGTGTGCGGTTACGTTGCGCGCGTCCAACCAGGCCGAAATTAACAGGCAATGGGCCAGTACCAGACGGGCTTGTGCGCGCCCCGGTGTGCTCAGGGCCCGGCGCAGGGCGTCGATTTCCGTGGACAGTTCGCTTTGCAAGTCCCGGTCCGCGATCCGCTGGGCAAAGGCCGTTTGGGGCAGGGGAATGGTGCCGGGCAAAGTGATCAACGTGCCCGCCCCGGTGGACAGGGGGGCCAGGGCAAAGGGCACGCCTGCGGGCACAAAGGCCACCGCATGTGCGCCTAGACCACGTGTCACGCCATTCATCATCAGCCGTGCGTTGCCCCGCGTCAGCCAGATCAGGGTCGGCGCAGGCCGGGCATGGGGCAGGGCGTGTCGCCACGCCTCGCGGTGCATGGCTGTCGATGCCGAAAAGGACGCGACATGGGCGGTGTCCCGCGCCGCCCGTTCCATCTGATGTTCGATCATTGCACCCATACCCCACAAGATTACCAGCGCTTGTGGCGAAAAGATGGCAAAACGGCAAGCGGGTCACATTTTCGTCATATCCACCGGCGTCCAATCGCCCATGCGCGCCTTGAACCATGTGCGTTGCCGCTTGGCCATTTGGCGCGTGGCAAGCGTAGCGGCGGCGCGGGCCTGATCCAGCGTCAGGGTGCCTTGCAGGTGGGCGATCAGCTCCGGCGCGCCGATGGCGCGGGCCGAATGGTGGGCGGGATTCCATGTGGGCAGGTTGGCGTGCGCTTCATCCAGCGCGCCGTCCGTCAGCATCATGTCAAAGCGACGGTTGATGCGCGGCGACAGCCAGTCCTTTGGCGCATCCAGCACCAATGCGGCGCAGTCATGCAGGGGCAGGCGCGGGGGCGGTGTGTCGTCCTGCCAGACGTGCAGGGGACGGCCCGTCGAACGCTCCACCTCCCACGCGCGGGACACACGCATGGGGTTAAGCGTGTCGATGCGGGACAGAGTGTCGGGGTGGATCTCGGGGATCATCTGATCGACCGTGCGCGCCATGGCCTGCGCCCGGACCTCCGGGGGCGTGGCGGGGATGTCGGCCAGCCCCTCGGTCAGAGCGCGGAAATACAGCCCCGTGCCGCCCACGATAATGGGCCGCGTGTGGTCCAGCAGCGGTTCAAGGTCGCGCATCCAGTGCCCCACGGAATAGGCCGCATCCCCGGGCACATGGCCATAGAGCGCATGGGAGGCCTGTGCGATGTCCGCGGCCGGCGGGCGCGCGGTCAACACCGACCAGTTGCCAAAGACCTGCAGCGCGTCCGCATTGATCACGGTGCCGCCCTGACGGGTGGCGATTTCCAGCGCCAGCGCAGACTTGCCACTGGCCGTGGGGCCTGCGATCAGGACTGGTTGCTCCGAGGATATGGTGTTGATGTCTATCAATGACTTACATTGCGTTCTTGATGTTGTCTCGAATCCCGTTGCGCGCGCGCAGCATTTGCGGGATATTGCACACGTTTGCTTGACCTGACAGGAGCCGTCCATGACCGCCGCCAAACCCGCCTACACCCGCGTGATGCTCAAGATTTCCGGGGAGGCGTTGATGGGGGATCAGGGGTTCGGGCTGCATCCGCCGACCGTGCAGCGCGTCGCCCAAGAGGTCAAGAAGGTCCACGACATGGGTGTCGAGATCTGCATGGTCATCGGGGGCGGCAACATCTTTCGCGGCCTGTCCGGGTCCGCCCAAGGGATGGAGAGGACGACCGCCGATTACATGGGGATGCTGGCGACGGTGATGAACGCCCTTGGTATGCAAAGCGCGCTGGAAGAGCTGGGCATCCACACCCGCGTCATCAGCGCCATCACCATGAACGAGGTAGCCGAACCCTACATCCGCCGCCGCGCCGTGCGCCACCTCGAGAAAAAGCGGATCTGCATCTTTGCCGCCGGGACCGGAAACCCCTATTTCACCACCGATACCGCCGCCACATTGCGCGCCAATGAAATGGCCTGTCAGGCGATCCTGAAAGGCACCAAGGTGGACGGTGTCTACGACAAGGATCCGGTGAAACACGCCGACGCCGTGCGCTATGATCGTGTCAGCTATGACCAATGTCTGGCGGATCACCTAAACGTCATGGATGCCAGCGCCATCGCCCTTGCGCGCGACAACAACCTGCCGATCATCGTGTTCTCCTTGGATGAACCGGGCGGGTTCAAGGGTATTCTTGCGGGCGAGGGCACCTATACAACCGTTTGTGAACAGGTATAAACCCGACCAAAGAAAAGGAGAGCGGGCATGTCTGACGACTTTATGCTGGATACCGACGACCTCAAACGCCGCATGGACGGCGCCATGACCAATCTGAAAACCGAATTTGCGTCTTTGCGGACGGGCCGGGCCTCGGGCTCGATGTTGGAGCCTGTGATGGTGGACGCCTACGGATCCATGACGCCAATCAACCAGGTGGGCACCGTGAACGTGCCAGAGCCACGCATGGTGACGATCAACGTCTGGGACAAAGGTCTGGTGGGCAAGGTGGAAAAGGCGATCCGCGAGTCCGGGCTGGGTATCAACCCCCAGACCAACGGCACGATCATTATGCTGCCGATCCCCGAGTTGAACGAGGAACGTCGCCGCGAGCTGACCAAGGTCGCGGGCTCCTACGCCGAACACGCCCGTGTGTCCGTGCGCAACGTGCGCCGCGACGGGATGGAGCAGATCAAGAAGGCCAAGGACGGCATGTCCGAGGATGATGCCAAGCTGTGGGAGGGCGAGGTGCAAGAAATGACCGACGCCTACATCAAGAAGATTGATGCCGCCCTTGAGACCAAGCAAGAAGAGATCATGCAAGTCTAGCGCGTCAGGCCCCCTCGGGGGCCTTTTGCGTTTGTATGAGGGGGGCAACATGGCCAAGTCGACACAGACAGGCGGGCCGCGTCACGTGGCCATCATCATGGATGGCAACGGGCGTTGGGCGCAAAAGCGGGGGCGTCCGCGCTTGCTGGGCCACCGCGCAGGGGCCCGGCGGGTGCGCGAGGTGGTCGAAGCCTGCCCCGATCTGGGCGTCGGCTATTTGACGATCTTTGCCTTCTCGACCGAGAACTGGAAACGCACCCAGACCGAGGTTGCGGGGCTGATGCTGCTGTTCCGCCGCTATATCGAGCGTGAGGCCCAAAGCCTGTATGACGAAGGCGTCTGCGTTCGTTTCATCGGGGACCGGGTGCGGCTTGATCCCAAGCTGGTTGGTCTGATGGACATGGTGGAACACAAGACCTGCGACAACACCCGGGTGAACCTGACCATCGCCCTGAACTACGGCGGCCGGGACGAGGTTGCGCGGGCGACCAAACGGCTGGCAGCCGATGTGCGCGACGGCAAGCTGGACCCCGACCAGATCGACGACGAAACCCTGCCGCGCTATCTAGACACCCGCGTATTGCCGGATCCCGACCTTGTGATCCGCACCAGCGGCGAGGCGCGGATTTCCAACTTTCTGCTGTGGCAGTCGGCCTACGCGGAATACGAATTCGTGGATACGCTCTGGCCCGATTTCACCCGGGAACACTTTGAAACCATTGTGGGCCGCTACGGCAAGCGCGAACGGCGCTTTGGCGGGGTGCGGACATGAGTGCCGATAAGTGGGGCGACCTTGGCCCTCGCGTTGGCACCGCCATTGCCCTGACCGCCGTGGCCGTGGCGGGGGTCTGGGCGGGCGGCATCTGGTTCGCCGGACTGATCGCCCTGATCTGCGCCACCATGATCTGGGAGCTGGCCACCATGATCGGGGCAGGGCGCAAACGGGCCTTGGTCCTTGGAGCTGCCGGTTTTGCCGCGCTGATCGCCGCCTATCTGTTTCCCATCGAGTTAATCTTGCCCCTGCTGTTGGGCGTGCCCATGGCGGGCATTGCGATGCTGAACGTGCACCGTCGCATCTTTATGACGTTTTCAATCGCCATCCTTCTGGCCGGGCTGGGCCTGACAATTCACCTGGAAAACTTTGGCGTGGTCTGGATGATCTGGCTGGTGGCGGTGGTCGTGGCCAGCGACGTGATGGGCTATTTCGCCGGGCGCATGATCGGGGGGCCAAAGTTCTGGCCCGCGATTTCACCCAAGAAGACATGGTCCGGCACCATCGCGGGCTGGTTCGGCGCGGGTGTCGTGGGGGCCGTGACCATGGTCTATACGGGCACGGGGGTTTCGTTGATTTCGATCTCTGTCGCGCTGGCGATGATGGCGCAGATGGGTGATATCGCGGAGAGTGCCGTAAAGCGGAAGGTGGGGGTCAAGGACAGCTCCAACCTGTTGCCCGGTCACGGGGGGCTGTTTGATCGGTTCGATGCCATGATCGGGGCGGCGGTCCTGCTGCTGTTGATCGAGTCCGTGGCCGAGTTCCCGCCGGTCGGTGCCTATTGATGCGCAGCGTTTCGATTTTCGGGGCCACCGGGTCCATCGGGCAGAATACCATCGACCTGATCCGCCGCGCGCCAGATGACTATAGCGTGATCGCCCTGACCGGGGGCAGCAACATCGCGCAGCTGGCTGCGGACGCGCGGGCCTTGGGCGCCCAGATCGCGGTTACGGCATTCGAGGATAGGCTGTCGGACTTGCGTGATGCGTTGGCCGGCTCGGGGATCGAGGTGGCCGCAGGAGCCGAGGCCATGGCCGAGGCCGCAGACCGTCCTGCCGATTGGACCATGTCTGCCATCGTCGGGGCCGCTGGCATGGTGCCTGGCCTGCGCGCCTTGGCCCATGGCGGCACGCTGGCGCTGGCCAACAAGGAAACACTGGTCTGCGCGGGCCCCTATTTCATGGACCAAGCGGCGGCCCATGGGGCCACTGTCTTGCCGGTGGACAGTGAACATTCAGCGGTGTTTCAAGCCCTTGTCGGCGAAGACCTCGCAGAGGTGGAGCGGATCGTGATCACCGCCAGCGGCGGGGCCTTGCGCGACTGGCCCCTAGAGGCGCTGCAAAAGGCCACCGTAGCCGAGGCCTGCGCCCATCCCAATTGGGACATGGGGCAACGGATCACCATCGACAGCGCATCCATGTTCAACAAGGCCATGGAGTTGATCGAGACCCGCGAGTTTTTCGGCGTGGACCCCGGCATGATCGAGGCGGTGGTCCACCCGCAATCCATGATCCACGCGCTGGTGGGCTTTCGCGACGGGGCGTTGATGGCCCACCTTGGCCCGCCCGATATGCGCCACGCCATTGGCTACGCGCTGCATTGGCCCCAGCGGCGCGACCTGCCTGTGGCGCGGCTGGATCTGGTGCAGCTTGGCACATTGGAGTTTCGCGCTGCCTGCGAGGACCGCTGGCCGGCCTTGCGCCTTGCGCGCGAGGTGATGGAGATGCGCGGGCTGGCCGGGGCCTGTTTCAACGCCGCCAAAGAGGCCGCCCTTGATGCCTTCATCGCTGGCGACATCGGGTTTCAGACCATGTCCCACGTGGTCGAGGAAACGATTGCCACGTTGCACCGGCAAAACCGCCTTGAAGGTGCCACAATCGATCTTGATAACATCCTAGACGTGGACCACCTAAGTCGGGTGGTTGCCGCAGAGGTGGCCGCGCAACGCGCACTGGCCTGAGCAGCAAAACAACGGGGAGAATACCCTTGGACATCAGTTTGATCCCGCAACTTGGCGGAGTGATCTGGACATTGATCGCCTTCGTGGTGGCCCTGTCCATCATCGTCGCCATCCATGAATACGGCCACTACATCGTGGGTCGGTGGTGCGGGATCCGGGCCGAGGTGTTTTCGATCGGGTTCGGCAAGGTCTTGTATGCCCGCACGGACAAACGCGGCACCCAGTGGCAATTCGCGGCCCTGCCGTTCGGCGGCTATGTGAAATTCGCAGGCGACGCCAACGCCGCCAGTGTGGGCGGGGACGCGGGCGATGTGGAATACGCCCGCGACACCATGCCCGGCGCGCCATTGTGGGCCCGCGCCTCGACGGTTGTGGCCGGGCCCGTGTTCAACTTTATCCTGTCGATCCTTGTGTTCGCCTGCTTCGTCCTCGTGGGCGGGCAGGCCGTGGAGCAGGCCAAGGTCGGTGAGTTGAAGTCCTTGCCTGCGGAACTGAACCTGTTGCTACCGGGCGACGAGGTCGTGTCGGTGAACGGCACCCCCGTGGACACGTTGTCCGGTTTGATGGATTGGGCCCGCGAGACACCGCCCAGCCAATTCGTCACCTACGAGGTGATCCGCGACGGCGCTACCATCACCGTGGATGCTGCGTTTCCCATGATGCCCGTGGTGGACAGCTTGCAACCCCGATCTGCCGCGATGGACGCCGGGCTGGAGGTGGGCGACGTGATACAATCCATCGACGGCACCCCGATTTATGCGTTTGAGCAATTGCGCACGGCGGTCGGCGCGTCCGACGGCAATCCGCTGGAACTGTCCGTCTGGCGCGCAGGGCAGACCTTGGACGTCACTCTTGCGCCCCGTCGCGTAGATCTGCCCCTACCCGAAGGCGGGTTCGAGACGCGTTGGCTGATCGGCATCACGGGGGGGCTGTTCTTTGAACCCCTGACCGAAAGCGCGGGCTTTGGCGAGGCGCTGCAATACGGGGCCAACCAGACGTGGTTCATCATCACCTCGTCCCTGTCGGCCCTGTGGCACATTGCAACGGGCGCAATTTCGACCTGCAACCTGTCCGGTCCCGTGGGCATCGCGGAAACCGCCGGCTCCACCGCGTCGCTGGGGGCCACGCAGTTCATCTGGTTCATCGCGGTGCTGTCCACCGCCGTGGGCCTGTTGAACCTGTTCCCAATCCCGGTGCTGGACGGTGGCCACCTTGTGTTCCACGCCTACGAGGCCGTGACGGGCAAGAAACCGTCTGATGGTGCTCTGCGGGTCCTGATGACCATCGGTCTGGCATTGATGGGCACGTTGATGCTGTTCGCGCTTAGCCAGGATTTCCTCTGCCCCTGAGAGGGGTTAAAGAAAAGTTAAACTTCCCCCGGGACTTGCCTCAAATCGCCCTATCTGAAACTTTACGAAAAACAACAAACCCACCCCGGGGGGACGATGACAGTACTTACCACCACCGACGGGCAGGCGAACCTGCCCCGGTACTTTGCCCGCGTCTTTGCCATTGCCAAAAAACTGGACCACGGGCGCATTGATCTGATCCTGCCTGATGGCCGCCGTTTCCGTGCAGAGGGGCCCAAACCCGGCCCCGTGTGCGAGGCGCAGATCCACAACCCCGACATCTTTGCCCGCCTGATCCGCGACGGCGATCTGGGGTTCTGCGAAGGCTACATGGACGGGTGGTGGGACACGCCGGACCTGATGGCCTTCTTTGATTTCCTACACGCCGACAACTATGCGATTTTCGATGGTTTCCCCGCCATGAAACTGGTGGCCATGTACGAGCGGTTGCGGTTCTGGCTGCAACGCAACACCAAGGCGCAGGCCAAGAAAAACATCAGCGCGCACTACGATCTGGGCAATGATTTCTACGGGTTGTGGCTGGACGATACCATGACCTATTCCAGCGCCCTGTTCAAAACCGGGCAGGAAAGCACCGAAAAGGCGCAAGAACAGAAATACGCCTCGATGGTGGATCAAATGGGCGCGCAGCCCGGGGATCACGTGCTGGAAATCGGCTGCGGTTGGGGCGGGTTCGCGGAATATGCAGCCAAGGAACGGGGCCTGAAGGTCACTTGCCTGACCATCAGCAAGGAACAATACGACTATGCGGTCGAGCGGATCGAAAAGGCGGGCCTGTCGGACAAGGTCACTTTCAAGCTGCAGGATTACCGCGACGAGACCGGCACCTATGATGGCATCGCCAGCATCGAGATGTTCGAGGCCGTGGGCGAACAATACTGGCCCGTCTATTTCGAGACCTTGAAAAAGCGTCTGAAGCCCGGCAAGAACGCCACCCTGCAGATCATCACCATCCAGGACCACCGGTGGGAGATCTACCGCAGCGCCGTGGACTTCATTCAGAAGTATATCTTCCCCGGCGGCATGCTGCCCCCACCCAAACGGCTGGCCGAGGAAATCGACGCCGCGGGTCTGGCCAAAGTGGGCGAGATCAGCTTTGCCGAAAGCTATTCCATCACCCTGCGCCGCTGGTACGACACCTTCAACGCCAAGTGGGACCAGATCGCCAAGCTGGGCTTTGATGATCGGTTCCGGCGCATGTGGAACGTGTATCTGACGTCCTGCGCGGCAACCTTTCACGGGGCCAATTGCGACGTGATCCAGATCACTGTGCAGAACCCCGAATAATGCCTACTGCGGCCAAACTGGTTTCGGCTCTGCTGTTCGCTGCCGTGGGCTTGGCGGCCTCCTTGGTCGTGATCTGGACCGTGCGTCCAGCCCTTGCACCCTTTGGCCCGTTCACCTTGCTCAACACCGGGCTGGCCCTTATTTTGGGCTGGCGCACCATCGGCACCCGGGTCGGGGAGCGGTGGGGTGTCTCGCTGTCGGCCGGTTTGCTGGCGGCGGCCTTCCTGCTGGTGCTGGTGATCGGATTGCAAGCCTTCTGGGAGGTCAATATGCGTGGCATCAACCTGCGATACTCGGAACTGGATCAGGCGGCCAACGACATGATCGCAATCGCGTGGCGCATGGCCCAGCAGGCGGCGACCCCGCCTATCATGGGCACTCTGTTTGGCGGCGGCGCGCTGACGGGATTGATCGGGCACGCGGTGTCCCGAGTGTGGTCGTGATGGACCTGTTTGTCTTTGGCACCCTGCGCCACCTGCCTTTGCTGACCTTCGTGATGGGCCGCACGCCCCAGACGGCCCCCGCCCATTTGCCGGGGTGGCAGGCGCTTTGCGTTGCGGGTCACGAATTCCCAGTTCTGGCCAAAGGCCCGCGCGGGGCGGACGGTCTGCTGGTGCGCGACGTGACCGTTGCCGAACGTGCGCGTCTGGACTACTATGAGGGCGGTTTCGGATACGACCTGACGCCCATGCAGGTGCAGACGGCCACGGGCACCGCACAAGCCATGGTCTACGTGACCGACGACACCGCCCCCACGGAACAGCCGTGGTCCCTTGCCGCATGGACCCGCGACTGGGCCGCCACCACGATGGAGGCTGCGGCGGAAATCATGCGTGGGTATGACACCGGCGTGCCCTTGGCCGAGATCGACGCGCGCTTTGGTATCATTCGCGCCCGGGCGGCGGCGGTCGTCAACGCGCGCACCCACCACCGCCCCAACACCATCGGTAGTCCCCTTGGGGCCAAGGATGCGACCCTGACGGACCACACCATGATCTACGAGGGGTTCTTCCGGGTCGAGGAATTCACCCTGCATCATACCCGCCACGATGGCACTCAGTCCCAGCCCATGCACCGCATGGTTTACCACGTGTCCGACGCAGTCACGATCCTGCCCTATGATCCCGTGCGCGACCGGGTCATGCTGGTGGAACAGATCCGCTTTGGCCCCCTGATCAAAGGCGATCCGCAGCCGTGGCTGCTGGAGCCCATTGCGGGCATGATCGACGCGGGTGAAACCGTGGTCGAGGCCGGTCTGCGCGAGGCGCAGGAGGAGGCGGGCCTGACCCTGCCTGAGGACGCGCTGCATTGGGTGGGCCGCTACTACCCCACGCCCGGCAGCGTAGCGCAACTGTTGTTTACATATGTGGCCACCTGCGATCTGCCCGACAGCGCCGCAGGTCTGGGCGGGGCGCAAGAAGAGAATGAAGACATCCGCGCCCATCTTGTCAGCTACAATGCGCTCATGGACATGGTCACCTCGGGCGAAGCCGCGAACGCGCCCCTGATCATGTCGGCCCAATGGTTGGCCCTGCACCGCGACCGACTGCGCGCCTGATCCTCATTGTTCCACAAATACCCTCGGGGGTGAGGCGCGCCGCGCCGAGGGGGCAGCGCCCCCCAACCCAAAACATAGCGTGCGGCGCAGCCGCTCCGTTTGGTCAAACCGCGCACATCTGCTTGAGTTGCGCGGCCACGGGGCATAGATGTGATCCAACCAACGCCGGAGCTTGCCATGACTGTTCATTCCGACCTCGCCGCCGCTATCGGCAGCACGCCCCTGATCCGCCTGAATGCCGTCAGTGACGCCACGGGCTGCGAAATCCTTGGCAAGGCAGAGTTCATGAACCCCGGCCAATCGGTCAAGGACCGCGCCGCGCTCTATATCATCCGCGACGCCGTGGCCTCGGGCCGGTTGCAGCCGGGCGGCACGATTGTCGAGGGCACGGCGGGCAACACGGGCATCGGTCTGGCCCTTGTGGGCGCCTCCATGGGCTTCAAATCCGTGATCGTCATCCCCGAGACGCAAAGTCAGGAAAAGAAGGACATGCTGCGCCTTGCGGGTGCGGAATTGGTGCAGGTGCCCGCAGCCCCCTACAAGAATCCAAACAACTACATCCACTATTCCCGGCGGCTGGCCGAGGCACTCGCCAAGACAGAGCCCAACGGCGCAATCTGGGCCAACCAGTTCGACAACACAGCCAACCGCCAGGCCCATATCGAGATGACGGGGCCAGAGATCTGGAATCAAACCGGGGGCAAGGTTGATGGCTTTATCTGTGCCGCAGGGTCCGGTGGCACCGTGGCGGGGGTCGGGATGGCGCTGCAACCCAAGGGCGTGAAGGTCGGTCTGGCGGACCCCATGGGTGCGGCGCTCTACAACTTCTACACCGAAGGCACGCTGTCCTCCGAGGGGACCTCGATCTCCGAAGGGATCGGGCAGGGGCGCATTACCGCAAACCTTGACGGCTTTACCCCCGATTTCGTGTGTCAGGTCAGCGATGAGGAGGCTTTGCCGATTGTCTTTGACCTGCTGCAGAACGAAGGGCTGTGCATGGGCGGGTCAACCGGGGTGAACATCGGCGGTGCGGTCAAGATGGCCCGCGACATGGGGCCGGGGCATACGATTGTGACGATCCTGTGTGACTACGGCACGCGCTATCAATCCAAGATCTACAACCCTGAATTCCTGCGCTCCAAGGGCTTGCCCGTGCCCGGGTGGCTGGATCGTGCACCCCAAGACCTGCCCTCTGCCTTTACAGACGTGTAACCGACCGTGACCCAATTGATCGCCTTTGCCCGGGTCTTCCTGATCTGGCTGTTGCTGGCTATGCCCGCCGCCGCCCAGACCGCCGCGCCTGAAACCACCACCCTGACCGAAGAGGCCTATGCCGATTGGGGCAATCTGGCCACCCGGGCCGAAGAGGTGCTGGATCGCGGACTGGCCTCGACAGCCGCGCTGGAGGAAATGCGGCGCCAGCTGGCAGAGTGGCGAGAGCGGTTCCGCATCGGCCAGACCGCCCAGGCCGCCCGCATCCAGACCGTGCGCGAACAGATCGCCGCCCTTGGGGCAGAACCCGCAGAGGGAGAGACCGAGCCATCTGAGATCACCACCCGCCGGGCCGAACTGCGCACCCAGCTCGCCGCGCTGGAGGCCCTGGGCCGCGCCGCCACAGAGGCGTTCGAGCGGGCAGGCGGCCTGATCGGCGAGGTGGATCAAGTCATCGCCGCCCGGCAGGCAGAGGCGCTGTTCGATCTGGACAACGCCCCGATCAACCCGGTGCACTGGGTGCCCGCGTTGGTGTCTTTGGGCGAGTACTCCACGCGCTTGGAAACCGAGCTTGCGGACAGCTTCGATACCCAGATTGAACGGGATGCCCTGCGGGCCAATATCGTCCCTATCGGTCTGCTGTTGCTGGCCGCGTTGGTCCTGTTCTTGCGTGCAGGGCGCTGGCTGGGCCTTGTCGTGGAACGGATTGCCAAGGGCGAAGACAACAGCCCCCTGCGCCGGATTGGGGTCTTTCTGGTATCGGTCGGGCAGGTGGTGTTGATCACCCTTGGGGCCTTTGCCCTTGCCAAGGCGGCGGACTACGCTGGACTGGCGGGCCTGCGCACGACACGGCTGGTGGACCTTGTGCCATGGGTGGCCCTGTCCATCATTGGCGCGCGCTGGCTGGGCTGGCAGGCCTTCCCGCGCCGCGAGACGGCCTTTGCCATTCTGACCCTGCCGCCCGAAAAGCGCGGGGAGGGGCGTTGGCACGCGACCATGCTGGGCCTGTTCTTTGCGGTGGCCCTTGTGCTGGGCACGGTGGCGGACACGAGTGAAAGCTTTGCCGCCTATGTGTCGGTGCTGTCTTTCCCGCTCTACGTGGTCACAGGCATCGTTCTGATCCGCTTGTCGCAACTGCTGGTCGCCCATGCCCGCGCGGCCATCGAAGCGGCGGAGGAGGCGGTGTTCCTGCCCCAAGTCGTCCGCATCCTGGGCCGGGCCATCAGCGTGGTTGCCGTCGTCGGCCCGGCCCTGTCCGCGTTCGGCTACGCCAATGCGGCGGCGGCCCTGGTCTGGCCCACGATATTGTCCTTGGCGCTTCTGACGCTGATCTCGGCCACACAGGCGCTGATCTTTGATTTATACGCGGTGTTGACCCGGCGCAGCGAAGATACCCGTGCGGCCCTTGTGCCCACCCTGATCGGCTTTGCCGCGTGGCTGGGGTCGGTGCCCCTGTTTGCCTTGATCTGGGGCATGCGAACGACCACCCTGCGCGAACTTTGGGCTGCCTTTTTGAACGGCGTCGATCTGGGCGGGACAGTGATTTCGCCGATGAACTTCCTCACTTTCGCCATCGTGTTTTCCATCGGATACATGCTGGTGCGGGTGGTGCAGGGGGTCTTGCGTAACTCTGTCCTGCCGAAGACCAAGATGGACGAGGGCGGCAAGAACGCCATCCTGTCGGGCACGGGCTATGTCGGCTTCTTCATCGCCGCCCTTGTGGCCATCACCCTTGCGGGGATTGACCTGTCGGGCCTCGCCATCGTTGCCGGTGCCCTGTCCGTGGGTATTGGTTTCGGTCTGCAAACCATCGTGTCGAACTTCGTCTCCGGCATCATCCTGCTGGTGGAGCGGCCCATCAAGCTGGGCGATTGGATCAGTGTGGGGGGCGTGTCGGGCTATGTGCGCGACATCTCTGTCCGTTCTACCCGGATCGAGACCTTTGACCGCCAGGACGTGATCGTTCCCAACGCCGACCTTATTGCTGGGGTGGTCACGAACTACACCCTGTCCTCGACCTCTGGCAGGGTGATCGTGCCCGTGGGGGTCGCTTATGGGTCCGACACGCGCCAGGTCGAGGCCGTCCTCAAAGAGATTGCCCATAACCACCCCATGGTGCTTTTGAATCCACCTCCATCCGTGGTGTTCCAAGGCTTTGGCGCGGACAGTATGGATTTCGAGATCCGCGCGATCCTGCGCGACGTGAACTGGATGCTATCGGTAAAGTCCGATATGAATCACGAGATTGCCAAACGCTTTGCCGAAAAAGGGATCGAAATTCCGTTCATGCAGCGCGACATCTGGATCAAGAACCCAGAGGCGCTGGTGCCCGGTACAACCGAGGATCCAGCCACATGACCGACCTGCTGTTCCGCGACGATGTCATGAAAAAGACCTGCCGCTCCGTGATCACCGGTCACACCCCCGAAGGGGGGCTGGTGGTGGACCGGACGATCTTTTATCCCACGGGCGGTGGGCAGCCGGGCGACAGCGGCCGCATCACATGGGCCAATCCCTCGGGGGGCGGACGCGATATCGCCACAGCCGTGAAGGCAGGTGCCGACGGGCAGAGCGTGGCCCTTGTGCCCGCCACCGCCGAACCGCTGCCCCCCGTTGGCACCCAGATCACCCAGGCCATCGACTGGGACCGCCGTTATCGCCACATGCGAATGCACACGGCCTTGCACCTGTTGTCGGTGGTGATCCCCGCGCCCGTCACCGGCGGGTCCATCGGAGCCGAAAAGGGGCGGCTCGATTTCAACCTGCCCGAGTTGATCGACGACAAGAACTTCATCCAGGCCAAGCTGACCCAGCTGATCGGCGGGCATTTCGATGTGACCGAGGAATGGATCACCGAAGGGGAGCTGTTGGCCCAGCCGGAGTTGGTCAAGACAATGTCCGTGGCCCCGCCAATGGGACAGGGCCGCGTGCGTCTGGTGCGCATCGGGGATGGCACGCGCACCGTGGACCTGCAGCCCTGCGGTGGCACCCACGTGGCCAACACCCGCGACATCGGCGAGGTGCGCCTGGGCAAGGTCGAGAAGAAGGGCAAGATGAACCGCCGCGTGAGCCTTGTCTTTGCCGATTGATTGGGGGCCAGCCCCCAAACCCCCGGGCGTATTTTTGACCCAATGAAGCAGGGGTTGACCCTGACCAAGCAGGCGTCTAGCTATTTGGCAATTCCGTTGGGGTGCCAAATTGGCTGAGATGCGCAAGCAAACCCATCGTACCTGATCCGGGCAATGCCGGCGTAGGAAACGGACCAACGAGATCGGCCTTTCTATGTCTGCTGTCCAAGAACCTTGGGGGCGACCATGGCGATTGCGTTAACCATTGCAGGCAGTGACAGCGGCGGCGGCGCGGGCATTCAGGCGGACCTGAAGGCGTTTTCCGCGCTTGGTGTCTATGGGGCCAGCGTGATCACGGCTGTGACCGCGCAGAACACGGTTGGTGTGACGGCGGTCCATGGCATCCCCTTGGACGTGATTGCAGCGCAGATGGACGCGGTCCTGTCGGATCTGGACGTAGGCGCGATCAAGATCGGGATGTTGGCCACGCCCGAGATCATCGAGGTGGTAGCCAAGGGCTTGGCCGGTTTTGAAGGGCCGGTGGTGCTGGACCCGGTGATGATTGCGAAATCGGGCGATGCGTTGTTGGCCGCGGATGCCGTGGCCACTTTGCGCGACGTGCTGATCCCGCGCGCCGATATCCTGACCCCGAACCTGCCCGAGGCGGCTTGCCTGTTGGACACGGCCGAGGCGACAAGCGCGGCCCAGCAGGTCGATCAGGGCCGCGCGCTGTGTGCCATGGGCGCGCGCGCTGTCGTGATGAAGGGCGGGCACGGACAGGGCGACACCTGCACCGACGTGTTGGTAGGCCCGGACGGTCCGCTATTAACCTTAACCGCGCGGCGTTTGGTGACGCGCAATACCCATGGTACGGGCTGCACCCTGTCGTCGTCCATTGCGGCGGGGCTTGCCCGGGGCCTTTCGGCGCAGGCGGCGTTCCGTGATGCCCACAACTATCTGCAAGGGGCGATTGCCGCTGCCGATACCCTGGGCGTCGGGTCGGGCCATGGCCCCGTGCACCATTTTCACCGGATATGGTCGTGACCCTGCACACCATCATAGGCGCCGGTGTTGCGGGGCTTGCGGTTGCCACGGAACTGGTGGCGCGTGGCGCGCAGGTCCAGGTCTATGACCCCACGCCCACGCCCGGGCCCCACCATTGCAGTTGGTGGGCGGGAGGGATGCTCGCCCCCTGGTGCGAGTTTGAAAATGCCGAGGAACCGGTTTTGCGCCATGGCCAAGAGGCGCTAGAATGGTGGGCCGATCGCACCCAAGTGACCCGAAGCGGAACGCTGGTCGTGGCCAACACGCGCGACTTGCCCGACCTGAAACGCTTTGCCCGCCGGACCGGGGGGTTCACGGAAACAACGGATGTGGCGGGGCTGGAGCCTGACCTGCATGGGTACCGCAAGGGCCTGTTTTTCGAGGCCGAGGCGCATCTGGACCCGCGCCGGGCCTTGGCGGATTTGCACGCGGCGCTGATGGCCAAGGGCGTAACGTTCCACGCGGCACTCGCCCCCGAGAACGCGCCCAACCCAATAGATTGCCGGGGGCTGTCCGCGCGCGATGCGCTGACGGATTTGCGCGGCGTCAAGGGCGAGATGCTCGTGATCCGCGCCCCCGATGTCACCCTGACGCGGCCCGTGCGCCTGCTGCATCCGCGCATTCCGCTGTATGTCGTGCCGCGCGGGGACGGGGTCTATATGCTGGGCGCGACCATGATCGAGGCAGAGGACAGGGGCCGGATCACCGCGCGGTCCATGCTGGAACTGCTGTCGGCGGCCTATGCCCTGAACCCGGCCTTTGGCGAGGCAGAGGTGCTTGAGATCGGGGTCGATCTGCGCCCGGCCTTCCCCGACAACTTGCCGCGCATTCGGCGGCGCGGCGCGCGTGTCTATGCCAATGGGCTGTACCGACACGGCTATCTGCTGGCCCCGGCTGTCGCGCGCGGGGTTGCGGATCTGGTGCTGGACAATACAGAAAGCGAGTTTGTTGATGAAAATCATCCTTAACGGAACCCCGCGCGACGTGAGCGCACACACGCTGGAGGCGCTGCTGACCGAGGCCGAGATCAGCGGCCGCGTGGCCACGGCCGTGAACGAGGTCTTTGTGCCCGCTGGCGCGCGCGCGACAACTGTGCTGGCCGATGGTGACCGGGTCGAGGTCCTCGCCCCCATGCAAGGTGGATAACATGCGCGACTTTTATGGCACGACCCTGGCCAACCCGTTGATGTTGGGCACGGCGCAATACCCCAGCCCGGCGATCTTGGAACAGGCGTTCCGCGACAGCGGTGCGTCCGTAGCCACAGTGTCCTTGCGGCGCGAAGGGGCGGGTGGCGCGGGTCAGGCGTTCTGGCAGATGATCCGGGATCTGGGCGTGCATATCCTGCCGAACACCGCAGGCTGTCACACCGTGAAAGAGGCCGTGACCACCGCCCACATGGCCCGCGAGGTGTTCGACACCAAGTGGATCAAGTTGGAGCTGATCGGCCACACGGACAGCCTGCAACCGGATGTGTTCCAACTGGTAGAGGCGGCACAAATTCTGTCCGACGAGGGGTTCGAGGTGTTCCCCTACACCACGGACGATTTGGTCGTGGGCGAACGTCTGTTGGGGGCGGGCTGCGAGGTTCTGATGCCTTGGGGCGCGCCCATCGGGTCGGGTCGGGGGCTGGCCAATCCTTACGCCCTGCGCGCCATGCGGGCCGAATTTCCCGATGTACCCTTGGTGGTGGATGCGGGCATCGGCCTGCCCAGTCACGCAGCACAGGCCCTAGAGATGGGGTATGACGCAGTGCTGCTGAACACAGCCGTGGCCAGGGCTGGTGACCCGATTGCCATGGCGCGGGCTTTCGCGGCGGCCTGTGAGGCCGGGCGGTTGGCGGCACAGGCCGACCCCATCGAGGCGCGCGACATGGCAACCCCCTCCACCCCTGTGATCGGAAAGGCCTTTCTATGACCCTCGACCGGTTCTACCCGATTTTCGATGATGTGCGCTGGCTGGAACGCTTGGTGCCCTTGGGGATCAAACTGGTCCAGTTGCGCGTGAAAGACCGCCCTTGGGCGGAGGTTCGGGCCCAGATCATCGCCGCCCGAGATCTGTGTCGGGGAATGGGGTGTACCTTGGTCGTCAACGACTACTGGCACCTTGCGATCGAGGAAGGGTGCGATTGGCTTCACCTCGGTCAAGAGGATTTGGACATCGCCGATCTGGACGCAATCCGGCGCGCGGGCCTAAAATTGGGGCTGTCCACCCACGACAAGGTGGAGCTGGAGCGCGCTATGGAGTTGCAGCCAGATTATGTAGCGCTTGGGCCTATTTATCCGACGATTTTAAAGCAGATGAAGTGGCATCAGCAGGGGTTGGAGAAGCTGGGAGAATGGAAGCGCATCATCGGTGACACGCCCCTCGTGGGCATCGGCGGCATGTCCGTGGACCGCGCGCCCGGGGGCTTTGCGGCCGGTGCGGATATCATTGCCGCCGTGACGGACATCACCCTGAACGACGATCCCGAGGCGCGGGTGCGTCAATGGCTGGAGGTGACCCAGTGAACCGCTACGCACGACAGGTCCAGGTGATCGGCGCGGCGGGGCAATCCGCGATTCGTGCCGCCCGCGTGTTGGTTGTAGGGGCCGGGGGCCTTGCCGCGCCTGCATTGCCCGTATTGGTGGGCGCGGGCGTGGGCCAGATCACGATCCTTGACCCCGACCGCGTGGAAATCACCAACCTGCACCGCCAAACCCTGTTCACCGAGGTTGACGTCGGCACCCCAAAGGCCCGGGCCGCCGCCCGGCGCTGTGCGGCCTTGAACGCCGAAGTCGAGATAATCGCCGACTCCACCCGCCTGACCCCGGACAATGCGGCCTATTTGGTGGCCACCCATGATGTGATCCTCGATTGCGCCGACAGCTATGCGGTCAGCTACACCCTGTCTGACACCTGCCGCGAACAGGGTAAGCCACTGCTTACGGCGTCTGTTCTGGGCACCTCTGGCTATGTTGCGGCTCTGTGCGGGGGCGGGCCATCCTTGCGCGCCGTGTTCCCCGATGCGCCAGCGTCAGGTGCGTCCTGCGCCACTGCCGGTGTCCTTGGCCCGGTCGTTGCCACGATTGGCGCAATGCAGGCGCAAATGGCTTTGCAGGTGATCCTGGGCCTACCCGTTCTCGGCACATTGATCCAGGTCGCAACAGACACTTGGCACATCAGTCAGATGTCCTTGGTAAGTGCTGACGAACCGCCGCGCGCCTACCCTTTTGTCACGGCCAAGGCGGGCGACCGCGTGGTTGATCTGCGCGATCCGTCCGAAGGCGCGCCGATCACACCGGACGCCCTGCGCGCCCTGCCGCCCCCGGATACGGGGCCCATCACGCTGGCCTGCGCCACGGGCCTGCGGGCTTGGCGCACCGCTGAAACCCTCGATTGGCCGGGTGAAATCCGTCTGGCCGCCGCATCCATCCAACCGGAGAATACCCCATGAAACACCTTGCCCTCGCCACAGCCCTGCTGGCCGCGACCCCCGCCTTGGCCCAAGACCAGATGACCGTTCTGGCCGATTGGTTCATCAACCCCAATCACGGCCCCCTCGTGATCGCGCAGGAAAAAGGGTATTTCGCGGAACAGGGCCTGGAGGTCGAAGTGATTGCGCCCGCCGACCCTTCGGCCCCGCCGCGCCTTGTGGCCGCCGGGCAGGGGGATCTTGCCATCAGCTACCAGCCGCAACTGCATTTGGCGGTCCACGAGGGCTTGCCCCTTGTCCGGGTGGGCACGCTGGTCGCCAGCCCTCTGAACTGCCTGCTGACCCTCGAGGGTGGCCCCATTGAAACCCCCGCAGACCTGCGCGGCGGCAAGATCGGCTTCTCGGTCGCGGGCGTAGAAGAGGCATTGCTGCAAACGGTCCTTGGCCAATACGGCGTGGCCTTGGACGAGGTTGAGATGATCAACGTAAACTTCTCCCTGTCGCCCGCGCTGATGTCGGGCCAAGTGGACGCCGTAATCGGCGCCTACCGCAACTTTGAGTTGAACCAGATGGATATCGAAGGGGTGGCAGGCAACTGCATCTACCTCGAGGAAGAGGGCGTGCCCAGCTACGACGAGTTGATCTACGTGGCCAACCCCGCGCGCATGGACGCGGACAAGATCAGCCGCTTTCTGGCCGCGACCGAAAAGGCCACGCAATACATCGTCAACAACCCCAACGCCGCATGGGACCTGTTCCGCGCCACCAGCGCCGAGCTGGATGACGAGCTGAACGCGCGTGCATGGGTCGACACGCTGCCCCGCTTTGCTCTGCGTCCGGCCGCCCTGGATGCGGGCCGCTATGTCCGGTTCGAGGCCTATATGGTCGAAAGCGGTCTCGTGGACAGCGCCTTGCCTGTGTCAGACTTGGCAATTGATGTGAATGCACAATGACTTACGGCGCGGCCTTCACCATGATGAAACAGGCGTCCCCCAGTTGGGACGCCTACACCCGCCACGCTTTTGTCGAGGGGTTGGGCGACGGCACCCTGCCGCGGGCGGCCTTTCTGCATTACCTGCGTCAGGACTATGTGTTTCTGACCCACTTCAGCCGCGCGTGGGCGCTGGCCATCGTCAAGGCAGAAACCCACGGCGAGATGCTGGGCGCGGTAGGCACCGTCAACGCTCTGGTGGCCGAGGAAATGCAGCTGCACATCCAGACCTGCGCGGCCGAAGGGATATCGGAGGCTGAGTTGTTCGCCACCACCGAACGCCCCGAAAACCTTGCCTACAGCCGCTACGTCCTGGAGGCAGGGTACTCCGGCGATCTGCTGGACCTGCTGGCGGCGCTGATGCCCTGTGTTCTGGGTTACGCCGAGATCGGCGCGCGTCTGGGCGCTGAGGCCACCAGCGACACCTACAGGGGCTGGATCGACACCTATGCGGGCGAAGACTATCAGGCGGCCAGCGTCGCCGCGGGCCGGCTGTTTGATGCGGCCCTGAGCCACCGCCTTGGTCCCGATTGGCAATCCTCCCCGCGATGGCCCCGCCTGTGCGCCCGCTTCGAAACCGCCACGGCCCTAGAGGTGAACTTTTGGCAAATGGGCCTGACGCCCTGATGCCCTCATTGTTCCCCAAATACCCTCGGGGGAGCGCGGAACGCGCGGGGGCAGCGCCCCCTTCACCGTCAATCTTCCTCGATGGATATGCAGATATTGGGGACAAGGCCCTCTTCGCGGCCCTTACACTCACACTCACCCCCGGTACGTGGACCTGCCTTCTGGGCGGGTCGGGCGTTGGGAAATCCACGATTCTGCGCCTGATCGCCGGCCTTGATGTCGGTGCAACGTTCCACGGAGATATCACCGCAAGTGACGGCTTACCGATTGCGCCGCGCGTGGCCTACATGGCGCAGGATGACCTTTTGCTGCCTTGGGCGACCATTGCGCAGAACGTAAGTCTGGGCGCACGGTTGCGCGGCGACCCCCCAGATATGGGCAAGGTCCTAGCCCTGTTGTCCGAGGTGGGCCTGTCTGATCATGCGCACAAGTATCCGCACCAGATCTCTGGCGGGCAGCGTCAGCGCGCCGCGCTGGCCCGCACCTTGATGGAGGACAAGCCTATTGTCCTGCTGGACGAGCCGTTCAGCGCCCTGGATGCCCGCACCCGGGTGGATATGCAGGACCTTGCCGCGCGCCTGCTGGCTGACCGCACGGTTCTGCTGGTGACCCATGAGCCGTCGGAGGCCGTGCGCCTGGGCGACCAGATTGCCGTTCTGACCCCGCAAGGCCTGACCCAGGTCCCAGTCCCGGGCGGCCCGATCCCACGCCCCGTGGACGCAGCGCAGGTATTGCAGGCGGGGGCGGCGCTGTTGACCCGGTTGCGCGCGGCATGAAGTTCCTCGCGCCTCTGCTTGCGACCCTGTTCGCCCTGACCCTGTGGCAGGGGGTGGTCATGGCGACGGATCTGCCGCGCTTCATCCTGCCGGGCCCCGTCTTGGTCGCCGAGACGTGGTGGGAGAACCGCTGGATCATCGCTGAACACACGTGGATTACGGGGCTGGAGGTTATCCTTGGCCTGCTGATTGGCTGCACGTTGGGCATCGCCACTGCGATCCACTTGGCCACCAGCCCTTGGGCGCGGGTGTTGGTGCGCCCCATGCTGGTGTTCACCCAAGCGCTGCCGGTGTTCGCACTCGCCCCGATCCTGACCCTGTGGCTGGGTTACGGGCTGTGGTCCAAGGTGGCGATGGCGGTGCTGATCATCTACTTCCCCGTGGCCTCCAGCTTTCTGGACGGGCTGATGCGTACGCCCCAAGGCTATCTTGATCTGGCGCGCACCATGCAGGCGACCCCGCGCGCGGTTTTATGGCGGATCCGCGTGCCTGCCGCCTTGCCCAGCCTTGCATCCGGCATCCGTCTGGCAGCGGTCTATGCGCCTATAGGCGCGGTGATTGGCGAATGGGTCGGATCGTCTCAGGGGCTGGGCTATCTCATGCTGTTGGCCAATGGGCGGGCCAAGACCGACCTTATGTTTGCGGCCCTTCTGACCTTGGGTGTGTTCTCGGTGATCCTGTATGCGTTGGCCGTGCGCCTGACCCGCAAGTGGGCCGAAGCTGCCCCCTAGCGCGATGTTATCTTGCGCGCTAAGGTCCCGGAAAGACATTTGATTACGAGGGCATTATGGCCATTGAAATGATGCGGGCACCCGTGGGCACACCGGGCAAATCCGGGAACGCCAAACTTGTGAAAAATACCCCCAAGGATGTTGTCGTCCTGCGTCGGATGTTGTCGGCCAACGGCTATGGCATCGCCGAAGAGGGGCGCTTTGACAACAAGTTGGGGGCGATGATCAAGGCCGTGCAAAAGAAGTCAGGCCTCAAGGAGTGTGACGGCGTGATCGTGCCCGGGGACAAGACCCACAAGTCCCTTGTGACGAAATACATGATCGTCGAAAAGCAGGCCGCGAACGTCAAGATGATGACGTTCAAAGTGGGCGGAAAGACCTTCGAAGTTCTGGAAAGCGATTACGCCAAGGTCGTCCCGAAAATCCTGAAAACGGTAACACCTTCGACCCGCGCACTGATCCGCAAGGTCGATTATTCCATGGACCGCTATCAGTTCTATCTGGAAACGGCGCAGATCAAGAACGGGATCGCGATGGCGTTGGTCCAAAGTTCGATCATGGCACTTGGGCGGGTCGACTTTCCAGACGATCGTAAGATGATCAAGGCGCTGGACGCACGCAACGCCCTTGAGCGCAGCCTGAAAAGCAATGATCTAAAGCTGTTTTGCAAGACCATGCGGACCGCAGAACGGGACGTGAACGCCTTTGTCGATGACTTCCGCGCTTATGTCCAAAAGATGGAAAGCAACGGCAATGCGATTCAAGGCAACCTGAAGGTTGTCAATTCTGTGGCGTTTACGGCCGTTGAAATTCTGGCGGTTCCCGTTGTGATGACCTATACCCGGCTGCCCCCGAAACAGGCCTATCTGGCATCCAAGACAGCCGTGGCGGGTATAGAATCCCTTGCAACGGATCTGGGCAAGCAGATCGCCGGACAGGATGTCAAAGTCTCGGGCGCTTTGGGTCGGGCCAGCTATGCCATGGCCAAGGAATTGGTGATGGGGTGGATCGGCAACAAGATCGTCTTCAAGGGGCCACTGCTGACCAAGATGATGGCCAAGATCGGCCCTGTGGTAGGCTCTACCTTTCCGTTCATTCCCAAACAACACGCCCAGCGGTTTGTGGCCCGCTACATCCAGGGGTTCAGCGAGGGCGCGTTGAAAGAGGTCATGGACGCGCTGGTCAAAGCCGTCGAAAAGTGGGTCAAAACGGGCAAGACGCCGAACAAAGCCGATGTGGAAAAGCTGTTTGAAGATGTCGTGAAATCCGCCGTTTTGGGGGGCTTGGGCAAGAATCTCGGCAAGTTTTCCAAGGCCTTTGTCATCAAGAACGAAAAGTATCTCAGTGCCAAGGTCGCCGCCATGGGGTTTGCCAAGATCGACAAGGCGAACGAGTTGTCTGACCCGCAGCGGGCCGCCATTGTCGCAAAATTCCTGGGCAAGGTGCAGGGCAAGGCCTTGTCCAAAGGCTATGACAAAGTGTTTTCCGAGGCGACAGGCCACGAAAGCGCTGCAGCGCTAGAGGCCATGGCGATCAAGGCCATCGAGGAAGACAAGAGCATTTCGAGCGAGATCGAGAAGCTGATCGAGGCTGAACTGAAGAAAATGCGCAAATAGGTCGCTTTGTTTCGGGGGCGGATCCCGCCTGCGGCAATGCTCGGACCTTGGTCCCCTTTGGCACCATTCCGATGCAGGCCACCGCCTTGTAGGATCGCGGGATTTGATCTATCCGCAGGGGCCAGAATTACAGGTCTTTTGCGATGCTCACCCTCACTCAATCCGCAAGCCTCAGCGTGGCCCCGATGATGGACTGGACAGACCGCCATTGCCGGGCGTTTCACCGTGTATTGTCCCGCAACGCGCTGCTTTACACCGAAATGGTCACAGCACCTGCCCTCGTGCGCGGGGGGCGCGGCATTTGCTGCGCTTTGACGCCAAGGAACACCCCGTGGCCGTACAACTCGGCGGCAGCGACCCGGCCGAGCTGGCCGAGGCCACGGCCATGTGCGTAGAGGCCGGCTATGCCGAGGTGAACCTGAACTGCGGCTGTCCATCCGACCGGGTGCAATCGGGGTTCTTTGGTGCGGTTCTGATGGAAAACGCGAGGCTCGTGGCCGAATGTGTCGCCGCCATGCGGCGGGCGTCGGGTGATGTACCCGTGACCGTCAAATGCCGCATTGGTGTCGATGACCAAGACCCCGAACACATCTTGCCGGAGTTTCTGTCCCGCATCGTGGCCGCCGGGTGCGAGCGGGTCACGATCCACGCCCGAAAGGCGTGGTTGCAAGGCCTCAGCCCAAAGGAAAACCGGGATATTCCGCCCCTCGACTACCCGCTGGTCTTCGAGATGAAGCAGCTGTTCTCAAACCTGCACATCAGCTTGAACGGTGGCCTTGCCACACTGGACGACGCCCGCCAGCAGATCGAAAACGGGCTGGACGGCGCCATGGTGGGCCGCGCTGCCTATCACGACCCCTACGCCATTCTGGCCCACGCGGATCAGGTGATCTGGGGCGACACGCGACCAGCGCTTTCTCGCCACGCCGCGGCGCTGGCCATGGTCCCCCATATCGAGGCGCATTTGGCCGAGGGCGGCAAGCTGTCCCAGGTCACCCGCCACATGCTGGGCCTGTTCGCAGGCCAGCCCGGCGCGCGCGGCTATCGGCGTATCCTGTCCGAACAGGGCGCAAAACCCGGCGCCGGGATCGAGGTCCTGCACGCGGCCCTAGAGCATACCGCAGCGGCTTCATTGGGTTAAAAATACCCCTACGCGGCTCGGGGGCCCGGGTGCACCCTTGCCAATGCCGCGCGCCCCATGCCACCCAAGACCAAACAAGTCGGAGCCGCCCCCATGCCAGACCTCTCCTCCCTCCTGCCGCTGGTCGGATTTCTGATGGTCGTCGGGGCCTTTGCGGGCGTGCTCGCCGGTTTGCTGGGCGTGGGGGGCGGCATCGTTCTGGTGCCTGCCTTCTTTTACGTGTTCAAGGCGCTTGGCTACGACGGTCCCCAAGCGATGCAGGTTTGCGTGGCCACGTCGCTGGCCACGATTATCGTCACCTCTGTACGGTCGGTCCTGTCGCACCACAAGAAGGGCGCAGTAGAATGGGACATCCTGTGCACTTGGGCACCGGGCATCGCACTCGGGGCCGTGGGCGGCATGGTTGTTGCGACACGCGTGGCCAGCCAGACCCTGACCTTGGTGTTTGCTGGCCTTGCCCTGACGGTGGCCCTGTACATGGCGCTGTCCAAACCTACGTGGCGCTTGGGCACGGCCATGCCCAAAGGGGCAGCGCGCGCAGCCCTGTCGCCGGCTGTGGGCTTTGGGTCGGTCCTGATGGGCATCGGCGGGGGCAGTTTCGGCGTGCCCCTCATGACCCTGTTCGGCCGTCCCATCCACAACGCCGTTGCCACGGCGGCAGGCTTTGGCGTGGTCATAGCGGTTCCGGCGGTCATCGGGTTCTTGCTCGCGGACGGGCAGGGCGTGCCGCCCTTGACCATCGGCCTTGTGAACCTGCCTGCATTCCTGATCGTGATCGCCATGACCTTGATCACCACACCGTACGGCGCGCGACTGGCCCATGCCATGGATCCCGGCCCGCTCAAAAAGGCCTTTGCGGTGTTCCTGTTCCTTGTGGCTCTGAATATGGCCCGTCAGGCCCTATGGGGCTAGACGCGGATTTCGCAGCCAAAGGCTGGGCCCGGTTTGCCGCCGACCCGACCCTGTCCCCATGGGGACAGGCGGCGCAGACCCGTGCGGCGGCGATCCTTGCCAACCCACCCCAAGCCCTGCGCCACGGCGGCACTTGGTTTCCCGGGGTGGGCGTCCTGCCCAAGGGCGCAATCTCTGGCGTGCCTTTACAAGGGGCTGCTGTCGATTTTGCGCAGGTACAGGCGGGCCAAGTCCCTTGGGACGCAGGCCAGCTGTCGGTCGTTTATCCGGGCTACCCGCGCCAAGACGCGGATCAAAGCGATGCCAACCACCGCTTTCGCCGGGACCGGGATGCCGCACATCTGGACGGCCTGCTGCCCATGGGGCCGGACAAACGCCGGCACCTTGTGGAACCCCACGGCACCATCTTGGGCATCGCCCTGACTGACAGTGGTCCCGGACGCAGCCCGCTGGTGATCTACGAGGGCAGCCACGAGATCATGCGCGCCGCCCTGTCCGACCACCTGACCCGACATCCACCACACACTTGGCCTGACATCGACCTGACGGAGGTCTACCAAGCCGCCCGCCGCCGCTGCTTCGACCATTGCCCGCGCCGCGAGATCCAACTTGCCCCGGGCGAGGCCAGCGTCACCCATAGGCTGGCCCTGCACGGCGTGGCTCCCTGGACCAGCACCACGGAAGATCCGCGCCATATTGCCTACTTCCGCCCCTATATCGCAGGTGGCCTCTCGGCATGGCTCACCGCACCCTAGCGGCGGCCCCCTTCATTGGGTCCCAAATACGCCCGGGGGGCGCGGCACGCGCGGGGGCAGAGCCCCCTTCGCCTCAAGTCACACGCGCCGCCCGACCGCCCCGGCGTCCCTTCGGGTTCGCAGAGCGGTTCGGCAGATCGTCCATCACAGCGCGGCGCGCCTCGGGTGACAGGCGAGACCAGCCGCCGATTTCGTCGATGGTGCGGGCACATCCGACGCACAGCCGCGTCTCTGGGTGTACAACGCAAACCTTTACACAAGGGCTTTCAATCTCTGCCCGGCTCCAAACCTCGTCGTTCATACCGCCTCCGCCTTGATGTGTCGCAGCCTGTCCAGCGCGCCTTGCAGGATAAATCCGGCGGCCACGTGATCAATGACCTCCGCCCGCCGTTTGCGCGAGGCATCGGCCGCCAATAGCGCCCGTTCGGCGGCCACGGTCGACAGACGTTCGTCCCAGAACCCGATGGGGATATCCACGCGCGCCGACAGGTTGCGGGCAAAGGCGCGTGTGGCCTGGGCGCGTGGCCCTTCGGTTCCGTCCATGTTGGCAGGCAGCCCCAGCACCAGACCGGCCAAGCCACGGGCGGCGATGATCTCTTCCAGCCGCGTCGCATCGACACCGAACTTCTTGCGCTTGATCGTCTCAAGCGGGGTGGCCACGGACAAAAAGGCATCCGACACGGCCACTCCTATGGTCTTGGTGCCCAAATCCAGCCCCGCGAGCGGTGACATCGGCGGTAGGGCACCCGCAAAAGCATCGAATGTGTCGAAGACACTCATTCAAGATACTCCAACCCGTCCGGGTTCACCCCGGCTTGGTCGGCGGCGGCGTCGATCCGGTCCAGCGCGGTTTGGTCGCCCTCGAACCGGCGCGTGGCCTCCAGGTAGACATCAAAGGCGCCGTCCGTGTTGCCAATCACCCCCAGGGACGTGATCAGCCGCGCCCAATCCTCGACCGGGCCGCCTTCGGTGGCCAGCCGTTCGGCCAGCTGTCCGACCATGCCCCGGATCATGTCGACCCGTTCGGTCATGGACAGATCGCCCGCCGCCTCGATATCCGCTGCCGTGGGTCCGGGCTGTGCGTTCACGGGGCGTGGACGGGGCAATTGATCCAGTGGCGTCGGATCCCCGGCAAGGGCCGAGATTTCTTCGATCTGCAAATAGATCGTCTCAAGCCACGGTGCGTCCTCGCGGCTGTCCGCAATCAGCGCGCGCCAGATATTGAACGTCAGGTCAGGTCGCCCGGTCTGCGCGTGCATCAGGCCAAGATAGTACCGAGCGGTGCCGTTCTGAACATCCGCATCCAAGGCGGCGCGCAGGGCGACCTCGGCCTCGGGCGAGACGTAGCCGCCTGCCGCCAAGATCTTCAACTCTGCCAGGGCCGCGTGGTCTTGGGCCACCGCGTTCTCGCCCAACAGCTCAATCACACGGGCCTGTGCGCGCCATGCGGCGGTCATGTTGCCAAGGCCCGCCTCGTTGCGGGCCAACAGGCGAAACCCCTGCACATCGTCTGTCCGCGTTTCGAGGATGGTGCGCAGCTGGTTGACCATATCCTCGACGTCTTGTTCGACCTGAACGGGCGCGCGAGCCGGAGTTGCCGACTCTGCCACTTGCTGGCTGGGACGGGTTTCGCGCAAGGTCTGTGCGTTTTCCAGGCGGGCCTGCAGGGGCATGTCGCCGAAGCCTGGCGCGCCGATGCTGACATAGGTCCAATAGCTGATGCCGGTGACGGCCACGGCCAAACCGATCAACAGGGGCAGGGCGCTGCGGGACCGGTCCACGGTAACGCCTGCGCGCAGGGCCTCGTCGGCCTCCAGCAGGCGGCGAGAGACTTCGACCCGGGTTCGCTCCGCATCCTCGGGGCTAAGGACGCCGCGCGCCTCGTCGCGGTCCACCTCGCGCAGCTGGTCGCGGTAGACCTGCACATCTTCGGCCCCCAGCGTGTCCTGCCCGCCATCCACCTGGATCGCACGCCAGAACAGCACAATGCAGGCCACCAAGATCAGCCCCGTTACAGCCCAAAATACCATGTGCACATCCCCTTTGTTTCACCCCATGTAGCGATCCCGGGGCCGTGCGAAAACCCCTGAGCGGTGGACTTCGCGTCACATCCCCGGCAGCACCGGGCGTAATGTCGCAAAAAGCGGTACATGCGCCGCGCGGGGGCTTCCCCTTGACAGACATTCGCGCGATATCGGGATCAGACGTCTTACCAGATCGGAGCCTGCCCCATGCGCCGCTTTTCTGCCTTTGCCATCGCGCGCGAAGCCGCCCGGTATCATACCGGATGGGAACGCACATGGGCCAAACGCCCACCCAAGAAACGCTATGACGCGATCATCGTGGGCGCAGGCGGGCACGGGCTGGCCAGTGCCTATTATCTGGGCAAAAACCACGGCATCACCAACGTGGCTGTGATCGAAAAGGGCTGGCTGGGCGGCGGCAACACCGGGCGCAACACAACGATCATCCGGTCCAACTACCTGCAAGACCCATCAGCGGCGATTTATGAAAAGGCGCGCAGCCTCTATGAGACCCTGTCCCAGGACCTCAACTACAACATCATGTTCAGCCCCCGGGGCGTGATCATGCTGGCCCAGACCCACCACGAGGTGCGCGGCTATCAACGCACGGCCTATGCCAATGCCCTGCAAGGGGTGCAGACCGAATGGATCGGGCCGCAGCGGGTCAAAGAGTTGTGCCCGATCATCTGCCTCGACGGGCCGCGCTATCCGGTCATGGGCGGTCTGTGGCAGGCGCGCGGGGGTACGGCCCGCCACGATGCGGTGGCCTGGGGCTATGCCCGCGCGTGCACCGACATGGGCATGGACATCATTCAGCAGTGCGAGGTCACGGGCGTGCAGACCGCAGGGGGCCAGGTCACCGGGGTCAGCACCACCCAAGGCGACATCGCCTGCGATAAACTGGGGATCGTGGTCGCGGGCCATTCGTCCCATCTGGCCGAAATGGCGGGGTTCCGCCTGCCCATCGAAAGCGTCGCCCTGCAGGCGCTGGTGTCCGAACCGGTGAAGCCCTGCATGGACGTGGTGGTCATGGCCAACACCGTCCACGGCTATATGAGCCAATCGGACAAGGGCGAGATGGTGATTGGCGGCGGCACGGACGGTTACAACAACTACACACAGCGGGGTAGCTTCCAGCACATCGAGGAAACCGTGCGCGCGCTGATCGAGACCTTCCCGATGATTTCGCGCCTCAAGGTGCTGCGCCAATGGGGCGGGATCGTGGACGTGACCGGCGACCGCTCCCCGATCTTGAGCAAAACGCCCGTGGAGGGAGTGTTCATCAACTGCGGCTGGGGCACCGGTGGGTTCAAGGCGATCCCCGGATCAGGTTTCGGTTTCGCGGAGCTGATGGCCAAGGGCTACTCACCGCTGACAGCCGAGTTCGGGTTGGAACGCTTCCGCGAGGGTCGGTTCATCGACGAGAGCGTTGCGGCGGGGGTGGCTCACTAATGGCCGCTGGTATTGCCCGCATCCACTCCCGACGGCACTTCAATTTGTTGAGTGCCTTGGTCGTGTCGACGCGATTTTTGCATTTGTTCTTGTGCTGCACAGTACTCTGCGGTCGTCATGGGGTTGAAGCGATGGGATCGTTTCGCGCTCCATCGAAAGACAAAAACAAGAAGCAATGCAATTGTGATAGAGGCGAAAAACAGATCCATTCACACATCGTAAGCGGTTCAGTTATTGAACGCAAATCGCCCGGCACCGCCGGGCAGCGCCCGACCCTCCCCCGGCAGGGCGCTTCTCGCCCCCCAGGTTCGGGCGCTGCCCTCTCTCATCACTAACAAAGGACCGCAACCATGCTGATCCTTGAATGCCCCTACTGCGGCGTGCACGCAGAGGAAACGGAACTCTCTGCTGGTGGCGAAGCGCATTTGAAACGCTATGGCCCCGACAGCTCGGACGAGGATTTCGAGGGCTATCTTTTCACCCGTCCCAACACCAAGGGCGTGCACTTTGAACGCTGGCGTCACGCCTACGGCTGCGGCAAGTGGTTTCTGGCCGCGCGCTGCACCATGACGCTGGAGGTCTTTGGCACATACCCGGCGCAGACGACCGAGCCGCCCCAGCACATCATCGACGCCATCCAAGCAAAAAGACCGGAGTGGAAACCATGACCACGCGCCTGTCCACCGGGGGGCGTTTGATCGACCGTTCCCAGCCCGTCAGCTTTACCTTCAACGGCAAGCGCCTGAAGGGGTACAAGGGCGACACGCTGGCCAGTGCCCTGCTGGCCAATGACCAGATGCTGATGGGCCGGTCGTTCAAGTACCACCGCCCGCGCGGCGTTGTGGCCAGCGGCGGGGAAGAGCCCAATGCCCTGATGGGGATCGGCAAGGACGGTCGGTTCGAACCCAACCAGCGCGCCACCACCACCGAGTTGTTCGACGGTCTGACGGCCAAGACCCAGAACCACTGGCCCAGCCTTGAGTTCGACGTAGGCGCGGTGAACACGCTGGTGTCGCGCTTCCTGCCTGCGGGGTTCTACTACAAGACCTTTCTGTGGCCCCGGTCGTTCTGGAAACACATCTACGAGCCGTTCATTCGCCAATCCGCGGGCCTAGGGGCCGCGCCCAAGGACCGCGACGCCGACACCTACGAACACTTTTACGCCTATTGCGATGTGCTGGTGATTGGGGGCGGTGTGGCCGGTCTGCAAGAGGCGCGGGCGGCGGCACAGTCTGGCAAGCGCGTTATCGTGCTGGAACAAAACGCCCACTGGGGTGGCCGCGCGCCCGTGGACGTGACCGACATCGAGGGCCAGCCGGTTGAGGATTGGATTAACGACACCGTTCAAGCCCTTGATAAGATGGACAACGTAACCCTGCGCACCCGCTGCATGGGGGCGGGTGTCTACGATCACGGCTATGTCCTTGGCTACGAACGTGTGTCCGATCACGCCCCCGGGGACGCCCCGCGCCACCGTCTGTGGCGGATCCGCGCGACGGAAACGATCACGGCCACCGGCGCATTGGAGCGCCCCCTTTCCTTTGCCGGCAATGATGTGCCGGGGGTCATGCTGGCCTCTGCGGTGCGTGACTATGTGGTGAACCACGGGGTGTCGCCCGGGGATCGCACGGTGATCGTGACCAACAACGACGACGCCTATCGCACGGCCCGCGTGCTGAAACAGGCGGGGGTTGATGTGCTGTGCGTGGTAGACGTGCGCCCAAATCCTGATGGTGTATTGGTCAATGAAATCAAGGGCCTTGGTGTTGAAGTTAAGGCTGGTATGGCCATTGCCAAGGTGAACGGATTGAACCGCGTCACCTCGGTGGATCTGTGCAGTCAGGCGGGCGAAGGCAAATCGGTCGCCAACATCCCCTGCGACTGCGTGGCCATGTCTGGTGGCTGGTCCCCGGTGGTGCATCTGTGGTCCCACTGCGGCGGCAAGCTGACGTGGGACGAGGGGCAGGCGATGTTCCGTCCCGACGCATCCCGCCCGCCCAAGGACCAGAACGGCGCAGGGTTCGTCCGTTGCGCCGGGTGGGCCAATGGCGACATCGACCAGGGCGAGATCCAGCCGACATGGATCATGCCCCAGGGCGCGCCGATCCGGAAACGCGCCAAGATGTGGTTGGATTTCCAAAACGATGTCAAAGTCTCGGACGTGCAACTGGCGGCCCAAGAGGGGTTCGAAAGCGTTGAGCACACCAAGCGCTACACCACGCTTGGCATGGCCACAGATCAAGGAAAACTGTCCAATATCAACGGGCTGGCCGTGCTGGCCGATGCACTGGACAACGGCATTCCGCAGGTGGGCACCACCACATTCCGCCCGCCTTATACGCCGATCTCCATGGGGGCGATTGCCGGCGAGGCGCGCGGTGATATTTTTCAGCCGATCCGCCGAACGCCCATGCACGACTGGCATGACGCCAACGGCGCGGAGTGGGAGCCTGTGGGCCAGTGGCGCCGCCCATACGCCTTTGTCCGCGAAGGCGAGACGACGGAACAGGCCGTCCATCGCGAAGTGCGCGCGACCCGCGAAAGCCTGGGCCTGTTGGACGCCTCGACCCTTGGCAAGTTGATCGTCAAGGGGCCGGATGCGGGCAAATTCCTCGACATGATGTACACCAATATGATGTCGAACCTCAAACCCGGGCGCTGTCGTTATGGGTTGATGTGCGACGAGAACGGCTTTCTGTCTGACGACGGTGTGGTCGCGCGGATCGACGAGGATACATGGCTGTGCCACACCACCACCGGCGGGGCCGACCGCATCCACGCGTGGATGGAGGATTGGTTGCAATGCGAATGGTGGGACTGGCAGGTCTATGTCGCCAATGTGACCGAGCAATACGCACAAGTCGCTGTGGTCGGTCCGAACGCACGCAAGGTTCTGGAAAAGCTGGGCGGCATGGATGTTTCGGCCGAGGCGCTGCCCTTCATGGGGTGGCAGGACGGCACATTGGGCGACTTTAACGTCCGCGCCTATCGCATTAGTTTTTCAGGAGAATTGTCCTACGAGATCGCTGTACCCGCGTCGCAGGGCCAAGCCTTCTGGGACGCTTTGCTGGAGGCGGGCGCGGAGTTCAACGCCACACCTTACGGCACCGAGGCGCTGCACATCATGCGCGCCGAGAAGGGCTTTATCATGATCGGGGACGAAACCGACGGCACCGTGATCCCGCAGGACCTTGGCCTGCACTGGGCGATCAGCAAGAAAAAGACCGATTTTCTGGGCAAGCGCGCGCAGTTGCGGTCCCACATGGCGAACCCTGATCGGTGGCAATTGGTGGGCCTTGAGACCGTAAATGGCGATGTGCTGCCTGACGGGGCCTATGCGGTCGCCGATGGCGTCAACGAGAACGGGCAGCGCAACATGATCGGGCGCGTGACCTCGACCTACTATTCACCGACCTTGAACAAGGGCATCGCCATGGGCCTTGTGCACCACGGGCCGGACCGAATGGGCGAGGTGCTGGAATTCCCGACCCTTGGCGGCGATCCAATCCGCGCCCGCATCGTCAGCCCGGTGTTCTATGACCCGCAGGGGGAGAAGCAAAATGTCTAACGCAGTGACAGCCCTGAACGGGGCGCAGTCCGCAGGCTACGTCACCGTGACTGAGGCCCCCTTAACCGGTATGGTCACGTTGCGGGGTGATCTGTCCAGCGCCGTGCTTGCCACCGCACTGAAAGCTGCGACCGGTGCGACGGTACCTGAAACCCGCCGGATGACGACCGGGACCGACACCACAGTGGCTTGGATGGCCCCGGACGAGGTGTTGATCCTGTGTGACTACGCGGCGGCCCCGGGCATTGCGGCGGCGCTGAACGGTGCCGATACGCTGGCGGTCGTGGTCAGCGATGCCCGTGCGATGTTTGACCTAGAAGGTGATAGAGCAGACGAGGTGCTGGCCAAGGTCGCCCCCGTGGACACCGCAAACCTCGCACCGGGCGAGATGCGCCGTACCCGGTTGGCACAGATCGCGGTGGCGGTCTGGCGGACGGACACGGGCCTGCGGCTGGTTTGCTTTCGCTCTGTCGCGCAATATGCTTTCGATGTACTGGCGTCGGTGTCCCGAACCGGGTCGCAGGTGCACTGAACCTCAAAGGACCACGCCATGAAATATCTTGCTTTTTGCTTTGCGACCCTCTTGGCCACCGGCGCGTTGGCGCAGGACTATCGTCTGACCTGTGAGATGACCGATCTGAAAGACGGCGGCGGTTGGGTGCCGCAGCAGGTGTTTTTGGCGGTGACGGACAACGAGACCAATGTCACTGTTCTGGGACCACAGCCGCTGCTGGATCAACTGGCCAAGGCAGATGGCCCAAAGGCGACCATTCAAACCATGAACGACAGCCGGATGCGCGCGGCGGTTGAGGTCATCACAGAAGGGAACGGCTATCGTCGAACACGTTGGAGTTACACGCTGACGTGGATCAAACGCACCAACCGTGCCTCGATCGTGGCCAAGCCCTTGGGCTTTACCAACCAGTTCCGAGGCGATGGCGCCTGCGCGAAATCCTGAGTTGATTTGTCGGTACGGGGTTGACCTCGGGCCATGGCGCACGACATTGCACAGCAGTACTTATTGACAGGAGAGGCCCAAATGGCTTTCGAACTTCCCGATCTTCCCTACGCCCACGACGCCCTTGCCAGCAAAGGCATGTCCGCAGAGACGTTGGAATTTCACCACGACCTGCACCACAAGGCCTATGTGGACAACGGCAACAAGCTGATCGCGGGCACCGAATGGGACGGCAAGTCCATGGAAGAGATCATCACGGGCACCTACGACCCCAATGCCGTGGCCCAGAACGGGATCTTCAACAACATCAGCCAGTTGTGGAATCACAACCAGTTTTGGGAAATGATGGGCCCCGGTGACAACGCCATGCCGTCCGAGCTGGAAAAAGCGCTGGTCGAGGCCTTCGGGTCCGTAGACGAATTCAAGTCGCAGTTTTCGGCGGCGGGTGCCGGGCAGTTCGGCTCTGGCTGGTGCTGGCTGGTGAAAAACGCCGACGGCTCTCTGGCGGTGACCAAGACCGAGAACGGCGTGAACCCTCTGTGCTTTGGTCAAACGGCGCTGCTGGGGTGTGATGTGTGGGAACATTCCTATTACATCGACTTTCGCAACAAACGCCCCGGCTACCTGTCGAACTTCCTCGACAATCTGGTGAACTGGGAAAACGTCGCATCGCGCATGTGATCTGACGATTGCGTCCCCCATCCTGGGACGTTAGCAGGTTCAAGCCCCGCGCCGCTGGCGTGGGGCTTTTGTATGTCGGGGGACACAATGACGGAACAGGGTAGGGGCTTTGCCGCCATTATCGGGGCCTGTACGATCTGGGGCCTGTCGCCCCTGTATTGGGCGCAGCTGTCCCACGTCCCACCCCTAGAGGTGTTGGCTCACCGCGCCCTGTGGTCGCTGATCGTGTTCGCGGTGATCCTTGCCGCGCAACGCCGCTTATCCGCCCTTGGCGCAGCCCTGTCGGACCGCCGGTCGCTGGGGGCGATCACCTGCGCGGCCCTGTTGATCACGGTCAACTGGGGCCTGTTCATCTGGGCCATCCATGCCGGGCGCACGGTCGAGGCGTCCTTGGGCTATTACACCTACCCCTTGCTGGCCATTGCACTTGGCGCGTTGCTGTTCCGAGAGGCGATTGGCCCCCTGCGATGGACGGCCATCGGCCTTGCGGCCCTTGCGCTGGCGGTCCTGACCATCGGGTTGAATGCCGCGCCGTGGATCGCGATGGTGCTGGCCATGACCTTTGCCGCCTACGGTGTCGTCAAGAAATCGCTGGACCTTGGCCCGGTTGTGTCCGTCACGGCCGAGGTGGTGATCCTGGCCCCCGTAGCCCTTGCATATGTGGTCTATATCGGCGGGATATCGGTGCCTTGGGATGTCAAAACCGTCGCGCTGTTGGTGGTGTCCGGCGTGGTCACGGCCCTGCCGTTGATCCTGTTTTCCTATGCCAGCCGCCGCATCGCCATGGCCAGCGTCGGGGTGGTGCAATACCTGAACCCGACCTTGCAGTTCCTGTGCGCCGTGGCGGTACTAGGCGAGGTGTTGACCCCGTCCCACATGATCGCCTTCCCGTTGATCTGGCTGGCCGTGGGGTTCTACGCGGCGTCGGCCTTCAAAAGATCAAGGGCCTGACCCACGTCTGGTGCGACGGTGAACAGGCTGCGCAGGCTGGCGTCAGCGAACCCCTCGCCAATCACGCGATCCAGCAGGGCCAGCAACGGGTCCCAATAGCCTGCGATGTTCACCAGAACGATGGGCTTGGCGTGCAGTTTCAGCTGCGCCCATGTCAGCACTTCGAAAAACTCGTCCAAGGATCCGGCGCCACCGGGCAGGACGGCCACGGCGTCGGCGTTCATGAACATGACCTTTTTGCGCTCGTGCATCGTCTCGGTGATCACAAAACGGGTCAGGTCGCGCTTGCCCACCTCCCAGTCCAGCAGGTGGGTCGGGATCACGCCAAAGGTCTCGCCGCCTGCCGCCTGACAACTGCGCGCAACCCGTCCCATCAGCCCGACGTCGCCCGCCCCATAGACCAACCGCCAGTTTCGCTGCGCAATTTCACGGCCCAAATCCTCGGCCGCGGTGCCATATGCCGGATTTCCCCCATCGCGTGAGCCACAATAGACACAGATTGAATAGGACATGGGCGCACCTCGCATGGGGTTTTGACCCCGGATACGCCTATTGCTAGCGTAGCGCAACGAAACCGCGCGCAAATATGGGAGGCACGCGAGATGGCACTTTGGTCAGGACTGGGCGTCAGCGGCGGATTGGCCGCCGTTTCCGTGGCGGTGGTCGTCGCCGGTGCCGTGGTGCTGCGCAATTGGACCGAGGCACCAGCGCCCGTCGTCGCCACGCCAGAGGTCGCCCCGACACAGCCGCCCGCGCCGCAGGTGGCGCAAACACCCTTCCCGATCTTACCCACCCTCGACGTGATCCGCATTGATGCGCAGGGCAGCGCCGTTTTCGCAGGACAGGCTGCCCCGGGCCACCGGATCGAGTTTGCCTTGGACGGGGACAGGGTCGCCGAGGCGGCGGCCGATGACAGCGGGGCTTTTGTGGCCCTTTTTACCTTGTCACCTTCGGACGTGCCGCGTGTCCTGACATTGGCGTCCGTGGACGGGTCGGGCACACGGTTTGCCGCAGCGGACCAGTTGATCATCGATCCGATCGTTTTGCCCACACCGCAACCGCAGCTTGAGACGTCACCACCGCGGGCAGAGGCTCCGTCGGTTGATGCATCGCCGCAAGTCGCCAGCGCGCCAGATCCGCAAGTCGAGACCCCCAGGCCGCCCTTACCCGCGCCACCGCCTGCTGCGGCCCCACAGGTCCTGCGCGCTTCCCCCCAAGGGGTTGAGTTGATCCAAGGCGGGCCAGAGGTGACGACCGATATGGGATTGGACACCATAACCTATACCGCGGATGGGGAGGTCGTGCTGGCCGGGCGCAGCCCTGATATCGGATTTGTCCGCGTGTATTTGGACAACCGACCCATTAACACCACACCGATTGAACCCACGGGCCAGTGGCGCACGGAATTGCCCGATATTGACACCGGGATTTACACCCTGCGCATTGACGCATTGGATGCGGCGGGCGACGTGGTCAGCCGGGTCGAAACACCGTTCCAGCGCACCGCCCCCGAGGTTGTCGCGCAGGTCACCGCCGCCGGGAATGAAGCGGCCATATCTGTTGTGACCGTCCAACCCGGCTTTTCATTGTGGAGCATCGCCGAAGATCAATTCGGGGACGGGCAACGCTATATCCAACTGTTCCGTGCAAACCGGGATCTGATCCGCGATCCGGACTTGATCTATCCCGGTCAGGTGTTCGCACTTCCGCAATAGGCTGTGCGGATTAGGGGGCTGGTGGCGCGACGTGGGGCCGCCTAGGGTGAGGCCAAACTAAGAAAGGGCCCTCATGCGTCGCGGAACACCTGCCACTGATCCATCCCCCGAAGCGTTGTCCCAAGGCTGGCGCGTGGTCGCCAAAGTTGCCCCATATCTGTGGCCCAAAGATCAATTATGGGTCAAACAACGGGTCGTCGCGTCTTTGGCAATGCTGGTCCTGGCCAAGATCATCGCCGTGACAACACCATTTTTCTACAAATGGGCCGTGGATGCCCTGGCCGAGGATGGTCAGGTGGCAGTGTTCACTTTGGGCGCCGTTGGGTTGACGGTCGCCTACGGTGTGGCGCGCGCCATGAACGTCGGCTTACAGCAGCTGCGCGATGTCTTCTTTGCCCGCGTGGGTCAACGCGCGCTGCGGGCCTTGGCCCTTGAAACCTTTGAACATATCCACCGTTTGTCCATGCGTTATCACATCACGCGCCAGACCGGGGGCCTTAGCCGGATCATCGAGCGGGGCGTCAAAGGTGTGGAATTTCTTTTGCGCTTCTTGCTGTTCTCCATAGGTCCATTGGTGCTGGAGCTGATCCTTGTTGCGGGCATTTTGTTCGTGCAGTTCGATGCGTGGTATCTGGCTGCGATTGTGGTGACCATCGCGCTTTACGTTTGGTTTACTTTCACCGTGACGGAGTGGCGGGTGCGCATTCGCCGCGAGATGAATGATCAGGATACTCAAGCCAACCAAAAGGCCATCGACAGCCTTTTGAACTACGAAACCGTGAAGTACTTCGGCGCCGAGAAGCGCGAGGCGGCGCGATACGATGCCTCCATGGCGGGCTACGAGGCGGCGGCCTTGAAAACAGCCTATTCCTTGGCCTTTCTCAATTTCGGTCAATCGGTTCTGATCACCGGTGGTCTGGTGGCCGTCATGGTCATGGCTGCGGTGGGGGTCCAGAATGGCGACCTGACCGTGGGCGATTTCGTCCTTGTGAACGCTTTTATGATCCAGATCACGATGCCGCTGAATTTTCTTGGCACCGTGTACCGTGAGATCCGGCAGGCTCTGGTCGATATGGGCGAAATGTTTGTCCTGCTAGAGCAACCGGCGGACGTGATTGATCGTCCGGGCGCAGGGGAACTGAAGGTGTCCAAAGGCGAAATTGTGTTCAATGATGTTCACTTCGCCTATGATCCCGAACGCCCCATTTTGAAAGGGGTTTCCCTAAAGGCGACCTCCGGACAAACGATTGCACTGGTCGGGCCGTCAGGTTCCGGCAAGTCCACAATCGGACGACTTCTGTTCCGTTTCTATGACGTAACCGATGGGGCCGTTTTGATTGACGGGCAAGATATTCGCGAGGTTTCTTTGGAGAGTCTGCACGCCGCAATCGGTGTCGTTCCCCAAGATACAGTACTTTTCAACGATACAATTTATTATAATTTGGCCTACGGTCGACCAGATGCAACAAGGTCAGAAATCGAAGCCGCTGCACGCGGTGCCAAAATACATGACTTCATTACAAACCTCCCAAACGGGTATGAGACGCAAGTCGGTGAGCGTGGTTTGAAATTGTCTGGGGGCGAAAAGCAAAGGGTTGGTATCGCCCGCACTTTGTTGAAGAACCCTACGATATTGTTATTGGATGAGGCCACTTCAGCTTTGGACTCCGAAACAGAAAGAGACATACAAGCACAACTGGACGCCATGAGCGCAGGGCGCACCGTCATTACAATCGCCCACCGCCTGTCAACGATTGTTGAGGCAGATGTCATCATCGTGCTCGAAAATGGTATGATAACAGAATACGGGCGGCATGATGACCTTTTGGCACGTCATAGGCGCTACGCAGATATGTGGCACCGTCAGTCGGCTGGTACTGATGTTTCAGACGTTTCCAGTGTTGCGCGAAAAAATTGACGGTCATCGTACTGTTTTTTGGCTTAGATGGGCGGTGACTACGCAAAACTAAAATAAGGTGATTTCTTCATCAGACGGCTGAGAATGGCCCTGTAATCGAGCCTTCAGGCTCTCTAGGATTAACCCATCTAGCACGTCATGTTCTTGCCCTGTGTCAATTTGAACGATACTTGAAAGATTTGTGATTAGAGTTGAAATATCCGCGAGCACCTGTAGCGAGCGGTCAATGCTTTGGGTTGAGTTTAGTTTTTCATCGCACACTAAAGAGTGTTCTAGCAATGGTAGAATATCGGTTTCAATAGATACAATATCCTGTCGCAAATCGTTGATTTCAGATGAAATTCTTTGGAAGAGTTGTTTTGTGTCCATCTAGAGTTTCCCAACAACAGCCTCAATGCAATCCCGCATTTCAACTGGCGTAAAGGGTTTCTTCAGAAAGTTATTCATACCTAGCTTTTGACCAGTTCCAATTACTTGCGGATCTGCGCGCCCTGTAATCAGGATAAAGCCAGCCCCACGCGTACCGGCATCATGTCGAATATGTTGGAGGAGTTTTAGGCCATCCATCTGCGGCATATTGTAGTCTGATATGACCAGATGGGCCCCTTTTGTTTTCATAATTTGCATAGCGGAAAGGCCGTTATCTGTGTGCTCAACATTTCGAATTCCAAAACCGTCCAAAGCTTGTAGAATGAGGCCACGCGAGGTGGCCATGTCATCAACAACCAGTACTTTTAGCTGATCTCGCAATGCCATTTTTTTATCCCTGTTTCTTTTTGTAGCTTGTAAGACCTGATGGAACCAAGACGTCGGTAGATACGGATCTGATCCGTTCGCTATGCCCAATGAAAAGCCATCCGTCGTGTTCGAGAGTAGCGCTCAGACGTTGAAAAAGCCGATCTTGAGTTTTGTTATCAAAGTAGATTGCAACGTTACGGCAAAAAACAGTTTGGAAGTGCTTGGTCATGGGCCAAGTATCTTGTAGATTAAGGTACTTGAAATGAACTAAATTCTGAATCTCATCTGAGAATTGAAATTCGGTTTCAGAAACTTTTGTTGTCCGACCATTGAAAAACTCTGTAAAAGCTGCAGGAATGGATTCGTATTCGTATTGAGCAAGCATTCCGTGTTGTAAGACTTTATGATCAATATCCGTTGCCAGAATTCGAATATCCTTATCGGAAAGGTCGTTAATGGACTGAGACAGCACCAGTGCTATAGAGTATGCTTCCTGCCCAGCCGAGCAGCCAGCAGACCAAATTCGTATTGGCTGTTTCCTATCTAGCTTCTCGCGTAGGTGAGGAATGACATGCTCTTCGAATGACTTGAAATGATGCGGCTCTCGAAAGAAACTGGTCACATTGGTTGTAAGTGCGGAGACAAGGTCCATACGCGCGCGATGGTTTTCGCGCTTGGATAATAGATCGCAATAGGCATCAAAAGTATCCACACCATGGGATTTTAGGCGTCTATGAAGCCTGGAGTAGACAAATGAGCGTTTTGCAGCTGGCAACACCAGACCGGCCTCCTGATAGGCGAGGTTTGTGATCGTATCAAAATGCGCATCGGTGAATTCCATCGACTGTTCCGCTCCTGACTATGCCGCGTGCGCACCGGCATCTGGCAAGATGCCGTCAAGATCCAAGATCCTGATCATACGTTCCTCAATAATGGTGAGCCCGCTGATAAAATTTGCGCGGGTCGCATTCGAGATTTCGGGGGGCGGCTGGATATCGTCTTTGGATAAAGAAAGGATGTCCGAAACTGCGTCCACGAGTATGCCAAGGGTTTGCTCGGCAATTTGGACGACGATGATGACATTGCGATCATTAGCGTCAATGGGTTTAAGGCCTAGGCGCGCGGACAGATCAATTATCGGCAGCACTGCGCCACGTAGGTTGATGACTCCACGGACGTAGGATGGCGCGTGGGGCAGGGCCGTTGCTGGCGTCCATCCTCTAATCTCGCGGACCTTCATGATGTCGATTGAATACTCTTGCTCTCCCATACGGAAAGCCAACAATTCCAAGTCTGCCTGGGTGTTTTGTGTTGTGGTGTTGTCCATGTGTCAGCCTGCTCGTTTTTCGGTGGATCCAAAGGTGCTGGGTTGTTTTGCTCTGGTGATCAAATCTACAGGATCAAGGATCAGAGCGATTTTACCGTCGCCCAGAATAGTTGCCGCTGCGACTCCGGGGACGTAGCCGTAGCTGTCCGCAAGGCCTTTGATCACAACTTGGCGCTGTTCATGTATGGCATCAACCACCAAGGCATAGCGTTGACCGCCTTCGGACAGGATGAACAGAACTACGGCCGACTCGGGGTGATCCCCATTCTCGCGGTAGCCAAATTCGGCCCCTAAGTCCAACAACGGCACGAAATCGGACCTGATGTGAATGACGGGGTTACCGTGGTCCAAAGTCTCAACCTGAGCTTCACTTAGGGTGAGTGTTTCGATGATTGCTGACAAAGGAACGACCATCGTTTGTTCAGATACTTCGATCACCATGCCGTCTAGCACCGCCAAGGTCAGTGGGAGGCTGATCGAGAATACGGAACCCGCACCTGTTTCAGACGTGATTGAGATACGTCCGCCGAGGCCCTGAATCGCGCGCTTCACAACATCCATTCCCACCCCCGGCCGGATAGATTTGAGATCGCGGACGCGGTTGAAAAACCGGGTAGGAACAGAAGATTGTCGATTTCGCTGTCAGTTAGGCTTGCATCTGCAGCCACGAGCCCTTTGCTGCGAGCCTTTTCCAACACGGCTGGGCGATTGATGCCTGCGCCGTCATCCTGGATTTCGATGATCACGCGACCAGACCGATGCGTGGCGCGCAGGTGGATCTGACCTGTGACCTCTTTGCCGGCTTTGGCACGTGCCTCTGGGCTTTCGAGACCGTGATCCACTGCATTTCGGATCATGTGGGTGAGGGGGTCAGCCAAACGCTCAATGATAGTCTTGTCGATCTCTGTATTTTCGCCTTCAAAGATCAGCTTTACATCTTTGCCAGTGTCCGAGGCGGCTTCGCGGACGATCCGTGACATACGCTGGAACAATGGCTTCACCGGTTGCGCCCGGATCGCCATGACCCCTTCTTGGATATCACGTGTTAGCTGCTGGAACTCTTCCAAGGCCGATTCAATCACGGCGTTGCCTTTGACGTCTTCCTTCGCAAGGCTTTGCGCCAACATGGCTTGGTTGATGACCAGCTCACCAACCAAGTTGACCAGCCGATCAATGCGGTCAAGATCGACGCGGACCGTTGGTTGTGCCTGTGCAGCAGCTTTGCCAGACCCAATCTTGGGTTCATTTGCCTTCAGCGCCGCGCCGGCGTCGACCAATTCCAGTTTGGGTGTGATTTCAGGGACCTGTGCGATGGGCGGCACGGGATCCGGTTCCTGCAAGTCTATCGTGGGAAGGTCAGGCAAATCCGTGTCCGAAGTAGTGCCCGATGTGGAGGCGATACGCAACGTGCACAGCCCCTCTGCAAAGTCGAAGACTTCGCGGATGTCTGCCTCGCAGGTGTCGCCCGTTAACGTGATATCCCAAGACAGATAGGTCTTTTGAGGATCAAGGTTTTCTAGAGTTGGAAGGGTATGGTCATCACAGGCTACATCTGTCGTACCAAGCGCCTTGAGGGCGCGCAGCAGGAACAAAGGCTCGTTGCCACTTTCGTTCAAGCCGGGTTCGCTGTCGAAGCGGATGTCGAAAGCAGGTGTAGCAATATCTTTGGAGTCGTCGACATCTGGGCCAAGGTCCAAGGACAAGGTCATTGGCGCGAATTCAATCGCTTCTTCCACCTGTTCCGCCGGATCGCCCATCGTATCCATACCGGCGTGCCGCTCCAGCTCTGCCAAGGCTTCTGCATTGGTCTTTGCATCATGGTCGCGTTCATCACGACTGGCAGCTACGAGGTCAGACAGTTGGTCAGAACACTTGAGCAGAGACAAAATCAGGTCATCGGTCAGCCCGAAGGTTCCGGCCCGTACACCATCCAGCACAGTTTCAAATCGGTGCGCAAAGTCGACCAGTGCGTCCAATCCGAAGGCCCCGGCCCCCCCTTGATCGAATGGACCGATCGGAATACGGCATTGACCGTTTCCATGTCATGATCGCCGCCCTGAATTTGCAGCAGCCCCTCTTCCAACGCTTCTAGCAATTCGGCGCATTCCACGAAGAAGGAGGCTTTGATTTCGGCCATTGGATCCATGACTTAGGACCCCGCGACCATGCGCAGTGCGCCAACCAGTTTGGTCGGTTCAAAGGGTTTTACGATCCAGCCCGTTGCCCCTGCCTTGCGGGCACGGGCCTTCATGTCAGCGGCACTTTCTGTGGTTAGAACGAGGATCGGGATGCCCTTGTGTTCCTCTTGGGCGCGCACCGCCTCGATAAATCCGAAGCCATCCATCCGCGGCATATTGATGTCGGTGACGATGGCGTCGGGTTTCAACCCTTCCAGCACCTCGAGGCCGTGGATCCCGTCTTCGGCGACCTCGGTCTCGATCCCGGCTTGGGTCAGCGCGAGGGTCAGCATGTTGCGAATGGTTCGGCTGTCATCTACGGCGAGTACCTTCATGCCGCGACTCCTTGTGTCTGTAGGCGGTCCAGCGGGACACCCAAATCTGCGATACAATCAAGAAAATCAGCCGAAGGGTCCGACAGAGCCAACTGTCCCCCGCGACCTTCAATCTGGGTGCGGGCCGCCATCAGGACCTGCACGCCCAGGGTGCCGATCATGGTAACACGCGCCGCGTCCAGCGTGACGTCGCCCTCAGCCTCCAACAGCGATGTGCGCAGGGCATCTACGGCTTGCGCATCCAAGCGAACGGGCAGGGAGATCGCGCCACTCATAGGGCGACCCAATCATGGAAATTGCGGTGTGTGTGCGGCATACGCGACCCTCCGATCTCTGCTTGTGGATCGTGGATAGCGCTTGGGGTGCTAAAAAAAGGTTACCCGATCCGCTTTTTCAGCTGGGTTTGTTCAAAAAGATATGCGGCGCAGCCGGTCAGGCCCGCGTGATCGTCCACCACAGCCTCGATGGCGAATTGATCCATAAAGGGACCAAAGCGCCCCTTGGCGCGGAATGCCGCCTCGAACCCATGCCGGTCCAGATGGGGCAGGCAGGCCCGGGCTACACCGCCCACGAGGGCAAGGCCACCCACGGGCAAATGCGTCAGCGCCAAGTCCCCGCAGACCGTGCCCATCATGCGGATAAAGATGCCAAGGGCGGCATCAGCGTCGGCATCGGTGCTGATCCGATCCATCACATCGGCGGCGCTCACGGGCGGCTGACCGGTCAGGTAGGCATAGACATCCGCAAGGCCGCGCCCGGAAAGAACATCTTCAACCGCGGCCATGCCGTGATGGCTGGCCAGATACTGAGCCAGCGCCAGATCCTCGGGTGTTTGAACGGGCAGGGCGACGTGACCCGCCTCGCAGGCGGGTACGACATGGGCGCCGGCGATGGGGTGCACGGGCGCGATGTTGAAACCCGTGCCGATGTTCACCACCAGCCGCGCGCCTTGGCCGCTGGCTTTGCCCAGCACCTTTTGAAATGCCGCGTTGGGCAGATGGGCCAAGGCGAAGCCTTGGGCCTGGAGGTCGTTCAGAACCGCAACGTGCGACGCACCCGTGGCCGCCGCCAGCTGTGTTTCGGACATGGACCAATCACGGTTCGTCAGACGCCCGACGCCATCTATCACGGGACCGGCGACGTCGATGCACGCCCCTTGCAAGGTCACCTCGCGCCCGGTCAGATAGGTCGCAATCACATCGGCGATCCCGCTGTGGGCATCATTCTTGTAACGCGCGACCGTATCCGTGCGCGGCACCGGGCCGTCGGTCAGGGCAATGCGGGTGTTCGTGCCCCCAACATCGGCAACAAGGTAGGTCTCAGACATGAAAGGGCTCACTTCTGGGCGCGGGACAGCGCCCGGGACAGCGCGTGGTAGGAGGCTTTGGGTGCGCGCGTCAAGCTGTCGAAATCCACATGGACAAGGCCGAAGCGTTTTTCATAGCCCAAGGCCCATTCGTAATTGTCCAACAAGGACCAGACGATGTACCCGGCCAGCGGCACGCCGTCCGCCATGGCACGCCGCGCCTCGGCGATGTGCTGGTTCAAGTAGTCGATGCGGGCCGTGTCGGATTGATCCGGGGTGTCCGGGTTCGCCATGCCGTTTTCGGTCACGTAAAGCGGCAGGTCGCCGGTGTAGTCGCGGGCTGTGCGGGTCAGAAAATGATGCAGCCCCTCGGGGTGGATTTCCCAGCCCATCTGGGTCAGGGGCAGGTCGCCCACATGCTCGGACAGGGCAGGCCAAGGCCCATCGGCGGCGGCGATGCGCTTGCAGGTATAGTAGTTCAGGCCCAGCCAATCCACGGGCGCGCTGATGGTGGCCATGTCGTCTTGCCACCGGTCGGGCATATGGGGGGCGAGCCCGGCCAACACATCCGTGGGGTAGGTGCCGTGGAAAAAGCCGCCAAGGAACCAGCGGTTGTAGATCCCGTCATAGAGCGTGGCGGCAGCGGCATCCTCGGCGCGATCGGTCAGGGGCAGGGCGCGTTCGAAGTTGCACACAGCCCCGATGTTGGTCTGACCCACGGCACGCATGGCCTGCACCGCCATCCCGTGCCCAAGGGCCACGTGGTGCATGGCGCGGGCGGCGGCGCGGATGTCGCGCAGGCCCGGCGCGTGGTGGCCCAGAAAGTGCGACAACCACGCGACGCACCAAGGCTCGTTGATGGGGGCCACGCTGGTCAAACGATCCCCGAACCGTTGCGCGATCAGGCCCGCATAATTGGCAAACCGCTCCACCACATCGCGATTGCGCCAACCGCCGATATCGGCCATCGCCTGCGGCAATTCCCAGTGGTACAGGGTCGCGTAGCGTTCAAGGCCCGCCTCGGCCAGCGCGTCCAGAAGGCGATCATAGAAATCAAGGCCTTGCGGGTTGACGTTCATTCCATCGGGCATGACCCGCGCCCAAGACATGGAAAACCTGTAGCCGTCGAAATTAGCGGCCTTCATCAGGGCGATATCTTCGGCAAAACGGTGATAGTGATCGCAGGCCAACGCACCGTTCTCGGCTCGCACCACATTGCCCGGGGTGGCGGCAAAACTGTCCCAATGGGTGGGGCCTGCGCCACCGAACTGGTGCCCCTCGATCTGGTAGGCAGAGGTGGCGACGCCCCACTTGAACCCTTTGGGGAAATCGGCGCGCGTAAAGGCGAAAGTGTCAGCCACGTAAAGCTCCTGTGGTTTGGCCAAGGGCCAGTTCGCAGTCCCAGACCTCTTGCACATGATCGCGCGCCCGGCCTTGGATCTGCTCCATCAAAATTTCGGCACACCGATGTCCAGCCGCCCGGACGGAGGACCGCGTCGCGGTGAAGATCCGCTCTCCCTCGCCGTTGCCCAGATAGGACAACACGTCGTCGTGTGTAATCACCGAGATATCGCGCCCGATCTTGGCCCCGGTGCCATGGATCGCCCGGCGCACCCCAATGGCGGCTATGATGGAACTGACGATGAACGCCGTGGGCGGGTCGTCTTGCGCCAACATCTCGCTGGCCGCACGGTGGCCGTAGTGTTCGGTCATCTCGTCGCTGCGGGCCAAAGCCGGATCAAGAGCCAGCCCCCGGGCGTCCAGGGCCTGTTCCACGCCCGCACGTCGCCGTTGGGCAAAGTCCAGCGATTCAAGCCCGTTGATCAACCCGATCCGCCTGTGGCCAAGATCCAGCAAAAGGTCCGTGGCCCGCCGGAAGGCAGAGGTGTTGTTGACGTCTACAAAGGAATAGTCGTGCGCGCCCCCCGGGGCACGGCCATGGACCACAAAGGGCAGACCGATATCGCGCAGCAGGGCCAGCCGGGGGTCGTCCGCGCGGGGGCCGTGCAGGATGATGCCGTCCACAGCACCCTTGGTGGCCAGATCGCGATAGGCCTGCGCCTCGTCCGTGTCGGGCACAACCGACAGCAGCATGTCATAGCCGTGGGCGCTGTACACCTCTCCGGCACCGGCGAGGAAATCCGAGAAGATCGGGTTAACCATTTCGTGATTCGCAGAGGTCGGCAGAACGTGCCCGATCGCCATGGACCGGCCTGTGGCCAAGCTGGTGGCCCGGCGCGAAGGGCTGTAGTTATGGGCCTTCGCCGCCTCTTGCACCAGTTTGCGGGTCTTTTCCTTGACCTCTGGGTAGCCACCCAAGGCCCGGGACACCGTCGTCTGCGAAAGGCCCAACAGATCTGACAATTGTTTCAGGTTCATATTTTAAAGCGCTTTCAAAAATGCCGGGCCTGTGCGGGTCCTTCTTTTGAACCTGCAGCTGGCCGCGTTGTCAACGGGTGGGATCTTTCAGCAGTTATGCTGCATGTGCAGCATTGAATCTCCATTGACAGGGGCCGCCGTTGTCGTCACCGTAGGCGTGTCAAAGCGCTTTCAAAAGTGCTGAGGGTAACCAGACAGAGGCACCGCAAACCGGCGCCTAAGGGAGAGAACATGAAGAAATCGCTATTGGGCGGCGTGGCCGTCATCGCAACTGCACAGATGGCCTACGCCGAGCAGTTGACCGTCTTTGGCCCGTGGCTTGGCCCAGACCAAGAAATCGTCGAAACCGTGCTGGCGGACTTTGCCGCCAAATCCGGCCATGACGTGTCTTACGTTGGCTCGGACAGCTTCGAGCAGCAGATCATGGTCGACGCCGAGGCAGGCTCTGCCCCCAACGTCGCCGTGTTCCCGCAGCCCGGTCTGGCGGCCGATATGGCCTCGCGCGGGTTCCTGACACCGCTGAAAGACGGCACGGGCGACTGGGTTCGTGAAAACTATGCGGCCGGGCAATCCTGGGTCGATCTGGGCACCTACGCGGATGCAAACGGCGCAGACAACCTGTACGGCTTTTTCTACAAAGTCGACGTGAAGTCGCTGGTCTGGTACTCGCCCGAGAACTTCGAGGATGCGGGCTACGAGATCCCCACCACGATGGAAGATCTGAAGGCGCTGACCGATCAGATCGTCGCCGATGGTGGCACACCATGGTGCATCGGGCTGGGCTCCGGCGGTGCGACGGGCTGGCCCGCGACCGACTGGGTCGAGGATATGATGCTGCGCACACAGGATCCGTCCGTTTATGACCAATGGGTCGCCAACGAAATCCCCTTCGACGACCCACGTGTTGTGGCCGCGATCGAGGAATTTGGCGCCTTTGCCCGTAACGACGCCTACGTGTCGGGCGGGGCTGGGGCCGTGGCCTCCACGGATTTCCGCGACAGTCCCAAGGGTCTGTTCGCCTCGCCGCCCCAATGCTACATGCATCGTCAGGCATCCTTCATCCCCGCGTTCTTCCCCGAAGGCACCGAGGTGGGTGAAGACGCAGACTTCTTCTACTTCCCAGCCTACGCCGAAAGAGACCTCGGCGCGCCGGTTCTGGGGGCAGGGACCCTGTGGGCCATCACCAACGAGAACGAGGCGGCGCACGACCTGATCGCCTATCTGCAGACCACGGATGCGCATGAAATTTGGATGGGTCTGGGCGGCTTCCTGACACCGCATAAGGGCGTCGACAGCTCCAAGTTTGCGACACCAGCGGCGGCCAAGATGAACGACATCCTGCTGGGGGCGACCACCTTCCGCTTTGACGCATCGGACCTGATGCCCGGCGGCGTGGGCGCGGGGTCCTTCTGGACCGGCATGGTCGACTACGCAGGCGGCAAGGATGCCGGCGAAGTGGCCGCTGAAATCCAGTCCAGCTGGGACGCTTTGAAGTAAGCAAGACCGGGTGAGCCGCCGGTCGGCTCACCCACCATATCCGCATGACGCTTTGGGAGGGGACGACCATGCACCCGGCACTTTTGGGACTAATCACCATCATCTTGGGCGTCGGCGGCTGCGTGGGGTATTTCTACTTCTCCAACGTCATTCTCGATAAATTCATCTTTCCGGCCAAGGGTGCCAACGCCGGGCGCAACATCAACCGCGCCAATATGGTGCGGCCCTGGTTGTTCCTGCTGCCCGCGATCCTGGCCCTTGGTCTGTATCTGGCCTACCCGGTGGTCGAGACCTTGCGTCTGTCCTTCACGGACCGCGACCAGGGTGGGGCCTTTGTCGGTTTTGCCAACTACCAACAGATGTTCTCGGAAACCAAGTTCTGGGAGGCGATGCGCAACAACATGCTGTGGCTGATTGTGGTGCCTGCCGCCTCCACGGCCTTTGGCCTGCTGGCGGCGCAGCTGACGGACCGGATCCGTTGGGGCAACATCGCCAAGTCCCTGATCTTCATGCCCATGGCGATTTCCTTTGTGGGCGCGGCGGTGATCTTCAAGCTGATCTACGACGCCCGCCCCGTGGACCAGGCGCAGATCGGCGTGCTGAACGCGGTGTGGTTGAACTTTGACGGCGGGATCGGGTCGATTCTGTTCCTGCAGGTCCTGCCCACCTTTATTCTGCTGACCTTCAGCGCGCTGATGGGCTATGTCGCCTATGTGATCCTGCGTCCCCTTGGGGACGGTGGCCCGCTCTGGCAGACTGCCCTGCGTCTTGCGGGCGGGGCAGGGGCGGCCTGGATGATCTTTCTGGCGCTGCGATCCATCCTCAACGTATTCACCGCCGAACCCGCCTATGGGGAGCCTATGAACTGGCTTACCATCCCCTTCTGGAACAGCTTTTTCCTGATGGTGGTTCTGATCTGGATCCAGACCGGGTTTGCCATGGTGATCCTGTCCGCCGCCCTGCGCGGCATCCCTGAGGACACGATCGAGGCGGCCATTGTGGATGGCGCGGGTCCCTTGCAGATTTTCTTCAAGATCAAGATCCCCCAGATCATGGGCACCATCGTGGTGGTGTGGACGACGATCACGCTGGTCGTGCTCAAGGTATTCGACATCGTCTTTGCAATGACCAACGGGCAGTGGGAAACGCAGGTGCTTGCCAACTACATGTTCGACAAATTGTTCCGCGCGAATGACTGGGGCGTGGGGTCGGCCAGTGCCATCATCATCATGCTGCTGGTCTCGCCCATTCTGGTCTGGAACGTCTATACCGCCCGCAAGGAGATGAAATAATGGATAACATTGCCGGTTCCAAATCATCCCTGAACTGGGTCGTGCAGATCTCGACCCTGCTGCTGGTGGCCCTGTGGCTGTTCCCGACCGTGGGCCTGTTGGTGTCGTCCTTCCGCACCGCGGATCAGATCAGCTCCTCTGGATGGTGGGCATCCATGTTCCCGGCGGAGCAGAACGTGGTCATGCGCGCGGCCGACCCGGATGATTTCCGCGTGGCCGATGGGGACCGTTTCACCGTGTCGGGCAACCTGTTCGACGACTCCAGTACCACCGACGGTGTGATCTCTGTCTGGGGTACGTCCAGCCGCGCCATCGACGTCTATGTGGCCGGCGAGACCGCGGATCTGGGCGAGGGCGAAACCATTACGGTCTCCGCCACCGGCGACTATGTCTGGACCGGCACGGAGGATCAGATGTCGGGGCGCGGGCAACGTGTCTTTGCCACGGTCACGTCGCCACCAGACTTCACTCTGGAAAACTACGAACAGGTCCTCGTGTCAGGCAATTCCACCGACTCCATGGCCAAGGCGTTTTTCAACACCCTGACCGTCACCATCCCGGCCACGATCATCCCCATCGTCATTGCGGCCTTTGCGGCCTATGCGCTGGCATGGATGGATTTTCCGGGGCGCGCGCTGTTGATCGCGTTGGTGGTGGGCCTGTTGGTCGTGCCGCTGCAACTGGCACTGATCCCGCTGCTGAAACTGCACCTTGGGATCGGGATCGGAAAGGGCTACCTCGGGGTCTGGCTGGCGCATACGGGGTTCGGCCTGCCGCTGGCGATCTATCTGCTCCGAAACTACATGGTCGGCCTGCCCAAGGACATCATTGAAAACGCCAAGGTGGACGGGGCCACGGATTTCCAGATCTTCACCAAGATCGTCCTGCCCCTGTCGTTCCCGGCGCTTGCCAGCTTTGCCATCTTCCAGTTCCTATGGACATGGAACGATCTGCTGGTGGCCAAGGTGTTCCTGATCGACGCCACGGGCCAGACCACTGTCATGACCAACCAGATCGTGGAGCTGTTGGGCACCCGGGGCGGCAACTGGGAAATCCTCGCCACCGCCGCCTTTGTGTCCATCGCCGTGCCGTTGGTCGTCTTCTTCGCAATGCAAAAATATCTGGTGCGCGGCCTGTTGGCCGGGTCCGTCAAGTAAGGTTCCCAAATGAACGCTCAAGCGCAAACAGTCTTCGATCCCGCTGCAAACACCGACTGGTGGCGGGGTGGTGTGATCTATCAAATCTACCCCCGGTCCTTTCAGGACAGCAACGGCGACGGGATCGGTGATCTGGGCGGCATCACCCAACGCCTGCCCTATATCGCGTCGCTGGGCGTGGATGCGATCTGGATTTCGCCCTTCTTCACCTCGCCCATGAAAGACTTCGGCTACGATGTGTCGGACTATTGCGATGTGGACCCGATGTTCGGGACGCTGGCGGATTTCGACGTGCTGGTGGATACGGCGCACAGGCTGGGCCTGCGGGTGATGATCGACCTTGTGTTGTCCCACACCTCTGACCAGCACCCGTGGTTTGCTGAAAGCCGCGCATCCCGGGACAACGACAAGTCCGAGTGGTACGTCTGGGCTGATCCGAAACCCGATGGCACGCCCCCCAACAACTGGCTGTCGATCTTTGGCGGGCCCGCGTGGCACTGGGATGCCCGGCGCGAGCAGTACTACCTGCACAACTTTCTGGTCAGTCAACCGGACCTGAATTTCCACAACCCAGATGTGCAGGACGCGCTGCTGGACGCGACACGTTTCTGGTTGGATCGCGGGGTCGATGGGTTCCGGCTGGACACCATCAACTTCTACTTCGCGGACAAGGATCTGCGCGACAACCCGGCCCTGCCGCCCGAGCGGCGCAACGCCAACATCGCGCCCAGCGTGAACCCCTACAACCACCAAGAACACCTGTATTCCAAGAACCAGCCCGAGAACCTCGCGTTCCTCAAACGCTTCCGCACCCTGCTGGACGCATACCCCGGCACCGCCGCCGTGGGCGAGGTAGGGGACGCGCAACTGGGCCTGCAACTGCTGGGCGAATACACCAAGGAAAACGAGGGGGTGCAGATGTGCTATGCCTTTGAATTCCTTGCCAAGGACCCTTTGACCGCCACCCGCGTGAACGATGTGTTCACACAGCTGAACGAAGTGGCCAAGGACGGTTGGGCGTGCTGGGCGTTTTCCAACCACGACGTGATGCGCCACGCCAGCCGCTGGAACCTGACGCCCGCGGGCCAACGCTGCATGGCGGCGCTGATCATGTCCCTACGAGGATCGGTGTGCCTGTATCAAGGCGAAGAGTTGGGCCTGTCCGAGGCGGACGTCCCCTTCGAGGCTCTGCAAGACCCCTATGGGATCGAGTTCTGGCCCGAATTCAAGGGCCGCGATGGCTGTCGCACGCCCATGGTGTGGGAACCGTCCAACCAGAACGGCGGTTTTTCGGCCAGCCAGCCGTGGTTGCCCGTGTCCCATGAACATCTGGCCCAATCCGTCGCCGCGCAAGAGGATGACCCCGGCGCGCTGCTGCACTTCTACCGCCGGATGCTGGGCTTCCGCCGTGCCAACCCGGCGCTGGTGACAGGGGATCTCGATGCCATGACCGTGGACGGCGACGTGCTGCACTTTGTGCGCAGCGGCGCGGGCCAGACCCTGTTCTGTGCCTTCAACCTCAGCGACACGCCGCACTCCGTCAGTCTGCCCAAGGGCGACTGGACCCACGTGGGCGCCGAGGTCGGCAGCACGGGGCCCATGGCGGACGGGCAGGTACACTTGGGGCCGTGGCAGATCAGTCTGCTGTTGAAACAATAACGGCCCACAGGGTCTAGGGGAGGGATTGAAATGGCAGATCTGAAACTGCGCGATGTGGCCAAGGTTTATGGCGGCACGGTCGAGGTCCTCAAGGACATTGATCTGGACATCAAGAAGGGGGAGCTGATCGTCTTCGTCGGCCCCTCTGGCTGCGGCAAGTCCACGCTGCTGCGTATGATTGCGGGGCTGGAAAAGATCTCGGGCGGGACGCTGGAAATCGACGGACAAGTGGTCAACGACGTGCCCCCGTCCGAGCGGGGCATCGCCATGGTGTTCCAATCCTACGCCTTGTACCCGCACCTGACCGTGCGCGAAAACATGTCCTTCGCCCTGAAGATCGCCAAGATGCCGCAAGCCGACATCGACGCGGCGGTCGAGGCGGCCGCCAGTAAGTTGCAGCTTACGGAATATCTGGACCGACTGCCCAAGGCCCTGTCCGGCGGACAACGCCAGCGGGTCGCCATCGGCCGGTCCATCGTGCGCGACCCCAAGGTGTACCTGTTTGACGAACCCCTCTCAAATCTGGACGCCGCCCTGCGCGTGGCCACCCGGATCGAGATTGCCCAGCTCAAGGAACAGATGCCCGACAGTACCATGATCTACGTCACCCACGATCAGGTCGAGGCGATGACACTGGCCAGCCGGATCGTGGTTCTGGACGCGCTCAAGGACAATGGCCACAAATACTCCATCGCCCAGGTGGGCACACCTCTGGAGCTGTACGAAACGCCCAATTCCGAATTCGTCGCCCGTTTCATCGGGTCCCCCTCCATGAACCTGATGGAGGGGGAGGTCGTGGGCACTGGCGCCACCACCACCGTCAAGACCGATCACGGCGGCGGCACGATCACATCGAACATCCCGTCGCTGGACAGCGATATGGGCGCGCGGGTCAAGGTCGGCATTCGCCCCGAAGACGCCTTGATCACCACCGAGGACACCTATGCCTTTGGCGGCCAGGTCGAGGTGGAGGAGCGTTTGGGCGAAGTGACCCTGCTGTACTTCAAGCGTCCCCATGGGGACACCGACCCGATTGTGGCCAAGCTGCAGGGCATTCACCAGAACATGCGCGGCCAATCCCTGCGTCTGGCGGCGGACCCGGCCAAAGTGCACATCTTCCGGGACGGGGTGTCGCTGCTCTATCGGTGATGGTTGCACCCTTCGGACCGCGCTGCTAGCTATCCCTGAGCGGTTTGGTCGGAAAAGAGGTCCGCAGTGCAATCACCCCCCGTCTAGAGGTGTCCCACCTTGTGCGTACGTTTCAGGGCCGCAATGTGGTGGATGACGTGTCCCTGTCCGTCTATCCCGGGCAGGTTACTTGCCTGTTGGGGCCATCGGGATGTGGCAAGTCCACGACCCTGCGCATCATTGCCGGGGTGGACCGGCAAACCAGCGGCACGATCCAGATCGACGGCGTTCCGGTGGCGGGCGACGGCATCAACACCCCGCCCGAGGCGCGGGGCATCGGCCTGATGTTTCAGGACTTCGCCCTGTTCCCCCATATGTCCGTGGCCGACAACGTGGCCTTCGGCCTGACAGGTTCCCGCGCGGCCAAGGCGGACCGGGTGCAGCACCTGCTGGAAAAGGTCGATCTGGCGGACTACGGCCCGCGCGCCCCGATCGAGCTGTCGGGCGGAGAGCAGCAGCGCGTTGCCCTGGCCCGCGCCTTGGCCCCGCGCCCGCGCATCATGCTGATGGACGAGCCGTTCTCGGGCCTCGACAACCGTCTGCGCGACGAAATCCGCGACGCGACCCTGGCCGTGTTGAAGGAGGAGGGCACCGCCGTCTTGCTGGTCACCCATGAACCGGACGAGGCCATGCGCATGGCCGACGAGATTGCCCTTATGCGCGACGGCAAAGTGGTGCAACGCGCAGCACCCTACAACATCTACAACGCGCCCAAGGACAAGCGTGCCGCCGCGTTCTTTAGCGATATCAATGCGATAGAAGGTGATGTTGAAGGTGCGCTGACCGATACGCCCTTTGGCCAGTTCCTTGCCCCCGGTGTGCCCGATGGCACGCCCGTGGACATCGTGTTCCGCCCCCAACATGTGCGCATCGACTTCGATCGCGGCGGGCGCGGCCCCAATCCCACCCCGCAAGAGGGCACACCTGCCCGCGGCACGGTCGTGCGCGCCCGCTTCATGGGGAAGGAAAGCCTTGTGGAATTCCTGCTCGATGACGGTCAGACGATCTGCGCCACGGTGCCTGCGGTGTTCCTGCCCAAGCCCGGGACGCCTCTTTGGCTGTCGATCCGGCGGGACCGCTGTTTCGTGTTCCCGCGCGTCTAGACAGGTTCCGCCCGCAGATAGCTGCGTAACCCGTAAATCAGGGGCGTGCCCTCGGCCTGCACATGGACCGCCTGCACTGCGCCGATCACCACGTGGTGGGTGCCGACCTGTTCCGCGCTGGTCAGTTTGCAATCAAAGGCCACCAGCGCGTCGGTCAGGGCGGGCGCGCCGGTCGCCAGTGTCTGAAACGCCGCGACGTTGAACTTGTCACCGCCCGGCGCTTCCTCTCGGCTGGCAAAAACGTTTGCGATGCGTTGCTGATCATCGCGCAACACGTTGATGCAGAACACCCTGTTGTCCAACAGCGGCCCGGCAGCGGACGCCGTCGCGTTGACACAGACCAACATCGTTGGCGCGTCGCCATCAGCCGACACGCTGGTCATGGCGGACACGGTGACACCCGCGCGCCCGGCGGGGCCATCGGTGGTGATTACGGTCACGGTCGAGGCCGCGCGGCTCATCCCGTCGAGAAAGGCGTTGCGCAGGGCGGTATCGGGCATGGGACATCCTTTGTGGTTGATGCACAGATAATGCACCCAGCGGTGGTGTCGAGCCTTGGCAGCCCCGCGCCCCTGTGGTTCGGTACAAAAAACGAAAGGGAGCGTCATGAGCCTGGAAAAAGCCCGCACAAACGTAGACCGCGCCATGGGCGGGGGAGACCGCAAGGGGGCCGCATTCGAAAACGCATTTGGCGGCGTCACGTCGTTCCTGCGGCGGCACTACACCAAGGATCTGACCGGCTTTGACCTTGCTGTCACCGGGGTACCGTTTGACCAGGCGGTCACCCACCGCCCCGGCAGCCGCTTTGGCCCCCGCGCGATCCGCGAAGCCTCTGCCTTGCAAACCTTTGATCCGCCCTATTACTGGGATTTTGACCCCCTGTCGGAGTTCGCCATCGCGGACTACGGAGATGTGGCTTTTGACTACGCCAAGGTGGCCGACTTTCCCGCCGCCCTGCGCGCCCACGCCAAGTCCATCCTGGACCAGGACAGCGGCATGATTTCCTTGGGCGGCGATCATTACGTTAGCTTTCCAATCTTGCAGGCCCATGCGGAAAAGCACGGGCCGCTGGCGCTGGTGCAGTTCGATGCCCATTCGGACACATGGCCAGACGACGACATGACCCGGATCGACCACGGCACGATGTTCTACAAGGCCGTGAAATCCGGCGTCGTGGACCCGTCGAAATCCGTGCAGATCGGGATCCGGACAGTGAACGAGGACCCTCTTGGCGTGCATACCATCGACGCCCGCGCGGTCCACGAAGCGGCACCGGGCGCGGTGGCGGGCAAGGTGAAACAGATCGTGGGCGATCATCCGGTCTATCTGACCTTCGACATCGACTGTCTGGACCCGGCATTTGCCCCCGGCACGGGCACGCCGGTGTGGGGCGGGCTGTCCTCGGGGCAGGCGGCGGCGATCCTGCGGGATCTGGCGGGGATCAACATGGTGGGCGGTGACGTGGTCGAGGTCTCGCCCCCCTATGACACCACCGGGGCCACGGCCATCGCGGGCGCCCACGTGGCGATGGAACTGATCTGCCTATGGTGCTGGACCCGGCGGTGACCGATCCTGCCCACCCCACACATCAGCCACTGTCCGGCAACCACATGCCCCGCGCCGGTGGGCCGGGCAGCTTTATGCGGCTGCCCTGGGCCGAGACGGCGCAGGGTCTGGACGCCGCCATTCTCGGCGTGCCCATGGACCACGGCACCAGTTGGCGGTCCGGGGCGCGCTTTGGGCCGCAAGAGATCCGCAAGCAATCCAACATGCTGCGCCCTTACAACATGGGCACCGGGGCCGCACCTTTCGATGCGCTGCGGGTGGCGGACCTTGGGGATGTGGCGGTCAACCCGTTCAACCTGCCTGCCAGTGTCGATGCGATTGCGCACCGGATAGAGGGGGCGGCGCGTGCAGCCGCTGTGCCGGTCACGCTGGGGGGCGATCATACGCTGTTGCTGGGGGCGCTGCGCGGGGTCGCGGCGGTCCATGGGCCTGTTGGACTGATCCATATCGACGCCCATGCCGATATCAACGACACGATGTTTGGCGAAAAGATTGCCCATGGCACGCCCGTGCGCCGCGCGTATGAAGAAGGGCTGATAAGGCCTTCTGATGTATGGCAAATCGGGTTGCGAGGTACGGGTTACACGGCGCAGGACTTTGACGAGGGGCGGTCGTGGGGCTTTCGCGTTGTGCCCGCCGAGGCGTGTTGGCAGCAAGACCTTGGCCCCTTGGCAGCGCGGATCGTGGCGCAGATGGGGCCGGGTCCGGTCTATGTCACCTTTGACATCGACAGCCTTGATCCCGGATATGCGCCGGGCACGGGCACGCCTGAAATTGCCGGCCTGACCCCGCCCCAAGCCCTGCAATTGATCCGGGGACTGCGCGGTCTGCCCATCGTGGGTTGCGATCTGGTCGAGGTCGCACCCCCTACGATCCCGCTGGAACAACCGCGCATCTGGCCGCGGCCCTGATGTACGAGATGCTGTGCATCCTGCCCGGGGTCCCCTACCGCTAGCCCTCGTCGGCCAGCAGCAGCAGCTCGCCCGACGCCTCCATATCTCGGATCGCGTTGATCAGGTCGCTTTGGGCCGCTTCACCTTCGGCCAGTTTGACCGCGCCCCGTTCCTTGATCTGATCGCGCAACTGATCGGCCAGACGTTGGGACAGGGCGGACAGGATGTAGTCCACCACCTCGCCCGCGTTGTTCTGTCCGTATGCCAGCGCAGTAACAAGGATGTCGGGAGGAACAGCACGGCTGATCTTGGGCACATCGCGTTTGTCCACGCGGGTGGGGATGTTGTGGAAAGTAAAGATCGCCTTGCGGACCTTTTCGGCAAAGATCTCGTCTACGTCAGTCAACCCCTCCAGAACCTTGTCGCGGGTGGCAGAGCTGGAGGCGTTCAGGATCGCGCCCACCCGTTCCACAGGTCCATCGCGGAAGGCTTGGTTCGGTTGCGCGTCCAATTGGCGACCAAGGGCCAGACCGATGCGCGCCACGGTGTCGGGGTCCACACCGCCCGTCAGGGACACGGCATAGGCAATCTGTCGCGCGCGATCCTCGGGAATTTCGCTCAGCAATTCTGCGGCCTTGGGCACCGACAGCTTCGACAGCAGCACGGCGCAAATCTCGATGCTTTCCCGTTCCACGATGGGGCGCAGCTTGGCCACGTCCAGCCCCGCCAGCCGTTCCCAAGGGTTGCCCTGAATCTCTGCCCCGGATTCGTCGCGCAGCACATCCGTGGTGTTGGGCGACAGGTAGCCATCCAGTACGGACAGCGCGCCAGAGATACCGGGGGAAGTGTATGCCGACGCTGTCCAACTCTGCCGCGAACTGGCGCACGATGGCCGCCAGACTGTCCTTGGTGACATAGCGCAGGTCGGCCATGGTGCGGGCAAGGCGTTCCTGCTGCGCCTCGGGCAGGCGGTTAAGGCCGGGATCGACCCCTTGGGACAACAACAGCCGAACCACCACGGCGGCGCGTTCCACCGAGGTCATCTGGGCCGGGGTCAAGCGCCCGGCGGGTCTGGTCACAATCTGGTTCATGTCCCACTGCCACAACCTGTTTGGGGCGTTGTGGGGCACAAAGGGTATAGGGGGCCTTAACGGCGCGGCAAAATCCGCGCCGCATTATCCGACAACTTTAGTAGCTGTAGCCTGTGCCCCGATCGATGGCCTTGCTCAGGGACACCTCGGCCCATGTGCCCGTGCCGCCGGTGTCGCGGATCAGGGTCAGCTGGGCGCGCGCGCCGTCTGTGTCGCCCGCCTCGACCAAGCCTTGGCCCATATAGCTGCGCGCCAGCCAGTTGTTGGGATCGAGTGCGAGGGCCGCATCGTACAACTCCATCGCAGTGTCGAAGTCGCCGGTTTTACGGGTCGCAAAGCCGCGCAGGGTCAGGGCGTCGGTCGTTTCGGGTGCGTCGAGCGTTGCCATGATCTGGAACGCCTCGTCGTAGCGACCCTTGTAGGCCAACTCGCGTGCCGCGATGATCCGATCGTCGTCGGACAGGCTGCTTTCACGCGCATCCACACAGCTCTTGCTGTCTTTGTCGTAGATTTGACCCTGTTCGCAAGTGGTGGTTGTCGGTGTGGTTGTGGGCACGCTGCCGCCGCCTGCGGCCAGGGCAGGGCCGGCGAGGGTGAGGGCAAGGCCCGTGGTCAGGATCAGGGTGCGCATGGTCAAGTCTCCGGGTTGCGAGGTTTGACCAAGGGTAGCGCGCAATCCCTACAGACCAAGCCCCTCGTCCGCGCCGATCATCAGGTTCAGGTTCTGGATCGCTGTCCCGCTTGCCCCTTTGCCAAGATTGTCCAGCGTTGCGGCCACAGTGATCAGCCCTGCGTCCGGGTTGCCTTGCACGCTGATTTCCATACGGTTTGTGCCGTTCAGGCGCGTGGCGTCGATGCGGTCGGGGCTGGGGATCAGATCCACGAAAGGCGCATCGGCGTAGAAAGCGCGATAACATTCCTCAAGGGTCACAATGGTGTGATCGGTGTGCAGGTGCAGCTGGACGATCATCCCTTGGGCGAAATTGCCCACGGCGGGCTGGAACAGGGGCGCGCGGTCCAGACGTCCGTAGGCCATGATCTCGGGCACATGCTTGTGGGCTTGGCCCGTTGCATAGAGGAAATGATCGGCGGCGGTTCCGGCCTCGTATTCCGCGATCAGGGCCTTGCCCCCGCCGGAATAGCCCGACACCCCGGTCAGTGTGGCCGCATGGTCGGCGGGGATCAGGCCAGCGTCGCGCAGGGGCCGCAGGATCGCGATGGACCCGGTGGCGTAGCAGCCGACGTTGGCCACCCGGCTGGCGCCTGCGATGACCTGCGCCTGTCCGGGCAGTTCCGGCATGCCGTAGGTCCAGCCGTCTGCAATCCGGTGCGCCGTAGAGGCATCGATGATCCGACAGTCGCCCGCCAGCGTCACCGCCTCGATCGCTGCGGCATCGGGCAGGCACAGGATGGCCACGTCGGCGGCGGCAAATGCCTTGGCCCGGGCGTCGGCGTCCTTGCGCAGGGCGGGGTCCACGGACACCAGGGTGATGTCATCGCGCAATGCCAAACGCTCGCGGATTTGCAGACCGGTCGTACCCGCCTCGCCATCAATAAAGACTTTGGTGGTCATATCATGCCCCTCTCCGTGGATTGGGCTGGGCGTAGCGCAGCGCGCCCGCAACCTCAAACGAAAAACGCGGACCCGGAGGCCCGCGTTGATCGGATCGAAACGATCTTTGGCGGTGTTCTTAGCTGGTGGTGGTCACGCAGGACTTGGACACATCGTCCCAAGTCGCACCCGCCGCGCAGGACATGGAAGCGGATTGTTCCGTTTTGGACCAACCACATTCATACGCGGCCACAAACGTCGGGGAGGCGGCAAGCACAGCGGCAGCCACAAGGGTCTTCATGGTCTTCATTGTCGTCTCCTGTTGTTGAGTGCCCTGACGGTAACACGAAAACCCACCCCGCCAAATAACGGATCTGTGATCTAGTCCTCGCCGAACACCCGTTTGAAAATCGTGTCCACATGTTTGGTGTGATAGCCCATGTCGAATTTCTCGTGTATGGCGTCCACCCCAAGGGCGGCGACGACAGCCTCGTCGGCCAGAAGTTCCTCTTTGAAATCAGTGCGTTCCTCCCAGACCTTCAAGGCGTTGCGTTGCACCATGGCGTAGGCATCCTCGCGCGAGACACCGGCCTGCGTCAGGGCCAGCAGCACTCGCTGGGACATCACCAGACCGGGAAACTTGTTCATATTGTCCAGCATGTTTTCGGGGAAGATCAGCATCTTGTCGATCACGCCGGTCAGACGGGCCAGGGCGAAATCCAGGGTCACGGTGGCGTCCGGCCCGATCATCCGTTCCACGGAACTGTGCGAGATGTCCCGTTCGTGCCACAGCGCCACGTTTTCCATGGCCGGGATGACCGCCATGCGCACAAGCCGCGCCAGCCCGGTCAGGTTTTCGGTCAGCACGGGGTTTTTCTTGTGCGGCATGGCCGAGCTGCCCTTTTGCCCCATGGAAAAGAACTCGGCCCCTTCCAACACCTCCGTGCGCTGCATGTGGCGAATTTCGATGGCGATGTTTTCCACCGATGACGCGATCACGCCAAGCGTGGCGAAAAAGGCTGCGTGACGGTCGCGGGGGATGACTTGGGTGCTGATCGGCTCTGGCACAAGGCCCAGCTTGTCGCACACGTGTTCTTCGACCGCCGGATCGATGTTGGCGAATGTCCCCACGGCGCCGGAAATTGCCCCCGTGGCAACTTCGGCCCGGGCGTCGCGCATCCGGGTCAGGTTGCGGTCCATTTCGGCGTAGAAGCGGGCAAAGGTCAGGCCCATGGTGGTGGGTTCGGCGTGGATGCCATGGCTGCGGCCCACGCGCAGGGTGTCCTTGTGTTCCAGCGCGCGGCGTTTCAAGGCGGCCATCAGCCCCTCGATATCCGCGATCAGAATATCTGCGGCGCGCACCAGTTGCACGTTCAGGCAGGTGTCCAGCACGTCAGAGCTGGTCATGCCCTGGTGCACAAACCGCGCCTCGTCGCTGCCCACGTGTTCGGCCAGATGGGTCAGAAAGGCGATGACGTCATGCTTGGTCACGGCCTCGATCTCGTCAATCCGGGCCACGTCGAATTCTACGTCCCGAGCCTTCCACACGGCCTCGGCGTTTTCGCGGGGGATCACGCCCAGATCGGCCATGGCGTCACAGGCGTGGGCCTCGATCTCGTACCAGATGCGGAATTTCGTCTGTGGCGACCAGATGGCGACCATTTCGGGGCGGGAATAGCGGGGGATCATGGGCAGGCTTTCGTCAATTGCGGGGGTGTTGCCGGTCTTCTAGGGTGGGGGCCGGGCACACGCAAGATAGGGGGTTGTCGCAGATGGGAGGGATCCGCACCATGGCAGAGTTCATTGGGCCGTGGTCCCTGTCGCGCGAGATTGTCCAAGGGGACGGCGCGCAAGGGGTGTTCACGGGTCAGGGCCTGTGGACCGCGACGTCCACGGGGGCGGACTACGCCGAACAGGGCACGCTTGTGATGGCAGGCCAGCCGCCGATGACCGCCACGCGCCGCTACCGCTGGACCCACGATCTGGAGGTCTATTTCGACGATGGGCGGTTCTTTCACCGTGTCCCCACGGGGACAAAGGGCGGGGCCGAGGATGGCACGGCGGATCACTGGTGCGACCCGGATACCTATGTCGTCAGCTATGACTTTGCCCAGTGGCCCACGTTCACGACCCGGTGGCGGGTGCAGGGCCCGCGCAAGGATTACACGATGACCACCCGCTTTACGCGGCTTTGACACCCTTGGGGTGCAACCGCTGCAACCACGCCCCGTTGGGGCAGGCCACGGGCGGCGAGATGAGCGCGGCACCGGGGATCAACAACTGATCGCAGGTCTCGGCCAAGGCGCAATGGGCGCAGTTGCGGGTGGCAGTACGGTAGGCGCGGGCTTGGGCGTCGGGGTCCTGCCGCACGCTGGCCGCCAGATCACGGTCCAGCGCCGAGGCCATGGCCAGCACGCGGGCGCCCGCCGTCTCGATCCGGGAAAAAAGGGTCATGGTCACCTCCTGTGGTTGCCATGATCCTAAGCGGTGCCGCTGCAGCGCGCCTTGATCCGTGTCAAATCACTCCACGGCCGTCAAGGTTGGCGCGTCGCGCAGCACAGTCTCGATCACGGCTCCGGTTTCCAAGGTCCGGTGCACCGGGCACCGGTCCGCGATTTCCAGCAGGCGTTGCTGTTGGTCGGGATCCAGCGCGCCGGTCAGGGTGATCTCGCGGCGAAAGCGGTCGATCCGCTCCACCGGGCTGTCCGCGTCTTGCCCATGGACCCGGTCATGGGTCACATCCACACTGACGTGATGCAGTGGCCAGCCCTTGCGCCGGGCATACATCCGAACCGTCATCGAGGTGCAGGCCCCAAGGCCCGCCGCCAGAAACTGGTAGGGCGACATGCCCTTGTTCGTGCCGCCATAAGCCGCCGGTTCATCGGCCAACGCGTGGTGGATGGCACCCGCGGTGATGTCTTGCAGGAACCCGCCTGCATCGGCCTCGGACACGCGGGTCACCCCCTCGGGCGCGCCGATGGGGGGCGCGGGGGGCCGCAGGTCCAGATAGCGCCCGGCCCATGCGGCAATCACCTCGGCGGCGTATTCGGCATCCGCCGGGCGGGTGATCAGGTGGTCTGCATTGTCCAGCGTCACAAAGGATTTGGGATGTTTGGCCGCGCTGAAGATCTGGGTCGCGTTCTCGATCCCCACGATATCGTCCATGGGCGCGTGCAGCACCAGCAGGGCCCGCTTCAACCCGGCGATGGCAGGGGCAAGCTGGGCTTGGCTGACGTCCTCGACGAAGTCTTGCCCGATGGTGATGGGCCGTCCCCCAAGGGTCACTGTGCCCTTACCGTTGGCCTTGATTGCGGGCAGGGCCTCGGCGAAGTTGTGGGTGACGTGACCCGGATCAAAGGGCGCCCCCATGGTAACGACCGCGCGTACGCTGTCGATGTCGCCCGCCGCGCGCAGGACCGCCGCCCCGCCAAGGGAATGACCGATCAGCAGATCCGGGGCCATGCCACGGTCAGCCAGCATGTCCGCCGCGGCGCGCAAATCGCCCACGTTGGAAGTGAAGGAGGTATGGGCAAACTCCCCGTCCGAATGGCCAAGTCCCGTAAAGTCGAACCGCAACACGGCAATCCCCATGGCCGACAGACGCGCCGCGATGCGGCGGGCGGCGGGGATATCCTTGGAACAGGTAAAGCAATGGGCGAACAGCGCGGTCGCAAGATGGGCCCCCTCGGGCATGTCCAGCCGCGCAGACAGCTGCGCGCCGGAGTGGCCGGGGAATGTGAGTTTTTCGGTTGGCATAGCCATGGTCCTTTCGTTGCCCTAGACATGGCGGGACGCAGGCGGCAGAGCAAGCTTTGCAAGGGCCACCTCACAGCCCCGTGACACAACCCGCAGGAGCGCGCGATTATGAGAGCCATTTGTTACAGTCTTGTCGTGGTTTTGGCGCTGGCGCTGGTGCTGAGTTACGCAGGGATGGTGCATCCCCTGGGCGACAGCCTGTCGGTGTTTCGGCCCCTGATCGCCATCGCGCTGGCGGCCATGGGCCTGTCCTTGGCGCGTTTTGGCACCCGGGCGCAGGCGCTGGCCTGCGTTGCGGCGGCTATTCTGGCCCTGTTGGGGGATATCGCGTCTGAGCCCATGGCCCGCCCCGCCCAAACCGGAGAGCCGCACCTGTCCCTGTATCAAGCCAACCTGTGGTACATCAATCCCCGCATGGAGGAGACGGTGGCCGACATCATCGCCTCGGGCGCCGATGTTGTGACCTTGCAAGAGGTTCCAACGGCGGACCTGTCCATGCTGGACGCGCTGGCGGGCACCTATCCCCATCAGGTGTCCTGCGAGGTCACCAGCCGCATGACCGTTGCCGTGCTGTCCCGCTTGCCCGTGACCGAGGCGGCCCCGCGCTGCAAGATGTGGGACGGCGTCGCCGCGCTGCAGGTCGTCACCGATGCGGGGCCGGTCTGGGTCGCAACCCTGCACCAAGCCTGGCCATGGCCGGACAATCAGGCCCGGGACGCCCCGCGCGTGGATGCCTTTCTGGCCGATCTGGATGGGTTGGTCGTGGTGGGCGGCGATTTCAACATGGTCGGGCGCGGCCACCGCCTGCGCGAGATTGCGACCGTGACCCGAACGCAGCGCGCGGGGCCGGTCTGGGCGACCTTCTGGCTGGGCCCTTACCCGATGCAGATTGACCACGTTCTTGGCCCCTTGGGTGGCAAGATCGAGGCGCGGGACTGGGCGGGATCCGACCACAGGGCGCTGCTGGTGGAACTGCCCTTGGCCACGGTGGAGGTGCGCTAGCGCCGCACCCTACCGATTGGTGCGCCCGGCAAAACGCGCGGTCTCCGCGGCGGCGGCCCGGATCGCTTTGGACTTGTTCACGGTTTCCTGAAACTCCGCCTCGGGGTCGCTGTCATAGACCACGCCGCCGCCCGCCTGAATGTAAAGCTTGTCATCCTTGACCACCGCCGTGCGCAGGGCGATGCACATGTCCATATCCCCGTTGGAGGCAAAGTACCCCACACCGCCGCCGTAGACGCCGCGCTTTTCAGGCTCCAGCTCGTCGATGATCTCCATGGCGCGGACCTTGGGCGCACCTGACACGGTGCCCGCAGGCAGGCCTGCCAGCAGGGCAGACAGGGCGTCCTGATCCTCGGCCAATTCGCCCACCACGTTGGACACGATGTGCATCACGTGGCTGTAGCGTTCGATGATGAACTTCTCGGTCGGGCGCACGGTGCCGATCTTGGACACTTTGCCCGTATCGTTGCGCCCCAAATCCAGCAGCATCAGGTGTTCAGCACATTCCTTGGGATCGCCCAGCAGGTCCGCCTCCAGGGCGCGGTCGGCCTCGGGGGTGTCCCCACGGGGACGGGTGCCGGCGATGGGGCGGATCGTGACCTCGGACCCGAAGACCCGCACAAGGATCTCGGGCGAGGCGCCGACCACGTGATACCCGCCGAAGTTGAAGAAGAACATGAAGGGCGAGGGGTTCGTGCGCCGCAGCGCCCGGTAGAGCGCGAAGGGCGGCAAGGGAAAGTCCTGCGTCCACCGCTGGCTGGGGACCACCTGAAAGATGTCGCCCGCGCGGATGTAATCCTTGGCCTTTTCCACCGCCGCCAGATAATCGGACTTGGAGAAATTCGACACCGGCTCGGGCAGGTCCGCCACCCCGTCGAAATCCGTGCGCCCGGACACGGGCCGTTCCAACGCGCGTAGGGCGTCGGACAGACGCTCTGCGGCTTGGGCATAGGCCGCGCGGGCCGGGGTGCCTGCATCCGCCCATGCGGGGGCTACAAGGATCACCTCGCCCTTCACCCCGTCCAGAACCGCCACCACGGAGGGGCGCATCAGATAGGCGTCGGGCAGGCCAAGGGGGTCGGGGTTCACGTTCGGCAAATGCTCGACCAAGCGGATCATGTCGTAACCCAGAAACCCGAACAGACCGGCGGCAGAGGCGGGCAGATCGTCGGGCAGGTCAATCCGGCTTTCGGCCAGCAGGGCGCGCAGCGCGGTCAGGGGATCGCCGTCGCAGTCCTGCCAGCCATCGGGATCGTAGCGGGCGGCGCGGTTCACGCGGCTGGTGGTGCCGCGACATTCCCAGACCAGATCAGGCTTCATGCCGATGATCGAATAGCGGCCCCGCACCTCGCCCCCGGTGACGGATTCCAGCATGAAGGACTGCGGCTCCGCCTCTGCCAGCTTCATCATCAGGGACACCGGCGTGTCCAGATCGGCCGCCAGGCGGGTATAGAGGACTTGGTTCTGGCCCGCCTCGAAACGGGGGCCGAAGTCGGCAAAGTCGGGCAGAATGGCCATGGTCTAGAACTGCCCGCCTTGAGTGGACAGGGCGGTCAACGCCGCGTTCACGGCCCCTTGGTTCAGGGTGAACCCGGCCTCGGCCTGGACGGCCTGGCCGTAAGCCTCGAACACGTCCTGGGCCAGCCCTTGCCCCATGGAGGTGCGCAGGGCGTCGACCGCGGCCTGCACCTCGGTGTCGGTCATGTCGGCGGCGTTGATGGCATCCACGCGCACCACATAGGCCGTGCCGTTCTGGCCGCTGATGGCCAGCGCCGTGCCCACGTCCGCCTCGAACGCCTGTTCGATCAGGGTCGCGGGGACGCCATCCAGAAAGCCGTCCCGGGTCAGGCCCGTGATCGTCTCGCCGTCCAGGGGTTGGTCGGGCAGGGCGTCGATCAGGCCCTCGGCCTGTTCCAAAAGCCGTTCGTTGGTGTTGGCGGCGGTCCATGCGGCGGCGACCCGGGGCCGGATATCGGCCAGCGGCGGAATGGCGGCAGGGGTGATCCCGTCCAGACGCAAAGCAAACACGCCGCCGTCGGACAGGTTGATCAACTCGGGAAAGTCCGTGTCCTGCACCGCCGCAGCGGCCAGCTGAAACGCTTGATAGCCCGCGATCCCGCCGCTGTCGCCCGGACGCCAGTCCAGCGTTTCCACGATCAGGTCGCTTTCGGCGGCCAGCTCTTCGAGGGTGGCCCCCCCGGCCAGCAGGTCATCGTTGTCGTCAAAGGCGTCCAGGATCTGGCGACGCGCGGCGTCCTCGGCAAAGTCCACGCGCAATTCGTCCACCACATCCTCGAACGGGACGGTGGTGGCATTCAGGATCGCGTTCACACGGTACAGCGCAGCCCCGAGGTCTGTCCCCACGGGGACAGAAACGCCGGGTTCGGTCATGGCGAACAGGGTTTCACGGACGGCCTCGGGCAGGTCCGCTTCGGTCAGGACCCCCTCGTCCACGTCTGCAAGGGTCAGGCCGCGCGCCTCGACCAGCGCGTCGAATGTGGTCTCGCCCGCCTCGATCTGGGCAAAGGCGCGCATGGCATCGCCCCCTTCCAGAAAGTTCAGGCGTTCGGCCATGATGCGCCGGGGCTGGTTGAACTCGGCACTGCGGGCGGCATAGGCGGCGCGCAGGTCCGCCTCGGGCACGTCCATGTCCCCGGCCAGACGGTCGGGGGTGATCCAGGCCACAGTGATCTGCCGCGCCTCGGGCACGGTGAAATCGGCACCGTTCTCGTCGTAGTAGGCCTGCACCTGCGCGTCGCTGGGGGCAAGGGGGCCGGTGGGCAGATCGTTGGCCCCAAGGGTTACAAGGGTCACGTCCCGGGTTTCAAAGCGCCAGGCGGCCAGGGTTTCGGCAAATACGTCCGAGGGTTGCAGACCGCCGATGATCGCCCCTTGCAACAACTCGCGGGCGGTGTCCTTGCGGATGCTCTCTTCGAACTGGGGCTCGTTCAGGCCCACGCTGCGCAGGGAAAAGCGGTAGGCCTCGCGGTCGAACTGGCCGTCCACGCCTTGGAATGCGGTCGTTTCGCGGATCTGGCGGGCCACTTCGGCATCGCCCACGGACAGGTCCCGGTTGGCGGTTTCGTTGTTCAGGGCGGCTTGGGCGATCAGCTGTTGCAGGACCAATTGATCAAAGCCGAAGGTCTGCATGTCCTGGGTGGAAATCGACTGGCCCGTCTGCTGTTGCAGGCCGCGCTGTTCCTGCTGGAACGCGCGCAGATAGTCTTGCACCGTGACCTCTTCGTCGCCCACTTCGGCCACGGTGGTGGCAGAGTTGCCAAAGCCCGAAATGCCGAAACCGGCCAGCGCAAAGATCAAAAGGCCAAGGATCAGCCAAACAAAGACGTTGGACAGGGTTTTGCCTGTGGATTTAGCCCCGGTGGATTTAGCCATTGTACGCTCCGCTTTCCGATGGCTTTTGGTAGTGGCCAGCGCCGGGGGTGCAAGCGCCTAGATGTGCATCCCGGCCAGCCTGCGGAACAATTCCGCGATCCCGTCCAGATCGGCGTTGGCAAAGGCAATGCGCAGGGTGGTGTCGGCAAAGTCTCCGGGGGCGCGAACATCGTGCCGGGCAGGACCAGCACGCTGGCCGCGTGGACCATGCGTTGGGCCAGTACGTCAGAGGGGAGGTCGTAGGGATGCCGCACATAGGCGAAATAGGCCCCACAGCCCAGCACGTCCCAGCCGGGCAGGGCGTCAAACCCCGCGAGCATGGCGGCCTTGCGGCGCAGGATTTCGTCCCGTTCGCCTGCAACCCATGGACCAAGGTTCTGCAGGCCCCAAAGGGCCGCGCGTTGGCCCAATTGGTTGGGGCAGATGGTGACGGTGTCCAGCCACTTTTCCACCTGGGCCAGACGTTCTGGCGCACAGGTCAGCGCCCCGACCCGATGCCCGGTCAAGCGATATGCTTTTGAAAACGAATAAAGCTGGATCAGCGTCTGGTCCCAGTTGGCGTCTTGGAACAGGTCATGGGGCGGGCCGCTGCGGCTGTCAAAATCGTGGTAGGTCTCGTCGATCACGAGGGCCAGGCCGTGGGCCTTGGCCAGATCGTAGAAGGCGCGCAGGGTGGCGGCGGGATATTCCACGCCGCCGGGGTTGTTCGGGCTGACCAGGATAATGGCGCGAGTGCGGACATCGATCAGCCTGGCCGCTTGTGCGGCGTCCGGGATCAGCCCGGGGCCGGAGGGCAGGGCGCGCGTCTCGACCCCGCCCATGTCCAGCCACATCTTGTGGTTGAAGTACCAAGGGGTCGGCAGGATCACGTTATCGCCCGCGTCGCACAGGGTTGCCATGGCCGCCGTGAACGCCTGATTGCACCCCGAGGTGATCGCCACATGATCCGCCCTGACCGCACCTGCATAATCGCGCGACCAACGATCCGCCACAGCCGCGCGCAATTCGGGCAGGCCCAGAACCGGGCCGTAAAGGTGCGTGCCCGGGTCCAGCACGATGACGTCCGCCATATATGTGCGCAGGGCCTCAGGCGGGGGATCCACGGGGGCCGCCTGACTGAGGTTCAGCAGCGGTTTGTCCTGCGTGAACGTGGCGTCGGCCAGCCAGCGGCGCGCCTCCATCACCGGGGGCGGGGTCGTGGCGGACAGGTTTGGGGTCAGACGCATGGGCGGTCCTTTGGCCTAGAACGGGATTTCGTCGTCCATGTCCGAGGGGCCGCCGTAGCCGCCACCGCCGCCCGGACCGCCGCTGCTGGGACCACGATCAGACCCGCCGCCGTAGCCGCCGCCCTGATTGCCGCCGCCATAGCCGCCACCGCCACGGTCGTCGGACATGTAGCCGCCACCGCCGCCGCCGCCCATCTGGCCACCGCCCCCGCCATCGCCGCGTCCGTCCAGCATGGTCAGGCTCGAGGTATAGGGCCGCAGCACAACTTCGGTGCTGTATTTATCTTGACCGGACTGATCCTGCCACTTGCGCGTCTCCAGCTGGCCTTCGAGATAGACCTTGGAGCCTTTGCGCAAATACTGTTCGGCCACCCGGACCAGTGGTTCGGAAAAGATCGCCACCGAATGCCACTCGGTCCGCTCGCGCCGCTCGCCGCTGCTCTTGTCCTTCCACGTCTCGGAGGTGGCGATGCGCAGGTTGCACACCTTGCCGCCGTTGCCGAAAGTGCGCACCTCGGGGTCGCGCCCTAGGTTGCCGATTAGGATGACTTTGTTCACCGAGCCCGCCATTGCAAGCACTCCCCATATCTCGAATCTGGCCCTCAACAGATCACTTGCACGGGGTTAAGGAAAGCCGAATTCCGCCCAAAACACCGCAAGGCTTCCCTTTTGCGCCATACTCCCTATTGTATGCACCGACGGATATAGGGGCGGATCCACCATATGTTGAGACACATGATTTCGGGTTTGACCGTGCTGACCTTGGCAGGTGTTGGGTCCGCGCAGGCGCAAAACCCCAATCGCATGTCCCAGTTCAGCGACCAGACCCGGCTGCTGGATGGGCGTCTTGCGACGCAATACTCCAACTCCAACCGATTGGTGCCCCAGACCGTTGCGATCCCCACGGCGATCCCGCGCTACACCGGGTCCATGCGGTCGCAATACCTGCCCGTGGCCCGGCAGATGGCGCGCCGTCATGGTATCCCCGAGGATCTGTTCCTGCGGCTGGTCAAACAGGAAAGCAATTGGAACCCCAACGCCGTGTCCCACGCGGGTGCCATTGGTCTGGCCCAGTTGATGCCCGGCACCGCCCGGTATCTGGGCGTGAACCCGCGCAATCCCGAACAGAACCTCGAAGGCGGCGCGCGCTATCTGGCGGAACAATATCGCAAGTTCGGGTCGTGGCGCTTGGCCCTTGCGGCCTATAATGCGGGCCCCGGCGCGGTGGAAAAGCACGGCGGTGTGCCGCCGTTCCGCGAGACGCGTAACTACGTGCGCACCATCTTGGGCCGGCTCTAGGGCACGAAAAAGGGCGCACAGGTTGCCCCGCACGCCCCAAACTGTTCAGACCGACGGCGTTATTTGGACAGCGGCCCGATCATCATGACCATTTGGCGGCCTTCCATCTTGGGCATGTTTTCGATCTTGCCCGTGCCCTCGACACCGGCGGCCACTTTCTCCAACAGCTCACGGCCCAGGTTCTGATGGGCCATTTCGCGGCCCCGGAAACGCAGGGTGACCTTCACCTTGTCCCCGCCTTCGAGGAACTTGATGGTGTCGCGCATCTTGCGCTCGAAGTCGTGATTGTCCGTACCCGGACGCATCTTGACCTCTTTGACGTCGATGGTCTTTTGCTTGCGCCGCGCCTCGGCCTCTTTCTTCTGCTGTTCATATTTGAACTTGCCGAAGTCCATGATCTTGCACACGGGTGGATTGGCGTTCGGGGAAATCTCTACAAGGTCCAGTCCTGCCTCTGCGGCAAGGGCCATGGCCTTGGGGGGATACCACACCGACGTTTTCGCCGTCGGCGCCGATCAGGCGGATTTCGATGGCACGGATGCGGTCGTTGACGCGGGGGCCGGTGTCTCGTTGCGGCGGCGCGTTATGGGGTCTGCGGGCTATGGGTTTGACCTTTCGGTTGTTGTTGTAGCGTGGGCCAAAAGTACCCGCAGTTGGCCCTTTATTCAAGGCCGCTTTCACGGTTGCTGCGCTGCAGCGCTTGCTTTTCCCCCTTAAAACACCCATGACCCTGCCATACCTGACAGCCCACATGAAAAGGAGCGTCCCCATGAGTCGTAATGCAATCGTAGGACTGGCCGTTGTCGTCATCGCCGCACTGGTCACCATCGTCTACACCCAACGCGGGCAAGAGACCGTCGAGGCCGTGCAAGACGCTGCCCCCGAGGTCACAGAAACCGTGACTGAAACCGTGACCGAGACCGTGACCGAAGCTGCGGATACAGCCACCGACATGGCCACGGATGGAGCGGATGCTGTCACCGATGCCGTAACCTCTGCCACCGAAGCCGCCGAAGAGGCCGCGTCTGACGCACTTCAGGCCGTCACCAGCGGTGCAGAAACCGCGACCGAGGCCGCCGCAGATGCCGTTGACGCCGTGACCGAAGCCGCATCTGATGCCGTGGATACGGCAACCGAAGCTGCCTCTGACGCAGCGGATGCCGCGATGGACACAGCTTCCGACGCCGTTGACGCAGCCACCGGTGCCGCGGACGAGGCGACCGACGCTGCTACAGACGCTGCGACCGATGCAACGCAAGCGGCCACCGACGCCGCAACCGAGGCTGCCGATACGGCCGCCGAAGCCACTGACGCAGCCACCGATGCGGCAACAGACGCAGCGGACGCGGCGACGGATGCCGCAACAGACGCAGCGGACGCCGCAACGGATACGGCAACGGACGCGGTTGAAGCCGTCACCGATGCCGCGACGGACACAGCCGAAGGTGCAGCAGACGCCGTCACCGATGCCGCCGATACCGCGACCGTTGCAGCCGAAGAGGCTGGCACCTCCATCACCGATCTGATGACCGCCGATGGGTTTGACGCCGATGCAGCACTCAACATGGTGGAAAATTCCGATCTGGGGTCCATCGCCAAAACCGGTCTGAAAACCGCCATCGAGCAAGCCCGCGACAACCCCGACATGGTGCAAACCGTGATCGACCAGATCAAAGGCGCGATGGGTCAATAAACCCGCCGCACACTCAAAACACAAAAGGCCGCTTCCGGATCGAGGCGGCCTTTTTCATTTCGATAACCGTCAAGGCTTCATTGGGCCAAAAATACCCTCGGGGGCGGCCGCAGGCCGGGGGCAGAGCCCCAAACAAAAAGGCAGGCCCGAGGACCTGCCTTTTCTGAACCGGTACGACCGGGACCCTAACGGGACCCTAGTCCAGAAACGCCTTCTCGACCACGTAATGGGCGGGCTTGGAGTTCGCGCCTTCTTCCAGGCCGTAGCCTTCGAACATCTCTTTCAATTCCAAGTTGAACGCGAGGTTGCCGCAGATCATTGCCCGGTCGGTCTCGGGCGACAGGGGTGGCACGCCCAGATCGGCAAAGGCCTCGCCGGATTTCATCAGGTCCGTGATTCGGCCCATCTTGGGGCTCTCTTCACGGGTGGTCGTGGGGTAGTATTTGATCTTCTTCCAGAAGCCCTCTCCGATCAGTTCGCCCAACAGTTCGTCGTCCTTCAAGCTTTCGATCAGGTCGCGCCCATAGGTCAGCTCTCCGACCTCGCGACAGGTGTGGGTGATGATGATCTCATCGTAGTCCTCATAGGTTTGCGGCTCCCGCAGCAAGCTCGCGAAGGGCGCAAAGCCCGTGCCGGTCGCAAACAGCCACAACCGCTTGCCCGGCAGCAATGCATCATGGACCAGCGTGCCTACGGGTTTGGGGCGCAGGATGATGTCGTCGCCCGGTTTGATGTGCTGCAACTTCGAGGTCAGGGGGCCGTCTTGCACCTTGATGGAATAGAATTCCAATTCCTCGTCCCAGCTGGGCGAGGCGATGGAGTAGGCCCGCAAGAGCGGCTTGACCTTGCCCGTCTCGGGGTGCGGGTCGCCCATCAGGCCGATCATTACGAACTCGCCTGACCGGAATCGCAGGGACGCGGGACGCGACACGCGGAACGAAAACAGACGGTCTGTGTAGTGCTTCACCTCCGTCACCTTTTGAGCGTCGGGCAGGGTGGGAACGGCTTTGGTGGCAGTGGCTTGGGTCACGGGGGAGTGCTCGGTCATGGTTGTTGTACGCGATATCTACATCGCGCACCCTCTATAGGCTTTGATCTGTATCAGGGAAAGGGCGCAGCGGTGGGACAAGTCCCACCCTACCGTAGGGCGGGATTTATCCCGCCGCCCGGCGCAGGCGGGATTGGTAGTCGTGGGCGCGCCAATTGGCCCGGGCCAGCCACTGATCCTCTGGCTGGCGGGCGGCCAGATCGGCGTCGATCTCCACCTCGTCGAAGCCGGACCGCCGGGCCATGGCGTATTGATCCGCGATCACGTGGCCCCGGGCCCGCAGACGCCCGGTGTAGCCCATGGCCCGCAACTGCCGCGCGATGGTAAAGCCACGCCCGTCTGCAAAGCTGGGAAAATCCACCCGGATCATCTGCACCGCATCCAGATAGGGACGCAGCGCCTCGGGCTCTGCATCGCTGCTCAGATCAAGGGCGGCGACGTTGGCCGGCGCCTCGGCCAGCGGTGTAAACGTCGCGTCAAAGGTATCGGGGGCAAAGCCCGTATCGGTCACAATCATCGTCTGTTCCTATCCAGCCACAACGGCGCCGCGCACGGCCCCTCGGGCGGTAAAGTGGATGCCACATTCGGTTTTTTCGCGTCCGCGCCAGCGGCCCGACCGGGGATCCTCGCCCGGGGCAACCTTGCCCGTGCAGGGCGCGCAGCCCAGGCTGGGATAGCCTTGGGCGACCAGCGGGTGGCGGGGCAGGCGGTTGTTGGTCATGTAGTCCTGCACGTCCTCGGGCGTCCAATGGGCCAAGGGGTTGATCTTGATCCGCAGGTCGCCTGCCTCAAAGAACTCCAACGCTGCGCGGGTGCCCGCCTGAAACCGCTTGCGCCCAGTGATCCAGGCATCGAACGGCGCAAGGGCGCGGTCCAGCGGTGCGGTCTTGCGGATGGCGCAGCAGGCGTCGGGGGCGCGGGTGTGCAGGTCGCCCTCGGGGTCCTGGGCAAACAGGTCGTCCGTATCCGGCGTGATCACGCGCACATCCGTCAGGCCAAGGTGGTCCGCCAGTTCGCGTTGATAGGTCAGGGTTTCGGGAAACAGCATGCCCGTTTCCAAGAACAACACCGGCTTGGTGCGGTCCATGACCGAAAGCATATGCAGCAAGACCACCGACTCTGCCCCGAAGGACGACACCAGCGCCGTGGCCCCAAGGTTGGGATCATCCAGCGCCCGGGACATCACCGCAAAGGCGGAATGGTGTTTGTAGGCGGCGTTCAGGGCATCGACCCGTTCCACCATGGGGGTTTCGAAATCAAGCGGCATTTTGCGCGGCCTCCGGGTAAAGGGCGGCCTTGAAGGGCGCAAGGCCCAGCCTGCGATAGGTCTCGATGAAGGTCTCGCCCGGGCCTTCGCGCAGATCGAGATAGGCCAGAACCAGCCGTTCGATGGCGGGCACGATTTCGTCGTAGGCAAAGCCGGGGCCTGCCCGTTCGCCTATCGCCGCCGTGTCCGTGTGATCGCCGCCCAAAGTGATCTGGTAGTTCTCGACCCCCGCTCGGTCCAGCCCGAGGATCCCGATATGGCCCACGTGGTGGTGCCCGCAGGCGTTGATGCAGCCCGAGATTTTCAGCTTTAGGTGGCCGATGTCATGCTCCAGCTTGAGCGCGTCGAACCGCGTTGCGATCTGTTGCGCCACGGGGATGGACCGCGCCGTGGCCAGCGCGCAGTAGTCCATGCCGGGGCAGGCGATGATGTCCGAGATCAGACCGATGTTGGCCGTGGCCAGACCCGCCGCGCGCAATTGCGCGTGGATCGCGGGCAGGTGGCCCCGGGGCACATGGGGCAGGACGACGTTTTGTTCGTGGCTGATCCGCAACTCGCCATAGGCGTAGCGGTCCGCAAGATCGGCCATGACGCGCATCTGATCGGCCGTGGCATCCCCCGGGGTGGCACCGTGGGCCTTGATGCTGATGGTGACGATGGCGTGATCGGAACGCTTGTGATCGGTCAGGTTGGTATCGGCCCAGGACCGGAACACCGGATCACTGTCGTAGGCCGCGCGGTACGGCGCGTCTGGCACATCCGCGTAGGCGGGTGCGGCAAACTGCGCCTCGATCCCCGCCAGCATGGCCTGATCGACACCGCCAAAGGCGGGGCGGATGCGGGCAAACTCTGCCTCGACGCGGCTCCGGATATCCTCGATCCCGTTTTCATGCACGGTGATCTTGATCCGTGCCTTGTACTTGTTGTCCCGGCGGCCAAGGCGGTTGTAGACGGCCACGATCGCCTCGCAATAGGGCAGCAGGTCCGCCTTGGGCAGAAAGTCGCGCAGCACCTTGCCGATCATCGGCGTGCGCCCCAGGCCGCCACCCACGACGACCTGATAGCCCGTGTTGCCTGCCGCATCACGCACCAGACGCAGGCCGATGTCATGGGCCTTGATCACCGCACGGTCGGCGGCAGCCCCGGTCACGGCAATCTTGAACTTGCGCGGCAGGAACTGAAACTCCGGGTGGTCGGTGGACCACTGGCGCAACAGCTCTGCGGTGGGGCGGGGGTCCTCGACCTCGTCCGCCGCGGCCCCTGCGAAATGGTCGGCGGTGACGTTGCGGATGGTGTTACCGCTGGTCTGGATGGCGTGCATCCCCACTGTTCCCAGCTTGTCCAGCATGTCGGGAATGTCGCGCAGCTTGGGCCAGTTGTACTGGATGTTCTGGCGGGTGGTGAAATGGCCGTAACCCTTGTCATAGTCCTGCGCCAGATCCGCCAGCACCCGCATCTGAGCCCCGCTCAGCGTGCCGTAGGGGATCGCCACGCGCAGCATGTACGCGTGCAGTTGCAGATAGACCCCGTTCATCAGGCGCAGGGGCTTGAACTCGTCCTCGGTCAGGGACCCGTCCAGCCGCCGTTCCACCTGTGCGCGGAACTGGGCGTTGCGTTCGGCCAGAAAGGCGGTGTCGAATTCGTTGTATTGATACATCAGGACAGCTCCACTTGTTTGCCATGGGCATAGTTGGATGGGCCGGTGGCGCGGAAATCTTCACGAAAATGAACAGGTTGCCCGGCAGTGTTCACGTCCATCAGGTAGACGCCCACGACCTGTTGCGGCTGGCTGGATCCGTCCAGCAGGCGGATTTGCGCGTGAGCCTCGTCGGTGATGACCTCTGCTGCGTCCAGCGCGCGGACCCAGGTGTCATCGGCGGCAAGGTAGACCACGTCGCCCAACAACAGATCATTGCCGGTGACGACCTTGGGGGTGAATGGCTTGCGGCTCATTGTGCAGCCTCCTGTAGCGAAAGGGTTTTCGTGGCGGCGAGGGCGGCGCGCGGAGCCAGCCCGTAAAGGGTCAAGGCGGGCCCGTGCACCCGGTCCATGGTGTCATGCAGGTCGGCCAGGGTGGTGGCGTGCACCCGCTGGTCAGGCTGGCTGGCGCGCTCCACGATGGTGACGGGGGTGGCATTGTCGGCCCCGTGCATGATCAAGCGGCCCTGGATGAAGCGCGCGGACCGGCGGCCCATGTAGATCGCCGCGACCTCGCCCGGGCGGGCCAGTGCGCGCCAATCCTGTTCGGCATAGCCGCGTGTGTCATGCCCGGTGATCAACCGCACGGCGGAATTGCGACCGCGCTTGGTCAGGCTTTGCCCAATCGTGGCCACAGCCGCCGATGCAGCGGTGATCCCGGGGATGATCGTGTAGGGGACATCGGCGGCCTGCAGGGCCTCGACCTCTTCGTCGAGACGGCCAAAGACCGTGGCGTCGCCCGCCTTCAGGCGTACCACATGGGCCCCTTCCAGGGCGTGTTCCACCAACATGGCGTCGATGTCGCCCTGGGCGGTGGAGGGGCCAAAGCCCGTCTTGCCCGCGTCGATGATTGTTGCCTCGCGGCGCGCGAGTTCCAGAATCGCGGGGGGCACAAGGCGGTCGTGGATCACCACATCAGCCCGGTCCAGCGCCTTGCGCGCCTTCAGGGTCAACAGATCCGGATCCCCGGGGCCTGCGCCCACCAGATCCACATGGCCTTGGCGCGCCTCGTCGGCCTTGGCCTCGGCCAGCAAGGTTTCGAGGGCGGGCAGCACGGCGGCGGGGCCGTCCGACAGGGCCTTGGGTCCGCGTTCAAAGTAGTACTTGGACCAAAAATCCCGGCGCGCCGCCCCGGCGGGCAGGGCAAAGACAGCCCGGCGGAACCCCTTGCCGATGCGCGCCAGCAGGCCCAACTCCTGCGGCAGTTTTTCTTCGAGGTCGCGTTTGATCGCCCGCGCCAACACGGGGGCCGCGCCTTCGGTGCCGATGGCCACCACAACCGGGTCCCGGTCCACAATGGCGGGGGTGATAAACTGGCTGTCGGACAGGTTGTCCACGATGTTGATCGGCGCGCCATCGGCCGCGGCGATCCGGGCCACGCGGGCATCCTCGGCGGCGTCCTCGTTGGCGGCGTAGAACAGCACGGCGCACATGGTGTCCCCGGGTTCCATCGCGCGCGGGTGCAGGGTCAGGCGGCCTTGTGCGTGCCAATCGTGGATCTCGGGCGCGGCATCGGGCGCAAAGACGTTGATATGCGCCTCGCTCTTCATTAAAAGGCGTAACTTGGCCAGCGCCGCGTCCCTCCCGCCCGACAGAACAATGCGGCGGCCGGCGACGGCGAGGAAGATGGGGAAGTGCTGCATTTGGGGCGCCTCGGGCTTGGTGTGTTACCGGATATATAGAACATTGTTCCCCCTTGAGGCGAGATGCGCCGCAAGATAAGGAACATTATCCCAACCCGCGCCAAACACGGGACGCATGTTTCCCAATCCAAGGAAAAACAGAATGACCGTCCGCCTAGACGACACCGACCGAAACATCCTTGCGGCCTTGCAGGACGATGCCAGCCAAAGCCTGGACGAGATCGCCCGCAAGATCGGCTCCTCCAAGACGCCGGTGTGGAATCGGATCCGCAAGATGCGCGAGGCGGGGATCATCGAACGCACCACCGCCATTCTGGACCCCGAGGCCCTGGGCCTGGAGGCGTGCTTTTTCGTGCTGATCCGCACATCGGAACACGAGGCGGAGTGGCAGGAGAAGTTCCTCGCCACCCTGCAGGCCCGGCCAGAGGTCATGGAGGCACACCGCCTTGCGGGGGACATCGACTATATCCTCAAGGTGCAGGTCGCCAATGCCCGCGCCTATGATGTGTTCTATCAGGCTCTGATCGCAGAGGTGCGCGTGTTCAACGTCACGGCCCTGCTGAGCATGGAGACCATCAAACACACCACCGCGCTGCCGCTTTAGAACGCCGCCGCCAGCCGCGCGATGCCTGCGGGGATGTCCCGTTCTGCGATCGACGAATATCCCAGTCGAAAGAACCGCCGCTGGGCCGGGGTCGGATCGCCAAAGAACGCGGCCCCCGGTTCAATCAGTACCGATTGGCTGCGCAGACGGGCCGCCAGATCGGCGCTGTCTGTTCCCACGGGGGCCTGCATCCACACGGAGGATCCGCCAAAGGCGTTGTTGGTCGCGGGGGCCAACCCGTTGTCGGTCAGCGCGCGGTCCAGCACCACGCGCCGCGCCTTGTAGGCACGCGCCACACGTTGCACCTGCGCGTCGTAGTGACCGTGGCCAAGGTAGTAGGCCACCGTGCGCTGGATGTGCCCGGGCGGGTGGCGCAGGACCACGGCCCGCAGGGCACGCGCCTCACGGATCACGGGTTCGGGGGCCACCATGAACCCCAGCCGCAGCCCCGGAAAGATCGACTTGGAGAACGAGCCGATGTAGATCACCCGCCCGTCCCGGTCCAGGGATTTAAGGGCTGGAGAGGGGCGCTGCATATACCCAAGCTCGAATTCATAGTCGTCCTCGACCACCACGAAATCATCCGCCGCCGCCCGCGCCAGCAGGGCCCGCCTGCGCGCCGTGGGCAGGGTGACAGAGGTCGGGCAATGGTGCGAAGGCGTGGCAAACAGCACATCTGTCCCCGTGGGGACAGTGGCCGGATCCAGCCCCTGTGGCCCCACGGGCAGGTTCACCAGATTGCAGCGGCTTTGCGCAAGGATATCGCGCAGTTGCGGATAACCGGGGCTTTCCATCACCGCCGTGCGCCGTTGGGTCAGCAGGATTTGCGCCACGGTCCACAGGGCGTTTTGCCCGCCAAGGGTGATCATCACCTCCTCTGGTCGGGCGGTGAAGCCGCGCCGGGGCAGGATCAGGCGGATGATCTGGGTGACAAGGTCCGGGTCGTCCGCCGCGTAGGCATCGGCGGCAAGGGCGTTGAAGTCCCGCTTGCCCAAGGCCTCCAGGGCGCAGCGCCGCCAGCTTTGGTGGTCGAACAGGGTGGCATCGGGCTGCCCGTAGATGAACGGATAGCGGTAGCTGCGCCAATTGGCCGGACGCTCCACCCCCGAGGCTTGGGCCCCTTGGCGCAGCACCCGGGACCATTCGACCGCCGCCCGGGGCTGTGCCAGCACCCGGGGCGGGGCGATGGGTTGCGGCGCGGAGTCCGAGATATAATACCCCGACCGCCCCCGGGACGTGACGTAGTCATTGGCCACAAGGTCCGTATAGGCCAGCGTGATCGTGATCCGCGACAGGCCCAGATGATCGGCCAACCCGCGCGACGAGGGCAGCTTGTCACCGGGCGCAAACCGCCCCGCCAGTACCCCTTGGATCACCATGTCCTGCACCTGCCGTTGCAGGGTGCCGGGGTGGTCGGGATCAAGGTTGAAACTTTCGACAGCGATGCGCATGGGGGTAGGCTATACTGGACCGATAGACCTGACAATCTGGATATAAAGGGGCCGCGCATTGGCCCAAATCGCCAAAAGAACAAAATTCTGCTTTTCGCGGCATGGGCCGCATGTGCCGCGCCCCCCGAAACCACCCCCGAAAACCACCCCGAAACGCCCCCCGAAAAATGCAGGCTCTAAAAAGCAGGTACTAAAAAGCAGGCCCCAAAAAAACCGCCCGCCCCGGGGTGGGGGCAGGCGGCAGCATGGTCGTCCGATCGTGCGGGAAAATGCGGGTCTAGTTGAACACCCGCGTCAGGGCCTTGTCCACGGAGGCTGCGATCTGGTCCAGATCGTCCTTGGTCGAGATCAGGGCCGGGCTGAAACACAGGGTGTTGTTGAACCCGGGCAGGGACCGGTTGGTGGCCCCGATGATCGTGCCTTGGGCCATGCAGTCGGCCACGACCGCCTGCACCTTCTTTTCGTCCGCCGGTTCCCGGGTCGTGCGGTCGGCCACCAGTTCGGCGCCGCAGAACAGCCCCTTGCCGCGCACGTCCCCGATCACCCGGTGCTTGTCCTGCAGGCCGCGCAGCAGGTCCATGAAGTAGTCGCCCATGGCATTGGTGTTGCCCAGCAGGTCTTCGCGTTCGATGATCGCCATGTTTTCCAGCGCCGCCGCAGGACCGGCGGTGCAGCCCCCGAAGGTCGAGATATCGCGGAAGTAACCCATGGGGTCGCTGGCGTCGTCCTTGAACATCTCGAACACCCGCTCGTTCGTGACGGTGCAGCTGATCGCGGCATAGCCCGAGGCCACGCCCTTGGCCATGGTCACAAAGTCAGGCCGGACCCCGTAGTGTTGATAGCCGAACCACGCGCCCGTGCGGCCCACGCCGCAGACCACCTCGTCGATGTGCAGCAGGATATCGTATTTGTCGCAGATCTCCTGCACCCGGGGCCAGTAACCTTCGGGCGGGACGATCACGCCGCCCCCTGCGGTGATGGGTTCAAGGCACAGGCCCCCCACGGTGTCGGGTCCTTCGCGCAGGATGACCTCTTCGATGGCATCAGCGGCGCGGCGGCCGTAATCCTCGCCCGACAGGTCGCCCCAGCCCTGATCGCCCGCCCGGTATTCAAGGCAGTGGGGCACGGGCACGAAGCCGGGGGTGAAGGGGCCGTATTGCCCGTTGCGCTGCGGCTGGCCGCCAGCGGACAGGGCGGTGATGGTGGTGCCGTGGTAGTCGCGTTCGCGGTACAGGATCTTGTGCTTGCGCCCGCCGTGACGTTTGTGGGCGATCTGGCGGATCATCTTGAAGGCCTTTTCGTTCGCCTCGGACCCGGAGTTGGAGTAATACACCCGGGTCATGCCGGGCATCTTGGAGATCAGCTTTTCGGCAAACAGCGACCCGGGGATGGACCCGGCGGAGTTCGCAAAGTAGTTCATCTTGACCAGTTGGTCGCGCACGGCGTCGGCGATTTCGGTGCGCCCGTAGCCCACGTTCACGGTCCACACCCCGCCCGACACGGCGTCGATGTGTTCCTTGCCGTTCTGGTCCCACACGCGCATACCTTTGCCTTCGACAATGATACGCGGCTCGCCGGTTTCCAGGGCCTTGTGCTGCATCATGTGGTGCCACAGGTGGGCGCGGTCGGCCTCGACGATGTGGGTCAGGTCGTTGGGCGTGGTGACAGTGGACATCGTTCAGTCTCCCGGTTGAATGGACGCTTGCAACCGTGATGGCCCTAAATGCGCCGGGCCGATAGGGCCAAATGCGATGCAGGCTTAGGGCCAAATCAGGGGGCTGGGCGGGCGGAGTTGCCTTGCCCCGGGGGCCTTGGGCGGTATAACCGGGCGCATTGCAACCAGCCCGCACATTCGGGGACGGACATTTGGGGACGACAGGGATGGCATCTTCCAGCGACCCGGCCACGCGCGGTTTTCTGCGCCATGTGGTGTTTTTCTCGGCCCGCGATGCCGCCGATCTGGACCGGATCGAGGCCGGGCTGCGCCTGTTGGCGGACATCCCCCACGCCCGGCACTTCGAGGTCTGCCGCAACCAAAAGGCCGACGGGATCGGCAATGCCGTGGATGTCGTTGTCTATGCGGAGTTCGAGGACCAAGCGGCCCTGGCCGCCTACCACGCCCATCCCCTGTATCAGCGCAGCATCGAGGTTGTACGCCCCTTGCGGGACCTGCGGGTGGCCGCGGACTTCTAGTAGCCGCGCCAGATCCAGCCGCCACCAAAGATGCGGGTGCTGTTCTGGTCGTAGAACACACAGGCCTGTCCGGGGCTGATCCCGTCCTCGGCCACGATCAGCTCCACCTCGGCTTGGGTGGCTGAAAGGGGGCGGATGATCGCGTCGCGCGGGGGGCGGGTGCTGCGGACCTTGACGCCCACGTGCCATTCCCCCTGACTGTCAAAGGGCGCGTCGCCCAGCCAGTTGATCTCGCGCACGGGGATGGTGCGGGTAGACAGCATGTCCTTGGGCCCTACGACCACGCGCCGCGTGTCCGCATCCAGCTTGACCACATAGAGCGGTTCCGACAGCCCCCCGATGCCCAAGCCCCGCCGCTGGCCGATGGTGTAGTGGATGACCCCATTGTGCTGGCCCAGAACCCGCCCATCGGCGTGGACGATATCGCCGGGCTCGCCCGCGCCGGGGCGCAGTTTCTCGATCACGGCGGCATAATCGCCGTTCGGCACGAAACAGATGTCCTGACTGTCGGGCTTGTCCGCCACCGCCAGCCCGTATTTCGCCGCCAGCGCCCGGGTGTCGTCCTTGCTGGGCAGATGGCCCAAGGGAAAGCGCAGATAGTCGAGCTGTTCCTGCGTGGTGGAAAACAGGAAATAGCTTTGATCCCGGTTCGCGTCCGCGGCGCTGTGCAGTTCGGCCTTGGTCGCGCCCATCATACGCTGGATATAGTGGCCCGTGGCCATGCAATCGGCGTCCAGATCCCGCGCGGTTTCCAGCAGGTCCTTGAATTTGACCCGTTCGTTGCAGCGGATGCAGGGCACGGGCGTGGCCCCGGCCAGATAGCTGTCGGCGAACTCGTCAATCACCGCTTCCTTAAAGGTGTTCTCGTAATCCAGCACGTAATGGGGAAAGCCCATCTCTTCGGCCACCCGGCGCGCGTCGTGGATGTCGCGGCCCGCGCAACACGCGCCCTTCTTGGCCAGCGCCGCGCCATGGTCGTACAGCTGCAAGGTCACGCCCACCACGTCATAGCCCTGTTCGGCCAGATGTGCGGCCACGACCGAACTGTCCACGCCGCCAGACATGGCGACGACAACGCGCGTCTCGCTGGGCGGCTTGGCGAATCCCAAGGAGTTGAGGGCAGGATCGAGGGGCATGGCGGCGCTCCGGGTGGGGTTGGGGGCCAGATTGGGGTGGGTTAGGGCCAGATATATGAAAATCTTAGGTATTCTCAAGGGCGGGCTTCAGACAGCCTTAAACATCTGCGGGCAAGACGGGGGCGACACGAAGATGAGGGACCAAAATGTACATCCGTCGCCCAAAACAACCCTATTCGGTGACCTTGCCCAACGGCAAACAAATGACCCGCGATGATCTGCCATCGCCCAAGACAACCCGTTGGGTTGCAAGCAGAAAAGCCGCCGTGGTGATCGGCGTGCAGGCCGGGCTGATCGGGTTGGAGGAGGCGTTGGAACGCTATGGCCTGTCCGAGGAAGAGTTCGCCTCGTGGGTCTATGCCGTGTCCACTCATGGGGTGCCGGGGCTGAAGACGACCGACCTGCAGAAGTATCGTTAACGTCCAGTTGTATTTTTAGATAGGTCACTTACGGTAACGGTGCGTTAACCTTTTTGACCAAAGTTGGGTGCATTCAAGGGGCATAAGGAGAATTCACGATGCGAGTCCTACTGGTCGAAGATGATCCAACCACGTCGAAAAGCATCGAAATGATGCTGTCCAACGCCAATCTCAACGTCTATTGCACAGATCTTGGCGAAGAAGGCATCGATCTGGCGAAACTCTATGACTACGACATTATTCTGCTCGACCTGAACCTGCCGGACATGAATGGCCATGATGTCCTGCGCCAGTTGCGGCTGGCCCGGATCGAGACGCCGATCCTGATTCTGTCCGGGGCCGACGATACCGAAAGCAAGATCAGGGGATTCGGGTTCGGGGCCGATGACTACATGACCAAGCCCTTCCACCGCGAAGAACTGGTCGCCCGCATCCACGCAATTATCCGCCGGTCCAAGGGCCATTCCCAATCCGTGATCAAGACGGGCAAGGTCTGTGTCAATCTGGATGCCAAGACCGTCGATGTGGAAGGCGCGCCTGTGCATTTGACGGGCAAGGAATACCAGATGCTGGAACTGCTGTCCTTGCGCAAGGGCACCACCCTGACCAAGGAAATGTTCCTCAACCACCTCTATGGCGGCATGGACGAGCCGGAGTTGAAGATTATCGACGTCTTCATCTGCAAGCTGCGCAAGAAGCTGGCAGAGGCGAATGGCGGTGAGAACCATATCGAAACCGTGTGGGGCCGGGGCTATGTGCTGCGCGACCCTGTCGGGTCGGAAATGCAAGAAACCATCGCCGCCGCGTCCTGACCCACTGGAAATGGGGGCAGGGGCCACCTACAACCAAACCCTAAGCTAGGGGCGGGGTGGCCATGTCGGACGTAGAGAATATGACAGAACAGGACGCGCGGGCAGAGCTTGCGCGTCTTGCCAGCCTTTTGGGGCAGGCGAACGTGGCCTATCACGGCAAGGACGATCCGGTTCTGACGGACGCGGAATTTGATCGTCTAAAACGTGAGAACGCCGCCATCGAGGCGCGTTTTCCGGATCTGGTCCGCGACGACAGCCCGTCCCGACAGATCGGCGCCCCCGCCGCCGACGGGTTTGGCAAGATCATCCACGCCCGGCGGATGCTGTCCCTTGGCAATGCCTTTGACGCGGAGGACGTGCAGGACTTTGACGATCGCGTGCGCAAGTTTCTGGGACTGGCACCGGATGATCCGCTGGCCTACACCGCAGAACCCAAGATCGACGGTCTGTCCCTTTCTTTGCGTTATGAAAAGGGCCAGCTGATCCAGGCGGCCACGCGCGGCGATGGCAGCGTGGGCGAAAACGTCACTGCCAACGCCCGCATGATCGCGGATATCCCCCACACCCTGACGGGCGATGTGCCCGACGTGCTGGAGGTGCGGGGCGAGGTCTATATGTCTCACACCGAATTCGCCGCCCTGAACGCGCGCCAGTCGGACAAGGGTGAAAAGACCTTTGCCAACCCGCGCAACGCCGCCGCCGGATCCCTGCGCCAGTTGGATCCAGAGATCACCCGCGCGCGCCCCTTGCGGTTCTTCGCCTATGCCTGGGGCGAGGTTTCGGCCCCGCTGGCCCCCACCCAGACCGAGGCGCTGGCGCGGCTGGCGGCGATGGGGTTTGTGCTCAATGACCTGACCCGGCGCTGCGCCACGCCCGCCGAGCTGCTGGCCCACTACAGCCACATCGAGCACCGCCGCGCGGATCTGGGCTATGACATCGACGGGGTGGTCTACAAGGTGGACGATCTCGCCTATCAGGACCGGCTCGGCCTACGCTCCACCACGCCCCGCTGGGCCATCGCCCATAAATTCGCCGCCGAACTGGCCTGGACCCGGCTAGAGGCGATCGACATCCAGGTGGGCCGCACCGGCGCGCTCAGCCCCGTGGCGCGCCTGACCCCCGTGACCGTGGGCGGCGTCGTGGTGTCCAACGCGACCCTGCACAACGAGGATTATATCAAGGGGCTGAACGCCAAGGGTGAGGCGATCCGCGACGGCCGTGACATCCGCGTGGGCGACCGGGTGCAGGTCTACCGCGCAGGCGATGTGATCCCCAAGATCGCGGACGTGGACCTGTCCGCGCGCCTCGACGACGCCACCCCCTTCCCCTTTCCGACCACCTGTCCCGAATGCGGATCGGATGCGGTGCGCGAGCCGGGCGACGCCGTGCGCCGCTGCACGGGCGGGATGATCTGTCCCGCGCAGGCCGTTGAAAAGCTGAAACATTTCGTCTCGCGCGCCGCCTTCGACATCGAGGGGTTGGGCAGCAAACAGGTGGAGCAATTCTATCTGGACGGCTGGATCAAGGATTTCGCGGACATCTTCACCCTGCGCGACCGCTACGGCTCCGGCCTTCAGGCGCTCAGGAACAAGACCGGCTGGGGCGAGAAATCCGCCACTGCCCTCTTCGCCGCCATCGACGCCAAACGCACCATCCCCCTGAACCGCATGATCTTTGCCCTTGGCATACGCCACGTGGGCGAACAGGCGGCGAACCTGCTGGCGCGCCACTATGCCGACTGGCCCCAGTTCGAGGGCGCGCTTGTCGCCGCCGCGGACCCGGACGACCCGGCCTACGGGGCGCTGGTGGATATCGACGGGGTCGGGCAGGTCATGGCGGCGTCGCTGATTGCCACCTTTGCCAACCCCGCCGAACGCGCGGCGATCGACCGGCTGGTGGCGCATCTGGACGTGACCCCCGTGGCGCGGGCCGACACCTCCGCCTCCCCGGTGGCGGGTAAGACGGTGGTCTTTACGGGCACCTTGGAACGCATGTCCCGGGCCGAGGCGAAGGCCCGCGCCGAAAGCCTGGGCGCCAAGGTCGCAGGCTCCGTCTCTGCCAAGACCGATCTGTTGGTGGCCGGGCCCGGTGCCGGGTCCAAGGCCAAGAAGGCTGCGGATCTGGGCGTGGAAACCATCGACGAAGACGGCTGGTTCGACCTGATCGCGGGCCACTGATCCGTGGCCGGTCGCCCCGAAATCCTGTTCCCGCTGTTTGCCGGCATCGACAGTCTGCCCGGCATCGGCCCCAAGATCGGGCAGGCGTTGGAACAGGTCGGGATCGAGGCTCCGGTGGACCTGTTGATGCAGCTGCCTACGGGCGGGATCGACCGCCAGTTGCGCCCCACGATCAACGGCGCGGTCACGGGCGAGATTGTCACCACCGCCGTTACCGTCGGCCAACATTTCGAGCCGCGCAGCAAGGGCCGCCCTTATCGCATCGAGGTCAGCGATGCCGAGACCAGCTTTTTCCTCGTGTTCTTTCACGCCCACGGCAACTACCTGAAATCGCAGCTGCCCGTGGGGGCGGTGCGCATCGTGTCGGGCAAGCTGGAACGTTTTGACGGTGTGGCGCAGATGGCCCACCCGGACCACATCGTCCCACCGGAGGAGGCGGGCAGCCTGCCCAATTTCGAACCCGTGCACACGCTGCACGGGGGCATGGCGCGCAAGACCTTTGCCCGCGCCTTGGCCGGGGCGTTGACGCGGGCGCCCAAGCTGGACGAATGGATCGATCCGGCCCTGATCGCCCGGAAAGGCTGGCCCGATTGGCAGGCGGCGGTCCACGCGGCCCATGCGCCCGAAGGGCCCGCCGATCTGGCCCCCGAGGCCCCGGCGCGCCTGCGTCTGGCCTATGACGAGATGTTCGCCCATCAGGTCACGCTGGCCTTGGCCCGGGCGCGGGACCGCGCGCAACCGGGACGCGTGACCGAAGCCCCCGGCGCGGTGCAGCGCGCGGTGTTGCAGGCACTGCCGTTCGCGCCCACGGGCGCGCAGACCCGGGCCTTGGGCGAAATCCTGACCGATATGGCCGCGCCGCACCGCATGTCGCGGTTGTTGCAGGGGGATGTGGGGTCCGGCAAAACGCTGGTAGCCCTGTTGGCCATGGTCACGGCGGTCGAGGCGGGCGGGCAGGCGGTGTTGATGGCCCCCACGGAAATCCTTGCGCGGCAACATCTGGACGGGCTGCGGCCCTTGGCGGCGGAGGCGGGCGTGTCGCTGGAACTCCTGACGGGCCGCGACAAGGGGGCAGAACGGCGGACCAAGCTGGCGGCACTGGCCTCGGGCGCGTTGCAGATTCTGGTGGGCACCCACGCGGTGTTTCAAGAAGACGTGGTGTTTCACGACCTGCGCCTTGCGATTGTGGACGAACAGCACCGCTTTGGCGTGCGCCAGCGCCAGTTGCTGGGGGCCAAGAACGCCGCCGTGGATATGCTGGTGATGACGGCGACGCCGATCCCACGCTCCCTTGCTCTGACGCAGTTCGGGGACATGGATGTGTCGGTTCTGGATGAAAAGCCCCCGGGCGCACGCCGGTCCAGACCGCCCTGGTGCCCACGGCGCGGCTGGACGATGTGATCGCGCGCCTGCGCCAAGCCTTGGGCGAGGGGCGGCAGGCCTATTGGGTCTGTCCCTTGGTCGAGGAGAGCGAGACCATGGACCTGATCGCCGCCGAAACCCGATTCAAGGCCCTGCGCGCCGCCTTGGGGGACGGGGTTGTCGGGCTGGTCCACGGCCAGATGCACCCCCGGGACAAGGACGCCACCATGGCCGCCTTTGTCGCCGGAGAGATCGCGGTTCTGGTGGCCACCACGGTGATCGAGGTGGGGGTGAACGTGCCCAACGCCTCGATCATGGTGATCGAACGGGCCGAGACGTTCGGACTGGCGCAATTGCACCAGTTGCGGGGCCGGGTGGGGCGGGGCTCCGCGAAGTCCACCTGCCTGATGCTGTACAAGTCCCCCATGTCCGAGACCGCTGAGCAGCGCCTGCGTATCCTGCGTGAAAGCGAGGACGGCTTTCGCATCGCCGAAGAAGATCTGCGGATTCGCGGTGCGGGGGATGTCATCGGCACGGCGCAATCCGGCGTGCCCCGGTTCCGCATTGCCGATCTGGAACGCCAGTCCGCCCTGATGGCGCTGGCCCAATCGGACGCGCGCACCCTGTTGACCCATGACCCGGACCTGACGTCTGACCGGGGGCGGGCCGTGCGTGTTCTGCTGTGGCTGATGCGGCAGGATCGCGCGTTCCCTTTGATATCAGTGGGTTAGCGATTTCCTGTTCATAAACTGTTAAATGTTCTTAAAAAGTTCTTGCTTTGCCGTTTCCAAAATGAGAACAAAGGGCCAACAGAGCACAGAACAAGAACAGGAGAGCCAAGATGCTGACCGAACTACGCAAACTGCTGAACCGCGCCCCCGACCAATTGGCGGTGGATGTACTGGGCGGTGTCTGGCTTGTGACTGTTGTTCTGGGGGCGCTGCACCTGCCGTCCATGATCTGATTTACCCTTTCTGCCCCACACTGTCGGGCCGGGCCTCGCATATCTCTGTCCCTTGAATTATGCCGAACTGCCCCGGTTTTCCGCCGAAGTTTCGGGCGCGATCTCTGCCTCGGTCGCCCCTTAGCCCAGCCCGCACAGTGTACCTTCCGCCGCCTCCGCCCCACGGAGTGCGGCGGTTTTTTTGGTGCGCTTCGTTTTGGCGATCAGGCGGACAGACGCGCCGCGGCTTCGTCCATGGCATCGAGGGTCGCATCAAGGGACAACAGGATCGACGCATGGCGGTTCTTGTAGTCGCGGGCGGGCAACAGAACCTCCAAGCCGTCAAAGGGGGCCGCCGGGGCAGGGCCACCGGATTTCAACATCGCCGTCAGCGCGTCGCGTGCGGCCTGCACCTCGGCCCGGGTGCGCCCGATCACGGCCCCGCCCACGACCGCCGCTGCCGCTTGCCCCAGGGCGCAGGCCTTCACGTCCTGGCCGTAATCCGTGACCCGGTCACCGTCCACGCGCACATCCACCGTCACCGATGATCCGCACAGGGGCGAGCGTTTCTTGCCCGTTCCGTCGGCCCCGTCCAGCCGCCCCACATGGGGCATATCGGCGGCCAGTGCCAGAATTCGGGCGGAATAGAGTTTGATCAGGTCACTGTCGCTCACGCGGGGGCCTCCATTGCGGGGTGCATTCGGTCCATCCTCAAGATAGACAGGTGGGGCTGAATTGCAAAGGAAAGACCATGGCATTTGACCCCACCACCCTGAAATTCGACGCCGCCGGGCTGGTGCCCTGCATTGCCCAGGATGCGGACACGGGGGACGTGTTGATGATGGCCTGGATGAACGCCGACGCCGTGGCCCAGACTTTGGCCACGGGGCGGGTGACCTATTGGTCGCGGTCCCGTCAAGCGTTCTGGATCAAGGGCGAGACGTCGGGCCACACCCAAACCCTTGTGGATCTGCGCGTGGATTGCGACCGCGATTGCCTGCTGGCCACGGTGCGCCAAGAGGGTCCCGCCTGCCACACCAATCGGCGTAGCTGTTTCTACACCGCCCTGCGCGACGGCGAGGAGGTGGAGCTGATGGCGCCTATGGTGTGAAAAGCCCCTAGCACCGTTAGCGCTAACAGGTTATAGAGGCCCCAAATTCAGCCAAGGGAGACTCTCATGCCTCTGGATCATCGTATCGAAGCCGTGACCGCACGGATCATCGCCCGCTCTGCCACGGCGCGTGGGCAATACCTGGACCGCATGCGCCAATTGGCCGACGACGGGCCGCGCCGGGCGCATCTGACCTGCGGCAATCAGGCCCATGCCTATGCCGCCATGGAAGGGGACAAGGACGCGCTGGTCGCGGAAAAGGCCCCCAACCTTGGGATCGTTACCGCCTACAACGACATGCTGTCGGCGCACCAACCGTTCAAGGATTATCCCGACCGGATCAAGGCCGCCGCCCGTAGCGTGGGTGCCACGGCGCAAGTGGCGGGCGGCGTGCCTGCCATGTGCGATGGCGTGACCCAGGGCCAGGTGGGGATGGAACTGTCCCTGTTCTCGCGCGATGTGATTGCCATGGCTGCGGGCGTTGCCCTCTCTCATAACACCTTTGACGCGGCGATCTATCTGGGCGTTTGCGACAAGATTGTCCCCGGGTTGGTGATCGCGGCGGCCACTTTTGGCTATCTGCCGGGCATCTTTGTGCCGGCTGGTCCCATGACCTCTGGCCTGCCCAACGACGAAAAGGCTCGGGTGCGCCGGGAATACGCCGAGGGCAAGATCGGTCGGGACAAGCTGATGGAGGCCGAGATGGCCTCTTACCACGGGCCGGGCACCTGCACATTCTATGGCACCGCGAACTCCAACCAGATGCTGATGGAATTCATGGGGCTGCACATGCCCGGGGCCAGCTTTGTCAACCCGGGCACGCCCCTGCGCGACGCCCTGACCGAGGCGACCACCCACCGGGCCGCCGCGATCACGGGTCTGGGCAATGCCTATACGCCCGTGTGCGATATCCTCGACGAAAAGGCCTTTGTGAACGGTCTGGTCGGTCTGATGGCCACGGGCGGGTCCACCAACCTTGTGATCCACCTTGTGGCCATGGCGCGCGCGGCTGGGGTCATTCTGGATCTGGAGGATTTCGCGGATCTGTCCGAGGCCACGCCCTTGATGGCGCGGGTCTATCCCAACGGTCTGGCGGATGTGAACCATTTCCATGCCGCAGGCGGCCTTGGCTACATGATCGGGGAGCTGTTGGATGCAGGCCTGATGCACGAAGATGTGCGCACCGTGGCCGGCGATGGCCTGACCCGCTACACCCAGGAACCCAAGCTGCATGGCGATGCGGTGGTCTGGGAAGACGGCACCAACACCACCCTGAACGACAAGATCCTGCGCCCCGTCGGCCAGGCGTTCCAACCCACGGGCGGGCTTGCGCAACTGTCGGGCAATCTGGGGCGCGGGGTGATGAAAGTCTCGGCCGTGGATCCCGATTTCCACATAACCGAAGCCCCCGCCCGCGTTTTCGAAAGCCAAGACGCCGTGAAAGAGGCCTTCAAAGCCGGAGAGTTGAACAAGGATGTCGTCATCGTCGTCCGCTACCAAGGTCCCAAGGCCAACGGCATGCCCGAACTGCACGGGCTGACCCCGGTGCTGACCATCCTGCAAGGGCGCGGCCACCGGGTGGCGCTGGTCACCGATGGGCGCATGTCGGGTGCATCGGGCAAGGTGCCCGCCGCGATCCACGTCGCCCCCGAGGCGCTGGACGGCGGGCTGATCGCCAAGGTGCAGGACGGCGATCTGGTCCGCGTGGATGCGGTGTCCGGCGACCTGTCCGTCCTGACCGAGGGCATCGAGGCGCGCACGATCACGCCCCCGACCTGACCGCCAATTCCTGGGGCGTGGGGCGCGAGCTGTTCTCGCTCTTCCGGGATCGCGCAGGCCCCGCCACAAGCGGCGCCGCCGTCTTTTTCTAAATCTTCATTGGGTTCCAAATACCCCCGCCGGAGGCAAAAAGTATGACCCCCAAGACCAATCCAAAGCCGCCCGTGACATCTGTGCCCGCGCCCCCGTGGTGCCCGTGCTGGTGGTGGATGATGCAGGTTCTGCCGCTGATCTGGCCCGTGCGCTGGTGGCCGGTGGCCTGCCCGCGCTGGAGGTGACCCTGCGCACCCCCGCCGCCCTTGATGCGATCCGCGCCATGGCCGATGTGCCCGGCGGGATCGTGGGCGCGGGCACCCTGCTGACCCCCACCGATGTGCGCGCCGCCAAGGCCGCAGGGGCGCAATTCGGCGTGTCGCCCGGGGCGACGGACACCCTGTTGCAGGCCTGCGTGGACGCGGACCTGCCTCTTTTGGCCGGTGCCGCCACCGCGACCGAGGCCATGGCCCTGCTTGAAAAGGGGTATGACATGCTCAAGTTCTTCCCGGCCGAGGCGTCGGGCGGGGCGAATGCCGTGAAATCCATCGGCGCGCCGATCCCCCAGATCACCTTTTGCCCCACGGGGGGCGTCAGCCCGTCCAACGCCAACGACTATCTGAAACTGGCCAATGTGGTCTGTGTGGGCGGATCCTGGGTCGCACCCAAGGACCGGGTCACTGCGGGCGATTGGGCCGGGATCGAGGCGCTGGCCCGGGATGCAGCTGCACTCTGAGGTGTTATCAGCTCAAAGAACAGGGGCGGCGCACATCAGCGGCCGCCCCTGTTTTCATGTCAGGACGCGTGATCGTAGGCCCGCTCGCCATGGGCGGTCAGGTCGAGGCCTGTGACCTCCGCCTCTTCGTCCACCCGGATCGGGAAGATCACCTTGACCACCAGCACGATTGCGACGGTTGTCACGACTGTCCACAGGCCCACGACCGCCAGACCGCCCAGTTGCGCCGTCCAGCCCGCGTGGCCAAAGACCGCCAGCATCACGATGCCGAACATGCCGCCCACACCGTGGACTGCGAAGACATCCAGCGTGTCGTCGATCTTGAGGATATTCTTGACCAGCCCGCAGAGCTCCTGACACAGCACCCCCGCGATACCGCCGATGATCAGCGCTTCGATCGGACCCACGGACCCAGAGGCGGGCGTGATCGACGCCAGACCCGCAATTGTGCCCGTCACCATGCCCACCATGGAGGCTTTGCCAAACCGGATGCGCTCCCACAGGGCCCATGTCAGAGAGGCCGTGGCGGCCGAAATATGGGTCACCGTGATCGCCATGGCCGCCCCGCCATTGGCCGCCAGTTCCGACCCGCCGTTAAAGCCGAACCACCCGACCCACAGCATCGCCGCACCCAGCATGACGTAGCCCGGGTTGTGGGGCGGTTTGCTCTTGTCCCGGCGCGGGCCGAGAAAGGCCGCCACGATCAGCGCGGCCAAGCCTGCGGTCTGGTGCACCACGATGCCCCCGGCAAAATCGTTGACCCCTTCGGCAAACAGGGCGCCTTCGCCCCCCGCCAACAACCCGCCGCCCCAGATCCAGTGGGCCACCGGGGCGTAGCAGATCAACATCCACGCGCCCGAGAACGTCAGCACAAAGCCGAAGCTGATCCGTTCCACATAGGCGCCGACGATCAGGGCGGGGGTGATGATCGCAAAGGTCATCTGGAAGGCAAAGAACAGAACCTCGGGGATGTTGCCCGCCATCGTGTCCTCGGTCACGCCGTTCAGGAACGCCTTGCCCAGCCCCCCACCAAAGGCCGCCGTCGCCAAAAGCGATGGAGTATCCCACGGCCAGCCACAGCACGCTCATCAGGCACGCAATCGCAAAGCAGTGCATGAACACCGACAGCACGTTGCGCGACCGCACCAGCCCGCCGTAAAACAGCGCCAGTCCCGGGAGTGTCATAAAGAGGACCAGTGCCGTTGCGACGAGGATCCAAGCGGTGTCCGCTGCGTTCATGAGAATGTCCTTCCGTGTCTCAGATTGCGCGGGTGATGGGCGACTCGCTCCGCACAAAAAAGAAGCAAGCACGCCAATAGATGCTTAATCAGGCGGTTGTTCAGAAATTGCGCATTAACTTTGCGCTCATTCCTGTCCCTGCTGTAAAATTGTGCAAAGTGTGAACGCTGCCGAGTTTGCCTGCGCAGGGCGTGTGCTGGACGTCTGACGGGGCCGCCCCCGAAATTGAGCGCCGATCTTGCCTAAAGGTTAGGCATTGCCCAAGGACAGCAACATCCCCAAGGCGTGGTCCCGGGTCGCGGCCCGCACGCCCGCGCGGCCAAGGGGGCCGAAGTCCACGGTCTCGGCTTGGGTGCCATTCACCGTGGACAGGGCGAAACAAACGCGGCCCTCGGGCTTGTGCTCGGACCCGCCGGGGCCTGCGATCCCGGTGACGGCGATGGCATGGGTGGCGTCCGGGATGCGGGCCAAGGTGCCCTCGGCCATGGCGCGGGCCACCTGTTCGGACACGGCCCCATGGGTCGTGATCAGGGCGGGATCGACCCCCGCCAGCGCGGTCTTGGCGGCGTTGGAATAGGTAACAAAGCCCCCCATCAGCACCGCCGAGGAGCCGGGCAAATCGGTCAGACTTGCCGCGATCAGGCCGCCCGTACAGGACTCGCAGGTCGCAATGCGCCAGCCCTGCGCCAAAGCGACCTCCAGCACCTTGGCGATCACATCAGCACCCCGTGCGCAAGGGCCGCCAGAACCGCAACCCCCATGGCCGCCATGATCCCCGCGACCACGTCGTCCAGCATCACGCCCCAAGGATCGCCCCGCCGGTCCATGGTCCCCACGGGGCCGGGTTTCCAGATGTCGAACAGGCGGAACAACAGCACGGCGGCGACGATCCCGGGCCACAGGGCCAAGGGGTCGGACCCGGTGCGCGCCGCCCCCCAGACCACGGGCAGCAGGGCGATCCAGACGCCCACCAGCTCGTCCACCACAATCTCGGACGGGTCGTGGTCGTCGCGGCCTGCGGTCAGGATGCGCGTGGCCCACAGCCCCTTGAGGTAGGCCACGGGGATGGCCAGAATGAACAGCCACACGCCCCCCAGCCACCAGATGGCATAACCGATGGGCAGGGCCGCCAGCGTGCCCCAGGTCCCCGGGGCCGGGCGCAGATATCCGGCATAGCACACGGTGCCGATCAGCTGGGCGAGGGTGTGTTTCGGGGCGCTCATGGCTTCACCAGTGTCACGGTGGCGATACAGGCAATGCCCTCGCCCCGCCCCGTAAAGCCCAGCCGTTCCGAGGTGGTCGCCTTGACGCTGACCCGGTCCATGGGCATCTCCATCAATCTGGCCATTTCTGCCCGCATATCAAGGGCATGGGGGCCGATCTTGGGGAACTCGCAGACCAGCGTGCAGTCCACATTGCCGATGCTGAACCCCATGTCGCGGGCCATGGCGCAGGCGTGGCGCAAAAAGATTTCGCTGGCGGCACCCTTCCACTGTGGGTCGCTGGGAGGGAAGTGTTGGCCGATGTCGCCCATGGCCAGCGCGCCGTAGATCGCATCTGTCACCGTGTGCATCCCGACGTCCGCGTCCGAGTGGCCCTGCAGCCCCCGGTCGTGGGGGATCTTGACCCCGCACAGGATCACGTGTTCCTCGCCATCCTTGTGGGGTCCAAAACGGTGCACGTCATAGCCGTTGCCCAGTCGTATATCCATGGGGCGTTCCTTCAGCAGTCGTTCGGCCCGGGCAAAATCGCCCGGGTGCGTGATTTTGATATTGTCGTCGCAGCCCGGGACAATGGCAACCTCCAGCCCTGCGCTGCGGGCGACTGCGACATCGTCGGCGGCGGGGCCCGTCAGGGCGGCATGGGCGGCGCGGATGGCCTCGACCCGAAAACCTTGGGGGGTCTGCGCGCGGTACAGGCCCGTGCGGTCCTGCGTGCCCGTGACGCGGTCGTCCGCACCGGTCCACAGGGCATCGGTGACGGGCAGGGCGGGGGCGGCCCCGGGGGCGTGGTCCAGCGCCGCCAGCACCCGGGCGATGACCTGTGCGCTGACAAGGGGGCGGGCGGCATCGTGGATCAGCACCCGGGTGGTGCCGGGGGGCAGGGCGGCCAGACCCGCGCGCACCGACCCGTCCCGCGTGTCCGCCCCGGGGGTCAGGATCGCGGCCCCAGCGATCGGGGACAGCAGAGGCAGGTCGTCGGGGTGGTGCACGATCACCGTATGATCCACCATGGGCGCCAGCGCATCCACCGTCCAGGCCAGCACCGGGCGGCCCGCAAGGGGGCGGTATTGTTTCGGCAGGCCCGCGCCTGCGCGCGTGCCCCGGCCTGCGGCGACGATAAGGGCGGTGGTGGTCATGGCTGGTCAGAAGGCTCCGGTCGGTTTAGAGGGTCGTACCCTGACAAACCCCGCCCGCCAAGGGCGAACCTGTAGTGGTTAAGGATTGTGCGCAGCTAACAAAATGTGCATATAATTTATGCAAATACGCTGACAGGCGCGCGCGGCGCAGTCCCGGCATTTCCCCCGCTGACCCCACCCCGTTACCCGTAAGACGCACAAGGATTAGGCATGCACCCCGACGCGACACCCACATCTGACCTCGCCGCCCTCGGCATTGACCCGCCCGTGGCGCTGGCCCCCTTGGCGGGGATCACGGATCGTCCGTTCCGCGATCTGGTCAGCCGCTTTGGCGCGGGATTGGTGGTGTCGGAAATGGTGGCCAGTCAGGAAATGGTGCAGGCCAAGGGCAGCACCCGCGAGCGTGCGGAGCTGGGCTTTGACCGCGCGCGCACCTCCGTCCAGCTGGCCGGCAGAGAGGCGCATTGGATGGCCGAGGCCGCGCGCCTTGTGGCCGATCAGGGGGCCGCGCGGATCGACATCAACATGGGGTGCCCCGCCAAGAAGGTGACCTCTGGCTACTCCGGCTCTGCGTTGATGCGGGATCTGGATCATGCGCTGACGCTGATCGAGGCTGTGGTCGCGGCCGTGGACGTGCCCGTGACCCTGAAGACCCGGTTGGGCTGGGACGATGCGGCCCTGAATGCCCCCACCCTTGCCAAGCGGGCCGAGGGGGCCGGGGTGCGCATGTTGGTGATCCACGGGCGCACGCGCTGTCAGTTCTACAAGGGCTCCGCCCGCTGGGACGCGATCGCCCCGGTTGTGGATGCGGTGGATATTCCGGTGCTGGCCAATGGCGACATCACCTCGCCCGCGACTGCCCGCGCGGCGCTGGACGCCTCGGGCGCAGCTGGGGTCATGGTGGGGCGCGGGGCGCAGGGGCGGCCTTGGGTGCTGGCCCAGATTGCCGCCGCCCTCTATGGCACGCCCGCGCCCACTGTCCCCACGGGGACAGATTTGGTGCAGATGGTTTGCGGCCACTACGACGACATGCTGTCGTTCTACGGCACCGCCCTCGGTGGCAAGGTCGCGCGCAAGCACCTTGGCTGGTACATGGACGACGCGGCCACGCCCCAAGCCCTGCGCAAATCCGTTCTGACGGCCACGCCCGAAGGGGTCATGGACCTGCTGCCCGACGCCCTGTTGGGCCACATACAGGACACCGCCGCATGAATGTCAGCAGCTATCCCCTCTGGGCGGCCCTGCCCGTAGCCGCGATCATCCTGGATGGGGACGACACCATTCGCGCGGTAAACAGCGCCGCCGAGACCTTTCTGAACGCCTCGGCCAAGTCGCTGGTGGGTCAGCCCGTGTGGGACAAGCTGGCCGTGGACAGCCCGCTGGACGCGGCCTTTGCACGGCTGCGGTCGGCACACTCGCCGCTGTCCTTGCACGATGTGGCCGTGGGCATCGGAGACCGCCCGCCCCAGACCTGCGACATGCAGATCACGCCTATCTCGGACCAGCCCGGCGACGTGCTGATCCTGTTCCACCCGCGCGAGATTGCCGAACGGTTGGGCCGGGGCCATTCGTCAAAGACGGCGGCCAAATCCGCCATCGGCATGGCAGAGATGCTGGCCCATGAGATCAAGAACCCGCTGGCGGGCATCACCGGGGCGGCGCAGCTTTTGTCCATGAATCTCGCCTCCGAGGATCTGGAGCTGACGGACCTGATCGTCGCCGAAAGCCGCCGCATCGTGAAACTGCTGGAACAGGTGGAACAGTTCGGCAACCTGCTGCCGCCCCAACGCCGAGCCGTGAACATCCACGACATTCTGGATCGGGCGCGCAAATCCGCCATGGTGGGCTTTGGCGCGCATATGGCGATCACGGAAAACTACGACCCCTCGCTGCCCGCAACCTTTGCGGACCCGGACCAGTTGACGCAAGTGTTCCTGAACCTGCTCAAGAATGCCTCCGAGGTGGGGACCCACGGGGGCAAGATCACGATCCGCACGTTCTACGAGCTGTCCCTGCGCCTGCGCAAACCAGACGGGTCCGGGGCGGCGGTGCCCTTGCAGGTCGAAATCATCGACGACGGCCCCGGCCTGCCTCCCGAAATCGCGGGCAATGTGTTTGAACCCTTCGTGTCGGGCCGTGAAAACGGCACCGGTCTGGGTCTGGCATTGGTCAGCAAAATCATTTCCGAACACGAGGGCTGGGTGAATGTGGACAGTGTGCCCGGGCGCACGGTCTTTCGCATTTCCCTGCCCATCGCCCCCAAAGACGCAATCCAGGAGTAGACCATGGACGGCACCGTACTTGTCGCAGACGACGACCGCACCATCCGCACCGTTCTGACACAGGCGCTGACGCGGGCGGGCTGCAAGGTGCATGCCACCTCCAGCCTTGTGACGCTGATGCGGTGGGTCGAGGAAGGCAAGGGCGACCTGGTCATCACGGATGTGATGATGCCCGATGGCAATGGCCTGGAGATGTTGCCCGCCATCAGCCAGGAACGCCCGGGCCTGCCCGTGATCGTGATCTCGGCCCAGAACACCATCACCACCGCCATTCAGGCCACCGAGGCGGAGGCCTTTGACTATCTGCCCAAGCCTTTTGATCTACCGGATCTGATGAAACGGTCCGCCCGGGCCCTGGATCAAAAGCGCCGCGCCACCCCTGCGGCCAAGTCCGAGGACGCGGCCCAGGACGACCTGCCGCTGGTGGGGCGCACGGCCTCCATGCAGGCGCTGTACCGATTGGTCGCGCGGGTGATGAACACCGACCTGCCCGTGATGATCACCGGGGAATCCGGCACGGGCAAAAGCCTGATCGCCCGCGCCATCCACGACTTTTCGGACCGGCGCACGCTGCCCTTTGTGGTGGCCACGGGGGCCGATCTGGCGGGGATGGAGGGGCCGCAAACCCTGCTGTCCAAGGCGCGCGGCGGGTCGGTCCTGTTTGACGAGGTGGGCGATCTGGATGCGGATGCTCAGGAACGGGTGGTGCGGATGCTGGACGCCATGGGCGATACGATGCCCAGGGTCATGGCCAGTTCGCAACGGGATTTGCAGTCCAAGATGGAAAGCGGTGCGTTCCGATCGGACCTGTTTTACCGTTTGAACGGCGTGACCCTGACCGTGCCCGCCCTGCGCGAACGGGTGGATGATATCCCGCTGTTGGCCAGTCATTTTCTGACGCGTGCGGAACGGGACACCGGCACGGTGCGCCGGTTCTCGGACGACGCCATGTCTGCCATTCGCGCCTATCCGTGGCCCGGCAACGTGCGGCAGTTGGAAAATGCCGTGCGCCGGTTGGTCGTGACCAGTTCCACGGATGAAATCCTGCGCAGCGAGGTCGATCTGGTCCTTGGCAACCAACCCGCCATCGAGGCGCAGGGCACCGAAGGTCAGGCGCAGCAGCTGTCAGGCTCCGTCGCCAAGCACCTGCAACGCTATTTCGATCTGCACGGCGGACAGCTGCCGCCGCCCGGTGTCTATCAACGTGTGTTGCGCGAAATCGAGGTTCCTCTGATCGAGATCGCCCTGGAGGCCACGGGCGGCAATCAGGCCAAATGTGCCGACCTGCTGGGCATCAACCGCAATACCTTGCGCAAGAAGATCACGGAGCTGGATATCCAAGTGACCCGCCGCCGCAAGTTGATGTAGCCATGCCACAGGGTGTTGCCGAAAGGCGACAGCCGTGGCAAAGGTAGATCAACAGGGGCCAAAACCCCGTCACACGCGGAGAAACCGTTGGCGCACACAGGGCCCCAACTGACCCCCAAACGCCTGTCTCGCCCGTGGCGCAGACGCGACGTGCAGACGTGGCTGACGCTGGCGCTGGTGGCCCTTGGCCCGGTCTTGGTGATCGCCACCTTTGCCGTGCTCGGTCCCCTTGGCGCCAGCAGCACCGATGCCCTGCGTGCCGTCCTTCTGGCCGATCTGATCTATATCCTTGCCGTGGCGGCCGCCGTATTTGCCCGGTTGGGCCGGATGATCGCCGCCCGGCGCGCGAAATCTGCGGGGTCGCGCCTGCACCTGCGCCTGACGGGGGTGTTTACCATCGTGGCGCTGGTACCCACGGTTCTGGTGGCGGTCTTTGCCACCGTAACCATCAACATGGGGATCGAGGGGTGGTTTTCGGACCGGGTGCGCGACGCCCTTGGCAATTCTGTGGATGCCGCCCAAGCCTATACGCAAGAAGAACGGGACGCCCTGTCCCAGGACACGTTGACCTTGGCGGGCTATCTGAACATCGCCAAACAGGCGCGGTTTTTCATCACCGATGCCAACCTGCGCGATTTGCTGAGCCAAGGGCAGGAACGCATCCAGCGCGGGCTGCAATCGGCCTATGTGATCGACGGCACCGGCGAAATCCGGGCACGCGGCACGCGCAGTTACCTGTTCAACTACACCCAGCCCGATGCTGATATGCTGGCCCGCGCCTCCGCGGACGAGATGGTCGTGATCGAGGACAAGGCCAACAACGAATACCGCATCCTGCTGCGCCTGACCGCCTATGTGGACCGATACCTTTATGTCAGTCGGCAGGTGGACGGGGCGCTGTTGGGCCTGCTGGACGAAACCCAAGCCACAGCACAGTTGTATCGCCAGCTGGAGGCGGAGCGGGGCAGGGTGCTGTTTGATTTCGGCCTGCTGTATCTGGGCTTTGCCATCGTGATGATCCTTGCCGCCGTCTGGTTCGGCCTGTGGTTTGCAGAACGGCTTGCGCGCCCCGTGGGGCGGCTGGCGGGTGCGGCGCAGCGGGTGGGCCAAGGCGATCTGGACGTCCGCGTGCGCGAGGAAAAGGGCGACGACGAGATCGCCATGCTGGGTCGGATGTTCAACCAGATGACCCGGCAGCTGAAGGGGCAGCGGGACGCGCTGGTGGAAACCAACGCCCAGACCGAACGCCGCCGCCGCCTGTTTGACAGTGTGCTGACGTCGGTGACGGCGGGGGTGATCGGGCTGGATGCCAAGGGGCAGGTGGATTTCATGAACCGGTCGGCCCAGTCGATCCTGTCCGTGGAAGTCACCGATTGCTACGGACAGCCCCTGTATGCGGTCGTTCCCGAATATGCGGCGCTGTTTGATCGCCTGCGCGCCCGGGGTGTCGAGACCGTGCAGGAAGAGTTGCGCCTGACCCGCGATGGCCGACTGGAGACCTTGCTGGTGCGCATGGCCGTGCGGCGCAACTCCGACGGTGCGCTGGAAGGCTACGTTGTGGCCTTTGACGATGTCTCCGATCTGGTCAGCGCCCAGCGGATGGCGGCATGGGGCGATGTGGCCCGACGCATCGCGCACGAGATCAAGAACCCCCTGACGCCCATCCAACTGTCTGCCGAACGGGTCAAACGCAAGTTTGCCCCCCTTGTGCCCGAAGACGACGCCGCAAGCCTGATCCAATATACAGACGTGATTGTGCGCCAAACCAATGACTTGCGCCGCATTGTGGATGAATTTTCCAAGTTTGCCCGCATGCCCGAACCCGAACGGCGGGTCACAGACGTGGCGGCCCTGTTGCGCGACACGGTGACGTTGCAGCGCGCCGCCCTTGAACCCATCCCCCTAGAGGTGCAGTTGCCCGACGCCCCCCTGGAGATGTCGATCGACGCGACAATGATCGGCCAGGCCTTCACCAATCTGATCAAGAATGCAGGTGAAGCCATTGAAAGCCTTCAGGAAAAGGGCGCACCCGAGGGCCACACACATGGCATAAAGGTGACCATGATCCAGATCGAAAACTGGGTCGAGGTGCATATTGCGGACACCGGCATCGGCCTGCCCGAGGATCGCACACGCCTGTTTGAACCCTACGTGACCACCCGCGCCAAGGGCACCGGGCTGGGCCTGAGTATTGTGAAAAAGATCATCGAAGAACACGGCGGCACGCTGCACCTGCGCGACGCGCTGCCCTACAAAACCAACACCCATCCGGGGGCCGTGGCCGTTGTGCGCCTGCCCCTTGTGGCCCAGACCTGAGGACGCGTTATGAGTGACATCCTGATTATCGACGACGAACAAGACATCCGCGAACTGGTGTCCGATATCCTGCGGGACGAAGGCTTTGCCACCCGCATGGCCGCCAATGCCAACGAATGCATGGCCGCGATCAACGAGGCCGAGCCTGCGCTGATGATCCTCGATATCTGGCTGAAAGACAGCCACATGGACGGGATCGACATCCTAAAGGCCACGCGCCGGGACAATCCGAACATTCCCATCGTGATCATCTCGGGCCATGGCAACATCGAGATCGCAGTGGCCGCAATCAAACAGGGCGCCTACGATTTCATCGAAAAGCCGTTCAACATTGATCAATTGATGGTTGTCGTGGGGCGGGCCATGGAAACCAGCCGCCTGCGGCGCGAAAACTCCGAACTGCGACGCAAGGATGTGGTCGCAACGGAAATGATCGGGTCCAGTCCATCCTTCAAAGCCCTGATGTCAAACCTGAAAAAGGTGATGAAATCCAATGGGCGCGTGATGCTGTCTGGCCCGGCGGGCAGCGGCAAGGAGGTCGCGGCGCGCTACATCCATGCCAATTCCAATCGCTCCAGCGGGCCATTCGTGTCAGTCAATTGTGCCGCCGTGGAGCCGGAGCGGATGGAGGCGGTCCTGTTTGGCCGCGAAAGCGCGGAGCGGGGGTGGAGCCGGGCCTGCTGGAACAGGCGCATAACGGTGTGGTCTACTTTGACGAGATTGCTGACATGCCCTCCGGCACCCAATCCAAGATCCTGCGCGTGCTGGTGGATCAGCAGTTCACCCGCGTGGGTGGCAACGACAAGGTGCGCGTGGATATTCGGGTGATTTCCAGCACAAACAGGGATTTGCAGACCGAGATTCAAGCTGGCCGCTTCCGCGAGGAACTGTATCACCGTTTGAACGTTGTTCCCATCCAAGTGCCCAGTCTGGAGGATCGCCGCGAGGATATCCCGGATCTTGCGCGTTATTTCATCCACGCCCTGCACGAGGCCCAAGGCCTGCCAGAGCGGGAGGTGTCCGAGGATACCATCGCCCTGCTGCAAACCATGCGCTGGCCCGGCAACGTGCGCCAGCTGCGCAACGTGATCGAGCGGGTGTTGATCCTGGGTGACAGCAGCGGGCCGATCGAGCCGGACGAGTTGCCAAACCCCGGCGAGGGCGGGGGCGACAGCGGCGAGATGACCCTGTCGGGCAGTCTGGCCACGCTGCCCCTGCGCGAGGCGCGAGAGCTGTTCGAACGGCAGTACCTGATGACCCAGATCAACCGGTTCGGGGGCAACATCTCGCGCACCGCCAGTTTCGTCGGCATGGAGCGCAGCGCCCTGCACCGCAAGCTGAAATCCTTGGGCGTGGTGACCACCAACCGCGCGGGCAACCGCGTCGCGCGGGTCGAGGACGAAGCCTAGCGCAATTGACGCGGGGCGCGATCCCTGCCATCCAAAGCGTCTGATAGGCGGAGCATTCCGACATGAAAGTCATCATTTGCGGCGCGGGCCAGGTGGGCTGGCAAATCGCCCGGCAACTGAGCGGTGAACGCAACGACGTCACCGTTGTGGACAACAACCCAGAATTGGTGCGCCGGGCCACGGACACGCTGGACGTGCAGGGCATCACCGGCTTTGCCAGCTATCCAGACGTGCTGGACAGGGCAGGGGCGCGGGATGCAGAAATGATCATCGCCGCCACGTTCTCGGACGAGGTGAACATGGTCACCTGTCAGGTCGCCCATTCGGTCTTTGAAATCCCGCGCAAGATCGCGCGGCTGCGGGCGCAAAGCTATTTGACCGCCATCCATTCGGACCTCTACCGTCGCGAGCATCTGCCCATCGACGTGGTGATCAGCCCGGAGCGCGAGGTCGCCGACGCCGCCCTGCGCCGCCTGCGCGCCCCTGCGGCCTTTGACACGGAACAATTCCTTGGCAAAAAGGCCGAACTGGTGGGCCTAGCGCTGGACCCGGAATGTCCGGTCCTCAACACGCCGCTGCGCCAATTGTCCGAACTGTTTTCCACCTTGCGTGCCGTGGTTCTGGCGATCCGCCGCAACGGGACGCTCTTTGCCCCAGAGCCGGGGGATCAGCTGTTCTCGGGCGACCAGATCTATGTGATGTGCCACGTGGACGACACGCTGCGTATGCAAGAGATTTTCGGCAAGGTCGCAAAGGCCCCCGAACGGGTGGTGATCGTGGGGGGCGGCAATGTTGGGCTGGCCGTGGCCCGGGCCCTTGAAAGCGCGCCGGAGCGGATCCGCGCCAAGGTGATCGAGCGGTCGCGCAAGTGCGCCGAACTGGCCGCTGACGCGCTGGACCGGACCATCGTGCTAAACGGGGACGGATTGGACATTGACCTGCTGCGCGAGGCGGGGATCGAAAAGGCCGATGCGATTCTGGCCGTGACAGACGACGACAAGACGAACCTGCTGGCCTCGGTCCGGGGCAAAACCGCCGGATGCCACATGTCGATCAGTCTGGTGAACGACCCAACGCTGGTGCCCCTGATGGGTCCTTTGAACATCGACGCCTACGTCAACCCGCGCCAGACCACCGTCAGCTCGATCCTGCGCCATGTGCGGCACGGCCGGGTGCGGGCGGTCTATTCCATTGGCGATGCGGAGGGCGAAGTGATCGAGGCGCAAGTGCTGTCCACCTCGCCGCTGGCGGGCAGGGCCCTGCGCGATATCGACTTTCCCGAAGGGGTGCTGGTGGGTGGTCTGCTGAAGCGCAACGGCACCATGCAGCGCCCCAAGGGCGGCACGTTGATCGAGGAAGGCGACGTGATCGCCCTGTTCGCCCTGGCCGCCGATGTGGCGGAAGTGGAGCGCCTGTTGCAGGTGCAGATCGACTTTTTCTAGGGGATGGAGCGTCTGTTCCTCAGACTGCCACTGATCGTGGTCATGGGCGGGATCGGGGCGCTGGCGATGTTCGTGCCGGGCATCCATGCCCTGATCCTTGACGATCACCGGACGGCCAACATCTTTCTGTACAACGGGTTGGTGTTTTTCTTTCTGTGGATGATCATCGCGCTGGCGACCATGAACCGCCCCCTGGACCGGCCCGCGCGGTCGCACCTGTCCGCGCTGGTGGCCACCTTTGCCCTGTTGCCCCTGATGCTGGCCGCCCCTGTGCGCGAGATTGTGCGCGATACCACATACGTCAACGCCTACCTCGATATGGTGTCCGCCATCACCACCACCGGCGCCCCGGTCTTTGACAATCCTGGGCGTTTGCCCGCTTCGGTCCACTTTTGGCGGGCGTTTGTGGCGTGGCTTGGGGGTGCTGTCATGTGGATCGGGGCCATCGCGATCCTCGCCCCCTTGCGCCTTGGCGGGTTCGAGGTGTCGATTTCGCGCGAAGAGGGCAATGTCCGCGTGCCCGGCCAATCCGTGGACCCCGGCCACCGGATCTACCGCGCCGCGCGCACCTTGATGCCGATCTATCTGTTCCTGACCATCAATCTTTGGCTGTTGTTGCTGATCGCGGGGCAGGATGGCACGGGCGCGCTGATCTTTGCCATGTCGACCCTGTCTACATCGGGTATCACACTGCCCGGGGGCTGCCCGTTGCGACCTCTGGCTTTTGGGGCGAGGCGGCGATTTTCGTATTCCTGTTCTTTGCCGTGTCGCGCCAGACCTTTGCCGCCGATCTGCACAAGGACCAGATCCTGCGCCTGACCCAAGACCGAGAGCTGCGCTTGGCGGTGATCGCTGTTGTTCTGCTGCCCGTGGCGCTGTTTCTGCGCCATTGGTGGGGCGCGCTGGAGGTGGACCAGATGGCCGACGGCACCGCATCCGTGCGCGCGCTTTGGGGCAGCGCGTTCATGGTGTTGTCCTTTCTGACGACCACCGGCTTTGTCAGCGCCGATTGGGGCGCGGCGCAGGCGTGGTCGGGCCTTGACACGCCGGGCATCCTGTTGATCGGGCTGGCCCTGTTCGGGGGCGGGGTGGCCACGACCGCGGGCGGGGTCAAACTGTTGCGGGTCTATGCGCTGTACAAACACGGGCGGCGCGAGATGGACCTGCTGATCCACCCCCACTCCATGCCCGCGGCGCAACCCCAGGCGCGCCGTGTCACCTTTGACGGGGTGGAGGCGGCATGGGTCTTTTTCATGCTGTTTGCCCTCTCCATTGCCGCCGTCAGCGGCGGTCTGGCCATGGTCGGGGTCGGGTTTGAGGGCGCGATCGTGCTGGCCACCTCGGCCCTGTCCACCACCGGCCCCCTGTCCAGCGTCGCCGCAGACACGCCTCTGATCTGGAGCACACTGCCCGAAACCGCCAAGGCCATCCTGACCGCCGCCATGGTCCTGGGCCGCCTGGAGGCGCTGGCCCTGATCGCCCTGTTCAATCCGGAGTTCTGGCGCAGCTGATGCGCAAATTGCAATAAATCCTTGATAGGGGGTGGAAATCCGGCAGGGCGATTGTCATACTCTCTCTCAGACGACCGGGACAAACGCCCTTTGATAAAGCGGCGGATCACAAAAAAAGGCTGCAATCATGGCTTCCGACAAGCAAAACCTACAGGATGCGTTCCTCAATCATGTGCGCAAGACCAAGGTTCCGGTGACGATCTTTTTGATCAATGGCGTGAAATTGCAGGGCGTTATCACGTGGTTCGACAACTTTTGCGTGTTGCTGCGCCGCGACGGGCAGTCGCAGCTGGTGTACAAACACGCGATCTCGACCGTGATGCCGTCGCAACCGATTTCTCTTTATGATGGTGAGGCCGAAGCTGGGCAACGAGACTGAGGCGCGGCCCACACGGGCCATCGTTCTACACCCCGACACCCCGCGCGCTGAACAGACCCGCACGCCGGCCCATGCACTGAGCGAGGCTGTGTCGCTGGCCCATGCGCTGCCGGGCCTGGAGGTCGTGGGCAGTGATGTCGTGCGCCTGCCACGACCCCATCCGGGTATGTTGTTCGGGTCCGGCAAGGTCGAGGAATTGCGTGCACGTTTTGCAGCAGATGACGTGGAACTCGTGCTGATTGACGGGCCAGTCAGCCCCGTGCAGCAGCGCAACCTTGAAAAGGCGTGGAAGGTCAAACTGCTGGACCGGACGGGCCTGATCCTCGAAATCTTTGCCGACCGCGCCGCCACCCGCGAGGGGGTGTTGCAGGTCGAACTGGCGGCCCTGTCCTACCAACGCACCCGGCTGGTGCGCGCATGGACCCACCTGGAACGCCAGCGCGGCGGGCTGGGGTTCGTGGGCGGCCCGGGCGAGACCCAGATCGAGGCGGACCGCCGCGCCATCGACGAACAATTGGGCCGCATCCGCAAGCAATTGGCCAAGGTCTCCAAGACCCGGGCGTTGCACCGGGCGGCGCGGGCCAAGGTGCCATACCCGATTGTGGCCCTCGTGGGCTATACCAACGCGGGCAAATCCACCCTGTTCAACCACCTGACCGGGGCGGATGTCTTTGCCAAGGACATGCTGTTCGCCACGCTGGACCCGACCATGCGCGCCGTGCGTCTGCCCGGCGGGGCGGACGTGATCCTATCAGACACCGTGGGGTTCATCAGTGACCTGCCCACGCAACTGGTCGCCGCCTTCCGCGCGACGCTGGAAGAGGTACTGGACGCCGACCTGATATGCCACGTCCGCGACATCGCTCACCCGGAAACGGAACAGCAGGCGGCGGACGTAAACACCATTCTGGAGCAATTGGGCGTCAAGGACACCATCCCGCGCGTAGAGCTGTGGAACAAGATCGACGCCCTGGATCCGGAGGCCCGCGAGGCGATCCAAGCCATCGCCGCCCGGCAAGAGGACGTCTACACCCTGTCCGCCTTGACGGGCGAGGGCAGGGACCCCGCCCTGGCCGCCCTGGCCGATCACCTGTCCGACCCCATCACCGAGGCCGACCTTGTGCTGGGCTACGGCGAGGGGCGCGCGCGGGCATGGTTGCACGAAAACGATCTGGTTCAATCCGAGGCCGCGACGGACGAGGGCTATGCCCTGCGCGTGCGCTGGACCGCGCGGCAGGCACAAACCTGCGCATCTCTGCGCGTGGGTGCGTGACAAGCGCGCCTCGACCCTGTATTCTATGCCCAATGGACCCGACAGAGGTCCGCCCTTGGCAGTAAACATTTACAGGACCCATCCGATGCAGACCCTTTCCCGACGTCGTTTCATGGCGGCCGCCTCGGCGCCCGTTCTTCTGGCCGCTTGCGGCAATGGTGTGAACAGCCGTGGCAGCCAAAAGATCGACGCCCGCGTCGACAGCGCCTTTGCCTATATGTACGCCAACGTCCCCGGCACGCGCGAGCTGGACAACAAGGCCGCAGGCACCCTGATGATGCCCCTTGTGACCGAGGCCGGGTTCATGGTCGGTGGTTCCTACGGGCGTGGGGCGCTGCGGGTGAACGGCGCGACCGTGGATTTCTATTCCAACGCCAACGCCTCTTTCGGGTTTCAGATCGGGGCACAGCAATACGCCCATGCCCTGTTCTTCATGACCGAAGAGGCGCTGTCCGATTTCCGCCGCAGCAGCGGCTGGGCCGCAGGGGCAGACCTTGAATATGCCGTGTCCAGCAATGGCGGCACCTTGACCGGGGCCACCACCACGGCACTGTCGCCCGTGATCGCCGTGATCTTTGGCCAAGCGGGCCTAATCGCAGGCGCGTCCCTTGAGGGCACAAAGTACACACGCATCATTCCCTAGCAGCGCGTCCACGGGATATCGCCCAAGCCTTCAGGACAGGGGTTGCGCTTGGTCCATGGGCGGTGTATCGCGCGCTTACTTCACAGGTGGGGCTTGGGCCGCGCGGGGAGACATCCCGCAACGTCCGCCGGTTGAACGCAAGTTCTCATGGCCCCACCGAGGCATAAACCGGAAAGGAAACGCGCATGTCGCTGCCTGAATTTTCTCTGCGCCAGCTGTTGGAAGCTGGTGTCCACTTTGGCCACCAAACCCAGCGTTGGAACCCCCGTATGGCCCCGTACATCTACGGCGCCAAGAACGGCATCCACATCATGGACCTGACACAGACCGTTCCCATGCTGGAACAGGCGCTGGCCGCTGTCCGTGACACCGTCGCCAAGGGCGGCCGCATCCTGTTCGTTGGCACCAAGCGTCAGGCACAAAAGCCCGTCGCCGATGCCGCCGAGCGTTGCGCACAATACTACATGAACCACCGTTGGCTGGGCGGCACGCTGACCAACTGGAAAACCGTCTCCAACTCGATCCAGCGCCTGAAGGCGATTGACGAGGCCATGGAAAACGGCGCCGAAGGCCTGACCAAGAAAGAGCGTCTGGGCATGGAACGCGACCAGGCCAAGCTGCAAGCCTCTCTGGGCGGTATCCGCGAAATGGGCGGTGTGCCGGACATGCTGGTCGTCATCGACGTCAACAAGGAAGACCTGGCCATTCTGGAAGCCAAAAAGCTGGGCATCCCGGTTGTGGCTGTCGTGGACAGCAACTGCTCGCCTGCCGGTGTCGACTACATCATCCCCGGCAACGACGACGCGGCGCGCGCCATTGGCCTGTACACCGACCTGATCGCCCGTGCGGCGCTGGACGGTATGACCGCCCAACTGGGTGCGGCTGGTGTTGATCTGGGGGCCTTCGAAGAAGCGCCCACCGAAGAAGCCGTCGCCGAAGGCTGAAACTATAGGGCAGGGCGCGTCCCTGCCCATCCCCCTATTCTTTGAGGAGACCTGCAATGGCAATCACCGCTGCACTGGTTAAAGAACTCCGCGACTCGACTGGCGCGGGCATGATGGATGCGAAAAAAGCCCTGACCGAAACAGGCGGCGACATGGAAGCCGCCGTGGACTGGCTGCGCACCAAGGGTCTGGCCAAGGCCGCCAAGAAATCCGGTCGCGTCGCCGCCGAAGGTCTGGTGGCTGTGGCCGTTGACGGTGGCACGGCTGTCGCTGTCGAAGTGAACTCGGAAACCGACTTTGTCGGCAAGAACGCCGAATTCCAGGAAATGGTGTCGGGCATTGCCAACGCTGCTGTGGCCGTTGACGATCTGGACGCGCTGAAAGCGGCGGATCTGGGCGGCAAAACCGTTGAACAGACCGTGACCGACAAGATCGCCACCATCGGTGAAAACATGTCGATCCGCCGGATGGAAAAGCTGTCCGGTGCGTCCGTCGTGACCTATGTGCACAACGCAGCCGCCCCCGGCATGGGCAAAATCGGCGTTCTGGTGGCCCTGTCCGCCGAGAACGAAGCCTTTGGCAAGCAGGTTGCGATGCATGTCGCCGCTGTGAACCCCGCCGCCCTGTCCGAGGACGACCTTGACCCAGCCGTGGTCGAGAAGGAAAAGCAGGTCCAGATGGACATCGCACGTGAATCGGGCAAGCCCGAGGCCGTGATCGAAAAGATGATCGTGGGTCGGATGAAGAAATTCGTCGGCGAGTCGACCCTGCTGAACCAAGCCTTTGTTGTGAACCCTGACCTGACCGTGTCCGCTGCCGCCGCCGAGGCCGGTGTCGAGATCACAGGCTTTGCCCGTCTTGAAGTGGGTGAAGGCATCGAGAAAAAGGTCGAAGATTTCGCCGCCGAGGTCGCCAAGACCGCATCCGGCAACTAAGTCAGTTGATCAGAATTTGGGGAAGGGCGGTGCTTTGCATCGCCCTTTTTCGTTGCGGGTGGGGTCGGCCTAAATGAAGTAAAAACGGCGCCGCAGAGGGTGCTCTGCAACGCCGCAAGGAAGAACCGCTTGCGCCCGGGAAAAGGGAATGAAGGGCGCAGGCGATGTATGCGCTGGCTCTCGGACCCGAAATTGACCGACAGACCAGCATGCCCGTTTCACAGGCCAAGATATTGAATTGCGGCGTTAAAATACACGTCGCGCCAATATCTCGAATAGTCCCATGGCAAATGCCATCACTCACTAGACCCGTTCTGTATCGCGCATCTGGTTGACGTAGGGGAAGTACGGAAAACCCTACTCCGACCGGCCTTTGATCAGGAAAAACTGGTTTCGGGTCGCCATTTTGACGATCGCTTGCGCCGTGGTTTCGACACCCAAGGCATCGCGCACATTCCGCAGATGCTTTTCCACTGTCGCCACCGTGCGCCCGATCAACATGGCGATGTCAGCGGTGGTCTTGCCGTCCGCCACCAGTTCCAGAATCTCCAACTGCTTTGCAGTCAGGCGTTGCCCGTACCCAAGATAGGGACAATCGTCGATGCGCAGATGAGCAACTTTGACGAGGGCCTCGATCTCGGGGCCCTTTGCCTGCCACAAAGCGTCGATTTCAGCCTGAGTCATGGTGGTCGAGGACATGCCGATCCCGCCACCAGACCGGGCGGACAGAGTCGCAAAAGACACCGTATAGCCTGCTGTGATTCCGTATTCCGCATTTAGGGCCAGCAGGGTCTTTTGCTGTTCCGTGATCTCGCCCCGCGCCAGCGCCGCCGTTGTTTCGGTCCAACTGGCACTGCCCACATTGTGCGCGGACCACTGCACCGCTGGCGCATGAAGGTACATGTCGTTGGCCAGAAACTGGTCCATATAGGCTTGGGGCAGGTTGGTCAGGATCAGGGCGTCATCCAGATTGCCCAGGCTGTGATCTGTCCGAAACCGCGTGGCCGCGTAAAGGCAGCGGTCAAACCCATACTCCGCCAACATGCCCGTCAACAGCGGCCAAGCCGCGTCGATGGACGCCGCATCCATCATCGCATTCACCTTGGCCGCGAGATCGGTCATGCCTGCGCCAAGTGACCTGCCATGGCCCGCACGGCCAGCGGATAGCCAGCCACTCCAAGACCAGCGATCACGCCAAGGCACACCGGGGCCAGCATGGAATGGTGGCGAAAGGTCTCGCGGGCATGGACGTTGGACACATGCAGCTCGATCACCGGGATCTCGACACCCGAGATGGCGTCGCGCAGGGCGATGGACGTATGCGTGTAGGCCCCGGCGTTAAACACGATCCCATCCACCTGACCGCGCGCGCGATGCAGATCGTCCACCAACGCGCCTTCGTGATTGGATTGGAAAAAGCTGATCTCGATGCCCAGCTCGGATGCCTGCGCCCGGCACATGTCTTCTACATCCGACAGGGTGGTGTGGCCGTAAACCTCTGGCTGACGGGTGCCCAGCAGGTTCAGGTTCGGGCCATTGAGCACCCGGATATGCGGTTTGGTCATCGTTCAATCCCTTTTCGCTGACTGTGCCGCGAAGCTTTGTTCTATTTCAAGTCCTTATGCCGCGTTGCACGATGACGCGTCCAAGGCAGGGGTGGAACAGATACGCGGGAGCACGGCGCCGGTGATCCAACGGGACGCCTTGGACAACGCCCCAGACACATGGAAGATCGCAGAGCAGCGCGCAGCCTGCGTGGCGCTGTGTGAACAGAGAGCCCGAATGGCGCGGGGTGCATACAGACGCATCACGCGAATACGTTGGGATTACTGAGGCTTATCGTGTATAGTTCATCTATTGCATAGGTATTTAATTTACATAATACTGATTAACGGAATTTTAACGCCGGTTTCGGCGCGGACCGATCACATACGCCCTATCGCATTATATGCCTCTTGGTAGCGCGCGTGCGCCTCGGCGAAAGCAGCCGTCTGGTTTGCGTCCGGCGCGATCCGGCGCGCGATCTTTGGCGACGCCAATGCGTCCGCCTGCGCGCCGTCGGCCATCATGGCCAGTCGCGCCGCTCCAAAGGCTGCACCAGTCTCGCCACCCTCTGGCACGTCCACCGGCACGTTCAAGGCCGTCGCAATCGCCTGTAGCCAATAGTCGGACCGCGCGCCGCCGCCGACTGCCGTGACCGCGTCCAATTGCGTGCCTGTGGCCTGCATGGCCAACAGCGTGTCGCGGAAGGCAAAGGCGGATCCTTCCAGCACAGCGCGGGTTCCGGCCCTTCGGTCCGTGGCATGTTCAAGGCCAAGGAACGCGCCGCGCACGTGAGCATCGTTGTGGGGTGTCCGCTCTCCGCCCAAGTATGGCAGGAACAGCGTGCGGCCCGGTGCTTGCAGAGTGCCCAGGTCGCGTGTCAGAGTTGCAGGATCCGCGCCCACAAACCGTCCGTACCACGCCAGCGCATCACCGCAGGCCAAGATCACGCCCATCTGGTGCCATGTGTCCGGCAGAGCGTGACAAAAGGTGTGCAGCGCCGTATCCGCGTCCGGGGCATAGGTGGGCGTTGCGGCGAACAGCACGCCGGAGGTTCCAAGGGAGACGAACCCCTGCCCCGGCTGTGTGACCCCCATCCCGATGGCAGAGGCGGCGTTGTCACCGGCACCGCCCGCCACGGGAATACCGGCCGGCAGGCCCAGTTCCGCGGCCAGTTTTGGCCGTAAGGAGCCACTTACCTGCGTTCCCTCCACCAAATCCGGCATTTGCGTTCGGGTCAGGCCCGTAGCCGCCAGCATCTGATCTGACCACGTCCGCGCGCCCACGTCCAGCCACGCGGTGCCTGCGGCGTCGGACATCTCGGATACGTGGAAGCCTGTCAGCCACAGGCGCAGATAGTCCTTGGGCAGCAGCACCTTGGCGATCTGGGCGAAAACGGATGGTTCGTGATCGCTTACCCATTTCACCTTGGGTGCGGTGAAGCCCGGAAACACGATGTTTCCCGTGATCTTACGGGCGGTCTCGGTATCCATGGCGGCAGCTTGGGCATGGGCACGGGTGTCATTCCACAACAAACAGGGGAGCAGCACCCGATCGTCGGCCCCCAACAGTGTCGCCCCGTGCATCTGACCCGACAGACCGATGGCACGTACGCTGGACAGGTCGTGGTCGAGGGCGTTGATCGCGGCGCGGGTGGCGGTGATCCATGTGTCGGGGTCTTGCTCGCTCCACCCCGGTTGGGGGCGCTGGACGGTCAGAGGGGCCGTGGCAGATGCGACGACCCCCTGCCCTTCGGCCAGCACCACTTTGACCCCGGACGTGCCCAGATCAATGCCGAGGTACTGGGTCATGCTGGACCCCAACTACCCAAGCGCATACCCCGCGCCGCGCACCGTGCGGATCGGATCATCGACCGAGCCGGGGGCCCGAAGGGCCTTGCGCAGGCGACCCACGTGCACATCCACCGTCCGGGTGTCCACATAGACATCGCGGCCCCAAACACGGTCCAGCAGCTGATCCCGGGACCAAACGCGCCCCGGACGTTCCATGAAGACCACCAGCAAGCGAAACTCTGTCGGGCCCAGCTTGATCGCGGTGTCGCCACGCACGACCCGATGTTCGGTCAGGTCCACGCGGATGTCATCGTACTCGATCGTTTCAGCCACGGCGGCAGGTCTTGTGCGGCGCAGCTGGGTGCGGATGCGGGCCATAAGTTCGGGCACGGAGTACGGCTTGACCATGTAATCATCCGCACCCGTCTCCAGACCCCTGACGCGGTCCACCTCTTCGGAGCGGGCGGACAGCATGATCACCGGAACGGCACGGGTCGCGGGTTTGGATTTCAGACGGCGGCAGACCTCGATCCCCGACACTTCGGGCAGCATCCAGTCCAGCACGATCAGATCCGGCTCGTCCTCCGCCACCAGCTCCAGCGCGACGTCGCCTGCATCGGCGTTGATGGTGCGATAGCCCTCGGCCTCCAGGTTATAGAGCAGCAGTTCCCGTTGGGACGCCTCATCCTCGACCACAAGAACCAAGGGCGCAGACATGGGTTACTCCACCACCGGGGTCTGGGGCAAACGACTGATCTTTTCGCGATCCTCGTCCGGCATCTCGCCTGTGACCAGATAGATCACCTGTTCGGCAATCGCCGTGACATGGTCGCCCATGCGTTCCACATTCTTGGCCATGAAATGCAGATGCATGCATCCGGTGATGTTGCGCGGGTCTTCCATCATATGGGTCAGGTATTCGCGGAACAGGGTGTTGTAGATCCGGTCCACATCGGCGTCACGGTCACGCACGGAATGGGCCAGATCCACGTCGCGCTGGATGTAGGCATCCAGCACATCGCGCAGCATCGCCTCGACCTCGCGGGCCATGCGCTGGATCGCCTCGGGCGCGCCTTTGACCGTGGTGTGATCGTCCAACAGGGACACCCGCTTGGCCACGTTCTTGGCATAATCGCCAATCCGTTCCAGATTGCCCGCGATGCGAAAGACCGACAGCACCGTGCGCAGATCCCCCGCGGTGGGCGCGCGCAGGGCGATGACCCGGGCTGCGGCCTCGTTGACTTGCTCTTCCAGCGCGTCGATGACTTTGTCCCCGTTTCGGACGGTGTTCACAAGGTCCAGATCGTTGGTCACAAAGGCATGGAACGACTGGTCGATGGCGTGTTCCACCAAGCCGCCCATCTTCATGATCATGGCCTGGATGCCTTCGAGATCGCGGTCAAACGCGCTGGAGATATGGGTGCTGTCGATCATTAGCCAATCCGCCCGGTGATATAGGATTCCGTGCGCGGATCCTCTGGGTTGGTGAAAATCTTGTCCGTTTCGCCGTATTCCACAAGGTTGCCGAGGTGGAAGAAGGCGGTCTTTTGGCTGACCCGCGCGGCCTGTTGCATGGAGTGGGTGACGATCACCACCGAAAAGCGCGAGCGCAGGTCGTCGATCAACTCCTCAACCTGAGCCGTTGCGATGGGATCAAGGGCCGAGCACGGCTCGTCCATCAACAGGACCTCGGGGTTGGTGGCAACGGCGCGGGCGATGCACAGGCGCTGTTGCTGGCCCCCGGACAGGCCGGTGCCCGGCGCGTTCAGGCGGTCCTTTACCTCGCCCCACAGGGCGGCGCGCTTCAGGGACATCTCGACAATTTCGTCCAGTTCCGCCTTGTTGCGGGACAGCCCATGGATCTTGGGGCCATAGGCCACGTTGTCGTAGATCGACTTGGGGAACGGGTTGGGTTTCTGGAACACCATCCCCACCTTGGCGCGCAGCTGCACGGGGTCCACGCGGGGATCGTAGATATCCTCGCCGTCCAGATGGATATCGCCCGTCACCCGGCACACGTCGATGGTGTCGTTCATCCGGTTCAGGCAGCGCAGGAAGGTGGACTTGCCGCAGCCCGAGGGCCCGATGAACGCGGTCACGGTGTTGTCGAGGATATCCACATCCACGTCCTTGATGGCGTGGTTGTCGCCGTAGTGGACCTGCACGCCCTTGGCGGCGATCTTGATCTGGTCGGTGGTCACGGCACTCTCCATTTGAAGGTCATACATCTGTTTAGCCCCTTACCAGCGGCGTTCAAAGCGGCGGCGCAACAAAATCGCGGCCAGGTTCATGGCAAACAGGAACACCAGCAGCACGATGATCGCGCCCGAGGCCCGCTCGACAAAGGCAGGGTCCGACCGCTGGGTCCAGTTAAAGATCTGCACCGGCAGCGCGCTGGCGGGATCAAAGAACCCGTCCGGCAGGCCGCCGGGGTATTCGCGTACAAAGGCCACCATCCCGATCAGCAGCAGGGGCGCGGTTTCCCCAAGGGCCTGGGCCAGGCCGATGATCGTGCCCGTCAGGATACCGGGGGCGGCCAAGGGCAGGACGTGGTGGAACACCGATTGCATCTTGGACGCGCCCAGCCCCAGGGCGGCATCCCGGATACTGGGGGGCACCGATTTCAACGAGGCCCGTGTGGCGATGATGATCGTGGGCAGAGTCATCAGGGTCAGGACCAGCCCGCCGACGATGGGCGCAGACTGGGGCAGCCCCGCCACGTTGATAAAGATCGCCAGACCCAGAATGCCGAACACGATAGAGGGCACAGCGGCCAGGTTCGAGATGTTCACCTCGATCAGGTCGGTCCAGCGGTTCTTGGGGGCGAATTCCTCCAGGTAGATCGAGGCCGCGACCCCGATGGGCAGGGCCAGACACAGGACCACCAGCATCATGTAAAGCGACCCCATGATGGCCACGCCCAGTCCCGCCGCCTCTGGCCGCTGGCCGGAGGCATCGGCGCCGGTGATGAAGTCCCAGTTGAACGACGTCTCCATCAAGCCCGCGTCGGTCAGTTGATCCGACAGGACCAGTTGCTCGGGGCTGATGTTCTTGTCCAGCGCGGCACTTTCCATGGTCACGCGGCCTTTGACGTAACCGTCCACCCGGCCATGGGCCAGAACCGTAATGTCGATCGTACTGCCAAGGACTTGCGGATTGGCCAGCACGAAATCACGCAGCTGCGCCGGCGCGTCCTTCGAGATCAGGCCGCTGATATCGCGCGCATTCAAGTCCGTCTCGACCCCGGCGGCGGCAATGCTCTCGGCCAGGGCGTCGCGGATCAGGGGGGCGTAGCCAAAGGTCGTGACCTTCTTCATCGCCTCGATGTCGCGCACGCCCGAAGGGTCCAGCCGATCCTCGGGCAGCGTCACCTGAAAGGTGATCTTGGTCTGCATGAAGGCTGATGCGCCGTTCATCACGATGGATGTCAGCAGCATGACCAGCGCCAGCATCCCGATCACGATGGCCGTCAGCCCATAGGCGCGGAACCGCTTTTCGGCGGCATTGCGGCGCTTGGTGTTGGCGTCCTCGGTCAGGATCGAGGTTTTGGGCGCATTTGCGGTAAGGTCGGTCATTCGTACTGCTCCCGATATGTGTGCACGATGTAGAGGGCCAGAACGTTCAGCCCCAGTGTGATGACGAACAGGGTCAGGCCAAGGGCAAAGGCCACCAGCGTTTCGGGGGCGGCGAAATCCGTATCCCCGGTCAGCTGGCTGACGATCTTGACGGTGACGGTGGTCATCGCCTCAAACGGGTTCAGGTCCAGCCGGGCGGCGGCCCCTGCCCCCAACACCACGATCATCGTTTCCCCGATGGCGCGAGAGGCGGCCAGCAGGATCGCGCCCACGATGCCGGGCAAGGCCGCTGGAATGACCACTTGGCGGATGGTTTCCGATTGCGTCGCCCCCAACCCCAGCGACCCGTCCCGCATGGCCTGTGGCACGGCGTTGATAATGTCGTCGGACAGGCTGGACACAAAGGGGATCAGCATGATGCCCATGACCAGCCCCGCCGTCATGACAGAGCTGGAGCTGTCGCCCAGGCCCATGGGCTGCGCGAAATAGTCCCGCAGCAAGGGGCCCACGGTGATCAAGGCAAACAGACCGTAGACGATGGTGGGGATACCGGCCAAGACTTCGATCATCGGCTTGGCAACGGACCGCATGCGCGGCCCGGCGTATTCCGACAGGTATATGGCTGCGAACAGACCCACGGGGACCGCGACGAGAAGGGCGATGAAGGACACATACAGGGTGCCCCACAGCAGAGGCAGGATCCCCAACTCCGACCCGCCGCCGCGCCCCGAAAAGCTGGGCGACCACGTGGCCGAAAAGAAGAAGTCCCGCCAGTCGTATTGAGAAAAGAAGTTGCGGGTCTCGAACAGCATGGACAGCACGATGCCCACAGTCGTCAGGATGGCGATGGAAGCGGCGGCAATCAGCAGGGCCTTCACCCCGGCTTCGACGGCGTTGCGTGCGCGGAAATCCTTGCGTGCGGACCACACGCCGTACATCGCCCCGACCACCGCCACGGCCAGCACGGCGACCCACATCAACGCGGCCCCCCACACGCTGGCCGCCCGATAGGCGCGGGCCGTGTCCAGCACCGCCGGGGACACCTCGTCCCCAAGGGCCACGCCCACCTGCCCCAGAACAGCGCGCAGGTCGGTGGCATCCAGATCCATGGCATCCACTGCCGCTTCGTCCAACGCGCCTTGCGTCACGGCGGCAGACAGGCCATCGGCCACCCGGCGCACGTCGGACATGACAAGACTGCGGGTGCTGCCCTCGGCGATGGCATCGGCGGGGATCAGACCGGCATAGCGGTTCTCAAGGACCACGGGTTGGGCCACCAGCCAAACCGCCATCACGGCAAGGGCGGGCACAAGACCGGCCAGCGCCCCGAACATGCCGTAGGCATGGGGCAGCGAATGCAGATCCCGCAGGTCCCCATTGACAGAGGCCATGGCCCGCTGCCGTGCCAAGAAATAGGCAACGGCGGACAGGGCAGCAAGCAAAGCAAAAAGCCAAAGTAGCGGCATGGACCTCTCCCACAATGGCGCCCCCGCGTGGATGCGGAGGCGCGGGGGCATAATCGCCCCAGTGTGTTGGTGCAAGCCGGGGCTTACATCGTTTCTTCGTTCTCGATCTTGGCTTGGGTCTCTGCCAATTCCGGATCAGCGACCAACCCGTAATCTGCCAGCGGCCCGAAGGGACCCGCAATATCATCCATCATGAAGAAGGATGCATATTCCTTCAAGCCCGGGATCACGCCGATGTGGGCCTTCTTGATGTAGAAGTACAGCGGACGGGACACGGGGTATTCCCCGGTCGAGATCGTCTCGGTCGAGGGGGCCACGCCAGACATGGTCGCAACCTTCAGCTTGTCGGTATTGTTCTCGTAGAACGCCAGGCCAAAGACACCCACGCCGTTGGGGTTCGCGTCGATCCGGGCCAGCGTTTCGGTGTAGTCACCGTCGATGTCCACGGATTTACCGTCGGTGCGCACCTCAAGGCAGGCATCCTCTGCGTCATCCTCGGACATGCCGGCATCCATCATGGCTTGGAACGCACCGGTGGCTTCGCAACCAGCGGCGATCACCTTTTCTTCGAACACTTCACGGGTGCCGTGCTTGGTGCCGGGGATAAAGGCCAGGATATCGGCCGCAGGCAAATCAGCGTTGAAATCCACCCACTGCTGGTGGGGGTTGTCCACCAACGCGCCGTCCACCATGACCTTGGGGGCCAGGGCGTTGAACAGGTCCGATGGGGTGAAGGCGGTGAAGGCCGGGCCGTCGATCTGGCTGGCAAAGACGATGCCGTCATAGCCGATGCGCACTTCGATGATGTCGGTCACGCCGTTCTCGGCACAGACAGCCCGTTCGCTGTCGCGGATCGCGCGCGAGGCGTTGGCGATATCCACGGTGCTTTCGCCCAGGCCTTCGCAGAACCGCTTGAGCCCGGCCGAAGAGCCGCCCGATTCCACAACCGGTGTCGGGAAGTCGAAGTTTTCACCGAAGGCTTCGGCAACGATGGTCGCATAGGGCAGCACGGTGGACGAACCGGCCACTTGGACCTGATCGCGGGCCGTTGCAGCGGTGGACATGGCAGCCAACGCCAAAGCGGATACGGAGATTTTCGAGAGAGACATGGACAGCTCCTTTGGTCCCTTGGTTTAGATCGTGTGGCGGGGAAGCCCCGCTCGGCGTCACACCTAGGCGGCTTTCGCTGGGGTTTTGTGACAGTTATATTGCAGTTTTATGACAATCGGGCACGCCCGCCCGAAAAACTAGCCGCGCGGCAGGATCACACTGAAAACACTGCCTTTTCCGGGGACGCTGTCTAGCGTCATATACCCCCGGTGGCGCTGTGCGATGTGTTTGACGATGGCCAGACCCAACCCTGTGCCCGCCGTGGCGCGGTTTCTGTGACTGTCCACCCGATAGAATCGCTCGGTCAGGCGCGGCAAATGCAGCGGGTCGATGCCCGGCCCGTTGTCCGCCACATCAAGCCGCCATGCGGGCCCGCGCAGGCGGGCATCCTTCGGCAGGTCCGTGACTGTGATCGTAACCTTGCCGTCCTGTACCATACCGGCCCCGTATTTGATGGCGTTCTCGATCAGGTTCGTCACCACTTGGGTCAGTTGATCCGCATCCCCGGTCAGGGGGGCGTGATCGGGCGTGGTGAGCGCCAGCGCAACCTGCGCGCCCTCGGCCACAGGATCCAAAATCGACACCGCCGCCGCGATGATCGGCACCAGATCCACGACCTGCGTGGGCCGCGACCTGCCCTGCGCCTCGACCCGGGACAGGGACAGCAGATCCGTGACAAGCCGGTCCATCCGCTGCGCCTCGCGCGCCATAAGATCCAGAAATCGGGCCTGCGCCGCGCTGTCGTCGCGTGCGGGGCCGCGCAGGGTGTCGATAAACCCCATCAGCGCGGTCAGGGGCGTCTTGAGTTCATGGCTGACGTTGGCCACAAAATCCCGGCGCTGCGACGCGGCCTCGGACACGTGGCCCACAAATTCGAACGACAAAACGATCCAAGGGCCTCCCGGATCCGGGCGCATGGGCTGCACGCTGACCCGGTATTCAGTGACAAGGCCCACCTCTGCGTGGCGATAGCTCGCCCCTTGGGCGCTGCCTGTTTCAACGACACGCTCGATCGCGTCCAACAGCCCCGGCTGGCGCAAAACGGCGACAAAAGACCGACTCAGCACCCATTCTCCGAAGATTGCCCGGGCCGGCGCATTTGCAACCGCTATGCGCCCTGCCCCGTCCAGCACCACAACCGGGGCGGGTAAAGCCTCTGCCAAAGTGCCGAATTCATCCATGACTGCCCCGAAATCCACCGATAATCGTTGCTTACACACCCGGCAACAGGCACCTTATAGCGGTAACCCCAAGGACGGGAAACCGTCGGGATTTTTGGTGATCAACATGACAGGCCGAGACACGATCAAAGTGTCAGATGGCGTTATACCCCCCGACGGACGCGTTCTGGCAGTGGGGCTGAACTCAGATCTGCAACGGGCGCTTTACGCCTCTGCCTTGTCGGCGGGGCGTGTTGTGGCGACATATGAACGGTTCAGCCATCTGCGGGCAGAGGATTTGGCCAACAGCGAGATCATGGTCACGCCTGTCATCGCCCCCGATTTCGACGCCATGGAGATCGCCGCCTATCTGACGGACGTGGGCTATACCGGCACCTACGTCGCCGTCAGCTTTGCCCCCCTCGCGGCAAATGTGGTGACGGGCGACATCCGCACCGTGGCCCCGGACCTTGCGCTGGATGTCAAGGTCCTGCGCCCCGCCGCCGGTGTCCGCTACAGCTAGACGGCAGCAAGGCCTTGATCGAAGTCAGCGATCAGGGTCTCGATCGGCTCCACCCCTACCGAGACGCGAAAGAACCCGTCCGTAATGCCAATGGCCGCGCGCCCCTCGGGCGTCAGCGCCCGGTGCGACGACGAGGGCGGGTGCGACAGGGTCGTACCCACATCGCCCAAGGTGGGCGCGAAGGCCAGTTGCGGGGCCGCGCGCACAAAGGCGTTGGCCTGCGCCTCGCCCCCCTTCAGGGCAAAGCTGACCATGTTGCCCCACCGCCCGTTCAAAACGCTGGCCGCCCGGTTGTGATCGGGGTGATCGGCGCGCCCGGGGTACAGGACCTGGGCCACCTTGTCGCTGGCGGCGATGTGATCGGCAAGGATGGCGGCGTTCGCCTCGGCCCGGTCATAGCGCAGATCAAAGGTGTAAAGGCCCCGTTCTGCCAGCCAACATTCCTGCGGGCTGGGGGTGAAGCCCACGGTGACGGAATAATCGTAGATCGCCTTGGCCTGCCCCGGATCGCGCGCCAGCACATAGCCCAGGGTCACGTCCGAATGGCCCGCCAACAGCTTGGTCACGGAATGGATCACGATGTCCGCCCCGCGCGCGTAGGCAGGATAGCCGATGGGCGTGGTAAAGGTGTTGTCCACCACCAGCGTGATGCCGCGTGCGTGGGCCAGCGCCGTGATCCCCTCCATATCCGCGATGCGCAGGGTGGGGTTGCTGACGGCCTCGATCAGGATCAGCTTGGTGTTGGGCTGGATCGCCGCCGCAAAGGCCGCCGCATCCGTGGGGTCCGCAAGGGTCGCAGTGATGCCGAAACGCGGCAGGTCCTGGGTCAGCATCCGCAGGGACCGCCCATAGAGCTGATCGCCCGCCACGATATGATCGTCCGACCCCAGCAACCCTTGCAGGGTTGCGGCCACGGCGGCCATGCCACTGCCCAGCACCAGACCGCCCTGCCCGCCTTCCAGCATGTCGATCTTCTGCGCCAGCAGTTGCGCGTTCGGATGCCCTTCGCGCGCGTAGGTATATCCCGTGGCGCGGCCTTCGTATTGCGCGTGCAGGGTGTCGATGTCGGGGCTGGCATAGACCACCGACGGCTGGATCGGCGTGACCACGGGGCGGGACACCGACCCGGGCAGGGCCGCTCGGCGGATGATGTTGGGGCGAGGCGTTTGCTGGGTCATGTGCGCACCGTTCCGTTGCCCCGTACGAGGTATTTAAAGCTGGTCAATTGTTCTGCCCCCACGGGGCCGCGCGCGTGCATCTTGCCCGTGGCGATGCCGATTTCCGCGCCCATGCCGAACTCTCCGCCGTCTGCAAACTGGGTCGAGGCGTTGTGCATCAGGATGGCTGAATCGAGTTGCGCGAAAAAGGCGGCCACTGCGCCCTCGTCCTCGGCGATGATGCAATCGGTGTGCTGGCTGTGGTGCTGGCGAATGTGGGCGATGGCAGCGTCTTCGTCCGCGACGACGCGCGCGGCCATGATCATGTCCAGATATTCGGTGCCCCAGTCGTCCTTGGTGGCAGGCACCACACCTGGCACCCCTTGCACGGCCGCATCCCCGCGCACCTCGACCCCGGCGTCCACAAGGGCACGGATCACGCCTTGGCCGATGGTGTCCATGACGTCCCCGTGGATCAGCAGACATTCAAGCGAGCCGCAAATCCCCGTGCGCCGGGTCTTGGCGTTCAGGATCACTTTCAGGGCCTTTTCCGGGTCGGCGGATTTATCCACATAGATGTGCACAATCCCTTCGAGGTGGGCGAAGACGGGCACCCGCGCCTCGCGCTGGACCAGACCCACCAGACCCTTGCCCCCGCGCGGCACGATAACGTCGATGTGGTCCGTGGCGGTCAGCATGGCGGCCACGGCGGCGCGGTCGCGGGTGGGGACCCGTTGGATCGCATCCGCAGGCAGGCCCGCGCTTTGCAAACCCTGCACAAGGCAGGAGTGGATCGCGGCGCTGGAGTTGAAGGATTCCGACCCGCCGCGCAGGATCACGGCGTTCCCGGCCTTCAGGCACAGGGCCCCGGCGTCGGCGGTGACATTGGGGCGGGATTCGTAGATCACACCGATGACCCCAAGGGGGGTCGCCACCCGCTGGATCGACAGGCCGCTGGGGCGGTCCCATTCGGCCAGCACCCGGCCCACGGGGTCCGCCTGTTCGGCCACGGCACGCAGACCGTCGACGATGCCACGCACCCGGTCCTCGTCCAGCATCAGGCGGTCCAGCATGGCGTCCGACAGGCCCTTGTCGCGCCCGAATTCCATGTCCAACGCGTTGGCGGCGATGATATCGGCGCGTTTGGCCCAGACAGCCTCGGCCGCGCCGATCAGGGCGGCGTGCTTGCGTTCGGCGCTGGCGGTGGCCAGCTGTGTACTGGCCGCCCGGGCGCGCGCGCCGATATCGGCCATCATGGTCTGGATGTCAGTCATATCAAATCCTCAAAGCGCCATGTCGTCCCGGTGCACCATAGCGGCGCGGCCCGGATAGCCAAGCAAGTCTGCAATATCGCCACTTTGCGCGCCCTTGATCTTGCGCGCCTCGGTGGCGGTGTAACGGGTCAGGCCCTGGGCCATGGCCATACCGTCCGGCCCCTCGATGACCACCGGCTCGCCCCGGCCAAAGGTGCCGCCCACAAAGGTCACACCGGCCGGCAGAAGGGAGTTCCCGGCGCGCAAGGCCGCCGCCGCGCCTGCGTCAATCGCGATGGTGCCCTTGGGTTTCATCGCCGCGATCCAGCGTTTGCGGGCGGCCTGGGGATCATCCTTGGGCAGGAACCACGTGGCACGTGCGCCATCCTCCAGCGCGCGGATCGGACCGGGCACAGCGCCTTGGGCAATCGCCATGGCGCATCCTGCGTCCATGGCGGTGCGGGCGGCCATCAGCTTGGTAATCATGCCGCCCTTGGACAGCCCGCTGACCCCTTCGCCCGCCATGGCGGCGATCTCGGGCGTGATCTCGGCCACGGTGTCCAGGTGACGGGCGGCGGGGTCGGTGTGGGGGTTGGCGCTGTACAGGCCATCCACGTCCGACAGCAGGATCAACTGATCCGCCCCCGCCATCACTGCGACCTGTGCGGCCAGACGGTCGTTGTCGCCGAACCGGATTTCATCCGTGGCGATGGTGTCGTTTTCGTTGACGATGGGCACGGTTCCAAGGGCCAACAGGGCCGCAAGGGTTGCGCGGGAATTCAGGTATCGCCGCCGGTCCGTGCTGTCCTCGGAGGTGACAAGCACCTGCGCCGCCGTCAGGCCCAGGGGGGCCAGCACCTGTTGGTACGCCTGGGCCAACTGGATCTGCCCCACGGCAGCCGCCGCCTGGGAATGTTCCAGCGACAGGTCCGTGCCCGGCAGGTCCAGCACCCGCCGCCCAAGGGCGATGGAACCCGAGGACACCAGCACAACCCCCGCCCCGCGCGCGCGCAAGTGGGCCACATCGGCGGCAAGGCTTTGCAGCCAGTCCGTGCGCAAGCGGCCGCTGACCCGGTCCACCAACAGGGCCGAGCCGATTTTGATCACGATCAGCTGGGCGTCGGCGATGCGCGGCGTCAGACCGGAGACCACGGTTGGGCCTCCTCCTGGGGTTTGTGGCGCAGGCGGTCCGCGTCGATCTCACCGCGCAGGGCGCGCAGCACATCGACGGTGCCTTCCTTGGATGCGCCGGACATGGTCATCACGGGGCCGCCCACTGCGGCCTCCAACTCTGCCAGTTTTTCCGCACGCTCGTCGTCCATCAGGGCGTCGATCTTGTTGAGGACCGTCACGCGGGTCTTGTTCGCCAGACCGCCGCCGTACATCTCCAACTCGTGGATGATGGTGCGGTAGTCCCCGGCGACGTCCGGGCTGGTCCCGTCCACAAGGTGCAGTAGCACCGCGCAGCGTTCCACGTGGCCCAGAAACCGGTCCCCGATGCCGCGCCCCTCGTGGGCGCCTTCGATCAGGCCGGGGATATCGGCCACCACGAATTCCACATTGTCCACACCCACAACGCCCAGGTTCGGCACAAGGGTGGTGAACGGATAATCCGCCACCTTGGGCCGCGCGTTGGACGTGGCGGCCAGAAAGGTGGATTTGCCCGCGTTGGGCAGGCCCAACAGGCCCACATCCGCAATCAGTTTCAGGCGCAGCCAGATGGTGCGCTCAATGGCGGGCTGGCCCGGGTTGGCGCGGCGCGGTGCCTGGTTGGTGGAGGATTTGAAATGCAGGTTGCCAAAGCCGCCGTTGCCGCCCTTGGCCAGCGTCACCCGTTGGCCCACCTCCGTGAGGTCGGCCAGAACGGTTTCCTCGTCCTCGTCCAGGATCTCTGTCCCCACGGGGACACGCAGGACCATGGTGTCCCCATCGGCCCCCGTCCGCTGTCGGCCCATGCCGGGGACGCCGTTCTTGGCAAAGAAGTGCTGTTGGTAGCGAAAGTCGATCAGGGTGTTCAGCCCCTCGACCGCCTCGGCCACCACATCGCCCCCCGGCCCCCGTCGCCGCCATCGGGGCCACCGTGTTCAATATACTTCTCGCGCCGGAACGAGATGCAGCCGTTGCCGCCCGCGCCGGAGCGGATGTAGACCTTGGCAAGATCGAGGAACTTCATGGCGTGTCGACTTTCGTGGTTTCGGGGCCGGGATAGCCCGGGGGCGCGGCGGGACAAGTCCCGCCCTACGGATCCATGCGGCGCAGGTAGGTCCAGGTGGCCACGCGGGCGTTGCGCGACACGCAAAACGCCTCGGCGTCCCCGATGTAGTCGAAGCCCGCCCCCGTGACCACGCGGCTGGAGGCGGGGTTGTCCTGAAACACGCTGGCAAACATCGTGGCATTGCCAAGGGGGTTGGCCGCGATCAGGTGGCGCACGGCCTCGGACGCGATGCCGGTGTTCCAGGCCACGGGGGCCACCCAAAAGCCGATCTCGGATTGGTTGCGGTCCATGGGGGTCAGGTCGATCTGACCGATCACCTCGCCCAGGCCCGACGCGCTGGCGTCCATCACCCAGACCCGCTGGTCGCTGGCACCCGACAAGATCCGCTCCACAAAGGCCTGGGTGGCCCCGGGGGGCAGCGGATGGGGAATGTCGCGGGTGGCATTGGCCACACGTTTGTCGCCCGCGAACTGCGCGATGGGACCCGCGTCCGAAGCGCGCAGGGGGCGCAGCACGAAACGGTCGGTGGTGTAGGTCTGGATCATGGCGCGCCTCCTCCGGCAAACAGGACAAACAGGACCGATGCCACGGTCAGGGCGGCAAGGGTCCACATCAGACCGCGTTCGGCCGGGGTGCCCGCCACTCGCGCGGCCAACAGCGACCCGGCTGAGGTATAGATGGGGTGCAGCACCACCTGACACAACAACAACACGGCCGCGATGATCGCCGTCGCCTCGAGGGCCGGGGTGCCGGGGGCGGTGAAGGCGGTAAAGCCCGTGGTGATCATGGCCCAGGCCTTGGGGTTCAGGGGGTGCACGATCAGCCCGGCGGCAAAGCCCGGGGCCGCCGCCCCCGCCTGCCCCGGTTCCAGCCGCAGGTTGGCCACCCGCCACGCAAGATAGATGATATAGGCCGCCGAGATGTACTTCAGCCCCAGAAACACCAGCGGATAGGCCGACAGCACCCCCATCAAGCCAAAGCCGATGGGCCAGATGATCAACTGCTTGCCCAAGGCTACGCCCGCCACAAACGGCAGCGCCGCGCGCAGGCCGAACCGCGCCCCCGTGGTCAGCAGCGCCATGTTGGCGGGACCGGGGGTGCCCACCTGGCTGGCGGCGAAGACGGCGAAACTGGCGATGGCGACGCTCATGGGGTGGCCTGCCAATCGGTGCGGGTCAGGTGACAGGTCACATCCGGGCGCATCTGGTCGAGGGCCGTGCAATAGGTGCGCCCGCGTCCGGTGATCGTGAAGCCGAGACGGTGCAGGATGCGCGCGCTGGCGCTGTTGCCCACGAAGTACCCGCTTTCGACCACGTCGCGGTCCGCGAAGGCCAGCGGCAGGGCGGCGCGCGCGGCCTCGAACCCGAAGCCCTGCCCCCAGACCCCGCGCATCAGCCAAAAGCCAAAATGATCCCCCGTCGAGACCGCCCCCACCACGGCGCGCTTGTATTCAATCGCCGCCAGGTCCGGCCAGCGGCTGTCCCCATGGGGACAGGTCAGGTGCAGGTCGTCGGGGGTGAAAGGATGGGGCACCTTGGCCAACCATTGCGACACCGCCAGATCGCCCAGGCCCAGCACCACTGCCCCCGCGTCCGACGCCGAAAAAGGGCGCAAGGTCAGGCGGTCGGTCTGGATAGGGGGCGGGAGCATGGACATGCAGCCTGCTTTCACAAGGGGGGCACAACGAAAAAGGGGACCGGCTTGCACCGATCCCCCTTGTTCAAAACCTAAAGGTCAGCGCTTATTCTGCGGCCTCGGCCACCGGCAGCACGGAAATAAAGGTACGGCCTTTGAACCCTTTCTTGAAGGTCACAGCGCCCTCGGTCGTGGCGAAGATCGTGTGATCCTTGCCTTGACCCACGCCTTCACCCGGCCACCATTTGTTGCCGCGCTGACGCACGATGATGTTGCCTGGGATGGCGGCTTGGCCACCGAACAATTTCACGCCAAGACGACGACCCGCAGAGTCGCGACCGTTCCGGGATGAACCACCAGCTTTTTTGTGTGCCATGTGTCCTTACTCCTTTTCAGCGGCAAACGCGGTGGCTTGCTCGATCCAGTTGTCGCGCTCGATGCGACCTTTGAACGACAGCTTGTCATCCATGTATGCGATTTCTTCGGGACCCCAAGCGGCGATCTGGTCGAAGTGGAACACACCGATGCTGTGCAGGGTGCTTTCCAGTTTTGGACCCACGCCAGAGATCTTGCGCAGATCGTCCGCACCACCCTCGCGGGCCTCGGTCAGCAGGTTCTCGGGGCGCGTGCCTTCTGCCGCAGGTGCCTCGGCAGCGGCGGCCTTGGGCGCGGCTTTCTTGGCAGCGGCCTTCTTGGGGGCAGCGGCAGCGGCGGTGGCCGCAACGGCAACACCGGCCACGGAACCCGCACCCACAGCAGCCTTGACGCCCGTGGCATCGGCGCCCGAGGCAAGGATGTCCGTGATGCGCAGCAGGGTCAGCTGTTGACGGTGGCCCTTGGTCCGCTTGGACGAGTGCTTCCGACGACGCTTGACGAAGTGGATCAGCTTTTCGCCCTTGATCTGGTCGATCACGTCGGCTTGCACAGCCGCACCGTCCACCAGTGGCGCGCCGACGGTGACGCTGTCACCCCCCAGCATCAGCACTTCGTTGAATTGGATGGTTTCGCCGGCATCTGCCGCCAGCTTTTCGACGCGCAGAACGTCACCGGATTTGACCCGGTACTGTTTGCCGCCTGTCTTGAGGACTGCGAACATCGCATGTTTCCTTTGTCAGTCGCATCCTGTGGTCCTGGATCAAGCCCAGAGTTTGGTACCGCGGACAGCGTGCCCCAAGGGCATAATTGCAAAACGCCGCGCGGAACGGTCCCCGAGCGGTCGTGAGGGGCGTATGGGGGATCAGGCTGGGGCTGTCAACACTAGATATCCTCGGCCACCATATAGCCCGCGACCGCCCGGCCCAGATCCCGGCTGACGGTTTCGAACAGACGGTTGAAGCCGTCAAAGATCACGCGGTTGAAGGCCTGAGCGGCAGAGGTTTCGGCAAAGGCGGTGTAGGTGCGCAGCTCGTCATCGGTAAAGCTGGCGTAGGCCACGGCCAGATAGCCATACAGCCATTCCTCCATCTCGGCGCGGATCTCGGGTTCCTGACTGTACACCTCACGCAGCATCTGCTCTTCGGTCATGGCCTCGGGCAAGGCGCCCCCCGCCTCCATCCCCCGGTAGAAGGCGAAGTTGGAGTTCATGCCGCCCACCACGTTCTGGGTCACAAGGTCATAGGCCTGAATGAAATCCGTCAGCAGAGGCACGCGCGGGTCGTCCTCTTCGCGCAGGACCACACCGGCGGCCAGCGTGGCATCGCGGATCGCGGGGTCGATCATCTGGGCGCGCACCTCGACCTCGGCGGTAATGAATCGTTGGCCAAGGTCGCTGCCATAAAACGCGGTCAGGGTTTCAAGGTCCGCGCGCGTCATGTCGCCGGGCCAGTCCTGCACCACAAGGGCGAACAGGCGGTCGGCGTCATAGATGGCCTGCGCCTGCGTCATCCACCCTGCCCCGCCGCGTCCCGGGAACATGTCCCGTTGCAAATCGGGGGCAGAGGCCAACCCCTCCTGCGCAATGATCTCGACCAGCGGGGCCAGCTGCACCATTTCGATCAACTGGTCGGCCAACTGACTGTCGGTCGCGTTGGGAGCGGTCTGCGCCGTAGCCAAGGTCGGCAGCGCGACCGTGCCCGCAACCGGGGCCAGTGCAAGAAACGAGGTCATGATGATGCGCAGCATAGGGCTCTCCGGCGGTTGGGCTGTTTGGGGTATAGATGGGGCACGCGGGGCCATTGGCCAAGCCCTTTGGCCGCCGATTGCCCGCAGCCCGGTCAAATCCGCGAAAACACGCTTGCGCGGGGCCGGGTCATGGACTATTCCGCGCCCACCAAAGGGCCGCCACTCGCCCCTTGGTCGCGGAGAGGTGCCGGAGTGGTCGAACGGGACGGTTTCGAAAACCGTTGTGGATGCAAGTCTACCCAGGGTTCGAATCCCTGTCTCTCCGCCAAACTTCACCCCACGCGACATATGGTGCGCTGCGCTGGTGCGCGCCCTCCGCCCAAGGGTATCTGTGGAACAATAAGGCAGGCACCTGTTTATGTCATTGACCGCCCGGCCCGGGGGCGCATTGTAGAGCGTACCAGTTGTGGGGGCGCTATGAAGACGACGACACGGGCCGTGGTGATTGGGGGCGGGATTGCAGGATGTTCCACCCTGTATCACCTGACGCAAGAGGGGTGGACCGATGTGGTCCTGGTGGAACGGGACGAGCTGACCTCTGGTACCACGTGGCATTCGGCGGCGCAGGTGACGAATTTCGGGGCCAACCAGACCATGGTGGGCCTGAAGTCTCATTCCATCGCGCTCTACCGTGACCTCGCCGCCGACCCGGACTACCCGGTGGATTACAACTACGGCGACGGCGGCATCCGGCTGGCCAACACCCAAGCGCAGATGGAGGGGTATCGCCATTTCGCCTCCATGGCGCGGGGGATGGGGGTGGAGTTCGAGGTGCTAGACGCCGCCGAATGTGCCCGCCGTCATCCGTTGATTTCGACCGACAACCTGTTGGGCGGGCTTTGGGACGGGTCCGACGGCCACATCGACCCCGCGCAACTGTGCCAAGCTCTCGCGCGCCGTGCCCGCAAAGCAGGGGCCGAGGTGTACCGGGGCACCTCTGTCACCGGGCTGACCCAGCACGCCGACGACACATGGACCGTGCACACTGACAAGGGCGACATAGACTGCGAGGTGGTGGTGAACGCCTGCGGCTACCGCGTGAACGAGGTGGGGGCCATGATGGGCGTGCACCACTCCGTCATGTCCATGGAGCATCAGTATTTCGTCACCGAAGACATCCCGGCCGTGCGCGACGCGGGCCACCGCATCCCCCTGCTGCGCTGCCCGATCAGCGACTACTATTCGCGGCAGGAAAAGAACGGCTTGCTGGTCGGGTTCTATGAACAGGACTGCAAGACATGGGGCATGGACGGGATTTCGCCCAGCTTTACCAATGACCTCTGCCCCGACGATCTGGACCGCGTGATGGACGTGCTGGAGGGGGCGTTTGAACGGATGCCAGCCCTGACCGAGGTGGGAATCAAGACCGTGATCAACGGCCCCATCACCTATACCATCGACGGCGCGCCCTTGGTCGGTCCGATCCCGGGCAAGCGCAATGCCTTTTGCATCATCGGGTTGCGCGCGGGTCTGGGCGAGGGCGGCGGCCACGGCTGGCTGTTGGCACAACAGATCGTCCACGGCGAGGCCTGCTATGACACGTGGTGTATCGACCCGCGCCGATTTACCGGCCATGCCAATGTGGAGTTGACGGCCCTGAAGGCCATCGAGGACTACCAAAACGAATTCCGCTTTCACTTCCCCAATGAACACCGCCCCGCAGGCCGCATGGCCAAGACCACGCCCCTGACCCCGGTGCTGGCGGCGCAGGGCGCGCACTTCACAGTCGTCAACGGCTGGGAACGGGCGGAGTTCTTTGCCCCCGATCTGCGCGTCACCCATGGGTTCGGGTTCGACGAATCCTTCGACGTGGTGGCGGCAGAGGTCGCGGCGGTGCAAAACGATGTGGGCCTGTGCGAGGTCAACGGCTTCAACCGGTTCGAGATCACCGGGACGGACGCGCACGCCTTCCTCGATCACATGATCTGCGGCCGCCTGCCCCGGCGCGCAGGCCGTGTGGGCCTCGCCTACCTGTTGAACCACCGCGGCTGCGTGAAGGCAGAGGCGACGATTGCCAATCTCCCCGCCAGCGACCGGGGGCCGGATCGCATCTGGTACGGGTCCGCAGCGGCGGCGGAGTTCCACGACATGGACTGGTTGCAAAGCCACATCGGCGAGCGGGACGTTCAGATCCGGTCCCTAACCAACGACCAGACCATCCTTGTGCTGGCCGGCCCCAAAGCGCGCGCTGTGATGCAGGCGGTCTCTCGCGCCGACTGGTCCCGCGCGGCCTTCCCATGGCTCAGCGTGCGCGAGTGTTTCATCGGCTACGCCCCCGCCACCGTCCTGTCGGTCAGCTTCAGCGGCGAATTGGCCTATGAAATCCACGTGCCCAATGCCGCCCTCTATGCCGCCTACACCGCCCTGCGCGCCGCAGGCACGGCCCATGGGCTGCGCCTGTTCGGGGCCTTGGCCGTGGAGTCCATGCGCATGGAAAAGGGCTATCTGCACTGGAAGGCGGACCTGATCACCGAATTTGACCCCATCCAGACCGGCCTGTCCCGTTTCGTTGACATTTCCAAACCCGATTTCGTGGGCAAGGCGGCGCTGGCGGCGCGCGCGGACGATGGCACGCGTCTTGTGACGCTGCTGGTGGATCACGCGAGCGGGCGGGCGATCCCCGGGGCCTCTGTCCAACTGGGGGACCGGGTCGTGGGCACCGTCACTTCTGGCGAATGGGGGCACCGCACGGGCCACAACATCGCCTATGCGTTCGTGACCCCCCATGCGCGCGACGGCGATCTGACCATCGACATCTGCGGCCACCATGCCCGGGCGCGCATCGTGGACGGCGCGCTCTATGATCCTGAAATGACACGTGTAAAGGCCTAGACCATGACGAAATCTCTGACCGCCCGCCCCTGGGTGCCCGCCCTGTGCGAAACCCGGGTCCAGACCATCGCGCGCGACACCGCTGCCATGGCGTCGGACCAGATCGCCGCCCGGATCGAAGCGTTGGCCGCCCGCAACAAGGCGATCCACGAGGCGGAGTGTTTCAACCTCAACCCCGCCACCAACATCATGAACCCGCGTGCGGAGGCCTTGTTGGCCTCTGGCATAGGGTCGCGCCCGTCCTTGGGCTATCCCGGTGACAAATACGAAATGGGCCTAGAGGCGATCGAAGAGATCGAGGTCATCGCCGCCCAGCTGTGTGCCGAAGTCTTCGACGCGAAATACGCCGAAATCCGGGTCCCCTCGGGGGCGCTGGCAAACCTGTATGGCTTTATGGCCACCTGCCAGCCCGGCGACACGATCATCGTGCCCCCCGCGTCCATCGGCGGGCATGTCACCCACCACGGGGCCGGGTGCGCTGGGCTTTACGGGTTGCGGATCATCGAGGCCCCGGTGGCCGCCGATGGCTACACCCTGGACGCAAAGGCGCTGGCGACCCTGGCCCGGGACACGCGGCCCAAGCTGATCACCGTGGGCGGCAGTCTGAACCTGTGCGAACACCCCGTGGCCGAGGTCCGCGCCATCGCCGATACGGTCGGGGCAAAGGTTCTGTTCGACGCCGCCCACCAATGCGGCATCATCGCGGGCGGCGCGTGGCGCAACCCTCTGGCCGAGGGCGCGCATATGATGACCATGAGCACCTATAAATCCCTCGGCGGCCCGGCAGGCGGCATCATCGTCACGAACGAGGCGAACCTGGCACAGCGGCTGGACGCCATCGCCTTTCCCGGCATGACCGCCAACTTTGACGCGGCGAAATCCGCGGCCCTTGCGGTCACCTTGCTGGACTGGCGCGACCACGGCGTGGCCTACGCGCGGGCGATGATCGACTTGGCGCAATCCTTGTCCCAAGAGCTGACCGCCCTGGGCCTGCCGGTGTTCACAACATCCAATGGCCCCACACACTCCCACCAGTTCGCGCTCAAGGCCGCGTCCTTCGGCGGTGGCCAAGCGGCCTCCAAAACCCTGCGCCGGGCGGGCTTTCTGGCCTGCGGGATCGGCCTGCCCATCGCACCCGTAGACGGCGATATGAACGGGCTGCGCATCGGCACGCCGGAACTGACCCGCACGGGCGTCACCCCCTCCGACGCCCCGCGCATGGCCAGCCTGATCGCAAAGGGCCTTGCGGGCGAGGACATCGCCGCAGAGGTCGCTGCGTGGCGGCAAACCTTTACCACGTTGCACTACATCAACCCCTAAGGCCCGGGCCATGGCCTCATTGTTCCAAAAATACCTCAACACGGTGCGGGCAACACGGACAAACGGGGGAAATGGCGCACCCATCAGGATTCGAACCTGAGACCTCTGCCTTCGGAGGGCAGCGCTCTATCCAGCTGAGCTATGGGTGCTCCTGCCGCTCGGATAGCGCGCACGGCAGGTGCGTGCAATACCTATCTGATCTGGGACAGCACCGAACGGGCCGCGCGCAGGCCGGGGGCGGGACCGCCCTGCCCCAACCGCTCCATGGTCAGGGCCATGGCCGCGCGTTGGGTGCCTGCATCCGTCAAAAGCCCCGACAGGGCCGGGGCGATGGCGGCGGGCACACAGGCGGTCCCCAGAAACTCCGGCACGGCGCGGGTCTGGGACACAAGGTTGACCAGCGTTACCGTGTCAATCTTCAGCTTGGACGCGATCAGGCGGCGCGAAATCCAGTTCATGTCGTAGGCGATCACCATGGGCGTGTCGCTGGCGGCCAGTTCCAGACTGACCGTGCCAGAGGCGGCCAGCGCCGCATCCGCCGCCCCGAAGGCCGCGCGTTTCGTCACCGGATCCGGGCCAAGGACCACGGGCGCGCCGGGCCAGCGGGCGGTCAGGGCGCGCACGCGGTCGGTCTGCGCCGCCACGGTGGGCACGACCACACGGGCCGTCGGGTGGTCCGCCAAGACGCGGGTCAGGGTGTCGCCAAAGATCCCCGCCAACCGGTCAATCTCGGACCGCCGCGACCCGGGCAGCGCAAGGATCAGGGGCGCATCCGGGGCGATGCCGTGATCTGTGCGAAAGGCCGCAGCCTCCGCCGCCGTGGCCTGCGGTTCCGCCACCACCGGGTGGCCCACGAAATCGCAGGTCATGCCAGCGGCCTGCATATAGGGCGGCTCGAAGGGCAACAGGGCCAGGACGTGGTCGATGTGGCGGGCCATCTTCTCGGCCCGGTCCTCGCGCCACGCCCAGACCGAAGGGGCCACGTAGTGCACGGTGCGCAAGCCGGGGTTGGCCGCACGGGCCTTGGCCGCCACGCGCAGGCAGAAATCCGGGCTGTCGATGGTGACCAACACGTCCGGTGCAGTGTCGGTCACGGCCCGGGCGGTTTCAGAGACGCGCGCCAGCAGCTTGGGTAGTTTTGGCAGCACCTCGGCGATGCCCATGACGGTCAGCTCTTCCATGGGAAAACGGCTGGTCAGGCCCTGGGCCGCCATCTCCTCGCCGCCCACGCCGTCGAAACTCACGTCTGACGCCAGCGCGCGCAAGCCCGCCATCAAGGCCGCCCCCAGCCGGTCGCCAGAGGGTTCGCCCGCGATCACGAACACGCGGGTCATGGCGCAGGCACGGCCCAAAGAAACAGGCCATGGCGCTGGCACGCCGCCCGCAGGCCCGCCTGATCCAGCACCAGCACGCCGCCCGCCTCGATCACGATGCCGTTCAGACCGGCGGCGGCGACCCCGTCTGCGGTCGCAGGGCCAATGGTGGGCAGGTCGATGCGCCGGTCCTGTCCGGGCTTCGGGGCCTTGAAGAACAGGCCACCGGGGGGCCGGGGAAACTGTCCGCAGGCGCGCGGGCGGGTTTTGGCGCGCCATCCCCGGACAGCCAATCGGCCACTCCGCCAAAGGCCCAGTCGAAAGGGTCGCCCTTGTCCACAATGGGGGTGGTGGGTTGCGGGGCCGGTTTGCGCAAGGCGCGCAGCATCCAATCCGTGCCCGGCGTCGCCTCCACCGCCAGCACCTGGCCCCGCGCCACGACGCAGCCTTGACCGACGTCCACGGCGGACAGCGCCCCGTGCACGGCACGGGCGCGGCTGAGGTCACGTTTGTCCTGTTCGGTGACGGTGCCCGTGACGACCCCCTCGGCCAGAACCAGATCGGGGACGATGTCTTGCACCGCCTGTGGCGCAATCCCGGCGGCGTCAAAGAAATCCAGCAGCACCCGCAGGGCCGCGTCATCGCCCTGCTGCATCGCCTGCATCATGCGCGGCACAAGGGGCATGGTGGCGGCGTCGATCCGGGCGGGGTCGATGGGCGGACGCGCCACGCTGCCTGCAAAGCAGATCCGGGTCACGCCACGCGCGCGCAGCTCCGCGATCAGCGTGCCAAGGGTTTCGATGGAAAACGTCACATCCACCGGGATATCCGGTGCAAACCCTTCCAGCGCGCAGACCACGTCCATCCGCGCCGCGGCGGTCACGATGGAGGGCAGCGCCCCCTGCCCCGCAAACAGCGCGATCATTTCGGCGTCAGGAACCCACGGTCGGAGGATCCCAACACGAAGGCCACCATCTGTTGCACAAAGGCGCTGTCGTATTCCTCGCCCAATCGTTCGGCCCGCTCCGTGAAGGTCCCGTCGCCCTGTTTCAGGGTCAGGAACGCGGCCCGCAAGGCCATGATATCGGCCCGGGCCACCCCGCGCCGTTTCAGGCCCACAAGGTTCAGCCCGTCCAGTTCCGCGCGCGGCCCCTGCACAAGGGCATGGGGGATCACATCCGCCGTCACCATGGACAAGGCCCCGATGATCGCCCCGCGCCCGATGCGCACGAACTGGTGGATGCCCGACAGCCCGCCGATGATTACCTCGTCCTCGATCACGCAGTGCCCGGCCACGGCGGAGTTGTTCACCACGATCACCCGGTCCCCGATGATGCAGTCATGGGCGATGTGACACCCCGCCATGAACATGCCGTCATCGCCCACTTGGGTCAGGCCGCCGCCCCCCTTGGTGCCGGTGTTCATGGTCACATGCTCTCGGATGCGGTTGCGCGCGCCGATCACCAGCCGGGTCTTTTCGCCCGAGAATTTCAGGTCCTGGGGGATTTCACCGATGCTGGCGAAGGGAAAGATCACCGTATCCTCGCCCACCTCGGTGTCGCCCGTGACCACCACGTGGGACTTCAGCGCGACCCGCGCGCCAAGGCGCACCTCTGGGCCCACAAGGCAGAACGGCCCCACCGAGGCCCCCGCCCCGATCACGGCACCGGGTTCAACAACGGCGGAAGGGTGGATGTGCGCGCTCGGATCAATCATGGGTTCAGGCCTTGGGCAGGTCCATCATGGCGGTGAAATCCGCCTCGGCGGCCATTTCCCCGTCCACGGTGGCCACGCCCCGAAACTTCCACACCTTGCCACCGGGCTTGCCGCGCGTGGTCTCGACCCGCATTTCCAACACGTCGCCGGGCACCACCTTGCGGCGGAATTTACAGTTGTCGATGCCCATGAAATAGACCAGCAATTCCTTGTCCGCCATATCCATGGCCACACCCACCATCACCGCAGAGGTCTGGGCCATCGCCTCGATGATCGTGACACCGGGCATGATGGGGGTGGCGGGGAAGTGACCCTGAAAATGCGGCTCGTTGAAGGTGACGTTCTTGATGCCCACAGCCGAGTGATAACCGTCGATGTCGCGCACCTTGTCTACCAGAAGGAACGGATAGCGGTGGGGGATGATCCGCTGGATCAGATGAATGTCGGCCTCGGTCGGGGGGGCGCGGTGTCAGTCATGGGGGCCTCTTGGTTCGTGTGGTGTGCCAGACCTAGCGCGCCCGTCCCGCGCCCACAAGGTGAACGGGGGCCGTAGGCGGAGTTCAGGGTCTGGTCACTCCGCCTCGGGGACCAGTTGGTCGGGGCGCGGCACAGGTGCGGCCAGCGTATCGGCCACCTCTGCCAGCCCCGGGCCTTCGCCCAGTTGCGCGTCAATCCGGCGGATGGTCAGGGCGGTGATGTCTACCTGCCCGGCCACCGCGACCACATCGCGCCGATCCAGCACCAGCAGCGCGCCGGTATCGGCGATCACCTGTTCCAGCACCGCATTCGCCTCGCGGGCGAACAGGGCCCGGGCGGCATCCAACTGACGGCCCAGGGCATCGGACTTGGCATCTTGGGCGCGGCGGATATCCTGCACACGGCCGTCAAACTCTGCCGCCATGGCGCGGAATTCCGTAGGGTCCGTGGTCAGGCGCAGCTCGGTCAGGGATTGCTCTTCTGCTTCAAGAAGGGCCTCTATCCGCCTGTTTTCACTAGATAAAGTATCGCGCGCCTCGGCCAGATCGGCCTGAATACGCTGACCAAACAACGAGTCGCTGAACAACAGGTCTTGGTTCAGCACAACAATCGGCAAGCGCGGCAGGCCCAAGTCCTGCGCCCCGGCGGGCAAGGCCAGCCCCAGGCAGGCACACAGGGCCAGCGCGCGCAGCACCATGGCCTAGAACCGGGCCTCAATGGTCAGATCGAAGGATTGTTCCTTGTCGTAGCTTTGGGCGTCCAGCGCTTCGGTAAAGTTGAACCGAAGGGGGCCGATCTGCGTGTCCCACAGAACGCCGAACCCGATGGCACTGCGGATGTGCAGATCGTCGTCCACAGGGTCATTGCCCGCGACACCGCCATTGGTGTTGTCGAGGCCCCAGACAGACCCGACATCATAGAACACCGCGCCGGACATCCCGTATTCGTCCGGCACGAAGGGCAGCGGGAACTGCGCCTCGGACCGCAGGGCAAAGTAGTTGTTGCCGCCAAGGGCGTCGGGCGCGGCCCCGGCCCCCAATTCGCGCGGCCCGATCCCGGCGGATTCAAACCCGCGCAAGATGGATTGGCTGTTGAAGAAGCGGTTTGCCCGGCGGGAGGTCGTGTCACCCAGCGACGTGATATTGCCGCCCTCCAGGGTGACGAACAGGGTGACTTCTTCGTTCCAGACCTTGGTGACTGCCTGCGCCTCGAAGCTGGTCTTGACGAATTTCTCGTCCCCCCCAAGGCCCGCATATTCCTGCGACAGCGACAGCAGCACGCCGCGGTTGGGATCCAGCCCCGTGGTGCGGGTGTCATAGGTCCAGTTATAGCCGATGGAGGAGGTGGTATAAGCCCCCTCGTCCGCCGTCAGAATGGCGGATGTTTTCAGGGGCGCCGTTGACTGGTCGTTCAAGACCAACGTGTCGCGGCGGATCGCATAGGTCAGCCCCAGCCGACTATGCTCGCCCGTGCGGAAGCCAAGACCGACGTCAAAGCTGACCTCTTCGGTCTGGAAACTGGCATTGTCATCGTCGGTGGTGACGTAGCCAATGCCCGTTGTGAAGGCCAGATCGCGGTTCAGGAAGTGTGGTTCGGTAAACCGGATCGAAGAGTTCTGTGCCGCGCTGCTGGTATCGATGTTAAAGCGCACCGCTTGCCCGCGCCCCAGAAAGTTCGCCTCGGAGAAGTTGATGGCCAGACCGGCCCCATCCTGCACCGAATAGTTCAGACCGAAACCGAGGGACCCTGTGGGCTGCTCCTCCACGTCCACATCCACGATCACGCGGTCGGGCGACGACCCCTCGCGGGCCGACACCTCGGCGTTCGAGAAAAAGCCCAAGGCGCGGATGCGCTCGGCGGCGGCACGGATGGCGCGGGGGTTCAACGGATCGCCTTCGACCGTGTCGAACTGGCGGCGGATCACGCGGTCCAGCGTTGTGGCGTTGCCCTCGATGTCGATGCGTTCGACGAAGATACGCTCGCCCCGCTCCACGACAAAATCCACATCCAGCGTCAGATCGGCGTCGTTGCGGGTGATGCGCGGGGTGACGCGGATGAACCGACGCCCCTCGCGGGTGGCCAGCAATTCCAGCCGTTCGATCATCCGGTCCACGGCGGCGGGGTTGTACACCTGCCCCTCGCGGATTTTCTGTTGGGCCTGATAGGCCTCCAGGTCGATATCCAGATCGCTGGACACGGTGACATTGGCAAAGCGGAACTGCTGCCCCTCTTGCACCCGGAAGGTCAGGAAATAGGCGTTGCGTTGCGGCGACAGCTCTGGCGTGACGGACAGGACCTGCGCGTCCACGTAGCCGCGGGACAGGTAAAAATCGCGCAGCAACTGCTGATCAAAGGCAATCCGGTCCGACACGAAGGTGTCCGATTGGATCAGGGCGCGGAAAATACCAGCCTGGGAGGATTCAATGACCCGGCGCAAACGGCGGTCCGAATAGACACGGTTGCCCACGAAGGACACCCGCTCCACCTCGGTGACGCGGCCCTCGCCAATTTCGAACACCAGATCTACGCGATTGTCAGAGCGGCGGATGATCTTGGGCGACACCGAGGCCGCCAAACGCCCGCTGGCGGCATAGGCCTCTGCGATGGCTTCGGCGTCCCGCTCGGCCTGCGCGGGGTTGTAGACCCGGCGCGACTGGCTGCGCACGATGCGCTGCAAATCCTCGGTATCGAGGTTGTCGTTACCTTCGAAACTGATTTCATTGACGGTCGGGAATTCCTGCACCACCACGATCAGGCGGTTGCCTTGGGGCACCAGCTCCACCCGTTCAAACAGGCCCGAGGCCTGCAAACGCTGGAACCCGTCGTTCAACTGACCCGCGCTGACCGTCTCGCCCGGGGCGACGCCGATGTAGCTCAGCACGGTCGCGTCTTCGATCCGCTGGTTTCCGTCCACCTCGAAACTGGTGAACCGGAAACTCTGGGCCATGGCCGACGCCGACAGCATCACAGTCATAGCGGTTGCCAGCCCCACACTGCGGACGGACAGGCGGCGTTTTGTGTGCGCAGGCATAGGGGGACCCTCTTTATCTCTCACCAGATATAGGGTCTGTAACGTGGCCCGCCGGGGTTGTCAAAACGAACCCGAGCCCAAAAACAAAGCGCGCCAAGGCCAAGCCCCGCGCGCTTTGCGATACGTCTTTGCGTGCCCGACTTACAGAGAGCCGAGGTAGCACGCCAACAGGATCATCGCGCTGACGATCAGCATCGACAACATGCGGTCGATGTTCAAACCGACGAACAGGCTCAGCCCTTTGTATCCGTGTTGAATATGTTTCATTGCACCATTCCTGTCTTGCCCAACATTTTGCTGAAGATGCCCCCGAATTGGGGCGCAAATGGGGCATGGATGGGGCGAGTGTAGGGTATTTAGTCCGGCTTTGGACGTTTCTCGTAGGCCGACAGCGCCCGTGTCCTCCCCTCGCCCGCGCCCACGATCGGGGCCAGCGGATAGCCATCGGACACCTTCATATCCCAACTGACCGGGATCGCGTCGAAATAATCCAGCGCGGTTTGCGGGGCATTTGGCTGCTGTTCCGCGATCCAGCGGCGGCGATAGACCGATTTGGGGTCAAACTTCTCGGCCTGGGTTTCGGGGTTGAACACGCGGAAATAGGGGGCTGCATCGGGCCCGGACCCGGCGGCCCACTGCCAGCCCATGGCGTTGCTGGCGGGGTCCCAGTCGATCAGGCAATCGGCGAACCAGTCCAGCCCCACCTTCCAGTGGGTCAGCAGGTGTTTGGTCAGGTAGCTGGCCACCAACATCCGCGCGCGGTTGTGCATGGTGCCGGTCACGTACATCTCGCGCAGACCCGCATCGACCACAGCCATGCCCGTGCGGCCCCTGCGCCATGCCTCTGCCTGATCGTTGTCGCCCTGCCAATCAAAGCCGTCCCATTCGGGCCGCCAGTTTTCCGTGGTGATCTGGGGCGTGTGATACACCAAATGATAGGCAAAATCCCGCCAGATCACTTCCTTCAGAAAGGTCTCCGCCCCGGCCTTGCCCTCTGCCATGGCGCGCTGTCCCGCGTGCCAACAGCTGCGCGCACTGATCTCGCCATAGGTCAGGTTTTCCGACAATCGGCTTGTGCCGTCCTGGGCCAGCATGTCGCGGGCGTCTGCATACCCCTCCACCTTGTGGCCCGTAAACGCGCCCAGCCGTCCGCGCGCGGCCTCTTCGCCCAGATTGATGTGTTGGGCGACGATGGCGGCCCCCCGGCCCATGGCACGGCCCAAGTCCCAATCGGCAATGTCGTCGCTGTCGGGCCAGGCCTCAGGCGCCGGGATCGTCGCAGGCGTCGGCAAGGGGTCCGCCACGGCGCGGTCGCGCACGGCTTTCCAGAACGGGGTGTAGACCTTGTAGAACCCGCCGGTCTTGGTCTCGACGGTCCAGGGCTCGTTGATCAGGTGTCCGTTGAAACTGTCCGCCGCGATGCCGTCCTCGCGCAGGCCATCCTTGACGCCCGTGTCCCGGTCCCGCGCGATGGGATCATAAAGGCGGTTCCACACGACCCGCTGCGCCCCCGTCTCGGCGATCAGGGCGCGCAGCACATCCAGCGCAGCCCCCTTGCGCAGGATCAGCCGACTGCCCTGCTGCGCCAGCGTTTGGCCCATATGCTCCACCCCACGGCCCAGACGCCACAGGGGGGCTGCCCCCTGCGCCTCGGTCTCGGGGTCCAGGATAAAGACCGGGATCACGGGGCCAGCCCTCGCGGCCTCGGTCAAGGCGGGGTTGTCGGCCAGCCGCAGGTCGCGGCGCATCCAATAGAGTGTCGGTGCAGTCATGGTTCCTCCGTTGGACCTCACCTAGGTCCAGTGAACCCCATCGCCACCCACAAAAGGTTAACAGGACGAAATCGGGGGGCTTTTCGGGGTGGGTTTCGGGGGTAAAACCCAGATCGGTCCAAAGGGGCCTCGTTAACCAAAAACGCCACGCTGGTCAGGCGTGGCGTTTGGCATGGTTTAGGGGTAACCTTTAGGCGTTCACATCGACCACGACACGGCCCTTGACCTGACCCTTCAGGATGTCCGCGCCCAGCTGTGGCAGGTCGGACAGGGTTGCGGGCTGCACCATCGCCTCCAGCTTGTCCATGGGCAGGTCGCTGGCGATGCGGTTCCATGCTTTGACCCTATTTTCAAAGGGTTGCATGACGCTGTCGATGCCCAGCAGGTTGACGCCCCGCAACAAGAACGGCACCACCGTGGCGGGCAAGGCAGCGCCCCCGGCCAGCCCCACCGCCGCGACGGAGCCGCCGTACTTCATCTGCCCCAGCACCCGGGCCAACATCGCGCCGCCAACGGCGTCCACGCAACCGGCCCAAGTCTCTGATTCCAATGGTCTTTTCACGGTTTCGTTGATCTCGTCCCGGGCCACGATGCGGCTTGCCCCAAGGGATTTCAGGTAGTCCGCCGTCTCGGGCCGACCGGTCACGCCCGCCACCTCGTAGCCCAGATTGGCTAGGATCGCGGTGGCAACCGACCCGACACCGCCCGCGGCGCCGGTCACAAGAACCTCGCCTTTTTCGGGGGTTAGGCCATGATCTTCCAGCGCCATGACCGCCAGCATCGCCGTAAAGCCCGCCGTGCCCACGGCCATCGCCTGCCGCGTGGTCAGCCCCTCTGGCAGGGGCACCAGCCAATCGCCCTTGACCCGCGCCTTTTGGGAATAGCCGCCCCAATGCGCCTCGCCCACGCGCCAGCCCGTCAAAACCACCTTATCCCCTTGTTTGTACTTGGGATTATCGCTGGCCTCGACCGTGCCGGCAAAGTCGATACCGGGCACGTGGGGGTAGTTGCGTACAAGGCCGCCGCCGGGGCCGATGCACAGTCCGTCCTTATAGTTTACCGTTGAATAGTCGACCGCCACGGTCACGTCGCCCTCGGGCAGGCAATGGGGGGCCATTGCCTCTACGCTGGCGCTGGTTTTGCGGGTTTCTTCGTCGCGGGTCACCACGAGGGCGTTGAACGTCTCTGACATGAACTTCTTCCTGTAGTGTGTTGATTTATTTACCGGGACCAGACCAGTCGATGGGGCAAATCTCGGCGGACTTACCCCAGAAATCCCAGATGCGACCATAATCACGCACCTTGGATTTCAGCCCACGCGCGGCAATGATATCGGGCCCCATCCAGTATTTGGAATTGGTGATCATCACCGGGTGATCTGGGGACGCGCCGTCGATCATCTCGATCTCGCCCTGAATCTTGCGACCCACATAGAGACCCCGTTTCTTGCCCTCGCGGACGATCTCGACCTTCTCACGCTCGGCCCCGACAATCTCGCTGACCAGCATCGTGAACAGCCCCGTAGTGCCCCCGGCCTGCCCGCTGAAGATCTGTAGTAAGCCATTGTAAGCCTTGCCAGAACTGCGGTCGTCCACATAGGCCGCGACCTTCCAGCCGCCCTCGCCCATGCGGCCCGGAATCTCGACCATAAGGCCCACGTTCAGGCCCGACAGATCCTCACCCTCGAAGTGGCCTTCATCAATCGCAATGGCCATCCACGCATAGCAATGCCCCTCTGTGGGAGGGTACGCGCCCAGCGACACCACGCATGGACAGAACACCGTGCAAGAGCAGTTCAGGAACAGCTCCCCCTTGATGGCCCATTCGGTGGGGTTCATCTTGCGGCGCTTGGGGTTGGCCATGCGGCTGTCGATGCGCTGACTGATGGGCAGGCGGTCCGCGTCGGGACGTCGCTTGAGGGTCATGTGCTATCCTCCTGTAATCATAGGGATCGTCAGCACGTAGACGCCCCCCAGTACCAGCAAAACGCCAGCGGGTTTCGTGACCCGGTGGCCGATTTGCGGCAATTTTTCGAGTACCATGAACAGGGTCGCGGCCCCCATCCACAAAAAACTCATGACGCCGCCGACAAAGCCAAGGGCCATGAACCCCCAGCAGCAGGCCACGCAGAACGCGCCAAGGCCCAGCCCCATGCGCAAACCACCCGCAAACCCGGTGCGCCAGTTGCCGAGGAAGTAGGACATTGGGCTATGACAGACGCCGTGGCAGATTTCTTTCAGCCGTGTGAATTGATACAGGCCCACTGCGACCAACAAAAGCCCGGAAATCCAAGCACTTGTGGCGATGCCGAGGTCGTCGATCAGGCCCATTTGCAACAGGCCCACCTGAAGGCCCGCAATGCCAACCGCGAAGGCGACCCAGACCACGAAGTAGCCCAGCAGCACGCCCGACCACCCCGCCCGGGTGCCATCGGCGCTGCGCATCAGGTCCTCGTAGGTGCGCAAGGTCGGCACAAGGGTCGGCAGCATCATCGCCGCCATCATCAGCGCCCACATGATGGCCAGCGGTGTAAACTCCGTCATCATGGATCGCATCATCGGGTCCGACAGTGCCGCGTCTGTGGTCGGTCCGGGGCGTCCGATCAGGTCCAATCCCAGCCCCGTCGCCATCATGTACATGATCGCCCAAGCGCCTAGGATAGCGGCAAAAAAGCCCAGCCAGAGTGTGGATCGCACGATACCTGACACGCGCACCTCCCTTGTCACACGACTCAAATTCCCCTAATCAAATGTCAGACTTTTGAATGTCAGACAATAGATATGCCCAAAACAGACCTGTCGACCACCATCGCTGACACCCTGCGCGCGGACATTCTGTCGGGCGCGCTGCTGACCGGCGACCGCTTGCCGTCCGAGGCGGACCTTTGCGCGCGGTTTGACGTCAGTCGCGGCACCGTGCGCGAGGCATTGAAGCGGCTGGCCGCACAAAACCTGATCCGCACACAGCGCGGGCACTCCGGCGGGGCCTTTGTGAACCGCCTGACCTACGACGCGGCGGTAGACAGCCACATCAGCACCTCGACCCTGTTGTTGTCCATGAACGCCGTCAGTTTCGAGACCGCCTGCGAGGCACGCTACACGCTGGAACGGTCTGTGGCCCATCTGGCCTGTGCCCGCCACACCCGCGCCCATCTGGACACCATGGCCGCGCAGATCACCCTGCAAGGCACGCCGGACCTGTCGGACGAGGATTGGTGCGCCAGCGACGTCGCCTTTCACCGCGCCCTTGTGGATGCCGCCGACAATCCGGTGCTGTCCTACCAACTGGCCGGGGCGGTCGAGGCGATGCAGCCCTTGATGAACATGATCACCTTCAAGGCGCGGGACCGGGCGCGGATCATCGCCCTGCACCGCGCGATTGCCACCGCGCTGCAGGCGCAAGACCCCGCCGAGGTGATCGCCCTGCTGCGCGAGTTGGAGGCCTATACGCTGGAATTGGCCGATAGTTTCCGCGCAAGTCGGGCCGCACGCGCCTAATCCCCTTGCCGCCCCCCGGGGTGCGTCATAGTTTGCGACCAAAGCAATGGTCCAAAGGGGAGTGACCACTATGACAAAGCAATTCCTACTTGCAGGGACAGCCCTGACACTGATGGCCGGCACCGCAGCCGCCGACATGCTGGTGTTTGACTACTCGGGGTTCGAGGATCCGATCTTTCACCCCGATTACGTCGCCACCCACGGGGAAAGCCCCGACTTTGCGTTCTTCGGAGATGAGGACGAAGCGTTTCAAAAGTTGCGCTCGGGGTTTGAGGCGGATGTGACGAAGGTTTGCGCGGGGTCCGTGACCAAGTTCGTCGAGTCCGGCATCGTGGAGCCTTGGGACCTGTCGCAAATCACCGAATGGGAAAACCTGGACCGCAACCTGACCGGGGAAGAGATCGGCGCGGGGAGTGATGTTTTCTTCATCCCGTCGGAGTTTGGGTCCACCGCCATCGCCTACAACACCGAAGAGGTCCCGGCGGAAGATGTTGCCTCTCTGAACGTGTTTCTGAACCCCGAATACGCCGGTCGCGTGACCATCCCAGACAACGTGGATGACGCCTACGCCCTGGGATATCTGGCCACGGGCACCACGAATTGGCAGAATGCGACGGACGAACAATTCGAAGCCGCCAGCAACTGGCTGCGCCAAGCCCATGCCAACCTGCGCACCTATTGGGTCGATCCCGGTGAGTTGAGCCAGTTGATGGCCAGCGGCGAGGTGCTGGTCAGCTGGGCGTGGAACGAGACCTACCCCACCTTGGCGGACGAAGGCTTCCCTGTTGGGTTCCAGCGTGAGGCAGCAGAAGGGTCCAGCCTGTGGTTGTGCGGCTACCTGAACATGGCGGACGGCCCCGGCGATGAGGGCAAGGTGTACGATTACCTCAACGCCTTCCTGTCGCCCACCGCAACAGATGCGCTGTTGGAGTCGGGCTATGGTCAGGCCAACGCGGCGGCCATGGCCACCAAGGGAGCGGACGCGCTAGAGGCATCGGGCTTGGGCGAGATCAGCGCCCCGATCCTGGCCCAACTGCCCATGAGCGCCGAGCTGCGCGCCAAACAGGCCGCAGAGTTCGAAAAGATCAAAGCCGGTTTCTAAATAACGGCGCAACGATAAAGGCCCCGGCGGAGTTGATCTGCCGGGGCCTTTTTCATGGGCTTGGTTTACAACGGAGCGACAGATGATTGATATTCTGAACTGGGTGGCGGCCGCCCTGTCCATCGGCCTTGGGGCTGTGGGATGGCTTGCCCCGCGCTACACCATGGGCGTGCTGTCCATCAAGGCCACGGACGCCGAGGGGATGGGCACGTCAGAGGTGCGGGCCGCATCCGGCGCGTTGTTCATCGGGCTTGGTTTGGGGGCGTTGATCCTGGCCACCCCTGCGGCCTTTGCGATGGTCGGCTTTGCGTGGCTGGGGGCTGCGGTAGGACGCACCACATCCCTGATCCGCGACGGGATCACGCGCCAAAAGCTGACCTTTGCCGCAACGGAATGGGTCGTGGGCCTTGTGACGATCTGGATCAACCTGACCTGATCGCGCCCGCCTATCGCAACAGACGCGACCCGGAAACGGTTGCTGTCTGAACCGTGGACGAGGACATGCCAACGGTCCGATTGATATTGAAGATGTTGGTCATCGGTGTGCCGCATGCGTGCACAAGGGCATTGGGGTCGATCATCATGTAGGATTCCGACTCTACATAGACCGAGGCCATGTCGGTCGCTATGGCCCGGATATTGACATGGGGCGCGACCACGGTGGCGGCGTACATCTCTGACTCGATGGGTCCGTGATCCACTTTGACCGCCGTCAGGCTCAGCAGATAGACCCGCGAAAATCCGTCGGAGCAGTAGGTGTCCTTTCCGATATAGACGTTGCCGCCCAGGGCCACTTCGCCCTCCGACAGGATAAACGTGCGGTCCAGCGTGATGGTGGCGGTCGGATCGGACGTGACCTTGCCGTGCACAATGATCATCAGGTCCGGATTGTAGAAGCCATCGGCAAACTTCACATCGCCGTCGACAATGAAGATCCGTTTGCCATAGGCGTTGTTGCCACTAAGGGTGAGGTCGCCGTTGACATAGTCGAGCCGCACCTTGTCCCCCGTTGCGATCCCCATGAAGGACGGGATCTGGGAGCCGGCAAACTGGGTCGTGTAAGACGCCGTACTTTGACCGGGTTGGTCGCCATTCATGGTAAAGTACTCTTCCCAGCGTTTTGCCAGAATGGGCAAGATCACAAGGGGCTGGCTGGCACTGCCTGTTTCCACCGTCTTGGGCGCGGATGGCTGCGTCGAAACGCCCACAGGGGGACCGGATGTGAAGGCGCCCAGTTGCACGTCACCTGCACGGCGGGATGTGATGGCCGATCCATAGGCGAAGAAGTCCCCTCCCTCCGACGTGACGCTCAGATCTCCGTGCAGGCAATGGGCGCCGTTGAAGGCACCGTCGCCCCCCAGTGCCAACGTGTTTTCCGTGATGAAGATGCTGTCATTGCACTGGACGGTTGCAGGGTTTGTCGGGTCGGTCGTGTCTACGGTACGGCTACGGGGGGCTGCGACAGCAGTGGTCGTGATGTCCAGCGTGTCATACCCCGCAAGGCCCAGCAGGAAAGTGCCCAGGCCGTTGCCCCGTGCGGCGGTGCGGTTGGCGGTGACCATAACCGCGTCCACGTTTGTTTCGTCTTCGATGAAACGGCCCGAGACCGAATTGTAGGTCCCGAATTGCACATCCTGTATGCGCACGATGTCACCATAGACCAGCGGATCAAGGTTTGCCTCGGCCACTGCTATGGCTGTCTCGCGGGCCTTGTCAAAATCATCCATATGCATGGCAGCGGCGAAAACGGCGGCGTCTGTGGCCGCTTGCAGCTTGGCCTTGGTGCGCCAACTGTTTGCACTATCAATGGCCGCGCCCGAAAGCATCAACACTAGCAGCAGCCAATACAGGCCACTGACCGAGGCTGTGCCCGCCTCTGGATCGCCTTGCCATTTGAACGCAGACGCAATCATGCGCCCGCCTCCCGGGCCATGACAACCCGCCCTTCTAGGATCGAGTCGCCGACAAAATTATCACCAAAGACCAACACATCCGAGAATTTTGCCTTGATCGAGACGGCAAAGAAGTCGCCAACCTCCGTCACGCTGGACGTGTAAAAGGTCGCGTCGGGCCAGCGCAGGTTGACCACTTCATCGATATCCGCCACCGCAAGCTTGCCGATGGCGACCTGCCGCCCGATCTCGCGGGCGACGTCGATCATCTCGGCTTGGCGGGTCAGAAGAATGGTGCCGTCCGCGGCCAGCATGATCACAGCCACAAGAACGATCAGCCACAGGCAGAATTCGACTGTCACTGCGCCGTCTGTGCCTTTGATAAACCGTTGCATGTCACAATTCCCACTTGGTTTGCTCCTCAATAAGGGGCCATTGGGGGAATTAAGCGGAAGAATGATGGCGCAATTGGGGCATTTTGCACAATTAACCAACAATGGACCAGCAATCTGAGGCCTTGAAATCCCGGTGGCTGGTTCGTATGTGTGGTTGGCCTCGTAAGGGGATATGGCGATAAACGCGCTCGTAATAAGCGGCTCGGACCCGGGGGCGGTACCCGGCGGCTCCACCATCCATCCTTCATTTGCAGGATCATGGGGCCGAAATAGGATCGACGGACGTCTAAAGGGGTTAGCTTTCGCTCGGTGAGATACCACCGTTATCGGTTCAAGCTTAGTAGTTGCAAATGACAACAAAGCTCCGGTTGCACTGGCCGCGTAAGCGGTTCGTAAGACCAAAACTTAAGCCCCTAGGCCTAGCCGCTTAGGGCGGGGTTCGCAGGTACCTGGCAACAGAAACCTGCACTTTCCCCCTTTGAGTGATGCAAAACCGGTGGAACCCGTTCGGGATATGCTTATGCTGGCCATGACGAACCAACGAGGCGTGTCATGGCAGATCGGATCGACTACGGAAACCTGATGCACAGTGCGATGCGGTCCCTCATCCGGCGCGTCCTGACCGACGTGTCCAAAGATGGCCTGCCCGGCGAGCATCACTTTTTCATCACCTTCGACACCCGACACGACGAGGTGGATATCGCCCCATGGCTGCGCGAACGCTACCCCGAGGAAATGACCATTGTGATCCAGCATTGGTTCGACAATCTGGATGTGACCGAGGACGGCTTTACCGTGACGCTGAATTTCGGGGACAACCCCGAGGCGCTGGTGGTGCCCTTCGATGCGCTCAAGACCTTTGTGGATCCGTCCGTAGAATTTGGCCTGAGGTTTGAAGGACAGACCGACGACGATGGCGACGATCCAGATCCCGAGGATGATCTGGATGGCGACGAAGACCCAGTGCAGGGAGACGCCGAGGTGGTCCAGCTGGACCAGTTCCGCAAACACTAGAGGCGCCATGACCGGAAAAGTCGTCAACCTGAGGCAAGCGCGCAAGGCCAAGGCGCGCGGGACCCGAGCGGCGCAAGCGGATCAGAATGCCGTCCAGTTCGGGCGCACCAAGGCAGAGCGGGAGGCCACCGCCAAGGCCAATGCAGCCATGCGCAAGACGTTGGATCAGCACAAGCGCGACGCGCCCGAATGACCCAACGGCCCAAGAAACGCTCCATCACCCTGCGCGGTCACCGCACCAGCGTGTCATTGGAGGACGATTTCTGGGCGGCCTTTACGGATATCGCGGCGGCACGGGGCGTCAGCGTGAATGCACTGGCGGCGGAGATTGACGAAGAGCGCATCTTGCAATCCGGCCTCGCGGGCGCGATCCGCATTTTCGTGCTGCGCCACTACCGCGCCTTGGCGGACCGCTAGCGCGCGTCGTCCAGCACCTGCACCACCACATCGCGTGGTACGTCAGCGGTCACAAAAGCGTCACCAATCCCGCGCGCCATGATGAAACGCAGCTGTCCATCCACAACCTTTTTATCCTGGGCCATCAGGTCCACCAAGGCGGCGCTGTCCGGCAGGTCGCCCTCGATATCGCGCAGATCCTTCTTCATACCCATGGCGGTCAGGTGGGCGCGCACACGGCTGGGCGCCTCTTGGCTGCACAGACCCAGCCGGGACGACGCCTCGAACGCCAGCGCGCAGCCGATGGCCACCCCCTCGCCGTGCAGCAGCCGGTCGCCATAGCCCGTGGCGGCCTCCAACGCATGGCAGAACGTGTGGCCAAGGTTCAGCAGGGCGCGGTCCCCCTGCTCCGTCTCGTCGCGCGCAACGATGTCGGCCTTCATCTGCACGGACCGGCGCACGGCCTCTTGGCGCAGGGCGACGTCCCCGGCGGCCAATGCGGGTCCATTGTCCTCCAGCCAGCGAAAGAACGCCTCGTCCCCCAGCAGGCCGTACTTGGCCACCTCGCCGTAACCTGCGCAAAAGTCCCGGGCCGTCAGGGTGCCCAGCACATCGACATCCGCCAACACGTGAACCGGCTGGTGAAAGGCCCCGACAAGGTTCTTGCCAGCGGGCGAATTGATCCCCGTCTTGCCCCCCACGGAACTGTCCACCTGCGCGAGCAGAGAGGTGGGGATTTGCACAAACCGCACTCCGCGCCGCAAGATCGCAGCGGCAAAGCCCACAAGGTCGCCGATCACGCCGCCGCCGAACGCCACGACCACATCGCCGCGTTCCACCTTTTGGGATAGGAACCATTCGACGACCTGTTCAAGGTAGCGCCACGATTTCGTGCCCTCGCCCGGAGGGACTTGCAGCACTTCGCAGTCCACGTCCCCAGCCATCAGACCCGCGCGCAATGTCGCCAGATGCAGGTCCGCCACCCGCGTCTCGGTCACGACAAAGACCCGTGGGCGGCGCAGGTAGGGGGCAATGGCCGCACCCGACTGAGCCAGCAACCCGGTGCCGATACGCACATCATAGGACCGCGCGCCCAGCTCGACGTGGACAATATCATCGCTCATGGGTGGCCTCCGTCAGGACAGCGCCGTGGCGCAAAACGCCGATGACCCGGTCCACCATTTCTTCGATACTCAGACCCGGTGCGCCGTCCACAACCAGTTCGGACAGGGCGTAAGACGGTGTACGATCCGCCAGCAACTGTGCCAGCGTCGCCTTGGGGTCAGACGTGCGCAGCAGGGGCCGAGTGTCCTTGTGCCGGACCCGGGACCACAGCAGTTCCAAGTCAGCGCGCAACCACAATGACACGCCCGAGGCCGATATCAGCGCCCGGTTCTCGGCTCGCAGATACGCACCGCCCCCCGTGGACAGGATCGCAGGCGCGTCACCCAATAGACGGGCGATCACCTCGGTTTCCCGGGCACGAAAGAAGGCCTCGCCGTCGCGTTCGAAAATCTCTGCGATCGACCGGTCTGCCGCCGCCTCGATTTCATGGTCGGAATCCCGAAACGGCACGCCCAACCGACGCGCCAGCGCCGTGCCGACCGCCGTCTTGCCCGACCCCATCATCCCCACCAGCACGACGGGCCGGGTCAGAACGGGGGTCAAAACGGGCGAGGCTTCGCGCAAAGGGACATCTCCGGCCAATCAACCCTGTTATGGGCGACGAATTTACATATATTGATTGGATAAGACGAACACGGGGCAACGTCCATGGGCAGGCTACTGAAATATCTGATCATCTTGGCGGTTTTGACCGTGGGGGGCTTTATGGCTACTCCTTCGTGATGACGTTCGATGCACAGCAAATCACGCGCGAGATCACGCTGGATGTGGACTAGGTCCCTTGCCGCACTCGTCGTCATGGCGGGACCAGTGGCCGCCCAAGACGACCCCGCCGCCGCCATCGGCTGGCTGCGCGAGGCGTTGCAGGCGCCGCCCGTCCCGGTGGTGTCGGATGATCCCGCGCCCGTCCCCGGCTTGCGCCCCGAAGTGATCGAGGCCAGCGAATTGGCGGAGACCACGGCCAATGCCACGGGTCTTTTGCCCCGCAACATTACAGGGCTGCCTGCGGACACATTTTCGGGCAGTGACACGGACCGGCTGGTCGGGTTGATCGACGGGCTGCGCCCCCACGCCCTGCCCGCCCTGCAAGATCTGCAAACCATGCTTTTGCTGGCAGAGTTGGACGCACCTGTGGGCGATGCATCGGGGGCGGCGTTCCTTCTGTCCCGGGTCCGTGCCTTGGTCCGCTTTGGCGCGCTGGAACAGGCACAGGCCATGTTGGAAGCCAGCGACTGGCGCACACCAGCGCTGTTCCCGACCTACCTTGATGTGGCCTTGTTGACCGGGACGGACGCCGACGCCTGCGCGGCCCTTGCCGACCGTCCGACCCTGTCTCCAGACCTTGCCGCCCGCGCCTTTTGCCTTGCGCGCACTGGGGATGCCAGTGCCGCCTTTGTGACGCTGGACACGGGGCGGGCTGTCGGCCTGATCCCCGGCGACGAGGCCGACCTGATCGCGCGGTTCCTGGACCCCGAGGCCTACGAGGGCCTGCCCCTGATCCCGCCTGCGGGCGAGATGACGCCCATGCGCTTTCGCCTGCTGGACGGGCTTGGGGAACCGCCCGCAACCGGCCCCCTGCCGCTGGCCTTTGCCAATGCCGACCTGCGCGAGACCATGGGCTGGAAGGCCCAGCTAGAGGCGGCGGAGCGTCTTGCCCGCACGGGTGGCATCGGCATGGAACGGCTGCGCGGCCTTTACACAGACCGCATGCCCGCCGCATCGGGCGGGGTCTGGGACCGGGCCGAGGCCTATCAGGTTTTTGACACCGCCATCACCACAGGGGACCCGGGGGCCGTCGGGGCCGCCCTGCCCGCCGTTTGGCGCGCCATGCAGGCCGTGGAGCTAGAGGTGCCCTTTGCCCGCACCTATGCCGCCGACCTGCAACGCCTGCCCCTGCCCGCCTCGGTCAAACCGCTGGCCCAAACCGTGGGCCTTTTGTCCGAAGACTACGAGGTGGTTGCCCGTGCCCTGCCCGAGGGCGACTTTGCCCGCGCCGTCGCCACGGGCCGTGTCGCGCCACAGGCCGATCACACGGCCCTGCAAGCCGCCATTGCCGCGGGGTTCGACGGCACGCCGGGGGCCTATGCCAGCCGCGCGACGGGGGGCCGATTGGGCGAGGCTTTGTTCGAGGCGACCCAAGCCATCACCGCCGGGGCGGGGTCCGACGCAGGCGACATCACCGCCGCCCTGCGCCTGCTGAATGCAACGGGCCTGCGGGCCACCGCGCGCGAGGCGGCGCTGCAAATGCTGCTGCTGGACCGATGAGCGCCCCCGCCACCCCTGCCCTTTGGATAGACCGGTTTGTCGAGGCGCAAGCGGCCGAGCTTGACGCCGCCGAAAACACGCAACTGGCCTATGCGCGGGACCTGATGACCTTTGCCGCATGGGCCGGGGCACAGGGTCTGGACTTTGCGACCCTGACCCGCAACGACGTGGAACGCTACCTGATCCGATGCGCCGACGAGGGGCTGGCCCAATCCACCCGCGCCCGGCGCTTGTCTGCGATCAAACAGCTGTACCGTTTTGCCTACGAGGAAGGCTGGCGCAGCGACAACCCGGCCATCCAGATCAAGGGACCGGGGCGGCAGAAATCCCTGCCCAAGACGCTGGATCACGGCGAGGTGGACGCGCTTCTGTCTGCCGCCCGCACCTTGGCCAAATCCGACAGCGCCCGGGCCCGCGACACGGCCCTGATGCAAGTCCTGTATGCCACCGGCATGCGGGTGACAGAGCTGGTCAGCCTGCCCGTCGCCGCCGCGCGCGGCAATCCGCGCATGCTGTTGATCCAAGGCAAGGGCGGCAAGGAACGCATGGTTCCCCTGTCGCCCCCTGCCCAAGCGGCCCTGTCCGATTGGCTGGCCTTGCGCGACCGGGACGAAGATCTGGCGCGCCTGCAAAAGGGCACGTCGCCGTCGCGGTTCCTGTTTCCCTCGCGGGGCAAACTGGGCCATTACACCCGCCACTGGTTCTACGCCCGGATCAAGGACTTCGCAGTCGCGGGCGGCGTGGACCCGGACAAGGTCACGCCCCACACCCTGCGCCACGCCTTTGCAACACACCTCTTGGCCGGCGGCGCGGACCTGCGCGCGATCCAGACCCTGCTGGGCCATGCGGACATCTCGACCACGGAAATCTACACCCACGTGCTGGACGAACGCCTGAAATCGCTGGTGCTGGAACACCACCCGCTGGCACAGGGCGGAGACGCTTGAAAACGGCGCGGAACGCCTACATACCCATGCCATGACACCCGAAGCCATCACCCCCGTTTTCGACGCCGCGTTTTGGGGCACTGCCGCCTCTATCCTCGGCTTGCTGCTGTTGTCGGCGTTCTTCTCCGGCTCCGAGACGGCCCTCACCGCTGCCTCTCGAGGAAAGCTGCGCGTGCAGGCCGACAAGGGGGCCACTGGGGCCGCCCGCGCGCTGCACCTGACCGAGGACAGCGAACGCCTGATCGGCGCGGTGCTGCTGGGCAACAACCTTGTGAACATCCTTGCCGCATCCCTTGCCACGGTGCTGTTCACGACGGCGTTTGGCGAATCCGGTGTGGCCGTGGCGACGCTGGTCATGACCCTGCTGGTTCTGATCTTTGCCGAGGTGCTGCCCAAGACCTACGCCATTTCCAACCCCGAGGTGGCCGCCAGCCGGGTGTCGCCGGTCATCGCCATCGTCATCGTGGTATTCAGCCCCGTGGTCACCATCGTGCGGGCGCTGGTGCGCGGGGTGCTGCTGTTGTTCGGGGTGCGCATCGACCCCGACAGCCGGATCATGTCCGCCCAAGAGGAAATTCAGGGCGCGATCAACCTTGGCCACTCCGAAGGCAGCGTCGAGAAAGAGGACCGCGACCGCCTGCTGGGCGCGCTGGATCTTGGCGAACGCACGGTCGAGGAAATCATGCTCCACCGTTCGGCCATTGAAATGGTGAACGCGGACGACGACCCCGAACAGATCCTCAGCCAGATCCTTGCCTCGCCCCACACGCGCCTGCCGGTCTACAAGGGCGAGCATGAGAACATCATCGGCGTCGTCCACGCCAAGGACCTCAGCCGCGCCATGGACCGCCTGATCCGGGGCCCCGATGCCAGCGCCGCTGCGCTCAAGGTGTTCAACGTCATGGATGTGGCCATGACCCCCTATTTCGTACCCGAGACGACGTCCCTTGATGAACAGATGCGCCAGTTCCTGCGCCGTCACACACACTTCGCCCTCGTGGTGGATGAATACGGGGCCTTGCAGGGGCTGATCACGCTGGAGGACATCCTAGAAGAGATCGTGGGCGAGATCACCGACGAACACGACGTGGAAGAGGCACCTGTGCTGTCCCCCGACGACCATGGCCAATACACCGTGGACGGCGGCATGACGATCCGCGACCTGAACCGCGCCACCGACTGGAACCTGCCCGACGACGAGGCCAACACCATCGCGGGCCTTGTCATCCACGAGGCGCAGACGATCCCGACCACGGGCCAAGTCTTTAGTTTCCACGGCTTCCGGTTCGAAATCGCGGAGCGCGATGCCAACCGGCTGACCCAATTGAAAATTCGCCCCCTGTCGAAACTGTAGGCCCAATCTATGTCCGGGGGGCGTTGACACCTGCGCCCTCGGTGACCAAAGTCACTTTGGTATACCAAATGGGGGACATATGGGAACGATCACACTTTTTGGCCTTGGGTCCATGGGCGGCGGCATGGCCCGCGCGTTACTGGCGGCCGGTCACACGGTCCATGGGTTTGACGTCGACGCGGGCCGCATGGCGGATTTCGTGGCCGAGGGCGGTGCACCCGGGGACGTGGCTCAGGCGGCGGCGGCCTCCGACACGGTGGTGTCTGTCGTCCTGAACGCGGCCCAAACGCGGGCGGTTCTGTTCGGCCCCGAGGGTGCGGCGCAGCACATGCGCCCCGGCTCCGTCATGATTTCCTGCGCGACGATCCCCCCGGAGGAGGCCCGCGCCAATGCAGCCGAGGCCAGCTCACTGGACCTGCACTACCTTGACGCACCCATTTCGGGCGGGGCCGCCAAGGCCGCTTTGGGGCAACTGTCGATCATGGCCTCCGGCACCGCTGACGCTTTCGCCGCCGCGCGCCCTGTGCTGGATACCATGGCCGAAACCGTCCACGATCTGGGGCCCGAGGCGGGCGCAGGATCCGCCATGAAATCCGTCAACCAATTGCTGGCAGGTGTGCACATCGCCGCCATGGGCGAGGCGCTGGCCTTCGCCGCGTCCCAAGGGCTGGACCTTGGCCGCGCAGTCGAGGTGATCAATGTCTCTGCCGGGGCCAGTTGGATGTTCAGCAATCGCGCCCCCCACGTGGTCGACAACGACTACGCCCCCGGTCCGCCGTCACGATCTGGCCCAAGGATTTGGGCATCGTCCAGTCCATCGCCGCAGACGCTGGACTGCCGACACCCGTTACCGACGCCGCCCTGTCCCAGTTCCAATCGGCCGTGGACGCCGGACTTGGGGCCGAAGATGATGCCGCCGTCACCAAGGTCTATGCCAAAGCGGCGAACCTGAAACTGCCCGGAGATGACACATGACCGTTCTTGCCATTGGCCCCTTCAACGCGGCCGAAACCGCTGCCCTGAACGAAGAATTCGACGTGGTCTATGACACGGCGCCCGACCCCGCTGCCATCCGCGCCTTGGCCTACAAGGGACACGCAGGTGTGGGGCCAGACCTTATGGACCGCTACCCCAACCTTGAAATCGTGGCAAACTACGGCGTGGGCTACGACAGCATCGACGTGGGCGCCGCCAGCGCGCGGGGGATCAAGGTGACCAACACGCCGGACGTTCTGAACGACGATGTGGCGGACCTGACCGTGGGCATGATGATCATGCACAGCCGCGAGATGGCGCAGGCGCAAGACTGGGCGCGCTCGGGCAATTGGGCTACGAAAGGCGAATACCGCCTGAACCGCAAGATGTCTGGCGCGCGCGTGGGCATCATGGGGTTGGGCCGCATCGGGCGCGAAATCGCGGACCGGCTGGCGGCCTTCAAATGCGATATCCACTACCATTCCCGCAGCGAAAAGGCGACCGATAGCTGGACCTACCATGCGGATCCGGTCGCCCTGTGCGGGGCGGTGGATTATCTGATCATCGCACTGGTGGGCGGGGCAGAGACCGAGAAATACGTCAGCGCGGACTGCATCGCCGCCATGGGGCCCGACACAATTGTGGTCAACATCTCGCGCGGGTCCACAGTGGATGAAGACGCCCTACTGGACGCCTTGGAGGCAGGCGCGATCGGCGGCGCGGCGCTGGACGTGTTCAACGGCGAACCCGACATCAACAAACGCTTCTATGTCCTTGATAACGTGACGATCCAGCCGCACCAAGGCTCCGGCACCCACGCCACCCGCGCCGCCATGGCCAAGCTGCAAAGGGACAACATCACCGCCCAGCTCACCGGCCAGGCGCTGTTGACACCAGTGAACTGAACCCACGCTTCATTGGGTCAGAAATACCCAAAGTCCCGCCCTTACACCAGGCACACCGCCCGCAGCGGCGCGCCCCGTAGGGCGGGACTTGTCCCGCCGCACCCCTAAGGTTTGTCGTCCTCAAGGTAGTAGCGGATGTTGTCCTGGAAACTGTCATCGGCGGTCAGGCCCAGCCGGATCGACTTTTCGGGCCGCATATCGAACCGCCAGCCAGATACGATGGCCTTTATCTCGGGCTGTGGTTCCCATTGGATCAATTTGGCAGGCTCCGGCCCAACAACGGCCGTCATGGCGTCGATCAGCTGCCGGATCGACAGCATCTTGCCCGGCATCATCATGGCCCGGTTTTGACCCAGATCGGCGGCGTCCACCTCGGCCCCTTGGATCAAGTTCGCCACGCAACGCCTTGGCGACAAATAATAATGCAAGAAATCTTCATCCACTGGGCACACAGCGGTCTGCCCGTTCAAGGGCTCGCGCAGGATCGACGACATGAAACTGCTCGCAGCACGGTTCGGCTTGCCCGGGCGCACGCTGATGGTCGGCAGGCGGAAGGCGCGCCCATCGACATAGCCCTTGCGGGAATAATCCGTCACCAGCATCTCGCCGATCGCCTTTTGCGCGCCGTAGCTGGTTTGCGGGTTCAGAAGTGTGTGATCCAGGATCGGGTCCGGCACCTCGCCCCCGAACACCGCGATAGAGCTGGAGAAAACAACCACCGGCACCGTCCCAAGCGCCCGCGCGCGGTTCAGGATGTTGGTCGTGCCGCCTAGGTTGATGGCGTAGCCCTCGTCAAACTCCTCCTCCGCATGAGCCGAGACGACGGCTGCGAGGTGGTAGACAACCTGGATGTCATCCGTAAAACACCCCGCGACCGAGGCTGGGTCGGTGATGTTGCACACCACGCTGTCGCAGCCCTCAACGGGCGCGGGGGCCACGATGTCGGCCAGCACAATGCGGCCGATGTCTTGCCCCCGTAAGTGCCCCCTTACGGTCAATGCCTTCGCCAGTTTCTGGCCGATGACCCCGCCACCGCCGATGATCAGAATGTTCATGTGTTGTCTCCTTCGAAAATCTGGGGGGCCAAGGCCCCGCGTGCGCCGATGACCTTGGCGGCCAGCCGCGCGCCCTGCCCTGCGGCCTCTGCCGCCTCTGCGCCCTGTTGGTAAGCGGTGACGAACCCTGCGGCAAAGCTGTCGCCTGCGGCTGTGGTGTCCACCACTTGGATGTTTTGCACGGGGGACACCTTGGCCAGCGCCCCGTCCTCAAGCACGGTGATGGGTCCTGCGCCATCCTTCACGACCACCACACGCGCGCCCGCCTGCGCGTAGCGCCGCGCTGTGTCCGCCGGTGTGGCGTCCCCGAACAGGGCCGTTTCCTCGTCAAAGGACGGCAGCACGATATCCGCACAAGCCGCGCCCATGGTCAGGCCAGATTTCATGGCCGCCGTATCCTCCCACAAGGTGGGGCGCAGGTTCGTGTCGAAACTGACGCTGGCCCCGCGCGCCCGGGCTGCGTTCAGGGTGTCGCGCATGGCGGTGCGTCCCCGTGGGGACAGGATCGCCAGCGAGATGCCGGACAGGTGGATCACATCCGCCGCGCGCACGATCCGCGCCAACCAGTCCGTGTCGTCGCACATGGTACGTGCAGCGGATTGGCTGCGCCAATAGCTGAAGGACCGCTCGCCGCCGGTCAGAGAAATCATGTACAGGCCCACGGTGCGCCCGGGCACGGCGCGCAGGGCCGTCGTCTCGATCCCTTGCCCCGCCATGAAGGCGCGCATCTCGGCGCTGACCGCGTCGGTGCCGATACAGGACCCAAAGGCGACACTGCTGTCTGCAGGCAAAAGGCGGCGGGCGTACCACGCGGTGTTGAAGGTATCGCCTGCAAATCCGCGCGCGTAGGTGCCATCGCCCCTGTCTGCCATCTCGACCATACATTCGCCCAAGGCCAGAAACCGCATCACAGCCCTCCCCGTGCCGACCAGATCGCCAGCGCCACCACAAGCACCATGGACAGGGCCATTGCGATATTGATCTGCCGTTGCTGCGCGGCCGCCAGATCAAGGCGATGCAGCGAGACCCCGGCCCACAGCCACAGCACATGCAGCGGGATCCAGATCGCGTTGAAGATCACCAGTTTGATCGCCGCCTCGGCCCAGTAGGCCCCGGGCAAAAAGGCAAAGCCCGAAAACAGCGCCGCATTCACGGCATAGGCCTTGGGGTTGATCGGTTGCAGCAGAAAGCCTGCGGTGATCCCGGGCGCGGACTTGGCGGGGGTAAACGCGACCCTTGACCCGGCCAAGGCGATGCGGGCGGCGAGGAACAGAAGGTAGCCCACGGACAGCGCCATAAGAACGGTGCGCACAACAGGGTCGGCCAACACCAGCGCTGCGACCCCGGTGATCACGGCGACAGAGACGACAAAGTTCCCGATGCACAGCCCCGCAATGAACCGCAGCCCCGGACCGTATCCATAGGCCGCACCGATGCCGGCCACGGACAAAACGCCCGGCCCCGGTGTGATGATCAGAAAAAAGACGGCGGCCGCGAATGTCAGCACCGTTGAACCCCCTCCCATTTGGTATACCATCTGTGACGCGCAGGGACGGATGTGTCAATCGGCGCCGCATTGGGAGAGAGCGAATGGATAAGATCGGGTTTATCGGGCTGGGGTTCATGGGGGCGGGCATGGCTGCCAACATCCGGGCGGCGGGCTATCCGCTGATGGTGAAGGGCAACCGCAACCGCGCACCGGTGGACCGGTTGGTGGGTCTGGGCGCCGTCGAGGCCGAAAGTGCCGCGCAGATGGCTGCGGACTGCGATATCATTCACATCTGCCTGTCGAACTCGCAACAGGTGGAGGCGGTGATCCGTGGCCCTGGCGGTATCCTAGAGGGCGCGCGCGCGGGATTGATCGTGGTGGAATGTTCCACAGCCGATCCGACCTCCACCCTCGCCCTGGCCGCCGAGTTGGAGGCCAAGGGTGCCGTGCTGGTGGACGCCCCCTTGGGCCGCACCCCCAAGGAGGCGGAGGAAGGCACGCTGGACGCGCTGGTCGGTGCCGCGCCAGAGGTTTTCTCACGGATCAAGCCGGTCTTGGACACCTGGTCCGGCACGGCCACCCTGATCGGACCCACCGGGTCGGGGCACAAGATGAAGCTGTTGATGAACTTCATGGCTATGGGTTACGGCGCGCTGTACTCCGAACTGCTGTCGCTGGGCGCGGCGGTGGACATCCCGCCCCAGACGATCCGGCAGGTTCTGGCCCCCAGCCGCATGGGCAACGGGTTCTTTGATACGTTCATGAAATATGCCGTGGACCGGGACAGGGACGCCCACAAGTTCAGCATCACCAACGCCAGCAAGGACGTGCGCTACGTCAACCAGATGGCCACGGATGCAGGCGTGGTGAACAATCTGGCGGCGGCGATCAAGCACTACTACACCCATGTGGAGGCGATTGGCGCAGGGGACGATTATGTGCCCATGCTGTCGGATCACGTGGCGCGGCTGAACGGGATCGACTTAGCCGAGGTGGTGCGCAAGGCCAACGACGCTTGACCTGAACGACGCCTGACCTGGCGGGGCGGCTGCGCCGCACGCGATGTTTAAGGGGGGCGCTGCCCCCCGGCGCGGGGCGCCTCCCCCGAGGGTATTTGGGGAACAATGAGGGTTAGATGTCGCGCAAAGTGCCGAGGCTGCGCATTTCGTCAAGGTCGAGGACAGTGGATTTGCCTGCGGTAACTTCGGCGTCGAGGGCGTTTTCCATGTCTGTGATGTTTTTCAGGCGCGCGATGACCGTGTCGATCTGGGCGAAGGGCACCACGACGACCCCGTCGCGGTCCGCGACGATCATGTCGCCGGTGGCCACGGGATAGCCTCCGATTGTCATGGGGCCGCCAATGGTGCCAGGGCCTTTGGCGAAGGGAGAGTTGGGGGTCAGGCCTGTGCAAAACGCGGGCAGGCCCACGGCGCGCAGGCCTGTGTAGTCGCGCATGGGGCCATCCGTGACCAGCCCCACGCCGCCTGCGTTCTTCAGCATGCCCAGCACCCGGTCACCAGCTGCAGCGCACCCTTGGAAGCCCTGCGCCCCGGCGATCAGCACATCGCCATCCTGGATCAGGTTCAACGCGCCCAAGGTTGCCAGCAGGTCCGAGGGGCGGTTGTCTGCCGTCAGGGCCGGGCCTGCAAAGGTGCAATTGTCCGGGTTCAGGGGGGCGATGGTGGCGGCCAGCGCGCCGGTGCCGTTCATCGCGTCGCAGACAATCCCCGTGGGCACATCTTGGAACGCTGCGATCTGGTCCGCTGTAGGGCGGTTGCGGTGGGTGTGGATCGTCAATAGTGGCGGTTCTTCGATCATGGCGGGGTCCGATCTGGGGTTGCGTTTGGTATACCAAACGGCACACTTGCCAAAAGCGCAAGGGAGAGAGCGATGCCAACTATCATCATCACCGGGGCCGGATCGGGTATTGGACGGGTCACGGCGCGGACGTTTATGGACGCAGGCTGGGACGTGGGTTTGGCCGGGCGCCGGGTCGCGGCGTTGGAAGAAACGGCAGACGGGCACGGCGCCGCCCGGGTCATGGCGCTGGACGTAACGGAGCCCGAGGCGGTAGACGCGGCCTTCGATGCCGCCGCGCGCGATTGGGGTCGGATTGACGCGCTGTTCAACAATGCGGGCGTGTCCCTGGGCACCGCCATGATAGACGAGATCAGCGCAGACGACTGGCAGACCCTGTCACGGATCAACATTGACGGGATGTTCTATGCCGCCCGCGCCGCGTTTCGGCACATGCGCGCGCAAGACCCCCAAGGGGGCCGGATCATTAACAACGGCAGCGTCTCGGCCCATGTGCCGCGCTATGGATCCACACCCTATACCATGTCGAAACACGCGGTGACCGGGCTGACCCGGTGTTTGTCCCTGGACGGGCGGCAGTTCAACATTGCCTGCGGGCAGATTGATATCGGCAACGCCCTGACGGATATGGCCGAGAAGATGACCAAGGGTGTGCCCCAGGCCGATGGGTCCGTGGCCGTGGAGCCTGTGATGGACGCGGCCCACATCGCCGATGCCGTGCTGCACATGGCGGGGCTGCCTTTGGGCGCGAATGTGCAGTTCATGACCCTGATGGCCAGCGGCATGCCCTATATCGGGCGGGGGTAGTGGGTATTTTTAACCCAATGAAGCCACACACCAGCGCATCAGTTCCTCGCGGTTCACGGTGATGCCGAGGCCGGGGGCGGTTGGAATGTCAACCTGGCCCCGGTCGTGCGTGATCGGTTTGTCGAGGATCGCCATGCGGTAGGGGTTGTCGGTCTGGTCGAACTCCAACCATGGGTCGCTGGGCGCATGGCGTTGGGGAACGGGCGGCAGGGTTGCCAGCATGTGAAGCGATGCGGCCACGGCGATGCCCGTGCCCCAGACGTGGGGCGTGACGCGGATGCCGTGGGTTTCGGCCTGATAGACGATCTTGCGCATCTCGGTGATGCCGCCGCATCCCGCCACATCCGGTTGCAGGATATCCACGGCGCGTTTGGTCAGGGCGGGGGCCATGCCGTGGCGGGCGTACCACGTCTCTCCGCCGGCCAGCGGGATCGGTTGGCGGTTGCGGATATCCACATAGGCGTTGATCTGTTCGGGGACCACGGGTTCCTCGAACCACGCGATGTTCTGGTCCGCCACGGCGCGGCCATAGGCGATGGCCTCGGTCGCATCGTAGCCGTGGTTGGCGTCCACCATCAGGGCCATGTCATCGCCAATGGCGGCGCGCACGGCACGGGTAGCGGCTACGTCGAGGTCATGGCCGAAACCGATCTTGATCTTGGTGGCCTGAAAGCCTGCGGCCTTGTAGCGGGTGACTTCCTGGACCAGCGTCTCGATCCGGTCCTGGCCGGGGATGTTGAAGCCGCCCGTGGCGTAAGCGGGCACCGACGCGCGGTAAGCCCCGCCTGCCAGCGCATGGATCGGCTGGCCAAGGGATTTGCCCCAGATGTCCCACAGGGCGATGTCGATGCCCGACAGGGCCGCCACGGCCAAGCCCGTGTGTCCTTGTGGGCGCCATTGGGTGTAGACGCGGGTCCACAGGGGTTCGACCCGTCGCGGGTCCTTGCCCAGCAACAGCGGGGCCATGTCGGTAATGATCCCCGCGAGCGTGCGGGACGGGCCCAACGCCTCGCCCCAGCCGATGGTGCCGTCGTCGCATTCGACCTCGACCACACAGGCCCAACGGTCCGTGAAGATCGAGAACGCCGATTGAAACGGTTGTGCCAAAGTGTGGCGCAGGACATGGGGGGTGATGCAGGTGATCTTCATTGCGACGCTCCGGCACTGGGTCTAGGCTGGGATCAAACAGGGGAGAGTGACATGGGCAAGGTCCTTTTTACAGGCGCATCGGGTGGGATCGGGACACAGTTGCGCCCCATGCTGGGGCAGCTGTGTCACCCCGTGCGCCTGTCGGACGTGGCCGAGCCCCAGGACGGCCGACAGCCGGGCGAGGACTGGGTGATGGCCGATGTCACCGACCGCGCGCAGGTGGACGCGGCCGTGGACGGATGCGATGCAATCCTGCATTTCGGTGGTATTTCAGTGGAAAAGGAGGCGTGCCTCATCCATCGCGTGAACATCGAGGGCACCTACAACGTCTATGAAGCGGCGCGCAAGGCCGGCGTGCGGCGGGTGCTGTTCGCCTCCTCGAACCACGCCATCGGGTTCCACAGGCGCGAGGACAAGATTGGCGCGGACGCCGAGGCGCGGCCCGACGGGAACTACGGTGTGGCCAAGATCTATGGCGAGGGGTTGGCCCGGCTGTATTGGCACAAGTACGGGATCGAAAGCGCGCTGGTACGGATCGGGTCGTGCTTTCCGGCCCCGCGCAACCGTCGGATGCTGGCCACCTGGCTGTCGGCGGGCGACCTGTTGCGCCTGATCGACCGGGTGTTGGAGGCCCCGCGCTTGGCCTGCCCGATCATCTATGGCGTGTCCAACAACCCCGAAGTCTGGTGGGACAACAGCCATGCGGATTACCTTGGCTGGCGCCCCCAAGACAGCAGCGCCGAATTCGCCCATCTGTTCGCGGACCTGCCACCCGAAGACCCGAACGACCCGGAGGTGATCTATCAGGGCGGCGGTTTTGCCAAGGCGGGCCACTACGAGGACTGAAGCCGCTCGCGCCGCCAGATGTACAGGCCCGATCCCACGATGATCAGCCCACCCAGTAGGGTAAAAACTGTGGGCGGCGTGGCAAAGATCACATATCCGATGATCGCCGCAAGGATCAGCTGGGTGTAGAACACAGGCGCCAGGATGGACGCATCGGCCAGCCGGTGTGCCACGACACTCGCCTTGTGCCCCGCCAGCGCAAAGGCTCCGATGCCCAGGCCCACAGCAATCACAAGGCCCGTGGGCGGCATCTGCCAGAACGCGATGGCAAAGGGGGTCACGGCCAGTGTGGCCAAGGCGGCAGGCCAGATCTGCGCGGTGGCGTCGGATTCCTGCCCCGCCAGTTTGCGGGTCAGCAGAAAGAACATGGATGAAAACAGCAGCGCCGCCACGGACCACAGCATGGCCGGTGACCAGCCCGCGCCCCAGGGCTGCATCACCACCAAAACGCCGCCAAAGCCCACGCAGACCGCCCCGATCCGGTGCAGGCCTACCCGTTCCCCCAGCATGGGGATCGCCAAAAGGGTGACGACGATGGGATTTGCGAACAGGATCGTCGTGGTCACCGTGATGGGCAACAGTGACAGCGCCATGAAGTTGCAGGTGGTGCCCATCAGCAGGCATGCGGACCGCAGGGCTTGCAGGCGCGGGTTGGCGGATCGTAAGGCGTCCACCCCCTCGCGCGGCAGATACCACGCCAGCGCCAGAACGAGGTGCCCCGCATAGCGCAACCAAACGACGACCGCGACTGACACCCCTGCCCCGGCCAACCACTTGGCCGAGGTGTCCACGCAGATGAACAGGGTCACGGCGACCAGCATCAGGCCAAGGCCCGCCGCGGCCCGATCCTCGCGCGGGGCGATGGTCCGCATCAGACGGCGGACCAGCCGCCGTCGATCACATGGCACTGGCCGGTGGTGAAAGCGGCCTCGTCACTGGCCAGATAAAGCGCCAGCGAGGCAACCTCGGACGCCTCACCGATCCGACCCATGGGCTGGCGCGCGATGAAGGCGGCCTTGGCGGCTTCGTAATCGCCTGTGGCGCGCAACCGGTCATGGAGAGATGGGCTGTCCACTGTGCCTGGGCAGATCGCATTCACCCGCACCCCGCGTGTAAAGTAGTCCGAAGCTACGGATTTCGTCATCCCGATCACCGCCGCCTTGGACATGCCGTAGATAAAGCGGTTGGGCGCGCCGATGATCGACCCCACAACGCTGGCGATGTTCACGATGGACCCGGCCCCGCGCGCCTCCATCCCCGGCAGGGCGGCCTGCATGGAATGGAACTGGCTGCGGATGTTCAGGTTGACGGCAAAGTCGAACTCTTCCTCGGTGGCTTGGGTGATCTCGCCCGCGTGCACGAAACCGGCGCAGTTGACGAGGATATCCGCCTCCGCCCCCTGCACCGCCGCTGTCAGGGCGGCCTTGTCGGTCACGTCCAAGGCGTGGCTTTCGGCCCCCACGCCCGCCACCAGGTCGCCGTTCAGGTCCGTGGCGATGACATGGGCGCCCTCGGCGGCGAACCGTTCGGCAATGGCCCGACCGATGCCCTGACCCGCTGCGGTCACAAAGGCGCGTTTTCCGTCCAGTCTCATTTTCGATCTCCCTTGAATGTATCGGCCAGATGATCAACCAGCTCGGCCACCATCCCCTCCCCTTGCCGGCGGCAATCGCACCTTGCAGGGTGTCGTTGGCCGCACCAGACATCTGACTGGTCACACCCAGCCCATCGGCCATGGCGCGGTAGTAGCCCACGTCCTTGGCCGCATTCTGGATCGAGAACTCAATGGCTGGTTTGCCTGTGGTGGCATAGGTGTGGACAAAGTCCATCATGCCCGACCGCAGGGGCCCCGCGGACATCACATCATACAGTTGCTGACGGTCCACACCTGCCTGATCCGCCATGGCAAAGGCCTCGGACATGGCGGCGGCGGTGGTCATGCCGAAGAAATTGTTGATCAGCTTGATCGTATGCCCCGCGCCCGAGGCCCCCAGATGGAACACGTTTTCGCCTACGGTTTGCAGGACCGGCAGCACGCGGTCGTAAGCGTCCTTGTCCCCCGCGCACATGATGTTCAGCAAGCCGTCCACCGCATGGGCCGGGGTGCGGCCAAGGGGGGCGTCGAGGTACGCCGCGCCCTTTTCGGCCATATCGGCGGCGATCTTTTGGGTGGACCCGGGCAGCGAAGTGCCAAAGTCGATGACAACCTGCCCCGGCTTCACAGCGGACAAAATGCCGTCGTCGCCGTAAACGCGGCCCTCCACATGCTCTGACGTGCCCATGCACAGCATGACGATATCCGCGTCCCGGGTCAGCTGGGCCGCGTTGGCAGCCTCGGTGGCCCCGCGCGCTATGGCGGCGTCAATCCCCGTACGGTCGCGGTTGGCCAGTGCGATGACCGGGTGGCCCGCCTTTTGCAAACACTCCACCATGGCTGCGCCCATCAGGCCAAGGCCCATAAATCCGATTGTCTCTTTGGTCATGCTGCGACTTCCTTTTGAATTGGTCCACGATAGGTGTCAGGTGTATGCCCCGCGTGCACAGGGCGTTGTGTGTCCGCCGAAAGGGCCGCGGCCAAGGTCCATTCCAGCGCTGCCAGCCCGTCCGCCCCCGTGGCCAGTCCCGGGTCCTGCGCGCCCCCCACAAGAGCGGCAAAGCGGTCCAGCTGCGCGGCAATCGGGTCGATCTTTGCGAATGTCGCAGCGGGCGTCATCGTCAGGGGGCGGACCAATCGGCGGCCCCGGTCCACGTGGTGCAACTGGGAAAGGCCAGCGCGCCCCCCTCGCAGGTGATGCGCAGATAGTCCTGACCGCTGGCGGCAATGCCCGGATTCTCGCCGGTCGCGGCCTCGAACGCCCAAGGGGACGCGCCCGCGTCTGACACCACAAAGGACCCAAGCGCGCCGCCCTCGAACCGCAGGGTCAGGGCCGCTGTATCCTCGACCGCAAGGCCCCGCCGCGCCGTCGACGTGGTGGCCGTGATCTCCCTGATTTCGCCCACCAGCAGGCGCAAAAGGTCCAACTCATGGGACAGGTTTGTCATCAGCGGCCCGGCCCCGGGCGCGCGCCGCCATGGCACGTCGAAATAGGCATCGGGCTTTCGCAGGGACCAAAACCCCTGCACCGCAACGATGGGGCCAAGCCCCGCCAAGCGCGCCTGCGCCGCGGCCACAAAGGGGTGACAGCGGCGGTGGTGCCCGGTGATCAGGGGGGTGTCTTTGGCATGGTCGATCAACGCCCGACCCTCGCCCAAGGTGCCCGTGATCGGCTTTTCCACCAGCACGGCGCAGCCGCGATCTAGCGCGGCCATGGCCCCCTCGAAATGGGCCGGTGTGGGGGTGGCGATGATGACAGCCCGAGTATCCTCAGGTAGATCCATCACATCAGAAACAGCCCGTAAACCTTTGTCATTCAATACTTTTCGGAGTGCATCATCCGGCTCCACCACAGCTGACAGGCGCACCTTGTCGCTGGCCTGCGCCACCTGCACATGGCGCATCCCGATCAGGCCCGCGCCCATGACCGCGACAGGCAGTCTCACATCACCGCCCCGATTTGCCATGGCACGAACTCATAGTCGCCAAGGCCCTGCGCCTCGGACTTGCTGACCTTGCCCGAGGCCATGTCCAGCCACATCTGATAGATCTCGCGGCCCACCTCCTCGACGGTTTTTTCACCGGTCAGGATGGTGCCTGCGTTCACGTCCATGTCGTCGGGCATCCGGGCGAACAGCTCGGAATTGGTGGCGACCTTCATCGACGGGCTGGGCTTGGCCCCAAAGGCAGACCCACGCCCGGTGGTAAAGCACACGATCTGACAGCCGCTGGCGATCTGGCCCGTAACACTGGCCGGATCATAGCCGGGGCTGTCCATGAACACAAAGCCCTTGGTGCGTACGGGTTCGGCGTATTTGTACACCCCCATCAGCGGGGTCGTCCCCCCTTGGCCGCAGCGCCCAAGGACTTTTCAAGGATCGTCGTCAGACCGCCCTTCTTGTTCCCGGGGCTGGGGTTATTGTCCATGGAGCCTTTGTTGCGCGCCGTATAATCCTCCCACCAATGGATCAGATCAATCAGCTTTTCGCCGGTGGCGCGGTCCTTGGCGCGGGCGGTCAAAAGATGCTCTGCCCCATAGATTTCAGGGGTTTCCGCCAAGACCCCGGTGCCCCCCTGGGCCACCAGCAGGTCGCAGGCATAGCCCACAGCGGGGTTCGCGGTGATGCCGGACCACGCATCCGACCCACCGCATTGCAGGGCCACCATCAACTCAGACACCGGGCATTCGGTGCGGCTGGCCTTGTTGACCTCGGGCAGCATCGCCTCGATCTTTTTGATGCCAAGCGCCACGGTTTTGCGCAGACCGCCCACGTCCTGGATGTTCATGGTTTGGAACAGGGGACCGGGGGTCAGCCCGTAAGCCTCCACTAACCAATCGATCTGGTTCATTTCGCAGCCTAGACCGGCCATCAAAACGCCGCCCACATTCGGGTTCTTGGCATAGCCCCACATCACCCGTTGCAAGGCCTCGAACCCATCGCCGCTGTCGGCCATGCCGCAGCCCGTCCCGTGCACGAATGCGCACACGCCGTCGACGTTTGGATAAGATTCCAGCACGGATGGGGTAAAATGATCCGCAATCATCCGCGCCGCCGTGGCCGAGCAATTCACCGAGGTCAGCACCGCGATGTAGTTGCGCGTGCCCACCCCATTGGCCCGCCGATAGCCCATGAAGGTGTCGCCGGTGGCGGGGGCCACGGGGGTCAGGTTGGTGGCAAACTCATAGGCCTGATCCACCGCGCGAAACCCAAGGTTGTGGGTGTGCACATGGGCGCCCTTGGCGATGTCCTGGGACGCATAACCGATGGTCTGGGCGTATTTCGTGACCGGCTGCCCCTTGGCGATATCGGTCAGGGCAATCTTGTGGCCGCGCGGGATAAATTGAATGGCACCTTCGGTCCCGACCTCCAGGGGGGTGACGGCGGTGGCGACATTGTCGGTGGCGGAGAGTTGGACGGTCTTCATAGGGGCCTCAGGCGCAGACCGGCGCGTCGGCGCGCCAGCGGTGGATCGGGATATGGGGCGCGTCAGACAGGCGCGCGCGGGCCTCTTGCCACGCTGCGCGCCAGGCTTGCCAGTCGTGCAATTCGGTCTGGGGGGCAGATCTGGAGCGCGCTACAAAGGACGGAAAGTGTGCGCGGCCCGTGGGTTGTCCGGTGACGTTGAACCGAATGTCAAAGGACCACCGGAACCCGTCCGTGCGGTTGGGCAGGCTGGCATGGGGCGTCAGCGGGTGAAAGAACACGGCCCCCCCAGCCCGCACTGGCAAGGCCCGGGCCCGCGTCATGTCCAGCGCGCCGGGGGCGATCGAGGTCTGTTTTTGCGGGCAATGGGGATACATCTGCGGCTTGCCCGGCACGACCTGCAGACAGCCGTTCTCGGGCGTGGCATCGGTGATCGCCAGCCAGCAGGTGACCATCTGGGTGCCGTCCGCGTCCGCGTGGCCCACGGCGCGATCTTGGTGCCACGCTGTGGCGGTGATATGCGCCCGCGCCTCGTCTGCGGTCAGATCAGCGGCCGGGGGCTTGATGCGCACGTGCTGGATCGGGTTCGAGGTGATCTCGGGTCCGATCAGCGCCTCGACGATGTCCAAAAGGCGTTTGTGGCGGATCATCTCGAACACGGCGGGGCCGAAGTGGAACGGCGTGTCGCGGGTGATCGCGTCCCCGGGCAGGCTGATATCCATGGGCTGGAACCAGTCCAGTCCGGCCTTGTAGCTGGTCAGCAGCTTGTCCCAGAAATCGCCGCCCTGCCCCTGTGGCAGCAGGCCCTGATCCTGCCAATCGGCATAAAGACGATCCAGCAGGTCGGCATATTCGGCGCGCACGTCCGACAGGCAGTCGGGCGACAGGACATCGTCCACCACCAGCACTCCGTCGCGGTGGAACGTGTCGATTTGTGCAGCGGTCAGGGTCATGCTCGTACTCCTTCTAATCTGTCCCAGTCGAAGGCCACACCGTGGCCCGGGCGGTCCGGGGCGATGGCATGGCCGTCCTCGATCCGCAGGGGTGTTTCGACGTAAGCCTCTAGCCCAAAGCCGTGGGCCTCCAGGTAGGAGCGGTTGGGACAGGCCGCCAGAAGGTGCACGGTAATGTCGTGCGCCCCATGAGAGGTCACGGGCAAATGGTGCGCCTCGGCCAGTCGGGCGATTTTCATGAACGGGGTGACGCCGCCGCAATTGGTGACGTCAGGTTCGGGAAAGCTGACGCCGCCGCCCTCGATCACGGTTTTGAAATCCCACACGGACCGCAGGTTTTCGCCCGTGGCCACGGGGATGCCCCCTTCGGTCTGCACGCGGGCGTGTCCTGCGGGGTCGTCCGGGGGGATCGGTTCTTCGAACCACGTCAGGTCGAAATCCACAAAGGCCCGGGCGGCGCGGATGGCCCCCGCCACGGTGTATTTCATGTTGGCATCGGCCATCAGAGGCATATCGGGGCCGAAAGTGTCGCGCATGGCCGACAGTTTCGCCACGTCCTCGGACAACCGATCCCGGCCCACCTTCATCTTGATGGCCCGGTGGCCGTTTTCGATATTGGCGTGGGTCTGGTCCACCAGCTGCGCCGCCGTCAGGTCCAGATCAATGCCCCCGGCATAACACGGCACCGAAGGGTCATAGCCCCCCAGCAGGGAATAAAGCGGCAGGCCCGCCCGCACTGCCTTGAGGTCCCACAGGGCCATGTCCAGGGCCGATTGGGCGAACATGGTCGGCCCGCCCCGCCCGCCGTAGTGGAAGGCCCAGAAGACGTCTTTCCAGATCGCCTCGATCAGCGCGGGGTCGCGGCCCAGCACCATGGGCCCCATCTCGCGGGTCAGGATGTTGGCAATCGCACCGCCATTGACGCCGCAGGTGAAGGTATAGCCCACGCCTATGGCCCCATCGGTATCGGTGACGCGCACCGTCACAACCTCGAACCCGGCCATGGCCCCGTGCATGGAATCCTCCAACACACGGGGCAGCGGGATCAGGTAGTGATCCGTCTGGACCCTGTCGATCCGGGTCACAGCAGCAACGTCACGATCGGTGGCCACAGCAGCAGAACCGCCAGCGCGCACAGCTGAATGCCGATGAACGGCAGGAAGCCGCGGAAGATATCGGTCAGGCTGATGTGCGCCGGGGCCACGGATTTCAGGTAGAACGCCGCAGGGCCAAAGGGCGGCGACAGGAAGCTGACCTGCATGTTCATGCAGAACAGGACCCCGAACCAGATGGCCACGTGGCGCGGCTCCAACTGGCCGAAGACGCCGATTTCTTCGACCGGCAGGCGCAGGACGATGGGCAGGAACACCGGAATGATCAGCAGCACGATGCCCACCCAGTCCATGAAGGCCCCCATGAACAACAGGATCAGCATCATGAACAGGATGATCATCATGGTGGACAGTTCAGACCCGATGATGAAGTTCGCCACGTAAGTGGGACCGCCCGCAATGGTGTAGGCCCCAGCCAGCGCGGCCGCCCCGATGGTGACCCAGATGATGGTGCCCGTGGATTTCAGGGTCCGCATCAGGCTGTCCCACAGCCCGTCCACCACCGCCGGGATCCGAAGGGTGCACAGCAGCAGCGCGCCAAGGGTCAGCATGACCGTCGGGATGGTCACCGCCGCAGATCCCCAGATGAAGTGCGGGGCGATCAGGACCACGACGACCCAGCCCACGATCCAGCCGGTGTGGGATTTGACCGTCTCGGCCCATTCCGCGCCGGTCTTCTGGTACAGGGTCATCAGGATGTAAACCGCCAGCGCGCCCATGCCCGCGGCTTCGGTGATGCCGGTGATGCCGCCATAGATCGAGCCCATGACGACGCCGATCACCACCACGGGGGGCACAAGGCCCTTACCCATGGACCAGCCGCGCAGGACCTTGTCCTTGCCGTAGTAGAACCAGCCCAAGGCCGCGCAGATTGCGACCAGCACCGCGAAGAAGCCCACGTGCCACGGGGTGCCAAGTGTAATGGGATCCACGCCCTCGATCACCGCGTTCTGGCCCGTCAGGGTAAAGAACAACGCCCGTAGGAACAGCACGACCGAAAAGCCCCCCACCAGTAGGGTCAGGAAGGCCATGAACAGCCCGCCTTTTTCGCGGCCCACGGGATCGCCCGGTTCGGGGTCCGGCAGGGGCGCATCCTCGGGGTGAATTTTGGTGCGGATGATGATGTAGATGATGATGAAGCTGGCCAGCATGAAACCGGGCAGGAAGGACGCGGTGAACAGCGCCTTGATCGAGGTTTCCGTGATCAGCCCATAGATGATCAACACGATGGACGGTGGGATCATGGTGCCAAGGCTGCCGCTGGCGCAGATCGTGCCGATGGCCAGGTTCTGGTTATACCCAAGGCGCAGCATCTGCGGCAGGGCGATCAGGCCCAGCAGGACCACCTCGCCCCCGATGATACCGGACATGGCAGCCATGATCACAGCCATGATCGAGGTGACGATAGCGATGCCGCCGCGGGTGCGGTTCAACCAAATGCTCAGCGACGAATACATGTCCTTGGCAATGCCCGAGCGTTCCAGAAGGGCGGCCATGAAGATGAACAGCGGGATCGAAATCAGGACATAATCCGTCAGCAACCCGTAGATCTTTTGCGCAAGGATGTTGAGGGGCCCTGACCCGGGCCTGCCCGTCAATATCCCCTCACCCCACGTATAGGTGATCTCGGAGGAGAACATGGCCAACAGGGCGTCCGGCTCGAACCGCATGAACAGGACCAGAACGGCCAAGACGGCCGAGGCCAGCCCAAGGGGCATCCCGATCGCCAGCAGCACCAAAAGCGCCAGCATCAGGACCAGTGATATGGTTCCAACGTCCATGGGTCAGTCCTCCTTCACGCCGGCCGCGGCCTTCAGGCGCGCGATCTCGTCTGCGTCAATGTCATCGGCTGCGGTGTGCAACACGGGTTCTGCGTTCCAATCGGCGATCAGATTGATGATGGCCTGCACGGCCACCAGCGGGATCACGATCAGAACAGCCATTTTCAGGGTCGCGGGCAACGGCGGGTCAAAGGCCGTGCCGAAGGTCTCCCAGCGGTAGAACTTGGCAAAGGCCTCACCATAGCCGCCGTAGACCAGAAAGAAAGCAAAGGTGACGATCAGCCCTGTGGAGATCACATCAAACGTGCGCTGCAACCAGCGGGGGCAAACATCGTAGAGCAGAAAGATACGGATGTGGCTGCGTTGCTGCATGGCATAAAGCCCCGCCAGCAGGAACACGAACCCGGCCAGCCACAGGGACAGCTCGTTGGCCCAGATCGTGGGCGCCTCGAACACATAGCGCAGGACCACTTCGTAGAGCATCACGCTGGTCAGCAGCACCACCAGCAGCATTGTGACCCGCCCGATGAACACGGCGATACGGTCAATCGCGCTCCAACTTTCGAACTCCATGGCGGCGCGGCGCACGGTCATGACACCCAGAACGAAGAACACAGGCATCAGCAACAGGGCGGTGTAATCCACGATATCCGCCCGCCCCCCGAACAGTCCGCCCAGATTGGGCGTGACGTCGTGGCGTTCGAACAGGCCCGACAGACGCGCCATGGCGCTGTCTGTTTCGGGCGGTGCCCAAGACAGCGTGAAGGCTGGCACATGCCACGTGACCCAGCCTGCGCACAGGATGAAGGCCAAGGGCATAAGCCACTCGATCATGGTTCCCGATTGTTTGCTTTGCATAATGCTTCCCCTCCCCAAGGGCGATTAGGCGACCTTGTAATGTTCGATAAACGCAAGGTCAGGGGCCACTCCTAACCCCGGTCCTTGCGGTATGGTGACACGACCATCGTTGGCAGCGACCTGACCTTGGATATCCAAGGGATCCATCAACAACTGATCGCGGAATTTGTTGTCCGTGGTGTCGAATTCCAGCATCGGTTCCCACGGGTGCAGACCACCGGGCAGCGCGGGCATGGCGGCCAACAGTTGCAGGTTGGTGGCAACCGCAATGGCGCTGCCCCAGACGTGGTTGATCACGGGCGTGAAATGGGCGTGACACAGGGCCAGCACCCGGATGTATTCGCTGATCCCGCCCAGGGCGCAGACCTCGGGCTGGGCAATGTCGAGCCCCCGGTTTTCCAGGATGGCGCGCCAGCCCCACCGGCCAAACTCAGCCTCCCCGCCCGAGATGTTGGTGCGTAGGCCCGCGCGCAATTCGCGGTAGCCGGCGTGATCCTCGGGGGCCACGGGTTCTTCGAACCAATAGGCGCCCAATTCGTCTAGGGCGCGGCCCACGTAAAAGGCGTCAGACGTGGTGTAGCAGTGGTTGGCATCCACCATGAACCGCGCCTCCCCGGCCCCGTCTGCTACGGCGGCACACAGTTTGACATCATCACGGGGTCCCAGGCCCACTTTCATCTTGGTGGCCTTGAACCCTGCGCCGATGATCGCAGCGGCCTCGTCGCGGAACAGATCGGCCATGCTGGCCGCATCCATGTCCGGGCGCAGCATCATGCCGTAGCCATAGACGGGCACGTCATGGCGGTGTGCGCCACCGATCAACTGGTGGATCGGCAGCCCCGCCACCTGCCCCGCGATATCCCAAAGGGCGATATCCACCCCGGACAGGGCCTGCATGGGCATACCCTTTTGCCCGTGGTCGCGCAGCATGTTGTAAACGTGATGCCAGATCGCGTCGCGGTCCATGGGGTTACGGCCCAGCACCATGGGGGCAATGACCCCTTCGACGATGCCCTTGTTGGCCAGCGCAATTGCGCCCGGTCCGAAACACTCGCCCCAGCCGGTCAGTCCCTCGTCCGTGCGGACCTCGACCAGATGCGCCGTGCGTCTGCTGTAATACTGTTGGGAATAGCCCAGCGTTTCGGGCATGTCGTACTGAAGTACATGACTTGTGATCTGCGTGATCTTCATGCGCCAACACCCGGAAAAGACTGGAGAAAGCACATACCGCCAAGGCCGTACGTGCATGATGTGGACCGCCCCAGAACAGGGGCGGCCCGGTTAACCCTGACGGATTATTCTTGGACCAGACCCAGCTGGTTCAGGTAGGCCAAGTGGCTTGCGACCAGTGCTTCGGCCTCAGGCGTGGTGGCGTACTCGGGCCAGGTTTCCTGAGCGGCCTTGCGGTAGGCGGCCAGATCCTCGTCAGACCAAGTGTGCAGGGTGATGCCCTGTGCGGTCAGGTTGGCCGCGGCTTCGGCGTTTGCGCGCTCAAACCGCATGGCGGTGCGCAGGGACAGCGCCTCCATCGCGACGTTCAGGATCGTCTTGTGATGCTCTGGCAGGGCATCATAGACGGCCTTGTTGCACGCAAGGTGATCCGACGGCATGGAGTGGAAGCCGGGGAACGTCGCGTGACCCGCGATGTCATAGAGGCCCAGCCCGACGTTGTTGGCCAGCGCCGAAGCGTCCGCCCCGTCGATGATACCGGTTTCAAGCGCGGTGAAGATCTCTGTGAAATCCATCACGATGGGCGAGGCGCCCAACTTGGCAAAGATGTCTGTCTGCATGCCGGGGGGCGAGCGGAACTTCCAGTTCTGCAGATCTTCGAGGCCCGCCAAAGGTTCGGTCGAAGACAGGGACTCCTGCCCCGGCACCCACCAGCCGATCAGCTGCATGTCGTAGGTGTTGTACAGAGCTTGGGCCGCTTCCATGCCGCCGCCTTCATACAGCCATGTCAGCTGCTGGATGGGGGTAGAATAGCCGCCCATGATGTCGCCGACGAACTGGAACGCAGGGTTCTTACCGGTTTGATAACCACCACCGGTCATGTCGCAATCGAGAATACCCGTGGCGGCAGCGTCGAAGGTCTCAACGGATTTCACGACCGAGGACGAATAGAACATCTCGATGGCGATTTCACCGTTGGACATGCGCTGCACGTCTTCGATGTAGCTGGTCGCCAACTGACCCATGGGGGTCTCGGGCGCGTGGTGTGTTTGGATGCGCAGTGTGGTTTGTTGTGCATTTGCGGCAACGCCTGTTGCCAGCACTGCGACGGCAGCAGCCGTCGCCAAAAGCGACTTCTTGATCATTTTTAATACTCCCTGTAGTGAGCCTCCCCGCCCACTGTTGTTAGATGGTATACCATCCTGACTCGTACGCTAGACCGAAGTTGCCTTCCCAAGCAACAGTGTTTGGTATACCAAATTTCAAAAAAGGGAGGGACGCCCCCGTGGAAAACACCCGGGCACATACGATTGCGGACCAATTGCGCCGCGAGATTCTGCGCGGCACCCTAAAGCCGGGCGCACCCATCAAGGAACGCGACAACGCCGACGCCCTTGGCGTCAGCCGCACGCCCATGCGCGAGGCGATCCGCATTTTGGCCCAAGAAGGATTGGTGGATTTGCGCCCTGCCCGCAGTCCGATTGTCGCCAATCCGTCCTTCAAAGAGGCCACGGACAACCTTGTGGTTCTGATCGCCCTCGAAGAATTGTCGGCAAAACTGGCGGTCAAATACGCCACCGCCGACGACATCGTTAACATCGAACAGGCAAACGCCCGCATGGCCGAAGCGTTCGAGACCAGCGATTCGGTCGAACGTTTTGAGCGGGACATGGAGTTTCATAGCGCCATTGCCCGTGCCTCGCACAACCCAGAGTTGATCGCGACCCACCGCGCCTACTTGGCCCGGATGTGGCGGGTTCGGTCCCTGTCGTCGCGCGGGCGCAAGGAAAAGGCCCGAGTCTTGGGCGATCATGCCCGGATCATCGAGGGCTTGAAACGCCGCGATGCGCCCCAAGTTGTCACGGCGATCGACGAGCATCTTGATGCGCTGATGAATTCTATCAAACAACGCTACGATCAGGCGGCGCAGCAAGCCTCTGATCCCATTATCCAAGGGAGAGACAAATGAAACTACTGCGATTTGGTCCTAAAGGTCAGGAAAAACCCGGGGCTTTGGGCAGCGATGGCAAGGTGCGCGATGTGTCGGCCCTGACAGGCGACTTCGCCCGGGACACCGTGTCGCTCGAGGCGATTGCCCGCTTGCAGGCCGCCGACATCGACGCGCAACCCATTGTCGACGAGCCTGGGCGGATTGGGTCCTGCCTCGCAGATGTGCCGAATTTTTCTGCATCGGCTTGAATTACGCCAAACACGCCGCCGAAACCGGGGCCGAGCCCCCGCAGAGCCCATCGTGTTTTCAAAAGCCAGCAGCGCGCTGTCGGGCCCTTTTGATCCGGTGATCATACCACGCGGATCGGTCAAGGCCGATTGGGAAGTCGAACTGGGTGTCGTGATCGGCAAGACCGCGCTTTATGTGTCTGAAGAGGACGCGCTGGACTACGTCGCAGGCTATTGCACGATCAACGATGTCTCTGAACGCGCGTTTCAGATTGAACGCGGTGGCCAATGGATCAAAGGCAAATCCGCGCCCACGTTCGGACCGATTGGCCCCTATCTTGTGACCGCCGATGAAGTGGCCGATCCACAGGCGCTGGCCCTTTCGTTGTCGTTGAACGGCGAGACCGTGCAAGCCTCCGACACGTCGGACATGATCTTTTCGGTGCGCCAAATTATCAGTCATATGTCGCAATTCATGGAACTTCAGCCCGGTGATATCATTGCGACCGGCACGCCCTCCGGTGTGGGCATGGGCATGAAACCGCAACGGTTCTTGGCCCCCGGGGACGAGATGGAAATCACCGTCGAGGGCCTTGGGACGCAAAAGCAGACCGCCGTGGCGGCTGACTAGACACGGTGCTTGCCCCGGGTTGCATCCGGGGCAAGCGCTGCTTCATCCCATACCAAACAACTCAAAATCAGCAGTGCCAGAATTCGCTGTTTGAACTTGGTCCTGCACGGTTTCATTCACTATTTTTTGCTGTACTTTTCCAGTCGTTGGCCAGAACCGAACACGTCTGGCCTGCGTGCCCCCAAGAGATTGAGCAAGGCAGGGAATCCCTTCGTCTTTCAAAAACCCCAGAACAAAGTCTGCATTTTCTTGCCCGATGCGATCGCCACGCCCCAACATGGCCGCGCCGCCAAACACCTTGGCTTGCAAAGCACTTCGGTCGGCACCAAGCCGCAGTATGGAGTTGATCAGCGTTTCCATCAGGTTAACCTGCGCCATGGCGCCCATGGCATCGCCTGATCGGTGTGTGGGCAGTAGAACATGGTTCAACCCCCAACACCACGTCGCGCATCGTAAAGAACCGTGGACACACAAGACCCCAGAACCGTGGACAGAACCACGTTGGCCTCTGCCGAGACGTATTGCGTGCCCTGTGGCACGTGGATGATCCGCTCCGACCCCATAGGTTAATGCGCCACAACTGGTGTTGATAGGCGAGGCACGGACAGTAGTCCTTTGGCGATGTCTTCCAATGGAGTGCCCATATCCGCCCCGCCTGCCTCGATCGCCATTCTCGGCATGCCAAAGACCACGCTTGTGGCTTCATCCTGCGCAAAAGTCGACGCTCCCAAGGACCGCAAACGTGCCAATTGCGCAGCCCCATCGCGCCCCATGCCGGTCAGGACGGCAGCGCTGACCTTGGTGGCAACAGGGCAAAGGGACTCGAACAGTCGATCAACGGACGGACGGTGCCCGGTCACACGATCTTCAGAGCACAATTTCAAGTGGCGGCCATCGGCGTGGAGCGTAAGATGCGTCTCTTCCCCAGGCGCAAAATAGATGTGGCCTGGGGCGACGGCCAAGCCATCTTGCGCAAGCGCAACCTTGGGCGCAAGACGCGCGTTCAGGCGCTGAGACAGCGACACAAGAAACGCAGCAGGCATGTGTTGCACGATCAGGGTGGGCGGGCACATGGCGGGGAATTGCCCCAAGACACGTTCCAATGCATCCACCCCACCTGTCGATGCTCCGATTGCAAGAATGCGATCCAAGGATGTCTTTTCCAGTGGCGACACCGGTGCACTGGCTGTGGCCATCGGCTGTGCTCGGGCGCGCAGCCGTGACTGGCCCGCCGCCCGCAACAACGGCAAGATTTGCCGCCATGCGTCTAGCCCCCGTCCGCGGGCTTGCCAAACACCTCGACGGCCCCCAAGGACAGGGCTTGGATTGCGGTTTCTGACCCTTGGTGGGTAAGGCTGGAGCTCATCACGACAGGCATGGGGCGCAAGGCCATGAGACGACGCAAAAACTCCAGACCATTCATGCGTGGCATCTCAACATCCAACACAAGGATATCAGGGTGCGTGCGCTTGATCATGTCGCGCGCCACGACAGGATCCTCCGCCTCGCCGACGACCATAAAGTCGTCAGCTTCGTTAATCACTGCGGTCAGCAGTTTGCGCACAGTGACCGAGTCGTCCACGATGAGGACCTTGCGTATCGGTTTTTGGGCGCGACTGAGCATCAAAAGTCCAGCCAGTCATCAAGTTCGTTGGACGTTTGAGGGACAGCGACGCGGGCTTCGGCGGTATTGGCTGGCGAGCGGTTGACCGAGAGCGCTGGCGCAGGAGCCGAAACAGTGCGCGGTTTGGCCTTGGTGCCGACATCCGCGCCACGGAAGTGCTCCAACAAGCCGATCAACTCTTCTGCCTCGCGGTTTAGCGCTTTGCTGGCAGCGGTCGTCTCTTCGAACATGGCCGCATTTTGCTGCGTGACTTGGTCCAACTGACCCATGGCAGAGTTGATCTCGGTGAGACCGCTGCTCTGTTCCTTGGCCGAAATCGCGATATCACCTACGTGATCCGAGATACTGGTGACGTGGCCCACGATTTCTTTCAGCGCGGCTCCGGCCCGGTTCACCAAAGCGACCCCCTGATCCACTTGGCCCGTGCTATCGGAAATCAGGGCGTTGATTTCATGGGCCGCATCCGAGGATCGTTGAGCCAGTGCACGCACTTCGGACGCGACGACTGCAAATCCGCGGCCAGCCTCGCCGGCGCGGGCGGCCTCGACGCCCGCATTCAACGCCAAGAGGTTGGTTTGGAATGCGATATCTTCGATCACTGCGATAATCTTGGAAATCTTGTGGGAAGACTGTGAGATCGCGCTCATCGCGTTGATCGCGTCATCCACGATCTCGCCGGATTGCTCCGCGTTGGTCTTGGCCTCTGACACCATTTGGTTCGCCTGCCCTGCCCCATCTGCGGCGGAGGAGACGGATGCTGTCATTTCTTCGAGGGCGGCCGCGGTCTGTTCCAAGGTGGCGGCTTGTTTTTCGGTCCGCAAAGACAGGTCTGCGGCGGCATTGCTGATGTCGGCAACCTCGCCCCGGATGCTTTCGGCATTTTCACGGATGGAGGACATTGCGGTCATCAAAGCATCTGCCGTTCCATTGAAATCCGAGCGCAGCGTTTCGTATTCCGGGTTGAAAGCCGTCGTGACGCGTACGCTGAGATCCCCATCCGAGAGCTTTGACAAGCCTTCGCGCAGCTGTTCCACGACCGCGTTCTGCGCCTCGGTTTGCGCGGCCAACTCCGCCTCTTTGCGATTTGCGTCCTCGCGGGCAGATGTGACATCCGACAGGATCGCAACGGCGCTGTAGACTTTGCCCGTGGTGTCCGTCACCGGGTTGATCACACCGGACCACCACGTGGTCGTACCCGCACGGCACGTCGCGCGGAGCAAAACAGATTGGCCCTCACCTTGCATCACGCGTTGCATCGTTGCGCTCAAGCTGTCGCTGCTGGTGTCCACGGACATCACGTCATCAAACAGGCGACCGGCAACAGACATGCCCAAGCGATCATCGAGGATCTGATTGGCAGTCTTGATCTCGCCCTGATCGTTGATTTCGATCAAGCACTGTGCAGCCTCAATCCCGGCCACAACAGAGGCGATCCGGCGCGTTTCAGTCACATCGTTCCACAGAACGATATAGCCAAGGATATCACCTCCCTCATCCAACACAGGGCTGATTTCGAGTTGCATCCGCGTATCTTCAATCTTGATATCGGCGGTCATGGAACCGCTGTCCATCTCGGTGATCCGGTCCCGCACATATCGCGGATTGCCATGAAAGGTATCAATGGATTTGCCGATGAGGTCATCGGGATCGAAGCCGGAAAGCCGGGTGCGGATGGTCTCGGCATGTGTGTGCATAAAGGCGCGCATGCTGGCGTTCATGTGGGTGATCACGTGATCAGCGTCCGCGATCATCAAAGCCCCCTGGGCAGTTTCAAAAGCCGCGCTTTTGAAGGTCTGATCCGTCGCAGCCTCTGCGCTTGCGCGCAGGCTGGCCTGTAGGTCGGCAACAGAGGCATTGATCTTGCCGACTTCGTCACTGCGGCGATCCTTGGGGAATGCCTCGTCCAGGGACCCTTGGGCAATCCGACCGATACGGGCAACAGCCAGGGTTAGCGGGCGCGACAGCGTCCGGGCGACCAAAAGGCTGAGCGCTGCGATGATGGCCTGCACCACCACCAGTTGGATAAGCAGGTCGTTCCGCAGGCCCACGATAGAGGAGAAAACCTCGTTGGTGTCTTTTTCAAGCCAGACCGTCCATTGCTGTCCAAGGACATTGATTGGCGCTGTCTTGGCCACGACCGTTTCGTAGACCAGCCCCGAAACAAGGTCACCCTGACCCGCTGTGGCCGTGCCGGAAATGATGTTGCTCACGACTGTTCCGGAAAGCGGATCGTTGACCTGTGCACCGATCTGCGGAAGAGCGGCACGCAGCCGACCGTCGGCCCCCACGATAGTCTTCACGACATTTTCGCCGACCAAGGGGTCAGCAATCAGCGTTGTGCTGAGCGTCGTTTGAGAGATCCGGGCCGCCAGCACGCCGATCGCATCCCCACGCCCGTTGCGGATCGCACTTGCGACAAAAGCAGAGGGAAGATCGCCCGTTGCGCTATGGGATCCGAAATCCGAGAAGACCACTTGGTCAGATGTTCCCATGGCACGCTCAAAGGCCACCTGCAGACTGCCCGAACCGTTTGCACCGGCACCTACGGGCAGGCCGAAATCCTCGTGCTTGTTGACGGAATAGAGTACCTTGCCATCGGTGTTGATCAGAAGGACGTCTTCAAAACCTGCACTGTCTGCGAAGGTTTGGAAGCGACCGTGATACATCATGTGTGTGTTCGAGAAGGTGGCTTGATCGGGAAGCTCTACCATAGTGCGCCAGCTCTCTCTTGGTCCGGCAGCAGAATACGCACCCCGGATCGCGTCGAGCGTGTCACCATCCGCCTCGCGCCAGTACCCTTCGAACGAGAACAACGCCCGCCGCGTGCCCTCGTTGCTGGCGGCCAAGGCTACATCGCGTCCCCAAGTCTCGAAAATACGCTCTATCTCGGCCCCGTTTACGTCCACGGCGATCTGAAGTTTTTCATCCACCTTATCCAACAGGATGGACCGCGCGTCGTGCATCGCGACCCATGCACTGATCCCTTGGGCCATCAGCGCAAACCCCATAAAGAACAGCGGCAGCTTTACGCCTAGCCGCAGAGAGTTGAAAAACTTCATCCTTGGATCCCCTCAAAAGACATACCGGGCCGCACAAGGCTTTGCGCGCCACTTACGGATACCCTTGGGGTCAAGGTCTCAAGAATTCGTTTATCGCCCGGTCCGCCGGGGCGCAAAAACCCGGAAAATTGTTCACATTGGGTCTTGCACACACCTACCTTGTCCTCTTAAACCACCGGCACGGACAGGTGGCCGAGTGGTCGAAGGCGCACGCCTGGAAAGTGTGTAGGCGGGAGACCGTCTCCAGGGTTCGAATCCCTGTCTGTCCGCCACCTTTTACAGTAGTAACCTATTCGGTGCGTCTGAGTATCTGCAGAAACAGGGTGCGCACACGCAAAAGCGCCCCGCGCATGCGGGACGCCATATTTCGTAATTTCTGTGACTTAGCGTGTGAAGCTGCGCGCCACGATCCGACATTTGCCAAAGTCGTCTGAGCGCAGGCTTTCACATTTGGCGAGCGCCGCAGTATCGGCAGCAGTCTGCGTGTCAAAATTGCGTGCGGTGCCGACGATCACTTCCTGACGGTTGCTACACCCGGCAAACAGCTTTCTGGTCGTCGGCGCGGCCATCGCAGCAAACCCGCCGGTGCGCGCACCCCAATCCGCCAGCTGTTGCCGATCCTCGGCACAGACGGCCCCAGCGATCTGGACGACGCGCTGGCTGCCTGCCATCGCATCCATCGCCGTGTCAGCCTTAACGATCGTCACGGTAGAGAGAGTCGCCGCCAAAACTGCGAGCGCTTTTACGAAATGTACTTTGGTCATCTTACCACTTTCCTAGTTACCTTGCACCCTTTCGGTGTATGGCGACGACCAAATGCGAAAAATGGGAAATGTTGCACCGGTGAACCCGGGGACAAGCGCGCGGGCCTTCCCCTGACGCAAAAGGGCCACCCAGTGGGCGGCCCTTTCGACACAATCGTCCAGCGATTACCGCTTGGCTATTCGGACCGTGCATTTGTTGCATAAAGATCAATGTGTTACGCATATTCGCAAAATTCTGCTAACAATCTGCTAAAACGGCTGTTTCGCGTATTGTGTTGCTTTATCAATCACCTAGCAGCACAACGAGCGCCAATCAAGCAATCAAGCGCCCTACCCCCTTCAAAAATCGTCATACAGCGCTGAACAAGGCATTGGTTGGGTTGGGCAACGCTAGCAACAAACCCCTAGCTACAACGCGCGCGCAGCGTGCCTAAGAGCGCGGTAATGGACGTGAACGACAGCGAGAAAAATGATCGTTAGCTGACTAACGCAAGCGCGACCAGGTCAGCTTGCTCACAGGCTCAACGCTCAAGTAAGCTGCATACGGGCAATATTGAGGAATCTTCGATGCGAAAACTTTTAGCTTTTCTGGCGTTTCTTGTCTTTGGCAGCACCGCGCACGCGCAATGGTATGCGGATTTTGACGGCACTGTCGCAATGTCACCAAACCAAAGCATTGCAATCACATGCTCGCACGCATTCGGTGGTCCAACTTTGGAAGTCTTCACAACGCAACGCATCTCTCCGCAATCCAATCCCCGCGTCACGTTCATTTTTGATGGCGCAGAACGGATAGAATGGTCGGCGATGCATGTTGCAGAAGTCTATGCGGGACCGCTTGAAGATCCGTATGGCAACGCGACAGAGCCGCCGTACACTTTGCGCTTTGCTTTCGACAACTTTGGCGAAGCACTGGGACATTGGCTGAGCGTTGTGGAATGGTTTGAACAGCACGACACAGTTGCGTTTGAGTTCGGCGGCAACACGCTTGGTCCATTTTCGTTGCAAGGCGCTGGCAGCATCATTCAATCTGTTCGTGCGCAGTCTCAGTTTCGCTGCTAGCTCATTGAGCCGGAAAATTAGCGCGGACGCTTGCTTTTATTTCAAGCAACAAAACCCGTCCGCGCCAGTGTCGATTATGCAGCTTTGCGCTTGCTCAGTGCCGCCTCAATCGCAGCATCCAGTTCGCCTTGTTGCGTGGCAACCAAAAACGCTTCCAGCGCGCCTTCTACGTCTTTCAGTTCTTTCACAAACACAGCGTTGCCTTTGCCCAAGTCCAGCACTTTGCTGCCGTATCTGCACTGCACATACCAGCCGCCGTCTTGCTCAAAGAACCAAGCGCGCACCTGTCGCATTTTCTCAATGGCAACTTTTTCGCCGTGTTCGTTCGTCGCCCAACCCTTTGTGCGTACCTGATGCACGTCGCCTTTCAGCTTTGCAGCAAACACTTTCGCTTGCTCTTCGATGGCTGCGATCAGCTTTGCGCGGCGCTGTTGCGTTGGGTCTTTCGCATTTGCCCGCTTCACCGTCTTTACCGTCAGTTTTGCCAGTTGTGTCATGTCGTTTCTCCTTGCGCTCATATCGCAAGTATGTGGTCAACGAACACGCAGAGCGACCGAAAACCTAGGCTTTTCAATCATATATGAAACTAAGCAACTGACAGTTAAGCAACGGGCATAGTAAAGAGTTTTAACTTACTGCTGTGTCGCTTTGATCGTCGAGCGTTTGCTGATCTTGCCGCCGCGTGCTTTCCAGCAAATCGTCAATCTGCGGTATAATCCTATCAGCGCGCTCTTCCTCAAAGTAGCGATCAACTAAGCCAACAATCTCAAGCAGCTCAGGTGGCACGTTTGCGTGATTTTTTTCATCGCCAAACACCGTGTTGCAAGCATCAATGCTATAGCGATGATACGTGTAAATATTGTGGTTCACCAACAATTGCTCGCTCCACGTGTCTGTGAAGTAGTCGCTATCATCAATGTCATGTGCCATTAAGTCATTAATAGTGAGGTACTTAGCAAGTGGCGATGCGAAAGGAAAAGCTAACAGCTTTTCACCGCGTGCAATGCGAATGTCCTGTGGCATTGCCCAGCTCTTTACTTTCCAAGTTTTGCTGTCACTTGAAAATCGCGGCGGAACAACAAGTCTGCGCTGTTTGCCAGCAATTTGATGCGGCGAGCTACTATCCATGCTGATAGTAAAATCTGTCCTGCCAAGCACTCTGCGCAGCGCACGCTGAGCAGCGCTATAAACCACGCTGTTTACGGGCGGCGACTTCATCAGTACATGCACCCATTCGCTCTTATCCAATTTGCCGTCATCTAGTAGCCGCCTCAGCCACCATAAACTGTTTGTCAGTCCTCCCGTTTCGCTGCCAAGCGCATAGCCTTCAAATTCGAAGTCTTTGACTGCCTGGTACCACGCTTCGCCTGTGCCGTTGCCAATGTCTTGCAGCACGTTCAAAAACTTCGTGCTTCTACTGCCTCGTCCTCTGTTGTCCGAAAAGTACCGCAGATTTTCGACGCTCAGGTCGATGAGTTGCTGAACACTTAGCTTGCGAAGCTGGGAATTTTTTGCGTTTGCGTTGCCGTATTCTTCTGCCGCCCAAAGCACCATATCAAGCGTCATCGCGTAGTCAGTATATCTGTCTAACCAGCGTAAAGTGCGCTCCCTAAACCCGCACTGCTGCCACAAGTCATATTGCGCCACAGCATCGTGCTTGTGGCGCTCCAAGTGCTCGTACTCCGCCTTGCTAGTGATAGCTCCCGTACCAAGCTGGAAGCCGCCACTGTCGCCAACAACAACACTGTCTTCTACATTGCGTTCCGCAACAATATCCCTGCTTCGTATCTGCTTGCTGTCAAATTGCCCGCAGCTATACAGCGTATAACCGCAGTGCCAGAGCTTGCTGCTCGTGTCCAAAAAGTTCAGCCATTCTGTCTTAAAGCCTTTTGGGATCCGCTTTGCGTCTCTTGTCGTTTCGGCATTGGTTTTTGTGGCAAAGCCTGCATATTGCGACTGAAGAGACGGAAGATATACCGCGTATCCTTCATACTGCCCTGTAAGATTTTCAGTCATTTGCAGAGAACCGCTTGAAATGCTTACCGTTGCGCCGTCCCGTTATGGTGCAGCTTGGAATGAATATTTTGATTTCAGCGATGTCGTTTCTAAAATTAATGAAAAGCAAATCCTCATTGCCGCTCATTTCCACCGCATCACCTACGACAACACTCTTAGAAATTATTTCCAGCGCAGAAATAATATCCGTAGGTGCAAACATAATTCTACCAGCGCCAACAACGTCCGCGTCGTCGCTGAACCCAGTTAGATAGCGCGGACCGCTTTGGGTAAAACAAGCTTCAGCTTTGTCCCATTTCTTCTCGCAAACGATCCCGTCTTGGCTCACGTCAAAGGCGACTGCCTTGTTGTTTGCCGTGTGCAATCTGTGCTTTACTCTATGCTGCCAGCCATCAAAGTGTTGTTCAAACAGACGCCTAAAGAAAGACGTATTGCCCTTCACAACCCAGTCATATGTTATGCCTTCCTCAACGACGGCAGGTTGATGCATCGTAGCATCGTCAATTCTGCTAAAATCGTAGAAATATATGTTGCGCTGATGCTTTGTGAGCGTGTTTTTGAGCGCCACTTGCTTTATTGCGAGTAGCTGCTTGTTTTTCTGTTCTTCCAAGTCTGTAGCATCATACAGAGCGATTTCACTTTCGTTGATAAGCTCCGTCTCAAGCCAGTATCTATCACTGCCGCGCAGCCAAATATCTTGCTCAAGTACAAACTTTTTACTTGGGATGTAGTAGGTTGTTAAGCTCGCTTCAGTTGAAGTCTTTGATACAAGTATCGTACCGTCGCGTTGCCAAACCAAGCGTGCTTGCTCGTTAAGCCTGCTCTTCTTTCCATCAAGTTCGATTTCGATTTTTGTCTTTCCATAGAAATTTTTTCTTGCTCCATACTTTTGCAGTGCTTTTGGGATCGTGTTCAGGTTGATTGCCTCACAGAGCATGCGAAGCGTTGTTGGGGCATTGGCAAGCTCTACCTCGCCAACACTCATTACTGCGTCATCCACAAGTCCTTGCTGTGCCGTTGTTCCAACAACCTTCAACTCATTTCCATTGCCGGTCGCTTTCGCCAATACAACAACCAAATCGTCGTCGCCTATGCCAACTTCACCAATTTCAAATGTGCGCGCGGTTTTGGTTCCAGAAATAGCTCGCTTCTTTAGCTCCAACACTTCTAGTCTCTGCTTTGCCTTCTGCTCTGTGTTGTTTGCTGTCTTCTTCTTATTGCCTGCGTCTTTGTAGTCGTAACCATGCGCTTCAATTTCCTGCGCTTTTGCTCCACAAATTCCCCGCAAGCCACCGTTGTCATCAATCCAATCAACTAGCTCCGCCCTTGCGTCCCTGTTTCGATAAATATGACCGTTCCGCACATATTCGTCATCGATCGCATTTAGCGCACTGCCCCAGTTGCTGATTTGCACATTCTGTAGGTGCTGCTGCATATTGAAAACTAGGCGAATGACAGGATTGAAGTTTGGGCGATTAAGCTGTGTACGGTACTTAATTCTGTTCTGTTCAAACTGCTCCTCCAAGTAGCCATCTCGTTGACTAGCTGTTCGCCACCACAGATATGTGTCGACAAGCGCGTTGTAGAGCGCAATTTTCGACGATACGTATAGCTTGTTTTGCTCAGCAGCGTCGTTTCGCAGCTGCTCTAGTCCCGCGTCCAAATCCCGCTTTGTAGTCATCCCTGCCTCCAATAGTTCGAATTTTGGCTTCTTCTCCAAATTTTTGTTCGCAGATCAAGCTCATATTCGGCTTTCACTGTATGTTTAGCTGAGCTTGCACCTTTTGGCATTCAGGCAAAACGCGACAGCAAGTGTCAACCTTCTCAGCTGCCTTAGCCCCCAAATGATAAATAATGCAAAGGGAGCAACGGATGAACACGACAAAAACGATCAACGCGCTGCGCAGGGGCTTTGCAGACCAGACCCGCGCGCAGAAGCTTGCCACAACACAAGCGCTGCTGACTGCAACAGCCCAGTGCGTGGACGACTTGCGGCAGTTGGTGCACGAAACAGACGCGGCGGCACAGCGGCGAAAAGCAAAACGACGCGAAACAGAGCTTGACCCAAAGCCACCCGTAAAGCCCGTGCGTGTCGCTGAACCCAGCAAACCCCGCAAGCCAAAGTACAGCGGACTATGAAGGAGCAGCACATGACATTGGTAGAACAGGTATATGAACGACTGGTCGAGCATGATCTCGTACAGAACGGCGAAGAGTTCAGCACTATCTGGTGCGGCAAGAGCAAAAGCTGGTTTGGCGAGCGCAAGCACAGCGGACGCGATTTCAGCGTGACAGCCGCAATCGACTGTATGCGCAGTGTCCAGCTAAAGCTTGCCACACTGAGATTGAGCAACAGGCGCATGGGCGGATTGCTGGAAGCAGAGATACGCGGGCTGGACGAAGTGAATACTGCGCTCAAAGCTTTTCTGGCTGAGCAACATCGCATCACAGAAGTCGCCCTGGACGCAGCACCACCGCGCAAAATGTTATAGAAGTAGTAGAAGCTAACATTTCAGCCAAAGCCTGTTCGATTTCAACGGCTTAGGCACTGCGCCAAAATCGGTCGCCCGCTAAATTGTTAGACTTTACAATGGATTACAACGGAACCACACATTTCGAGGTGATGCATGAAACAAGCGAAGCTCTTAACCGACGCAGAACGCAAGCGCGTGTCCGCAGTCATCAACGCCCATCGCTATCCCATCCGCAACCACGCTATCTTCGCGCTCAGCTTCTTTGCGGGGCTGCGCGCGTGCGAGATCGCAGGGCTACGAGTGGGCGACGTGTTTGAAGACAGCGGCAAAGTGCGCGACACGATCTACTTGGCAGCAACACAGACAAAAGGCGACGACAGCGCGACGGTGCTGGTCAGCAAGCGATTGGCAAAGGCACTGGCAGCATACGCCGCGCAGCACCCCCGCCACATCGCAAAGCAAGATGCTTCGCTTTTCTTTAGCGCAAAGGGCGGCGGGTTCAGCGCACAGACAATCGTCAACCTGTTTGCACGCTTTTACAAGCTGGCAGGCGTCAAAGGCGCAAGCTCGCACAGCGGGCGTCGTCAGTTTTTGACAGAACTGGCTGACAAGGGCATCAACGCGCGGGTCATACAGGCACTCGCACGTCACAAGCACCTCAACACAACGATGCGCTACATCGAACTGAACGAGAACAAGATGCGCAACGCGATTGAGTTGATCTAAAAAAGCGAAAAATCCGCCGTTTGACAGCATGTTCGCCGCCCGCTGCTAAATACATTAGACAGCTAAGGCTGCACGACAAACTGACCCTACGGTTAGCACGCCAGTTATCATTGTGCCGCAAACCCGTTCTGATGTGAGACGGTAAGCAAACGCATTCGTCAGTTATGCGCTTCAATAGTCTACCCTGCCATCGCGCGCAGGATGCCCAAAGCACGCTGCCATTGCAGAACTGTGCTTACTGTTGTCGGAATGGTCGTAACGCAGAGATGCGTGAATTGAGTGAGACGGATGACAAGCCGCTGTGCGGTACCCGTCAACGTGGTGGAACAAGCCTTGCTACGCCAGCCTACCATGTGCGTATGATGTCCCAGTAATAGAGATGATAGGAAAACCTGCTCTTCCTTTATGGTTTGGGGAGCGTAGCCAAAAACAGCGACAGGTAACGCCCACGCCTTTAGATCAAGCCCAAAATAAGGCTTGATCTATTTGCTCTAGGTAAAGCCAAACAATCGTAATCCATATTCGAATGACATTCTCTGGCAAAGATAACGCGCCAAAGTGACTTTGAAGCTTTGCGAAGCAAAGATGAAAAGCAACGCATGGCGCTTGTGGAACTGCGAAGCAGAGACGCAAACTAAGACTTAAAGAAGCATGAGAGCAGAACGACGAAGAGCCTTAGGGAACAATGCAGTTCATGGCATTCACCATACCCATCAACATTAAGCCGTCATAATCATATTCGGTTCTAAGAGACTGGACTTCGCTTTCGCCAAGGCTTCCTTCTCCATAACCTGCTTCGAACATTGCCTGTGCAAAATCGTCATGTGATGAATTGGCGGTGTTCGTCCTGCGCAAGCAACCAGAAATCGACTCCACAGTCACACCATCTCGTCTCGCGTTCTCCAACACCATAGGTACTAGTGGGGCAACGTCTGTTGGAAAAAAGGAAGCAAGCGCGCGTTCATCAATGTTGCCTGCTAAAATCCTTTCTGCATGCCGCTCCATGAGGTCTCGCGCTGTGAATGTCGGACGCTCCTGTGGCTGCCCTTCTGCTTCTGGTTGGATAGAAGCTGCAACGTCTTCGCAGATCAAGTTTTGAACCATAAACTGATTTTGAGCCAAAAAGAACGAACTTACGCCAAAAACGTCATCGCGTAGCTCAGAGAAATAAATCGAAAACTGATGGTTGCTGGTGCTGTAAATTTGTTGGATCGAGCGACTTTGTCGTGCAGCCTCGAACTCATCTCTTGTAACGCCAATTTGGTCAAGCTCCGCGACTTCTACGGCATTTAGTGACCTAAGTAAGACTAGTTGCGTGTCAAAAACCTGCGCCTCAAAGGGCATGCAGTACACTAGGTCTTCGTTAGCGTTTTGTGCGGTTGCTGGGGACACGCCTATGCCTGTGGCAATCCCCAAAGTCAGGCACACTCCACGGTTCAACAAACTCTTCATCGCAATCCACCTCAAGTTCGACAGCCGAAGATCACCCCTACACGGCTCAAGAATACGTTTTGCTGAATAAACGGTCATCCTGCTTCGATCTCAAGTCCAAAGTTTCGATTTACAAGCCGTGTATGACTATGGATTTGAAGCAGGAAATTGGATCGCGCGTGAAAGCAGCGCGCAAGATGCGTGGCATGACACAAGCAGCACTGGCTGAAGCTATCGACATGAGCTTTGAGACGGTGTCGAACTTGGAGCGCGGCAAAACAGCGCCGAACTTCAACACGCTTAGCGACATCGCCACCGCGCTCGATGTCGAACTCAAGTTCTTTTTCGACTACGAACCCAACAACACCTCAAAGCTTCGCAGCCGACTTATCAGCGAGCTAAGCGCGACAACGCTGGAAGTTGATGACGACAAACTGGCGCTGATTGCAGATTTGGCGAAAGTGGTGGCGCGGCGTTGAGCGCGTTAGCTGTTGCCCCTAAATGCCTGCATCTTCCGCCATTTGATCAGCAAGTTAAAAGTTTTAACTATCCCCGCTTTTCAACAGCGCCAAGAACACGTCCTCGCTCAACTCGCCTGCTCTGTAGCGCCGCAAAGCTTCCGCTGTAAACGCATCTACGCCCTGCACCGCCACAGCGTCCGCATCCAGCTTCCTCTTTCGCTTTGTGCGCGTGATCTGCTGCCTGCGCTGCTTTGAGACGACATGGCTGTAATGCGTTTCGATCTGCTTGACCTTGCAGCCCATGTTTATCGCTAAGTCGTAAACGCTCACGTCGCCCTTTTCCAAACGCAGCGTCGCGTATGTGTGCCGCAAGCTGTACAAGCTTCGCTTGTCGCCATCCCTGTCAAAAAGCAATCCGTCTTGCCTGCCGTCAAACTCGATTGCTGCTAGATACTGCTGAAAGCTTTTGTTGAGATCGCCAATCTGCTTAGCCTTGCCGTCTGCGTCGCGTTTCTGCCCAAACCAAACCCAATCGCTGCGTTCTTTGTACGGCGTGCGTTCAAACCACTCTTTGAGTGCCTTGTTTGCGCTTGGCTGTGTCTGCACAAAGCGCGCTTGTCCCTTTTTCGTAGCCTTGCTGACGCGCACTTCCGCAATGCGTTCTTCCTCGTCTTCAACCACTTCGTCCAGCTTAACGTCGCTCCACTTCATTTCGCGCGCTTCACCAACACGCACACCGCTGTGCAGCATGAACATGACGAAATAGGAAAGCTGCGCACGTTGCAGCTTGTGCCAAGCATTCAATCCCGTGCTCGCAAAACGCCCCACGCAATCCCTGTAGCTGCGCAGATTACGCACCAAAACCAAATACTCTTTGCCTGTGTCAAAGCCCGCACGTCTGTTTGGCGTTTGTCCGCGCTCTGCAACGCGCATCTTAAATACCTGCTGCGTTCGCCCCTTCTCAAAAGCATCGTAGAAGATCTGATTTAATGCGCTTTGCTCCATCAGCAGCGTTTTGACGGCTGGCACATCTTTTGCGTTAGCTGTCCCCTGCGTCTTGCTGCCACGTCGTTTTGGGTTGTAGTCGCGCAGTTTTGCGCCCTTGTCTGTCAGCCAATAAGCTTTGCGCCAATCCCAATATCCCTGCGCATGTTGGGGCGTGATGTCATTGAGCAGCATGGACGTGCTGTCAGCGTGCGAGAAGTATTCTTTGAAATAGCGATTGAAGTAACGCTTGTGCCAAAGCGCGCGTTCTTCTTTCCACGTGCCATTGCGCAAGTTCCGCGCGTACCAATCGTTCCAGTGCTGCTCAAACGTATATTCGTCCAAGCTATGCCCAAGTCGTGCCGCCCCTTGCAAACGCAAGTATTCGCTCTGCGCAAACACAAACGCTTCTTCATACTTTGCCAGCTTTGTGCTGCGCGTGATGTAGCCTTTGTGACCTGCAATCTTTAGCCGCATATACCAGTTTGGCTGACGATGCGTTTTTGAGTTGGGCACGGCTACGGACAGGTCGCGCTGAAACAGCACAAGTGCGCCGTTGTAATGCTCATGCCTATTTTCGTAAAACGCCAACCGCTGCCTGCCAAAAAGATGCTTTAACTGCTGCGATTATGCTAAAATCGCTAACCTTAAACGTCAACGAAATCAATATTCTGCTAACGATATGCTACCAATAAAAGACGCCCGCTTTTGCAAGCAGGCGTTTGTTTTTGTTGTATTTTCTCGACGTTCGGCGTTAGCGCTTGGAGAACTGGAAGCTACGACGCGCCTTGCGCTTACCGTATTTCTTGCGCTCCACAACGCGGCTGTCGCGGGTCAGGAAGCCTGCGGCCTTGAGCGCGCCGCGCAGGCCGGGTTCGTACAGTTGCAGCGCCTTGGAGATGCCGTGCTTGACTGCACCGGCCTGACCAGACAGACCGCCGCCCTTGACCGTGGCCATCACGTCAAACTGACCTTCGCGGTCAGTGATCTCGAAGGGTTGCTTAAGGATCATCTGCAGCACGGGGCGCGCAAAGTAGGTGTTGATGTCGCGACCGTTGACCACAACCTTGCCGGAGCCGGGCTTGATCCAGACACGGGCCACAGCGTCTTTCCGTTTGCCGGTGGCGTAGGACCGGCCCAGCTCGTCCCGGACGGGCTCGCGCGGTTCGGAGGACATGGCCAGTGCTTGCAGATCGCTATCCGATGCACCGCCTTCGGCGATTGTGTTCAGCTCTTCGAGCGAGTTCACTTGATCAGACATGATTATGCGCTCCGGGTGTTTTTCTTGTTCATGGATTTGACATCCAGAACTTCGGGGTTTTGCGCTTCGTGCTTGTGCTCGGCGCCCGCGTAAACGCGCAGGTTGGTCATTTGCTGACGCGACAGAGGACCACCGGGCAGCATGCGCTTGACCGCTTGGGTCACGACACGCTCGGGGTACTTGCCTTCCAGGATCTGACCGGTGGTGCGGGATTTGATCCCACCCGGATAGCCCGTGTGCCAGTAGTTTTCCTTGTCGCGCTTTTTGCCGGTCAACTGGATTTTATCCGCGTTGATGACAATCACGTTGTCGCCCATATCCATGTGCGGTGTGAAAGCTGCCTTGTGCTTGCCGCGCAGGCGCATGGCGATGATCGAGGCGAGACGACCCAGAACAACGCCCTCGGCGTCGATCAGGATCCATTTCTTGTCGATATCACCGGGGGTCATGGTGTACGTTTTCATTAAACTACCCTGGTCAAAAGAAAGCGCGGGCATTCCCCGCGCATGGATAGCGTGCTTTTACAGGCTGGTGCCACAGCGTCAAGCGTCCAGACTTTGCAAAAACGCTGCAAAAACAATGCACAAGAGAATGGGTATTATTTTACCCCATCTCGTTTGGTGTATTTGGCGGGATGGAATAGGTCAGGCTGGCCCGCGCGACCCATTTGCCGGGCGCTGTTTCGGACCACAAGCGCCCTTCGGTCACGGCAAGGCTGCGACCCAGCTTCAACAGCTCCATCCGGCACAGCACGCGCCCGGGCGCAGGCTTGCGCATGAAATCAATGCTGCAATTCGTTGTCACCGCCAGCGCCACCGGCCCAAGCTGGCTGAGGATGCAGAAATAGGCGCAGACATCCGCCAGCCCGAACATGGACGGCCCCGACACGGTGCCCCCCGGCCGCAAATGCTTGTCCGAGGCCGACAGGGCCATGGTCACGTGGCTGTCCGCCACCTCGACGAATTCGAAATCATCCACGACCTGCGGAAAGTCCCGCGCCAGAAAGGTCTGCAAATCGGCGGCGTTCATTTTCAAGGTCATGCTTTCCTCCCGGCCTCTATGTCCCTACCCTGTTGCGAAACGGAGGAAGGCACAAGATGGACATTCTGTTGCGCGAAGACGAGGGCGGCGTGGCCACCCTGACCCTGAACGACCCCGGCACGCTGAACAGTCTCAGCGACGAGATGTTGGGAGCCCTGCAATCCACGTTGGACAGCGTCGGCCAAGACCCCACGATCAAGGCAGTTGTCATCAAGGGAGCGGGCAAGGTCTTTTGCGCCGGCCACAACCTGCGACAGATGCAGGCCATGCGCCAGGATCCCCAGCCTGAGGCACGCTTTGCCGATCTGTTTGACCGCTGCGCCGCGATGATGAAAACCATCCGCACCCTGCCCCAACCCGTCATCGCCCAAGTCCACGGTCTGGCCACCGCCGCCGGATGCCAGTTGGTGGCGGCCTGCGACATGGCTCTGGCAGATACAGAGACGCGGTTTGGCGTGAACGGTGTGAACATCGGCCTCTTCTGCTCCACCCCCATGGTGGCGCTGTCGCGCAACATCCCCCGCAAACAGGCGTTCGAGATGCTGACCACGGGCGATTTCATCCCCGCCGCCCGCGCCGCAGACCTGGGCCTGATCAACCGCGTCACCGAACCTGATACACTGGCCCGGGACACGCAGGCCCTGGCCGAGAAAGTCGCCAGCAAACTGGGCGCGGCGGTCAAGATCGGCAAAGGTGCGTTCTACGCGCAACTGGAAATGCCCCTTGATGCTGCTTACGCCCACACCCGGGCCGCCATGGTCGAAAACCTCGCCCACCCCGACACCGCCGAAGGCATGCAGGCCTTTATCGAAAAGCGCAGGCCCAGTTGGGACTGATCTAGCCCTTCATTGGGTTACAAATACCCCGGAGGGGGTTTGGGGGAGGCAGCGCCTCCCCCAACGGGGCGGCTGCGCAAGCAGGCGCAAAACCACGCTGGAAACCCGCGCTCGCATGGCTTATCGGGAACAAAGGGGGCAAACCATGCGCATATTGATCACAAACGACGACGGCATCACCGCACCGGGCCTAGAGGTGATGGCGCAGATCGCCGAGACTGTTGCCGGACCCACGGGCGAGGTATGGACCGTGGCCCCCGCATTCGAGCAATCGGGCGTGGGGCACTGCATCAACTACGTCCACCCCACGATGATCGCGCAGACCGGACCGCGCAGCTTTGCCGCCGAAGGGTCGCCGGCCGACTGTGTGCTGGCAGCGGTGCATGACATCATGCCGGACCGCCCGGACCTGATCCTGTCCGGGGTCAACAAGGGCAACAATTCCGCCGAGAACACGCTGTATTCCGGCACCATAGGCGCGGCCATGGAAGGGGCGCTGCAAGGCATCCCAGCCCTTGCCCTGTCGCAATACTACGGCCCCGGCAACAAAAACCTAGACGATACGTTCGAGGCGGCGCGCACCCACGGGGCGGCCCTGATCCAGCGCCTGCTGGACGCGGACCAGTGGGGCGGCGACACATACCAGTTGTTCTACAACATCAACTTTCCCCCGTCCCTGCGGCCGCCGTCAAAGGCGCAAGGGCCGTGGCGCAGGGCTATCGTGGCAACGGGCGTTTTCGGGCGGAACGGCACAACGCCCCCAACGGGCGCCGGTTCGTCTGGGTCGGCGGCTCGGCGCAGGATGTGCCCTCGGGCCCCGGCACGGACGGCACCGCGAACCTTGACGGCTATATCTCGGTCACGCCCATGCGCGCGGATCTGACGGACCATGCGGCGCTGGCTGCCCTGACGCTCGACTGACCCATGGCGACCCCGGACCAGATCATGCAGTTCCTGTTCCATCTCCGCTCTCGCGGGATCACGGACAAACGCGTTCTGGAGGCGATCGAAAAGGTCGACCGCGCGGATTTCCTGACCGGCCACTTCGCCGCCCGCGCCTACGAGGATGTGCCCCTGCCCATCGCCAGCGGGCAAACCATCAGCCAACCCTCCATCGTGGCGCGCATGACCCAGGCCCTGCAGGTTAGCCCAAGGGACAAAGTCCTCGAGGTCGGCACCGGGTCCGGTTATCAGGCGGCGGTGCTGTCCCATCTGGCACGGAGGGTCTACACGGTTGACCGGCACCGCAGCCTGACGCGCCCCGCCAACAAGGTGATGGAACGGCTGGGCCTGCACAATGTGACGGTCATCACTGCCGACGGCTGTTTTGGCCTGCCCGACCAGGCGCCTTTCGACCGCATCCTTGTGACCGCCGCCGCCGAGGATCCGCCCGGCCCCCTCTTGGCGCAACTGCGCGAGGGCGGTATCATGGTGCTGCCTGTGGGCCTGTCGGACACGGTGCAAACCCTGATCAAGGTCACCCGCACCGCCACGGGGTTCGAGTATGAAGAGTTGATGCCCGTCCGCTTCGTCCCCCTTGTCGAAGGGCTTTCGGGAGATTAACCGTCTATAAATACGCGCAAGACCCTGTTCACAGCGCGCAAAAGACCCCTGATCCTACGGGGGCTGGTAACCAAAGGCCCCTTGGGCAGAGGATCTTACAGGTGACACAGTACCGTCCGTTTCGCGCATTGATTTTGGCAACCGGCTTGGCCACCGCCGCCTGCACCCCGATAGACTTTGGCGACCTTGACCTCGACTTGCGCGGAAACGCGCCGGGGGCTCTGGACACCTCCGGGGCTGCGCGCACGGCCACGCAAGATCGCCCCGACGCGGACGCCAACGGGTTGATCACCTACCCCGGCTACCAGATTGCCGTGGCCCGGCGCGGCGACACCGTGGCCGATGTGGCCACCCGCGTGGGCGTGACGCCCGCCGCCCTTGCCCGACACAACGGGCGCGGTGTGGATGACATTCTGCGCCCGGGCGAGCTGTTGGTCATGCCGGAACGTGTGAACCCGGACGCGGCAACCCCCTCCGCCGGCGGACGCGATATCGCCGCCATCGCCGGGGCCGCGATCGACCGCGCCGCCCCCGATGCGCCGATCACCACCACCGCGCTGGACGTCCAATCGGGGCCGGAGCCGATCCGCCACCGCGTGTCGCGCGGGGAAACGGCGTTTTCCATCGCGCGCCTCTACAGTGTCTCGCCCCGGTCTCTGGCGGAATGGAACAGCCTGGACAGCAACCTGTCCGTGCGCGAGGGCCAGTACCTGATCATCCCCCTTGTGCTGCAAAACGAGACGCTGGCGCCGGTGTCGCCGGACGTGGTCAGCCCCGGTGCCGGGACACCGACCCCGCAGCCGCCCTCCGCTTCTGCCGCGCTGCCCGAACCCATAGAACAGGTAACGCTGCCCGAAAGCCCGAACCTCGATCAGTTCCGCACCGACACGCCTGCCGCGCCCGTTGCCCCGCCCGCACGCACGACCACGGGGGCCCCTGATTTCCAGAACCCCGTTTCGGGCGGCACCATCGGGGCCTATTCCGCGCGCAAACAGGGCGTGGATATCGCCGTGGCCCCCGGCACGGCTGTGCGCGCAGCGGCCAGCGGCGAGGTGATCCTGATCACCCGCGACACCGAACAGCAGCCCGTGATCGTCATCGCCCATGACGGCGACATGAAATCCGCCTACGCCAACATCACGGGGCTGCGGGTGGAAAAGGGCGACAGGGTGCGCGCCGGACAAACTCTGGCCCGGGTGGGCGAGCGCACCAACACCGGCCTGCGCTTTACCATCCTCAAAGGGTTTGAACCCGTCGATCCCGCGCCGTTCCTGAAATAAAGATGCGCGCAGACAGGCTGAAACCGCACTGACGTCACTTTCGCGCTTTAATCTCGCCCCTGCCGCGCTTAGATTGTGCAGCAACATAGATAGCACCGGGTGCAAACCCGGCCACGTTTAGGGAGCCTACCATGCTTACAACCCCGCTTTTCATCAACAACATCGGCGCGCCGGGCCTGATCATCATCGCCGTTGTGGTGCTGGTCCTGTTTGGCCGTGGCAAAATCTCCTCTCTGATGGGCGAAGTGGGCAAGGGCATCACATCGTTCAAAAAGGGCATTAAGGAAGGCACGGACGAGCTGGAGGCTGACAAGGCCGACGCCTCCGAGGCGGCGCGCGACGTCACCCCCGAGACCACCGACAAAGACAAGGCCTAAGCGCCCATGTTCGATCTCGGCATGACCGAGCTGCTGGTCATTGGCATCGTTGCCTTGATCGTTGTCGGCCCCAAAGACCTGCCCGTGATGTTCCGCAATGCAGGCAAGTTCGTCGCCAAGCTGCGCGGCATGGCGCGGGAGTTCACCTCCGCCATGAACGAGGCGGCGGACGGATCCGGCGTGCGTGACATCGCAGGCGATCTGCGCAAGGCTACAAACCCCATGGGCAGCGCGTTCGACAGTGTCAAAGAGGCCGCAGAGGATGCCGCCAAAACAGCCGAGGTCGATCCAAACAGCCACACGGGCCGCCTGTCCGCAGAGCGCCAAGCCGCCAAGGCCAAGATCGAGGCGAAGTCCGCCCGCATGGCCGCCGAACGCAAGGCGCGCGAGGCCGAAGAGGCGTTGAAAAAGGCCGAAGAACTGGAACAGGCCATGGCCAAAGACACCGCGACCTCTGAACCGGATCCCAAAGCATGAGCGCCGAAGACAACATCGACGACAGCGCCGCCCCCCTGATTGAACATCTGGCAGAGCTGCGCACGCGGCTGATCCGGTCCGTGTTGGCGTTCTTCGTCGGTATGGTGATCTGTTTCAGCTTTGGCAGCCTGATCCTTGATTTCCTGCTGGTGCCGATTGAAAACACCATGCGCGCCTTGGGCAACCCGAACCCTGTGATGCAATACACCGCGCCGCAGGAGTATTTCTTTACGTTGGTGCGGATTTCCATGGTGGGCGGTCTGATGATCTCTTTCCCTGTGATCGCCACGCAGCTTTGGCGCTTTGTCGCCCCGGGCCTCTACAAAAACGAAAAAAGTGCCTTTCTGCCGTTCCTGATTGCCTCGCCTGCCTTGTTCCTGGCAGGGGCCGCCTTTGCCCATTATGTGGTGGTGCCGCTGGCCATGCGGTTTTTCCTTGGCTTTTCGGACCTGCCCAGCTTCTTCGCGGGCTTCATGGCTGCGGGCGACGTGGGCGGCGCCGTGCGCGAAAGTGGCATTGATATCGTGTTCAACGGCAAGGTGAACGAAAGCCTCGACATCACGCTCAAGATGATCGTCGCCTTTGGTCTGTGTTTCCAGCTGCCCGTGCTGCTGACCCTGATGGGCAAGGCGGGTCTGGCCAGCGCCGATGGCCTGCGCAACACGCGCAAGTACGCGGTGGTCGGCATCCTGACGGTCGCCGCCCTTGTGACGCCCCCGGACGTGACCACCCAGTTGATCCTGTTCGTGGTGGTGTACGGCCTTTACGAAGTGTCGATCTTCCTTGTCGCCCATGTGGAGAAGAAACGCATCGAACAGCTGCGCGCCGAGGGCATCCTGGACGAGGATGAAGAGTATTGAGCGACCCCATGATCCGGATCGCCGAGGCGTTGGAACGTATGGCCCCGGCCCCTGCCCCCGCACCCGATTTTGCGAACGCGGACGCCTTCCTTTGGCACAGTGACCCGGACCGGCTTGCCCCGGTTCCACAGGTCAACCGCATTGCCTTGGACCTGCTGGTGGGGATCGAGCGCGCCCGGGACACGTTACTGTCCAACACCCAACGCTTTGCCGAAGGACTGCCTGCGAACAATGCCCTGCTGTGGGGCGCGCGGGGCATGGGCAAATCCAGCCTCGTCAAGGCCGTCCACGGCCACCTGACCGACACAGGCTTGCCCCTGAAACTGGTGGAACTGCAACGCGAAGACCTGCCCTCTGTCGGTCGGCTGTTGCACCTGCTGCGCGCTGCGCCTGACACGCGTTTTATCCTCTATTGCGATGACCTCAGCTTCAGCCACGACGACCAGCATTACAAATCTCTCAAGGCGGTTCTGGATGGCGGGATCGAGGGGCGGCCCGACAACGTCCTGTTCTATGCCACCTCCAACCGTCGCCACCTGATGCCGCGCGACATGATCGAGAACGAGCGGTCCAGCGCGATCAACCCGGGTGAAGCGGTCGAGGAAAAAGTGTCCCTGTCCGATCGCTTTGGCCTGTGGCTGGGGTTCCATGCCTGCAACCAAGACGATTTCCTCGCGATGATTGACGGCTATTGCGCGGCCTACGGGCTGCATGTACCCGCCGACACCCTGCGGGCAGAGGCGATCGAGTGGCAGGCCACGCGCGGCTCCCGATCTGGTCGGGTGGCATGGCAGTTCTTTACGGACCTTGCGGGGCGTCACGGCGTGCGCGTTTAAGGATCGCAGATTCCGCGGTGCAGCCGCCGGAAATCGAAACAATCCTGCGAAAACCCACGGCTTTTGCCCAATCTGTCCCTTTTTATGCCGTATTTTCTGCGTAAACCTTGGTCAAACAGCCAGTGAGGGACACTATGGCCGATCAAAACGAAGATGCCGCACAACGCCTCCTTGCGATCCGCGCACAGGCTGAAAAGGACGGCTTTGCCGAACGCCTCGACCCCCGGCACGAGGCGCTGCATATCACGCGCGGCGATCTTCTGATCGTGGCCTGCGAGACCGACAAAACCCTTTGGAGCGCGCAACTCGCCGAGGGGATGGATGCGTCCTTGTTGATGCTGCGCGCCACGGGACCCACATGGTTCCGCAGCGCGGAAGTGCATGATTTCATCGACTCTCTGGTCGATGATGGCTTTTTCGATGATTTTGAGGACGTCGTCTTTGTAGGCTCCGGAATTGGCGCCTATGGGGCGGCGGTGTTTTCCGTGGCTCACCCCGGAGCCCATGTGGTTCTGTTGCGTCCTTACGCCAGCCTTGATCCAGATAAGGTCCCATGGGAAACCCGCCAGCGCCGCAACCGCCGCCTGTCGTGGGGGCCCCGCTTTAGCTATGGCCCCGATATGGTCCAAGGGGCGGCGCACGTCACTGTCATCTGTGACCCGACGATCCGCTTTGATGCCATGCACGCCAGCATGTACCACGGTGATCATGTCCTACAGTTGCGCGCGCCCCACGCCGGGCCAGAGTTGTTGACCCATTTGACAGCGATGAAACTGTTGCCGCAGATCATCATGGCCACCAAGGACGGTGCGATGACGCCGTTTCTGTGGGCGCGGATGTGGCGCAAGCGGCGGGGATACGTGCCCTATCTGCGGTCTTTGCTGTCCAAGGTCACGGATGCGGACCGCCCCTACCTTGCGTCCCTGCTCTGCGGCTACGTCACTGCGATCCGCGAAGTGCCCATGTTCGTCAAACACCTGAAATGGGCGAACGAGACCTTGCGCGAACAAGGCCTTGTGCCCCCGGGGGAGCGTAAGAAAGACGACGCGGATCAGACCCCGTAAAGGTCGCCAAACTTGCGCCGTAGATAGCCCAGCAAGGGCTGCGCCGAAGGAGCCGCGCCCGTTGCGCGCGTGATCGTTTCGGTCGGTGTGTACATCCCGCCGGTGGCCTGCACCTCGTCCGACAGCCATCCCGTGACCTCGTGGGCCGCGCCACGCGACAACGGCCCCGCCACGTCCATATCGCGGGACAGCGCCTCATACAGGCACCCGGCGTAGACATTGCCCAGACTGTAGGTCGGGAAGTATCCGAACAGACCCACGGGCCAGTGCACGTCTTGCAACACGCCGTTGGACGGCTTGTCCACGGTCCCGCCAAAGTCCGCGCGGAACCTCTCGTTCCACGCACCCTCCAGATCCGTTACCTCCAGGTCGCCTGCGATCAAGGCCCGCTCCAGATCAAAGCGCAGCATGATGTGCAGGTTGTAGTGCACCTCGTCCGCTTCGGTCCGGATAAAGCCAGAGGCCGCCCGGTTCACCGCGCGATAGAACGCACGCTCAGACGCCACACCGATATCGCCAAAGCGGTCACGCATTTGACCAAACAGCCAGCCGCAGAACGCTTCGGACCGGCCCAATTGGTTTTCGTAGATCCGGCTTTGGCTTTCGTGCACGCCCATGGATACCCCATGCCCCATGGGGGTCAGGGCCAAATCATCGGCGATGTTCTGTTCGTAGCAGGCATGCCCGACCTCGTGGATCGTAGAGTAGATACAGTTGAACGGGTCGCCTTCGTCCACCCGGGTGGTGATCCGCACGTCCCGACCCGACCCGCTCGAGAAAGGGTGCACCGCCAGATCAATGCGGCCCCGGTCCATGTCATAGCCAAAGGCCCGGGCGAGGTCTGCGGACAGCGCCATTTGCGCATCGGCAGGGAAATGACCCGTCACCCGGGGGGCGGGGTCCGCATCCAGCACGGCGGCGCGCAGGGCCACCAGTTCGGGCCGCATCTCCTCAAAGATCGCCGCGATCTCGGCGCTGCTGGCCCCGGGTTCGTAGTCGTCAAGAAGCGCATCGTAAAGCGCGCCACCGGATGCCAGCGCCGCCGCCTCCTCGCGGCGCAGGGCGACCACTTCGGCCAGACGGGGCAGGAACGCGCCCACATCCTCCGCCGCCCGCGCCGCCGCCCACTCCCCTTGGGACAGGGAGGTCACCCGCGCCAGTTCCGACGCAAGGCGCGCAGGCACCTTCTGGTTGCGGGCGTAGCTTATGGCGACAAGGTCCACGAACCGCGCGTCCTGCGCTGTCTCGGGCGCGGCTGCGGCCAGCCATTCGCCCAAGCGCGGGTCCGTGCGGCGCGCGTGCAGCACCCCTTCCATGGCGGCCATTTCCAGCGCGCGTTGCGGGCTGGCCCCACGGGGCATCATGGTTTCCTGATCCCAGCCCAAGCGGCCAGCAACCTGGCCCAAGGCCTCGGTCTCGGCCACGAAGGTGCGCAGGTCGGACAGGGCGCTCATGTCCGCACCGACTGCGTCAGCGGGTACATCGCCCGGTGCCGTGCGCGCACCATGGCCACGATCAACACCACCGCACCGAACTGGTGCAGGATCGCCCATTGGATCGGCACGCCCTCCAGCACGGTCACAATGCCCAGAACCATCTGCACAAGGCACAGGGGGATCAACAGGCCAAATGCTGACCGGATCGAGGCATTGCCGGACCGCCGCGCCAACCACCACGCGGCGATGACCGCACCAAACAGCAGATAGCCCCAAAGGCGGTGGAAAAACTGCACCGTTCCGGGATTGTCGATCAGGTTGCGCCACAGGGGTTCAATATACCACATGTCCACGGGGAAGACGCCGCCGTTCATGGTGGGCCAGTCCCGCACCCAAAGGCCCGCGTCAATGCCCGCCACCAGCGCGCCCCAGATGACTTGGAACAGGCCAAAGCCCAACAGGAACGTGGCCCACCTGCGCCAGCGGGCGGCGCCGCTCCGCCGGGCTACCATCAGCTCCGCCTCCGGTCTGGACAGCGACAGCATGAACCACGCGATCAGGGACAGGATCACAAAGGCCAACCCAAGGTGCGTGGCCAATCGGTAGGACGCGACATCCAGCATGGTGCCCGTCAACCCAGAAGAGACCATCCACCAGCCGATCGCCCCCTGAAGTCCGCCCAATGCCCCGATGCCCACAAGGCGCGGGGTCCAGCCGGGTGGGACTTGGCGCGCGACCAACAGACCCACAAGGCCCACGAACCACACCAGGCCTATGACCCGGCCCAACTGCCGGTGTCCCCATTCCCACCAGTAGATCACCTTGAACTCGGCCATGGTCATGCCCTGGTTCTGCAGCTGATACTCAGGGATAGCGCGGTAGAGCTCGAACTCCGCCTCCCACTCGGCAGTACTCATCGGGGGCATGGCTCCGGACACAGGCGCCCATTCCGTGATCGACAGGCCCGAATCCGTCAGACGCGTCAGACCGCCCACGGCAATCATCAGCACCACCAGGCCGAACAAAACCGCCAACCACGCGCGCACGGCCTTGCGCCCGCCCCGCCGCGCGGCCCGGTCAATGACCCCGGCCTGTGCCGCAGGTTTCTCGGCGCTGTCCACCTCTTCAAAAATCGAACGTCCGGCCATGCTCGTCTCTCCCGTCTTCATTGGGTCGTAAATACCCCTGGGGGGTCTGGGGGCTAGCCCCCAGCGGATCGCGCCCCGCGCGAAACCTATCCCTTGGTCTTCCACCACACCATCTGGCGCAATATGCCGTGAAATGTCTGCACATCGGCGCGGGTCAAGGGCATCCGCGACCATAGGTTGCGCAAATGCTGCTTCATGCCCTCGGCCTTGCCCTCGGGAAAGAAGAAGCCGGCTTCCTCCAGTTGTGTCTCATAGCGGTTCTGCAGCGCCTCGAGCTCCGCCTGCGTGGCCCAGTCCGTGCCGGCCATCTCGACCTCGCGGGCGGCCACAACCTCTGTCTGCCGCCGCCATTCGTACCCCATCAACAACACGCATTGCGCAAGGTTGAGAGAGGGGAAATCCGGGTTCACAGGCACAGATACAATGGCGTTGGCCCGGGCGATGTCATCGTTTTCCAACCCGGCCCGCTCCGGCCCGAACAACACGCCAACCTTTTGCCCGCGCGCGATGCGCTCCGCCGCCTCGGCCATGGCCCCCTCGGGCGAATAGACGGGCTTGGTCAGGTCGCGCTGGCGGGCCGTCGTGGCGAACACGAAGGTGCAATCCTCCACCGCCTGCGCAGTCGTGTCGGTCAGCATGGCCGCGTCCAAAACCCGACCCGCCCCACTGGCCAGCGCCACGGCCCGTTCATTGGGCCAGCCGTCCCGGGGGGCCACGACCCGCATATGCGGCAGGCCAAAGTTCCACATGGCCCGGGCGGCGGCCCCGATGTTTTCGCCCATTTGCGGGCGGACGAGTATGATGGCGGGATGATCCATACGCTTCCTCTAACGGCCTCTCTGACGACCATTGCACGTTTGCGCCCTTGGGCTTACACCACGCGCACGCCCAACGAAAGGCCCCCCGGATGTCCGATATTGAAACGCCGCAAATCTATCTTGTGACCCCGCCCAGCTTTGATCTGGCGGAGTTTCCGACCCGTCTGGCCCAAGTGCTGGACGCACGCGAGGTGGCGTGCATCCGGCTGGCGTTGGCCACCACGGATCAAGACCAGATCGCCCGGGCCGCCGATGCCCTGCGCGAGGTGGCCCATGCCCGAGATCTAGCGCTGGTGATCGACAGCCACGTGGGTCTGGTCGAATCCTTGGGCCTTGACGGTGTCCACCTGCTGGACGGGGCGCGCTCGGTCCGAAAGGTGCGCAGCGATCTGGGGGCCGATGCCATCGTGGGCGCGTTTTGCGCGGACAGCCGCCATGACGGCATGTCCGCAGCCGAACAGGACGCGGATTACGTGGCTTTTGGTCCGGCCGGGGCCACGGATCTGGGCCTTGGCACCCAAGCGCCTGCGGATCTGTTCCAATGGTGGTCCGAAATGATCGAAGTGCCGGTCGTCGCCCAAGGGGCCTTGGACGTGGCCACCGTGGCGGCTTTGGCGGACAAAACCGATTTCTTTGCCGTGGGTGAAGAGATTTGGAACACGCCGGACGCGGTGGCGGCCCTCCACACCCTGCTGGCCCCGCTGGACTAGGGCGCGATCCCCTCAGCCTGCAACCCATTGCGCACGACAGCTTCGCAGCGCGCGGCCATCTCCTTGCGGCCCGCCACATCCGTCACGGCGATAGGGTCATGATAGATCACCACCACGCGCCCCTGACGCGGGGCCGCCAGCACCTTGAGCAGGTGGGGCCCGAAATCCATATCCCCCCACCACCCATAGAACCGGTCGTCGGCGCCCGCGGGCGGGTGATAGGCGACGCTGACGGGCTGGATCATCAGATCGCGGGGCATGTCGAGGGTGAAGAACGCCGCGAAAAGCGTTGATTTGAATGGTAAAACCCTGCGCGCATCCGTGCTGGTGCCCTCTGGGAAAAACAACAGCTTGTGACCTATGGCGATGCGATCCTCGAAGATCTGTTGCTGGCGCTTGGCGTCGGCCTTCTTGCGGGCGATGAACACCGTTCCCGTGGCGCGCGCCAGCCAGCCGATGCCGGGCCAGCCCGCCACCTCTGCCTTGGACACGAAGTAGATGCGTTTCGAGGCGTTCAGGGTGAAAATGTCCAGCCACGACCCGTGATTGGCCACGATCGCCCCGTGGGTCGGCAGGGGCGTGCCGCGCACCTCGCGCCCCATGCCCAGCACCACAAAGGCGCTGCGGCAAACAAACTGGGTGATGTAGGGTGTCACGGGCCGCGCCGCGCCGCACAGGGGCCGCTCGATCACGCGAAGGGCCAGCAGCAGCGCCAGACAGCCGAAGGTGATCGTGCCCAGCACCATTCCGCGCGTCACGATCCGCACCCAGTCCAGCGCACCAAACCGGGGCGGCGCGGGTTCGGGGGGCATGTCGGGCCAGTGGCTCATGACGGGTCTTTCGTATACAGGGCGCGGGTCCGCGCGTTCATGCGGGCCGTATCCATGATCAGGCACACGTCCGTGGTGTTGAAGGCGTGATCGACCCAAGCCCCCTGCCCGACAAAACCGCCCAGGCGCAAGTATGCCTTGATCAGGGCCGGCACGGCCTTCATCGCCGCCGCGCGGTCGATCTGGTCCGGGGGCAGCCTGTCCATGGGCACAGCGGTCGCGCCATGAGCCGTGACGCGCAAGGCGGGCGGGGCAAGATGGCGGTCGTGCAACAGGGACAGGGACGGGGCCAGCGCATCCACATCCGTGCCATGGAAGGAGGCGACGCCGAACATCACCTCGATCCCGTGGTCCGCCACATACTCCGCCAAGGCCTGCCACAGCACCAGCATGCCCGCCCCGCCGCGGTAGTCCGGGTGGAGGCAGGACCGGCCCAGCTCCAACAGACGACGGTTCGAGGCCAACAGCGGCGACAGATCGAACTCCTCGGCCGAGTACCACCCCCGCACGCGCCGCCTGTTCCGCGCGCAGCACCCGGTAGACGCCGACAACGGGATCATCGGCGCGGGCATGATCCAGCAACAACAGGTGATCTGCATGGGCGTCGAAGCGGTCACATTCCAACTCCGCCTTGTGATCGACCATGGGACCCGTGCCGCCCAACTCCTGCACGAACACCTGATACCGCAGGCGCTGTGCCGCGATCAGGTCGCCCTTTGTGTGGGCCAAACGGGTTTCAAACTGGGGCGGCATGGGGTCCCTCGCGTCTGGGCGGGACGTAGCAGAGCCTTGGCGCAGGATCAAACCAGACAAATGCCTGCTCCCGTGATAACCTTTGGTTAACCTTATATGCGCAAGTGTTAGGCAAACAGGGGCGCCAGGGCGACGAACCGACCGTCGATTACCACCTTGCCCTGGTGTTCAAAGTTCACGGTGATGCGCCCGCCGATGTTGGATTGCACTTGGCCCTTGCCCCAATCAGGTTGGCCGGGATGCAGAACCAGCTGCCCCGGTTCAAGTAACGCATTGAGATCAGACATGGAAAGGCCCCTTACGATGGAAACAACAGACCGCACCGTGGATTTGGCCGCCCTTGTGGCGTCGCGCCTGTGTCATGATTTGATTAGCCCAATTGGCGCGATTGGCAATGGCCTGGAGCTGATGGAGTTGGCGGGCGCCTCGGGCGGCGAGGAAATCGAGCTGATCCGCAACAGTGTGCAGGCCGCCAGCGCGCGTGTCCAATTCTACCGCATTGCCTTTGGGTCGGGCGCGGGCGACGGCCCCATCCCCGTGGCCGAGGCGCAGGCGACCATCGCGGGCCATTTCCGGGACAGCCGCACAGATGTGGCGTGGGAGGCAGAGGCGGCGCAGGCCCGGTCCGAAACGCGGCTCGCCTTTCTGGCCCTGTCCTGCCTTGAAACCGCCATGGCGTGGGGGGGACAGATCGAGGTGCGCCGATCCGCAGAGGCCTGGGTTCTGCACGCCAGCGCGGATCGGTTCCGCATCGAAGAGGCGCTGTGGTCCGGGCTGGCTTCGGGTCGCTATCCCGGCGATCTATCCGGGGGTCAGGTGCAGTTCGGCCTGTTGGTCGAGGCCAGCCGCGCCGCGCGCCGCCCCATTTCCGTGACGCGCCGGGACACCGCCCTGAGCCTGCTGATCTGATCGGTGGATGGGGGCGCTGTCCCCACGGGGACGCATAGCCGAACCAAGTCAGACGGGTTTCAAGCTGTCGCGGAACCGACGCGCGTTGGCTTGGTAGCTTTCGGCGGATTTGATCAAGTTGGCCCGCGTGGCCTCGTCCAGCATCCGAACGGCTCGGGCAGGGCTGCCAAGCACCATGGACCCCTCGGGGATCACCTTGCCTTCAGTCACCAAGGACCCCGCCCCCACCAGCGCACCTGCGCCGATCTTGGCCCCGTTCAGGATCACAGCCCCCATGCCGATCAAGGCGCCCGCGCCAATCTCGCAGCCGTGCAGGGTCACGCCGTGGCCAATGGTGCAATCCGCACCGATCACCAGCGGATAGCCCATGTCCGTGTGTAGAATGCAGTTTTCCTGCACGTTGCTGCCGCGTCCCACGGTGATCCGCTCGTTGTCCCCGCGCAAGGTGCAGCCGAACCAGACAGAGCTGTCGGCCTCTAGCGTCACCTTTCCCATCACATGGGCCCCGGGCGCGATCCAGGCGGTGGGGTCAACCTGCGGGGCGATATCGTTAAGGGCATAGATCATGCGGTGTGTTCCTTGAATTCGGCGTTCAGGTCGCGGACGAAACCGGACAGGCCCGGCTGGCGGTCGCGGTGCAACCGCTCTCCGGTCAGGATGGTGGTCAGGCGGTCGAAGGTTGTGTCCAGATCGTCGTTGACCAGCACATAGTCGTACTCCGCCCAGTGGCTGATCTCGGCCTCGGCCTGGGCCATACGCTTGGCGATGGTCTCGTCGCTGTCTTGGGCACGGGTGTGCAGGCGGCGTTCCAGCTCCGCGATGGAGGGGGGCAGGATGAAGATCGACACCACATCCTTTGACAGGGTGGAGTTGCGCACCTGCTGCCCGCCCTGCCAGTCAATGTCAAAGATCACGTCACGCCCGGCCTCGATCGCGGTTTGCACCGGGGCACGGGGGGATCCGTAGAGGTTCTCGAACACCTCGGCGTGTTCCAACATCTCGCCTTGCTCGATCATCGCCTCGAATTCCGCCCGGCTGCGGAAATAGTATTCGCGGCCGTCCACCTCGCCCGGGCGCGGGGCGCGCGTGGTGGCGGACACCGAAAACGACAGCGTCGTGTCCCACGCCATCAACCGTTTGGCCAAGGTGGATTTGCCCGCGCCCGAGGGCGAGGACAGGATGATCAACAGCCCCCGGCGTTGCATTTCATTCGACATTTTGCACCTGTTCCCGCATCTGATCTATCACCACTTTTAGCGCCAGCCCAAGGGTGGTCAATTCGCTAAACTGAGCCTTGGCGCACAGGGTGTTGGCCTCGCGGTTGAACTCCTGTGTCAGGAAATCCAGCTTGCGGCCAACGGGGCCGTCCTCGGCCAACAGGGCGCGGGCGGCGGTGACGTGGGCGCGCAGGCGGTCCAACTCTTCGGTCACGTCGGCCTTGATCGCAAGGGTGGCGATGTCCTGGGCCACCCGATCCGCATCCAGACGGTCGTCATCGAGCAGGCGGGCCATGGCGGCGCGGTAGGTCTGGGCCATGTGATCGGCGCGGGCGGTGGTCAGGGCCGTGGCCCGCGCGGTCAGGTCGGCGATCTGGGTGACTTGGTCGGACAGCACAGCATGCAGGGCGGCCCCTTCGGCGGCGCGCATGGCCGTGAAATCGGTGATCAACGCGTCCAGATCCTCCATCAGCGCGTCCAAGGTCACGCCCGCCTCGGGGCCTGTGCCCACCTCAAACACACCGCGCAGGGACAGCACATCCGCCGCCGTGGGCGCCGTCAGCGCGACATGGGCGTCCTGCGCTGCTGCCTCCACCTCAGCCATGGCGCTCAGGGCGATGTGCAGGGCGTCCGGGTTGATCCGGGGCAGCCCCGCTGCCTCGCCCCGCGCGCCGAGCTTCAAGGACAGGCTGACGTTGCCCCGGACGCAGGCCGCGCCGATGGCCTTGCGGATGGCGGCCTCTGTCCCCGTGGGGACACCCTCTGGCAGGCGCAGGCGCACATCCAGCCCGCGCGCATTCACACTGCGCAGATCCCACGCCCGGCGCGCGCTGCCGTCCCCCGCCTCTCGGGCCGCGAACCCTGTCATTGAGTGCATGTGCATCCCCCTGTCCGCCCCGTGCTAGCCCATGGACCCGCCGACGTTAAGGATGTTGACCAAAATAGGGCAAAATTTGGGTCAACTGGTGCTATATTAAGGCAAGAGTAAGGAAGTTTGCCCAAGCTGAACCGGGGCAAACCGAAGGCAACAGGATCGAAGGGTTTGACGATGGACACGACTTTAGACACCCGCCCGAACGGGTCGATGACATTCCTGAAGGAAAAGCTGGCCCGACAGGACCCCACCCTTGCCGAGATCTTTCGGTATTGGGACAGTCTGCGCGCAGGCCGCCCCATGCCCGCACGCACGGATCTGGACCCCCGCGTGATCCAAGGGGTGCTGGGCCATGCCATGATTCTGGATCGCGCGCGCCCGGGCACCGTACGGATGCGGGTGGCAGGGGCGCACCTGAACGATCTGATGGGGATGGAGGTGCGCGGCATGCCCATCCGCGCCCTGTTCGAGCTGACAGACCGCACCCGCCTGATGCAGGGGGTGGAGCGTGTGTTTACGGACGCCGCGGTGCTGGAGCTTGATCTGGCCTCCGAAACCGAAGGGCGCGCCCCTCTTGTCGGGCGCATGATCCTGCTGCCCATGACCGACCAAGAGGGACAGGTGACCAAGGCCCTTGGCGCGCTGGTCACCACCGGGGCGATTGGCCACGCGCCACGCCGCTTTGGCATCAAACGTGAACAGCTGACCCCTGTGGGGGCCACCCCAGCCGCCCCCAAACGCACCATCCCCGGCTTGGCAGAGGCGCAGGCGCGCTACGACCCCCTGCCCCGCAATACACCACACGTAGATGCCACCCGGCTGCTGGAAACCGCCGTACCATGGCTGAAGGTCGTGAAGTCCTGAACGCAAAAGGCGCCCCGAGGGACGCCTTTTTATCTTATTATCAGTGCCTTAAACGGCGGCGCGCTGCGCCTCGCGGCTGCCGCTCAACTCTTCGGCGACGAGGAAAGCCAGTTCCAGCGACTGGCTGGCGTTCAGGCGCGGATCGCAAGCAGTGTGGTAGCGGCTGGACAGATCCTCGTCCGTCACATCGCGCAGACCGCCCGTGCACTCGGTCACGTCCTTGCCGGTCATCTCGAAATGCACGCCGCCGGGGACGGTGCCCTCGGCCCGGTGAATACCGAAGAATTCCTGCACTTCGCGCAGCACACTCTCGAAGGGCCGCGTCTTGTATCCTGTCGAGGATTTGATCGTGTTCCCGTGCATCGGATCACAGGACCAGACGACATTGGCCCCCTCTTCCTGCACGGTCTTGATCAAGCGGGGCAGATGATCTCCCACGGACCCGGCACCAAAGCGCGCGATCAGGGTCAGACGCCCCGCCTCGTTTTCGGGGTTCAACTTGGCCATCAGCACCTTGAGGTCCTCGGCAGTCGTGGTCGGGCCGCATTTCAACCCAATGGGATTCTGTACGCCGGAACAGAATTCCACGTGCGCCCCATCTGGCTGTCGCGTGCGGTCGCCAATCCAGATCATGTGGCCGGACCCTGCGATGGTGGCCCCCGTGGTGCTGTCCACACGGGTCAGCGCCTCTTCATACTCCAACAACAGCGCCTCGTGGCTGGTGTAGAAATCCACTGTAGACAGTTCGGCATTGTTGTCCGCAGACAGACCGGCGGCGGACATGAAATCAAGGCTGTCCTGAATGCGCCCCGCCATGTCGCGGTATTTCTGGGACCAATCGTCGGTGGTGCCAAGGGTCCAGGCGTGCACCTGATGGATGTCCGCGAACCCGCCCGTCGAAAACGCGCGCAACAGGTTCAAAGAGGCCGCCGCCTGGGTATAGGCCTGCAACATCTTGTCAGGGTTGGGGATACGAGCCTCGGGGGTGAAGTCCAGCTCGTTGATAATGTCGCCCCGGTAGCTGGGCAGTTCCAGCCCATCCTTGACCTCGGTGGGGGCAGAGCGCGGCTTGGCAAACTGCCCCGCCATGCGCCCGATTTTGACCACGGGCACCTTGGCCCCGTAGGTCAGCACCATGGCCATCTGCAACATCACCTTGAAGGTGTCGCGGATGTTATCGGCGGAAAACTCTCCAAAGCTTTCGGCACAATCACCGCCCTGCAACAAAAACCCCTCGCCGCGCGACACGGCGGCCAGTTCCCGGCGCAAACGGCGCGCCTCGCCCGCAAAAACCAGCGGAGGATACTGACGCAGCTGCGCCTCGGTGCGGGCCAGCGCCTCGGCATCGGGGTAGTCCGGCATCTGGATGCGCGGCTTGTTGCGCCAGGTCGATTTGGTCCAAGCAGTCATGGTCTGTCCTCCGTCATCCACGGGCGGTCCGATGGGCCGTGGAAGCCCCTTTATACCCATGTTGCGGCGGGGTTCCAGACCGCGATGACAGCGCTACCAAGGAAAGTCTGCCTTGAAAGACGCCCCATTTCCTGTTTTCGGTGGTCCATGGCCCAAAAAGAGGCTGCGCACGACAAGGAAAGCCAATGTCCACTTTGCCCCGGCCCGAAGACGGCAAGCCCAAACGCTTCGTATTCGTGCTGCTGCCAAACTTCACCATGTTGTGTTTTGCCTGCGCGGTCGAGGCCCTGCGCATCGCCAACCGCATGGCCGGCCGCGAGCTGTACAGTTGGACCCTATCGTCCGATGGCGGCGAATTCGTGCAGTGTTCCAACAACATCGAATACCGGGTCGACACCGACTTGTCCGAATTGACCCGCGACGACACCATCGTGCTGTGCGGTGGGATCGACGTGGCGGCTGCGTCCACCAAGCGCATTCTGAACTGGCTGCGCCGCGAAGCCCGCAAGGGGGCCACCATCGCAGGCCTGTGTACGGCGGCCCACACCTTGGCCAAGGCGGGCCTGTTGGACGGCAAACGCGCCACAATCCACTGGGAAAACCAGGACAGCTTTGCCGAGGAATTTGAGGAGGTCGAGCTGACCAAGTCCGTGTTCGTGATCGACGGAAACAGAATGACAACCGCGGGGGGCACGGCCTCGATTGACTTGATGCTGAAACTGATCGCCTCGGATCACGGCGAAGATCTGGCGTCCATGGTGGCCGACCAGTTGATCTACACCTCGATCCGCACGGATCAGGACACCCAACGCCTGTCCATCCCCACCCGCATCGGCGTGCGCCACCCCAAGCTGGCGCAGGTGATCCGGATGATGGAGCAAAACATCGAGGATCCGATCAGCCCCTCCATCCTTGCGTCCGATGTCGGTATGTCCACGCGCCAGCTGGAGCGATTGTTCCGCCGCTACCTCAACCGCTCGCCCAAACGCTACTACATGGAAATCCGCCTGGGCAAAGCCCGCAACCTGTTGATGCAAACGGATATGAGCGTGATCAACGTGGCACTGGCCTGCGGTTTTGCCTCGCCCTCTCATTTCTCAAAATGCTATCGCGCGCATTACAACACCACTCCCTACCGCGAACGCGGCACCCAAGCGGCACGGGGCTAGACGGTTTCGCCTTACGGCGATCCGCTGGGGCTCTGCCCCAGACCCCGAGGGTATTTTTTGAACAATGAGGGCGGGCCTTTACGCTTATTTTACCAAGACGGTACATGATGCATGGGCGGTACAGGCGGAGGCGCCGATGACCGTGAACGATGAGGGCCCCTGTTCAGATGAGCAGGGGTTCTTTTCCTTAAGCACCGCGGCTCCTCCTCATTGTTCAAAAAATACCCTCGGAGGTTTGGAGGCAGAGCCTCCAATTCGGCGCAGCCGAAACACAAAACGGCGCCCGGAGGCGCCGTTTCAAACATCACTTAAACAGCGATCAGCTGTTTTCCGTGATGAACTTTACGGCATCGCCGAAGGTCTGGATCGACTCGGCGGCGTCGTCTGGGATTTCGATCCCGAACTCTTCTTCGAAGGCCATGACCAGCTCGACCGTGTCGAGTGAGTCGGCGCCCAGATCGTCGATGAAGGACGCACCCTCTACAACTTTGTCTTCGTCCACACCCAGGTGCTCAACTACTTTTTTACGCACGCGATCTGCGATGTCGCTCATGGTCTTTCCTCACGATTTGGGCTTGCCCGCCCCAGTTTATTCCATCTCGGCCCGACCGCCCGGTGCGGGGGTGCATATGCCCCAAGGCGACCTTCGTGTGACAAAGGAAATTGGCCCGATTGGCGCTGCCTATAGCACAAGGGGCGGGCAGCGCAAATCATTTCACACGTCGCGTCTTGGCCCCTACAGCATCGCCATCCCGCCGTTCACGTGCAAGGTCGTGCCCGTGACATAAGCGGCCTCGGGGCTGGCAAGGTAAAGGGTGGCGGCGGCGATCTCTGCCGGGGTGCCCATGCGACCTGCGGGGATCTGGCCGTCAATGGCAGCTTTTTGATCATCGGTCAGCTTGTCGGTCATGGCCGTGGCGATGAACCCCGGCGCGACTGCGTTCACAGTGATACCCCGGCTTGCGACTTCGTAGGCCAGGGCCTTGCCCATGCCGATCATGCCTGCCTTGGCGGCGGCGTAGTTGCCCTGGCCCGGGTTGCCTGTGGCCCCCACGATCGAGCTGATGTTGACGATCCGCCCCCACCGCGCCTTCATCATGCCCCGCATCACGCCCTTGGACAGCTTGAAGGCCGCCGTCAGGTTGACGTCCAGCACGGACTGCCATTCGTCGTCGGACATGCGCATGAACAGGTTGTCGCGGGTGATGCCCGCGTTGTTGACGAGGATATCCACGGCCCCCATGGCGGCGATGGCCTGTTTGGGAAGGGCGGCGACCGCCTCCGGATCGCTGAGGTTGGCGGGCAGGACATGGGCGCGGTCGCCCAGTTCGGACGCCAACGCCTGCAGCGGGTCCACCCGGGTGCCATGCAGGCCCACGGTGGCGCCTGCGGCGTGCAGGGTGCGGGCGATCTCGGCCCCGATCCCGCCAGAGGCGCCGGTCACAAGGGCGCATTTTCCTGTCAGATCAAACATATATCTCTCTCCTCAAAATTGTGGCTCAGACGGTCAGGGCCGCTTTGACATCCTCGGGTGTGCCAATGGCACGCGCGGTCACGGACTTGTCGATGCGCTTGATCATGCCAGACAGGGCCTTGCCTGCGCCGATCTCCCACGCTTCGGTCACGCCTTGGGCCGCCAGCCACATCACGCTTTCGCGCCAGCGCACGGACCCTGTGACCTGTTCGACCAGCAGGGTGCGGATGGTGTCGGGGTCGCTGACCGCCTCGGCGCGCACATTGGCCACGAGGGGCACGGCCGGGGCGGACAGGGTGACACCCGCCAGCGCCTCGGCCATCACATCCGCTGCGGGCTGCATCAGGGCGCAGTGAAACGGGGCGGACACCGGCAGCAGCATGGCCCGTCGCGCACCCGCCTCTTTGGCCAGATCGACCGCGCGTTGCACGGCGGCCTTGCTGCCCGAGACGACCACTTGGCCGGGGTCATTGTCGTTGGCGGCCTGGCAGACCTCGCCCTGTGCGGCAGCCTCGGCTACTGCCGTCACGGCGGCGAAATCGAGCCCCAGGACAGCCGCCATGGCCCCTTCGCCCACGGGAACGGCGGCCTGCATCGCCTCGCCGCGCGTGCGCAACAGGCGGGCGGCGTCGCCCACGGACAGGGCCCCGGCGGCGGTCAGGGCGGAATACTCACCCAGCGAGTGGCCGGCCACATAGGCCGCTGTCTCGGCCAGCACGACGCCCTCGACTTCCAACGCGCGCAGGGCTGCGATCGAGGTTGCCATCAACGCAGGCTGGGCGTTGCGGGTCAGGGTCAGCTCGGTGATGTCGCCTTCCCAAATCAGGCCGGACAGGTCTTGGCCCAAGGCCTCGTCCACCTCGGCGAACACTTTGGCTGCCTCGGGATAGGTGTCGGCAAGCGCCTTGCCCATGCCGATGGTCTGGGCCCCTTGGCCGGGAAATACGAAGGCTTTGGTCATCGCGCACTCTCCTGCTTGTTTGCCCCGGTCTAGCCCCTGACGCCGCCCGCGACAACGCCCCGCCCGCGACCATTTCGCCCGGATTTTGCCACATTGCCGTGCAAGGATCGCAAAAAACACCGTTCGAGAGTCCGATCATGGCCAAATACGCAACCCGCACCCCCGGCGATCCCGCCCCGCATTTCCGCGCGCCTTCTCACAATAACCCGCGGTTCACCTTTGACACCGCCGCCGGACGCTGGCTGGTGCTGGGGTTCTTTGGCACCGCCCACACCCGGGCCGAGGCGCAGATGGCCCTGCAGATGCTGCGCGCGGCGCCCACGCTGGACGACACCCATGCCTCGGTCTTTTGCGTCAGCGACACCGACGACGACCGCGCCCACGTCCAAGACCGCGTGCCGGGGCTGCGGTGGTTCTTTGACACTTCGGGCGAGGTGGCGCGCCTGTATGGGGCACGCCCCACGGAGGGGGACGGCGTCCTGCGGCCCCGCTGGATCGTGATTGACCCCACCATGCGGATCGAAACTGTGCTGCCCATGACCGGACCGGATATGGGCGCAGGCGCACTGCTGGCCCATCTGGCCACCCTGCCCGCCCCCAACCTCTATGCCGGGTTTGAAATGCAGGCTCCGATCCTTGTCCTGCCCCGTGTCGTCGAGGCGGAGCTGTGCGACCGTCTTGTGGATCTCTACGACACGCAAGGCGGCGAAATCTCGGGCTTCATGCGCGAAATCGACGGCAAGACCGTGGCCGTGCAAGACGCCAGCCACAAGGTGCGCAAGGACGTGCAGATCAACGATCCGGACCTGCGCGCCGCCCTGATGCAGCGGGTGTCGCGCCGGATCGTGCCCGAGATCAAGAAGGTCCACCAGTTCGAGATCACCCGGATGGAACGCTACATCGTCAGCTGCTATGACGCCGCCGATGGTGGCCATTTCAACGCCCACCGTGACAACACCACCTCGGGCACGGCGCACCGGCGCTTTGCGGTCTCGATCAACCTGAATGACGACTTTGACGGCGGCGAGGTCGGCTTTCCCGAATACGGGCCGCGGACCTTCAAGGCGCCCAAGGGCGGCGCGGTGGTGTTCAGCTGTTCGCTGCTGCACAAGGTGTCCAAGGTCACACGGGGGCGGCGCTATGCCTTTCTGCCGTTCCTGTACGATGACGCCGCCGCCGCCCTGCGGGCCGAAATGAACAAGAACCTGGCGCAGGGCGTGGGCCAGTATCGCGGTTAATGGCGCACCATGTCAAAATTTCGCCAAACTGTTTTGGCATTCCGTAGTGAAATCTTGGAATCGGAGAGCAGGTATGTCGTTTACAACTTCTGAATCGGGCGCGGTCACTGTGGATTGGGTCGTTCTGACCGCAGGTTTGGTCGGTCTTGGGCTGGCCACGATGGGCGTGGTGTCCAGCGGGGTCGAAGACACCTCGGGCGACATACAGGGCCAGCTTGATGGCACACATATATGCTCCACCTTCGATCAATGCCGCCACCCGGCGCTCTATGCCGCCATTGTCCAAATGAAAAACACCGGTGCCAATACACAGGCCGACTATATTGAAAACCAGTTCGCTCGGTATCTGGAAAACCTTGCCGACAAAAGCGCCGAGGGCACAGAGGCCATCGAAGAAAGCCTTGCCGAACTCGTGAGCGAAGCGGACGGACGCGCCGCAGAGCGTGTGCAATTTGCACAATGGGAGAAGTCAGACAAATCCGTCGAAGCCTACGGCGCGATTTTTGATCCGGGCAGGGACTTAAGCGTCGTACAAAACAATCTTAACTTTTTCGGCGATACCCCGCAGTCCGCTGTGGACAAGAAGATGGCGAAGAATGCGTTGTACGAAGCAGCACAGGCAACCTACGAGGCAGAGCTGGCCGCGCGCGCCGGGTCGTAGGGCCAAAGGTTTGTGACTGCGGCCTTGGCACGGCACAGGTGCGCCTTTGTGCACACCAAGTGTGGAGCGCGGCAGGTTGGGCGCGCGCCCTTTGCGCGCTAGATTCCTGTCACAGAACAGGAGCCGCCCATGCCCGCCCACAACACCCGCGCCACCTACGGCACCGTTTCCAAGACCTTTCACTGGGTCACAGCCGCCCTGATGCTGGCGATCCTGCCCTTGGGCAAAATCGCCTACGACATGCCCTACGACACGGGCGAACAACTGGCGCAAAAGGCGTGGCTGTTTTCGCTGCACAAGACGCTGGGCCTCGCGCTGTTCGCCGTGGCGCTGGCCCGGATCATCTGGGCCATCATCCAGCCCAAACCCGATGAACTGCACCCCGACCGCCGCCTTGAAACCTTTGCCGCGCGCACGGTGCACTGGGCGCTGTACGGCAGTCTGGTGGCCATGCCGCTGACGGGCTGGATCCACCACGCCGCCACCGAAGGGTTTGCACCGATCCTGTGGCCCCTGTCCCAGGACCTGATGTTCGTGGCCAATGACGTGGCCGTGGCGCAGGTGTTTGGCGGGCTGCACCTGTCCCTGAAATACGTTCTGATCGGTGCGCTGCTTTTGCACATCGCAGGCGCCCTGAAACACGCCCTGTGGGACCGCGATGGAACCTTGGCGCGCATCTGCTACGGGGCCACGCCGACACCGCCCAGCCCCCGCGCCCACAACCGCGCCGCCGCCCCCTTGCCGCCGCCGCGGCCTTTGCTGCGGCCATAGGGGCCGGGGCCGCCATGGGCAAGCTGACCGTGACCGACCGGCCCGCCGTGCCCACCCTTGCGGCCGTGCAATCGGACTGGACCGTCCAGGACGGCACCCTGTCGATTACCGTTACCCAATTCGGCACCCCCGTCACAGGCAGCTTTGCGGATTGGACCGCCGCCATCAGCTTTGACGACACGGTGTCCGAGGGCGAGGCAGGCCACGCCGAGGTGACAATCGCCGTGGGGTCCCTCTCGCTGGGCTCCGTCACGTCCGAGGCGATGAACGCAGACTTCTTTGACGCCGCCACCTTCCCGACGGCCACCTACACCGGGCCAATTCTGCGCACGGACGCGGGTTATCTGCTGGACGGGACGCTGACCCTCAAGGACATGGCCGTGCCCGCGCCCCTGCCCTTCACCCTGACCCTGGACGGGGACACCGCAACCGCCACGGGCCAGGTGACACTGGATCGCCGCAGCTACGAAATGGGCGCGCTCTACCCCGACGAAACCCAAGTAGGCTTTTCTGTGATCGTGGACATGACCCTGACAGCTGTGCGCTGACGTCCCTGCTTCATTGGGTCAAAAATACCCCAGACCGCCCACGCAACAAAAAGCCCCGCCCGATCACCCGGGCGGGGCCTATCCATACCACCAATGGACCGGTTATTCGGCGGCTTCGGCCTCGATCGAAATTGTCACGGAGACTTCGTCGCCTACGAAGGGGGCAAAGTTGCCGACGTTGAAATCCGACCGCAGCAGGGTCGTTGTGGCATCAAACCCGATCCAAGGCTTCTGCGCCATGGGGTGGGTATCGGCCTTGTTCAGCTTGGCATCCAGCACGACAGACTTGGTCACATCGTTCATGGTCAGATCGCCGGTGATCAGGGCGGTGTCCTCCCCGGTCACTTCGATGGAGGTGGACGTGAAGGTCACCATGTCCTCTGCGGTGGCGCCAAAGAAATCATCGGACATGAAATGCCCATCACGCTGTTCCCACCCGGTGAACATGGACATCACCGGCATAGAGACGCTGACGCTGGACGCCGCAGGGTCTGCCTCGTCGAACATGATCTCGCCGGCAAAGCCAGAGAACATCCCGTAGGTGGTCGAGAAGCCAAGGTGGTCCCAGCTGAAGATGATCTGACTGTGGCTGCTGTCCAGCATGTATTTGTCGGCGGCCAGCGCGGGGGCTGCGGCAAGGACAAGGGCGGCGGCAAGGGCGAGTGGTTTCATAGGGCAGTCTCCGATTTAATGTCCCTCTAACATTGCCCGAAACGCACAAAAGTCCACTTACCGCCCTTCAACAGATCGTGTGCGCCGATGCACTGAACTGCTCCGCTCCTCGCCCATTTGCGACATGGGGCCGCAAAAAAACCTGTGGTATCCGGTCTGATGGACATCGGGGTGGGTTTCGGGGGGATTTCGGGGGTAAAACCCAGATGCCGCAAACCGACGCGTGCCTTAAGACTTGCACTTTCACCGCACACCCTTATACGGACCTGACCCGCCACCCGACTTATGTCTGCGTGGTCTCTCGTGGTGTTCCGGCGGGCCTATGGACACCTATGAAACACGCATAAAAAACTGGAGATATCATGCCGCTTTACGAGCACGTGATGATCGCGCGTCAGGACCTGTCCAACGCGCAGGCTGAAGGCCTTATCGAACACTTCGGCACCGTACTTTCTGACAACGGCGGCACGCTGGTTGATCATGAGTACTGGGGCGTGAAGACCATGGCCTACAAGATCAACAAGAACCGCAAGGGCCACTACGCCTTCCTGCGCACGGACGCCCCGGCGGCCGCGATCCAGGAAATGGAGCGTCTGATGCGCCTGCACGATGACGTGATGCGTGTGCTGACCATCAAGATGGACGCGCATGCCGAAGGTCCATCGGTGCAAATGCAAAAACGGGACGAGCGTGAAGAACGCCGCCCCCGTCGCAACTGATCTGAGTAGGAGCTAAACCATGGCTGCAAAACCATTTTTCCGCCGTCGCAAGGTGTGCCCCTTCTCGGGCGACAACGCACCCAAGATCGACTACAAAGACACGCGCCTGCTGCAACGCTACATCTCTGAGCGTGGCAAGATCGTGCCTGCCCGTATCACCGCCGTCTCGGCCAAGAAGCAACGTGAGCTGGCCCGCGCCATCAAACGTGCCCGCTTCCTCGCCCTGCTGCCCTACGCCGTGAAGTAAGGAGAGACCGATGCAAGTTATCCTTCTCGAACGTGTGGCCAAGCTGGGCCAAATGGGCGACGTCGTGGACGTCAAGCCCGGGTATGCCCGCAACTTCCTTCTGCCTCAGGGCAAGGCGTTGTCGGCCTCCAAGCACAATGTGGCTCAGTTTGAGGCGCAAAAAGCGCAGCTCGAAGCCCACAACTTGGAAACCAAGAAAGAAGCCGAAGCCATGGGCGAACGCCTGGGTGGTCAGCAGTTCGTCATCATCCGTTCCGCATCCGATTCGGGTGCGCTGTACGGGTCGGTGACACCACGCGACGCCGCCGAAGCCGCCACTGCCGAAGGCTTCACCGTGGATCGCAAACAGGTGAAATTGTCCGGTCCTATCAAGGACTTGGGCCTGCACACCGTGCATGTCGTTCTGCACCCCGAGGTCGAAGTCGACATCGCGCTGAACGTCGCCCGTTCCCCTGAGGAAGCCGAGCTGCAAGCCTCCGGCAAATCCATCCAGGAACTGGCCGCCGAGGAAGAGGCCGCCGCAGAATTCGAAATCGCCGAACTGTTCGACGATATCGGGTCCGCAGCTGCCGACGACGACGATCTGGCCGAAACTGCTGGCGTGGTGGACACACCCGAAAGCGACGGCGACGACCAGCCCGCCTAAGTGGGTTCAATCTCATCGAAAAGGGCCGGTGCGCGATGCACCGGCCCTTTTTGTCTCAATGGTTGCCCGGCGTTGCCGCTGAGCCGTCTGCGCCTCGAATCAGCGGCACATGGGGCGCGCTGGTCTCGGGCAAAACGCCGGTCTGGCGCGGGTCGGATTTGATCTGTACCTTTTGCTGGTATGGTACGAACCCCATAGCGCGATAAAACGGCAAGGCTTGGGGGCTGTCCCACGTGCAGGTGTGCAACCAGACCCGGGTGATTCCCGGGCGCCACGCGGCTGCAAGGGCCTGCCCCATCATGCAGCGCCCGGCACCTTTGCCGGTCAGGTCCGGCGACAGACCGAATAGCACGATCTCCGCCTCTCCGGGCACTGCGAAATCAAGTTCCACCAACCCCACATCTCGACCACCTTGTTGGGCCATGTAGACCTCGCGAGTAAGCGCGGACAGTTCCGCCTGCGCCTTTGCATCGTCTTGGATCAGAAGCGAGTACCACAGCCACGGTTCGCCGATGGATTGGAACACCTGACGCACGTGGGCTAAATCGGGTGACGGTAGGTGCAGAAATTGCAGATCATCCCGCACGGGTGCAGGCCCCTTCGGAGGGGACGTCATCTGCAGATATGTGGTCACATTCACGATGTGCCCTGGCGGCACATCATGCAGTCCTTCCGTTAACATCCTGTCTTCCTTACAAAAAAAAGGCCGCCCGTTTAATGGGGCGGCCTGTTGTTAGACTGTTCAGGGCTTACTCTTCTTCAAGCGCTTCTACAGCTTCCTGCAACTGCTCTTTCGTGACCTCTTTGTCGGTCACTTTGGCTTGGTCTAGGATGTGGTCGATGACCTTGTCCTCGAACAGGGGCGCGCGCAGTTGTTGCTGGGCTTGCTGATTTTGCTGGATGAACTCGAAGAACTGACGTTCCTGACCCGGATACTGGCGCGCTTGGTTCATGATCGCTTGGGTCATTTCAGCGTCAGAGACCTGAATCTCGTTCTTTTGGCCCAGCTCTGCCAGCAGCAGGCCCAGACGCACGCGGCGTTCGGCCAATGTCTTGTGCTCGTCCGTGGGCTCGATCTCTGGGTGATCGTGGCCCTGCACGTCAGGGTTTTCCTCGTGCCAGAGTTGGTGCGCGATCTGACCAGCTTCGGCCTCGACCAGCGAGGGCGGCAAGTCAAAGGACACCACACCGTCCAGCGCGTCCAGCAGCTTGCGCTTGACCACCTGACGGGCAGCGCCCTTGTATTCTTCGCCCAGACGGTCGGAGATTTGCGCCGTCAACGCTTCGAGGTTCTCGGCACCGAACTGCTGCGCCAATTCGTCATTGATCTCGGCTGCGGCGGGGGCTTTCACCTCTTTGATTTTGCACTCAAACGTGGCGGCTTTGCCGGCCAGGTTTTCGGCACCATACTCTGCAGGGAAGTCCACGTTGACCATAACATCCGTACCCGCCTCGGCACCGATCAACTGATCTTCGAACCCGGGGATGAAGGAATTGGAGCCCAGAACCAGTGGGTAGTCCTCGGCGGCGCCACCGTCGAAGGCTTCGCCGTCGACCTTGCCCAAGAAGTCGATAACCACCTGGTCGCCGTCTTCGGCCTTGCCTTCCTTGGTTTCGAACGATTGTGCGGACTTGGCCAGACCTTCCAGCGCCTCGGTCACGTCGGCCTCGGCGGGGGTCACGGTCAGACGCTCCAACTCGATGACAGAAAAGTCTACATCGGGGATCTCGGGCAGCGCTTCATAGGTCAGAGAGACCTGAACATCGTCGCCCTCTTTCCACTCGTCGTTGGTCATTTTGACATCGGGCTGCATGGCGGGACGGTCGCCGGAGGCTTCGAAGTGCTCGGCCATGGCACCATCAATGCTTTCCTGCATCGCCTCGCCCAGCAGACGCTGGCCGTATTGTTTTTTCAGCAGCGCCATAGGCACCTTGCCCTTGCGGAAGCCCTTCATCTCGATCTCGGGCTGTGCCTCGACGAGTTTTTCGTCAACTTTCGCGGCCAGCTCGTCTGCGGTCACAGTGATGGAGTAGGCGCGCTTGAGCCCCTCATTGAGCGTTTCGGTAACCTGCATGGATCAGTCCTATTCGGGTTCGCGTGTCAGTCTGCACCTGCCATAGGACAAAAGCCCGGCGGCAGGCGGGTGTAAGGTCAGCGCGGTTTTATGGGCGGCCCGCCGGGTGTGCAAGCGGAAAGGGAGCGATGCTGGACGTGGGGTACAAGAAAACCGGCCCGAACGGATCGGGCCGGCTTTCAGGCGCGGTGGTGCCCCCACCCCCGCTGGGTAAATCGAAGGGGAAACAGGTCAGTAGATGTAGCGGATTTGATCAGACCAATACCGTTCGATCCGCTTGAGCGAACCGTTGATATCAAGGATTTTGTCGTAATTGATCCCCGCCGCATCCTCGATCCCGACGGCGTGGCGTTCAAACAACTCTTCGACCGTGTTGCGCACGTTGCGACCCTTTTCGGTCAGGCGCACCCGGACGGCACGACGGTCAATTTCGCACCGCTGGTGATGCATGAACCCCGTCTCCACCAGCTTTTTCAAATTATACGACACGTTGGAGCCCTGGTAGTAGCCACGGCTTTTCAATTCCCCGGCCGTGACTTCGTTGTCCCCGATGTTGAACAACAGCAAACCTTGCACGGCATTGATTTCCAGAATTCCGAGCCGCTCAAACTCGTCCTTGATCACATCCAAAAGCAGCCGGTGCAGCCGTTCCACAAGGGCCAGGCTTTCCAGATAGCCCGCCATGAAATTCGCGTGCATGTCGGTAGGGGCGAAAGTGTCGAGTTTGCTCATACTGTGTCTCCGTCATCGGCGTTGATGCCTAGATACGAACACAACTCTCAACATTTGGTTAAAGCCCGAAACAATTCGGCAACATCGGTTATTTTTGTGGGGCCGCCTTGGCGACCATGTCCTGCAACATGGGCGCAAAGCGGGAGGGAGCGGCCTCTTGGCCCGTGCACCACGACAGTAAATCCTGATCGCTTTCGGCCATGATCGCCTCTAACAGGTCCAACTCTTCGACGGTCATATCTGCGGCGTGGGCGTCAAAATAGCCGCCAATCACAAGGTCCATTTCCTTGATCCCGCGCCGCCACGCGCGGATCCGCAGACGTTTCAACCGGGTTGCGTGATCTTCGGCCATGCTTACCCCTCCATCACGCGGCGCAGGCGCTTTTCCAGCCGCCCCATACGTTCAGCCGTTGCGCGGGCCTCCGACTGCATCTGGCGCAATTCCAGCAACAGCTGACTGACCTCGGTGGGCATCGCGTCTTCGGGCGGGGGCGCGTTCAGGCCGTCCCCTTCGCCGGTCAACAGCCACACGATGGACACGTTCAGGATCCCGGCCAACATGGACAGGCGGTTGGACCGCGGTTCGCTGACGTCATTTTCCCACCCACGCAGGGTTTTGATCCGCACGCCCAGCCGTTTGGCCAGTTCGGCCTGGTTCAGACCCGCCCCTTCGCGCGCCCCCGCAAGGCGGTCTCCAAATGTGGCATTCCCCTCGGCGAACCAAGAAGCGTCTTGCATTGCATCGTCCGGCATTGTTGATCTCCCGCTTTAGGCGTGTCTTAACCCCTACACGTGACATTAGGCCAATTCCAACCGGAGACGACCATGACCTTCCTTTCTGCGACACTCTCGCGCGTGAAACCTTCGCCCACGATCGCGGTCTCCAACAAGGCCGCCGAGCTAAAGCGCGCCGGTCATGACGTCATTGGCCTTGGCGCCGGCGAGCCGGATTTCGACACACCGCAGCACATCAAGGACGCCGCCGTGGCAGCGATTGCAGGCGGGAAAACGAAATACACCGCCGTTGACGGGATACCGGAGTTGAAGGAGGCGATCTGCGCCAAGCTGAAACGGGACAACGGGTTGGACTACGTGCCCGGCCAGGTCAGCGTGTCCTCGGGCGGCAAACAGGTGCTATACAACGCCCTGACCGCTACCCTGAACTCCGGCGACGAGGTTCTGATCCCCGCGCCCTATTGGGTGTCCTACCCCGACATGGTGCTGTTGGCGGGGGGCACGCCGGTGACCATCGCATGTGGGATCGAGGCGGGGTTCAAAATGACCCCCGACCAGTTGGAGGCGGCGATCACACCCAAGACCAAATGGCTGATCTTCAACTCACCGTCCAACCCGACCGGTGCAGGCTACACGTGGGAGGAACTGAAGGCCCTGACGAACGTGCTGCTGCGCCACCCCCACGTCTGGGTCATGTCCGATGATATGTACGAATTTCTGGTCTATGACGGGTTCGAGTTCTGCACGCCCGCGCAGGTCGAACCAGCCCTTTATGATCGCACCCTGACCACCAACGGGGTCAGCAAGGCCTATGCCATGACCGGTTGGCGGATTGGTTATGCGGCGGGCCCAACGGAGCTGATTGCGGCCATGCGCAAGGTGCAGTCGCAATCGACGTCCAACCCCTGCTCCATCAGCCAATGGGCGGCGGTCGAGGCGTTGAACGGGTCCCATGATTTCATTGCCCAGAACAACGCGGCCTTTGTGCGACGCCGGGATCTGGTTGTCGCTGCGCTGAACGATTGCCCCGGCATTGTATGCCCGGTGCCGGACGGAGCATTCTACGTCTATCCGTCCATCGCAGGCTGCATCGGCAAGACCAGCGCGGGCGGTGTGTTGATTGACAGCGACGAGGCCTTTGCCACCGCCTTGCTGGAAGAACACGGCGTCGCCGTTGTCTTTGGCGCGGCCTTCGGCCTGTCGCCCAACTTCCGTGTTAGCTATGCGACATCGGACGCAGCCCTGACCGACGCCATGGGGCGGATCAAGGCCTTTACGGAAGGGTTGTCGTGATGGTTGTCGAGGTTCCCAAATACTACTTCCGCACCCGCGAAAACGGTGCGCTCGTCTTTCGGGTCGAAACCGAGAACCGCCAGCGTCGGCTTGAAATGGACCAAATCGCGGCGATCAATCTGAACAACGGCCAAATCAAACCCCAAGGCGAACGAGAACTGAGCGCCGAGGATATGTCCGCGATCACAGAATGGATGGAGGCGCGGCGCAAAACCCTCGCCGCCCGGGACATCGACGACATCTTGCGCACGGTGGACCACCTGAACCTGACCACGCAATGGGCACAGTCAAAGGCCACGGATGAGCAGTTGGATCAGGTCACCGATGCCCTGCTGATGGCCATGCACGACCTGCGCGGGGTGCTGGTGCGCAAGCGAGCGGATCGGATTTTAAGTAAGTAAAGCGGCGCTGCGGGACGGGACAGAACCCGCAGCGCCTTTTGCACGGCAGGATCAGCCCTGAAACAGGGCCTCCATCGCTGCGGCAAAAGCCTCTCGCTCTGCCGGGGTCAGCTGCGCCCGACGGTCGAGTTCATCCTTGATGGCATAGGCATACCCGCCCAAGGTTTGAGCCACATCGGCGGGCACATCCCCATTCGCGCGCTGCACCGCTTGGCGGATCGTGGCAAGGCGTTCGTCAAACGCGCCGTGCAACTCCGGGTTGGGCAGCGCCTTGGCGTAGCGACTGAAATCCTCGAACGCGACGGTTTGCACGTCCGTCACAGCAACCGAAGGGCGCGGCGCGGCGGGTTGTGCCGTCGCAAATGTCAGCCCATCCAAGGCATCTGACAGGTCTACGACCTCTTGGCCGTCGAAAGCCGATGAGCTTTGGAACAGGTCCAGAGGCACATTCATAACCAATAGGCTTGCTGCAATGCCGATAACGACGCCCTTACCGGTCGCAATAATCTCAGGGTACATACCGTTTCACTCACACTTGCTGGCCCAAACAAAGGGACAGAATTACTCGTTAACTCCGGCTCCAGGCCCGGATGCACTACCGTTCAGCTGTTCTCTATGTGCCTAATTTTGCAGCATTGCCGCAAGACCAAACCGCGGCGCGCAAAGCTAAACTTACGCGCGCATCAAGTTTGAGGTGCGGATGCAACACGCAACAAGGGGCTGCCCCAAAATCGCCACATCATGGTCACAGCAGCGACCGAAAGTCCGGCGGCAAGGCCCAGCCAGACCCCCGGGCCACCCATTCCAAAGGTGAATCCCAACACATAGGCCATGGGCATCCCCACGCCCCAATACCCGATCACGGCAAAGACCATGGGCACGGCGGTGTCCTGAATGCCCCGCAGTAGGCCAAGGGCCATGACCTGCGCCGCGTCCACCAATTGAAATAGCGCCGCACAGGCCAGCAGGATCACGCCCAGGGCCATGATCTCGACCCGCAGGGGTTCATCGCGGGACAGGAACACCGCCACCAAAGGCTCTGGCATCAGCAAGAACAGCGCAATGGTGACGGCCACTGTGGCCCCGGACAGGATGAACCCGGCATAGGCCACCAACCGCAGGCCCGCCCCGTCCTGCCGCCCGTAGGCCCCCCTGCCCGCACAGTCACCGCCGAAGACAGGCCAAGGTGGATCATGAACGTGGCAGAGGCGACCTGGATCGCAATCCCGTGGGCGGCCAGCGGCACCGTGCCCAAGGCCCCCATCATCAAGGCAGAGGCTGTGAACAGGCTGACCTCGGCCAACATGGTCAGGGCAATCGGCATTCCCATGCGCGCTATGTCCCACATGATCGCCCAGTCCGGCACCCACAGGCGGGAAAAGATGTCGAAATGGGCGATCGCCTTGGCGCGCGTGGCATAGAGCGCCATGACCACCGCCATCACCACATGCACGCCCACGCTGGCGATGGCGGCGCCCTTGATCCCCAGTTCCGGCGCGCCCCAGTTGCCGAAGATCAGCATCCAGTTCACCAACATATTCAACCCGGCCCCCGCCAGCGTGGCCCATAGGACAATGCCCGTATGCTCCAGGCCCGATAGGTGCGCGCGCACGACCACCATGACCATGGCCGGGATCATGCCAAGTCCCGCAATGCGCAGATAGTCCACCGCCAAGTCCGTGATCTCCGGGTCTTGCCCAAGGGCCAACAGGATCGGCCCCGACCACCAGAACACCGGATAGATTAGCGCGCCAAACGCCAGTGACAGCCACAGGCCCATGCGCGTGGCGCGGCGCACGGCCCGCTCGTCCCCTTGGGCGCAAGCAGCGGAGACTTTGGGCAGTACCGCCCAAGAAAACCCGGACCCAAGGATAAACAAAGTGAAGTAAAAACTAGACCCTAGCACCCCCGCCGCCAAGGCCTCGACCGAGTACCAGCCCAGCATCAAGGTATCTGTCGCGCCAATCAATACGGTGGCCAAGTGGCTGCCAATAAGGGGCAGCCCAAGGGTCAGCGTTGCGCGCAGGTGGTGGGACAGGGGCTGGGTCATGGGCGGGACTAGCTGTCCTCGCCCCCCTCCAGCTGTGCCTTCAGGGCCGCCAGCCCGGCAAAGGGTTTGACGTCTTCGTCCTTGATCGGGGTCGCACCGGGCGGGGTCGCCGTCATGTCGATTGCGTCAACGCCGTCGGCGCGGGGAAAGGCGGGCACCTCTAAGGCCAGCGCCTCGACCATGACATCCGCCAAATCGAGGGAGGCGGGCAGCGCCTCTTGCGCGTCGTCGCTGTCCATCTCGGCCTCGGCTTCGGTGACCTCGGACCAATCGGCGCGATAGTGGCGGCGGATCTCTTCGTCGATCCGGGTCGTCACCGGGTCCAAAGTCACGCCGCAGGGTTGTACGACCGTGGCGCCCAATTGCCCGGTCAGGGTCCAATCGGCCCCCGGTCCCGGGGTCAGAACCACGTCGAACCGCAGTTTGCGCAGGTCTGACAGGTCCATCATCGTCGCAATCTGCGTCACCTGTTGCGCATTCGGCGTCAAGGTCACGCGCGTTGCTTTGCGCCCCGGAAGGTCGGCAAACCGCACGACATGGGAAAACTGGTTGTCAGACATGGGAAACCTCAGCGCAAACCTTAGACGACGATTGGGCAGCGGCAGTTGCCAGCGGCCCACAGACAGGCTAATCGGGTAGTCGGAAAGCGGCCCCAGATCAAGGGCCACCAGCGGGGAGCATCGGGCGTGCAAGCAGCCATGGAAAACACATGCAACAGGCTGGGCCGCTTGGCCCTAACCGTTATCCTTGTGGGCGCGCTGGCGGCCTGTTCGGCGATCTATCGCAACCACGGCTGGACCCCATCGGACGAGGATATGGCCGCGATCATCGTGGGCGTCGACACCCGCGACAGCGTCGAAGCGCAGATCGGGCTCCCGGCCGCCAACGGCGTGCTGCGCGACAACGCATGGTACTATATGTCGTCGCGCGTGCGCGAGTGGGCCTATCGCGCGCCCGAAGCGGTTGAACGTGAGTTGCTGGCCATCTCTTTCGACGCAAGCGGCACCGTCAGCAACATCGAACGCTTTGGCCTCGAAGACGGGCAAGTCGTGACCCTGTCCCGCCGTGTGACCGAAACGACCATTTCCGAAATCGGTCTGATCCAGCAATTGTTCCGCAACTTCGGCCAAATCAACATCGGCGAGGCTTTGGCGGGCGACTGAGAAGCCGCCTGCCGGTTGTGTTAACCGTCCTCGGGCTCGAACGTGAGGGCAACACCGTTGATGCAGTAGCGCAGGCCTGTTGGGCGTGGACCGTCGGGAAACACATGACCCAAATGCGCGTCGCACCGGTTGCAGTGAACCTCTGTGCGTTTCATGAACCAGCTGTTGTCGACGCTTTCGCCCACCATGTCGCCATCCAAGGGCTGATAAAACGATGGCCAACCGGTGCCGGACTCGAACTTATGGGCCTGATCAAACAGGGGCGCGCCGCAGCAGACGCACATGTAGGTGCCCGCATCTTTTGGGAAATCCTCGTGGGTCCCGGCGCGTTCTGTCCCATGTTTGCGCGTGACCTTGTAGGCAAGGTCACTCAGTTGTGCCCGCCATTCTTCGTCAGATTTTATCACCTTATCCATCATCTGCCCTTTCGCGGCCTGCGTTTACCTGTCACCTTCGCGCCGAATTGGCGTCTGGCCTGACGAATAGATAGGTGCCGACGCCGCCGCGCCAAGATGGAGGACGCGATGTGACCGCATCCCCCCTGCTGTGTCGGGGCCGATATACCGCCCTCATCGCCGAGACCGACCCAGACCTTGCCCAAGCTCTATCCCTGCGTGCGCGGGTGTTTCGGAGTGGCGCGCCCGACCGGGACGCATTCGATGAGGCATGTTCTCATATTCTTGTCCAAGACACACAAACCGGCCAGACAGTATGCTGTTTTCGTGTGCAGGCGCTGACCGGTCGCACCATTGGACGAAGCTATGCGGCGCAGTTTTATGACCTCAAAGCGCTACAAGGGTATCGCGGTCGCGTGATGGAGCTTGGGCGTTTTTGCCTGCATCCAGACCACTCGGACCCCGATATATTGCGCGTGGCTTGGGGGGCGATTACCCTGTTGGTGGATCGGGCGGATATCCAACTGCTGTTTGGGTGTTCAAGCTTTGTCGGCACGGACCCCGACCGATACCAAGACGCGCTGGCCCTGCTGCATGCACGCCATGCGGCACCTGCGCAGTGGGGTCCCAAAGTGGCCGCACCTGAAACCGTCCCCCTGCCCATCCAACCACCACAAGATCCAAAGGCGGCCATGGCCACCCTGCCACCCCTTTTGCGCACATATCTGATGATGGGCGGTTGGGTGTCGGACCATGCCGTCATTGACCGTGACCTTGGGACCTTGCACGTGTTCACCGGCCTCGAAATCGCGCACATCCCACCGGCCCGCAAGCGGCTTTTGCGCGCCGTGGCCAACCCGCTTGACGCCTGCACCCCTCGCGTGTAGCGCCGCCCTATGGCTCGTATACCTCTGTTACAACTTTCCGACATTTCGCTCACCTTTGGGGGCGCACCGATCTTTGACGAGTTGGACCTTGTCGTCCAACCCGGCGATCGCGTGGCTCTTGTGGGGCGCAACGGATCGGGCAAGTCCACCTTGATGAAAGTCATGGCAAACCTTGTGGAACCGGATCGGGGCACCCGCACCCTCGCCCCTGCCACATCCGTGGGATACATGGAACAAGACCCTGATTTATCCGGATTTTCGACCTTGGGTGACTTCGCACGTAGTGCGCTGGACCCGGCCGAGGCATACCGCGTGGACATGGTTGCAGAGGGTCTCAAGATGAACCCTGACACGCCGGTGGCCAGCGCATCGGGCGGAGAACGGCGGCGCGCCGCCTTGGTAAAACTGTTGGCCGAAGCGCCTGAATTGATGCTGCTGGACGAGCCGACGAACCACCTCGACATCGAGGCCATCGCCTGGCTTGAGGAGGAGCTGAAACAGACCCGCGCCGGGTTCGTCTTGATCAGCCACGACCGTGCCTTCCTGAACGCCCTGACACGCGCGACCCTGTGGGTGGATCGCGGGCAGGTTCGCCGCCAGGAGAAAGGCTTTGTCGATTTCGAGGCGTGGCGCGACAAGGTTTGGGAAGAAGAAGACCTCCAGCGCCATAAATTGGACCGTAAAATCAAGGCCGAAGCCCGTTGGGCCGTCGAAGGCATCAGTGCCCGTCGCAAGCGCAACATGGGACGCGTGCGCGCCTTGGGCGATCTGCGCAAAGAACGATCCGACATGATCCGCCGCCAAGGGGCTGCGGCGCTGGAACTTGACAGCGGCCAAAAGTCCGGCAAACGGGTGATCGAGGCCAAGGGACTGGCCAAGTCCTTTAACGACAAGCCCATCCTCAACGGTCTGGACCTGCGCATCATGCGCGGTGACTGCATCGCCTTTGTGGGCCCCAATGGGGTTGGAAAAACCACTGTTCTCAAAATGCTCCTGGGTGAAGTTGAACCGGATGCGGGCACCGTCACCCACGGCACCAACCTCGAGATCGCCGTCTTCGACCAGACCCGCGCGGCGCTGGATCCTGAGGCGACCTTGTGGGACAGCCTAACCCTAGATCCTTTATTGGGGGTTAACGGCAACTCGGATCAGGTCATGGTGCGCGGCACCGCCCGCCATGTGGCTGGGTATCTGAAGGACTTTCTGTTCGATGAACGTAGTTTAAGAGCACCCGTTAAGTCCTTGTCAGGCGGGGAAAAAGCACGCCTCTTGCTGGCCCGGATCATGGCCTTGCCGTCCAACGTGTTGGTGCTGGACGAACCGACCAACGATCTTGACGTGGAAACCCTGGATTTGCTGCAGGATGTGTTAGGGGATTATGACGGCACGGTCCTTCTGGTCAGCCACGACCGGGACTTTCTGGACCGCGTGGCGACCACCACCGTCGCCATGGAGGGCGGCGGCGCGGCCACGGTCTATCCGGGCGGCTGGTCCGACTATCAGGCGCAGCGCGGCACACGCCAGCCCCCTTCCCAGACGACATCAAATACAAGTAAATCAAAAGTGTCCGAGGTGAAGTTGAAGTCAGAGAAGCAAGGGCTCAGCTACACCGAAACCCACCGCCTGGAGGCGCTGCCCGGCCTGATCGACCGCACCCAAGCCGAGATCGCCAAGCTGGAAGACTTCCTGATGGACCCCGACCTGTTCACCCGCGAGCCGGTCAAGTTCAACAAGGCGACGGAGGCCCTGGTCGAACGCCAATCCCTGCTGTCCGACTTGGAAGAAGAGTGGTTAACGCTCGAGGAAAAGGCCGAAACCTGAGGTCTGGGTTTCCCCCGAAACCACCCCCGAAACCCACCCCGAAACGGGTCTGGGCGCCTGCGTTAACCTTTGCCCGCGAATTGGGTCAGGGCCACGCCCAAGACCATCACCGCGATGCCCGTCGCCCGCAAGGGTGACAGCGCGGTTTGCGCCGCACCGAAGAGGCCTAAGTGGTCAATGACGGCGGCGGAGATGAGTTGCCCCAACAGCACGAAGAACACCGCATTGCCGACCCCAAAGGTCGGTGCCACCCATGTGATCGACAGAACATAGAAGGCAATCAGCGCGCCCGCGAGGTAGAGGTGCCTGGGCGCGGTCAAGGTGAGTGATTGGGTTTGTTTGGTGAGGATCATCACGGCGGCGGCTGTAAGGGCCGCCACGGCAAAGAGGATCACGCTGGCGGCCGCAGGCGCGCCCATGTGCCGACCGAGGGCTGCGTTCAGGGCCGCAAGGACCGGGATGCCGATGCCTGCGGCGAGCATGAGGGCGGCGTGCTGGGGCATGGGCGGGCGTCCGTAGGGTGGGATTTATTCCACCTTCGCCCGGGCGGGGCGGCGGGACAAGTCCCGCCCTACAAGACGGTGCCGCGCAAGTGTCATGCCCGAGCCCGGGAGGAGAGTGTGCTAGGCGCAGGAGATTCTGAGCAGAGGATCGGTTACGCGGGTTGAGGCGCTTCAACACTATGCCCTCCCGGGGGAGGTCGGGCATGGCGTTTGTGCGCCGGGAGTTGCGCCCTCGCCATTGCGTTTCTCTAACAATTCCTAGAGCCTCATAATCATGAATGAAATTGACTTAAGAAATTTCGAAGAACCCGATGTGCTGACCCTGACACTTGCGGGTAAGCTGAATAGTGTTCCGGCCAAGGATTTAGCACAAGTCCTTTCAAATTTCGCAGATGCCTATGAAACATTGGCTGCAGAAGTAGGGCTTGACGACTTTGAACTTCATGTTCTCGCTTTTAAAAATGGTAGTTTTAAAACTGTCTTCCAAAAGGTCCGAGACGGTGCACCTTCTCTATTTCGCGATCTAAAGGTTGGTGCAGCCGGTAGCATTATGGCAACCATGATCCTTTCACTACTCTCGGACCCGGGATTTGAGAAATATGAATTCCCAGAACATGTTGTTTTCACTCGCGATGGTGAGACATACTTGATCTCAAAAGAAGACATAAAGCTAGCTAAAGAACTCCGATCAAAAGACCGAGTAAACAAGAGCATCTCGAGTATGTTCAAAAAACTAGACAGCGTTTCAAAAGTTACGGCGCTAAAGCTAGAAGGCGGGGACCCAACCGACCCAAAGCCAATTTTTAATATCCCGCGTGTCGACTTTGCAAGAATTGAACAAGCAGCACTTGAAATCGAAGACACTCGCGAGACCCGAACAATTATAGAAGAGCGTCAGCGGATTCAAATTTTCAAGGTGCTTTTCGGAGACCCGAACCGCAAATGGGAATTTGTCTACCATGGTCGCAAAGTGTCTTGTGTGGTTAAGGACAAGAGCTTCTATGAGGACGTAAAGAAGCGAAAATACACATTCGGCCGTGGCGACGAACTAGAAGCAGATCTCACAATCATCCAAAAGTTCGAAGAAGATAGCGGTGTTTGGATCAACGATGAGGTTGAAGTGACTGTGGTTCACGACTTGCATCCAGGCCAAGGCTAAACTCAAACATCCAACTCCTCCACAAATCGCGCGTTCTGTTGGATGTATTCAAACCGTTTCTCGGGTTTCTTGCCCATCAGGCGCTCGACCAGATCCCCCGTCTCCCCCGGCATGTCCTCGTCCACGGTCACGCGGATCAGTTTGCGGGTGGCGGGGTTCATGGTGGTGTCTTTGAGGTCCTTCGCGTCCATCTCGCCCAGACCCTTAAATCGGCTAACGTCTATTTTACCTTTGCCCCCTAGACCCTTTTCCAGATGCAGGTCGCGTTCGGCCTCGTCCAGGCAATAGACCCGGCGGGCACCCTGGGTCAGGCGGAACAGGGGGGACAGGCCAGGTACAGGTGGCCCGCGTCGATCATCGGGCGCATCTGGGTGAAGAAGAAGGTCATCAGCAGGGACGCGATGTGGGCACCGTCCACATCCGCATCGGTCATGATGATGATCTTGTCGTAGCGCAGGTCATCGAGGTTGAAGCGCGTGCCGAGGCCCGTGCCAAGGGCTTGAGTCAGGTCCGAGATTTCGGCGTTGCTGCCCAGTTTGCTGCTCGCGGCCCCCAGCACGTTCAGGATCTTGCCGCGCAGGGGCAGGAGGGCCTGGGTCTTGCGGTCCCGGGCCATCTTGGCGGAGCCGCCCGCGCTGTCGCCCTCGACGATGAACAGTTCCGTGCCGTCACGGGCGGATTGGCTGCAATCGACCAGCTTGCCCGGCAGGCGCAGGCGTTTGGTGGCGGATTTGCGGGCGGTTTCCTTTTCCTGTTTGCGGCGCAGGCGTTCCTCGGCGCGCAGGACCAGGAAATCAAGGATCGCGCCTGCGGATTTCGGGTCCGCCGCCAGCCACATGTCGAAGCGGTCGCGCACGGCGGCCTCGACGTATTTCTGGGCGACCTCGGTGGACAGGCGGTCCTTGGTCTGGCCCACGAAGGCCGGGTCCGCGATGAAGCACGACACCAGCGCGCAGCCCCCCGACACTAGATCGTCGCGGGTGATCTGGGCGGCCTTTTTGTTGTTGGCCAGCTCGCCGTAGGCCTTGATCCCCTTCAGGATCGCGGCCCAGAACCCGGTCACGTGGGTGCCGCCCTCGGGCGTGGGCACGGTGTTGCAATAGGACTGGATGAAGCCATCGCGCGACGGCGTCCAGTTGATCGCCCATTCCACCTTGCCAGGGGCGTTGAACTTTTCGGCGAACTCCACCGTGCCCGCAAAGGCCTGATCGGCGTAGGTGGTGGATTTGCCAAGGGTTTCGAACAGGTAGTCCGACAGGCCCCCCGGGAAGTGGAAGGTGGCCTCGGTCGGGGTTTCGCCATCATCGATCTCGGACTTCCAGCGGATCTCGACGCCGCTGAACAGATAGGCCTTGGAGCGGATGGATTTGAACAGGCGGGCGGGTTTGAACCGGTGCGCGCCAAAGATCTCGGGGTCCGCGTGAAAGGTGACGGTGGTGCCGCGCCGGTTGGGGGCCGCGCCCACATCCGTCACCGGGCCGAGGGGCAGCCCGCGCGAGAACCGCTGCTCCACCAGTTTGCGGTCCCGCGCGACCTGGACGACCATGCTGTCGGACAGGGCGTTCACGACCGAGGCCCCGACCCCGTGCAACCCGCCCGAGGTCTGGTAGGCCTTGCCGGAAAACTTGCCGCCCGCGTGCAGGGTGCACAGGATCACCTCCAGCGCAGATTTGTCGGGAAACTTGGGATGCGGGTCCGTGGGGATGCCGCGCCCGTTGTCGCGGATGGTGATGGAGTGATCGGCGTGCAGTTCCACCTCGATCCGGTTGGCGTGACCTGCCACGGCCTCGTCCATGGAGTTGTCCAGCACCTCGGCCACCATATGGTGCAAGGCCCGCTCATCGGTGCCGCCAATATACATGCCGGGGCGTTTGCGCACGGGCTCCAACCCCTCCAACACTTCGATGGAGGAGGCGTCATAGGTTTCGGGGGTCGCCCCGGAGAGGAGATCATCGGACATGGGACACACTGCTGCTTGTTGTTGATTGCCTGCAGTATGGCCGATGTGGGGGGCGCGAAAGTCTTATCCCGCGCCAAAGAATGATCCATCTTATGCCAAAAATTCGCCACGGTGCGCGGTCACGGTTCCAGTACCGCTGAGAACGGATGATGAGACATGACAGAGCATTTTTTGAACGCAGAAGACGGTGCCTTCACCGTGGACTGGGTGGTCCTGACCGCCGCCCTTGTAGGTCTGGGCCTTGCGACCATGTCGGTGGTCAGCGGCGGGGTTGAGGATGTCAGCAAAGACGTCCACGACCAGCTTGCGACAGATCATATCATAACGACAAATTTCCGATATGGTCCGTATGTCCATATCCCCGTTTCGACGGGCAACGATTACCAAGGCACTTTGGCCAATGCCGACTATTACAAAACAGAAGGGTTCAACGACGCATTCCTATTTTTCGCAAATACGTCGATTGCGAACCTTGACGGCGCCGAGCCGGACTTTGAAGCGATTGCGGAGGAAGTGGACAGCTATGTCGCTCTGTATGAGATTGCACAAGCGCGCGGTCACACCATTCCCGAAGGGACCCTTACAGGGGAAGAGGCAACCGCCCTCTTCTTAAAGGCCTACAACACTGCGATCCAGAACGGCGACATCTCTGAGAACGACTGGGATATCAACCAACCGCAACGCTAAACCGAGCGGGTAACACCGTCGCTGCCTTCCGCTGCGAGGTGGCGATTGTGAAAGTGAAGACCCCTTGGCGCGCACGGCCCCCTCCAACAAATGTTTGACATTTGAAGGTGGGAGGACTTGACGCCCTTGGGGATGCGGGTCAACTGGCAGGTGCATCTTGACGGAGGCCCGTGCCATGTTCGACCCCACCCCGCCTCAGGCCTTGCCCCCTGCCCCGCAGCATCTGCGCGATGCGCCCGATTGGCGCTACTTGTTGATGGAGTTCTACGAGCTGTATCGCCACATGCCCTCGGGCGGGTCGGACCGTATTCGCGGGCACCTGCGCACGGCGCGCGAGGCGATCAGTCGGACGCAAAAGGCCAACCCCGAGGTTGCCCCCCAAGCCGCAGCCACCCTGCCCGTCACTGCCCATCTGGGCCGCGCACTGGATGAGGGGCGGCAGGAACGCTTGGCCCCCGTGGTGCGCACGGTGGAGCGGATCGCGCACAGTCTGTCGTGGCAGTACGGCTACGAAAAGGTGCCCCGGGGCCTTGCGCGCAGCTATGGCTACGCGGAACTGGCCGGGCCGCGCGGGCCGATCGTTACGGATCAAATCATCCTCGGGCTGGTCCTGTTCGCGCCGGGCTGCACCTATCCCGCCCATGCTCACAAGGGGATCACCGAAAGCTATATCTGTCTGTCGGGGGCGGTGTCCGAGAACCATCAGGGCGTCTATGCGCCGGGGTCGATGATCTTCAACCCGCCCGAACATCTGCACCGGATCACCGTGGGCACGCAGGAGCCTGCCCTTCTGGCCTATGCGTGGTGCGGCACCCCAGAGGCCTTGGCGGGCCAGAAGATGGATTTCTCGCGGCCCAAGCTGGCGAAATAGCGACTCGGGGTAGCCGGGTTTCCGGCGGCAAGGTCAAGCAAAAGATACCCGAGTTTTTCGGATATGATCCACGCCAAGGGCACAAGGTTGCCACATCTGTGTCATGGTTCGCGGGTGATTGGGGGCATCTGATGCAACCCCGAAAGGCAGGCCATGACATTCCATTCCGACGAAACCGGCGCAGTAACCGTGGATTGGGTCATGATCACGGCCCTGGCCACAGGGCTCGCGCTGGCCACAGTCGCGGCGGTCGGCGTCACCATGCAGGACCATCTGGGCCGCATGACCGCAGAAATGGACGGTGACAAGATTTTCAAGACGGCGCTCATGGCCGAGTGGGTCTATCCCGACTACACAGGCCGCTACGCACAGTTCATGGAAACCCAAGCCGGGGTGCCCGATAGCGTGTTGCTGTTGTGGATGACGCAGGCGGCGACGGAGTTTGACAGTCACCTGACCAAGGACGACACCAAGATGGCGGAATGGCTGGACGATTACGCCGCCACCTTTGACGTTGCCACGGCGCGCGGTCTGACCCTGCCCGAGGGCAGCGCCAGCCCCCAAGCGTTGGATGAATTGTACCAGGAATGGTTGGCGCGGCAGTGATTTGACGTGCATCAAAGCGCGCGGCGCGACGGTGTGCCAAGTTCAGGGCACCCAAAGCAGGAGCCCCCATGACACGTGCCGCCCCCCTCGACGCCCCATCCCTCGACAGCACTGGCCAATTCCCCACCGTCAGTGCGGACCGGATCCGCGAAGCCTTCGAGACCGGCACCTACCCCTACGCCCGCAAAATGGCCGCCAAGGCCTATGAGGCCGAAAAGGCCCAGTTGCAGGCAGAGCTGTTGAAGGTCCAGCTGTGGGCACAAGAGACGGGCCAAAAATTCGTCATGCTGTTCGAGGGACGCGACGCCGCCGGCAAGGGCGGCACGATCAAGCGTTTCACCGAACACCTGAACCCGCGGGCCGCCCGGGTCGTGGCCCTGAACAAGCCCACGGATGCCGAACGGGGCCAGTGGTACTACCAGCGCTATGTCACCCACCTGCCCACGGCGGGTGAGATCGCTTTGTACGACCGCAGTTGGTATAACCGCGCGGGCGTCGAACGGGTGATGGGGTTCTGCACCCCTGCCGAATATCTCGAATTCATGCGCCAGACGCCGGAGTTCGAGCGGATGCTGACCCGCTCCGGCATTCGTCTGTATAAATACTGGTTCTCGGTGACCCGGAAAGAACAGGCCCGCCGCTTTGAAAGCCGCGCCCATGATCCGTTGAAACAATGGAAACTGTCGCCCATCGACAAGGCCTCCCTCGGCAAATGGGATGCCTACACCGAGGCGAAGGAAGCGATGTTCTTCTACACCGACACCGCAGACGCGCCTTGGACGATCATCAAGTCCAACGACAAGAAACGCGCGCGCCTGAACTGTATGAAACACTTTCTGGCCAGTCTGGACTACCCGGGCAAGGATGCCGCCATCGTGGGCGCGCCGGACCCGCTGATCGTGGGCCACGCCAGCCATGTGGTCCATGCCGCCGACACAGCTCTTTCAACGGGCCTGCGGTCTTGATCCCGTCTATTCGAGGCTTGCGATAAGGGTCGACAAAGTGTCGATTTTGCACTGGACGTGATACATGGAGTAAGTGTTGCCGCTTTCCTCGTAGGACGCTCGAGAGACCTGATAGTCCAACAAGGTGTCGTCAAGGCTGGAACGTTCCCGGTTTTCCGCCCATGTTGAGATCTCGGATGTGATCTTGTCCTTATCCTCGGTCGAGACGTTGCCGCAGGCCACGTAGTTGGGGTCATTGGGGTCTGTGGGGTTCAGCGTTCCATCCGTCACATTCACCGAGGTCAAAGTGAGGTTGATGTCGTTGGCCAAATCCTCCACCCCGTCGGAAACGACGCCCATCACGGCGAGCCCAAGGCCAACAAGGGCAGCGGTCAAAACGACCCAATCGACGGTGACCGCACCCTCGGTGCTGACGATAAACTCTCTGAACATGGCGCACCTTTCGGATCAACTCTTTTGTCACCGTGGTTAAAGGCGATTCTAGGCCAAAATATGGCGAGGCATTCTTAGGGATGTGAAAGCTTTTAACTTTTTTCAGATCACCCCTTGTTAATCAGATTAACATGCCCCATCTAGGTGATGTGAAAGACATTCACATACACACTCACAGGAGAGACCCATGAACACCCTTGCATCCACACCCGCCCCCCACTCCGCCCCGCGCATGGGCTGGTTCGCCCGCACCGAGGCGTGGTTGGACTCCTACGGCTCCGGCGCTTGGATCGCGGGCATGGTCGCCGGTTTCATCGTGTTTCCGCCGCTTGGGCTGGCCTTCGTGGCCTACATGACGATCAAGGGGAAATGGTCCATGTGGGGCGGTCGCCGCGCGACAAAGGCAGCCCCCTCGGCTTCGCCTCCAGCGGGAACAGCGCTTTTGACGCCTACCGCGCCGACATGCTGCGCCGCCTAGAAGACGAACAACACGCCTTTGAAGAGTTCATGCAGCGCCTGCGCGAGGCCAAGGACAAGGCCGAGTTTGACCAATTCATGGACGACCGTGCCAAATCCGCCGCCAAAGAGCGTGACGCCAAGGCAGACGCGGATCAAGACGCCTAATCCCTTTCCGGGGGGCTCGCAATTGCGGGCCCTCTGCCCCATATCCCCTCAAACAGCCCGAGGACGCGATGTACACCGACCGCCAGCCCCTCTCTGCCCTGCCCGACCCGGCCTTTCAGCCCGAGTTCTACGAGGGCACAGCCCTCAAACGCGCCGTCGCCTTTGTGCTGGACAGCGTTTTGATCACGGTGCTGACGGTGGGGTTTTGCATCATGACCTTTGGCATCGGGTTCTTTTTGTTCGTGCCGGTGTTCTTCACGGTCTCGCTGGTCTACCGGATCGCGACGATTGCGGCGGGTTCGGCCACCTTTGGCATGCGCGCCGTAGGGGTGGAGCTGCGCAACGCCCAAGGCCACCGCTTCGACGGTGCCCAAGCGGCGCTGCATACGATCCTGTACCTTGTGTCCGTGGCGTTCTTCCTGCCCATGATCGCCTCTTGGGCGCTGATGATCTTTGGCGGGCGGGGTCAGGGGCTGCATGATCTGGTTATGGGATCGGCTGCGATTAACCGACCCCGATAACGGGCGCACAAACCCTTTGAGGCCGGGGCAGAGCGGTGCTACGCTTTGCCCAAATCAGCTGTCTGGACCGTTATGCGCCACTCGCTTCCCCTTACGCCGCAGTTCTATGTGACCGCGCCGCAGCCCTGCCCCTACCTGGAGGGTCGCAAGGAACGCAAGCTGTTCACGGCCTTGCAAGGGGAGCACGCGGGCCAGTTGAACGACACGCTCAGCCAGCAAGGCTTTCGCCGCAGCCAGAACGTGCTGTATCGGCCGTCTTGTTCGGACTGCAACGCCTGCCTGTCCGCGCGGATCCGGGTGGCGGATTTCAAACCCACGCGCACGCAACGCAAGTGCAGCAACCGCAACGCGGACCTGCGCCGCGAAGCCATGAGCCCCTGGGTCACCGAAGACCAGTACGAACTGTTCCGTACCTACCTCGACGCGCGCCACGCCGACGGCGGCATGGCGGATATGGATATCTTTGAATTCGCCGCGATGATCGAGGAAACCCCGATCCGCAGCCGCGTGGTGGAATACTGGTCCGACCCGTCCGAGGCGCGCAGCCAGCTGCAAGCGGTCTGCCTGACAGACGTGCTGGGCGATGGGCTGTCCATGGTCTATTCGTTCTACCATCCGGACCAGGCGGCCCGGTCCCTGGGCACGCATATCATTCTCGACCATATCCAGATCGCACGAGAGGCAGGCCTGCCCTATGTCTACCTGGGCTATTGGGTGCCCGGCTCGCCCAAGATGGGCTACAAGGCAAACTTCAGCGGGCTGGAGATCTACAAGAACGGCCAATGGCAGGATATCGGTTCGCCCGAGGATCACACGTCCGAAATGCACCCCCTGTCCGTGGACCCCATCGCAGAGCAGGTGGCCCAGATCACCCTGCCCGACGTCAGCCCGCGCACAGGTGCAAGGGGCGGGCCCATCCGCGAGGTCTGACCCAAAGGCGCGGCTGCGCCGCATTCCATGTTTTGGTGGCACCAGGGGGCACCGTCGGCGTGCCCTCTCAACAGGTGCGCGCGTCATTGCCCGGGCACACCCGCGCAAGGGGCACCAGCCAGAAAAGCAAAGGCGTCCCCATGGGGACGCCTTTTCAATTTAGTTGTGGGGCAGAAGGTCGGGGATGATACTGACCACACCGGGGAACATGAACAGCAGGCCCAGACCGCACAACTGGATGATCACAAAGGGGATCACCCCGCGATAGATGTGGCCTGTCGTCACCTCCTTGGGCGCAACGCCGCGCAGGTAGAACAGCGCGAACCCGAAGGGCGGCGTCAGGAAGCTGGTTTGCAGGTTCACCGCGATCATGATCGTCACCCATTTGGGGTCCATCGTGCCGCCATAGATCACGGGGCCCACGATGGGGATCACGATGTAGATGATCTCCAGAAAATCCAGCACGAAGCCCAGGATGAACAGCACCAGCATCACGATCAGGAACACCTTCAACTCGTTGTCGAAGCTGCGCAGGAAATCCTGGATGTAGTGCTCGCCCCCGAAAGAAATCACCACGAGGTTCAGCAGTTGCGACCCGATCAGGATTGTGAACACCATGGAGGTGACCTTGGCCGTCTCGCGCACCACCGGCGTCAGCACACCCGTGCGGAACAGGACCCAGCAGGCGAACAGCAGGCCCAGGAAGGCACCGTGGTAGGCGGCTTGGGCGATGACGCGGGCGACCGTGTCCGCAAAGGTGGTGGAGCTGATGCCCACCCGCAGGTCAAAGTTGATGCCGAACAGGATCATCACCACGATGGCAAAGCTGGCCATCAGGATCAGTTTGGCCGGGCCATCCTCTTCCTTCAGCTTGCGGTAGGCGGCCAGCATGATCGCCCCCCCGGCCCCAAGGGCGGCGGCGGGTGTCGGGTTGGTGATGCCGCCAAGGATGGACCCCAGCACCGCCACGATCAGGACCAGCGGCGGAAAGACCACGCGCAGCAAGTCGTTCTGGGCCAACCGCCCAAAGGCGTGCCAGCATCCATAGCCCACCAGCGCCATGGGGATCGCCATCAGCACAAACGTGGAGCCGGAGGAGGTCAGCGGCCCGATAAGTGCGATGTCCAGCACGAAGGCCAGCGCAACACCCAGCCCCCCACGATCAGGGGCCGTGCATCGGCCAAGGGGTTGATCCCCCGCGCCGTGGTCAGGACCAAGGCCAGCCCGATGAACAGCACGGCAATGCCGGTGCCAATGGGGGCCGCCTCCGTGACGGCCTGGGCCTTGAGGGCGACGATCTCGTCCTCAGTCAACTCGCGGGCCAGTTCCGCCCCGCCGGCGGCGTCGATCTCCGCCTGCTCGGCCACGGCTTGGTCCCATGCGTCTTGGCCGTGGCGTTCGATCATGGCCGCCTGACACTGGGGCGAGACGTTGGTGCGCAGGGATGCGGTTTCACCGGCCTGGCTGAACGAACCGACGTTGATGGTTTGCGACCCGATCAGGCCCACCTGACCCAGCAAAACCGCTCCGATGATCAGCGCCACGGGCGCGCCTAGGAACCATGTGTAGGCGTCGCCCTTGGTGATCACGGAGCCGCCATCATCGTCAAATTGTACCGGCGGGGCCTTGGACGGGTTCAGCAGGGCAAAGCCAAAGGCATAGGCCCCATAGAGGAACGCCAGCAGGATACCGGGCAACAGGGCCGCTTGGAACAGGGTGCCCACGGAGACCACAGCCGGTTCGCCCAGATAGGTCAACGCATCCGAACAGCCCAAGGTCTGGGCAGTCTTTTCTTGAGCGGTGGAATACAAATCCCCCGCCAGCGTGCCCAGCAGAACGATCACGATGGAGGGCGGGATGATCTGCCCCAAGGTGCCAGAGGCGGCGATCACCCCTGTAGACAGCTCCGGCGAATAGCCGTTGCGCAACATGGTGGGCAGGGCCAGCAGACCCATGGTCACAACGGTCGCCCCCACGATACCCGTAGAGGCCGCGAGAAAGGCCCCCACGATCACGATGGACACGGCCAGACCGCCCGGCAGAGGGCCGAACACGCGCGCCATCGTGGTCAGCAGGTCGTTTGCAATCTTGGAGCGTTCCAGAGTGATGCCCATCATCACGAACATCAGCACTGCCAGCAACGTCTCGATCGAGGCACCCGCAATCACCTTTTCATTCATCCGGTTCACGATGAACGACAGGTTACGGTCCATGGCGGTTTCCCATCCCGCGGGGAACAGCGCCTCTTCGACCCGGGGCAATTCGGGGTAGCGGAAGATGCTGATGGCCTCGCGCGCCGTGCCCTCGGCGATCAGGGCCGCATATTCCGCAGAGCCTGTGTCGATGGCCTGGTGGATCAACAGGCCCGCGCTGTCCAGCGCAGCGATGATCCCGAAAGAGATCACGGCCGCCCCGCCAATGGCAAAGGCCACGGGGAACCCCGTCATGATGCCCGAGAACAGGCACAGGAACACGATGAGCAGGCCGACCTCGACCCCATCCATACCGAAAATCATTGCATCGTCCCCTTAGTGAATTTCTGCCACCTTCTCGGCGAGGTCATCACCGAGGGGGTCTTTGTCGAGATACTTTCCGGCGGAGGCCTCGCCTTCGCGGAATTCGAGGTAGGAGCGCCAGAAGAAGGTCATCGCCTGCAACCACACCAGCACGCAGAAGCACACGATCAGGATCTTAAACAGGAAGTAGGCGTCAAATCCGTTGGGGCTGAACCCGATGGTTTCCACGTTCCAACGCAGGGCGCGGGACTTGGCCATCAGCCGGTCCAGACTGTCGGAGGCGGAGGGCTTGGGCGTGATCAGGTGCCGCCACATGAAATACCAAGCGTACATGTAGGTCAGGGTGATCGCAGGCATCATGAACAGGATGCTGCCCACCATGTCGATGATCCGCTTGGTGCGGTGCTTGACCCCGCCATAGACCAGATCCACACGCACATGGCCGCCCTGCACAAAGGTGTAGCCTACGCACAGGCAGACGATCATGGCGTTGTAGAGCTTCAGCTCTTCGGAATACCACGACAGGTCGCGGGTGAAGACGGTGCCAAAGGGGCCGACAGAGATCTCGGAGACACGGAAGATTCGCTGCAGGAACACGATCAGGATCTGTTGCAGCACCATGAGCAGGCCCGCCCAGGCGGCGATACGGCCAATGGTGTTGGTGATCCCCTCGCACCCGCGCACCATGTTCCAAAGGAACTGGCGCTTCCACATGCCGATGCCCGTGACCAAAAGGAAGGCTGTGAAGACCACAAAGAAGAACTCGACCGAACCACCGTAGTAGACGAAGCGCATCAGCGCCTCTTTCTGGGACCAGTCCAGCCAAGCGGCGGGGTTCGTGATGGCGGTGAAAAAGTTGACGAAGGCCATACCGATATTGGTAACGACCCATAGCAGCGCGTCGAGCATCGCAGCATCCCCCTAAATAGTCAGGCCACACGCATGCCTGTTCCGGCATGTCTGTGTGCGGCATACCCGCCCCCAAGGCGCGAATGGCGCAGGGGCGGGCTGTGATCGTAGGGCGGGATTTATCCCGCCACCCCCGACAGGAGCTGTGGGACAAGTCCCACCCTACCGGGTCGTTATCCCAGAACGCGGTCGCGTTGGGCGCGGTAGGTGCCCTCGGCCGCTTCGATCCAGCTGGAGGACGCCGCCATGGAGGACATCACGCTGTCATGGACGCGCTTGTAGATGTCATCGCCCATGTTCTCTTCGTGCACCTCTTTGGAGGCTTGGCCGAAGGCATCCCAGACGCTGTCGGGGAAGGTGCGGACCTGCACGCCGGACGACTGCAGACGTTGCAGCGCGGTGCCGTTGTTGGCGAGGAATTGCGCCAGGTTCCACTGGTGCGCTTCGGCGGATGCGATCTCGATGACCTTCTGGTGCGCAGGCGACAGGCCTTCAAACACGTCCCGGTTGGTGGCCACGGAAAGACCCGCGCCCGGCTCGTGGAAGCCTGCGGTGTAGTAGGTCTTGGTGATCTCTTGGAAACCGGCTTTCTCGTCGGCCCACGGACCGATCCACTCGGTGCCGTCGATGGCACCGGAGGCCAGCGCCTGGTACACTTCGGAGCCGGGCAGGTTCTGCACCGATGCGCCCAGTTTGCCCAGGGCTTTGCCGCCCAGACCGGGCATACGGAATTTCAGACCGTTGAAGTCCTCGGGGCCGTTGATTTCCTGACGATACCAGCCGCCGGCTTGTGCGCCGGTGTTGCCGCCAAGGAAGGATTTCAGACCAAAGATCTGACCCAGCTCGTCATGCAGGGCCATGCCCTCGCCGTGGTAGTACCAGTTGGCCAGTTCCTGCGCGGTCATGCCGAAGGGCACAGCGGTGAAGAAGGCGTATGCGGGGTGCTGACCCACAAAGTAGTAGTCGGCCCCGTGGTACATATCGGCCTGGCCAGAGGTGACAGCGTCGAAGACCTCGAACGCGCCGACCAGCTCGCCTGCGGCTTTCAGGTCGATGGTCAGGTCACCATCGGTCATGGCGGTGATGCTGTCGGCCACGCGCTGCGCGCTGTCATGCACACCGGCAAGGCCGCGGCCCCAGGTGGTGACCATGGTCAGGGTGCGCTTGCCTTGTGCATAGGCGGGGGCTGCAAGGGTTGCAGCGGCGGCGGCAGAGCCACCGAGTGCGGACGTTTTCAGAAACGAACGACGGTCCATAAGAAATCCTCCCAATAGGATATAGGCCACGCCCCCCTCGGGACGTGGTGTGGCGCGACGCTACCCCCCGGGTTGCGGGGATGGAATACCCGAAAACCCGTAGAGAGGGGTCTTTGTGGAAAATTCTTGGCCTCGGCTGCAAATTTTCTTAAGCCGGGGGCAGACCATTGGACAGATCATGCCCCTGACCCGCCTGAAACCGCGCCTGACCTATGGGCAAAAGCTGTTCGCCCTGGCGACCCTGCCCCTGATCCTTGCGGCCAGCGCGATCGCCGTCTTGGTCACGGAGCAATCCAGCCGCATGGCCGAGCAGGAGATCGCAAGTCTGGAGCGGACCCTGATCGAGACCAAGAAAGAGGAGTTGAAGAACTACCTCAGCCTTGCGCGCACGGCCTTTGTCACGATCTATGGCAACGCCGCCCCTGATGACGCGCTGGCCAAACTGCGGGTGACGCAGATCCTGTCCGCCATGATCTATGGTCAGGACGGTTTTTTCTTTGTTTATGAATATGATGGCGACAATCTGGTGTCCCCGCGCCAGACCTCTTTGATCGGGCGCAACTGGGCGGGTATGACGGATGTGAACGGTGTGCCGGTCACCGATGAATTGATCGCGCGCGCCCGGTCCGGGGGGGCTATCACACCTATGCGTGGGAAAAGCCTTCGACCGGCGAGACGGCGACGATGATCACCTATGTCATCGGCCTGCAGGACTGGCGGTGGGCCATTGGCACGGGGGTTTTTATCGACGATGTGCTGGCCTCGGTCGCCAGTGCCCGGGCCGAGACCGAAGCCCGGGTGCAGCGCACCTTCCTGTCTATCGGGATCATCACGGGAGCGGCCCTGCTGCTGGTGTTCGTGTCCGGTCTGGTGATCAACGTGCGTGAGCGGCGGCTGGCGGATGCCAAGTTGAAGGCGCTGACACAGCGCGTGTTCGACACCCAAGAGGAAGAGCGCGGTCGTGTCGCCCGCGAGTTGCACGATTCGATCAGCCAGATTCTGGTCGGGATCCGGTACAAGCTGGAGCTGGCCAAACGGTTCGCCGCCAAGGGCGATGCGCGCGCAGCCGATGCCGTGGACGAAAGCATCGGCGGGCTGCAAGAGGCCATCGGCGAGGTGCGCCGGATCAGCCGCGACCTGCGCCCCGGCGTTTTGGACGATCTGGGGCTGGGTCCGGCCCTCAAGGCGCTTGCCGAGGACTTCCAGCGCCGCACGGGCGTGTCGGTGGCCTTTCATACGGTCGTCTTCCGCAACCGTCTGGACATCGAGGCCAAGACCAGCCTCTACCGCATTGCCCAAGAGGCCCTGACCAACATCGAACGCCACGCAGAGGCCTCCCACGTGGAGATCCGCCTGTTCGGCCACCGCAATGGCGCCACCCTGCGCGTGGCCGATGATGGCCGGGGACTGAACCACACACGCCACCGCATTGGACTTGGCCTGCGCAACATGGCAGAGCGGGTGGAACAGCTGGACGGCACCTTGCGTGTCAGCACCCCGCCCGCGGGCGGCACCGTGATCGAGGCCGATGTCCCCCTAACCCACCTTTTGACCCCGGACGCCCGCGACGGCCAAGCCAACAGCCTGCCACAAGGAACTGCCCTATGACCCAAACGATCCGAGTCGTCATCGTGGACGATCACCCCATGGTGGCCGATGGCATCCGCGCCATTCTGGAAACCTATGACGATATTGACGTGGTCGGCACCCTCAGCAACGGGCAAGAGATCATCAACCAGGCGCAAACGCTGGCCCCCGATGTGATCCTGCTCGACCTGAATATGCCGCAGGTGAACGGGTTGTCGGCCACAGAAATCTTGCTGGAACAGAACCCGGATCTGAATGTCCTGATCCTGTCCATGCATGACACGCCCGAGTACATCAACACCGCCCTGTCCCACGGGGCAAAGGGCTATATCCTGAAGGACGTGCCCACCGAGGAAATCCGCCGTGCCATCGACATGGTGCTGGCAGGCGAGCAGTACCTGTGCCCCGGGGCCGAAGGGTCTTTGGCCCCGTCGGAGGGGGCCGAACAGCTCACTTCGCGGGAACAGACGATCCTGCTGCAACTGGCCCAAGGCAAGTCGAACAAGGACGTGGCGGGGGCCTTGGACATTTCCGTGCGCACCGTGGAAACCCACCGCAAGAACATCAAGCGCAAGTTGGGGATCTCCAGCACTGCCGGGCTGACCCGCTACGCCATGGAACACGGCGTCCTTCAGGGCACAGGCGCGCTGCTGTCAAGATGAGCGGCTGCGCCGCACGCGATGCCTTGTAGGCGCTTTGCACCACCATAGATGACTAATCAGGTGTCAGCGCCCTTTGAACAGGCCCCCCAAGACGCCGCGCACGAGGTTGCGCCCTGCCCGTGATCCCAATTGGCGCGCCATGGACTTCATAAAGACCTGGCCCACGCTGTCGCTGCGGGATTTGCGTTTGGCGGTGCTGCGGGCGACCTTGGCACCGGAATAGCGGCGCGCGGCACGAAATTCCCGTTCCATGGGCGGGGCCTCCGCTTCGGCTTCCTCTGCCTCTTGCGCCTGAGCCGCCGCCTGTTCGGCGCGGCGCTGCAGGATTTCAAAGGCGCTGTCGCGGTCGACCTGCGCCTCATATTTGCCCGCCACGGGGGAGGCCGCGATGATACCTGCCCGTTCACTGGCGGTGATCGGCCCCAGTTGCGAGGACGGCGGGCGGATCAGTGTGCGTTCGGCTACCCCGGGGATGCCCTTGGCCTCCAGCAAGGAGGTCACAGCCTCGCCCACGCCGACCTCTCGGATCGCGTCCTCGGTGTCAAAGCGGGGGTTTTCGCGATAGTTCTGGGCCGCCCGGCGCAGGGCCTGTTGATCCTTGGCCGTGAAGGCGCGCAGGGCGTGCTGGACGCGGTTGCCTAACTGCCCAAGGATATCTTCGGGCACGTCTTCGGGGTTCTGGGTGACGAAATAGACGCCGACCCCCTTGGACCGGATCAGACGGGCGACCTGTTCGACCTTGTCCACCAAGGCCTTGGGGGCGTCGTCGAACAGCAGGTGCGCCTCGTCAAAGAAGAAGACCAGCTTGGGTTTGTCCGGATCGCCCACCTCGGGCAGGGTTTCGAAAAGTTCTGACAGAAGCCACAGCAGGAACGTCGCGTACAGGCGCGGGGATTGCATCAGCCGCGCGCCCGCAAGGATCGAGATGCGGCCGCGGCCATCGGCGTCCGTGCGCAGGATATCGGACAGGTCCAGGGCCGGTTCCCCGAACAGCCGATCGCCGCCCTGCCCTTCAAGGACCAGAAGGCGGCGCTGGATGGCGCCCACGCTGGCGGTGGAAATGTTGCCGTAGCGCAGGCCAAGTTCCGCCCGCTGTTGGCCTACAAAGACCAGCAACGCTTGCAGGTCCTTAAGGTCCAGCAGGGCCATGCCCTCTTCATCGGCGAGGCGGAAGGCGATGTTCAGCACGCCCTCCTGCGCCTCGGACAGCTCTAGCAAGCGGGCGATCAGCAACGGCCCCATGTCCGACACGGTGGTGCGCACCGGGTGCCCTTCGGTACCGAACAGGTCCCAGAAGGTCACGGGAAAGGCGCTGTAGGCATAGTCGGTGAGGCCGATGGTGGCCGCGCGGTCGGTGAAGGGCTTGTGCAGTTTGAAATCCGGCGAACCCGCCTTGGCCAGCCCGGCGAGGTCGCCTTTGACATCGGCCATGAAAACAGGCACGCCCTGGGATGAAAAGCTTTCGGCCAAGATCTGCAGCGTGACGGTTTTGCCCGTACCCGTGGCTCCGGCGATCAAGCCATGGCGGTTGGCGTATTTCAGCAGCATGGTTTGCGCATCGCCATAGCCCGCGCCGCCGCCCCCGACAAAAATGCTGTCACTGCCCATCACCGAACTCCTACGTGTTTGCGTCTTGTTAACCTTTGTCTGTCATAGATGAGGTTGTCTACGCGAAACCAGATGGTGACGGTGTCAGACATTCCTCCCTGTCGACTGGCCGTGCCCTTGTGGCACGGCTTTTTTTGTCGCCGGAGCGTCCTTCACCGATAGTTCTGTTTTTCCGAAATTGGCCTGTTGACGCCTGCAACCGAACGTCATAGCGTTTCGGTAATGAATGTCGGCCAGTCCGACAGGGAGAGAAAAACAAACTGAAAAAGGGCCTGCTCACGGGCCCTTTTTTGCGTTTGGTCTCAGGGCTTGGCGGATGTGGCAAAGGTTTGCCGATCAGCGATGATTTGGCCCTGACAGCCCTGATGCTGCATGATATCCACCCCATGACTTTAGACGAAGGATTTATCCACGATGCGCAATCGCCTTGCCATTCTCGCCGCTGCTGTTCTGACCACCTTGGCTGTTCCGGCCACAGCGCAAGAGGCCACCGACGACACCGCCGCGACACCGGGGGCGGATTTGCCTCTGGGCCAACCCACTGGCCCACAAGTGGGGGACTTGTACGTCAAAGAGAACCACGGCGACTTTCAGGTGCGCTGCATCGTGACGCCCGAGGATCAACCCGATCCCTGCCAGCTGTTCCAGCGCTTGAACGATGCGGACGGCAATCCCACGGCGGACATCAACTTTTTCTCCGTGCCCGGTGGCGGACAGGTGGCGGGGGGTGCGACGGTCGTCACGCCGTTGCTGACCCTGTTGACCGCAAATGTGCGTGTCAGTGTGGATGGCGGGAACGAGCGGATCTACCCGTTTTCACACTGTGACCAGCAAGGCTGTTATAGCCGCATGGGCTTTACCGCCGAAGAGATGGCGCAGTTTCGGGCAGGCGCGGCCGGCCTGATCAAGGTGCGTCCTGTGGCGGCACCGGAAACAGACGTAGAGCTGACGTTGTCGCTGTCCGGTTTCACCGCCGGTATGCAGGCGATCACGCCCGCTGAGTAGAACAAAGTCATCTGCGACACGACGGGCCCTGTGGGGCCCGTTTTGCGTTCAGACCTTGGACAGGGCCAGCACGGCGTTCATGCCGCCAAAGGCAAAAGCGTTGGACAGGACGACATCGACCTGTGCATCCCGCGCTTCGTTCGGCACCACGTCCAAGGCACACTCCGGGTCCGCCTCGTCGTAGTTGATGGTGGGCGCGATCACGCCCTCGCGCAGGGCCATGATGCAGGCCAAAAGCTCTACCGCGCCGGTGCCGCCGATCAGGTGGCCGTGCATGGATTTCGTCGAACTGATCATCACCCGATCCGCATGGGCCCCAAGCGCGCCTGCCACGGCGGCACATTCCGTCTTGTCATTGGCCGCCGTGCCCGTGCCATGGGCGTTGATATACCCAACCTGACCAGGGTTGATCCGCGCATCCTGCATGGCCCCAAGGATGGCCCGTTCCGCCCCCTGTTTGGAGGGCATCACGATGTCGGACGCGTCGGAGGTCATGGCAGTCCCGATCACCTCGGCCAAAATCTCCGCCCCGCGGGCGCGGGCGTGATCGTAGTCTTCGAACACAAAGACCCCCGCCCCCTCGCCCTGCACCATGCCGTTGCGGTTGGCGCTGAAGGGGCGGCAAGCGTCCTTTGACATCACACGCAACCCCTCCCACGCTTTGACCCCGCCAAAGCACAACATGGATTCCGACCCGCCCGTCACCATCACCTTGGAGATGCCAGAGCGCACGAAGTGAAACGCCTGCCCCATCGCGTGGTTGGAGGAGGCACAGGCGGTGGCCACGGTAAAGGACGGCCCCTTGAGGTTGAATTCCATCGAGATGTGGCTGGCGGCAGCGTTGTTCATCAGTTTGGGCACCACAAAGGGATGGACGCGGTTTTTGCCCTCTTCATACACGGCGCGGTAGTTGTCGTCCTGGGTCGTGAGCCCCCCGCCCGATGTGCCAAGGATCACGCCACATTGCGCCGACAGATCCCCCGTAAACGTCAGGCCGGATTGCGCGATGGCCTCGCGCGCGGCCAGCAAGGCAAACTGGGTGTAGCGGTCGTAAAGCGCGATCTGCTGCCGATTGAAATGGGCCGCGTCGTCATAGCCCTGCACCTGCCCGCCGATCTTGATCGACAAGCGGTCCACGTCACGGATGTCCAAGGGGCCGATGCCGCAGCGCCCGGCCTTCATCGCCTCCCACGTGGCGGGCACATCCGCGCCCAAGGCGTTGATCGTGCCTGCCCCGGTGATGACGACGCGGTTCACCCTTTTTGATCCGCGATCAGTTTGTCCACCGCCGCCACGATGGCCGCGACCGACGAGATGTCGAAGTCGCTTTTCTCGGGCTCATTGGCGTTGAAGGGCACTTGGATATCGAAGGCCTCTTCGATGGCGAAGATGCTTTCGACCAACCCAAGGCTGTCGATGCCCAAATCCTCCAGCGTCGAGGTCAGGGCCACGTCCCCGGGTTCCAACAGGGCCTGCTCTGCGATGATCGCAATGACTTGGTCTTGGATGGTTTGTGTCATGGGCGGTTCACCTTCTGTTGGGCGGCGCATCACCGCCCCTTGCGCATCAGATAGGGTGTCTAGTCGTCTTTGAAAACGGCCTTTTTGAGGGCCGCCACCTGTTGCGCCAATCGAGGCAAGCGCCGTTGCGCTTTGTAGATTTCCACATGGGTGTCCATCTTGACTGCCGGATAGCCCAAGATCACGCGGCCCGCAGGCACATTGGTAAAGATCTTAGAGGCCCCGCCCGCCACAACATCGTCGCCCACGGTGATATTGTCGTTCACCCCGCATTGGCCCGCCATGACAACCCGGTTGCCAATGGTCGAACTGCCCGCCATGCCGACCTGACCGCAGATCAGGCAATCATCACCGACCTTGTTGTTGTGGCCGATGTGGACAAGATTATCGAGCTTGGTGCGGTGGCCGATGGTCGTATCGGCCACAGTGCCCCGGTCGATGCAGGCGTTGGCCCCGATCTCGACATCGTCTCCGATCTGCACCGCACCCAGCGAATGGATGCGGGTCCAGGATTGCGGCACGATCTCTCCCTGATCGCCAAGGGATTTGCGGGACCGCTCCACCCCGGATTCCTCGGGCGTGACAAAGCTGAAGCCATCGCCACCCACCACCGCCCCCGGTTGCGCGATGAACCGATCCCCGATCACGCAGCGCGCTCCGATGCGCACGCCTTGGCACAGCAGCGCATCGTCGCCAATCACCGCATCCTCGGCCACGCTTACGTGGGATGCGATACGGGCGTTCGCGCCAATGCGAGCGCGGGGCCCGATGTGGACGAAGGGACCGATGGCTGCCCCGGCCCCGACCTGCGCCGAAGGGTCAATCACCGCCGAAGCATGGATGCCCGGGGCAATCTCTGGCCCCGCATCCAGTGCCGATGTGATCCCCGCCATGGCGACACGGGCGCGCGGCACAAAGATCGCAGCCTCCAGGCCATGATCCTGCCACGCCGCCCCGGGCCATAAGACCGCCGCGCGTGCCCGCCCGTTCGCCAAGGCCGGACCGTAGGCGGGCGACATCGCCAGCGCCAGATCATCGGGTCCCGCGCGACCCGGTTCCGCCGCGCGTATGATGGTCAGGGACAGATCGCCCGCTGCCTCGGCGCCGAGGGACTTTGCGATTTCTGCGATGGTAAATGCCATGGTGACGTCTCCTTGTCCCCCGCTTAATCCACCGGCCCCGCCCTGAAAACCCCGACGCTGCGGCGCAACGCAAAAGGGCGGCACAAACGCGCCGCCCTCGTTACAAAGTGTGACAGGGATCAACTGTCCAGCGGACGCGGCCCGACCCCGGCTGCGCGCAGGGCCGACAGCATCGCAGCATCGCGCCCATAGACGTCATCGCGGTAGTTCACACGGCCCGTGGGCGTGACCCACGCGGACCAGTATACGAGGTGCACCCCGATGGGGTCATCCAGATAGACGTAAGTTTCCTGCCGTGTGCGCAGGGTCGCATCGAAGAAGCCCTTAGGGTCCGCCTCTTGCGGAGCCAACAGATGATGGGCCAGCTCGAACGGACGTTCCACCCGCACGCACCCGTGGCTGTAGGCGCGTACGTCCCGGCCAAACAGATTCTTGGCCGGCGTATCATGGAGGTAGATGTTCCACTGGTTGGGGAACATGAATTTGACCAACCCTAGGGCGTTGCTGGGCGACGGAGGCTGTTTCAGGTCAAACGGAAAAGTCCGTGCGGTATATTGGCTGAAGTCGATCCCGCTGCGACTGACCTCGCGCCCGCCCCGGAACAGACGCAGGTGGTTGGCGCCGCCCCGCTGCAAGGCAGGCAGGTATTCCTTGGTGGCGATCGACCGGGGCACGTGCCACGTGGGATTGATCACCATATATTCCATGGTGTCCGAGAACTCGGGCGTCCGGCGGTCGGCGGTGTTCTTGCCCACCACCACAACGGTGTCGAAGGTGACCTTGCCGTGGTCCACCACGTAGGCGTGGAATTCGGTCAGGTTCACAAGGATATGGCGATCCTCAAGGGGTTTGTTCATCCAACGCTGACGTTCCAGCCCGATCAGAATTTGGCCCAGACGATCCTCAAGCGAGACGTTGATCGCGCGGATGGTGGCGGCGTCTGCACTGCCCGTCGCCTCCAGACCGTGGTCAATCTGAAAGTCCCGCACCGCCGCCTCGACAGCGGCATCATAGCCGCGCACGGCGCTGCGTTTCATGTAACCCATGCGCACCAAACGGTTGCGCAACTGAACAGCGGCGTCTGACGTGGCACCGGGTTTGACGGAGGCCGCGCGGACCTCTTCGCCCCAGCCACCACGTTCGCGCAACGCCTCCAGGCGCAGCTTTTCACGCAAGAGCCGGACGTACATGGGCGATGTAGGCCAGAGCGCTTTGACCATCGCACGCGGGTTATCCCCATCGACGAAGTCTTGGAACATCTGCGCGGTGTCGGGTGTGGGTCGCTTCTTGTGGATCCCGGCAACCACGGCATCAGGATCCAGAAACCCCGAAGAAATATCCCGGGCATAGGCGAGGAACATCTCGGACATGCGCACCTCTAGCAAGCCGCGAGCGCGCGGGTCGGTGGCCGCGGCAAAGGCCGCGCGAATGTCGTCGGGATCGTAACGATCCGCAGGCAAACCGTGATCGGCAGCGGTGTCCAGCGCCCACAGGAAGGCCGCGCGCCGCTCGGCCGCGCCCTCGCCCATCCAGATCGGCTCGAAATTGCGACTGCGATAGAAGGCCGCCAGATCAGCGGTCTCTGACGCCTGCTCCGCCACCGCCTGCTTAAAGGCAGGTACCAATGCCGCCGAAGGGCTGGAGAGGGCCAGAAAAACAGCCGTGGCTGCGGTGAGCATGGTTTTCATATCAATCTCCCGTGTCAGGCCAAACCGTGGCATCGCACCCTGCCATCGGTCCATTCACAAAATCGTAAGCTGTCCGGTTTATCCACAGACATATCACCTGCCCCACGCGGTTCGCTAGGCAAATTTCTGCTTACCGCATACGGGGCTGCGCCTTGGGCACAAGTTGTCGCTTTGCGCAGAGTTTCATTTGTGTCATAAATCTCACACCGAAGGGTGGGACAGGCACAATATTAACCGGAACACCGGATGTTGTGGAATTGAAGGCGCGAGTGGACAGATGATGAATTTTACACGGCGAGGCCTCTTGGGGGCGTTTGCAGCTACGGCGGTTGTGGCAGCACCGACATACGGAAATGCAGCCGGGTTTTTGCGCGGATCGGGCGACATCCGTCGCTTTTTGGCAACAAACCCACGCACGGGCGAGAAAATCGACATGATCTATTGGGTTGAGGGCAAATATGTCCGTGACGCGCTCAAAGAGATCAATTGGTTCATGCGCGACTGGCGCCGGAACGAGGCGATTGCCATCGACAACCGCACAATCGATATCATGGCGGCCGTTCACCGTCTGGTGGACACCAGCGAACACTACACCTTGTTGTCCGGTTACCGGTCCCCTGCCACCAACAATGCGCTGCGGTCCCGGTCCGGTGGTGTGGCGCGCAAGTCGTTGCATATGGTCGGCAAAGCGGCCGATTTGCGGCTCAACAGCCGTTCGGTCAGCCAAGTGGCCAAGGCCGCGCAGGCCTGTTCTGCCGGTGGGGTTGGTCGCTACTACGGATCCAACTTCGTGCATATGGATTGCGGCCAAGTCCGCACGTGGCGCGGTTAAAGATCAACCTGAATAAGTTTATCAAAAGGCGCCCGCGGGCGCCTTTATTCGTTACCACTTCACCGCATCAGACCAAAGCCCGCACCTTTTCCAGCGTCACGGTCGAGACTGCAACCCCCGCCGACTGCGCCTTTGCCAATGACCCAGACCGTCCGTCCCCCGGCAAACGCGCACCGGGCTGCGCTCGGATCGCTGCGGTCAGGTCAGCCATGCGTGCCGCGAAGGCCCCGCCCGACGTGGCGTCCGGATCAATCGCGATAAAGAACTGACCCGTGGAGGGTGGACCGCCGACCGGGCCCGAAAACGGACTGGCGTCCTTGCCAAGGGTGGCCCCGGCCAGTGCGGCGGCGAAGGTCTCGACGATAAGGGACAGGCCCACGCCCTTGTAGCCCCCCGCCGGCGCCATGGAGCCTTTCAGGCCGACATTTGGATCAGTCGTCGGATTACCGTCCGCATCCAGCGCCCAACCGACAGGGATTGGCTTGCCCTCACGGGCGCGTTTCATCACCTCGGACTTGGCGATGGCACTGGCGGACTGGTCGATCAACAAAGACGCACCGCCCTGCCCATCCGGTGTGCCAAACGCAATTGGGTTGGTCCCCACAATAGGCGTCGCCCCGCCCGACGGCGCGATCGACGCGGGCGCATTCGTAAAGCACAGACCCACCAGCCCTTCGGCCGCGAGGGCGTGGGCATGCACCCCCAACACACCGCAGTTATAGGAATTGCGCACCGCCAGGGCCGCCACGCCTTGTTTGCGTGCGAGCGGCGCCAGATGGGCGAACCCTTCGGCGATGGCCGCATGGGCAAACCCGTTGGCCGCATCTGCCACTAAGGCAGCGGGGCGAGGCGCCGTGATCACCGGGGCCGCATCACCGATGACTTTGCCGCACCGCAGATGTTCGGCGTAGATCGGCACATAGGCCAGCCCGTGGCTGGCGACGCCCATCCCCTCGGTCACGGCGGTCGCCTGGGCTATGGGCCGCGCCTGTGCCTCTGTCGCACCAGCGGCTGTCAGGGCGTCGTAAGCCAGCGTCTCGATGGCCTGTAGGGTTAAGGTTTCAGTCGTCATTTCCGTCCTCTCCGGCCCCGGCACCTGCGCGCGAGGCTTGCGTTGCGGGCGCAAAGGTCTGCGCCGCCAGTTGTTTCAAGATCAGCCAGTTGCCGCGCCGCAAGCGCGCGCGTGTGCCCTGTGGAACCGGCCCTGCTTCCGTGCGCGCGCCCGGGATGACGGTGACCCGATCCGCCAGAGGTGTCTCTTTCACGCCATGCATTTCGATCAAATGACCCCCAGCAACGCAAAACTGACTGTCTCCCCACGTCACGGTATAGGACAAACCCTCTGCCGCGAACATGGGCACCGCCAACAGCGGGGCTGCAAGCGCGTCTATGTGCACTCCTTCGTCCGGCAGCCCGCCCGTATCGGAAAGGCCCGCCGCTGCCACAATCGGACACACAGTGCCCGGCGTGCGGTTGGCGGTCAGGTAGGTGGCCAAGACGTCGCCCGCGGGCAAATCGTATTTCGACAACCACACGACCCAAGCCGCGCCATCCTCTGCGTGGCCCCAATCGTACCCGGCCCCACGCAGGGCAAGTCGGGTGAGGGCCGACAGCTCGGACAGGGATGTCTCGATGGTGTCCGTCATCGGGGGGACGCTGCCCCACCGATTTCCCACGGGGCGATCCAGAAAGGCCACTGCGCCTCTGACCGCGCATCCAACCGGTCCGGCATCGGCGCACCCGAAAACAGCGCGACCCGCAGCCAGCGGTCAGATCGGGGGTCAAACCGCTGCGCCCCAAAGAACGCCAATTTCGCGCGCAGCATGTCTACGGGGCGCAACGCGGCGCTGACCGTGTTGCCGCGCAACTCTCCATAGGAATAGCGGGCGATGATCTGCACGCGACGGATCACGTGCCGCAGGTCCGACCGGGCCAGCGCGAGGGCGGCTACGGGTGTGCTGGGATCCCAGCCCCGCAGCACCTGCCACAGGCGTGCGACATCGCGCGCGGGGGCCAGAGGCAGGGCGTAGGGGTCCAGACCGGGCAAATCCGCGTGTTTGGCAAGGCGCGGTTCCATCTTCTCCTCGGAGGTGTACCACACCTGCGCATCATCCTCGGCGCTGTCCCAATCGTGGGCCAGGGTCCAGGCATAATGCGTTTCGATCATCTGGCGCAGGCCGCCCACGGTTTGCCGCCCATCCAGCGCGGGTTTGGACCCGGTGGGCACGTGCATGTCCTGGCCCAAGTCCGCGACCGCGTCCAATGTCAGTTCCGGCAAGGTTGAGGCGAGCCATTCCTGCGCCTCAGCCCCCAAAGCATCCACAGCCCAAAGCCACAGAGCGTCCAGCGGTTGAGCGCCCATTGGGCCCCGCGCCAATTGGTCTTGCAGGGTGGCCAGGTCCCGGATCAGCGCGGCGTCCCGGTCTGCTTGCACGGAATCGCTGCTGATCCATGCGCCGTATTTGGTTTGGGTAGCGGCGGCGAGGTCTTGCAACAGCGCCCAATCCACCGCGCTGACCCCCGTGGCCGCCCGCGCCCGGGCCAGCGCGGTTTCGCGGGCTTTGATCCAATTGTGGAACAGGATGGGGTGGTTGATCAGAAAGGGCGCCATGCCCAAGCCGGTGGAGTTTCCGATGCCAAGGCCGCGCGCCAAATCCGGGTCCAGCCGGACCGCCGCCTGCCCGCCCTTGGCGCGCGCCACGTGTTCGGCCAGCACGACGACGGCCCAGCGGATCAGGTAGACGGTCAACATCTCGACCTGAAACGGCGGCGCGCATTCTGCGCGGTCCTCGATCACCGCGCGATCGGCGGCTCCGAACTTGCCAGACCCATAGACCGCCGTGGTGCGCATGATATATCCGACCTTGCCGATTTCACTGGCGTCCGGTTGCTGTCCACGCGCCAATGCCTCGACCACATGGGACCAGAGCCTGGCCGAGCGGTTCGCGCGGCTCAGCGTCAGCTCTCGTTCGGACAGGCGGCCCGCCTCTTGCTTGGGCACATTGCGTTCCAAGCGGTCCAGATCGTCCGTTGTCGGTTCGCCGTCAAACAGGGTGAAGGTGGCGTCCCACGCCTCGGCGATGACGCGGTCGGACCGCATGTGATCGGGCAAATCGTGAAAGAACGCCACCAAGCTGTAAGCCCGTCGCCCGGTGTCCGCGCGCAGGACCGCCCGGCCCACGCCCGTGGGCGAGACGTCCCAGTGGGCGACACTGAACGCCCAGTCGTGGTCCACGGCCCGACGGGTCAATTGCCTCATGAACGATAAGGGCGAGGGCATATAGGCACCCATCCGGTCCAGTGTCAGCACGGTGTCGGGGTGGCGCAAAGGGACTTGGGGCGTGGGTTGGGTCTGCTCCATTGGGATGCCTCCAGTCTAAGGCGTTGTTGTGTGGGCGGGGCCGAAGTTGTCTGCAAAGAACCGATACCAGTTTCCGCCCATCAGGTCATCCACCTCGCCCACGTCAAACCCGACGGCGCGCAGCCCTTCGGCCAGTCCGGGAAAGTCGCGGTTATCCCGGAACCACGCAGGTTGTGGCGGAAACCCAGGGTTGCTGGCAGAGCCTTCGCCGTAGTCGATCCGTTTGGTCCAGCGGCCCACGCGCATCCATTCCACCACGCTGTCAGGCTGGTCTTGGCACAGGTCAGACCCGATCCCAAGGCACCGCGCCCCGTAGGTCTCTGCCAGCCGGGCGATCATCTCGCAAAACGACGGCAACGTGCAGTCCGTCCCGCCCTTCAGGTGATGGGGATAGAGCGACAAGCCCAACATGCCCCCGTGATCCCCCTTTGGTCCCAACACCGCATCCAGCACACTGGACGGTTTGTTGCGCCGGGCGGGGTGCCATTGGGACGGGTTGGCGTGGGTGATCGCAATGGGGCGCGCGGAATGTTCCGCCGCCTCGATGGTGGAGCGGTCGGCAGAATGGCTCATATCCACGACCATGCCGACCCGGTTCATTTCCGCGACGACCTCGCGGCCCATACGGGTCAGGCCGGTGTCGTCCTCCTCGTAGCAGCCCGTCGCAAGCAGGGACTGGTTGTTGTAGGTCAGTTGCATGAACCGCAGCCCCAAGGTGTGCAGGATTTCGATCAGGCCGATGTCATCCTCCATCGGACTTGGGTTTTGCGCGCCAAAGAAAATCGCCGTGCGCCCGGTGGCACGGGCGGCATCAATATCGGCGGCGGTGCGGCCCCTCATGATCAGATCGGGATGGGACTCGAACCAGCGGTTCCATTGTTCTATGTTGGCGACGGTTTCACGGAACATCTCGTGATACGCGATGGTCACATGCACAGCGTCCATGCCGCCCGCACGCATCTCGCGAAAGACCTTTTCCGACCAATTGCAATACTGCAAACCGTCTATGCGCATCGTATCCCTCCCAAGATGCAATCCGTTTAGGGGGTTTTGCGCAAATTGGGAGTCTTTTTGCGGCATATCCCATCCATCGGCGTCAAACGCCGCACTTGACCAAGGCAGGCCCCCATGATCCTGCTGCGTCCATGACCCAGACCACCCGCAACCCGATCCTGATTGCCGCCCTCTGGATGACCGGGGCGATTGTCAGCTTTACCTCCATGGCGATTGCCGGACGCGCTGTCAGTTTCGAGCTGGATACCTTTGAAATCATGACCTTTCGGTCGCTGGTCGGGGTCGTCCTCGTGGTTGTCGTGGCGCAAGCTATGGGCACCCTGCACACGGTCACGTGGCGGCGTATGGACCTGCACCTGATCCGCAACATCGGTCACTTTGCGGGCCAGAACCTGTGGTTTTACGCGATCACAGTGGTGCCCCTGATGCAGGTCTTCGCGCTAGAGTTCACCTCGCCCCTGTGGGTCGTGCTGCTGGCCCCGTTTGTGCTAAGCGAGCGTCTGACCCTAGACCGGCTGGCCGTCGTCGGCGTGGGCCTGCTGGGCGTGCTGATCGTCGCCCGCCCGTGGGAGGCCCCGCCAAGCTGGGGCCTGATCACCGCCGCCCTTGCCGCCCTTGGCTTCGCCATCTCGGCCCTTTTCACCCGCCGCCTGACGCGGACCGAAACCATCACCTGCATCCTGTTCTATCTGACCGTGATGCAGTTGGTGTTCGGCGTGATCTGTGCGGGGATGGATGGCGACATCGCCCTGCCCTCGGCAGCCACGCTGCCTTGGCTGATCCTGATCGCTTGCGCGGGCCTGCTGGCCCATCTGTGCCTGACCAACGCGCTGGCCATCGCGCCTGCGTCCGCTGTCATGCCCTTCGACTTTGCGCGTCTGCCAGTGATCACCATTGTCGGCATCTGGCTTTACGGCGAGGCGTTTGACACTTGGGCCCTGCTGGGCGGGGTCATCATTTTCGGCGCAGGCTACCTGAATGTGCTGACCGCCAGCCGCGCCCGTTGAGTGCGACAATTTTGCCATATCCACCGACACAATGCTCGTCTGCACCGTGTAACGCAGGGTCACGTTTGACCGAACGGCGAAGTTTCGCCTAACCGTTAGTCAAGCGCACATCGCGCATCCGCTTGGGAGAGCGGGAAAAGGGATGAGGACAGACTAATGAAAACTTTTGCAGCGGCGTTCGCCGCGACCACAGCACTGGTCGGTGCGGCACATTCAGCAGGACTGGATCGCTCCGGTCAAAACGTACTGGCCGTGTTTGACGCGCCGGGCACCATCGCATTCTCGGCCAATCGCGTTATGCCAAGCGTCACGGGCACAGACAGCACCGGCACCAGCTATGACATTGCGACAGATTACACGCAGTTGGGCGCAAACTATACCGGGGGCATCAACGACCGGCTGAGCTACACGATCATTTTTGACCAGCCCTTTGGCGGTGGTGTGAACTACGCGACCGATCCCGCCACCTCTGCCCTTGGTGGCACGAGTGCGGATTTCGGGGCAGACGCCATCAGCTTCCTCGGTCGCTATGAATTCAATGACCGCGTGTCGGTCTATGGTGGCCTGCGTATGCAACGTGCGGGCGGTGTCGTATCCTTGGGCGGTGTGGCCTATGGCAACGCCTTTGGGGCACAGGCCGCCGGGGCCGCCATTGGAACGGCATTGGGTGCGGGTCTGCAGGGGGCAAATGCCGCCGCACTCGCCGGTGCATTGATTGGCCAAGGCCTGACCGCAGACGCAGCTGGTGTCGCCGAAGCCGCAACCCTGATCGCCACGGGTCAAGGAGCGGCCATTGCAGGGGCATTGTTGGGCGCGGGCGATGCTGGCGTCAGCACCGCTATTGGCAATGTGGCCAGCACCATCAGCAACACAAGCGCGGCATTCACCGGGCCATTGAATGGCTATCGTGCTGACATTTCGAACAGCATCGGCTTTGGCTACACAATCGGCGCAGCCTACGAAATCCCTGACATCGCACTCCGCCTTGCCGTGACCTACCACTCCGAGATCACCCACGACGGCGATACCGTTGAAACAGGGATCCGCGCGGGCACAGGTGTCACCAGCTTTACCACGCCCCAATCGATCAACATCGACTTTCAGACAGGTGTGAACGAAAAGACCCTGCTGATTGCCGGCTTCCGCTGGTCGGAATGGGGCAACTTTGACGTGGTGCCGACAAACCTTGGGTCTGACCTTGCTGATCTGGATGATGGGTATTCATGGAACATCGGGATCGCGCGTCGGTTCAACGAGAACTTCGTGGGCCTGGCCTCGGTCAGCTATGAAAAAGACATGGGTTCCGCAACTGTGTCGCCCCTTGGTCCCAACGACGGGCGGCTGGGTCTGTCCCTGGGCGGGCGCTACACCTCCGGTGATTTGAACATCTCGGGCGGCATCAACTACACCGCCCTTGGCAATGCCAACGCCGGTGTGGGTGGCCGCGCCGCCGCAACATTTGAAGACAACCACGCGGTTGGCGTAGGGTTCAAACTCGACTGGACGTTCTAAGTCAGCCCCCTGTGAAACCCCGGTGTGTCCCACGGCCACCGGGGTTTTTCTTTGCGCAGGTTCCGGGTCGCGCGGCGCGCGTGGGCCTGCTAAGCCAGCGTCATGATACAACAAAAGATTATCTCCCCCCGCGCATGGTTCGAACTTATGGTGCTGTCGTGCATCTGGGGCGGATCCTTCCTGTCGATCCGCATCGCGCTGGATGAAATCCCCTTTGTGACCTCTGTGGCCTATCGCGTGGGGCTGGCGGCGGCCGCCCTGTGGGTGGTGGTCCTGTGGCGCGGGGCGTTTCGTGGCCTGCGGCCCGCCCATGTGGTCGCCTTCGCGGGGATGGGCCTGCTCAACAACGTGATCCCCTTCACCCTGATGGCATGGGGACAGTTGCATATCGAAACCGGTCTGACCTCGATCTTCAACGCATCCACAGCCATTTTCGGAGTGCTGGCAGCGGCGTTCTTTTTCACGGACGAGCGCCTGACCCCGCGCAAGGCCGTTGGGGTCGCCATGGGGTTCGCCGGGGTTGTCACCGCCATCGGTTGGGCCAACTTGACCAATCTTGACCTGCGCAGCCTTGCGCAACTGGCCGTCATTGCGGGCACGATGTCTTACGCGCTGGCGGGCGTCTGGGCGCGCAAGCGTCTGACCGGCCTGCCCCCGATCACGGCCGCCGCCGGAATGTTGACCGCGTCCACCGTAATCATGGTGCCAGCGGCCCTTGTGATCGACGGCCCGATCCTGCCCACCCAAACGGACACATGGGCCGCCATTGCCTACTACGCGCTGATCGCCACGGCGCTGGCCTATATGCTGTACTACCGGGTGCTGGCCATGGCTGGGTCTGGCAATCTGATGCTGTGCACCCTGATGATTGCCCCCGTGGCCATCACCTTGGGCGCCGTGGTGCGGGCAGAGACGTTGCCAGCCAATGCCTACGCCGGGTTCGCCCTCTTGGCCCTTGGGCTTGCAATCTTGGACGGCCGCATCTTGCGCGCACGCCCGCCCCGGCCTAGCAAGGGGACATGATCTACGACACGCCCGCCGACTTCACCGCCGCCACCAACAAGCGCATCCTGTTTTTCGGGATGTCAGGGCTTGGCAAAACGCATCTGTCCAACATCCTGCGCGGGGCGGACGATGGGTGGTTCCATTACTCCATCGACTACCGGATCGGCACCGCCTACATGGGCGAGCATATCGTGGACAACCTCAAACACGAGGCCATGAAGAACCCGTTTTTGCGCGACCTGTTCCGGTCAGACAGCATCTACATCGGGTCCAACATCACCTTTGACAATCTGGCCCCCCTGTCCACCTATCTGGGCAAACCCGGTGATCCCCGTAAGGGCGGGCTTACCTATGCCGAGTACTGCCGCCGGCAAGAGCTGCACCACAGGGCCGAGCGGAACGCCCTGATGGACACCCACCACTTCATCGAACGCGCGATCCACCTGTATGGCTACGACCACTTTGTCTGCGACACGGGCGGGTCCATCTGCGAGGTGGTCAACCCCGATGATCCCGATGATGCGATCCTCGCCCATCTGCACGCCCACACCTGCATGATCTGGATCGAAGGCACGCCGGATCACACGGACACCCTTGTGTCACGCTTTGCCGCAGCACCCAAGCCCATGTGCTATCGCCCTGAGTTCCTTGATGAGATGTGGCACGATTATCTTATACATAACAATACGGTAGAGGGCGAAGTTGATCCCAATGACTTCATCCGCTTTACCTATGCCCGCGCGATCGAGGCGCGGCAGTCCCGTTATGCCGCCATGGCCCGTAACTGGGGGCTTACGGTCCAAGCGGCCGATGTGGCCAACTGCCGGGACGTGGTCGATATCACGGACATGGTGGCGCGGGCCCTTGGCAACGCCGCAGCACACACTTAGGTAACGCACCCCATAATACGAGACTGCCATGCCCATCCGCCTGCCCTCTACCCTGCCTGCCTATGACACTCTCCGGTCCGAGGGTGTGATGGTTATGGGGCGCAGCCAAGGTGACAGGCAAGACATCCGCCCCCTGCGCATCGCTCTGCTGAATCTGATGCCCAAAAAGATACAGACGGAAACCCAGTTCGCTCGCCTGATCGGGGCGACGCCTTTGCAGATCGAGCTGACGCTGATCCGCATGACAGAACACCATTCCAAGAACACCTCTGCGGAACACATGGAGGCTTTCTACCAATCCTTCCAAGAGGTGAAGGATCAAAAGTTCGACGGGCTGATCATCACCGGCGCGCCCATCGAACACCTGCCCTTCACGGAGGTCACCTATTGGGACGAGCTGTGCGAGGTGATGGATTGGACCCAGACCAACATCCACAGCACCTTTGGCGTCTGTTGGGGCGGCATGGCGATGATCAACCACTTTCACGGGGTGCAAAAACACATGCTGTCCGCCAAGGCCTTTGGCTGCGCCCGGCACTCCAACCTTGCCCCCGCCTCGCCCTACCTGCGCGGGTTCTCGGACGAATTCGTGATCCCCGTCAGCCGTTGGACCGAGATGAAACGCGCCGAGATCGAGGGCGCGGGCCTGCCGGTCCTATTGCACTCTGACGACACGGGGCCCTGTCTGGTCGAGGATGCGGCCCACAGGGCGTTGTACATCTTCAACCATTTCGAGTACGACAGCGGCACCTTGAAGGAAGAGTATGACCGCGACGTGGCCGAAGGCACGCCCATCAACGTGCCCGCGAACTACTATCCGCAAGATGACCCGACGAAACAGCCCCTCAACCGGTGGCGCAGTCACGCGCACCTCCTATATGGCAATTGGTTAAATGAAATTTACCAGACAACGCCCTATGACGTGGAGAAGATCGGTCGCTAACCTGATCACATTCGGAGCCATCGGCCTCGCCCTCGCAGGGTGTGGCATCGCCGTGGACAGCCGCGCGGACCAGCGCGAGGCCCGGGCCGAGGCCGCACACCCGCCCGAGGGGCAGATCCTCGATGTGGGCGGTGTCCCCGTGCACGCGGTGGTGCGCGGAACCGGACCGGACGTGGTGCTGTTGCACGGGGCCTCGGGCAACGCCCGGGAGTGGACCTTTGGCTTCATGGACCGCCTAACCGACCGCTACCGCGTCATCGCCTTTGACCGCCCCGGACTGGGCTACACCGGGCGCACCGATCCCGCCTATGCCCGCGCCTTTGCCAGCACCGCCGAAAGCCCCGGTGAACAGGCGGCCCTGTTGTCCGCCGCCGCCGCACAGCTGGGCGCGAAGAACCCGATTGTCGTGGGCCATTCCTACGGCGGGGCGGTGGCGCTGGCCTGGGCGCTGGACCGCCCCCTTGCGGGCGTGGTCGTGTTGGGCGGGGTGTCGAACCCTTGGCCGGGCGGGCTGGGTCCGCTCTATGGCATCAACGCCAGCGCCTTGGGCGGCGTGACCGTGGTGCCCGCGATTTCGGCCCTTGCCCCGCCCAGTTACGTGGACAGTGTGGTGGCCAAGATCTTTGAACCCGACCCGGTTCCCCCCGGCTATCTGGCCCACGTGGGCAGCGACCTGACCCTGCGCCGCGACAGCCTGCGCGCCAATGCCCGGCAAGTGAACGGGCTGCGCCCGCACATCGTGGCCATGGCACGGCGCTATGGCACCATCACCGTGCCCACGGAAATCATCCACGGCACCGCCGACACCATCGTGCCGATCGACATCCACGCGCAGGTGTTGGTCACCCAGATCCCCGAGGCACGCCTGACCCGGCTGGACGGCATCGGGCACATGCCCCACCACGCCGCCCCGCAGGCGGCCGAGGCAGCCATCGACCGGGCCGCCGCCCGCGCGGCGTTGCGCTAGGCCCCTGCGCACCCCATAAAGGTCCAAAGCCCCGGAGGTCCCATGTCCAAGCCATTTGACGGTGCCATCAGCACGTTCTTCACCGACACCGCCCCCGAATGGGTGCGCCAAGCGGTGAACAGCGAGGCCAAGATCCTGGACCCGGACTACCCGCATGCCAAAAGGATGAAACGCTCCGAATACGAAGCGCAGCTGGCCGCCTTACAGATCGAGCTGGTCAAGGCACAGGCGTGGATCAAATCCGCAGGCGCCCGCGTTGCCGTGGTGTTCGAGGGACGCGATGCCGCTGGCAAGGGCGGCACGATCAAGCGCATCCGCGAAAACCTGAACCCCCGGGTGGCCCGCACGGTCGCATTGTCCAAGCCCACGGACCGCGAGGCGACCCAATGGTACTTCCAACGCTACATCGACCATCTGCCCGCAGGCGGCGAGATGGTCCTGTTTGACCGCAGCTGGTACAACCGCGCCGTGGTGGAACATGTGTTCGACTTTTGCACGCCCCCGCAGCGCGACCATTTCTTTGCGCAAGCGCCTGCCTTTGAAGATATGTTGGTGGACGAGGGGATCACGCTGGTCAAATTCTGGCTGAACGTGTCGCAACCCGAACAGCTGCGGCGGTTTCTGGCCCGGGAAAGCGATCCCCTGAAACAGTGGAAACTGTCCTGGATCGACGTCGAGGGGTTGAACCGCTGGGATGCCTACACCGCCGCCATTTCCGAGACGTTCCAGAAAACCCACACCCCCACCGCCCCCTGGACGGTGATCCGCAGTGACGACAAACGCCGCGCGCGCCTGAACGCGATCCGGTCCGTGCTGGTGCAGCTGCCCTATGACGGCAAGGATGTGCGCGCCCTTGGCGCCATCGACCGCAGCGTCTGTGGCGGCCCCGAAGTCTGGAGCCATGGGTAACCCGTGGCCAAGCGCGGATATCACCACGGCAACCTGCGCCAAGCGCTGGTGGACGCCGCCCTTCTGCTGATCGAGGAGAAGGGCCCCACGGGGTTCACCCTGTCCGAGGCGGCTAAGCGTGCCGGCGTCACCCCCGCCGCCGTCTACCGCCACTTTCAGGGGCGCGAGGATCTGATCGTGGAATGTGCCTTGCAAGGCCACATGATCTTTGGCGACGTGATGGAATACGCCTACACCCAAGGGGCCGACAGTGCGCTGAAACGGTTCGAGGCGACGGGCCGCGCTTATCTGGCCTTTGCCCGCCGCTATCCCGGACACTACATGGCGATGTTTGAATCCGGCGTGTCGCTGCATGCCTCGGCGGACTTGGCCAAGGCCGTGGGCCGGTCAAAATCCGTGCTGGAGAAAGCCGCCAGCGCGCTGTCCCAACACATCCCCGCCGACAAGCGTCCGCCTGCGGCCATGTTCTCGGCCCATATCTGGGCCATGAGTCACGGGGTGGTGGAACTGTTTGCCCGTGGCGAGCCGGGCGCAAACGCGCCCTTTCCCCCGAAGACCTGCTGGAGGCCGGGATCGGGATTTACCTGCGAGGCTTGGGCCTTGTGGACCCAGACATCTAGCGTCCTTCGTATTTGGCGGGGCGCTTTTCAAGGAAGGCCAGCACCCCTTCCTTGAAGTCGCGGGTCTTGCCACATTCCCCTTGCAGGCGCGCCTCGACGGACAATTGTTCTTGCAAGGTGTGGTCGTAGGCCCCCCGGATGGCTTGCTTGACCCGGGTGTAGGCCTGCGTTGGCCCCTTGGCGAGGAACTGCGCGCGTTCAACCCAATGGGTGGCGAAGTCCGCGTCCGGCACGGCCTCCCATATCATGCCCCAATCGCTGGCCTGCTGGGCGGTGATGGGTTCTGCAAATAGGGCGGCCCCCATGGCCTTGGCGGTGCCCATCTGGCGGGGCAGCCACCATGTGCCGCCCGCGTCCGGGATCAGGCCGATGCGGGTGAAGGCCTGTAGAAACACCGCTGATTCCGTGGCGATCACAACATCAGCGGCCAGCGCAAGGTTGGCCCCCGCCCCGGCGGCCGGGCCATTCACCGCAGAAACGGTGGGAATTTTACAGTCATAGATGGCCGTCAGCATCGGCTCATATTCTTCGCGCAGGGTCCGTTCGAGGTTCAGGTTCGACGCATTGCCCCGATCGCCTAGGTCCTGTCCCGAACAAAACGCCTTGCCGTGGCCGGTGATCACAAGCGCCCGGGCGCTGCCCTCGGCCTCGCGCACGGCGTGGGTGATCTCGGCGCGCATCTGTGTGTTCAGCGCGTTCATCACGTCCGGGCGGTTCAGTTTCAGGACACATACGTCTTGAGACGTATTCACCCGGATCGTTTCGTACTGCATGATAGACCTCCATCTTTGCATGAAGGTCTAAACCGATCCGTTCAGAGGGCCAAGGGAAACCCGGCGTCAGTCGTCGCCCAGCAACTCCGCAATGCGTTTTTTGTCAGCCGCCGACAAGTCGTCGCGGATCACGGCCACTTCGCGGCGGCGGGAGCGCACATAGATCAACGCCGTGCCCAGCCCGATCAGCAGCATGATGGGGCCCGCATACCACAGCAACAGGTTCGCCCCGTCCTTTTGCGGGTTCAGCAGGACATATTCGCCATAGCGGTCCACGACAAAGTCGATGACCTCGGCGTCTGTGTCCCCTGCCACAAGTCGCTCGCGCACTAGGACGCGCAGGTCCTTGGCAAGTTCGGCGTTTGATTCGTCGATGCTCTCGTTCCGGCAGACGAGGCAGCGCAGCCCCTTGGACAGTTCGCGCGCCCGTTCCTCTAGGATGGGATCGTCGAGGATTTCATCGGGCTGCACCGCCGCCGCAGGAAGGGCCACGGTCATGGTCAACGTCAGGGCCAGCATCAGGCTCAGGATCAGGCTCGGGGCACGGATCATTCTGCGGGCACCCCTGCTTTGGGCTGACGGGAGCGGCGGGCACCTGCGGCCACGCGGTAGCGGCGATCGGACAGGGACAACAGGCCCCCAAGCGCCATGATGATCGAGCCGCCCCAGATCCAGTTGGCGAACGGTTTGATGTAGACGCGCACGGCCCAGCCCCCGTTCAACTGCTCGTCCCCAATCACGGCATAGACGTCACGCCAGAAGCCGTTGTCGATGCCCGCCTCGGTGGTGGGCATGGCGGCCACGGGGTAGATGCGTTTCTCAGGGAACAAACGCCCGATATCCACACCGTCCTCGTAGACGTGCATCTGGGCCATTGTGGACAGATAGTTCGGCCCCTCGACCCGGCGCACATCCTCCAGCACGACTTCGTATTTGCCGACGGTCATCCCCTCGCCCACTTTCAGGACTTGAATGCCCTCTTGCTGCCACGCGGTGAGGCCCGCAACGCCAGCGATGGTCAGACCCAAACCGCCATGGGCCACGGCCTTGCCCCAATCCGCGCGGGGTAGACGGGTCAGGCGGCCCAGACGTTCGCCCACGGGGCCGCGCCCGGTGCGCAGGGCCAGATCGACCACGGCACCGCTGACCAGCCATGCGGCCAGCGCCATGCCAAGGGGGCCGCCCAAGGATTGCCCGGTCTGCACGGCCCACGCGAGACCACCGATGGCAAGCGCCAGGATCAATGCCCCGATCATCGGACGCATGGCCTTACCGACCTCCGCTCGCTTCCACGGCATGACCGCGCCCAGGGGCAGGATCGCCGCCAGCGCGATGACAAAGGGCGTGAAGGCCGCGTCAAAGAAGGGCGGGCCCACGGACAGTTTACGGTCAAACGCCATTTCCGCGACCAGCGGCCAGATCGTGCCCACGAAGACCACGAAACAGCTGACGGCCAGCAGGACGTTGTTGAACACCAGCGCGCTTTCGCGACTGACGGTGGAGAAGACGCCCTTGGCCTGCATGACACCGCCGCGCAGGGCGAACAGGAACAGACCGCCCCCGGTGAAGAACACGAGGATCGCAAGGATAAACACGCCCCGATCTGGGTCGTTGGCAAAGGCGTGCACCGACGTCAGCACGCCGGAGCGGACGATGAACGTGCCGATCAACGAAAAGCCGAAGGCGAGGATGGCCAGCAGGATCGTCCAGGCCTTCAACGCCTCGCGCTTTTCCACCACGATGGCAGAGTGCAGCAACGCCGCCGAAATCAGCCATGGCATGAACGACGCGTTCTCGACCGGATCCCAGAACCAGAACCCGCCCCAGCCCAGCTCGTAGTAGGCCCACCAGGACCCAAGCGCGATGCCGATGGTCAGGAACAGCCACGCGGCCAAGGTCCATGGGCGCACCCAACGGCCCCATGCGGCGTCCACGCGCCCTTCCAACAGGGCGGCGATGGCAAAGGAAAACGCCATGCTCAGACCCACATAGCCAAGGTATAGAAACGGCGGATGGAACGCCAAGCCGGGGTCCTGCAACAGCGGGTTCAGGTCCTCGCCGTTCATAGGCGGAACCTCCAGTCGCAGGAAGGGGTTGGAGGTGAACAGGATGAACAGCAGGAAGGCGACACTGATCGACCCCTGCACGGCCAGAACCCGCGCCTGCAAGGTGCGCGGCAGGTTCGACCCGAACCACGCCGCCGTAGCGCCAAACAGGGCAAGGATCAGCACCCAAAGCAGCAAGGACCCTTCGTGGTTGCCCCACACGCCCGATATTTTGTACAGCATCGGCTTATCCGTGTGGGAGTTCAGCACCACCAGACGCAGGGAAAAGTCAGAGGTCACAAAGGCATAGGTCAGCGCCACAAAGCTGAACGCCACCAACAAGAACTGCACCGTCGCCGCAGGTCCCCCCACGGCCATCCAATCGGCCCAGCGTTTGTGCGCCCCCACAAGGGGGACGACCGTTTGTACAAGTGCCATGGCAAGGGCTGCCACCAGCGCGAAGTGTCCGAGTTCTACTATCATGACGCTGAGTATAGGTCGCGCGCCGCCCTGCGCCAATGGTCCTAACCGCCCTGCACAGCGATGTGAGCGTTTTTGGCTGCGTCATCGCGCCACGCCTCTAGGGCGGGGTTGGGGTCTGCTCTATCACTATGATCGTTTTGCCACGCGGACATCCTGTGGGCGGGGGGATTGGGAACAGTAGGACTGCGGAAATAATGCAACTCCCGCGCGCCGAAATAGAAACTGACGATGGCCCCCAGCAACCACCACAGAGGCTCTGGCACCAGCGCCAGGCCGGTCATGCGGGCGCTGAAGCCTACCGGGTCCACCATGGCATAGATGAACAGGCCAAGCGTGCCCAAGGCCAGCATGGGCCGGGGCAAGCGGTTCAACCCGTTCACGAAGCGGTCGAACCAGCCGCGATCCATGCGAAACTCGGCCCCGTGTTGATCAAGGGCGGCGGCCTGCGCCTCGGCGCTCAACTCCATCCGGCGGGTGGCGTTGGGCACAAAAACCTCCGCCACTCCCTTGGCTGCGTTTCCCATGGTTTGCGCGGCATCTGCGCCGGTCAAAAGGCGGGACATAAAGCTCATGGCGATCTCCTCAGGTCCAATCGGCCACACGGGCGCGATGCTCGGCGGCGGTCAGGTGATAGCGGGGGGTGATGAATTCCTCGGCGCGCTTGATCCAGCCGCCTTTGCCCCCGTCGCGGCGGCGGGCAAACTTGCGCGAGGCGGGGCGACGGTCGCCGATACGGTAGTAATAGTTGCGCCGAGCGATCCCGTAGGCATCCACAAGCGATTGCGGCTGGTCCGCCGCCGCATGGGCCGCGCGCAGGGTCTGCGGACCGATCACCCCGTCCACGGCGATGTCAAACCCCATGTCCCGCAACAGCCGTTGCAGGATCTTCACCGCGTTTGAGCCTGCGTTGACATACATGTCAAAGACCGTGGCGTGCAGACACTCGGGCAGGTCCGCGATGCGCGGGCGGTCAAAGTAGTGCTCCACAAAGATATCCACAGCCTGCGCCCGGGGCAGTCGCTTGACGTCATCGGCCGTGACCCGCCCGTCCCCGTCCAGATCCAGCCCAAGGCGGCGCATGGTGTGGATCGTCACGCCCCAATTGGTGGCCCCGCCGGGGTCATCGGGGTCGTTCACATAGCCGCCTTCGCGGACCACGATATCTTGTGCGATTGAGTGTACGGACTGCATAGCGCCCTCCATGCCAGTGGATGTGAGGGCTTAGGGGTCTGCCAGAGCAGTTAATGCACGGTTAACGCTGCCTAGCTGTTCCCGTCAGGCTCTTGGTAGGTGCCGCTGGCCTTCAGGGCGTCGATCACCTCGGCGGGCATGTATTGCTCGTCGTGGCGGGCAAGGATTTCAGTGGCTTGGAAGACACCATTCACGTAACTGCCCGTGCCTACCATGCCCTCGTCCTCGCCGAACAGATCCGGCAGAACGCCCGTGTAGGCCACGGGGATCGAGGCGATGCTGTCCGTCACCGAAAAAGTGATCGTCGCCCCTTCGCCGCGCACAAGGCTGCCGACCTCGACCAGACCGCCGATTCTGAACACCTGATCGGGGGGCGGCGGGGCCTCGGCCACTTGGGTGGGGGACATGAAGAAGTTTATGCCGTCGCGGAAGGCATAGCCGATCAACGCCGCCGACCCCGCAAGGGCCACGATGGCGATCATGATCACCTGAATGCGACGTTGTTTTTTTAGACCGCGCATGGCGTTCCCCTCCTATATGCCTTCAAACCGCACGTCGCGGCGCAAGAATTGTGTGGCCCGGGCCGAGACGACCTTGGGGTCGCCCGTGGTCAACATCACCGGTGCCGCATCAGCGCCGACCATATCAGGCCTGCGTTGTAGATAGTCAGCAAGGCTTTCGGCGACAATGTCCGCCTGGCTGAAAACTTTGACACCGGGACCTAGGGCATCGGCAAAGATGTCGTGCAGGATCGGATAGTGGGTACAGCCGAGGATCGCCGCCGATGGGGTCGGCATCTTGCGCTTGAGCGCATCCACATGGGACCGGACAAGGGCCTCGGCCAGGATCATGTCGCCGTCCTCGATGGCGTCCACGACACCGCCGCAGGCCTGCGCCTCTACATCGACACCGATGGCGCGGAACGCCAACTCTCGCTGAAAGGCCCGACTGGCCACGGTGGCGGGGGTGGCAAACAAGGCCACCTGTTTCACATCCACCTCGCGCGGGGGAGTTGTCGCCCCACTGCCGTTCGGTCAGCGCCTCGATCAGGGGCACAAAGACCCCCAGCACCCGCTTGCCCGGGGGCACGCCGTCCTCCTGCATCCGGCGCAGAGCGGCGGCAGAGGCGGTGTTGCAGGCCAGAACCACCAGATTGCAGCCGTGATCCCACAACCGTTCCACGGCCTTGACGGTCAGTGCGTGCACATCATCGGCATCTCGCACGCCGTAGGGCGCGTGGGCGTGGTCGCCGAAATAGCTGAACTGCACGTCCGGCAGACGGCGGCTGACCGCGTCCCAGACCGTCAGGCCGCCCATCCCACTGTCGAAAATTCCGATGCTCATGCCTGTTTGCGCCTTTCGTCGAACTCGTACCCGTAGTCCAAAGACTGAACCGGGGGTTGCGCCAGACGGTAGGTTTCGGCGCGCAGAAAGTCCATCATCCCCTTGGGGTCGGATTTATGGGCCGACAGGGCGGCGGGCGCAATGGGCTGGCCGATAGACAGGCGCACGGGGTTGTCCACCCGGCGCTTGAATTCCTTGATCAGGAGCGCCACGCGCAGGGTCGGGTGCAGATGGCTGGCCACTTGGAACAAGCGCGAATTGGCCCCCTCGAAATAGATCGGCACCACGGTGGCGCCCGATTTGGCGATCATCTTGGCAGTAAAGCTGCGCCAGCCGGGGTCCATGGGCTGGCCGAGGGGCGTGGCCGCCGTGGAAACCGTGCCCCCCGGAAACACCCCGATCGCGCCCCCCTGCCCCAGATAGCGCAGGGCAGTTTGGCGGGTCTCCAGGTTCAGGCGCAGGGCCTCGCGGGTGTCGTCAAAGGAGACAGGCAGGACCACATCGTCCAACTCTCGCGCCTTGCGGAACACGGAATTGGCAAGGATTCGGAAATCGCCGCGCCGCGCGGACAGGATATGCCCCATCACCAGACCGTCCAGAATGCCGTAAGGGTGGTTGGCGATCACGATCAGGGGGCCGTCGCGGGGGATGCTGTCCAGACCACCCGCGACCACATCGAGGCTGAGGCCGTAGCGGTCAACCATCACCTGCCAGAAATCCGCCCCGCCCGAGACCTCCTGTTCATACCCTGCGGCGCGTTTGATCAGGCGCAGTCGGCCTGTGACGTTTTCCACCCCCGGATCAACACGCGGCCCCCGCGCGTGCGTGCGGAATGGGCATAGGAAATCTCTCGGGCGATTTGACGTTGGCGGCTCATGGCGATCCATCCTGCACTTTGCCCGTATTTACGCTGCGGCAAGGCCAGTGGATAGCCCGCACACGGTCGCTGCGACAATCGGTGTTTACACGCCGAAGGCCAGCAGGGCCGATGGATCCCACGCCACCCGCACCGGCGCGCCTCGCTCTAGCACCGCGCGCCCCGGACGGTTGGTCATGGAAACCGTAACCCCGTGGGCCGCCCCGTCCAGCACGATGTCATATGTCGTCATATCACCGTAATAGGCGACCTCGTGCACGGTGCCGCGCGCCTCATGGGGGGCGGTGGCGTCGCCGTACAGGATCGTCATGGTTTCGGGACGCATGCCGATGGATAGATTCGGTCCCGTGCCCTTGATCTGCGCGGGTGTCAGCGGCACATCCCCCAGCCCCGCTACGTGGGCCCCTTTGGCGCTGCGCGTGGCGGGCAGAAAGGACATCACACCGATGAATTCGGCCACTTTGCGCGAGGCAGGCCGGGTGTACAGATCCGCGGCGCTGGCCACTTGGGCAATCTCGCCCTCGAACATCACGGCGATGCGGTCTGACATGATCAAAGCCTCTTCCTGATCGTGGGTGACAAGGATGAAGGTGATGCCCACCTGCCGCTGCAACCGCCGCAACTCCCCCTGCATCTGTTCGCGCATCTTCTTGTCCAGTGCGGACAGCGGTTCGTCGAGCAGCAGGACCTTGGGCTTCAGGATCAACGCGCGCGCAAGGGCCACGCGCTGACGCTGCCCCCCGACAGGGCGTGGGCCGCGCGTTTGCCGTAGCCCGACAGGCCGACCATGCCCAAGGCCTCGTCCACCCGGGCGGCCTTGTCCGCCGCGCTCAACCCCGCCTTGCGCAGACCAAAGCCCACGTTCTGCGCCACGGTGAGGTGCGGAAAGATCGCGTAGGACTGGAACACCATGTTCGTGGGCCGCTTGTTCGCAGGCACCCCGGCCATGTTCTGCCCCGACAGCATGACCGTGCCCGAGGACACCTCCTCGAACCCCGCGATGGTGCGCAGCAGGGTCGTCTTGCCACAGCCAGACGGGCCCAACAGAGAAAAGAACTCCCCGGCCTCGATCTGGGCCGTGATCCCGCGCAGGGCGTGGTAGTCACCGTAGTGCTTGTGCACATCCTTTAGGGTAATCAGGCTCATAGGAACCCTCCGGTATCTTTGAGGCCCGCACGGCGCAGGCCACGGCGGCGGACCCATTCGGCCAGCACCAGCATCAGGATCGAGGCCACGACCAGCAATGTGCCCAGGGCCATGATCACGGGGATCAGTTTCGGAAAGCGGAGCAGCGACCAGATGTAGACCGGCAGGGTCGGATCCGACCCGGTCAGGAAAAACGCAATGATGAATTCATCAAGGCTGATGGTGAAGGCGATCAGAAGGCTGGCCACGATCCCCGGGGCCACCAGCGGCAGGGTGATCAGGCGAAAGGTCGAGGCGCGCGTCTCGCCCAGATCCACAGCCGCCTCCTCCAGACTTGGGTCGAGGTTCTGGAAACTGGCGTTCAGGATGGCGGCCGCAAAGGGCGTGCAAATCAGGGTGTGGGCCGCGATCACCGTCCACATGGACAGGCCAAGGCCAAAGATCTGCACCACCACGATCAACAAGGACACGGCCACGATGATTTCCGGCAACACCAGCGGCAACATGATCAGCCCGAGGGCCGCCGCCTTGCCCGGAAACCGGTATCGCACCGCCGCCCGCGCCGCCGCCAGCCCCAACACCGTGGACAGCACCGCCGTGACCGAGGCCACCCAAAGCGAGTTCAGCAGCGCCTTGTGCAGCGCGTCATTGCGCGTCAGCTCTGCGAACCACTGGGTTGTGAACCCATCCAGCGGAAAAGCGATTACCGTGCCCGAATTGAACGCAAACACTGGCAGCAACAGGATCGGCGCATAGAGGAACAGCAGAAAGGCATAGACATACAGGCGCAGGCTCATCGGTCGCCCCCGGTCAGCCGCCGACTGCCCCACACCAGCGCCAGCGCAATGCAGGTCACCAGCGCCATGGCACAGACCGCCAGCGCAGCACCCAGGGGGCGTTGTTCAGGCGCAGGAACTGCACCTGGATCATGTTGGCGATCATCTGCCCGTCCGGCCCGCCCACAAGGCGCGGGGTGACGTAGTCGCCCACGGTGGGGATGAACACGATCAGAGTCGCCGCCAGCACCCCCGGCATGGCCAAGGGTAGGGTCACACGGACAAAGGTGGTCACGGCGGTCTCGCCCAGATCCCGCGCGGCCTCGATCAGGCTGCGGTCGATCTTTTCCAGCGCCACAAAGATCGGCAGGATCGCAAAGGGCGCAAAGGCGTGGGACAGCGTGATAATCACGGCGTTGGAGTTGTACAGGATGAACCGCAAGGGTTCTTCAATGATCCCAAGACCTTGCAAAGAGGTGTTCAGCACCCCGTTGAAGCCCAGGATCACCTTCCACAAAAAGATGCGCAGCAGATAGCTGGTCCAGAACGGGATCGTGATCAGGAACAGCCACAGGGACTTGCGTTCGGGTGCCACGTGGAAGGACACGAAGTAAGCCACCGGAAAGGCCAGCACCACCGTGACCACCGTCACCGCCCCAGACACCCACAAGGACCGCAGCATCAACTCGCGGTAGATCGGCTCGCTCATCGCCTCGGCGTAGTTTTTCAGGGTGAAAGACCGGTCGATGGTCAGAAAGTCCTGGGTCCAGAAACTGAACACGAACACGGCAAACAAGGGCCCCGCCAGCAACAGCAGCGCATAGACCAAGGGTCCCGACATCAGGGCCAGCCCGCGTTTGGTGTCTATCTGCACGCACGTCCCCCCGGTTACGTCGCACCACTGTGACGCCAATCCCGCGCCGGATGCAAGACCGCTAAAGCGGCAGGCGGGTTTCCACCATCCGCGCGAACCAGCTGGCCCCCAAGGGCGCGATGGCATCGTTGAAATCGAACTCCGGGTGGTGCAGCCCGTGCCCCGGCCCCGCCCCCAGAAACACATAGGCCCCGGGGCGCTGTTCCAGCAGATAGCTGAAGTCCTCGGACCACATCTGGCGGGTGGCGTCCGTGCGGGCCCTGCCTGACACATCAAGCGCCGCTTTTGCTGCGTATTCAACGGCTTGCGGGTCATTCACCGTGGCCGGATAGTGGCGGGTGTAGACCACCTCGGCCCGCAGGCCAAAGGCCGCCGCCGTGCCGCCCACGATCTGGTGCAAATGCGCCTCGGCCCGGTCGCGCACGGCCCTGTCAAAGGTCCGCACGGTGCCCCCGATCCACGCTGTGTCGGGCACCACGTTTTCCGCGTGCCCCGCCCGCATCTGCGTGACCGAGACCACCAGATCGTGCACCGGATCTTCGCGGCGGCTGACCATGGTTTGCAGCGCCTGCCCCAAGGCCAGCGCGCCCGCCACCGGATCGACCGTGGTGTGCGGCAAGGCCGCGTGCCCGCCCTGCCCGTGCAGCGTCACGCCGAAAGTGTCCACGGCGGCGTTGATCGGCCCGGAAGTGGTTGAAAACACACCCTCTTCAAGGCCGGGCAGGTTGTGCAAGGCATAAACTTCGGCAATTTCGAACCGGTCCAGGATCCCTTCTTGAACCATGACACCGCCGCCGCCGCCGTCCTCCTCTGCTGGCTGAAAGATCAGCGCGACCCGGCCCGCGAAATTGCGCGTCTCGGCTAGATATTTCGCCGCCCCCAGCAACATCGTGCTGTGCCCGTCATGGCCGCAGGCGTGCATTTTTCCCGTATTTTCAGAGGCATAACCCACGCCCGTCGCCTCTGTGATCGGCAGGGCATCCATATCGGCGCGTAAGCCAATGGTGGGCCCCGGGGCGCGGCCCTCGATAATGGCGACGATGCCGGTTTTGGCGATCCCGGTGTGCACCGCGTCCACACCAAATTCCGCCAAACGGGCCGACACAAACGCCGCCGTGTCAAAGCAGTCAAACCCCAGTTCGGGGTGGCGGTGCAGCCAGTGACGCCATCCCGCCATCTCGTCCGAGAGGCCAGCGATACGGTTGAGAACAGGCATGGGTTGTCCTTTGGATCAAGGCAGGGTCAGATGCAGGCAAGCACATCAAGGGACCGCCCGCAATGACCTCAGACGCCTCTCCCGAAACCCACCCCGAAACCACCCCCGAAATCCCCCCGATAAAAGCACGGCCCTGTGCGTGACCCCCGGAGGCGGCCTGCCCCGCCTGTTGGAAATCATGCGCCGCCTGCGCGACCCCCAGACGGGCTGCCCCTGGGACATCGAACAGACCTTTGCCACCATCGCGCCCTACACGATCGAAGAGGCCTTTGAGGTGGCCGACGCGATCGAACGCGGCGCCTGGGACGAGCTGCGCGGGGAGCTGGGGGATCTGTTGTTGCAAGTGGTCTATCACGGCGAGATCGGGGCGGAGCGGGGCCTGTTCGATTTCCACACCGTGGCCGAGGAGGTCGCCCAAAAGATGGTGGACCGTCACCCCCATATCTTTGGCGACGAAAGTCGGGACAAATCCGCCGCCCAGCAGACCCGGGACTGGGAGGCGCAGAAGGCCCGGGAACGCGCCGCCAAGGGTGCAGGCGGCGTGCTGGATGACGTGGCCCTGGGCCTGCCCGCCCTGATGCGCGCGGTAAAGCTGCAAAAGCGCGCGGCCCGCGTAGGCTTTGACTGGCCCGACACCGGCGACGTGCTGGCCAAGATCCAAGAGGAAGCGGCAGAGCTGGTCGAGGCGCGCGCCACCCTGACCCCGGACGCCATCGAAGACGAGATGGGCGATCTGCTGTTCGTCATGGCCAACCTCGCCCGGCACATGGACGTGGACCCAGAGGTCGCCCTGCGCCGCGCTAACGCCAAGTTCACCCGCCGCTTTCGGTTCATCGAGGCCGCATTGGCCGCACAAGGCCGCACGCCCGGCGACAGCGATCTGGCGGAAATGGACGCCCTGTGGGACGCCGCCAAACGGGCAGAGCGGGACACCGGCGCATTGGGGTGACGCAACTGCGCGTAGACGCGGGGTGACACGCGCATTTGGGACCGATAGACCCGGCGTTGCCCCCAGTGCACAGTGGGACCGCAGACCAAGGAAAGGCGAAAGACCGACATGACAGCGCGCAAGATCATCATCGACACGGACCCCGGCCAGGACGATGCCGTGGCCATCCTGTTGGCCCTCGCCTCGCCAGAGCTGGAGGTCCTCGGAGTGACGGCGGTGGCCGGGAACGTGCCGCTGGACTTGACCGCCAAGAACGCCCGCATCGTGTGCGAATTGGCCGGGCGGGCGGATGTTCCGGTCTATGCGGGCTGTGACCGGCCCTTGCGCCACGCTTTGGTCACGGCGGAACATGTGCACGGCAAGACCGGGCTGGACGGCCCGCAAATGGCCGACCCGGTGATGCCCTTGCAGGATCAACACGGCGTGGATTTCATCATTGAAACCCTGCGGTCGCAGGCGTCGGGGACGGTGACGCTGTGCCCCCTTGGGCCGCTGACCAACATCGCCTCCGCCTTTGAGAAGGCCCCCGACATCGTGGGTCGGGTCCAGCAGATCGTGCTGATGGGTGGGGCCTATTTTCAGGTGGGCAACATCACCCCCGCCGCCGAGTTCAACATCTACGTCGACCCCGAGGCCGCCGAGATCGTGTTCCGCTCTGGCGTGGATCTGGTGGTGGCCCCCCTCGACGTCACCCACAAGGCCCTGACCACCGCCCCCCGGGTGCAGGCCTTCCGGGATCTGGGCACGCAGGTGGGGCGCATGGTGGCCGAATGGACGGACTTTTTCGAACGCTTCGACAAGGAAAAATACGGCAGCGCCGGTGCGCCCCTGCACGACCCTTGCGTGATCGCATACCTGTTGCAACCGCAGCTGTTTTCGGGCCGCCACATCAACGTGGAAATCGAGACGCAGAGCGATTTGACCCGGGGGATGACCGTGGCCGACTGGTGGCGGGTCACGGACCGCGCGCCCAACGCGCTGTTTCTGGGGGACGTGGATGCGGGCGGCTTCTTTGACCTGCTGACCGAGCGTCTGGCCCGGCTCTGACCCGTGGGGGCCAGCCCCCACACCCCCGAGGGTATTTTTGGAACAATGAGGCCCAGCGATGTTTGCATTTGACACCACCTATGCCCGCCTGCCCGAGCGGTTCTACACCAAGATGGCCGCCACCCCCGTGCGTGCGCCCCAGTGGATCGCGTTGAACGAGGATCTGGCGCGCGAGATGGGGGCGGACCCGGAGGGGCTGCGCGCCCGGCTGGATGTCTTTGCGGGCAACGCTGTCCCCGTGGGGACAGAGCCGTTGGCGCAGCTGTACGCTGGGCACCAGTTCGGCGGGTGGTCGCCGCAGCTGGGCGACGGGCGCGCGCTGTTGCTGGGGGAGGTTGTCACGCCCCAGGGGCGGCGGGACGTGCAGCTGAAGGGCTCCGGCCCCACACCATATTCCCGGCGGGGGGACGGACGCTCGGCCATTGGTCCGGTGGTACGCGAGTATCTGGTGTCCGAGGCGATGCACGCCCTTGGCGTGCCCACCACCCGGGCGCTGGCCGCCGTGGCCACGGGCGAGACAGTCCTGCGCCAAGAAGGGGCCGTGCCGGGCGGCATCCTGACCCGTGTGGCCGCCAGTCATATCCGGGTGGGCACCTTTCAGGTTTTTGCCGCCCGGGGCGACCGGGAGGCGGTGCAGACCCTGCTGGACTACACGCTGGCCCGTCACGCCCCCGACCGCAGCGGCCCCCTTGGCCTGATGGACCATGCCATGCAGGCCCAGGCGCGGCTGGTAGCGCAGTGGATGGGCCTGGGCTTTATCCACGGGGTGATGAACACCGACAACATGACCCTGTCGGGCGAGACCATCGACTATGGCCCCTGTGCCTTCATGGAGGAGTATGCGGCAGGCCGCGTCTTTTCCAGCATCGACCAGACGGGCCGCTATGCCTATGCCCGCCAGCCCGACATGGCCCTGTGGAACCTGGGGCAGCTGGCCAACGCCCTGCTGATCCTGTGGGACGATCAGGACAAGGGCGTGGCGGAATTGACCGAGGCCCTGAACCGCTTTGCCCCCCTGTTTGGGCGCGCATGGTGCGAGACCCTGTGCGCCAAGATCGGACTGGGGCCGGAGCATATGGATCTGGCCCAGGACCTGCTGCGCCTGATGGAGGACGCGCGCGTGGATTTCACCAACACCTTCCGCCGATTGGGATCAGAGGCGGTGCGCGAGACCTTCACGGATCTTGCCGCCTTCGACGCCTGGGCCGCCCGCTGGCGCGCGGCGGAACCGGACGCGGCGGGGATGGACCGGGTGAACCCCGTCCTCATCCCCCGCAACCACCGGGTGCAAGAGGCGATTGCCGCCGCCGAACAGGGTGACTACGGGCCCATGCACGCTCTGCACGCGGTCCTGAAAACGCCCTTTGCCGACACCGAAGGGGCGCGCCCCTACCAGACCCCCGCCACCCCCGAAAACGCCGTCACCCGCACCTTTTGCGGGACCTGAGTTGCACCCCGCCCCCGCCCCGGCCTAGAAGGGCCGCGAACAAAGGAGCCGCCCGCCATGCCAGAGTCCATTCTCGCCCGTTGCGAAGCCCTCGGCCTGCGCATGACCGAACAGCGCCGCACCATCGCATTGGTGCTGGAAACCTCGGACGATCACCCGGATGTCGAAGACCTTTATGCCCGGGCGGTGGCCAAGGATCCGAACATCTCCATCGCGACGGTGTACCGGACGGTGAAGCTGTTTGAGGAGGCGGGCCTGCTTGAAAAGCTGGAATTCGGGGACGGACGCGCGCGCTACGAGGATGCGGAGCGGGAGCACCACGACCACCTGATCGACATGCAGACCGGCGAAGTGATCGAATTCGTGGACCCCGAGATCGAGGCGCTGCAGGAGAGGATTGCCGCGCGCCTTGGGTACGAGCTGAAGGGTCACCGTTTGGAGCTGTACGGGACCAAGCGCAAATAGGGGGCGGACCGACCGGGCATCGAGCCCGCCCGGCCCGCGTGAGACGCGCCGCTCTCACACTCTAGGGGGTATTTTTGACCCAATGAAGCCAGGGGCCTTGCAAAGGGCGCGCGGTTTGGTTTTGTGGCGGGCAGTGCAACGGGCACCAGCATGGCGTGCGCCGCAAGGCGCTCCTTTTGGTCAGGCATGGTTTTTGAGAGATGGGGGCCGCGATGACGGACAATCTGCGCGGCGCGCTTTTCATGACGCTGGCCATGTTGGGCTTTGCCGTTGAGGACGCCTTGATCAAGACCTTGGGCGGGCGCTTTGCCCCCGGTCAGATCATCTGGATGCTGGGTCTGGGCGGCGCGCTGTGCCTGATGGTGTGGCTGGCCGCGCGGCGCCAGCCGATCGTGACGCCGGATACCTTTGACACCGGGGCCCTGTTGCGCACCGCCTGCGAGGTGGCGGGCACGGTGATGTTCGTGCAGGCCCTCGTGTTGATCCCCCTGTCCACCGCATCCGTGATGATCCAGGCCACGCCCCTTCTGGTGGCCATGGGAGCAGCGGTGTTTCTGGGCATGCCCGTGGGCTGGAAACGCTGGGCCGCGATCCTTGTGGGCTTTGTCGGGGTGTTGATCATCATCCGCCCCGGCACCGCCGCCTATGACCCCGGGGTCCTGCTGGCCTTGGGCGGTGTTCTGGGGCTGGCGGCGCGCGATCTGGTGACGCGCGGGGTCAAGCCCAGCCTGTCGGGCGTGCGCCTGTCCCTGTTGGCGTTTTCCGCGTTGGTGCCGGCGGGGGCCCTGTTGCAAGTGCTTCAGGGGGACGCGCTGGTGCCCTTGGCCCGGACGGACCTCATGACCCTTGGGGCCTGTGTGGCCCTTGGCATGTTGGCCTATATCAGCATCGTCTCGGCCACGCGGATGGGGGATATCGCGGTGGTCTCGTCCTTCCGCTACACCCGTTTGCTGTTTGCGCTGGTGATCGCCTGGGTCGCCTTTGGGGAACGCCCTGACCTTTGGACCTGGGTGGGGGCTGGCATCATCTTGGGCGCGGGCCTGTTCACCCTGTGGCGCGAGGCACGGATGCGGCGGCAGGGCGTCGCGCCCTAGGGGCTTTCCCCGCCGGGCGCGGGCGCTAAAAGACGCCAAACCACCAGACCGGAGCCTTGCGCCATGAGCACCATTATCGACATCCACGCCCGTGAAATCCTCGACAGCCGGGGCAATCCCACGGTGGAGGTTGACGTGACCCTCGAAGACGGGTCCATGGGCCGCGCCGCCGTGCCCTCGGGCGCATCCACCGGCGCGTTCGAGGCAGTGGAACGCCGCGATGGCGACAAGGCGCGCTACATGGGCAAGGGCGTGCTGGAGGCCGTGGCCTCGGTCAATGGCGAGCTGGCCGAGGGTCTGCTGGGCTTTGACGCCACGGATCAAGAGGGCCTCGACGCCGCCATGATCGAGATGGACGGCACCGACAACAAGGCCCGTCTGGGTGCCAACGCGATCCTCGGCGTGTCCCTTGCCACGGCCAAGGCCGCCGCCGATTTCACCGGTCAGCCCCTGTACCGCTATGTCGGCGGCACGGCGGCCCGCGTTCTGCCCGTGCCCATGATGAACATCATCAACGGTGGGGAGCATGCGGACAACCCCATCGACATTCAGGAATTCATGATCCAGCCCGTGTCGGCCCCCACCATCAACGATGCGATCCGCATGGGATCCGAGATTTTCCACACCCTGAAGAAAGAGCTGTCTGCCGCAGGGCTGGCCACGGGCGTGGGCGACGAGGGTGGTTTTGCCCCCAACATCGGGTCCACCCGCGACGCGCTGGATTTCATCATGAAGGCCGTGGAAAAGGCGGGCTACACCCCCGGCGACGACATCACGCTGGCGCTGGATTGCGCGGCGACCGAGTACTTTAAGGACGGCAAATATGTCCTTGCAGGCGAAGGAAAAACCCTGTCCAGCGCCGAAAACGCCGCCTATCTGGAGGCGCTTGTGAACGACTACCCCATCGTGTCCATCGAGGACGGCATGGACGAGGACGATTGGGACGGTTGGAAACTGCTGACCGATGCCATCGGGGATCGCTGCCAACTGGTGGGCGACGATCTGTTTGTCACCAACCCCGCCCGTCTGGCCCGCGGGATCGAGACCGGCACCGCCAACAGCCTGTTGGTCAAGGTCAACCAGATCGGCACCCTGTCCGAGACATTGCAGGCCGTGTCCGACGCCCAACGCAACCGCATGACCTGTGTGATGTCCCACCGGTCTGGCGAGACAGAGGATGCCACCATCGCAGACCTCGCCGTGGCCACCAACTGCGGCCAGATCAAGACCGGGTCGCTGGCGCGCTCCGACCGGCTGGCGAAATACAACCAGCTGATCCGCATTGCCGAAGAATTGGGCGAAACGGCGATCTATGCCGGGCGCAGCATCCTCAAACGCTGATCCGGCTGTGCCCCGGTTGCATTCGGCGCGGACATACTACGTAATACGGTAAGTCGCGCCGAACCAATTGGGGTCCCATGACCATACGTCCCACCCTGCCTTTTGACATGTCGAAGGAGGCCAAGGCCATTGCCGCGTCCGAGGCCGCGGGCTGGGCCTCCTTTGCTGCCCGGCAGGGGGTCATTGTGCTGGCAACGGTGTTGCTGGCGGTCATTCGATCGGAACCCCTCTTCTTTGCATGGGCCGCGCTATATCTGATCATCGAGGCTGCTTTCATTGTCCATTGCCAATGGGTCAAACGTCAGGGCCGGATCGAGCCACGCAGCTACTGGGTGTTTTTGGCCCATTACGCCTTGACCGTGATCTACTTCGGGTCGTTGCCGATCTGGCTGATTTCCTTCCCCGCGATTGAAATGCAATTCGCCGGGCTGACCTTGATTGCGGGGCTTGGCCTCTATGCGCTGACATTGCACGCAGGGTTCCGCCATATGCTGGTGATTGACGCAGTGGTGGTGGTGATTGTCGCCCATGGCTTTGCCCTGCAATGGGGGGCCACGGCCGAGACTTGGCAAAGTGCTGCGATCATGTTTGTCGCCTCCTCTGGCATTGCGCTGTCGTTCGTGTTCAGCCTGCGCCAGGCGCATTTGGCCACGCGCGAGCTTGCCATCAAGGAGGCGCAGCTGGTCCATTCCCAAAAGATGGAGGCCGTGGGCCAACTGTCCGGCGGCATCGCCCATGATTTCAACAACCTGCTGACGGTGATCAAGGGCAATCTGGAATTGCACGACGAGGTGACCAGTGTCCACGAGCAAGCCCTTCTGCGCCGCGAGGCCCATGGCGCCGCAGATCGCGGGGCCGACCTTGTGCGCCGTCTGCTGGCTGCGTCGCGCAAGTCGCTCATGTCCAAGGCCCCGCTGGACGTGAACGAGTTTCTGGCCAATTTCCAGACCATGGCCGCGCGGGTCCTGCCCGCCAATATCAGCTTGGTGCTGACCAATCACCTGCCGGATCACACGGTCATAGAGACGGACAAAGCCCAGCTGGAGGCGGCGATCCTGAACCTTGTGAACAATGCCCGCGATGCCATGGCCAAGGACGGCGGCACCCTAAGGGTGACCGCGCGACTGCACCAGATTGACGCGCCCGAACTTGGGGAAACCTTGTCCCCCGGACGCTACCTCAATCTGTCCGTCCATGACACCGGCACAGGCATTCCGCCCGCACTTCTGGCCCGGGTTACAGATCCTTACGTCACCACGAAGGAAGAGGGCAAAGGCTCCGGCCTTGGGTTGGCCATGGTGGCCGGGTTTGCCGAACAGGCGGGCGGCGTGTTGGACATGACCAGCGCCGAAGGTGAGGGCACCACCGCCACACTGCTGTTGCCGGCCTAGCGCCCCTGGCCTAGTCTGTCCTCATGACACCCGCCCTGCCCCTTGCCCCGGACCGCCCCCAGCTTGGGGTGCTGTTGATGATTGCCTTCTGCATCGCCGCGCCCCTGTCCGACAGTATTGCCAAGGGGCTGACGGCGATGTTTCCTGCGCTGATGCTGGTGGTGGTCCGCTTTGCCGCGCAGGCGTTGCTGCTGACCCCATGGGCCGCGCGCGACCTGCGGCGCGTGCCATGGTCCCCGCGCCTGCTGGTGCTGACGTGGGCGCGGGCTGTGTTTCACATCGGGGGCATCTGGATGATGATCGCGGCCCTTGCGGTGCTGCCCTTGGCCGATGCGCTGGCCATCGCCTTTGTCATGCCCTTCATCATGCTGCTGCTGGGGTGGGCCTTTCTGGGCGAGGCTGTGGGCCCCCACCGCATCGGTGCTTGCATCGTGGGCTTTGCCGGGGCGCTGCTGGTGGTGCAGCCCAGCTTTCAACAGGTGGGCCCTGCCGCCCTTTTGCCCCTTGGGGTGGCGGTGTTCTTTGCGCTTTACATGCTGGTGACACGCACGGTGGCGCGCCAGATGGACCCGATCACATTGCAGGCGGTGAATGGTTGGCAAGCCTTGGCCCTGCTGGCGCTGGTTCTGGCGGTTCTGGGACTGGAGGGTTGGCGCATGCCCGCGGGCGGCGAATGGGGCTGGGTGTTGGCCTTGGGCGTGATTGGCACGGGCAGCCATATCCTGATGACATGGTCCCTGCGTCTGGCCCCCTCGGCCACGGTCGCGCCGATCTCTTATCTGGAGCTGCCCTTTGCGGCGATCATCGGGTTTTTGGTGTTTGGCGATTGGCCCAACCCGCTGGCCCAGACGGGCATCGCGTTGACCATCGGGGCGGGCCTCTACATCCTGTGGCGAGAGAACCGAAAGGACGCCCCATGACCGCAAACGTGACCACAGACTTGACCGCCGACCAGATCATCGAGACCCTGGGCCTGCACCCCCACCCCGAGGGCGGCTATTACGCCGAGACATGGCGCGGGGCAGGCCCCGGTCGCCCCACGGGGACGGCGATCTACTTTCTGCTGCGCGATGGGCAGGCCAGCCATTGGCACACCGTCGATGCCACCGAGATCTGGCTCTATCACGCAGGCGCGCCCCTTGTGCTGTCCCTGTCCGATACCGACGCAGGGCCCGCCGTGGACCGCCTGCTGGGCCCGGACCTGACCACCATGCGGCCCCAGATCGTGGTGCCAGAGGGCGCATGGCAAGCCGCCCGCACCACGGGCGACTGGACCCTTGTCAGCTGCACGGTGTCCCCCGGCTTTGAGTTTGCGGGCTTTACGCTGGCCGAGCCCGGGTTCGATATCCCGCGCTAGGCCTCCAGCTCTGCGTCCCAATACAGGAAGTCCATCCAGCTTTCGTGCAGATGGTTCGGTGGGAACTTGCGGCCAAGGTTCATCAATTCGGGGGCGGAGGGCTGACGCGGCGGTTTGCGCAGGGAATAGCCCACCTCCTTGACGCTGCGCGAGCCCTTGCGCAGGTTGCACCGCCCGCAGGCCGCCACCACATTTTCCCAACTGGTGATCCCGCCGCGTGCGCGGGGCACCACGTGGTCAAAGGTCAGATCACCCTTGGACCCGCAGTATTGGCAGGAAAACTCGTCCCGCAGGAACAGGTTGAACCGGGTGAAGGCCACGCGTTTTTGCGGTTTGACATAGTCTTTCAGCACCACCACCGAGGGCATCCGGAATTCCGTCGTGGGGGAATGGACGTATTTGTCGTACTCCGCCACGATATCCACGCGGTCCAGAAACACCGCCTTGATCGCGTCCTGCCATGGCCAAAGGCTAAGCGGTAGATAGCTGAGAGGTCTGTAATCGGCGTTCAGCACGAGGGCTGGGTAATTGCGCAACTCGCCGGGGTCGCGCATGAATTCGTCTTTGAAAGTGCCGTGTATTCGTCCGTCCATCTGCTGCGACTCCACTCTCGCCCTGTCAAAAGACCGGAGCGGGAGGTCCGCTCCAGCACTTTTGACTATATATCGCGGTTGGCGTCTGGCAAGCGCGCAGATGGGGTGCGACAGTCTGTACGCCTAGCCGGGTTTATCCAGCCCGAACACATCGCGCATAAAGGCCAGCGCGACCTGCAACCCATCGGGCGCGATCCCGTGGCCGGTGCCCTTCATCACATGGGCATAGACCTGATCCCAGCCCGCCTCCTGCAAGGCTTCGGCGGCTTGGGGCAAGGATTGCGGCGGCACCACATCGTCCGCATCCCCGTGGATCAATAGGACCGGCGGGCGGGATTTGACCTCGTCCTTCAGGGCCTCCGGGTCCAGCAACCGGCCCGAGAAAGCAACGATCCCGGCAAAAGGATCGGCGCGGCGGGGGCCGACGTGCAGGGACATCATCGTGCCCTGACTGAACCCCAAAAGCACGATATCAGAAGGGGTTACACCCTCTTGTTCAACCATCGCATCAAGAAAGGCGTTCAGGTCCAGAACCGCGCGGTCCATGCCGGCGCGGCTTTCCTCTTCGCTGGATCCGTCGATCCATGGGATCGGAAACCACTGATATCCGAACCCGGCGGCGGCGCAGTGTTCGGGCGCGTCGGGCGCAATAAAGGCGGTATCGGGCAAGTGGGGCGACAACGGATCGGCCAGCCCCAACAGATCGTCCCCATTGGCCCCGTAGCCGTGCAACAGGATCACAAGGCGTTTGGCCCCCTCTGGCCCCTTGCGTTTGAAATCAAGCGTGCGTGTCATCGGATCCCTTCCCGTTCCTTGGCCACATGGTAGTAGGCCCACAAGATGCGCGCCGCAACCGCCCGCCACGGCGACCAGTCCTGCGCCATGTCGCGGATCTGCCGTTCCGTAGGGCGCGTGGGCAGGTCGAACAGCATCCGCGCGGATTCCTGCAAGGCCAGATCGCCGGGGGCAAAGACATCCGCGTAGCCCAGCGAGAACATGGCGTAGATCTCGGCGGTCCAGCGCCCGATGCCCGAGACTTCGGTCAGGGTGGCGATGACCTCCTCCGTGTCGGCGGTGCGCAGGGCCTTGTAGTCGATGCGCGCCGCCGCCAGCGCCCGGGCGTAGCGGATCTTCTGGCGCGACAGACCGCAAGCGCGCAGGTCGTCGTCGCTGGCCCACATGATCTTGCGCGGACCGGTCAGTTTCGCCGCCACCATCCGGCCCCAGATCGCGTTGGCGGCAGCCACGCTGACCTGTTGGCTGACGATGGCGGACAGCAGGCGCGCGAACCCATCGGGCTTGCGGCGCAGGGGCACGGGGCCGACCCGGGTCAGGGCATGGGCGAACCGAGGCTCTTGCCCCGCAAGCCACGCGGCGCCCTCGGCCACGCACTCGGGCGTCTGGATCAGACGGCCCCTATAGGTGCCGGGTAAGCCAGTCATGGGCGTCCTCCACGCTGTGGGTGACGTTTTGCGCTGGCTCGGCCGGGCGGTCGATCATCACGACCCGCAGGCCCAATTGGCGGGCGGCGGTCAGTTTGGTGGCGCTGGCCTGTCCGCCTGCGTTTTTGGTCACGATGTGGGTCACGTTACACTTTTGGAACAATTGCACCTCGTCCGCGACCGAAAACGGCGGACGGCCTACCACAAATGCGCCATTCGCAAAGGGGAAGCGGGTCTTGGGCGGATCAATCTGGCGACACAGGACGTAGGCGTCTTTCAGGGCCTTGAACTGGTCCAGGGTCTGTCGCCCCGTGGCCAGCAGGACCGTGGCACCGCCCGGGATCGCGGAACAGGCGGCGGCGGCGTCGGGCACATGGGTCCAACGATCGCCCCGCTGCGCGACCCAAGGGGGCCGGGTTAGGCGCAACAGGGGCAGGCCCCTCTGCGCACAGATCGTCGCCGTACGGGCGGTGATCTGATGGGCAAAGGGGTGCGTGGCGTCGATCACCCCGGTGATGCCGCGCGCGGTCAGAAAGGTGGCAAAGCCCGCCGCACCGCCGAACCCGCCCGAGATCGTCTCGACCCCCAGATCCGCAGGCGCGCGGGTGGCACCGGACAGGCTGGCCACCACGTCCTGACCGGCGCAAAGGGCCAGCAAACGCCGCGCCTCGCCCGTGCCTGCAAGGACCAGCACCGTCATGGCGCGCGCCAGAATGGTGCCCGCGCGGTCGATCACGACAACATCCGTGGTGATCGGGGTCTGGGCCAGCATGTCCGACAGGCGCGTCTGGCAGCGATCCGCAGTGATCCGGGCAAGGGGCGGTACGCGGGTCACAGCCTCCAACGCGGTGTTGCAATCGGTCAGGTCGGTGCCGGTCCAGTCGGACAGGGTGGCAAAGTCCACTTGGCTGCGTTTGGAATGCAGGTCCACCGCCCCTTGGGCAAACTTGACCAGCTTGCCGATGCCCCCGCCCAGGGTGAAATGGGGCACGGGGTTGCGGCGCAGGTACTTGAGCAGGCCGCCCGCGAAGTCCCCCATGTCCAGCATCGCGTGATCGGGCAGGCCGTGCAGCCCCTGGACCACCCGTTCCGAGGTCGCCCCCGTACAGCCCGCCACATGGGCCAAGCCCCCTGCCCGCGCCACGTCGATGCCCCGGTGGATCGAGGCGATCCACGCCGCGCAACTGAACGGGCGCACGATGCCCGTGGTCCCGAGGATCGACAGCCCCCCTTCGATGCCCAGACGGGGGTTCCATGTTTTCAGGGCCAGATCCGCGCCGCCCTCGACACTGATGGTGATGGCCACGTCCGGGGTGCGGTCAAGGGTTGTGGCCAGGGACACGACCTCCTCCTCCATCATCTTGCGGGGGATTGGGTTAATCGCGGGGTCCCCCACGGGGATCGGCAGGCCGGGTTTCGTCACGATGCCAACGCCGGGGCCTGCGTGGAACGTCACACCCGGCCCGGCCGCCACCCGCACGCGGATGATCGCCCCATGGGTGACGTCCGGGTCGTCGCCTGCGTCTTTCTCGATCGCGGCCTCGGCCCAGCCTTGCCCCATGCGCGGGGTCAGGACGTCGAATTCCGGCACCTCACCCTTGGGCAGTGTGACCTGCACCCGCGCCGGGATCGCGCCCCCCACAGCCCCATCAACGCCGCCTTGGTGGCGGCGGTGGCGCAGGTGCCGGTGGTCCAGCCACGGCGCAGTTTGGGGGCGTCAGTCATTGCGGCGACATTGCGCCAAGCGGGGCGGTGGGACAAGTCCCACCCTACGGCCCTCGCGACTGGCGCAGACGGTGCAACCTGCGTCGGTAACGCTCTTTCCGCGCCGCTGAACGCGGGGCATACAGGGCACATGAGCGATTCACTCCCCTTCCCCCGCGGCGACTGGCCTGCGTTTCAACCCGGCTGGGTCTGGCTGTGCGGGGCCGGTCCCGGTGATCCGGGGCTGCTGACCCTTCACGCGCTGAACGCCCTGCGGCAGGCAGATGTGATTGTCTATGACGCACTGGTGGGCGAGGCGATCCTGGATTGGGCCCCCCAGGCCGAACACATTTACGCTGGCAAGCGCGGCGGCAAGCCAAGCGCCAAGCAGCGCGACATTTCCTTGCGCCTTGTGGAACTTGCGCGCGCGGGCAAACGGGTGCTGCGCCTGAAGGGCGGCGATCCCTTCGTGTTCGGGCGCGGCGGGGAGGAGGCACAGACCCTTGTCCAGCACGCCATCCCCATCCGCATCATCCCCGGCATCACAGCCGGTATCGGTGGGCTGGCCTATGCGGGCATCCCCGTGACCCACCGCGACGTGAACCAATCGGTGACCTTTGTGACCGGCCACGATGCCACGGGCAACACCCCCGGCGCGCTGGACTGGGACGGGATTGCGCGCGGCAGTCAGGTGATCGTGATTTACATGGGCATGAAGCATATCGCCAATATCTCGGCGCGCCTCATCGCGGGCGGACGGCGGGCGGAGGAACCTGTGGGCATCGTCACAAACGCCGCCACGGATCGCCAGCAGGTCTTGGAAACCACCCTTGGCACCTGTGTGGCCGACATCGCCCGCGCGGGGGTCGAGCCGCCCGCCATCATCGTGATCGGCCGCGCGGTGGAACTGCGCCAGGTCCTCGACTGGCAGGCCATGGCCGCAGGGGACGCCCCGCGCGATCTGGACCCGCTGGACCGTGGCCGCCCGGCGGAAAGCGCATGAAGGGGTTCATCATCGCGGCCCCGACCTCTGGCTCGGGCAAGACGACGGTGACCCTTGGCCTGCTGCGTGCCCTGACCGAAGCGGGCGTCAAGGTGCGCGGGGCCAAGTCCGGCCCCGACTACATCGACCCCCGGTTCCATGAGGCCGCCTGCGGGCGCACCTGCCTGAACCTTGATGCCTGGGCGATGGAGCCGCGCATGATCCGGCAGTTGGCCCGGGACGGCGCGCCGGAGCTGTTGATCATCGAAGGGGCCATGGGGCTGTTTGATGGCGCGCCCCCGGACGGGCGCGGGGCCACGGCGGACCTTGCGCGCCAGTTGCGCCTGCCCGTGGTGCTGGTGGTGGACGCAGGTCGCATGGCGCAATCGATTGCGCCGCTGGTTCTGGGCTTTGCCCGCCATGACCCCGAGGTGGAGATCGCCGGCGTTATCCTGAACCGCACCGGCAGCCCGCGCCACATCGACATGCTGCGCGCCGCCCTCGCCCCCCATGGCATCCCGGTGCTGGGGGCGATCAACCGCGTCAGGGGTCTGGAACATCCCGACCGCCACCTGGGCAAGGTGCAGGCCCAGGAACGGGACGATCTGGACGCCTATCTGGCCCGCGCGGGCGACATCGCGGGCCTGTCCGTGGATCTGGAGGCGCTGCACGCGCTGGCCCGGCCCCTGCCGCCCGCCAGCCGAGCACGCAACCTGCCGCGCCCCCCGGCCCAACGGGTTGCCGTGGCGCGGGATGCGGCGTTTGATTTCACATACCCCCACATGCTGGATGGGTGGCGCGCGGCGGGGGCGCAGGTGATCCCCTTCAGCCCGCTGGCCAATGACCCCGTGCCCGAAAGCGATCTGGTGTTCCTGCCCGGCGGCTACCCCGAGTTGCACGCAGGCCGTCTGGCCGCCAATGAGGTGTTCCTGCACACCCTGCGCCGTATGGCCGAGACCGGAGCGGTTTACGGCGAATGTGGCGGCTACATGGTGCTGGGCGACGGGCTGGTGGACGCCGCCGGGGAACGGCACCAGATGGCGGGCCTTTTGCGCCTTGAAACCAGTTTCAGCACCCGCAAGCTGCACCTGGGCTACCGGACCCTGCGCGCGTCTGAGGGGACCTTTCCGGGCCGATGGGCGGGGCACGAATTTCACTACGCCACCACCCTGAAGGCAGAGGGCACTCCGTTGTTCGAGGCCAAGGACGCCACCGGCAAAAAGCTGACCCCCATGGGGTTGGTGGACGGTTCCGTCTCGGGCTCTTTTGCCCATTTGATCGCGCCCGCACCGTAACCTGCGGCCTCAGGGCCGATGGACAGACCGGCGCACGCCGCCTAGGAGAAGACCATGACTGCAATAGACGCCCCCCTTCCCGAATTCGACGACCGCCGCGCCAAGCGCAACGTGGTGGTGCTGGTGCTGGCCCAAGCCTTCCTTGGTGCGCAGATGCCGATGATTTTCATCATTGGGGGGCTGGCGGGTCTGTCCATTGCGCCTACGCCCCTGTTGGCCACGCTGCCGATCTCCATGATCGTCTTCGCCTCTATGACGACGGCGCCGTGGCTGTCGCCCCTGATGCAACGCCGGGGTCGGGTGTTCGGGTTCGTGCTGGCGGCGATGGCCGGGATGGTGGGGGCGCTGATCGCGGCCTATGCCCTTGTGATCAGCAGCTTTGCCCTGTTCCTAGCGGGCAGCTTTCTGACCGGTATCTATATGTGCGCAAACGGTTTTTACCGCTTTGCCGCCACGGACACGGCGTCTGACACCTACAAGCCCAAGGCGATATCTTACGTCATGGCGGGCGGTCTGCTGGCCGCTTTGATCGGGCCGCAATTGGTGAAGGCCACGGACGAAAGCTTCATCGTGCCCTTTGTCGGCACCTACCTTGCGGTGGCGGTTCTGAACGCCATCGGGGTGGCGCTGTTCTATTTTCTGGACCTGCCGAAACCCGAACCCGTCCGTCCCGACGCCCCCAAGGGCCGCACCCGGGCACAGCTGTTGGCGGACCCGGTGATCCGGGTGTCGATCATCTGCGGGATGGTGACCTATGCGCTGATGAACCTTGTGATGACGTCGACCCCCCTGGCCATGGTGGGCTGTGGGTTCAGCACCGGGGACGCGGCCAACGTGGTGTCCCTGCACGTGATCGCCATGTATGCGCCGTCGTTCTTTACGGGGCACCTGATCGCACGGTTCGGGGCGCAGAAGATCATCTCGGTCGGGCTGGTCGCCCTTGGGATCGCAGGTGTGATCGCGATATCGGGTGTGGCGATTGGCAACTTCTTCGGGGCGTTGATCCTGTTGGGGATTGGCTGGAACTTTGGGTTCATCGGGGCCACGACCCTGCTGACCACCTCCCACACGCCCGAGGAGCGTGGACAGGTCCAGGGCCTGAACGATGCCATCGTCTTTGGCTGCGTGACGCTGGCGTCGCTCTCGTCGGGGGGTTGGTGAACTCCGGCGCGGATGTGGTGGCGGGCTGGACCGCCGTGAACCTGGCCATGGTGCCCTTCCTGACCCTTGCGGGCGGGGCGCTGATCTGGCTGACGTTGCGCCCGCGTCTGGCGTAGGTTTGGGGTATTTGGAACCCAATGAAGCAGGGCGATGGTCCTAAAGACCGAAGACCGTCGCCTTGAGCAAACGCATCTGACTGGCGAAGGGCGAGAGGCCAATTGCACCGTCTGCGACTCGTGTCGGTTCCCGCACGAGTTGGCGCAAAAGCGTGCGGGTTTGCCAGCAAGACAGCATCGCAGGGTTTTTCGGCGGGCGCGGCAGGGCGGTCAGGGTCGCGCGGCACAGATCCGCAATCGCCTCGGCTCGCCCATCGACCAGGGGGATGCGTCCGGCCTTCTCCAGCGCGGGCACGGCGCGCAGCCAGTTGACCAGCCCCAGGGCTTGGCCCCAGGCGCGCACGGCGGCCTCCTCGCCCGCGCCAAAGGGCCGGGCGGCGATCCACAACAGGGTGCCCGCCGTGTCATCGAGGTAGGTGGCAAAGGCCGCCGCATCCTCGAACGGATCCTTGTAGATATCCCACCGGCGGGCGGCCACGACCCGGTCCAGGGCGCGCGCATCCTCGGGCGTCAGGACCTGTGCCAAGGGGGTGACCACCTCGTGCCGGCGGACGGTCTGCCCTTGGGCGATTTCCTCCAGGGCGTCGCGCCACCACTGCAGGCGCATTTCCGCGATCATGGGTTCCTGCGTGACCCAGGGGGCGCGGGCCACCTCCAGGTTAAAGGCATAGATCGGGAACAGGCGCGTGCGCGCCGCTACGGGGGCCGCCATGGTGGCGCGAAATCGGTCGGGGTCGCCCCGTTCCACTTGGGCCGCACAGGCGCGGGTCTCGGCGTCCATCAGTCTTCCTCGGTCAGGGTGAAGATGTCATGTACGCTGACCCCCAGCACCTGCGCAAGGGTCAGTGCCAAGACCGTCGAGGGCACAAAGACCCGCCGTTCAATCGTATTGATCGTCTTGCGCGACACGCCCGCGGCCTCTGCGAGGTCGGCTTGGGTCAGGCCGCGCGCCTTGCGCAACGCGGCCAGCGTGTTTTCAAGGGGCACGGTCATGGCATTATGGGCCGCGCAGGTCGAACAGGACCGAGGACGACAGGAAAATCCCCCCATCAAGGTGCCCATGGCCGCAAAGACCACCGGATAGCCGATCACGCCCGCCGCCAAGGCCAAGCCAAAGATCGGATAGAACGCCACCGCGCACCAGAAGGACAGGGCATAGGCGCGCGCCTTGTCCGCCTCATAGCCCTCGTCATAGGCCTGATCCGCCCGCGCGTCCCCGGCCAGCACCGAGGCCACGGCCAGCACGATCGCCGCCACTGCCCCCGCCATGCCGGGGATCCACGCGCTGACGGGGTCGGGCTGTCCGGTGGCGATGGCCGCCAGACCGTAGGCCAGGCAGATCAGACCAGCGCCCCCCAACAGGGCGCGGCGCAACAAGATCAAAAGGTCTGTGGACATGGCTCCCTCCATTTGTAACCTCTAAGTTACAAATAGGCGCGCGCATAAGTAACGTCAAGGTTACTTTTTGAGTTCCGTATCCCGCACCAGTTTCCACCGCACCGCATCCACCAGCGCCTCGAAGCTGGCGTCGACGATGTTGGCCGACACCCCCACGGTGGACCAGCGCGCGCCCGCGCTGTCTTCGGAATCGATGATCACGCGGGTCACGGCCTCGGTGCCGCCCTGGGTGATGCGCACCTTGAAATCCACCAGCCGGATGTCGTCGATGGTGGCCTGATAGGGCCCAAGGTCCTTGGCCAGCGCCTTGGCCAGGGCGTTGACGGGGCCGCGGTCGGTGCCGGTCTCGTCCATGCTTTCGGACACGGATAGGGTCTTGGTGTCGCCGATCTTGACCACCACGACCGCCTCGGACAGGGACACCATGCGGTTTTGCTTGTTCTTGCGCCGCTCGACCGTGACGCGGTAGCGTTTGACCTCGAAAAAGTCAGGCAACAGGCCCAGTTCGGCCCGGGCCAACAGCTCAAAGCTGGCCTGGGCCGTGTCGTAGGCATAGCCCTCGTCCTCGCGCAGCTTGATCTGCTGTAAGATGCGGCGCAGGGCGTCGGTGTCGTCCCCGGGCAGGCCCGCGTCCGCCAGCCGCTTGCGCAGGTTCGACAGGCCCGCCTGGTTGGACATAGGGATAATGCGGGCGTTGCCGACCACCTCGGGCGGGATATGCTCGTAGGTGGTGGGGTCCTTGAGGATCGCACTGGCGTGCAGGCCCGCCTTGTGGGCAAAGGCGCTGGCCCCCACATAGGCCGCCTCGCGCCGGGGCACGCGGTTCAGGATGTCGTCCAGACGCCGGGACACGCGGGTCAGGGTTTGTAACCCGGCCTCGGATACGCCGATCTGGAACCGGTCGCGGTAGGGCGGTTTCAGCAGCAGGGTCGGGATCAGGGCGGTCAGGTTGGCGTTGCCGCACCGTTCCCCAAGCCCGTTCAGCGTGCCCTGGATCTGCCGCGCCCCGGCGCGCACGGCAGCCAGACTGCAGGCCACGGCCTGTTCGGTGTCGTTGTGGGTGTGGATGCCAAGCCGGTCCCCGGGGATGCCTGCCGCGACGCAAGCCGCAACGACAGCCTCCACCGTCTCGGGCATGGCGCCGCCGTTGGTGTCGCACAGCACGACCCACCGCGCGCCTGCGTCCAGGGCCGCGCGCAGGCAGTCCAACGCATAGGCGGGATTAGCGGCGTATCCGTCAAAGAAGTGTTCGGCGTCAAACAGCGCCTCGCGCCCTTGGCCAACGATATGGGCGACCGAGGCGCGGATCGCCTCCAGATTTTCGTCCAAGCTACAGCCCAGAGCCTCGTGCACGTGGAATTCATGGGCCTTGCCCACCAGACAGACCGCGCCGGTGCCTGCATTCATCACCGCCGCCAGCACATCGTCATTGGCCGCAGACCGCCCCACCCGCTTGGTCATGCCAAAGGCGGTCATCCGGGCGCGGGTGTCGGGCACGACCTCGAAAAACTCGCTGTCCGTGGGGTTGGCCCCGGGCCAGCCGCCCTCAATGTAATCCAGCCCCAGATCATCCAGCATCGCCGCAATCTCGACCTTCTCGGCGGTGGAAAACTGCACTCCTTGGGTCTGCTGCCCGTCGCGCAGGGTGGTGTCGTACAGATAAAGCCGTTCCATCACGGGCGCGCTCCGCTTCCTTGGGGCAGACATATCCTCAGGATCCGGGGCAGCGCCCGGGGTGTCGGCCTGCGCATCACAGCCCCTCCAACCTGGTGGGGTCGAACCCGGGTCCGGGGACCAGATCGACCCCTGCCTTGGACATGCGCACCTCGACCCCGGCGGCCACCAGGGCGGTCTTCATCGCATCCACCGGGGCGAAATCCTTGCTGGCCATGGCCGCCGTGCGCAGATCGGCCAGGCGTGCGGCCAGGTCCGACAGGTCCGGGCCCGCGTCGTCCCACGCCATTTCGGGCGTCAGCAGCCCCAGCATCCGCGCGCCTGCCAGCAATCCCGCCGCGTCCCCCGCACTGGCCAGCCCATGCAGGGCGGTGATGGCGCCGGCGGTGTTCAGGTCCTCGCAGAGGGCCTGAACGACCGCAGGGGCCGCGCTGGCGGAGGGGCGGGTCCCGTCCGTCAGCGCCCGCCATTTGCGTAGGCACTTGGTCGCCTCCTCCGCCTTCTTTGCGGTCCAATCCATGGGCTTGGAATAATGGGTGGACAGAAACACGAACCGGATCACCTCGCCGGGGATGCCCTGATCCAGCAGGTCGCGCACGGTGAAAAAGTTGCCAAGGGACTTGGACATCTTCTTGCCCTCCACCTGCAACATCTCGTTGTGGACCCAGGTGCGCGCGAACCCGTGGCCGGAACAACAGCTTTGCGCCACCTCGTTTTCGTGGTGGGGGAACATCAGGTCGTTGCCGCCGCCGTGGATGTCGAACTCCGGCCCCAGCAGGTCGTGGGCCATGGCGGAACATTCGATGTGCCAGCCCGGGCGGCCCCGGCCCCAGGGGCTGTCCCAGCCGGGGGTGTCTGCGTCCGAGGGCTTCCACAGGACGAAATCCATGGCGTCGCGCTTGTAGGGCGCGACCTCGACCCGGGCGCCTGCAATCATGTCGTCCACGCTGCGCCCCGACAGGTTGCCGTAGTCCCCGTAGGCCTTGACGGAAAACAGAACGTGGCCCTCGGCCGCATAGGCGTGGCCGCTGTCGATCAGACCCTGGATCATCGTCACCATCTGGCCGATGTACTGGGTGGCGCGCGGCATATGGGTGGGCTCCAGCGTGCCCAGCGCGGCCATGTCGGCCAGATACCACTGGGTCGTCTCGGCGGTGATCTGGGCAATGTCCCGGCCCGAGGCGGCGGCGCGGGCGTTGATCTTGTCATCCACATCCGTGAAATTGCGCACATAGGTCACGTGATCCGCGCCATAGACATGGCGCAGCATCCGAAACAGCGTGTCAAACACCACCGCCGGGCGCGCGTTGCCCAGATGCGCGCGGTCATAGACCGTGGGCCCACAGACATACATCCGCACGTTGCTGGCGTCGATGGGGGTGAAATCCTCCACCTGCCGGGTCATCGAATTGCGCAATCGGATCTGTGCCATGGTTGTCCCTTCCCTGTCGGGCGTGGACCTAACAGAGCCGGGCGGCAAGGGGAAGTTTGACTTGCCCCCTGCCCCGTGATTGCTTGCGCCCAAACACGAGGGGGACGCGATGCAGGTATCACGGCGACTGGCAGGGCTGACGGGCGACGGGTCAGACGGATGGGATTTGTTCTACAAGGCGCGGCGCATGATTGCAGGCGGCGTGCCCGTGACCGAGCTGACGATTGGCGAGCATGACATCCGCACCCACCCCAGCATCCTGCAGGCCATGCATGACAGCGCGGTTGCCGGGCATACGGGCTATGCCGCCGTGCCCGGGATCACGGCCCTGCGTCAGGCGGTGGCGGACCGCATCCAGACGCGCACGGGCGTGCCCACAAGCCTCGACAATGTGCTGATCACCCCCGGGGGGCAAGCGGGCCTGTTCGCGGCCCATCTGGCCGCCCTGGAGGCCGGCGACACCGCCCTGTACCTTGATCCCTACTACGCCACCTACCCCGGCACCATCCGCGGCGCGGGCGGCGTGCCCAAGGCGATCCAGACCCGACCGGAGGAGGCGTTTCAACCCACCCGCACAGCGCTTGAGGCCGCCGCGCCCGGCGCGCGGTCCTTGCTGGTGAACACCCCCAACAACCCCACGGGCGTGGTCTATGACGCAGCCACCGTGCAGGCGATTGCCGATGTGGCCCAGGCCCACGACCTGTGGCTGATCTCGGACGAGGTCTATGACACCCAGGTCTGGGACGGCACCCACCTGAGCCCCCGCGCCCTGCCCGGCATGGCCGATCGCACCCTGGTGGTGGGCTCCATGTCCAAAAGCCATGCCATGACCGGCAGCCGGATCGGCTGGATCGTGGGGCCAGAGGCGGCGATTGCCCACCTGAGCAACCTTGCCACCCACACAACCTACGGCGTGCCCGGCTATATCCAGGAGGCGGCGGTGTTTGCCTTGGGCGAGGGCCAGCCCCTGGAGGACGCGGTCGCCGCCCCCTTTGCCCGCCGCCGCGCGCGGGTGCTGGACCTGATCGCGGGCCAACAGGTGGTCAAGGTCATCCCCTCGGGCGGGGCCATGTACCTGATGCTGGACATCCGCGCCACGGGCCTGTCGGGTGAGGATTTCGGGGACAGGTTGCTGGACCAGCACCATATCGCCGTCATGCCCGGCGAAAGCTTTGGGGCGGCCGCAGCGGGGCATATCCGCCTGGCCTTGACCGTGGACGACGACCGCTTGGTCCAGTCCGTGGCAACATTATTGGATATGGCAGCGCAGCTTGCCCCGTAGATCTGGGGTATTTTTGACCCAATGAAGCGGAAATCCGTCGCTTTTGGACCATCTGTCGCATTTGAGCGCGCAGAGCGGCGCAGCTTGGGCAGGCTTGGCATATGTTCGTACACAAAGACAACGACTGGAAGATCGCCCTTGTGACCCGCACCATCGGGGCGGATCGCGGGCGCGCGGCGCGCGGGCGCCCCACAGGGTGGCCCTGCTAGCCCCCCTTTTCCAACATCGTTATCCAAGGACCATCCCATGAACGAGATGACCAAACCGCGCCGCACCGGCGGGCGCGCGGCCCGTTGCGCCCTGCGCGCCGCCCCTTTGTCCCAAGACACCCGCCCCGTGCGTCCGGGCCTGACGGGCGGCACCTATAATCCCCTGTCGGACGCCGATATCGCCCGCATCCACGAGGCGGCCCTGACCGCGTTGGAGGAGATCGGGCTGGCCGATGCGCCCCCCTCGGGCATCGAGGTCATGGTGGCCGCAGGCGCGATCTTGGGCGACGACGGACGGCTGCGCTATCCCCGTGCCCTGGTCGAGGATATGCTGGCAAAGGCCTGTAGGGACCTGACCCTGCACGGGCGCGACCCGGCCCATGATCTGGACCTGTCGGGCAGCCGGGTGCATTACGGCACCGCAGGCGCGGCGGTCCATGTGGTGGATGTGGAAACCGGCACCTACCGCGAAAGCCTGCTGCAAGACCTGCATGACGCGGCGCGGATCACGCAGACCCTGGACAATATCCATTTCCTGCAACGCCCCATGGTGGCGCGGGACATGCCGGACAATCAGGCGCTGGACCTGAATACGCTCTATGCGTGTCTGTCGGGGACCACCAAACACGTGGGCACCAGTTTTGTGGACCCGGACACCGTGCCCCTGTGTCTGGAGTTTCTGCACGCCGTGGCGGGGGGCGAGGCTGCGTGGCGGGCGCGGCCCTTCGTGTCGAACTCCAACTGTTTTGTGGTCCCGCCCATGAAATTCGCCACCGAGTCCTGTCAGGTGATGGAACAGTGCATCGCCGCAGGCATGCCTGTCCTGTTGTTGTCCGCAGGTCAGGCGGGGGCCACGGCCCCGGCCCCCATCGCGGGCGCCATCGTGCAGGCGGTGGCCGAGTGCCTTGCGGGCGTGGTCTACGTCAACTCCATTGCGCCCGGGCACCCGGCTATCTTTGGCACCTGGCCCTTCGTGTCGGATCTGCGCACGGGGGCCATGTCGGGCGGGTCCGGGGAACAGGCGCTGTTGTCGGCGGGCTGTGCCCAGATGCACCGGTTCTATGGCTTGCCCGGGGGCGCGGCGGCGGGCATTGCCGATGCCAAGCTGCCCGACATGCAGGCGGGCTGGGAACAGGGGATCAGCAACACCCTGGCCGGGCTGTCGGGTCTGAACATGGTCTATGAGGCGGCGGGGATGCATGCCTCTCTGCTGGGGTTCTGTCTGGAAAGCCTGATCCTGGGTGATGACCTGATCGGGCAAGCCTTGCGCTGCGTGCGCGGGATCGAGGTCAACGACGACACCCTTGCCCTGGACACCATGCGCGCCACCTGTCTGGGGGGGCCGGGCCACTACCTGGGGACCGAGCAGACCCTGCGCCTGATGCAGACCGAATACATCTATCCCAGCCTGGCCAACCGCATGAGCCCCAAGGAATGGGAGGAGAACGACCGCCCCGACCTTTTGGCCCAGACCATCGCGCGCAAACAGGCGATCCTGGCCAATGAAAGGTCAGCGGCCTTTGACCCCGCGCTGGACCGCGCCCTGCGCACCCAGTTCGACATTCTGATGTGACAACGCGAACCCACGCGTTACCTATGGGCGATGGTACTGACCTTTCAGCCCGAGGGCATCTATTGCCCCGCCGGTGATTTCTACATCGACCCCTGGCGCCCCGTGGACCGGGCCCTGATCACCCACGGCCATGCCGATCACGCACGGTGGGGGATGGGGCGCTATCTGGCGACCGAGGCTGCGGCCCCGGTCATGCGCCACCGTCTGGGCGACATCACCCTGGACACGATCCCCTATGGCGAGACGCGGCGCATCGGTGGGGCCACGGTCAGTTTCCACCCCGCAGGCCATGTGCCGGGATCCGCGCAGATCCGGGTCGAGGTGGCGGGCGAGGTCTGGGTCGTCTCGGGCGATTACAAGACCACGCCGGACGGCCTGTCGGAGGCGTTCGAACCGGTGCCCTGCCATGCCTTCATCTCGGAATGCACCTTTGGGCTGCCGGTGTTCAAATGGCAGTCTGATGCGGTGCTCAAGACCCAGATCAACGACTGGTGGGCGGCCTGCCGGGCCGAGGGGCGGGTGGCGATGCTGGGGGCCTATTCCTTGGGCAAGGCACAGCGGCTGTTGACCATGCTGGACCCTCAAGGGCCGATCCTGACCCATGCGGCGATCGAGAACACCAACGCCGTGCTGCGCGCCCAGGGGGTCGCCCTGCCGGCCACCACCCGCATCACGCCCGATCTGGACCGCAGCGCTCAGGCCGGCGCGCTGATCCTGGCCCCGCCGTCGGCCTTTGGGTCCACCTGGGCGCGGCGGTTCGGCAAGCCGTCAACGGCCTTTGCCAGCGGCTGGATGGCCCTGCGCGGGGTGCGCCGCCGCCGGGCGGCAGACCGGGGGTTCGTGGTGTCCGATCACGCCGACTGGCCGGGCCTGCTGGACGCGATCAAGGCCACGGGGGCCGAGCGGATCTTTGTGACACATGGCTACACCTCGGTCTTTCGGCGCTACCTTTGCGACATCGGCTATGACGCCCAGATCGTGCAGACCGAATTCGACGGCGAAAGTCTGGACGCGGTGGAAGCCGAGGCCGAGGCCAGCTAGGGTGCGCCCATGACCCTGACCCCCTCGGACCGGATGGCCATCGCCTTTGCGCGCTATGTCGAAAAACCCACGCTGGCGCTGATCCCGGCCCAACGGCTGTTGCGGGGGCTGTTTCGGGCGACCTGCGCGTTGAACCACGCCCCGGCCCTGCCCGGGGTGCAGCGCGTCACTTTGGGCGGCCGCCACGCCCTGATGCGCCCCCACGGCGCACCGGGCGCGCGCGGTGCGCTGTTCTGGATCCACGGCGGCGGCTTTACCATCGGCGCGCCGGAAACCCATGCGCCCATGGTCACGCGGCTGGCCGAACAGGCGGGGCTGGCGGCCTATCTGCCCAGCTACCGCCTGGCGCCTGCCCACCCGTTCCCCGCCGCCCCCGACGACATTCTGGCGGCCTATGGCGATTTGTTGACCCAGGTGGAGGGCCCCATCGTCGTGGGCGGGGACAGCGCGGGCGGCAATCTTGCGCTGGTCCTGTTGCAAGACGCCGCGCGCCACGGGTTGCGCGTGCCCGATTGCATGGTGTTGGCCTCACCGGTGGTGGATCTGGACCCGGCCACCCGCACCCACCCCGGGGCGTCGGAACGGCTGATCCCCAAGGCCTGGATGCGCCGCTGCATCCCCATGTACCTGCGCGACCACGACCCGCAAAACCCGCGCCTGTCGCCCATACATGGCACCTACTCCGCCCCGCCCCCCGTCCTGTTCCAGACCGGCCAGGGCGAGATGTTGGAACCCGACACCCACCGCATGGCCGCCCACCTTGGCACCGCCACCACCGATATCGTGCCCCACATGCCCCACGTCTGGCAGCTGTATGCAGGGCGCGTCACTGCCGCCGATACGGCCCTTGCGCGCATGGCCGCTTTCATCCGCAGCCACACGGCCTAGGTCAGGCGGATGGAGCAGTTTGCCACCCTCTACACCACCCTCGACCAGACCACGCGCACCAGCGTGAAGACGGCCGCCTTGGCCGATTATTTCCGCACCGCACCGGATGCGGACAAACTGTGGTGTGCGGCGCTGCTGTCGGGTCGCCGCCCCAAGCGCACGATCACCGCCACACGCCTGCGCGAATGGGCGGCAGAGCTGGCAGACCTGCCCCTGTGGCTGTTCGAGGACAGCTATGCGGTCGTGGGCGATCTGGCGGAAACCGTGTCCCTTGTCCTGCCCCCCGCCAAAAGGCCCGAGGCCGCCAGCCTGACGATCTGGATCACGCGCCTGCAAAGCTGGGCCAAGCTGGACGAGCCGGACAAAAAGGCCGCCATCCTGTCCGCATGGGACGCCCTGGACGGGGCAGAGCGTTTCGTCTTCACCAAGCTGATCACGGGCGGGCTGCGGGTAGGCGTCAGTCAGAAACTGATGACCCGCGCCGTGGCCCAGGCCACCAACAGGGAGGAGGCCGAGATCGCCCACCGCCTGATGGGCGGCTGGACCCCGGACACCACCACCTGGGCCGAGCTGATCGAAGGGGCCGACCCATTGGCCGACCTGTCCCGCCCCTATCCGTTCCAACTGGCCTACGGCCTGGAGGATGCGCCCGACACCCTCGGTCCCGCCTCTGACTGGCTGGTGGAATACAAATGGGACGGCATCCGCGCGCAACTGATCCGGCGCGGCGGCGCCCTGTTCGTCTGGTCCCGGGGCGAAGAGCTGATGACCGACCGTTTCCCCGATCTGGCCCCCGCCCTGGACCACCTGCCCGACGGCACCGTGCTGGACGGCGAACTGCTGGCCTGGGACTTTGCCACGGACGCGCCCCTGCCCTTTGCCGCCCTGCAAAAACGCATCGGGCGCAAGACGGTCCCCAAAACGGTCCTCAGGGACGCCCCCGTGGTCCTGCGCGCCTACGACTTGCTGGAGGACGGCGGCGCGGACCTGCGCGCCCTGCCCTTGGCAGACCGCCGCGCCCGGTTGGACGCCCTGCTGCCCGACCCCGCCGCCGCCCCCCTGCGCCTGTCCGAGGGTCTGCCCGGCGATTGGGCCAGCCACACCGCCGTCCGCGCCGGCGCGCGCGACATCGGGGCCGAAGGCTTGATGCTCAAACGTCTGTCCGCCCCCTACCAGGGGGGCCGCAAAAAGGGCGACTGGTGGAAATGGAAGCTGGACCCGCTGACCGTCGACGCGGTGATGATCTACGCCCAATCGGGCCACGGGCGGCGCGCCAACCTGTTCACGGACTACACCTTCGCCTGCTGGAAAGGGAACGAACTTGTCCCCTTCACCAAGGCCTATTCCGGCCTCACGGATGCGGAATTCCGCGAAATCACGACCTGGGTGCGCAAAAACACCCTCGAACGCTTTGGCCCCGTGCGCCGGGTGCCCCCCGAACTGGTGTTCGAAATCGCCTTCGAGGGGATCCAGGAAAGCCCGCGCCACAAATCCGGCATCGCCCTGCGCTTTCCCCGGATGCTGCGCTGGCGGCGCGACAAACCCGCCGCACAGGCCAACACCCACGCCGACCTGCTGGACCTGCTGGCCACCTATGGCTGACACCCCTGCTTCATTGGGTTAAAAATACCCCAACACCACGCCCGCAACAGGACCAACCCCATGACCCTGCCCACCGCCGATGCCCCCCTGCCCAATTCCGCGCCGCGCCTGCGCGCACCCGCCGGGGCCTGCGACAGCCACATCCACATGCTGGCCGCCCCGTCCGAGGCCCCCTTGTGGGCGGGCCGCATCGAGGACCCCGCCCCCGGTCTGACCTTCGAGGCCTACATGGCCGCCTACCGCGCGCAGATGGCGACCCTTGGCATCACCCGCACGGTGGTCGTGCAATCCATCCTTTACGGCACCGACAACACCGTCACCGCCCGCGCCGTGGCCGCCCTTGGCCCAGAGGCGCGCGGCATCGGCCTGGTCACCGATCAAGCCACGGACGCCGACCTCGACCGGCTTGTGGATCAACGCCTCAGCGGCGTGCGCCTGAACTACGTCCACGGGGGCGTGTTGTCGTGGGACGGGGTCAAGGCCATGGCCCCGCGACTGGCGGAGCGGGGGCTGCATGTGCAAATGCTGCTCAACACCCATAAACACATGACCGAACTGGCCGACGACATCCGCGCCATGCCCGTCCCGGTGGTGCTGGATCACATGGGCTGGCCGGACCTGGCGCAGGGCACCGCCGAGCCAGGCTTTCAAACGCTGCTGCACCTTGTGGCCGAGGGGCACGTCCACGTCAAACTCTCCGCCCCCTACCGCCTGTGCGCCGCCCCCTACGACCGAGCCCAGGACCACGCCCAAGCCCTGATCTCTGCCAACTCCGAACGCTGCCTCTGGGGCTCCGACTGGCCGCATATCATGCTGGCTGATGCCACCCGCCCCACCAGCACGGCCCTGTTCGATGCCTTCACAGACGCCTGCCCGGACGAAGCTACACGCACCCAGATCCTTGTCCATACACCGGCCAAACTCTACGGCTTCTGACCCTCATTGTTCCCCAAATACCCTCGGAGGGGGTCCGGGGGAGGCAGAGCCTCCCCCGGCGTCGCGACGGGCCGCAGGCCCGGCGCAAAACCTCATTCCACCATCCACGCCCCCTCGGGATGAAAGGCATGGAAGGCAAAGGCGAACATCAGGTCATGGGGCAGGTCACGGCCCCGGGCGTCGCGCACCCGGACCCAGCCGATGTCGCGGCCCTTCGCGATCGTCTCGTGATCCAACGGCGACGCCATGCCGGCTTCCCAGGTTATCGACACGCCCGCCTCGGTCACGTCCCCCGCGCGGCGCACACGCTCCATCGTCCACGCCCGGTCCCCCACGCGCACAACCCGCGCCAACGGGTGGATGCCATGGGGCGGGTTTTCCCCGGAATAGAGGAACGGCCGGTGCGACCCGTCGTAACCGCGATAGGGGTTGTGGCCATAGGCGCGCCGGTGATCCGGTTCGGCCATGACGGCCCCGCCGGGGTTGCGCGCGGCAAAGGCGGACATGGGCTCCATCCAGCTGGGCAATTCGGTCAACCGCGCCCCCGTCAGATCCCCCACGATCCCCTCGCCCAAGGCCTGTTGCCACCAGCTTTGCGTCTCGCGGTCATACATCACCATGTCCGAATGGCGCAGCTTGCCCGACACCCCGAACGACAGCACCCGGCCCCCGACCCGCCGGTCAAAGGTGATGGCAGAATTGCACAGGGGGCAATAGGTCACCGCAACGGGCACACCGCCCAGGGTGTCATTCACAATCTCATGCCAGTGCAGATAGCGGATCGGATAGGCCCGCGGGGTCTGGCCGGGCAGTTCCAACGTGATGACGGGTTCCGCCGCCGGAATACCCGCCTCTGCCACGCTGACGAAATTCGGCGCATCCAGCGCCGGGATCCCGTCCTTGGGCGGGCCACCGGACAGGATTTCAACGAAAGGCACCGCGCTGCGCGAAAAATCCGTATCCGGCCATTCCACGTCCCAGAACGGCGGCAAGGGTTGGTTGTCTTGAGCCGTGGCGGGGCCTGCAAGGCCAAGCGCCACAAGGGCCACGAGTATCAAACGCATCAGGGATCCTCCTGCCCGAAGCTTGGCGCACAAAAGGATCCCTGCCTAGCCACCCCGCGCCCAGCAGGCGGGGGATGACGGTTTGTTTACTGGGTCACGGCGTCGGGCAGGACGCGCACCTCGACCATCCGGTCGGGCTGGCCGATGACGGCCCCATTGGCCCCGCGCCCGCGCTTGATCGCGTCCACGACCTCCATTCCCGACACGACTTGGCCCACGACGGTATATTGCCCGTTCAGGTGCGGGGCGGGGTCGAACATGATGAAGAACTGGCTGTTGGCACTGTCAGGCGCAGAGGACCGCGCCATGCCCACGGCACCGCGCTCAAAGCCGACACCCTCTGCCACCTCTAGCGCGACATTGGGCCGGTCCGACCCGCCGGTGCCCGCGCGGCGCATGTCCGCGCCCAGCTTGCCGAACTCCACATCGCCGGTCTGCGCCATGAAGCGGTCGATCACCCGGTGAAAGACCACATCGTTGTACGCCCCTTCGCGGGCCAGAGCGGTGATCTGTTCCACGTGGTTCGGGGCCACGTCCTGCAACAGGTCGATGACGACGGTGCCATTGGCCCCCTCGCCCGCGATGTCGATTTCCAGCGTCTCGGCGGCCAGCGGTGTGACGACAGAGGCCGCCACACAGGCCAGCGCGCAGGCCAGCTTACGCATCGGCGGCGACCTTCATCGAGATCATCTTGTCGGGGTTCGCAGGCGGCTCGCCCCGGGTGATGGCGTCCACATGTTCCATCCCGTCGATCACACGCCCGTAGACCGTGTACTGACGGTTCAGGAAGTGGTTGTCGGAGAAGTTGATAAAGAACTGGCTGTTGGCGCTGTCCGGGTTGGCAGAGCGTGCCGCCCCCAAGGTGCCCCGGTCGTGGGGGATGCCGCTGAATTCCGCCTTCAGGTCCGGCAGGTCGGACCCGCCGGTGCCGGCCCGACGCGTGTCGCCGCCATCCGCCTTGCCGTGTTCCACGTCGCCGGTCTGGGCCATGAAGCCGTCGATCACCCGGTGAAAGACCACGCCATCATAGGCCCCGGCGCGGGCCAGTTCCTTGATCCGGGCACAGTGGCCGGGGGCGATGTCGGGCAGCAACTCGATCGTCACATTGCCGTCTTTCAATTCGATGATGATGGTGTTTTCGGGGTCTTTGATATCGGCCATGAGAACCTCCTATTGGCGTTTGGCACATGGGTTTCACAACGGGCGGTCCAGTGCAACCCAAAGGCCGGTCAGCCGCCCAGCTTGGCGATCAGGGCCGTGTTCACCGGGGGGCTGACGAATTTGGACACGTCCCCGCCCAGCCGCGCGATTTCCTTCACCAGCTTGGAGGCGATGGCCTGATGTTCCGCCTCGGCCATCAGGAACACCGTCTCGATACTGTCATCCAGCTGGCGGTTCATGCCGACCATCTGGAATTCATACTCGAAATCCGCAACGGCGCGCAGGCCGCGGATGATGACCTGAGCGCCCACGTCCCGAGCGCAGTCGATCAACAGGTTCTCGAAGGGGTGGGCCACGATCTCGACCCCGGTCTTTTTGGACCAGAAGGCCGCCTCGGCCTCGACCATGGCCAGCCGCTCTTCCAACGTGAACAAAGGCCCCTTGTCGCGGTTGATCGCCACCCCGATGACCAGACGGTCCACAAGGGTGCAGGCCCGTTTGATGATATCAATGTGCCCATAGGTGATCGGGTCAAATGTCCCGGGGTAGAGGCCAGTGCGCATGGGGCATCCCTTCGATAAGTTGGCACCAGCCAAACCGAAAGTCACGCGCGGGTGCAACCCAAAGAGGCTGTCATGCGCGCCCGTGTCGCTTTGGGCAGGGCGGACGCGCCCCTAGTGGCCCATGATCATGCCTTCGAGGGCCTGTTTCTCCATCTGTACCTCGGCCAGGCGGGCCTTGACCACGTCGCCCAAGGTGATCAGACCGACCATCTTGCCGTTCTCGACCACGGGCATGTGGCGAAAGCGGCCCTCGGTCATCTTGGTCAGCACGCTTTCGGCGCTGTCGTTCAAGGCGCAGGTGGTGATCTTGGTGGTCATCATGCTGCCCACGGTTTCGGCCATGCAGGTCGGGCCGCGCTTGCCCAACTCGCGCACGATGTCGCGTTCGGACAGGATGCCGGCCACCGTCTCGCCGTCGTCACAGACCACCAGCGACCCGATGCGGCGGGCCGAAAGCTCGGCCGCGGCCTCGGACACGCTGGCGCCGGAGCCGATGGACAACACCTCGGGTGTGGCTTTGGATTTCAGGATTTGATGGACAAGCATGGCAACCTCCCCTTTTGCATACATCTGTCTACGGCCAGCCTGCGCGCAGAGGTCGCACACTGTCAAGCATGCTGGACGAGCGCTTCCAACCGCGCGACCTCGGCCCGCACCCCTTGGCCCAGCATCTGGGTCAGTGCGAGGCTGCGGGCGGAGCGTGCGCCCTCGGGCGGGCGCAGCAGGTGAAAGCTGCGGGTGAAGTGGACCTGACCGGACAGCACCCGTTGCAAGGTCGGCGCGCTGGACAGGGCAAAGTCATGGACCACCCCCAGCCCTGCCCCCGCCGCCAGCAGGTTCAGCTGCACCGTGGCCGAATTCGACGACACGTCCGGCGACACCCCCAGCAGGGACAGAAAGTCGAGGTCCGCGTCGTAGATCAGGTCGGGGATGTAGCCGACCCAACGGTGCGCGGCCAGATCCTGCGTCCCCACGGGGACACCCCCGGCCAGATAGTCCGTGCTGGCCGCAAGGGACAGGCGGTAGTCGCACAGCTTTTGCACCAGCAGGCGACCGGCCTTGGGAGGGCTGACAGCGATGGCCAGATCCGCCTCTCGCTGGGACAGGTTGAACACGCGCGGCAGGGCCACGATCTGCAACTCCAGCGCGGGGTGATCGGCCATGATCCGGGCACAGACCTGGGGCAACACATGGTTGGCCACCCCGTCCGGCGCGCCGATGCGCACGGACCCGGACAGGGTCTGCGCCCCCGGTTGCAGCCCCGAAAGGCCGCCCGCAATCTCGGCCTCGACCCGTTCGGCATGGGCCAGCAGGCCCTGCCCCCCTTGGGTCAACCGGTAGCCCTGTTGCGATTTCAGGAACAGGGCCACGCCCGCCGCCTCTTCCAGCCGGGCGATGCGGCGGCTGACCGTGGCGGGATCGACCCGCAAAGCGCGCCCGGCCCCCGACAGGCTTTCGGCCCGGGCGGTGGCCAGAAAAATTCGCAGGTCATCCCAGTCCATCGCTTACCCATATTTTTGCAAGACACTTTTGCAATGTTACCTGTTTTTACGCAAAGGCGCAAAGGCTAGGCTGTCGCAAACATCGGGAGAGTTTTCATGGAACACATCGGACACTACATCGACGGGGCGGTCACGCCCGGCACCTCGGATCGCACGGCGGATGTCTACAACCCCGCCATTGGCGAAGTGCAGGCCAAAGTCGCCCTCGCCACCAAGGCAGAGGTGGACGCCGCCGTGGCCATCGCCGCCGCCGCCCAGCCCAAGTGGGCCGCCACCAACCCGCAGCGCCGCGCCCGGGTGCTGATGAAGTTCGTGGACCTGCTGCACCGGGACATGGACAAACTGGCCGAGGCCCTGTCGCGCGAACACGGCAAGACCCTGCCCGACGCCAAGGGCGACGTGCAGCGCGGGCTGGAGGTGGTCGAATTCTGCATCGGCGCGCCCCACCTGCTCAAGGGTGAATACACCGACAGCGCAGGCCCCGGCATCGACATGTATTCCATGAAGCAGCCCTTGGGCGTGACGGCAGGCATCACCCCGTTCAACTTTCCGGCCATGATCCCCATGTGGATGTTTGCCCCCGCCGTGGTGTGCGGCAACGCCTTTATCCTGAAACCGTCCGAGCGTGACCCCTCGGTCCCCATGATGCTGGCCGCCTTGATGGAGGAAGCGGGCCTGCCCAAGGGCATCCTGCAGGTGGTCAATGGCGACAAGGAGGCCGTGGACGCCCTGTTGGACAACGAGATCGTGCAAAGCATCGGCTTTGTCGGCTCCACCCCCATCGCCGCCTATATCTATGAGCGAGGCTGCGCCAACGGCAAACGGGTGCAGTGTTTCGGTGGCGCCAAGAACCACATGATCATCATGCCCGACGCCGACATGGACCAAGCCGCCGATGCCCTGATCGGGGCAGGCTACGGGGCGGCGGGCGAGCGTTGCATGGCCATCTCGGTCGCAGTGCCCGTGGGCGAGGACACCGCCGACCGCCTGATCGACAAACTGGTGCCGCGTATCGAGGCCCTGAAGGTCGGCCCCTACACCGCTGGCAATGACGTGGATTACGGCCCCGTTGTGACCGCTGCCGCCAAGGCCAACATCGAGCGGCTGGTACAAACCGGCGTCGATCAAGGGGCAGAGCTGGTGGTCGATGGGCGCGATTTCAAATTGCAGGGCTACGAGGACGGCTTTTTTGTCGGCCCGCACCTGTTTGACCGCGTGACCCGGGACATGGACATCTACACCCAGGAAATCTTTGGCCCCGTCCTATCCTGTGTGCGCGCCGAAACCTATGAAGAGGCCCTAGGCTTGGCCATGGATCACGAATACGGCAACGGCACCGCGATCTTTACCCGGGACGGCGACGCGGCGCGCGACTTTGCCAACCGGGTGAACATCGGGATGGTTGGGGTGAACGTGCCGATCCCCGTGCCGCTGGCCTATCACACCTTTGGCGGCTGGAAGAAGTCGGTCTTTGGCGACCTGAACCAGCACGGTGTGGATGCGTTCAAGTTCTACACCCGCACCAAGACCGTAACCGCCCGCTGGCCCAGCGGCATCAAGGAAGGCGGCGAATTCAGCATCCCCGTGATGGAGTGAGCGCGCCTTGGCCCCTGTCGCTGTGCGCAGGGGCCCGTTTTGCGCTCAGGTTCCTGTAGGCAGCGAACCCAAGGCGGTCACGCCCTGCGCGCGGGCCTCGTCGGTCAGGTAGTCGCGATTGCCCGCAACGGTGATCAGGGCGTGTAACTGATCGCCATAGTTGCAGATCTGGTCGGCATTGTTCGCCTTGACTGCGGTGTTCACATTGGTCGACATGCCAGAGATGTGGTTGGACCAATCCTGTTGCGTCAGGTGGTCCCAACCGGCCCCCCCGAAAGACGCCAGATGCGTGGCATAGTCGTTGTCACTGCACGCGGAATACCGGGTAAAGGCGTCGTCGAAAGTGCTGCGAATGGTCTGGCCCGAAAGCTCCAACTGGATGTCCTCGGCGAGGTTTGCCAGACCTTGGGACACGACGCTGGTGGTCGCAATCCCAAGGCCCGTGACCGCAGCGGTCAAAACAACCCAATCCACGGTGACAGCACCGGATTCAGATGTGAGAAAGTGAAACAAGGCATACTCCATACCAAACTAAGCGTTTTCTAGGCCAAAAGAGGGGCTGGAATGTGGCCGCAAATATGCTCAAATCGCTGTCACTGCGCGCGGCTTGGGGACAATTTTAGACAAATGCCGCGACTGTTGCGAATGCGAGGAGAATGGCATGAATTTTGCACTGGATGAGTCGGATTGCGCCATGTTCGATATGGCTCGGGACTTCGGTCAGGCGGAAATCGCACCTCACGCCCGCAGGTGGGAGGCGGAGGGGACGATCCCCAAGGACCTGTGGCCGAAACTGGCAGAGTTGGGCTTTGCCGGCCTGTATGTCTCCGAGGCGCACGGCGGGTCCGGGCTGTCGCGCCTGCAGGCCACACTGGTGTTCGAGGCACTGTCCATGGCCTGCCCGTCCGTGGCGGCCTTCCTGTCGATCCACAACATGTGTGCCAAGATGCTGGACAGTTTCGCCAGTGACACCGTGCGCGACACCTACCTGCCCCGCGCCCTGACCATGGAGACGGTGTTTAGCTATTGCCTGACCGAACCCGGGTCCGGGTCCGATGCCGCCGCCCTCAAGACCCGCGCGGTGCCGACCAACGAAGGGTGGCGCCTGACGGGGACGAAGGCGTTCATCTCGGGCGGCGGATACTCGGACGCCTATATCGTCATGGCGCGCACGGGCGATGACGGCCCCAAGGGGATTTCCGCCATGATCCTTGAGGACGGAACCGAGGGCCTGTCCTTTGGCGGGCTGGAGGACAAGATGGGCTGGCGGTCCCAACCCACCCGCGCGGTCCAGATGGATGCAGCACTGGCGCACCACATGCTGGGGGACGCGGGCGCGGGATTCAAATATGCCATGGCCGGTTTGGACGGCGGACGGTTGAACATTGCGGCCTGTTCGCTGGGCGCGGCGCAGACCGCGATGGATGCGACACTGGCGTATGTGGGAGAGCGCCAGGCCTTTGGCAAAGCGCTGGATCAGTTCCAGAACACCCAATTCCGGCTGGCCGAGATGGAGATCGAGCTGCAAGCCGCCCGCACCTTCCTGTGCCAAGCCGCGTGGATGTTGGATCAGGGCGACCCCAAAGCCACCAAGTTCTGCGCCATGGCCAAGAAACACGTCACCGAGGTCGGCAGCCGTGTTGTTGACGGCTGCCTGCAATTGCACGGCGGCTATGGCTATCTGGCTGATTACGGCATCGAAAAGCTGTCGCGCGACCTGCGGGTGCACCAGATTCTGGAGGGCACGAACGAGATCATGCGCCTGATCGTGGCCCGCGATATGCTGGCTGACCGCTAAGGGGTTTCGGGGCCTTGCGGCCCCGACCGACCGGGGGCGTTGCCCCCGGACCCCCCAGGGGTATTTGAAACCCAATGAAGCAGGGACGGGTAAAATGGCAAACATCGACATTCGCATCACTGGAAAGGCCGGTCGGATCACCTTGAACCGGCCGCAGGCGCTGAACGCGCTGACGTGGGACATGTGTCTGGCGATAGAGAAAGCGCTGGACGCTTGGGCGGATGAGGCGACGGTGGATCTGGTGATCATCGACGGGCTGGGGGAACGCGCGTTCTGCGCCGGCGGCGACATCACTGAAATGCACGCGGCGGGTGTTGAGGGGCGTTATGATTATGGCCAGCGGTTCTGGGCCGATGAATACCGGATGAACGCCAAGTTGTTCCACTTCCCCAAGCCGGTGGTGACCCTGCTGCACGGCTTTACCATGGGGGGCGGTGTCGGCGTGGGCTGTCATGGGTCTCATCGGATCGTCTGCGAGACGAGCCAGATCGCCATGCCCGAATGTGCCATCGGCCTGATCCCGGACGTGGGCGGGTCGCTGATCCTGGCCCGCGCGCCGGGGCGGTGTGGCGCGTTTTTAGGCGCAACCGGGCATCGTATGGATGCGGGCGATGCGATTTATGCGGGCTTTGCCGATTACTATGTCCCGCAATCAAGTTGGGCGGAATTGGTAGACGCCTTGGTGGCCACGGGGGACGTGGGCGCGGTCGACCGGGCCGCGCGCCCCGCCCCGGCGGCGCAGCTGGCCGAAGTGCAGGATCAGATCGACTTGCTGTTCGGGGGCGAAGACTTGGGCGACATTGCCCGCGCCCTGGCCGCCAGTGACACCGCATTCGCCACCCGGGCGGCCCGCGCCCTATCGCGCAACGCGCCGCTGGCCATGGCGGCGGCGGTGGAAATCCAGCACCGTCTGAACGAGGGCAGCACGATCGAGACGGCCTTGGGGCTGGAATACCGCTTTACCCATCGCGCGCTGGCCCAGGGGGATTTTGTCGAAGGCATCCGCGCCCAGATTATCGACAAGGACAAATCACCCAAGTGGACCCACCCGGGCCCACAAGCCGTCCCCCCGGTGGAGGTGTCGCGCATGCTGATGCCCCTTGGCGCGGACGCATTGAAGTTTTGAGGGAGAGAGACATGAAAATCGGATTTATCGGCCTGGGCAACATGGGCGCCCCCATGGCGGCGAACCTGGCGGCGGCGGGTCACGAGGTCACAGGGTTTGACACCGTGGCCCGGCCCGAGGGCCTGACCATGGCCGGATCAGCGGCGGCGGCAGCACAGGGCGCGGATGTCGTTATCACCATGCTGCCAAGCGGTGCCATCTTGCGCGCCGTGGCGGCGGAGATCCTTCCGGCCATGGACGCGACGGCCATCCTGCTGGACTGCTCCACCGTGGATGTGGACAGCGCGCGCGCCGTGGCGGCGGATGCGGCAAAGGCGGGGATCGCGGCCCTTGATGCGCCGGTGTCAGGGGGCGTCGGCGGGGCCACCGCCGGGACGCTGACCTTCATGGTGGGCGGCGGGACCGAGGCCTTTGCCACCGCACTGCCCCTGTTCGAGATCATGGGCCAAAAGGCCGTGCACTGCGGGGAGGCAGGCAACGGTCAAGCGGCCAAGATCTGCAACAACATGATCCTCGGCGTGACCATGGTCGCCACTTGCGAGGCCTTTGCCCTGGCCGACAAACTGGGGCTGGACCGACAGGCCATGTTTGATGTGGTGTCCACATCCTCGGGCTACAGCTGGTCCATGAACGCCTATTGCCCGGCACCTGGCATCGGTCCGCACAGTCCCGCGGACAACGACTACGCCCCCGGGTTCGCGGCGGCCCTGATGCTCAAGGACCTGCGCCTGAGCCAGCAGGCCGCCGAAGGGGCCGATGCAGACACGCCACTTGGGCAAGCCGCAACGGATCTTTACGCCGAGTTTGTGGAAAGCGAAGGTCAGGGCCACAAGGACTTTTCCGCCATGCTGCCCCGACTGGCCGCCCGGTCCCGGCCCTGACAGACCACCGCCCGCAAGGGGCGTCGGGCCGTTCAGGCGGCCTCGGCGCGGAAGGGCACCCGGTCAGGGTGTCCGCCCGTGCCGATCCCCTTCGTCCCTAGGACAGAACGGGCACGTGTTTGCCCGACCACAACTTCGGCCCATTCACGTGGACCGAATTGCCCTTCGTGTCGACGCCCACGTTTACTGGCATGTCCTCGACCTCGAAGGCGTGGATGGCTTCCATGCCCAGATCCTCAAAGGCGATGACCTTGGCGGCGCGGATAGCCTTGGACACCAGCACAGCCGCGCCCCCCACGGCGATCAGATAGGTCGCGCCGTGTTTGGCGATCTCGGCGGTGGCGGCAGGGCCCCGTTCGGCCTTGCCCACCATGCACAACAGGCCCTGTTCCAGCATCATCTCGGTGAACCCATCCATCCGGGTCGATGTGGTGGGGCCTGCCGGGCCCACGGCCTCGCCCTCTATGGGGTCGACGGGGCCGACGTAGTAAATGGTCTTGCCGCGCAGATCCACGGGCAGTTCCTCGCCCGCGGCCAGCATGTCGCGGATGCGCTTGTGCGCGGCATCCCGACCCGTCAGCAGGGTGCCTGACAACAACAGAGTCTCGCCCGGCTCCCAGGTGGCCATTTCTTCCTTGGTCAGGGTGTTGAGGTTCACGCGTTTGGCCGCACCTGCGCCCGCATGCATCCCCTCGGGCCAGTCGGACAGGTTGGGCGGATCCAAGTAGGCCGGCCCCTCGCCATTCATCACCACATGGGCGTGGCGGTTGGCGGCGCATTGCGGCACCAGCGCCACCGGTTTAGAGGCCGCGTGTGTCGGATAGGTCGCCAGTTTCACATCCACCACCGTGGTCATGCCACCCAAACCCTGCGCCCCGATGCCCAACCCGTTGATCCGGTCATAGACCCGCAGGCGCATCTCTTCCTCGGGGGTGTTGGGGCCACGGGCGATCAGTTCGGGCATGTCGATCGGATCCATGACGCAGCGTTTGCCCAGCAGCATCGCCTTTTCGGCGCTGCCGCCCACGCCGATGCCCATCACGCCGGGGGGCACCAGCCCGCGCCCAGAGTCTCGACGGTTTGCACGACCCAATCCTCGACGCTCGCCGCGGGGTTCAGGGTGGTGTAGCGGGCCTTGTTTTCCGACCCGCCGCCCTTGGCCGCGATCATCAGATCCAGGGTGGTGCCTGCGACGACCTCGACGTGGGTGACGGCGGGGGTATTGTCACGGGTGTTTTTGCGGGCAAAAATCGGGTCCGCCACCATGGAGGCGCGCAGGGGGTTGCCTGCATCCAAGTAAGCCAGCCGCGTCGCCTCGTTGATCAACTCGGGCAGCGTGCGCGCGTCGTCGATCACCACCTTGTTGCCGATCTGGGCGAACACCGTGACCATGCCTGTGTCTTGGCACATGGGGCGCTTCCCCAAGGCCGCCAGACGGCTGCTTTCAAGGATTTGCCCCATGGCGGCCTTGGCCCCGGCGCTTTCCTCGCGCGTGTAGGCGGCGGCCAGGGATTTCAGATAGTCCTGCGGGTGATAGACCGCGATGTGTTGCAGCGCCGCGCGCACTGTTTCGACAACATCTTCGCCCTTGATGACCGTGATATCCATGGGGTCCCTCACTTTAAGATCGCGCGCCAAGCGCTTGTTCCAAATAGAAAACGCGCGAGGTCTTTACCCCGCGCGTTCCTTCTAGCATACTAAGGTATTCAGCTACAGCCCGACGTTCCGCCGCAGGTGTTGCACTTCATGCAGGTGCCGTTGCGCACCAGCGTGTAGTTGCCGCATTCGCCGCAGGCCTCGCCCTCGTAGCCTTGCATCTTGGCCTTGGTGCGGGCGTCCATGGAGACAGTCCCGGTAGCCAGACCCGTGGTCCCCGTAGCCCGCGCCGTCTCTGGCACAAGCGTGTTGAGGGCGGAGACCGGATCACCGGCCAAGGCGGTGGCCCCCATGTCGGCGCCCCCTTGCAGAACCACCAGATCAGAGGGCAGACGCTTGCGCAGATAGCCTGTGGAGGACACCTGTTTCAGCATCTCCAGCGACTTGCTGGCGGCGGCGTCGGTGGGGGTCTGGACATTGCTGACCCCCTCTTCCTCGCCACGGCCAAGGCTGTCGAAGGAATGACCCTCTGGCTTGATGTGGGCCAGATCGGTGCGGTCCAGATAGGATACCGCCAACTCGCGGAAGATGTAGTCGAGGATCGACGTGGCTTGCTTGATGCTGTCGTTGCCTTGGACCATGCCCGCAGGCTCGAACTTGGTGAAGGTGAAGGCGTCCACGAACTCTTCCAGAGGCACACCGTATTGCAGGCCCACGGACACGGCGATGGCGAAGTTGTTCATCATCGCGCGGAAGCCTGCGCCTTCCTTATGCATGTCGATGAAGATCTCGCCAAGGGTCCCGTCCGAATATTCACCCGTGCGCAGGTACACCTTGTGTCCGCCCACGTTGGCCTTTTGGGTATAGCCCTTGCGCCGCTCGGGCATCTTCTCGCGGTGGCTGCGGACAACCTCCTTGACGATGACCTTTTCGACGATCTTCTCGGCGATGACCTGCGCCTTCTCCATGGTGGTGCCGCTTTCCAGCACCTCTGCCGCGTCGTCGTCATCCTCGACCAGGGCTGCCGCCAGCGGTTGGGACAGTTTGGACCCGTCACGATAAAGCGCATTGGCTTTGACGCCCAAGGACCACGATAGCTCGTAGGCTTTCTGGCAGTCCTCGATCGTGGCGTCGTTGGGCATGTTGATCGTCTTGGAAATCGCGCCCGAGATGAAGGATTGCGCGGCGGCCATCATGGTGATGTGGCTGTCCACGGACAGATAGCGCTTGCCCTTCTTGCCGCAGGGGTTGGCACAATCGAAGATGCTCAGGTGCTCTTCTTTCAGATGCGGCGCCCCTTCCAGCGTCATGGTCCCGCAGACGTGGTCGTTGGCCGCGTCGATATCCGCCTTGGCAAAGCCAAGGTGTTTCAGCAGGTCAAAGGTCGGGTCGTTCAGCTTGGCCGCCGGGATGCCGAGGATCTGCGTGCAGAACTCTTCGCCCAAGGTCCACTGGTTGAACACGAACCGGATGTCGAAGGCTGACGGCAGGGCCGCCTCGATCTTTTCGATTTCGGTCTGGCGGAAGCCATGGCCGAACAGCACCGTGTGGTTGATGCCCGGGGCGTTGCCCAGGGTGCCATGGCCCACGGCGTAGGACACGATTTCCTCGATCTGGGCAGAGCCGTACCCGAGGTTTTCCAGCGCGCCGGGCACGGATTGGTTGATAATTTTGAAGTACCCGCCACCGGCCAGCTTTTTGAACTTTACCAGCGCAAAGTCAGGCTCGATCCCCGTGGTGTCACAGTCCATGACCAAACCGATGGTCCCGGTGGGCGCGATCACAGTGGCCTGTGCGTTGCGGAAGCCGTGCTGGGCCCCCTTCTCGACCACTTCGTCCCAGATCGATTTGGCGATACCGGCCAGGGTCTGATCAGGGCAGTTTACGTGGTCCAGGGCAACCGGGTTCACGTTGAGGCCGTCATAGCCCTTGGCGTGGCCGTAGGCGGCGTTGCGGTGGTTGCGCATGACCCGCTGCATGTGTTCGGCGTTCTTGGCGTAGCCGGGGAACGGGCCCAGTTCAGACGCAATCTCGGCGCTGGTGGCATAGCTGACACCGGTCATCACGGCCGTCAGGGCACCACACAGGGCGCGGCCCTCGTCACTGTCATAGCCGTAGCCCATGTTCATCAGCAGACCGCCAATGTTGGCATAGCCCAGACCCAGCGTGCGGAAGTCATAGGACCGCTGCGCAATCGCAGGAGATGGGAATTGCGCCATCATCACGCTGATCTCCAGCGTCACGGTCCACAGACGCGCGGCGTGCATGTACAGCTCGTGGTCGAACTTACCGTCCGCATAGAACGTCAGCAGGTTCATGGAGGCCAGGTTACAGGCCGTGTCGTCCAGGAACATGTATTCGGAACAGGGGTTCGATCCGCGGATCGCGCCATCCTCGGGGCAGGTGTGCCAGGCGTTGACGGTATCGTGGTACTGGATGCCGGGATCGGCGCAGGCCCATGCGGCGTGGCCGATGGTTTCCCACAGATCGCGCGCCTTGATGGTCTTGGCAACCTTGCCGTTGGTGCGGTTGATCAGCTCCCAGTCGGCGTCACGTTCGACCGCGTAAAGGAAGGCGTCTGTGACCCGGACCGAGTTGTTGGAGTTCTGGCCGGACACGGAGTTATAGGCCTCGGAATCCCAGTCGGTGTCATAGGTCGGGAACTCGATACTTTCATAGCCCTGCTTGGCGTAGTCCAGCACGCGTTTGACGTAGGTTTCGGGAATGGAGCACTTCTTGGCGGACCGGATGGCCCCCTTCAGCGCCTCGTTTTTGGAGGGGTCCACGGCGTCGGCCAGATCCCCGTCCCAGGATTTGATGGCGGCGAAGATCTTGTTCAGCTCGGCCTCGTGCATCTTGGACCCGGCAACGATGGAGGCGACCTTTTGCTCCTCCAACACCTTCCAGTTGATGTATTCCTCGATATCAGGGTGGTCGGCATCGACGATCACCATCTTGGCCGCGCGGCGCGTGGTGCCACCCGATTTGATCGCGCCCGCGGCCCGGTCACCGATTTTCAGAAAGCCCATGAGGCCAGAGGACTTGCCGCCCCCCGACAGGGCCTCGCCCGCCGCCCGCAGGCTGGAGAAGTTGGTGCCCGTGCCAGAGCCATATTTGAACAGGCGCGCCTCGCGGACCCATAGGTCCATAATGCCACCGTCGTTCACCAGATCGTCGGACACGGACTGGATGAAGCAGGCGTGCGGCTGGGGGTGTTCGTAGCTGGATTTGGATTTGGTCAGCTTGCCGGTTTTGTAGTCCACATAGTGGTGCCCTTGGGCGGGGCCATCGATCCCATAGGCCCAGTGCAGCCCGGTGTTGAACCACTGGGGCGAGTTAGGCGCGGCCATCTGCTTGGCCAGCATCACACGCATCTCGTCGTAATAGGCGCGGGCGTCTTCTTCGGTGCTGAAATAGCCACCCTTCCAGCCCCAGTAGGCCCACGCACCCGCAAGCCGGTCAAACACCTGCTTGGAGGATGTCTCGCCCCCGAAACGCGCCTCTTCGTCCAGCTCGGCCAGCGCAGCCTCGTCCGGGACGGAGCGCCACAGGAATTCGGGCACGTCCTTTTCCTTGACCTTCTTCAGCTTCGCGGCAACGCCTGCCTTGCGGAAATACTTTTGCGCGATGACGTCCGATGCAACCTGGCTCCAGCTGTCGGGCACTTCAACCGCGTCCAGTTTGAACACGGTTGTGCCGTCAGGGTTGCGAATTTCCGAAGTGGTGGTGGTGAAATTCAGCGCCGCATAGGCGTCTTGACCCGTCGTGGTTAACTTACGCTCGATCCGCATCGTCTAGTGCTCCTGCCTATGCGACCTGCCCTGGCCGCTGAAAAATACATCAACAGACACGCACTATCCGGCCCAAAAACCCGATCCCAATACTGGTGATTGCTCTGCCTGCTCTCGGTGCTAGCACTACATTTAGTGTCAGCCCCACCTCGTGCACACAAAGTGGCGTAGTTTTCACAAAAGCGTCAACGCCTAAAACTGACTTTTCCACACAAAAAATCCCTTGACCAAAGCGCGCCGAGACACGCCCTGATTCAGGTCAAGCGGGTCCAATCTGGGGACAAAGTTAAAAAGTTATGAAATCCAGCACACTTACACTGATTGCCTGAAGCGATGGGTGAATGGACACTAGATGTAGTGTTAACGCGCCATTAACTTCGGTTAACGACTAAATCTTGTGCAGTGTGTTTGGAAAATGGTCGGGGCGGCGAGATTCGAACTCACGACCCCCTGTACCCAAAACAGGTGCGCTACCAGACTGCGCCACGCCCCGACCGTGGCGCGTCTCTAGCCCGTTTCATCTGCTTTGAAAAGCCCCCAGTCGCACAGAACGCATGCTTTGCGCGTGCTTTTTGCAGGCCCTAGTCGCATGGCCACAAAGCAAGGGACGGATCAACACTTGGATGCCGGATTTCCGCGCCAGGACGCAAGCCCAGAGCCGCAGATAACCCGCCATTCACCTCTAGGACAAACTGAACCGGCCGACCCGAAGGAATCGGTGTCTCGTCCAAGGGAATCGCATTCTCGTGGATCTTCACCACGCGCCCCGTGCGGTCAATGAACACCATATCTAGGGGTATCAGGGTATTACGCATCCAGAAGGACACCCGTTGTTGGTGCGGATAGACGAACAACATGCCCGCCATACGCGGCAGGCTTTCGCGGTGCATCAACCCTTGGGCTTGTTCCTCAGGGGTGCGCATGACTTCGATGCTGAAATCAACCGCGCCGAAATCGCCCCTGACTGAAATGGTGTCTTCACGACACGCCGCGCCCGCAAGCGCAGGCAACACACATAGCGCTGCGGCCCATGCTATTCGACATAGAATTCCCATCTGCGCACCTCTGCCGCCAATCTGCCCCGTGCCCCATCTATGACACGCATACAGATTGCCTCGCCCGGTTGCAGATCCGCAAGCCCATAGCGGCGCAACACATCCGCGTGGACGAAGACATCGGCGTTGGAGCCGAACACATTGGCAAAGCCAAACCCCTTACCCTTGTCGAACCATTTGATCCGCGCGGGGACGTAAGGCACGTCATCAGGCACAGGTTGCAGAAATTCTGGCGTGTCCGCGTCAGGCTCTTCATCCTCGGGGGGGCGATGTCGAACAGGGTCATCGCTTGATAGCCCCGCGCCGTGCGCTGGACCTCCAGCTCCACAACTGCACCCTCGGCCACGGAGCTTTGACCAAAATTGTTCAAGACGTTGGCGTGCAGCAAGACGTCACCCTCGACCCCATCCACCGCGACAAAGCCGAAACCGCGCGTGATGTCGAACCATTTGACCATTCCGGTCCAACGGTTGTCTTCGATCTGATTTTCGGCAAGTTCAGCCAAAGCGTCGCGCCAATTCTAGTCGTCCTACGGTTGTGCATAACGTGCCACAAGGCCGAACATCCGGCAAGACGAATAGAACAAAGGAATACAGATAGTTATCCATTCGCGCGACGCGAATGATCATCTCTGCGCGTTAAGCGACGCCACTTGGGGGTGATTACCTATGGGTTCAGCCGTTGCACGGACCATGGACCAAAGCCCGCTCCTTCCACGGATCGGGTCCAGCGATAACGGTCGTGCAGGCGAAATTCTCCGTCTGCCCAGAACTCGATCTCGACAGGTTTAATCCGGTAGCCGCCCCAAAACGGCGGGCGGGTCGGGGCCGTGCCATGCAGCGCGGTTTGCTTGGCCACCTCAGCCACCAGCGCACCGCGACTGGACAGAGGTTGGCTTTGCTTGGACGCCCAGGCCCCCAGCCGCGATTTCAGGGACCGCGACGCATAATAGGCATCGGCCTTGGGCCCATCCTCGCGGCTGACCAGCCCACGCACACGGATTTGGCGGTGCAGGGATTTCCAGTGCAGCACAAAGGCGGCCTTGCCCGCGCCCTCGATCTCTTGCGCTTTTTGGGATTGGTAGTTGGTGTAGAACACAAAGGCATCCGCCTCGATTTCCTTGAGCAAGACCATGCGCACATTGGGCAGGCCGTCCGCATCCACCGTGGACAGGGCAATGGCGTTAGGATCGTTGATTTCGGCCCCCTCGGCCTCGGCCAGCCACGCCTGCGCAAGGGCAAAAGGGTCATCGCCAGCAAAGATACCACTACGTTCGGTCATTCGGTCACTCCTACCAAGACTTGCGGGACACAGGCGGATCGCCTAAAGCCTACACACTATATATGGCGTTCCAAGGAATAGAACATGCAAGGTTTGATGCAAGGCAAGCGCGGTCTGATTATGGGCCTGGCCAACGATAAATCCATCGCGTGGGGCATTGCCCAGGCCTGTGCGGCCCAAGGGGCGGAGATGGCCTTTTCCTACCAAGGCGAGGCGCTGAAGAAACGCGTCGCCCCCTTGGCCGCCAAGGTCGGCAGCGACATCGTTCTGCCCTGCGACGTCAGCGACATGGCCAGCATCGACGCGCTGTTTGACGGGTTGAAGGAACATTGGGACAGCATTGACTTCGTCGTCCATGCCATTGGGTTTTCAGACAAATCTGAACTGCGCGGGCGTTATGTGGACACCAGCCTCGACAACTTTCTGATGACCATGAACATCAGCGTCTATTCCTTTACGGCCATCGCGCAGCGCGCCGAAAAGATGATGCCGAACGGTGGGTCCCTGCTGACCCTGACCTACTACGGTGCTGAAAAGGTCATGCCGCATTACAACGTCATGGGACTGGCCAAATCCGCGCTGGAAACCTCCGTGCAATATATGGCCGAGGATCTGGGCAAACAGAACATCCGCGTGAACGCCATCTCGGCCGGGACGATCAAGACCCTCGCCGCCAGTGGCATCGGCGACTTCCGCTACATCATGAAGTGGAACGAGTACAACAGCCCCCTGCGCCGCACGGTGAGCCAAGATGAGGTCGGCAAGTCCGCCATGTATTTCCTGTCCGACCTGTCCTCGGGTGTCACAGGCGAGGTGCACCATGTGGACGCGGGCTATCACGTGGTCGGCATGAAGGCCGTGGACGCCCCGGACATCACTGTAGACAAAAAGGACTAGGCCCATGGCGACACAACTGCCCCACGAGAAAGGTTTTCACGTCAGCTGGGATCAGATCCACCGGGACAGCCGGGCGCTGGCGTGGCGGTTGGACGGCAAGGGCCCAGACGACGGCAACTGGCGCGCAATTGTGGCCATCACACGGGGCGGCATGGCCCCCGCGATGATCGTCGCGCGGGAATTGGACATTCGCACCGTCGACACGATTTCCGTCAAATCCTACCATTCGGGCGGCGGCAAGGCCGACCAGCGGCGCGAGGCTGAGGTGCTGAAAAGCCCCGATGCGGACATGATGGGCGACGGCACCGGCATCCTGATCATCGACGATCTGGTGGACAGCGGCAAGACGCTGGAACTGGTCCGCAGCCTCTATCCCAAGGCCCATTGCGCCACGGTCTATGCCAAACCGAGTGGGGAGCCGCAGGTCCACACCTTCATCACCGGGGTCAGTCAGGACACCTGGATCTTTTTCCCGTGGGACATGGCCCTGCAATACGTGGAACCCTATCGCGGCACGGACTAGGCGTTGGCGCGCAGCCAGATGCCATCGCGGGACCGCACGGTCAGGTAGGCCACGGGTACGGGGGTGCGGGCCGGGTCCGCATGCCACCCGCGCGCGCCGCACATCATGGCCAGCAACAGCGGCCCTTCGATCATGGCGAACCCTGCCCCCGTGCACACCCGCGCCCCGGCGGAAAACGGGATGTAGGATTGACGTGCGGGACAGGTATTCTCGGCCCGGGACCAGCGGTCGGGGTCAAAGTGGTCGGGCCTGTCCCACTGATCCTCGTGGCGGTGCATGTGCCATGGGCTGATCACCACCTGCGCGCCGGGTTTGGCCGCGCGACCCCGGAACGTCTCCCTCTGGGCGTTTTCGCGCACCATCATCGGCACGGGCGGGTACAGGCGCAGCGCCTCGCGGAACACATCGCGGGTGAAGGACAGCTTGGAAACCTCTGTAAAGGATATGTTTTCCAGATCAACCTGCGCCACCTCGTCCAAAACGCGGGCCTGAATGTCCGCGTGCGTGGCCAGCAGGTACAGCGCCCAAGCCAAGGCCGAGGCGCTGGTCTCGTGCCCGGCCAGAAAGAAGATCGCCACCTGATCCACCATCTCCGCCTGATCAAAGCGTTCGCCGGTTTGCGGATCGGTCTGGGTCATGATCTTGGTGGCCAGATCATTGGGTGCGGTGCCCGTCGCAATCTGGTCCGCGCGGTCCGCCACAAGCTGCGCAATCAACCCCCGGATCTTGGCCGCCGCTGCCAAGGTCTTGCGCTTGTGCAGGCGCGGCATCCAGCGCGGCAGGGGCAGAAAGGCCGCAAGGTTCAACAACGGCTGCGTGCGCTGATAGTCCCGAAAGGCGGCAAAGACCTGACTGGCGATGTGGTGCGAAATGGGGATCGAAAACAGGGTGCGAAAGATCACATCCGCAGTGACATGGCTGGTCTCGGCCTCGATCTCGATCCAATCCGTGCGCCCGGCCAAGCGCGCCCGCGCCTCAAGCCCCGCGGCGTGCATGGCCGGGTAGGTGTCGCGCAGACGCCCGCCCGCGAAAGCAGGGTCGATGATCCGGCGCTGGCGTTCCCACGTGGCCCCGTTGGTCACAAACACCCCGTCCCCCAACAGGGGCACCAACCCCTCGCGCACGCGGGCGGACTTGGGGAAGTCTTGCGGGCGTTTGCGTAGGACCATGTCCACAAGGCTGGGCTCGTTCATCAAGAAGGACCGCAGGCCCGGCGCGCGGAATTCGGCCATCTTGGCTCGGTAAAGCTTGGCCGGTTGCGCCGACAGGATATCCTCGCGGAACAGCCGGACATACCGCAACAGACCGACCTTGCCCGCCCGCGCGGCAGGCTTGGGCGGCATCATCGGGGCTCGTCCATGGTGGTAAACCGGTTCACCGGCGTCTCTAGGCGCGAGGCGGAGGGCGCGCGCTGCCAATAGCGCGCCAGCAGGCTGTAAGGTCCGGTGGTGATCTGGAAATAGTCGTAGTCCAGCGGCGTATCAAAGGCGCACAGATACTGGAAATGCAGGCGAAAGAACCGCCAGCGCAGGGCACGCCAGCGCTTGGGCGACAGGGACTTGGTGAAGGCCGCCGAGAATACCAAGGGCCCACGCTTGCCCACCTCGGGCGCCACACCCGACACCGCCACGGGGTCGCACAAGGCAAAGGAGCATCCATCCCCGGGGGCTGTGACGTCCACCCAGAAGACCCGGGTGCTTTGGCACAGATCGTGCAGGTCTCGGCGCAAACGGCCCGCATTGGGCAGGAAGGTCATCATGGGCACGACATGGCCCAGGGACAGAAACCCAAGGCGCGGCCCGTCCCGTCCGGGCACCCTGCCCTGCCGCTCCAGATCCGCGAGGATCGAAATCGCCAGATGGGCACCGGACGAATGTCCGACCACCAGCACCTCGTCCACGTCGCTGGTCAGGGCGGCGGCGATCCGATCGCCAAAGGCCGCCATCCGCTCCTCCAGCGCCGGGGGATTGGCCCCGCCCCATTGCGCCGAAAACGCGTAGTCGTGCATCAGGTAGTAGGCAAAGAACCTCTTGTCCGCCCGTTTGAACAAATCCAGCAGGCCCACGAACACCAAGCTCGCCACCACCGTGCCCGTGATGATCCCCAGAGGCCCGGTGATGAAAACCTGCGATCCGATACCCGCAACCGTCGCCAGCGCGATTGCCGTGACCAATTGCACCAGCAGAAACACGATCGGGTAGAGCGCCGCGATCACCGGCCCCTTGCGCAGGCGCATCAGGCGGAACAACGCCCCGGACCCGATATAGGCCCAGGCGGTGCGCACCAGTTGCAGGTAGGTCGCCGGGATCGTCTGGGACATGCTGTCTTGCACGATGTCGGACCAGACCAACACCTCGACCTCGGCCTGCGTCTCGACCCCGTCGATGTTGGTGGCCGCGTACCAGCCAAAACTGTCCCCATGGGGACGCGCCGCCAAATCAAAGCCATAGCCAGAGATCCGCGCCTGCTCTGCCCCTTCTTTGCGGAACAACTCACGGTAGCGGCGGGGGTGAAACGGGTCATAGCCGGGGATGTACAGCACGTGGCGGCGTCTGACGTCGGGATCGGTGTCTGTCTGCATCGTGTCGCCTCTGGTGGGCCTTGCCTAGGGTGGGCCAAGTCTGCCATTGAAATGTGGCAAAGTGAAGGAAACGCCGATGCAGATCGACCTTGACGTAGATGCCCTTGGCCTGCTGTGCCCTCTGCCCGTGCTGCGCCTGAAAAAGCGTATGGCCGCCCTGGACAGCGGTCAGATCGCCCGGTTGTGGGCGGATGATCCGGCGGCCCATGTGGACGTGCCGCACTTTTGCGCTGAACAAGGACACGCGTTTCTGGGCGCGGCGGACCACGCAGAGGGCACGGCGTTTCTGGTGCGCAAGGGCTAGGTCACTCGGCGGCCAGCGGCGTGGACTGGCCCCCATCCGCGATGATCGCCAACAGGCGCGTGCGTTCGGCGGCGGCCTTGTCCGCGCCCGCCTCTTTCACAGGGCCAAAGCCGCGGATATCCAGTGGCAGCAACGCCAGCGCAAGGATCGCGGGACGCGTGGCCTCGGTCAGCTGCGGCAGGACCCGGCGCATGTCGGCTTCGTACTGGGTGATCAGCGCCCGCTCCATCCGCCGTTCCGCCGTGCGGCCAAAGGGGTCCAGCGGCGTGCCACGCAGCCCGCGCAGTCGCGCAAGCCACGGATAGGCCCGCTCGATCCACGCCCCGAAGGCGCGTTTGGCCGGTCGCCCGTCGGGGCCGGTTTTCGACAACATGGGCGGGGCCAGATGGTAGGTCAGCTTCAACTCGCCCTCGAAGGTCTCTGCAGCCTTGGCGCGGGTGGTCTGCAACAGGCGCGCGACCTCGTATTCATCCTTGTAGGTCAACAGCTTGTGAAAGCCTTTGGCGACCGCCGCGCGCACTTCGGGGTCGGGGGCCAGATCAAGTAACTTGTGGAACCGTTTGACCGCGCGCGCACCGGAATGGGCGCGGATGTGGTCTGCACGAAACACAATCGGATCAATGGGTTGCACAGCGTCCTTGGGCGCCAGCACCTGTGCGGCGGCCTCCGGGTCGGCCACGGCCCACCTGCCCAGTTGGAAGGCCCGCTTGTTCTGGTCCACCGCAGCGCCGTTCAACTCGATCGCACGCAGAATTGCGGCCTCGGACACGGGGATCAAGCCGCGCTGCCACGTGGCCCCGAAGACCATCATGTTGGAATAGATCGAGTCCCCCATGACTGTTTTCGCCAGATCGCTGGCATCGAACAGGGTCACATCATCGCGCAGACGGGCCTGCAGGGACAGGGCAAGTTCCTCTGACGGGAGTTGGAAATCCCGGTTCAGGGTAAAGTCCCCAGTCGTGATTTCATGGCTGTTGACCACGGCCCCGGTGCGGCCCGGGGCCGTCAGGCCAAGGGTTTTCGCCCCGGCAGAGACCACCAGATCGCCCCCGATCAGAGCGTCACATTCCCCGGCACCCACCCTTATGGCATTGATATCACTTGGGGAATTTGCAAGGCGGCAGTGGATGTGCACGGCACCGCCCTTTTGCGCCAGCCCCGCCATTTCCATCATCGAGGCCCCTTTGCCGTCGATGTGCGCGGCCATGGCCAGCACCGCGCCGATGGTAACAACGCCCGTGCCGCCCACGCCGGTGATCACCACGTTCCACGTGCCCTGCATCTGGGGCAATTGGGGTGTGGGCAGCGTTGGTAAGTCCACACTTGCGGTTGCGGATTTGCGCAACCGCGCCCCCTCTATGGTCACGAAAGAGGGGCAAAATCCTGAAATACAAGAGAAATCCTTGTTGCACGACGATTGGTCAATGGCGCGTTTGGTACCCAGTTCTGTTTGGGTCGGCACGATGGACACGCAGTTCGACTGCACGCTGCAATCGCCACAGCCCTCGCAAACGTCGGTGTTGATGAACACCCGTTTGTCCGGGTCCGGGAAGGTGCCGCGCTTGCGGCGGCGGCGCTTTTCGGCGGCACAGGTCTGGACATACAGGATGACCGAGACGCCCTCCACCCCCTGCATCCGGTCCTGCACGGCAGGCATTTCAGAGCGTTCGTGAAAACTTACCGTCGCAGGAAAAGCTGACTTATCAATATCTTCCTTGTCATCATAGACCACGGCCAAGGTCTGGACACCCATCGCCGTCACCTCGTGGGCGATGCGCGCGGGCGACAGGCCGCCCTCGTTGCCCTGCCCGCCGGTCATGGCGACGGCGTCATTGTACAGGATCTTGTAGGTGATGGTCGTTCCCGCCGCCAACGCCGCCCGGATTGCCAGCACGCCGGAGTGGTTGTAGGTGCCCTCCCCAAGGTTCTGGAACACGTGTTTGCGGGTGGAAAAATGGCTCTCGCCGATCCAGTTGGCCCCCTCGGCCCCCATGTGGGTGTAGCCTTCGGTCGCGCGGTCCATCCACAGGGCCATGACGTGGCACCCGATGCCCGCGCCCGCGCGCGCGCCATCGGGCACCTTGGTGGATGTATTATGGGGACAACCTGAACAAAACCAAGGGGTTCTGGTGGCAAGTTCAGGTACATTGTCGGCGCGCTTCGCCTCTGCGATGCGGGCCAGACCGGCGCGGATGCGGTCGGTGCCACGCCCCTCTTCGATCAGGATTTCACCCAGTTTCTGCGCGATATCCAGGGGGTCCAGGGCGTAGTGATCGGGGAACAGAACCTCGCCCTGCGCGCCCTTGCGGTGGCCATAGACCCGCCGCCCGCGCCGGTCGTCAAAGATCGCCTCCTTGACCTGTACCTCGATCAGTTTGCGCTTTTCCTCGACCACGACGATCAGGTCCAACCCCTCGGCCCATTCGGCAAAGCCTTCCATGTCCAGGGGCCAGGTTTGGGCCACTTTGTAGGTGGTCACGCCCAGATCCTGACTCGTGCATGAATCCACACCAATCGCGTCCAACGCGTGCATAAGATCGAGCCAGTTCTTGCCCGCCGCCACAAATCCGATTTTTGCCCCGGGTTTGCCGTGGACCCGGCGGTCCATCCGGTTGGCGCGGGCGAAGGCTTGGGCCGCCCACCGCTTGTGCCCCAGCAGGCGTTCCTCTTGCGGGATCCAGTGATCGTTCAGGCGGATGTTCAGACCGCCGGGGGGCATGTCGAAATCGGGGGTCACAAAGGACATGCGGTCCGGGCGACCGTCGACCACCGAGGTGACCTCGACCGTGTCCTTCATCGTCTTCAGCCCGACCCAGACCCCGGCAAAGCGGGACAGGGCCCAGCCGTATAGGCCGAAGTCGAGAATCTCCTGCACGCCCGCAGGGGACAGCACAGGCATGTAGGTGTCCACCAGCGCCCAGTCGGACTGGTGGCAGGTGGTGGAGGATTCGCCCGTGTGATCATCCCCCATGGCCATCAGCACCCCGCCAAGGGCCGCCGTGCCCGCCATGTTGGCATGGCGCATCATGTCGCCGGACCGGTCCACCCCCGGCCCCTTGCCGTACCATAGGCCGAAGACACCATCCACGCGCCCCTCGCCGCGCAGGGCGGCCTGCTGTGTGCCCCACATGGCGGTGCCGGCAAGATCCTCGTTCAAGCCCGGCTCGAACAGGATGTCCGCCGGTTCCAACACGCCCCGCGCCCGGGTCATCTGCATGTCCACAGCGCCCAGGGGCGAGCCGCGATAGCCCGTGACATAGCCCGCGGTGTTCAGCCCCGCCGCTTCGTCCCGCGCCTTTTGCATCAGCATCAGGCGCACAAGTGCCTGCGTTCCATTCAACAACACCTGATCCTTGGACAGATCATAGCGATCGGACAGAGAAATCTGTTGTAATGACATGGCAGCCTCCCAGCTTTGACTTAAATGGTAGGTCATAAACCCTGACCTACCAAGACAATTTTTCCCCGTAGGCAGGCAGACGGGCCCTGTGCAATATGCGACCCTGCTAATGGGCCGAAAAAGGAAAGAAGTGACGCAATGGACTGGGACAAACTTAGAATATTTCACGCCGTGGCTGACGCGGGGTCCCTGACCCATGCGGGGGACACCCTGCACCTAAGCCAGTCTGCGGTGTCGCGCCAGATCCGTGCCCTGGAGGAAAGCCTGTCCACCACCCTGTTCCACCGCCACGCCCGGGGACTGATTCTGACCGAACAGGGAGAGCTGTTGTTTGACGCCACGTCCTCCATGGCCAAGCGGCTGGAGGCGGCGAGCGCGCGCATCCGCGACAGCGAAGAAGAGGTGTTCGGCGATCTGCGGGTCACGACCACCGTGGGGTTCGGCTCCCTGTGGTTGGCCCCCCGTCTGGCGCAGCTTTATGCCAAGTACCCGGACCTCAAGATCGACCTGATGCTGGAGGAACGGGTGCTGGACCTGCCCATGCGCGAGGCGGACGTGGCGATCCGCATGAAAGAGCCCAGCCAGGCGGACCTTGTGCGCAAACGGCTGATGGACATCCGGATGCAGCTGTACGCCTCGGAATCCTATCTGCGCGACCACGGGGAACCCAAATCCGTGCGCGATCTGAGCCGCCACCGGATCATCTGCCAGAACGCCAATTCGTTTCAGGTGGCCGCCGGGGCAAACCTTGTGCGCCAGCTGGCCGAAGAGGGCGTGACGAACCAGCTGACGGTGAACAACTATTTCGGTGTATTACAGGGCGTGATCCACGATCTGGGTATCGGGATCTTGCCCGACTACCTGACCCATGATTTCCCGGGTCTGCGCCCGGTCATGCCGGAACTGGCGTCAAACGATGTGCCGGTCTTCCTCGCCTACCCCGAAGAATTGCGTCATTCCAAACGGATAGAGGCGTTTCGTGATTTTGTGACGGAAGAGGTCATCGCCTACCGCAAGCGCAAAAGAGATCAGCTGCCCGCACAATAATCCGGCAGCTATGACATAGGCGCATAGCGGGTATACCCCCTGCGGCACTGTTGCCGCTTGTCTGGTTTTTAGAGTGCCTCTATTTCGGTCATTGAGAACATTATCGCGTCATGCGCGGTTCTCACCTCCCTGTTGGACTTCGGCCGAGCTTCGCGCTCGGCCTTTTTTTGGTCAAGGGTGACTTTTTAGCCAGCAGCCTCGGCGGCGGATTTCCGGATACGTTCCACCATGGCGCGCAGCCCGTTGGACCGCTGCGCGGACAGGTGATCGTTCAGCCCAAGGCGGGCCAATTCCTGCGTGGCGTTGATCTTGACCACTTCGGACACGGGCAGGCCCGCATACAGGGTGTGCAGCACCGCGATCAGGCCGCGCACGATCATGGCATCCGACTCGCCCTCGAAATCAAAGGTGGCGTCTGGCCCCGTGCCGTCGATCCGGGGCAGGATCCAGACCTGACTGGCGCAGCCGTCCACCTTGGTGGCGGGCACCTTCACGGCGTCGTCGAGGGGCGGAAACGCCTTGCCCATGTCGATCACGTGGCGATAGCGGTCTTCCCAGTCGTCCAGAAATTCAAATGTCTCGGCCAGATCATCAAAGGCTTCGGTCGCCATGGTCACTCCTTTTGTTATGCCAGAGGTAGCGGGGCACATGACCGAGGTCCAGCCCTTCCCATACCCCCCGGATCGGCTAGCAAGTTGCAAAGAAAAGGGGACAGCCATGCGCAGGTTGGTTTTGACAGCTTTGGTCGGGGTTTTGGTGGTCGCAGGCTGTGGCCGCGTGGCGGACAGCCGGATCAACCCCCTGAACTGGTTTGGCAGCGACCGCGAGGAACGCGTGGCCAGCACCGCGACCCCAGAGGTCCCTGCGCGCGACGACAAGTTGATCGGTGAAATCACCCGGCTGAAGGTGGAACCCACCCCCGGCGGGGCCTTGATCGCTGTGATCGGGCGCGCGGCCACCCAAGGCTATTGGCAGGCCGAACTGGTGCCCGTGTTGACAGATGTGGGCGATACGCTGGTGTTTGAATTCCGGGTCAAGCCGCCCGTGGACGCCCAGCCCCAAGGGGCCCCCGTGACACGCGAGGTGTTGGGGGGCACGTTTGTATCGACCCAAGCCTTGGGCACGGCCCGCCAGATCACCGTGGTCGCGGCCCAGAACCGGCGCAGCGTGCGCCGCCGCTAACCCTAGATCTCGATGATCTGAACGGCGCTGCCTTTGCACGACAGGGCAATCTGCCCCTCGCACAGGCGCAGGGCGTCCTTGCCGAACACCTCGGCGCGCCAGCCCTTGGCCCACGCCCCCGTGCGGTCCCCGCTGGCGATGTCATCCAGATCAGAGGCCGTGGCGATCAGTTTCTGCGCCACACCGGCCTTTTCCGCCTTGGCCTTGAGCAGCACGCGCAGCAGATCCGCCAGACCTGCGTTCACCTCGGCCCGGTCGCGGCCCTTGGGCAGGCGCGGCAGGCTGTCTTGTGGCATTTCAAGGCCCTTGGTCACCGCCTCGATAATCCCGTCCGCAATCTCGCCCTTGCGCGCCTCGCGCAGCAACAGACGCGATTTGCTGAGGTCGGCGGCGTTTTGCGGCTTGGTGCTGGCCAGCTCCATCAGCGCGTCATCCTTGTAGACCCGGGTGCGGGGGATGTTGCGGGTCTGGGCATAGCTTTCGCGGAATTCGGCCAAGGCTTGTGCAATGGCAATGAACCGGGGGCTGCTGGTGCGCATTTTCAGGCGCTGCCACGCCTGGTCCGGTTCCACCACGTAGGTCTCGGGCGCGGTCAGAACCGCCAACTCCTCCTCGACCCAAGCGGTGCGGCCGGTCTTGTCCAACTCGGCGGCCAGATGTTCGTAGATGCCGCGCAGGTGGGTGACGTCAGCCAGGGCATAGACCTTTTGCGCCCCGCTCAGCGGGCGGCGCGACCAATCCGTGAACCGCGAGGATTTGTCCAAGGTGGCCCGGGCGATCTTGCGCACCAATGTCTCGTAGCCGACCTGCTCGCCAAAGCCGCAGACCATGGCGGCCACTTGGGTGTCGAACAGGGGCGTCGGGATCAGGCCCGCGTCCACAAAGAAGATCTCAAGGTCCTGACGGGCGGCGTGGAACACCTTGACCACGCTCTCATCCCGGAACAAGTCGTACAGCGGGTCGAGGGACAGCCCGTCCACCAGCGGGTCGATCAAGACCGCGTCCACCTCGTCGCCGCCGGGGCCGGGATAGGCCACCTGAATCAGGCACAGCTTGGCGTAATAGGTCCGTTCGCGCAGGAATTCCGTGTCCACGGTGACGTACGGGTGGGCGGCGGCGCGGGCGCAGAATTCGGCCAACCCTTCGGTGGTGGTGATCGTGGGCACGGCGTCGCCGGAGGGGCTTGCGGATTGAGACGTTGGCTTACGCTTCGACATGGCCGGTCATCTTCTTGTTGTTGGCTCGCGCCAGCCTAGGCCATCGCCACCCGAAACGCCACCCGGGTCACAGCCACAGCGGTTCCCGGTCGCCAGCGGCGAAACGGCGCAGAACTGCGGGATAAAGCACGTGTTCCTGCACCAGCACCCGGGCGGCCAGATCATCGGCACTGTCACCGGGCAGAATCGGCACCCGGGCCTGGCCCAGAATGGGGCCATCGTCGAGGTCCGCCGTCACCTCGTGTACCGTGCAGCCGCCCTCGGCATCGCCCGCCGCCAGCGCGCGTTGGTGGGTGTGCAGGCCCTTGTACTTGGGCAAAAGGCTGGGATGGATGTTCAGCATCCGCCCGACATAGGCCGACACGAAGGCCGGCGTCAGGATGCGCATGAACCCCGCAAGGCACAGGATATCCGGGCGCGCGGCGTCGATCTTGGCGCGCAAGGCCGCCTCGAAGGCCGCGCGGTCGCCCGCAAAGGGCCGGTGATCCACCGCCGCCGTGGCAATGCCCAGATCAGCGGCCCGCGCCAGCCCCCCGCCGTGGGGTCATTGCTGGCCACCAGCACCGGGCGCGCGGGGTGGTCGCCGGTCATGCTTTCGACCAGACGCAGCATGTTGGACCCGCCGCCCGAAATCAGGATGGCGACCCGCCGGGTCACAGCAGGGCGCCGGTGTAGCGGACCCCTGCCCCTTCGGTCACGGTGCCGATGGTGTGCACGGTTTCGCCCGCCTCGACCAAGATGTCGGCCACGGCCTCTGCCCGGGTGGCGTCCACCGCCAGCACCATGCCCACGCCACAGTTGAAGGTCTTGAGCATCTCGGCCTCGGTCACGCCGCCGGTTTCGGCCAGCCAACGGAACACCGGCGGCAGGTCCCATGCGCCAAGGTCAATGTCCGCGCCCAGACCGTCAGGCAGCACGCGGGGCAGGTTTTCCGTCAGCCCGCCCCCGGTGATATGGGCCAGCGCGTGCACGCCCCCGGCCCGGATCGCCGCCAGACAGGGTTTGACGTACAGGCGCGTCGGCTCCAGCAGGGCGGCCCCCACGGTCGAGGGGTCCATGGTCACCGTCTCGGCCTGTTCGCCGCCGATGGGGGGCAGGTCCGGGGCGTCCGCCTCGCCCGCCGCAAAGGGGGCCGGGTCGTCCCACGACAGGCCCGCCACATCCACGATCCGGCGCACCAGCGAATAGCCGTTGGAATGCACCCCGTCCGAGGCCAACCCCAACAGAACGTCGCCCGGGCGCACGCCTGCGGGCAGGGCCTCGCCCCGTTCCATGGCGCCCACGGCAAAGCCCGCAAGGTCGAAGTCACCGTCGTGATACATTCCCGGCATTTCCGCCGTCTCGCCGCCGATCAGGGCCGCGCCGGAATTCGTGCAGCCCGAGGCGATGCCCTCGATGATCGTGGCCGCGGCCTCGGTCTCCAGCTTGCCAGTGGCGAAATAATCGAGGAAAAACAGAGGCTCCGCCCCTTGGCAGACAAGATCGTTCACGCACATGGCCACAAGGTCTACCCCGATGGTAGACAGGTGCCCGGTGTCGATGGCGATGCGCAGCTTGGTGCCCACCCCGTCCGTGGCGGCCACAAGGATCGGGTTCTCGTAGCCCGCCGCGCGCAGATCGAACAGCGCACCAAAGCCCCCCAGCCCCGCCATGACCCCGTCGCGCTGCGTGGCGGCAGCGGCGGGTTTGATCCGGTCCACAAGCGCGTTCCCGGCGTCAATATCGACCCCGGCATCGGCGTAAGACAGGCTGGGCTTGGGCGTATCGGTCATGGGAGATGTCCTAGGGCAGTGAGCGTTGGCGAGCAGGTACACCAGCCGCGCGCCGGGGGCAATGCGACCCGAAAGTACGGTGCGGCCCCTGCTGACACACCACTCCCGACTTGACCCGCCGATGCCGCGTGGTATTTCCCCCGTGGGGGCCTGTAGCTCAATTGGTTAGAGCAGAGCGCTCATAACGCTTTGGTTGCGGGTTCAAGTCCTGCCAGGCCTACCAATCCTTCCCCACAGCCGCCGCGCCATGCCGCGCGTGACCAGTCCCAAGGTGAACTCGCTGCGCAGCAGGGCCATGGCCTCCGCCTCGGACGCACGGGACAGACGCGCCACGCTGCGGTCCCAGTCCGCAGGGCCGTAGCCCGCGATGCGCCGGTTCGCGGCAAAGCCCCAGCGGTAGTTCCACGCGAACGTCCGGCGCGCGGCCCTCTCCCACCGGCGCAGGCCCCGTGGCTGGCCCGCCACCGCCGCCCCCAGCACCGGCCCCAATGCGCGGCCTTGTGCGATGGCGATGCGGATCCCCTCGCCCACGGTGGGGGTGGCCATGTTGGCGCTGTCGCCCACGCGCACGAGGCGGTCCCAGACCAGCCGGGGGGCGTAGGGTTCGGACGGGATGATCCCGGCGTTCACGTGGGGCACGCCCTGCACCGCGACCCCCATGCGCGCCAACGCGCCCGAGGCCAGAAAGGCCGCCATCAGGTCCCGGGGCGAGGCGGCGATGTCGGGCTTGATTACGCCCACGCCCACGCGCACGCGCCCGCCCGGGGCCGGAAAGACCCAGCCGTAGCCGCCCAGCACGCTGGCCCCTACGAACAGGACCGCACGGGTGGGGGAATTTGCGCCCAAGGGGAATTCATGCTCCACCCCGACGCCGGTGCGTGCAGGGGCGGGCGCCAGCCCCAAGGGGCCGGTCACGGCGTTCGCTTGGCCCGAGGCATCCACGATCCAGCCCACGCGCACCTCCTGCTCTGGCCCGCCCCGGGGGCGCAGACGGGCGCGCCAGCCGGACCCGGAGCGCGCGGCGGACAGGAACTTGACGCCCGGGCGCACCTCTGCCCCCGCCGCCTGTGCCAAGGCGGCCAACCACTGGTAGGTGCCGGTGATGTCCAGCACCGCCAAGGGGCCGGACAGGTCGAACCGTGCCAGCGCCCGGTCGGAATAGAAATCCAGTCGTTCAATCTGTTGGTACAGATGCGCGGGCACGCCCAGACGCTCCAGATCCGCGACCCACGATCCGCCCGATGTGCGCACGGGCACCCCGATCTGTGCGTCCTGATGCACCACCATCCGCGACACGCCCCGGGGCAGCGCCTGCGCCACGGCCAGCCCCGCCGGGCCACCCCCCACGATCAAAACATCAACATCCATGGCCCCAAGTGCCACGGCCCGCCCCGTCGCGCAAACGCCATGGCTTCATTGGGTCATAAATACCCCAAACATCCCGCCGCGCGCCAAGGGTTGCACCTGCCGGGACAGACACTACCGTATCCGCAACCAACAAGGATGCCCCCATGCGCGACGCTGCCCCCCAGACGATCTACCTGTCCGACTACCAAACAACCGCTTACGCCGTGCAATCGGTGGACCTGCACTTTGCCCTTGCCCCCACGGCCACCCGGGTGACCGCGCGTATCCCCTTCACCCGGCGGCGGGCCGAAGATCTGGTGCTGAACGGCGAGGGGCTGACTCTGATCCGGGTCACCGTAGACGGTGCGCCGGTGCCCTACACTACTACGGACACGCATCTGACCCTGCCCGCCAGCGCCCTGCCCGATGCCTTTACGCTGGAAACGGAGGTCGAGATCAACCCCGCCGCCAACACCGCGCTGGAGGGGCTGTACATGTCGAACGGCATGTATTGCACCCAGTGCGAGGCCGAGGGCTTTCGCAAGATCACCTATATGTACGACCGTCCCGACGTCATGGCCCCCTACCGCGTGACGGTGGAAGGGGACGCGCCGGTTCTGTTGTCCAACGGCAACCCGGTAGAACAAACCCCGGGCCGCGCGGTCTGGGACGACCCGCACCCCAAGCCGACCTATCTGTTCGCGCTGGTGGCCGGCGATCTGGTGGAAACCAAGGGCACCTTCACCACCATGCAAGGACGCGTGGTGCACCTTGGCCTTTGGGTACGCCCGGGGGACGAGGGCAAGACCGATTACGGCATGGATGCGCTGATCCGGTCCATGAAATGGGATGAGCAGGTCTATGGCCGCGCCTATGACCTGGATGTGTTCAACATCGTGGCCGTGGATGATTTCAACATGGGCGCGATGGAGAACAAGGGGCTGAACATCTTCAACTCGTCGTGTGTGCTGGCCAGCCCCGAAACCGCGACCGACCGGGATTTTGCCCGGATCGAGGCGATCATCGCCCACGAGTATTTCCACAACTGGACCGGCAACCGGATCACCTGCCGCGACTGGTTCCAATTGTGCCTGAAGGAGGGGCTGACCGTGTTCCGGGATCAGCAGTTCTCGGGCGACATGCGGTCCCATGCGGTGCAGCGGATCGAGGATGTGCTGCAACTGCGCGCGCGTCAGTTCCGCGAGGATGCAGGCCCGCTGGCCCACCCCGTGCGGCCGGAAAGCTTTGTCGAGATCAACAACTTCTACACCGCCACGGTCTATGAGAAAGGCGCGGAGCTGATCCGGATGCTGCGCACCCTTGTGGGGGCAGAGGCCTATGATGCGGCGCTGACCCTCTACTTCGACCGCCACGATGGGCAGGCCTGCACCATCGAGGATTGGATCGCCGTGTTCCAGGATGCCACGGGCCGCGACCTGACCCAGTTCAAACGCTGGTATGCCCAGGCGGGCACGCCGCGCCTCAAGGTCACGCAAACTTTTAAGAACGGTACATACACCCTTGATCTTGAACAACATACAAAGCCAACACCGGGGCAAGATACCAAGGATCCACGCGTGATCCCCGTGGCCCTTGGCTTGCTGGCCCCGGACGGGACCGAAGCGCAGGCGACCCAGATCATCGAGATGACGGAGGCGCAGCATACTGTCACCTTCGACACGCCAGACCGCCCGGTCCTGTCGATCTTGCGGGGCTTCTCCGCTCCCGTGATCCTTGACATCGAACAGACGGATGCGGACCGCCTGACCCTGCTGGCCCATGATACAGACCCATTCAACCGATGGGAGGCGGGCCGCGCCCTCGCCAAATCCCGCGTGCTGGCCCAGCTGTGGAACGGCACGGCACCAGATGCCGCGTGGTTGGAGGCGCTGACCGCGACACTCACCAACGGCACGCTGGACCCGGCCTTCCGCGCGCTCTGCCTTGGCCTGCCGTCCGAGGATGATCTGGCCCAGGCCTGCGTCGAGGCGGGCCGCACCCCGGACCCCACCGCCATTCACGCCGCACGCAAGGCCGTGGCAGCGGCCTTTGCCACCCACGCAGAATCTGCCCTGCGGTCCATCATTTTGGACATGGCCACGCCGGGGCCCTATTCCCCCGCCGCGCAGGACGCGGGCAAACGCAGCCTCAAGAACGCCTGCCTGCGGCTTGTGTCCCTGATCGACCCGGTTCCCGCGCGCACGGCCTATGACGCGGCCACCAACATGACCGACCAGATCGCCGCCTTTGCCGCCCTGCTGGGCGCGGGCGATACCATGGTGGCGGGCCAGTTCGAAAACCAGTGGCGACGCGACCGGCTGGTGATGGACAAGTGGTTCATGCTGCAAGTGTCCGAAGCGGCCCCGGACCGCGCCGTGGCCACGGCCCGTGCCCTGACCGAACATGCCGATTTCGACCCCGGCAACCCCAACCGCTTCCGCGCGGTGATTGGCGGGCTGACCGGGGGCAATCCCGCAGGCTTCCACGATCCCACCGGAGCGGGCTATGCCTTTGTGGCGGATTGGCTGATCCGGCTGGATGCCAAGAACCCCCAGACCGCCGCGCGCATGTCCACGGCCTTCGAGACGTGGCGCCGCTATGACGCGGACCGCCAAGCCCTGATGCAGGACGCCCTTCGCCGGATCAAGGGCGCGCCGGGCCTCAGCCGTGACTTGGGCGAGATGGTGGACCGGATGCTGGGGGCCGCATGACGGGCGCACCTGCCCCCTGCACCACAGCTGGTCGGCGCAATCGGCGTCGAACATGGTGGTGCTTGCCGCATTGGCCATGGTCGCTGTGGTCCTTTGGCAGGTGTTCAGCGCCGCCCTGTGGATCGCGGCCCTGCCCGTGCTGGCGGCCCTGCCCCTTGCGTGGGAGGTCGGGAGAGGCGCGCACTATACTTTTACACTGACCGAGGACACCCTGTCGTGGGACAGCCCTCTGGGTGCGCGCAGCCTGCCCCTGGATCAGATCGGCGAGGCGGTCCTGACCCTGCGCATGGATTTCTCGCTTAAGCTCACCCTGCGCACAGTGGACGGCCAGCGCCTGCGCCCGCCCCCCGCCTGCCTGCCCAAGGCGGACGTGTTGGAACAGGCGCTGACCGCGCGGGGCGTGACCACCAAGCGCAGCCTGTTCTCGTTTCACTGATGCCGCCCCTGCGCCATCGCCACGATCCCCGCCACCCGCGTATCCTGGTGCTGCTGGTGTGGATCTGGGGGGTGCTGGCGTACGGGGCATGGGCGCTGTCGGTGCATTGGGCGATCATCCTGCCGCTGCTGTTGGCCACCCTGCCCGCCGCGTGGGAGGCGGCGTTCCGGCCGCCCGCGTGGTGCACCGTGACCCTGTCGTGCGTGCGGTGGGGCATGGGCGCGCGCGAGTTGGGCCGCGTGCCCCTGTCCGCCATCACCCGGGCCACCCTTGTGCGCCGCCCCTTGCTGCCGCCCTGCCTGTGGCTGGACGCCGAGGATGGCGCAACCCACGCCCTGCCGTTCCTGTGCACGCCCAAGCCAAAGCCACTGGCGCGCGCCCTGCGACGGCGCAACGTGCCGTTCCATACGGCGTAAATCTGGGGGGATGTGGTGCGGTCGGGGGGACTCGAACCCCCACGAGTGTTACCTCACAGCGACCTCAACGCTGCGCGTCTACCAATTCCGCCACGACCGCAAGCCAAGGCATGGGCGCGGTTTAGCCCCGGCCTCGGGCAATCTCAAGCGTAAAAACGCAAACGGGCCCCGAAGGGCCCGCCGCATCGTCCGGTCCGCTTGTTATTGCGCGTTCAGCACAGCGCCGAAGGTCGGCAGCGGCGTCGCACCCCCTACGGTGCCGCCCTGCACGGGCACAACCGCGCCGGTGTTCAGCGCCCCCTTCGCGGCCCAATCCAGCAAGGCAGGGCGCGCGGCGATGTCGGCCCCAAAGACGGGCTGCGCGCCGGTGTTCAGGGCACTCAGCGCGCGGCTGAACCATTGTTGCGCCAACTCGTTGGAGGTGGGCACGCCGTAGCCTGCGGCCAAGTGGTGGCCCAGCAGTTCCGAATGGGGTTGGGAGCCCAGGGCGACCATCAACAGGGCCGACCCCATGGCCACCTCCATGTTGTTTTCCGCGTAGCCCGATTTCAGGCAGACCCCGGCGGTGGTCATCAGCTGATCGGCGGACATGCCAGTGCCGACCATGAAGGCCGCCGCTTCGTTGTAGACGTCATCGGCGGGCTTGGTGCCAAGGGCGGCCAAGAGCGGCTCCATCGCCGGGGCAAAGGCCGCGCATTGGGCCGAGACCTGTTCCGGCGTCACACCGGGCAGACGGGCCATCACGGCGTTGCCAAGGTTCATGGCCCCCTCGCGGGCGACACAGAACTGTTCGGCCAGCGCCGCGGCGGGCGCGCCGGATCCGACCTGTACGATCAATCCACCCCGGTTGGATGCAAGGCTAAGGGCGGTGGTGCACATGGCGGCCAGTTCGACCTTGGGGGCTTCGGTCGCGGCGCCGAAGGTGGGGATTGAGGCAAAGCTGGGCGCAACCACACCCGATTGCGAGGCCATCACCGTCCCACCCGGGGCCGCCGGTTGCTGCGCCTGCGGGGCCACGGCCAGCTGCGTGCTGGGCAGGGTGCCGGCTGTGGTGCAGGTGTCACGGATACAGGCAAAGCTGGCAGGGGTTGGATCGACCATCAACAGATCGTTGCGCGAATACCCTTGCGGCGTAGACACAAAGACCAACGACCGGCACTGGCGATCGGCCCGGCATCAGAAGGTCGAGCCGGAATAGCTGGTGTCAAGAATGTATTCGTTGCGCCCGTCCCCGTTCAGGTCGGCCAGTTGGATGAACCCCGACCGCTGCATCAATTGCTCGGGCGAGGGGTCCGACGACGCGGCGATCTCGTCCACGGCCTGGCTGACCTCCAGCGGCAGACCCGGATAGCCCACGGTCCGTCCGGCGGCGGCGGTGGTCGTGCCCAGCATCAGGTCCTTTTGCGCCTGCAGCGCCGCACGGGGGCCGATGGGCGAGGTGGAGATCAGACGCATGGTGTCCGGCGCGCCGGAAATCGCGCGGGCATGGGCCCCCAGCAGAATATCCCGCTCCATGGTGTTGAGCGTCCCGTCAATCGGGAAGGACAGGAACGCCTGATAGCTGGACACCGCCTCGCGGGACCGGCGGCCAAGAACGCCATCGGGCGTGCCAGCCGGAAAGCCAAAATAATTGAGCGCGGTCTGCACTTCGCGGTTCTGGGCGCGCGTGGCACTGCTGACACCGCTGGACCGGCGCACGGTGGTGGTGCGCTTTTGCGCGCCGCCGTTGGCAATCACGCCGCCGATCACACCGCCAATGATACCGCCCACAAGACCATCGTTCGCCATGACGGGTGTGACGGCCATGCTGGCGGACACCGCCAAAGCCAAAGTTTTGATACGAATTGTCATGAATGCATCTCCCCAGATGTAGAATAATAAAACCAGCCTATCACCGTGATTGTATCCGTCCAGAAAAATCACGTCGCGCGGATTGTCGCCCCGTGTGCCCAAGCCGCATCTTGAAATGGCCCGCCGCAACGGGCACACCGACGCCATGACCGAATGGACGACCACCGACGGGCTGACCGACTACGACCTCGCCCTGCGCACCATGGAGGCGCGGGCAGAGGCGGTGCGGGCAGGCACGGCCCCCGAACAGGTCTGGCTGGTGGAACACCCTCCCCTTTACACCGCCGGCACCTCGGCAGAGCCCAAGGATCTGACCGACCCCGACCGCTTTCCGGTCTACAAGGCCCGGCGCGGCGGGCAGTACACCTACCACGGGCCGGGGCAGCGGGTGATCTACACCATGCTGGACGTGGGCGCGCGGGGCCGCGACGTGCGGGCCTTTGTCATCGCCCTAGAGGGCTGGGTCATCGACACCTTGGCGCAGTTCAACCTGACCGGCGAGGTCAAACCCGGGCGCGTGGGCGTCTGGATCGCCCGCCCGGACAAGCCCCCTGCCCGACGGCACCCCGCGCGACGACAAGATCGCCGCCATCGGCATCCGCATGCGCAAATGGGTCAGCTTTCATGGCATCTCGATCAACGTGGAACCGGAGTTGGAGCATTTCAGTGGCATCGTGCCCTGCGGCATCCAAGGCCACGGCGTCACCAGCCTTGTGGATCTGGGCCTGCCCGTGACCATGGCCGATCTGGATGCGGCCTTGGCCGAGACATTCCCACGTCATTTTCCGCCGTTGTAGGCGTGGACAAAACCCAAATTCGAGGCCATTGTGTCGCGTCACGTGAAGTGACCTTGGGTAAATTGCCTCAATGTTGCCTTAAATCAGCCGAAACCTCGTCTTTATTCTTAGGCTCTATTGTCCCCAGCACTATTGCTAACCAAGGGACAAAAAAATGAACTCCACGAGCTTTATCCAATCCGAATCCGGCGCCGTCACTGTTGACTGGGTCGTTCTGACCGCAGCCCTCGTTGGTCTGGGACTGGCCGTCATGGCCGTCGTATCCACCGGGGTCGAAGACCTGTCTGGCGACATCGAAGACCAGATGATGAAAGACAACATCATCCGCACCGCCTTTACCGGCATCGGCCAAAGCACCGCCGACACGCTGGGCGGCAGTTTTGACACGCTGACCTCCGAAGCGCTTGGCCTGACCAACGCCGAACTGGCCGCCCGGATCACAGCCGAAACCACCAAGGCAACGGAGGCTGCGACCACGCTGTCTGATTTCCAAGGCTTGGCCGCAGCGGATTGGGACAACATCACCACAGACGAGCGTGACGCGCTCGACACCGCAGGCTACACCGATGTCACCAGCGCGTCGGACTTCACCACGCAAGAAACGGCCTACCAGACCGCATCCGCCACAGCAGCGGCCACCGTGGCCGTCTTCCAGGACGAAGAGAACCAGCGCGGCCAGAACTAAGCCCCGCACGCATCTGCGTCTCGATACCGACCCGCGCAATTTCGTTGCGCGGGTTTTTCCTGTTCGTTTGTTGGTGTCAAACGGCAGAGGCCCATGCGGCCCGAATTAACCCTGTTCTTGCCCCATTATGGTCCGATTGCACTGCTATCGTTAGAGCATAGAGAAACCAAGTGCAGGAGGGTTATCCATGACCACTTCCCATACCTTTATCACCGATGACACCGGCGCCGTGACCGTGGACTGGGTCGTCCTGACTGCGGCCCTTGTCGGCCTTGGGCTGGCCGTTATGGCCGTTGTATCGACCGGGGTCGAAGACCTGTCGGGCGACATCGAAGACCAGATGATGAAAGACAACATCATCCGCACCGCCTTCACCGGCATCGGCCAAAGCACCGCCGACATCCTCAACGGCGACTCCGCGGGCAGCTTTGACTTGATCCAAGCGCAAGCGCGCGGCATGACCAACGCGGAGCTTGCCAGCAAGATCGCGGCAGAGCGTGAAGCGGCAGACGAAGCCTTGGCAACCTACAATGAATGGGAAGCGATCGCAGCGGACTACGAACTGGGCAATGCCGATGGTGAAACCTTCAGCGAAGCAGGCTTTCCAACCTGGAACTTCCCCGAAGACCTCGAACGTGACCGCGCTGTTTTCGGAGACGCCGCCGCTTTGGCGGACGCACGCGCCAGCGTATTCGAAGACGAGGCTGCCCAACGCGGCAACTAAGCCCCGCACGCATCTGCGTCTCGATACCAACCCGCGCAATTTCGTTGCGCGGGTTTTTGTGTCCGTTTGTTGGTGTCAAACGGATGTGACGGCGGCCCCATGCGGCCCGGATTAACCCCGTTCTTGCCCCATGATGGTCCGAATTTGCCGCTAGCCCGATAGAGGATGTTAACGCACAAGGTTTATTCAATGACACAACAGCACACCTTCATCACCGATGACACCGGTGCCGTGACCGTAGACTGGGTTGTCTTGACTGCGGCCCTTGTTGGCCTTGGGCTGGCGACGATGGGCGTCGTGTCCAGCGGGGTCAAAGACCTATCCACGGATATTGACACTGAATTGTCCAAAGACGGCATCATTCGCACGGCGTTTGCCTCGTTTGACGCATTGGACGTTCTGCACGCCTTTCATGTCAAGCAAGCGGTCACAAATGGCCACAGTGCCGATAGCGCGACAAGGGAACATTCGGCCCTCATGCTGGATTTGATGCTGAAAGAAGCGCGGTCTTCTGACACCACACTACAGACCTACATCGAAAGCGCCACTGCCACGGCTCAAAGCACCAAGAAGCTTAGCGACGGCTGGAACAATGCAATGTCACAGTTCGATCCGGACGCGCCCGATTACTCCTTGTTCGTGTTCGAAGGGTCGCCTGTTCCAAGTGCGGAGGGTGCGGCCTTTGCCTTGGGAAATCCGCTCGTACGCGACTACTATCAGCGGACATACAATCTGCAGGCTGAGGAAGCACAGATTTGGCTAGACATTTATATTGACGAGGCTAACCAGCGCGGCGTCGCCTATTAGGGCGTCACACGCCGCGCACTTGGACGCAACATCCCGCGCCGCGCTGACATCAGCGCGGCGTTATCCGTTTGCGGCACCCCATCGCGCTGACGTCCTTGATCCAGATCAACACCCGCGACATTTTGCACGGCCAATCTTGTCGCAGATCATTGCCCCGGCTTAACCCAATCGTTAGAACACCGACCATAAGGTGCGTGGAATCTGCAAGATATTGTGACTCCGCGTAGAACGACGACGACAAACAGACACAGACAACTCGGGAGTATTCCATGGCCGACGCAGCCATCCAGGGACACGAAGAGCATGAGCGCCCAGGGTTTTTCACCCGCTGGTTCATGTCCACAAACCACAAAGACATCGGCATTCTATACCTGCTGGTGTCGGGCATCGCCGGGTTCATCTCGGTCGCCTTCACCGTCTACATGCGCCTGGAGCTGATGGAGCCCGGCGTACAATACATGTGCCTTGAAGGGGCCCGCATGACCGCTGCTGCGGCTGGCGAATGTACCCCGAACGGCCACCTGTGGAACGTTCTGATCACCGGCCACGGCATCTTGATGATGTTCTTCGTGGTGATCCCGGCGTTGTTCGGCGGCTTTGGCAACTACTTCATGCCATTGCACATTGGTGCGCCTGATATGGCGTTCCCCCGTCTGAACAACCTGTCCTTCTGGTTGTATTTCGCGGGCACCTCGCTGGCGATCATGTCGGTGTTCGTCCCCGGGGGGAACGGTCAGGCCGGGTCCGGTGTGGGCTGGGTGCTGTACCCGCCCCTGTCCACGACCGAGACCGGCTGGTCCATGGATATCGCAATCTTTGCGGTCCACGTGTCCGGTGCGTCGTCCATTCTGGGCGCGATCAACATCATCACGACGTTCCTGAACATGCGCGCCCCCGGCATGACGCTGCACAAGGTGCCTCTGTTCGCGTGGTCGATCTTTGTGACCGCATGGCTGATCCTTCTGGCCCTGCCTGTTCTGGCCGGTGCCATCACGATGCTGCTGACAGACCGGAACTTCGGCACGACGTTCTTTGACCCCGCTGGCGGCGGCGATCCGGTGCTGTATCAGCACATCCTGTGGTTCTTCGGGCACCCCGAGGTCTACATCGTGATCCTGCCCGCCTTCGGTATCATCAGCCACATCGTCTCGACCTTCTCGAAAAAGCCGATCTTTGGCTACCTGCCCATGGTCTATGCCATGGTCGCCATCGGCGCGCTTGGGTTCGTGGTCTGGGCCCACCACATGTACACCGTGGGCATGTCCCTGACACAGCAGGCGTATTTCATGATCGCCACCATGATCATCGCTGTGCCAACGGGTGTGAAGATCTTTAGCTGGATCGCAACCATCTGGGGCGGGTCCGTGACCTTCAAAACCCCGATGCTGTTCGCCATGGGCTTCATCTTCCTGTTCACCGTGGGCGGTGTGACCGGTATCGTTCTGTCGCAAGCGGGGATCGACCGGGCCTATCACGACACCTACTACGTCGTGGCACACTTCCACTATGTGATGAGCCTTGGGGCCGTGTTTGGGATCTTTGCCGGGATCTACTACTGGATCGGCAAGATGTCGGGCCGTCAGTACCCCGAATGGGCGGGTAAGGTGCACTTCTGGACGTTCTTCGTGGGCACCAACATCACCTTCTTCCCACAACACTTCCTGGGTCGTCAGGGGATGCCACGCCGCTACATCGACTATCCCGAGGCTTTTGCTTACTGGAACTACGTATCGAGCTGGGGCGCCTTCCTGTCCTTCGCGTCCTTCCTGTTCTTCATCGGTGTTGTGGCCTACACGCTGATCGCGGGCCGCAAGGTCGAGGAAGAAAGCTATTGGGGTGAATACGCCGATACGCTGGAATGGACCCTGCCTAACCCCCCGGAGCACACCTTCGAACAGCTGCCAACCCGCGACATGTGGGACAAGCAGCCGGGCCATTAGGGAGCGGCACATGCCAATCACGATCCTGACGGATCGCACTGGGGCCGCGGAGGAATCCGCGGCCCCAATTGCATCCGAACCCCTGCTGGCGCTGGAACTGCGCCCGCACCAATCCCTGACGCCAAGGGGTTTTGTCTGGTTCATCGGCATCACCTCTGGCGCATTCCTGATCCCTTTGATCGCCATCGTGGGCACAGCGGCACTTTGGTTCGTCCTGATCTTTGTGGTGCTGGATCTGGCGCTGGTCTGGGTCATGCTGAACCGGTCGTGGGCCGACGGCCGTCTGCGCGAAGTGCTGACCCTGACCCGCGACAGCCTTGACGTGACCCGCCACAACCCGCGCAGCCCGGACCAGACATGGGCCGCCAACCCCTATTGGGTGCGCCTTGCCCTGCACCCCAAACCGGTCGAGGATTACCTGACGTTGAAAGGCTCCGACCGCGAGGTGGAGCTGGGCCGCTTTCTGACCCCGTCCGAACGGCGAGAGTTGCATGGACTGCTGCAATCCGCGCTCAACCGCTGCACCGCCCTGCCCTGACCCACAAGGGCGCGCCGTTTTCAAAATCGGCGCGTCTTTTTTCACAATCGGCGCATGTCGCGTCTGGGCCTATGATATCAAAGGTCAACGGATCGGAGCCGCCCATGGACCTTGCCACCCTCGATATCGCCGCACGCGGAGCCGCCAGCATTTTGCTAATCCAGCTGTGCGCCGTGTTTTGGGTCGGACGCGCGGAGGCGCAGGCCAAGTGGGCATTGACGCTTGTCGCATTGACGACCTTGGCGCGCCTATGGGGCGATCTGCCAAGCGGCGACCTGCTGTCTGATCAGGGCCACGCCACACTGCGCACCGTCGGCGCGCTCGATGCCTTTGCGGTCACATGGCTGTTGATCACGATGTTTCTGGACAGCCGCAAGCTGGGCCTTGCTTGGCTGATGTCGGGTCTGTGCGTGACCTTCGGGATTTGGGCCGCAGCGGTGTTTCCGGCGATGGTGGTCCCAGCCCGGGCCATCGCAGTGTGTCACTTCGCAGCACTGGTCGTTCTTATCCTTGCCTCGGGCCGAGGCGACCTGATCGAGGCACGGCGGGCGATCCGGCCGGTCCTTGCGGCCTTCATCGGGGTCTTTGCCATCACCATAGCGCTGATCTCGACACCCAACTTTGTGGCGGACGCTCTGCTGCCTGCGCTTTGGTCGTCCGTGGGCACGATGCTGTGCGCCATGGCATTTGGACTGTGGGCCTTGCGGATGAACACCAGTCGCTGGCCCGGAGAGATTGTGCCAAAGCCCGCAGCCGACCGCACCCGGGCGGAGGTCGTGACGGCGCAGGCCGCCCTGATCGCCCGCATACAGAATGCCATGGCAGAGGGCATCTGGCGGCAAGAGGGGTTGACCGTCGCCGCCCTGGCCACGGCGGTGGACGCGCCGGAACACCGTGTGCGACGGGCGATCAACCAGGGGTTGGGCCACCGCAACTTTGCCAGTTTTATCAACAGCGCCCGGATCGAAGCCGCGCAGGCGCAATTGACCGACCCGACCTATGTGGAAAAGACAGTGCTAGAGATTGCCTATGACGTGGGCTTTGCCTCTCTGGGGCCGTTCAACCGCGCCTTTCGGGACATCACCGGGCAGTCCCCGACAGAGTTCCGCAAAACCGGCACCGCTTGATTTTGAAAACACCGCGCCGAATTTGAAAACAAGGGGCCGATTTCGAACATCGGCGCGCGTGGGGCCATGGGGGCGGCCATATCGGGGTCATCAACACCAACCCGATACCGGAGAACCCCCATGACCAAGTCCCTGACCATCGCCGCCCTCGCCCTGAGCCTGACCGCCTTTGCCGCACAGGCCAACAGCACGGTGCCCACGGCCACAGACTTCCCCACGGCGGGTACCTTTTGTGGCTTTCTGACCCTGTGCCCCAAGGGCCAAGTGACGCGCACCAGCGGCAACTGATCCAGGCAAAAGAGGCGCGCGAGGTTGCCCCCGCGCGCCCCTTTGTCCATGCACCGCCCCTAGCTGAGGCGCGCTTTGACCTGTGGGCCGACGCTGCCAAAATCCATCTGGCCCGTGTATTTGCCCTTCAGCACGCCCATGACCTTGCCCATGTCGCGGATGCTGTCTGCGCCCACTTCGGCAATGGCGGCATCGACGGCGGCGCCAACCTCTTCGTCAGACAGCTGACGGGGCAGGAAGTCTTCGATCACCTTGATCTCTGACCGCTCATTCTCGGCCAGTTCCAGACGGCCCGCTTCCTCGTAGGCGCGCGCACTTTCCTGCCGCTGCTTGACCATCTTGCCCAAGATGGCCAGCACCTCGGGCTCACCGACTTCGCGGCCCTCGGCCCGCAGGGCAATATCTTGATCCTTGAGGGCGGCGTTGATCAGGCGCAGGGTGGACAGGCGGGTCGCATCCTTGGCGCGCATGGCGTCTTTCAGGTTCGTATTCAGGCGGTCACGGATATCCATCGGGGTCCCTTTGGGCGATTTCACTGAACCGTGCACATAGTCCACTGCGCGCCATGCGGCAAGCGGGCGCTCAAATCCCGGCCACCGCCTTGACCGCCCAAGCGCGGACGCCTACACGACACAAGATTTGCCACATTGCCGGAGCTGCCCCATGTCAGACGTCCCCCCCACCGCCGCCCTCGCCCTTGCCGATGGCACAGTGTTTTACGGGCGCGGGTTTGGCGCCACGGGTGTCGAAGTGGCAGAGCTGTGTTTCAACACCGCCATGACCGGCTATCAGGAAATCATGACCGACCCGTCCTATGCGGGCCAGGTCGTCACCTTCACCTTTCCCCACATCGGCAACACCGGAACCCTGGATGAAGATCACGAAAGTGCGCAATCCGTGGCCCACGGCATGGTCGTCAAATGGGACCCGACAGAACCGTCGAACTGGCGCGCCACGGCCCACCTGCACGACTGGCTGACCCGGCAGGGGCGCATAGGCATCGGCGGGGTGGACACCCGCCGCCTGACCCGCGCCATCCGGCAGCAAGGCGCGCCCCATGTGGCCATCGCCCACGACCCCGAGGGCAATTTTGACATCGAGGCGCTGGTGGCCAAGGCCCGCGCCTTCAAGGGCCTGGAGGGGCTCGATCTGGCCAAAGACGTCACCTGCGCCCAATCCTACCGCTGGGACGAGACGCGCTGGTCCTGGCCCGACGGTTACGGCACGCGGACGGGCGATGCCCCCCACGTTGTGGCCATCGACTATGGTGCGAAACGCAATATCCTACGCTGCCTCGCCTCCGCCGGGTTGGATGTGACCGTCCTGCCCGCCTCTGCCACCGCCGACGAGGTGCTGTCCCACAACCCCGACGGCGTGTTCCTGTCCAACGGTCCGGGCGATCCGGCGGCCACCGGCGCCTATGCCGTGCCGATGATCCAAGGCGTGTTGGAGCGGACGCGCATTCCGGTGTTCGGCATCTGCCTCGGGCACCAAATGCTGGCGTTGGCCCTTGGCGCCAAGACGGTCAAGATGAACCACGGCCACCACGGCGCGAACCACCCGGTCAAGGATCTGGACACCGGTAAGGTTGAGATCACCTCTATGAACCACGGGTTTACCGTGGACAGCCAGTCCTTGCCGGACGGGGTCGTGGAAACCCATGTGTCGCTGTTTGACGGGTCCAACTGTGGGATCCGCATGGCAGAGCGGCCTGTGTTTTCGGTCCAGTACCACCCCGAGGCGTCGCCGGGCCCGCAAGACAGCTACTACCTGTTCCGCAACTTTCGCGCTGCAATCGACGCCCAAAAGACGCCCGCTTAGGCTCTGTTAACGCACTGTTAACCACCCGCGGATGACCCTCCGGTATCAGACCGGAGAGAATCATGTCGTCGTTGCATCCAACGCTAGGGCCGATCCATCCCGTGGATCTGCCTTGCCAGCCATCGCCGCGCACCCGACCCGCGCCCAAGCGGCGCAGGCGGCCACGGTTGGGGCAACTCTTGATCGAAGATCGCGCCGTGGATGCGGGTAACCTGGCCAAGGCATTGGCCCTGCAAGCCCGCGAAAATGTACGTCTGGGTGAGATCCTGTTGGCAAACAAATGGGTCACAGAGCAGGCCCTGATGCGGGCGCTCTCCCGACAGTATGAGATCGGCTTTGCAGACCCGTCCGAGGCCCCCAGGGACGTCAACCTGATCCGTATGATTAACGCGCAGACGGCGCTGGAGTTCAGGGTCGTGCCTTGGATGCGTCTGGGCGAGATGCTGGTCGTTGCCACCTCCAACCCTCAACGGATGGCAGAGATTGCAGCCCACCTGCCCCCAAACTGCGGCAAGGTCCTGTTCACCTTGGTGCCAGAGGTGACGGTCCTGGATACGATTGCGCGCGGGCATGGCGACACGCTGGCCCGACAGGCCGAGGCGAAGGTGCCCCTCGATCAGTCGTGCCGCGACTGGCCCAACCGCGCGATGGCACGGCTGATGCCCGTGGCCGTGGCAGGCTTCGTGCTGGCGTTTCTATGGGCACCTGCCGCGATGTTCGGTGTGATGACCCTGATGGCCATATCGCTTATGGCGGCCAACACATTGTTCAAATCGGCTGTTCTGGTCAGCCACCTACGCGCCCCGCCAGATGGATTTGTCACCACCCGCGACGTCGTCCAGACCGGCGCCCTGCCGATCGTGTCCATCCTCGTGCCCCTGTACAAGGAACCCACCATTGCCGCGTCCCTCGTGCGGCGCATGGCCAAGCTGAACTACCCCAAAGAACTTTTGGACATCTGTCTGATCGTCGAGGCCGAGGATCGCGTGACCCGCGACGCCCTTGCCGTAGCCGACATGCCCAGTTGGTTTCGCGTCATCCTCGTCCCGCCGGGATCGCCCCAGACCAAGCCGCGCGCCATGAACTACGCCATCAACTTTGCGCGCGGCTCCATCATCGGTGTCTACGATGCCGAGGACGCGCCCGAGGCCAACCAGATCCAGATGGTTGTCCGCCGCTTTGCCCGCGCCCCGGACGAGGTCGTGTGCTTGCAAGGTCGCCTCGACTACTACAACCCGCGCGAAAACTGGATCGCGCGGTGCTTTACGCTGGAATATGCTGCATGGTTCCGCCTGTTCTTGCCGACCATTGAACGCTTTGGCCTGCCCGTGCCCCTTGGTGGGACCACCCTGTTTTTCCGTCGCCACGCGCTGGAAGAGATCGGCGGATGGGATGCGCACAACGTGACCGAGGATGCCGATTTGGGCCTGCGTCTGCACCGCGCAGGCTATAGGACCGAGGTAATTGACATCACCACCATGGAGGAAGCGAACGCCGCCGCGTGGCCTTGGATCAAACAACGCTCGCGCTGGAACAAGGGCTACTTTCTGACGTGGGAGGTGCACAATCGCCAGCCCTTGCGCCTTTTGCAACAACTCGGCCTTAAGCGTTGGTTGGGATTTCAACTGATGTTCATGGGGGCGATCCTGAACTCTCTGCTGGCTCCTTTCTTGTGGAGCACGGCGCTCATCCCCTTTGGCGTCCCGCATCCTGTTCAGGCCTTTTTGCCAAGCTGGGGTCCGGTGGTTGCGGGCATCGTTTTTCTTGCGGCGGCTTTGGTCACACTGCTGCTACCGGTCTTTGCCTGCCGCGCGCCGCATCTGCGGTTCCTACGCACGTCCGTTCCGCTGCTTTTCGTCTACTTTCCCATGGCCACGATCGCGATGATCAAGGCGCTGCTGGAGACTGTGGTGAAACCGTACTATTGGGACAAAACGGCCCATGGATCGTTTGGGGGCGTGGACAGCGAAGAGCAAAACCCACTACCGGCGCAAACGGTTTTGCCCTTTGACCAACCCTTGGTGCGGATGGACGCCCTGACCCGCGTGGGGATCAACCGCCCGGCCCCATGACCTTCATCGCTTCTTCTCGCAGGCGGACCTCGAAGGCGACGCTCAGGTGGTTGCGCAGGACTTCGGCGGCCAGATCACCGTCCCGGTTGGCAATGGCGTCCACGATCTGCGCGTGTTCTTCCAGCGCGATGATACCCCGCCCTTCCGCCGCAAGAGACGTCGTGGCCATCAGCGCCATGGATCGGTGCACAAGGTCCAGCTGCTGCACGAGATAGCGGTTGTGGCTGGCCAAGTGGATTTGGGTATGGAAACGCCGGTTCGCACGGCTCAGGGCCTTGGGATTGTTCAACAGGGCGTGGTCTTCTTCGACCATCTTGGCTAAGACCTTGATCTCTTCGACAGCGGCGTGCTGTGCGGCCAGCTTGGCGGCCAGCGCCTCCAGTTCTGTGCGCACGGTGTAGAGTTCAGCGATCTGGTCGTGGTTGAGGGAGGCGACGATCAGGGACCGTCCGTCGCGCGACAGAAGAGACTGGGTTTCCAACCGCTGCAACGCCTCCCGGATCGGGGTGCGCGACACGCCGAACCGATCCGCCAACTCGCTTTCGACCAGACGGTCACCGGGGCGATAGATCCCGCGATCAATAGCATCAAGGATCAGCCCGTAGGCATCTTTTTGCTGCGTTCGTTCAAGCATATTCCATCCTTCGACACCTTTACTGTCAACTTAGTCTGACACATGGCTTGCAATCAAGCACCGCCTTGCCCTTGTCGGACCGCACCGCTACGCACGATGCCATGACAGCACACCATTTCTCGCACGTGGACACTTGGGTGTTCGACCTCGACAACACGCTCTACCCGCCCCACATGGCGCTTTTTGACCAGATCGAAGCCCGGATGGTCAACTGGGTCATGGACGCGCTGCAGGTGGACCGGGCCGAGGCGGACCGCCTGCGCCTGCACTACTGGCAGACCCACGGCACCACACTGGCAGGCCTGATGGCCGAGCACCATGTGGACGCCGAGGCGTTCATGGCCGACGTGCACGACATCGACTTCACGGTGTTGACCCCGGACCCGGTTCTGGCCGCGCGCGTGGCCGCCCTGCCCGGGCGCCGGATCATCTACACCAACGGATCGGCCCCTTATGCCCGCGATGTCCTGCGCGCCCGGGGCATCGACGCCGCCATGTTCGACGCGATCTACGGGGTGGAACATGCGGATTACCACCCCAAACCTGCCCGCGCCGCCTTTGACCGCGTGTTCGCACGCGACGGCCTAGACCCGACCCGCGCCGCGATGTTCGAGGATGAGCCGCGCAATCTGGCCGTCCCCCACGCCATGGGCCTGCGCACGGTCCACGTCGCCCCCACACCCCTGGCCGCCGATCACATCCATCACCATACCGACGATCTAACCGCCTTTCTGGGCGAGGTGACGGGCTAGGGCATAGTGTCGCTTGGACGGGCACGGGCCCGCGCCCTACTTTTCCCTCAAGCACGGAGGCGCATATGCGACACACAACCGATATCCTGATTTCCGGCGGTGGCATCGCGGGCCTGACCGCTGCAGCCGCCTTGGGCACGCGCGGATATGACGTCATCTGCGTGGACCCGGCCCCGCCCATCACGGACGAGGGCACGGACGGGTCTGACCTGCGCACCACGGCGTTTCTGCAACCGGCCCGCGACCTGCTGGAGGCGGCGGGCGTCTGGGACCACTACGCCCCCCACGCGGCCCCCCTGCACGTCATGCGGATCGTAGATGCCTCTGGCACCCATGTGTCGCGGGATTTCAACAGCGCCGACATTGGCGACGCGCCCTTTGGCTGGAACCTGCCCAACTGGCTGTTGCGGCGCGAGTTGCTGAACCGTTTGGCGGGGCTGCCCAACGTCGACTTTCGCCCCGGCACGGCCACCGCCCGTGTGCGGACCCGCACGTCCGAGGCGCGCGTGTCCCTGTCCGACGGTACGCAGGTCACCGCGCAACTGGTCGTGGCCGCAGATGGCCGCAACAGCCCCGTGCGCGAACAGGCCGGGATCGGGGTGCGCACCACGCGCTATGGGCAGATGGCGCTGGCCTTTGCCGTAAACCACGAGACACCGCACAACAACGTCAGCACCGAGGTGCACCGCTCCGGCGGGCCGTTCACCCTTGTGCCCTTGCCGGACCGCGACGGCCAGCACCGCAGCGCGATTGTCTGGATGGATCATTCCGCAGAGGTCAAACGCCGCTTGACCCTAAGCGCGGCGGACTTCGAGGCGGAACTCAATGACCGGTCTGCCGGGATCTTCGGTCACCTGACCCAAGCCAGCCGCCTGACCGCCTGGCCCATCATCAGCCAGATCGCTGACCGGTTCGAGGCGGAGCGGACCGCCCTGATCGCAGAGGCCGCCCATGTGGTGCCCCCCATCGGCGCGCAGGGCCTGAACATGTCACTGGCGGACCTGCGGGTCCTGATGGATCTGTCGGGCCAACACGGGCTCGGCAGCGCCGACATGCTGCGCGCCTATCACCGCAAGCGCTATGCGGACGTGCTGGCGCGGGTCGAGGGGATCAAACTGCTCAACCGCACCTCCATGGCTGGGGGCGCCGTGGTGCAGGCGTTGCGGTCCGTGGGGGTCAAGCTGCTGCACGACACGCCGCCGGTACGGCGTGCCTTGATGCATGCGGGCCTAGGGGCGTCCTAGGCGTCGGCCGGCGCGGGGATCACCGCATCCAAACCCCGGCGCAGGCGGGTCAATGTGCCCTCTACGTCGTAGAGTTTATCCAGCCCAAACAGGCCAAGCCGGAAGGTGGCAAAGCCCTGGGGCTCGTCGCACTGCAACGGCACACCTGCCGCAATCTGCATGCCCTGGGCCATGAACGCCCGGCCCGACTGGATTTCGGGATCGTCGGTGTAGCTGACCACCACGCCCGGCGCGCCAAAACCCTCGGCCGCCACGGAACGAACACCGCGCGCGGCCAGATCGGCGCGGACGGCATTGCCCAAGGCCAATTGGGCCTCCTTCAGCCGGTCAAACCCGTAGTCCCGCGTCTCGATCATTGTGTCCCGGAAAACGCGCAGGGCATCCGTGGGCATGGTCGCGTGATAGGCGTGGCCGCCCCCTTCGTAGGTTTCCATGATCTGGAGCCACTTTTTCAGATCAATGGCAAAGGAGGTACTGTTCGTCTCCATCACCCGGGTGCGCGCCCGGTCCGACATCATCACCAGACCCGCGCAGGGTTGGGCAGACCAGCCCTTTTGCGGGGCAGAGATCAGGACATCCACGCCCGTGGCGCGCATATCGACCCAAGCGCAGCCGGAGGCGATACAGTCCAGCACCATCAGTCCGCCCACCGCATGGGCCGCCTCGGCCAGTGCCGTGATGTAGTCGTCGGGCAGGATCACCCCCGCACTGGTTTCCACATGGGGCGCGAAAACCACGTCTGGTTTTTCGTCATGAATCCGCGCGACCACCTCGTCGATCGGGGCGGGTGCAAAGGGCGACTGGGGGTCGTTGCCTTGCGTCCGTGCCTTGATCACCGTGCAATCCTTGGTGAAGGTGCCTGTCTCGAAAATCTGCGACCAGCGGTACGAGAACCAGCCATTGCGCACGACCAGCGCGCGGGCATCGGTGCCCAGTTGACGGGCTACAGCCTCCATCCCGAAGGTGCCGCCCCCGGGGATGAGGGCCACGTGGTCGGCCTTGTAAACGTCCTTCAGCATGCCCGAGATATCGGTCATCACACCTTGAAAGGCTTGGCTCATGGAATTGAGCGAGCGGTCGGTAAACACGACCGAGAACTCCTCCAGGCCGTCCGGGTCTATCGTGTCAAGCAAGGCTGCCATGGTCGTTCCTCCTCTTTGCCAAAGGGCTTAGGACACGAACGTCGGCCATGCAAAACCTATTTGCACGGATCACGCCCAAACCAAGGCCGTGCGCGTGCCGATCGGAAACAACCGCGCCCGATGGCGTCCGCCTAAATCAACGACAGGGACCGCGCCCAAAGGTCGCGACCGCGCAGACCGAGATCCACCACGACATCGAGGCGCACCCACTGCGTCTCGCCCACGCGCTAACCGCGGAAGGCGGAGGCCGGGATTTCGACGCGGATTTGGCCCGTGTCGTCTTGCAACAGGTAATAATCCTCGCCCAGATGCTGCACCAAACGGCCCTCGACCGTCAGATAGCGACCGGGCAGAAAGCTGGCGGCATCCTCCACTGTGGCCGCCGCCTCCGCCGCCGAAGGTCCGACGTATTGCGCCCCAGCCGGAAGGGACGCGGCCACGAGGGCCGCTGCAAGCAGAAACATTTTCATAGATCAAGCCTTTCACGATTTCACCCGTGATAGGTAGAAAGTATGACTTGACGTTCAATGACCCCCTTCAACCGACAGAGGCCCCGTCAGCCGTTCTTCGCTCATCAGAACGTTCGCCTCCACGTTGCCGACCCCGGGCAGGGTCATCACCCGGCGGCGGAGCACCCGCTCGAAATCAGCGATATCGCGGGCCACGACCCGCAGGCGGTAGTCATAGAGGCCCAGCACATGCTGTACGGTCTGTACTTCGGGAATGGCGGTGCAGGCGCGCTCGAAATCCTCCAGGCTGACGCGTCCCTTGGTGGCCAGTTTGACCCCCAGAAACACCGTGACCCCAAAGCCCAGCTTTTCCGCATCCAGCGCCACGCGCCGGCCTGTGATCACCCCCGCCTCGGTCAATCGCTTGATCCGCCGCCATGTGGCCGGTTGCGACAGGCCCACGATCTGCCCCACGGCCCCTGCCCCGCGGGTGGCATCCTCGGCCAAGGCGCGCAGGATGGCGAAGTCTGTGGCGTCCCACGTCATAGGGGCAGCGCCTCTTGGGATTTGATGGTGGCCACATGCATCAGCGCCTCGATGTCCGCGATATGGGGCAGCGTCAGAACGCGTGTGCGGTAGATCCGCTGATAATCGGCCATGTCCCGCGCGACGAGGGACAGGCGCACGTCCACGCGGCCTAGAAACGTCTGGACGGCCAGAACCTCGGGAATTTTGCGCGCCTCGGCCAGAAAGGCTTCAAAGGCGCGGGCATCGGTCTTGTCCAGTGTGAACCGCAGCGACACCTCGACCGCAAATCCAAGGGCCACCCAGTCGATCACAGCGCGCTGACCCCGCAACACGCCCTGATCGCGCAATCGATCCAACCTGCGCCCCGCACGCGCCGGTGCGACGCTGCATCGCTCCGCCAACTCCACCAAGGGGGCCTCGGGGTCGGCCTGTAGCTGTCGCAGCAGTCGTCTGTCCAAGTCATCAAGCATAAAAACACACATAACAGAATCAACGACGAATAAAAGCCGTCTTCATTGGGTTAAAAATACCCATTTTAACCCTCGCACCACGAACCACCGCATCCCATAAGAGCGCATCATACCTCAATGTGGAGAGACCCAATGCGCGTTTACTACGATCGCGACTGCGATGTGAACCTGATCAAAGACATGAACGTGGCCATTCTGGGCTATGGTTCCCAAGGCCACGCCCATGCGCTGAACCTGCGCGATTCCGGCGCCAAGAACCTTGTTGTGGCCCTGCGCGAAGGCTCCCCCTCCCGCGCCAAAGCCGAAGGCGAAGGCCTGACCGTCATGGGCATTGCCGAGGCTGCCGCTTGGGCCGATGTCATCATGTTCACCATGCCCGACGAATTGCAGGCCGAAACCTACAAGAAGTACGTCCACGACAACATTCGTGAAGGGGCGGCCATTGCCTTCGCCCACGGGTTGAACGTGCACTTCGGCCTGATCGAACCCAAGCCCGGTGTCGACGTCATCATGATGGCCCCCAAGGGCCCCGGCCACACCGTGCGCGGCGAATACACCAAAGGCGGCGGCGTGCCCTGCTTGGTCGCTGTTGATAACAACGCCTCCGGCCGCGCGCTGGAAATCGGACTGTCCTATTGTTCCGCCATCGGTGGTGGTCGTTCCGGCATCATCGAAACGAACTTCCGCGAGGAATGCGAAACCGACCTGTTCGGCGAACAGGCCGTTCTGTGCGGTGGTCTGGTCGAGTTGATCCGCATGGGCTTCGAGACGCTGGTCGAGGCGGGTTATGCCCCCGAGATGGCCTATTTCGAATGTCTGCACGAAGTGAAGCTGATCGTGGACCTGATCTACGAGGGCGGCATCGCGAACATGAACTACTCGATCTCCAACACGGCTGAATACGGCGAATATGTCTCCGGCCCCCGCATCCTGCCCTACGACGAGACAAAGGCGCGGATGAAGGCGGTTCTGACCGACATCCAGACCGGCAAGTTCGTGCGTGACTTCATGCAGGAAAACGCCGTGGGTCAACCGTTCTTCAAAGGCACCCGCCGCATCAACGACGAGCACCAGATCGAAGCCACAGGCGAAACCCTGCGCGGCATGATGCCTTGGATTTCCGACGGCAAAATGGTCGATAAATCCCGCAACTAAGCGCGGGACACACCGTAGGGTGGGACTTGTCCCACCGCACTTTGGGCGCCCCTCGGGGCGCCCTTTTCCATGGCTAATTTTTTCAAGCCTCACCCCAAGTCCACGACAGCTCGATGGTACAGATCAAAGAAACGCAAGATGACCCACTGGTCCGCGCCCTCGGGCAGGTATAGGCAACACGCATGTCAAACGCCCCCATCGCCGCACCGACCCCCGCCAACTGGATTTCCATCCTTGCCCTTGGCTTGATCTGGGGGGCACGTTCATGGTCGTGGCCATCGCCCTGCGCGGCTATGGCCCCGTCACGGTGGCCGCCGCCCGCACGACGCTAGGCGCGGTTGTGATCCTCGCGTTGGCATTGGCCCTGCGCCGCACATGGCCTCGCTTCACGCCCAAGCTTTGGGCCTACATCATTGCTATCGGCCTCATGTCCACGGCCGTCCCATTTTTTCTGCTATCGTGGGGCCAGCAACATGTGCCCTCGGCCTTTGCGGGTCTGTCCATGGCGTGTCTGCCCTTGTTGGTCTTGCCCCTCGCGCACGTCTTTGTACCCGGCGACCGCCTGACATGGCGCAAGGGGGCGGGTTCGTGATCGGGTTTATGGGCACGCTGATCTTGCTTGGACCCGGCGTCTTTGCCGCCACTGGTGGCGATCTGGAGGCGATGGGCCGCATCGCCTGTGTCCTCGCCGCGTTTTGCTATGCCGTGTCGTCCATCACAACGCGCCTGTGCCCGCCCATCGACAGTATCGTCCTGTCCGCCGTTTCCTTGATCGTGGGCGCGGTTGTGTTGCTGCCCGCGATGTTCATCGTGGAAGGCGTGCCGACCATGGCCGACCCGACGACCCTGTTCGCGATCCTGTTCCTTGGTCTCGTGCCCACAGCCTTCGCCGCCCTACTGCGCGTCAGCGTGATCCGCAGCGCAGGCCCGTCTTTCTTGACACTGGTGAACTACCAAGTGCCCGCTTGGTCGATCCTGTTCGGCGCAGTCGTCCTCTCCGAAGACCTGCCGGGCAGCTTTTTCGTCGCCCTATCCCTGATCTTCTGCGGATTGATCGTGAGCCAGTGGAGCAGTCTGAAACAGCTGATCCAGCAAATCCACACCTAGGCAACCGCCTCGCGCACGGCACCGGCCACATCCTCGACCACACGGTCCAGCATTTGCGGGTCCGTGCATTCCGCCATCACGCGGATCAAGGGTTCTGTGCCGGATTTACGGATCAGTAAGCGCCCATGGCCTGCAAGCTCCGCCTCGGCGCTTGCAATCGCAGACTGGACAGAGGCGTGCTCCAGCGGTGTCTCTCCCGCTTGAAACCGTACATTCACCAGCTTTTGCGGCACCGTTTCAAAAACCTTCATCAACGTGCTGGCCTTCTCCCGGGACCGGACCATTTCGGCAAGGAATTGCAGCCCCGCAATCAAACCGTCGCCGGTGGTGGCATAGTCGGTCATCACGATATGGCCCGATTGTTCCCCGCCAAGGTTAAAGCCGCCCTTGCGCATGGTTTCAACGACATGGCGGTCGCCCACGGCGGTGCGGTGCAGGATAATGGCCCGCTCGTTCAAGAACCGCTCCAACCCCATGTTGGACATGACTGTGGCCACCACCGCAGGGCCCTTCAGGCGCGCCTCCTCAGCCCAGCGATCCGCGAACAACGCCATGACTTGGTCCCCATCGGCGACCCGGCCCTTCTCGTCCAGCAGGATCACGCGGTCCGCATCCCCATCCAGACAGATGCCAAGATCAGCCCCATGGGCCACCACAGCTTCGGCGGCGGTGGCCGGATAAGTCGATCCGCATTGGTCATTGATGTTGTAGCCATTCGGGCTGACGGCGACCGGAATGACCGTTGCGCCCAATTCCCAAAGCACCTCGGGGGCAGCCCGGTAGGCGGCGCCATTTGCGCAATCAATCACAACCTTCAAACCGTCCAGCCGCAGGCCAGAGGGAAAGGTCGTCTTGGCATATTCCACGTAGCGGCCCAATCCATCGTCAATCCGCTTGGCCCGACCGATGTTTTCCGCCTGCGCAGGCTCCACACCATCGGCCACGAGGCGCTCAATCTCGGCCTCGGCCTCGTCGGACAGCTTGAAGCCATCGGGCCCAAAGAACTTGATCCCGTTGTCCGACGCCTCATTGTGGCTGGCGCTGATCATCACACCCACATCCGCGCGCATGGACCGCGTCAACAGCCCAACGGCCGGTGTCGGCACAGGTCCCAGCAGAAGCACATTCATGCCAGTAGAGGTCAGGCCCGCCGTCAACGCATTCTCGATCATATAGCCAGAGCGTCGCGTGTCCTTGCCAATCACAACACGGTGCGCGGCCGAATGATCCTGCCGAAAGTACCGCCCTGCCGCAGCGCCCAATCGCAGCGCCATATCAGCGGTCATGGGATAGGTATTTGCGCGGCCACGTACACCGTCGGTTCCAAACAGCTTGGTCATCATCCGTCCTTCGTCATCTTGGGCGGCTGGGTCACTGCCCGCCACAGGGCCAGGCCCTGGATCGTTTCGGGCACATCGTGCACCCGCAAAATCTGACACCCCTGTGCCACAGCCGTCAGGGCCACGGCAAGGGAACCGGGAAAGCGATCCCGCGCCGTGTCGGCGCGGCCAATCGCCCCGATGAACCGCTTGCGCGACGCGCCCAGCAACATAGCGCAACCCAAACCATGGAAGATCGACAAGCGGTGGAGCAGAGCGACGTTGTGGTCTTGTGTCTTTCCAAATCCGATGCCCGGGTCCACCACGATGCGCGCACGCGGGATGCCCGCGGCCTCGGCCCGGGCCACGCGAGCCTCCAAGGCGTCGTAGACGTCCAATACGACGTCATCGTAGGTCGGATCGTCCTGCATCGTCTCGGGCGTACCTTGGGCGTGCATCAGACACACCGGGATGTGCGCATCTGCGCACCACGCGGCCATGTCGGCATCAAAGTCGAAGCCGGAGACATCATTCAGGATCGTCGCCCCGGCCCCATGGGCCGCCTCGGCCACCGCCGCTTTGCGCGTGTCGATCGAAATCGGCGTTGCGCATCCACTTGCGCGCAAGTCACGGATCACGGGGGCGGTGCGGTTTATTTCTTCGGCGATCTCAACTTTGGTGGCACCGGGGCGCGTGCTCTCGCCACCGATATCAAGGATATCCACGCCCGCTGCGACCATGGCCTGCGCCCCGGTCACGGCTGCGCCCCGGCCGGCATGCAGGCCCCCGTCCGAAAAACTGTCCGGGGTCGTGTTCACGATGCCCATCACGCGAGGCATGGCTAGCGAGCAGCCAGCGATATCGGGACGGGCACCTGTCAGACGCGACAGCACCTCGGCTGGAACAGCATCAGCAGGCATCAAGGTCGGGGCTTGCGTGCGCGATAGAACTTCGACCGTGTCAAACCAAGTCCAGCCGCCCGCCAGAACGTGGGCAGAGTTCGGACGTGTGGCGTCCGTATGACACAAGGGGCGGTAATAGCGTTTCATGCCCCGGGTGTGCGCGCGATTGCGTCAAATCTCAAGGGGAAGAAACCTGTCTAAAACGACAGTTTTGCGAGCGTGTCAGCCTGCCGTTCGGGGATTGTGATCTGTGCGGCTGTCGCTGAAGCGTCGATCAGAACCACTTCGCAGGCCTCAAACAAACCGGCCAGCCACCGGGTCAGGGCCAGCGGGTCCGCGCCTTGGGGGGCGTCGGGTATATCCAACGCCATGCGGGACGGGGCCCAGACGGACAGGCGCCCCTGTTTCATGGCCCAGTCCAGTTCGGTCCGGCTGTCCACCACAACGCAGCGCGGATCCCGGGCCGCCAGCCGCCAAGCGTTTTGCTCAATCGCCAACAGGTCAATGCGCCGCTGTGGCATGGGCTGGGCCACTTGCGGCACGGCGAGGGGGGCAGGACCAACACACAAAATGGCGGGGGTATCCGTCGCTTCGAGCCTGTCTAAAAACGCAGGCAGGTCCGGGCTCGCGATGGCCGCCTCATCCAGAAAGACAACGCGGGGGTGCACCATCGGTTCGGCGGTCACAGAGCGCACGGGGGCTTGGATCTGGGAACGGACAATCTCGACGCCCAACACGAACGGCCCCCTGTCCAGCTTTTCAATCCGCACGAAGGCACGGGCCGCGCGGGGGTCCAACAGGATCCGGTCGGCGATCCGCTCTGCCAGTGTCTCTAGCAGGTTCAGCCGTTCTGCCCCAAGTTCAATGTCAATCGCCTCGATGATCGTGTCATAGCTTAGGATGCGGTCGACATTGTCGTCCAGAGGGTGATCCCCTAAGGGGGCGACCTCGACCACGACATTGAAATTAATCCGTTGCAGAGTGCCCCGTTCCTGCTGGAACGCGCCAATCTCGACCTCGCGTTCGTGGTCGCGCATGGAAATCCGGTCAAGGGGCTGGTCAGCGGTCGCCTGCGCCCGCTCTACCGGGTGCGCAAAGGCCAGTCGTGCATCGTCGGTCATTGTGCACACTCCCACGCACGTCGGTCTTACGCGCGGTGTGCCACAAAGGGGCCGGGGCTGAACAGCCCCAACCGTCACAAGGGTGCGCTGGCGCGACCTGTCAGTATTGTTGGCGGTAGAAAATATGCGTGCCGTAGCGCGCGGTGCGCGGATAGACCCGGGCCCACCGCGGGTTCACAGCGGTCGTGTGGTAGTGCGAGGCATTCTTGGTCAGATCACGAGGTGCCCCGTCCAGCATGATGCGCGCCACCTTGCCCACGCGTTCCCACGACTTAGGCTCGTTGATGTTTTCGGGCAGGCCATCGCATGTGTAGGTGAACTGACAGGCGTACTTCCGACCCGTGCCCTGATTGATCACACCGCAGACCGTGTCGGGATAATTCGACATATCCACACGGTTCAGTATCACCTCGGCGACAGCAAATTGACCTTTAAGCGTCTCGCCGCGAGCCTCAAAGTAGAGCGCCTCTGCCAGACAGCGCCACTGGGCACCGCCCGTGGCCTTTGGCATCGCAGCCAGCTTCTGTTTGTCAAAGGTGCGTGTCAGACCACCGGTCCGAGGGGCCACCGGTGCCGCAATTGCGTTCAAGCGAGAGGTCGGCGTTGCCAAAAGGGCCTGACGTTCGGCGCGCAATAGCGAGGACAGTTGCCATTCAACAGCACCCGGCCCCACGTTAGAGGTTGATTTCACAACATCGGCGCCGACTGATCCAGCCGACATCGCAACGACAGCCGCTGCTGCCAAAATCGTTTTACGCATCATCATCATTCATCTCATCCGTTCTGGAACGCATTCCGGATAGCACCCAGAGCCTTACTGAATGGTTTAGATCAACCATAGCCATTGCGCGCATTTACAAACAAACATGTGCCGCGAAGGCAACAATCCCAGCTATTCCGACACAATCGCAGCACAATTTCGCCCTTGCAGAGACGAAGAACGCCTTACAAGGCCTTGTTTTTGCGATATTCAGCTTTTCGGGTTCATCTCACGGATGACCGATTGTGCCGACGCCAGTTTGGCCATCGGTACCCGAAACGGCGAACATGAGACATAGTCAAACCCGGCCTTGCGGCAAAATTCGATTGAGTCGGGGTCGCCGCCATGCTCTCCACAGATGGACAACATCACGTTGGGATGTGCCTTGCGCCCCCGATCCGCGCCCAGCAGCAACAGTTCCCCCACGCCGTCTTCGTCCAGCTTTTGGAAAGGATCCTCAGGATAGACGCCTTGGTTGACGTAGGTCGACATGAAACGGCCGGCGTCGTCACGGGACAGTCCATAGGTCATCTGGGTCAGGTCATTCGTGCCGAAGGACAGAAAGTCGGAGGTCTGCGCAATGTCGCCCGCCCGCAAGGCCGCGCGCGGGGTCTCGACCATGACGCCTAGGCGGTAGGAGAACGCCGCACCGGTTTCAAGCTTCACCGCCGTGGCGACCGCATCCACGCGTTTCTTGACCAATTCCACCTCGCGGCGGGCAGACACAAGAGGGATCATGATCTCGGGCACCACGGCCTCGCCCGCCTGACTGGCCGCTACTGTGGCCTCGAAGATCGCGCGGGCCTGCATCTCGTAGATTTCAGGGACCACAACACCCAGACGCACGCCGCGCATGCCCAGCATCGGGTTGAACTCCGCCAGCGCGGCAATGCGCGCCTTCACGTCGGACAGGGGCATATCCAGCGCCTCTGCCAAGGATCGCATCCCCTCTTTCTGCGTGGGCAGGAACTCGTGCAAGGGCGGATCCAGCAAGCGGATACACACGGGGCTGCCGACCATGATCTCGAACAATTCCTGAAAGTCGGCGCGCTGCATGGGCAGCAGACGTTCAAGGGCGGCGGCACGGTCGCTTGGGTTCTCCGTAAAGATCATCTCGCGCATAACTGTCAGGCGGCCTGTCTCGAAGAACATGTGCTCCGTGCGGCACAGGCCTATCCCGTCCACGCCAAAGGTGCGTGACAAGGTGGCATCGGCGGGGGTGTCCGCATTGGCGCGCACCCCGATATCGCGCACGGCATCCGACCACGCCATCACCTCGCCAAAGGCACCATCAAGCTGCGGCTCCTGCACGGGCACATTCCCTGCCAAGACCCGGCCAGAGGTGCCGTCCACCGTGATGATATCGCCCGCACAAAGCACATCGCCCGAGGGCAGGATCACCCGACCGGCCCCGCTGGTGTCGACCTTCAGACCCGTCGCACCGGAAACGCAAGGCAGGCCAAGGCCCCGGGCAATGACCGCCGCGTGGCTGGTCATCCCGCCCCGTTCGGTCAGGATCGCGTCAGCGGCGTGCATGCCGCGAATATCCTCGGGCTCCGTCTCGCGGCGCACAAGGATGCAAGGTTCCTCTTGCGCGGCACAAGCCAGCGCGGCGGCGGCGTCGAACACAATCCGACCAGAGGCGGCACCGGGGCTGGCGGCAATCCCGCGGGCCAGTTCGTAAACAGGCGCAGCGGGGTCGATCTGTTGGTGCAGCAGTTGCGAGAGGGAGGCGGGTGGTATGCGCATCAACCCCTCTTCGCGGGAAATGACCTGATCGCGCACCAGACCGACGACCGCTTTGACCGATGCGCGGGTGGACCGGGGGCACGGTACGGCATCAAGGATAGCCAGCCGTCCCTCTTCGATCGTGAATTCGGCCTGCATTTCCTCGCGCAACTTGCGGCGCATGATCTTTCCTGCGTCCAGCAGTTGCGCGTAGACGTCCGGCAACATGTCTTGCAAGGACGGGCCACGGGGATCGCTTGTCAGGTAGTGCGCTTTCTCGGCCCCCAGGGCGACGCGGCCCATGGTCTGACCTTTGTAACGTCCGGTGATCTGGGCGCAGCCTGTGTCGGGATCAATATACTGGATCACGCCTGTGCCAGACTGCCCTGGCCCAAGGCCCAGGGCCATGCGCTGCACCACCAATCCCAGCCCCGCATCCACTGGCGCGCCTTGGGCCTGCCGCAGCAAGCGCGCGCTGGTCCCGTCCCACGCCCGCGCCATGGAGCGCAGGACTTCGGAGAGCTGGCTTTTGTGATCGGTCGGAAAGGGCTCGTCCATTTGGTCCTCGTATTCGGCGAGGGCCGCCTCGACCGTGGTCGCGTCCAGAAACGGGGCCTCGTCCAGCCGCATCACCTCGATGGCGAAAGACCGGATGAAGCGCAGATAGATCGTGTCTGCGACCTCGGCCCCCAGGGTCTCGGTCAGCATCGCGCGTTTGCGAGCATTCATGCCAATGTTCAGCACCGTCCCCGGCCCCCCCAATCGGGCATCTCGGAGCTGGAGCGCACGGACAACAGCAAAGGGTCCGCGTCGAACACGGCCAGCAAACGGTCCAGATCGGGCATCACCCCTTGGGCCAAATCCCGGACCGTATCGAAAGACAGCGCCACAGTTTGTGGCACAGGCAGGTCCAGACGGATCAGACGCTGCAGGCACTTGGCCCGGTTCCCGTGGTGGGATCGGCGGATATCGGCGGTTGGGGTGACTTCGACAAAGTCGGGTGTGTTGAGCATGGGGCGTCCTTTGCACACGCAGCATAGGACAGCAGCGCCTTCACGCAAGTGTTACGTGGCCGCAGAACGGTTTCGCCTGACGGCGACCCGCAGGGGGCCAGCCCCCTGACCCCCCGGGGTGTTTTCGACCCAATGAAGAGGGGGTTATCCCCCCAGCCTGTTCAGATCCGCCACTTGGCCACAGGTTTTGCGGATCGTGGACAGAAGGTTCAAGCGGTTACGACGTAGCACTTCTGTGTCCGCATTGACTTGGACGTCTTCGAAAAACGCATCAATTGGCGCGCGCAGGGCCGCCATCGCGGTCATGGCGGTGGCGAAGTCCTCTGCGGCGAGGGCTTTGTCGATCGCAGGCTGCGCAGTGTCGAGCGCCGCGAAAAGACCCTTTTCGCTGTCAGATTCCGCAAACTTGATATCCGCGCCGAAGGAGTATTCGACGCCGTCCTTCGCCTCGGCCTGTGTCAGGATGTTCGAGGCGCGCTTGTAGCCTTGGACAAGGTTTTCGCCATCTTCGGTTTTCAGCACCCGATCAAGCGCGGTGGCGCGTTTGACCAGTTGGACCAGATCGTCGTTGCCGGGCATCGCAAGGCAGGCGTCGATCACATCATGGCTGATGCCTTGGTCGCGCAGGTAGACCTTGAGGCGATCATGGAGGAAGGCCAACAGATTGTTCGCGTCCGCACCGGCATAGCCCTTGGCAAAAGTGTCAAGAAGGGGCAAGCGAATGTCGTTTTCCAACACCAGCCGGATCACGCCCAGACTCGCACGGCGCAGGGCGAAGGGATCCTTGGAGCCTGTGGGTTTTTCGTCGATGGCCCAAAAGCCGGTCAGCAGGTCGATCTTGTCCGCCAGCGCCACCGCCACGGAAACGGGCGCGGTGGGCACATCGTCCGAGGGTCCCAGCGGGGAACGATGTTCGGCCGCTGCTGCGCCGATTGCGGCGTCCAGACCAGCGATCTCGGCATAATAGCGGCCCATGATGCCTTGCAGTTCGGGGAACTCATAGACCATCTCGGACGCCAGGTCCGCCTTGGCCAGACGCGCGGCTTGGGCGGTCAGGGCAGGATCCGCTCCGCATGCGGGTGCGAGGTGTTCGGCCAAAGCCGCTATGCGACTTATCTGTTCACCAACCGACCCAAGCTTGTTGTGAAAGGTCACTTGATCCAAAGACGCCAGCCAGTCGCCCATGCTCGCCTTGGCCGTGCGCAGGTCGTTGTCCCAGAAGAACACGGCATCCGCCAGACGCGCGGACAGGACTTTGGCGTTGCCCGCAAGGATCGTCGCGCCATTGTCAGACGTATCGCGGTTGGCCACGGTGATGAACCGTTCGATCCGGCCCGTCTTGGGGTTGCGGACCGAGAAGAACTTTTGATGTTCCTTCATGGATGTGCGCAGAACCTCGGGCGGCAAGCCCATGAAGGCCTCGCCGATTTCGCCCATCAAGACGACGGGCCATTCGACCAGACCTGCAACCTCGGCCAGCAGGCCCTTGTCGTCCACAACCTCTAGCCCTGCGGCAAAGGCCTGATTGGTGGCGTCCTGCCAGATCGCATTTGACCGTTCAATGCCGTCCAACACCACGTGGGCGCGTTTGAGTTTCGCTGCATAATCGTCGAAGCCTGACACCTTGAACCGGTCGGGTGCCATGAAACGGTGTCCCCCCGTGGTATCACCTGCGCGGAACCCGTCGACGTCGAAGTCCACGACTCGCGCGCCCTCGTCGTCTGTCAGGATGCACAGGATGGATTGCAGCGGGCGCACCCACCGCAAAGACCCCGTGCCCCACCGCATGGATTTGGGCCACGGGAACGTGCGAATGATAGCGGGCATGACATCTGCGATGATCTCGTCGGCACTGCGCCCGGCCTTTTCGATGCGCGCGATGTAGACTTGACCCTTCTTGTCATCCTTGACGGACAGCTGGTCTTTGGTCAGCCCGGTAGAGCGCAAGAACCCCTCCAGCGCCTTTTCGGGGGCATCCACGCGGGGGCCTTTACGCTCTTCAGATGTATCCGGGGAGCGGTCGGTGAGCCCGTGCACAGACAGGGTCAGGCGGCGGGGGGTGGCGAAACTGGCGGCCCCTGCGTAGGTCAGACCCGCCTCGACCAAGGCGTCGGTCACCAACTTGCGCAGGTTTTCATGGGCCCGGGTTTGCATGCCCGCCGGGATTTCTTCGGAAAAGAGTTCAAGCAGAAGATCGGCCATCAGAAGGCGCCTCCGAATTCGGGTTCAAACGTCGCGCGGTCGGGGCAGGTCTCTCCCACGGGCGAGCCGTCGTAGGCCTTGCGCCCGCAGTTGTTGAGTTCGTGCCACGCATAGCCACGCCCGTCATCCGTCACGGCCACGATCCGGTCTACGCCATAGGCGATGTTCTTGTGACCCAGAACCGCAATGGCGGTGCCTGCCCGCAATTCGGCCCCAAGGGCACGTGCGTCGAAACACTCAAACGCGCTTGGGGCAACTGTCGGGGCGGCACGGTCCATAATGACGTAGGTCTCGGCCAGGGTCGTCGTGCTGGTGGGGCTGTCGAAACAGGCCCGAAACCCGAGCGGAGAGCTTTCGGATCGGATCGCCTGCACATTGTCGGCCACCAGTGGTTCGCGCACCTCGCCCGCCGCCAAGACGCCGGTGATCTGCACATCCTCCATCGGGGCCCAAAAGGCCGTCTGGCTGGTGTACCAAATCCCGAAACCTGCTGCGCAGGCGCAGCCCAACAGTCCAACAATCACGATTTTTCCCAACATGGCTCAGGCATCCTCTGGCGTGTAACCGCCCGCTTGGGTTTGCACGAATGCGTCGGCGCATTGTTTGGCCAGCGCGCGGACCCGTCCGATGTAGGCTTGGCGTTCGGTGACGGAGATCACCCCGCGCGCGTCCAGCAGGTTAAAGATGTGGCTGGCCTTGATGCATTGGTCATAGGCCGGCTGCGCCATGACGATGCGGCGGCCTGTCTTGGGGTCGTCGTAGGGCTGGGACAGGATGGCGGCGCATTCTGCCTCTGCCTCCTCGAAGTGACGCAACAGCACGTCCGTGTTGGCCACGTCGAAGTTCCAGCGGGCGTATTGTGCCTCTGCCTCGCGGAAGACATCGCCGTAGGACAGGGGGATCGGGGCGTCGGGGCTGTTGAACGGCATGTCCATGACGTGATCCACGCCCAGCACATACATGGCAAGACGTTCCAACCCATAGGTCAGCTCGCCGGATACAGGGTGGCAATCGTGCCCGCCCACTTGCTGAAAATAGGTGAACTGGGACACTTCCATCCCGTCGCACCAGACTTCCCAGCCCAGCCCCCAAGCGCCAAGGGTCGGGCTTTCCCAATCGTCCTCGACGAAGCGGATGTCGTGCAGGTCCATGTCGATCCCGATGGCTTGCAGGGACCCAAGGTAGAGGTCCTGTAGATCCGGCGGGCTGGGTTTGATCAGGACTTGGTACTGATAGTAGTGCTGCAACCGGTTGGGGCTGTCACCATAGCGTCCGTCGGTGGGCCGGCGCGAGGGCTGCACATAGGCCGCGGTCCATGGGTTGGAGCCAAGGCTGCGCAGGGTCGTTGCCGGGTGGAAGGTCCCTGCCCCCACTTCCATGTCGTAGGGTTGCAACACGGCGCAGCCCTTGTCGGCCCAATAGGCCTGAAGGCGCAAGATGATCTCTTGGAACGAACGGGGTGTTTTGGTCTGGGCCATGGGTCTCTCCGCGTGTTTGGGCGGGGCTTACGGGCTGACGCGGGGCGCGTCAATGCGGTGGGCCCGGGTGCCGCCCTTCGAAGGGGCCCTAGCGGTTTGATTGCGACACCTTGTGCAAGGCCGGGGCTTGGGGGATAAGACCCCCCAAACCGTACCGGAGCTTGCCTTGATGTCACCGCTGTCACGTCTTTTGTCCCTTGTTGCTGCTTGCGTGCTGGTGGGGCTTTCGCCCGCCGCCGCACAAGACCGCGCCTGGGTCCAGATCGAAAGCCACCAGACCCTGCGCACCGCCGAGGATCGCGCGCGTGCCTACGGGTCAGTGGTGCCAGATATCAACGGGTTCGACACGGGTGCCGGCTGGTACACATTGGCCTTGGGCCCGTACGATCCGGCGACGGCACAGGCGACCTTGAACCGGCTGCTGGCCCAAGGTGTGATCCCCCGCGACAGCTTCATCTCCGAAGGTACGGCCTACCGCAGCCAGTTCTGGCCCATTGGGGCGTCGGCCCTGACCGCACCGGTCGCCCCGGCGGCACCCTTGGTGCTGGACGTGCAAGAACAAGTACCGGTCACCGAAGCGGGACCTGTCGTGCCCGAGGAAACCCTGCGCGAGGCCCAGCGGTCCGAACGCGCCTTGGACCGCGGCGCACGCGAAGACCTGCAACGCGGGCTGGAATGGTTCGGCTTTTACACCGCTGGCATCGACGGAGCTTTCGGGCCGGGCACACGCCGGTCCATGCGCGCGTGGCAAGAGGAAAAGGGCTACGAGGTCACGGGCGTTCTGACCACCCGACAGCGTGCGGAACTGTTGGCCGACTGGCGCGACGCCGAGGCCGCCCTGGGTCTGGACCTGATCCGCGACGACGTGGCAGGTATCGAGGTAGAGGCCCCCATGGGGCTGGTCCAATTCGACCGGTACGAGGCCCCCTTTGCCCACTACACGGAACGGGACGGATCCGGCGTGCGCATGGTCTTGATCAGTCAGGCGGGTGACCGGCGCACAATGAATGGCCTGTACGAAATCCTGCAAACCCTCGACATGGTACCAACCCAAGGGGACCGCACCAAGGGGCGCGATCGGTTTTCCATCACGGGCACCTCCGACGCCTTCACCTCCGAGACGCGGGTGCGTCTGCGCGATGGGCATATCCACGGCTTCATCCTGATGTGGCCCCCGGAACAGGCGGGTAGCGTGGCCCGCGTCCTGCCCCGGATGGAGGCGTCGCTGGCCTCGGTCGGCACGCCCATGAACCCCGGCGAGGGGTTCGAGGCCAGCGCGCAAGACATCGACATGGTGTCGGGCCTGACGATCCGCCGCCCTGCCCTGTCCCGCTCCGGCTTTTTTGTGGACAATGCGGGCCGTGTGATCACCACGCCGGAAATGGCCGACGCTGCTTGCACCCGCCTCACGATCAACCAGTTGCATGACGCGCGGCTGGTCGCACAAGGCGACCGCTTTGCCCTGATCGAACCGATCGAGCCGCTGTCCCCCATCGCCGTTGCCCAGTTCGCAAGCCAGGAGGCCCGCCTGCGCAGCCCCGTATCCGTGGCCGGCTTCCCGTTCGAAGGCGTGCTGGGCGCGGCGTCCTTGACCTTTGGCACCTTGGAGGATGTCCGCGGCTTGGACGGTGATCCCGCTGTCCAACGTCTGGCCTTGGCCGCGCAGCCCGGCGATGCCGGTGGTCCGGTGTTTGACGAAACCGGAGCTGTGACCGGTATGTTGTTGCCCGCCGATGCCTCTGGCCGGGTGCTGCCCGGGGACGTGGCCTTTGCCAAGAAATTCACCGCCCTGACCGACACCTTGTCCAGCGCGGGCGTCACTGCAGGGCAAAGCACGGCCCAAACCGCCATCGCACCCGAGGACCTGACGATCCTCGCCGCCGATATGACGGTACTGGTCAGCTGCTGGAAATAGATCAGGTGTTCTTGCTGGCCTTCTCGGCCCAACGCCCCGATTCTTCGGACCAATAGCGCGCGCCAATCCCGGCGTCCGTCAGGGCCTTCCACTGGGTGCGGGCATGGGCCACCGCGTCCCCGTCCGTGCCGTCAAAGATGATCAAGACACGTTCCATGGCCGTCACCTCGTCGGGGGGCACGTCACCGCCATCGACCGACATCACGGCGGTGGGGGCGTTGACCGGATCACGGCTGGTGGTCAGCAGGACCGGTTGATCCGCTGCATGCTCCGCCCCTTCCAGCCCATGGGGCAGGAAGGCGTCTTTGTCGCCGTGCAACCACAGCTTTTCATCCAGCCGCTTCAACCGCTCTGCATCTCGGCCCCGCACCGCTACGCGCCAGCCTGCCGACAGGCACTTGCCCAGCAGCACGGCCACCGTTTGATCCAACGGTGACCGGGTGAGATGGTAAAAGTAGGCCTGCCCCAAGGGGATCAGCCCTTGGGTTCCAGCGTGTCGCGCACCAGACGGTCCAAGGCCATCACGCCCCAGCCCGTGGCCCCGGCGGGGGCAAAATCCGTGCCCCCGCTGACCGAGGCGACACCGGCGATATCCAAGTGGATCCACGGGGTGCCGTCCTTGATGAACCGTTGCAGAAACTGCGCGGCGGTAATCGACCCTGCGGCACGCCCACCCACGTTCTTCATGTCCGCCACGCGGGATTTGATCAGCTTGTCGTAGGCCGGGGCCAGCGGCATGCGCCACGCGCCCTCCCCTTCGGCACCGGCGGCGGCAAGGAAATCCCGGGACAGTTTGTCGTCGTTGGAAAAGACGCCCGCGTTTTCGTGGCCCAGCCCGATGATGATCGCACCGGTCAGGGTCGCCAAGTTGATCACGCCCGAGGGTTCAAACCGTTCCTGCGCGTACCACAGCACGTCGCACAGCACGAGGCGGCCTTCGGCGTCGGTGTTGATCACCTCGATTGTGTCGCCCTTCATGGATGTGACCACGTCGCCCGGGCGCTGCGCCTTGCCGTCGGGCATGTTCTCTACGAGACCCACGAGAGCCACGATGTTGGCGGGGGCCTTGCGCATGGCGATGGTCTTCATCACGCCTGCCACGACACCGGCACCGCCCATGTCCATGGTCATGTCTTCCATGCCACCTGCAGGTTTCAGGCTGATCCCGCCAGTGTCAAAGGTCACGCCCTTGCCCACGAAGGCAAAGGGTTTCTCGTCACCACCGCCATTCCATTGCATGACGACCACCTTGGACGGCGCTTCGGACCCTTGGCCCACGCCCAGTAGGGCGTGCATGCCAAGCTTTTCAAGATCTGCCTCTTCCAGCACCTCGACCTCGACGCCCAGATCCTTCAGCGCGACCAGCTGCTCGGCAAAGGTGGTGGTGGTCAGGACGTTGGCCGGTGCGTTGACCAGATCACGGGTGAAATGCACCCCTTCGGCCACGGCCCGGGCGGCGGCCAGTTCTGCGTTCATCGCGGCACTCAGCGTGTGTTGAAAGGTGGCACCGGCAGGCGGATCCAGATCGTCGCCAGTTTTGTGATCGTTGAAGGCATAAGCGCGCAGCATAAGGCCGAGGGCCACGTCGCACGCACGCTTGTGGTTGGCCATCAGGCCCAGAACTGCCGCCTTGCCTTGGGCCTTGGCAATCGCGGCCCCCGCCTTGCGGGCGTCCGCCACGCTGGCACGGTTATCAAGGCAGATAATATCCACCCCGTCTGCCGACACACCGACAGGAAAGGCCAACGATATGGCATCGCCCTGACCCAACTTGCCAAAGGCCGCACTTTCCACGGCGCGTTTCACCGCCCCTTTGGTCAGCTTGTTCACCCGCCGCGCAGGCGCGTTCAGCGTCCCGCCCGAGGGCACGAGAATCGCAATCCGCCCCTCGTGCGCGGCGATGGCGTCCAAATCGGGGTCCACAAAAGTCAGCGGGAGGGGCGATGTCATGGGGCAACCTTTCACGTTTGCACTGTCTGTCTCGGCGAACCCTAGCCCGCCACCCGGCCCTTGACCAGTTTTGCCCTCGCACGAAGGTAAAAAATCCCCTAGAACCGGGGCTAGGAAATACTAGGGGCAGTATGCGGACCTTTGACAGATACCTCCTGTTGCAGCTGTTGGCGCTGTTTGGGTTCTTCAGCCTTGTGTTGGTCGGGGTGTTCTGGGTGAACCGTGCCATCAGCGTGTTTGACCGGCTGATCGCAGGCGGGTCCAGCGTGTCGCTGTTTTTCGAATTTACCCTGTTATCCCTGCCCAAGGTCATCACGCAGGTACTGCCCGTGGCCGCCCTTGTGGCGACGATCTATGGCATCAACCGCCTGACCGCAGACAGCGAGATGGTGGTGGCACGCACCACAGGCCTTGGGCCGTGGTCTCTGGTGCGTCCCGTAGTCTATTTCGGCGCCTTGGTGGCCGCAATGATCCTTGTGTTGACCCATGTCCTTGTGCCCGCCTCCATCGACCGGCTCGGGGAACGCAACGCCGCGCTGTCGGCTGATATCACGGGCCAGTTCCTCAAACCCGGGGAGTTTCAGCACCCCACGGACGGGATCACCGTCTATATACGCGAGGTGTCCGACGACGGGGTCCTGCAGGGCGTCTTCCTGCAAGACCGCCGCAGCGAGGGCCTGCGCACCACCTACACCGCAGAACGTGCGTTCTTGCTGCGCGCGGCGGACGGTCGGCAAAAAATGGTGATGTTCGAGGGGATGGCGCAGACCTTGCAATCCTTGGGCCGCAACCTGAGCATCGTGACCTTTGGTGAGTTCAGCTATGATCTGACGTCCCTTGTGGCCGGTGAGGTTGGTCTGGCCCGCAACCCCGATGCCCTGCCCACCACGACGCTGCTGCGCGCGGACGATCTGGACCTGAAACGCGATGGCACCACCGCAGAGGTCTATGCCCACACCGCGCACACCCGGTTCTCGGATGCACTGTTGGGTTTTGTCGTACCAATCCTTGCCATGTCGTGCATGTTGCTGGGGGGCTTTTCACGCACAGGATTGTGGAAACAAATCCTGTTGGCGGTGGTTCTGGCCATCACCTTGCAACTGGTTTCCAACTACGCCGAGAAAGAAGTGTTGAGCGACGCAAAGCTGTGGCCTGTCATCTATGTGCCGGGCCTTGCAGCCTTGACCGTCGCGGCGGCCCTGTTGTCCCGGGACCGCTGGCCACGCCGACGCGCCCGCGCGGTGGTGCCATGACGCTGAACCTGTATCTGATCCGGCGGTTCTATTGGAACGTCGCCCTTGTGACGTTGATCCTTGTGGGCCTTCTTTTGCCCATCGAGTTGATGGAACAGATCCGTCGCACCAGCGGTCAGGATGCCTCGGTCATGGATGCGGCGCGCCTTGCGATGCTGAACCTGCCTGCTGCGATCTACCAAGTCATGCCGCTGATCGTGATCCTTGGCACGATTGCGATGTTCCTTGGCCTTGCGCGCAGCTCTGAACTGGTGGTGATCCGCGCCTCGGGCCGGTCTGCCCTGTCCAGCCTGACGGCCCCGATCTTGGCCGCCTTTGTGTTGGGCGTGTTCGGCTTGTTGGTGATGAACCCGATCGTTGCCGCCACGCAAACGGCTTACGAACGGGCCACGGACTCGGCCCGGGCGGCGGGGTCGTCAGTGTTGTCCCTATCGTCCGAGGGGGTCTGGCTGCGCCAAGCGGGCGACAACGGTCAAACGGTGATCCGGGCCGCGCGTTCGTCGCTGTCGGGCACGGTTCTTTATGACGTCACCTTCATGGAGTTTGACGCCAGTGGCAGCCCGGTTGACCGCATCGATGCATCACGCGCGCGATTGGAACAGGGCAATTGGAACCTGCAAAACGCCAAACTGTGGCCCATCGCCACCAGCCGCAACCCTGAACGGGACGCAACGCTGCAGGCGCAACTGACCCTGCCCTCGACCCTGACCGAAGACCAGATCCGCGACAGCTTTGGGGTGCCCTCCGCCATTCCGATTTTCGAGCTGCCGGGGTTCATCAACGACCTGCACCGCGCAGGCTTTTCCGCCATGCAGCACCGGGTCTGGCTGGCGATGGAGCTGGCAAATCCGGTGTTCCTGATCGCCATGGTCCTGATCGCCGCAGGCTTTACCATGCGCCACGCGCGCGGGGGCGGGATTGCGATGCAGGTGATGCTGGCGCTGCTGTTGGGGTTTGCCGTGTTCTTTCTGCGTAACTTTGCCCAGGTGATGGGGGAAAACGCGCAATTGCCCGTGATCGTCGCGGCATGGGCGCCCCCTTTGGCGGCAATTTTTCTGGCGCTTGGCCTGATGCTGCACAAAGAGGACGGGTAACAGATGAGATCCCTGATGCGCACCACCATCCTTGCAGTCGGCCTCGCCCTTGGCGCGATGGCCCCTGTTCAGGCTCAGACCGCCACTGCTTTGCTGGTTGCAGATCGCGTGGATGTTGTTCCTGCCACGCAAATCCTGCGCGCCAGTGGCAACGTCGAGGTCTTCTACAATGGCCTGCAAATGCGGGCCCGCGCCATCACCTACGACCGCGTCGCGGATACGTTGCAGGTCACGGGCCCTATCACCCTGACCGATCCGGACGGAACGGTGATCTTCGCGGACTACGCAGAGCTGTCGCCGGACCTGCAAGCCGGGCTGCTGCGCGGGGCGCGGTTGGTTCTAGAGCAGGAATTGCAGATCGCCGCGACCGAGATCACCCGGTCCGAGGATGGCCGCTACACCCAGTTGTACCAGACCGTGGCGTCGTCCTGCACTGTCTGCGCGGCCAACCCCGTGCCGGTCTGGCAAATCCGCGCCAACCGCGTGATCCACGACACCGAGGAACGCCAGTTGTACTTCGAGGGTGCGCAGGTCCGTGTCATGGGCGTGCCCTTGGCCTACGCCCCGCGTCTGCGCCTGCCCGACCCCAGCGTGGAGCGGGCCACCGGGGTCCTGACCCCAGAGTTCATTTCAAACGATCAGCTGGGCATCGGGGTGAAAGTGCCGTATTTCATCGCCCTTAGCCCCCACAAGGACCTGCTGGTCACGCCCTACATTGCCACCGGCGGCACCCAGTCCGTTGCCCTGCGCTACCGCCAAGCGTTTACCAACGGCAACATCACTTTTGAGGGTGCGATTTCGAACGACAAGCTGACGAGCCGCAATTGGCGCGGCTATGTGTTTGGCAACGGGGCCTTTGACGTGGGCCGCGACTATACGCTTTCGTTTGATCTGCAAACGACGTCCGACAACGACTATCTTCGGACCTACGCAGTGGATGATGCGGACCGTTTGCAAAGCCGCATTGCCCTGACCCGCGTCGACCGTGATCGCTTTACCGAGGCCGAGGTGATCGGTTTCCAATCCCTGCGCGAGGCGGACGAGAACCGCTTTCTGCCGACCATCATGGCCACCGTGGGCACCACCCACAGATTTGAACCCGCAGCCATCGGCGGGATCGCGACCGCCAAGTTGGAGGCAAACAGCTACTATCGTCCCGGAGAGCGTTTTGGCTCCACCGACCCGCGGGATGTCAGCCGCATCACAGGGCAGTTGAACTGGCGGCGCGAACAGATCTGGGCGTCAGGCCTGATCACAGGGATCGAGGCAGAGGCGGCCTTGGACACATACTTCGTGGAAAACCAGCAGCGGATCACCCGGTTTACCCCCTACGTGGGCCTGGATGCCCGCCTGCCCCTGAGCCGCACAGATGAAAACGGTGTAACCCACGTGATTGAGCCCATGGCGCAGCTGACCTTCGTGCGTGACACCGACCTCACGGTGCCCAATGAGGATTCGATCTCTGTCGCGTTTGACGAAGGCAACCTGTTCAGCTTTACGCGGTTTCCCGGGCGCGACGTGCAGGAACAGGGCGACCGGCTGAACCTGGGCCTGACCTACACGCGCATTTCGCCCACGGGATGGCAAGGCAGCCTCAGTTTGGGGCGCGTGATCCGGCGCAAGGATTTCAACCAGTTCAACCCCGGCAGCGGTCTGGATGGCAACGCATCGGACTGGCTGGCCTCCGTCTCGTTCGAGAACCAAAGTGGCCTGTCTGTCCTCAGCCGGGCTGTCTTCGACGACCAGTTCACCTTCGCACGCTCCGAAACCCTGCTGGGATATTCCAACGGCACGTTGGACCTGCTGACCGGCTACAGCTGGCTGCAAGCGGATCCTGCCGGGGGGCGGCCCATCGACACCAGCGAATGGACCCTGGACGCCCAGTACGACTTTGAGAACGACTGGACGGCACGGGTTGACTGGCGCTATGATTTCAACACCAACGACGCCAGCAGCGCGGGCCTTGGCCTCAGCTACTGGTCCGATTGCGTGCGTGTGGATTTAGACGTTGAACGCCGCTTTACCAGCACGGCCACGCTCGAACCTGCGACAACCTTCGGATTGACGGTTGCGCTGGCGGGCATTGGGGCCGACAACACAGGACGACGCGGCAAGTCTGTGGCTTGCGGCTTTTGACCAAGGATCTACGGGTGGAACATATCACCATGACAGTCAAACACCGGATCATCGCGGCCGCCAAGGTCCTGAGCCTGGCAATTCCCTTGGCCCTGAGCGGCCCGCTGGCTACCCCAGAGGCACAGGCGCAGGGCAATCCTTTCGCCACTCAGGTGACGGTCAATGGCATTGGCATCAACCGGTTTCAAATTGATCAACGATTTGCCTTTTTGACCTTGCTGCGCGCGCCGGGCACATCGCAAGACAGTGTCACCGAGACCATGATCTCCGAGACTTTGCAGGTCCAAGCCGCCCGCAACGCCGGGGTTACCGTATCACCGGAGGAATTGGACGCTGCAATGGTTCAGTTTGCGGGCCGGGCCAATCTGGAACCCGATGCCTTCATCGCTGCCATCGAACAAAACGGTGTGGCGGCCGAAACCTTCCGCGATTTTGTGCGCAACGGCCTGTATTGGCGTGGACTGGTCCGACAGCGCTTTGCCGCACGCGCGCAGATCACCCCGGCCGAAGTGGATCGCGCGCTTGCTCTGACCGCCACCCAAGGCTCTGCCCGTGTTCTGATGTCCGAAATTGCGATCCCAATTGATCCAGAAGATCCAACAGCCGCCCCGGCCCTTGCCGAACGCCTGTCCGCCAGCATCGACAGTGCGGCAGAGTTCGCCGCTGCCGCGCGCCGGTATTCCCGCGCGTCCACAGCGCCCCGGGGCGGTCGACTGGACTGGGTGCCCCTGTCCAATCTGCCACCCCAGATCACCTCTGCCATTCTGACCCTCGCCCCCGGAGAGACGTCCGAGCCTGTGAACATGGGCGCCTTCATCGCTCTGTTCCAACTGCGCGACCTGGAAGAGTTGGCCCCCACGGCCCCTGCCACACTCGCAATCGAATATGCCGAAATCGCCCTGCCCGATGCAGCCGCCGCCGCGCGCCTGCGCGATGCAGTCGACACCTGCGATGACCTCTACGGTACGGCGCAAAACCTGCCGCCCGAGGCCTTTATCCGCGAGGCCCGCGCCGCAAACGACATGCCCGGTGATCTTGCCATGGAATTGGCCAAGCTGGACGACAACGAAGTCTCGACTGCGCTCACCGGTCCCGCAGGCTTTGTGCGTTTCATCATGCTGTGTGGCCGCACGACCGAATTCGAGGAAGGCGCCCGCGCGCAAGTGCGCGAGCGGTTGTTCCAGCAGCGGATCGGAGGCTACGCCGAGGGCTACCTGCAGGAATTGCGCGCAGACGCCATCATCGAAACGCTGGAATGACACGCCCCCTTGTCTTGACCTGCGGCGAGCCCGCCGGCATCGGCCCAGAGGTGGTAGCCCGCGCCTACGACCCCGCTGGCCCCGTCGTATTGGCCCTTGGCAACCCGGATCACTTCGCACACTACGGCCCAGTACAGGTCGTAGACAGCCCCGCACAGGCCGCCGCAGCCATGGCGCAGGGCCTGCCGGTTCTGCCCATGGACGTGACCGGACCTGCGCGCCCCGGACAGCCCGACGCCGCCCAAGCGCAAGGGATCATTGACGTCATCGCCCGCGCTGTCGCCCTGACACAGTCGGGCGAATGTGCCGGGGTGGTTACAGCACCGATCCACAAAAAGGCCCTGCAAGACGGAGCGGGCTTTGCCTATCCCGGTCATACCGAATACCTCGCGGCACTGGCAGGCGATGTGCAGGTCGTCATGATGCTGGCCAGCGATGCCCTGCGCGTCGTGCCCGCAACCATTCACATTGCGCTGTCAGAGGTTCCACGGGCCCTGACTTCCGCCCTGCTGTCCCAAGTAATCGAGACCACACATGCGGGCCTGCAATCGGCCTTCGGCATCCAGAACCCGCGCATCGCCGTGGCGGGCCTGAACCCCCATGCGGGCGAAGGCGGCGCCATGGGCCGGGAGGAGCTGGACTGGATCGCAGACCTCATCGCGGGCTACGGTCAGCGCGGACTTACCATCACCGGCCCCCACTCCGCCGATACGATGTTCCACGCGGCCGCCCGCACCCGTTATGACGCGGCGATCTGCATGTACCACGACCAAGCCCTGATCCCCATCAAAACGCTAGACTTCGACCGGGGCGTCAACGTCACCCTCGGCTTACCCTTTGTGCGCACCTCCCCGGACCATGGCACGGCCTTTGATATCGCGGGCACGGGGCGCGCCAACCCCACCTCCATGAAAGCCGCCATCGACATGGCCGCCGACATGGTCGCGCGGCGCGGCTGATGGCACAGATCGACGACCTGCCCCCCTGCGTGACGTAATCGCAACCCACGGACTGTCGGCGCGCAAGGCGTTGGGGCAGAACTTTCTGCTGGACCTGAACCTGACCTCGCGGATTGCGCGGATCGCGGGCGACCTGTCCGGCGCGGATGTGCTGGAGGTCGGCCCCGGCCCCGGCGGCCTGACCCGGGGCCTGCTGGCCGAAGGCGCACGCCGGGTGTTGGCCGTGGAAAAGGACCCTCGCTGCCTGCCCGCCTTGGCCGAGATTGGCGCGAAGTACCCCGGCCGGTTGCAGGTGATTGAGGGCGACGCCCTGGATATCGACCCGCTGGCCCACCTGACCCCGCCGATCAAGATCGCCGCCAACCTGCCCTACAATGTGGGCACCGAACTGCTGGTGCGTTGGCTGACGCCGCCCGCGTGGCCCCCCGTGTGGGACAGCCTGACCCTGATGTTTCAGCGCGAGGTGGCGGAAAGGATCGTGGCCGCCCCCGGCTCCAAAACCTACGGGCGGCTGGCGATCCTGTCCCAGTGGCGGTGCGAGGCGCATATCGCCCTGTCCCTGCCGCCCGAGGCGTTTTCCCCACCGCCCAAGGTCCATTCCGCTGTGGTGCACCTGCGCGCGCGGACCGAACCTAGATACCCAGCGGACGCGGCAACCCTGTCGCGCGTCGTGGCCCAGGCCTTCAACCAGCGGCGCAAGATGCTGCGCGCGGCCCTTAAGGGCGCAGCCCCCGACATTGAGGACCGCATTCTGGCTGCCGGTCTGAAACCCACGGACCGCGCGGAACAAGTCCCGCTGGAAGGGTTTTGTGCCCTGGCCCGCGAGATCGCCAAGTGAAGCGGTTGCGCAAACTGTGGCTGGCCCTTGCCACCCTGATGTTTGCCACCGCCGCCCTGTTCTACGTGACCTTCACCCCGGTTCTTGCCACCCTGTGCCCCGGTTGCTTCGGCCTCAGCCCCATTGCGCCGGGCATCCTGACCGACACCCCGGCCCTCGCCCTGCGCCTCGCCCTGCCCGGCATGGTCGCCCGCGGACGCGCGGATATCGAGGCGCTGTTTGGCCCCGGCACAACGAACACGACCGTCATCCTGTGTCTGACGGAACCCTGCAACGCGCGTCTGGGGATCAATGGGGCATACGGCATCACCTATGGGACATGGGTGGTACAGCTTGCGCCCCGGGGCGTGGACCCGATCATCCTGCGCCACGAGTTGGTGCACGTCGCCCGTGCCCATACCCTGCCCTGGCCCGGCCGGACCCAGACTTGGCGCGAGGAAGGATTGGCCGAATGGATCGCCAAGGGCCCGGTCCCCGTGCGCGACTGCCCCGCCACCGGCCCCTATCCCGAAACGCCGCTGGCGTGGTTCCGACAGGCGCGGCACACATCCAACCTCTACCTTCTGGCCCACTGCCGCATCTCGCGCGAGGTAGAGGCGTTTGGTCTGGCCGCAACCTTGACCAAATAAGCGCCGCGCCCTTGTTCTTTGGGCCCCATCTACCCTGCGCCGGAGGCTTCCGCCTTCACAACAAAAGAAGACGCGGAAAACAAAAACCCGCAATACCAAGGGCATCACGGGCTTTCTTGAACAATCACCGCAGCTTTATTCGGCGGCAGAAGGTTCCTGTGGGGCCGCTTCGCCGTCGGACTTGCCATCCTCGCCCTTGGGGGCTTTTGCCCGGGTGCGCGTGCGCGGGGCACGTTTGGCCTTGGGCTTGGGGGCAGGCTCGGACGGGGTATCGCTGGCCTCTTTCGCCTCGGGCGTTTCCACAAGGCCGCTGTCTTCGGCCTCCGCCACATCAGGCTGCTGCGCGCCCTCGGCGGGGCCGTCTTGACGCTGTTGCCGCTTTTCGTTCTGTTGCTGCTGGCGTTCGCGCTGTTGCGCTTCCTGACGTTCGCGGTGGGCCTCTTGCTCCTTCATCGCAGCGGCCAGAAGGCGGGTGTAATGTTCTGCGTGTTGTTGGAAGTTCTCGGTGGCGACCCGATCGCCGGCCAGTTGCGCATCGCGGGCCAATTGGTTGTATTTCTCGATGACCTGTTGGGGGGTGCCGCGCACCTTCCCCTCGGGGCCAGAGCTGTCAAAGACGCGATTGACGACGTTGCCGACCTGACCTTGGCGGTTGCGGTTCTTGTTCCGCGAACGGGATTTGGATGATCTCATAGGTGTGTTCTGTTCCAGCAAGCGAGGCGGGCTGTTTTTTGTCCTGTTGCGCGTCTTGCGCGAAGGGCCCGATTGTCCTGACATCGGTCGCGGGAGCCAATGGTCCGCGCGCGACCTGTCTCCAATAACCACGCAAACCCTGCGTATTCAAGCGTAAAGTGGTGAAAAATCTATATTCCTAGCCCAAGGCCAAGGGGGCCGCGCGCCCTGTGACCACCCGGTCCTTGCCCGCCATGTCCTGGATCACGCGCACATCGTCCAACCCAGCCGCCTGCATCAGGGCCGCCACAGCCGCCCCCTGATCGTGCCCGACCTCGAACACCAAGCGCCCCGCGCTGGTCAGGTGCCGGGGCAAGTCGCGGCACAGGGTGCGGTAAGGCTCCACCCCGTCCGGCCCCGGGGACAGGGCCAAGTGCGGTTCGTGGTCGCGCACTTCGGGGGTCAGCGTCTCCAGCACTGCAGCGTCGATATAGGGCGGGTTGCAGACGATCAAATCAAAGGCGCCGGTCATGCCGTCTGCCCAATCCGCCACGCGCAGTTCCAGACGGTCGGCCACCCCGTGGCGCGCGGCGTTGCGGGTGGCCACATCCAGCGCGTCCCGGCTGATGTCCGTGGCGAGCCCCCGCGCGCCGCGCGCCTCGGCCAGCAGGGTTACGGCGATACAGCCCGTGCCCGTGCCAAGGTCCCAGACCGTGTCAAACGGGTCCGCTAAAGCCGCCGCGATCAGGGTTTCGGTGTCCGCGCGGGGGGCCAAGGTGGCAGAGGTCACCTCGAAGGTGCGGCCCCAGAACACCACTTCGCCCAAGATATGAGACACCGGCACACGGGCGGCGCGACGGGCAATCATCCAGTCCAGATGATCCATCGCCCCCTGTTCTGCGGCAACTGGCTCCGACAGGCGCGCCATGAATTGCGCGGACGTAAAGCGCAGGGCGGCCTGGATCAACAGGCGGGCGTCACGCTCCGCCTCGGCACTAGGCAGGGCAGACAGGGCGGCCCGGCCGCGCAGCCATAGCGCACGCAGCGTCTGCGCCACCGCGCTAGCCCTCCATCTCTGCCAATTGGCGCGCTTGGGCATCGGCGGTCAGGGCATCAATCACCTCGTCCAGATCACCGCCAAGGATGGCATCCAGCTTGTACAGGGTCAGGTTGATCCGGTGATCCGAAATCCGTCCCTGAGGAAAGTTGTAGGTCCGGATGCGTTCGGACCGGTCGCCACTGCCCACCTGCGCCTTGCGGTCGGCAGAGCGTTCGGAATGCAGGCGCTCCCGCTCGGCCTCGTAAAGACGAGCACGCAGGACCTGCATGGCGATCTCGCGGTTGCGGTGCTGGGACTTCTCGGAACTGGTGACAACGATGCCTGATGGCAGGTGCGTGATGCGCACGGCGGAATCGGTCGTGTTCACATGCTGCCCGCCGGACCCAGACGCGCGCATGGTGTCGATGCGGATATCCGTGGCGGGGATGTCGATATCCACCGCCTCTGCTTCGGGCAGAACGGCCACGGTCGCAGCGGAGGTATGGATGCGCCCACCGGATTCGGTGGTCGGGACGCGCTGCACCCGGTGCACCCCACTTTCGTATTTCAGCCGGGCAAAGACGTTTTCCCCCACGATCCGGGCGGTGACTTCCTTGACGCCGCCCAGTTCGGTCCACTGGTTTTCGATCATCTCGACCTGCCAGCCGTTCCGTTCGGCATAGCGTTGGTACATGGCGAACAAATCGCCAGCGAACAGGGCCGCCTCGTCGCCACCCGTCCCGGGGCGGATTTCCATAATGGCCGGTTTGGCGTCGGCCGCATCCTTGGGCAACAGGGCCAGCCGCAGGTGGTGTTCTGCATCGGGCAGCGCCGCGCGCAGCTCCGGCAACTCCGCCTCGGCCAGTTCGGCCATTTCGGGGTCGGACAGCATCGCCTCTGCCTCGTCGATGTCTTGCAACAGCCGGGTGTATGCGGCGACCTGTTCGGCCACGGGTTTGACCTCGGAGTACTCGCGCGTCAGGTCGGCGATTTCGGAGGCGTCGGGGCCCGCATTCAGCCGCGCTTCGAGATACTCGAACCGCGTCGTGATCTGGGCAAGGGTTTCCATCGGGATCATGGGCGTGGCTTGTCCGATTGGGGCGGTCGGGTCAAGGGCGACCTAAAGGCCAAGCCCCGCGATCCAGCGTTCCACCCGGGCCTGATTGACCCCAAGGTCGGAGTGTCCGTAGCGCGAGCGGCTGTAGATCTGCATCTCTGCCCCTGCGTCGGTGTCAGTGATCGTGACCGAGATCATGTCCGGGTATCCCATCAATTGCGACCGCTGCACGTAAGTGACGAACCCCTCTGCGCTGCTGCCTGCAAGGACAACCGTGCGCGCCTCGTCCGCCACGACTTCGTCCAGGCGGGCGGCCAGATCGGCGGCGCTGACCCCTTCGGCCACCAAGGGCGCGCGGTCGCCGCCCGGGGCCACGAGGTAGTCGTTGGGCTTGCCCGTCCGCTCTGCCCCGTCCGGGCGAACGTGGTAAGTGGCCGTGTCAATGGGCGCGATCCTGATCCAAAGGTCGGCGATCATCACAAGGGCCAGAAGGGCGATGGCAATCCGTATCAGCATGGGGGCGTCCTTTGTCTGCGTAGCCTCTTAGATAACATGGGCGGCGCGGGATACGAGGGGTAGCGGCTATTTCACCCACAGGATTTGCAGGTCCGCCACGTTTGTCCCGGTGGCAGGGATACGCAGCAGGTCCCCCGCCTGCGCCAGCGCGGCGTAGCTGTCGTTGTTGTCCAGCAGAGCCTGCGCGTCTGCAATCCGCCCCCAGGTGCCCCCGTCCACAAGGCCCCCTGCTGCATCCGTTGGACCGTCGCGCCCATCGGTGCCGCCGGACAGAAACACAAACGCGCGCCCCGCCAAGGCCTGTGCCACCCGCAAGGCCAGTTCCTGGTTGCGCCCCCCGCCCGGTGCCGCGCAGGCGCACAGTCATCTCGCCGCCCCACAGAGACAGGCCGGGACCTTGGTTTGCGCGGGCGGTCACGCGGGCGGCGGCATCGGCCACGTCACCCTCCAGCGGGACGGGATCGACCCAAGCCTGCGGGGCCGCCCGGGCCATGGCCGCAACGGACAGGCCATTCGATCCAACCATCGCGATGGGGCCTTGGGGCGGTGTCGCCTGCGCCTCGTCCCCGGACAGGATGTGGCGGACAGCTTCGGGCACGCGGTCCCAGAGCGGGGCCAGGATCGCGCGCGCCGTTGCCCGGTCCCCCAGTGGCGCTGCCGTGGGGCCAGAGGCGACGGCGCGCGGGTCATCCCCCACCACATCCGACAGAACCAAAGTCACCACCTGCGCCGGTGCCGCCGCGCGCAGCAACCCGCCGCCCTTGGTCCGGCTCAGGGCTTGGCGCACGGTGTTCATCGCTACGATGTCGAGCCCCGCGGCCAAGAGCAGTTCGTTCACAGCAATTTTGTCGGACAGGGTGATCCCATCGACCGGGGCCACCATCAACGCCGACCCCCCGCCCGAGATCAGCGCCAGCACCCGGTCTTGCGGGCCGAGCGCCTCGAGGGCGGCCAGCACCGCCTGCCCCGCCGCCGCCGAAGTGTCATCGGGCACCGGGTGTTGGCCCGTCATCACCCGTGCCCCGGGCACAGGGCGCGCGTTTTCAGGGTTGGTAACGATCAGGCAGGGCACACCCGGATGCGCGGCCAAAGCGGCTTCGGCCATGGCGCAGGCCGCCTTGCCAATGGCCACGATAAAGGTCGGGGGCGGCACATCCGCGATATGCCGGGCGACGGCTTGCCCCGGATCAGCGGCCGCCACGCCTGCCATAAAGATGTTGGTAATGGTTTCGCGGTCCATGACGCCCCCTTGATTTGGGGACAGTCTATGGTGCGGGTGAAGGGACTTGAACCCCCACGCCTTGGGGCGCCAGACCCTTTATCTGGCGTCAAACTAGACTTTCGAAAGCGAGCCTGCGCTGCTGCTGGTACTTCTGCCGAGGCGCGGCCAAAACTTCTTGCGCTCCTCAATCCCAAGACGGGTCATATGCGCGACGACCGCCAAGTTGATTGACCCCGTTTTGCCGGGTATCTTCGAAGATGAACGACAGGCACCGGTAAAACGAAACAAAGTGCGGGGTTGTCATCAAAGTACCAAAGGCCGGAATGAAATGAACAGGCGGGTTGCGCCCCCGAAAAAAAACCTTTCAATTGCCTCAAATTGAGAGGTTTTTTGAAATGGGCTCGCACCATCACACGTTTTTGGCGCGTTGCTTGTCAATCGACATCGAAGTCGATCCCAAATCGGCAAAAGTGTTTGGTCTTGCCGCCGTTCGCTTGGGCGATGCGGCAATCCTGAAGTGTTCAAAGGGCGTGCGCCCACAGGACCTCGATGCCCTGCACCGAGCGCTTGAAGCCGCCCAGCACCCGCTTGGGCATAATATACTCGGGCATGATCTGCCCCATCTCGTGGCGCTCAAACCCGACCTGCCAGTGGCGGGGGCGATTGATACACTGTGGCTCAACCCGCTGGCCTTTCCGCGCAACCCCTACCACCATTTGGTGAAACACTATCAGGACGGTCGGCTTGCGACGGGCCATGTCAACGACCCCGAACTGGACGCGCGTCTGGTGTTCGACGTGCTGGGCAATCAGCTTGAGGCTTTTGCCGCGCTGAACAAAAGCAATCCGGACGCTCTTGCCTGCTATCACTACCTGACGACCCGAGCGGAGGGCATGTCAGGGTTCGATGCAGTGTTCGCGCATGTGCGCGGGCGGGATTGCCCCACTGAAGCGCAGGCGACAGAGGCGTTGGTGCGCATGCTCGCGGGACAGGTTTGCGGCGCGCGGCTTGCGCAAACTCTGGAGCGGCTCTCAAGCCCCAAGAACGGGTGGCCCATGGCCTATGCGCTGGCATGGATCACGGTCGCCGGTGGGGATTCCGTGATGCCGCCCTGGGTCCGGGCGCAGTTTCGCGAGGCGTCGCTGATCGTCAAACACTTGCGCGATACGTCTTGCGGCAATGCAAGCTGCGCGTGGTGCGCAGAGCAAAACGACCCCGTACGAGCCTTGCAGAAATGGTTCGGGTTCGAAGCCTACCGCCCGCACCCCGTGGATCCCGAAGGGCGCCCGCTACAAGAGCGAATCGTGGATGAGGCGATGTCGGGTCAAAGCGTGCTGGGCATTCTGCCCACCGGCACCGGTAAATCGGTATGCTATCAGGTGCCTGCGCTGTCTCGGTTCGACAAGACAGGCGCGCTGACCGTGGTGATTTCACCGCTGGTCGCCCTGATGGCCGATCAGGTGCAGGGGATGGAGCGCGCGGGGCTCACCTGCGCGGTGACCATCAACGGCATGCTGTCCATGCCAGAGCGTCAGGACGCGCTTGACAAAGTTCGGCTGGGTGAGGCTGGCATCTTGATTATCTCACCTGAGCAATTGCGCAGCACCAGCGTGCGCTCGGTGCTGGCGCAGCGCGAGGTCGGGCTCTGGGCGATCGACGAGGCGCATTGCCTGTCGAAATGGGGGCACGATTTCCGCCCCGATTATCGCTATCTTGGCCGCTTCATCCGCGAGTTTTCCAACGATCAGCCGCCCGCCCCGATCATCTGCCTGACCGCGACCGCCAAGCCCGAAGTGGTGAAAGAGATTGTCGACCATTTCCAAGAGCGCCTGGATGTGCCGCTGGTCTTGCTGGATGGCGGCAGCACCCGGCAGAACCTGACATTCGAGGTCAAACCAACGACCAAGACCACCAAACTGGGGGATGTGCTGACGGTCATCGAGCAGAACCTGCCCAATGAGGGTCGGTCCGGCGCGGTGGTCTATTGTGCCTCGCGCAAATCAACAGAACGCGTGGCCGAGTTTCTTAAGGCCCAGGGCCTTGATGCGGCCCATTTCCACGCAGGTCTCAGCCCCGACGACAAAGCAGACGTGCAGGAACGCTTCCGCGTGGGCGATTTGCGCGTGATCGCCGCGACCAACGCCTTTGGCATGGGGATCGACAAGCCCGACATCCGCTTGGTGGTTCATGCGGACATCCCTGGATCGCTCGAAAACTACCTGCAAGAGGCGGGACGCGCCGGTCGCGACCGGCTGGATGCAAATTGCGTGTTGCTGTTTGCCGCCGATGATGTGGAGCGGCAGTTCAGTCTGACCGCCAGCGCGCGCCTTGCCCGGCACGAGATCGGTGCGATCCTCAAAGCGCTGCGGCGGATCGACGACAAGTCACAGAAATCTGGCGCGGTCGTCGCCACCTCGGGCGAGATCGTGCGGCATGAGAAAGACCAAGACTTCGAACGCGACAGCGCGACCGATGACACGCGGGTCAAGACAGCAGTGTCCTGGCTGGAAGAGGCGCAGCTGCTGTCGCGCGAGGAAAACCGCGTGCGGGTGTTTCCTTCGTCCCTGACCGTGCGCTCTGCTTGAACAGGCCAAGACCAAGCTGGCGGGCGCCGAAATCACCATGGCGCATCGCAACGCGCTATTGGCAATTGTGCGGCACCTGATGCAGGCCGCCCCCGATGAAGGTGTGTCGACCGATGTGCTCTGCGGTGTGGCCGGGCTGACGCCAGGGGCGCTGCCCAAGGCATTGGCAACGTTGGAAACCTTCGAAATCGCACGCAATGACATGGCTCTGACGGCCTTTGTGCACGTGGGTGTCGCGGATGCCTCGGCTGCGCGGCTGACCAAGGCAACCGAGCGTGAGCGCGATCTGATCGCTCAGATGCAAGAGCTTGCCCCCGATGCCGACGAAAACGTTCCCTACCCGCTGAACCTGCCAGAGGCCTGCACCGCGCTCAGGGCGCAAGGCCATGCCGATGTGCGCCCTGATCAGATCGACAAACTCTTGCGCGGCATGACCCGCGACGGGCGCGATCTGGATGGCGGAACAGGCAACCTGCGCCTGCGCAAGGCCAGCCGCAAGACTGTGATGGTCACGTTGCTTCGTCCATGGCGCAGCATTGTGCGCACCGCAGCGGTCCGGCACACGGCCGCCTCGCTGCTGCTGTCCCATCTGACGGGAAAGCTGGCCCAAGGCACCCGGGGCAAGGATTTACAGGTTGAAACGACGTATGGCGACTTGCTTGCTGCGGTGGCTCAGGACGCCTTTCTCAAGACCTCAGGCGTGACGGACATGACCCGGCTGATGGAAAGGGCGCTTTTGTGGTTGCATGAACAGAGTGTTCTGAACCTTGGCAAAGGGCTGACTGTCTTCCGTCAAGCCATGACCGTGCAGCTCAATCCCAAGGGCGGTCCATTCACGCAGGCCCATTTCACCCCGCTCGAAGAGCATTACGCCGAGCAAAACCTGCAAACCCATGTGATGGCGCATTACGCCGAGACCGGGCTGGGCGCGATGCCCGATGCGATGCGTTTGTCCGAGGATTACTTCCTCCTCAATCAGGACCAGTTCATGAAACGCTGGATGCCAGGCAAGGCGCGCGAGATGCGCCGGCAAACCACCAGCGCCTCGTGGAAGAAGACAGTTGAGGATCTCGGCAACAAGACCCAAGAGGGCATTGTCGCCGATGACCGGGCCAGCATCAATGTGCTGGTGCTCGCAGGCCCCGGGTCTGGCAAGACACGAGTCCTTGTGCACCGGGTGGCCTATCTGCTGAGGGTCAAACGCGAGGACCCGCGCGGCATTCTTGTACTGGCCTATAATCGCCATGCTGCGTCCGAAATCCGGACGCGTCTGGCCGCGCTTGTGGGCGAGGATGCACGCGGCGTGACGATCTGCACCTGCCATGCGCTGGCGATGCGTCTGGTCGGTGCAAGCTTTTCGGGCTTTGACGCCCAAAACGCCGATTTCGACCGGATCGTTACGGATGCTACGGGGTTGCTGAACGGCGATGGCCTTTCAAAATCCGAAGCGGAGGCGCAGCGCGACAGTCTTCTGGACGGCTATCGCTGGATTTTGGTCGACGAATATCAGGACATCGGGCCAGAGGAATACGCGCTGATCTCTGCCGTCGCTGGGCGGTCGCTGGAGGATGCAGACCTCAAGCTAAGCCTGTTTGCGGTCGGCGACGATGATCAGAACATTTACGCCTTCACCGGTGCATCCGTCGATTTCATCCGCCGTTTTGAGGCTGACTATCATGCCAAACCATCCTTTCTGGTGGAAAACTACCGCTCCACGGCCAACATCATCGCTGCCTCCAACGCCGTGATCGAAATGGCCCCGGACCGCATGAAGGCGGACACGCCCATTCGGATCAACACCGCGCGCAGCGTCGGACACCCCGGGGGCCGTATGGCCAATGCGGACCCGCTCGCGCAGGGCCGCGTACAGCTTTTGGATGTCCCGCCCGGCTTGGCGCCGCAAGCCGTCGCGGCGATTGATGAACTTCTGCGCCTTTCCGCGCTAGACCCGCAATGGGACTGGCGAAAAACAGCCATCATCTCGCGCGATTGGAAGAGCCTTGATGCCGTGCGCAGCACCGCCGAGGCCAAGGGCATTTCCGTCGATATGGCGAACGAGGATCTGCCCACGATCTGGCGCCTGCGCGAAACCCAGGCCTTTGTTGCGGCTTTGCGGGCACAGGGCCGGGAATTGCTTGGCCTCGAGGACATTCTTGGCGCGCTGAACGCGCAGAAAGGCAGTAAGTGGACCGAACTCCTTGCCGAAGGCGTCGCGGATCTGGCCCGCGAGTTGCAGGACAAAACCATGCCCGCGCCGGATGTGATCGAATGGATCGCGGAATGGGCCCGCGACACCCGCGGCGCGCAACGAGGGCTTTTGCTGACGACCGCGCACCGGGCCAAGGGGCTTGAGTTCGACCATGTGGTGATCCTGGATGGCGGCTGGGACCGAGCGTCCCGAAACGAGGACGCCGCTGCACCAGGGCGGTTGTTCTACGTCGCCATGACCCGCGCCCGACATAGCCTTGCGGTGATGACCAGCAGCGATCATGCTTTGCTGACCGGCGAAAGTGACGCGATCCTGCGCCGGGTCATAACGCCCGGGACCTTGGAAACATGTAGCCCCGACAGGGCTTACCAGCTTTCCACGCTCAAATCGGTCGATCTGTCTCTTGCAGGGCGGAAGCGGCCAAATGATCCCATCCATGCAGCGATCCGCGATGCGCAAACCGGGGACGAGATCACCTTGGACTTCCGCGCGCCGCACTGGGTTATCCGGGACATACACGGGCGGGCGCTTGGCCACATGGCGAAAAACTGGACGCCGCCCGAAGGCAGCAGATTTCTTTCGGGGACCGTTGGCGCAATCGTGGTCTGGCGGAAAGCCGACAACCAAGAAGAGTATCAGCGTCACATCAAACAAGATGAATGGGAAACGGTTTTGCCGGAAATGGTGTTCTCCGTGCCGCGATGACCTTGAGTTGATTTGGAAAAACTCAAAGACAGGCGGTCAGCGGACGGGAGTTCCTCAATGTGGTGCGGGTGGAGGGACTTGAACCCCCACGCCTTGCGGCGCCAGAACCTAAATCTGGTGCGTCTACCAATTCCGCCACACCCGCACTGTGCGCGGCATAGCAAGCACCCGCGCGGCTGAAAACCCCAAAATCGTCCAGAACCGTGCTGTTTGCGCCGCAGGGGAAAACCACAGACGTGTCCCCCTTACCTGCGATTGCCGTCCGCTCAGCGCGTGTCGCAAGGTAGAATTTCAAGATGTGGTGGGTCCCTGCCCCCTACACCACAATCAGAGTAAGGCCTGCCCCCGCATTTCCCCACCACCGCCCCGGACGCGCCCCATTCTCGCCCGAATCCAAAGGCTATCTAGGGACATCGACGGAGGGACACCTGATGACAATGCAACTGCGCAACGCTCGCGACTTGACCAACACCGTAGCTCGGACACGTGCCACTGGCATCACCTCCGGCACCAAAATTCTGACAGCCCGCGGCGAGACTGCCATCGAAGACCTGAAGGTCGGCGACCGCATCATCACCCGCGACCGCGGCATGGTGCCCCTGCGCGCCATTTCGCGCCGCCACGTCGACGCCATCGCCTGTGTGCGCATCCGCCCCGACAGCCTTGGCCTTGGTCGCCCGGACCGTGATGTCTACGTCGCCCCCGGCCAGCACCTGTACCTGCGCGACTGGCGGGCCGAAGCCCTGTTTGGATCCGACGCGGCCCTCGTGCCCGCATGGCGTCTGACCGATGGCACCTTCATGGCCGAGATGGAGGCCGCACCGGCGACCTTCTTCGAGCTGCACTTTGACGACGACCACATCCTGTATGCCAACGGTTTGGAACTGGGCTCCGGCATCTGCGTGGCAGATCTGGTCGAAGCGGCAGCCTGATCCGGACCTGTCGCATTTTATGAAATGAGGGGATTCACTGAACGGCACTGTTAGGGTAGTCTTTACCCATAACAGGCAAAAAGCCGAGCAGTGACATGACAAATCAAACACCCCCTGCCGTTGGCCGGCTCCCCGATTGTGGCCAACAAGGCGCTGGAACACGCGCTGACCCCGAATACGCAAGTCCTGACCTGCGATGGGGAACGACCGGCCAGTGCCCTAAGGGTTGGCGACCGGATCATCACCCGCGACTACGGGGCCATTCAATTGCGTGGCCTGATCACCCGGACACCCGGGCGTGATCTGCAAATGGTCCGCATCCCGGCCCATGCGTTTGGTCCAAATCGGCCCGAACGACCCATGACGGTGTTGGCCGATCAACCCATCCTGATCCGCGACATGCGCGCGCAAATGCTGTATGGGCGCACGCAGGCCAAAGTGGCGGCCCGGCGGCTGGCCGATGGCACATTGGTGCGCCGGATCAAACGGGATCCCGGATCTCTGATCGCCCTGCATTTTGCCAAACCGGCCATGATCTATGCCAACGGGTTGGAGTTGGTGGCGGCGGGCGTGCCCACGGTCAAAGCGCGCAGACCCTAGGCCATATCGCGCAAGACCTGTGGGACCATGTCCGGCAGGTCCTCGGCGATCAATCCGGGACCAAAGGCCCGCGCGGCCTCTGCATGGAGCCAGAGGGCGGATGGGACCAAGCCAGTGGCAGCGCCGGGGGATTTCGCGATCTGCCCCGCAATCAGACCGGCCAGAACATCGCCCGCCCCGGCGGTGGCCAGCCAAGGCACCTCGCGTCCATAGCTGCAACTGTGGACGAAGGCTTGACCATCCGGTGTGGCATAGACGGTATCCGGCCCCTTCAAAACGATGCCGCAGCCCAATCTGGCCGCTGCGTCCCGGGCCGCATCCACCTTGGAATAGGCCGGGCCCGTCAGCGACTGCCCCATCATGTCCATCGCGGCTGCGCGGGCCTCTTGTGCGCCTTCTGCCATGATCGCGTCTAACGTGCGCGGCATTATCCGGGCCGCGCGTTCGCGCGGGTGCAACAGGCGATCCGCCAAATCAGGGCAAAGCCTTCGAAACTCGCCCATGTGCGGGGTCATTACACAGCCCGGGTGCAGTTTCGCCTGCAACGCAGGGTCCTCGGCAATCAGGGTCAGGGCATCGGCGTCCAAAACCACCGGCGTGCCGCTGTCCAATGCCGCAGCGACCTGCGCCGCCTTGCCGTCCGACAGGCCCAACCCGGGACCAATGCACAGGCAGCGGATCCGATCATCGGCCAGCAGGTCGATCAATCCGGCGGCATCCTCGCAGCGCCGCAACATGATCGCGGTCAGCTGGGTGGCGCATTCCATCATGGCGGACCCCGGTGCGGCAACCGTGACCAGCCCCGCGCCCACCCGCAGGGCCGCCCGGGCCGCCAGCCGTGCAGCGCCGCTGCGGCCCATGCCACCGGCGACAACGACCACATGCCCATGATCAAACTTGTTTTTGTCCCCGCCCCACTTCTGGATCGCGACCTTCGGCCCAAGGGCATCGTTGGGACAGGGTTGCGCCCAGGGCTTGGGGTCGATCAAGCGCACCCGCGCGGGACGAACCACCGAAACGCCCGCCTTGCGGGGGGCACGGTCCCACGCCACGCCCCCAAACCCAGATCGACGACCTTCAATTGCCCGCACACCGCCGGACCATCGGCGAGGAAGTGGCCGATTTTGGGACACTCAAAGGTGACGGTCAGCCCCGCGAGGGGCACTGTTGCGGAACATGGCGCGGCCGCGCCCCCGGCCAGCATCCGGCCCGAGTCCAGACACAGCCCCGAGGGCGCGTCGATGGCCACAAATCGCGGGGTGTAGAACGCCGCATCCCCGCCCGATCCGCCGAGGTAGGACAGAAACGACAGCAAATCCCCCTCGGGCGCGCGGGTCAGACCCGTGCCCAACAGCGCGTCCACGTACAGATCCGCAGGCGCGCCGCGCCGGAACGTGCTCTGGTCCAAGGGCACCACCGGCCCGGTCCACGCCTGCGCCATGGCCTGGGCATCGGGGGTTCGGGGCGGGGCCAGCGCATGGACCTCCACGTCCCAGCCCATCCCTTGCAACACCCGCGCGACCACATAGCCATCGCCCCCGTTGTTGCCGGGCCCGCACAGCACGCATGCCCGATGCGGGCCTTGCGCCAATTCAGGCCGCCAGTCCATGACCGCATCCACCACGCCCTGCCCCGCGCGTTCCATCAGGGCCGCGCCTGTCACCACGTTGACCCCGATCGCGGCCTGTTCAATGGCGCGCATTTGAGCACTGGTCAGCAGTTCCGTCATCGTATTTTGCCTATCTTTTCACACTCTGCACACTTATCGCCCGTTGTGCCTATTTTTTAATCACACAACCCGAAAACACGAAAACTGCCCGATCTGCGTCACCCTACCTGATTGCGGGCCTTTTGCGGAAGTGGTCTCACCAACCCCGAAGATGTCAGGAGGAGTCGCCGACATGAAGAAAATCGAGGCCATCATCAAACCGTTCAAGCTGGACGAAGTGAAGGAAGCGCTGCAAGAAATCGGTATTCAGGGCCTGTCCGTCACCGAAGTCAAAGGCTTTGGCCGCCAGAAAGGCCACACCGAATTGTACCGCGGCGCCGAATATGTCGTCGACTTTCTGCCCAAGGTGAAGATCGAGGTTGTTCTGTCCGACGACCTGCTGGACCAAGCCATCGAGACGATCATCACCGCCGCCAAGACCGACAAGATCGGCGACGGCAAAATCTTTGTGTCTGATATCTCTCAGGCCATCCGCATTCGTACCGGCGAGTCCGGCGACGAAGCCCTTTAATCCCAACACTTCACTGACCCCAATCCAAGAAAGGGAAAGTCCATGAGTAAAGATGCTGTTCTAAAGCAGATCGCTGACGAGGAAATCGAATACGTCGATATCCGCTTCACCGATCCCCGTGGCAAATTGCAACACGTCACAATCGTTGCCGATCTGGTGGACGCCGACTTCCTCGAAGAAGGCTTCATGTTCGACGGCTCCTCCATCGCTGGGTGGAAGTCGATCGAAGAGTCGGACATGAAACTGATGCCCGACACGGACTCGGCCTATCTGGACCCTTTCTACGCCGAAAAGACCCTGTGTCTGCACTGCTCGGTGGTGGAACCCGACACCGGCGAACCCTACCCCCGCGACCCGCGCGGCACCGCCGAAAAGGCCGAGGCCTACCTGAAATCCTCGGGAATTGGCGACGTGTCCTACTTTGGCCCCGAAGCCGAGTTCTTCCTGTTTGACGACGTGCGTTTTTCGAACTCGATCAACAAGGTGTCCTACGAAGTGGATGCGCAAGACGCCTCCTGGAACACCGACGCCGAGTACGAGATGGGCAACATGGGCCACCGTCCCGGCGTCAAGGGCGGCTATTTCCCCGTAAACCCCACGGATGCGGCGCAGGACCTGCGGTCCGAAATGCTGTCCACCATGAAAAGGATGGGCATGAAGGTCGACAAGCACCACCACGAAGTGGCGTCGTGCCAGCACGAGCTGGGCCTGATCTTCGGGTCGCTGACCAAGCAGGCCGACGAGTTGCAGAAATACAAATACGTGATCCACAACGTGGCCCACGCCTACGGCAAATCCGCCACCTTTATGCCCAAGCCCATCGCAGGCGACAACGGCACCGGCATGCACGTGAACATGTCGATCTGGAAAGATGGCAAGCCCCTGTTCGCAGGCGACAAATACGCCGACCTGTCCGACGAGGCGCTGTATTTCATCGGTGGCATCCTGAAACACGCCAAGGCCCTGAACGCCTTTACCAACCCCTCGACCAACAGCTACAAGCGGTTGATCCCCGGGTTTGAAGCCCCCGTTCTGCGCGCCTATTCGGCCCGCAACCGGTCGGGCTGCGTGCGGATCCCATGGTCCGAGTCGCCCAAGGCGAAACGTGTGGAGGCCCGCTTCCCCGATCCGGCAGCGAACCCCTACCTGTGCTTTGCCGCCCTGCTGATGGCTGGCCTCGACGGGATCACCAACAAGATCCACCCGGGCGAAGCGTCCGACAAGGACCTGTACGATCTGCCCGCCGAAGAGCTGGCCGAGATCCCAACGGTCTGCGGCTCCCTGCGCGAGGCGCTGGACGAGTTGCAAGCGGATATGGACTTCCTGCTGGCCGGTGACGTGTTCACCAAGGACCAGATCGAAGGCTATATCGAGCTGAAGATGGAAGAGGTCATCACCTACGAACACACGCCGCACCCTGTGGAATTCGGCATGTACTACAGCTGCTGATCGCGGCACACAGCATCGGAAAAGGCGGCCCTCGGGTCGCCTTTTTTGCGTTTGGCGACAATCGCGGCCGCATTGCCGGATTGCGCACGCACACGAACCAATAGGCCCCATTTCGATCAAACTGCTGCCCAGCTTCGCGTTTAGTCAAATATTATGAAAATGATGACTGCATACAACGCACCCGCTTCCGCACCGCAGACCTCGCGCCGCGTGGGTCCGCACCAGTTGGCCGCCCGTTTTCCCCATGTGCCCAACAGCGCGTGGGAGGATCCCAATGTCCAACATATGTATCTGTCGCAACTGCGCGCACAATCGGACCGGGTCCAGCGCCGGGTCAGTGCCCCCCTGTCCACAGCCGCCGTGGTCAGTTGGATCGCGGCCTTCGTGGCGCTTGGCTACGGGATGCTGACCTAGTCCTCGTCCTCGAACAGGTCGTCCTGATCCTCTGGCGCGTCGGACGGATCCTCCAGCGTGCCCGGGGCCGGGCGGCTTTCCAGCAGGCCCGCCGCGCGCAATTCCTTGACGCCGGGCAGGTCCCGGGCGGTTTCCAATCCGAAGTGATCGAGAAAGCCGGACGTGACCATGAACGTCACGGGGCGGCCCGGGGTCTGCCTGCGCTTGCCCAGTTTGACCCAGTCCAATTCGATCAACTGATCCACCGTGCCCTTTGACACGGACACACCGCGGATTTCCTCGATCTCGGCCCGGGTGACGGGTTGGTGATAGGCGATGATGGCCAGGGTCTCGATGGCGGCGCGGGACAATTTGCGCGTCTCGACCACCTCGCGGGTCATCAGATGGCCAAGGTCGCCTGCGGTGCGGATCGCCCAGGCCTCGCCCACGCGCACCACCTGCACCCCGCCCATCATACCGTTTGCGCAAAGACGCCAATGCGGTGGGCGCGTCGCAGCCATGGGGCAGCCGCGCGTGCAACTCGGCCACGGTGACGGGTTCGGCACTGGCGAACAGGATCGCCTCGACCATGCGTTCTTGTTCGGCCAAGGGCGGCGCTTCGAACAGGCTTTCGGGTTCATCCATCATGGGGCGGTCTTACTGCGGATTTGGATGGGGGCAAAGGTCTCCTCCTGCCGCAATTCCAGCCGCCCGCCCTTGGCCAGTTCCAGTGTCGCCGCAAAGGTGGCGGCGGTGGCGGACCGGCGGCGCTTGGGATCATCCTCCCACCCCGGGGGCAGATAGGCCATGATGTCGGTCCAGTCCCCCACGTAGCCCATCATGCCGCGCAACCGCTCCAATGCCTCTTCCATGGTGTAGATGCTGTCGCGGTCAAAGACGAAGGGGCGGAAATCGTCGCGGGTGCGGATGCGGGCGTAGCCCTGCATCAGGTCCAGCAGGTTGGCGGTGTAGGTCACCTTGCGGGTGCGGGTCATGGTCTGGGGATCGCCGCGCACGAAGCGGTCGCGTCCCAACTGATCCCGCGCCATCAGGCGGGCGGCCACGTTGCGCATGGCCTCCAGCCGTTCAAGCTGGAAGGCCAGGTGCGCGGCAAGCTCTTCGCCTGTCGGGCCGTCCTCCTTGGGGTCGGGGGGCAAGAGCAGGCGGGATTTCAGAAACGCCAGCCACGCCGCCATGACCAGATAATCGGCGGCCAGTTCGATCCGCAGGGCCTTGGCCTGTTCGATGAAGCTAAGATACTGGCGCGCAAGGTCCAGTACGCTGATCCGGCGCAGGTCCACCTTTTGGGTGCGCGACAGGGTCAACAACAGGTCCAGCGGCCCCTCGAACCCGTCCACATCCACGATCAGCGCTTCGGCCTGCAGGCGGTCGGCCACGGACATGGCGTCCGGAACAGGCTCGGGCCATTCGGTATCGGTGTCAGACATAGAGCCCCCGGCGCGGCGGGTCAGGACCCGGTTAGGCTGGCAAATTCCGCCTCAAGGCCCTTGATGTCAAGGGCGGGCGGCGCGATCCGTTGGGACAGGGCGCGGGTGGCCCGGTGCAGGGCCGCGCCGGTCAGGCGGGGGGCGGTGGTGGCCACGGCCTCTGCCTCGGCGCGGTCGCCATTGCAGTGCAGGATCATGTCACAGCCCGCCCCCATTGCGGCGGCGGTGCGCTGCGCGATGGAGCCGGGCAGCGCGCCCATGGACAGATCATCGGTCATCAGCAACCCGTCAAAGCCGATCTGCTCCCGGATTTCCCGGTGCACCCTGGGCGAGATCGTGCCGGGCAGGTCCGCATCAATCGCGCCGTAGACCACATGGGCGGACATGCCCATGGCGATGTCGCGCAGGCCCCGGAACGCAGCAAAATCCGTGGCGCGCAGGGTGGCAAGATCCGTGTCCACCCGGGGCAGGTCCACATGGCTGTCGGCCACGGCGCGCCCGTGCCCGGGGATATGTTTCAGGATCGGCAGAACCCCGCCCTCCAACTGGCCCTCGGCCACGGCGCGGGCGGCCCCCACCACCACGGGTACGGCGTCCCCGTAGGTGCGGTTGCGCAAAACGGGGTGCGTGTCGGGGGTTGTCAGGTCGCCCAAGGGCGCGCAATTGACGTCGATGCCCACCTCGCGCAGCTCGGCCGCGATCAGGCGGGACCGCAGGCGCATGGCGCGGGCGACGTGGCTGGCGGGCAGGCGCGCGATTTGATCCAGGGCAGGCACCCATTGCCGCCAATGGGGGGACCCATGCGTTGCACCCGCCCCCCTCCTGGTCGATCAGGATGGGGCAATCCCACCCCACGCACAGGCGCAGGTCGGCGGTCAGGCGGCGCAGTTGGTCTGGGTCCTCGATGTTGCGGGCAAACAGGATGAAGCCCCACGGGGCGACCTCCTGAAAGAAGCCCGCCTCGTCCGGGGTCAGCACCGGCCCCTCGCATCCAAGGATGAAGGCACCGGTCGCGTCAGGGATCATCGAGAGACGACCGGGATGCAGGCCGCATTCTGGGCCAGGAAGGCAGAGCAAAAGCGCCGCGCGTCATTGGCGTCGCCAAAGCCCACGACCCGCAGGCGGTAGAAGTCCCGCCCGCCGGAGCGTGCCAGTTGGATCAGGCGCTGCTTGCCTTCCATGTAGTCGCCAAAGCGCGAATACAGGCGGTCCCACTCGCGCCGGGCGCTGGCCTCGTCGTCGAAGGCGCCCAGTTGCACCAGCCGCGCGCCCGAGGGGACGGAGGCTTCGGTCACGTCCAGCCCTGCGGTGGGGGTCCCCGTCCCGGTCCCCGTGGGGACATCTGCGGGCGCGGCACTGGCGGTGGCCCGGGCCAACCCTGCGGGCCGTTGCAGCGGTCTGGTCGAGGTCGAAACCCCCGGCACATCCGCCGGGATCACATCCGTTTCCGCTTGGGCGGTTTGCGACGGAACTACGGGGGCCAAAGGCTCCGTCCCCAGTAGCAGGCTCTCAAGTCCGGCGGTGGACAGGGTGCCGTTTTCATCGATCAGATCGGGGGCCGGGGTGCCCGTCTGGGTCGAGGTGGTTGTGCGGATCGCAGGCGCAGGGGCCGCAAGGTCGATGGGGGCCGGGGCCAGCACGATGCTTTCGGGGGCCGGGGCCGCCGCACCGCCCGCCTTGATGTCATTGACCGCAAAACCCTGATAGGCCGCCTGCGCGCCGCCCGGATCATCGGGGCGGACCCGCATGGGCCCCTCCAGCGCTTGGATCACAGGAACAGCCGCCACATCGCGGACGGTCAACTGCACACCCCAGACGATCATGCCCACAACCAGCCCGACAGAGCAGGCCGCGCCGACCCATTGTGCCACGCCGAATCCAGAGGCCGGAGCCGCACGCGGCTCGTCATAGTATTCTATATCTGCCATGCCCGTATCCTTTGCCCACTGGTGTGGGTCTCATGACTGTACTGCTCGGAACGCGGGCGGACTGGCCCCTTTTGCGGGTGCTCAGCGCATCTCGGTCGCCGGTTCCACCCCTAGAATACCCAATCCTGCCGAAATAACAACCGACACGGCACGGGCGAGGGCAATTTTCGACTGGCTGGCGGCGGTGTCGTCCTGCACGAACCGCAAGGACGGCACGTCATTGCCCTTGTTGTACAGGGCGTGAAAGTCCGATGCGAGGTCGTACAGGTAGAAGGCGATGCGGTGCGGCTCGTGGGTGCGGGCGGCCAGTTCCACCATGCGCGGCCATTCGGCCAGCTTGGCGGCAAGGGCGTGTTCGGACGGATGATCCAGCAGGGTCAGATCCGCGCCGCGCAGGGCGGCATCCTCCGTGGCCACGCCCGCCTCGGCCCCCTTGCGCAGGATCGAATGGACCCGGGCAGAGGCGTATTGCACATAGAACACCGGGTTTTCCTTGGATTGTTCCACCGCCTTGGCGAAATCGAAATCAAGGGGCGCGTCGTTCTTGCGGGTCAGCATCACAAAGCGGGTCACGTCCGGGCCGACCTCGGCCACCACATCGCGCAAGGTCACAAAGGTCCCTGCCCGCTTGGACATTTTGAACGGCTCGCCGTTCTTGTACAGTTTCACCAATTGGCACAGCTTGATGTCCAGCGGCACCCGTTCCTCGGACAGGGCGGCCACGGCGGCCTTCATCCGTTTCACATACCCGCCGTGATCCGCGCCAAAGACGTCGATCAGGTGGTCAAACCCCCGCTCCACCTTGTCGAAGTGATAGGCGATGTCGGGGGCGAAATAGGTCCAGGCCCCATCGGATTTCTGGATCGGCCGGTCCACATCGTCCCCGTAAACCGTAGAGCGGAACAGGGTCTGTTCCCGCGCTTCCCAATCCTCGGGCAGCTTGCCCTTGGGCGGCTCAAGGGTGCCGCGATAGATCAGGTCCTTGGATTTCAGGTCCGCAATCGCCGCCTCGATCCGGCCCGTACCATAGAGGGACTTTTCGCTGTAGAACACATCCATGGTGACGTTCAGCGCCGCAAGGTCGTCGCGGATCAGGTCCATCATGGCCTCGGTGGCAAAGGTGCGGATCACTTCCAGCCAGACATCCTCGGGCTGGTCCACATAGGCCGCGCCGACCTTGTCCTTCAGGGCTGTCCCCACGGGGACAAGGTAGTCGCCCGGGTAGGTGCCATCCTCGAACTGCACCTGCTGGCCATGTGCCTCGAGGTAGCGCAGATAGACGGACCGGGCCAGCACATCCACCTGCGCGCCGCCATCGTTGATGTAGTATTCCCGCGTCACGTCATAGCCCGCATAGGCCAGCAGGCTGGCCAGCGCATCCCCGAACACCGCCCCGCGCGTGTGGCCCACGTGCAAGGGCCCCGTGGGGTTGGCCGAGACGTATTCGACGTTGACCCGCTTGCCCGCCCCGGTTGCGGAGGTGCCGAAACGCGCGCCCTGTTCCAGAACCGCGCCCACGACGCCCTGCCACACGGACGGGGCCAGCCGCAGGTTCAGGAACCCCGGGCCTGCCACCTCGGCCGTGTCCACCCGGGCGTCCGCCGTCAGGCGCAGGGCCAAGGTCTGGGCGATGTCGCGCGGCTTCATCTTGGCGGGTTTGGCCAGCACCATGGCGGCGTTGGTGGCCATGTCCCCGTGGGCCGGGTCGCGGGGCGGCTCGACGGCGACGTTGTCAAACGACAGCCCCTCGGGCAGCAGCCCTTCGGCGGTCATATCGGTCAGGGCGGCGATCACGGTGGTGCGCAGTTCGGCAAACAGGTTCATCAGACGGGTCCTTTATCGGCTTGGCTGCGGTGTAGCCACGGTACGTGCGGGTGGCAAGGTCGGGCTGGGGCCAGCCCCCACACCGCGGCGGCATTTGGGGCGCACCGAGGATCAGGTACCAAAGAAGCGGTCGTGTTCCTGCAGCGCGAAACGGTCGGTCATGCCCGACAGGTAGTCGGCCACAAGGCGGGCAAGCTGCGTCTCGGTCGGCGCGGCGCGGATGCGGTCCTGCCACTTGTCGGGCAGCAGGTCGGGGTGGGCCATGTAGTGGGGGAACAAATCCTCGACCACCCGCGTCACCCGGGCCCGCATCTCGACCACCGAAGGGGCGCGGTACATGCGCGCGAACAGAAAGGCGCGGATCTGTTTCAGGTCCTCGAACAGCGCAGGCGAGAATTGCACCATCATGCGGCCTGCGTGCCGGATGTCGGCGGCGGTGGTCGGGGCAAGGGCGGCGAGGTTGGCCTGACTGACCGCCAGCACATCCTCGACCAGCACGCCGAAGAACCGGCGCAGGGCCTCGTGCCGGCGGCGGTGATGTTCCAGCGCGGGATACTTGGCATCGACCTGCGCAAAGCAGTCGCGCAGGATCGGCAGGGCCAAAAGGTCGTCTTCGGTGAACAGCCCCGCCCGCAGCCCGTCCAACACGTCGTGGTTGTTGTAGGCGATGTCGTCGGACAGGGCCGCCACCTGCGCCTCGGCGCTGGCATGGGTGTGCAGTTCCAGATCATGCAGCGCGTTGTAGTCCGCAAGGGCGTAGGGGATGTCGCCCGCCTCAGAGCCTGTCACAGGTCCATTGTGCTTGGCGATGCCCTCCAACGTCTCCCACGTCAGGTTCAGCCCGTCCCATTCGGCATAGTGCCGTTCCAGGGCGGTCACGATCCGCAGGGCCTGGGCGTTGTGGTCAAACCCGCCGTAGGGCGCCATCAGGGCGTTCAGGGCATCCTCGCCCGTGTGGCCAAAGGGGGTGTGGCCAAGATCATGGGCCAGCGCCACAGCCTCGGTCAACTCCACGTTCAGGCCAAGGCTGGCAGCGATGGTGCGAGCCACCTGGGCCACCTCGATGCTGTGGGTCAGGCGGGTGCGGTAGTAATCGCCCTCATGCTCCACAAAGACCTGGGTCTTGTGCTTGAGACGCCGAAACGCGCTGGCATGGATGATCCGGTCCCTGTCGCGCTGAAAGCAGGAACGGTGCGCGCTTTCATCCTCGGGGTACAGACGGCCACGGCTGGCGGCGGGGTCGCAGGCATAGGGGGCGGTCATGGGGGCCTCGTCTTGTGTGGGGGGCTGGGCTCTCTATATTGTGTGCAACCGCAATTGCACAGACCGAGACGCGCCATGGACCTGACGATCCCCCCCAAAGTGACCGACCGCGCCTTTGCCCGACTGGCAGAGATTGGCGCAAACGCCGATGGCAAGGCCCTGCGGGTGGCCGTGGATGGCGGCGGGTGTTCGGGGTTTCAGTACGAAATCACGCTGGACGCCCCGCGCGAGGACGACCTGATCCTAAAGGGCGAGGGCGAGGCGGTTCTGGTGGACCCCGTGTCCCTGCCGTTTCTGGCGGATGCCACCATCGACTTCACCGAGGAATTGATCGGCGCGCGTTTCGTCATCGACAATCCCAACGCTTCCAGCAGCTGTGGCTGCGGCGTCAGCTTCTCCATGTAGGCGTCCCCACGGGGACAGGTTTGTGGTGCCGTCCCCATGGGGACACACAGGCTAGGCCGTCTCCACGGGGACAGTTTTCCAGTAGATTGTCCCCATGGGGACAGTCTCCAACAGGTTGTCCCCATGGGGACAGTCTCCAACAGGCTGTCCCCATGGGGACAGGGGCAACAGCGTCCCCGTGGGGACGCCGCACCGACCCTAGGCCGCGGGCTTTTCGGCGGTGGCCGGTGCGTCCTCGTCCGGGGCGGTTTCCTCTGCCTTGTCTGACAAGGTCTGCGCGGGCTTGGGCAGGGCCAGCGCCTCGTCGGCCAACTGCTCCGGCAGGTCCAGATCAAATGTGCCGCTTTCCAGATCCCAGACGATCTTGGGCTTGACGGGTTGCGCCTCGATCAAGGCGTTCAGCTCGCCCATCACACGCGCAAAGCTTTCGCGGTTGGTTTCGACCTTGGCGGCCTCTTCCTTCTTTCCGAATAGAAATTTCAGCATTTTTGTCCCTTTCGTTTCGCCTAAACTATGCTGCGGCGCGGAAAAATGCAGGGGGAGAGGCAAAATTTTCTCCCCTTGGGTGACTTCCCGCCGATGCCCCCCTAGAACGAGGACCAACAGGGGAGTGCGAGATGAAAATTGCCACGTTCAACATCAATGGGGTCAAGGCCCGGATCGGCGCGCTGACCGATTGGCTGCAAAACAGCCAGCCCGATATCGCCCTGCTGCAAGAGATCAAATCCGTGGACGAGGCCTTTCCCCGCCAGCATTTCGAGGATCTGGGCTATACCGTGCACACCCACGGGCAAAAGGGGTTCAACGGAGTGGCAATCTTCTCCAAGGTCCCGCTGGAAGATGTGACCACCGGCCTGCCCGGGGACGATGGGGACGAACAGGCCCGCTATATCGAGGCCACGGTCGTGGGCAAAACCGCCCTGCGGATCTGCGGGCTCTACCTGCCCAACGGCAACCCAGCACCGGGGCCCAAGTACGACTACAAACTGGCATGGATGGCCCGGTTGCAGGCCCGGGCCGAAGCACTGCTGGCCGAGGAGACACCGTTCTTCATGGCGGGCGACTACAACATCATCCCCCAGGACGAGGACGCCGCCCGCCCCGAAGCCTGGCAAGAGGACGCGCTGGCCCGACCCGAAAGCCGCGCCGCCTTTCGCCGGTTGCAAAACCTTGGCCTGACCGAGGCGTTCCGGGCCAAGACCCAAGGGCCGGGCCACTACAGTTTCTGGGACTATCAAGCGGGCGCATGGAACCGCAACGACGGCATCCGCATCGACCATTTCATGATGTCCCCGGCCTGCGCGGATCTGATGACCGACGCCTGGATCGAAAAGGACGTGCGGGGGCTTGAAAAACCCTCCGACCATGTGCCGGTCTGGGTGGAGTTGGACCTATGACGCAATTCTCTGCCAACCTTGGGTTTCTGTATACCGACCGCCCCCTGCCCCAGGCGATCCGGGACGCCGCGCGCGACGGGTTCGACGCGGTGGAATGTCATTTCCCCTACGCCCATGCCCCGGCGGATGTGGCCGCCGCGCTGACGGATACGGGCCTGCCCATGTTGGGCCTGAACACCGACCCCGGGCAGACCTTCGGCTGGGCCGCCCTGCCCGACCGCACGGCCGCGCGCGCCGCCGTGGATCAGGCCACGGCCTACGCCCGGGCCATTGGCTGCCCCAGGGTGCACGTCATGGCGGGGGTGACCGACAGCGCATCCGCCGAGGACGATTTCCGTGACACGCTGGCCTATGCCTGCGACGAAAACCCGGACCTGACGATCCTGATTGAGCCGCTGAACCGCATCGACATGCCCGCCTATCACCTGCGCGAATTTGATCAGGCCGCCGAGATCATCGGCGCGCTGAACCGGCCCAACCTGAAACTGATGTTCGACTGCTATCACGCCGGGCGGAACGCAGGGGCTGAAGCGGTGCTGCCCATGATCGAACAGCACCTGCCCCACATCGGCCATATCCAGTTCGCCGCCCTGCCCGACCGGGGCGCGCCGGATCATGGGGATCTGGACTACACCGCCCTGTGGCCCCGGATCGCCGCCCTTGGCTGGACCACGCCCCTGGGCGCCGAATACAAGGTCCCGGCGGGTCAAACCACCGAAGACACTCTGGGATGGCTGGCCCCGGCTGCGGGCTGACCGTCCCTCGTCGGGCAAGGCGCCCCCTAATAGGGCATCGGGTGGGCGAAGTGCACGGCCTCCAGATCCTCGACCACGGCAGCGTCCAGCACCAGATCGGCCCCGTCGAGGATCCGCACCAACTGGTCATGGGTCGTGGCCCCGAAAATTGCAGACACCGGAAAGGGCCGGGTCTGGCACCACGCCAGCGCCATGTGCACCGGGTCCAACCCATGTGTGTCGGCCACGGCCAGATAAGCCTGCACGGCGGTCCGGGCGCGGTCGGTCCAGCGCCCGCCCAGATCGCCGTTCAGGGACAGGCGCGACCCCTCGGGCACCGCGCCGCCCACATACTTGCCCGTCAACAAACCCGCCGCGAGGGGCGAGAAGGCCAGCAGGGTGACATCCTCGTGATGGGCCAGCTCTGCCAGATCGGTGTCGTAGAGGCGCGCCATCAGGGAGTACTCGTTCTGGATCGCCGCCGGGCGCGGCCCAAGGCCTGCGTCTGCAAGGGCGATCCACTGGGCCATGCCCCACGCGCTTTCGTTCGAGGTGCCCCAGGCCTGAATTTTTCCGGCCCGGGTCAGCGCATCCAGTGCCGCCATGCAGTCGGCCAGGTTGTCGAGGATCTGCGCCCGGTCCCCCTTGGGCACATAGCGCCAGTTCTGGCGAAACTGATAGCTGCCCCGGTTCGGCCAGTGCAGCTGAAACAGGTCGATGGTGTCCGATTGCAACCGTGACAAAGAGGCATCGACGCTGGCGCGGATCGTCTCGCCCGTGATGTCAGGGGCAAAACCGCCAGTGCCCGCAATCTTGGTGGCCACCTTCATGGCCCCTTGCCCGGCCTTGGCGATCCAGCGTCCGATGATGGCCTCGGTTTCGCCCATGGTGTCCTTGCGCACGGGGTTCACGGGGTACAGGTGCGCCGTGTCCAGCCATGTGATCCCCCGCTCCCGCGCCAGATCCATCTGGGCATGGGCCTGCGCCTCGGGCGTCTGGACGCCATAGGTCATGGTGCCCAGCATCAGGTGTTCGACGGTCTGGCCCGTGCGGCCGAGGGGGATGTGTTGCATGTGTCTGCCCTTGGAGGAGTTCGGGGTATGGTGCGCGGTGTGATGCGCAGTGCTGTTTGGGGCGCACCTTACCCCGTGGCCCCCGGGGTGCAAGCCTCCGCCCACTCGTCCCCCGCCGGGGTCAGGTGCAGGCGCGTCCCCTCGGGGCTGCGCAGCCACCAACTGCGCGGGGGGCCATGCGGGCGCGGGTGCGCGACAGACGCCAGACCCGCTCCTCTCCGCGCCGGTGGGGCGCGTACCCCTCTGGCAGGGTGCCGTGATCCTTGCCGTGGACGGGCACCATGTGCCAGCGGGTCTCGACCCCCGGCGCACCGCCCTGCCCCGGCGCCAGCAGCATGGGCAGGGGCACGCGCGGTCCTACCTTGGCCCCCGCCTCGGCGGCCAGATGCATGCGGCGCACGGCCACAAGGCCCGGCGGCTCCGGCAGGTCCACCACCACCCCCGCGGCGACACCGGCGCGGATCGCCTCTTCGGCGCACCACAGCAGGTCTTCGCCCCGGGTGGGGTTTACCTGGATCAGGCGTGCGGGGTTCATCCAGCGCTGCACCCCAAGGGCGTGCAGGCGGTCCTTGCCCCAGGCGGGCGCGATCCAGATCACCGGCCCCTCGCGCGGGGCGACCCAGTGCAGGGCCAGTTGCCGTCGCGCGGCCCCCGTCAGTTCGTGCACCCGGGCCAGAGGGACGGGCAGCGCACCAAGGGTGCGGTGCATGGGGCGGGCCGTGCGCCCGCTGCGGGTCAGGGTCATATCCATGGGTGCGTCTTAGCATGTTCTTATTTTGTTCTCAATATCCCAATCTTCCCCCAGCCCGCCAAACCGCCTATGGTCGTGCCAAACAACAACAGGCAGGCCCATGTCCTTCAACATCCTGATCGTCGCCCAAGCGGGCCGTTTGCAGTACGAGGCGGTCCTGTTCGCCGCCAGCCTGCGCCACTTCAGCCCCGGTTTTGCGGGCCGCCTGATCGTGGCCGAGCCGCAGCCCGGCGGCGCATGGCCGGACGATCCGCGCATGGACAGCCCCGCCGCCCGGGCCGCCCTGACCGATCTGGGGGCCGAGATCGTGCCCTTCACGGCCCGGCATTTCGGCCAATCCTACCCCCAGGGCAACAAGATCGAGGCGCTGGCCTGCCTGCCCGCCGCAGAGCCCTTCGTGTTCTTTGACACCGACACCCTGATCACGGGGGACCTGACGCAGGTGCCCTTTGACTTTGACCGGCCCAGTGCGTCCATGAAACGCGAGAACACATGGCCCGAGATCGAGCTCTATGGTCCGGGGTATGGGGCCACGTGGAAGTCGCTTTATGATCGGTTCGGGCTGGCGTTCGAAAGCTCTCTGGACCTGTCGCAACCGGATGAACACTGGGAGAGGTATCTCTATTTCAACGCAGGCTGGTTCTACGGATCCGACCCAAAGGTGTTTGGCAAGCGGTTCCTGAACTACGCCCTGACCATCCGCGACGACGGCCCCGAAGAGATCGTGTGTCAGGCGCTGAACCCCTGGCTGGACCAGGTGGCCCTTCCCCTTGTCATCCATTCCCTGGGCGGGGCCCGGGATGCCCTGCCCGCAGGGTGGCTGGACGGCAGCCACAGCTGTCACTACCGCCTGATGCCCCTTATGTTCGCCCGCGAAAGCGACGCGGCCATCGCGGCCCTGCGCGAGGTGATCACCCCCAACAAGATCAAGAAGGTGCTGAAGGAATACGAGCCCTTCAAGCGCATGGTCTATCAGAACAAGGGCGACAAGGTCCGCGCCATGTTCGACCGCGCCGACCTGCCCCGCAAGGAACAGCAGATCCGCAATCAGATCAAACGCGCGGGCCTTTGGGTGCGCTAGGGGTTTCGCCCGCGCTGACGCGCGACCGATCCGCCGCCAGGGGGCCGCGCCGAAGGCGCGGCCCCTGGCGGCGTGGCGACACCGAAGGTGGCGCAAGACCTTTTGGTATCGTGCCCTTGGCGAGTGATGTAGTGGGGTATTTTTGACCCAATGAAGACAGGCGTTGGGTCTATGAATGCTCTTCGGCTGCGGTGGCGGCGAGGGCCCGGTTGTAGGCCTTGAGCGCATCCACATGGAACACGGCGCCCAGGATTTCGGGGGGCGTGTCATCGTTGGCAAAGCGGACCACGGGGATGAAATCGACGCTCACCTTGTCGAACAGGGGCATGGCGGCCTCCAGCGTTGCCTCGGGCAGAAGGTAGAACCCTTCGTTGACCACCGTGCGCGCGCGGTCCGGGTCGGCGGCGCGCGGGTGGCTGGGGGCGCGCATGATGCCTGCCACGCGGAACATTGCCAGAAGGTAGGCTTGTGGCCCGGCGGCGAGGTGGATGTTGCGCCGTTCAAGCTGGCTGAGGAAGAACGACCTGTCCACCAGACGTGTCGACAGGGCCGTGGACATCGACACCGCCACCATGACGGCCAGGCCCGTTTGCCAGTCGCCTGTCAGCTCGAACACAATGAGGGTGGTCGAGATCGGTGCGCCAAGGACCGCCGCCGCCACCGCCCCCATGCCCGCCAGCGCATAGAGAGGGACGGTGCCCGACACCTCTGGGAAAATCGGGGTGGCCACGTAGCCGAAGGCCAGCCCCAGCAGCGCGCCCACCATCAGGGCGGGGGAAAAGACCCCGCCGCCCATGCGCCCAGCCATGGTGATCGCCACCGCCGCCACCTTGAGGATGCAAAAGATGATCGCCTCGTGCAGCAGCAGCTCGCCCGTCAGGGCGGCGGACGTCGTCTCGTAGCCCACGCCGATGATATGTGGGAACCAGATCGCCAGCCCCCCAGCATCAGGCCCGACACCGCAGGGCGTAGCCAACGGGGCATGCCCGTGCGGGACTGAAAACTGTTGCCCAGATCCTCGGCCCAGAAGATCGTTCGCATCAGGACCACCGCCACCACACCAGCCAGCAAGCCCAGGATCAGGAAGGCGGGCAGTTCCACGTAAAACGCCAGTTCCGACCCGTCGGGGGGCAAGGAAAACTCTGTCACATCCCCAAAGTAGCTGCGCGAGATCACGGTGCCCGACACGCTGGCGATGACGATGGGGGCGAAGGCGTGGACGGCAAAGTGGCGCAAGACGACTTCCAGCGCGAACAGTGCGCCGGCGATGGGGGCGTTGAAACTGGCCGACACGGCGGCGGCCACGGCACAGCCCAACAGGTCGCGCGCGGTGATGCCATCGGCGGCAATCCGGTTGCTGACCCAGGTGGATATGACAGACGCCAGGTGCACCACCGGCCCCTCGCGCCCCGAGGATCCGCCCGAGGACAGCGTGATGATCGAGGCCGCGGCAGAGGCCAGGCCCGCCTTCGTCTCGACCCGGCCATCGTGCATGGCCGCCCCCTCGATCACGTCCGCCACGGCCCGCACACGGCCATCGGGGGTGAACTTGTGCAAGATCACCCCGACCAGCAGACCGCCCATGCAGGGCAGGATCAGGATCCACCACCACGGCAGGGAGGCCGCGAAGGAGTGCAGGTTCCGCACATCGTCCGTGCCATAGAGGAAGGCCTGCAAATGCTCGATGGCCAGCATGAACCCGACGGCCGCGTAGCCCGAGGCGACCCCGACCATAAGCGCGATGAACCAGAACTGGATCTGACTGGGCCCCCGGTCCCGGATCACGCCCCATGCATCCTTGCAGCCCGCGACCCCGCCCGAAAGGGCGGCCTTGACAGGATGCAAACTGGGTTGTGGCACCGCGACCTCTTTTCCAAGCCGCAATCGCTGGCTAGGGTCCGGGCGAAGCGGAGGGACCCATGTTACCAGAACCAGCACGCGCGGCCTTGGCCACAGTCTTAGGGGAACGCTTGTCCCTGTCCAAGTCCGATCTGGCGATCCATGGCCGGTCCGAGACGCACTGGCCCGAGATGCCCCCCGATGCCGTGGCCTACCCCGAGCGGACACAGGAGGTCGCCCAAATCGTGCGCATCTGCGCGCAGCACGGCGTGCCGGTCATCGGCTGGGGCACGGGCACCGCGCTGGAAGGCCACGCAAGCGCCCCGCGCGGGGGCGTCACCGTGGATTTCAGCCGCATGGCCGCCGTGCTGGAGGTGCGGGCCGAGGATATGGTGGCTAGGGTCCAACCCGGCCTGACCCGTCAGGCCCTGAACGCAGAACTGCGCGCCACGGGCCTGATGTTCCCCGTGGACCCCGGCGCGAATGCGTCACTGGGGGGCATGGCCTCGACCCGAGCCAGCGGGACCACCGCGGTGCGCTATGGCACCATGGGCGATCAGGTCCGGGGGCTGGAGGTCGTGCTGGCGGACGGTCGGGTGATCCGCACCGGGACTTGCGCGCCCAAATCCTCTGCCGGGTATGACCTGACCGCCCTGTTCGTGGGGGCTGAGGGGACGCTGGGCCTGATCACGGAACTGACCCTGAAACTGCATGGCGTGCCAGAGGCGACCTCTGCGGCCGTTTGCGCCTTTCCGTCCGTGGGGGCGGCGGTGGATGCGGTGATCGCCACGATCCAGATAGGCGTGCCCATGGCGCGGATCGAGCTGTTGGACGCCACATCCGTGGCCGCCTGCACCGCCCGCAGCGGGGCAGACATGCCTGCGGTGCCGCACCTGATGCTGGAGTTTCACGGGTCCGAGGCGGGCGCGCGGGCGGATGCGGAACGCTTTGGCGAAATCGCAGCCGAGTATGGTGCCACCGGATACCAATGGGCCACGCGCGAAGAGGACCGCCGCACCCTGTGGGCCATGCGCCACGACGCCTATTACGCCTGTCTGGGCTTGCGCCCGGGGGCCACGGCGTTGGTGACGGATGTCTGCGTGCCTATCTCGCGCCTGGCCGAGGCGATCGAGGCCACCCGCGCAGACATCGCCGCCAGCCCCATCCCGGGGCCGATCCTGGGCCATGTGGGGGACGGAAACTACCACGCGATTTTGCTGGTAGAGCCGGGAAACCGCGCGGAACTGGCACAGGCACAGGCCCTGTCGGGGCGCATGGTGGACCGGGCGCTGGCCCTTGGTGGCACCGCCAGCGGAGAACATGGCGTGGGGTTCGGCAAGCTGGGCTACATGGAGGCCGAGCACGGCGCCGCATGGGACGTCATGGGCCAGATCAAACGGGCGCTGGACCCGGACAACATCATGAACCCCGGCAAGCTGGTGCGACAGACCTGATCCAGCGGTGCGGCTGCGCCGCGTTCGATTTTTGGTGGGCCCCTTGGCCGGCGTTTTGCGGTGGGGGCCAGCCCCCATGGTGCGGGTGCGCTTGTGGTTGATACCGGGCCTGCCCCCGGGGTATTTGGAACCCAATGAAGGGGGATGTGCGATGTATTCCGTGATAGCGGCCTGTCTGTGGGTGGTCTTGGCCTTTGTTTTGCAAAGCTTTTTGACCGCCAAGCAAAGCTGGCCCGCCGCCTATGGGTTGATCGCCCTGGGCGTGCCCTTGTTGGTCTGGCTGTACCTTGAGGCCGGGTTTTTTGCCTTTGCAATCAGTATGATCGTGGGGTGTCTTGTGTTGCGGTGGCCGCTGGTTTACGCGGTGCGCTGGTTGAAGCAAAGGGTCTTTCCATGACGCAATATCCCCCCGTGCGCGGCGTTCTAACCCCGGACCGCCCTTTGGCGGAGCTGACGTGGCTGCGCGTGGGCGGGCCCGCGGACGCGCTGTTCCAGCCCGCCGACCTGTCCGATTTGCAAGGTTTTCTGGCGGCCCTGCCCCGTACAATCGCCGTTTTCCCCATGGGCGTCGGGTCCAACCTGATCGTGCGGGACGGTGGTCTGCGCGCCGTGGTCATCAGATTGGGACGCAATTTCAATGGTATAGAGATCGAGGGCGACATCGTACACGCAGGCGCCGCCGCGCTGGATGCCCATGTGGCGCGCCGGGCCGCAGAGGCGGGGCTGGACCTGACGTTCCTACGCACCATCCCCGGGGCCATCGGCGGGGCCGTGCGCATGAACGCCGGATGCTATGGCACCTACGTCTCCGATCATCTGGTCGAAGCCCAAGCCGTCACCCGGGACGGCACACTTGTGACCCTGTCCCCGGAGGACCTGAAATTCGGATATCGCACCTCGACCCTGCCGGACGGGTGGGTCCTGACCCGTGCATCTTTCCGCACGGGTCGCGCCGAACCCGTGCACCTTTCGCAGCAGATGGAGGAACAACTGGCCAAACGCGACGCCACCCAGCCGACCAAGGACCGGACCGCCGGGTCGACCTTTCGCAACCCGGTCGGATACTCGTCCACGGGTCGGGCGGACGACACCCACGACCTGAAGGCGTGGAAGGTGATCGACGATGCGGGCATGCGCGGGGCCACGCGCGGGGGCGCACAGATGAGCCCGAAACACTCCAACTTCCTGATCAACACCGGGCACGCCACGGCGGCGGATCTGGAAGGATTGGGCGAGGATGTCCGAAAAGAGGTTTTCAAAAACAGCGGAATAGAGTTACAGTGGGAAGTGTTACGCGTGGGCGATCCCGCGCGAGATACCTGAAATAAGCAAGACGCGGGATGGCCCGCGCAACGGCAGTCACGACCCAAGATGCAAAATGCACGGGGTCACACACAGGATATTGGGAATGTCGAGCAGGACGCCCCAATTTGTAGCCGTCCTGATGGGCGGTCCGTCTGCGGAACGGGAGGTGTCCCTCTCGTCCGGTGCGGAATGTGCCGCGGCCCTGGAGGCTGAGGGCTATGCCGTGCACCGTCTGGACTGCGGCGCGGATCTGGCCGAACGCCTGCGCACCCTGAACCCCGATGTCGCCTTCAACGCCCTGCACGGGCGGTGGGGCGAGGATGGCTGCGTGCAAGGCCTGCTGGAATGGCTGCGCATCCCCTACACACATTCGGGCGTTCTGGCCTCGGCCACGGCGATGGACAAGGAACGGGCCAAGGACGTCTACCGCGCCCATGACCTGCCCGTGGTGCACAGCGTCGTGGCGACCCGGGACCAGATCATGGGCGGTCACGTGATCCCCGCGCCTTACGTGGTCAAGCCGATCAACGAGGGGTCTTCGGTCGGGGTCTATATCGTGCACGAAGCGGCGAACGGGCCGCCGCAACTCTCCCCGGACATGCCGGAGCGCCTGATGGTGGAAACCTATGCCCCGGGGCGCGAGTTGACGACCACCGTCATGGGCGACCGCGCCCTTGGGGTCACGGAAATCCACACCGACGGCTGGTACGACTATGCCGCGAAATACACCGCGGGCGGGTCGCGCCACACCTGCCCCGCCGAGATCCCCACCAAGATCGCCACCCTGTGCGAGACCTATGCCCTGCGCGCCCACCGCGCCCTTGGGTGCCGGGGCGTCAGCCGCACGGACTTCCGCTGGGACGAGACGCGCGGCGTGGACGGGTTGATCCTGCTGGAAACCAACACGCAGCCGGGGATGACGCCGACCTCTTTGACGCCGGAACAGGCGCAGGCGGCGGGCATGACCTATGGCGATCTGTGCCGCTGGATGGTGGAGGATGCGTCATGCGACCGCTAGGCCGCCGCCCCGCCGCCCCTGACCCCGCCCCCAGTCGCTGGGCCTACCGGTTTGAACGGCTGTGGCTGACGCCCCTGTTCAAGGCCCTGATCCGCACCGGCGTGCCCGCGTTTTCCGTGGTGATCGCGGTGACGTGGTACATCGGCGATCCGGCGCGGCTGGAGGCGATCCTGAACAAGACCGCCGAAATCCGCCAACAGATCGAGGATCGGCCCGAGTTTCTGGTCAAGCTGATGACCATCGAAGGGGCCTCGCCCGAGTTGTCCGAGGACATCCGCGAGGTGCTGCCCATCGACCTGCCGATCAGCCAGTTCGCGCTTGAGTTGGAGCAGATCAAATCCACCCTGGAGGCGTTGGACCCCGTGGAACGGGCCGAGGTGCGGATCAAGCCCGGGGGCCTTCTGACCCTTACCATCGAGGAACGCCGCCCTGCCGTGTTGTGGCGTCATGCGGACGGGTTGGAGGTGCTGGCCACGGACGGGCACCGCGTCTCGTCCGCCATGACCCGCGCGCAATATCCCGCCCTGCCCCATATCGCGGGCGAAGGGGCCGAGGATCACGTGCCCGAGGCCCTGCGCCTTTACGCGGCCGCCGCCCCCATCGCGGATCAGATCAAGGGGTTGCAGCGTATCGGCGCGCGCCGCTGGGACATGGTCTTGTTGAACGGGACGCGCATCATGCTGCCTGAACAGGACCCAGGCCTTGCCATGGACCGTGCGCTGGCGCTGCACGCGGCGCAGAACGTGCTGGCGCGCGATGTGACCCATCTGGATTTTCGCAACGGGCATCGCCCCGTTGTGCGCATGACCGAGGCCGCCCGGACAGAATGGCGGCGCATCAAAGACATCGAGCTGATTGCAGGAAGGGACAACGAAAGATGACGGGGTTCTACGAGACACAGCGCGCCATGCGCCGGGCCCGACAGGCCGCCATGGGGCGCGGGGTGATCGCCATTCTGGACGTGGGCACGTTCAAGACCGCCTGCCTTGTGCTGCGCTTTGACGAGGCGTTGGACCCTTCGGACGACCAGATCGGGGCCATGGCCGGACAGGCGCGGTTCCGGGTGATCGGGGCGGCGACGACCCGGTCGCGCGGGGTCCGGTTCGGCGAAGTGAACACGATGCAGGAAACCGAACGCGCCATTCGCACGGCGGTGCAGGCGGCCCAGAAAATGGCCGGTGTGCGGGTGGACCACGTGATTGCCTGTTTTGCCGGTGGCGGGCCGCGCAGCTATGGCCTGGCGGGGGATGTGCCCCTGGAAACCGGCACCGTGTCCGAACGGGACATCGGCATGGTCATGGGGGCCTGCGACATGCCCCCATTGGGCGAAGGGCGCGAGGTGCTGCACGCACAGCCCGTGAATTTTGCCATTGATCACCGCACAGGCCTGAACGATCCGCGCGGGCAGAACGGCAACCGTCTGTCCGTGGACATGCACCTTTTGTCCGTCGAGGCCTCGGCGATTGCCAACATGATGCATTGTATCCACCGCTGCGATCTGGAGGTCGCGGGCGTGGCCAGCGCGCCCTATATGTCCGGCAACGCAGCCCTGGTCGAGGACGAGCAGGAGCTGGGTGCGGCCTGCATCGATCTGGGCGGCGGGTCCACGGGCGTGTCGATCTTCATGCGCAAACACATGATCTATGCGGACACCGTGCGCATGGGGGGCGAGCATATCACCGGCGATATCTCCATGGGGTTGCACATCCCCTCGACCCTGGCGGAAAAGATCAAGACCCGGTTCGGCGGCGTCATGGCCACGGGCATGGACGACCGCGAGATGATCGAGTTGGAGGCCGACACGGGCGATTGGCACCACGACCGCCGGTCCATCACGCGCACGGAATTGATCGGCATCATGCGCCCGCGCGTCGAAGAGATCCTGGAAGAGGTGCGCGCCACCCTGGACGACGCCGATTTCCACCACCTGCCCGGCCAGCGCATCGTGCTGACGGGCGGTGGCAGCCAGATCCCAGGTCTGGACGGTTTGGCCGCGCGCATCCTAGGCAATCAGGTGCGTCTTGGCCGGCCCCTGCGGGTGCAGGGCCTGCCACAGGCGGCCACGGGGCCAGCCTTCTCGGCCAGCGTGGGCCTGTGCCTGTCGGCGGCCAGCCCGCAAGACGAATGGTGGGACTTTGACGCCATGCCCGAGGGCAGCCATTCCAAGTCCCTCAAACGCATCTTGCGGTGGTTCAAGGACAACTGGTAGCCCCCATATTTCGCAAGACTCGCGAAACCTCGCTTACAAAGCCACAAAATCGCCTAGATTTTGTGGCTTTTTTGCACTTTTTCCGTGACGTCCGGGCCTAAAACCATTAGCCTTTATCCACAGGAAAACCGTGTTGGCCCGCATGAGGCAGTGTTGGGCACAGTCAAAAAGCAGGTGGACAAAGACATGACATTGAACCTCAGCATGCCCGGGGCAGACTCAGAGCTTAAACCGCGTATTACCGTATTCGGCGTCGGTGGTGCCGGGGGCAACGCCGTCAACAACATGATCGAGAAAGAGCTTGAGGGCGTCGAATTCGTGGTTGCGAATACGGACGCGCAGGCCCTTCAACAGAATAAATCTTCGGGCCGGATCCAGATGGGCATCCGCGTCACCGAAGGTCTGGGGGCAGGCGCACGCCCCGCCATTGGCGCCTCGGCGGCTGAGGAATCGATCGAAGAAATCGTGGATCACCTCGCTGGCGCGCACATGTGCTTTATCACCGCTGGCATGGGCGGCGGCACGGGTACCGGGGCCGCCCCCATCATCGCCCAAGCCGCGCGCGAGCTGGGTGTTCTGACCGTGGGTGTCGTGACCAAACCGTTCCAGTTTGAAGGCGGCAAGCGGATGCGTCAGGCCGAAGAGGGTGTCGAAGCCCTGCAAAAGGTCGTCGACACGCTGATCATCATCCCCAACCAGAACCTGTTCCGGCTGGCCAACGAAAAAACCACCTTCACCGAGGCTTTCGCCCTGGCGGACGATGTTCTGTACCAAGGCGTCAAGGGCGTGACCGACCTGATGGTGCGCCCCGGGCTGATCAACCTCGACTTTGCGGACGTGCGCGCCGTGATGGACGAGATGGGCAAGGCCATGATGGGCACCGGCGAGGCCGAGGGCGAGACCCGCGCGGTCCAAGCCGCCGAGGCCGCCATCGCCAACCCGCTGCTGGACGAGATTTCCCTGCGCGGCGCAAAGGGCGTGCTGATCAACATCACCGGCGGCTACGACCTGACCCTGTTCGAGTTGGACGAAGCGGCCAACCGGATCCGCGAAGAGGTGGACCCAGACGCAAACATCATCGTGGGTTCCACCCTTGATCCCAACATGGAAGGGCACATGCGTGTGTCTGTCGTTGCCACCGGCATCGACGCCTCGGACGTGAACCTTGAAATGCCCGTGCCGCGCCGTCGTCTGGCGGAACCTTTGGCCCAAGCGGGCGGTGCCGCCGCCGCTGTCGAAGCCGTGGCAGAGCCTGTGTACCAAGCCGAACCAGAGGTGGCCCAAGCCGCCCCTGCGCCCGCCACTGCCGCGCCCGCGCCGCAACCGGCCCCCGCCGCAGAGCCGAACTTTTTTGACGCCATGGACGATGGCAGCCAAGACGAAAGCGACGCCGCCAGCCTGTTTGACAGCGCGCCGCAACAGCCTGCCTATGGCTTTGACGATCAGGTGCCCGCACCGGCCTATGACCCGGCCCCTGCGCAACAGCCCACCATGGCGGCTGAACCTGCACAGCCAGAGTTCATCGCCCCCAAGCCAACCTCGGGCCCTTCGCCCGAACAGATGGCCAAGCTGCGCCAAGCCGTGATGAAGGGGCGCGATACCGCAGGTCGCCCTGCCGCCCCCGCAGCGCCAGCCCCGGCTGCGCCATCGGATAAGGCGCGGTTTGGTGGGATCGGGGGTCTGATCAACCGGATGACCGGCCACGCGGACGATCAACCCGCGCCGCAGCAGCCCCGCGCCGCAGCACCGCAGCCCGCACAGCAGCCGGCACTGGCCCCCCAAGCCCCGGCGGCAGACGCTGATGGCGACGACGAGCGGATCGAAATCCCCGCCTTCCTGCGCCGTCAGGCCAACTGACGAATTGCAACAAAGTGACATGATCCTTGGGTCATGTCCCTGAACCGGCCAAGTTCCGCTTGGTCGGTTTTTCTTTGCAAACAACGGCTTACGGGCCATTGGCAGAGAACCGCCGACCCCGCCCCCTTTGTTGCAGCACGTCACAAAGCGTTAATTGCGCAGACCCTTAACGCTTTTCTAAAACACCCCCACACCATCCAAGGGGCCGCCCGTGCAAGTAACACTCAAGAAACCTGTGACCTTCGAAGGCGTCGGCCTGCACTCTGGCCAGCCTGCGCGCATGACCGTGCACCCGGCCTCTGCTTTCTATGGTCTTTGGTTTCGCCGCACGGACATCGACGATGGCCGCGATACGCTGATCCCCGCCCGCTACAACGCCGTCAAGCAATCGCCCCTGTGCACCCGCGTGCTCAACGATGATGCGGTCGAGGTGGGCACGGTGGAACACATCATGGCCGCCCTCGCGGGCTGTGGCGTGCACAACGCCTTGATCGAGATTGACGGGCCAGAGGTGCCAATCCTCGATGGGTCCGCCGCCCGCTTTGTCGCCGGGATCCTGCGCACCGGGCTGGTGAAACTGGACGCGCCCCTGTTTGCCGTCGAGGTCCTGCGCCGGGTCACCGTGCGCCGGGGCGACAGCGAGGCCAGCCTGACGCCTGCGCCCACGCTGGAAATCGACTTTGCCATCGACTTTGACGACGCGGCCATCGGGCAGCAGCAGAAGTCCATGAAACTGTCCAACGGGGCCTTTGTACGCGAATTGTCGGACAGCCGCACCTTTTGCCGCCAGTCGGACGTGGACACCATGCGCGCCAATGGTCTGGCCCTGGGCGGGACCTATGAAAACGCTGTTGTGGTCGAGGGCGACAAGGTGCTGTCCCCCGGCGGTCTGCGCCACGCGGACGAGGCGGTGCGCCACAAGATGCTGGATGCCCTTGGGGATCTGGCCCTTGCCGGTGCGCCGATTCTGGGCTGTTACCAAGGGCACCGCGCCGGTCACAGCCTGACGAACGAGCTGTTGCGCCAGCTGTTCAACGACCCCCTGGCCTACCGGATCGTGACCTGCACCCCCGATCAGCTGCACCTGTTGCCCGGGGCGGACCTGCACGCGACCGATATCGCCCATCTTGCCTAGGCGCCCTTGCGCCACGGGTGCGCATTGGCACTGGACCCTTGCCCACCGGACCGCTAGTTTCAGGCCAAGTTTGCAGTGGGGCCATTTGGCATGACGTTCGGAAAATCCACAGTTCTGGCATTCAGCCTGACCGCCTTGCTCGCCGCCTGCGGCGCGGGCACGGACGAGGCCACGCAAGAGGACGGACCAGAACAGATTTTCCAGCGCGCCGAATTGCAATTGGCCAGCGGCGATCCCGACGATGCGGCGGTTCTGTTCAACGAAGTCGAACGCCTTTACCCCTATTCCGAATGGGCGAAACGCGCGCTGATAATGGCCGCGTTCAGCTATCACGAGGACCGGGATTACGAAAACTCCCGCGCGGCGGCCCAGCGGTTTATCGACTTCTACCCCGCGGACGAAGATGCGGCCTATGCGCAATACCTGCTGGCCCTGTCCTACTACGACCAGATCGACAAGGTGGGCCGCGATCAGGGCCTGACGTTCCAAGCCCTGCAAGCCCTGCGCACGGTCATTGAACGCTATCCCGACAGCGAATACGCCCGTTCGTCGATCCTGAAATTCGATCTGGCCTTCGACCATCTGGCCGCCAAGGAGATGGAGATCGGGCGGTTCTACCTGAAAAAGGAACACTACCCCGCTGCCATCAACCGCTTCCGCGCCGTGGTCGAGGATTTCCAAACCACCACCCACACGCCCGAAGCGCTGATGCGGCTGGTCGAAGCCTACCTTGCCCTTGGCCTGACCGACGAGGCGCAGACCGCAGGCGCGATCCTTGGCCACAACTTCCAGTCCTCGCCCTTCTACGAGGATGCGTTCAAGCAGTTGACCGGTCAGGGGCTGGACGTGGGTCCACGCGGAACCGGCTGGCTACGCGATGTGTACCGCCGCACGATCAAGGGCGAATGGCTCTGACCCTACCCCGCGCGCGTCCCTGACGGGGCAGAAGGAAGACGATGCTGCGTTCCCTCGACATCCGCGACATGCTGATCATCGACCGTCTGGACCTGTCGTTCCAGCCGGGTCTGAACGTGCTGACCGGGGAGACCGGGGCGGGCAAGTCCATCTTGCTGGACAGCCTCGGGTTCGTGCTGGGCTGGCGCGGGCGCGCCGATCTGGTGCGCAAAGGGGCAGACAGGGGCGAGGTCACGGCCGTGTTCCACCTGCCCGAGGGCCACGCCGCAGGGGCCGTGTTGGAGGAGGCCGGGATTGCGCCCGAGGGCGAGCTGATCCTGCGCCGGGTCAACGATGCCTCTGGCCGCAAGACCGCCTGGGTGAACTCCGTCCGGGTCTCGGGCGAGGTGCTGCGCGCCCTGTCCGACACCCTGATCGAGCTGCACGGCCAACACGACGACCGGGGCCTTTTGGACGTCAAGGGCCACCGCGCCTTGCTGGACGCCTTCGCCGGGAACGAGGCCCTGCGCGCGCAGGTCCGCACCGCGTGGCGCGCCCGGCACACCGCCGAAACCGCCCTGACCACCGCCGAGACGCGTCTGGCCGAGGTCCGCGCCGAAGAGGACTTCCTGCGCCACGCGGCCTCGGAGTTGGAGGCACTGGATCCGCAACCGGGCGAAGAGGCCAGCCTCGACACCCGCCGCCGCATGATGCAGGCCGCCGAGAAGATCCGCGAAGACGTGATGCGCGCAGGCCAGGCCCTGGGCCTGCAAGGGGCCGAGGGCCTGCTGACCGATGCCACCCGCTGGCTGGACGGGGCAGCCGACGCCGCCGAGGGCGCGCTGACAGGGGCCCTTGACGCACTGGCCCGCGCGCAGGTGGAACTGGGCGAGGCGCAAGCGGGCGTGGAGGCCTGTCTGGACCAACTGGCCTTCGACCCGTCAGAGCTGGAGATGGTCGAAGACCGCCTGTTCACCATGCGCGGCCTTGCGCGCAAACACGGCGTCACGGCCGAGGACCTGCCCGATCTGGCCACGGATTTCCGCGCCAAGCTGGACCAGCTGGACGCAGGCGCGGCCGATCTGGACGCCCTGCGCCGCACCGTAGAGACCGCCCGCACCGCCTATGACACCGCCGCCGCCGCCTTGCGCGCGGACCGCACCGCCGCAGCCGCACGGCTGGACACGGCCATGGCGGCAGAACTGGCCCCTTTGAAAATGGAACGCGCGGTCTTCACCACCACCGTCACCGACGCCCCCCGGGGCCAGAGGGCACGGACTTGGTCGCCTTCGAGGTGGCCACCAACCCCGGCGCCCCCTCCGGCCCTTTGAACAAGATCGCCTCGGGCGGGGAGCTGTCGCGCTTTCTTCTGGCCCTCAAAGTGTGCCTTGCGGGCAACGACCGCTCCACCACGATGATCTTTGACGAGATTGACCGGGGCGTGGGCGGGGCCACCGCCGACGCCGTGGGACGCAGGCTCAAGGCCCTGGCGGCGGGCGGGCAAGTCCTTGTGGTCACCCATTCGCCGCAAGTGGCCGCCCTTGGCGCGCACCAGTGGCGCGTGGCCAAACACGTGGAAAACGACATGACCCTGTCCACGGTCACACCCCTGTCCCACCATGAACGGGTCGAGGAAATCGCCCGCATGCTGGCCGGGGACACGATCACAGACGCCGCCAAAGCCGCCGCCCAATCCCTGCTGGACGCCGCGCGTTAGCAACGTCAAACGCCTGTGCCCGGTGGCTTGATCCAAAGGGGCATCGAGCCCCTTGGGATCAAACGAGAGACGCTGCCTCTCGCGCTCTCCGAGGTATTTTTGGAACAATGAGGACGAACACCCCAACCTCATTGTTCCTGAAATACCGCGGGGGGATAGACAGATCTTTCCAACCAAACAGGTGTTGCCATGGGGGCTGGCCCCCTGACGCGCCATCATGGCAACGGGCACCCCCAAAACATGGAATGCGCCGCAGGCGCGCCTTTTGGTCAGGCCTCGAGGGCTTGGGCCAGGCCGCCTGCCCATGCGCTGATGGTGCCCGCGCCAAGGCACACGACGATATCGCCCGGGCGGGCCTGTTCGCGCACAAGGCGGGCGAGGTCCCCTTCGTCTGTCACCGTGCGCGCGTGGCGGTGGCCGTGGCGGATCAGGCCCGCGACCAGATCGTCACGGCTGGCCCCCTCGATCGGGTCTTCCCCGGCGGCAAACACATCCCCGATCCCGACCACGTCCGCGTCGTTGAAGCAGGTGCAGAAATCCTCGAACAGCGAGTGCAGGCGCGAGTAGCGGTGGGGCTGGTGTACGGCGATCACCCGCGCGCCCTCCTCCACGGATTGGCGCGCGGCCTTGAGCACGGCTGCGATTTCAACCGGGTGGTGGCCGTAGTCGTCGATGATCGTGACCCCATTCCATTCGCCCACCTTGGTGAAGCGGCGGTTCACGCCACCAAATTCTGCCAACCCCTTGCGGATGTCGCCCAAGCTCATGCCAAGATGCCGGGCCACGGCCACGCCGGACAGGGCATTGGACACGTTGTGATCCCCGGGCATGGGCAGGGTGCAGCCTTCGATCACGGCTCCCTCTGCCTGCAGCTGGATGTCGAAGTGGGCCACGCCGCCTTTGTAGTGCAGGCCCACCGCCCGCACGTCCGCCTGTGCGTTGAAGCCAAAGGTGACCACGCGGCGATCGGTGATCCGGCCCACCAGCGCCTGCACCTCTGGGTGGTCGGTGCAGCACACCGCCAGCCCGTAGAAGGGGATGTTGGACACGAAATCGTAGAACCCCTGGCGCAGGTTTTCGATGGTGCCCCAGTGTTCCATATGTTCGGGGTCGATGTTGGTGACGATGGCGATGGTGGCAGGCAGGCGGTTGAAGGTGCCGTCGCTTTCATCGGCCTCGACCACCATCCATTCCCCCTGCCCCATGCGCGCGTTGGAGCCATAGGCGTGGATGATACCGCCGTTGATCACCGTGGGGTCGATGTCGCCTGCGTCCAGCAGGGCCGCGATCATGGTCGTCGTGGTGGTCTTGCCATGGGTGCCCGCCACGGCGATGTTGGATTTCAGGCGCATCAATTCGGCCAGCATCTCGGCCCGGCGCACCACGGGCAGGCCACGGGCGCGGGCGGCGTCCAATTCCGGGTTGCCCGGTTTGATCGCGCTGGAGATCACGACCACCGCCGCATCGGCCAAATTCTCGGCCTGTTGCCCGATAAAGATCCGCGCGCCCAGATCTGCCAGCCGTTCGGTGATTTTCGACGCCTTCAGGTCCGACCCCTGCACCTGATACCCGTGGTTCAACAGCACCTCTGCGATGCCGGACATGCCGATGCCCCCGATCCCGACAAAGTGGATGGGGCCAAGCGCGGTGGGCAGTTTGGTGGCGTTCATGGGGTCGTTCCTTCGGCGGTGGTTTGGACAAGGGTGGCCAGACGCGCGGCGGCGTCGGGCACCCCTTGGGACAGGGCCGCGGCGGCCATGGTGTTGGCGCCCTGTGGCTGTGTCAGGATGGTGTGGATCTGCTGGGCCAGCGCCTCGGGCGTCAGCTGGCTTTCGGGGATCAGGATCGCGCCGCCCGCCTCCGTCAGCCCGCGCGCGTTTGCGGTCTGGTGGTCGGCGGTGGCGGCGGCAAAGGGGATCAGGATCGAGGGGCGGCCAATGACGCTGAGATCCGCGACAGAGCTGGCCCCCGCCCGGCAGATCACCAGCTGCGCCTCGGCCAGTTGTGCGTCCATGTCGGTGATGAAGGGCGAGACCTCGGCCCGGAGGCCCGCCGCATCATAGGCCGCGCGCACGGCGGCAGCGTCTTCGTCACGGGCTTGCTGCACCACGCTGATATGCTGGCGCAGGTCCTCGGGCAACAGGGCCACGGCGGCGGGCACGACCTGGCTGATGATCCGCGCCCCCTGGCTGCCGCCAAAGACGACCAGCTTCATCGGGTAGTCCCCGGGCGCGATATAGCCCGCGCCCGCGCGCGCCGCGATGGCCCCGCGCACGGGGTTGCCGGTGTGGATGCCCTCAACCCCCTCGGGCAGCTCTGTGGGCCAAGTCCCGCAGGCCACCGCCGAGACGCGTTTGGCAAAGACCCGGTTCACGCGTCCCAGCACCCCGTTTTGTTCGTGCAGCACCCGGGGCAGGCCCAGCAGCCAAGCCGCCCCCAGAGCCGGGATCGACGGATAGCCGCCAAAGCCCACGACCACCGCCGGGCGATCCTTGCGAAACCGCCACGCGGCCTTAAGCACACCGCCCGCGATCCGAAACGGCACCGCCAGCTTGGCAAGCGCCCCGCCGCGCGCAAAGGTGGCCGACGGCACGACCTGCCGCGCCACCGCGTCTGGAAAGCCGCCTGCATAACGCGCGCCGCGTTCGTCTGTGGACAGGATCACCCGCCAGCCTTGGGCCAGCATCTGTTCGGCCAAGGCTTGGGCCGGGAACATATGGCCACCTGTCCCGCCAGCGGCGATGACCAAAAGGGGGGCGTCTGACATGGAAAACCTCGGGCGGTTAGCGCCTGCGGAAGGCGTCGGAAAGTTCGTTCTGGGGCCGGGTCCGGGTGAAGCACAAAAGCATCCCCGTCAAGACCCCCATGGCGATCAGCGAGGACCCGCCGTAGCTGACGAAGGGCAGTGTCATGCCCTTGGCCGGCAGGATGCGCACCGCCACGCCAAGGTTCACGAAGGCTTGTAGGCCCAGCAGTGTCGCCAGCCCCGTGCCGGCCAAGCGGATGAAGGGGTCGCGTTCGCGCATCAGGCGGAACAGGGACCGCACGGTGATCAGGCTGAACAGGCCCACGACGATCAGGACCAGAAACAGCCCGTATTCCTCGGCGGCGACGGCGATGATGAAATCCGTATGGGCATCGGGCAAGGACCATTTCACCGTGCCCTCGTTCACGCCGGTGCCGAAAAAGCCCCCCTCGCGGATGGCATTGGTGGCAAAGCCCATCTGGCTGGTGGCATCCACTTCGGGGTTCAGAAAGCCGTTGATCCGCCGGGCGAAGTGTTCCGAACTGCTGTAGGCGACCATGGCCCCGAACCCCACAAGGGTCAGAAAGCCTGCCAGAATGAACATGGGCGCGCCTGCCACGAAATAGATTGTGGACCACGCGGCGATGATCAGGGCTGCTTGGCCAAAGTCGGGCTGGGCGGCCAGCAGGCCCACGATCACCACGGTGACAAAGACGCTGATCGTCTTGCCCGGGGGACCGTTGATTTCCTGACTGGCGGCCATCAGCCACGCCACAAGGACCACAAAGACGGGTTTAAGAAACTCCGACGGCTGCACGCTGGCAAAGCCCAGCGAATACCACCGCGTCGCCCCCTTGCCGAAATCGGTGCCAAGGATGGGCAAAAGGGCAAGGGCGGCAAAGGCCGCAAAGAAGCCCAGAACCCCAAGGCGGCGCAGCATGGCAGGCGACATCATGGACACGACGATCATCACGCTGAGCGCCATGATGCCGAACACCCCTTGGCGGGTGACGTAGTGAAACGGCATCAAATCATTGCGCTCGGCCAGCGGGGGGCTGGCGGCAAAGCCCAGCATCAGCCCGATGGCAAACAGGATGAAGATGCACGAAAGGGTGACGCGGTCCACCGTCCGCCACCACCGCGAAACAATGGCTTCGCCGTCTTGCACGATCACCGTGCCATGGGCCATTTCGGTCATGGGCCTGCCTCTATGCTGCTCTGGCGCTCTTGCGCTCTTGGCTTGAGCATAGCGAATCAGGCCGTGCAGGGAAAGACAAAGGTTTGACACCCAGGCGGTGTGCGAATTTTCGTACGAAAATTCGGGCGGGCTTAGATATCCTCGCCCTTGTCCAACAAATCCTCCAGCAATTCCCGGTGCAGCGCGCCGCTGTCCCCGCCGCCGAACGACATGGCCCCGCCGGAATAAAAGGTGCCATAGGTGCGGGCCAGGTTCACGGTCTGGATCAAGCCGGACAGGAACTGCGCGTGTTCCAGCGCGGCCAGTGGATGGATATAGACCGCCCACAGCCGCCCGTTGGCCACGGCATAGCGGGCATCGAGCGCGGTGTCGAAATTGGCCTGCATCAGGCGTGTCAGATCCTCGGGCGTCAGGCTGTCTGCACTGCCGATGGGGACCATGGCGCGCATACGGTCAGCACCTGGGTCCGTGACCACCAGCACCGGCACATCCTGCAAGATCAGTTGGAACTGGGTGCCGGCGGCCCGGGCCTCGGGGTCCACGCTGGCGATGATCTGGCCCAGTCGGTCCAGGGTCATGGGCGTCTCTGCCCGACCAGATGCCTCTTGGGCGGTCACGGGGGCTGCGGCAAGGCACAGGGCGAAGATGGCGTGTTTGATCATGGAACGGCCCTCCTACCCCGCAGCCTAGTGCGCGAGGTCAAGTTTCCCAAATCACGATCGCGCGGCGATGATTTCCAGGGCGCGGGCGATGGCCGCGTCGATGTCCATGGCGGTTGTGTCCAGCGTCACAGCGTCCTGCGCCGGGCGCAGGGGCGCATCGGCCCGACCCATGTCGCGGGCGTCCCGGGCGCGCACATCCTCCAGCACTTCGTCGTAGCTTTGGGCCAGTCCTTGGGCCGACAGTTCCGCAAAGCGGCGCTGCGCGCGCACCTCGGGGCTGGCGGTCACAAACAGCTTCACCCGCGCGTTGGGGTAGATCACGGTACCGATGTCCCGCCCGTCCAGCACAGCGCCCCCGGCCCTTTTGGCAAAGGCGCGCTGGAAATCCACAAGGGCCGCGCGCACCTGCGGGTCGGCGGCGACCTTGCTGGCGGCTTGGGCCACGGCGGGGGTGCGCAGGTCGGGGGCGGCGATATCAGCCGCGGTCAGGGACTGCGCGGCGGCCACGGCCCTGTCCCCGGCCAGCGTGCGTTTGCCCACCGCCCGATACAGCAACCCCGTGTCCAGATGGGCAAACCCCATATGATCGGCCACGGCACGGCTGATCGTGCCCTTGCCCGCCGCCGCAGGGCCGTCGATGGCGATGCAAAAGCTTTGGCCCGGAGCGTCGGTCACGCGTCCTCCATCACCGCGCCAAGGGCGGTCATCAAAGGCATGAAGATCGGGAAGGACGTGGCGATGGGGCCTGCATCGTCCACTGTCACAGGGGCCTTGGCGGCCATGCCGCAGCACAGGAAGGACATGGCGATGCGGTGATCCAGAAACACCTGCGCCGACGATCCGCCGGGCACGTTGCCCGCACCCACCCCCTCGACCGACCACCAGTCGGGGCCTTCGTCCACGGTGACACCCGCCGCGCGCAGACCTTTGGCCATGGCGTCGATGCGGTCACATTCCTTCACCCGCAGTTCCGACACGCCGGTCATCATGGTGCGCCCTGTGGCGTTGGCGGCGACCACGGACAGGATCGGGTATTCGTCGATCATGCTGGCGGCGCGTTCCGGGGGCACGTCGATGCCGCGCATGTCCGGGGAATAGCGGGCGCGCAGGTCGGCCACGGGTTCGCCGCCTTCTTCACGCAGGTTCTCGAAGGTCAGATCCGCGCCCATGTCCTGCAAGGTATAGAACAGCCCGGCGCGGGTGGAATTCAGGCCGATATTGGGCACCAGCACATCGGAGCCCGGCACGATCAGCGCCGCACAGACCGGAAACGCCGCACTGGAGGGGTCGCGGGGGACCACGATATGCTGGGGCGTCAGTTCCGGCTGACCGTTGAGGGTAATCACCCGTTTGCCATCCACCTCCTCCACGGTGATGTCCGCGCCGAAACCGGCCAGCATCCGTTCCGTGTGATCCCGGGTCGCTTCTTGTTCGATAACAACGGTTTGCCCCGGGGCGTTCAACCCGGCCAGCAGGACCGCGGATTTGACCTGGGCCGAGGGCACAGGCACCTCGTAGGTCACGGGCACGGGCGTGGCCGCCCCCACCAGTGTCATGGGCAGGCGCCCCCCGGACCGGCCCACGGCCTGGGTGCCGAACAGGGCCAGCGGGTCCGTGACGCGCGCCATGGGCCGCTTGTTCAAAGAGGCGTCGCCGGTGAAGGTCACGCTGATATCGTGGGTCGCCACGGCCCCCATGATCAACCGCACCCCGGTGCCCGAGTTGCCACAGTCGATCACCTGATCCGGTTCCATGAACCCACCCACGCCGACGCCGTGGACATGCCACACACCCGCGTCGTCTCGCTCAACGGTGGCCCCAAGGGCAGCCATGGCGCGGCCCGTGTCGAGCACGTCTTGGCCCTCCAGCAAGCCCTCGACCCTTGTGTGGCCCACGGCCATGGCGCCTAGGATCAGGCTGCGGTGGGAAATGGATTTGTCACCGGGCACGTCAGCGGTGCCGGTCAAGGGCCCGCTGGCGCGCGCGGTCATCGGTTTGGGGTCACCATGGGCGGACATGTCGGGCCTCCTGTCGTTTGGCCTGTGATACCCACGCCCCGCCGCGCGCGCCAGTGCGATTTTTCGTACGAAAAATCGGGCCGCTAGCCGTAGTGATCCACCGGGGTGCCCGCGAGGGCGGCTATGTTCAGCAGCCCGCGCGCGGTGATCGAGGGGGTGACGATATGGGCCTTGTTGCCCATGCCCATCAGGATCGGCCCGACCTCCAGCCCCCCGGCGCGCGCCTTGAGGATGTTGCGCGCGGCCCCGGCCCCGTCCGTGCTGGCAAAGACCAGCACATTGGCCGGCCCCGTCAGGCGCGAACATGGCAGGTAGCGGGCCCGCAAGTCCGGGTCCAGCGCGCTGTCCACATGCATCTCGCCCTCGTATTCGAAATCGACACCGGAGGCGTCCAGCAGGGCCATGGCCTCGCGCATCACCCGGCCAGACCGGCTGTCGAGGTTGCCGAACTGACTGCCAGAGCACAGGGCGATCTTGGGCGCGACCCCGAACCGACGCACGTGGCGCGCGGCCCCGATGACTGTTTCCACGATCTGGGCCGGGGTAGGTTCGGCATGCACATGGGTGTCGGCGATGAACAGCGGGCCGTCTTCAAGGATCATCAGGCTAAGCGCGCCTACGGGATGAAGATCATTGGTTCCAAGCACTTGCTGGACATAGTTCAAGTGCCACAGGAACTGCCCGAAGGTGCCGCAAATCAGGCTGTCGGCATCACCGCGCTGCACCATCACCGCCCCAATGGCGGTGGTGTTGGTCCGCATGATCGCCCGGGCCAGATCCGGGGCGACCCCTTGGCGGGCCATCAGGGTGTGGTAAGTTTCCCAGTAGTCGCGGTAACGCGCGTCGCTTTGGGGGTTCACCACCTCGATGTTCTCGCCCGGGCGCAGGCTGAGCCCGGCCCGTTCCACCCGCGCATTGATCACGTCGGGCCGCCCGATCAGGATCGGCTGCTCGGTGGTTTCCTCCATCACCGCCTGGGCGGCGCGCAACACGCGCTCATCCTCCCCTTCGGCAAAGACAATGCGGCGGCTGGCCTGCCGGGCGGCGGCAAACACGGGGCGCATGATCATGGCGGATTTGAACACCGACCCGTCCAGCTGCGCCTTGTAGGCCTCCAGGTCCAGGGTCTTGGTCGCCACGCCCGATTCCATCGCCGCCTTGGCCACGGCACTGGCAACGACGCCCATCAGGCGCGGGTCAAAGGGTTTTGGGATCAGGTAATCCGCCCCGAAGGTCAGCTGTTCACCGGCGTAGGCCGCCGCCGCCTCGGCGCTGGTGGTGGCGCGGGCCATGGCGGCGATGCCTTCGACGCAGCCGATCTTCATGGCCTCGTTGATCTCGGTCGCGCCCACGTCCAGCGCGCCGCGGAAGATGAACGGGAAGCACAGCACGTTGTTGACTTGGTTGGGAAAGTCCGACCGCCCCGTGGCGATCAGGGCATCCGGGGCCACGGCCCGCACCGCATCGGGCAGGATTTCGGGCATGGGGTTGGCCAGGGCAAAGACAATCGGACGCGGGGCCATCTTGGCGACCATCTCGGGCTTCAGCACCCCGGGCCCCGACAGGCCCAGAAACAGATCCGCGCCGCCGATCACATCGTCCAGGGTCGCAGGGCGATCGCCTTGGGCATATTCGGCCTTTTGCGGGGTCATGGAGGCCTCGCGCCCATGATAGACCAGCCCGTCGATGTCGCACAGCCAGACATTCTCGCGCCGCACACCGAGGGCCAGCAGCATGTTCAGACAGGCGATGCCCGCCGCCCCGCCGCCCGTGGACACGACCTTGATATCGGCCCAGTCCTTGCCCACCACGCGCAGGGCGTTCAGGGCCGCGGCCCCCACCACAATCGCCGTGCCGTGCTGGTCGTCGTGGAACACGGGGATGTTCATCCGCTCTCGGCACAGCTTTTCGACGATGAAACAATCGGGGGCCTTGATGTCCTCAAGGTTGATGGCGCCAAAGGTCGGCTCCAGCGCGCAGACGATATCGGCCAGACGTTCGGGATCGCTTTCGTTCAACTCGATGTCGAAACAGTCGATGTTGGCGAATTTCTTGAACAGGACGGCCTTGCCCTCCATCACCGGTTTGCTGGCCAGCGCCCCGATGTTGCCCAGCCCCAGCACCGCCGAGCCGTTGGTGACCACGGCCACAAGGTTGCCGCGTGCGGTGTATTTGGCCGCGTCGGCGGGGTTGGCGACGATCTCGGTGCAGGCCTCGGCGACGCCCGGGGAATAGGCGCGGGCCAGATCGCGGCCGTTGGCCAGCGGCTTGGTGGCGCGGATCTCCAGCTTTCCGGGTTTGCCCTCGGCGTGATAATCCAGCGCCGCTTGGCGCAAATTCGTCTGTGCGTCGTCCATGGCCCGTGCCTCCCAGCAGATAGTTCAACGTTAAATCACTTGCGTTTCCTAAGGGAAACGTTGCCTGCGCACCAGATGGGTGTACGCGACCTCTCGCCCCACCCGGGCCTTGATCTTTTCGCCTTAAGCCATTGTAAAAATGCAAGAAAATTTAGCGCCGCGCTGATTTCATCGCAAATCGTCCAAGACTTTCTGCAAAAGCCGGCAAATCACACCCCGACCTTTGCCTAAAATTTGCCCAAATTTGCCGGTTTACTCTGGAAAACCGCGACCCAAAGGATCTTTGACATGTCTTTCGTACAATCCGACTCCGGTGCCGTTACGGTCGATTGGGTCGTTCTGACGGCCGCCCTTGTGGGCCTTGGCCTTGCGACACTGTCGACTGTGTCCAGCGGCGTCGAAGACACCACCACCGACATCAAGGACCAACTGTCGAGCCATCACATCATCAACTCCAGCTTCAACCACGCCCCCGAGGTCGGCAACATCATCATGATCGGTGATGGCGTCGACTATGAACTGTGCACCCCCACGCAGGCCTTTATCGAACCTCAACCCGGCGACACCGTGGTGTCGAGTTGCGATATCCAAAAGGCGGGCGCCACCTTTACCTACCAGATGTCGGACGGCACCGAATGGACCAAATCCATCGTGCACAACGGCGGCCAACCCTACCGCACCGAGGTGCACTACGACGGCTCCGAGCACACCATCGGCTTGAACAGTGAATGGGAGACCATCTGGACCGATGGCGATGGAAATGTCGTTGATGACCCACAGGGCTAAGTTTTTCACCTCCGACAGCGGCGCGGTCACGGTTGACTGGGTCGTGCTGACGGCCGCCCTTGTGGGGCTTGGCCTGGCCACGGCGGGCGTCGTGTCTGGCGGTCTGTCCGTACAGTCGGAGGCCATCACCACCCAGCTCAAACGCAACGGCATCGCCACCTCGTTTTACGGGGACGACGGGCCGACCTATCAGACCCTTGTGGATCACCGGCAGATGCAGATGTCCCTGGGCGGCACCGTCACCTTCCGCACCACGGGCGGGTCTGACGGCACGCCGGGGTATATCGAGCTTGTGGATGACGCAGGCGTTCTGGACATGTTGGATCTGGGCGTGGATTTCCAAGGCGATCAGACCGCGCTGATGGGCGACAGCATCACCTTTGATCTGGGTGTCTTTGCCGGGGGCAATCAATCCGCCCACGGCGCGACGGAACCCTTGTTTCAAATCACCGCCGGCAATGGCGATGTCCTGACCTACACCAGTGCCCAGACCCCGGGATCCGGGACATGGACCACCTTCAACGTCACCCTGACCGCAGACACCCCGGGCTGGACCCTGAACGGCGATCCGGTCACGGATGTGGCCATGGCGCAAGTGCTGGGCGACGTGGACACCTTCGAGATGCGGGGCGAGCATTTCCACGGCGACGAGACCATCGGCATCGACAACATGTATGTCACCCATCGCCGCACCGGTCTGGATTTCCGCGACCCCTAGGGACCTGCGTACAATCGCCCGCCAAGGGGTGCCAAACCCAAGCATGGCGTGCGGCGCAGCCGCTCCGTTTGGTCAGGTGAACTGTTCGCGCAGCAGACGTTCTTCCAGACCATGGCCCGGGTCGAACAACAGGCGGTGGGCGACCAAAGGCTCTGTGCGGACTTCGACGCGCACCACATCGCTGACCGATCCCGAATCCGTATCCGCCCGCACGGGGCGTTTGTCCGCGTCCAGCACGTCGAACCGCACCACCGCGCGTTTGGGCAGCAGCGCCCCGCGCCAGCGCCGGGGCCGGAATGCGGCCATCGCCGTCAGGGCCAGCACGTCCGCCCCAATGGGCAGGATCGGGCCGTGGGCGCTGTAGTTATAGGCCGTGGACCCCGCAGGCGTCGCCACCAGACAGCCGTCGCAGACCAATTCTTCCATACGCACGCGGCCATCCACACTGATCCGCAACTTGGCGGCTTGCGGCCCCTCGCGCAGCAGGGCCACCTCGTTGATCGCGAGCGCCGCAACCTCGCCCCCGTCCTTGTCCCAAGCGCGCATGGCCAGCGGGTTGGTCACCGCCTCCTCCGCCGCCTCCAGCCGCGCGACAAGACCGTCCAAGGCAAATTCGTTCATCAGAAAGCCCACCGTGCCCCGGTTCATCCCGTAGACCGGCGCGTCCAGCCCCATGGTGCCGTGCAGGGTTTCCAGCATGAACCCATCGCCCCCAAGCGCCACGATCACATCGGCGTCCGAGGGGGTGCTGGCCATAGCGCGCGGTCAGCGCGGCCAATGCCTCTTGGGCATCGGGGGCGTTGGAGGCCAGAAAACAGATGTTGCGGGCGGCTGGCATGGTGGTTTCCTTTCTGGCCTTCTACCCCGAGACCACAAACAGGCCAACCTGACAAGGAACTATGCGGGCCAGATTTTGCCCGGCCCCTTCCCAACTTTGGCCTCATTTGATGCCGATGAGTGGAAAAAACACAGGAGCCACACCATGAATGATATTCTGACATGCGAGAGCGGTGCCGTCACTGTGGACTGGGTCGTTCTGACGGCGGCCGTTGTGGGCCTCGGCCTTGCGGCAAACGTCGTGATCTCCGGGGGGTGGAGGACGTCTCGACGGACACAGCGAACGCGATGTCAAACCAGATCATCCTCACAAGTTTCGAGACGATGAACCATCGGGAGTTCTGCGGAACGGTGGAAACGATGTTCAACTCCAAGCCGGACAATGTTCACAATGCCTTCTCCTCCGGGCAAGAGCTGTGCAAGGGCATTATCGATGCCGCAAAAGATCGTACGGACGACTCGCTCATCAGCTCCTACAACTGGCAACTGACAACCGGCGTCCCGCGGTGGGAAAGCGAAAAGGCGCAGTTGAGCGCCCTTGACCCCAATACCGCCACCGCAGCCGATTTCACGGCCATCTTCGGCTTCTCCGAGCAACAGAACCAAGACGCAATCGACAGCCTGGGCGGCGACGCGGGGGCCTATATTACGTTCCTCCAAAACGAACGCGACCGTTTCATCGCGACTGTGGATGTCTATGAAAGCGAAATGATCGACCGCGGCTTGCTCTGACGCGGCGGCGTGTCGCGCACTTTGCATCCGGCGCGTTCCGATCCGCTCCGATTGCAGCCGAAAGTGACGCGTCACATGATTATCATGACGCTTTCCACCCTTCCCATGGCATAGGCCGGGCACTATACCGCGCTCAAGCCTAGTTGAGGAGACTGCCATGAATGCCCCGCACCGCACCCCCGGGTTCTTCACCACGCCCATTGCCGACAGCGACCCAGAGCTGTTTGCCGCCATGACGCACGAGCTGGGCCGCCAGCGCGACGAGATCGAGTTGATCGCCTCGGAAAACATCGTATCCCGCGCGGTGATGGAAGCCCAAGGCTCTGTCCTGACCAACAAATACGCCGAAGGCTATCCGGGTCGCCGCTACTACGGCGGGTGCCAATACGTGGACGTGGCCGAGAACCTTGCCATTGACCGGGCGAAAGATCTGTTCGGCTGCGGCTTTGCCAATGTACAGCCCAATTCTGGCTCTCAAGCCAACCAGGGTGTGTTTCAGGCGATCTTGAAACCCGGTGACACCATCCTTGGCATGTCCCTTGATGCAGGCGGGCACCTGACCCACGGCGCAAAGCCCAACCAGTCGGGCAAATGGTTCAACGCCGTGCAATACGGCGTGCGCGAGGATGACCTGCTGCTGGACTACGATCAGGTGGCAAGCTTAGCCGCCGAACACAAACCCCAGATGATCATCGCCGGCGGGTCCGCCATCCCCCGCGTCATCGACTTTGCGCGGATGCGCGAGATTGCCGACAGCGTGGGCGCCTTCCTTCTGGTGGACATGGCGCACTTTGCTGGTCTGGTGGCATCGGGCCACTACCCCTCGCCCTTCCCCCACGCCCATGCGGCCACCACGACGACGCATAAGACCCTGCGCGGCCCCCGCGGCGGCATGATCCTGACCAATGACGAGACGCTGGCCAAGAAATTCAACTCCGCCATCTTCCCCGGCATCCAGGGCGGGCCGCTGATGCATGTCATCGCCGGCAAGGCCGTGGCCTTTGGCGAGGCGTTGCAGCCGGGCTTCAAGGACTACCAGACTCAAGTGATCGCCAACGCCCAGGCCCTGGCCGATCAGTTGCACAAGGGCGGCCTTGATATCGTCACGGGGGGCACCGACACGCACCTGATGCTGGTGGACCTGCGCCCGGCGGGCGTGAAGGGCAACGCCACCGAGAAGGCTTTGGGCCGCGCGCACATCACCTGCAACAAGAACGGCATCCCGTTTGACACTGAAAGCCCCATGGTCACCAGCGGTATCCGCCTTGGGTCCCCCGCAGGGACCACACGCGGGTTCGGGGAACCTGAGTTCCGCGAAATCGGGGACCTGATCGTGGAGGTCGTAAACGGCCTTGCCGCCAATGGCGAGGACGGCAACGCCGAGGTGGAGGCATCGGTCCGCGCCCGCGTGCAAGCGATGTGCGACCGCTTCCCCATCTACCCCGATCTGTAGGGGGCGGTGGGACAAGTCCCACCCTACTGATCCGCGCCCCGGCCCGACGGTCGGGGCGTTTTTAATTGAGTGTAACACCGTCCAAAGTTATGACGTGAACACCGCAAAACAAACCCCCGGCATGTCTACACCTCTAAGTCTGGCGCACCTGACATTCATCGGCTAGAAGGAGCACTCCACAAATGCCTTTGACTGCAAAGCAAATTTCGCAATTTCGCAAAAACTTGATGGCCTTGGCTCCGCCAGACACGGTGGTGCAGAATTTTGATAAACTCGTGGGCCTAAGCGTAGACTTTGAGACGGAGGACCGGCTTGAAGACCTGTTGCGCGATGTCTGCCGATCAGACAATTGGACTGTTCCTTGGGAAACTGAGGATACGAAGCTGACGTTCCGCGCATCAAAATTACGTCCCAAAAACGCAGAGTACAAAAGCGATGCGGGAGGCGAGAATACTCCGGCCGAAGAACAGTGCTACCGACGTGGTTACGATCATGGCTTGCACGCTGCACGCGCGCTGCTCCAACACAACGCAAAGGCCTGCGATCAATTAGATGAACTTGCGCAAAACGTGAACCGCTGGCGTCGGGCTGAACTGCACCCGCGCAATGCAATTGATTGGGGTGATCCAGTCGCACAAGAGTACCCTTGCAAGATACGCTCAACCGCACGCCGATCTGGTCTCAATCCTAAACGTCGATTTGAAGTGTTAGAACGAGATAGTCGCAGGTGCGTGATCTGCGGCATCTCGGCAAAGCAAAACGGCGTTTTGGAGGTCGATCACATTGTGCCGGTTTCAAAAGGTGGCACAGATGACTTGGACAACCTTCAAACACTCTGTTTCGATTGCAATCGCGGGAAAGGTGCGGATGTGCGCCCACCTGTTTTACTCTAATAGCACTCGGTGCCCTGAAGACGTTCCGCTAACGCACCCTGCCTATCCTATTTGAACACGCCGCGCCCCATAATCCGCTTTTGAGCCCAAAGCCCCCCGTGCATCTACGGGGGTGTACAGGAGGTGTACGGGGGTGTACCCCTGTTGCGACGCAAACCTTTGGGGCGAGGACGGCATGAATGCAGCGCAATGGGCAGCGGGTCTGGGGCTTTTGGTGCTGAGCGCTTGCGCCGAATTGCCCGATGTGGACGGCACCGTTTCCGCGCAGGCCCAGGATGCCCCCTACCCCGAACTGGTCGCCCTCCCCCCTTGCTGGCCACCCTGCCCGCCAGCACCGCGCAAACGCCCCCTCCCTCGCCGCCCGCGTCGCCCGGTTGCAGGCGCGCGCCGCGTGGTTGCGCAAACAGCAGCCGTGACCCCACGGGGTCGCATTGCAGCGCGCGCGGCCATGGGGTAAGGCAAGAGCCAACACCACCCCCCAACCGGAGAGACCGATATGACGAACACCTTGCGCCTTGGGATTGCAGGTCTGGGCACCGTGGGCATTGGCGTTGTGAAAATCGTTCAGGATCATGGGGATATGCTGGCCGCGCGCAGCGGCAAGCGGATCGCGATTTCGGCCGTGTCCGCCCGGACCAAGGGCCGCGACCGGGGTGTGGATCTGTCGGGCTACGCATGGGAAGACGACCCCGTAGCGCTCGCCAAACGCGACGACGTGGACCTGTTTGTCGAACTTATGGGCGGCACCGATGGCCCCGCCAAGGCCGCGACCGAGGCCGCCCTTGCGCGCGGTATCCCCGTTGTCACCGCCAACAAGGCGATGCTGGCGGTGCATGGCCAGCACCTTGCTGAATTGGCCGAGGAAAACGGAACGACCATCCGGTTCGAGGCGGCCGTGGCAGGCGGCATCCCGGTGATCAAATCCCTGACCGAGGGGCTGGCGGGCAACCGTATTACCCGGGTGGCGGGCGTGATGAACGGCACATGCAACTACATCCTGACGCGCATGGAAGGGGCCGGACTGACCTATGACGAGGCCTTTGCCGAGGCGGACGGTCTGGGCTACGTAGAGGCGGATCCAACCTTGGATGTGGGCGGCATCGACGCGGGCCACAAGCTGGCCCTGCTGTCGGCCATCGCCTTCGGAACGCAAGTCAATTTCGACGCCGTCACCCTGCAGGGCATCGACGCCGTGACCATCGAGGATATCACCCGCGCGGGCGACATGGGTTACCGGATCAAACTGTTGGGGGTGGCGCAGCTGACCGACGCAGGACTGGAGCAATCCATGACCCCCTGCCTTGTCCCCGCCACGTCCCCGCTGGGACAGCTGGAGGGCGGCACCAACATGGTGGTGCTGGAAGGCGACGCCGTGGGACAGATCGTGCTGCGCGGTGCCGGGGCTGGCGAAGGGCCTACGGCCAGCGCTGTGATGGGCGATGTATGCGACCTTGCCCGCGGGCTGTCCTTGCCGGTGTTCGGTGTACCCGCCGCAGACCTGACCCCTATGTCCACCGCCACCAGCCAGACCGCCAGTGCCTACTACCTGCGCCTGCACCTGCACGACCAACCCGGGGCGCTGGCCTCTGTTGCGACGGTGCTGGGGGAGGCCGGGATCTCTATCGACCGGATGCGCCAATACGGGCACGAAGAACCCACCGCCCCCGTGCTAATCGTCACGCATCCTTGCGCACCAACCGATCTGGCCGCAGCGCTCGACGTGCTGTCAGGCCGCGCCGAAGTGGCGGACACCCCAGTCGCATTGAAAATTCAAAACGTCTGATCAAGGCGTGACACCAAAGGAAGACCCCATGGCCAAGACCGATTTCAACGACCGCATGCTCTCTCTTGGTTTGGCCCGCGTGGCGGAACAAGCCGCCATCGCCAGCGCCGAACTGATCGGACGCGGGGACGAGAAGGCCGCCGATCAGGCCGCCGTGAACGCCATGCGCGAACAGCTCAACAAGCTCGACATCGCGGGCGTCGTCGTCATCGGGGAGGGAGAGCGGGACGAGGCCCCCATGCTGTTCATCGGCGAAGAGGTGGGCACCGGCAACGGCCCCGGCGTGGACATCGCCCTTGACCCGCTGGAGGGCACAACACTGACCGCCAAGGACATGCCCAACGCGCTGACCGTGATCGCCATGGGGCCCCGCGGGTCCATGCTGCATGCGCCCGACACCTACATGGACAAGCTGGCCATTGGCCCGGGCTATCCCACGGATGTGGTCAGCCTTGAAATGACCCCCACCCAACGGATCGAGGCGCTGGCCAAAGCCAAGGGCGGCAAGCCGTCGGACATCACCGTCTGCATTCTGGAACGCCCCCGGCACGAGGACATGATTGCCGAGGTGCGCGCCACCGGTGCCGCCATCCGCCTGATCACCGATGGGGACGTGGCGGGTGTGATGCACTGCGCCGAACCGGCCATCACCGGCATTGATATGTACATGGGCCAAGGCGGCGCGCCCGAGGGCGTTTTGGCGGCCGCCGCGCTGAAATGCATGGGTGGACAGATGTGGGGCCGCCCCGTCTTTCGCAACGACGACGAACGGGCCCGCGCGGCCAAGATCGGGATCACCGATTTCGACAAGATCTACAGCCGGGACGAGATGGTGACGCAAGATGTGATCTTTGCCGCCACCGGCGTCACGGACGGCTCCATCGTGCGGGGCATCAAGCGCGAGGTCGGCTATCTAACCACCGAGACGATCCTCATGCGCTCCAAGACCGGATCCGTGCGGCGCATGACCTACCGCAACCCCGTGTGATGACGCACGTTCTTGGCGTTGACGCATCGGCCACGGGGCGGGCCTGGGTCGGGTTGACCGACGAACAGGACCGCGCCGCCGAGGCTTTGCGCCAAGTCACCGACCTGCCCCACGCCCTGTGCCGTCACCTCGCCCGGCGCGGGGTCGACGCGTCAGAGGTGGAGGCGTTTCTGGAGCCCAAGCTGCGCGACCTGCTGCCCGATCCGCGCACCCTGCGCGACATGGAGGCTGCAGCCGCCCGCCTTGTGGAGGCCGCGCAAAAGGGTCAACGCATTGCAATCTTTGCCGATTATGACGTGGACGGCGGGTCGTCTGCGGCGCTGCTGATCTGGTGGTTGCGGGCGCTGGATCGCCAAGCGACGCTCTATGTGCCCGACCGTATCGACGAAGGCTACGGCCCCAACCCCGAGGCGATCGGCCAACTGGCCCGCGACCACGACCTGATCCTATGCGTGGATTGCGGCACCCTGTCCCACGAGGCGTTGGCGGCGGCCACGGGGCTGGCGGATGTCGTCGTGCTGGACCACCACCTTGGCGGCGAGACACTGCCCCCCGCGCTGGCCGTGGTAAACCCCAACCGACAGGACGAGACGGGCGATCTGGGCCACCTGTGCGCCGCGGCGGTGGTGTTCCTGTGTTTGGTCGAGGCGGGCCGCCAGATGCGCGCGGCGGGCGCACGCGGGCCGGACCTGATGGCGATGCTGGATCTGGTGGCGCTGGCCACCGTGGCGGATGTGGCCCCCCTGACCGGCGTGAACCGCGCGCTGGTGCGCCAAGGCCTGACCGTCATGGCCCGGCGTGCCCGCCCCGGCCTGACCGCCCTTTCGGACGCGGCACGCATGGACACGGCCCCGACCCCCTATCATCTTGGGTTCCTTCTGGGCCCACGGGTCAACGCAGGCGGGCGCATCGGGGCAGCGGACCTTGGAGCGCGTCTGCTGTCCACCGCCGATCCGCACGAGGCGGCGGCACTGGCCGAACGGCTGGATGTACTGAACACAGAACGCCGGGACATCGAGGCGCGGGTCCGCGACGCGGCCCTCGCACAGGCCGAGGCACGCGGGCTGGACGCGCCCCTTGTCTGGGCCGCAGGGGATGGCTGGCACCCGGGCGTGGTCGGCATCGTCGCCAGCCGCTTGAAAGAGGCCACAAATCGCCCCGCTGTCGTCATCGGCATGGCGGACGGCGAAGGCAAGGGCTCTGGCCGGTCCATCGCAGGCGTGGACCTTGGGGCCAGCATCCAGCGCCTCGCCGCCGAGGGGCTGTTGATCAAAGGCGGGGGGCACCGTATGGCGGCCGGCCTGACCGTGGCCGAGGGCAAGCTGGAGGCCGCAATGGACCGACTGGCCGACCTTCTGGCCCGACAGGGCGCCGGGGACGCGGGACCGTCCGACCTGCGGCTGGATGGCGTGCTAATGCCCGGGGCCATCACCCCAGACCTGATCACCCAGCTTGAGCTTGCAGGCCCCTTCGGCCAAGGCGCCCGCGCCCCCCGCTTTGCCATTCCCGACGTGCGGGTCAAATTCGCCAAACCCGTGGGCCAAGGCCACCTGAAGCTGACCCTATCGGACGGTGGCCCAACCCGGCTGGACGCCATCGCCTTTGGCGCTGCCGACAATGGAATCGCTGCGGCTGTGGGGGCTGCCAAGGGCGCGCCCATGCACTTTGCCGGGCGACTAGAGATCAACACATGGGGCGGTCGCCAGACCCCGCAACTGCGCGTTGAAGACGCCAGCGTGGCCTAAACGGACGGATTGGACGACCGGGCCGAAGCGGTTCAGAAAAACCGCATCAGGGTGATTTTTCCCTTGCAGCAGCAGGCCGCTTTCCTTAATCACCCCCTCACAGAGTGGCCCGTTCGTCTATCGGTTAGGACGCCAGGTTTTCAACCTGGAAAGAGGGGTTCGATTCCCCTACGGGCTGCCACTTTCGAAACATTGCCATAGCGCACTCTGACCTTGGGTTCGGCGCGAAGTGCGGCAGCGTTCGGCATCTGCCCGCGGACGGGACGCGCGCGGGCAGGTTTATGCGTGGGTCAGCACATGGCCGTCGGTGCTAGAGATATGCGGCGATTTGATCTTTCAACTGCATCCGTTCCCGGCGCATTTGTGTCTCGGCACTGTCCGCCACAGGCTCCACCCCGGTTTCGGTCCGATGGATCGCCCGGTTCACGGTATGATACGCCTCTGCCAGTTTTGCGAAATGCGCGTCACTGGTTTTCAGATCACTGATCTTGGCAACCGCCTGCGGAAATTCCTCGTGGAGTTCGTGCGGTGTGTGCGACATGGTAGCCCTCTCTGATTGGTTATGCCTAAGGCTGCCACGCCGGGACAGGCCGTGCTTTGACGGACATCAAATGACACGTTTTTTAGGCAAGTTATCTGCGCGCGGGACGCCAACCGGCTTGGCGCGCCTCGGCTTCGCTGCAGAACCAACGCTCGCCCCGTGCGGGATTGATACGGGTGGCGGCATAATCCCGCTGCCCGGGGCGGTGATAGATGCGGCCGCCGCTGCTGATGTTGCCCTTAATCGCGCAAGCCGCGTCGGGCGCGGGGGTCCCTGCCCGGCGTTTGGCGGCGCGGTGCAAGGCCGGGTCAGTTCCCGAGAAAGCCCATAGCCCCCGTTCCAGCAGGATCGCTGCCTTTTCCTCGGTCGCATAGGTCTGGCTGTCGCGATATGTGCGCGCAAACCCTTCGGAGACCAGAAAAGCACCCAGATCCTGTCCGTTGACCGTACAAGTTGCCAGCGGGCGACCATAGCCGCCCCGGCGGGTCCAGTGGCACGTCGCTTGGCTGCCATCGAACAGGTTTTGCACATGACGCATGACCCATTGGCCGCAGGGGAAAGATGTGCCCTGATCTGTCAGGCAGGTCTGGTCCCGTTCATAGGCGTCGATACCGGCCAGGCGCAGGCTTTCACCGCCATTGATCCGCACGTTGTCACCATCCCCAAAGGTTAACACCCCGGTAACGGTTTCCGCCTGCGCGGTTCCAACAAAAAGTAAAAAAAGCAGCACATACCTCAACATATTGTAAGTGTACCGCCCGGCCTTTGAGCGGTGCAAGAACAAACGTGAACGATTGGTTAATCAGCTTTGGGCCGCCCGCTTCAACTTGGATTCGCGCCACGCGATAAAGCTGACGGCGGCCACAATCACCGTGCCACCCGTGATGACCCAGATGTCCGGGGCCTCGTCGAACAGGGCCCAGCCCACCAGAACAGACCAGACCAGTTGCAGGAAGGTCACAGGCTGCGTCACGGACACCGGGGCGGCTGCAAAGGCAAGGGTCATGGTGTAGTGTCCTGCGGTGGCCAAGCAGGCGACGATGGCCATCCAGAACCACTCCGTCGCGGAGGGGGGACCCAGACCGCAAAGGCGAGTGGTGCCAGCCCCACCGTGACCGTGATCGACAGCATGCCCACCACGACCGAGGCCGGGACCTCCCCACTCATCTTCTTAGCTAAAAGGTAAGACCCCCCGAACAGAATCGCCGTGAAGATCATGGCAATGTGGCCGGGCTCAATCTCTCGGAACCCCGGGCGCAGGATGATGAACGCCCCCAGCAGCGCAAAGCCGATGGCCGCCAAGCGCCGCGCCGCCAACCGCTCCCCAAGGAACAGCGCGGCCCCAAGGGTGACATAGACCGGGTTCAGGTAGTTCATCGCCGTGACCTCGGCGATCGGGATCTGGGTCATGGCATAGAACCACAGGGTCACGGCGCCTGTGTGGAACACCCCGCGCAGGGAAAACAGCCGCCACTCCCGCGCGCCCAAATGTGCCGCGCGCAAGGCGGGCAAAGCGGGGATCAGGAACACCAGTCCCAGTAGGTAGCGCATGAAGGCCGCCTGTGCCGCAGGTAGGTCCTGAGCGCCGTGTTTGACCACGGCGGTCACGGCCACGAAGAGCACCCCTGTCAGCAGCATCCATCCAATTCCGGCAAGGGGGCGTGGGTCTGTCATGGCCTGTTGGTGGCAGGCGCCGCGCGCTATAGCAACAACAGTTTTCCGGCCAATGCCCACATGACCACACCCATCACCGCGTCCAGCACTTGCCACGCGCGGGGCTGGGCGAACAGGGGGCGGACGATCCGCGCGCCGTAGCCGAGGATCAGAAAGAACAGGATCGAGGCAGACATAGCCCCAACGCCGAACACCCAAGGGGCCGCGTATTGCGTGGACACGGACCCGATCAGGATCACCGTATCCAGATAGCAATGGGGGTTCAGCCACGTCATCGCCATTACAGTCGACAGCGCGGCCCACAATGACCCAGCCTCGCCCGCTGCCTGCATCTGCGCCCCGCCCCGCCACGCGGACAGGAAACACTGCGCCCCGTAAACCAGCAGGAAGGCTGCACCGCCAAATTTGAACACCGGCACCAACCACGGCAAGGCCGCTGACATAATGGCAAAGCTGCTGACGCCCACCGAGATCAAGATCACCTCGGACAGGGCACAGACCGCCACCACGGGGCCCACGTGTTGGCCAATGATCCCTTGGCGCAGGACAAAGGCATTCTGCGCCCCGATGGCCAAAATCAGGGACAGGCTCAGGGAAAAGCCGGCGATGAAAGCGGTGTGGTCCATGGGCCCTCGGACGTGTTTTACGTGCCCTACTCTGTCGTTCCCGCAAAGACCAACAAAAGATCGTCCCCAAAGGGCGGCAAACGCCCCAAAACACAGGGTTTGGGTCCAACAAACGTCCCGCGCACGTCACAATCGTGCCTCATCTTTCGGATATGCCTGCAAAAAATGGAGGCTAAAATGCATTTCCTAAAAGATGAATGTGGCGCGGTGACAGTGGATTGGGTTGTTCTTACGGCAGCGCTCGTCGGTTTGGGTTTGGCCACGATGGGTGTGATCAACACTGGCACCAAGGACCTATCGACAGATATCGAAACGCAACTTCGATCCAACGACATTATCAAAGCGTCCTTCGGGCCGACCTCGCTGTCAGATTTCTGGCGCGACGGCATCGGAATGCCGGATGCGGTGATCTCGACGCCGGACGGAACCACGTTCGTGCCACAGACACTCACCCGACAGGACTTTGACAGCGACGCCGCCAAGATCAGTGGAATGAGCGAGGCTGCCATTCTGTCTGCGATTGACGAAAAACGGAAAGACTCGCGCGACTACGAATACAAGACTGTCAGTTTGAACATGCTGATGTGGGAAGCGGACCGGCGCAACATCACCGTTCCCGATTAACTGCGCATAATTTACGCGCAAAAAGGCCGGGAACGACGCATATCACCCCCGGCGTGTGGATCAGCCAGATCAAAGATCAGGCGTTTGCTTCGCGGATCTGGTCGGCTTTTGCCTTGTCAAATTCGACGCCGTTTTGCTCCAGCATCGTGTCCAACTCCCCCGAGAGGGTCATCTCGGTGATGATGTCACAACCGCCCACGAACTCCCCCTTGATGTAAAGCTGGGGGATGGTAGGCCAGTCGGAATAGTCCTTGATGCCCTGACGGATCGCATCGTCGGCTAGGACGTTTACGTCCTTGTACTCCAACCCCATGAAATTCAGCACACCCGCCACACGGCTGGAAAAGCCGCACTGGGGCATCGTCTTGGTGCCCTTCATGAACAGCACGACGTCGTTGGATTTGACCGTTTCTTCGATTTGGGTTTTTGCATCAGACATCGTTGTCTTCCTTTTTGAAAGAGTGGTCCCGGGGCACAAAGGCCCGGGCGTATTCCTGGGGATCGCGGGGCACGTGGAAACGGGCCGTATCGCCGCCCCCGCCCCCGCCAGAGGTATAGACCACCTCCACCGTTTCGTAGCCTGTGCCGGGTTCGGCCCCTCGGGTGCGCTTGGTTTCATAGTGCACGGCCTGAATAGCGCGCAGCACCAGCAGGATCAGCACAACCGCGCCCCCGAAAGCCATGAACCCGTAGAACGACATCAGGTGGGCGCGCGGGTGGTCAGGGCCAGTGCATGCAGCTCGCCGTTGGCCCCATCCATCTTGCCCTTCAGGGCCGCATAGACGGCGCGTTGTTGCTGCACCCGGTTCTTGCCCGCAAAGCTGGCATCGACCACCATGGCCGCCATGTGCACCCCATCATCGCCAGAGACTTGGATTTCCGCGTCGGGAAAACTCTCGCGCAAAAGGGCCTCGATCTCGTTGGCTTGCATGGGCATGGGCAGTCTCCGTCTGGTTTGGACAAAACATAGCGCCCCACTGCCCCCCTCACAAGGCCACCCCCTGCTTTGGGCGACAAATACCTCGGGGAGATCCGGAGGGGCTGGCCCCTCCGGCGGGTCGCCGTCAGGCGAAGTGACCGGCAAAGCTGTTGCGGTACACGTCAGAGAGTTCGGACAAGGGGGCGCTGACGGACCCAAAGGATACCATATCCCCGGTGAACCGGCCCACTGTGGCGATCGGCACGCCCGCTTGGTGCGCGGCGATCATCAACTCCTCGGCCTTGTCGAAGGAACAGGCAATCAGGTAGCGGGCCTGATCTTCGCCAAACAGGGTTGGCGTGTCCTCTGCGTCCAAGATCACACCGACGCCCGCCGCTTCGGCCAGTTCGAACGCGGCCATGGCAAGGCCACCATCCGACAGATCCGTGCAGGCGTTGATCATGGCGTGGTTGTCGCGGATGAAATCGCCGTTGCGGCGCTCAGCCACCAGGTCCACGGCAGGGGCATCCCCCTCTTCACGGTTGAACACCTCGGCCAGCAGGGCAGATTGGCCAAGGTGGCCCTCCCCCTCGCCCACAAGGATCGCAAGGTGACCGTCGCGCACGTCGCCGATGATCGCGTCGTCCAGATGGTTCAACAGGCCCACGGCCCCGATGGTCGGTGTGGGCAGGATGCCCTGCCCGTCGGTCTCATTGTACAGGCTGACGTTGCCCGACACGATGGGCATGTCCAGCGCGATGCAGGCCTGTCCGATCCCGTCCAGTGCCTCCACAAGCTGGCCCATGATCTCGGGCTTTTCGGGGTTGCCGAAGTTCAGGTTGTCCGTGGTGGCCAAGGGCTTGGCCCCTTTGGCGCAAAGGTTGCGGAACGCCTCGGCCACGGCCTGCTTGCCGCCCTCAACGGGGTTGGCCTTGACATAGCGCGGTGTGACGTCCGCGGTGAAGGCAAGGGCCTTGTCGGTTCCGTGCACCCGGATCAAGCCCGCGCCTGCCCCCGGTGTCACCACGCTGTCGCCCATGACCTGGGTGTCGTATTGTTCAAACACCCAGCCGCGATGACCATAGTTCGGGGAAGCCAAGAGCGCCCGCAGCCCGTCGATGGGGTCAATCCCCGGCACGTCGTCCAGCGGATCGGCGGCGGGTGTCGGCACCCAGGGCCGGTCGTATTCCGGCGCTGTAGAGGCGAGTTTCGACAGGGGCAGGTCGGCCTTCACCTCGCCGTTGTGCAGGATCAGAAAACGGTCCTCGGCAATGGTCTCGCCGACGATGGCGAAATCGAGGTCCCATTTGTCGAAGACCGCCTTGGCCTCCGCCTCCAACTCGGGCTTCAGGACCATCAGCATCCGCTCCTGTGATTCCGACAGCATCATTTCATAAGCGGTCATGCCTTGTTCACGCACGGGCACGCGTTCCAGATCAAGGCGCACGCCAAGGCCGCCTTTGTCGCCCATTTCCACGGCTGAGCATGTCAGGCCAGCCGCCCCCATATCCTGGATCGAGATCACGGCGCCGGTTTGCATCAGCTCCAGCGTGGCCTCCATAAGGCGTTTTTCAGTGAACGGGTCGCCCACTTGGACCGTGGGGCGTTTGTCCTCGATCGTGTCGTCGAATTCTGCGCTGGCCATGGTGGCCCCGCCGACACCGTCCCGACCCGTCTTGGCCCCCAGATAGACCACGGGCATTCCGACCCCGCTGGCCGCCGAATAAAAAATCTTGTCCGCGTCGGCCAAGCCGGCCGCAAAGGCGTTCACAAGACAGTTGCCATTGTAGGCGGGGTGGAACCGCACCTCGCCGCCCACGGTGGGCACGCCAAAGCAGTTGCCATAACCGCCCACGCCTTCGACCACGCCGTGCACCAGTTGGCGCGTCTTGGGGTGGTCTTTCTCCCCGAACGACAACGCATTCATCGCCGCAATGGGGCGCGCGCCCATGGTGAAGACGTCCCGCAGGATGCCACCCACACCGGTCGCGGCCCCTTGGTAGGGCTCGATGTAGCTGGGGTGGTTGTGGCTTTCCATTTTGAACACCACCGCCTGCCCGTCCCCAATGTCCACGACACCGGCGTTTTCACCGGGACCGCAGATCACCTGAGGGCCATCGGTGGGCAGTTTACGCAGATGCAGCTTGGAGGATTTGTAGGAACAATGCTCGTTCCACATGGCCGAAAAGATGCCGAGTTCCGTGAAGGTCGGTTCGCGCCCGATGATATCAAGGATGGTGGCGTATTCATCCGGTTTGAGCCCATGGGCGTCGATCAGGTCGGGTGTGATGGCAGGTTCGGTCATGTCTATCCCCAAGGTGGCATGGGCAGTGTGTAGTCGGGTCAGGCGGTCGGTGGAAGTGAGGTGTTGCGCCGCGCTGTCGCGCGCCGCGGGGGTGGGGGCGCTGCCCCCGGCGCATGCGCGCCTCCCCCGGGGTATTTTGGACCCAATGAAGCCTAGAGCTGGTCCATGACCTCGTCCGACGCCTCAAAATTGGCGGTGACGTTTTGCACGTCATCGTCGTCTTCGAGGGCGTCGATCAGTTTCATCAGGCTTTGCATGCCCTCCAGATCCAGAGGCGTGGTGGTTTGGGGTTTCCAGACCAGCTTTTGGCTTTCCGCCTCGCCCAGATCAGCCTCTAACGCGGTAGAGACGGCGTTCAGGTCGGTTGCCTCGGTCCAGATGACATGGGACTCCTCATCCGATTCCACGTCCTCGGCGCCCGCTTCCAGCGCGGCCATCATAACGGTGTCCTCATCCCCCACGGACGCGGGATAGATCACCTGCCCCTTACGGTCGAACATGAAAGCAACCGAGCCGCTTTCGCCAAGGTTCCCGCCGTTCTTGGTAAAGGTGGAGCGCACGTTGGATGCCGTGCGGTTCTTGTTGTCGGTCATCGTTTCCACAATGATCGCCACGCCGCCGGGGCCGTAGCCTTCGTACCGGATCTCATCGTAGTTTTCACCATCGCCGCCGATCGCCTTTTGGATCGCGCGTTCGATGTTGTCCTTGGGCATGGAGTTCGACTTGGCTTCTTTGACCGCAAGCCGCAGGCGCGGGTTCTTGTCGGGATCGGGGTCGCCCATCTTGGCGGCCACGGTGATCTCCTTGGAGAACCGCGAGAACAGCTTGGCGCGGATCTTGTCCTGGCGGCCTTTGCGGTGTTGGATGTTGGCCCATTTTGAGTGCCCTGCCATGGGTCGTCTCCATTTCGTAAATGCGTGTTGGGCCTGCTATACAGAAGGAGCCTGCCCCCCTGCAAGGCGCACCCCCATGAAAGTCCCGCAGATCACCCTGCACCCCGGGCATTCCCTACATCTGCGGCAACTTTTCCCCCGCCCGCGTGGCTGATGCAGCCTTGGCAATGCGGTTGGCGCGCGTGGCCGCAGTTTTGGCCAGTTTGATCCAGCGCAGCACATTGCGGCGGTAGCTTGGGGCCATCGCCTCCCACGCTGGGCGCAGATCCCCTAAAGCCACGTTCAGATCCTCGGGAACGATCAAGGCGTCTACGTCTGCCATGAAATCCCAAAGGCCATTCGCCTGCCCCTCCACCACGGACGCAAGACCGGGGGCCGCCATCCGACCGTCCGCCGTCAGACGCGCGGCGCGGTCTTTGTAGCTGGCCGACCAATGCTGCACCCGGCGCGGCGTGATCAGCTGGGCCGTGCGGTCTGCGTCCACGGTGAACCTGCGCCCATCAATCCAACCGTGAGCGACCAGCGCATCCAGCACCTGATCGCGGCTGACATAGCGGTCCGGATGCGCCGCTTTCCAGGTAATCAGGATCGCGCCATCACTCGCATAGTGCACCGAAAGCCATTCCCACAGCGCCTGCACGCTCTGGACTTCAACGGAGGGATGGGTCTTTGGTGTCGCCATGATCCAACAGGTAGGCCGCCCATGACCCAAGACCAGACACTGTTGTTTGCCCTGTTCGGTGGGGTGTTCGCCATGCTGCTGTGGGGGCGTTTCCGGTATGACCTGGTGGCGTTCACGGCGCTGATGCTGGGCGTATTGGTGGGGGCCGTGCCCACAGGTGACGCCTTTTCGGGGTTTGGCCACCCTGCGACAATCATCGTGGCGCTGGTGCTGGTGGTCTCGGCCGGGTTGGTCCGCTCGGGTGCGGTAATCCTGATCACCCGGACACTGATCGACACAGGCCGCAAGCTGGGCGCGCACATCGCAATACTAGGCGCGGTGGGCGGCGTGCTGTCGGCATTCATGAACAACGTGGCGGCCCTCGCCCTGCTGATGCCCGTGGACATCGCCACCGCACGCAAGGCGAGCCGCGCGCCGGGCCTGTCCCTGATGCCCCTTTCGTTCTGCACGATCCTCGGCGGCATGGTGACCCTGATCGGCACGCCCCCCAACATAATCATCGCAGGCATCCGCGAGGATATGCTGGGTGAGCCCTTTGCCATGTTCGACTTTGCGCCTGTGGGCGGGGTCACCGCGCTGGTGGGGCTGGCGTTCGTGGCGCTCATCGGCTGGCGCCTGATCCCAACGCCTGAGGGCGGCGACCAAGCAGATCCCATGGGCGACATGGCCGACTACATCGCAGAATTAACCGTGCCCGAGGGCAGCAAACTGGTGGGCCAACGGCTGCGCGACCTTTATGACGATGCCGAAAAGGTGGACGTGGCGATCCTGGGTCTTGTGCGGGACGGCAACCGCCGCTTTGGCACCGCCCGCAACGTAGCGCTGCGGGCCGGAGACGCCATCGTGCTGGAAGCCACACCCGAGGCGCTGGACGAATTCCGCACGGCCCTGAAACTCGACTTTGCCGATCCTAAACGCCAAACCCTGCTGAACGCAGAGGGCCAAGGCCTGACCCTGATCGAAGTCGTCGCGACCGAGACAAGCCGCATCACTGGCAAAACCGCGCAATCCATCGGGCTGGGCTGGCGGCGGCGCACCGTGCTGATGGGCTTGTCGCGGCGCGGCACGAAGATCACCAAACTGCTGCGCAAGACCGAAGTCCAGCCGGGCGATATCCTGCTGCTGCTCGCACCCACGGAAACCGCCGACGATGTGACCGAATGGCTGGGCTGCCTGCCCCTTGCCGATCGGGGGCTGGCGTTGACCCAAGACAAAAAGACATGGGCCGCAATCGCGCTGTTCGCCGGGGCCGTAGCCCTCGCAGCTCTGGGTCTGGTTTACTTGCCTGTGGCCTTGGGCGTTGTCTGCATCGGCTACATCGCCATGGGCGTCGTCCCCTTGCAGGAAATCTACAACAAGATCGAATGGCCCGTGGTGGTCCTTTTGGGGTCCATGATCCCGCTGGGGGCCGCGCTACAGCAATCGGGCGGAACCGAACTGATCGCAGGATCACTGATCGGCCTGACCGAGGGACTGCCTGCATGGGCCATCCTGACGGTTCTGATGGTCGTCACCATGACCCTGTCGGACGTGCTGAACAACACCGCCACGGCCATCGTCGCAGCCCCCGTGGGGATCGCCATGGCAAACAGCCTTGGCGTCTCGCCGGATCCGTTCCTGATGGCCGTGGCCGTCGCAGCCTCTTGCGCGTTCCTGACCCCGATCGGGCACAAGAACAACACCCTGATCCTCGGCCCGGGCGGTTACAAATTCAGCGACTACTGGCGCATGGGCCTGCCACTGGAAATCATCGTGGTCGCGGTCTCGATCCCCATGATCCTTCTGGTCTGGCCACTTTAGCGCAGACGCCACAGCTTCATTGGGTCAAAAATACCCAATCCCGTTCGGGCAACACTCAGATCGTTCGCAATGAAACCGAGGCCGCGCAAGCAGTAGACAAAACATGTCGTGCGGCGCAGCCGCGCCTTTTGGTCAGACTTCGCCGGCAGGCCGGATCACGGCACTTTCAGACAAGGGCGAGATGAATTGGCGCCGCACTCCGTTCACATCGACCACATAGACCTCGGCCCGGGGGCGCAGGGCCCCGTCTGCGCCGACGACGCCAAAACTCTCTTCGACCAAGAACCGCGCGGGGTTCGTGTTGCCCAGCCGGAAGATCACCTCATAGGGCAACGCATAGCCGCAGTTGTCCGTCACCCCGGACCAGCCAGAGGTCACGCCCTCGGGCCGGTTCGCCACGCAGCGCGCGCCGTCTGTCATCTGAATGCTGATCTGCTCAACTCGGATCTCCACGTCTGCGATCCGCGCCTTGTCCGAAGGCTGTACAGCGACGGGGGTCAGGGTGCTTTGACAACCCGCAACAACAACGGCCAAACCGAGGGTCCAAAGTTTGCGCATAGCGGGTCCTTTCAAAACGTCCAAATCAGCGGGATCAGCAGGCTGGCCAGAATCCCTACAGACAGGTTTAGCGGAATGCCCACCTTCATGAAATCCGTAAACCGATACCCCCGGGCCCGTAGACCAGCATGTTGGTCTGATATCCGATCGGGGTGGCAAAGGATGCGCTGGCCGCCACCATCACCGCCACCACCAAGGGGCGCGGGTCGATGCCCAGTGACATGGCCAGCCCAATGGCAATCGGTGTGACCACCACGGCCACGGCATTGTTCGACACCAACTCTGTCAGAACACTGGTCAGCAGATAGATCGCCCAGACCAGCAAAAACGGCGGCAGCCCGGCCAGATAGGGGGCCACCGCCCCCACGATCAGCGACACCGCGCCCGAGGCTTGCAGGGCCGCCCCAATGGCCAGCATTGCAAAGATCAGGGCCAGCAGGCGCCCCTCCACAAAACCAAAGGCCTCTTCCGCATCAATACAGCGGGTGCCCAGAACAATGGCCACCGCCAAGACCGCCAACAAGAAGATCGGCGCCACCCCAAGGGCGGCCAGCACGACCAAGGCGGCCATGGCCACCACAGGCACCCAGGCCATTTCCCGACGATAGGCCTTCGCCTCAGGCTTGGCCACGTTCACAAGGTTCATGTCTGCGGCCAGCCGCGCGATGTCATCTGGCGCGCCTTCGATCAATAGGGTGTCGCCCAGGCGCACCACCAGATCATCCAACTGCTGTCCGATGTTCTGGTTCCGCCGATGCACGGCCAGCGGATAAACGCCATAGCGCCGCCGCAGCCGCAAACGGCCCAGCTTCTGGCCCACCATACGCGCACCCGGGGAGATCAGGACCTCCACGGTCGTGGTCTCTTTGGCATCCACCTGATCCAAACGCTTCAGGGATTTTGTGCGTTGCAGGGTCAACAGCTCTGCCATCGGGGTGCGCAGCACGACCCGGTCGCCCACTTGCAGAGTCACGCCCGAAAGGTTCCGGCGCAAAGACGCATCCCCACGGATCACGTCGATCAGGCGCACGCCTTCGCGTTTGAACAGCTGCACCCCCAGCACGTCGCGGCCCACAAGGTTGCTTTCGGGGGGATCACGGCCTCGGTAAAAACTTCATCCGGGACCGGTCCCCCCAGCATCGCCGCCATGGACGCGCGTTCAGGCAACAGCCGGGGCGCAACAAAGTACAGGTACGCCATCCCCCACGCCACAAGGACCACGGCCAAAGGCGTCACTTCAAAGATTGTAAACGCCCCCAAGCCTTCGGCCCGGGCGACGCCGTCCACCAGCAGGTTTGTCGAGGTCCCGATCAAGGTCAGAGTGCCCCCCAGAATTGCGGCATAGGACAGCGGGATCAGCATCTTGGACGGCACCGTTCCCAGCTTGCGCGCCAGTTGCACAAACACCGGGATCATCACGACGACAACGGGGGTGTTGGACACAAAGGCACTGGCCACCACCACAAACCCCATCAGCGCGGCAATGGCCCGGCGGGGCGAGATATCGGCCTGCCGTTCCGCATAGCCTGTGAACCATTCAAGGGCCCCCGTCCGCACCAAGGCCCCCATGACGATGAACATCGCGGCGATGGTCCAGGGGGCCGGGTTGGACAGAACGGCCACAGCGGCGTCGTATGGCAGCACGCCCGTGATCAACAGGACGCTGACGCCAAGGATCGCCGTAACCTCGGCCGGGAAAACCTCACGCAGGAACAGGGCAAACATCACCCCCACCGTGGCAAGGGCGACGATGGCGTGGGCGTCTTGTGGGATCAGTTGCGCGATCAGGTCCATGGGCGGTGCCTTTGGTTACAGGTTACTGTCCTGCGGGCGGGCGTGTGGCGCAAGCACGGATTTCGGGCGCGGCTGCACCAGCGCGACGCCTGCCAACATCACGACGAGCGCGGCCCAGACGCTCCACCCGAACCGCTCTCCCAGCAGGATCATTGCCCAGATTACGCCGAACCCGGTGACAAAGTAGCTGACCTGCGCCGCAAACACGCTGCCCGCCCGACCCACAAGCCAGACGTAGGTGACATAGGCAAAGGCGTGAAGCAGAGAGGATCCGAGCAGAGCCAGATCCGGCGCGGCCATCGTCGGCGTGATCCACTGGCCCGCGATCAGGGCCACGGGCAGCACCAGGATCAACCCCACCACGGACGCGCCCGCCAGCAAGGTCACCGCGTCCACGCCTCCCGTGCCCCACTTGGCGACAAAGTTCCCCTCGAACCCGTAAAACAGCGGCGCGATCAGGGCGATGGGGATGACGGCCAGCAGGGCACGATCCGGCAGGCTTGCCTCTGGGCCCACGATCAGCAGCACGCCGCAAAAGCCAAGCCCAAGGCCCAACAGGCGGCGCAGCTCTGGCCGCTCCATCCCCAGGACGATGGCGATGGGCAGGGCCACCATGGGCACGGTCGACAGAAGGATCGAGATGATGCCCGCAGGCAGATGCCGCGCCGCCTCGTAGCTGGCCAGACCGGGTAGCAGCGTCCCCAGCAGGGCAATCGCCGCGTAGAATTTTACGTTCCGCCACACAAATGGCAGAGGCTTGCGCCGCACGGTCAGTATCGCGCACAGCACGGTGGCCATGATCGCCTTTTGCCAGACCAGTATACCCAGCGTACCGTAACCCGTGCTGACGGCGATTTTTGCCAAAGGCTGCGACAGGCCCCAAGCGGCCCCACAGGCCATCAGCACCAGCAGCAGCGGCATCAGAGGGGTGCGGGCCCGGAAAACTGCAATCGTCCGCCCACGCGCACCATCTCGACCCGCTTGGCCTTGCCCGTACGATCATCGGTTTCGGCGTAAAGGCCAGACACCGTCGCCTCCTCCGTTGCCGGAGTAAAGCGCCCCTTGCCCATGCCAGTTACGAAACGGCGCAAAGGTTCGGCCTTGTCCATCCCAATCACGGAATTGTAGTCGCCGCACATGCCCGCGTCTGCCTGAAACGCCGTCCCGCCGGGCAGAATCTGCGCATCCCCCGTGGGCACATGGGTGTGCGTGCCCACCACCATGGACGCGCGCCCGTCGCAGAAATGCCCCATGCCCATCTTCTCGGACGTGGCCTCGGCGTGGACATCAATAATCGTGGCTTGCACGGCGGCGCCCAAGCGGTGGGTGTTCAACACCTGATCCAATGCGCTGAACGGATCGTCGAAGGGCCGTTTCATAAAGACCTGACCCAGCACCTGCATCACCAACACCTTGCGCCCGCCCACAGTGAAAATCCGGTGCCCACGCCCCGGCGCGTTCTTGGCAAAGTTGAGCGGCCGCAGGATGCGCGGCTCCCCATCAATCGCTTGCATCATGTCGCGCTGGTCAAAGGCGTGGTCCCCAAGGGTCAGCACGTCCACACCGGCCTCCAACAGGCTCTTGGCGTGGGACGCACTCAGCCCCGCGCCCGAGGTCGCGTTCTCGCCATTGACCACGACGAAATCCAGACCCCACGCCGCGCGCAGACGGGGCACCTGTTCCACGATGGCCGCACGCCCGGCGCGCCCCATCACATCACCTAGAAAAAGCAGTTTCATCCCGCTTCGCTAGGCCAGCGGCGCGCGGGCCGCAAGGGACTAAAGCACGCGGGTCTCGGTCACCAGCGCATCAAGGGGTTGGTCCGTCGGTTCCTGCGGCACTTGGGCCAGTTCTTGCGCATCATAGGCAAAGCCGACTGCGCGCACCGGGCCACGGGCGCGCAGCCCCTCTAGTGTGCGGTCGTAGAACCCCCCGCCATACCCCAACCGGGCACGGGTTTTGTCAAAGGCAACCAAGGGCGCGATGATCAGATCAGGTGTGACGAACTGCGGATCGCGCGGGACGGCGGCACCGAACGGCCCGGCCTGCATCTCACAGCCGGGTGTCCACAGGGCAAAGCGCAGGGGCGCGCCCGCCGCATCAATCACCGGGACACAGATGCGGTTGCTAGCGGCCAAGGCCTCCATCACAGGCAGGGGCGACACTTCGGTCCGGATCGGCATGTAACCCGCAATGACCTGCCCCGTCATAGGCCCGATCCAATCCAACAGCCGCGTCTGCGCTGCCGCATCCAGCCCGGCAACATGGGCCTGTTTGCGTGCGGCAAACGCGGCCTTGCGCAGCTGCGCCTTGTGGTCTGTCATATCCATGGACAACCGCTACCGCGCCGCCCGCCCGGACACAACGCCCCACACCACCCCTTGCCCACCTTGACCCGCTGGTGTTGTCTGGCACCATGTACACGCTCGATCACCTCGTCATCACCGCCCCCGATCTGGACACGGGCACCGCTTGGGCCGAAGCCGCCCTTGGCGTGCCCTTTGGCCCCGGAGGTCAGCACTTGGACATGGGCACCCACAACCGCTTACTGGGGCTTGGGGACATCTACATCGAGGTCATTGCGATCCAGCCCGGTGGCACCGACCCGGGGATCAAACGCTGGTTCGATCTGGACAGCGGCCCAACGGAACCGCGCCTGTCCCACTGGGCCTGCCGCACCGACGACCTGCCCGCTGCCGTGGCAGCCCTGCCCGCCATCGGCACGCCCAAGGCCCTGTCCCGCGCCCACCTGCGCTGGCGCTTTGCGATACCGGCCACAGGTCGCCTGCCGTTCGACGATGTGCACCCTGCGATCCTGTCATGGGACACGGACCCACCGAAACTGCCCGCCAGTGGCGTGACCCTGAGCACACTGACGGTCCACCACCCGCAAGCGGCGGACCTGCTGAACGCTCTCCCCCTGCCGGATCCAAGGGTTCGGATCGTCGCGGGTCCACCCGGCCTTTCGGCCACGTTCGACACTCCAACCGGGCAGCGCAGCCTGTGATCCGCCCGGCCACCGCCACCGACGTGCCCGCGATTTGCGCCATAATCAACGCCGTGGTGGACCGCCCGGACGTCACCTTCCGCAGCCTGCACCGCACCGAGGCAGACATCCACGCCATGCTACAGGCGGCCCCTGTCCTTGTGGCTGACGACGCAGGCGCGGTCATAGGCTACGCCACATGGGGGCCTTTTCGCAGCGGCGAGGGCTATGCATCTTGCATCGAACACTCCATCGCGCTGGCTCCCGGCACCGAACGTAAAGGGACAGGCCGCGCCCTGATGCAGGCCCTGATCGCACACGCCGCGCAGGCCGGTTTTCACACCATGGTCGCAGGCATCTCGGCCGCCAACCCGCCCGCCGTTGCGTTTCACACCAGCCTTGGGTTCACCCACGCGGGCACCCTGCCCCAGGTCGGCCAGAAAGCAGGCCAATGGCAGGACCTGATCCTGATGGTCAAACGCCTGGACGACCGTCCCCACCCCTAACCGCATTGATCCACACATCCCCTCTGGGCGCGGCAGGGGCTGGCCCCTCACCTCGCACCGGTCCATACTGCGCCCCATGTCCATTTGGTCCCGCATCGCTGACGCCCTCGCCGCCCTGACCAAGGGCGAGTCGATCCGTGACGTGCTCGCCCGCCTGTCCACGCCCCCCGAACGCTCCATCGCGTTCACAATTGCCGTCATCGCCCTTGGCGCGAAAATGGCCAAGGCGGACGGAGAGGTCACGCGGGACGAAGTCGCCGCCTTCCGCGAGGTCTTTACCATCCCTGATGCGCAAACCGACAACGCCGCGCGCGTCTTCAACATGGCGCGCACGGACGTGGCCGGATTCGACGCCTACGCCCGCCAGATCGCCGCCATGTTCGAGGGGACATCCGACACTCTGCGCGACCTGCTGGACGGGCTGTTTCATATCGCGCTGGCTGACGGAATCTACCACCCCAAGGAAGACGACTTTCTGCATCAGGTGGCCCAGATCTTTGGACTGTCTGACCGGGAGTTTCGGGCCATGCGCGCGCGCTTTGTCCCCGGCACTGAAATGGATTGCTACGACGTGTTGGGCGTCAGCCCCGAAGATGACCTCGACACAATCCGTAAGTCGTGGCGCACCCTTGTCCGCGACACGCACCCCGATGCCATGATGGCCCGTGGCCTGCCCGAGGAGGCCGTGAAGCTGGCCGAAAAACGCCTGATCGCAATCAACCGCGCATGGGAAAACATTCAGGCCAAGCACCCCTGACATGCGGATTGCGACCTATAACGTGGAGTGGTTCAACGCGCTGTTTGACGAGACTGGCCTTGCGATGTCGGACGCATGGTCACGGCGTCATGGGATAATTAAATCACAACAAATCAATGCTATAAAGACCGTTCTTCATGCTTTAGATGCAGATGCTATCATGGTGATCGAGGCACCGGACACCACGGAGCGCCGCACGACGACGGACGCGCTGCAGACCTTTGCGCGTTTTGCGGGCCTCCGCGCCCGGCGGGCGATCACGGGCTTTACCAATGGCACCCGGCAAGAGATTGCCTGCCTTTATGACCCGGATGTGATCACCGTCAGGCACGATCCCAAGGACACAGCCGACACGCCGCGATTTGATACGGCCTTTGCCATTGACTTGGATACGGACGCAGAACCTGACCCGGTCACGTGGTCCAAGCCACCGCTGGAATTGGCCCTGACGTACAAGGGTCGGGACCTGCGCGTCATCGGAGTCCATGCGAAATCAAAGGCCGTTTATGGCGCACAGAACGACGCCGACGCCACCCGCCTTGCCATCGCCAACAGACGCAAGCAGTTGGCACAGTGCATCTGGTTGCGCGCCCGGGTGAATGCCCATTTGGCGGCGGACGAGGACGTGATCGTGCTGGGCGATTTCAACGATGGGCCCGGGCTGGACGAGTTTGAGGCGCTCTTTGGCAAGTCCGGGGTCGAGATCGTGGCAGGCGGCCCCGATGACATTCCCCTTTTTGATCCTCATGCCGCCGCCCCCCACCGTCCGGGCGCGGTACAATTTGCCACCGCACGTTTTTATGACCGCGACACGCAGCGCTATTTTAACGCTTTGCTGGACTTCGTGATGGTGTCGCCGAAGCTCAGACCGCGTGCGACTTGGCGGATTTGGCACCCGTTCGACGACCCGGCGTGCTTTGACGATCCGGCGTTGCGACAGGCCCTGTTGGACGCCTCGGACCACTTTCCCGTTTTTGTGGAAATTGACATCTAGGGGGACGCCCCCATGTTTTGAAGATGAAGAACACTGCTGTCGCCCTTTGCCTCGCCGCCCTATTGGCCAGCCCGGCCACGTCACAGGAGGCCGATCCTTTAGATCAGGGTCTCGAAAAACTGAACGAAGGGTCCCGCCTCTTGTTTGAAGGATTGATGGGCCAGTTGGCACCCTTCCTGGACGAGATGGAGGATCTGGGCGACGATCTTCGGCCCTTCGTAGAAAACCTACGGTCCGAATTGGGAGAGGCTTTTGAAGGACTTAACGCCTATCACCCGCCTGAGCTGCTGGAAAACGGGGACATCATTCTACGTCGCAAGCAGCCGCAGATGGACAAGGAGGCCGCCGAGGCAAACCCCGACGGCACTATTGATCTTTAGAAGTCGACCTTGATGGCCACGCCCTTGGCAATGGCCAGATCAACGACAGAGGCCGCGACGGCCAAGTCTTGCAGGCCGACACCAGTCCCATCAAACAGCGTGATATCATCAGCCGAGGTGCGACCGGGGTTGGTGCCGTTGATCACGGCCCCCACCTGGGCCACGTCGCTTTCAACGATCAAGCCTTCGGCAATGGCATGCTGCGCCTCGCCGATGGTGACAGACTGGGCCACCTCATCGGTAAACACTTTGGCCCGTTGTAACAGGGCTGCCTCAACCTCTTGTTTACCTTTGGTGTCGGTGCCCATGCAGGCGATGTGCGTGCCGGGACTGACATGATCGGCCATCAGGGACGGCGCAAAGGCAGAGGTGATCGAAATGATGACATCCGCCTCGGCCATGCCGGGCAGATCGACCGCCTCAAACGGGACACCCGCCTCGGCCGCGACCTTTTCGATATTAGGCAGCATATCAGGGTGATAGTTCCAGCCGACGACCTTGTCGAACTTGCGTTGTTCTAGGGCGGCGCGCAGCTGGAACGTCGCTTGGTGCCCTGCGCCGATCATGCCAATGACCTTGGCGTCCTCGCGGGCCAGATGTTTGATCGAGACAGAGGACGCCGCCGCCGTGCGCAACGCCGTCAGCAGGTTGCCACCCACCATGGCCGACGCCTTGCCTGTGTCGGGATCGAACAGAAACACCGTGGACTGGTGATTGATCAGCCCGCGCTTTTCCAGATTGTTCGGCCAGTAGCCCCCGGCCTTGAGACCTAGCGTCAGGCCCGCCCGATCAAAGCCGCCCTTGAACCCATAAAGAGCGTCTTCGTGGCCAATCGCCTCGCGCACGACAGGGAAGTTGTAGGCATCTTCGGCGGCCATGGCGGCAAAGACCTTTTCCACTGCATCAAACGCAGCTTCTCTGGTCATGAGATCGGCAATCTCACGTTCTGGAACAATCCACATCTTATGATTTCCTTAGAAAGAGAGGTGCGGCGCCCGATGTCGGGCACCGCAGAGCGTTAGTGGAAACTTACCAAGCGCGCCCACGGGCGGACACAGGCCAGACACATTCGACCACACCATTGCGCACGCCGACATACCAGTCATGGACGTTGCAGGTGGGGTCACAGTGACCGGGTACAAGGTGCAGCTTTTCGTTCACTTTTAGAACACCATCGGGGTCTGCGACCACGCCATGTTCGTCCGAACATTTCACATATTCAACATCCGTGCGGCCAAAGATCACCGGCAGACCAGAGTCCACGGACTGCGCCTTCAGCCCGGCGTCCACAATGGCCTTGTCGGCCTTTGCATGTGACATGACAGAGGTCAGGATGAACAACGCGTTCTCCCACTCGCCCTGGTCGATGCGCTTGCCGTCCTTGTCAAGGATACGACCGTAGTCCGCGTCCATGAAGGCGTAGGACCCACACTGCAATTCGTTGTACACGCCCGAGGTGCTTTCGAAATAGTAGGATCCGGTGCCACCACCGCCGACGATATCACATTCCAGCCCATCTGCCGCCAACGTGTCCACGGCGTCTTTGACCTGAGCCACGGCCACGGCGATCTTGGCCTTGCGATCCTCGTAGCTGTCCATGTGCTGCATCGCGCCCTGATAGGCTTGGATGCCAGCAAATTTCAGGCCCTCAGCGGCGTCAATGGCCTTGGCGATTTCTACAACAGCTGGCGTGGTGGTCACGCCGCAACGGCCCGCGCCACAGTCGATTTCCACCAGACACTCGATTTCGGTGCCATGACGCACGGCGGCCTCGGAAAGGTCGGCCACGTTGGCCAGATCATCGACACAGCAAATGGTGCGCGCACCCAGCTTGGGCATGCGGGCCAGACGGTCGATCTTTTGCGGCTCACGCACCTGGTTGGATACCAGCACATCCTTGATGCCGCCGCGGGCAAACACCTCGGCCTCGGAGACCTTTTGACAGCAGACGCCGCAGGCCCCGCCCAGTTCGACCTGCAACAAGGCCACGTCGACGGATTTGTGCATCTTGCCGTGCACCCGGTGGCGCATGCCCTTGGATTTGGCGTAGTCGCCCATCTTTTTGATGTTCCGTTCCAGCGCGTCCAGATCCAGAACCAGTGCAGGGGTTTGCACCTCGGATTCCTTCATGCCGGGCAGGGCTGGAATGTCGAAACCAACTTCGTATTGGTCTAGGTTTGTCATGTCTTTCATCGGATCTCTCCACGATTGAGGGGCTGCGAGGGATGGGCCGGTTCAGCGGGCCCGGGTCCCCGATAGTGACGCGTGTTTCGTATCGGAAACACGCAGTAAGGAAAAGGGCCTAGCCGTTCATCCAGGGCAGTTTTGCCAAATCAACATTGCCGCCAGTGACGATCACGCCCACACGTTTGCCCGCGAACCGATCCTTGTTCTTGAGGATCGTGGCCAAAGGCACGGCGCAGCTGGGTTCCATCACGATTTTCATGCGCTGCCATGTCAGTTTCATGGCGTCGATGATCTCCTGCTCGGACGCGGTCAGAATGTCCGTGACGTGGTTGGACACAAAGTGCCACGTCAGCTCTTTCAGCGGCACCTTCAAACCATCCGCGATGGTCACAGGCGCATCATCCGCGATGATGTGCCCCGCCTTGAAGCTGCGATAGGCGTCGTCGGCCTGTTCGGGTTCGGACGCAATGATCTGCACCTCCGGGGCGATGTTGGACAGGGTCAGACAGGTGCCCGAGATCATGCCGCCGCCGCCGATGGGGGCCACCATCATATCCACGCCGCCGGTCTGTTCCATGAACTCGCGGCTGCAAGTGCCCTGCCCCGCGATCACGCGCGGGTCGTTGTAGGGGTGGACAAAATTCCCACCCGTGGCCGCCTGCACCTCGGCAAAAACAGCCTCGCGGCTGGTGGTAGAGGGCTCACATTCCGTGATGATCCCACCATAGCCGCGCACGGCAGCCTTCTTGGCTTCAGGCGCGGTGCGGGGCATGACCACGTTGCACGGGATGCCGCGACGACCGGCCGCGTAGGACAATGACAGCGCGTGGTTCCCGCTGGAGTGTGTGCACACTCCTTTCGCCGCGTCCTCGTCCGACAGGCCGAACACCGCGTTCGAGGCACCGCGCACCTTGAATGCCCCCGCCTTTTGGAAATTCTCACACTTAAAGAAGATCTCCGCACCAACCAGATCGTTGAAATAGCTGCTGGTCAGCACGGGCGTGTTGTGGATGTGAGGGCGGATCCGGTCGTGGGCCGCGATCACGTCGTCATAGTTGGGAATGTCGAGGATATCTTTCATCTGCTTTACTCCGCTGCGAGGGCCAGTTCTGTGGGCGTGGCCCAGGTGGCTTGGGCGGCGGCAACACCGCTGCCAAGGGTCATTGGCAATCCTAGGTCGTGCATGCACATTTCGGCAATGGCAATGCCGGACAGGGCCTGCGCCTTGGTCAATTGGCCCAAGTGCCCGATGCGGAACACCTTGCCCGCAACCTCGCCCAGACCCGCGCCGAACGCCATGTCATAGGCCTGAGAGGCGTGGGTCACGATGCGCCCCGCGTCAAACCCTTCGGGTGTCAGGATTGCCGTAACGGTATCGGATTGCCATTCGGGCCGGGTCGCGCAGGTTTCCATGCCCCACGCGGCCACGGCGGCGCGCACGCCCCGGGCCATCATCGTGTGGCGGGCAAAGACATTCTCCATCCCCTCGTCCAGCAGCATGGCGCAGGCGTCCTTCAGCCCGTTCATCAGGCCGACAGGCGGGGTGTAGGGGAACGCGCTGGCGGCATAGCCCTTGGTCAAGTCGTTCAGGTCCGCATAGGTGCGGGGCAGTTTCGCCGTGGCCATCGCCCCAAGGGCGCGCGGGCTGACACCCAGAATGGCCAGACCCGCAGGCAGCATGAAACCCTTCTGGCTGCCGGTCACGGCGATATCCACACCCCATGCGTCCATCTCGAACGGCATCGACCCGATGGAACTGACACCATCCACCATGAACAACGCCGGGTGGTTGGCGGCATCCAGCGCGGCGCGCACGCCCTTGATATCGCTGACAACGCCCGTGGCGGTTTCGTTGTGGGTGGCAAGCACGGCCTTGATACGGTGCTGTGTATCGCTGGCCAAAACCTCGGCGTAGCGGTCCACTGGCAGACCCTCGCCCCACGGGGCTTGCAGGACGATCACATCCAACCCGTGCCGTTCGCACATGTCGATCCACTTGTGTGAGAACATGCCGTTGCGCCCGATCAGGATCGTGTCGCCCGGGGACAGCGTGTTGGTGATCGCAGCCTCCCAGCCGAGGGTGCCGGTGCCGGGCAGGATGAACACTTCTGCGGTCGCGCTGGCCAGAACCTGTTTCACGCCCGCACGCGCCGGGTGCAGTATATCCGCAAACGCGGCAGAGCGGTGATCCATCGTTGGCATATCAACGGACTTGCGCAGGCTTTCGGGCAGGTTTGTGGGACCGGGAATAAAAACTGGGTTTTGCATGTGGTGTCCTCCTCTGCCGCTAGGTCTATCGGACGGGATGTCGCAGGCCAATTTTTTTGAAAAAGAATTTCGCAAGATGAAAAAGGCAGTGAAAAGCATGTATTTCAAACACTTGCTATTTTTCATCTGGTGAATATAATTTTCATAAATGGAAAAGGACCGAGATGACCGATCAACCCAAACGCGGACGCCCCCGGGCGTGGGGGGACAAGACCGCCCAAAACACCATCCAGGCGCTGGACCGCGCCCTTGTTGTGCTGGACCACCTGTCGAAAGGGGCCGGGCACAGTTTGTCAGACCTCGCGGGTCAGTTGGATCAGTCCCCGGCCACCCTGTATCGCGTATTGGTCACGTTGGAGGGTCACGACATGGTCGAAATGGATCCCTCCGAGCAGACGTGGCACATCGGTCCTGGCGCGTTTCGGGTCGGATCTGCCTTTTTGCGGCGCACATCCCTTGTCGAACGCGCACGCCCCATCATGGAACGGTTGATGCGTCAGACCGGCGAAACCGCCAACTTGGGCGTCGAGCGTGGCGGTAAGGTGTTGTTCTTGGCGCAGGCCGAGACACACGAGAGCATCCGCGCCTTCTTTCCTCCCGGCACCCAAGGCGCCATGCATGCCAGCGGCATCGGCAAGGCGATCCTGTCCCAACGGCCCGAGGGGGAGGTGCGTGCAATCATGGCCGATCAGGGTCAAGACCGCTTTACCGAGTTCACTTACGATAGCATCGGCGACCTATTGACCGACCTGCGGACCGCAGCAACACGCGGCTATGCGCTCGACAACGAGGAACGCACCTTGGGGATGCGCTGCATTGCGGCGCCTGTCTATAGTGCCGAGGCGCAGGTGATCGCGGGCCTCTCCATCTCTGGGCCTGTCAGCCGCGTGACACCGGAACGGGTTGCAGAAATTGGCAACCATGTCCGCACCGCCGCACGGCAGCTTTCGCGCGATTTGGGGTGGGCAGAGGTGTAATGTCCGACAATTGACAGAGCGTAAATCAATTGTCAGACAACCAGTGTCCGACAATTAACGCCCCGTAAATCGAATGTCTGACAATACATCGGCAACCACTGCCCTTGACTTTTTGCGAGTGATTTTCATATGCACCTTGCAACATAGGAGTTTTCTGCAATGCCACTGACTCTACCCATACGCGCCTTTCTCGCGGGCGCTTTCCTCGCCACCACCGCCCTGACCCTGCCCGGCACAGCCGCTGCGGATGACTTCAAGGTCGTGACCACGTTCACCATAATTGCCGACATGGCCCGTAACGTGGCCGGTGACGCTGCCGAAGTCGTCTCGATCACCAAACCAGGCGCCGAAATCCATTTCTACCAGCCCACACCCGGCGACATCCGCGGGGCGCTGGACGCGGATCTGATCCTTTGGAACGGCATGAACCTGGAGGCGTGGTTTGAACAGTTCCTGCGCAACTTGGGCGATATCCCCTCGGCCGTGGTCAGCGATGGGATTGAACCCATTGCCATCGGCGGCGGGGATCCCGCTGTTGCCCCCAATCCCCACGCCTGGATGGGCCTGAACCCGGCTTTGACCTACGTGGACAACATCGCTGCCGCCATGGCCGCGCATGACCCGGACAACGCGGCCACCTACAAAGCCAACGCCGAAGCCTACAAGTCCGACATCCGCGCAACGCTGGAGCCGCTTGTGGATCTGGTGGCCACCGTGCCCGAGGATCAACGCTGGCTGGTCAGCAGTGAAGGCGCGTTCAGCTATCTCGCCCGCGATATGGGCTTGAACGAATTGTACCTGTGGCCAATCAACGCCGACCAACAGGGCACACCGCAACAGGTGCGCACGGTGATCGACACGGTCCGGGCCGAAGGCATCCCCGTCGTCTTTAGCGAATCCACCGTCCCCGATGACGCCGCCCGACAGGTCGCCCGCGAAACCGGCGCACGCTATGGCGGCATCCTGTACGTGGACAGCCTGTCGGCCGAGGACGGGCCTGTCCCCACCTACCTTGACCTGTTGGAGGTCACGGTAAGCACTATCGTCACCGGCCTGACCGCAGGCAACACCGAATGAATGCCGAGGGCCTGACATTCACCAAGGCTGACACGGCCACACCCGGGTTGGAGGTCAAGGCCCTCAGCGTCACCTACCGCAACGGCCACCGCGCCCTGACCAACGCCAGCTTCAGCCTGCCGCGCGGCACAACGGCTGCGCTGGTGGGGGTGAACGGGGCGGGCAAATCGACCCTGTTCAAGGCGCTGATGGGCTTTGTCCCCACGGCCCATGGCGAGATCAACCTGATGGGTCTGCCGGTCAAACAGGCGCTGAAACGCAACCTCGTGGCCTATGTGCCCCAAGCCGAAGAGGTCGATTGGTCCTTTCCCGTACTGGTGCGTGATGTGGTGATGATGGGACGCTTTGGCCACATGGGCCTGCTGCGACGCCCTGCCCCCGCCGACCGCACCGCCGTGGCCGAGGCGTTGGACCGCGTGGGCATGGCCGACTACCAGCACCGCCAAATCGGAGAGTTGTCGGGCGGCCAGCGCAAGCGGGTCTTTCTGGCCCGCAGTCTGGCACAAAATGGTCAGGTGATCTTGCTGGACGAACCCTTCACGGGCGTAGACGTCAAGACCGAGGCTGCCATCATCAAGCTGCTGGGCGAGTTGCGCGCCGAGGGGCGCGTTATGCTGGTCAGCACCCACAACCTTGGATCCGTGCCCGAATTCTGCGACCGGACGGTCCTGATCAAGGGCACCGTGTTGGCCCACGGCCTGACCCGCGACGTGTTCACCCACGCCAATCTGGAACAGGCCTTTGGTGGCGTGTTGCGCCGGTTTGATCTGGGCGGCGCGGATTTGCACGACGACGACGACAGCCGCCGTGTGACCGTCCTGACCGACGACGAGCGGCCCTTCGTGATTTATGGCGACCACGAGAAGGACACCGATGACAGCCGTGCTTGAGCCGTTTGCCTACAGCTACATGGTCAACGCCATCTGGGTCAGCGCGCTGGTGGGCGGGGTCTGCGGGCTGCTGTCGGCGTTCCTGATGCTCAAGGGTTGGTCCCTGATTGGCGACGCGCTGTCCCATGCGGTGGTGCCCGGGGTGGCGGGGGCCTACATGCTGGGCCTGCCGTTTGCGATCGGGGCGTTCCTGTCCGGGGGCCTTGCCGCCGCCGCCATCCTTGCCCTGCGCAACACCGCCGGGTTGAAAGAGGATGCGATCATCGGGATCATCTTCACCGGGTTCTTTGGATTGGGGCTGTTCATGGTCTCGTTGCAGCCCACGTCGGTGGATCTGCAGTCGATCATAATGGGCAACATTCTGGCCGTATCGGCGGCCGACACGGCGCAACTGGTCCTGATCTCGGCGGTGGTGCTGGGGGTGCTGGCGGTCAAATGGCGCGACCTGATGGTCACTTTCTTTGACGAGCGTCACGCGCGCACGGTGGGCCTGAACACAAGCGGGCTGACGGTGCTGTTCTTTGCCCTGCTGTCCGCGGCCTGTGTGGCGGCGATGCAGACCGTCGGGGCCTTTCTTGTCATCGCCCTTGTGGTGACGCCCGGGGCGACCGCCTATCTGCTGACAGACCGGTTCGGGGTGCTGCTGTGCATCGCAGGCGGCCTAGGCACGGTTTGCGCGGGATTGGGGGCCTATCTGTCCTATTTCCTGAACGGGGCCACGGGGGGCATCATCGTGTGCCTGATGTCGCTGGTCTTTGCCGCCGCGTTCTTGTTCGCCCCCAAACACGGGCTGCTGGCCGCACGCGCGAGGGCCCGGGTATGAGCGACTGGCTGCTGCCCTTCCAACTGCCGTTCATGCAGGACGCATTTATGGTGACGATCCTTGTCGCCCTGCCCTGCGGGCTGTTGTCCGCGCTGCTGGTCCTCAAGGGCTGGTCTCTGATCGGCGACGCCATCAGTCACGCGGTGCTGCCCGGGGTCGTGCTGGCCTACATCATGGGCCTGCCCCTGATCATCGGGGCCTTTGCCGCCGGTATGGGGTCGGCCCTTTTGACGGGGTGGCTGGACACCCACAGCCGGATCAAACGAGACACGCTGATGGGGGTGGTGTTTTCGGCCATGTTCGCGGCGGGTATCGTCATGATCAGCAAGATTGAAACCAGCGTCCATCTGGATCACATCCTGTTTGGCAACATGCTGGGCCTGTCCGTGGCAGACCTGTGGACCTCTGGTCTGATTGGCCTTGGGATCACGGGCGTGATTGCCGTGCTGTGGAAAGACCTGATGCTGCACGCGTTTGACCCGGCACAGGCGCGCGCAGTGGGCCTGCGGGTGGGATTGATCCACAACGGGCTTTTGGCCATGATCTCGGCGGCGGTGGTGGCGGCCCTGTCGGCGGTGGGCTTGATTCTTGTCATCGCACTTCTGATCACACCGGGCGCCATTGCCTTTCTGCTGACCAAACGGTTCGGCAGGATGCTACTCCTATCGGGCGGCATCGCCGTCGCCTCGGGGGTTGCGGGGGTCTATCTGTCGTTCTGGATTGACAGCGCGCCCGCACCGACCATCGTGGTGATCCTGACGGCCGTGTTCGTGGCCTGCCTGATCCAGACCCTTCGCACACGCAGAAAAGCGGAACATGCGGCAGCACCATAGAGCGCCATTGCCGGACCGGATGGCCTGCGATTGTTTGCACTTCGCACAAATCCTCCGCATCAAGACCGTTTAGGCACCGCACTTTGCAACCTTAGGTGGCAACTTGACGCGCGTGATCTTTTTTTGCATCTGCAGCATTGACGATCCCCAAAGCGGCTACGATATAGGTACCACAAGCAACGACACGGCTTTCTCCTCCTCCCTTAGCCGGTCGTGAGCCTGAAAATACCTGCGGTCCTGACTCTCCTCCCTTTGTCAGGACCGCTTTTTCGTTTCAGGCACCGAGTGTGCGAAAACCCTGCCCCATTGCTGCCACAAACCTGCCCTCGCCTCGGCAAAATTCCGTGCAAGCCTTGGGCATTGTTGAGGAAAGGACAACGGCCATGCCGACCGAACCGCAAGACCCCAAAGAACCCAAGAAAGACGCAAGCCCCCCAGTCACATTCGACGACTGGGCCGCGATCTAGACGATCCGCAGAATTCCTGCGATGCTGGGGGCATGGGAACGCCCTTGACCAGCCTGCGCAACATCGGACCGGCCGTGGAGGCCGCGCTGAACGAGGTCGGCATCACCACCGCCGAGACCCTGCGCGAACTGGGCACCGATGGGGCCTATGCCAAGATGATGGCACAGGGCACCAAACCCCACTTCATCATGTTCTACGCGCTCGAGATGTCCTTGCAGGGGCGCCCGTGGAACGATTGCAAAGGCGCGGAAAAAGACGCCCTGCGCGCGCGGTTCGACGCGCTGAAATCCAAACATTTTGACACTGATCTGGACCACTTCGAGGCCGTGCTGGACGCCATCGGGGTCCTCAAACGCAAAACGGCGCCCTAAGGCGCCGCCGTCAGAATTTTTTAGAAAATCAGCCCACCAGTTCCAGACCGGAGAAGAAGAATGCGATTTCTTCGGCTGCGGTTTCTGGGGCGTCCGATCCGTGGACGGAGTTTTCGCCGATGGACAGGGCGAATTCCTTGCGGATGGTGCCCTCGGCAGCGTCAGCTGGGTTGGTGGCGCCCATGACTTCGCGGTTTTTCGCAATGGCGTTTTCACCTTCGAGGACCTGCACGACAATCGGCTCGGAGATCATGAATTCGCACAGTTCGCCAAAGAAGGGGCGTTCGGAGTGGACGCCGTAGAACTGCTGCGCTTGGGCCAGTGTCAGCTGGATCCGCTTGGAGGCGACAACGCGCAGGCCGGCCTCTTCGAACTTGGCGACGATCTGGCCGGTCAGGTTGCGTTTGGTGGCATCGGGTTTGATGATCGAGAATGTGCGTTCTAGCGCCATTGGAACTCTCCTAGGGTTTGCGGTTTGCGCAGCCCCTACCACCCCTATGGATTGATGAAAAGCCCGCGATTGACACTGGGTCCCCCGGGGTCCAAACCCCGCCCATGTTGCGCATCTCCGAAATAAACTACTCCGTCGCCGGTCGCCCCCTGTTGGTCGAGGCCTCTGCCACCATTCCAGCGGGCCACAAGGTCGGTGTGGTGGGCCAGAACGGCACCGGCAAGACCACCCTGTTCCGCCTGATCCGCAAGGAATTGGTGCTGGATGCAGGCGAAATCACCCTGCCCGCGGCCGCCCGTATCGGCGGAATCACCCAAGAGGTGCCCAGTTCCGAAACCTCGATTCTGGATACGGTGCTGGAGGCGGACGAGGAACGCGCGGCCCTGATGGCCGAGGCGGACACGGCCACCGACCCCGCCCGGATCGCAGACATCCAGTCTCGCCTGACCGACATCGACGCCTGGTCCGGCGAGGCGCGTGCGGCCACGATCCTGCGCGGCCTTGGGTTTGGGGCCGAAGAGTTGAAACGCCCCTGTTCGGACTACTCGGGCGGCTGGCGGATGCGTGTGGCCCTTGCGGGGGTTCTGTTCGCGCAGCCTGACCTGTTGCTACTGGACGAACCGACCAACTATCTGGACCTTGAAGGTGCCTTGTGGCTGGAGGCTTATATCGCCAAGTACCCCCACACCGTGTTGATCATCAGTCACGACCGGGGACTGCTGAACCGCGCCGTGGGCGGCATCCTGCATTTGTCGGAAAAGAAGCTGACCTACTACGGCGGCCCCTACGACCTGTTCGCCAAGCAACGGGCCGAAAAGGCGATGCAGGCTCAGGCCGAGGCGTCGAAACAAGACGCCCGCCGCGCGCACCTGCAATCCTTCGTGGACCGGTTCAAGGCCAAGGCCTCCAAGGCCAAGCAAGCCCAATCGCGCGTGAAGATGCTGGAAAAGATGACCCCCATCACCGCCCCCGCCGAGGCCGCCAAGATGGTGTTCACCTTTCCCACGCCCGAGGGGCTGTCGCCCCCGATCCTGCGGCTGGAGGCGGCCACCACAGGCTACGGCCAGACCGAGGTGCTGCGCCGCATGGACCTGCGCATCGACCAGGACGACCGCATCGCGCTGTTGGGCAAGAACGGCCAGGGTAAGTCCACGCTTTCCAAACTCTTGTCCGACAAACTGCCCGTCATGGCCGGGCACCGGACCGCAAGTGGCAAGTTACGGATCGGCTATTTCGCCCAGCATCAAGTGGATGAGCTGCACGTGGACGAGACACCCTTGCAGCACGTCCAACGCCTGCGACCCAAGGAAATGCCGCCCCGCCTGCGTGCCCGTCTGGCCAGCTTTGGCCTGGGTGCGGATCAAGCGGACACCGAGGTCGGCCGCCTGTCGGGTGGGCAAAAGGCCCGCCTGTCCCTGCTGCTGGCCACCATCGACGCGCCGCACCTGTTGATCCTGGACGAACCCACCAACCACCTGGACATCGAAAGCCGCGAGGCGCTGGTCGAGGCCCTTACCGCCTATTCCGGCGCTGTGGTGCTGGTCAGCCACGACATGCACCTTCTCAGCCTGGTGGCGGACCGCCTGTGGCTGGTCAAAGACGGCACGGTGCAACCCTATGAGGGCGATCTGGAAAGCTATCGCAACCTACTTTTGCAACGTGAAGATCGCCCCGCAAAGCCCAAGAAACCCACACAAAAACCCAAAGTCAGCAAGGAAGATCTGCAGGCTCTGAAATCCGAGGTCCGCAAGTGCGAGGCCCGCGTGTCCAAGATCCAGGAGATGCAGGACAAGCTGGCCAAGAAGCTCGCTGATCCGGCCCTCTACGAGGCATCGCGCGTGGGCGAGCTTGAGACCTGGAACAAGAAATACGCCGAAGTCATGGAGGCGCTGGACAAGGCCGAGGCCATGTGGGTAGCCGCCGAAGACCGGTTGGAGAAGGCCAAGGGATGACCAGCGCAGAAATCATCACAGCCTTCGTGGCCCTGTTTGTCGTGATCGACCCCATCGGCCTGACGCCCCTTTACGTCGCCCTGACCGCAGGCACGCCTAGTGACGCGCGCCGGGCGATCGGCGTCCGGGCGGTGGTGATCGGGGCGCTGATCCTGGCGGCCTTCGGCCTTGCCGGTGACACGCTGCTGACGTTCCTCGGCATCTCGCTGCCGGCCTTCCAGATCGCGGGCGGGCTGCTTTTGTTCCTGACCGCCCTCGAAATGCTGTTCGAGAAACGGACCAAACGGCGCGAGGATCAGACCCAAGAGGTGCCCGACGATCCATCGGTCTTCCCCCTTGCCATGCCCCTGATCGCAGGCCCCGGGGCCATTGCGACCATGATCCTGCTGATGGGCGAGGCACAGGGCGACCCGCTGCACGCCGCCATGGTATTCGCGATCATGATCAGCGTTCTGGCGGTGGTGTTCGTCCTGTTCCTTCTGGCAAGCCCTCTGGAACGGTTGCTGGGGGCCACGGGGATCAACGTGGTCACGCGTCTGTTGGGCATGTTGCTGGCGGCGCTGTCGGTGCAATTCGTCCTGAACGGGCTGCTGCAAATCTGGCCCGCCTAGAAATCCACGCCCCGCCGCCTATGTCTAGGGCATGGACACAGATGACTTTGGCAACCTGATCTACCTGACCCTGCTGCTTGGCGTGATTGGCGGCTATTTCGTGCTGGCCAACCGCCACCGCCTGAACCAGATGCTGCAACAAAGCGCGATTTGGGCGTTCATCTTTATCGGCGCCATCGTGGTGGCGGGCATGTGGTCCGACATCACCCAAACCGTGATGCCCCGGCAGTCGGTCTCGATCGACGCGGGCCAAACGGTGGTCGAGGTGCCCCGCGCCCGCGATGGTCACTACTACGTCACCCTGACCATCAACGACGTGCCGGTGCAGTTCGTGATGGACACCGGCGCCTCTGACCTTGTGCTGTCCAAGCAGGACGCGGCCCGGGCCGGGATCGACATCGACGCCCTGCCTTTCACAGGTCGCGCCTATACCGCCAACGGCGAGGTGCGCACGGCCCAAGTTCGACTGGCCGAGGTGCGCCTTGGCGACAAGACCGAAACAGGCGTGCGCGCCGTGGTCAACCAAGGCGATATGCCCGGCAGCCTGCTAGGCATGTCCTATCTGCAGCACTTTGGCCGGATCGAGATCGCCCAGAACACCCTGCGCCTGATCCGCTAGCCCATCACAACACGGCCCGCATGTGCACGGCGGGAAAGGCGACACCGGGGCGCAGGGTCATCTTAATCTCTGCCACCTCCTCGAACCCGAACGCGGCGTAGAACCGGCGGGCCGTCAGTGTCGCATAGCAGTCCAGCCGCCGCACGCCATCCTCATGGGCGGCCCGCATGGCATGTTGCAAAACCAGCGCGCCGTATCCCCGGCGCTGGTGATCGGCACAGGTAACGACATGGCGGATATGGCCCACGTCCTCGCCCCCCGCACCCCCAAAGGGATCACCGCGGGTCCAGCCACCGGCGGCGCACAGCTGCGCCCCCACCAACAGCAGGTAATAGCTGCCACTTCTCAGCAGCGAGGGCCGCGCGGTCGTCATGAAGGGCAAGGCCTTGGCCAACACGCCCGGCGCATAATCATCGGCCAGCAGTGTGGGATAGCTGCGCTGCAACAGCGCATCCACCGCCGCCTGATCCCCCGGTCGGGCGGGGCGCAGGGTCAGCTTGGGCGCTACGTCTTGGGTCGTTTGGGCCATGGGTCACTTCCTTTCGTAAGGCAGCGCACCCGGGGCGTGGCGAGGTTTCATCTATGTCACAAACGAAAACAACCGCGCAGGGTGTGCTGCGCGGCCGTTTGTCTGGTCATGTCAGGCGATCTTACTTGATCTTGCCTTCCTTGTACTCGACGTGCTTGCGCGCAACGGGGTCGTATTTGCGTACGACCATCTTTTCGGTCATCGTGCGTGCGTTTTTCTTGGTCACGTAGAAGTGGCCGGTCCCCGCCGAGGAGTTCAGGCGGATTTTGATCGTGGTTGGCTTCGCCATGGGTGTTCTCCTGGGCAGCGGCTTAAGACGGAAACAGGCGCCCCCAAAAGTGTCAGGCGGGCGCCCGTGAAATACTCTGTTGGCTTTTAAGGACTGACCGGGCGGAGTCAACCGCCTTTGAGGATAATCATGCCTATAGCGCGTGAAGAGTGGCCAAGACGTGCCGGCGCACGGGATCATCGGATGGAATCGGCGCGACTGTAATCTCGCAACACAGATCCGGCGCATTGATATAGCCCAGCCGCGCGCGACAGTACCCTGTACGTCCGGCCCGGGCGCGGGCAAACGTGCTGGCCACGGACTGGCGGGATACACCAGGCCAAAGATGCGTCCAAAGCAGCTCTTCCGGCAGGGGCGTATCGGTCAGACCCAAAAGGGTCAGTGCCTTCCAATTGACCTGTCTCACAAAGCCTTGGGCGCAGATCAGCACGCTGCATACATCCTGTTCTGCGCTCATAGCGGCCTGTGCGGCGGGCGGCACACCACCGCCGCAACCCAGAGCAAGCCCATAACGAACCCCATCGTAAAGGCTGTGAGATTCAAAAGACATGGCAGCGACCCTTCCCGCTTGCCCCGCACTCCCACCGCAACGCTAGGTTGAAATGTACCCTGCGCCTATGCGGCGAAAATGCGCGGAGGGTCTATAAGCCGGATTCTGTCTAGGGCGGCGAACCGCCCCGAGATGACCATTCCTCTTGGCCCGTGGTTGCCCACGCGCCTCTAGCTGCCAACCCGAACCTGCTGGGACCAAGGCAGTCCCGCCGGTCGCCCGGCACGCGGTTCCTATTTGGCATTGCTCCCGGTGGGGCTTGCCGTGCCCGCCCTGTTGCCAGCGCGGCGGTGGGCTCTTACCCCACCGTTTCACCCTGACCACCCCGGAGGATGGCGGTCTGTTTTCTGTGGCGCTTTCCGTCGGATCGCTCCGCCCGGGCGTTACCCGGCACCGTTTCCTTGTGGAGTCCGGACTTTCCTCGACGCTGCGTTCTCACCGAGAACGCAGCGCGCCGTGACAGGGGCTTTTCGAATGAAAAGCTCCCGAGAACGGCACCCATGCTATTCTAGGTGCAACAGCGCCGCGGCCATCCAACCCTCCGCGCCCAGCCCCCTTACGCCTGTCGGCGCGGCGGATCAACGGCAAAGCGTCTGGCAAGATCGGCTGCAAGGGCACGGTCCACATCGTCCACTGGCCCGCGCGCCCAAGGACGGAACCGGGACCGGAACGCCGTTAACCTTACTTCATCCGGCACATCAGCTGTCATGCCGAAGGTTCTGAGATCTCGGTGGAAATCACCGGGCGCGCCGTAAACAGGCCCAATCGCCAGCCCCTGACGCGCCAGCCGGGCCCAGTCGAACCGCGGGCCCGGGTCGATCTTGCGCCCCGGGGCCACGCAGGAATGGCCCACAACCCCCTTGGGCGGGATATTCCACCGCGCCATGATCCCGGGCAACAGCCCCTCAAGGGCGGCCATCAAAGGCGCGGCGAAGGGCGAAAACCCGTCGTTCACCATCTCGATCCCGATGGAGCGGGAATTTACGTCCCCCTCGCCCCCCAACTGGCGGCCCCGGCGTGCCACGCGCGGCCCTCCTCGGCCACCAGCTGCGTCACCTGCCCCATGGGCGAAATCACGTAGTGGGCCGACACCTGCGCCTCGGACGCACACAAATGCCGGATCACGGCATCCGTATCCGCCATGGCCGTGTAATGCAGGACAATCAGATCAGGCCGCAGCCCGTCCTTGCGCGGCCCGCAATTGGGGGACAGGATCAGTTGCGCACCAGCGTGCGATAGGTCGCGGGGTCCCAGCCGCAGGCATAACCGTCCCCGTCGGGGTCAAGGCCCAGACGGTCCCGCGCAGGCCCACCGGCGGCAAGGAATTCCTCTTGCGCGACGTCCGGCGTGCGGTAGCCCGCGCATTTTTGATCCACCCGCGCCCGGGCAAAGACGTTGGGGCGCCGGTGCACCTTTTGTCCCACGGGGTGGCTGGTGGACAGGGCATATTGGATGATGTTTGGCCCCGTATCCCCGGCCCGCTGCAGCTCGGTCGGCTGCACCAACACGTACTGCTGACGCGCGGCTGCAATGCGCGCCGCATCGGCGGCGATATCGCGTTCGGCGGATACGGCGTCAAAGTCCTGTTCGGACGAAATCCCGGGATTGTTCAGATCCAAAGGCTGCGCAGGCGCGGGCAGCGCCGTGGGGGCCACACCGCCCGGCGCGGCCTCTGCCTGGGCAATCGCGGCCTCGGCCCGGTCCAAGGCATCCGGCGCAGGGGGCTGGATCGTCGTGGGCTGGGGGGCGGCCGGGGCCGTGCCTTGCAACTGCGCCTCCCGCTCGGCCAGATATTCCTGATAATCGCCAAAGCCGACACCGCTGTCGGGAATGGTCGGCTCGCAGGCCGCAAGGGCCAGAAGGGCGGCGGGGATCAGGTATATGCGCATGTCAGCCTCTGCTCTTTTGATCCACTTACCACCATTTGCCCGGCTTCGCCACAAACCCGGCGGCCGTTTCCAAGGCATAGGCGGTGTTCAGCAAATCGCCCTCCTCCCACGGCTTGCCGATCAGTTGCAGGCCAAGGGGCAGGCCCTGCTTGTCCAGACCCGTGGGCACGCTGATGCCCGGCAGGCCCGCAAGGTTGACGGTCACGGTGAACACATCGTTGAGGTACATTTCCACCGGATCATCCACCTTGCGCCCCAACGCAAAGGCCGCCGAAGGGGTTGCGGGGGTCAGGATCGCGTCGATCCCATCGGCAAACACCGTGTCAAAATCCTGCTTGATCAGGCTGCGCACCCGACGCGCGCGGTTGTAATAGGCGTCGTAGAAGCCTGCGGACAACACATAGGTGCCAACCATGACACGGCGCTGCACCTCGGCGCCGAACCCTTCGGCGCGGGTCTTTTCGTACATCTCCGTGATGCCGTCGCCTGCGGCCATGTCCGCGCGGTGGCCAAAGCGCACCCCGTCATAGCGCGCAAGGTTCGACGACGCCTCCGCCGGCGCGATCACGTAATAGGCGGGCAGAGCGTATTTGGTGTGCGGCAGGGTGATGTCGCGGATCTCGGCCCCCGCATCGCGCAGCATCGCGGTGCCATCGGCCCACAGCTGTTCGATCTCGGCGGGCATACCGTCCATGCGGTACTCGCGGGGGATGCCGATGACCTTGCCCCGGATGTCACCGGTCAGCATGGCCTCGAAATCGGGCACGGGCAGATCGGCGCTGGTGCTGTCCTTGGGATCGTGGCCGCACATGCCTTCCAGCATGATCGCTGCGTCGCGCACGGTCTTGGTCATGGGGCCCGCCTGGTCGAGAGACGAGGCAAAGGCCACAATGCCCCAGCGGCTGCACCGTCCGTAGGTCGGCTTGATGCCCACGATGCCCGTAAAGGCCGCAGGCTGGCGGATCGACCCGCCCGTGTCGGTGCCCGTGGCCCCCAGACACAGGTCAGCGGCGACAGCGGCGGCGGAGCCGCCCGAGGACCCACCGGGGGTCAGGGGCGCGTCCACTTTCCACGGGTTCACCGCGTTGCCATAGACGCTGGTCTCGTTGGACGAGCCCATAGCGAATTCATCCATGTTCAGCTTGCCCAGCATCACCGCACCCCGGTCCAGCAACTGGCCCGAGACTGTGGATTCGTATTCCGGCTTGAACCCTTCGAGGATCCGGCTGGCGGCCTGGCTGGCCACGCCCTTGGTGCAGAACAGGTCCTTGATGCCCAGCGGGATGCCGCACAGTGACGGCGCGTCACCCGCCGAGATCCGCTTGTCGGCCTCCGCCGCCTGCGCGCGGGCCAGATCCGGGGTGTTGTGGACAAAGGCCCCCAAAGCCCCCGCGCCGTCGATGGCCGTCAGGCAGGCCTCGGTCAGCTCTGCGCTGGTGGTGTCGCCTTTGCGCAGGGCGTCGCGGGCGTCGGCAATGGTCAGTGTGTTCAGATCGGTCATTATTCCACCACCTTCGGCACGGCAAAGAACCCCTCGCGGGCATCGGGCGCATTGGCCAGAACGGCGGCCTGCTGGTTGCCATCGGTCACGACATCGGCACGCCGTTTCAGGCGTTGGGGCGTGACAGAGGTCATGGGCTCCACCCCCTCCACATCCACTTCGTTCAGCTGTTCGATGAACCCGAGGATGGCGTTGAATTCCTCTGCCAGCGCCGGAAGGTGGTCTTCATCGACCTTGATCCGGGCCAGTTTGGCGACCTTGCGGGCTGTACTCGTGTCGATGGACATGGGCGCTCCTAACCTGTTTGGCCCCGTTTAGCCGGGGGTGTGGGCGCGTGCAAGGTGGGCGCGCATCACCTCGATCATCCAGCCCAACATGACGCCGTTCAGGATGTGCCAAAGAAAGTGGGTCCCAAAGGGGATATGGGCGCACAGGGCCTCGTCCACGGACCGCGCCGTCAGGGACACGCACAGGATCGCCGCCCCGATCACCAGACCGCGCCCCGTGGGGCCGCGCAGGGCCAGCCCGTAAAGCGCGATCAACAGCGCCACAGGCCAATAGGCCGCAGACACGGCAAAAAACGGCAGCGCGGCGAAGACCGCCCCCGTGGCCGCCGCATACGGGAAAAAGCCCGCCGTGGCGACCGTGGCCCAGACCGGCGACAGGCCCCAGAAAAACCGGTTCGCCCCCCAGATGTAGGTCAGCACGAACAGGGCAATGGGAACCACATCGGCCATCGCCGCCCAGACCTGCGCATGGGTGTGAAACAGATAGCTGCCCACCCCGATCAGGAACAAAAGGACCGACAGGACCCGGCAGATCCCAAAGGTCGCGCGCCGCCACATGATCAGCGCCGCCACCACAAAGGCCGCGTTTGTTACGGCGTTCACAGGCTCCGCCCAATATCCGGGGTCCATACGTTCGCAATAGGCGTCAATGGCGCGGGTGAACTCCATCTAGGTGCTGTCTCCGGTCTTCATTGGGTTCAAAATACCCAAACCCGCCCGCTCCACAGGCGCGCTGGTGCGACGGCGGCGCCACAGAAACAAGGCGCCAAAGCCCCGCCAATTGCCCGCAGAGGGGCCGTCTGGATCGACCGGAAACCGCGCGGGCCAGCCGTGGGGCAGCGCCAGCCCCGTATCCTGCAACCGCCCCAGCATCCACACCAGCGGCACGTTGCTGAGCGGGCGCGCGGTCCAGTCGCCGGTCAAGTGACCGCCGATGTCCCCGTGGGTGCCGCGAAACCACCGCTGTTCGAAAGCCGCCGCGCGCGCGGCGGGCACGTCCCATAGCATCGGCTCAAAGGCCACGCGGGTCTCGTCGGCGGCCAGGGCATGAAAGCCGCGCTGCACCGCGCGCGGGGGCACGCAGTCATCAAACACGTCCATGGGCGGCACAAAGCGCCACAGGACCGGCCAGCGCAGGCCCACCGCGCGCACGGTGTCGAACACACCCACAGCGGCAATCGGGATCGGGTCGTGGTCGCGGGCGCGCCCGTCCCGGTAGTCCGCATAGGCCTGCCCGATCCCCGCTTGGCTGGCCTGGTCCGGGGGCAACAGGCCCACCTTGCCCACCATTCCCGCCAGCGCGCGACAGGCATAGGCCCCGCGCGAATAGCCGATCAGATAGATCCGGTCCCCCGGTCGGTAGCTTTCGCTGAGCCAGCCATAGGCGCGTTTGATCTGACGGTTGATCCCGATGCCCGCCATCACCTCCAGCGCGCTGGCGGGGCCGCGCCATTGGATGCCGGGCTCATAGTACACGCAGGCCTGCCCGTGGTCCTGCAACAGCCGGTAGATCAGGCCCACGTTCGTCTCGGTGCCCGGGGTCAGGGACGACATGGTCCCGTCCAGCAGCACCACCAGCGTGCGCGGGGGCGCTTGCGCAGGGGCCGGGTCGGGCCGGGTGGCCCAGCCGCGCAGCCACTGCAACCACGGCCTATTCGGCGGCAACGGTCGCCTGCGCCTCTTGCAGCATTTCCCACATGCGCAGGGGGTGAAGGGCATGTCCACTTGGGTCACGCCCAGATCCCAGACCGCATCCTGCACGGCGTTGGACACGGCGGCCATGGCCCCCACGGTCCCCGCCTCGCCACAGCCCTTCATGCCCAGCACATTCGCGGTGGACGGCACGGGTTCGGAGTAAAACGCAATCATCGGCAGGTCATCGGCGCGCGGCATCCCGTAGTCCATGAAACTCGCCGACAGCAGCTGCCCATCGTCATCATAGACCACCCGTTCGCTGATCGCCTGGCCCAGGCCCTGGGCCACGCCGCCATGAACTTGCCCCTCGGCCAGCATGGGGTTCATCAGGTTCCCGAAATCATCGACCACGGTGTATTTGACCACCTGCACAACGCCGGTGTCGGGGTCAATCTCCACCTCGCAGGTGTGACAGCCGTTGGGAAAGCTGCGCCCGGGCAGATCGGCCCGTTCGCGGGTGCGCAACAGGTCCGTGCGGCCCGCGTCCCGGGCGGCCTCTGCGGCCTCCAGAATGGTCATCACCACGTTGGACCCTTCGGCACGGAAAGCGCCCTCCTCGAAACGGACCGCATCTTCGGCCACGTCCAACTGCTGGGCCACGAAGGGCGTGAACCGTTCCACCACTTTCTCGGAGGTGGCCTTGGTGGCCGACCCTTGCGTCGTCACAGAGCGGGAGCCGCCGGTGCCGCCCCCTCCTTGATCTTGTCGCTGTCGCCCTGGATCACCCGCACCTTTTCGGGCGGCACGCCAAGGTAGGTGTTTACGAATTGCACATAGACCGTCTCGTGCCCCTGCCCGTTGGACTGGGTGCCCACATAAAGGTTCACCATGCCGTCGTCGGCAAACTCCACCTCTGCGTGCTCATGGGCTTGGCCCAGGATCGACTCAATGTAATAGCAGATCCCCAGACCGCGCAGCTTGCCTTTCGCCTGTGCCTCGGCGCGGCGGGCGGCAAAGCCTGCCATGTCCGCCTCGACCTCTGACCGGGCCAGCACCTTGTGGAAATCGCCCACATCGTAAACCTCGCCCGTGGCCGAGGTATAGGGGAAGGCCTGTGCCGGGATGAAGGACTTGCGCCGCAGGTCCAGCGGATCCACCCCCAAGGTCCGGGCGGCATAATCCATGGCCCGATCCAGCACATAAATCGCCTCGGGCCGCCCCGCGCCCCGGTAGGCATCCACCTGCGTGGTGTTGGTATAGACGCCCCGGTTGCGCATGTAGGCGTTCTGGATGTCATAGACTCCGGGCAGCACCTTGGAGAACAGCTCCGACTGGATGAACTGGCCAAAGCCAGAGTTATAGGCCCCCATGTTGGACAGGCTGTCCATCTTGTAGGCCACCAGCTTGTGATCCGCGTCAAAGCCCAGCGTCGCCGTGCACAAAAGGTCCCGGCCCGCGTTGTCGGACACCATGCTCTCGGACCGCTCTCCCATCCAGTGGACGGTCTGGCCAAGGGTCTGGGCGGCAAAGGCGCACAGGAACGTCTCGGGGTAGTTGAAGGCCTTCATCCCGAACCCGCCGCCCACGTCGGGGTTCGTCACACGCAGATCGTCCGCCGGGCGGCCCAGCCATTTGGCCACGTCCCGCTTGGTGCCCCAGACGCCCTGCCCGTTGACGCAGATGTGCAGGCGGTCGCCCTCTGGCTGGGCGAAGGATCCGCGCGGCTCCATGGAATTGGCGATGACGCGGTTGTCGTCTACGGTCAGGGTGACCACATGGGCCGCCCCGCCCAGCGCAGCATCCACCGCCGCCGCGTCGCCCATGTCCCAGTCATAGGCGATGTTGTCGGTGGCCTGATCGTGGATCGTGGCGCCCCCGGGGGTCAGGTCCAGCTTCACGTCCAACTCGTCGAAATCGAAGTCGATCAGCTCGGCGGCGTCCTTGGCCTGGGCCAGGGTGTCGGCGACGATGAAGGCGATCGGCTCCCCCACAAAGCGCACGCGCCCTTCGGCGAGGATCGGGCGGCCCACATCGGCGGCCTCGGTCCCGTCGCGGTTGGTGATGATGCTGGCGTTGATCCGGTTGGCGCGCCCGGCGGCCACCAGATCGGCGGCGGTGATCACGGCGTGCACGCCGTCGGCGGCGCGCGCCTCCTCCACCTCCAGGGCGGTGATCGTGGCATGGGCCATCGGAGAGCGCAGCACATAACACCGCAAGGCCCCCTCGGGCGCGATGTCGTCGACATACCGCCCCGCACCGGTCAGAAAACGGCTGTCCTCTAGGCGGCGCAGGCTTTGGCTGGTTCCAAATTTCGACATGGTGCTCTCCCCTTGGTTTATGCAAACAGTAGCGACCCGCGCGCGCGCGTCCAGACCTTACACCACCTTACACTGTTCCGGCGTCTTTGGACGCCAATTACCCCGAGGGTCCCGGGGCAACGCCCCTGCCCCGATCAGGGCAGTTTGATCGCCTTGTCCGGGGGCACCAGCGCGTTGATCTGACGGATGTGTTCGGGCAGGCAGACGTCCAGAAAGTCGTAGGTTTTCACCACGTGGTCCCGGGCGGCGGGGCCGATGTGGGCGTGGGCGGCGGGGTTGGCCAGCACGTCGATGCACTGATCCGCCAGCGCCTCGGGGTTGTGGAAGTCCACCAGATACCCGGTCTCGCCATGGGTGATGGCCTCGGCCACAGGCGCCACGTCGCTGGCCACCACCGTGGCCCCCATGGACATGCTCTCCAACAAGGACCACGACAGCACAAAGGGCATGGTCAGATAGACGTGACAGCGGCTGACCTGCACGACCTTCTGGAAATCGGGGTACGGCACCTGGCCCAGAAAATGCACCCGGTCCCAGTCCAACAGATGGCCCACCTCGCGCTCCATCTCGGCGCGGAAACCGCCCTCGGCCTGACTTTCCTTACCGTAGGACACGCCCGATCCCCCCACCAGCAGCACCCGCGCATTCGGGCGTTCGCGCATGATCTTGGGCAGCGCGCGCATAAAGATGTGAAAGCCCCGCGTGCGTTCCATGTTCCGCGCCACGTAGGTCAGCACCTCGTCGCCCGCGCGCACGGGGCGGTCCAGACGACCCAAGGTGATCTCTGCGTCCGGGTTCGGCACCAGCTTGTCCGTGCGGATGCCATCGTGACAGCAATACATCTTTTCGTGAAAGATCTTTGGAAAACAATCCTTCTGCCACTGGGTCGGCGCGATGCCCCGGTCCACCACATCCAGATTGGTATAGGGCACCACGTTGCGCGCGTGCAGCAGATAGGGCGTGTGATCCCCGGGGGGCTGTTCGGGGTCAAACCCCACGGGGCCCCCTTCGGCGCGGTAGAAATACTCGAAAAACCCCAGCACCGGCACATCGGGCCAGACCTGTTTCAGAAACAGCATCTCGCCCCAGCCCGTATGGCCCAAGATCACATCGGGCCGCCAGCCGCCGGCCTCCAGCGCGCGGCATGCAAGTGCGGCCCCATAGCCGACCCCGGCCGCCTCTTCCCAGACCTTGGACAGACCATAGGCGTCCTTCTTGGGCCGGTGGTGGGCGGTATAGATCACCTTCTTGACCCCCGACAGGTCCGGGTAATTCTTGCGCTGCGTCAGGAACACCAGGTCATGGCTGCCCTCTGCCCGCAGCCAATTGAGCATTTCGCGGTACTGGCCCGGCATATTCTGGTGGATGAATAGGATCTTCATGACTGCCTCTGCTTTTTGGCCAGAATCGCCCATCCCGCCCCCCATGGCAAGCACGCTTGTGACCCCGCGCCCTTCACGCTATCTGACCCCCACCACACACACGAGGGAACACGACCCATGGCCATGGAAAAAACCTTCAACGCAGCGCAGGCAGAGGCCCGCATTTCCCAAGCGTGGGAAGACACCGGTGCCTTTCGCGCGGGCGCCAATGCCAGCCGCCCCGAGACGTTCTCTGTCGTGATTCCTCCGCCAAATGTCACCGGCTCCCTTCATATGGGCCATGCGTTTAACAACACGTTACAGGACATTCTGGTGCGCTGGCGGCGGATGCAGGGCTATGATGTGCTGTGGCAGCCGGGCACGGACCACGCAGGCATCGCCACCCAGATGGTCACCGAACGGGACATGGCCGCGAACGGCGAAGAAACACGCGCCGAAATGGGCCGTGACAAGTTTCTGGAACGGGTGTGGCAGCAGAAACAGAAATCGCGCGGCACCATCATCGGCCAGCTGAAACGTCTGGGCGCGTCCTGCGATTGGGACCGGGAGGCGTTTACCATGGGCGGCGCGCCCGGCGACCCCGACCCAACCGAACAGAATTTCCACGATGCGGTCATCAAAGTCTTCGTCGAGATGTACAACAAGGGCCTGATCTACCGGGGCAAACGCCTTGTGAACTGGGACCCGCATTTCGAGACTGCGATCTCCGATCTGGAGGTCGAGAATATCGAGACCCCCGGCCACATGTGGCACTTCAAATACCCGCTGGCGGGCGGGGCGACCTATGAATATGTCGAGAAGGACGAGGACGGAAACGTCACCCTGCGCGAGACACGCGACTATATCTCCATCGCCACCACTCGGCCCGAAACCATGCTGGGCGATGGGGCCGTGGCCGTGCACCCGTCCGATGAACGCTATGCGCCCATCGTCGGCAAGCTCTGCGAAATTCCTGTTGGGCCCAAGGAGCACCGCCGCCTGATCCCGATCATCACCGACGACTACCCCGACCCCGATTTCGGCTCGGGTGCAGTCAAGATCACCGGCGCACATGACTTCAACGACTACGGCGTGGCCAAGCGCGGGGGCATCCCCTGCTATCGCCTGATGGACACCAAGGCACAAATGCGCGCCGATGGTGCGCCTTACGCCGAGGCTGCCGCCATCGCGCAAGAGGTTGCGGACGGTAAGCGCACCCTAACCGAAGCCGAGACGGACGCTCTGAACCTCGTGCCACAGGAATACCGCGGCATGGACCGGTTCGAGGCGCGCAAAGCGGTGGTGGAGGCGATCACCGCCGAAGGCCTCGCCGTGATGACGACCGAGACCTACACCGATGAGGACGGGGAGGCGCAGACCCGCACCGTCCCCATGGTCGAAAACAAACCCATCATGCAGCCCTTTGGGGATCGGTCCAAGGTCGTGATCGAACCGATGCTGACGGACCAGTGGTTCGTGGACGCCGAAAAAATCGTCGGCCCCGCACTGGACGCCGTGCGGAACGGCGATATCAAGATCGTCCCCGAGAGCGGTGAAAAGACCTACTACCACTGGCTGGAAAACATCGAGCCGTGGTGCATCTCGCGCCAGCTTTGGTGGGGGCACCAGATCCCGGTGTGGTATGGGCCCGCTGAAAGGTCACCCGAAATGACCTTCGAAGACCTGCCGCAAGACGGCTCCTGGGACCTGATCGGCGGGACCAAAACCTTCTGTGCAGCTACGCCAGAAGAAGCCCGGAACCTTGCTTACGAATATTATCAAGGTGAATATTTCATTACCGCTGAAGGAGAAGAGACGATTAGGTTTTGCGGCGGCCAGCAGGCAATCCAACTGACCCGCGAGCCCGACGTCCTCGACACATGGTTCTCCTCAGGCCTTTGGCCCATCGGCACGTTGGGCTGGCCCGAGCAAACGCCCGAGATGGAGAAATACTTCCCCACCTCCGTCCTGATCACCGGTCAGGACATCCTGTTCTTCTGGGTCGCCCGGATGATCATGATGCAATTGGCGGTCGTGGATCAGGTCCCCTTCACGGACGTCTACCTGCACGGGCTGGTGCGCGACGCCAAGGGCAAGAAGATGTCGAAATCCGTGGGCAACGTCGTCGACCCGCTGGAGGTCATCGACGAATACGGCGCCGACGCCATGCGCTTTGCCTCCGCCGCCATGGCCTCGCTGGGCGGGGTCCTGAAACTCGACCTTGAACGGATCAAGGGCTACCGGAATTTCGGGACCAAGCTGTGGAACGCCGTCCGCTTTGCCGAGATGAATGACGCCGTGAGCGGTCAGATCAAAATCGGGGGGGATTTCGGGGGTGGTTTCGGGGGAGAGTCCCAGATCCCCCAAAACCTGTCTCAGACGGTCAACAAATGGATCGTGGGCGAGGTCGCCCGCACCGTGCACACCGTGGACGCCGCACTGGCCGACTACCGGTTCAACGACGCGGCGGGTGCCCTTTACGCCTTTGTCTGGGGCAAGGTCTGCGACTGGTACGTGGAATTCTCCAAGCCCTTGTTACAAGGGGAAGATTCCGCCGCCCGGGCCGAAACGCAAGCCACCATGGCTTGGGTCATGGACCAGTGCATGATCCTGCTGCACCCCATCATGCCCTTCATCACCGAAGAGTTGTGGGCCACAACAGGCAACCGCGCCAAGATGTGTGTCCACGCGGATTGGCCGACCTTAGGCACTGATATCATTGATGAAAAAGCGGATGCCGAAATGTCGTGGGTGATTTCCTTCATCGAAGGGGTGCGGTCCGCCCGCGCCCAGATGAACGTACCCGCGGGGCTGTATATCCCTGTGGTCTGCGTCACCTCCGACCCTGCGTCCCGCGCGGCCTATGCCGCCAACCAGACCCTGATCAACCGCATGGCCCGCATCGACAGCATGGCCGACGCGGACGCCGCCCCCAAGGGCGCTGTGTCGGTCGTGGTGGGCGCGTCGGAATTCGCCCTGCCCCTTGCGGACATCATCGACGTGGACAAGGAACGGGGTCGCCTCGAGAAAAACCTTGCCAAATTGGAAAGGGAAATCAAAGGCTTGTCCGGTCGTGCCAACAACCCCAAGTTCGCCGAAAGCGCCCCTCCCGAGGTCGTCGAAGAGACCAAGGCTAACCTCGCCGCCCGCGAGGCCGAGGCCGAGGTGATCCGCACGGCCCTCGCACGGTTGGCGGAACTGGGCTAGGCCCCCGGCTTCATTGGGTCAAAAATACCCCAAAACACCGGGCGGTCCCAAGCGGGCCGCCCGCGTTGTTTGTAACATCTATGACTGGGCCGTGATCCGGTTTGATTTGCGCGTGCGCTGATTTGTGCCCATGTTGGGGGCAACTGGAACAAAGGACTTCACTATGCTCAATCGTCGCACCCTTCTCGCAGGCTCCGTTGGCCTCAGCGCCCTTGCCACCCTGCCCCAAATCACCTTGGCCCAAGCGGTCAAGGGCGGGGTCTTCACCCACCGTGGCGTGGCCATTCGCGGCGCGGACCCGGTGGCCTATTTCACCGAAGGGGCCCCCGTGATTGGCACCGCCGAGCACAGCCACGACTGGAACGGGGCGACCTGGCACTTTGCCAGCGCCGCCAACCGCGATGCCTTTGCCGCCGACCCCGAACGCTATGCCCCGCAATACGGCGGCAATTGTGCGTTTGCGGTGGCCAAGGGCTACACCGCCAGCACCGTGCCCGATGCGTGGACCATCGTGGAGGACAAGCTTTATCTCAACTATTCCAAGGGCGTACGGCGTCGCTGGGAGAAGGACATCCCCGGCAACATCGCCGCCGCAGACGCCAATTGGCCGGGCTTGGCGAACAGCTGACCCGCCCCTCAGGCGCAGGACTGTCCCCGTGGGGACAGCCCCCGTGCCGGTTACAGCATGAACTGATAGCTGGCCGCGGTGTAGCGGAAACCATCGCCCCGCTCCTCGACATATCCAATGGCCGGGAACGGCATGTGATAGCCGATAAAGGGCACCTTATCGGCGGCCAGCATTCCCAGAACCCGGCGGCGGGTCGCGGCGGCGGCGGCCTTGTCCCGGTCAAAGCGCACCTCCCAATCGGGGTAGGCCAAGGACCAGACATAGTGGTTGGCCAAATCCGCCGTCAGGGCCAACTGCCGCCCGTCGCTTTCCAGCATGTACCCCATGTGCCCGGGGGTGTGGCCGAACATCGCCATGGCCGTGATGCCAGAGGCGACCGAGCCGCCATCGTCCAGCATCGTCATCTTTTCGGCCATGGGGGCGACGTTTTCCTCGAACCCTTCGTTGCCCGCCGAGGCGTCGAATTCCACCGCTCCGGTGTAGTATGACGCGTTGGCATAGGCCGGTTGCCCCTCGCGCATCATCCCGTTGATGTGGTCGCCGTGCATGTGGGTGATCACAACTTTATCTACCTGATCAGGGGTATAGCCCGCCGCCCCCATGGCGGCCGCCAACCGTTCTGCGTTCAGGCCGGTGTCGAACAGGATCAGCTCGGACCCGGTGTTCACCAGCGTGGGCGTAAAGAAGAACTGCACCTTGTCGGCGGGGATGAAGTTGGCCTCGGACACGGCCTCAAACTCCTCCTGTCCGACGTTCATGCCGAAGATGCCCTGAGGCTCTTCGCGGGTGGCGGAGCCTGCCAGCAGGGCCGTCACTTCGAACCCGCCCACCTTGATGGTGTGGTGGGTCGGCATCTGCACGCCTTGCAGGGGGCTGCCGCCTGCGCCGCACCGCCCAGCAAGGGGGCGGCAAGGGGGCGGTGGCAAGGGCACCAAGGGCGCCACGTCGTGTCAATTGGGTCATGGGTCTCTCCTGTCAGTGTCTTGTCCCCTCCAACATAGCGCCCCTGCGGCCCTTGCCATCACGATCCCGTCATGGCACCCCCACCCCAACCATCAGGAGCCTGCCATGACCGTCACCCGTTTCGCCCCCTCGCCCACCGGATTTCTGCACGTGGGCAACCTGCGCACCGCCCTGTTCAACTACCTGATCGCCCGCAAGGCCGGGGAGTTCATCTTGCGGCTGGACGATACGGACCCCGAACGCTCCACCCAAGCCTACGCCGATGCGATCCAGCAGGACCTGGAGTGGCTGGGCCTGACGTGGGACCGGATCGAGACGCAATCCGCCCGCCTCGACCGCTACGCCGCCGCCGCCGACACCCTGCGCACCGAGGGTCGGTTCTACGAGGCCTGGGAAACCCCGGTGGAATTGGACCTCAAGCGCAAGAAACAGCTGAACATGGGCAAGCCCCCGGTCTATGACCGCGCCGCCCTCGCCCTGACCGACGACGCCAAGGCCGCCCTGAGGGAAGAGCGCGGCGCAGGTGTCTGGCGGTTCAAGCTGGATCAGGAGCGGATCACCTGGACCGACGGTATCCTGGGCGACATGTCCATCGACGCGGCCAGCGTGTCGGACCCCGTTCTGATCCGCGCGGATGGGCAGGTCCTCTACACCATCGCCTCTGTTGTGGACGACACGGACATGGGCGTCACCCACGTGGTGCGCGGGTCAGACCACGTGACCAACACCGCCACCCAGATCCAGATCATGGCCGCCTTGGGGCACGATCATCCCAGCTTTGCCCACCACTCCCTGCTGACCGGTCCCCAAGGGGAAGCGCTGTCCAAACGTCTGGGCACCCTCTCTTTACGCGACCTGCGCGCCGCCGGAGTGGAGCCCATGGCCCTGCTGTCGCATATGGCCCGCCTCGGCGCGTCCGAGCCGATCGAGCTGCGCAGCACCATGGAAGAGTTGATCGCAGGTTTCGACATCGGCCAGTTCGGCACCGCCCCCACCAAATTCGACGCCGAGGATCTGAACAGCCTGACCGCCCGCGCGCTGGCGGCCATGGATCTGACCGACATCGCCCCGGACCTCGCGGCCGCTGGCATCCCCCAAGACCTACAGGCGCCAATCTGGGACACGATCCGCGAAAACATCACCACCCGCGCCGATATCGCCAAGTGGTGGGACCTGTTCCAAAACGGCACAACGCCGGTCGTGGCCGATGAAGACGCTGATTTTGTGGCCGAGGCTTTCACCATGTTGCCCCCCGCCCCCTACACCGCAGACAGCTGGGGCGTCTGGACCAGGGCCGTGAAAGAGGCGACAGGCCGCAAGGGCCGCGGCCTCTTCATGCCCCTGCGCCGGGCACTGACGGGCCAAGACCGGGGACCGGATATGTCCCAGGTCATGGCCCTGCTGCAAAAGACCCCGACGCTTTAGCCCAGGATCTTGCCTGTCACGATCCACGTGACGGGCAAGGCCGCAACGGCACCAACGACGGCGGCGGCCAGCAAGTGCTGCCATGTGTCCAGCCCGGCGACCAGTGCCGCCACCACAGCGGCCCCCGCCAGACTTGTTCCAACAATCGCGTACATCATGGATGCCAAACGTAACATGGTGCGGTCCTTTCAATTCAGCGCAGTCAAACCCTATCCCGGGCAGCACCCCGCCACCTTGATCCAGATCATCTTCATTGGGTTCCCAATACCCCGGGGGGCCAAAACCAGCCCCGCCACACAGCCCACCGTCCCCATGGGGGCTGGCCCCCTTTCGCACGATCCCGGCAACATGCTCCAGACAAAACATCGCGTGCGGGCGCAGCCCGCTCCGTTTGGTCAGACCCCTTGCCCACCGGATCAGAAAAGCGCATGTAGCACCCATGTCAGACACCCTGCGCCTTACAATCCTTGGCTGCGGCTCCTCGGGCGGGGTGCCGCGCTTGGGCGGGCATTGGGGCGACTGTGATCCCGCCAACCCCAAGAACCGCCGCCGCCGCTGCTCGCTGCTGGTCCAGCGGATCGGCACCCAAGGCACCACCACCGTCCTCATCGACGCCTCCCCCGACATGCGAGAGCAGTTGCTGGCCGCCGACGTGGGCCGCCTGGACGGCGTATTCTTTACCCACAGCCACGCGGACCACTGCCACGGGATCGACGATCTGCGGATGATCGTGTTCAACATGCGCGCCCGCCTGCCCGTCTGGGCGGACCGCGAGACGTTGAATGACCTGACCGCCAAATTCGGCTACACCTTCGTGCAGCCCCCGGGCTCGGACTACCCGCCCATCCTCGACATGAACCTGATCGACGGGGACGTGACCGTGGACGGCCCCGGCGGCCCTCTGACCCTGACCCCGTTCGACGTTGCCCATGGCCGGATAGACGCCCTTGGCTTTCGCATCGGATCGGCGGCCTACCTGCCGGATGTGTCCGACATTCCCGACAGCGCCCTGCCCGCGCTGCAAAACCTCGACCTGTGGATCCTCGACAGCCTGCGCCGCGCGCCCCACAGCAGCCATTTTCACTTGGACAAATCCCTCGACTGGATTGCCCGCATGGCCCCCACCCGGGCGGTGCTGACCAACATGCACAACGATCTGGACTACGACACCGTCGCAGCCGAGACCCCCGACCACGTCACCCCGGCCTATGACGGCATGGTGATCGACCTGCCCCTGTAACCCATGGGGGACGTGCTTGCCGTCACCCTGCCCGTGTTCATCCTGATCGGGGCGGGCTATCTGGCCACGTGGCGGGGCCTGTTTGCAGAGGCCCACGTCGAAGGCTTGATGCAATTCACCCAGAAGTTCGCCATCCCCTGCCTGCTGTTTTCGGCGGTCTCGGGCCTTAATCTGGCACAGAACTTCGACTGGAGGCTGCTGCTCAGCTTCTACGCAGGCTCGCTGACCTGCTTTGTGCTGGGAATCGCGGGGGCGCGGCTGATCTTCAAACGCTCCGGCCCCGATGCTGTGGCCATCGGCTTTGCCGCCATGTTCGCCAACACCGTCCTTCTGGGCCTGCCCATTGCGGAGCGCGCCTTTGGCACAACGGTGCTGGAACCGATGTATGCGATCATCGCAATCCACGCGGCCTTTTGCTATCTTCTGGGGCTGACCACGATGGAACTGGTCCGGGCCGAAGGGGGCATCCGCCCCGCCACCCTTGGGCTGGTGGCCCGCGCCATGTTCCGCAACACCCTGATGATCGGCGTGGCCCTTGGGCTGGTGGTGAACCTGACCGGCCTACCCCTGCCCGCCCCCCTGACCGAGGCGGTGGACCTGATGATCCGCGCCGCCCTGCCCGCGGCCCTGTTCGGTCTGGGCGGGGTCCTCGTGCGCTACCGTCCCGAAGGGGACGGGCGCACCATTGCCATGCTGGTCACCATCGCCCTGCTGGTGCATCCCTTGGTGACCTACACCGTGGGCACAGCCCTTGCGTTGGAACCGGAGAAGTTCAAGGCCGCCGTCCTGACCGCCGCCATGGCACCGGGCGTGAACGCCTATCTGTTTTCAGCCGTCTACGGACGGGCAATGCGGGTCACGGCGTCCAGCGTGCTGCTGGGCACGGCGGCGTCGGTCGTCACGGTCTCTGCGTGGTTGTTGGTGCTGGGCGCCTAATTCGGGCGCTGCACGGGCCGCGGGGCCGTGGCGTTCTGGCTGGACCCGGTCACGACCAACATCGGCTGCCGCGCGGCGCGACTGACCTGCGGACGGGCCACCGGGCGCATGGCCACGGCGAGGGGTGGCAGCTTGCAATACGCTTGGGACCGGACCCACGCCCGCATATCCTCGCGCTTGGAACGCTGGTGGAACGGCCCCCAATCAGCGGCCACTCCGTCCCAACCTTCGCTGATCACGCCGTCCCGGGTCACGGTCTTGGCCATGATCCGCACGGCGCATGACAGGTTCGCCTCCGGGTTCTTGAGGTCCGTCGCGGTCCGCGCGGCGCAGCCATAGCCCCGCGCCGTGCCGGGACGGATCTGCAACATGCCAATACTCTTGCCGTTGTCGCCTGCCACACGGGGACGCCACGTGCTTTCGTGCTTGGCCAGTGCACTGATCAGACCGGCCCAAAAGGCGCGCCGATCCCGTGCGTCGTTCTGGGTATAGGCGGGGCACCAGTTGGCAATGTCGCGCGGCACCGATTGATACAGCGGCGCACCGTGGCCTTTCAGCGCGCCGATAACCGCCTTTGTCCACGACTGCGCGCCCGCCACATGATCCCACCGCAGCGCAGGCCGCTCGATCGTGGGGCGCGCAATGGGCCGGGTCGAGGGTTCAATCGGGGCCGCCATCGCCCCGCGCGGCGCGTAAAGCGCGCTGACAAGGCCGCGTCGCGTTGTATCCAAGGGTGGCAGGGTTTGGACTTTGGCCTCGGCCGGTACGGGCTCGGGGTCGGGCGCCATCACATCACCATACAGGGACAGGACCGAGATGAAGCCCCCCGGTGCACCGGCGCGGCCTCGGCCCATACCGGCAGGGCGATCCCGGCCCAAGCGGCCACCGCGACGCTGGCGGTCGCCACAAATCTGCGTAAGTCGTACATCGTGCCCCCCAAAGGCTTGCGTCCTGATACATCACAGATCGGGGGGCCTCAAGCGGCGCGGTGCCGCGCGCCCCATGCCCGCCCCTGTCCCCATGGGGACAGATGCAAATCCGCCACGCTCGCACCCGCAGCATCGCGATCACAAAATGCGCCACAAATGCCAAAAGAGCGCCACATTCACGCGGCAAAGCAAAACGCATGAGCACAACGACGCACAGCTTTTGGACAGATGACACAGGCGCGGTCACGGTGGATTGGGTCGTGCTGACCGCCGCCACTGTGGGCCTGGGCCTGGCGGCGATGTCCGTCGTCTCTGCGGGCGTCGAAGATCTGTCCGGCGACATCAATGGTCAGATGCAGACCTCCATCGTGGCGCGCGGCCTGAACTTTGGACAGGCGGTGATCCATACACTGGCCGATCACACCTTCACGCATTACTCCGACGAACAGGCGGCCGCGATGCTGGCGGAGTATCGCGGGTACTCGGATTTTTGGGCCTTGCACAATCATCGCATGAACACGGCCCTGGCCGACACCAATGGTGCCGCGGTCTATGTGGACCGGGCGGCCGTGTGGTCGATCGTGGCCCACGAGAAGGGCATCACCGGCGCCTCCGCCGCCGATGTCTCTTCGGCTCATATCACGGATTTCCGCGCGCTGCGGGATCAATCCATGTGGCAGTCCCACGTCAGCGCAGGCACGGGCGGCAGCGCGGATGCCCGCGCCTCCATCTGGACAGAGGTGGTCGAGGATCGCGGATTGTCCATGGACGACGCTCCGCGTCTGCTGGCGGCGATGGACGACGCGACCCTGCAAAACAACTTGGACGACTGGACAGAGCGCAGCACCCATACCCTGTTTGACCCGGTCGTTGCACAGGATTGGATCAACATGATTGAGGCGGAACAAGACCGCCGGCCCTAAGGCGCGCGCAACCGACCTTGCCCCCGTCGCATGCCTCTTCTAAACCGGGATCGACAACCCGGAGGCCCCCATGCTTGATCTGACTTATGACACGCCCAAAGTGAAAACCATCGCCGGTGCCAAGCACGACTGGGAATTGGTTATCGGGATGGAGGTGCACGCCCAGGTGTCCTCCAACGCGAAACTGTTTTCCGGCGCCTCCACCACCTTTGGCGCGGAACCCAATTCCAACGTGGCCTTCGTGGACGCTGGGATGCCCGGGATGCTGCCCGTGATCAACGAATTCTGCGTCGAACAGGCGGTGCGCACTGGGCTGGGAATCAACGCCCAAATCAACCTGAACTCGGCCTTTGACCGCAAAAACTACTTCTACCCCGATTTGCCGCAAGGCTATCAAATCTCTCAACTTTATCACCCCATCGTGGGCGAGGGCGAGGTGTTGGTGGAAATGGGCAACGGTACGGCACGGCTGGTCCGGATCGAACGCATCCACCTTGAACAAGACGCGGGCAAGTCGATCCACGACATGGACCCTGCGATGTCCTTCGTGGACCTGAACCGCACGGGCGTGGCGCTGATGGAAATCGTGTCCCGCCCCGACATCCGCGGGCCAGAGGAAGCGGCGGCCTATGTCGTGAAACTGCGCCAGATCCTGCGTTACTTGGGCACCTGCGACGGAAATATGCAGAACGGTAACCTGCGCGCGGACGTCAACGTCTCGGTCTGCCTGCCCGGGGCTTATGAGAAGTACCGCGAGACCGGCGATTTCGGCCACTTGGGCACGCGCTGCGAAATCAAGAATATGAACTCCATGCGGTTCATCCAGCAAGCCATTGATATCGAAGCAAAACGCCAGATCGCCATCATCGAGGCGGGCGGATCGGTGGATCAGGAAACCCGCCTGTACGACCCGGACAAGCAGGAAACCCGGTCCATGCGGTCCAAGGAAGAGGCCCATGATTACCGCTATTTCCCCTGCCCCGACCTGCTGCCCCTAGAGATCGAACAGGGCTGGGTGGACGATATCCAAACCCGGCTGCCGGAACTGCCTGATGCGAAGAAAGCGCGCTTTATCAATGACTTCGGCCTGTCGGACTACGACGCGAGCGTGCTGACGGCCGAGGTGGAGAACGCAGATTATTTCGAGGCCGTGGCCGCAGAGGCCGGTGACGGCAAGATGGCCGCGAACTGGGTCATCAACGAGCTGTTCGGCCGCCTGAAACAGGACGACACCGCCATCACCGACAGCCCCGTGACGCCGGCGCAACTGGCCGGGGTGATCCGTCTGATCAAGGGTGATGTGATCAGCGGAAAGATCGCCAAGGACTTGTTTTCAATCGTTTATTCCGAAGGCGGCGACCCCGAACAGATCGTCGAGGCGCGCGGCATGAAACAGGTCACCGACACCGGTGCCATCGAGGCTGCGGTGGACGAAATCATGGCCGCCAACCCCGATCAGGTCGCCAAGGCCAAGGAAAACCCCAAGACTGCCGGATGGTTCGTGGGTCAGGTGATCAAGGCGTCCGGTGGCAAGGCGAACCCCAAGGTCGTCAACCAGTTGATCGCGGCGAAATTGAAGGCCCTGTAGGGCGGGACTTGTCCCGCCGCCCCGGGGGCAAAACGGCCCTCTGGGAATCCCCCCGAAAACACCCCCGAAACCCACCCCGAAAGGCGGTGGGTTTTGTTTTTGGGTGATAAATCCAAATCGCCCGAACTTCGCCTGTACCCCCCGCGCACACGGCGCGCGTTTGACGGGTTCCTCGCCCTGTGTAACGGTGCATTTATACCGCAACTTGTTCGCCCATAACGCTGCGAGATGCCCGAAATCCAACTTGAACGCTTGACCCAGCTTATCGGCTTCATCAAGGCTCTGCCGCCCGCCGCCCACAGGGAGGCGGCCGCCCTAGCGGATGCAGCAGTCGCCCGCTCTCCCGACTGTGCCGACTGCCTGTGGGATGCCTTTTGGTCCAAACCGCTGTTTGCCAACACGCGCGTGGCCACGGGGACGCGGTGGTCCAATCAGATCATTGAGCTGTTGCCACAAGCGGACCGCACGAGTGACACCCTGCGGGCCTATGTGGTCTGCGGCGCTGACCCTTTTGGGATCACACACACCAAAGGCGTCAGCACCTCATGGTCGTCCCCAAACAACTTCAATCGTCCCTGCGACACACCGCTGATCACCGTGGCCTCATGGCGCTTGTTTGCAATCCAGACCCTTGCGGCGGCGGTGGACGACTTGCCCTGCCATTTGCCCTCGATCTGGGAGGAGGGGTTCAGCATTCAAGCCGTGCGCGCGGCGGCCAAGACCCTCGGCACGGGATGGGGAGAGACATCCGTGCTGCATGGACTGGCGGATCTGGGTCTGGCGGTGAAGCCCGATATCCACCTGTTGCGCACCCATCGGTTTCTGACCAGACGCAAGATCGGACCGACGGACGAACTACTTGAGTTCTGGGCGGCACAGGCCCGCGCGCCGGACAATCCCCTGATGCACAGCGCGCCTGCCCCCTGCAAGCCCCTTGCAACGCCGCACGACTCGGCCCGTTGGAATTTGCGCTACCTCGACAAGGTCCTGATGGAGGTGTCGCGTCTGGGCTATCTGCCAAGCGAGGAAGAGGCCCGGACAGAAAAATCGGCGCTGTCCCTGTCGCGGGCCTGTGGGCACCCGTCCCCCTGAATGCCCTCAAACCTCCCATCGGAAACCCCAATCCTTCCGCACCTTCGCCACAATCTGCAGGGATAGTGTAAACAATCCAGAATGGGATGGGTCGTTATGCAAGAATTTGAATACAAGGTAGTGCCTGCCCCCAAGCGCGGGCTGCGCGGCAAGGGGGTCAAGGGGAACGAGGCCAAGTTTGCCCATGCCATGGCCAGCCTGATGAACGAGATGGGGGCCGAGGGGTGGGAGTATGTCCGCGCCGATACCCTGCCCTGCGAGGACCGCGTGGGCCTGACCAAGCGGACCACAAATTACTACAACGTGCTGGTGTTCCGGCGGGCCAGATTGGCACAGATCGCGGCGACGCCCTCGGTCCATGCGGTGACACAGGCGCCTGTGCCGCCAATGTTGCTGCCCGAAGTGGCCGCTGCGGTCGCCGCACTGAACCCGGCCCTGGACCCTTGGGCAAAGTACGACATGGACACATCAGACACGGCCCATGCCGACGATGCGGACCCGGCCGTGATCAGCCTGTTGGAGGCGCGCAAGGACCGGGAGGTCTCGCCCTCTCCGGCGGCGATCCGGCGTCAGGGCGCGGCGGAGTAGCCGGTCACGCCGCGATATCCAACGCAAGGGCGTGGATTTGCGCCACGAGGTCCTTGCCAAGAGCATCATGCACGGCCCGGTGGCGCGCGATCCGCGACATCTCGGCAAAGGCTGGGGCGCGGATGATCACCTGATAATGGGTCTCGCCGGTGCCATCATCGCCCGCATGGCCGGCGTGTTTGTGGGATTCGTTGATGACCTCCAGGCGCGTGGGGTTGAGGGCCGCGCGCAGGGCCTGTTCAATTTTATCTGCTTTGGTCATGTTTTTGGGCCTCCACCCCTTCACCTCTGTGCTGGTTCGGCTAAAGTATGCACCCTTGGAACAGAAGGGGCGAGCAGATGTCCAGCAGTGATCCGTTTAATTTCGACATGCGTGTCTCGACCGCGAAAAAGAAGAACACCCGCGGGCGGCGCGGCATGTCCGGCGCGTTCGAGACCAGCCAGCGGGTGTGCGAAGCGCCCGGCTGCGAAGAACGCGGCCAGTACCGTGCCCCCCGCGCGCCCGATGTGCTGGACGACTACCTGTGGTTCTGCAAGGACCACGTGCGCGAGTACAACCTGAAGTGGAACTTCTTTGAAGGCACCACCGAGGCGGAGATGGAAGCGCAGATGGAGCGGGACAAAGTGGGCGACCGTCCCACCAAGCCGTTCAAGCAAAGCGCCGAAGAGCGGGCCTGGGCCCGGCTGGGTGTGGATGACGCCCATCAGGTGCTGGGGGGCAATGCCACCCAAAACAAGGGCAAGGGCGCGGGCGGTGGTCGCAAGCTGCCGGCGCAGGAACGCCGCGCCATCGAGATCCTGGAGGCCAAGGACCATTGGGACAAGGCCGAGATCCGCAAGGCCTACAAGAAACTGATCAAGGTGCTGCACCCGGATATGAACGGCGGCGACCGGTCCCAAGAGGAACAGTTGGGCGAGGTCGTTTGGGCCTGGGACCAGATCAAGGACAGCAAGCTGTTCAAGTGACCGCGCCCGTGGTTTGACCAAAATGCGATTGGCCCCGTGGCCAATCACGTGATATTTCGGGCGCTTGGCTGTGGCCAAGCGCGGCATCATTCGGGCGGCGTGCCTGTGGGAAATGGCGTGTTGGGGTATTTTTGACCCAATGAAGCGGGGCGCCGTCCTTTGGGGCGAGGTCAGTCTTGTGTGCGCAGGGCGGGGACGGTACGACAAGGTATGGCTGCTTTGTTGCGCACTCTGCTGATCCTTGCCGTGACGTTGGGTATCCTTGCCCCGCGCGGTGTCGCTGTACTGGCGGAGGTGGTGCCCGGTGTGGACACCATCGTGATCTGTACCGGGTCCAGCCTGAAAACCATCATGATTGATGCCAGTGGCGAGGCCGTCGAGGTGGGCGAGGACAGCGAGCGTCCCTGCGCCTTGACCCTTGTGGACCTGACCCCTGCCGCGATTGTCCCTGCGTGGCGCGCGGCGGCGTGGGGCGATGTGGTGCGTCTGGGCTTGGCCCCACAACTGCGCGCGCCTGTGTCCACCGCCCTGCCCCCGCCGGCCCATGCCCCGCCCGTGACCGTCTGATTGCCTGCTGCCCCGTTTGTTTGGGGCGGCGTCTTTCACGACAAACACGGATATTTGGATGCAACCCTCTTTATACATTCGTGCCCCATGGGCGCGCCTTTGCATTCCGATCTGTCCTGTTTCGCACAGATGGATCGGCGCAGGCCCTGTCCCGGCAGGTGCCCCCTGATGTGCGTTGCGCCCTTGTGCCATCTTGGCGCAGGGCGCCCCCGGGAAGGGGTGTGTGGTAGCACTCCTTCCCCTTCCCCTTGCCCTTCGTTGATATATGTTGCACCCCGTGGCCCGAGGGTCCAACACGGCATCGGGAGACGAAAATGGCGGACGGCAGCATGAACAACGACATGAAACCTACCGAGGATATCTCGGTGCGCGATGTTTTTGGCATCGACAGCGATATGACGGTCAAGGGCTTTGCCGCGCCATCGGAGCGGGTGCCCGAGATCGACCCGACCTACAAGTTTGATCCCGACACGACTTTGGCGATCCTTGCAGGCTTTGGCTACAACCGCCGGGTGATGATCCAGGGCTACCACGGCACGGGCAAATCGACCCATATTGAACAGGTTGCGGCCCGTCTGAACTGGCCCGCCGTGCGTGTAAACCTGGACAGTCATATCAGCCGGATCGACCTGATCGGCAAGGATGCGATCAAGTTGAAGGACGGCGTGCAGGTCACGGAGTTCCACGAGGGGATCCTGCCCTGGGCCCTGCGCAACCCCGTGGCCATCGTCTTTGACGAATACGACGCGGGCCGGGCGGATGTGATGTTCGTGATCCAGCGCGTGCTGGAGGCGGATGGCAAGCTGACCCTGATGGATCAAAACGAGATCATCACGCCGAACCCCTATTTCCGCCTGTTTGCCACGGCCAACACGGTCGGTCTGGGCGACACCACGGGTCTGTACCACGGCACCCAGCAGATCAACCAGGCGCAGATGGACCGCTGGTCCCTTGTGGCAACATTGAACTATCTGTCCCATGACGCCGAAACGAACATCGTGATCAGCAAGAACCCCCACTACAACACCGAAGCGGGCCGCAAGCAGGTCAGCCAGATGGTGACCGTGGCCGACCTGACCCGCACCGCGTTCATGAACGGGGACCTGTCCACGGTGATGTCGCCCCGGTCGGTGATCGCATGGGCCGAGAACGCGCGGATTTTCCGGGATGTGGGCTATGCCTTCCGCCTGTCGTTCCTGAACAAGTGTGACGAGCTGGAACGCCAGACCGTGGCCGAGTTCTACCAGCGCTGTTTCGACGAAGAGCTGCCTGAAAGTGCGGCGAGCATGGCGTTGGGCTAGGGCGAATTTTCGTACGAAAATTCGTACACCAGCCCGGGAGGGACCGTGATGAACAAACCCACCGACAACCCCGCTGATCCGTTCAAGAAGGCGCTGGCCGAGGCGACCAAGGTCATGGCGGATGATCCCGATCTGGGGATCACCTATTCCGTGGACCCTCCGGGGGCGACGAATGACACGGTGCGTCTGCCGCAGGTCAGCCGCCGGATGACCCGGGACGAGGTGTTGTTGGCGCGTGGGACGGCGGATGCCTATGCCTTGCGGCACAAGTACCATGATGCGGGCACAGCGGCGCGCTATCTGCCCAAGGGCAACATGGCGCGCGAATTGTACGAGGCGATGGAGACCGCGCGGTGCGAGGCCGTGGGCGCGCGGGCCATGCCCGGCACCGCTGGCAATATCGACGCCAAGATCGGGTCCGAGGCGACCCGGCGCGGCTATGGCGAGATTCGCGATGCCGCACAGGCGCCTTTGTCCACGGCCGCGGGCTATCTGATCCGGCACCTCGCTACGGGGCGCGCGTTGCCGCCCGCCGCCGACAACGTGATGGGCCTGTGGCGCGGGTTTATCGAGGAAAGCTGCGGCGGCACGCTGGAAAACCTCAACGATGTGCTGGCGGACCAGACCGCCTTTGCCAAGCTGGCGCGCCAGTTGATCGAGGACATGGGCTACGGCGATCAGCTGGGCGATGATCCCGACCAAGAGGACGAGGATCAGGAGGACGAGGGCCAGTCGGACGAGCAGGAAGAGCCCGACAGCACCGGCAATGACGACGACGACACCGAACAGGACGAAGAAGCGGCCCCCGAGCAATCCCAGGAGCAGCAGCAGGACGCGGCACAGGCCAGCGTGTCCATGGACGATATGGCAGAGATGGAGAACGCCGAAGAGGCGGAGATGCCGGACGCCGACGAAAACATGGACCCTCCGCCGCCCCCGCCGGTGTCCGACGCCGACCCCAATTACGAGGTCTTCCGCACCGAATACGACGAGGTGATTGCCGCCGAGGATCTGGCAGAGCCGCCGGAGTTGGAGCGGTTGCGCGCCTATCTGGACCAGCAGTTGGAACCCTTGAAGGGCGCCGTGTCGCGGCTGGCCAACAAGTTGCAACGCCGGTTGCAGGCGCAACAGAACCGCAGCTGGGAGTTCGACCTGGAAGAAGGTATTCTGGACGCAGGCCGTCTGGCCCGTGTGGTGGCCAACCCCACCACGCCCCTGTCCTTCAAGATGGAGCGGGACACGGAGTTTCGGGACACCTGCGTGACCTTGCTGCTGGACAACTCAGGCTCCATGCGGGGGCGCCCGATTTCCATCGCCGCGATCTGTGCGGATGTGCTGGCGCGGACATTGGAGCGTTGCGGCGTGAAGGTAGAGATTCTCGGCTTTACCACCCGCGCGTGGAAGGGCGGACAAAGCCGCGAGGAGTGGTTGAAAGAGGGCCGCCCGCAGCAGCCGGGTCGCCTGAACGACCTGCGCCACATCATCTACAAATCGGCGGACGCCCCGTGGCGGCGGTCCCGGGACAATCTGGGCCTGATGATGAAAGAGGGCTTGCTGAAGGAAAACATCGACGGCGAGGCGCTGGAATGGGCGCATAAGCGGATGATGGGACGGCCCGAGGCGCGCAAGATTCTGATGGTGATTTCCGACGGCGCGCCCGTGGACGACAGCACCCTGTCCGCCAACCCCGCCAACTATCTGGAAAAGCACCTGCGCGACGTGATCGCCATGGTCGAAAAGCGCAAGGCGGTGGAACTGCTGGCGATTGGCATCGGCCATGACGTGACCCGGTATTATGACCGCGCCGTGACGATCACGGATGTGGAACAGCTGGCGGGGGCCATGACCGAGCAACTGGCGTCCCTGTTTGACAGTGACCCGCGCGCACGCGCCCGGGTCATGGGGACGCGCCGGGCATAATCGGGTTTCGCCTTGCGGCGACCCGCTGGGGCGCTGCCCCAGACCCCGAGGGTATTTGTGGAACAATGAGGGATAGGCCATGTTTCAAAGTTTCGACACCACAGCGGATGGCAGCGCGGGACCGGCGCGATTGGCGGACTTGCGCGCGCAGATGGCCAAGGAGGGGTTGGCCGGATTTTTGATCCCGCGCGCGGACATCCATCAGGGCGAATATGTGGCCGATTGCGATGCGCGTCTGGCCTGGCTGACGGGGTTCACCGGGTCGGCTGGCTTTTGCGCGGCCCTTGTGGACGAGGCCGGGGTGTTCGTGGACGGACGCTACCGCACGCAAGTCAAAGGCCAAGTGGCGCTGGAGGCCTTCACCCCGGTGGACTGGCCCGAGGTGGGCCTTGCCGCGTGGTTGGACGCGCGGCTGGTGGCGGGCGATGTGCTGGGGCTGGACCCGTGGTTGCACACCGTGCGCGAGGGGCTGGGCTTGGCCGATGCGTTGGAGGCGCGGGGCTGCGCCTTGCGCGATGTAGACAACCTTGTGGACCGGATCTGGGCCGACCGCCCTGCCCGCCCGTCCGAGCCCGCCGAGGCCTATCCCCCGGAGCTTGCGGGCAAGGGCGACGAGACCAAGCGCGCCGAGATCGCTGCAGCCCTGAGCGAGGCAGGTGTGCGGGCGGCGGTGCTGACCCAGCCGGACTCGATCTGTTGGTTGCTGAATATCCGAGGCAGTGACATCCCTCACAACCCCGTCGTGCAAGCGCTGGCGATTGTCTACGACGATGGCCGGGTGGACCTGTTTTCGGACCCGGCGAAGTTCGACGGGCTGGGCGCGGATCCTGCCATCACCCTGCTGCCCTGGGCGGCGTTCGAGGCCGCCCTGTGCACCCTGTCAGGTCCCGTCGGCGTGGACTACGGCACAGCACCCTTGGGGGTGTACCGGGCGCTGACCTCGGCGGGGATCGAGGCACGCGACATGCGCGACCCGTGCGCGATTCCCAAGGCCTGCAAAACGGACGCGGAAATCGCGGGCACGCGCGAGGCGCACCTGCGCGATGGGGCGGCCATGGTGCGGTTTCTGGCATGGCTGGACGCGAACGCCCCGGGCGATTTGACCGAGATTGACGTGGTCCGCGCGCTGGAGGGGTTCCGGCGCGAGACCAACGCCCTGCGTGACATCAGCTTTGATACCATCGCAGGCAGCGGGCCAAATGGGGCGATCATGCACTACCGCGTGACCCAGGACAGCAACCGCGCCCTTGCCGGGGATGCCCTGATGCTGGTGGACAGTGGCGGGCAGTATCTGGACGGCACCACGGACATTACACGGACCATGGCCCTGCAACCGCCCGCGGAGGAACACCGCGCGGCCTATACCCAGGTTCTGCAAGGGGTGATCGCCATTAGCCGCGCGCGTTTCCCTTCGGGGGTTGCGGGGGCCCATCTGGATGCCTTGGCACGCCAGCACCTTTGGGCGGCGGGGCGCGATTTCGACCACGGCACGGGGCACGGTGTGGGGGTCTATCTGTCCGTCCACGAGGGGCCGCAGCGCCTGTCGCGGGTGTCCAATCTGGCGCTGCAACAGGGCATGATGCTGTCGAACGAGCCGGGGTACTACGTGCCCGGGCACTACGGCATCCGGCTGGAAAACCTGATCGTGGTGCAACCGGCCCCCAAGCTGCCCGGCGGGGATGACCACCGCGACCAGCTGGGGTTCGAGACCGTGACCTTCGTGCCCTTTGACCGCCGCCTGATCGACGCAGAGGCGTTGTCCCGTGCGGAACGGGCGTGGTTGAACGCCTATCACGCGGAGGTCTGGGAAAAGATCAGCCCAAGGATCGAGGGGGCCGCGCGCAGCTGGCTGGCACAGGCCTGCGCCCCGATTTAGCTGTCAAGCGAACTTGGCAGTGGACCTGTGCGCCTTTGGGCTTATGTTTTGCCGAAAGGAAGACAACATGCAAAAATTGATAAACATCACCAAGGCCGAGGGCACGTGGGTCGTGCGCACCGACGACGGCGTGCTGGCAGAAAGCAAATCCGCGCTGGAACTGTCCGAGGGCAGCTACCCGCCCGTGATCTATTTTCCCAAGTCGGACATCGGCATGGCGTTTCTGGAGGTGTCGCAGACGCAGACCCGCTGCCCCCACAAGGGGACGGCCACCCACTACGATCTGGTCGGGGCCAGCGAACGGGTAAAGGATGCCGCCTGGTCCTATGACGCGCCCGTTGAAGATGTGACCGAAATCGCGGATCACATCGCGTTTTACACCTCTAAGGTTTTTGTCGAACGGGTCTGACCCCTGCCTGAAACGCGAAATGGCCCCGCATCACCTGCGGGGCCGTTTGCATGTTCGGGCTCTGGCTTAGTTCACGGTTTGCCAGAACAGGCCAAGGTGTTTGGAGACGATTTCGTCATACCGGTCTGACGCCTTGAGGGCCTGTAGACCCGCATTGAACCGATAAAGGAATGTCGTCCCGCGCCAGTGCTTTTTCGAGATGATGACGTGCAGCCCCTCGATGGACAGGGGGCGGCGCACGGGGGTGACCACGTCTTTCAGGCCCAGTTCGTGGATCTTGGTCAGGCCGAGGAATTCGTTGACCGTGACCGCATCCACTTCGCCCGCCATAAGCAGACGGAAACACTCGTCCGGGCTGTCGGGTTGCACCAGATTGATTGTCCCATTGGTCAGCCAGCGGCGGTCTGTGCGGTCAAGATCGTGGGTGAAATAACCCGCCGGACGGCACAGGGTAGCGCCCGCGATATCGGCATCCGTCTCGAATGTGACGGGGCGGTCGCGGTGCTGGAACATCAGAACCAGCATTTCCACCAGCGGTTCAGAGAAGTGGAAGTTCGCGCAACGCTCGTTGTCGGGCGTCGCCACGCAATCGGGCTTGAGCCAGGGAAAGCCCATGTCCACTTCTTTCTCGTCCAGCATCGGGAACAGGTGCTTGGACCAGTCATCCTCCCACGCGATGGAATAGGTGACGGGGTTCGGCATATCCTCCAGCGCGGCGTTGACCAGTTCGGTCACCATGCCCTGCCCCGTCCAGCTGCGGTCCGTGAAGGGCGAGTAGTTGGAGCCTGTGACCAGCTTCATCTCGGCGTTTTCGACCCGCAGGGGGGTCGCGTCGGCCACGGCAAAGCCCGCGCCATTGGGCGGACAGGGGATCGTCAGGGTCGTACCGGCGGGGATTTCCAGCGGGTTCGACAGGGCCGAGCTGTTGGAATAGAAGATCAGCGACCATTGTTCCAGGCTGCCGTAGAAGGTCTCGGCGATCTGGAACACGGTTTCCCCGGGTTTCACGTCGTATTTCAGCGGCTCGCAGGTGGCTTGCGCCTGGGCGGTGGTGCCGCCCAGGATCATCGCGGTGGCGGACAGGGCCGCAAGGGTGAGGTGGCGTGTGTGTGACATCGGCCCCCTCCTAGAACTCGGCCCAGATGCGGGCCATGTGTTCGTCGATGGTCTGCTGATAGGTGCCGCTGGCCTTGATCTGATCGAGGCCATCGTTGATCATCGCCATCATCGCGTCCGCCTGAGGGTGCGATTTGTGGGCAATCACGTGCAGACCGTCAATGGCGATGGGCAAGCCACCGGCCACTTGAACCTGACCGTCCAGACCCAGCTCCTTGATCTTGGTGCGGCCCGTGAATTCGTTGAGCATCACCGCATCCACCTCGCCGTCCACCAACTGGCGGAAGCAATCGTCGATCTGTTGCGGCTGGGACAGCTGAATGCGCCCATCGGCCAGCCAGTTGCGACCGTCCTGATCCAGGGCAAAGGTGGAATAGCCCGCGGGCCGACAGATTGTCTTGCCGTAGATGTCCTGATCCCGGGTGAAGGAGAACGGCTGCGCGGTCGAGACGAACAGCAGGGTCAACAGCTCGAACACCGGATCCGAGAACACAAGGTTCACGCAGCGATAGGTATCGGGCTGGGCCTCGCAGTCGGGTTTGAACCACGGGAACCCAAGGTCCAGCAGCGCGTTGGACAGCAGCGGTTCATGGTGGGACGACCAGTCGTTGACCCAGTGGATCGCAAAGCCCTCGTCGGGGTTTACCGCCTGCATGGTCTTTTCCACCACGTCCGTGAACATGCCGCCCTGTGGCAGGTCCCGGTCCGTGAAGGGTGCATAATCGTCCGCCGTCAGCAGGTTGATCCGTTGCCGTACAGAGGCGTCGCCCAAAGGCACGACAAGGGGGGCCGTCGGGGCCGACACCCGGGCCACGTCCACACCGCCATCCAGCCCCGTGGGCAGACCGTCGATACAGGTCATCCGCAGGCGCATGCCCACGGTGATCCGGTCCGCCCGGTCCCCGATGGTGGAGACGTTGGCTTGGTAAATGGCGGACCATTTGCTTACGTCTTTGTAAAGTTTGTCCGCGATCACAGACAGGCTGTCGCCCGGCTGCACCGTGTAGTTTCCGCCGCAGGATTGGGCCATTGCCCCCCTGCCATCAACGACAGGCCCAGTGCCGCCGTCAGAGTCGTCGTCAGTTTCATGTGATATCCCCCAAGATATTGGGTGTATAATCACATACTCTCGCAACATTTCAACACGAATACGACATATGCTTGTGCCATAGGGGCTTAGCCCCTGCACGGATGGTGAATGCCTAAGAATCACACGTCCACGGGATGGGCGCGCGCGGCAGATCAAGGGCGCGGAAGGCCGGGAAATCTGCCCAACGCTCGGGGTCCTTGGGGCCGGTCCATTCGCCCTTGGGCGCAACATAGGAAAACACGCGATGCTCCGGGTCGTGGCGGTAGGTCAGGTTGAAGGCGCAGAGCTTGGGGAAAAACCACGCGTCGTGAAATGGCAGGTGCGCATCCAGCCAGCCCGCAAGATCGCGCCAGTCCCGCCCTTGGGCGTATTGATCCGCGAACCACGGGATCACCACCGTGGCACAGGCCCCCAGCCGCCCCTCGGCGTCGGGCACGTCCCAGATGCGGCGGCCCCAGTTGTAGTCGTTGCGCGCGCAATTCAAGCCGTTCTCGTTGCCGAATTGGTTCAGCGCGGGCGCCCGATAGGCAGAGCGGATGGACACGATGCCGAAGGTTTCCACCAGCGGGTCCAGCAAGGTCTCGCACAGGGCGCGGCCTGCCTTGATCGCCGTATCGGGATCGTCGGGGATGTTCTGGATCCGGTGAAAATTCCCGATTTCGGAATACAGAAACTCCCGCATGAAAAAGTAGGGCGACAGGCGCACGCGGCCCAAGGTTTCCAGGGACCACATGCTGGCCGGTTTCCTCACAGGCCCCGCGCCCAATCCACGATGGTGGCCACGGTGCTGTCGGTCATGCCGGGCGACAGGATGTCCCCCGCAATGACGTGGGCATAGGGATCGTCCCCCGGCCCCACTGTCACCGGGTTCAGGGTCACCGCCCCGCCCCACCGGTCCGCAACGGCGCGGGTGGCCGTGGCAGAAACGACTTGATCTGCATCGGCAAACAGGAACAGGGCGGGCGGCGCATCGGCGAGGTCCGCCCCCTCGACATGTTTCATCAGGGCGGCCATGGGCAGGGTGGCGACCGTGGGATAGGCGTTGGTCCAGAACCGCGCGTGGTCTTCGTTCACCGTGTCAAAGGACCGATCCGCCCCCGCCACCAGCGGCACCCAGTACCGCGCCGCGGGCCACGACAACAGGGCACCGGCGGGATTGGCCAATTCGTAGTTGGGCGAGATCATCACCATACCTGCCACGCCCTCGCGCAAAGCGGGCTGGCTGGCCATATGGGTGGCCAACGTGCCACCGGTGGAGGTCGCCATCACGATCACCCGCTGGCCCAGACGCTGCCCGATGGCCAGCGCCTCGGCCCCGTCCTCGATCCAGTCGCCGGCCGTGGCAGAGGCCAGCGCGGCACCATCGCGCCCATGCCCCGTCAGCCGCGCAAAATACAGGTTCGCGCCGAGGGCCTGCGCCACACGGTCAGGCACGGGGCGGATTTCCTCGGAGGTGGCGGAAAAGCCGTGCAAGTAAACGATCGCGATATCAGTCTGCGCCCCAACCTCGCCCGCCCATAGGATCCGTTTTTCGGTGCCGGGCGTGATCCCGGGCACATCGCCCTCTGCGCTTGCCAGATCGGCATCAAGGTCCGTGCCCAAGGCGGCAGGGTCAAAGGCGACCTCTGCGTCTACGGGTTCGTAGGGTCCAAACACCCAAAGGGCCGCCCCCACGGCGACCAGCCCGGCGAGCACACGCGCGGTCCACGTCAGAAATGTCAGCATAGGTGCCTCCCCTTTGGGACATGGGGCGGCACTTGGGTCAGCGCGTCAAGGGATTATGCCAGCGCGATGACCTCTTTGACGCTGCGTCCCAACAGATCAAGACACTCCGAATCGCTGAAGGAATGGTCCTTGCCCTTCACGAAGGTCAGCGACATGTCCGGGCTGTCCGCGTGGCCCAGCAACGCCGTCGCCGTTTCTGCCGTCACGGCGTTGTCCTCGGTGCCTTGCAACATGCGCACGGGAAACGGCAGGGACAAAGGTTTGTCCATGACGCGCATCTTAGCCCCATCCTCGAACAGGCGTTTGGTAAAGATATAGTCTTCGCCGTAGTCGCTGGGTTCTTGGTGATAGCCCTTTTCCGCGACCGCCTTGCGCTGCGCTTCGGTCAGGCTGTCCCACTTTGAGGTGGCAAAATCCGGCGCCGCGGCCACAGTGACAAGCCCATGCACAAGGTCGGGACGGTCGCGAGCGATCAACAGGGCGATCCAACCGCCCATAGAGGAGCCGACCAGCACCTGCGGCCCCTTGGTACAGGCCTCGATCACGGCGATGGCATCCTCAAACCAATCGCTGATGGCAAAGTCTTCGAAGGTGCCAAGGCTGGCCCCATGCCCGGAGTAATCAAATCGCGTGAAGGGTCGACCCGTCCGATCGCACCAACTGTGCAGGTACTGGGCCTTTGACCCTTCCATGTCGGATTTGTAGCCACCAAGGAACACGACGCCCTGGCCGTTGCCAATCACTTGCTTGAACGCGACGCGTCTTCCTTGGGGGTAGTCATTCGTTGCATAGGCCGATCCTCCTTGCTGACTAAAGCAACGTAGAAAGGAATTTCGCCCTGTAAACCCAAAAAGAAGGTCGGCCGCCAAATTCGCGTCCGAGGCGTCAGGACGGACGGCTAGCCACCCACGTAGACGCCTGATTTGGGGCGGTAAAATTGCTTTTGATTGTGCAGACGGCCCAGCAATTCGTGGATGTCGCGGACGGTCTCGTCGGTGCCTTCGGGCGCGGCCGCGACCAAGTCCCGTTTTTTGCGCCGCAGGGCGGTTTCGATCAGGTCGAGGTCTTCGACGGACAAATCGAACGTGCGGTTGTATGCGGGCATCAGGCTCTCCGATCCAGATTCTGTTTCGTATCGGAAACGTGCCCGAAAATGCTGCACCGCGTCAAAGGCAAAAAATTCATGATTTTCATGAATTTACCAGCCATTTTGTGCATACATTGGCACACAACGCAAAATGCAGACGGCGCAGCCGTTGACACGCCCTGCCCCGACCGCCAAAACCGCACCGACATACAACCCGCAACCGGGCGTTCCGTGGGCGCCAAACCGATAGGGAGCCGACAATGGCCGATATCACCCTCACCTTTCCCGATGGCAACACACGCGCGGTGCCCGCTGGCACGACGCCGCTGGAGGTCGCGCAGGGCATTTCCAAATCCCTTGGCAAAAAGGCCATCAGCGCCACCGTGGGCGGCCAGCACTGGGATTTGCAGTGGCCCATCGAGGCCGATGCCAAGATCGCCATCAACACCATGGCCGACGAGACCCCGGCGCTGGAACTGATCCGCCACGATCTGGCCCATATCATGGCCCGCGCGGTGCAAGAGCTGTTCGACGGGGTGAAGGTCACCATCGGCCCCGTACGCGACAACGGCTGGTTCTATGACTTCGACCGGGCAGAGCCTTTCACGACCGAAGACCTCGCCGTGATCGAAAAGAAGATGAAAGAGATCATCAACGCCCGCGACGCCGTGCGCACGGAGTTGTGGTCCCGCGAGAAGGTCCGCCAGCACTACATCGACAACGACGAGCCCTATAAGGTCGAAATCCTCGACAAGATCCCCGAGGGCGAGGACATCCGCATGTATTGGCACGGGGACTGGATGGACCTTTGCCGGGGGCCGCACCTGTTGCATACGGGTCAAGTCCCTGCCGATGCGTTCAAGCTGATGAACGTCTCGGCTGCCTATTTCCTTGGGGATAACACCCGGCCCATGCTGCAACGCATCTACGGCGTGGCCTTCCGCAACCGCGAAGACCTGAAGAAATACATGACCTTCCTGGAGGAGGCCGACAAGCGCGACCACCGCCGTCTGGGCCGCGAGATGGACCTGTTCCACATGCAGGAAGAGGCGCCGGGACAGGTGTTCTGGCACCCCAATGGCTGGCGCGTCTACACTGACCTGCAAGACTACATGCGCCGCAACCAACGCGCGGGCGGCTACGTAGAGGTCAACACCCCGCAGGTCGTGGACCGCGCCTTGTGGGAAGCCTCGGGCCACTGGGACAAGTACCAAGACAACATGTTCATCGTGGAGGTGGACGAGGACCACGCCCGCGAGAAGGCCGTCAACGCTTTGAAACCCATGAACTGCCCCTGCCACGTGCAGATTTTCAACCAAGGGATCAAATCCTACCGCGACCTGCCCTTGCGGATGGCAGAATTCGGGTCCTGCGCGCGCTACGAGCCATCGGGCGCGCTGCATGGGATCATGCGGGTGCGGGGCTTTACCCAAGACGACGGGCACATTTTCTGCACCGAGGATCAGATCACATCCGAGACGGCGATCTTCATCGCCTTCCTGTCCAAGATCTATGGCGAGTTGGGGTTCCACGACTGGACGATCAAACTGTCCACTCGGCCCGAAAAGCGCATCGGGTCCGACGAAAGCTGGGACAAGATGGAGGCCGCCCTTGGGGATGCCTGCCGCGCGGCGGGCTATGAGTTCGAAATACTGGACGGTGAAGGCGCGTTCTACGGGCCCAAGCTGGAATTCACCCTGACCGACGCCATTGGCCGCAACTGGCAATGCGGGACCCTGCAGGTGGATGCGAACCTGCCTGAACGGCTGGACGCGACCTACATCGGCGAGGACGGGGCCAAGCACCGGCCTGTGATGCTGCACCGCGCGACCCTTGGATCGTTCGAGCGTTTCATCGGCATCTTGATCGAGGAACACGCGGGCAAGCTGCCCTTCTGGCTGGCCCCGCGTCAGGTCGTCGTGGCCAGCATCGTGTCCGATGCAGATGACTTTTGCACGCAGGCCGTGGCCCAGTTGCAAGCGGCGGGCATCAAGGCAGAGCTGGACCTGCGCAACGAAAAGATCAACTACAAGGTGCGCGAACACTCCTTGGGCAAGGTACCGGTCATCCTGGCCGTGGGCCGCAAGGAGGTGGAGGACGGCACCGTCACCGTGCGACGCTTGGGCGAAAAACAGACGCAGGTGGTGCCATTGGCCGACCTGATCCCCGAATTGGCCAACGACGCGCTGGCCCCCGATCTACGCGTCTAACCTGCGCGCCTGACCTTGCGGACGCGAGGGGGTGACCCCTCGCGACGTCATTTCGGGGGCGCTGCCCCGAGGGTACTTTTGGCCTAAAGAAGCCGTTAGAGCAGTGCGGCTTGCACCGCTTTGGTCCATCCCATGTGATAGGTGTCACCCTGTTCAATGACCGGGCGTTTCATCAACAAGGGATGGTCTGCGATCAGGTTCAGGGGCGGTGCGGCGCGCTGATCCTCGGTCAGGTCCTTCCATGTGGTGGAGCGTTTGTTCAACAACCCCTCGCCCACCTGGTTGTGAATTTTTGCCAGTGCCAGCACATCCAAAGGTGTTTCGCGGACGTCGTGGAAGGTGACCGCGTGTCCTACGCCCTCAAGCGCTTTGCGGGCTTTGCGACAGCTGTCACAGGTCTTGATACCATACAGGATCATCGGGTTTCCTTTTCGATTTGCCTTTTTGCATTTGCGGCATACTTCCAAGATACATCTACGGTGCGGCCCCGCAAGGGCCAGCGGCGTCGATACCACAGGACGTCAAGAAGGAGACCACGGTTATGGCCACTGGCACCGTGAAATGGTTTAATCAAACCAAAGGTTATGGATTTATTGCACCCGATGAGGGCGGTTCGGACGTGTTTGTCCACATCTCTGCGGTGGAACGCGCGGGATTGACCGGGTTGGAAGACAACCAGAAGGTTCAGTTTGACCTGACCGAAGGTCGTGACGGTCGCAAGCTGGCCGACAACATCACCACGATGTAGCACATCTGGGGCAAGCGCACCGTGCCTGCCCCGCCCCGCTTACGCCCATTCCCATGGGCGCGTGAACTCGCCTAGGGTTTTTGCAACCGCAGCATCGTCTTTCCCGGTTGCCCCATCAAGCTGCGCGACCAGCCCGCGCTTTTTGTCCTCGACCACCGATACCACGCGCACGTCTAGACCGGCATCTTTGAGGGTCGCGTTGTAGACGCGCGTGATGGCCCGCTTGCGCAGATCCGGTTTGAAAACCTTGCCCACTGCGGTCGTCGGAAGCTCCTCCAAAATCTCGATGTGTTTGGGATGGGCCGCGCGTTCATGCACGTGGGTCTTGGCATAGGCCATCAAATCCTCGGGCGTGACGTCGGACCCTGCGACCAGTTGCACATAGGCGCAGGGCAGCTCGCCCGCAAAGGCGTCGGGCTGGCCGATGGCGCCGACCATGGCCACGGCCTCGTGCCCGGCCAACGCCTCTTCAATCTCGGCGGGGTCGATGTTGTGCCCGCCCCGGATGATCAAATCCTTGGCGCGCCCGGTGATCCAAAGATAACCGTCCGCATCCACCCGCCCCAGATCGCCTGTGCGCAGGTGGGTGTCATAGTGGAACAGGTCCGCGTTCTTGGCGGCCTCCGTATAGGTGCGGCCCGCGTAGACACCGGGGTTTGCGATACAGATTTCGCCCACCTCGTCGGTGTCGCATTCCACCACCGCGCCGTCTTTCTGGGTCAGGATTTTGACATCGGTGTGCATGAAGGGGATGCCCACGCTGCCGACCTTTTTCTGGCCATCCACGGGGTTGCAACTGACAAGGCAGGTCGCCTCGGTCAAGCCGTACCCTTCGATGATGTTGACGCCCGTTGCCTTTTCAAAGCGGTTGAACAGTTCGACCGGCAGAGGGCTGGAGCCGGAAAAGGCGGTTTTCACACTGCTGATATCGGCATTTACCGGGCGCTGCATCAGGGCGGATAGGGCCGTGGGCACGGTGATCAGGAAGGTGATCTTGTGACGTTCCACCAGTTTCCAGAAATTGTCGAACACGCCGTCCCCGCGATAGCCCTGCGGCGTGGGCAAAACCATGTGCCCGCCCGAGGCGACCATGGCCATCAGGATCACGTGGCAGGCAAAGACGTGAAACAGAGGCAGCGGGCAGATCACGTTGTCCTGTTCCGTGAACAACAGACGGTTTCCGATCCACCCGTTGTAGATCATCCCCTCGTAGGTGTGTTGCGCCACCTTGGGCATGCCCGTGGTGCCGCCGGTGTGGAAATAACACGCGACCCGGTCGCCGGGGCTGTCCGGGAAATCGAGGGCATCGGCGCGTTGCTTGGCCAGTTCTGTCCCAAAGGACAGGACGCGGGCCTTGTGGGACACGGGCACCTTGGGGCGGATCAGGGGCACGATCAGCCGCTTGATCCCCGAGATGTAGCGCAGCAGGTCCACCTCTAGGACGGTTTCTACGTTGGGCGCGAGGGCCACAGCCGCATCCACCTTCTGCGCCACGTCCGTCTTGGGAAAGGCGCGCAGGTTGACCACGACCTTGGCCTTGGTTTCGCGCAGGATGGACCCGATCTGTTCCGCCTCCAACAAGGGGTTGATCGGGTTGGCGATCCCGGCCACGGCGCCGCCCAGCAAGGTGATCGCGGTCTCCAAGCAGTTGGGCAGGACATAGGCAACGGTGTCCCCCTCGCCCACGCCCAAGGATCGGAACAGATTGGCGGCTTGGGTAACCTCGGCACGCACGTTGTCCCACGTCATGGTATCCGTGCGCGCCCCATCGTCCGAGAACATCTGAAAGGTGATGGCGGGTCGGGCACCATGGGCATCCGCTGTCCCGCAAAGCAGTTCGTAAAGCGTGCGCGCCGGGGCCGCGGCGGGCCAAGGCTCCGCCGCTTCCAGCGTCTTGATGTCCTCTCGATTTGCAAAAATTCCCATGTGCCATCTCCCTTCCCTAAAGCGCGCTTTTTGTCAGCGTCTTTGGAAAGTGTGGCGACAGGGCGCGCCCAATGCAAACGAAACGCCGCGTCTATTCGGCGGCCATACCGTCCGTGAACTGCAGGCGGGCCAGACGGGCATAGAGGCCCCCTTGGGCGACCAGCGCATCGTGAGTGCCTTCGGCCACGATCCGTCCCGCCTCGAACACGAGGATACGGTCGGCCTGTTTGACGGTGGCCAAACGGTGGGCCACGATCAGGGTGGTGCGCCCCTGGGACATGTCCGCGACCGCGTCCTGCACCGCCCGCTCGGATTCCGCGTCCAGCGCGCTGGTCGCTTCGTCCAACAGCAAGATCGGCGCGTCCCGCAGGATCGCCCGGGCGATGGCGATACGTTGCTTTTGCCCGCCCGACAGCATCACGCCCCGCTCGCCCACATAGGTGTCGAAGCCTTGAGGCAGCGCGGACAGGAAGTCGTAGGCGGCGGCGGCTTTGGCGGCGGCCTCGACCTCGGCGTCCGTGGCATCGGGGCGGCCAAAGCGGATGTTCTCGCGCGCACTGGCCGCAAAAATCACCGGGTCCTGGGGCACCATCGCCATGGCGGCGCGGAAGGTGGCGCGGTCCATCTCGCGCAGGTCAACACCATCCAGCGTGATCGCGCCGGACGTGGGGTCATAGAACCGCTGCAACAACTGGATAATGGTGGACTTGCCCGCCCCCGATGGCCCGACCAGCGCCACCGTCTCGCCCGGTTGCACCGTAAAGGCCACCCCGTCCAACGCGGCGGTCTCGGGCCGGGCGGGATAGCGGAAGACAACGTCGTCAAAGGCAATCGCCCCGCGCCCGCCTTGGGACAGCGGTTTGCCGGCAGCGGGGTCTTGCACGGTGTCGTCCGTGCCCAGTAACTCGACCAGACGTTCCGTGGCCCCGGCCGCGCGTTGGACCTCGCCCCAGATTTCGGACAGGGCACCCACGGCACCGGCCACAAGGATGGCGTAGATCAGGAACTGGATCAGTTCCCCGATTGTCATAACCTCGGCCCGCACGTCCCGCGCGCCGATCCACAGCACACCAACGATCCCGGCGAACACAAGGCTGATGACGATCACGGTCATGATGGCACGGGTAAAGATACGCAGACGCGCGGACTCGAAGCTGGCCTCGGTCACATCATTGAACAGCTTGGCCGATTGCCGTTCGTGGGTGAAGGCCTGGACAGTTTGCGCGGACAGCAGGCTCTCGGACGCTTTGCCAGAAGATTCCGCGATCCAGTCCTGATTTTCCTTGGACAAGCGGCGCAGGCGACGGCCCAGCACCACAATGGGCACGATCACCGCAGGCACGATCAACAGCACCATCCCGGCCAGTTTCGGCGAGGTCCACAGCATCAGGCCCAAGCCGCCCACAAACATCAGCAGGTTGCGCAACGCGATAGATGCAGAGGACCCGATGACCGACAGCAACAGCGTCGTGTCAGTGGTGATCCGCGACAGGACTTCGCCGGTCATGATCCGTTCAAAGAACGCAGGCGACATGGTGATCATGCGCCCGAAGACCGCCTTGCGGATGTCGGCCACAACCCGTTCCCCCAACCGGGTTACAAGGTAGTAGCGCAGCCCCGTGCCAAGGGCCAAGAGCCCAGCCACCCCGAGGGCGGCCATGAAGTACTGGTCCAGCAGTTCGGTCGTACCCGTCTGGAACCCGTCGACCACCCGGCGCACGGCCAAGGGCAGCACAAGGGACACACAGGCCGTCAGAACAAGGGCTGCAATCGCGGCAATCATCAACGCGCGGTAGGGGGACACGAACGGCCACAGCGCGCGCAAGGCGCCCACGTCTTTGGACTTCGCGCGTTCTTCCTCGGCAGGTTTCGGGGTCGTAGGGGTGTCTGCCATAGGCTCCGGGTCGGTCTGGTGGGCGGCGGTCTGGCCTAAGGTCTGGTGTGCGAGGTGGAGCGGGTAGACGGAATCGAACCGACATAATCTGCTTGGAAGGCAGGGGCTTTACCATTAAGCTATACCCGCCTCGCCCCGCCCTTTTGCCGTGACAGCGCGTCCTTGGCAAGGGGCACCTTGCCGCAAATCCTTGTTTCCGTCGGGGCGACAATCAGGGGCGCATTAACCAATTACCTTAGTTCCGGCACGCCCCTGCCCCTTTTGTGCCACATTTGCCCGGTATCTGTTGTGAATAGAACGAAGCCAGGGCCGAAATTGATCTCCTCCCCCTTCGACCTCGGTCCTGGCGTTCGTTTTTCCTCCCTGAACTTTCAAGGGTCGACCCTCGGGTTGGCCCTTTTTTCTTGGGTCGGTTCGATCAGCCCCGGCCCTGAGGCCCGATTTGAATTCACCGCCCGGTCCACGGCATGGCGGGCGATGCGTCCCGCAGGGGCCGCACGCATCAGGGGGCCGCGCCGTGCCCCGCCTCGCCCAACCACTTGGCCCAATCCTCGGGCGCAAGGGTTACGGGTTCGCGGTGGTGCAAGGCGTCCATGCCGGGACCGGCGGCGCAGGACACGATCGCGCAGGTCGTGATGTCCTGCCACCGCTGATAAATCCCCGCAAAGACCATGGGGCTGCCGTCCGCGTTGTGGAAATAATGCGGCCAGCGCAGATCGTCGGCATCCTTGGTCCATTCATAGAACCCCGTGGCCGGGATCAGACACCGCCGCGCCCGGCACGCCTCCCGAAAGGCGGGCTTTTCGGCAATGGTCTCGGCCCGGGCGTTGATCAACAGCGGCCCGTCATTGGGCGCCTTGTACCACGCCGGGATGAACCCCCACCGCATGGACACCAACCGCCGCGTGCCGCCCTCGGCCACACAGGCCGCGACCGCGTTCGTGGGACAGATGTTGAAATTCGGCACCTCGGGCAGGTCATTGGCCGGGACCGCCTGAAACAGCTGCGCCATGGCATCCGCGGGAAGGGTCAGGGCAAAGCGTCCGCACATCAGGCTGCCTTTCGTTGCGAGCCCTCATGTTTGCAGGCATACTGCGCAAAAACAAGACGAGCAGACCGATGATCCGTTTCACCACCACCATCGCCTTGTGCGCCGTGCTGGCGCTGCCCGCGTGGGCCGACCTGTCCCGCACGGACCGTGCCGCGTTCCGCGAGGCACAGCGCGCGGTCTATTCCGACACCGGGCCGACCCCACAGACCTTTGCCACCCTGCAACGCTTGGGTCAGGGCGGCCACGGCCCGTCCCTGCACCTGATCGGCTTTACCTACGAAGTGGGGCGCGGCACTGCGCGGGACCTGCCACAGGCGCTGGCGTTCTACAGGGCGGCGGCAGATGTGGGCGAGGCGCGCTCTGCGGTCAAGGCCGCCGAGGTGGCGATGACCCTTGGCCAAGGGGCCTTGGCCGTCACGTACCTCGACCGCGCCGGCACCGCACAGGGGGCCGTGGCCGCCCGCGCCCGGGGGCATCTGGACGGCCTAATCCCGGGGGCGGATCCTGCAACGGGTCGCGCGCTGCTGGATACCGCTGTTGCGGGTGGGGATCTCTTCGCCGCGCGCGAGGTGCTGCGGCAGGTCGGCAACGCAGCAAAGGGGCCTTATCCCACCCAAGCGGCCACGGACCTTGTCACCCGCGCGGCCTACGACGGCAACGCGCAGGCGGCGGCGACCCTGACCACCTTCCTGCGCAAGCGCCCCGATCTGGTGCGCGACGCGGAGGCAATCCGCGCGCGACTGGCGGGCGGTGCCGTCACCCTGCCCGAGGCGGACCTGTTGATCGAGCGGTTGCACCAGTTGCAGGCCAGTGGGGACCGCAACAAACACTTCACTATGGTGGCAGAGATCGAGCAAGCGTCAGCCCCCGCTTACCGTCGCGCCCTGACAGAACTGCGCTGGATCAACGAGCGGGCTTTTGTCGTCGCCGTCCAATCGGCCCTGACCCGCGCGGGCCATTTTGACGGGCGGATCACCGGGCGGTTCAACCGCAAGACAGACCGCGCAATGGGCGCGATTTGCAAAGGGGCAGACGGTGGTGCGATCTGCACCCGTGACCGCATGGCGGGCCCCGTGACCCGGTTGGTGGCAGAGCAGTTGGCCAAGGCACACCGCCCCCGCTAACGAAAAGGGCGACCCGTGGGCCGCCCCTTGATGCCGTAAGCCGTGACTTACTTGGCCATGATGCGCCCATCGGTGTAGGGCGTGTAGCTGCCGCCCAGATCGGCGATGTAGTCGGCGATCACCACCTCCAGGCCTGGACCGAAGTCATAGGCGTCCGCGGCGGTCGAGAACATGGCGTAGCCGTCCCCGCCGTTGCGCACATAGTTGTTGGTCACCACGCCATAGGACGCAGCCATATCAATGGGTTCGCCACCGACCTTCACGTCGGAAATCCGGCTGCCGGGTTCGGCAGACGCGTCAAAGGCAAAGGACATGCCCGCCACTTGCGGGAAGCGGCCCGCGCCTTCCTCGATGGCCGACACACCGTTTTCCAGCGCCGCCACGATATCCGCGCCGGTGGCTGTAAAGGTCGCCAGCGTGTTCTGGAACGGCAGAACCGTCAGCACCTCGCCCATTGTGATCTCGCCTGCATCAATGGACGCACGCACCCCGCCGCCGTTCTGGATGGCGATCTGGATGCCCTGATCGGCGACACGGTCCAACATGGCGTCGGCCACCAGATTGCCCATGGCACATTCCATCGCGCGACAGACCGAACGGTCCCCCTCGATAAAGGCGCTGGCGTCCCCGATGACCCGGGCCTTCAACTCTTCGATGGGGCCTGCAAGCTCGGCCACGCGGGCGTCAATCGCAGGGTCTTTGGCCACGCTTGCGTCCAGGATTTCCGTGTCCCCGGTCGCCGCCGTCACATTGCCCGCATCGTCAAAGGTCAGCGTCAAATGACCCACGTATTTCGAATAGGCCCCGGCCTGCACCACGGGCGTGCCATCGACCATATGGGGGTAGGCGTAGGGCGCGTCTTCGTCGGTGTTGGAAAACAGGGTGTGGCTGTGCCCGCCCACCACGGCGTCGATGCCGGGGATGGTGGCGATTTGCAGATCCTTGAACACGCCCACGTGGTTGAGGGCGATGATCTTGGTCACGCCCATCTCCTCCAGGGCGGCGACATCGGCGGCCAGACTGTCCATCTCGTTCTGGAACACGACGTTGGGTCCGGGGCTGGACGTTTCGGAGGTATCCACGGCCAGCGCGGAAATGATCCCGACCTTTTCACCGCCAATGTCCAGCACCACGTGATCAGCGACTTTGCCGTTCAGCAGGTTGGAACTGGACAGATCCAGATTGCCCGAGATCACGGGGAAGGACACGGCGTCCACAAACTCCGCCAGTTTTTCGGGGCCATCGTCAAATTCGTGGTTGCCCACAGCCATGACGTCAAAGCCGATGGCCTCCATCATCTCGGCCTCGACCGTGCCTTTGTAGGTGGTGTACATCAGCGACCCTTGGAACTGGTCGCCCGCGTCCAGCGTGATCACGTTTTCACCAGATAGGGCCCCGCGTTTGGCATCAAGGTGGGTTTTCAGGCGCGCTACGCCGCCGAAACACTTGCCTTCGGCGTCGTCCTCGGCGCTGCAGGTGCCGTCAAAGCGGCTGATCGGTTCGATCCGGCTGTGCAGGTCATTGATGTGCAGGATGTGCAGCGTGAAGTCCGCCTGAGCCACGCCCGTGGACAGGGCCAGCGCGGCGGCGGAGGTGAGCAGTTTTTTCATTATGGAATCTCCCCAGATTGGATGGCGACAGCCTGCGCGGCATTGGACGTTATGTCGAGTCGGATGGTCGCTGCCCTAGCGTCCCCATGGGGACAAAACCCTGTGTCCCCGTGGGTACACCAACGGCCCCCGCGTCCCCGTGGGGACAGTAACGGACACCCCGTCCCCATGGGGACAACACCCTGTGTCCCCATGGGGACAACACCTTGACGGGCAGGGCAGTGCCGGGCGATTAGGCGGCATGCTTATTTACAAAATCTTCCGCAAAGATGAATGGGCCGCCTTGCAGGCCGATGGTGAAACGCAAGGCGCGCCGATTGATGTGGCCGATGGCTATGTCCACTTTTCCACCGCCGATCAGGCACGCGCGACAGCGGCCAAGCATTTCGCAGGCGCCGAAGGGTTGGTCCTGCTGGCCGTGGACGCCGACGCCTGCGGGGAGGCCCTGAAATGGGAGGTGTCCCGGGGCGGCGCGGAATTCCCGCACCTGTACCGCAATCTGCGCCTTACGGATGTGATCTGGGACGCGCCCCTGCCCCTTGTCGATGGCGTCCACGACTTTCCAGAGGCCATGGTATGATCGAGGCGATTGGCCTGCGCGTCCTACGCGCCTTTGATCCCGAAACCGCCCATGGTCTGGCCTTGCGCGCGCTGAACATGGGGCTGGCCGGATCGCCCGGTCCCGTGACCAGCCCGCGCCTCGCCACCACCGTGGCGGGCATGGACCTGCCCAACCCCGTGGGCCTTGCTGCAGGCTTTGACAAGAACGCCGAGGCGCTGCCCCCGCTGATGCGCGCGGGCTTTGGGTTTCTGGAGGTCGGTGCCGCCACCCCGCGCCCGCAGCCCGGCAACCCCAAGCCCCGCCTGTTCCGCCTGACCGAGGATCGCGCCGCGATCAACCGGTTCGGGTTCAACAATGACGGCATGGACCAGATCGCGGACCGCCTGATGGCCCGGCCCGGTGGCATCCCCGTGGGGCTGAACCTTGGGGCCAACAAGGACAGTGCCGACCGCGCGGCGGACTTTGCCACGGTATTGGCCACTTGCGGGCCGCATGTGGATTTCGCCACCGTCAACGTCAGCAGCCCCAACACCGAAAAGCTGCGCGACCTGCAAGGCAAGGCGGCCCTGTCGGCCCTGCTGGCGGGCGTGCTGGAGGCGCGCGCAGGTCTGCCCGGCCCCTGCCCCGTGTTCCTGAAAATCGCCCCCGACTTGTCCGTGGCCGAGATGGAGGACGTGGCAGAGGTCGCCCTGTCCAGTGGCATCGACGGGATCATCGCCACCAACACGACCCTGGACCGTGCAGGGCTGGTGTCTGGCCACAAGGGCGAGGCAGGCGGCCTGTCCGGCCAACCTGTGTTCGAGAAATCCACCCGCACCCTTGCGCGCCTGTCGCACCTGACCGACGGTCGCCTGCCCATCATCGGTGTGGGCGGCGTGGGCGATGCAGACCAAGCCTATGCCAAGATCAAGGCCGGGGCCTGCGCGGTGCAACTCTACACCGCCATGGTCTACGAGGGTGTCAGCCTGGCCCAACGGATCGCCCGCGGGCTGGACGATCTGCTGGCCCGTGACGGGTTTGCCAATGTGGCCGACGCCGTGGGGACAGGGCGCGACGCCTGGCGTTAGCTTTGCGCCACCAAGGTCAGGCGCACCGCCCCGTCGCCAAAGTCCATGGCGGCACCGCCGACCACACGCAGGTGCGGCACGCCGTCCAGCCGCAAGACGGCATCGTCGCCGTTCAGGGTCACGGATAGGGTTGGGGTCTGCTCTTCGTCGAAGTACTCCAGCTCGATGCTATCCTCTAGCGGGTTGTAGTCGTTGATCACTGCGACACCCGCGCTTTGCAGGGGCCCCACGATAAAGCTGTCGGCCCCGGCGCCACCGGTAGCGCGGTCATTGGCCCCCAGATAAAGCTCATCATCGCCCGCACCGCCATTCAAGGTGTCGGACCAGTCGGGATCCGTGACGCCATCGGCCAGCATGCCGGTGTCAATGCCGCGATCCGCGAAAAACTGCAACGCTTCGTCCGAGGTGAGACTGTCCAAGGTATCGAACTCTTCGGGGTCCAAGTCCTGGAAGGCCTCGAACTGCGGCGCGTTGAGATCAATCCCGCCGGGGCCGTCAAGGTTTGCAATGGTGAACCCGCCCACAAGAGTGTCGTTGCCGCTGCCGCCCTCCAGCAGGTCCTTGCCCGCGCCCCCCAGCAGCAGGTCGTCGCCCGAGCCACCGCGCAGGGCGTCGTTGCCGCCGTTGCCCATCAGCACATCTTCGCCTGCGTTGCCCGCGATACGGTCCGTGGCATCATTGCCATCCACGATGTCGTCGCCAAATAGCGCGTCCAGCGTGTCACTGTTGACGGTGTCGGAAATGACGTCATCGCCGTTGGTCGGATCCTCCGGGTCTGGATCGGAGGGCGCAGGCCCTGCCCCATCATCGCCGTCAAACAGTCCTGTCATCGCAGCCAAGCCCACGGACAGGCCCAAGGCCAACAAAATCCCCAACATGTCATTCATCCTTAATTCGATCTTGATGGACCCCAAGCACCCCCACATCGCGGCCCATCTGAGGCCAAATGCTAAAAAAGCGGCGATGCGCCCCAGGCCCCTGCGACGATCTACGCAGTGTCGGGTATTGCGGCAGTGGTTCACTCTCTTTACCACCCCGACCAAGACCATAGGGGCCCCGCCCCCACCCATGACAAGGAAAAAACCGTGGCTGAGTTCAAGAAAATCCTCATTGCAAACCGTGGCGAAATCGCCATCCGCGTCATGCGCGCGGCCAACGAGATGGGCAAGAAAACCGTCGCCGTGTATGCTGAAGAGGACAAGCTGAGCCTGCACCGGTTCAAGGCCGACGAGGCCTATAAGATTGGCGAAGGCATGGGGCCGGTGGCGGCCTATCTGTCGATCGAGGAGATCATTCGGGTGGCCAAGCTGGCGGGGGCGGATGCAATCCACCCAGGCTATGGCCTGCTGTCGGAAAACCCCGATTTCGTCGATGCCTGCGCGGCCAACGGCATCCGCTTCATCGGGCCACGGGCCGAAACCATGCGCGCGCTTGGCGACAAGGCCAGCGCCCGGCGCGTGGCCATCGAGGCGGGCGTGCCCGTGATCCCCGCCACCGAGGTGCTGGGCGACGATATAAAAGCCATCAAGAAAGAGGCGGCGGCGGTCGGCTATCCCCTGATGCTCAAGGCGTCCTGGGGCGGCGGTGGGCGCGGGATGCGGCCCATTTTTTCCGAGGATGAGGTCGAGGAAAAGGTGCTGGAAGGCCGGCGCGAGGCCGAGGCCGCCTTTGGCAACGGCGAGGGCTATCTGGAAAAGATGATCACCCGCGCCCGCCACGTGGAGGTCCAGATCCTCGGCGACACCATGGGCAACATCTATCACCTTTGGGAGCGGGATTGTTCCGTGCAGCGGCGCAACCAAAAGGTCGTGGAACGCGCCCCGGCCCCCTACCTCAGCCCCGCGCAGCGCGAGCACATCTGTAACCTGGGCAAAAAGATCTGCGAACACGTGAATTACGAATGCGCAGGCACGGTTGAGTTCCTGATGGATATGGACAGCGGCGAGTTCTACTTCATCGAAGTGAACCCCCGCGTGCAGGTCGAACACACCGTCACCGAAGAGGTCACGGGCATCGACATCGTACAGGCCCAGATCAAGATCGCCGAGGGCAAGAGCTTGACCGAGGCCACGGGCGTGGCCAGCCAATACGACGTGACCCTGTCGGGCCATGCCCTGCAGTGCCGCGTGACCACCGAGGACCCGCAGAACAACTTCATCCCAGACTATGGCCGCATCACCGCGTACCGGTCGGCCACGGGCATGGGGATTCGTCTGGACGGCGGCACGGCCTATGCGGGGGGCGTGATCACCCGCTACTACGATAGCCTTTTGACCAAGGTGACCGCATGGGCCCCCACGCCCGAGGCCGCGATTGCGCGGATGGATCGGGCGTTGCGCGAATTCCGTATTCGCGGCGTGGCGACCAATATCGCCTTTGTGGAAAACCTGCTGAAACACCCGAAATTCACCAGCAACGAATACAGCACCAAGTTCATTGACGAAACGCCCGAGCTGTTTGATTTCAAGCCGCGCCGGGACCGGGCCACCAAGATCCTGACCTACATCGCGGATATCACTGTGAACGGGCACCCCGAGACCGAGGGCCGCCCGCGCCCCGCCGCAGACGTCCGGGTCCCCCGTGCCCCGCAGCGGCGCGTTGACACAGCGCCCTACGGCACCCGCAATCTGCTGGAAGAAAAAGGCCCCCAGGCCGTGGCAGACTGGATGGCCGCACAGAAACAACTGCTGTTGACCGACACAACCATGCGCGACGGGCACCAGTCGTTGCTGGCAACACGCATGCGGTCCATCGACATGATCCGTGTGGCGCCGACCTATGCGTCCAACCTGCCGCAGCTGTTCTCGATGGAATGCTGGGGCGGTGCGACGTTTGATGTGGCCTACCGGTTCTTGCAAGAATGCCCGTGGCAGCGCCTGCGCGACCTGCGCGCCGCCATGCCCAACCTGATGACACAGATGCTGCTGCGCGCCTCCAACGGCGTGGGCTACACCAACTACCCCGACAATGTGGTGCAGTCCTTTGTGGCCCAAGCCGCCGACACGGGCGTCGATGTGTTCCGCGTGTTCGACAGCCTCAACTGGGTGGAAAACATGCGCGTGGCCATGGATGCCGTGCTGGAGGCCAACAAGGTCTGCGAAGGGACCGTGTGCTACACCGGCGATATCCTGAACCCCGATCGCGCCAAGTATGACCTGAAATACTACGTGGACATGGCCCAGGAGCTGAAGGGCGCAGGCGCCCATATCATCGGGCTGAAGGACATGGCGGGGCTTTTGAAGCCCGCCGCCGCCCGGGTGCTGGTCAAAGCCCTGAAGGAAGAGGTCGGCCTGCCCGTCCACCTGCACACCCACGACACCGCTGGCATCGCGTCTGCCACGATCCTTGCCGCGGCCGAAGTGGGCGTGGACGCCGCCGACGTGGCCATGGACAGTTTTTCGGGCAACACCTCTCAGGCGACCTTTGGCACCATCGTGGCCGCCCTGCAGGGCAGTGAGCGCGACACCGGCATCGCCATGGCGGACGTGCGCGAAATCGACGACTACTGGGACGCGGTGCGGGGCCAATACAAGGCGTTCGAGTCGGGCATGCAGGCCCCCTCCTCCGAGGTCTACCTGCATGAGATGCCCGGCGGACAGTTCACCAACCTCAAGGCCCAGGCCCGCTCTCTGGGGCTCGAGGACCGCTGGCACGAGGTCGCGCAGATGTACGCGGATGTGAACCAGATGTTCGGTGACATCGTGAAGGTGACGCCAAGCTCCAAGGTGGTGGGCGACATGGCGCTGATGATGGTCAGCCAGGGCCTGACCCGCGAGGCGGTGGAGGATCCCAAGACCGACGTCTCCTTCCCCGACAGTGTGATCGACATGATGCGCGGCAATCTGGGCCAGCCCAAGGGCGGCTTTCCGTCGAAAATCATCGACAAGGCGCTCAAGGGTGAAAAGCCCAATCTGGAGCGCCCCGGCGCGCACCTGCCCGCCGCCGATCTGGACGCGATCCGGGCCGAGTTGTCCACCAAGCTGGACGGGGCTGAGATCGATAACGAGGACCTCAACGGCTATCTGATGTATCCCAAGGTCTATATGGATTATGCAGAACGCCATGAGACCTACGGCCCCGTGCGCACCCTGCCCACGCCCGTGTTCTTTTACGGGATGGAGCCGGGCCAAGAGATCGAGGCCGAGATTGACCCCGGCAAGACGCTTGTGATCCGTATGCAGGCCGAGGGCGAGACCAACGAGGATGGCGAGGCCAAGGTCTTCTTTGAACTCAATGGCCAGCCCCGCGTGATCCGCGTGCCCAACCGCAAGGTTGCCGCCACCAGTGCCAAACGCCCCAAGGCGGAACTGGGCAACCCCAACCACATCGGCGCGCCCATGCCCGGTGTCGTAGCCTCGGTCGCAGCCCAGGTCGGGGCATCGGTCAAGGAAGGCGACCTTCTGCTGACCATCGAGGCGATGAAAATGGAAACCGGCATCCACGCGGACCGGGATGCGGTGATCAAGGCGGTCAACGTCACCCCCGGCGGTCAGATCGACGCAAAGGACCTGCTGGTCGAGTTTGAATAGGGGGTCGGGGGCTCTGCCCCCGGCCTGCGGCCTCTCTTTCGGTATCTAGGGCCCAAAGACGCACAAAGATCTGCTCGATGGCACGCTCTTTGCGCAAGGATCGCGGGTGGACCCGCCGACGGCTGCGCGTCGCAGATGGTTGCAACGTGCCGCCACGAGGGGCACAACAGGCCCATGCACAAGATCATTGTCCTGACCGACCTGCACATCACCCCCCGGGCGAGACCATCATCGGGCTTGATCCGATGGCGCGGTTTCTGTCGGTGTTGGGCCGTGCCCTTGCGGATCATCCCGACGCGGCGCGGATCGTGGTGACGGGGGACTTGACCCACTATGGCACGGCGCAGGAATACATCCGCCTGCGCGAGGCGCTGCCGCAGCTGCCCTGCCCAGTCACATGGATGCTGGGCAATCATGATGACCGCGACACCTTCCGCGCCGTGTTTCCAGAGGCGCAGGTGGATGAGCATGGCTTTGTGCAATCCACGGCCGATGTGGGCCCTGCGCGCCTTGTGATGCTGGACACGTCGCACCGGATGGCCAAGCCGCGCCACAGTGGCCACCTGTGCAAGGATCGGCTGCTTTGGTTGGGCCAAGCCGCACAGACAGACCGGCCAACGATCGTATTCCTGCATCACCCGCCGATCCTGACCGGTTTTGACGGTATGGATCGGATCGGGCTGACCAACCGGGCCGAGGTCTGCGCGGCGCTGTCAGACCTGCCCAATCCGACGATGATCGTTGCAGGGCACATCCATCGCACCATGACGGGCCACGTGGGCGGCACGCCCGTGGTGATTTTCAAAAGCCCTTGCCACCAGATGCCCCTGACCTTGGGGGCCAGCAGCAGCGGATCGTCGGTGGACGAACCCGGCGCCTATGGCCTGCTGTTGATTCAGGAGGATGGACAGGTCATCGCCCACACGCAGGATGTCGCGACGCAGGTACCGCGCCTCGGCCTCGACCCGGCTTCCGTTACGGATTGACGCAAACACCGATAAAAGCTGATGCACTATGGCGCTTGGCTGCCTCAATTCCTGACCCCCATCACCTGTACACCATGCCCAACACACGGAGGACAGCATGGGACGGACCTTCGCCACGGACGAAGGGGGCGCGGTATCGGTAGACTATGTGGTGCTGGCGGCGATGGCCACGGCACTGGGGCTTAGCGTGACCTCTGCGGTCATGCCCGGCCTGCGCACAGTGGCAGAGCGGGTTCAGAACGAGCTGGCCGACACGCCGCTGCAATTGGGCTTGGCCAACGCAGCCGTCACCGTGGCTCACAGTTTCAGCCAAGATGCAGGTCCCTTCTACGGAGCGCGGGCCGATCACGTGGAGGGCTTTGGCGACATCCTCGGCCCGATCGCGGGAACGGAAGGCTTGGAAGCCGTCACGGCCACTTTCGATGTACCGGACGGGGCGCGCGAGGCTTTGATCACATTCGACCTGCTGTCGATGGATGATCTGGAGGGGGGCAGGCCAAGATTTTCATCGACGGCGTTGTGGTTGCACGGATCAAATCTTTTGAAGGCGCATTGACCTACATGCCCATGGACGGGCTGGAGCGCGTGAAGGTCGACATTTTCACCCTGACACAGGCAGAAATGCTGGGCGGCAAACCGGAACGTCCTGACGCAATCGCACAGCTTAGGATCACTGTTGCAGATCCCAAAGAGGTCCTGCGCTTAGGCATTGGGTCTACAGCCATCACTCATGTCGACACGGGGGCCTGGGGCGTGGACGATGTGGTTTTTTCCGCCCGTTGAACAGGCCGAAATTCCATCCGAAAAAAATCTGACTTTCAGGCATTTTTTCCCTTGCAGGCTCAGAGCGCGATGGGTAGATCAGGCGCACTAACGGATGCGGGCGTAGCTCAGGGGTAGAGCATAACCTTGCCAAGGTTAGGGTCGGGCGTTCGAATCGCCTCGCCCGCTCCAGTTAGTCCGCCCACCCAAGCGGAACATGCAAAGGCCACCGTCAGGTGGCCTTTTGTGTTTTTGTGATCAGTGCTTGCTTCACAGTTGTCCATCGAAGGCCGGGTTGACTGTCGGGCTTTCGGCAAGCGCTGGCTGGCTCTTCTACGTTGCGGACTCAAATATGGCGGCAGGCTAGGTCCTGCGGTTGCGTGTCGTAAGACCAGGTGCCCCGTCCCGTAAAACGATCCAGCACCCAAAGCATTGTGATCCACCGACCTGCATCGCCACAGACTGCCCGCTTATCTCGCAAACTGCCTGCGCAGACAGCACTTGATAAGTCCAAAAATATCACAGCCATAGAGCCAAACTGTTCCAGCATGATCGCAAATGCACGTGCCAGCACTGTAAAGCCTTTTGTTTTCAATGTCTGAGAGCAAATGGCCTGACGCAGTAACCCGAAATGCAGCCGCCAGCCTTGTTGCGCGACCACATCCTTTGTGCCTAACTTTATTCGACGATGGAGCAAATAAAGCAGCCGTCGCACAAAACAAGGGTCCGGCGCTGATTTGTCGAACCCAAAGAAACGTGTCAGGGAGACAATCATGAAAAAAACGACATTTGGGATCGTGGCAACCGCCATTGCTGCGCTGTCTGGAACCACCGCATTGGCCGACGGCCACAGCATCACGGTTGGCTATTTCCTTGAGTGGCCGATGCCATTCCAGTTCGCCAAAGTGAACGGCATGTATGACGAGGCGCTCGGCGCGCCTGTGAACTGGGTGTCCTTCGACACCGGCACCGCAATGTCGGCGGCCATGGCGTCTGGCGATGTGCAGATCTCTGTCAGCCAAGGCGTGCCCCCCTTCGTTGTGGCGACGTCTGCAGGACAGGACATTCAGATCCTCGACGTGGCCGTGTCCTATTCCGAGAATGACAACTGCGTTGTCGCCGCCGGTCTGGAAATCGACAAAATGTCCGCAGGCGAACTGGCCGGCAAGAAAGCCGCCGTGCCCTTGGGCACCGCTGCGCACTACGGTTTCCTGAGCCAGATGAACCACTTTGGCGTGGACGTGGCCTCTATGGACGTGGTCGACATGGCCCCTGCTGAAGGTGCGGCTGCACTGGCACAGGGGTCTGTGGACATGGCCTGTGGCTGGGGCGGCGCCTTGGGCCGCATGAAGGAATCGGGCAACATCCTGCTGACCGGTGCCGAGAAAGAAGAGCTGGGCATTCTGGTGTTCGATGTCACCTCTGCCCCTGCAAATGTCGTGGCCGAGCAGTCCGACATGCTGGCCAAGTTCCTGAAGGTCACCGCAGACGCCAACGCCATGTGGGCTGACGAAGCCAACCACGCCAAGATGCTGCCTGTCATCGCACAGGACGCTGGTATGGACGAAGCAGACGCCGCAGCCTCGCTGGCCGGTTTCACCTTCCCCACCATCGAAGAGCAGCTGAGCGAAAAATGGCTGGGCGGTGCGGCGGCCAACTTCATGAAGGGTGTGGCAGATGTGTTCGTGAACGCGAACTCCATCGACGCGGCCCTCGACAGCTACGAGGCGACCGTGAATACGGGACCTCTGGCAGCCGCTGGCGCGATGTAGGACCTTTGTTCTGATTATGGGGTGGCGCGGGACCGACTTGCGCCACCCTTTTTCTTTTCGGTGACCCAATGACCAAGGGGGCAGCCATGTCCGGCCTTACAATCGACAATTTATCCATGCGCTTTGACCTGCCAAACGGCAGTTCTGTCCAAGCGCTCCAAGATGTCTCACTCGACCTCAAACAAGGCGAATTGATGAGTGTGCTCGGCCCCTCAGGCTGCGGTAAGACCACACTGCTCAACATCGTGGCAGGCTTTCTGGCCCCCACGGGCGGCACAATCGCCATGAACGGTCATACCGTCACGGGGCCTGACGCCGAACGGGGCATGGTGTTCCAGCAAGGCGCGCTGTTCGAATGGATGAGCGTGCGCGAGAACGTGGCCTTTGGCCCGCGCATGAAGGGGCAAAGCAATGCCCAATACGGCGCAAACGTCGATCACCTTTTGGACGTGGTCGGCCTGCAGGATTTCAAGGAAAAGGCCATCTACGAGCTTTCGGGCGGGATGCAGCAACGTGTGGCCCTTGCCCGTTGTCTGGCCAATGATCCTGACGTGATCCTGATGGACGAACCCTTGGGCGCGCTGGATGCGCTGACCCGCGAAAAGATGCAAAGCCTTGTGCTGAAGCTGTGGAAAGAGACGGGCAAGACGATCATCCTGATCACCCACTCTGTGGAAGAGGCGTTGTTGCTGGGCGAACGGTTGCTGGTCATGGCGCCGCGCCCGGGGCGCATCCACAAAGAATACCGCCTGCCCTTTGCGGATATGGGCGTGGGCCAAGACCTGCGTGAAGTGAAGAAACACCCCGACTATGCCCCCACCCGCGAGGAAATCCTCGCCATGATCTGGGACATGGAAGAGGAGATTATGGGCCGCTCGGAGGAAAGCGCATGATTATTTTACTGATCTATCTGGCCATTTTTGTGGGTGCCTACTTTGCGGTGCAATTCATCTCGAAGACCGCTGCGGGCGTCACCGACTATACGTCCCTGAAAACCGTGACCTTCGGGGATGAAAGCGCGGTGCGCCCGAACCGGACAGCCTCAATCATCTCTGTGTTGTCGATTTTTGTGCTGTGGGGGGCCTTCACCGGGTCCTCGTTGATACCCTCGTTCCTACACGCGCCCGGTCCGTTCGCGGGTCAGGGCACATTCACCTACACCGTGTCAGACGGCACGCAATCAGACGATGCAACGGTCACCGTCAACGTCCATGAAACGGACGGCGATGCCACGGTGCCTGCAGTGGAGCCGGGCGAGGGCTTTGCCAAGAACGACGCGATGTCCATCGTCAAGTTCCGCTCCAAACTGATCCGTGTGGATGAAAACGACGAACTGGGCCGCGACGCGGGCATGGTCGTGACGGCGGTGAACGGCGAACCGATTGCACCGGGTGGCGAAGTGTTCACCGATTTCGCCCGGATCGGTATGTCGCCCAAGGGCACCCTCAACGTGGTCCCCAACACCGGCTGGCAGATGGAGGCCATCTGGCTGCCGCCCCCGAGGATGTCGTGGGCCGCGTGGGCGAAATCGCCACCGAGGGCTTTCGCAACTTTACGCTGTGGGAACACCTTGGCTATTCGCTGTTCCGGGTGGTCGTGGGTTTCTTCTTTGGCGCGCTGGTGGGGATCCCGCTGGGCTATGCCATGGGCCTGAGCAACTGGTTCCGGGGCTGGTTTGACCCGATTGTGGAATTCATGCGCCCCGTGCCGCCCCTTGCCCTGATCCCGTTGGTGATCATCTGGGCGGGCATCGGCGAGGTCGGCAAGATCATCCTGCTGTTCCTCGCCGCCCTGTGGATCATGGCCATCGCGGCCCGGTCCGGCGTGTCGGGGGTCAACATCACCAAGGTGCACGCCGCCTATTCGCTGGGGGCCAGCAAGTGGCAGATCATGCGCCACGTCATCGTGCCCAACTCCCTGCCCGAGATCTTTACCGGAGCGCGCGTCGCCATGGGGGTCTGTTGGGGCACGGTTGTGGCGGCCGAATTGGTCGCGGCGGAAAAGGGGGCGGGCATGATGATCATGGTCGCGTCCAAGTTCCAGAACACCGATATCGTGATCTTGGGCATCATCCTGATCGGTGCCATCGGGTTTGGCATCGACGTGTTGATGCGCATGGCCGAAAAGTTTCTGGTGCCTTGGAAAGGCAAGGCCTGACCGCCCAGACCAATCCGACAAAAAACAGGCCCCAAAGCGGGGCCTGTTTTCGTTTCTACGGCCGGAGCCTAGCCTTCGGCCCGCGCGCGATCCTGTCGCGCCTCGCGCCGTGTCAGATAGATGGACAGGGCAAGGAAACCAGCGGTCAGAATGTACAACCCAATCGAGATTGGGCTTGCGATCAACACGCTCCAGTCACCGTCCGAGATGGACATCGCCCGGCGCAGGTTCCGCTCCATATCCCCGCCCAGCAGCAAGCCCAGTACCAGCGGCACAAGGTTGATATCCATTTTCCGCAGAATGTACCCAATGATGCCGAAGGCCACCATCATCTCTAGGTCGAAGGTGGAGTTCGAAATCGCGAACACACCCACAAAGCTGACGGCGGCCACGATGGGCATCAGCGCCCAGGTGGGCACTGCCATAAGGCGCGTGAACAGGCCGATCATGGGCAGGTTCAAGATCAACAGCGCCACATTGGCCATGTAGAGAGAGGCGACAAGGCCCCAAACCAGCTCTGGCTGGCGTTCGAACAACAACGGCCCCGGCTGCACGTTCAAAGAGATCAGCATCGCCAACATCACCGCCGTGGTGCCGGACCCCGGAACGCCCAACGAAAGCATGGGGATCAACGCCCCACCAGAGGCAGAGTTGTTGCCCGCCTCGGGCGCTGCGACACCCCGGGGATCCCCCTTGCCAAAGGTGCCGTCCCGGTTCGATTTCTGCTTTTCCGTGGTGTAGGCCATGACCGACCCCAAGGACGCCCCCGCCCCGGGCAGAACCCCAGCGATGAAGCCCACGAAGGACCCGCGCAGCATGGCGTAGCGGGTCAGCCAGATCTCCTTCCACGATGGCAACCAGCTTTCCACATGGATGGCCTTCGTCCGCTCTTTGACCGTCTTTTCCAGCAAAAACAGAATTTCGGAAATGGCGAACAGACCGACCAGGGCCACGATCGGCTCTATCCCGTCGTAGACGTGGAAATTGCCCCCGGTAAACCGTGGAATGCCCGAGATGGGATCAATGCCGATCGTCGCAATCATCAGCCCCAGCAGCGCAGAAATCAGCGTCTTGCGCGGGTCCACACCAGAGATGCCGCCGATGGTGGCAAAGGCCAGGATGTAGAGCGCGAAGTAATCCGCAGGGCCAAAATGGATGGCGGCGCGCGCCAGCAGCGGTGCGAACAACGACAGCCCGATCACCGCAATCGTGGCCCCCACAAAAGACGCGACACCCGAGATCGCCAAAGCATCCGCCGCCCGGCCCTTTTGCGCCATGGGATAGCCGTCGAGGGTGGTCATGATCGCAGGCTCATCGCCCGGAATGTTCAACAGGATCGAGCTGATCCGCCCCCCGAACATCGTCCCGAAGTAAACCGCCGACAGCAGGATCAGGGACGAGGTCGGGTCAAACCCGAACACGAACGTCAGCGGGATCAGGACCGCAATCCCGTTCACAGGCCCAAGGCCCGGCAGCGCGCCAATCAGCGTGCCAAAGAAACAGCCCGCAAACAGCAACAACAGGTTGAGGGGCGTCAGGGCGACCGCAAAGCCGCCCGCAAGTAGGGATAGGGTTTCCACCTAGCGCCCTCCGAATAAGGAACCGAGAAAGGCCAAGGGAAGGCCCAGAAGTTGGTCAAACAGCACCCACAGACCAAGTGACATGCTGGCCCCTAGGATCAGGGCTTTGACCGGCGCACCGCCAAGGACCATGCCCAGCAGGGCGATCAACAAAAACGTCGCAAGGGGAAAGCCAAGGGGCACCAACAGCAGGGCATAGCCGATCAGGACAGCCAGCGCTGCGACCTGACGCGCCACATACCTGCGCCCGGCCCAAACAACCTGCCCCGATGGAAAAACCACCAGCGAGGCGGACAGGACCATCAGTGGGATCCCCACCATCATCGGGAACACCGCAGGTCCCAACACGTCACCAAACGGGGCGGAATAATCCTTGCCGTAATAGGTATACAGCGCCGCGATCATAAAGATCGCGACGCCACCGAGCCTCATGCTCATTATTCGATCACGCCGATATCGCGCGAGATCTGCTCCATCACGTCACGCTGCTCGCGCACGTAGGCCTCGAAATCCGCGCCACCTCGCCAGATTGGCACCAGACCGAAGTCCACGGCCGCTGTCTGCCAGTTCTCGGAGTTGTACAGGGTTTCCAGATCGGACACCCATTTGTCGTACTCTGCATCCGTGATCTGACCCCCGGTGTAGACGCCGCGCCAGTTGTAGCCGGTCACGTCAATCCCCTGGCTCTTGGCCGTAGGAATATCAGGGAAGGCGGGGATCGGTTCGTCCGACAGGGCCGCCAGCACGCGGATGTCACCGGATTCGATAAAGCCCGCAATTTCCCCAATGTCCGTGGACACCACGTCGATCTGGCCGCCCATCATCTGTGTCACCGCATCGGTGCCGCCATCGAACTGGACCCAACGCAGGTCGCCCAGGTTCTCTTGCCCCGCCTCACGCGCGACCATCAGCAGGCGCAGGTGGTCCCAGCCCCCGGCCGAGGAAGAGCCTGCGGTGGTGATCGAACGAGGATCGTTGACCATGATCTCGTTCAGCTCTGCCAAGGATTGGATCGGGCTGTCGTTGTCCACGGCGATCACTCCCACGTCCGCCCCCAGCATCGCGATGTAGCGCATCGCATCCAACGGCGCGGGATAGCGGCCTTGGGCGATTTGGGTGATGCCCACGGTGGATGTGGCGACGAAAAGGCTGGCGTCATCGGGCCGCTCGTTGGCGACCATGGCAAAGGTCACGGCGCCCACCCCACCGGGCATGTTGGTGATCTGTACGTTGCCATCCACGAGATCCAGCTCTGTCATGATCCGACCGATGGTGCGGCAGGTAAAGTCCCAACCGCCGCCGGGGTTGGATGGCGCGATACATTCGGTGGCCTGTGCGGACACAGCGGACACCGCCATGAACGAGGCCGCAACCAGACCCAGCTTTGTTGTTACAAGTGTCATACGACGCATGATATTTCCTCCCTTACACTGGCTCCCTGCCAGTGTTGGTTACATTAGCGCCTGTTTCGGGATTGGCTATGCCAATTTGACGCGGTACGATTTGACCCAGCCCGGAGGAACGCCATGCACATCGAGATCACCGAAGTCAGCCCAAGGGACGGTTTGCAGAACTGGCCAGAGCCTGTGTCCACAGAGACCAAGATCGAATTGGCCCGCCGGATGATCGCCGCAGGCGCGCGCCGGTTCGAAATCACCAGCTTCGTCTCTCCGCGCGCGGTGCCTCGCATGGCGGATGCCGCCGAGGTGATCGCGGGGTTGGACGCAGGCCCAGACGTGACCCTGCAAGCCCTTGTGCCCAATCTGCGCGGGGCGGAACGGGCGGCCACAACGGCTGCGCAGGAATGGGTGTGCTTCATGTCCGCCACCGAGAGCCATTCGCTGGCCAACAGCAATTGCAGCGTGGATCAGGCCGTGGCGCGGTTCGAACCTGTCATCGCCTTGGCCCGGGCCGAGGGCAAGCGGGCCGTGGTCGCCGTCGCCGCATCCTTCGGCTGTCCCTTCGAAGGGGTCACGCCCACGGCACAGACGGTCAAAGTCGGCCGCGCCCTGCACGCCTTGGGCTTTGAGGAGCTGAAACTGGGCGACACCATCGGCACCGCCACCCCGGCCCAGATCACTGAAATGGTCACCGCCCTGCGCGCAGAGGTGCCGGGGCTGGACCTGATCCTGCACCTGCACGACACGCGCGGGTTGTCCTTGGCCAATGTGCTGACCGGGATCGAACTTGGGATCACGCGCTACGAATCCAGCGTGGGCGGCATCGGCGGCTGTCCCTTTGCGCCCGGTGCCACGGGCAATGTCGCGACCGAGGATCTGGTCCACTTCCTGCACGCCCAAGGCCACACCACCGGCTTTGACCTGACCGCCTGTATCGAGACAGGCCGGTGGCTGTCCGACGCGCTTGGCCATGCGGTCCCTGCCCGGCTGCAAGCCGCTCCGCCCATCGGCACGACCATTCCCCTCGACAGCATCGCGCGGGCCACGGGATGAGCCTGCAAGGTGTGCGCGTCATCGACCTGACGCGCGTGATCTCTGGCCCCTTTTGCACCCAGCAGTTGGCTGATCTTGGGGCCGATGTCATCAAGGTCGAGACGCCCAAGGGCGATCCCCTGCGTGCCCAAGGGGCCATGGTCGACGGGATGAGCAGCTATTTCGCGTCCTTCAACCGCAACAAACGCTCTATCGCGCTGGACCCAAGGGACGCGGTGGACATGCGGACCATTCGCGCCTTGATTGCGGGGGCGGACGTGGTGGTCGATAACTTCAAACCCGGCACCATGGCCAAGATGGGCCTGTCAGACGCAGACCTCGCCGCCCTGAACCCCCGGCTGATTGCCTGCCATATCTCGGGCTTTGGGCAGGACGGGCCCTATGCCGACCGCCCCGCCTTTGATTTTGTGGCCCAAGCCATGAGCGGGTTCATGTTCACCAACGGGTTCGAGGACGGCCCGCCCCTGCGCTCCGGCGTCCCGATCTCTGACCTTGTGGCGGGGCTATACGCCACCATCGGGATCACGGCGGCGCTGGCCACACCTAAAGAAGCCCGCAGATTCAACGCCATAGACATTGCCATGACCGACAGCATGATGGCCTTGCTGGCCTATATGGCGACCGAGACCTTTGTGACCGGCCAATCCCTGCCCCGGGTGGGCAACGACCATCCGTTAGTCGCGCCTTACGGTTTGTATGAAACCAGCGACGGCAACATCGCCGTGGCCGTGTCCCACGATGGTATCTTGGACAAGCTGTTCACGATCTTGGGCTGCACCCACCTTCTGGACGATCCCCGCTTTACGACCAATGCGGCGCGGGTGGCGCACCGGGATGCGATGCGGGCCGAGGTGCAGGCCTATTTCCACGGGCGCAGCACCGCAGACTGGACCCGGATCCTGAACGCGGGCGGCGTGCCGGCGGGTCCGGTTCTGACCGTGGAGGACGCCTTGGCCAGCCCACACGCAACGCACCGGAACATGGTCGCACAGGCCCCGACGCCCTTGGGCGGGACCATGGATGTGCTGGGCACGCCCCTCAAACAAACCCACAGCGCGCCCCACATCCGCGAAGGCGCGCCGCTGTTGGATCAGCACCGGGCCGAAATCATGGCCGAACTCGGCCCCCTAGACGAAGCGTAGATCCGTGGTCCACGTCAGATACCGGTTGAACCGGGCGGCCTTTGGCACAAAATCCCCTGCCGTGTGCTGGCCGGGAACGAAGCGGACGCGGCGGCGGCCCTCGGCCTCCAACTCGTTCACGGGGCGGGTTTCATGGGCACGGCCCCCTTGGTGGACGATGTGATAGGTCATACCCCCCACGGACCGGCCAGCGTTTTTGTCATAAAGATCAAAGACTAAAGGCGCATGGGCGGGGATCGTGGGGTGCAGGGAGGACCACGGCTGCCAGCTGCGGAAACGGATGCCCGCCCCGCGTTTGTCGGGGCCGTAGCTGTTCAGGGGCACCTCGACTTGATTGCAGGTCAGAGTATAGCGATCGGACCACGGGCCGTCGATTGTGACCTCGACCCGTTCCAGCGAACTGTCCACGTAACGCGACGTCCCGCCGCCCGTGCTTTCCTCGCCCAAGACCAACCAAGGCTCGATGGCATTGCGCAGGGACAGGCGCAGGCCTTCGATTTCCGTGTGGCCCACTTCGGGAAAACGGAACTCGAACTGGGCGTCGTACCAATCGGGGCGGAAGGGCATGTTGTGGGCGCGGGACAGGTCGCCCAAGACCTCCTTGAAATCTGACCAAACGTGGTGGGGCAGCAGGAAGCGGTCGTGCAACTCCCCCTCCCACGGCTGTAGGGGGGCCTCGTATGGCTTGTCCCAGAACCACGATAAAAGCCCCCTGATAACAAGGGCTTGCGCCATGGACATCTGCCAGTGGGGCGGCATCTCAAAGCCCCGAAACTCCACCAGACCCAGACGTCCCGTGGCACTGTCGGGCGAGAACATCTTGTCGATGCAAATCTCGGCCCGGTGGGTGTTTCCGGTCATATCCGTCAGCAGATGGCGCAGGATTCGGTCCGACAGCCACGGCGCGCCCTGCCCCTCGTCCTGCATCCGTTTCAGCTCGGCCAAGGCGATTTCCATCTCGTAGACATTGCCGGACCGCCCCTCGTCAAAGCGGGGTGCCTGCGAGGTGGGGCCAATGAAAGTCCCTGAAAACAAATAAGAAAGCGACGGATGCCGTTGCCAGTACCGGATGACGGACCCGGCCAGATCGGGCCTGCGCAGGAACGGGCTGTCGGCGGGCGTCTCGCCCCCCACGACGATATGGTTGCCCCCGCCCGACCCGGTCAGCCGCCCGTCGACCATGAACGTAAAGCTGTCAAGGCCGCACTGTCGGGCCTCTTCATAAAGGGCGGCGGTGATTTCGCGCAAAGTGCCCCAGGAATTGGCGGGATGGATGTTCACCTCGATCACGCCGGGGTCCGGGGTGACGCGGATCACGTTGATGCTGGGATCGCGGGGCGGCTCGTAGCCTTCGATGCGGATGGCCAACCCCAAGTCCTTGGCTGTATCCTCCGCGGCCTCTACCAGATCTAGATATTCATCCGCCGATCCCGTGGGGGGCATGAACACATGCAGGATACCGTCGCGCGGCTCTACGGTCAGGGCGGTGCGCACGGGATCGCCGTCGGACCACATGGGCAGGCCGCTGCTGACCCAATCGTCCGACTCGTGCACATTCCCGCACGCGTCGTCCCTGTCACGTGCATGAATCGGAGCAGATGCCCCCTTGGAGGCGTCCTGCCAGACCCACCGGGCGGGGGCGGGTTTGGCCCGCACCATCGGGTCCCGGACGATGGGTTTTTCCATCCGACGGCGCGCGCCTTTTTCGTCCTTTTCGGATTTGCGCAAAGTGGCCAACGGCAAGCGCAGGCCCGCCGGGCTGTCGCCGGGGGTCAGGAACAATTTGCCCCGCCGGGTGGTCCAACGTTCCGAGGCCCATTTGAACCGCCGCTTGCCGCCCGCCTTGGCCTGAGCCAGTTGCAAGGGGATCGCAAAACTCGCCGGGGCGCCCAGACCGGTGTTCATCATGCGGATCAGGCGGGCGCGTTCCTGGGGGTCCTCCAACTCGCTGTCTTCGGCGGTGACGTTTTCGGGCAACAGCGCCTCTGTCCCGACAAAGTGCATGGGGTCCTCGTAGACCTCGTGCACGTTCTCGTCCTCCAGACCCAGCGTGTCCGCCAGCTTGACGGCAAAATCCTCGGCCGTCTCGACCGTCGCGCGGCCCTGTCCTTCCTTGGCGATCAGGTCCACGTCCGTCCACAGCGGCAGGCCATCGCCGCGCCAGATGATCGAATAGGCCCAGCGGGGCAGCGGTTCGCCCGGATACCATTTGCCCTGCCCGTGGTGCAGGACACCGCCGGGGGCAAAGCGGGTGTGCAGCCGACGCAACAGATCATCGGCATAGGCGCGCTTGGTCGGACCCACGGCGGCGGTGTTCCATTCCGGCGCATCCCGGTCCGAGGCAGAGATGAACGTCGGCTCTCCGCCCATGGTCAGGCGCATGTCCTGGGCCTTCAGCTTGGTCTCGATGGCCTCGCCCGCGCGGTCAATCTCGGCCCATTGTTCCGGGGTCAGGGGGCGGGTGACGCGGGGCGGCTCTTCGATCCGCTTGATCTTCATGTCAAAGCCAAAGGTCACCTCGGCCCGGTCGTGCGCCCCGGTGATCGCGGCGGCGGAACTGGGTTCGGGGGTGGCGGCCAGCGGGATGTGCCCCTCGCTTGCGAACAGGCCAGAGGTGGGATCCATCCCCACCCAACCGGCCCCGGGCATATAGACCTCGGTCCAGGCGTGCAGGTCGGTGAAATCCTCCTCTGGGCCGCCGGGGCCGGTGATCGGCTTTTGATCCGCTGTCAGTTGCAACAGATAGCCAGACACGAACCGCGCGGCGTAGCCCAGACGGCGGAACAGGGCGACCAGCAACCACGCGCTGTCCCGGCAGGACCCAAGGCGGCGGCCGATCGTGACCGAAGGGGTCTGAACCCCCGGTTCCATCCGAATGGTGTATTCGATGGCGTTGGCGACGTATTGGTTCACCGCCACCAGCCAATCGTTGGTCACGCCCTGCTGCACGGGCGCGCCTGCGACGAAATCCTCGAAGACCTTGCTGCGGGTGACGTTGCGCATGTAGGGGCGCAGGTCCTTCAACAGCGCCTTGTCGTAAGTAAAGGGCACCTGTTCGGCCGAGGCGTCGAGGAAGAAGTCGAACGGGTTGATCGCCACCATGTCCGCCACCAGATCCACCGTCACCGACAGTTCGCGCGTGGGTTCGGGAAAGACCAGCCGCGCCTGCCAGTTGGCAAAGGCGTCTTGCTGCCAGTTCAGGAAGTGCCCCTCGGGCTTGACGGTGAGGCTGTAGCTTTGGATCGGGGTGCGCGCATGGGGCGCGGGGCGCAGGCGCACGACATGGGGGGCCAGCGTCACCAGCCGATCATAGGTGTAGGTCGTGGTGTGGGAAAGTGCTACTTTTATAGACATAAGTGCCTCTTTTCCTTGCAGAGTCTGTGTGAGACGCGGGTTCGTTTGCGCTTGGGCGTCGATTGTGCTGTCCTAACCACGGGACACGAATTCCCATTGACCCACAAGGGTTAACCCCAAGGACGAGCGACCGAATGTATAATGAAATGTACCGCGACGGGCAGGTCCGCGCCGAATATGCCGCCATTCAGGACTGGCTGGATCGCCACGGGCCAGAGGCGCTTTTGGACCGGCAGGCCGAGGCGGACGCCCTGTTTCGCCGCATCGGGATCACCTTTGCCGTCTATACCGAAGGGGGCGACCCGGACCGCCTGATCCCCTTTGACATGGTGCCCCGGGTCTTCAACAGCGCCGAATGGGATATCGTGGATCGCGGATCGAAACAGCGTGCCCGCGCCCTGAACGCCTTTATCGCCGATGTTTACGGCGACCGGCGCATCGTGGCCGAGGGGATCATGCCCGAGGAGATGATCCTCAGGAACCCCGCCTACCTGCCGCAGATGAACGGCTACCGCCCGCCCCACGATATCTGGTCCCATATCATCGGGGTGGATATCGTGCGCACGGGCGAGGATGCGTTTTTCGTGCTGGAGGACAACTGCCGCACCCCGTCCGGCGTGTCTTACGTGTTGCAGAACCGCGAGGTCATGGCGCGCATGTTCCCGGGTCTGTTCAAGGGGGGCAGGTGCGGTCCGTGGATGGCTACGGCGAACATCTGGCCTCGGCCATGCAGGACTGCGCGCCAGCCAATTGCGCGGGCACCCCGACCCTGGCCCTGCTGACGCCGGGGCAGTACAACTCTGCCTATTACGAGCATTACTTTCTGGCCGATCTGATGGGGATCGAGTTGGTGGAGGGCACGGACCTGTTTGTCGCCGACGACGTGCTGTACATGCGCACCACCCATGGGCCCCAGCGTGTGGATGTGCTGTACCGCCGGATCGACGACGCCTTTCTGGACCCCCAGGTCTTTCGCCCCGACAGCGCCCTTGGGGTGCCGGGCATCATCGGGGCCATGAAGGCGGGCAACGTCACGCTGGTGAATACGCCGGGGGCGGGCATTGCCGACGACAAGGCGATCTACACCTATGTGCCCGACATGATCCGCCTGTATCTGGGCGAGGACCCGATCATCCCCAACGTACAGACCTATTGCTGCGACCGCCCCGACGAGCTGGCCTATGTGATGGACCATCTGGCAGAGCTTGTGGTGAAAGAGGTACACGGCTCTGGCGGGTACGGTATGCTCGTCGGCCCGACCTCAAGCGCAAAGCAGGTGGCCGAATTTGCAAAGGTGCTGGCGGCCAACCCGACAAACTACGTGGCACAGCCGACGCTGGCCCTGTCCGAGGCCCCGATCTTGACGCCCGACGGCCCCTCGGCCCGGCACGTTGACCTGCGACCTTTCGTGATTTCGGGCAAGACCACCTCCCTGATCCCCAGCGGGCTGTCCCGGGTGGCCCTGACCCAAGGGTCCCTGGTGGTCAATTCCAGTCAGGGGGGCGGGGTCAAGGACACTTGGGTCCTGACCGGCGACACCACCAAGGGGGACAGCACCGATGCTTAGTCGTACCGCCGAAGGGCTGTTCTGGATGTCGCGTTATGTGGAGCGGATGGACACCACCGCACGCCTGCTGGACGCGGGCCGCAGGCTGGACGCCCTGCCCCGCCGGGACACGCTGGTGCACAGCGAATGGACCAGTGTGGTCGTGGCCTCGGGCTGTTCGGCCACCTATCCCGGCACGCCGGAGGATGCGGACGCGGCGGGGGTGTCCGAACACCTGATCCGCGACACTGCCAACCCCTCGTCCATCGTGTCGTGCGTGTCGGCGGCGCGCCAGAACGCCAAGGCCGTGCGCCCCTCGCTCACCTCCGAGGTGTGGGAGGCGATCAACCAGACCCATGCCGAGTTGGGCCAGCACCTGACCCGCGAGCTGGACCGCGAGAACCTGAGCGCCTTTCTGGACTGGGTCCGCAGCCGCACCGCCATGATCGGCGGCACCATCTCCGAGACCATGTTGCGCAACGATCGCCACGGGTTTGTGCAACTGGGCAAGTGGTTTGAACGGGCCGACGCCACCGCGCGCCTGCTGGATGTGAAATACCATGTCCTGCTGCCCCAAGCCACGGATGTGGGCGGCGGTCTGGATTACATGCAGTGGTTGCAGATCCTGCGCGCGGCCAATTCCGCCACGGCGTTCCGCCATATCTATGGCCGCAATCTGGATGCCGAAGGGGTCGTGGACCTGCTGGTCCTGAACCGTGACAGCCCCCGGTCCCTGCGCACCGCGCTCAGCCATATCTACGGCGAGATCGACACCCTGATCTCGCCCACGGATTATGGCCAGCAGGGCCTGCGCCAGCGGGTGCGGTCGAGATACACCGCCCTGATGGACACGGATGTGGATGACATCTTTCGCGCGGGCCTGCACGAATGGCTGACCGAGTTCATCGAGGACGTGAACGCCATGGCGACCCAGACCGCCGATGTCTTCGGCTTTGGCGCCCCTGCCCCGCAAACGCAGGGTCAGCCGACGCAGTGACGGTTGCGGCGGTGCAGCAATGGGCCTAGGAACAGCGTGAACCTGCCGAACCCTTGGAACCCACATGACATATTGCGTCGCCATCAAACTCAACAGCGGGCTGGTCTTTTTGTCCGATACCCGCACCAACGCGGGCATGGACAACATCGCCAAGTTCAAAAAGATGTTCACGTGGGAGGTGCCGGGCGACCGCTGCATCACCATGATGACGGCGGGCAATCTGGCCATCACACAGGCCGTGATTTCCCTGTTGCAGGAAAACATCGACCACCCGGAAAACGGGTTCGAGACCATCCTTGATGCCCCCTCCATGTTCCGCATCGCCGAGATCGTGGGCGACGCCATGCGTGTGGTGCAGTCGCGCTACGGGCCGGGTTTGCAACAATCGGGCGAAAGCACCATGAGCTCCATCATTGTGGGTGGACAGCGCGCCGGTGGGGCGCACCGCCTGTTCCACGTCTATACTGCGGGCAACTTCATCGAGGCCGGGGACGAGACCCCCTATTTCCAGATCGGAGAGCACAAGTACGGCAAGCCCATTCTGGACCGCGTCGTCACCCCCGAGACCCCCTTGAACGTCAGCGTCACGGCGGCGCTTTTGTCCATGGACAGCACCCTGCGGTCGAACCTGTCCGTGGGCATGCCCCTTGATTTGACCGTGCTGGAGGTGGACCAGCTGGCCTTTTCCCAAAAGCGCCGGATCGAGGACAACGACCCTGATTTCCAGACCCTGTCCACGGCGTGGTCCGCGGCCCTGCGCCGCGCCTTTGACGACATGATGCACCTGACGGGCCAGTAAACGGGCCAGTAAACGGGCCAGTAGACGGACAAGCCGGTGCCCTGCGTCGGGAGGGCCTGTGGCGGCAGACCTGACGCAAAAGCGAAAAGTGCGCAGGGCGACCAGAAGCCGCCCTGCGCGATGTTGAATCAGAACACAAAGGCCTCGTAATCAAGGTCCGTCGCCTCGACATTGGTCAGGACGATGCGGTCCCCGGACTGTCCCCCGTCCAGCTGTTGCAGATCAATGACCGTGGCCCAGCCCAGATCGGTGGTCACACCTTGGACCGCGTCAAAGGTCGTGTCGAAGGCCGTCAGGTCAATGACGTCCAGATCGGCCTCGAAGTCGTGGACGTAGTCCTTGCCCGTACCGCTGACAAACACGAAGGTATCCGCCGTACCGTCCGCGCGCCATTCGCCGCCCCACAGGTGGTCGTTCCCTGCGCCGCCTTTCAGCGTATCGCTGCCGGTGCCGCCGACAAGCTTGTCACCGCCGCTGCCGCCGGACAGGCTGTCGCTGCCTGCGCCGCCGTGGACATAATCCGTGCCCGCGCCGCCATCCAGCATGTCGTTGCCGTCCTGACCGCGCAGACTGTCGTTGCCTGCCCCGCCCATGGCCACGTCGTTACCTTGTCCACCGTTGACCGCGTCGTTGCCCGCGTCCCCGTACAGGGCATCGTCCCCGGTGCCGCCGTTCAGGGCGTCGTCGCCTTCGTTGCCGTGCATCTCGTCGTCGCCAGCGCCCCCGTTGAGGGTGTCGTTGCCCCCTTCCACGCGGACAAGGGCCGGATCCTGGATCAGGACCGCCGCATCGGCGTCAATCTGGGTGAAGGCATCAGTGGAGCGCGGATCCACGGCACCATCGTTGGACCCGGTCGAGGGGGCCTCGGACATGAACTCCGCGTAGGCCTGGCCTGCATCCCAATCGACATTGACCTTGAAGATCGCGCCTTGGGCCCCCGTGGTCTGATCCAGATCGTGGTCGCCCCGGTTCAGGCCGAAGTAAAGGTTGCCTTCGCCGTCCATGAACACGGCCCCATAGGCGCCTTTGGCCATGCCGTTCTGCATGGTGTCGCCATAAAGCGTGCCCGTGATCGCCACCTCGGAAAAGGTGGGACGGCCGCCGTCGGCCACGGTGCTGAGGTCCATCTTGACGACCTTGCCCGCCTGACCATTGGCCCCCGGCGAGACAACGGCGTAAAAGCTGTTGTCCTGCGCGTTGTAGGCAATGTCGTAGGTCCGGTCGGTGAACATGTTGGCGGGAAACTTGAAATGCTGGATTTCCGGGTTGCCGTCCGCGTCCAACTGGTCAACGTCCACAACGCTGACCCGGTTCAGGGCGCTGTGGAATGTCCACAGGTTGCCGCTTTGGTCAAAGTCGCCCACGTAATCGCCGTAAAAACCCTCGCCGATGCGGTAGGCGGCGCCATCGGCATCCAACATGACGATATCGCTGGTGGACACGTCGTGGCCAAGCGCGTCCTTGCCCGCTGATTTGGCAACGCCGTAGATCAGGCCATCCTCGACGTTGAACCCAACCGCGTTGATCTTGAAGCCCGGAGCCTCGCCCACGGCGACGTATTCCTTGTTCTCTACATCAAAGACGTTCAGCTGTCCGTCGATGACCTGATAGAGTTTGGCCTGCCCCGCGGCGAAGGCTTTGACGGTGACGGTCTCGCCCCCGATGGTCATGTCCTGATCGACCGAGATGATCGGGCCGTCGAAATTATAATCGGTGTTGGCCTCAGGTTCGAGCGCGCGGAAGGTCAGATCGCCCTGTTCGCCGGTGCTGGTGACCTCGACCTCGAAGGTCTCGAACGCGCCGGAGGTGGCCTTGACGGTGTCCACCACGGTGCCGTTCCAAATGACCTCGACAACACCTGTTGCGTGCCCCCCGCAAGGTTCGCCGCCAGATTGAAGGAAATCGTGTAGGTCTCGCCCGCGACGGTCTGTGCGGACTGCGAAATGGTTTCCACGCCAAAGCTGTCCGTCATGGTCCAGCCCCCGGCCTTGGCCAGATCCTTGAAGGTCGCGGCGGGCGTGGCCCCGGTGTCCAGCAGGTTGCCGTTTTGCAGGTCGCCATAGATCACATCATTGCCGGCCCCGCCGTTGATGACATCGTTGCCGTGCCCGCCTTCGGCAAAGTCGTTGCCGCCCTCAAGGTTCAACAGATCATCGCCACTGCCGCCATAGGCCGCGTCGTTGCCTTGGCCCGCATTCACGATGTCGTCCCCGGCCCCGGCCAGCAGCGTGTCATTGCCGGTGTTGCCCAGCAAAACGTCATCGCCGCTGCCGGTCTGGATCAGATCGTCAAAGGATTTGCCTTGGCCATAGTCGGACACAACGACCGCCTTTTGGTCATAGGTCCACTTGCCATCCACAAAGGTCCATTCGTCCCCGACCATATCGCCCGCAGCCAGATCATTGGCGGCACCTGTGGAAATGGTGTCGTCCCCTTCCAGACCATTGGCCTTGGCCACTTGGTCTTTCAGTTCGGACATGGGGGTGCCGTCGGTGCCTTCGAACCCTTCGACAATCCGGTCATCAAGGGCCGTGCCCAAGACATCAAACACAGGACTGTTAATCGTATCTTTCATTTCTTATCGACCTTTTGGTGCACAAAGCGGGACCGACGTTCTGGTGCGGTCCGGGATGCTTTGATTGGTTTTCAGCGTTTTGCTGGACCGGGCATCGCAGATCGCGAGGCCGGGTGCGAAAGGGCAAAAAGATAACTCAAGTCTCAAAAGGATAGGTCGGCGGGCGCGGATGGTTATGACGTGGACAGGGGCCGCGCGGGCGGGCGTGACGCAGGCCTATTCGGCCTGCGCGCAAAGGTATTGATCAAGGGTATCAATGGCTTGGTCTATGGACGTGCCCCAGGTCGCACCAGGCACAAAGGCCGCAAGCGCACCAAGGGTCTTGGGTCCCAACAGCCCATCCACAGGCCCGGGGTTCTGTCCCGCGCGCATCAGCATACGTTGCAAGGTGGCGACTTTGGACGGCTCTTGCACGGTGTCCTTGCCGCACGCCACAGGGGGCGGCGGTGCAACGGGGACGGCTGGGGCAACGGGGGCCTGCACCGCCGGCGGGTCGAAATCGGTGGCCGAAATCGCCTGCCCCAACAGGCACCGGCCCAAGACCCGCGCAACGACATGGGCAATTTCGGGCGGTGTGCCTTTTGTCGAGACGTCACAGGCCGCGCCGCATGTGATGGCAATCCGCCAAGGGGCCTGAGGGTCTGCTGGCCCCACTGTCCCCTCGCCATTTGCAAAGATCTGATAGCGCACGCCCTGCACCGCCCCCTCTTGCCAGAACGCCGGAAACTGCACCGAAGGCGTGTCAGAGACATGGGCCACAACATCTGTGGCGCCGGACACTGGCGTGTCGAAGGTGTCGGTCACACAAGGCTCCGCCAAGGCGGCGGACGCGCAAAACCCCAGACCGAGGACCACAGCGGACGTCTTGATCATCGTGCCGCCTGCAACAATGGCCCATGGGCGCGGAACGACAGCGCGGCCAAGACGGTCGCATTCGTATTCACAGTGACCGAGGAATTCGTGGTGCCATCGCGTTCATAGATCCCCTCGGGCCAGCCGCGATCTGGATCCCCAAGGGGGCAATGGCGTCCATCAGTTCCTGCGTGTAATCCGTGTCAAACAGCGCGTCCCACGCAAAGGCCACCTTGGTTGTGATGGTGCGCTTGCTGTCCAGACGTTCGCCCCTGAAGGACAGAACCGCCCAATCGGCCCCACCGCCCCACACGGAGGAGTAGACAAAGTACGGCGCCACATCCAGGTGCGACTCGCTGACGGCGGTCAGGATGCCATGGTTGCGAAAACGCGCCTCTTGGGCCCCATAGATCGCAGTGGCAAAACGGTGGGACCGGGTGTCAAAGCCGAACTCTAGCCCGTCGAACAGATAGGGCTCGCTGACGGTAAAGGCCGGGATCGTGTTGCGGTGCATCCGGGTGTCCACGGGGATCGGTTGCCCCTCGACCTGTCGGATCATCAGGTTCTTTTCCGCATCAAAGGCCCGATGGGTGTCAAAGCCGAACAGCATCATCGCCTTGGCCGCATATTGTTCGTAGCCCACGCGGCCCTCTTGATCGTGGCGCAGGGTCTGGTCAATCATATTGCCGCCGATCAGTTGCCCGTCCTTGATCATGGCGTCCAAGTTCCAGCGTCCAATCAACTGGGCGACCTTGGGGGCCAATGCGGGGTAATGTGCCTCGACCGCGCCAAGGGCGGCCACGATGCGCGCGATGTCCAGCGCGGACCAGCCAAGGCCCCGTTCCACGGGTTGGTTGGCATAGTTCACCAAGGCCCCCGTGCCCACGTTATAGGCCTTGTTGGGCAGCATATCGTCAAACAGGCGCATTTCGATCAGGGTCTCCAGCGCCGTGTCGATGCGGGTCTGGGCCTGCTGGCTGTCGATCACGCCCAGCAAGTCCGCTGAAATCGTGGCCACGAAATAGGACCCGGTTTCCCACATGGTGGTCGAGGGGTATTGATCCGCCGAATTGACCAGCCCGGTGTCCGGGTGCGTGTTGTTTTCAAAGTATGTCCAGGCGATGCGCGCGAACTCCAGATCCTGGGGTCCGGGGGTGCCGGTGTCCGCCAATGGCAAGGGCACCAGCGCGTTGAACGTATCCATGGCGTCAGGTCCTTGTTGCGGGGTTTGGGCCGTGAGCGGCGGCGTGCCAGTCTTGCCTTCGATAAAGAAGACCAAGGCCAAGCCGCACCCCAGCGCCAGCAGAAAGATGATGTGGCTGCGGGCTTTGATCAGATTTTCACGGAAACTCATTTCAGGCGTTCCTTGTTTCGTCTTCGGGCGTCCAGAGGGCCGCGCCGATGATGCCTGCCATCGCAAGGCAGTTGTTGAATCCCCACAGGACGTTGGCCACGACACCCGTGACCGAATGGGGGCTGTCCCCGAAGGTCAGGCTGCCCCACGCCCAGAGCGCCGACACAAGCGTCAGGGCGACCACGGCGATCTGTGGTTTGACCAACCCCAGAAAGTTGCCCGATTGGCGCACCTTTGGGGTGACGGGGAAGGATATCTTTTGGCCGCGCAGCACCGACGACAGGGCGCGCATCCCGACAGGGAAAAAGGCCAGGTAGCTGGCCTTGGACGCATAGCCCGCGACCCCCCACGTCCCCACCATGATTGCCAATTCCAGCGAGACCAGAAACGGGATCAGCCGCATAAAGAACTCGGTCGAATAGGCCGATACGGGGGAAGTACCTGTAAACAGATAAAGGATCGGGGCTGCCAGAAACACGATGTTCCACAGGGGCGACAGGTACGAATAGAACGTCGTCGCATACATGCCGCGCTGTGCCAGCGTCAGGCCACGACGAAACAGGGGATTGTCCTTGAACAAGATGTCCAGACTGCCGCCCGCATATTTATAACGCTGCACGGTCCATGTCAGCAGATCCTGCGGCGAGAGCATCTTGCTTTCGACGATGGGGTGCATCTTGGATTTCCAGCCCCGCGCCGTGTCGGAATGGAGCACGATCGAGGTGTAGATATCTTCGGAGACGTGGAACCGGTACGGGGTCAAGATCTCGGTGGTGACGGCCTGTGTCCGGATGGCGTCCACCAGCGCGGGGGCGATGGTCCGCTCCTTGCTGGACACGGTGATCCGTTCTTCGGCGGCGAGGGTCCGTTGTTCAACCTTGGCCCCAAAGCTGCGCAGGGCGGCCTCCATCACCGCTTCGCGGCGGTGGATGGACCCTGCCCCGCAGCAAAACGAAGCATTGGCCCAGTTTCTGCGGCGCTGGATGATGTCGTAGAACATTTGCGGGTCGTTGACGAAAGGATCTTGGCCCACCTGAATGGGCCCCGCGATCCGTTCCACGGCCCGCCCCAAGGCGGCGGCGCCCCCCGAAACGGCGGTTCAGGGCGTCGGGCAGGCGTTGCCCCTCGGGCAGGTCATAGAACCACTGGGGCGTTTGCACCCACGCCATCTTGGGGTCCCGGAAATACCCCAGCGTGTTTTGCAACAAGGTCGGGAAAGGCCGGGTGTCGGCATCGCAGATCACAAGAAAATCGCCACTGGTCTGTTCCATCGCATGGCGTAGGTTGCCCGCCTTGAACCCCTCGTTCGTGGTGCGCGAGATATAGTTTGCCCCCTCGGCCAGCGTCACCGCCCGCATCTGGTCGCGCCGCCCGTCGTCCAGCACGTGAATTCGGATATCTATGGGATGGGGATAGGTCATTTTCTTGGCGTCCATGATGCCAAGGCGCACAAGGTCCGGGTCTTCGTCGTAGGTGGCGAACATCACGTCCACCGCGATGGGGCGCGCGGCCTCGGGGTGCGCGGTGGTCACATCGCCAAGGGTTGCGGGCGCGTCCTTGATGTCAACGGGATCGTCTTTCCAAAGGTTGAAGACAAACAGGATCATGCCCCCAAAGGCGCAAGTCTCGGCCAAGGCCAAGGGCACCGCAAACCACAAGGCGTCCGGGTTCAGGGACCCGGTCCAGCGCCACGCGATATACCACGCCCCCAAGACCAAGGTGACCACCGCCAGAAACTGCCAAATCAATTCCCGTGTTGCGGAATAGGGCAAGGGGGCTGGTGGGATCCGGTCCTCGAATTTTGTAAAGTAGTCGTCCAAGCTATGTTCCCGCCGTCTGCACGGCATCGCGCCTGTGCCAAGGGTAAGGGCCAAGGCCAATCGTCCATGCAAAATATGTGACCCGCGACAGGCCAACGGCCAGCAGGAAGGAGCATGGCAGCGCAAAGGCAAAACGGGTCAGCACAATCAGCCACGGCGCCATCATCTGTGACAGACCTGATTTGAAAATCATCACATCAAATACGTCAATCAACAGCGGGTGGACCAGATACACCCCGAAGGAGTAACGCGCCAGCACGCTCCAACGGGGGGACCACTGTAGGAACTGCCCCCCGATGAAGATGAAGAAGATGAAAATCGGCATCAAAAAGTGCCCGTAGAAATCCCATCCCCCGCGCACGGCCCAAGTGCCCGCTTCATAAGCCGCGAAATAGAACGGCAGCGTGGCCAGATAGGCCAATCCCGCAAAGTAGAACCCGCATTTGCGGATCAGGCGCGACTCGCCCCGGGGGATGCCGTCATTCCACAGCCCGTAGATCGCAAAGGCCGCCATGCCATAGCCCACATAGCCAAACACCTTGATCGCGCGCACGAGGTAATCGCGCAGCACCGGATCCAGATCGAGGCTCCAGAGAAAGGCATGGGTGTTGTTCATCACCCCAATCGTAATGACCACTGTCAGCCCAAGGATCGGATAGCGGGTGGCGGTGCGCATCACCGGGTAGAACAGGAACAGCGCAAACAAAGTGGGCAAAAAGTGCATGTGATACTGCGACTTGCCCAGAACGAAATACCCAACCCAGCTTTGGACCTGCCCCAGCTGGTCCCAGATATAGGGCGCGTAGTTGAACGCATCTGCCTTGATCAGGCGGAAGAAGGCATAGAACACCACCCAAAAGGCAAAGGGGATCAACAGGCGGCTGGCCTGCTGGGCAATGGCCGCCCCATAGGACGGCATCTTTTTGTCCACGCGCATCGCCATCAGAAACAGCGAGAACATGAAGAACATCTCCGAGCCCGAAAACTCCCCGATGGAGCGGAGCAACAGGGGCACGATCCGTTCGTCTTGCGCGGCCCCCTGGAACGGTTTGCCGCCAAAATCCGTAGAGGCGTGGATCAACACAACGCCGAAGGCTGCGAACACCCGGTTGGCATCAAACCAGACGAGACGGGACTGGGATGCGGCGCTCATTGTGCCAGCCCCAGGGCTGGGCAGCTTTGACCAAAGACCTGACGTGGTTTGGGCGGGGCCAGTTTATGCTCTACGGTGCTGCAATTCGTGGCACCGAACTCCTCTGCCCCCTCGACCGGACGGCAATACAGGAAGTCTTCCACGGGGATGACCGGGTCCAGCTTGGTGCGGTTGGCGCAGGCGCAGCACGGCACGACCACTTCGGCGGGGTTCGGGTGACACTTGTTGCCGCGAATATCCGTCCCGACATACAGGGTATCCCAGACTTGGGTGTTCTGGTTGACGTGTTGCAGGATGGGACCCTGCACCTTGTACAACAAAGCGGCCAGAATGATCCCGTTGTTGTTGGCCGTCTGCAAGGGGATGAACCCGTTGCCATTTTCATAGACGCCTTCGTAAAAGCCGCGATCTGGTTCCGACAGGTCGGCGACAGTTTCAAACAAGAGGTCGGTGTAAGGCGTGTCCCACAGGGCCCACATGCCCACGGCGGCCTTGGCGGATACGGCGGCGCGGTCGGGCTGATACGCGCCTGTGGGATCCAGCGTGTTCCACGCATAGCCATCGGCAAAGATGCTGTCATAGACGAAGTAGGGGCGTCCCTCGACCTGATGTTCGGACCGGGCCGTGATGATCCCCGTCTGCTCGAACCGGCGCTGCTGGACCAGATAGATGCGATTGGCGAATTCGGCGCGCCACCCGTTGCTGGCCACCATGTTGTCGTTCGTGTGGTCCGTGGGCAGGTCCCAGCCCAGCTCCAGCCCTTCGAGGATATAGCCTTCGGTCAGGACATAGTTCTTGGTTTTGAAGACCCGGGGGTCGCGCCCGTCATAGGGCACCTTCACACCGTAGATATGGGCGTATTCCAAAGGTTGCGGCGCAAGGGCACGGTCCACGTTGAATCCCCAAAGCGCAAAGCCCTTTGCGGCATACTCCTCATAGCCCAGACGCCCCTCCTGGACGTAGCGGGTGGTGCCGTCCTTCTGCTTGAACGATCCGAACATGCGCCCGTCGTCACTGACAAGATTGCAAAAGTTCCAGCGCATGGGCACGTTGTCGACCCCATTGGCCAGATGCGGGTGACGTTCTTTCAGGATTTTCAGCCAGACCAACATGCGGCCGATATCATTGGCGGACATGCCAACCTCGCCCGGCTCGTTGGCGTAGTTTACCTTGGCGCCCGTCGCGGCATTGTAGACCTTGTTCGGCGCTTCGCCGCGATACAGGTCCAGATTGCGCAAGGTATTCAGAAGTTTGTTGGCCCGGGCGTCGAAGGTGCGTTTGTCGATGACACACAATTCATAGGCCGCCACCAGCGCGCTGAGATAGGATGCGGTGTCCCACAGGGTCGTGGAGGGAAACGCCCCCACGGCGTTCACAAGGCCGGTCTCTGGCTGATAGCGCAATTCGAAGTAGGACCAAGCGGTCTTGGCCATCTCGAATTCGCGCGCTGTCAGCTGGCCCATGCGGCCGGAGTGTGCGGACGATTGGTTGCGCAGACTGCGCGCGCAGGTCTGTGGGCCCGCGCCCTCGGACACCGAGATGCGCAGGGGGAGTCGGACTGGATTGTCACACTTTGAAAGGTCTCTCCCCCAAGGTGACGTACTCAAGGGTGACGGCATCGAGGGTGACGGCGCGCGCGGCATCCGGCACGGTTTGGGCGTTTGCAGGGCTTGTGGGGCCGATCATCAGACAGGCGGCAACACCAAGTGCGGCAAGTGTCACGACATTTGTAGGCATCATGGGACTAGGTTCCTGTTTTCATAAGTGTCAGCCGCAGCTGATTGCGCCCCGCGTGAGGGCCGTATGTGACGTCGTCTGCGCAGTGTTTGATCAATCCGATGCCGCGCCCGTCCTCGACCATCACATCCACATCCGCCAGCGATGGCGCGGCACGGGTCAGATCGAAGGGGGCGGCGCCTGCGGGGTCACAGATCGCCACGATCACACGGTCCGTTTCCTCGGACAGGGTGATTTCGATGGCGGCATTTGCGCGGGCCGCGTCGGCATGGCGGACAAGGTTGGTCAGCGCCTCGACGACGCAGACCTCGAACCGGAACGCCTGTTGGCGATCCAACGCGCCCGCGACGACACCCCGCAGGGACACCGCCATGGCATCAACCTCCGTCAGGTGGTTGCGCATATGAAAGGTATGCCGGGTCACAGGCTCTCGCTCAGGCTGGAAACGGCGGCGTCCACGTCGCGGTAGCTGGCAAAGACGTGTTCCATCATGCAAATGCGGAACATCTGCTGGACATCGCTGTTCAGGCCCGCCACGGCGACCTCTCCGCGGTTGCCGATCTTCTTCAACACCCCCACCAACGCGCCCAGACCCGAGGAGTCCAGAAAGGTGACGTCTTGAAAATCGATGACCAACTGGCTGGTGCCTTGGTTGATCAGGGCAATGACCTCGTCCTTGAAGGTGCGGGCATGCAACGCGGTCAGGCGTTCCACGCCGGGGCGCACAGCGACGATTTCGGCATCGTAATGGGTTGTGTGGATCATGAGGATTTCTTCCTTGTCAGGGCGAGGACGGTCAGATCGTCATCCAGAGGCTGCGCGCCTCGCCAGTCGTTCAATGCGTCTACGATACGGTCGGGGATATTCTGGGGGCCCACCGCGGGGGCAGTTTCAACCACCGCGCGTAGACGATCCGTGCCGAAGGCCTGTTGCACGGCATTGGCGGCCTCGGGGGCGGCGTCAGACGTGACAATCAGAGAGCTGCCGGGGCACAGGGTGTGCGTGTAGTTCGTGTAAGTCGCCTGGGGCAGAAGGGCCACCGGGTAGCCCCCCTGCCCCACTGGGTCAGCCTGCCCGCCCGGGGTGACGTACAGGGGCGATGGGTAACCGGCCTGACAGTAATCCATCTGCCCGGTCGCAGTGTCGATCACACCGCAGAACATCGTGAAATAATCGTCGTTGTCGGCCTGTCCAAACCGATCATTCAGCGCAGCAACAAGGGCGGCGGGGTCTGGTGTGTGACCCACCGCCAACGCCTTGGTACGAAAGAATTCAGGGGTGATCAGGTGCCCGATGGCCACGGACAAGAGCGATGCGTGCACCCCATGCCCCGAGACATCCACGGCATAAAAGCCCATCCGGTCCTGATCCAAGGCAAAGCAATTGAACATGTCGCCGGACACGATGGCAGAGGGCACAAAGGCCGAGGCAATGCTGAAGCCCAGGATGTCCCGTTGCAGGTCCGGCAGCAATTGCCGTTGCGCCGCCGCAGCCGCCCGCAAATCGGCTTGGATCCGATCATTGTAGTCTTTGAGAATGCGGCTGCGCTGTGCCAATTCGGCGGCGTGACCGACCAGACGCGTGGCCGTCTGGATGCGCGCACTCAGCAGCGCGGGGCTGCCGCCTTTGGTCAGAAAGTCATCCACCCCGGCGGCCAGCGCCTGATTGCGGATGTCGGTTTCATCACTGCCGGTGATCATGAAGATATGGATGTAGGCCTCGGACCCCATTGCGCGGATACGACGGGTTAATGCGATCCCGTCCAGCTTGGGCATCCACAGGTCGCTGATCACGATCTGAGCGCCTGTGTCGCGGACGGCCTCTAGAGCGTCCTGACCGTTGCTGGCTGGAATGACGTCGTAACCCAGCCCCTTGATCAGGTGGCACAGGTAATCCCGTTGCACATCATCATCTTCAGCGATGATGATCTTGCAGGAGGCCTCGGCCATGACGAAAGGCGCGCAGTTACCCATGACGGACACCACACAGCGCTGGCGCATTAACCTTAACGGCAACCAGAGCCGAAGGGGCCTGTGCAGGCAGACGCGTGCTGTAGATCGTGTTCATGGGCTTCGCCATCCATAGGGACCGAGATTTCTTCTCGCGGCGTCCTATCCCATGGCGCGGAATTTATTTCACGCGGCCCTACGGCTAGCCGGGCGTGGCAAACGGAGGCGACACCAATCCGAACGGATAGGTCAGAACAATCCAGCCTCGCGCGCGATCATGGCGGCTTGCGTCCGGTTGGCCGCCCCGACCTTGCGATACAGCGTCTTCATATGCAGCTTTACCGTGGGTTCCTGAATATCCAGATCCCGGGCAATTTCCTTGTTTGACTTGCCTTCTGTCAAACCCTTGAGAACCTGCATCTCCCGCTCTGTCAGTTTGTCGGCCAGCGGGTTGCTTGGCGCCTCTTCCACGGCCGTCATAAAGTCCAGCGGTGCATATTGTTCGCCCATGGCCATGAATTTGACGGCATTGACCAAGGATTTCGCGGGCAGTGACTTGGGCACGAACCCAGCAGCCCCGGCGTTCAATGCATCTTCGGCGATTTGTTTCGTCGCCTCGCCCGACATCAGGGCGACACGCTGCCCCGCGCCGCGCGCCAGCGTGGTCTTCAACCCGTCCAGTCCGTTCATCCCGGGCATATTGTAGTCTAGCAAGATCAGATCAAATGGCGCAGAGGCATCAATCTGGTCCACCGCCTCGGACAATGTGCCGACGGCTTGGGCCTCGATCCCACCTTCGTTTTCCAAGAACAGCACAAGCGTATCCCGAAGAAGGTCGTGGTCGTCTGCGATTAAAACTCTCATGCTCAACTTTTTCTCCTGCGCCTGCACCCGGTGACAGATGTATGGGTGTTGCCGGGGCAAGTCATGCAGAATCTGACGATACGTTTGATCCATTTGGATAGGCTACATGGCCCCTTGGGTGAGGTCGCCGCCCCAAGGGGCGCGGGGCCTGTCCCCCTGCTCCGTTGCGGAACATGGTTAATTCAGGGGATCAAACGTCCAAGCAATCGTAAACACTGGACACAGATCATGGCCCATATTCGCAAAGCAGTCTTTCCCGTCGCTGGTATGGGAACCCGTTTTCTACCCGCAACAAAATCCATCCCCAAAGAGATGCTGACCCTCGTGGATCGCCCCTTGATCCAATACGCCGTGGACGAGGCGCGCGAGGCCGGGATCGAAGAATTCATCTTCGTCTCTGCCGCCGGCAAGGGCGCGCTGGAGGATTACTTTGACACCGCCGCCGCCCTGGAACATCGCCTACAGGCCGCAGGCAAGACAGATGCGCTGGACGCGTTGCAGCCCACGCGCATGCCGGAAGGTGCCCTGACCATCCTGCGACAAGGCCGCCCCATGGGTCTGGGCCACGCCGTCAGACAGGCCAAGCGGCATATTGGCAATGAACCTTTTGCGGTGGTGTTGCCCGATGACGTGATCAAGGGCCAACCCCGCGCGCTGGCGCAGATGGTCGAGGCCCACCGCACGGCGGGCGGACATATGGTGGCCACGATGGATGTGCCCCGGGCACAGACCAGCAAGTACGGCGTTCTGGACATTGCACATGAGGCGGGGCGCCTATCCCACGCGCGCGGCATGGTCGAAAAGCCCCGCCCCGAGGCTGCGCCCTCCACCAAGGCGGTCATTGGGCGCTACATTCTGGACAGTGCGATCTTTGACCGTCTGGACAATCTGGGACCCGGCGCCGGGGGCGAATTGCAACTGACCGATGCCATCAGCGCCGATGTGGAGACTGTCGGCGTGTCTGGCTATCGTTTTGCGGGCGAACGGTTTGATTGCGGGTCGGTGCAGGGATTTGTCCAAGCGACCGCGGCCTTTGCCCTGGATCGCGCCGACCTGAGTGCGGAGTTCGGCACCTTTGTCGATGCGCGCCGCTCTGCCATTTCGCTTGTGGCCTAGGCGGACCCTATCCGAACGGATAGGTCCCCATCCCGATGCCCGGGTGCAGATGCCCTCGGTGTGTGACAAACATGGTCAATCATATAAGGGGGCCCCTCATGTTCACACGTTTTGTCCAGTTTTCGCTCGGCTTGGTTTTGGCAGGCGTCGTTTCAACGCATGCCATGGCCCAGACGGTCGCCCCGCCGCAAGACGATGTCTTGCTGACCGTCTCGGGTGACATTTCCCAGACCAACATGGGCGATGCCCTCGTCTTTGACCGCGATGCCTTGACCGCGCTGACGGCCACCGCGTTCAACACCAGCACGATCTGGACCGATGGTATCCACACCTTTGAAGGTGTCTCGCTGAAGGTGTTGGCAGACGTGATCGGAGCCGAAGGCGGCACCTTTCTGGCCAGCGCAATCAACGACTATACGGTGGAAATCCCGCTGTCGGACGCGGTCGAGGGCGGCCCAATCATCGCCTATTTGATGGATGGCGCGCCCATGTCCGTGCGCGACAAAGGCCCCCTGTGGATCATCTACCCCTATGACAGCAGCGCGGACTACCGGTCCGAACTGGTCTATTCGCGCAGCATCTGGCAACTCGACAGGATCGAGTACCAGAGGTAACCCCAAGAGGGATGCATATCCTTGAAGGGATAGAAATATGGCGATGATCACCCCTGCGCGGGAAAAGACCGGCCGGACCTTTGGTAGCCTGGCCGGTCTTATCGCCGTGTGTGCGATCGCCTTGCTGTCTTACAAAGTCGCCCGCCAGCTGGAACTGCTCAGCTCCGCCAGCTCCGACAATGTACAGTGGTCCTTGGCGCAGGCCCATGTGGAGTTTTTGGAATTCGCCCACGAGGCCTCAAAAGACCCCGCTGACGCCGACGCAATCCGGCAAGAATTCGATATCTTTTATAGCCGGGCCAAAACGCTGGAAAAGGCCACCGTGTTTGCAGACCTGCGGGCCGATCCACACTTCAACGCCAAACTGGACGAGATCCGCGCTTTCCTGAATGACAGTGTCGCCGTGATTGATGCCGATGACGCCACCCTTCTGGCAGCACGCCCGACCCTGCACGAAAACGCGCGGGCCATTGCGCCCACCGTACGGGCCTTGGGCAATTCTGGTCTGGAACTCTTTGCAAAGTCCGCGGACGGCCAACGTCGGGCGGTCGCCCGTACCATGACCCAACTTGCCATCGCCTTGGTGGCGCTGATTGGTGTGTTGGCCTTTGTGATTGTCTATCTCAACCGCCTGAACCGCCGGATCTATCGCCGGGAACGGGAGAACTTGCAGACGGCCAAGCGCATGAACACGGTGATCAATACGTCTTTGGATGGCGTCATCATCAGCGATGCCAAAGGGCGCATTCTGGAATTCAACCCCGCTGCCGAAGAGATTTTCAAACACAACGCCGAGGATGTCCGGGGCATGGATATTGGCGCGGTCATCGTCCCCGATCATCTGCGCGGGGCCCATGATGCCGGCATGGAACGGATGCGAGCCAACGGCGAAAAGCGGGTCGTGGGCCACGGTCGCGTCAAACTGGACGCCAAGCGCAGCGACGGCAGCATTTTTCCTGTCGAACTGGCGATCCAATCCGCCACCACCGATCAGGGCGAAATCTACATCGCGTATCTGCGCGATATTTCACACCGTGTCGCCGCCGAGGCCGAGTTGATCGCAGCCCGGGACCGAGCGCTGGCCGGTGAAAAGTTGAAGACGGACTTTCTGTCCACCATGAGCCATGAAATCCGCACCCCGCTCAACGGCTTGCTTGGGAACATGAACCTGCTGCGCGATACGGATCTGACGCCCGATCAGGACCGCCATGTCAGTCACATGGAAACCTCTGGGCGTCTATTGATGCGGCACATTTCCGACGTTCTGGATATCACGCGCTACGATGCGGGCAAACTCAGCGTGCGGTCAGAGCCGATGAACATCACGGCTCTGCTGCAAGATATTGTCGACAACCAACGCGGCATGGCCCAGAAAAATGGCACCTCTCTGGATTTGACGTGGATCGGGCGCGCGCAGGACTGGATCCTGTCCGACCACGACAAGATGCAGCATGTCATGATGAACCTGATCGGCAATGCTGTGAAATTCACCCAACACGGCCGTATCGCCGTGACGATTGAAAACACCGGTGCCGAAGGGGCCACACATCTGTTGATCTGTATCACAGATACCGGACCCGGCATGGATACGGACCTGACCACACGGGTTTTCGATGATTTTGTCACGGGCAATACCGCCTATGACCGCGATGTCGGTGGCACTGGGCTGGGGCTAAGTATTGCCAAACGGTTTGTCACAGCTCTGGGCGGCGAAATCGGCGTGGACAGTGCCTTGGGCAAGGGCAGCAGCTTTTGGGTCAAACTGCCAACCGAGGCCGCGCAAAAGCCCGCTGCGGAAATCCAGCCGCCGGTCGCCGCAAGTTCGGCCAAGCCCCTGCATGTCCTGTTGGTCGAGGACAACGAAATCAACCGCATTGTGGCATCCCAGATGTTGCAGGCCGAGGGGCACACGGTGGTCGAAGCCTTTGACGGACAACAAGGCGTGGACAAGGCGCAAAGCACAAGCTTCGACGTGATCCTGATGGATATCAGCATGCCCGTGATGGACGGACGCGTGGCGACACGCAGGATCCGCAGCACCCAAGGCCCCTGTCGCGACACACCGATTTATGCACTGACGGCCAATGCCATGCCGGAAGAGCAGGAAAAATTCCTGCACGACGGGATGAATGGGATTCTGACCAAACCCCTGTCACGCGATGCCCTGCGCGCCCTGTTGCACGAAACACCGGCCAAGGCCGCAGCACCCGATGGCGCAAGCTATATCGACCACGCCCACAGAAAAGAAACACAAGCCGCCTTGGGCGCAGATGCCTTTACCCAGTTGACCGCGCGCTTTGTCCAAGAGGTGGATGACCTTATGATCTGGATCACGCAGGACGCACCAAACCATTCCGATCTGGCCGCCCGCGCACACAAGGTGGCTGGCAGCGCCTCTGTATTCGGTGCGGTTGGGCTGGCAGACTGCCTGAAGGCGATCCAGACCCATGCCCAGAACGCGGAGGATGCGGGGCTGCAAACACAGTTGACGCAGCTAGGCCCGATCTGGGCCGCCACCAAGGATGCACTCGCTTAGGCCGCGACTGTCTGGGCCGAGGCCCCAGAGGGTCTCTCCTTCCCCGTTCACCAAATCCTACAACACAATCGCAAAACAGAGCCCAAACACAAAAAGTGCGAATGCCGCGAGCGTCCCAAGCAATGTAAACAGGGCGACCTGCCTTTAGTATTATCGCCAACGTTTCATGACACGTCACTGAGTTTGGCAAAAGCGCTGTGATAACAAACAAAACCCACAGGGCATTGTTGCCCCGTATCCAAGTTCATCCAACCTGTTGGAATGATTGGAGGCGAGTACCGGAATCAAACCGGTGTACACGGATTTGCAATCCAGAATGAGTGCGAGCGAAAACAACGACTTAAGGGTGCAAAACACCCCCTGACAAAAAGTGAACAAAAAGCGAAAGTTTCAAAGCCAAATTCGCCGGTTCAAAACGAAAAAAGCCCCGTCACAGCGGCAACTGTGAACCGGGGCCAAATAGAAAAAGCCTGTCAGCTTTCACAGTATGTTAGCATGAGCAAGCGCCACACCGCAAACGCTCAGTCGGCTTTTTCATGGCCTCTGACCGGTGAGGCGATCCAATGAGCTGGCGCATCGCAAATGAATGCGCCGAGCGTCGCTTTGGTAGCGCTGCGCGCAAGCAGATCATCATGTTCCTGGCCGACAAGGCGAGCGATGACGGCTCGGGCATCTGGTGTTCCAAGGGGACGATCCAGCGCCACACAGAGCTCAGCGAGAGCACGGTGAAGCGCACCATCATCGACTTCTTGCGAGAAGGCATTCTGATCGAGACAGGACGGCGGCACTGCAAGAACGGCTACACCGTCATTTACCGCCTTGTTCTGGAGCGCGTGGCCGCGCTCGAACCCACTGCCGAGCCGAATATTGAGACGGGGGTCACTGTGAACCCCGTCCAGCCTGAACCCGGCACGGGGTCCACGGTGAACGGGGTACGGGGTTCACGGTGGACCCCAAACCATCCTAAAACCATCCATAAACCACCTACGCGCAAGCGCGAGGCGGCGGAGGAGGTTGAAGATCTTGAAGCTGAGAAGATCTTGGCAGCCTATCCCGAGGACAGGATCCGAGACCGGCAGACCAGTCTGCGCCTGATCGCAGCAGCTGTGAAGGCCGGAGTGAAGCCCGATGATCTGAGGCAGGCGGTCAAAGCCTATGCCAAGGAAAGCGAGGGCTACATGCGCAGCAAGGTCTGTTTCTCAGACAACTGGTTCAAAATGCGCCGGTGGGAGAAGGGACTGGCCCAGATCCAGGCCGACCGCGAGAAGGCGCGAGAGGCCGAAGCCAAAGGCCGAGCGAGCCTCGCCGAGTGGGTCCACGAGCGCCATCCTCTTTGCCGCCACATCACCAACCGGCAGATCGAGGATTTGATCGCATCAAAGCTGGTGACGCCCGAGCAGGTGCGCGCTGCGGGGCTGCAGGTGTGAGTGCATTCGCTAAGTTTGGGAGACAGCCACCAATGTCGTCGAGCTTTATGGTGCTCAGGTCATACTGCGCACTTATGATTTGGAGATCATATTGACAATTTATGATCCAGAGGTCATATGGAGTGGCAGGAGAACCGCCATGAAGCACCTCGTTCGTACATCAAAAAACTTGGGCCACGCAATTCGACAGGCTCGGAAGGCAAAGAACCTTACCCAAAAGGAACTCGCCTCAATGAGCGGTGTCTGGCAAGAGACAATTTCCAAGATCGAGAACGGCAGTGGGGGCACCAAGCTGGAAACGGTATTCGATTTGATCGCGGCCTTGGAGCTCGAAATAACGGTGACCGAGCGTAGTAAAGGCACATCAGACGGGCTAGAGGACATCTTCTGACATGGGCCGCAAACGCAGCTACACACCGCTGAACGTTTTCCTGAACTCGCGGCTCGTGGGTCAATTGATGCGTGAGCCCTCGGGCGGCGTCAGTTTCGCCTATGCGCGTGATTGGCTCGATTGGGAGCACCGGATGCCGGTCTCGTTGTCGTTGCCATTGCAGGAAAACCGCTACAGCGGCGCACCTGTGATGGCCGTCTTTGACAACCTGTTGCCCGACAGCGATGTCATCCGCCGAAGGGTCGCGGAACGTGTCGGGGCCGAAGGCGTCGATGCCTTCAGCTTGCTGTCACAAATCGGGCGCGATTGCATTGGCGCGCTGCAGTTTCTGCCCGATGGGCAAGAGCCCCAGCCAATGTCCGAGTTAACGGGAGAACCTGTTGACGAGGCGCAGATCGGGGCCATTTTGAGCGACCTCGATCTAGCACCACTGGGGATTCGTCGTGAGAATGACTTCCGAATTTCTGTCGCGGGCGCGCAAGAAAAAACGGCGCTGCTTCGTAAAGACGGCCAGTGGATTGAACCAACCGGTACGACGCCAACCACGCACATCATAAAGCCGCAAATTGGCAGGCTGCCCAACGGCATGGACCTGTCCGACAGCGTTGAAAATGAATACTTATGCCTCAAGCTGATGGAGGCATTTGGGCTTAGAGTTGCGAATGTCGAAATGGCACAGTTTGGCGACAAAAAAGCCTTAGTGGTTGAACGTTTTGATCGGCGCTGGACGTCCGATGGCCGCTTGATCCGTCTGCCACAGGAAGATTGCTGCCAAGCACTATCCATTGTGCCCACGCAAAAGTACCAGAACGAGGGCGGTCCAGGGATCCCGGATATCATGGATCTCTTGTTGGGAAGTGATGACCCCAACAAAGACCGGTACGATTTTTTCAAAGCGAATGTCCTTTTCTGGTTGCTGGGTGCAACAGATGGTCATGGAAAGAACTTCAGCGTCAGCCTCTTACCCGGCGGCCGTTTCCGCATGACACCGCTTTACGACGTGCTGACGGTGCAGCCGACCGTCGACGCCCGGCAGATCGAGCGGAAATACTTCAAGCTCGCTATGAATTTCGGAAACTCAAACCACTACAAAGTGGCAAATATAGTCGGCCGCCACATCGTGGAGACAGGAGTTAAATCCGGCTTTTCCCGCGCAGTCGTGCAGCGCCTGTTCGAAGAGCTGCAGGAGACGTCGCACGCGATCATTGAGGCCACGTTCAATCAGCTTCCGGAAGGTTTCCCTGAGGCGTTGCTTGCTTCGATCGATGGCGCACTGAGGAGTCGCCTACCTCTTTTGAAGTAGGGTCACAAGAAATGCCCCTTTAAGAGCAATCTTCGACGGAGCTTAAGTAATTGATTTTTACAGGCGGATGCTAGTGAGCAGATCCAAATTTGAACTTAATCTCGATACCGTTCGAAAATTGTCGCTTTTCGTTTTGAACAGCTTGGCTGATCAGCCAAAAGAGTGGATTGCTGTCGGTAAGGCTTATCAGGAACTGCACGGCTTTGGCGACGATCCGATCTTCAACCAGGTTTTCGTGCGCCTCTTCACTGTGATGAGAGATGAAATGTGGGTCGGGTTTCCGCAAGAAGGACCGAAATTCACGGTTGGCCTGACCTTCAAAGGGCAAACCGTCATCCGCCACGAGGCGGAAATAGACTTGATCTACGAGCGACACTTTCATTCATGGGCAAAGACTATCGAAACAGCTGCTAGAAAGCAGCGGCATATCGATCAACAACGGGCAGCCAAAGAGCAAAAAGTCCAAAAGAGGCTGGAAAAGGAAAAATCAAAAGAAGCTCGCAGAAAAGAAGAGGTGAAGCGGCAAGCAAAAGCTCGTCAGAAGAGAGAAATGTCATCACTCGTCGAAAGCGGAAAAAGAATTCGCTCTTCCCTGTCCAAGTCAAACAATGAGCAACTCTTAAACCTGTGGAAGGCAAACACATCACGTGCAGCCAATTCGACAGGCCAAAAGAAAAACGAACACCTTTTGATTGTTTCAGCTGTCGAAAAGGAGTGGAGGCGAAGGGTCCGAGATTTGCCCGAGGTGGAAGCCTTCAAATGGCCTACCACAGATGTTGGAAGTGGTCATGTTGGCAGTGATTTTGAGCGGGCTGAAGAAAGTTTTCTGAAAGTGCTCGGATATACCGTCGGGAAAACAAATGGCTTGCCAGCATCAACACGGCAGTTGATCCTGGACCGCTGCTTCTCGGGACATCTTCCACCAGTCGCAGGGATTTCGGCGCTTCGTATGTGGGGCGAACCAAAGTCTGCTTTGAGGCTTAGAAAAATCGCTTATCACATTGCCGGTCTAGCGAAAAACTTCAAAAAAATGCAGTCACGCGGCTACGACGATGCGATTTCGGATTGGGAAGACTATCTGAAGTACATGCATGACAAATACTACGTCCGTCATTTTGGTTTCAGTTGGCCAGGCCGTAGTCTCTAGTTCTGGTCCTTTTGGGGTTTGTGAAATCTACGCAGCAGTATTTTGGGGTTGCCGGTTTTTCATTCTCAGTGCCGTGTTTCCTACTGCTGAACATAAGCGGGCAGCCGTAGCAGACGCGGGGCAAGCTCCGCTTCAACAAGAAAATTCCCCTGCGCCAGCGCATTCCTCGCGAGGCAAGTTTCTCGCTGACAGCCCCTTGGTGCCAGCTTTGGTCGTGTTCATCGAAACACTCAAAGTGAGGATCAAAAAATGGCTACTCAAACTCTGAAACTGAACGTCAAATCCGGCGAAAAAGACGGCAAGAACTTCTGGGACCGCTGCGGCGTCCTCTTCGTCAACACCGACGACAACGGCAACATCACGTCGATCAATGTCAAGCACAGCATGTTTCCTGAAGTTGAGATGGTCGCCTTCCCACGCCGCGATGAAGAACCGGTCACCGAGTGACCTTAGCGCCAGGGCGGGTCTCCCGCTCTGGCAATCTTGTCATGATGCGCGGTTCACGACCGCTATTCGTCATGAGACCGTGCTATACCGATGGCTTCGTTGAGGTGTTTTTCCATAGCGGCGGCCATTTTCGTTGATGTCTCGCGGATCCAATCATGGACCTCTGGCCAGCTGTCAGGGTTAAAACCATCGCAGGGCAGTGATGCTTCAATCCGGCTTACCTTGTTCTGTGGAAGCCTGCGCCAATCAAGCGGAGCTCCAAAGTCCGCTTCAATTTCTTCTCGATGCGAGTAAATGTGATCGAAAATCGCCTTGTTTTCTGCAGCAGCAGGCCTTTCGACACTTAGTTTCACAAAGGCAGCTTTCTGGGTCAGCACGATATCGTAGTGTGTGCCTGCAACAACTGGAGATATGTTCCAGTTGTCCTTGGTTACCGTTATCGTTGGGAACACTGGGCAAGGTGTTTGCGCGAATGCTTCCTTGAGGCTGGTCCAGAATTCGCGCCTAACCTGATGGCTGCGCCTTTGGGCAGTTTTTTCCGAGTTTTCCTGAATGTCTTTCGCGGCCATTCCGATCATGAAGTCAGCTGCCTCAGGCGTGGGTATGATCTGCTGAATGTCGACCATCAGCTCGTCGCCAAACGAGTACGGGGTAACCTTGAAGCATTGTGCGCGAATTCCGCGGCTGAGGAGCCATAGCACCGTTGCCGTGACCTCGCGCCGAAAATTGGCTGCGATGAAGATCATCCTCTGGTCATTGCCGGGGTTGAGAACGGTCTCTTCCAACTCCTCTACCTCCATGAACTCGCAGATTCGCACGGCCGCATTGCCACCGCCCGCATAGCGGTCGAGGTATTGCTGATAGATGTCGACGATCTGCGTCTTTGTCAGGCCCGAGACATAGGCGGTGTATTTCAGCGCCTGCCAGGTTACATCCCTGCCGCTGTCATCAAGCTTGTTCTCGATCACAACGAGGTTGCCGTCCTTGTCGAGCGCCAAGAGATCCAGGCGTTCGCGGGTTTCATCAAACCCGTCAAACTCTTTCTGAATGATCAGTAATTCCTCACCGAGGGCGTCAGGTTGATTGGCCAGCCACTCCTGCAAATGGTCGCGCTCGCGCAGGTTCAAGTCGGCGAAGCGCTTCTGTGACAGGCGGGACAAACGGTTTTGGCTCAGATCAACACGGAACATGGGCTATCTCCAAAGCATCGCTAAGTGCCCCGAACTGCAGACATGAGCTCAGAAAAGTCTGACACGACATCATACTTCACCCGGTCATTCGGAACGCTGTTCGCGATCTCCGCGAAGAACTTTCTGGCGCACTTGATTTTCTCGCGCTCCAACTCGCGGAACTTGAGAGACGGCTGAGAGCCCTTTGTTTCCGCAACAAAATAGATATGCTGCACGGATTGCTCTTTGAAAGCTATCGCCCAGTCGGGATTGTAGTCACCGACAGGCGTGGGAATGAGAAACCCCTGCGGTAACTTCGAATAGACGACGATTTCATCGTTTGTATCCAGGTCTTCGACAAACTTGCGTTCGACCCCGGAGTCGACCACCGCATAGTCGTAAATGTGGTTTCGCAACTTCCCGACAGCCTGTGTCAGGTCAGTGCCACTCTGGGTCGCGGGGAAAATATCGGTGTCGTATACGTCGGCAGTTGCATCATAGGTCAGATGCTCGATGACAGTCGTGGCCTTCTGCTCTTTGATTATGCGTGAGGCCTCAGAGATGAATTGTTCAGGGTTCGCCTGGAACGTCGAGAACTTCGCAGCGTTCATTCCGGTCAGGATTTTCCCGATCGTCCCGCGCGTCAATTCCGCTCCCTCAGCAAGTTTTCCGATGACGTCATATGAAACAAGCGAGTGGGCAGAGCTGCTTTCCTCACTCCGTATACCCGATTGCTTGAACGCAGCTCCGGTTCGAAGCTGAGCCTCAGTCAGCTCATCAGATAGTTTGCCTTCGGTGACAACGTATTGCAGAGGCGAGACAACGAGATCCCGATCCAAAGCATTGACGCAGCGTTGGACCAGATCGTTGGAGTCAAACTCGACCTGGTAAACAGCCTTCCGGTTGATGCGCTGCCAAAGTTCCTGAAACTCCTTCTTTTCGAAGTTCCTGTTTCGCGGGATGGCTTTGGGCTTGCGGCCATCGCCAATCATGTGCTCGAGCTGGCTTCCGTTAAAGACGGTATCGATCAGCTGCAGGATCTGTTCCTGATGATCGAGTAGTTCTTCAGGCAATTCAGCCAGCGTGCCCGCCTCGCGCGCCTCATGATACGCTTTCGTGATACCGTCGTTGTCATCGATGTAATCGTTCTTGACGAGATAACGCTCGATGCGTTTGGCCATGTCCTTGGACACAGTGGTTTCAATGCCGTTGACCGTGATCGACTTGCCTTCGAAGTACTCGGCGTTCGCCCGGCGTGGGCGCTCCGACAGGTTTTCAGCGATTTCCTTCTGAAGCCCGCCAACAAAGTCTTTGTAGCTTTCGCTGGCCACCACGGTCAGGACGTTGATGTCATGTACGGTTGCTGCGTGATCCATACGGTCGCCGTTCTTGTTGACCGAAATGCGGAGGCCCCGGCCAACTTCCTGACGACGAGAGATGGTGTTGTCGCTGTGCTTGAGCATGCACATTACAAAGACGTTCGGGTTATCCCAGCCCTCGCGCAACGCGGAGTGGGAGAAGATGAACCGCGTCGGCTCTTCGAAGGAAAGCAAGCGCTCCTTGTCCTTTAGGATCAGGTCGTAGGCCGAAACGTCATCCGTCAAACCGGCGAACTCACCGCGCGCTTTGACCTTTGGATCAACAAGCTTGCCCTTCTTGTCGATCGAGAAATAGCCGTTGTGGGTCGCTCCGACGTCGATGCCCTCCAGATGCTTCCGGTAAGCCTCATCCTCCAAGGGCAACTCGCCAAGATACTCGGCTTTCAGCGCTTCGTATTCCTCTTCGAACACACGTGCATATTCACCTTTTTCGTCCTCAGCGTCGTAGTCCCGATACTTCGCCACTTCGTCGATGAAGAACAGCGACAACACCTTGATACCCTTCGCGAACAGCTGCTTTTCGCGCTCCAGATGAGCCGCGATGGTCTCGCGGATCTGAATGCGGCGGATGTCGCGTTCGGTGATGTCGCCGCTGGCCTCACCGGCCTTCAGGACCGCGCCGTTTGTGAAATGCACCTCGTCCACACGCGCGTCGATGTCCGAAACAACAAAGTCTCGATACTGATCAAGCCCTTTGGACAGATCAAACAGGTTGCGACCTTTCTCGAACTTGCGCAGCACCCGCTTGATGCCCGAGTTGGTCTTGACCTCCATCTCCACCCGCGCCACGGGGTCGCTTTTGGAAATCTGGATGCCTTCCAGATAGAGATACGCATTCGTTCCCGTCAGACCCTTTGCTTGAATGCCGCGCACCTCGATCTTTTTGACCAGCTTCTGGCTGAACGCATCGACCGCATCCAGACGGTGCACCTTGTTATGGATCGTCTTGTGGGTTGCAGAGTAGCGCAGGATGAACAGCGGGTTGAACTTGGGCAACGCGTTCTGGGTTGCCGTGCCTTCCATCTTCTGCGGCTCATCAAGGATCAGGATGGGGCGGTTCTTGGCAATCACGTCGATGGGGCGGCGGGACTGGAAATCATCCAGCTCTTCATAAATCCGCCGGTTGTCGGCGCCAGAGGCGTTAAACGCCTGCACGTTGATCACCATCACGTTGATGCCCGCGTCCGAGGAAAAGCTCTCCAGCTCGTGCAGCCGCTTGGAGTTGTAGATGAAGAACCGCGCCTTCTTGCCGTAGCTTTCGACGAAATGCTCGGCGGTCATCTCCAGCGACTTGGCCACGCCTTCGCGGATCGCAATCGACGGCACCATGATGATGAACTTGGACCAGCCATAGCGTTTGTTCATCTCGAAGATGGACTTGATATAGCAATAGGTCTTGCCTGTGCCGGTCTCCATCTCGATGTCGAGGTTGATGGCCGCGCCCGCCTTGTAGCTGGCCTTCTTTGGCTTGCCCTTGTCATCGACAAACCTGCTTAGGCTTTCAGAGAGCGGCAGATTCTGGCGCTGCTGCACCTTGCGGATATTCTCCAAAACTTGGCTCGCAGGCAGCGCGATATCCGCGTTGCGAAAGCCGTCTTCATCGGCCCGCATCTGCGCGCGGACACCGGGGTCAATGCGATAGACTTGGGCCGCTGTGTTGGGTTGGCCCTCGAAACAATCGACCACGGCCTCAACCGCCGCTGTCTGATAGGGTTGCGACTTGAACTTGATCTTCATGGGGTCAAATCGCCTTTACTTCGGTCTCGGGCGACATGGCTTTGAAGATCTGTTTCACGTTGATCTTGGTCTGGTCGTCGGCAAAGCCGGTGTCCTTGAACACGATCCGTAGCGGTGCGTGACCTGCCAGCTCTTTTACGAGGTCCTCGGAGATGCCATCGTCGAAACAGGCCATCAGGGCGGTGTCGGCGACGAAGAAGACGGTTTTGCCCTGCACGGTCTCGCGGCGAATGGGCAGGGTCAGGTCAACGCCCCAGTCGAGCAGGACCTGGAACAGCAGATCCTCGGCCGTGCGGTCGGGTTTGATATTGTCCACGCGGGACAGAAGATCGGCCTGCGCGGTCTGATCCGGCGTGTAAAACACATCGGCCATGTTGGAGCTGTCGATTTTGAGCACGCGGAAGCCGACATCCTTGTTCCAATCGGGGTGACACTCTCCTTCGAGGATTTTCTGCCCCGCGCGGCGGATGCGTTCTTTGGAGATTTCGGCGATAGTACCGAAACGTTCTTCTCCAGTTTTCTCAGCTAGCTGTACTGAGACGACCCTTCTGTTCATGCCATCCGAACAATTTTGTTGAAAAACTGCATGTGAAGTGGTTCCAGAACCAGCAAAAAAGTCCAATACGAGTTCGTTGGCAGTGCTATGAGAAAAAATAGAGACAAGGTATTGAATTAAATATACTGGTTTTGGGTAAGAAAAGTCCAAACCCCATCCAGAAAGCATTGAACTGTTTTGTTTGGTTGTTCCAACATTTCTGATCACCGTTAGAACGTGTCCCTGATCGGAAGACCGGCGCTTATATCCGTATATGGCGCCTGATTTCGTTATAGCAAACCATGTCTCTTTACCTTCGCTATCTTTGATAGGCTGGAAGCCATTTTTTATGAATAACTGCAATAAGTTTAGCGAACTCCACCCGCTTTCAACATAAGCGTCCGAAACGACCTTTCCGCTCTCCACAACTATACGATCGTGTACAAAAGGAGTACTATCCAAACGCTTTTCAACGACAAAGCTCTCAGACGAGGCTGGGAAACCCGATGGTAACAAAACCTTCGATGGTGGATTCGCCGGACCGTTCTTAGTGATAGAATTTTCGATAGTATCGTTGTATAGCTTGCTCGTTTCTTCGATATTTGGGTCAATCACCTTTGGGCGCTGCAAATTGTCCCCGCCTTTACAGTAACAAAGAATGTACTCATGAACGCCCTTTATTTTGCTCTGCTGGTCGACATTTCCGTCGTTATTCCAGACAAATTGCGCAACAAATGCATCCTCACCAAACGTTTCATCGCATAGCTTTCGGAGGTTAGCTTGTTCAGCGTCATTGATCGAAATCAAAATTACTCCATCATCCGCCAAAAGCGCTTTTGATAGACGAAGACGGCTATAAATCATGCTTAACCAATCTGAATGGAAGCGACCATTTGACGTCATGTTCGCAATCAATCGGTTCCCTTCATCATCCTTCTGGTTCGACCGCTCCAAAAACTCCGCCGAGCTCTCCGCAAAATCATCATCATAAACAAAGTCATTCCCCGTGTTATACGGCGGATCGATGTAGATCATCTTGACCTTGCCCAGATAGGTCTCTTGCAGCAGCTTCAGCGCTTCAAGGTTGTCGCCTTCGATGAACAGGTTCTGGGTGGTGTCGAAATCCACGCTTTCGTCCCGCGCGGGGCGCAGGGTTTTGGCGATGGGGGCGTTGGCGGTGATCAGCGCCTCGCGCTTGCCCGGCCAGTTCAGGTGATAACGTTCCTGCGGCCCCTCGACGATGCTGTCCGACAACTCTTGACGCAGCTGATCAAAATCCACCGCCAGACGCAGTTTGCCATCCTCACCCGCCGCCTCGGTCACGCAGCCGGGGAACAGCGCGCGGATTTTGGCGATGTTGTCCTGCGTCAGGTCCGGGCTGTGCATTTTCAGCTTTTCGATCTCGTCACTCATTCTCGTCCCCGTGTTCTTTTCTTGGGCCTATTCCGGCTTTTTCAGATGCTCGAAGTCCGCCTGCGCCTCGCGCAGCTGACCGTGCAGTGTCATTTTGATGTTGAATTGCGTCTCGCGTTTCAACCTGGATTTCAGCTGGCTGATCTCACGCTCTTTGGTTTTCAGGGCGTGCGTCCGGTCCATCCGTGCGCCCAAGGATTCCGCCGTCTGCGGCACAATCGGCATGAGCGCTGTCAGGATCTGTTCATAAAGCACGCCAAGGTTCAGCGCCACTGGCAATGGGCTGCGGGGCGTATCAGCGGGCAGCCATTCCGAGCGGAGATAGTCCGACAGCACCCATTTGGCCGCGTCCGCCTCTGACGGCCGTTTGTGGGCGGCTGCAATTTGCATCTGGCCGTCCTGTTCCAGTTCGAACAGGATCGGAAAGGGAATGGCGCGGTCGATGGCCCTCAGCACGTCGTCCTGCACCGCGTCGCTTTTCAGTGTGACGCGGAAGACCTGTATCTCCGGCACGGATTTGGTGGCGGGCAGGTTGATGGTTTCCGGGGCCAGCTTGGCGCGCCATGTGATCTGATCAACCTGGGCGACGAATTTGTCCTTCAGCGCGGTGAAGGCCTGGACCCGGTCATAGATCCGCGTCTTGGGCACGACGCGTTTCAGGACCGTGGCTTTGGGGTAGTCGAAGAGCGCCGTCATACAGGGTCTCGTACGACGATGAAGGCCAGAAGCTCAAAATCATCAAGCCCGGCGATGGTGTGGGTCAGCGCCGTGGTGTGCCCACCGGAAAAGAGGCTGTCGAGGTCACGTTCTTCTTTCACCTCGATCATGGATTTGATCGCGTCGCTGAGCAATTCGGAATACTTGCCCATCTCACGCCCGTCTATGGTTTCCGCGTTGAAGGCGTCGCACAGTGCCTTGATCGGCTGGTCCAGACCCTTGCAGCTGGAGCGGATGAGGTCGAGCAGGCGTTTAACCTCGGTGTGGTCAGCGATGACGTTGGCGTCGTTGTCGAGATAGATCAGGTAGTAGGGGTGCAGCCGGTTCTGTTGGTTGACGTTCACATCCTGGTGGATGTTGCGCAGGGCAAAGATCACGCCAGGCTGCAGGCCTTTCGCGGGGTTGGATGGGACGATGGCATGCAGGCCCTTGGGCTGGCCCGCCAGATCGCCATGTTCCTTGGTGTAGTTCAGCAGGTCCATGCGGAAGTCGTTCAGGCCAAGATCTGTGATGGAAACGCCGGTTTTGACATCTTCGAGCTCAATCACTTCTTCCTGCAGGCGCTGTAACTGGTCCTTGCGATAGGCGACGTCACTGCTTTTCGCCGTCAGCACGTTGTCTTCGCCGGTGCCAGTGAGGTCGACGATGTGCATCCGATTTTCGACACGTTCCTTGAGGTTGATGTATTCGTCGAGCGAGATGTCGGGCCAGTAGTTGACCAGCTGAATGGCGGTGTTGGGCGAGCCGATCCGGTCAACCCGGCCAAAGCGCTGCACGATACGAACCGGGTTCCAGTGGATGTCGTAGTTGATCAGGTAGTCGCAATCCTGAAGGTTTTGCCCTTCGGAAATGCAGTCGGTGCCGATCAAGATGTCCAGCTCTTCTGGCACCTCCGGCATGATCAGCGCCTTCTCTTTCGCCTTGGGGGCGAAGAGTGTAAGCACTGACTGGAAGTCGTAATGAGATTTCAACGTAGTCTTAGGGTTCCCTGAGCCCGTGACGATGCCTGTCTCGGATCCCATCGCGCCTTTGAGGGCGGGCGCGACGTGGCGATAAAGATATTCGGCGGTGTCTGCATAAGCGGTGAATATCAGAACCTTGCGATTGCCTGGGTTCAGGGGCGAGGTCATCTTCTGTTTGATGACGTCGATCAGGTGCTGCAGCTTGGCGTCCTCTTCAACGCCAACCTTATCCATCTCAGCCAAGAGGCCCTGAATGATCTCGCGGTCGCCGCCCAAGTCAGCTTTCCATGTCGGAATATCCATATCAACGAGGTCGATTTGGATCTTCTTGCCGATAGTAAACTCGCCAAGTCCCGACAGGTCATCATCGTCGGTATCCAAGTTGTCCACGTCATTGAAAACGTCTTCGATCCTGCCGTTGCCGCCACTTGCCTCGAACCGGTCGATGGCCTCCAGCATAGCGCCAATGTTTCGGTCTAGCGCACCCAATGTGAGGCGGAATGCCTCTACTGAACTTTCAAGGCGCTTCAAAAGGTTCGTAGTCATCAGCGCTTGCAGGCTGCGCTCGCGATCGGCCTGGCGCAGGGTACCTTTGGAGCCCTCCGTCTTGGTGTCGTAGAGCTCTTCATATTTTCTAAGGCGGCTCGGTTGGATGTAGTTCACCGGCGCGTAGACCGCCATTTTGAGAAGCGATAGGTCGCTATAAATCTCGTCGAACCCCACGACATCCTCGCGGAAAGTGATCGGGAGGTGATGGGAAATGGGCCTTTTACGCTCGGGGAATTGCCCGATGTCGGCCGTATCGTAGAATTGCTCGATATGCTTGCGAGAACGTGCGATCGTCACCGAGTCCAAGAGCTCAAAGAAATCAAGATCCAGCGCTCTGAGAATGGATTGTGCTGTGCGTTCCGCTGGAGGGAGCTCTGACCAGGTGTTGAAGGCGGTTTGAGCCTTCCGGAAAATCTCTTCAACACTGGATTTGGTTTTCAGATTGCGGCTCAACGTGTCCGAATGCCCCTCGTATGCCAATGCGAGCTGGTTGCGAAGGTCGGTGAACCTGTTGTTAACGGGGGTCGCGGAAAGCATCAGAACTTTTGTCTTTACGCCGGATCTGATGACCTTGTTCATCAGCTTCTGGTACCGAGTTTCCCGATCCTTGTAGACGTCGTTGTTTCGGAAGTTGTGAGACTCATCGATGACGACCAGATCATAATTGCCCCAATTGACCCGATCGAGTGGGATGCCCAGGGACTCGCCCGATGTTCTGGAAAGGTCGGTGTGGCAGAGGACATCATAGTTAAAGCGGTCGGCTGCAAAGAGGTTTGTCTTGAGGTTCGTGTTGTAGTTCCGCCAATTGTCAGCAAGCTTTTTCGGACAGAGAACCAGGACAGATTTGTTCCGTAACTCATAATATTTGACCACCGCGAGCGCGGTGAAGGTCTTTCCCAAGCCGACGCTGTCTGCAAGAATGCAGCCGTTATAGGTTTCCAGCTTATTAATTACCCCAGTGGCAGCGTCTCGTTGATAGTTGAACAGCTTGTTCCAGACGATGCTGTCGAGGTACCCTGTTTGATCATTGGGCAGCACATCCTCGTCGACCTCCTCAAGGAATTCCTGGAAGATGTTGTAAAGGATTAGAAAGTAAATCCTTTGCGGCGAATTCTCTTGGTAAACGGCCTCTATGTGCTGAAGGACTCGATCTGTTACATCTTGAACGTTTGCAGGGTTTGCCCATACCTGATCAAACAAAGAAAGATAGGTTTTTGTGGACAGATTATCTTCTAAAGCATGGGTCAAATTCGAAACGGCGTTGCCTGGCTGGTACCCCAAATCGACGGCTGAAAACCCACTAATAGGCAAGAAAACCATGTTGCCTTTGCGCGCTTCGATAGTCGCGAATTGCTGCATCGGGGCGTCAGTCACGTTAGATTTGAACGTAGCTTTCCTTCGCACCCAGTCCGCGCACTGTTTTGCAATGGCCTTTTGGGTCAATTTGTTCCGAAGATGAATTTCAAATTCTGTGCCGTACAGCGCGGTTTCTCTGAGCTGTTTCGGGATAAAGAACTCTCGTTTCTCTTTGCGCGAACGCCCGAGAGCTTCGTTCGGAATAAACGTCGGATCTGTCAGTATGAACTCGAGCTCTTTGACGCTTTCCAGTTCATTCCGCAGTGCTTCATATGCAAAGATTGAGAAGCAACTGGCCGCCACCCGTATTTTCGCACCGGCTTCAGACCCTGCTTTCAGTTCATCTCCCAAGAGGACAGAAATGTTGTCGATGATTTTCAAAAGATTGCCCTGAATTCGAACGGTTTTTTGTAAACGTATCGCGTAACGGCCTGTGTTCACAGCCCAAATTCAACCTATGTACACGGATTATCTTTCGGATCATCGCCAAGGCTGTTTGACGATCAGAAGTGCCGCAACAGGTCGCTGCGACACGCCAAGCTGATGTTCGTCTTGTTTCGAGCCCACGTCTAATCGCGCGGGCAACATCTCCCAGTAGACTGCACCGAGGCTCAACGGGCCTTTGGCCCGCTCACCCCGATCCAGACACCATTCCTTTTGTTTGGTCCGCCCAACATCCCTGACCGTGGCGGTCAACCTTAGTCCATCCCCAAAATCAGCCACCAATTTCCCCTGTCTCGCGGGCGAGCCATTCCTCGCGCGGCAAATTGGCGTCTGATTTGGGCGCAGACATTTTCTTCGCAAATGTGGCCGATTGACAGCCCCGTTCAGGGCCGTGGGTCGGGCTTTGCCCTCTCCCACTCTGTTCCGCCGAATACATGCGTATTCGGTCAGATCAGGTGGCCGAGGCGCAGCCCAACGGCGGAAGGGGGCGCGAAGCCTCACCCGCGTCACTTTGATCGAGGAGGCCACAAATGGCACCGAAGTTTGATGTTTATGCCCATGTCACCAACACCATTATTGCAAAGATCGAGGCGGGCACGCCGCCATGGCGCAAGCCGTGGACAGGGAGCGCGTCCGGCATTGCCTTGCCGACCCGACACAACGGGGAGGAGTATCGCGGAATTAACGTCCTGATGCTCTGGGTCATGGCGGCCAAGCATGGCTATGTGTCCAGCCGCTGGATGACCTACAAACAGGCGCAGGAACTGGGTGGCCAAGTCCGCAAAAGCGAAACGTCGTCGACCGTGGTCAAATACGGGACGTTTACCCGAGAAAACGAATTGGGCATCGAGGAGGAGCTGCCCTATGCGCGCGCCTATCGCGTGTTTAACGCGGATTAGATCGAGGGTTTGCCGGAGGAGTACTACATCCATCCCGAGGCTCCGCGCGATCTCGGCACGGCGGAAGACCCTAAGCTCGAGGCGTTTTTTAGCCGGACAGGGGCGGAGATCATTACCAGTGATGATCCGCGCGCCTATTACAGCCCCGCCAAAGATCACATCCACATGCCGCCGATTACCACCTTTCACGATGCGGCAGGCTATTATGGGACGTTGGCCCATGAGGTGATCCATAATGCCGAGGTTCGGATTATGCCGCGCCGATATCCAGCTCCTGTTGTGTTGTAGTTAGATCGGCGCGGCAGGTCGGCATAATTCAGAGCGCTTCTAGGAATGCCAAGAGTTCGTCACCCGGTCGATATCGTCCGCTCGCCTGGCCAAGTGGCTTTGTCAGAGCCATAGCCCTTTCTTTCAGTTCGATATCGGCGTGGATGTAGACTTCTGTCGTATCAATCGATTCATGGCCCATCCAAAGGGCAATGATTGTCCGATCAAGTCCGCTCTGTAGAAGCTGCATTGCAGCGGTGTGGCGCAAGACATGGGGTGTGGCGCGCTTCAGTCTGAACTTCGAGTTGGTCGAGGCAGCGGTGGCCGCATGTTTCCGAACAATTCGCTCGACCGCATCTCTGCTGAGCGGCCTGCCACTGATGGTTGCGAACAGGGGCTCGTTGGGCTCAGCCCGGCTCTGCGCGAGCCACGCCTTCAATGCATCCCGACTGTCTGTGCGAAGCGGCGTCGCGCATTCCTTTCGGCCTTTGCCCATACATCTGAGGGGCGCTCCGGTGCCGAGCTCGACGTCGCCGACGCGCAGGCCGATCACCTCTGATACGCGCAAACCCGTCTGTAGCATTGTGAGGAGCAACACCCGATCACGCCGCCCAAACCAGGTCGTCTGGTCAGGTGCCTTCAGCAAGGCCTCCATCTCGTCACGGGTGAGGAAGTCCACGACGCGTTTTTCGTGCCGTTTGGACGGCATCGCCAGCACCTTCTGGCAATGATGCAGCAACTGAGGTTCACAGCCCACGACATATTTGAAGAACGAACGGATCGCGGCTAGCCGCGTGTTCCGGCTTCGCGCGCTGTTGCCGCGTTCATCCTCGCAGAACGTCAAGAACCGCCCGATGATGTCGGCATCGATGTGGGCTACATGCAGCTCAGGCGGCGGCAACCTGGTCTCTGCTGTCGCGTATTTCAGCAAGAGCCGGAAGGTGTCGCGATAGCTGGCGATCGTGTTTGGGCTGGCCTGCATCTGGGTCAACAGCCGCTCGGTGAAGAACCGTTGCACGTAGATTGGCAATGGATAGGTCGCGATCATGATGCGCCCTCCAGTACCCGTCGTTCGGCCCGCGCCGCAGCCAGCTGCATCAGCTCGGGCACGGCTTCGACATACCAGAATGTGTGCTTTGGTTCGGAATGGCCGAGATAGGTGCTGAGCTTGTACATCTCTGCCTCGATGTCTCGGCCATCGCGGAACCAGTCCAGGATGGTGTGGACGGCAAATGTGTGCCGCAAATCATGGATGCGCGGTCCATCGCCGTGTCGGTTAAAGGCTTGCGGTGAGCGAAGACCGATGTTTCTGCTGACTTGCGCGAAGTTGTAGCGGGCCCCGCAATCTCCCGCCGGCTTGCCATCTTCTTTGATGAAGAACGCCGACGACTGGTGCGCTACCAGCCGATCCCGCAACTCGGCATAGTGGGCGAGCCGATGGGCGGTGTCGTCCTTGACGGGCAGCTGCCGATCCTTACCATTCTTCGTGTTTCTGAGCGTAAGCACGGCACGGTCAAGATCGACGTCTTGCCGGTCCAGAGACAAAGCTTCGTTCACCCGCATGCCCGTCACCGCGATCAAGCCGAACAGGGTCTGGCACAAAGCGGCACGCAGGCCGTAGGGCGACGGCAGCCGCCCGGCTTCATCGACAATGTCCGCGATCTGACTGGGCGCATAGATGTAGGGGACACGTCTTCGGTTTCGGCCTATGACGAGTTGGCTGGACGGGACTTCGGTCCGATCGTCGTGCTCTGCAAGCCAAAAGGCGAACCGGCGCACCATGCCAAGGCGACGAGACCATGTGTTGTTGTCCGCGCTGCCATAGTTTCCCTTCCAGCCAAGGAACAAGGGCGTCGAGATCCGGTCGAACCCGTTTTCGTCGCCATAGATCGCGAACTTGCGCAAAACCCGTTCCTCGAAAGAGAGGTCAAAGCCCATCGAACGCCGCAGGGCCAGGTATTCATCAAGTCGTTGGGTAAGCGGCTTCATTGCTTTTCCTCCGCCGTGGGCCAGGAACGCGAGATCGAGCGCAAGGCATCGACATCATGTTGCGCATAGATTGTCGTGTTCATTGCAGACCGGTGCCGAAGCACATCCCCGATCTCGGCAAGCGACGCGCCTCTTCGCAGCATGTCGTTGGCCAGGCTGTGCCGCAGAATGTGCGTGCCGATATAGGCTTGCGGCGGAGTAATGCCGGTCGCAGCATATGCATCCCGTAAAATCCAGCGCAGGATTTGCGCGTCCTGAACCTCTTGAACGGCGGTTTGACTGATACGAACAGCGCGCGGTCCGGGCCCCGGCGCTCGTTCTTGATGTAATCGACAATCGCCTCACCAATCTCCGCCGACATTGGCATCCGATCATGCAATTGCCTTTTGCCACGGATCAGGATTTCACCAGCACGCCAGTCGATATCGTCCAGTTCTATCGCCGTCACCTCTGGGGGCCGAAGGCCCAGCCGGGCGATCAGCATCAGCATTGCATAGTTGCGTCGGCCCGTTTTCTTGTGGCCACGCACCGCCTCAATGAGCCGGTTGACCTGTTCCGGCTCCAGATACCTCGGAATGCCTGTCGGCTTCGGCTGCCGCGCCTTCGGCACGGCGCTGCTCAGGTTTCGCTCCGTCTTACCGCCCCAAAACAGGAACTGGAACAGGTTACGCAGATGTGACGGACCGGTCTTGTCGCGCGGCGCATTTTGCGCCTCACGCAATCGAAGGATAAACCCAGTGATGTCGCGGGGTTTGATCTTGTTGAGATCGCCTAAACCGGTCCCGAACTTCGCGGTCAGGAACCGGTCATAGAACCGCAGGCAGTGGTAGATTGTGTCCCCGGACAGACCGCGCTGGACGCGCAGGTACGTCTCGTACTATCGTTTGAGCACAGCCCTTGGCGACATGTCGAGCGGCGGTATAGGACGCGCAGGAGCGGATGCATTCTCGATCAGGTAATCCCTGAACCGATTAAGTCGGTATAGGCAATGCTTCTTGTCTTTCGCCGACGCGGCGTCGACGATTGGACGCGCAAGCTGGTCCATAAGCTCATCAGTTAACTCAGCAGGGGTGAGTTTTGCCGATACCAGGGCCTCCGTGAGCGCTTTTGCATTCGACCTGTATTTCGCAATCGACCCCTTGCTGTACCCTTCAGATTCGATGACTTCGGCGAAGTGGTCAGCATGGTTGATCCGGTTTGGTAGAGATCCGTTCGCGCGAGATGGTTGCGTTTTCATAAGCTTTTCCTTCAGTTGGTTGAAGGTTGTGCTTATGCCAGATCACCGAAGCGGACGCTCACGGGGCGAGGATAGATCGACACAATGCGGACAAAGCGGACTTGTGCAGGTGCAGCTATTGCTGACGCAGCATTTCTTCGCAGTCACACCATCGTTGTAGCTGCGATGCAGCTGACGTCATCGAAGCCGTCATTCAAACCTTCGGTTTTGAGCCGGTCGACACCAGCTTTTCGCAGCGGCTGCGCCAATAGCCGTTTTTCTAACTACTCGGCCCATGGTGGGGGTACGTCTTTTGGGAGGCACGTTGCCAGAGGCGTGGTTCTAGAAATCATCAGTTTCCGGAACATTCCCGAGCCTAACAAGAAAGCTCGGTGATCCAACCTCGCCACTCTCGGGGTCTTCACTAATCATATAGGCATCGGCACCGGCGCACTCCTCAGACTGGGCTTCCCGTTCTGCTCTGTTCTGAGCTTCTGCTGCCGTGGAATACTGAAATTGCTTGCCAATCTTCAGACTCGTTTGCCCGTCGCGCCTTGGCTTCTGTTCCACGTATGTCTGACAGATATAGTGAACTTTTGTTGTGCTCTCGTCTGCGTGCGTCATTAGCAAACTCCTTCTGGTGTGTCCGGTCGCTCAGGCAGATTGAAAGACGCAGGCGAAACGTGGGGTGCTGCGATGTAGTAGCCTGGGTTCAACCATTCCTGCGCCCCTGGCGCGACGGCTTTGTCGGAGTGTTGGCCTCCCGTTCAAGGCGCGCGTTGCGAAGACGGTCGTTCTTGGCTTGGCGCTGCTCAGCCTCTTCTGCGACCATCTTGCGAACGATGCGGGTTGTCTTGTCCAATGGTGTTTCCGCTTTGGAGCCTTGAGCCTTGAGCCTTGAGCCTTGAGCCTTGAGCCTTGAGCCTTAAACACGCTTGTCTTTGTTAGTTTTGCCAAGTGATCATTTCCTTCTTGATTGCGCTTTGCCAGGCCCCAACACTGTCGGTCAAACCAATGCCAGGTGTTTCTTTGGACCATGGGCATCGTTTTCCTGTGACCGAGGCCGGTCATTGTGTAGACTCGTTTGAATGTCAGGCGCGGCCATGGCGCGCATCAATGCGCTATAGTTCATCTGAAACCGCATTTCCGATCCAACGCGGAGCTTCTGATCTGTCGTGCCAATGACGAGATGATCGCTTGTCGCACCGATAAGTGTACTGCCAGCAGGCATCGAAAGCCCGGCCACATCCACGTCTTGGTTTCCAAGGGCAGGAATAATCCTTGTCGTCTCGAGGGTGGCTGGAACGAGCCGAATGATTGCCGGTGCGTGATCTGCGGTACCCAAGGGTGAGCTCACTGTCTTGGTGTCGGTTTCGATAACTTCGGCGACAAGCGTAAAGCTGTCTCGAAACAAACCACCAATCTGAACTCCTGTGATCGGATCCATGCCAAGCAGTATGGCTTCGCCAATGCGCAGATCGTTGATCCGGCCGGTCGCACGCGAGCCGAACGCCCAAGGCAAATTTGCAGAATTGCCGCCAGATACTGTTTGAAGGAATGGGCCACACCGCCCCTCGACTTCATTGGCAAGTGCGGTCAAGGCCTGCATTTTGGTAGCTGTAGGGGCAATGCCGCTCAGACAGGCGAAATTGGCACCGATGCCTTTCAGCGCTACACCGGGCATGTCCACAACTTGCTGTCCTATACGTCCAATGTGTTGTGGCATGATCCCTTCGCGCAATTCACCCATTTCGGCCATCAAGATGACGCCGTGAACCTTGTTTTGTCGGAGTGCAGCAGCCGCCAATGCTGCGATCACAGGTATCTCTGTGTTGTAGCTCGCCTCACAGACTTGCACGATGTCATCGACCTGGTTCAACAATGGTGTTCTGATCAAGGTGATCGGACTCGTCACGCCAGCCTGGCGCAACCGTCTTACATTGCTCAAACGCGCCTCGGCCAAACCCTCGGCGCCGCCGTCAAGCATGGCCTGTGCCATGGCCGGATGCCCACATACCGCTTTGGTCACCGCAGTCACCCGTATGCCACGCCCTTTCATGCGCTCGACAACTGTTCGTGTGTTGTGCCGCAATTTGTGCAGATCAACTTCTATCCGAGGGCAGTTCAAACCGCGGCCATGGGTGTTCCTTGCTGCAGGCCGGGATAGGCCGCAGCAACCATTGCCAGCAAATGTGCCGCTGGTCTGCTAAGCGCGTCAGTGACGGGCAGCCCCAGTTTTTCGCTTTGGGCTGCAATCGTCTTTGTGATCTCGGCTTCCGACATCCCCTCGTGATTGAGCGTGACACCGATGACCTTGGTGTCAGAAAAGGCCTCGATCAAAGCAATCTCGCGTGCCGGGGTAGGCATTGGCATATTGGGAAAATCGCAGCGATGGGCGCGTTTTGGTGCATGCTGAAGGATGACGGCATCGGGTTGGCTGCCGCGCATGATAATGGCAGATGTGCAGAACGCTGGATGGCTGAGCGCACCTTGGCCCTCGATCAAAATGACATCGGGCTGTTCCGCCTCTGAGGCGGCGACAATCGCCCCCTCAAGTTCGCCGCAGCAGAATTGGGGCGGGACGGCGTCCATGGCCACACCATATTTTGCCCCCTGCATCAGGCCCGTCTGGCCCGTGCCCACCAGCACAGTCTTGATGCCCTTTGCATTGAGGGCGCGTGCCAAGACGGTCGCAGTGGTCCGTTTTCCGATCGCGCAATCGGTTCCCAGTACTGCGATGCGTAGCGCATGGACATTCGCGACGCTGCCGTCGAACAAGCGCATGTCTTTGCTGGCTTTGGGTTTGCGGATGTCGCGGATGGTGACCTGGCTGTCCGATGCGGCTTGCGCGATTGCGGCATCGTCACTGAGATATTCATGCAGGCCGCTGACGATGCTCATACCCCGCGCGATTGCGTCCAGCACTACGCCACGATCCGCGGGCGAGAGCCGTCCTTTTGAGGGGGCCATGCCGTAGATGAAAGTATCAGGTATGGAGGATTCGCGGGCGATAGCGATGTTCAAGCTTTCGAGGATTGGTATATCGTTGATTACGTCATCAAGAACCAGCCCGGCGTTCTCGCCGCTATGGGTGCTGTCGATGACCGAGACGATCCTGTAGGCCTCTGAATGACGTACCAGGCTGTTGGCCGTCTTACCGTCAATTTTGGCGAAGTTGCCTTCGCAGTAGACAACCGCGGTTGGGATTTGAGTGAGCGAAAATGATTGCGCTGGTGCCTCAAGGATCACGGGGGCGCTTGAGCGCCCCTGACGGGCGGCGAACGGTATCTACCGTCTGGATTTCGGTTTTCATCTTGTCTTCCTTTTGGTGGTGAGACTGTCGTTCGACTAGGTGTTGAGGCGGACGTCTTGGCGCACGCGCCTAGTTATTCAGAACGCACATACCCTTGGACTTTTGAAAGTTCCGATTGCATTCCCAACGGTTGCCGGACATGTCGAGATGGGCGTTTGCGGGGATTTCGATTACTTGGCAGCCTCCACCCGAAACTTCATATCCCCGCTGGCATTTCCATCCGTCGCCGTAAGGTGCATCGTCAAAATATGCGAATTCCGGGATCGCGACGGCCTCGCAAAGACCGTCCTGTTCGAAAAACCCACGTTCGCATGACCAGGGTTGACCGTAGCGCGACCCGTTCAGATATCCGTTGGCGGGCACCACGATGGCAGCGCAACTGTCGTCCACCTTCTCAAACCCACGTCCACATTCCCATGCGGACCCATCCTCTAGATAGGCATTTTCAGGCACCACAACCTCTTGGCAGGTATCGTCGACTTTGAGAAAGCCGCGCAGGCAGCGCCAGCGTTTGCCTGATGGGTCGAGGAACCCACCATCGGGGACAACCACCGCAACGCAGGCCACCTCGTCGACCTTGCGAAATCCGTAATGACATTCCCAGCCGGATCCATAGGTGCGGTTTGTCTCATAGGCGTTTTCAGGGACCACAATAGCTGCGCAGTTCTCGTCCATGAGCCGATACCCGACGTTGCATTCCCAACCGTCGCCATAGCTTTTTGCGCTGGCGTTTTCCGGCATGGTCTGGGCCATGGCGGGCATTGCAAGGAGTAGCAGAGCAAAGACGGGGCCTATGAAAACGGCCCAAAGTAGCCGAGCGTCCGCCAAAATCGATGTCCCGCAAACTGTTTCTGACGATTGCGGCGGTACTTTCGAATTATGATCCATCCAACTCAAGCCCCGCGAGGCGAGCAGCCGCTAGGTCACGATCTGGCGTATCTGTACCGGGGCGCGTGGCCCAGCCCGTTTCCATCAATGCATTGCGGCGGCCAAAACTATTGAGATCCTGAAGAGTTGCGAGCTTCTCTGTGCGTTCCGGATCAGCCGCTGACATATTGAGGCAGACCGGCACCATCGCCAAAGTCACCTCGTCAGCAGCCAAGTCCTGTGCCATGGTTTGGGCGTTGCTGCTTGTTGTCCAGCCACCCCAAGCGAAGCCAATTATAGAAACCGCAATCGCACCACCGAAAGCACCGTAGAGGCCGGGTTTCGTCCATTCTGGAAAAGTCATTTTTGATCCTTTGACGGAGAAAGCGCCGCCACGCTGTTTTTGCGCTGACAAAACATTTTGTCAGAGCGGCATCGAGATCGATTTATCGACAACACGCAATCCATGCCCGGGCGCAAATCGCTGGTCCGTCAGGCCGCCATGACGGAAAGTCATGACGCATGGGTGATGCGGTCGTGCGCCATCAGTCGGCAACCGTCCCAAGCGTCAAGTCCCTGTAAAGGCACGCCACAGTCGAATTCTAGTGATAGATAGTTGCAGCTGGCTCTGGCAGGCGATGCACCTCTGCCGAAGGAGACCAGAACTTTGTATCTTTATGTAGTCGCCCAGAACCCAATTTACAATCGTGGCTGACTTGACCCCTTTTCAGAACAAAGCCCGTGGTTTCTAGCTCTTGACCTCTTTGAGCCGCCTTCAGCGAAACGCGGGGCCATGCGCCCAGACGGTCAACGAGCGCCGGATGCCCCGCTTGATCGGCGTCACCTGATGCAGTGCAAAGCTCGGAAACACACTTACAGACCCTTGCGCCCGATTGGCCAATTGGATGTGGGCGCTCGGCCTGATTTCCAAGTCACCCCCGTCGTAGGTGTCCGGGTTGCTCAATTGCAGCACAAGCGTGAGCTTTCTTTTACCAGCAGCAGGACCATCGCCGATGTCAGAATGCCAGGCAAAATGGCCACCTTTGGCTGCATCATATTTGGCTAGTTGCGGGCTTTCCGCAAATTCGCGCACATCGAAATCAAACCGGTGCTTGTTGGAATGACTGACAAGCTCAATCAACCGGTTAATCACCCAGCTGAGGTCTCCGACATCGTCCATCCAAACGAGTTCCGCATTACGCAGATTGTGATACCGCTTGCGGCCCACAAGCAGCGCGTCATCGGTGGGCATTTTGTCGATTGCCGCAACGATGCCTTCACATTCCCACGTCGTGAACGCATCGGGCACTGAGTGCACCCCCATCATGCCGCCCACCATTTACAGGTCATGGTTCGCGTCTGCATCGATGCGAGAAGGATCTGCATCAATGTACAGCCGGTATCCCGGATCGATCCGATAGGTCTTTGAATACTTTTATGATTTCTGCTGTTTCTGCGCGATCAAGTGCGGCATTTGCGATCTCTTCTTCCGTCCAAATCCAAGTCTTCGCAGGATCATGAAGCATCGCCCAACTTGCAAACAATCGGGTTTGTATCCTGCGATTCAGGAGTTCTTTGACCCCAGCATGACGGTCATCGCGACAAATCCGAGCATAGGCTGCGCGCACTGCATCTTCCGGTCCTTCCAGCAGTTGAAGGTAGATGTCATGTCTACAAACAAGCGCGCCGGTCACGTCATCCCGCTTATTACAGCGTCTGGCATCGAGCAAAATGCCTGCCAGTGTCGGCTCATCGTATCCAAACGGCTGTGACGCATAAACGATCTGAATGAGATTTTTGATGAATTGGCTCCCTGCGGGATTGAGCGATTCATGAAAGTACTATGGTAGAGGCACGATCACATCGCTTCAGGTGAGGACCGTACGGCTTCGGCGACGCTGAGTCTCTACCAAAGTGAACGAACGGCCAATTTGGCGAAATTCCTTTCAAGATTGAGGTTCTTGCCCTGTGAACTCAGAGGGTGGGCGCAATACGGCCCATCATCTCCCGAAAGATAAATAACCCCTTCGAAATGGCGAACGGCGGAGCCGCTCGCCAAGGCAAGTCAGATGTCAATGCGCTCTGCAATGCTAAGAGCATCTTCAAGCTCGACACCCAGATATCGAACGGTGCTGTCCACTTTGGTGTGACCAAGCAGCAGTTGGACGGCGCGGAGGTTGCCTGTCTTGCGGTAGATCTCCGCAGCTTTGGTCCATCGCAGCGAATGGGTGCCGTAGCCACTCGGTTCCAATCCGATCGCCGTCACCCAATCGCGAACAATCCGACCATACTGACGGGTTGAGATGTGCGGGCGATCGTGGAAGCGGCTCGGGAACATGAAATGGCATCCGATCATCTCTGGTGATCTTACCCATGCAGTGACAGTATCTCTTGTGTTTTCAGTCAATTCGAACTGGACTGGCCTCTTGGTTTTGCTTTGCATCACCGAAACTCTTTCGCGAACGCGATCATTTTTGACCAAATCGCTGACGGCGAGTTTGACCAGATCACAGCCCCTTAGCTTGCTATCAATCGCCACGTTGAACAGTGCAAGGTCGCGAAGATAGCCCGCAAGTTCGAGCCGCGCACGGATAGCCCAAACCTGTCTGGGAAGCAGCGGCCGCTTCTGGCCAATGATACGCCCCTTGTTCTAGGCTTTGCGCTTTGGGGTGACTGCGGGAAGTTGGACTCTTGGCATATTTTGCCCTCCAATCCTCCCTCCATACCCAGTCATCAGCACCTCGCTCACGCAGAGAGCTTAGCATGGCGTTGAATTGCAGTTTTCCGAAGAACCTGAAACATGGCCTCTCTGCAAGCCCATTGGGTGTCTCAGAACCCTTCCTACCTTGTTGCTTCAGGACGGCGCGTTTTCGTTCTTCGTTCGACGCTTCGCCAGTTCTCGATATAACGCAGGGGGTGTCACACCGATCCAATCCGCGACCCGTACCCATCCGCCTTCCTCAGGGGGACCGTACAGTTCGAGATAGGCGTCCAGCCGATCTGCGACTTTGCGCAAACGCATAATCTCAACGCGGGTCCGCAAGGTCTGTAACTCTCTCGCTGTTCTTTCGAACGCTCTGATCAAAAGTTGATCTGATGAAACAGCATTTTCCAAATGCGCCATCAATTTCGCTCTGGGCAACCAAACGACCGTCGTCGCCGTGCCCGCCATTGCATCGCAGTGATACCTGTCCGCAAAGAGGGATGCTTCGGCGACCAGATCACCAGCACCGGTGCTGTGAAGGGTCAGGAGCCCGCCATCTTGGAGCGCCCGCCGAAGGGAAATACGCCCTTCACGGACCAGGAATGCCCAGTCAACTTTATCGCTTCGCCGAAATAGCGTTTCGCCTTCCGCCAGCGTTCTCTTAGGCGCGCCGTCAAAACAATGAAGCCAATGATCATACATGATTTCTATCATGTTCTGTACTGCTCACTCCATGCAATCCCTTTGCGCCAACGCCTGATCAATCAAGGACTTAAATTATGACAGCGATGCGCTTTGCACTTGTCATGGTGCTCTTGCCCACCATCGCCATTGCGCAGAGTCATGGCACTTTGCCCTCGGATTACGTGGGCGAAGAAACGCGCCTGATCAAATCCTTGTCGGGACAGGACTTAGAGGAAATCGCACGTGGCGGCGGATGGGGGCTTGCGCGTGCTGCCGAACTCAATGGTGTGCCGGGACCGACGCACCTGCTTGAGCTTGCCGGTGACATCGGTCTGACCGAACAGCAGCGCAGTGACATTGAGGCGATCCGGGCGCAGATGCAGGCAGACGCCATAACGGCCGGGGAGCGTTTCGTGGCTGCGGAACAAGCGTTAGACACAGCCTTTCAACAAGGAGCACCAGATGCCGAGGCGCTTGAACGGTTGGTTGCACAAGCCGGTCAAGCGCGGGCAGCTCTCCGCCTCGTCCATCTAAATGCGCATCTTTTGACTTTGCCTTTTCTGACAGATGCCCAAGTCAGTCAGTACTCGGTCTTGCGCGGTTATTCAGATGATCCCTATGCCTCTGTTCCTGAGGGGCATGACCCGGAGATGTGGCGCAGCCATAACGGATGCAATTAGGCTCGATTACGGCGACACATCCTCGTGACTTGTCAAAGCCATATACCCCCAGTAGGTATTTGTTATGTTTCGTTTAGTTCTGTCGATCATTCTTGTTTTTGCATTCGCTGGTGCATCCACCGCATCTGTGATGCATGGCTTGAACCACGGATCGGATCACGCCGACCACCACGCCCAAATGTCAGAAAGCGATCCTTTGGCCGATGCTGAGAAGGCACTCGCGGACTGCTGCGACGCGACCAGCGGCATGGGGTCAATGCCCTGTTTTGGCGATCTCGCGGCCACTTCTGCTATTTTGGAGGTCATCCCCGCGAGCAGATCGGTTGTTAGTGTTCTGTACACTGATTTCGACTTTGCAAACCTGACGCTGGCTGTCCCAACCGGTCCTCCGAAAGTCTGAGCGGCAACGGGCGCTAGCCCGCAATCCATTCAATTTTCAAATCAAAGGACCGACAGATATGATCACTCGTCGTCACTTCACTACCCTATCCGCAACGGCTCTTGTCATGGCTGCCCTGCCTGCTCGTGCGGGCACACCTATGCGCGTTCTCGCTTCGCCAGGCTGCGGGTGCTGTCACGCCTGGGCTGATCTAGCTCGCGCACGCGGCTACGCCGTCACCGTCGAGGAACTGACCGACCCCGATGCGCAGAAGTCAGAGCGTGGCATTCCGCTTGAGCTCGCCTCCTGTCACACCATCGAAGTGGATGCATATGTCTTCGAAGGACATGTGCCGTTCGAAGCCTTGGAAGCTGTTTTGCAGGATCGCCCAGACATCACTGGGCTTGCTGTTCCGGGCATGCCGATGGGTTCTCCTGGCATGGGCGACGACCCGTCCGCCCGCTACGACGTCATTGCATTTGGTGGGGAGGCTGGCACAGCCACGGTGTACTACCGCGCTGGCACCGCCCAGCCGTTCGACACCTGATGGTGAGTCGGAAAGCCGTTTTGCTAACCGGCGGGCTCACACTCGCCGGTTTCGCAGCCGCATTTATTCTGGCGCAACCTTCCCAAACGGTTGGTATTTTGATGCCTGACAACGCCGAAGTGATCGCCGTGGGCCAAGGCATCTACGCAGACCAATGCGCCGCTTGCCATGGTGCGCGCCTAGAGGGGCAGCCAAATTGGCGGATACGTGGAGAAGATGGACTGCTGCCAGCACCGCCACATAACGCAACAGGCCATACGTGGCACCATGATGATGAAACGCTTTTTACCCTGACCAAATATGGGCTTGCCGGTCTGATGGAGAACGCGCCACCATCAGGCATGCCTGTCTATGAGGGTGTGCTCACCGATGACGAGATCATTGCGGTGCTGTCCTTCATCAAGTCGACTTGGCCAGATGACCTTCGTGAGTATCACGACGAACTAAATGCCGAGTCCGAATAAAGGAAAATTCAGATGATCAAACAAACTCTTCTCGGCTTGGCCGTTAAAGTTGCTCCCGCTCTAGCCTTCGCCCATTCGAAATCTGAGGCCACAACACCCGCCGACGGTGCGACAATCACGGAAGTGCCGGAACTCTCGATGCGATTCGATGATCCGATGCGCATCATTTCAGTTACGCTCACCTCTTCAGATGTCGACGTCGAAATCGAACGCGAGACAGGCATGGACCCCGTGAATGAGTTTCGAGCCATGCCTTTGGAAGAGCTTCCGGCTGGAAACTATCGCTTCGACTGGCGCGGTATGGCGTCGGACGGCCACCCGATGCAGGGCAGCTTCTCTTTCACGGTTGCTGAGTGACCGGACTCGCACCGATCAACGGTCTTGTCGTTCTGGCCATCTTGGCCAAGGCAATTGGCTATGGTGCGGCTTTGCTCGCGATGGGAGGCGTGCTGTTTTCGGTCATCTTCGCAAAGCGTGCTGAGGGGTCTGTCCTCCAACTGGCACGGAAGCTCGCTGTCGGTGCGGCGCTAGTCGGTCTCGCTGTGCTGGCTGTCCGGTTCGGCATTCGTGCTGCGCGGATATCCGGGATGGGCTTCGACGGCGCGACCGACCCAATGATGCTTGGCTTCGTTTGGGAAAGTCCACTTGGAACCGCCGCGATTTGGCGCGGGATAGGCGAACTTGCGATACTTGCAATCCTGCTGCCCCGCTTTGGGCAATGGATCGCTCTGGTGGGGAGCGTCGCCATAGCTACATCTTTCGCGCAGGTCGGCCACGCACTTGGGGAGCCCAGAACGGCCCTTGCAGTCCTGATTGTTCTCCATCTTCTAGCCGCTGCCTTCTGGGTTGGTGCTCTGATACCTTTGCGGCGGGCGGCACTCAGCTCTGATGGTGCTGAACTGTTGCACCACTTTGGCAATGTCGCCGCTTTCGGTGTGGCCCTCCTGATCATTGCAGGCACAACGCTCGCCTGGCTCCTATCAGGCTCGGTCGCTGCCGTGTTTGGAACAGCCTATGGCTTAGCACTTTTGCTTAAGATCGCGATTGTTGCGTTGCTCCTAGGCTTTGCAGCTTTCAATAAGTTCAGGCTGGTCCCTGCCTTACGCGCTAACAAACCCGGGGCCGCCCATGCCCTCCAGCGTTCGATTTCAGTGGAAACGCTGGCCGTTGTTCTAATCCTGCTTGCAACTGCAACCGTCACCAGTGTCACGACGCCACCCGTCAATCTATGACAGCTTAGCCGCGCGCTTTATCGAGCAATTCAAGGAGTTCTGTGAACTTCGCCCGCTGATCCTCCCGATCGCCCGAAGCAAGTGCATCCTCAATACAATGCGACGCGTGATCATCAATCACGAGCTTTTCGACGCCTTTGAGAGCGGCCCGCACCGCCGCAATCTGCGTCAGGACATCAACGCAATAGCGGTCCTCTTCGACCATCCGAGCGATCCCGCGGACCTGACCCTCAAGGCGTTTCAGACGTTTCAAAGTGGCTTCGCGGTGTTCGTGCATAGTTTCTATTCGCATGGTCGCAGACAAAATGTCGAGTGAGTGCGGAACCAAAGCCCGCACTCTTGATTATATACCCCATGGGGGTATATAGAAATGAGAAATGCTCACGCAAGTAGATTGACGGAGAAGCCAATGCCAAAAGACACGCGCGACGTTGCCAACATCGATACAAACCCGGAGGAAGTGGCGTTAGGCAAAACGGCTGTGCTTTACCGTATGGCCCTGCCGGATCATCTATGCCCTTCTGGACAAAAGGCTCGCTGGCTTCTCGAACGTCAGGGATATGATGTCGATGACAGGCTTTTCCGAACTCGCGCCGAAGTGGACGCCTTTAAGGTCGAGCACGACGTAAAGACGACGCCCCAAGCATGGATCGAAGGCGAACGCGTTGGCGGCTATACGGACCTGCGTGAAAAGCTGACCGGCTGGAACCCGAAGGCAAACACCTATCGGCCAGTGCTTTATCTCTTCGCCGTCGCCGCATTCACTGCAATCGCGCTCTCCGTTGGGTTCCTCGGCGCAATCACATGGCAAACACTGGGCTGGTTCATCTCTGTCTCGATGATCCTTCTCGGCATGCAAAAACTGCGCGATATCGAGGGGTTCTCCACAATGTTCCTCAACTACGACCTTCTTGCGCGAAAGTGGGTACCTTACGCATACATCTATCCGTTTGTGGAAACCGGCGCGGGCATCCTCATGACCGGCATGATCCTGACCTGGGTGTCAGTTCCCGCGGCACTTTTCATCGCGAGCATCGGTGCCATCAGCGTGTTCAAAGCCGTCTACATCGACAAGCGCGAGCTCAAATGCGCCTGCGTTGGTGGAAATTCAAACGTCCCGCTTGGGTTTGTGAGCCTCACCGAAAACCTGATGATGGTCGGGATGGCGATCGTGATGCTTTGGACGATGGTGTGAGTGATGCGGCCTTCGATTTATGCAGACTTCAGGCCAAAAAGCAGACATCTGAAGCGAGACTGTCTTGGCAGGTTTTGCCAGCAGCCTGTCCTTCCCACTTAAAAATTCTGCACGATGCTCGAATGACCGATGTTGCCGCTGCGTCGCAATATTCGAATCTTTGTAGATGCTGAGATTTTCTTGCTGCGCGCGCTCGCAGCGAGAAAACTGAATTCACAAGTTGGGTTCTTTCTGGTCGTTAGCTGCGTTTTGCACCAAGGCCCGGTTCAGGGGAATGATCCGAGCAGAGTAGTGTCTTAGTGCGGCTGTCATTGTATAGCGCTGCTTGTGTCTCGCCGTTGTCTTACTGATACAGCAGCCCGATTTCGTTGCCAGTCTTGATACAAGTAATACGGCCGATGGCTTCGGCCGTTGTGCGAACACTCTCAAGTTTGGGCAAAACTAGCCCCTCTCGTTATACAATTCCTTGGGATCGACCTCGAGGCCATCCGCGATGCGCTCCAGAACATCGATTGATGCTGAATTCTTGGCGAGTTCAATCTCGCTGATATAGCTGCGATCGATGTTCGCGGCCAAAGCTAGCTGTTCTTGGCTCAATCCTCTGGAACTTCTTAGACTCCGGACATTTAACCCTACTCGTTCCCGTAATTTCATGGCCTGTATTCGGCCAGATCACAAGAACCGCTCTACGGAATATATTCCACAAAACGCGCGCGAGCATCACAAACACTATGCTCGCATATGGTGTGATGGTCAGGGTTGGAGGTAGGGTGTCAATAATGCAGTAATGTTGTCATAAGGCATTTATTGTTATGTGGTGTAGACTTATCAGAAATTGGGCCGCTGGAGCTGTAGTGGCTCTGCTTTCAACCGCGGCCCCGAAGGCGGCTAAGGCCTATCAGGTTGACTGCGCAATTCTGCTTTGCCTGGCTGGTGGGTGGCCTGCGTCAGCAGAATGTGCCCATGCCCGTGCCGTGTTTATCCGCAGGATCACGCCTTGGCCGATTGAGCCGCCGCTGCAGATCTGGCGCTGCCCTATGGGCGTTTCTGTGCGCGCGCCTTTGCAAAGCACGGTCCCGAAGATCTGGGAGGCCAGCAATCACAATAGTCAGGCACTCGCCTAAGTTATTCAGGCTCAGGTAGCTGAAGGCGGTGCCGATATCGACATCAGTGGCTTGGAATTCGATTTCGTACGCTCGATCCGCGTCTGGGATGTGCGGCACTACAGCCATCGCGAGCGCGGTCGCGACGATGATTGCTCTGAGAGCTACAGCATGCGTCTCGGGACCTACGGCACGCAGGGTGAATTCGGCTGGCAACGCACGACACCAGCGGCCGCTCCGCAATGGGTGCTGCCATCGCGACGCTGTTCGTCATCGAGTTGGCGGCGAGGAGTAGGTGTCGAATGGGAAGATCACGAGGGCAACCACGGATATGAGTGGGTGGCCTACTAAGGCTATTCACCGATGTCTTTCATACGTTCCGCGATATCACCCGCAATGCGTTCATACAGGGCGGCTTGTTTGTCCCTTGGCGTCCCAGGCTTTGGGTTTCTTCGACGGATGCGTTTGGCGAGCCAGAAGAGCAACCTCGCGGCGGGGTCATCCAGTTTTTCCGGCACAGGAGCTGGGTAGTTTTCTTCGAGGAGGGCAACGACCTCAGCATTCATGCTGCGATGGTTGGACTCGGCCGCGAGGCGTATTCGATCGCGCAGGCCATCTGGCAGACGCACGATGAATTTATCCTGATTTTGAGAGCTTTGTTCTGACATGGTGGCACTGTGCCATAAAAAACAATTGACGCAATACTGGCTAAATGCCTCTAGCAGGTTATGGTTTCAACCTGGAGGCGTTTCATGAACAGTCGTAAACCAATGCAGCTTCGACTTCCGCAAGAGCTCGAGGAGTGGATAAAGGCGGAGTCAGATCGCAATGGAAATTCCCAAAATTCAGAAGTGATCCGTGCCATTCGGGCAGCGCGAGACAGGCGATCCACGTTCGGATCAGTTGGAAAAACCACTATGGATCAGAGTGATAATGCGCGTTGTTAACGAGTAAGAGCGGTGCCGATACTATGACCAAAGCAAGTATACAGACAAAAGCGAAACAGGCAGCCTCCGCCTTCATCCGCGAGGCGCGGGAGGCAGGTTGGGAGCGCGCGAAGTTCGAGATCAAGCCCGATGGCAGCGTCATTGTCGATGCCAACATGGTCGCGCCAGAGGCGGCAGACGACTTTCTCAACAGTGACCTGAGAATGGGCGAAAGACTCGCAAGAGTTTGCCCAAATACGTCTACAATGACCGGGGGTATCTCCGGTTCATCCGGCGTTCATGCGGTATCTCGGTCATGATGCACGAGGAAGCGGGCACGCCGGAGTTTTGGGATCATTACAATCGTCTGCTGAAGGGAAAACCAGCGCCAGCGCCGGTGAAGCGCAATTTTGAGGCTTTGATTCTCAGTTACTACGAGAGCGACGCCTACAAGAAGCTGAAGCCCCGTACGAGATCCGACTATCGGCGATACATCAGCCACATTCTTGAGATCTGGGCAGACAAAGACCCGGCAAGGATCGAAACCCATCACATTTATGAATTGCACCGGGCCAATGCGGATCATTGGCGGCAAGCCAACTATCTTGTCCAGGTCATGGTCGTCTTGATGAATCACGCCCGGTTGATCGGCTTCATCAAGAAGGAGCACGGCAATCCGGCGAAGGGCATTCCGCTTTTCAAGCAGCAGAGCGACGGCTGGGAGCCGTGGCCAGATGATGTTCGGGCCGAGTTCGAAGTGCTGGCCTCAAAGAGGGCACGGCTGGTCTATGAGCTTTGCATTGATACAGGCCAACGGATTGGCGATGTCGTGAAGATGAAGTGGGAGCACTTTTCCGATGAGGGTTTCGATTTCACGCAGGGCAAAACCGACAAGCCTCTTTGGATCCCGCTCACCGACCGCCTGAAAGCCCATCTCGACGGGCTCGCACGAACAGACGGTACTGTTGTGACCGACGCCAAGGGTCGACCGGTGAGTTACCGGATCGTTGCGGAGGAAATGCGCACTATCAAAAAGAAGATGAAGCACGACAAGGCATGCTACTACAAAACGCACGGGCTCAGGAAAAACGCGACGATCGAGCTGTATCTGGCTGGATGTGATGACGAGATGGTCAAGGCTGTCACCGGGCACTCAGGCGTTGAGATGCTGAAAAAGTACGGTGGGCCGATCCGGCAAAGAGAGCTCGCGAAGCGCGCTCAAGAGGCAAGAAATCAAATGGAACGAAGCAAGACCGAAACGTGAAAGTTTCAACGGTTGTTTCAAAAAAGGCAGTGAAGGAGAGGAAGGATGACGCAAGTCACTGATTTTATTGGAGGCGAGTACCGGAATCGAACCGGTGTACACGGATTTGCAATCCGCTGCGTCACCACTCCGCCAACTCGCCGCCGATGGTGTGGATGCGATGTAGCCCAACGCCGCAGCCTGTGCAACACCACTTTCAGTTGCGCTCCTATTCAGGCTATGTCATCACAGACCCAACAACTAGACCGATGAGTTTAGCACCATGACCGACACGACCACGCTCCGCACCATGATGGTAGACACGCAAGTCCGACCCTCCGATGTGACGAAATTCCCGATCATTGACGCCCTGCTGTCCGTGCCGCGCGAGGCGTTTGTGCCCAGCGATCGCACCAGCGTTGCCTATATGGACGAGGTCATACCCTTGGCTCCGGGCCGCGTGCTGATGGATCCGCGCAGCTTTGCCAAACTTCTGGACGCCCTTGATCTACAACGCAGCGAGACCGTCCTCGATGTGGGCACGGGTATGGGATATTCGGCGGCGGTGCTGTCGTGCATGGTGGACAGCGTCATCGCCATCGAGGAAGACGCAACCATGGCCGGCGAGGCGGAGGCCACCTTGGGCGAACGCGGCTACGATAATGTCGCCGTGCTGGAGGCGCCTTTGACCGCAGGCGCGCCAAAATCGGGCCCCTACGACGTCATCATCGTCGAAGGCGGGGTGCAGCAGGTGCCGGACGCCCTGACGGATCAACTGGCAGAGGGTGGGCGCATCGCCGCCATTTTCGTCGACGGTCCCCTTGGCACCTGCAAGATCGGCTATAAATCCAACGGCAGGGTCAGCTGGCGGGCGGCGTTTAACACCGCCCTGCCCGTCCTGCCCGGCTATGAGACAGAACAGCAATTCGCGCTTTGACTGCCTTGGCATCAGGTCGCACGAAACACGGTGGGAAAGACAGTGATGCAGGGTAAATTCGGGCGCGCGGTGGCCTTGGCGGTCGGTTTGGCCACGGCCCCCCTCATGGGTGCGGCGCATACCTTGTCCGACGCCTTGGTCCATGCCTATGACAATTCCAAACTTTTGGAACAGCAGCGCTTTTTGCTGCGCGCCACGGACGAGAATGTGGCGATTGCCCAATCCGCCTTTCGCCCCACGATCGAGTTTTTCGGCCAAGCGTCCCAGTCCGGGGTAAACGGCACCAACGACACCCTGTCCGCGACCTTGGGGTTGCAGATGCAGTGGACGATCCTGGATGCAGGGCAACGGTCCTCGCGCCGGGATGCCGCCAAGGAGGCTGTCCTGGCCGCCCGCGCCGGTCTGGACGGGGTTGAACAATCGGTTCTGTTGCAAGCCGTTCAGGCCTACGTCGGCCTGCGCACCAGCATGGACACCGTGCGCCTGCGCGAAAACAACTTGCGCCTGATCACCCAGCAGCTGCGCGCCGCAGAGGACCGGTTCGAGGTGGGCGAAGTCACCCGCACCGACGTGGCCATTGCGCAGGCCCGTCTGGCGCAGGCCCGCTCTGCGCTGGCGGCAGCGCGCGGTCAGGTCGAAGTGGACCGGGAGTTGTACCAACTGGCCATCGGCCAGGCGCCCCACGGCACCTCTGCCCTGCCCCCCGCGCCAAGCCTGCCCGCATCGGAGGCGGCGGCGAAACAGGTCGCCCTGCGCAGCCATCCGTCCATTGCGTCCCTGCAACATCAGGTGCGCGCGAACGAGCTGGCCGCCCGGGCCGCGGATCAGGATCGTCTGGGCCGCACCAGCCTGACCGGTCAACTCAGCACCGGGCGCGTGAACATCGACACCGAAAGCACCAACGCCACCCTTGGTCTGCAATTCAATCAACCCCTGTACACTGGGGGCCGTCTGTCCGCCCTGTCGCGGCAGGCACAGGCGCAACTGCACGCCACCCGGGCGCAATTGGCGCAACAGGGGATGATCGTCTCGAACAATGTGGGCCGGGCATGGGCCACGCTGCAGATCGCGCAGGCGCAGGTGCAGGCGTCGCGCCAACAGGTCCGCGCCGCCCAACTGGCCTTTGACGGGGTCCGAGAAGAGGCGACCTTGGGCGCACGCACCACCCTGGACGTGCTGAACGCGGAGCAGGAGTTGCTGGACGCGCGCACGGCCCTGCTGTCGGCGCAATCGTCGGCCTACAGCGCGGCCTACGGTGTGCTCGCGGAAATGGGCCTGCTGACCACGGACCATCTGGGTCTGCGGGTGCAAAAGGTAGACGTGACGACCTACTACAACGCCGTGTCAAACGCACCTGCACAGTCCAGCGAATATGGCACGCGGATCAACAGCCTGCTGAAACGTGGCTACGGCAAGGACTAGGCCCGCCACGCGCGTCTTTCATTGAACGCTAAGGATTGGCGCGCTAAGGTGTGTCAAACACCTCAAGTGGGCGCGGGCATGGCAGATCAATCGAAAACGCAGGACATCGAAGATGTCCTATCCTCTATCCGACGTCTGGTCAGCGAAGAGGACGGGCCACGCAGGCCGCGCACCTCTTTGGCGGTGCCGACGCCGGATGCGGCGGTTGCGGCACCGGGTGACGAGGGTAGCAAGCTGTTGCTGACGCCGCAGTTGCGCGTCACGGAACCCGAAGACCCCTATCAGATGATCCGCACCCTGACCGAGGCGGAAGCCACGGACGAGGACGCAGCGGTTGACGTGTCCGATGCGACCGACATCGCCGACGAAGATTCTGCCCCGCAAGTTGATCCAGAGCCGCAGGTCGCCCCCCAAGAGTCGGAGCCACCCAAGGCGCGGCGCCTGTCTCTTGCCACGCCGCCGACCCCTGCACCGGTCGTAGATGACGTTGAAACGTCCGACGCCCCTGCCGAGGTCGTGTCATTGACACAGGAGAATACGGAGGAAGACCAAGTCTTTGATCCCGCCAGCGAAGAGACAAAGGCCCTGTTCAGCCACACGCAGCGCCCCCGCCCCACCACCGCACCGCCCGCCGAACCGGACGAGACGGCGGCGGACCAGGACGCCCTGCCCTTGGACGAAGACGCCCTGCGCGACCTGATCGCAGAGGTTGTCCGCGAAGAATTGGCCGGGGCCCTGGGCGAACGGATCACCAGGAACGTGCGCAAGATGGTGCGCCGGGAAATTCGCCAGATGCTCGCCAGCGAGGACCTGACGTCCTAGGCCCGCGCCCGCCGCACCCGCTGGCCGCATCCCGATAAGAAAAGCCCCCGCAGACAGGCATCTGCGAGGGCTTTTTCAATTGGCAGCTTACGTATGGCAGCGTTCGCTTTGGCCTAGGCCGCTTCGGCAGCCTCGGCGGCATTGCGGCGTTCGCTTTCTTCGCGCGACAGGGCTACGGATGTCCGCACCCCCGGCCCACAAACTCCATCAGACCGGCCACAACCCGTTCGTTGGGGTCAATACCGGAGCACGACAGAACCTCGCGCCCATCCCGGGAGCGGGCCCAGCGGGCGATCTGTTCAGGACCATTGCCATACTTCTTGTCATCAGCGATTGCATCGTCCAAGGCAGCAAGAACCACGGCAGCAAAAAGTTTGCGCGCGCGCTGACCTTGTTCAAAGTTGAAGGCTGTACCATCAACAAAATCCTTCATTGCGTCGTCCTATTTATTGCTCTTGCGTTTTTCGGCGTGAACCTGTGTATGGCCTATTCGCCGCGATTCGGCTATGCGTATTTTGCAACCCCGGTATGCATTTCTGCCTTGGCTCTATCTGCATATCGTAAGGTTGTCCCGGTCGCACTCGCAAGATATAGGGTCGGTCAACTTATCATCAACCTTTTGCCATGGTTTTGCCACATGCCCAAAATTAACGGAAACGAAATTCGCCCCGGAAATGTTCTGGAACACAATGGCCATCTTTGGGCCGCGGTGAAGGTGGACCACGTCAAGCCTGGGAAAGGCGGGGCCTACGCTCAGGTCGAGATGAAGAACCTGCGCAACGGGTCCAAGCTGAACGAACGCTTCCGCTCTGCCGACAAGGTGGAAAAGGTGCGGCTGGAACAAAAGGATCAGCAGTTCCTGTATGAAACCGACGGCATGCTGGTGTTCATGGATCTTGAAACCTACGAACAGATCGAACTGCCCGCCGATATCCTTGGCGAACGCCGCCCCTTCCTGCAGGACGGCATGACCGCCGTGATCGAGTATCACGAGGCCGAGGCCCTGTCGGCCCAGCTGCCCCAGAAAGTCACCTGTGTGATCGAAGAGACGGAGCCGGTCGTCAAAGGCCAGACCGCCGCCAACAGCTTCAAGCCCGCCGTTCTGGATAACGGTGTGCGCGTCATGGTTCCGCCCTTCGTGGGCACGGGCGAGGCGATCATCGTGAACACCGAAACGATGGAATACTCCGAACGGGCCTGACCGGACCTAGCGCCCCCAGGGATCGTCCGGGTCCACGGGGGCGCCGCGCCGCACAAGGGGCACCTGCGTCACCGACCGCGCGGGCTTGCGCCACAGGGCCGTCCCGCCCCACCGGCGCCACAGGGGCAGGGCCAGCACCATGCCGGCGGCAAAGCCCCCGGCGTGGGCCCACCACGCGACACCGCCGCCCGTGGCCCCCGATGCCAGCCCGCTGAACACCTGCATCCAGGCCCAGAACACCAGCGCGGCCCAGCCTGGCACGGGCACCACGCGCAGCACGATCCCAAAGACGAACAGCAGGTCCACCTCCTCGCGTGGGAATAACACCAGCGTCGCCCCCAGCACCGCCGCAACAGCGCCAGAGGCCCCGACCATGGGCACATCGCCCCCGCCGCTGGCCACGATATGGGCCAAGGGCGCAAGAAGCCCGCCCAGCAGGTAGATCGCGCCGAACCACCCCGCACCGATGCGCCGTTCCAGACGCACCCCAAAGGCCAGCAGGATCACCATGTTCAACCCGATGTGCAGCCAGCCGTAGTGCAGGAACATATAGGTGAACAGGGTCGACGTCCCTTCCCCCGCCAGGACCTGCGCGGGCACAAGGGATAGCCCCTCGAACCCGGGCGGCAAGCCCTCTGGCGGCGGGTTCAGCCCCAGCCGCAGGTGCACCGCCAGATTGGCCAGCACCAGCCCGTAGGTCAGCCACACCCGGTGGCGCTGCGATGCCAGATCAAAAGACATAGGCCCAGACGCCCCCTACCCCCAGCTGCGCCGCCGCCAGCAGCAACAGCAACGCCACCATGGCCGGCCTGCGGTGCCGCCACGCCGTCCACGCGGCCAGCGCCACGGTCAGGGTCGCCTCGATCGGCACGACCAGCCGCGCGTGATGGCCCACGTCCCAATAGCTGACCGGGCTTTGATAGACCCAGGCCGTCAGGGGCCAGAAATGGGGCCGCCCGTCATCGTGGTGCAGGGGCAGGTCCAGCGCCAGATGCAACAGGGCCGCCGCGCCAAAGGCGATGATCCAGACCCGCCGCGCCCACAGGCCCAGCCCCAACACTGCGCCCCAGACAAAGACCGAATTGTCCACTGCAAAGATCGTCTGCCACGTGTCCGAGAAATACAGCTCGCCGAACACCACCTGCGCCGGGATGCCCGCGACCCCAAGGGCCCAGCCCACCAGCAGGTACAATGACAGATCGGGGGCCAAGCCCCCCAGCCCCGCGGCCCAAGTAACCTTGCGGTCCCCGGGCTTGCCAAAGGCGGCAAGGCCGAAAACGATATGGGCGGGCGTGTTCATGCCCTACACCTATCGCACCCCGCGCGGCCGTCACCCCCAAAGCGCACGCGCCCCCTTCATTGGGTGAAAAATACCCAAATCCGACCTTGCCGCCCGGACAGACCCGCGCAACATAGCGCCATGACCAAAGCCATCATGATCCAGGGCGCAGGCTCCAACGTGGGCAAATCCATGCTGGTGGCGGGCCTGTGCCGCCACTACGCGCGCCAGGGCCTGCGGGTGCGCCCGTTCAAGCCGCAAAACATGTCCAACAACGCCGCCGTCACCCACGACGGGGGCGAGATTGGCCGCGCCCAAGCCCTGCAGGCCCGCGCCTGCGGGGTGGAGCCTGCCATCGACATGAACCCGGTGCTGTTGAAACCGGAAACCGACGTGGGATCGCAAGTGATCGTGCAGGGCAAGCGCCTGACCACGGTCAAGGCCCGGGACTACGCGCAGCTCAAACCCACCCTGTTGGACGCCTGCCTGGACAGCTTCCACCGCCTCGCCGCCACCTGCGATCTGGTGGTGGTCGAGGGGGCGGGCAGCCCGGCAGAGATCAACCTGCGACAGGGAGACATCGCCAACATGGGCTTTGCAGAGGCGGCAGACATCCCCGTGATCCTCGCAGGCGACATCGACCGGGGCGGCGTGATTGCACAGCTTGTGGGCACCAAGGCGGTGCTGGACCCCCGGGACGCCGCCCGGATCAAAGGCTTCCTGATCAACAAGTTTCGCGGCGATGTGACTCTGTTTGACGATGGGTTGACCGAAATCGCCAACCGCACAGGCTGGACCAGTGTCGGGGTGCTGCCGTGGTTCGCGGATGCGTGGAAACTGCCCGCCGAAGATATCATGGACATCCGGTCCCATGGGGGTGAGGGCCTGAAGATCGCCGTGCCGCGCCTAAACCGTATCGCCAATTTCGACGATCTGGACCCGCTGTCCGTGGACCCCGGCGTGTCGGTCGAGATCATCCAGCCCGGACATCCCCTGCCCGGGGATGCCGACCTGATCCTGATCCCGGGCTCGAAATCCACCATCGCCGATCTGGCGCACTTCCGCGCCCAAGGCTGGGACGTGGACCTGCACGCCCACATCCGGCGCGGTGGCCGGGTGTTGGGCATTTGCGGCGGGTATCAGATGCTGGGCACGCAGATCGCCGACCCGCAAGGGATCGAAGGGCCGCCGGGCACCGTGGCCGGCCTGGGCCACCTGGACGTGCGCACGGTCATGACCCCGCACAAACACCTGACCCGGGTGGCCGCGCGCCATCTGGCCAGCGGTGCCCCCGTGCGGGGCTACGAAATTCACATCGGCGAGACAGACGGTGCGGACGCCGCCCGCCCTTGGCTGGATATCGCGGGCACCGCCCACGGGGCCACCAGCGCCAGCGGCCTTGTGCGCGGCTGCTATCTGCACGGCCTGTTCACCGCCGACACCTTCCGCGCCGCCTTTCTGGCAGAGCTGGGCGCAGTGTCCCAGACAGCAAACTACGATCAGACCGTGGACGAAACGTTGGACGCCTTGGCCGACCACATGGACCGGTCGCTGGACCTGGGCACACTGACGCGCCTGATGGGCGCGGTCTAGGGCCTACTTGGCCAGTTTTTGCAGCTTGTCCAACGTCTTTTCCTGCGCCTTGGTCAGGGCAACAAGCTCGTCCACCACCTTTTTAATAGGCGCGCTGTCCTTGTGATCGGCCTTCAACTCTTTGGCGACCTTCTTCTGGTCTGCAATCGCCTTGTTTAGATTCGCGATGTGTTTCTTGGTGTTGGGTTTGGTGCTGGCCATCTTCGTGCTCCTGAAAGGCGGTGTGGAACACGGCTATCGCAACAATCCGGCACGAATAGGGCGATGCTCGTACGAATTTAGACACTTTGCATCGGGTGGGGGGCGGCAAAACAACCGGTGGTACGGGCGGCGGGATTTGAACCCGCACGGGCTTTCGCCCCAGGGATTTTAAGTCCCATGTGTCTACCGTTCCACCACGCCCGCGAAACTGGACCTTTGCTACGCAAACCGCGCCCGGCTCACAAGTCCTGATCGGTCAAAAGCGCCCGTTCCGACAGCCAGGGGTTCAGCGCGAGGGCCGCGCGCAGGACCGGCTGCGCCTCGGCCCCGCGCCCCGCCTTGATCAGGGTCAGCGCCTTGCCGGTCAGTGCGCCAAGGTGCCGGGGGTTGATCGCCAACGCACGGTCCAGATCCGCCAGTGCCAGATCAAACCGATCCGTCAGATAATGGGTATAGGCCCGCTGGTTCCAACCCTCCGCATACCACGGACAAAAGGACACGAGCGCGGTCAATGCCTCCTCCGCAGCTGCGTAATCCGCCACACGCATCCGCGCCATGCCCTCGCGCAACATCTGACCAGAGGCCGCGTCCGGCGGCGTCAGCCACAACTCCCACAATGCGCCATTCAGCACCCGCGCCGACATGGGGTCCGGCACCACCTGCATCTGAGCGAATATCCGGTCCATCTCCGCCTCGATGGGCAGGGGTTCCGAACAGGTCTCGGCAAAGGCGGGGGCGCACATCAGCGCAAGGGCGGCGAGGGTTCTCATGGACGAAAGGATGGCCCAAGCGCCCGCCCCGTCAAGAGGGGTCCTCAACAACACACCGGGTCCCACAAGAACCCCGCCTCATTGTTCCAAAAATACCCTCGGGGGTCTGGGGGCAGCGCCCCCAGCGTCGCGACGGGCCGCAGGCCCGGCGCAATCCCTCAGTCGCGCACACCCGCAAACCGCGCGGCCCAGGCCTCCCGGTCGTCGTCGCTGATCTTGGCAAACAGGTTGTCGGGCACGGTGAACGCCGCCCCCGGCTCCAACATGGCCAATCCCGCCTCAAGGCTTTCGGGCCACGTGTCCCCTGTGCCCATGGCGTCGCGCATCTTGGCAGCGGCCTCGGGGATGAAGGGCGCCGAGATCACGCCGTAGACCGCGATCAGGTTCAGGGCCACGCGGACGATCGCGCCTGCGGCCTCCGGGTCCTCCTTGAACACCGACCAGGGGGCCGCCTCTTGCAGCCATTCGTTGCCCATGGCCCACAGCGCGCGCAGGGCGGCGGCGGATTTGCGGACCTCCATGGCCTCCATGCATTTGACGTAATCCGCCAACCCCGCATCGAAGCCCGCCAGACGGTCCAGCGCGCCCGCGGGCAAATCGCCCCCCGGCACTTCTTCGCCAAACTTGGACCGTCCAAACTTGGTCACCCGGCTGACAAAATTGCCCAGCACATCGGCCAGATCCTTGTTCACGGATGCCTGGAAATTCTCCCATGTGAACTCGCTGTCCGAACTTTCGGGCGCATGGCTCATTAGCCACCAGCGCCAGTAGTCGGCGGGCAGGATCTCCAGCGCCTGATCCATGAACACACCCCGCCCCTGAGAGGTGCTGAATTGCCCGCCGTCATAGGTCAGGTAGTTGAAGGACTTGATGTAATCCACCAGCTTCCACGGCTCGCCCGATCCCATGATCGTGGCCGGGAAGGACAGGGTGTGAAAGGGCACGTTGTCCTTGCCCATGAATTGCACATAGCGCACGTCGTCGGCACCCTTGTCCGTGCGCCACCACCGTTCCCAGTCGCCGCCCGTCTTGTCCGCCCATTCGCGGGTGGCGGCGATGTATTCGATGGGGGCGTCGAACCAGACGTAGAACACCTTGCCCTCCATGCCCGGCCAATCTTCGGTGCCGCGCTTGACGGGCACGCCCCAGTCCAGATCCCGGGTGATGCCGCGATCCTGCAACCCGTCGCCGTCATGCAGCCACTTCTTGGCGATGGAGGTCGTCAGGATCGGCCAATCGGTTTTGCTGTCGATCCAGGCGTCCAGCTTGTCGCGCATGGCCGACTGGCGCAAGAACAGGTGTTTGGTTGCGCGCACCTCTAACTCCGTGGACCCCGAAATTGCGGAACGCGGGTCGATCAGGTCCGTGGGGTCCAGCTGTTTGGTGCAGTTTTCACACTGATCCCCGCGAGCCTTGTCGTAGCCGCAGTTGGGGCAGGTCCCCTCCACATAGCGGTCGGGCAGGAACCGACCGTCCGCGTGGGAATAGACCTGTTCGTCCTCAACCTCTTCGATCAGGCCCGCATCGGCAAGCCGCCCGGCAAAGTGCTGGGTCAGGGCGTGGTTTTGAGGGCTGGAGGACCGGCCGAAGTGATCGAACGACAGGCCAAACCCTCGCGCGATCTCGGCCTGGGTCTCGTGCATCTGTGCGCAGAACTCCGCCACGGGCAGGCCGGCCTTGGCGGCGGCCAGCTCGGCGGGGGTGCCGTGTTCGTCTGTGGCACAAATGAACATCACCTCGCGCCCCCGCGCCCGGTTGTAGCGGGCATAGAGGTCGGCAGGCAGCTGACTGCCCACAAGATTCCCAAGGTGTTTGATCCCGTTGATGTAGGGAATGGCCGAGGTGATCAGAATACGGTCCATCAAGTCTCTCCATATCGCGTTCCGCCTCCGATAGCGCAGCCCGGCGCAGCACGCCACCCCGCCCCCATCCTTGGGTCAAAAATACCTCTGGGATGGGCGCGGCGGGCAAGACCTAAGGATCGCTAAACGCGCAACCGGACATGCCAAGCAACAGGTCCTTTTAGCCCCGTCACCGTTTGCGTTTCAGCCAGCGGCCCATGGTAAACGTGGTGCGCGGGGTCCAGACATAGGCCGTGCGATCCTCGACCGTGGGGCGCACGGTCATCCGCAAGGCCCCCACCACGGCCAAGATCAAATGGGCCACGGCGATCATGGTAAACAGCGACGCAGGGCCATAGTTTTCCAGCAGTTGCGCAGACACCGCCGGAGAGGCGATCGCCCCCACCGCGAACCAGAACATCAGCGCTGCCGACAGCTCCACCCGTTCGGAAGGGTCCGCGAAATCATGGGCGTGGGCGGCGCTGACCGAGTAGATCGGAAAGGTGGTGAACCCGAAGAAAGCCGCCGCCAACAGAACCATGGACAGGCCCGCCCCCGCCGTTGCGACCGTGAACCCGCAGGCCAGCACAGAGGCCGCGGACAGCCCGATCAGCACCCAGCGGCGGTCGTACTTGTCCGCCAGCCAACCCGCCGGATACTGCGCCAAGGCCCCACCGAGGACGAAAATCGCCAAAAAGCCCGCGATCTGATCCGCGCGCAGGCCGACCTCTTGCCCGTAGACCGGCCCCACCATCCGAAACGCGGCCGAGGACACCCCGGCCACAACCACCCCCGCCACGGCCAAGGGGCTGCGATGCAACGCCAATTTCGGGCGCAGGCGGGGGGCGGCGGGGGTCTCGGGCTGCGGTGTCTTGGTCAGGACCAGCGGCAGCAGGGACGCGCAGCACAGGATCGCCAACAGGTTGTAAGAGACGTAGGACGCAGGCGCCAAGACCCCGATCACCAGTTGCGCCGCCATGCTGGCCCCCATGTCGATCACCCGGTAGGTGCCCATGGCCCGGCCGCGCGTCTCGTTGGTGACCTTGGCCTGCAACCACGATTCCACCACCGTGTAGCACCCCGCCACGCAAATGCCCGTCCCCACCCGGAACACCGCCCATGCAACAGGGTCAATCACGATCATATGGGCCAGCAATCCGATGGCCCCCATGGCCGTACAGGCGGCAAAGGCGCGGCTGTGCCCCACACTGCCCATCAGGCGCGGGGCCCACCAGCAGCCGATGAAAAACCCGATGAAATGGGCAGAACCCAGAAAGCCGATTTGGGTCTGTGTGAACCCCAGTTCCAACCCCGACAGCGCGTCCAGTGGCCCAACCCCGCCGGACGAGATCTGCAACAGGATCACAGACAAGAACAGGGCAGCAAAGGAAATGATCAGGCGCATGGGGTCCGGTCCATTCGGGTCTGTCCCAACGCTAGCGCCCCTTTTGGCCCGACGCATCCCCGTTCACGACATATCCCGGTCCCCTGTCCCCAAGAGCCACAGCTGACAACGGTTCACGCCCCCGTGATCCTTGTGCGAAACGGCGGAACAAATGTGCGCACACGCACCCTTTTTCCACCAAAGTCACGGCAGCGTGCATTGAGAGTGAGCGCGCAGTGGGCCATATACAGCCCATACCGGGTCACATCACCGACCCATCCAAGGCCAACCTCAATAGGAGACTGACATGAAACACCTTATCACATCGGCCCTCGTGGTTGCTGCCCTCGCGACATCCCTGCCCCACACGGCCGCCGCTCAGGACACAACCTCGTCCACCCTCGTCACCACGAAATCCGACAAGGGGGAGCGCGATCCCTTCGGCTTCCTGCAAAGCCTGTTCGGCGGCTAACCCCTTCGACCGGCGAAGAAATCGCGCAAGAGGGTCTCGCTCTCTTGCGCGTTTATCCCGTCAAAGACTTGCGGCACATGGTGGGTCTGGGGATGGGTGAACACTCGCGCTCCATGCTGCACGCCACCGGATTTCGGATCACTGGCGCCAAAGTACAGCCGCCCGATCCGCGCGTGGCTGATCGCCATGGCACACATGGCGCAGGGTTCCAGCGTCACATACAGATCACACCCCGTTAACCGATCCTGCCCAAGGGCCGCACAGGCCGCCCGGATCGCCAACACCTCGGCGTGGGCGGTGGGATCGTTGTGGGCGCGCGTGCGGTTCCCGGCGGTGGCGATCACCTCTCCGGCCCGCACGATGACGGCCCCCACGGGGACCTCGTCAAGCGCGCCCGCGGCGCGCGCGGCCTCCAGGGCCTGGGACATATAGCTGCGAAAGGTCATGCCCAGCCATGGCCCGGGCGGCCAGCCATTGCAAGACGCCACGCCCTTCGCTACACGCGCGACATGTCTGATGATCGCCCCAAACGCCCCCGCTCCGCCTCCGATGGTCCACGCCGCACTGCCGGGGGCCCCAAAGGCCCGCGCCGGGACGGGGATCGCCCCGACCGTGGCTTTGGCGGGAAACCCGGTGGCAAACCGGCGGGCAAGTTTGGCGGCAAACCGGCGGGCAAACCCGGCAGCAAACCGGGCGCCAAACGTTTCGACAAACCCGCCGCGCGTCCCCATGGGGACACCCCTAAGGACAAACCAAACGACAAACCCAAGGGCCAGCGGATCGCCAAGGTCATCGCCCGCGCGGGCCTGTGTTCGCGCCGCGACGCCGAAGCCTGGATCGCGGCGGGCCGCGTGACCGTGGACGGCGAGACCATCGACACCCCCGCCCTGAACATCCAGGGCCACCAAAAGGTGTTCGTGGATGGCAAACAACTGGCCGACGCTGCCCCCGCCCGCCTGTGGATGTACCACAAGCCCAGCGGGCTGGTGACCACCGCCCGGGACGAAAAGGGCCGCAAGACGGTGTTCGACGCCCTGCCATGGGACCTGCCCCGCACCATGACCGTGGGCCGGCTCGACCTGACCTCCGAAGGGTTGCTGCTGCTGACCAACGACGGCGAGCTGAAGCGCAGGCTGGAGCTGCCCGACACCGGCTGGATGCGGCGCTACCGCGTGCGCGTGAACGGCTACGTGGCGGACGAAAAACTGGCCCCCCTGCGCGAGGGCATCACAATCGACGGCGAGACCTTTGCGCCCATGCAGGTCACCCTCGATTCTCAAAAGGGCGCGAACGCCTGGCTGACCATGGGCCTGCGCGAAGGCAAGAACCGCGAGATCCGCCGCGCGATGGAGGCGATCGGCTTCATGGTCAACCGCCTGATCCGCATCAGCTATGGCCCCTTCCAACTGGGCGACCTTGAAGTCGGCGCCACCGAGGAAATCCGCCCGCGCATTCTGGCCGAACAGCTGGGCAGCGCCCTGTCCGACGGCCTGACGCTGGCCGACACCGCCCTGCCCCCACCCACGGATTTCAAGGACGACGATCCCCGCAAGGCCGCTCAGGATCGCCTTGCCGCCCGCACCAAGGGCGGGCGCGACGACCGCAAGGGCGGGTTCAAGGACAAACGCCGGGACGACCGGGGCAGCGACGGCGCACCGGACTACAAGACCGAACGCAAGGAACGCGCCGAAGAGGCCAAGAAACGCGGCCTGATGGACCCCTCCCGGTCAATCCGAAAGGGCGAAAAACACTGGGCCAAACCCGCCCCCGGTCGCAAACCGGGCGAAAAACCAAGGCCCCTGAAAACCAAGGGCTCCAAGCTCAAACCCCGCACGCGCAGCTAACCCCGCTTCATTGGGTTGAAAATACCCCCGGGGGAGCGCGCAAGCGCGGGGGCAGCGCCCCCAAAAATCGCGTGGCGCAGCCGCCTTTGGGTCAGGCCGCGTCATCCTCGTCCGGGGCGTGGGCCTCGAAGAACCGGGCTTGCAGGATAAAGAACGCAAACGTCATGATCGGCAGGCCAAAGGTCTCGAAGGTCACCCAAGTCTCGGTGGTCATGGTGCGCCAGACAAATTCGTTCGACAGGGCCAGAAACGCAAAGAACACCGTCAGGCGCTTGGTCAGGATCATCCAGCCGGTCTGCGTCAGGGGCATCATCTCGCCCATGGCCCATTGCAGGTAACTGCGCCCGCGCAGCAGGCCGAACCCAAGGATCAGCACAAACAACCCGTAGACGATCGAGGGTTTCATCTTGAAGAACCGCTCGTCGTTCAACCAGACCGTCAGCCCGCCAAAGACCACCACCAGCACCGCCGTGACGACCTGGATCTTCGACAGCCGCCCCGTCAGCCACCACGTCAGGCCCGTGGCCGCAAGGATCACCGGGATGAAGGCGGCGGTGACGACGATGAAGCCTTCGTACTCCACCCCGCCGATGGTGTAGATGTTGTCCTTCAGGATCATGTAGGCCACGAAGAACCCCAGCACCGGCACGAGGTCGATGAAGGTCTTCAGGCCTTGGGACATGTCTTTTTGCTGTGCCATTGGGTTCCCCTTTTGGCGGATGTAGGCCTTGGCGGCCCCGGGGTCTAGCCCCCGACCTCTACGATCACGGCCCCCAGGGCAATCAGGGACATCAGGGCGATGCGGCGCGGCCCCACGGTTTCGCGCAGAACCAGCCAGCCGATGAAGGCGGCAAAGACCGTGCTGGTCTCGCGCAGGATCGCGGCCTCGCCCACCTTGTCCAGCCGGGTGGCAAGGATCACGAACCCAAAGGACCCAAAGGCAATCACGCCCCCCACGACCCCGCGCAAGGCAAGCTGCGGCGCGTCCGTCACGACCGGCACATGGCCAATGCGGCGCAGCCACAGCCACAGCAGGGGAATGTCGATGGCGGTGATGAAAAAGAACCACGCCAGAAAGGTGAACGGGTCGGGCGTGGTGCGGATGCCATAGGCGTCATAGGTGGTGTAGACGGCCACGATGAACCCGGTGAACACCGCCATGGCCAGCGCAGGGGTCAAGGACGCGCGGTCCTGCACCAGAAAGATGTAGTTGTAGACCGCAAGGCCGAAGATCCCGCACAACAGCACTCCAAGGCCCAGCCATTGGGTGGGCGTAAACAGCTCGTCAAAGATCAGGCCCGCACCGATGACCGTGAACAGCGGCCCCATGCCGCGCACCACCGGATAGACCACGGTGAAGGCGCCCCGCTCGTAGGCCAGTGCCATGCCGCATTTGTAGACGAAATGCAGCCCCAAAGCCCCCAGCAGGATCCACCATTCCCGCCCCTGGGGCCACGGCACCGCAAACAGGGCCAAGGGAGCGGCCATGACGAAGATGCTGGCATCAATCGCCGCGCGGGAGGTCCAGGGATCGTGCCGCCCTTTTTGCAGCGCCCCGAAACAGGCATGCAGGACCGCCGACATCAGGGCCAGCACCATGGCCACGTGATGGCCCACAGGTGTGCCTTCGATGGATAGGATCCACTCCGTCATGGGGCGGTATTGGGGTATTTGGGACCCAATGAAGCTAGGACTCCACGCCGATCAGGGCGGCGGCGAAGTCTTCGGGGTCAAAGGGGGCCAGATCGTCGATCTGTTCGCCCACACCGATGGCATGGATGGGCAGGCCGAACTTGTCGGCCAGCGCCACCAGCACACCGCCGCGCGCGGTGCCGTCCAGCTTGGTCATGACCAAGCCCGACACATCCGCCAGTTTCTGGAAGGTGGCCACCTGTGACAGGGCGTTCTGGCCCGTGGTCGCATCCAGCACCAGCAGGGTGTTGTGGGGCGCACTGTCGTCCTTCTTGCGGATCACGCGGACGATCTTGGCCAGCTCCTCCATCAGGTCCTGACGGTTCTGCAAGCGCCCCGCGGTGTCGATCATCAACAGGTCCGCGCCCTGTTCTTCGGCCTGGGTCATGGCATCGAACGCCAGCGCTGCAGGGTCGGCCCCTTCGGGCGCGGTCAGGACGGGCACGCCCGCGCGGTCGCCCCAGACCTGCAACTGTTCCACAGCCGCCGCGCGAAAGGTGTCGCCCGCCGCGATCACCACCTTTTTGCCCGCGCCCTGAAACTGGCTGGCCAGTTTGCCGATGGTCGTGGTCTTGCCGGACCCGTTGACCCCCACAACCAGCACCACCTGCGGGCGCTTGGGATAGATCGGCAGGGGGCGGGCCACAGGTTCCATGATCCGCGCCACCTCGGCGGCCAGCAGCGCCTTGATCTCGGCGGTAGAGAGCTTCTTGCCCATGCGGCCCTCGGCCAGATTGGCGGTGACGCGCATGGCCGTGTCCACGCCCATGTCCGAGGTGATCAGCAGCTCTTCGAGTTGTTCCAGCATCTCGTCGTCAAGCGCGCGGCGCACCACCGTCGCCTCGCCCCCGCGCCCGATCAGGCGGCCCAGCAGGCCGGGCTTGGCGGGGGCCGGGTCCGATGTCCCCGTGGGGACAGTGTCTTGCGCCGTCCCCGTGGGGACAGTTGTTTCGGGCGTCCCCGTGGGGACAGTTGTTTCGGGCGTCCCCGTGGGGACGGGGGCCTCTGCCTCCGCCGTGCCGCCATCCTCGACGATGGCATCCAACCCCTCCTCCAATCTGGCGGAGCTTTTGAACATCTTGCTTTTCAGCTTATTGAAGAACGACATGGACGACCCTTTCCTTGCCCCCTCACCTAACCCCCCAGGGGCCGCTTTGGAAGGTGCGCATTGACAGACGCGCCGCCCTACCGCACCCATGACCCATGTGGCGTTTCTTGTTTCTGGTCCTGTGGGCCCTGCCCGCCGGGGCCCAGGACGGCCCCGGGCGGATGTGTTCGGAGGGGCGGTGGGCCCACACCCAATGCATCCGCGCCGCCCACTATGCCCATGACCTGTGCCACCAGATCGCCGCCGAGGCGCGGGTGCACGGGATCGACCCGCACTTCATGGCGCGGCTGTTGTGGCAGGAAAGCCGGTTTGACCCCAACGCCCTGTCCCTCGCCAATGCGCGCGGGGTGGCGCAGTTCATCGACAGCACCGCCGCCCTGCGCGGCCTGCGCGACAGCTACAACCCCGCCGAGGCGATCGAGAAATCGACCCAATATCTGGCCGAGATGACCGCCCGTTTCGGCAACCTCGGCTTCGCGGCCATCGGATACAACGGCGGTGAACGGCGCGCGCTGGCGTGGATCGACGGGTCCAACCGCCTGCCCACCGAGACGCGCAACTACGTGCAGATCATCACCGGGCTGACGGCACAGCAGTGGCGCGAGGCCCCCGACGCCGCCCCCGACCTGCGGCTGGACGGGGCGACCCCGTTCGTGCCCGCCTGCATCGCCATGGCCCGCACCCGCCGCGTCACCCCCCTGCGCGTCACACCGCCCGAGCCGCAGTTTGCCCCGTGGGGCGTGCAGGTGACCTACGGCACGTCGCCGGCCAATGCGCGGGCCAAGTTGGCCGCCTTGCCCCGCGCCTGCCGCCCCGTGGCGGTGGATTTCATCGCGCAAAAGGCGCGACGCAACCAGACCTACATCGCCGCGCGTCTACAGGCCACGAACCGGCGCACGGCGTCGGCCCTGTGTGGCCGCATCCGCGCGGCGGGGTGTCGGTGTGCGGTCTACCGAAACTAGGCGATTTCGTCCGGGAAATGCTTCATGGTCAGGCGGATCGGGTTCGGGGCCGCTTGCCCCAGCCCGCAGATCGAGGCGTCGACCATGGCCTGTGACAAATCCTCCAACAGGGTTTGATCCCAGGAGTCGGCCTGCATCAGCTTGACCGCCTTTTCGCAGCCCACCCGGCAGGGCGTGCACTGGCCACAGGATTCGGATTCGAAGAACCGCAGCATGTTCAGCGCCGCGTCCCGCGCCTTGTCCTGATCCGACAGAACCACCACCGCCGCCGAGCCGATGAACGACCCAAGCGGTTGCAGCGTGTCGAAATCCAGCGGCACGTCATTGATCGAGGCAGGCAACAGGCCCGAGGATGGCCCCCCGGGTTGATAGGCCTTGAACACATGCCCCGGTGCCATGCCCCCGGCGGCGGCGATGATGTCGGTGATGGTGGAGCCTGCGGGCAACAGATAGACCCCGGGGGCGGCCACGCGCCCCGAGACCGAATAGCTGCGCAGGCCTGTGCGGCCGTTCTTTTCCACCGATGACAGGATTTCGGGGCCTTCGCGCAGGATGCGTGTCACCCATTTCAGGGTCTCGATGTTGTGCACAAGGGTCGGGCGTCCGTGGATGCCGACCTGCGCCACAAAGGGCGGGCGGTGCCGGGGCAGACCACGCTTGCCCTCGATGGATTCGATCATCGCGGATTCCTCGCCGCAGATATAGGCCCCCGCGCCGCGGCGCAGGTCGATGTGGCCGGGGGCGACGATGCCCGCATCCTCCAGGGCCTTGATCTCGCGCGCAAGGATATCCAGCACGGCCGGGTATTCGTCGCGCATGTAGATGAAACAGGTCTCGGCCTCGACCGCCCAGGCGGCGATCAACATCCCTTCAAGAAACAGGTGCGGCGTGCGTTCCAGGTAGTAGCGGTCTTTGAAGGTGCCCGGCTCCCCCTCGTCGCCATTGACGGCCAGATAGCGGGGGCCGGGATTTGCGCGCACAAAGCCCCATTTCTTGCCCGATGGAAAGCCCGCACCGCCCAAGCCGCGCAAGCCCGAGGACAGGACCTGATCCTGCACGGCTTCCCAATCGCCGCCGTCCCGTAAATTTTGAAGTGTTTTGTAGCCGCCACTTTTACAGTAGTCCGCAAACCCTTCGTATTGCGGGGTTTTGTGGTGCGTGTCCCCGGCGGCAATTGCGGCCTCGACCTTGTCCACGGTGGCGTGGTCGATGTGGTTGTGCCCCAACTCCAGCGTCGGGGCCGTGTCGCAGCGGCCCATGCAGGGCGCGCGCAACACACGCACCTGCGCAGGGTCCAAGCCGTCTCGCAATGCGGCGAACAAGGCCTGCGATCCTGCAAGCTCGCACGACAGGGAATCGCACACCCGGATCGTCAGCGCCGGCGGCACCGGCGCGCCCTCGCGCACGGGGTCGAAATGGGCGTAAAAGGTCGCAACCTCCCACACTTCGGCCATGGACAGGCGCATCTCTTCGGCCAGCGCGCGCAGGTGGGCTGCGGACAGATGGCCATAGGCGTCCTGGATCAAGTGCAGGAATTCAATCAACAAATCCCGGCGGCGCGGACGGTCGCCCAGCAGGGCCTGCACCTCGGCCAGGGCGGCGTCGTCGTACTGGCGACCCTTGGGCGTCGCGCGCCCCTTGCCGCGCCCGGATTTCCAAACACCCTTTTTGTCGTCCAGCGCCATGGCACCCTCCTGTCGTGTTGGGGAAATCTTTACCCCTGTCGTTGCAGTTTGGTAGCGCGGCTGGACCCGCGACAACACGCGCAGAACGACCTTTTTTGTGCCATATTGGTCGGATACACGGCATGAAGGTTTAGGATAGGAAACGAGCGTAGATCATGAGCCGCGCATTTTTCACATTTCTGGGCGTGATCGGTCTGGCCCTGCTGTTGCTGCTGATGGCGGCCGCATCGGGCGGGCTGTGGGCGGCGGCGGCGCTGGCCTACATCACCCTTGGCATCGCGGCGCTGGACGAATTCACCGCCTTTGATCTGGCCGAAGACGGGCATGCGGCAGAGGCGCGCGTGCTGTCCACGGCCCTGGGCGGGGTGCATTTCGTCGTGCTGTTCGGCGCGGTCCTTGCCATCGCCTTCACCGATCACAGCCTGTTGGCCAAGGTCGCGCTGTTCTCGGCGGCGGGTCTTTATCTGGGACAGGTCAGTAATTCCAACGCGCACGAGCTGATCCACGCCCCGGACCGGTTGCGCCGCGGTCTGGGCCGCTGGAACTACATCACCCTGTTGTATGGCCACCACGCCACGGCCCACCCGGGCGTGCACCATGTTCATGTGGCGACCCCGCTGGACCCGAACTCTGCCCGCCTGAACGAGGGGTACTGGAAATTTCTGCCCCGCTGTTGGATCGGCGCGTGGCGGGCCGGGTTGGCATTGGAAAACAAACGGTTGCGGCACAAGGGCCTGTCCCCGTGGCACGACCAGAACCCCTATTACCAATATGTGGGCGGGGCGTTAGCCGCGATGCTGTTGGTGGCCCTGATCGCCGGTTGGACGGGGGTTTGGGTCTATCTCGCTTTGTGTTTCTTTGCCCAAAGCCAGTTGATCGTGTCCGACTACGTCCAGCACTACGGGTTGCGCCGCGCAGAGGTGGCCCCGGGCAAGTTTGAACCCCTTGGCCCGCAGCACAGTTGGGACGCACCGCATTGGGCGTCGTCAGCACTGATGCTGAACGCGCCGCGCCATGCAGACCATCACATGCACCCCTGCCGCGGGTTCGAGGCGTTGACCCTGCCCTCCGGCTCTCCCCGCCTGCCCCACCCGCTGCCCGTGATGGCCGTGCTGGCCCTGTGGCCCGGCCTGTGGCGGCGCGTGATGAAACCGCGCGCCCTTGCCGTGGCCGCGCAGCGCGTGCAGGCCGCCGAATAGGTCTGGCCACCGCCCGCGCACCTTGGCACATTGGGCCAAACGAAAGGTCCCTCCATGCGCGCCCTGATCCTTCTGCTGTGCCTTGCCGCCAGCCCCGCCACCGCCCAGCAAGCCGTCACCCCCGAAGAGTTCGAGCGTCTGTTCGCAGGCAAGACGGTCGAATTCACCCGCAACGGGCAACCCTTTGGCAAGGAACAGTATTTCGAGGATCGCCGGGTGATCTGGGCCTTCACCTCGGGTCAGTGCCAGTTCGGCATCTGGTTCCCCAATGACGACGGCCAGATCTGCTTTGCCTACGAAGGCCAGGACGGCAGCCAGTGCTGGGACGCCTACCGGGACGGCGCAAACCGCGTGACCGTCCGCCCCGAAGGCGCGGACCTGTCGCAAGAGTTGACCGCCGGCACCGTCACCGAGGATTTCATCGACTGCCCCCTGCCGGATGCGGGGGTCTGACATGGCCGACATCCTGTGCATCGGGTCCGTCCTGTGGGACATCATCGGCCGCTCCGGCTCGCACATGCGGCAGGGGTCCGACGTGCCCGGGCGGATCAAACGCATCCCCGGCGGCGTGGCCCTGAACATCGCCATGGCGCTAAAGGCCTACGGGATGCAGCCCAGCCTGCTGTCCGTGGTGGGCCGCGACGCCGAGGGGCAAGAGTTGATCGCCGCCTGCGCGCGCATGGGGTTGGGGATGGACCACCTCTACCGCTCCGACGATTTGCCCACGGATTGCTACATGGCGGTCGAGGGGGGCAACGGCCTGATCGCGGCCATCGCCGATGCCCACAGCCTGGAGGCGGCGGGCGAAAAGATCCTGCGCCCTTTGCGCGCGGGGGCGGCCCTGTCCGGATGGGACGGTCTGATCGCGCTGGACGGAAACCTGACCGAAGGGCTGTTGTCGGACATCGCCGCCGATCCCGATTTCGCCCGCGCGGATCTGCGCATCGCCCCCGCCTCGCCGGGCAAGGCCGAACGCCTGCGCCCATTTCTGACCCACTCGCGCGCCACGATCTACGTGAACCTCGAAGAGGCGAACCTGCTGTTGCACGCCGATCACCCGGACACCGAGGCGGCGGCCAGGGCGCTGGTGGCCCAAGGCCTGAACCGCGCCATTGTCACCGCCGGGTCCAAGGCCGCGACGGCAGCCACCCGCACCGCCGCCTGGACCCAAACCCCGCCCGAGGTGCTGGTGACCCGGATCACCGGGGCGGGCGACACCTTCATGGCCGCCCATATCGCAGCCGAGGCCGGCGGCGCAGACAATGCAACCGCGTTGGACCGGGCCTTGCAGGCAGCGGCGACCTACGTAAGCGGCGAGACCTATTGATCGCACGGGCGTGCAGTTATCGACCCAAGGAAGGACAAACCATGTTGAACGTCAAACCAAGTTCCGAGGTTGCACAGGCGCAGGCCGAGGGCCGCCCGATCGTCGCACTCGAATCCACCATCATCACCCATGGCATGCCCTACCCGCAAAACGTTGAAACCGCCCGCGCGGTCGAGGCTGAGGTGCGTGCAGCCGGGGCCGTGCCCGCGACCATGGCCGTGATGGGCGGCGCAATCCATGCGGGCTTGGAGGCCGCCGATCTGGACGCCCTGGCCCAGACGCAAAACGTCCGCAAGCTGAGCCGTGCGGATCTGGCGCAGTGCCTCGCCTCGGGCGAAACCGGGGCCACGACGGTCGCGGCCACCATGATTTGCGCCCGCGCCGCCGAGATCGAAGTCTTTGCCACGGGTGGCATCGGGGGCGTGCATCAGGGCGCAGAGCAGTCCTTTGACATCTCGGCCGACCTGACCGAACTGGCGCGCACTGCCGTCACCGTGGTGGGGGCCGGGGCCAAGGCGATCCTTGACCTGCCCAAAACCCTTGAGGTGCTGGAGACCCAGGGCGTGCCGGTGATCTGCTATCAATCCGACGATTTTCCGGCGTTCTGGTCGCGCAGCTCCGGCATGGCGGCGCCGATCCGGTCCGACACGGCCCTGCAGATCGCCCAAAGCCACCGCCTGCGCGGGGCCCTTGGCGTGACCGGCGGGCAGTTGGTCGCCAACCCCATCCCCGCAGAGGCAGAGATCGCGGCAGACACCCTCGCCCCCCTGATCGCCCAAGCCAACGCAGAGGCCGCCGCCCAAGGGATCGCCGGCAAAGAGGTGACGCCCTTCATCCTGGCGCGCCTGTTCGAGTTGACGCAAGGGGCCAGCCTGACCGCCAACATTGCCCTCGTTTTGAACAACGCCCGGTTGGCCGCTGAAATCGCAGGCGCCCTGGTGCACCTGCCGCGCACCTAGGCCCCCGCGCCCCCCGGCACGTTGCTTGTCACCTTGTGCACACCTTGTGCGGGGGCTACATGCTAGGCACCCAACCGAAGTAGACCCCGATGCAATTGCCCGACGATCCCGCGCCCAAGATGCCCCGAACCGGGTTGTTCACCCGCCTGCGCAACAACTTTCTGACGGGGTTGATCGTGATCGCGCCCATTGGGCTGACGGTGTGGCTGATCTGGACCGTGGTGGGCTGGATCGACGGGGTGGTCTGGCCTTTCGTGCCTGGGGCCTATCACCCGGATGAATTGATCAACCAGATCGCCCAACGCATGGGCTACGTGGAGCGGATCGAGGTCAACGTGCGCGGTGTGGGGGTGGTCGTCTTCATCGTCTTCGCCATCCTCGTGGGCTGGATCGCCAAGGGGCTGATCGGGCGGTCCCTGATTTCATGGGCCGAAAGTGTGGTGCTGTCCGTGCCCGTCGTCCGGTCCGTCTATGGCGGTGTCAAACAGATCGCCGAGACGATCTTTCAGCAGACAGAGACCAGTTTCGACAAGGCCTGTCTGGTGGAATACCCCCGGCGCGGGATTTGGGCGATTGCCTTCATCTCGACCAACGCCAAGGGCGAAATCGCAGCCAAAGCGCCCGAGGATATGGTGTCGGTCTTTCTGCCCACCACGCCGAACCCCACATCCGGGTTCTTGCTGTTCGTTCCGGAACAGGATGTGAAAATTCTCGACATGACTGTGGAGGATGCCGCGAAACTGGTGATCTCTGCGGGGTTGGTCTATCCCAACGGGCAAGGCGGCGTGACCGAGGGTCCGGGCCGGTAGGGCGGGACTTGTCCCGCCGCCCCATTCAGAACAGCGACCCCTGATCATCATCGGACGGCGCGGATTTGCCGCGTCTGGGTGCGGTGTTGACCTTGTGCCGCCCGTCCTTGAACTGGATCTCCAAGGCCGCGGCCCCCTTCGCCCCCGCCTTGTCCGTGATCAGCTCCGCCCCGTCCCAGACAACCGCATAGCCCCGTTTCAGGGTTTCTTCGTACCCAAGGGATCGGTGCAGCCGCCCCAGGGTGTCCAGCCGCGCGGCCACCTTGGCCAGACGCGTGCGGGCCCCGGTGGACAGGCGCAGGGACAGGCCCTCAAGACGGGTCTGACCGCCCCGCGTCGCGCGCTGGATCGGGGCCGCCGACAGCCGATCCGCACGGCCCGCCAGACGTTCGCGGGCCTGCATCAACCGACGCTCGGGCGCTTGTTGCAAGCGCGCTGACAGGGCCGCAAGGCGATCCGCATGCCGCCCGGTCTGGCCCCGCAGCCCTGACGGGGTCAGGCGGGCGCTGGCCCTGTCCAGTCGGGTGCGCTTGACCTCTACGGCGCGGCGCAGGGCCGCATCCAGCCCATCGGCGCGCAGGTCAAACCGTTGCCGGGCGGGGCTCACCAACACTTCGGGCCGGGGCAGCCCCCGCGCCAGATCCGTTAGCCGCTGCTTACGGTAGGCCAGCCCCCCGCGCAGCCCTTGATCCAGACGGCGCGCGAAATTGTCCACCGCCCCGATCAGGTCCAGCCGCACGGGCACCGCCATTTCGGCGGCGGCTGTGGGGGTGGGTGCACGTCGGTCGCTGACAAAGTCGATCAGGGTCGTATCCGTCTCGTGCCCCACGGCTGAGATCAGGGGAATGCGACTGTCAGCGGCGGCGCGGGCGACGATTTCCTCGTTGAAGCCCCACAGATCCTCCATCGACCCGCCGCCCCGCGCCACGATCAGAACGTCCGGCACGGGATAGCCCGCAGGCAGGGTGTTGAACCCTCGGATCGCATTGGCCACCTCGGGCGCGCAGGATTTGCCCTGCACCGCCACGGGCCAGACCAGCACATGGCGCGGAAAGCGGTCGCGCAGGCGGTGCAGGATATCGCGGATCACTGCCCCAGAGGGTGACGTGATCACCCCCACGACACCAGGCAGATAGGGCAAGGGCCGCTTGCGTGCCGCATCGAACAACCCCTCGGCGGCCAGCTGTTTCTTGCGCTTCTCCAGCATGGCCATCAGGGCACCGGCGCCCGCGACCTCCATGGTGTCGACGTTCATATTGTACTTGGATTGCGCGCCAAAGGCAGACAGGCGGCCTGTGACGATGACCTCCATGCCCTCTTCCGGCTCCACGCCCAAGGACGCGACCTGCCCCCGCCATGTGTTGCAGGCGACCACGTTCTTGTCGTCCTTGATGTCGTAGTACAGGTGGCCAGAGCGGGCCTTGAACACGCGCCCCACCTCACCCCGCACGCGGACGCGGGCAAACTCTCCCTCCAAGGTACGTTTGATCGCGTTCGACAGTTCCGAGACCGAAAATTCCGGCAGATTGCCGCCCGGGGCCGGTAGATCGTCGTCCAACAGGTCCATTGCACCCTCCAGCGGTGAAAAAACACTTTTCCCCAATCGACCACGCCCCTACACCCATCGCAAGACGAAAGGGACGCCTATGAACATCTTGATCCTTGGCTCTGGCGGGCGCGAACATGCCCTTGCCTGGGCGGTGAAACAGAACCCCAAGTGCGACCGCCTGATCGTGGCACCGGGCAACGCGGGCACAGCGGCGATTGCGTGGAATGCGGACCTCGATATCATGGATGGCGCGGCGGTGGTGGAATTTGCCGTGGAAAACGCCGTGGATTTCGTGATCGTCGGGCCAGAGGCGCCCCTCACCGTGGGCGTGGCCGATGACCTGCGCGCCGCCGGGATTGCCACCTTTGGCCCCAGCCAGGGGGCCGCCCAGCTAGAGGCCTCCAAGGCGTTTACCAAGGAAATCTGCGAAGCTGCCGGCGCGCCTACGGCCACCTATGCCCGGTTCACTGACGCCGCCCTGGCCCGGGATTACGTGCGCGCCCAAGGGGCCCCCATCGTGGTCAAGGCCGACGGTCTGGCTGCAGGCAAGGGCGTGATCGTCGCCATGGATGAGGCCGAGGCGCTGGCCGCCGTAGACGACATCTTTGGCGGGGCCTTCGGGTCCGCCGGGGCCGAGGTGGTGATCGAAGCGTTCCTGACTGGCGAAGAGGCGTCCTTCTTCGTGCTGGTGGATGGCGAAGACCTGATGCCCCTTGGCACCGCCCAGGACCACAAGCGCGTGGGCGAGGGCGACACCGGACCCAACACTGGCGGCATGGGGGCCTATTCCCCCGCCCCGGTGATGACCGACGCCATGGTGCAGGCCACCCTGGACCAGATCATCCGACCCACCATGGCCGAAATGGCCCGGCGCGGCACGCCCTACCAAGGGGTCCTGTTCGCGGGGCTGATGATCGAAGGGGGCCAGCCCAGCCTGATCGAATACAACGTGCGCTTTGGCGATCCCGAATGTCAGTGCCTGATGATGCGTCTGGGGGGCCAAGCGCTGGACGTGATGCTGGCCTGTGCCGAGGGGCGGCTAGCCCAAGCGCAGGTGAACTGGGCCGACGATCATGTGATGACGGTGGTGATGGCGGCCCAGGGCTATCCGGGGGCTTATGAAAAAGGCAGCGTGATCGGGAGCCTAGACGCCCTGCCCGAGGACAGCCAGCACATGGTGTTTCACGCAGGCACCACCGCCCGGGAAGGGGCGATCACCGCCACGGGGGGCCGCGTGCTGGCCGTCACCGGGCGAGGCGACACCTTGGAACAGGCCCACGCCCGCGCCTACGGCATGGTCGATAGGCTCGATTGGCCCCAAGGGTTCTGCCGCCGTGACATCGGCTGGCGCGCCCTCAAGACATAAGGGGCGGGCGGCATGAAATCAGTGGACCTGAATGCTGACCTCGGCGAAAGCTTTGGCCACTGGCCCATGGGCCGGGATGCAGAGATCATGCAGGTGATCACCTCGGCCAACATGGCCTGCGGGTTTCATGCAGGCGACCCAAGCGTCATGGTCGAAACGGTGCGGCAGGCCAAGGCCGCCGGTGTCGGGATCGGCGCGCACCCAGGGTTCGCGGACCTACAGGGCTTTGGCCGCCGCCGTATCCAGATGAGCGCGGCGGACGTCACCGCCATGGTCATGTATCAGGTGGCCGCGGCCCAAGGCATCGCCCGCGCCCAAGGCATGGACCTGACTCATGTGAAACTGCATGGGGCCCTCGCCAACATGGCGTCGGAGGACGAGGCGCTGGCCCGCGCGGCCTACACCGGGGCCAGCGCTGTGGCCCCCGGTGTCCCCATGATGGTCATCGCCCTAACTGCCCAACAGCGCGCGGCGGCATCCATGGGTTTGCCCTTTGTGGCCGAAATCTTTGCCGATCGCGCCTACAACCCGGACGCAACCCTTGTAGACCGCAGCCAGCCCGGCGCGGTGATCCACGACCCCCAAACCGCCGCCGCCCGCATGGTGGCCTTTGTCCAGGACGGGGCCATCACCGCCCACGACGGCACCCGCCTGCCCTGCCAGATCGACACGATCTGTTGCCATGGCGACACCGCCGAGGCCGTCGAGATCGCCCGCATCACCCGCAAGGGCTTGGAAACCGCAGGCATCCCAACCCGGGCGTTCACGGGTCATTAAGGTTAACGCCCCCGCCCTCATTGTTCCCTAAATACCCTCGGGGGAGGCGCGCCGCGCCGGAGGCAGCGCCCCCAACCCTGCCTCAATCAGGGGCGACCTCGGCCATGGCGGTCAGGAACGCCGCCACTTCGGCCATGGAATTGTAATGCGCCATGGACACGCGCACGCAGGCCTCCATCCCCAAGGGCCGCAGCACGTTGCCCGAATAGTGATCCGCCTTGCGCACGTGGGTCCGTACGCCGCGCGCGTTCAGCCCGGCCACGATGTCCTCGGCCCCGATGCTGTGAAGGGCAAAGCTGACCAACCCCTCGCGCGCAGTGTTTTGCACGCCCCCAAGGATGGTCACACCGGGATAATCCGCCAACCCGCGCAGGTTGCCGACCCCGTGCAGCATGGCATCGGTCAGGGCGGTCTCATGGTCATGGATCGCAACACCTGCCGCCTCGATCCGGGCGCGTGCGTCCGGGGCGTCGGACACCTGCCCGCCCAGCCAATCGAAATAGGCCACGACATCGGAAAAGGTCGCGTAGGCGCCAGCGTCCCGCGTGCCCAGCTCCCACGCGTGCTCTGGCCCGTCCAGCAGGGCGTCACGGGGCATGGCGGCCAGCGCGTCGGACATCCAGGCGATGCCATAGCCGTGGCGGGAAAACACCTTGTAGGGTGACACAACATAGCCATCCACACCCGCCGCCGCGATATCCATCCCGCCGTGGCAGGCGTGTTGGATGCCGTCAATGATGACCAGCGCCCCGGGGGCGACGGCGCGCACAGCGGCCACGACACCTGCGATATCCACGGACATGCCGGTCACGGGCGAAGTGTGGACGCAGGTGACCACGGCTGTGTCCGGCGTCACGGCGGCGGCAAAGGCTGCGGGGCTGACCGTGCCTGTCTCATCGTCGTGGGGCACCAAGATGTGGTCCCGCCCACTGACCTCGGCCCATTTGGCCGCGGCTGACCGGGTCGCGGGATGCTCCAACGTGGTGCCCAACACCGGCCCCGCTGCTGCCCCCATGCAGGCGGCGCGCACGAGGCGAAAGATCAACTCGGTCCCGGATTCGCCCACGATCACCTGCCCGCTGTCCGGCGCGCCCAACAACAGTCGGGCGTCCGTTCGGCCCTTGGCGATCACATCCATCAACCCTTGGCCGGCCGCATTGGCCCGGCCCGCGTTGTCTGGAATGGCGGCGTAAAGGCCCGAGGTCTCTACCACCGATTTCAGGGTCAGCGCCCCGCCCGCGTTCTCGAAAAACACCCGAGGCCCCGAAAACGGGCAGGCCTCCACATGGGCAAAGCGGTCGCGGATCTGGGTCAAAAGCGTGTCGTTTATCATGGCGGCAGTTGGCCGTGCCGCGCCCGTGCCGTCAAGCCTGTGATTGCAGTTTACCCCGCCCCCGGACCGGGGTAGTCTGGACGCAACCAAAGAGGGTTCCATGGAAATTGCCATTCACCTAGGCGTGCATTGCACCGATGACGACAAGCTGCTGCGCTGTTTGCTGAAGAACCGCGATGCCCTGCTGGCCGAGGGGATCTCGGTTCCCGGTCCGTCCCGTTATCGACCCCTGATCCGCGAGACGTTGCAGCGCCTGCGCGGCCAACCCGCCGGGACCGAGGCGCAGGACGTGCTGCTGGATGCAATTGTCGAGGGCGAGGGCGTGGGCCGCCTGATCCTGTCCAACGACCAATTCATGGGCACCTATGGCAAGGTCGTCTACAACAACATGATCTATCCCCAAGCGGGGGAGCGTTTGCGCGCCATGCGCAGCCTGTTCCCGGATCATCAGGTCGAGTTTCATCTGGGCTTGCGCGACCTGGCCACCTTCCTGCCCGCCTGTTTTCACGCCAGCCGGGTCGAGGACTTCAAGGACTTCATGGGCGTCTGCGACCTGCGTCAGGTCAGCTGGGCCAGCCTGATCACCCGGATGCGCGCCGCCGTGCCGGATGCCGAAGTGGTGATCTGGGCCAACGAAGACACGCCTATGATCTGGCCGGATATTCTGGCCGAGGTTGCGGGCCATTCCGAGGGCCTTTCCCTGCAGGGCACCGAGGATATTCTGCAATCCATCATGGTGCCCAACGGGTTCAAACGGATGATGGATTGGCTTGCCAAACACCCCCGCCGACGCCGAAACCCGACGCAAGGCGATCACGGCGTTCTTGGACAAATACGTGGACGAAGCGGCATTGGACGAGGATATCGCCCTGCCCGGTTGGACCGACAAGGTCGTCGAATTCCTGTCGGGCAATTACGACGCCGACCTAGAGGCCTGCGCCGCAATTGAAGGTGTGACCCTGATCGAGGCCTAGCGCATGCCAAGCGCCTCTTTGTACATGTCCAGCACCGCCTCTTCCTCGGCGATGTCGTCAGGTTCGCGTTTGCGCAGGGCGATGACCTTGCGCATCACCTTGGTGTCGTAGCCGCGGCCCTTGGCCTCTGCCATGACTTCCTTCTGCTGCTCGGCGATGTCTTTCTTTTCCTGATCCAGACGTTCGATCCGCTCGATAAACTGGCGCAGTTCGTCGGCGGTCACGCGATAGCTGTCTGGTGTCGCGTTGGGCGTTTCATCGGACATGGGGCTCTCCTGCTCTTGGGACCCATGGCGTAGCCCGGGGCGACCGCTTGCGCAACGGCGATTTCACCGCTAGCCCTTGCGAAACAGGAGGTGCGACATGGAATGGTTGGTGTGGATCGGTGCGGGTTTGACCCTGATGGGCCTGTTGGGTTTGGGATGGTGCGTCCTGATCGCCATGCGGGCCAAACGCGACGGGCTGGAGGGTGAGGCCATGCAGGACCGGTTGCGCGGCGTCGTGGCCCTGAACTTGGGCGCGCTGATGGTGTCGGCCATCGGATTGATGATGGTCGTGATCGGGGTCTTTCTGGGCTAGGGCGTGCCGCGTTCCAGATGGTCGGACATCTGCGCCACGGCGTCTTGCAGGGCCTGTGCCGGTGCCCAGAACAGGACGTCGTCGGTGCCATAGGTCCACACCCTGGTCAGAACCATGCCCAGCCCCTCGGCCTGTGCCGCATGGATCGGGCCGCCCCATGTTTGCGGCAGGCCCAGGTGTTCCGTGGCAGCGTGGTCCAGATCGCTGGCCCGGTGCACGCCCCCCTGCCCCAGGATCGCGGCAGCTGTGTTTTGCAGGGCTGTCAGGCAGTAGGTCACGATATCGGCGTCGCTGATCACGCGGGGTGCGATGCCCCGGGCGGCGCGCAGTTCCTGCAGGCGCGCGGTGGCGGACGGGCTGGCCCCCAGTTGACTGTCCCCATCCCAGACGTAGAACCCGTGCCCCGTGGACTGCCCCTCGAACCCTTCGGCCACAAGTGCCTTGGTCAAGCCGACGCGCCGCGCGCCGAGCTGGCCAAGACGGTTCGCCAATTCCAAGCCGTGTGACAGGCCCAAGCGGTCAAGGCGCGTATAAGGCCCCTCGGTCACGCCAAAGGCCACAAGGGCCGCGTCGATCTGCGCCGGGTCCGCGCCTGCCTCCATCAGATGATCGGCGGCGGTGAACCAAGCCAGTTCCAAACGGTCCAGCACCGACGGCTGGCCCGGCGGGATCAGCACAACCTGCTGGGATAAGCGCCGGGCGCAGGCCAGTACGGTGGCCAAGGGGGCGTCGCCGGTCTCGGTGCCCGGGCAAACCTCCCACAAGGGCGCGGCTTGGGACATGCCGTGCACCGCCAGGGCGTTTGTCCCCATGGGGACACCGGTGACAACCGCGCCGCCGGGCTTGACCGGGGCGGCCTGCGCGTCGTCTGTCACGATCACCTCGGCGTGGGCCATGGCCGCCGGATCTTGCGAGCCGGACAGCAACACCAGACAGGCATCGCGCATCTGGTCGCTCAGGCCCGCCGCATCCACGCCGTCGCGGATCGCGGACAGGGTGCGGGACAGCCCCTCGGCCGTGGCGTCGTGGATGGTCACGGCAATTCCGGCGCGCAAAGCGCTGACGGCCAAGGGGACGCTGGCCAATCCGTTCCCAAGGCCAAGGCTGTCGAACGGGGCGACATCCACGGGCGCAGCAGGCTGCGCGGCGCGCCGACGGGCTACGAACAGATGGCGCAGGGCCGCGGCATGGGGGTGGGCGTGACATTCGGCGGCCAGGCGTGCCTCTGCGTCGAATCCATCGGCAACCTCCCCGCGCAACGCCACCTCGACGCAAGTGATCAGCGCCTCGGGCGCGGGTGTGGCGGCCTGCGCGGCATTGGCGCGGGCCTCGGTGAGGGCGGCTTGGTCCTGATCCCGGCGGTGGATCGCATCGGTCCGCCGGCGCGTGGGGCGCGGGGACAGCCCGTGGGCCAAGGTCACCGCCCGGGCCAGAAGTTTGTCTTCGGCAATCGCATCCACAAGGCCCGCGTCGCGCGCTGCCTCGGCCCCCATGATCCGGCCAGACAGCAACATGGACAGGGCCGCCGCACCGCCCACGACGCGGGGCAAACGCTGCGTGCCGCCCGCGTAGGGGATGCCGCCCAACCGCACATCCGGATAGCCCATCCGCGCGGTCGGGGCCGCTACGCGGGCGTGACACGCCAGTGCCAGATCCAAGCCCGCCGACACAGTCACGCCGTGCATCACCGCGACCGACGGTTTGTCCGCATCCTCCAGTTTCAGGCACAGGTCCCCAAGGCTGGGCCCCCCGTCCTCGTCCGTGATCGTCAACGGCAGGTCAGATGCGAGGCCGCGCCCACGCCCCATCAAGACCAGCGCCCCGATGGCCGGATCGGCCAACACGTGGTCCAAGCGCCGGTCCAAAGCACGGCGCATACGCAGGGTCAGCGTATTGTAGGGGGGATCGTTCAGGGTCAGGACCGCGACCGACCCCGCCCGTGTGATCTGTACCAGATCCGCCATGCCGTTTACCCCCAGCCTTGTTCTGGCCCGCAGTGTGGCCCGTGGCGCGGAACATGGCAAGTCTTTGGGCCAGATACAAAAAAGGGCACCCGAAGGTGCCCCTTTGTCAGATGGGAACAAACCTTACGCAGGCTCTTCCTTCTTTTTGTCTGCGTGGATCATCAGGGGGCGGCGTCGCGGCGCACAGCCTCTTCGTTGACGACGACCTCTTCGACGCTGTCCATGCCGGGCAGATCAAACATGGTATCCAGCAGAATGTCTTCCATGATCGACCGCAGGCCCCGGGCACCGGTTTTGCGCTCGATGGCGCGTTTGGCAATCGCGGTCAGCGCCTCGTCAGTGAAGGTCAGGGTGACGTCCTCCAACTCGAACAGGCGTTGGTACTGTTTGACCAGCGCGTTCTTGGGGGCGGTCAGGATGGTGACCAGCGCGTCTTCGTCGAGATCCTCCAGCGTGGCGATCACGGGCAAGCGGCCCACGAATTCCGGGATCAGGCCGAATTTCAACAGATCCTCGGGTTCGAGGTCCTTGAAGTACTCGCCGACGGATTTCCCCTCGGGGTCGCGGACATCGGCACCGAACCCCATGGCAGAGCCTTTGCCCCGTTGCGCGATGATCTTGTCCAGACCCGCGAAGGCCCCGCCGCAGATGAACAGGATGTTCGTGGTGTCCACTTGTAGGAATTCCTGCTGAGGATGCTTGCGGCCCCCTTGGGGCGGCACGCTGGCCACGGTGCCTTCCATGATTTTCAGCAGCGCCTGCTGCACCCCCTCGCCCGAGACGTCCCGGGTGATCGAAGGGTTGTCGGACTTGCGCGTGATCTTGTCCACCTCGTCGATATAGACGATGCCGCGCTGCGCACGTTCCACGTTGTATTCAGAGGCTTGCAGCAGTTTGAGGATAATGTTCTCGACATCTTCGCCCACATAACCGGCCTCCGTGAGCGTCGTCGCATCGGCCATGGTAAAGGGCACATCCAGAATACGCGCCAGCGTCTGGGCCAACAACGTCTTGCCGCAGCCCGTGGGGCCGATCAGCATGATGTTGGATTTTGCCAGTTCGATATCGGTCTTGGAGGCGTGGTTGAGACGTTTGTAGTGGTTGTGAACCGCCACGGACAGAACCCGTTTCGCCGTTGCCTGCCCGATCACATAGTCATCCAGCACCTGACAGATGTCCAAGGGCGTCGGCACCCCATCGGTGGCCTTCAGCCCGGCTGATTTGGTTTCCTCGCGGATGATATCCATGCACAATTCAACACATTCGTCGCAGATGAACACGGTCGGACCCGCGATCAGCTTGCGCACCTCGTGCTGACTTTTGCCGCAAAAACTGCAGTACAGGGTGTTTTTGCTATCACCGGAATTGTTCGCCATCGTGTCACCTCTTGACCCATCCGCGCGCCCGGACGGTCGTTGGACCGCCACAAAGTCGCAGCGGAACGTCTGTTTCGGACAGCTTAGGCCAGCGGGCCACCATCCACAATCGGAAAACCAAGCCGCGCGCCGGGCGCGGCTTGGCAAGCCGGTTTAGCTTTCAACCGCACCACGGCTTTCGACGATTTCGTCGATGTGGCCCCAATCCTTCGCCTCTTCGGGGGTCAGCCATGTGTCGCGGTCCAGCGCCTTTTGCACCGTTTCGTAGTCTTGGCCGGAATGCTTGACGTAAAGCTGATACAGCCGCTCCCGCGTCCGCTCGATATGGCGGGCAGAGATCAGGATATCGGTCGCCATGCCCCGTGCCCCGCCCGAAGGCTGATGCACCATCAGTTCCGCATTTGGCAGGGCAAAGCGCATGCCCTTTTCGCCGCCAATCGCAATGGCCGAACCCATCGAGGCCGCCATGCCACATACCAGCGTCGACACCTTGGGGCGGATGTACTGCATCGTGTCATAGATCGACATGCCCGCCGTCACCTCACCACCCGGAGAGTTGATGTACATGCTGATTTCCTTCGACGGGTTCTCCGCCTCCAGATGCAGCAACTGGGCCACGACAAGGTGGCTCATGCCGCTGTGGATCGGGCCGTTGATGAAAATGATGCGCTCTTTCAGCAGGCGGCTGAAGATATCATAGGCACGCTCGCCCCGGCTGGTCTGTTCGACCACCATCGGCACAAGGTTGTTGGTGAAATGATCAATAGGGTCTTGCATGTCGTCGGCCTCTGCTCGGGGCGCGGGGTGCGCCCTTGTATCCTTGAATCTTAGGTCTGTGTGCGGGGGGCTGCAAGGGCACCGGGCAAACATTCGACTCTGCCATGCCACCGAAAGATTAACCCATCGTGACCGCGCAGAGATTTGCCGGTCCGCGCCGCGAGTGTTGACGGCGCGGAATCGGCAGGCGTATAGGTTAGCCATGACTTACGAAGCCGCGCTGGTCGCCATTGCCGACCCCACCCGCCGCATGATCCTGGACCGCCTGCGCCCGGGGCCTTTGGCCGTGGGCGATCTGGCCAAGGACCTGCCCGTGTCCCGGCCCGCCGTGTCGCAGCATCTGAAAACCATGCTGGCCGCCGGGCTGGTGACGGTGGAACGCAAGGGCACGCGCAACCTGTATTCCCTGGCGCCCACCGGGTTGGACACCCTGCGCGACTGGCTGGACGATCTATGGCAGGACGCGATGCAAAGCTTCGCCCGCGAAGCAGAGGTCGCCGCCGCCGAGACCCCGGACCTGTTGCCCCCCGTGACCAAGGTGGTTCACGTCACCTTACCCCCAGAACGCGCGTTCCACCACTTCACCCACGACATGGCGCTGTGGTGGCCGGTCTCGACCCATTCGCTGTCGGGGGCGGACGGAGCCCTGCCCATGTCCGTGGTGCTGGACCCGCGCAAGGACGGACAGATCGTGGAAACCCGTATGGACGGGCGGGCGGAGGTCTGGGCGACCATCACCGCATGGGACGAGGGCAAGGCGATCGCGTTCGACTGGCACGTGGGCCTGACCCGGGACGCAGCAACCAAACTGTCGGTCCGCTTTGACAGCACGGGACGCGGAGCCAAGGTCACGCTGATCCATGATGGCTGGGCCACCATGGGCGCGGAGGCAGAGGCGACCCGGGATCAATACGACGAAGGCTGGGACGCGGTGTTCGTGGACCGCTTCGCTGCCTCGGCCGAGTCTGCCATGGACAATTTCTCTAGCGGGCCGATGCCCTTTTTCTCGCGCCTGTTTGACTAAGGGGCCGCTTGACGAGGGGGCGCGCCCCCTACCTCGCGGGTCATGGCAGACCTGTTCCCCCCACCCGCACCGCCGCCCTTGAACGCCTGTCCGCGTTCGTCCCCAAAGCCGCGCGCGACTACGCGTCCTTGCGCAACTACGACCTGCCCGGCCACCCCCACGTCAGCCAGCTGTCGCCCTATATCCGCCACCGGGTCGTGACCGAGGCCGAGGTGGCGCAGGCCGTGCTGGGCCGGTTTTCGCCCGGATCCGCCGAGAAATTCCTGCAAGAGGTCTGCTGGCGCACCTATTGGAAATGCTGGCTCGACCGCCGCCCATCCGTCTGGCTGGACTATCAGAACGGGGTCCGGTCCGCGCAGAACCGCCTTGCGACCGAAGGCGGGATGCGCGCCGATTGGGAGGCCGCGTGCAATGGCGAGACCGGCATCGACGGCTTTGACCACTGGGCGCGGGAGTTGGTCGAGACGGGCTATCTGCACAACCATGCGCGGATGTGGTTCGCCTCGATCTGGGTGTTCACCCTGCGCCTGCCGTGGGAGTTGGGAGCGGATTTCTTCCTGCGCCATTTGTTGGATGGGGACCCCGCGTCCAACACGCTGGGCTGGCGGTGGGTGGCTGGCCTGCAGACCCGGGGCAAGACCTATGCCGCCCGCGCCTCCAACATCGCGAAATACACCGAAGGGCGTTTCAACCCCCTCCATCAGTTGGCCAATTCCGACCAGGTCGCACCGCTGGACGGGCCACCCAACCCACCCGCAGGCGCCATCCCCGAGGATCAGGCGTGGGACCGATCCTTACGCACGGGGCTGCTTATGACCGAAGACGACCTGTCACCGGGCTATCTGTTCGCACGCGGGTTGCAGCCTGTGTCGGGCGCTGTTTTGACCGCCAGCGCCGGACGCTCGCCACTGGCGGTGGCACCCCAGGTCCGACAGTTCACCCATGATCTGGCCACCGATGCCCTGACCCGCTGGGCCGGGCGCGTGGGGGACACGGGGCCTGTGACGGATGATATCGACGTCTTGGCCGACTGGGCGCGGGGGTTTGAGCAGATCGTTGTGCCCTACACCCCCACTGGCCCCGCCCATGACGCCCTGATCCGTCTGCGCGCGGTCCTCGACATCCCCGTGATCGCGCCGATCCGAGCCTGGGACAGCGCCGCCCTGCCCCACGCCACCGCAGGCTTTTTCAAGTTCAAGGCCAAGATCCCGCAGCTGCTTGAAACGGTGGCCGAGGACACCGCCGCCTGAGGCTGGCAAAAAGGCGCGCGCGGCGGGCGGGCGGCCTTCCCATGGGGGGCTGGTCCCGCTAAGGTCGGGCAAACGTGTGACGGGGGCACAGACCGCCGCGCACCCTCGGGCAAAAAGGTGCAGACCATGGGCAGCAATCCTTACACGCGAACCGCTTTGGCCTTCGGGGCCGTTCTGGCCCTGTCGGCCTGTGATCCGGCGGACCTGCTGGGCAATTTGGGCAACGGCGCAGAACCGGAAACGCCAGCGGCATCAGACACCGTGCGCCTGATCGAACGGGACGTCGAGGCGCCCGATGTTTATCAGACCACGGACCCGGCGCTGTGGGATGGTCGCCCCTCCCTGGGCGGGGTCTGGGTGGCGGCCCCCGGTGTGCGCGACCCCGAGCGGGTGATCATCCGCAACCCCGACAATGGCAAGTTCGTGATCGGCGCGCTGTTCCGCAAGGAACGCGAGACCGTGGGCCCGCCCTTGCAGCTGTCCTCTGACGCGGCGGCCGCCCTTGGCATCCTTGCGGGGCAACCCACCAGCATCAACGTCACAGCCCTGCGCCGTGAAGAGGTGCCGGATCCCGCCGCCGCCCCCAGCGTGGCCGTGGGCACCGCCCCCGATGCCGCGGGCGGCGAGGCGGCACCGGCGGCCCAAGTCGCCACGTCCGAGCTGGACGATCCAACCCCGCCCGCCAGCGATCCGCTGGCCGCAGCCGCCGCAGCCATCGACCGCGCCGAGGGCACGCCGTCCCCCAGCAGACCTGCCGCCCGCCCCGCAGCGCGGCCGGACCGCGCGGCCAGCCCGGTGCCCGTCGCCACCTCCAGCAGCTTGGCGCGGCCTTTCGTGCAGGTCGGCATCTTCTCGGTCGAAGCCAACGCTCGCAACACCGCGACCGCCCTGCGCGGGGCCGGCATCGTGCCCACGGTTCTGGCGCAGGAAAGCCGGGGCAAGAAGTTCTGGCGCGTGATTGTCGGCCCCGCCCAAACCAGCGGCGAGCAGGCGCAAGTCCTGCGCACCATCAAGCGTCTGGGCTTCGCCGACGCCTACGCCGTGACCAACTGATAGGACGCCCCTATGATCCGTCTGCTTGCCACCCTCCTTGTCCTTGCCACAGCGCCCCTGCATGCGCAGGTGTTTCAGACCGAGGCCACCAGTGCGGTCGTCATTGATCACAATACCGGTCAGGTCCTGTTGTCCAAGAACGCGGATATCCCCCTGCCGCCTGCCTCCATGTCCAAGCTGATGACCTTGAACATGACCTTCGAGGCCCTGCGCGACGGGCGTCTGACCATGGACACGGTCCTGCCCGTCAGCCCCCATGCGGCCAGCTACGGCGGCTCCACCATGTTTCTGGACCCGCGCGACCGCGTCCGGGTCGAGGATTTGATCCGCGGGATTATCGTCGTGTCGGGCAATGACGCCTGCGTGGTGTTGGCCGAGGCCCTGTCCCCCGACGGCACCGAGGATGGGTTCGCCCGCATGATGACCGCCCGGGCGCAGGAATTGGGCATGACCAACTCCAACTTCATGAACGCCAGCGGCTGGCCCGCCCCGGGCCACGTGATGAGCATGAAGGACCTTGCCTTTCTGGCCGAACGCCTGATCACGGATTTCCCCGAATACTACCCCTATTTCGCAGAGCGGGTCTTTGAATTCGACGGGCGCGCGCCCGCCAACACCCGCAACCGCAATCCTCTGCTGCGCCTGAACATCGGGGCGGACGGCCTGAAAACCGGCCACACCCAAGAGGCGGGCTATGGCCTTGTGGGATCCGCCGTCCAAGGGGATCGCCGCGTGACCTTCGTGATCTCGGGCCTGCCCAGTGATGCCGCCCGTGCCCGCGAAAGCGAGCGGATCGTCAACTGGGCGTTTCGCCAATTCGTGACCGAAACCGTTCTGGACGCCGGGGCCGAGGTGACGCGGGCCGAGGTGTTCATGGGGGCCGCGCCCGATGTGGGTCTTGCGGTGGCCGAGGATGTCACCATGCTGCTGCCCGCCTTGGGCGGCGCTGGAGCAGTGCAGGCCAGCATCCGGTTCAACGGCCCGCTGCAGGCGCCCCTGACAGCGGGCACCGAAGTGGGCGATATCACCCTGACAGTCGCGGACATGACACCGGTCACCGCCCCCTTGGTCGTGGCCCAGGATGTGGCCAAGGGCGGGGTGATCCGGCGCATCCAGACCGCAGGCAGCGCGGTTCTGGGCACCGTCCTGTCCCAAGTGGCCGAGTAGCCACCCGATGTTCATCACCTTCGAGGGGATCGACGGGTCCGGCAAATCCACCCAAGCGCGCCTGCTGGCAGACCGCCTGCGCGCCCAGGGCCGCGATGTCGTCCTGACACGAGAGCCGGGGGGCGCACCGGGGGCCGAGGATATCCGCCGCCTGCTCGTGGAAGGCGACCCGGACCGCTGGTCTGCGGAAACCGAGATCCTGCTGTTCACCGCCGCGCGCCGGGACCATCTGGAACGCACCATCCAGCCCGCGCTGGATCGGGGCGCAATCGTGGTCAGCGATCGCTTTGCCGACAGCACCCGAGTCTATCAGGGGGCCACGCGCGGCGACCTGCGGTCCATGGTGGATGACCTGCATGCCCGTATGATCGGGGTGGAGCCGGACCGCACCTTTGTGATCGAGCTGGACCCGGAACAGGCCCTAACGCGCGGACTGGCCCGGGGCAGCGGCGAGGATCGGTTCGAGGATTTTGGCCTGCCGTTTCAACAGGCGTTGCACACAGGTTTCAAGGCGCTGGCCCGGGACTTTCCGAACCGCGTGACCCGGATCAACGGCCAAGGCACCGCCGAGGATGTGGCAGGGCGTGTCTGGACCGCCATCGCACCGCGTTTGCCCGCATGACGGGGCGGCCAAGGGGTTTGCGCTGCGCCTGCGCGCATCGCCGGGGGGCGGCGTCGGGCATACGCCCGCTGCCGCCCGTCACTGCACCAAGGGGCTTTGGCCATGAAAGACGACGTCGACATCCCGGAACCGGACCGATCCGGCACTGCCCCGCATCCGCGCCACACCCTGACCCTCTACGGCCAGCAAGAGGCTGAGGCCGCCTTCATCGACGCGTTTTCCAGCGATCGCCTGCACCACGGCTGGCTGCTGTCTGGTCCCAAGGGCATCGGCAAGGCGACCTTCGCGTGGCGCGCGGCGCGGTTCCTGCTGTCGCAGCCCTTGGATACCGGCGATGGGCTGTTCGGGGCACCGCCCCCGCCCGTGACCTTGGACACGGACCCCGACCACCCCGTGGCCCGCCGTACGGCCGCCCTGTCCGAACCCGGCCTTTTCCTGCTGCGCCGGCCTTGGGACGAAAAAACCAAACGCCTGCGCGCCGAGATCACGGTGGACGCGGTGCGCAAGCTGCATGGCTTCTTCTCCATGTCCGCTGTGGACGGGGGGCGCCGGGCGGTCATCGTGGATGCGGCGGACGAGATGAACACCGCCGCTGCCAACGCCCTGCTGAAGGTGCTGGAGGAACCGCCCGAACGCACCACCCTGTTCCTGATCGCGCACCAGCCTGCGCGCCTGTTGCCCACGATCCGGTCCCGGTGCCGGGCCCTGCGCCTGAACACGCTGTCCCCCCACGACCTGAGCGCGGCCATCACCCAGGCCACGGGCGACCCGACCCCGGTGCCCGAGGGGATCGCGGCGCTGGCGGGCGGATCGGCGGGCGCGGCCCTGCGGTTGGTGGATCAGGGCGGCGCGGAGAGCTACGCGGCGCTTGTGTCCCTGTGGTCCTCTGGCCCCATGGACCGGTCCCGCGCGCTGGCCCTTGCGGACAGCTGCGCGGGGGCTGCCAAGGCGGATCACTACGCCCTTGTGCTGGAGTTGATCAACACTTTCCTCGCCCGCCTTGCCCGCGCGGGCCTGATGGGTCCCCCTACGCCCGAGGCCGCACCGGGCGAGGCTCAGGTGCTAACGCGCCTGTCCCCCCATGACCGCGCGGCCCGGGGCTGGGCCGCGCTGCAATCGGACCTGTCGGCGCGGGCGGCCCACGGGCGGGCAGTGAACCTTGACCCCGGGACGCTGGTGCTGGATATCCTGCACAGCATTGACAAGGAGGCCCGGGCGCAGGGCTAGACACCTATGACCGAGCCTTTGATCACCGACAGCCACTGCCACATCGACTTTCCCGATTTTGACGGCGAACACGGGGATCTGATCGCCCGCGCGCGACAGGCCGGGGTGCACCGGATGGTCACGATCTGCACCCGCCTGCGCAACGCCGATACCGTGCGCGGATTGGCCGAGGCGCATGGGCCCGTGTTCTGGGCCGCGGGCACCCACCCCATGTCCGCCGCGGATGAACCGCTGGCGACGGTCGAGGAGTTGGTCGCGCTGGCCCAACACCCCAAGATGGTCGGGATCGGCGAGACCGGGCTGGACTACCACTACACCGCCGACAGCAAGGCCGTTCAGCAAGACAGCCTGCGCATCCACATCGAGGCCGCACGCCAGACCCGCCTGCCCCTGATCATCCACGCCCGGGATGCCGACGCCGATATGGCTCGCATCTTGACCGAAGAACACCGCGCAGCCGCCTACACCTGCGTCATGCATTGTTTCAGCAGCGGACCAGAACTGGCCCAAGCGGCGCTGGATCTGGGGTTCTACATGTCCATGTCCGGCATCGCCGCCTTTCCCAAAAGCCAGGCCGTGCGGGACATTTTTGCCAGCGCGCCCGTGGACCGGATCCTTGTGGAAACCGACAGCCCCTACCTTGCCCCGCCCCCTATCGCGGCAAGCGGAACGAGCCGGGCTATGTCGCACACACCGCCCGCAAGGGGGCGGAGGTGTTCGGGATGGACTATGCGGATTTTGCCGCCCAGACCGAGGCGAACTTCGAACGTTTGTTCTGGAAGGCGACAATGCCCGCCACCACCTGAAGATTGCCCCGCGTCCCGAAACGGTTGCGCCGCAATCTCGCCCTACCCCAGCCCTGTTCTGCCATGATCGTGACACGTGTTATTCAGTGTCAGAGTAGGATGTGCACAATGAACAGTTTTATCGCCGAAACCTCCGGCGCGGTCACCGTGGAATGGGTGCTGTTGACTGCGGGGGTCGTATCATTGTGCCTTGCCGTGATGGCGGTCATCGCAAATGGAGCGCAGGACCAGTCCGAGGATATGACCAAGGCCATGGCCGAAGAGGCAATGAAGGCCGGGCAATTCTAGGCGTCCAGCGCCGTTAACCTTGCCCTAATGTTGCCATGATGGGGTGCTAGCTTGAGTGCGTTCAGAAAGGACGTCACCATGGCCAAAGCATTCTTCACTCAGACATCAGGCGCGGTACGCGTGGATTGGGTCGTGTTGTGCGCGGGGCTTTGCGGCGTTGTGATCGCCGTCTTGACCTTTGCGCCCGTGGGCCAGATGGACCTGAGCGACGACAAGAGGTTGCCCGTGTCCGAATTCCAGTTCACCGGACGGTAAAAGGGCCCCGTATGGGGCCCTCAATGCTAGCTGTTGATCGCCGCCATGATCTTGGCCTTGGCGGTTTCGGGGTTTTCGCCGTAGCTGATCTTTTCGAACAAATTCCCGTCCCGGTCCAACACGTAGATCGAGGCGAAGTGGTCCAGCGTGTAGTCGCCGTCCCCAAGGGGACGCTTGGACCAATAGACCCGCCAGGACCGCGCCATGTCCCAGACCGCCTCCGGCTCTCCGGTGATGCCGATCACGCGGTCGGACTGGGGCTTGAGATAGTCGGACAGGAATTCCGGCGTGTCCCGTTCCGGGTCCACGGTGACGAAATAGGCCGCCACCTCGTCCGCTGCGGGCCCCAGATCCTCGAACCATGTTTCCATGTCGAACACGGTCGTGGGGCAGACGTCGGGACAATGGGTGAAGCCGAAGAACAGCAGGCTGGGCTGTCCTTCAAAGGCGGCTTCGGTGATCGGATCGCCGTTGTAATCGGTCAACTCGAACGGAGCGCCGAACTCCACCGAAGCCACAAGCGTGCTGCCGCCCCCCTGCTGCCCGTCATAGAGGACGCGCAACAACAGGCCCGCCGAAATGGCCAGCACCCCGACCGAGATCGCAAGAAGGACTGTCAGAACCTTGGGTGTCATGGCTAATGCCCTTGGCCAGAATGATCGTCGCCATGCCCACCATGCCCGCCATGGGCCATGCCGCCGGTCAGCTTGCGCACCGTTGCAAGGTCCATCACCGCGAAGTCCAGCGTCGCCGTCCCGGCGTTTTCAAAGGTCAGGGTGATGTCATGGTGCGCGCCATCGGCCATGGGTTCGTTCAGGCCCATGATCATGATGTGCAGACCACCGGGGGCCAGTTGCACGGTTTCGCCGGCGGGGATGGCAATGCCGCCCTCGACCTCGAACATGCGCATGACGTCGCCGTCCATTTCCATCGTGTGCAGCTCGACCTTGCTGGCCACATCCCCCGCGATAGAGGCGGCAACAAGGGTGTCATCCGCATCGCCCGTGTTGGTGATCTTGACATAGCCGCCCGCCGCAGGGGCATTGGGGGGCGTGGCGCGGATCATTGGCATTTCGATCATCAGATCGCCCAGCATCGCGCTGTCCATTTCAAAGCTGTGGCCATCGGCGCCATGGCTGTGCTGCATCTCCGCAAAGGCGGGGGCGGTAACGCAGGCCAGCACGGCCAGCGCATAAGACGTGGATTTCAACATTGGGTCGTTCCCTTATGTAGCAGCGCCCGTGTCCAAGGGGCGCAGATCCCCGGTCGCGCGATGGTGGTAGGCACCACGCCCGGATGCGCAACAGATACGTGCGCCGCCCCCCAGAACAAGCCCCAAAGCAAAAAAGCCGCACCCGGGGGCGCGGCTTTTCCGTCGAATTTTAATCAGGTCAGTTCCCGTAAGCCACCGAGGGCAGCCAAGTCGTCAGACCGGGGAAGTAGAACACGATGGCCAACCCGGTGATCTGCAGCAGCACAAAGGGGATAACGCCTTTGTAGATGTGCGACAGGGACACGCCGGGGGGCACACGCCCTTCAGGTAGAACAGCGCGAAGCCCACCGGCGGCGTCAAGAATGACGTTTGTAACGTCACCGCCACAAGGATCGCGAACCATACCACCTGCGGATCGGCCACTTGACCGTAGCTTGGCACCGCCAGCTCCAGGCCCATGATGATGGGCAGCATCAGCGGCATGATGATGATGGTGATCTCGATCCAGTCCAGCAGGAAGCCCAGCAGGAACACAAGGAACAGGATGAACATCACGATCAGGTAGGGGTTCTCGAACACACCCAGGATGTGATGTTCGATGATCTCGTCCCCGCCGTAGCGGCGCAGCACATAGGCAAAGAAGTTCGCCGCCAGAAAGATACCGACGATGTAACCGGCGGTGTTCATGGTGGAGCGCGAGACCTCTTTGAGGACCTTGAAGTTCAGCTTGCCGTTGAACCACGCCAGCAGGGTCGCGCCAAAGGCGCCCAGGCCAGACGCCTCGGTCGGGGTGGCGATGCCGCCAAAGATGGACCCCAGAACCAGCAGGATCAGGAACATCGGCGGAACAACCGCCTTACAGACGTCGATCACCACGTCCATGCCAACCTCGTCCGTCTTTTCGGGCGCAGGCATGGAGTTGGGGGACAGGATGCCGAAGATCACGATGAAGGCGATATAAAGCCCTCCCAGGATCAGCCCGGGGAACAGGGCCCCCATGAACAGGTCACCTAATGAGATCGCCAACTGATCCGACATGATCACAAGCATGATGGACGGCGGGATCAGAATACCCAAGGTCCCCGCGCTGGCAATCGTGCCCGTTGCAATGGGTTTGGAGTAGTTCTGTTTCATCATCGCAGGCAGGGCCATGACGCCCAGCAGCGTGACGGATGCCCCGATCACACCGGTCGAGGCTGCAAGGATGATCCCGATCAGCAGAACCGTCAGGGACAGACCGCCGCGCAGACCGCCGAACAGTTTTTGCATAGAATGCATCATCCGCTGTGCCACGCCGGATTGATCCAGCATCAGTCCCATGAAGATGAACATCGGCAGGGCCACAAGGACGGGGTTCTTGACCACCGACCCGAACAGACGGCCCGCAAGGGCGCCCAGTTTTTGATACTCCAGCCCGACGCGGTCGAACTCGATCACCTCCTGCAGCTCGCGCCGGAAGGGGTCCAGCGCGATGTCGGACACCAGCACGAACACCAGCGACACACCCACAAGGGCCATCGCCACCGGGATGCCCCGGAACAGCATGAAGATGAACATGATGAACATCAGCAGAACCATGACCTCATTCAGGGTCATGACGTGCCCAATCGCTTCTAACAGAAACATGGATCAGGCCTCCTTTTTGTCGAGAAGGCGCAGAGCGCCGATGATAAGCACGCCAGCGATCAGCGCATATAGAACAGCCGGGGCCGTCTCGAAGTGTTCGTACATCCACTCGAACTCGTCAAAGGCGTCCAGACGCGTGACGGACCGGATGTTGTCGTGATCCCCCGTGACGTAGAAAAACCCGATCATCGCCCAGTAAATCGCGATGTTCAGAACGAAGACGAACGACGGGAAGGCATACAACAGCTTTTTCCACATCACCGGTTCGATCAGCGTGGCAAGGCGGCGTTTGTAGGCCGACCACGTGGCGTAGGCGATCACGAGGAACGAAAGGTTCATGAAGACCTTTAGGATCCAAAGGTTGTGCAACCCGTTCGGGCTGTCCGATCCCTCGTCCGCCACCACCGACGAAATCGCATATTGGGTGGTGATGTCCCACGACATGATCACAAAGGGCAGGAACAACCATGCCAGCGCAAAGCAGTCGATCTTGGCCTGCTTTTCCTTGGAGTATTCGTCGTAAAAAATGTCCACGCGCACGTGGCTGTCGGTGGTGACCGCATAGGCGATGCCGATCAACACGGCCATGCCGTAGATCCACCATTGCAGGTCGTCCATCCAGGCTTGGTTGCCGGGACCAAATCCGGCCCGGCCCGAGGTGCGCAGGATCACCTGGGCGCAGATGATCACCATCAGGGCAGGATACAGCCAGGAAAAGAAATTCGCGATCTGGACGACGATACGGTCGCCCTTGTTGTGCTCGGCCCGACCCACTTCTCCGGGGTCGGAGATGGCCACGGCCACCGGCTCTGTGCTGTCCATCGGGGTCTCCATGTATTGCGGGTATGTCGATCAGAAAAGCCGGGCGGATGCGGATCGCACCGCCCGGCTTTGGTCTTGGTCCTAGAACCCGGGGTCCGTCCGGGTGCTACGTGACAGTGTCGCCGGGTTTACCGGGGGCGGGGCAGATAGATGGTGTTGCCCCAGGATTTGTAGCCCTCGCGGTACTCTTGCAGGTCTGCCCAGACTTCGGCGAAGTATGCGTCCTCTGCGGCCAGTTCCAGCGCCACTTCGTTCCATGTGGCTTCGAAGGTGTCCAGGATCTCGGGCGACCACTGCTTGATCGTCACACCGTTGTTTTCCACGTTGTCGACCATGGCGGCAAAGTTCGTGGCTTCGCCCTCGGCCAAGTTGGTGGTGATGTTGGCTTGGCAGGCCACTTCGATCTGCTTCTGGCTGCGCTCGTCCAGATCGTCCCAACGGTCCTGGTTGATCAGCAGTTCGAACATGGTTGCGGGCTGGTGCCAGCCGGGGAAGTAGTTGAACTTCGCAATGTTGTGGAAGCCAAGACGCGCGTCGATGCGGGGCATGGAGAATTCGGTCGCATCAATCGCACCACGCTCCAGCGCGGGGAAGATGTCGCCAGCGGCCAGCAGCGATGTGGATACGCCCAGACGCTGCATCACTTCGGCACCCAGACCGAAGAAGCGCATGTTCAGACCCTGCAGGTCCTCGACAGAGTTGATTTCGTTCTTGAACCAACCGGATGTCTCTGGCGCGATGATGCCACAGGGCAAGACGTGCACGTTGTAGCCAGCTTCGTCATACATGCGCTGATACAGTTCCAGACCATCGTCGTAGAACATCCAGCCCAGGAATTCGCCCGCTTCGGGGCCGAAAGGCACAGCGGCGAACAGCGAGGCTGCCGTGATCTTGCCCTGCCAGTAACCGGCGGTGGCATAAGACGCATCCACGGAACCCGCAGACACAGCGTCCAGCGCTTCGAGTGTTGGGACCAGCTCGCCCGGATCGAAGTGTTCGAATTCCACGCCTTCGGAGATGCCGTTGATCTTTTCGACAAAGTCGATGGCGGCAGTACCGAGGATCGGCAGGTTCTTACCGAACGACGAGGTCATCTCAATCGTTTCCTGGGCCTGGACGGCCCCGGTGGTTGCGATGGCAGCGACGCTGGCCAGTGCGAGTGATTTCAGTTTCATGTATTTACTCCTCCCATGGAGTTCTAGTGGTCAACTTTGTTTACCTGTGTGGATTGATTGTGCCCAGAGAGACTTCGGCGTTTACCCTGCGGCATTGCGTACCGAGCATGCTGCAGTGCAGCAATTGTGCGCACATCCCCTCCCCTTTGGACGTAACTTGCCTGCTGGCAGTCGTGTCAGGCAACATTATTGCGCCCAAGAGTGCAAGTAGAACCTTCCCCCGCTGAAACGTTAACGCTAACGCTCGGGTTGTGTCCAGCGCATAGCGGGTATTCCTACGCAGTAATACGGAGGCGGTTTTGCGCCCCTCTGCGCGACCCGTGCGAATCATCCTGCGGTCGGGTCCCGCTCCGGCCCTTGATCCAGTCGCCAGATATCAGGCCCCACCTGCGGGAAAACCGCGCGCACGATCGGATCATGTCCCGGCACGATCAGGCGCGGGGCACTGGCAAGACGGTGCAGGGTGGCAAAGCCGTCCAGCATGTCCTGCAGGTCCACCACGATTGGAAACGGTTTTTGCGCCACGAAGTTCTCGTAATAATGCGCGGCATCACTGGCCAGACACAGCCACCCGGCACGGGTGCGCACCCGCACCGCCTGCAGGCCCCGACTGTGCCCGCCGACCAGATGGACGGTGACACCATCGGCCACCTGCCCTTCGCCCTCGTAGAACCGCACCCGGCCCGAGAACAGCCGTTGCACCGCCTCGCACACATGATCCGCCGTGAACGGCATGGCCAGCGTGTCGTGGCACATGCAGGGCCCCGTGGCGAAGGCCATTTCGGCGGCTTGCAGGTGGATCGTGGCATTGGGAAACAGGTGCAGCCCGCCTGCGTGGTCATAATGCAGATGGGTGACGATGACTTGCGTGATGTCCTCGGCCCGTAGGCCCAAGGGGGCCAGGGCCGCGCGCGGATCCGTGGCGATGGGGCGATTGCGGCGCTGCCCCTCGGGCGCGTCATACCCGGTGTCCACAAGGATCACCGCGTCGCCCCGGCGCAGCACCCAAAGATAGTAGTCCATGGCATGGGGCGCGTCGTGGTTGTCGTCAAAGATGAAACTGTCGGCCCGGGTCCGCGCGTTCCGTTCGGCGTATTTGACGGCCAGAACCTCCCACGGGCCTGCGTCTGCGTCCGCGCGGCTCACGGCCAGACCGTGCTGTAGGTCCGCACGTCCTTGGCCGCGATCATGTCGCCGCCCTTGGCGTTCATGGCCGCATAGTGCGGCATCTGCTGGTGCGCCGCAAAGGCGGCTGCGTCGTCATACAGCTCGTACAGGAACAAATGATCGGGCCGCGCGGGGTCGGTGCACACGTCGAACCGCTGGCACCCCGGTTCGTCCCGCACGGACGCGGCTGCGTTTTCCTGCATCAACGCCAGAAAGGCGTCCCCCATGCCCGGCTTGGTCTCGAAGCTTACCACCACTGCAAACATTATCGTGTTTCCTTACGCATCATTTAATGTATACACTAATGCATACACAACCGGAGCCTGTCCATGACCCATTCCTTCAACATCGCCGTTTTCGAGGGCGACGGCATCGGCCCAGAGATCATGGCCCCCACCGTGGACCTGTTGCAAGGGTTGGCGCAGGCGGGCGGCTACGCCCTGTCCTTCACCCCCTGCCCCGCCGGGGCGGCCCATTATGCCAAGACCGGCGACAGCCTGCCCGCAGCATCCATGGACATCGCGCGCCGCGCCGACGCCATTTTGCTGTCGGCCATGGGCCTGCCGAACGTACGCTACAAGGACGGCACCGAAATCAGCCCCCAGATTGACCTGCGCAAGGCGCTGGACCTGTTCGCGGGCGTTCGGCCCGTGCGCATCCTGCCGGGCATGCGCACCCCGCTAAAGCTAGAGGGCGGGCAGAGCGTCGATTTCGTCCTGATCCGCGAATCCACCGAAGGATTGTTCCACACCCAGGGCACCGGCCTTGTGACCGAGGACTACGCCGAAGAAACCCTGCGCATCACCCGCCCCACCTGCGAAAAGCTGTTCAAGTTCACCTTCGATCTGGCCGAACGCCGCCGCGCCGCAGGCCACCCGGGGCGCGTGACCAGCGTGGACAAGGCCAACGTCTTTCGCGCCTTCGCCTATTGGCGGGACCTGTTCTATGCCGAGGCCGGTAAGCGGTCCCTTACGGCCGATCACGCCTACGTGGACGCCACCGCCCTGTGGATGGTGGAACGCCCATGGATCTTTGACGTCATGGTCACGGAAAACATGTTCGGCGATATCCTGTCGGATCTGGGCGCGGGGCTGATGGGGGGCCTGGGCCTTGCCCCGTCGGCGGATATCGGGACGGATCACGCGGTGTTCCAGCCCTGCCACGGCTCGGCCCCCGACATCGCGGGTCAGGGCGTGGCCAACCCCTTTGCCATGATCCTGTCGGCGGGCATGATGCTGGACTGGTTGGGGGACCGCCACGGGGTCGACCAGATGTGCGCCGATGCCAAACGTCTGCAAGCTGCCGTGGACAGTGTCGTGGCCAGCGGTCAGGGCACCACCCGCGATCTTGGCGGGACAGCCGGCACAGTGCAGGCCGCCGCCGCCGTGGGGGCCCTGCTGTGACCCTGCGCGTGGCCGCCCTCGGAGCAGGCTACTTCGCCCAATTCCACCTAGAGGCGTGGGGCCGCATCCCCGGGGCAGAGCTGGTGGCCGTGGCCGACCAAAACCCGGTCGCCGCCGCCCGCGCCTGTGGGCCCGGCGTGGCCCCCTATACCGACCTGTCGGCCATGCTGACGGCGCAGACCCCGGATATCGTGGACATCATCACCCCGCCCCCCAGCCACGCCCGGGCCATCGCATCGGCCCTTGCGGCCAAGCCCAGGCTGATCATCTGCCAAAAACCCTTCGCCTCGTCGCTGGAGGAAGCAGAGCAGCTGACCGCAATCGCCGAGGCCGCAGGCGTCCCCCTGATCATCCACGAAAACTTCCGGTTCCAGCCGTGGTTCCGCGCCATAAAGGCCCAGATCGACGGCCGCCACTTGGGCGACGTCCTGAACCTGACCTTCCGCCTGCGCACGGGCGATGGGCAGGGCGCGGACGCCTACCTCGCCCGCCAGCCCTATTTCCAGACCATGCCGCGCCTGCTGATCCACGAGACCGGGGTGCACTACCTTGACACCTTCCGCTACCTGCTGGGCGCGCCATCGGGGCTTTATGCGGACCTGCGCCGCCTGAACCCGGTGATCGCGGGCGAGGATGCGGGCCATGTGATCCTCGATTTCCCCACGGGGACGCGCGCCCTGTTCGACGGGAACCGCCTTCTGGACCACGACACCGACAGCCCCCGCCGCACCTTTGGTGAGGCGCTGGTCGAGGGCACCCGAGCCACCCTGACCCTGACCGGCTGTGGCACCGTCACCCGCCGCGCCCACGGCAGCCGCGGGGCGGAGGTGGTCTTTGCGCCCCGGGACGACATGGGCTTTGCGGGCGATTGTGTGCACGCCCTGCAATCCCACGCAGTGGCCGCACTGACCACGGGCGCGCCACTGGAAAACACCGCCCGGGACTATCTGGCCGTCCGCCGGATGGAGGCCGCCGCCTACGACAGCGCCGCAACCGGTGCACGGATCGCCCTATGACCGGCCAGACCGACCGCGCCCTGTCGATCCTGCGCGAGTTGATCTTTGCAGGCGACCTGCCCCCGGGCAGCGACCATACCGAGGTCGAGATGGCACAGCGGCTGGCCATGTCTCGCACGCCTGTGCGCGAAGCGTCCCTGCAACTGGCCGCCCGGGGGTTGGTCGAGATCCGCCCCCGCAAGGGCTTTCGCGTCACCGCCCTGTCCGCCGCGGACATGGCCCACATCTACGAAGTGCTGGGCGCGCTTGAGGCCACAAGTGCCGCCAGCGCCGCCGCCCGCAAACCAGACAGCGCCGCGCTCGCCCCCATGGCCGCTGCCATCGACGCCATGGATGCCGCCCTCAAGGCCTGCGACCGCGAGGCCTGGGCCGAAGCCGACGACGCCTTTCACGCCGCCCTTGTGACCCTGGGCGGCAACCCCTACATCGCGGAAATCGTCGCCGCCCACGCAGACAAGGTCCGCCGCGCCCGGCGCATGACCTTGCACCTACGCCCCGCGCCGACCGCCTCCAACGCCGACCATTTCGAGGTGCTGCAGGCGATTGCCGCTGGCGACCCCGACACCGCCTACCACGCCCACGCCCGCCACCGCCGGGCCGCGCGCGACATGCTGGTCGGCCTGATGGAGCGCCACAGCCTCAAGGGCCTATGACGCAAGGGCCTGTAACGCAAGGGCCTCTGATTTTCCTAAAAACCGCGCATTTACATCACGTTAGGCCGTGACACCTATCCCATCCCCGGGGGCGTTGAACCGGGATTCGGGATATGGATCAAGACAGCGCTGTGATTGAAATTATTGAGACCCTGCACAAAGACCCCGATGCCTATCGGACCATGGTGCGGCTTTTGGTGGTCGAGGCGGCGCAGGCCGTCTCGGTCGTTCAGGCCCTGACGACAGCGGCCGAAGCGATCGAGCGCAATGTCGCCGACAATGGCCGCGCCACCCACGAGGCGAACATGGCCCGCCGCCTCGCCATTCTTGTGCAGGCGGACATCGACAAACTGGGCGACCGGGGCAATCCTGTCCCCACGGGGACAGACCTGCTGGCCTATTGGCGGGCGGAGGATGATTACTTCCTGCGCTAACCGCGCCTTTGGGCTGTAACGGCATTGGGGGGAACGCGCAGGGCGCGTGGGGTCACGGGCCGCGGTAGGGCGGGATTTATCCCGCCGCCCCCTCGACTGCCCCCTCGGCCGCTTCGCGGATGGCGCGGATGTTCGCGCCATAGGGTGCGGGATCGGACACGGACCCGCCCTTGAACACCGCCGATCCGGCCACCAGCACGTCTCGCCCCCGCCGCCGCCATCAGGGGCGCGGTTTCGGGGGTGATGCCGCCGTCGATCTCGATATGGATGGGGCGGTCGCCAATCAGGCTGCGCAGCTGGCGCACCTTTTCGACTTGGGAATGGATGAACTTCTGCCCGCCAAAGCCGGGGTTCACGGTCATCACACAGACCAGATCCACCATGTCCAGCAGGTACTCCACCGCGCTGGCCGGGGTCGCGGGGTTCAGGGCCACGCCCGCCTTGGCCCCCGCGCCCCGGATGGCCTGCAAGGTGCGGTGGATATGGGGGCCGGCCTCCACATGGGCGGTGATCACATCTGCCCCCGCCTTGGCAAAGGCCTCGATATAGGGGTCCACGGGGGCGATCATCAGGTGCACATCCATCACCGTCTTGATATGGGGCCGGATCGCGGCACAGGTTGCGGGGCCAAAGGTGATGTTGGGGACAAAGTGTCCGTCCATCACATCCACATGGACCCAATCGGCCCCCTGGGCCTCGATCGCCTGACACTCCGCCCCGAAATTGGCGAAATCCGCAGACAGGATAGAGGGGGCGATTTTGAGGGAGCGGTCAAAGGTCATGGCGTAGGGGTCCTTTCAGTTGCGCACCCCCTACCCCGGTCCGCCCTTTCGTGCAACGGGCCAAGACCGCGCCACACAACTGGGCCACGCTCCGATCAGGGGGCCCCGCGTGCCAGCAGGGCTGCGCGCACCGCCTCGAACCACGGCACGAAGGGGGCCAGCCGCGCGTCCCGCGCCGCCCATGTCGCACCGTGCCCGGTGATACGGGTCACGATCTGTGGCGTGGCTCCAAGGCGGTCTTCGCGCAAGGCGACCTGCGGTTCGGCCCAGCCCTTGGCCCCCACCCGCGCCAGCACCAGTTGCAACCGGCGCGCAAGGATCAGGACCACGCACAGACCGATGGCATCGGGGTCGGCACCGGGCGCATGGGCGGCCAGCAGATGGACGCTCGCGGCCGCGTCCAGGGGCCAGTAGTCGTCGGCCACCAGCCACGCCAGATCCTCGAACCCGCCGCGCTTGCCGAACACCTCCCAGTCGTACCACAGGATCGAGCCGTCCGCCTGCACCGCCGCATTGCCGCAGCGCGCGTCCCAGCGGGTGAACCGATCCACGGGCGCGACCAGCCAGTCCGCCATGTGGCCCGCGTCCACCACCGGGGGGCAATGCCCAGCGAATGGGACAGGAACACGGGCCGCGCCACGAAATCCTCGCGCCACGCCTGACCCGCCCCCAAGGTGGGCAACTTGGCCATCAGGGCACGGTCGCCCTCGACCCGGGCGCGGATGTCGCACAGGCTGGCCACGGCCCCCACACAAAGGTCCGCACAAAGGTCTGCACGCTGGTCCGTCTTTTCCGCCTGCACCAGCCGGTAAGACAGCCGATCCCGTCCCGCATCGGCGCTGAACATCACCCCGTCCGCATAGGCGTAGTGTTGTGGCACCGGCGCGCCCAGACGGTTCAGCGCCGTCAAAAACGCCGCCTCGTGTTCAGCGCGCGCGGGACTGACGCGGCGGGTGACGATGACGCTGCGCCCATCCTCCAGATGCACGCGCAGGCTTTGGCGATCCCGGCCCCCGGGGGCGCTGATCTGGGCCACGGCGCTGCCCATCACGGACAGGGTCAACTGTTTCAGCGCGCCGGTGGTCAGGCCGGTTTGGGACATCGGGAGCCTCACGTCAGGGTTGGACTTTGGTTGCATGTCCGACCGCCCCGTGCAACGGATTTGGGGCACAAAGACGGAGTTCGCCCCATGGACGCCACCCAAACCACCACCGCGACGCAGACCACCGCCACCCCCGGCCTGCCCCAAGTCAGCCTGCCCCGAAACGACGGCATGGCGCTGGATCTGGACTGGGTGGCCGCGGTACAGGCCAACACCTCCGCGATCGAGCGGCGCTGCGCCACCCTGCCCGGACGGCGGTCCGTCAAGGGACAGGCACAGGCTGCGTGGCTGGCCCACGCGATCACTTGCATCGATCTGACCACCCTGTCGGGCGACGACACCGAGGCCCGGGTGCGCCGGTTGTGCGCCAAGGCCCGCACCCCTGTGCGCGCAGACATCCTGCGCGCCCTTGGCCTGCCGGACCTGACCACGGGCGCTGTCTGTGTCTACCATGACATGGTGCCCGCCGCCGTGGACGCGCTGTCCGGCACCGGCATTCCGGTGGCGGCTGTGTCCACGGGCTTTCCCGCCGGGCTGTCGCCCCTGCACCTGCGGATCAGGGAAATCGAGGAAAGCGTGGCCGCCGGAGCCACGGAAATCGACATCGTGATCAGCCGCCGCCACGCCCTGCGGGGGGATTGGACGGCCCTTTACGACGAGATGACCCAGATGCGCGCGGCCTGCGGCGCGGCCCACGTCAAGGCGATCCTGGCCACCGGGGAACTGGGCACCCTGCGCAACGTCGCCCGCGCGTCGCTGGTGTGCATGATGGCCGGGGCCGATTTCATCAAGACCAGCACCGGCAAGGAACCCGTCAACGCCACCCTGCCCGTGACCCTGACCATGGTGCGCGCGATCCGCGCCTACCACGCCCGCACGGGCCACATGGTCGGCTACAAACCCGCAGGCGGGATCAGCAAGGCCAAGGACGCCCTTGTCTACATGGCCCTGTTGAAGGACGAGTTGGGCGACCGCTGGCTGCAGCCGGACCTGTTCCGCTTCGGCGCCTCCAGCCTGCTCAATGACATAGAGCGGCAGTTGGAACACCACGTCACGGGCCGCTATTCCGCCAGTCACCGCCACCCGATGGGATAAACCAGATGACCGTCAAAGACTATTTCGACAGCCTCGACTATGCCCCCGCCCCCGAAAGCCGGGCCGAGGTGGACGCCTGGCTGGACCGCCACGACCGCACCTTCGGGCATTTCATCGGGGGGGCCTTTGTCCCCACGGGGACGGGGACCGTCACGCGCTTCGACAGCTGCAACCCCGCCACGGGCGAGGTGCTGGCGACCCTGACCCAAGGCAGCGCGGCGGATGTGGACACCGCCGTGGCCGCCGCCCGCCGGGCCCAAAAGGGCTGGGCAAGGAGGGGGGCCATAGCCGTGCCCGGGTGCTCTATGCGCTGGCCCGTCAGGTGCAAAAACATGCCCGCGCCCTGGCGGTGCTGGAAACCCTCGACAACGGCAAACCGATCCGAGAGTCGCGCGACATCGACGTGCCCCTCGTCGCCCGCCACTTTTACCACCACGCCGGTCTGGCGCAGTTGATGGGCACGGAGATGCCCGGCGCGGGCCCCGTGGGCGTCTGCGCGCAGGTGATCCCTTGGAACTTCCCCCTGCTGATGCTGGCCTGGAAAATCGCGCCTGCGCTGGCCGCTGGCAACACCGTGGTGCTGAAACCTGCGGAATACACCTCTCTTTCGGCCATGATGTTTGCGGAACTGGCCCTCGCGGCGGGCGTGCCCAAGGGCGTGATCAACATCATCACCGGGGACGGGGACACGGGCGCGGCCCTTGTCGCGCACCCGGGCGTGGACAAGGTCGCCTTCACCGGATCCACCGATGTGGGCCGCGCGATCCGGCGCGCCACTGCCGGACAAGGCAAGGCCCTGACGCTGGAGCTGGGCGGCAAATCCCCCTACATCATCTTTGACGACGCCGACATCGACTCCGCCATCGAAGGGCTGGTGGACGCGATCTGGTTCAACCAAGGGCAGGTCTGTTGTGCAGGCGCGCGCCTTCTGGTGCACGAGGCTGTGGCCGAGGACGTCCACGCCCGCCTGCGCGCGCGGATGGATGGGCTGCGCATGGGCGACCCCTTGGACAAATGCATCGACATGGGGGCCATCGTGGACCCGGTGCAGCTGGACCGGATCAAGACGCTGGTGGGCGAAACCAACGGCGAGGTTTACCACGCCCCCTGCGCTGTCCCCGAAGGGGGCTGTTTCTATCCCCCCACCCTGATCACCGGGCTGGGCACCGCCGACCCCCTGATGCAGGAAGAGATCTTTGGCCCCGTCCTCGTCACCCTGACCTTCCGCACCCCGGCCGAGGCTGTGGCCCTTGCCAACAACACCCGCTACGGGCTGGCGGCCAGCGTCTGGACCGAAAACGTGAACCTCGCCCTTGATATCGCGCCCAAGCTGGAGGCGGGCGTGATCTGGGTCAACGGCACCAACATGTTCGACGCCGCCGCCCCCTTTGGCGGCATGAAGGAAAGCGGGTTTGGCCGCGAAGGCGGGTGGGAGGGCCTGCGCGCCTACACCCGCACCGCCCCGGGCAAGGCGGTCAGCGCGGTCAAGACCTACAGCGGCACGGCAGAGGCCACGGGGATCGACCGCACGCCCAAGCTTTACATCGGGGGCAAACAGACCCGCCCCGACAGCGGCTACACCCGACAGGTGTTCGGCCCCAAGGGTTATGTCGGGGACATGGCCGAGGGCAGCCGCAAGGACATCCGCAACGCCGTGGAGGCCGCGCACAAGGCCGCCAGCTGGGCCAAGGCCCCCGGCCACCTGCGCGCGCAAATCCTGTATTACCTGGCCGAAAACATGGCCCAAAGCGCCATTGCCGACAGCGTGCGGGCGCAGACCGGCAAGGACGGGGATCTGGACGCGGCCTTGGACACATTGTTCACCTGGGCCGCCTGGGCCGACAAACACGATGGCCGCGCCGTGGGCGTGCCCTTGCGCGGGGTGGCCCTGGCCATGCCTGTCCCCGTGGGGACGCTCGGCGTCTTTTGCGCCGAGGATCGCCCGCTGGTTGCCCTGTGTGCGGTGATCGGAGCCTCCATGGCCATGGGCAACCGCCTGATCGCCGTGATGCCACAAAGCGCGCCGCTGCTGATCGCGCCCCTGACCCAGCTGCTGGACACCTCGGATGTGCCCGGCGGGGTGGTGAACCTGATCACCGGGGACCACGCCACGCTGGCCCCACAGATGGCGGGCCACATGGATGTGGATGCGGTCTGGTCGTTCTCCAGCGCCGATCTCGACGCGGTGATCGAGGCGGAGGCCGCCCACAACCTGAAACGCACATGGGTGAACGGGGGCCGCCAGACCGACTGGACCGACACCGCGCGCCTGCGGGCCGAGGCCACCGAAACCCGCACGATCTGGGTGCCCTACGGGGAATAGCGACCGCCGGGTACGAGACGGATCAGGCCCGCAACCGGTCCTGATGCTGGGGAACGGTCATGGCGGCATCCCCCGGCGTCGGCGCATCCGTGCCTGCCATACTCCGGTGGACCATGCTTTCGGTCACCATTTGGGCAAAAATGATCTGCTCATCTTGCGCCATCGGGCGGGCGGGTGCCTCGGGCAGCACCGCCGGCAACATGATCCCCATAACGACCTGCGCCAGCTTTTCCCTAAGCTCTGTTGACCGCATGTCCTGTCCTTCCTTGTCTTCCACTTCCACACCCGGGCGCGGTATCCCTTTGTGTACCGCCTGGGATGATCCGCGATTTAGGGCGGCCAACTGCGGCGTCCAGTCGCAGTGTAAACTTTTTTGACGTAACTCTTGATTTACAAGCACGCGCAACAGGTGGGCCCCGCAATGCCCTTGGCAAAAGGCCAGCCCCCCGCCATAGTCCCGGGTACAGACCAACCGGAGGCCCTCCATGCTCAACCGTCTTCCCCTCGCCGCGGCCCTTCTGGCCACCAGCACCCTCGGCGCCCTCGCCGCCCAGGACAGCATCACCATCGGGATGCAGCTGGAACCGCCGAACCTTGACCCCACGGGCGGGGCGGCGGCGGCCATCGACGAGGTCACCTATGCCAATATCTTCGAAGGGCTGACGCAGTTCGCGTCCGATGGGTCCATCGTGCCCGCCTTGGCCACCGATTGGACCGTCAGCGAAGACGGACTGACATGGACCTTCACCTTGCGCGATGGGGTCACGTTCCATGACGGCACCGCCATGGACAGTGCCGATGTGGCCTTCAGCCTGAACCGCGCCCGCGCCGAGGACAGCACCAACGCCCAAAAAGCCCTCTTTGCCGATATCACGGACGTGGCCACGCCGGACGCGGGCACGGTCGTGCTGACCCTTGGCCAGCCCAACGGCAACCTCGCCTTCAACCTGGCATGGGGCGATGCGGTGATCGTGGCCGAGGAAAGTGCCGCCACCAACGCGACCGTCCCCGTGGGGACAGGTCCCTTCCGGTTCAGCGACTGGGTACAGGGCGACCGGGTCGAACTGGTGCGCAACGACGCCTATTGGGGCGAGGCCCCGGCGCTGGCCAGTGCGACGTTCAAATTCATCTCGGACCCCAACGCCGCCTTCGCCGCCATGATGGCCGGGGACGTGGACGCGTTTCCGGTGTTCCCCGCCCCCGAAACCCTGGCCAATTTCGAGGCCGACCCAAGGTTCACCGTCATCGTCGGCAGCACCGAGGGCGAGACGATCCTGTCCACAAACAACCAGACAATCACGGATGTCCGCGTGCGTAAGGCCATCGCCCACGCCATCGACCGCCAGGCGATCATCGACGGAGCCATGTTCGGCTACGGCACGCCCATCGGCACCCACTTTGCCCCTCACAACCCCGACTACGTGGACCTGACGGCAAACTCCGCCCACGACCCGGATCTGGCGCGCCAACTGCTGGCCGAGGCAGGGGCCGAGAACCTGACCCTGCGCCTGATGCTGCCACCCCCCAGCTACGCCCGGCGCGGCGGCGAGATCATCGCCAGCCAGCTGCGCGCCGTGGGGATCGAGACCGAGATCACCAACCTCGAATGGGCCGGCTGGCTGGAACAGGTGTTTCGGGGCAAGGATTTCGACCTGACCATCGTCAGCCACACCGAACCCGCCGACATCAACATCTACGCCCGGCCCGACTACTACTTTCAGTACGACAACCCGGCGTTCCAGACCCTGATGGAAGAGCTGACAGCCACCGCAAACCCCGAACAGCGCAGCGCCCTGTTGCGCCAGGCCCAGGAAACCATCGCGAACGACTACGTTAACGGCTACCTGTTCCAACTGGCCAAGACCGGGGTGGCCAATGCCAAGATCGAAGGGTTGTGGGAAAACGCCCCCACACAGGCCATTGACCTGACAGACGTACGCTGGACGGACTAGAACACGGGGTGAGTGTGTCCCCCCATCGAGGGGGGCACACCCTCATTGGAGGCTCTGCCTCCAAACCTCCGGGGTACTTTTAACCCAATGAAGGAATAAGCCTGTGCTTCATTGGGTTCCAAATACCCAAGTGCGACCACTCAACATGCACAATCCATGACGCAGTGGCCGACCCATCCACGGGCACCAGACAAAACATAGCGTCGCGCGGCACGCGCGTCCTTTAGGTCAGGCCGCGTCAACCCCCGGTGTGGGACATGTGGCGCGAGACCTGGCCGTCGGCTTGCTGGCGCGAATAGTCGAAGTCGTGGCCCTTGGGCTTGCGCATGATCGCCTCCCGGATCGCCTGTTCCAGCGCCGCGTCCCCTTCGCTGCCCCGCAAGGGCGCGCGCAGGTCGGCCATGTCCTCTTGGCCAAGGCACATATACAACTCTCCGGTGCAGGTCAGGCGCACGCGGTTGCAGCTTTCGCAGAAATTGTGGGTCAGGGGTGTGATGAAGCCGATCTTCTGGCCCGTCTCCTCGACCTGAACATAGCGCGCGGGGCCGCCCGTCCGCTCAGACAGGTCAGTCAGGGTGTAGCGGGTGCGCAGGGCCGCGCGCAGGTCCTTCAGGGACCAGTACTGGCCCACCCGGTCCTCGTTGCCCAGGTCCCCCATGGGCATGACCTCGATCCACGTCATGTCCATGTCGTCCCGTGCGCACCATTCGGCCAGGGTGAACAGCTCGTCCTCGTTGAACCCCTTCAGGGCCACGGCGTTGATCTTGACCCGCAGGCCCGCCGCCCGCGCCGCCTCGATCCCCCGCAGGACCTGGGGCAGCCGACCCCAGCGTGTGACACGGGCGAACTTGGCCTCGTCCAACGTATCCAGCGACACGTTCACCCGCCGCACACCGGCGGCATAGAGGTCCTTGGCAAACTTCTCCAGCTGGCTGCCGTTGGTGGTCAGGGTCAGCTCCTGCAGCGCACCGCTGTCCAGATGCCGGGTCATGCTGTTGAAAAAGGTCATGATCCCCTTGCGCACCAGCGGCTCTCCGCCGGTGATGCGCAGCTTTTGGACCCCCATGCGGATGAAGGTCGAACACATGCGGTCCAACTCCTCCAGGGTCAGCAGTTCCTTTTTCGGCAGGAACGTCATGTTCTCGGACATGCAGTAAACACAGCGGAAATCGCAGCGGTCGGTCACCGACACCCGCAGGTAGGAAATCGCGCGCTGGAACGGATCAATCAGGGGGGCTGTTTGGGTCATGGCCTAGAAGTAAAGGCCGCGCTAAGGTCCCGCAAGTCCAACCCGTCGTCGGAGGTCAACAACCATGCGCGCACCCCTTGCCTGCCTCATTTTGTCCAGCTTTGCCCTGTCCGCCTGCGGGCAATTGCCCCATTTTGACCGGGGGGCGCCGGCCCCCGTGGTCCCTCAGGCCCCGACCGAAGTGACGGTGGCGGAGGAGACTGACTCGCACACCCCAGACGACGTAGAGCCGTCCGTAACCATAGCCGAGACAACAGAACCAACAGAGCGGACGCTGGGCAAAACCATCGTCACCCTGGGCGACCCCACGGATCCGGGGCTTTGGATCAAGACGCCGCTGGTGGCGACCCAGACGCCCGGGCGGGTGATCACGGACACCGGCGTCACCCTCGCCCTGACCCTGCGCCCCTTGGCCGAGGGCAGCACCGGCGGCACGCAAATCTCTCTGGCCGCACTGCAGGAACTCAGCCTGCCGATCACCGGCCTGACCGAAGTCACCCTCGTCGCACTGCCATGACCCGGTCGCCCAATCCACGCGCCATCCCGGCCCTACGCCCTTGGGACGATCTGCGCGCGGGCCACCGCTGGCACATCCCCGAGCATTTCAACATCGCCCAGGCCTGCTGCGACATCTGGGCCAGGGCGCAACCGGACCGCATCGCCGTCATCGACCGCACCACGGGCCGCGACTGGACCTACGGCGCCCTGCGCGATGCCTCGGACCGGCTGGCGGGGGCCTGGGCTGCGCGTGGTGTGCAACAGGGCGACCGCATCGGCATCCTGCTGCCCCAAGGGGCGGCGACCCTGATCGCCCACTTTGCCGCCTACAAGCTGGGCGCCATCGCCCTGCCCCTGTTCACCCTGTTCGGTGCAGACGCCCTGGCCTACCGCCTGACCGACAGCGGGGCGGCGGTGGTGATCACCGACGACGCCAATCTGGACAAGGTGCGCGCGCTGGACCTGCCCGCCCTGCACACCCTTGTGACCACGGGCACCGGCCCTGCCCTGCGCCTGGACGACCTACTGACCCATGCGCCCCTGCCCGCCCCCGTGGACACACGGGCCGAGGATCCGGGCGTGATGATCTACACCTCCGGCACCACGGGCGACCCCAAAGGCGTGCTTCACGCCCACCGCTTTTTGCTGGGCCACCTGCCTTGCGTCGAAACCACCCTGGAGGGGATGCCGCAACCGGGCGACGTGGGCTGGACCCCGGCGGATTGGGCGTGGATCGGCGGGTTGATGGATCTGGCCCTGCCGTGCCTCTATCACGGGGTGCCGCTGGTGGCGGACCGGATGCGCAAATTTGACGCCGCCGCCGCGTGGGACCTGATCGCCCAGCACGGCGTCACGATCGCCTTTCTGCCCCCCACGGCCCTGAAACTGATGTCCAAGGTCCCCGTACCCGACACCGTCCGCCTGCGCGCCGTCAATTCCGGGGGCGAGGCCCTCGGCCCCGACCTGCTGGCCTGGGGGCACGACACCCTGGGGGCCGCGATCAACGAGCTTTACGGCCAGACCGAATGCAACCTTGTGGTCGCCACCTGCGCCAGCGCCATGGATGCGCGCCCGGGGTCCATGGGCCGCGCGGTCCCGGGCTATGACGTGACCATCCGCGACGACGCCGGCGCGCCCGTCCCCACGGGGACACGGGGCGAGATCTGCGTACGCTTGCCCAACCCCAACGCCTTTCTGCGCTATTGGAACAAGCCCGAACAGACGGCGGCCAAGGTCCGCGACGGCTGGCTGCGCACGGGGGATCTGGGGGTGATGGAGGGCGACGGCACGATCACCTTCGCCGCCCGCGACGACGATGTGATCACTTCGTCCGGCTACCGCATCGGCCCCTCGGAGATTGAGACCTGCCTGATCACCCACCCGGATGTGATCCAGGCCGCCGTGGTCGGCCTGCCCGACCCGGCCCGGACGGAAAGTGTCACCGCCTTTGTCGTCACCACCCGCGAGGTGCCCGAGGCCGAGTTGATCACACTGGTCCGCGCCCGCCTGTCCCCGCATCTGGCCCCGCGTCGGGTGATCATGCTGGACGCGCTGCCGATGACCACCACGGGCAAGGTGCAACGACGGGTCCTGCGTGACACCTACGCCGGGCTGTACCGCTAGAGGTTCGGGGGATGCGCCGGCGCCCGCAGCAGATCCAAACTGGCGTTCACCTCACCCACGCCCTGCGTCATTGGGTCCCAAATACCCAATCCCGACGCCGCGATTGGCCGCGCCCCCCAACTGCGGTTGTGCCCCCCTGCCCCCGCCCTTAATCTGCCACCATGGAATCCTTCCTTCTAAACGCTGTCCTCTACCTCGGCGCCGCAGTGATCGCCGTGCCCCTGTCTGTGCGGTTGGGCTTCGGTTCCGTGCTGGGCTACCTGATCGCAGGCATCTTCATCGGCCCCGTGCTGGGGCTGGTGGGGGCGGAAACCCAAGACCTGCAACACTTCGCGGAATTCGGCGTGGTGATGATGCTGTTCCTCATCGGGCTAGAGTTGGACCCCCGCGCCCTGTGGTCCATGCGGGCCAAGCTGTTGGGACTGGGCGGTCTGCAGATCGTCCTGACCATGGGGGCCGTGACCGCCCTGTCCATCGCGATGGCCCTGCCGTGGCAGACCAGCGTCGCGGTGGGCATGATCTTTGCCCTGTCGTCCACGGCGATCGTGTTGCAGACATTGCAGGAAAAGGGGCTGATGCAGGTCGCCGGTGGGCGGTCCAGCTTTACAGTGCTGTTGGCCCAAGACATCGCCGTGATCCCAATGCTGGCGGTGATCCCCCTTTTGATCCTGCCGGACCTGCACAACGATGCGGTCGGTCATGGCGCGGGTCATGGGGCGGATCACGGGGCGGGTCATGGGGCGGGTCATGGAGCAGACCACGGCGACACCATGGCCGTCAGCCACTTCATCGACAGCCTGCCCGCATGGGGTGTCACCGCCGTCACCCTGGGCGCCGTCATCGCCGTGGTGCTGGGCGGCCATTACCTGACCCGGCCCATCTTTCGCTACATCCACATGGCGGGCCTGCGTGAAATGTACACCGCCGTGGCCTTGCTGTTTGTTGTGGGCGTGGCCGCCTTGATGACCGTTGTGGGCCTGTCCCCCGCCTTGGGGACGTTCTTGGCGGGCGTGGTACTGGCCAACTCGGAGTTCCGGCACGAGCTTGAAGCCGACATCGAACCCTTCAAGGGCCTGCTTTTGGGGCTCTTCTTCATCACCGTGGGGGCGGGGATCAACTTTGGCACGCTGGCCGCGATGCCCCTTTTGATCCTCGCGCTGACCCTTGGCATGATGGCCTTGAAGGGGATCATCCTGTTCGCTTTGGCCCTCGCCTTCCGCCTGCCCCGCCGCGACCGGTTGTTGTTCACCCTGTCTCTGGCCCAAGCCGGGGAGTTCGGCTTTGTCCTGACCGCCTTTTCCGTGCAGCAGAACGTGATGGCATCGGCCCTGTCGGAAATCCTGCTGCTGTCCATTGCGCTGTCCATGCTGCTGACGCCGCTGCTGTTCATCCTCTATGACAGGATCCAGCACCGCCTGACCGACACGTCCGAGGCCACGCCCCACGATCAGATCGACGAAGACAAGCCTGTGATCATTGCGGGCATCGGCCGCTTTGGCCAAGTCGTGAACCGGATGCAGCAGATGGCCGACATCCCCACGGTGGTTCTGGACAACGACCTGCCCACGATCCAGCTGATGCGCCGGTTCGGGTTCAAGGGCTACTTTGGCGACCCCACCCGGCCAGAGCTGCTCCACGCCGCAGGCCTCGATCACGCGCGGGTGCTGGTGGTGGCCATGGACGACCGCAAGGCCTGTGTGCAACTGGTCAAATACGCCCGCCGCCACCGCCCCGATCTGCACATAATCGCCCGGGCCTATGACCGGACCCATGTCTATGAACTCTACGCCGCAGGGGCCAGCGACATCGTGCGTGAAATGTTCGACAGCAGCTTGCGCGCCGGGCGTTATGTCTTGGAAAACATGGGGTTTTCCGAATACGAAGCCGCAGAGGCGGAGGCGCAGTTCTACAAACTCGACCGCCACGCCCTGCGCGAATTGGCCCAGCTTTGGGATCCGGATATCCCGATCTCACAAAACGAGGCCTACGTTGCCCGGGCCCGGGACCTGAACAAGGATCTTGAGACAGCCCTTGTGCGACGCTTCAACGACGGCGGGAAGGATCCTGCGCCCTAATCGGGATCAGGCGCCCGGTCGCAGGTAGATCATCGCCCTTGCCGCCCGACGGCGGATCCTCGCGCTTGGCCAGCCCCATGATGGCGACGCCCATTTGCACGGATCCAAAGGTGATCACGAACAGGACCGTCATGACGGTCAGCGCCACAAATCCATCCGCAGACCCCATGACCAGCCCGCGCAGTCCCACTACGTCAAACCACAACAGCAAGCCCACAAAGACCAGCGCCGCCAAGGCCCCAAAGGCTGCGTGTTTCAACAAAAACGAAATGTGCTTGGGCATCAGAACTCTCCTTCACCCCACAACCTAGGCCTCTTTGACCGGAATCCCAACGGCCTTGGCCAAAACAGGCACAGAGGGCGGGACCACGCCAACAGCATCCGGGCCTGCGCCCGTGCTGTGCAAAGCCGCCGATCCCCCCATCTTCATTGGGTCAAAAATACTCCCGGGGGTCTGGGGGCAGCGCCCCCAGTCGGGCGACGGACCGCAGGTCCGGCGCAAACCCTTCAGAACTTTTCCGGCTGCGCCGCGCGCGCCATGTGATCCAGCACGGCGTTCACGAACTTCGGCTCCCGCCCGTCGGGAAAGAAGGCCCGGGCCACGTCCACGAACTCGACGATCACCACTTTGGGGGGCGTATTGCCTGCCACCAATTCGGCCCCCGCCGCCCGGAACAGGGCGCGCAGGGTAGGGTCGATCCGGTCGATGGGCCATTTGGCCACCAGCGCTCGGTCGGTCATCTGGTCGATCTTGGATTGATGGTCCACCGCACCTTCCAGCAGGGTCTTGAACAGGTCCGGGTCGCCCTCGGCCATCTCGCCGATGTCGTAGTCGGTGCCGAACCTGTGGTCCTCAAACTCCACGCGCACCTTGTCCACGGTCTGGCTGGACTGTTCCATCTGGAACAGGGCCTGCACCGCGAACAGGCGGGCGGCGGATTTCATCTGGCGCTTCTGGGCGCGTTTGTCGGTCTGGTCGGTCATGAGGGCTTTCAGGCGATATCGAAGGAACCGGCGGGCTTGAAGCCGACGCCGCGCGCGGGCTTACCAAACCGGCGCGAAAGCGCAAGCAGATGCAGGGCCGCCGCAGCCGCCCCCGCGCCCTTGTTCATGCGCGCAGGGTCAGCGCGTTCCTCGGCTTGCTCCATGTTTTCGCAGGTCAGGATGGCGTTGCCGATGCAGGCCCCCGACAGGCCCAGCATGGTCAGGCCCCGGTTGCTTTCCTCGCACACGGTCTCGTAATGGGTCGTCCCGCCCCGCACCACACAGCCCAAGGCGACATAGGCGTCATAGTTGGACTGGCGGTGGGCGATGCCGATGGCCGTGGGGATTTCCAGCGCGCCGGGCACGTCCACAACCTCGAACGCAGCGCCCGAGGCCTCCAGCTCGGCAGTGGCCCCGGCCAGCAGCCCCTCGGCCACGCCCGCGTAATAGGGCGCCTGCACGATCAGGACCTTGACGGGTGTGTCAAATTCCGCGCGCGGCAGGATGTTGTGTTCTACGCTGGATGCCATGATCTACTCCTGTGGGATGGGGCGGGTGCCGGTGATGGCCAGGCCGTAGGCCTCCAGGCCCACCACCTTGGGCGTGCCGGAGTTCGTGACCAACTCCATCTGGCCGATGCCAAGGGCCGCCAAAATCTGCGCCCCCAGCCCGTATTGCCGCAGCTTCTGAGGGCTGGCCTTGCCCTCCGTGTCCAGCTTCATGGCCGTGTCGCGCAGCAACACAACCACGCCGCGCCCGGCCTCGGCAATCACCCGCATCGCCCCGGGCAGGTCCGAGGGGCCTACGCCCAGCACGTCCTCCATGGGGTTGAGCGCATGCATCCGCACCAGAACCGGGTCGCCATTGGCAATGTCGCCCTTGGACAGGACCACATGTTCCGCGCCTTCCGTTTCATCGGTGAACACGCGCATGTCCCAAGTCCCGCCATGTGCGCTTTGCACTGTGCCGCTGTCGGTCATCTTGACCAGATTGTCGTGGCGGCGGCGGTAGCTGATCAGGTCACTGATGGTCCCGATTTTCAGACCGTGGCGTTGGGCGAAGGCGATCAAATCCGGCAGGCGCGCCATGGACCCGTCGTCGTTCATGATCTCGCAGATCACCCCCGAGGGGTTCAGCCCCGCGAGGCGGCTGATATCCGTGGCGGCCTCGGTATGGCCTGCGCGCACCAGCACGCCACCATCGCGGGCGCGCAAAGGAAAGACATGGCCCGGCGTGGCGATATCCGCCGCGCCCTTTGCCGCATCAATGGCCACGGCCACGGTGCGGGCACGGTCATGGGCGCTGATCCCGGTGGTTACGCCCTCGCGCGCCTCGATGGAGACGGTGAAGGCGGTTTCGTGACGGCTGGAGTTCTGGGTGGCCATCAGTTGCAGGCCCAAGGCCTCAATACGGTCCGAGGGCAGGGTCAGGCAGATCAGCCCGCGCCCGTGGGTGGCCATGAAGTTGATCGCATCCGGGGTGGCCATCTGCGCGGGGATCACCAGATCGCCTTCGTTCTCGCGGTCCTCGTGGTCCACCAGAATGAACATCCGCCCGTTGCGCGCGTCCTCGATGATCTCTTCGATGGGCGAGATCACGTCCGAGTTGGCAGCCTCGACGGGTCCGGGGGCTTCAAAGGGCAATGCGTCGTTCATGGCGTGTCCTATCCGTGTCGCCCGCGACATAGCCCCTTTGGAGGGACTTGGCCAGTGCACACGAGGGTCTGAGCAGGCGCACAGTTTCATCGCACGCCGGAGTACACATGAACCAATTGCCCCTTGGCAGCACCCGCGCCCCGTGATGAGGTGGGATAAATCCCACCCTACAGGGCGCTTTGTTATGATTTCTCGACGTTTGTTCACCCTTGGGCTGTCAGCCCTGTCCGTGTCGGCCTGTGGCGGAGCCGTGGCACCCGTTGTCGCACCCTCGCGCGGTCTACCGCCGGACCTGCGGCCCACCCCGAATGCGTCCTATGACGCATGGGTTACGGCGTTCCGCGGGCGGGCTCAGGGGCGCGGGATCACTGTGGCCACTTTGGATCAAGCCTTTGCAAACGCCGGATATTTACCCGGCGTCGTAGACCGCGACCGCAACCAGACAGAGTTCAAACGCACCCTGGAGGACTACCTGTCCATTGCCGCCAGCGATGAACGGGTGCGGCTGGGGCGCGCGGCCTTTGCCCGGCACCGGGGCACCCTGCGCGCGCTGGAGGCGGCTTACGGCGTGGACGCCCACATCCTGTGCGCGGTCTGGGGGCTAGAGAGTTTCTACGGCACCCGCACCGGCGAAATCCCCGTAATATCAGCTACTTCAACCCTCGCATGGGAGGGTCGCCGCGCCCGCCTTTTCGAAGCACAGTTGATGGATGCCCTGCGCATCGTTCAGGCCGGTGACATACCTGCGCGCCAGATGGTCGGCAGTTGGGCCGGGGCCATGGGCCACACGCAGCTGATGCCCTCGGTCTTTACCACCTATGCCGTTGATTTCAACGAAGATGGCCGCCGGAACATCTGGGGCGACGATCCCGGTGATGCGCTGGCCAGCACCGCCAATTACCTTGCCAAACGGGGCTGGGTAGCTGGCCTGAAATGGGGCGCCGAAGATGGCCCCCGCGCCCCCGCTGGCGACCTCATCGAACCGCAGGTGGGCGGGCCAAAGTTTCGCGTCACACGCAACTTTACCGTCATAAAAAGGTACAATCCTTCAACAGCTTACGCGATTGGCGTTGGTCATTTGGCCGACCGGATCGCCGGTGGGGGCCCTTTGCGTGGCTCCTTTCCACCGGACGAATTCGGGTTGTTGAAATCGGACCGAATGGCCCTGCAACGGGGCCTGACCCGCGCGGGCTTCGACGCAGGTGACGCTGACGGGATCATTGGTAAGCAGACAATTGCGGCCGTAGAGGAGTTCCAGCGCGCACGCGGTTTGCCCGTCACAGGACGCCCGTCGCGCAACCTGTTGGCTTTGCTGAGTTAAACTTGGACTCCGCGCGCGAAGGCTGCGAAAAATAACCCGATAAACGGCCCTATTGTTGTCACTTTCTTCACTTACGAAAGCTAGCAGTTGAACAACGAAAGGAAGTCAAATGTGTTTCTTGGCTGAACAAGCAGGCCCCCTGATCAACAGCGGCACGCTGATGGCCGCCTCCATTCCCTTGTTGGTGGCCGCCGCTCTGAGCGCTATCAAGACAGACGCCGCCGAACAGACGGCACCGGACGCCGAAATCGCGTGATTTCAGAAGGTGAGAGGCGGGTTAGCTCGCCTCGGCCAGCCGCGCGACATAACGGGCCAAGGTGTCGATCTCCAGGTTCACAGGGTCGCCAACCGCCGATTGGCCCCAAGTCGTGACCTCTTTGGTGTGGGGGATCAGGTTCACGCCGAATTGCGTGCCCGACACCTCGTTCACCGTCAGGGAGGTTCCGTTGAGGGCCACCGACCCCTTGGGCGCAATGAACCGCGCCAAACCCGCGGGCGCATCAAAGACATAGCGGGTGCTGTCGCCCTCGTCGCGCATCTCGATGATCTGCGCCACGCCGTCCACGTGTCCTGACACGATATGCCCGCCCAACTCGTCCCCGACTTTCAACGCCCGTTCCAAATTGATACGCCGCCCTTCGGCCCACGTGGAAATGGCGGTCTTGGCGACACTTTCGGCGGAGATATCCACATCAAACCAATGGCCGTCGCTATCCGTGCCCCGATCAACCACCGTCAGGCAGCAGCCGTCGCAGGCGATGGATGCGCCCAGATCAATGCCCGCCGCATCGTAGGTTGTGCCAATCCGCGCGCGCAGGTCGCCGCGATGTTCGAGGGCGCGAATGTGGCCCATATCTGTAATGATTCCGGTAAACATACCCCGGGCTAGCCTTTACCGTTTGTCAAAACAAGGGTGCCACAATGCTGCCACAGTTCTGCCTTGCCTGCGCCATGGGATTGAACGACTGTGATCGGGTAAACGAGTGTTGATATGTCCAAACGTACCTTTTTGTTCCTGCAAGGCCCCCACGGCCCCTTCTTTCATCGCCTTGGCCGCATGTTGCGGGCCGCTGGCGCGGAGGTGTGGCGCGTCGGGTTCAACCAAGGGGACAGTGCGTTTTGGCACCACCGCGCCAGCTACATTCCCTTTACCGGCACGCCCAAAGACTGGCCCGAGACCTTTGCGCGTCTGGTTGACGACAAGGGCGCGACCGACATCGTTCTGTATGGCGACACACGGCCCATTCATGCGCAAGCTGTTGAAATCGCGCGGGAACGGGGTCTTACCGTCCATGTATTTGAGGAAGGCTATCTGCGCCCCTATTGGGTCACCTACGAACGCGGTGGGGCCAACGGCCATTCGCGCCTGATGCACACAGATGTGCCCGCCATGCGCCGCGCGTTGGAGGGGATGGAGAGCGATCAACCCCACGCGCCCGCCCTTTGGGGCGACATGCGCCAACACATCTTCTACGGCGCGCTTTACCACTTTTTCGTGATGTGCATGAACCTGCGCTATCGCAACTTCCGTCCCCACAGGGACAGGACGGTCGCTGGCGAATTCCTGCTCTATTTGCGTCGCTTGATCATGATGCCCTTCACCGCGCTGGAACGCCGTGTAGCGCAGCTGCGGATCACCCACGGTGGCTTCCCCTATCATCTGGTGCTGATGCAGCTGGAACATGACGCGAGTTTCCAGAAACACTCGCCCTTTTCGTCCATGACCGAGTTCTTGGAGCTTGTGGTCAAGGGGTTTGCCGAGGGCGCGCCCAGTCACCACCACCTCGTGCTCAAGGCGCACCCGCTGGAAGATGGCCGCGCCCCCGTGCGCGCCACACTGCGCCGTTTGATCCGCGACCATGGCGTGAAGGGCCGTGTGCATTACGTGCGCGGCGGCAAGCTTGCTCGGCTGCTCAATGACGCGCGCTCTGCGATCACCGTCAATTCTACCGCTGCGCAGCAGGCCCTGTGGCGTGGGCTACCCCTGCGCGCCTTCGGCTCGGCGGTCTATAACAAGCCCGAATTTGTCACGACCCAGCCCCTGCCCGAGTTCTTTGCCACCCCGCGCCGCCCCGACGCCGCCGCCTACCGCGACTACCGGGCTTACCTGCTGGAGACGTCGCAGATCACCGGGGGATTCTATTCGTCACGCGGGCGCAGGCAGTTGTTGCGACAGGTCGTCGATATGATGCTGGCCGACCTTGACCCCTACGATGCCTTGGACCAAGGCACCCCGGCACCACGGCACAGTTTGCGGGTGGTGGAATAACGCACACTAAACCTAGGGGGTACATGAAGATTGATCCGCAACCCTCTAGAAATAAATGAAAAGCTGGCAAAATACCGCAAAAGACGGTAGTCTGGCAAAAAACAATAAGGCAGTTGAGCAGAAATGACGCCTTCCATGACCCATAAATCCGCCTCGCGCGGGGTCCGTCTTGTGGCGGGCCTGTTGATCGTATCGTTCATCGCGTCCTGCGGCCTCCCCCGCACCGGACCCAACAAGCGCGAGATCTTCTCGGGCTCGGTCCTGCGCGAAGGGGATGCCTTCATCGTATCCGTGAATGACCGCGTGACCCGGGCCACAGCTGTGGTGCCGGCCTTGGGCTTTTCGTCCAAACTGCGGGATGCCTCGCCCATCGGGGCGGACACGATCCGGCCCGGCGACACCCTTGGGCTGACCATTTGGGAGAACGTCGAAGATGGCCTCTTGGCTGGTCAGGGGCAGAACGCCTCGGTCATTCAAGAGGTGCAAGTCGATTCTGCCGGGTTCATTTTCATCCCCTACGCCGGTCGTCTGCGCGCCGCGGGCAACACGCCCGAACGCCTGCGCCAGATCATCACCGAACGGCTGGATGCGCAAACGCCCGACCCCCAGGTCATCGTGCGTCGCTTGGCCGGTGACGGGGCTACCGTCAGCCTTGTAGGCGGTGTCGGTGCCCAAGGCGTCTATCCGATCGAGCGTCCGACCCGGATGCTGTCCGCCATGCTGGCCGCTGCTGGTGGCGTCGCGGTGCCCACGGAAATCGCCAAGGTCACGGTGGTGCGCGGCGACCGGCGCGAACAGATTTGGCTGGCCGATCTCTACCGGCAACCCGACCTCGACATTGCCCTGCGCAACGGGGATCGCGTCTTTGTCGAAGAGGATACGCGGTCGTTCACCGCCCTCGGCGCGACCGGCACCCAAAACCGTATCCCCTTTGAATCCCAGACACTTTCTGCGATTGAGGCGATTGCGCAGGTGGGTGGTCTGAACTCCAACCTCGCGGATCCCAAGGGAATTTTCATCCTGCGTACCGAACCCGAGGTTATCGCGGAACAGGTCCTTGGACGCACAGATTTGATCGGCGCGCAACGGTTCGCCTATGTGCTGGACCTGACGCAGCCCAATGGTCTGTTCCTCGCACGGGACTTCGTCGTGCGGGACGGCGATCTGGTCTATGTGACCGAGGCCCCGTTCGTGACGTGGAACAAGACCGTGTCTGCCCTGACCGGTACGCTGACCCCCATCAACGCCATCACCTCGCTGGCCGAATAGGCAAAGCGTGACCGGGTCGCGGATACGCGCGCGCTATTTCAACGGCGGCTTTCTGCGGGACCGCCGCGTGCGGCGGATCATGGCGCTGGCTGGCGTGGACCTGTCCCTCGGGCCAGTGAAAGACGGCGACCACATCGCCATCTGGGGCCATGCAGGCACCGCCCATCGGGGCGAGGCTGTGGCCGCAAAAACAGGCGCGCCGATCCTGCGCGTCGAGGATGCGTTTCTGCGATCCCTGCACCCGGGCCGCGCCGGAGAGCCGACCTTGGGCCTGACGCTGGATCACAGGGGGCGTATTTTGACGCGCGCCAGCCGTCGGACCTTGAACACCTGCTGTCCACGCATGCATTTGACGACGGGGCCCTGATTGCCCGCGCCCATCACGCCATGGCCCGCCTGCGCGACGCGCATCTGACGAAATACGCCGCCGTAGATACCGCAGCGGCCCCGCCCGCCCCGGGCTATGTGCTGGTGATTGATCAGACGCGCGGGGATGCCTCTGTCCGGCTGGGCGGCGCGACAGCGGCCACGTTCCGCGAAATGCTGCTGTTCGCGCGCGAGGAGCACCCCCACACCCGCATCGTCATAAAGACCCACCCTGAAACGGCGGGCGGCTTGCGCCCGGGCTACTTCGGGGCCGAAGACACCAGCGCCTTGATCACGCTCGAAGACCGCCCCCTGTCCCCTTGGACCTTGATGGAGGGGGCGATTGCCGTCTACACCGTGACCAGCCAGTTGGGGTTCGAGGCGATCTTGGCGGGACATAAACCCCAGGTGTTCGGCCAGCCGTTCTACGCCGGATGGGGCCTGACGGAGGACCGCGCGCCCCTGTCCCGGCGGGGACGCCCTCTGACCCGGGCGCAGCTGTTTGCCGGGGCGATGATGCTGTATCCCAAGTGGTACGACCCGATCCGCGACACCCTGTGCCAGCTGGAGGACGTGCAGAACCTGCTGGAGGCGCAGGCCCGCGCATGGCGCGAGGACAGCGCGGGCTATATCGCCAGCGGCATGCGGTTGTGGAAACGGCGGCCCCTGCAACGGATGCTGGGGCGCGAAATGCGCGTGCGTTTTGCCATGCCCACCGCCCCCGACCGCCCTGTTCTGGCATGGTCCAGCACCGTAACCGACGACTTACGCAAAAGCTGCGCCGCTGCGGATCAACCGCTGATCCGGGTCGAGGATGGGTTCCTGCGGTCCAAGGGGTTGGGCGCGGATCTGGTGCCGCCGGTGTCCCTGTGCCTTGACCCCAAGGGCATCTACTACGACCCCACCGCCCCAAGCGCGTTGGAGGATCATATCACCCGGTCGGTCAAACTGTCCGATGCCGCCGTATCCCGCGCCGCCCGTCTGCGCGGCGCCATCGTCAAGGCCGGGCTCAGCAAGTACAACCTCGACGCCCGGCCCCTGCCCGACCTGCCCGAGGACCGCGAGATCATCTTGGTCCCGGGGCAAGTCGCCGATGACGCCTCCATCCGGCGGGGCACGGACCGGGTCGCGGACAATGGGGCGCTGTTGCGGGCTGTTCGCGTGGATCACCCGGACGCTTTTGTGGTCTACAAACCCCACCCGGATGTGGAGGCGGGCTTGCGATCCGGGGCCATCGACGCCGCCGAGGCCGACCTGATCGCCACAGATGCCGACCCTGTCGCCCTGTTGGCCCGGGCAGACCGGGTCTGCACCATGACCTCTGGGCTTGGGTTCGAGGCGCTGTTGCGCGCGGTGCCTGTGACGACATACGGCACGCCGTTCTATGCGGGATGGGGACTGAGCACGGACAAGGGCCGCCTTCCGGCCCGCCGCCGCGCCCGGCCTACGCTGGATCAATTGGTGCACGCGGTCCTGATCGACTACCCCCGGTACTGGACGCCCGACACCCAGGCACCCTGCCCGCCAGAGGCCATCGTCGATCTGCTGGCGCGCGGGGCGTGCCACACCCGCGGGCCAGCGTTGCGCAGCTTGGCCAAGGTGCAGGGACTGTTCAGCTCGGCCCCTTGGCTGTGGCGCTGGCCCCTGGCCAAGGGCCCCTAGCCGAGCGCGTTGAGCCGTTTGATCAGGGATGACGTGTCCCAGCGATTGCCACCCATCTTTTGTACGTCCTTGTAGAACTGATCCACCAGCGCCGTGACCGGCAAAGAGGCACCGTTGTTATTCGCCTCGTTCAGGCAGATGCCAAGGTCTTTGCGCATCCAGTCCACGGCGAACCCAAGGTCGAATTCGTCGTCCAGCATGGTGGTGTAGCGGTTGGCCATCTGCCACGACCCGGCGGCCCCGCCTGCGATCACATCCACCACGGCGCGGCCATCCAGCCCCGCCTTCTGGGCGAAGTGCAGCCCCTCGGACAGGCCTTGGACCAACCCGGCGATGCAGATCTGATTGACCATCTTGGTCAACTGTCCCGCGCCGCTGTCGCCCAGCCGCTGGCACAGTTTGGCGTAGGCGTTGATGACGGGTTCTGCCGCGTCATAGGCCGCCACATCCCCGCCGCACATCACGACCAGCTGGCCATTCTCGGCCCCCGCTTGCCCGCCGGAGACGGGACCATCCACGAAGGACACGCCCAAATCGGCGGCCACGGCATACAACGCGCGGGTCACATCCGCAGACACCGTGGTGTGATCCACAAAGATCGCGCCCTTGGACAGGCCCGCAAAGGCCCCGTCATCGCCCAGACAGACGCCGCGCAGATCGTCGTCGTTGCCGACGCAGGCCATAACGAACTCTGCCCCTTCGGCGGCCGCCTTCGGTGTCGGGGCCATGGTGCCCCCGTGCTGGTCCACCCACGCCTGTGCCTTGGCCTGTGTCCGGTTGTAGACCGTCACATCGTGTCCTGCCGCTGCCAAGTGCCCCGCCATCGGATAGCCCATGACCCCCAGTCCCAAAAACGCCACCTTCGCCATTGGACATGCTCCCTTTGCAAATTGTCTCTGCGCACAGTAGCTAACGGGTTACAAAGGCGCGTCAACGGGGATGGGGCATGATCACGATATTCAGGTGGACCTTGCGCGGGATCAGCGCCGTGCTGGCACTGGCGCTGTTGGCGGCCTTCGGGGTCTATTGGTTCGCCTCGAACTCGATCCCGGATTATGACCGCGAGGTCGCCGTGCGCGGGATCACCGCCCCCGTCCAGATCGTGCGAAACACCCACAATGTACCCCACATCTTTGGGGACAGTGACGCGGATGTCTTCTACGGCCTTGGCTATGCCCACGCACAGGACCGCCTGTGGCAGATGATGCTGTTGCGACGCACGGCCCAAGGCCGATTGTCAGAACTGTTTGGCGCGCGCACCCTGCGCACGGACGAGCTGTTGCGCCGCTTGGACCTGTACGGCCATGCGCGCCGGTCCGTGGCCGCCCAAGACCCCGAGACGCTGGCGATGTTGCAGGCCTATGCGGCCGGTGTGAACGCGCGCATTGCCTCGATCAACGAAGGGGCCTTGGGACGCGGCGCGCCGGAGTTTTTCCTGTTCACCCCCGAAATCGCGCCATGGACTCCCGCCGACAGCATTGCCGTGGTCAAGATCATGGCCCTGCAACTGGCAGGCCACGTCCAAGAGGAAGTGCAGCGCGCCCGCGCCGCCCTGATCCTGCCCAACGCGCGTCTGGCGGATCTGCACCCGGACATCCCCGGCGACGGCGTCGTGAAACTGCCAGAGATCAGTCAGCTGTTCCCGACCCTGCGCCCCACACAATTCGCGCGGGCAGAGCCGGGCTTTCTGTCCCCCATCGCCCCGCGCGGGCTGGCCGGGGCATCGAACGCATGGGCCGCTGATCCGTCGCGGGCGGCTGCCGGGGGCACCTTGCTGGCCAACGATCCGCATCTAGGCCTGACCGCGCCTTCGATCTGGTATCTGGCGCGGCTGGAACTGGCCACGGGCGGCGTGATCGGCGGCACCATCCCCGGCATGCCCATCATCCTTGCGGGTCGGTCCCAGGATCTGGGATGGGGCCTGACCTCCACCTACCTCGACGATCAGGATGTGTTCATCGAAGAGGTGAACCCCGAGAACCCCAACCAGGTGCGCGGACCGAACGGCTGGGTCGACATGCAAGTGCGCGACAGCATCGTGCAGGTCAAGGACGGCGCCCCCGTGACCCTGAAACTCCGCTGGACCGAGAATGGGCCGGTGATGACCGGGGGGCTGTATGACCTGGGCACCGTCACCCCGCCGGGCCATGTGGCGGCCCTGTCGTGGACGGCGCTGACCGATGCCAACACCTCTCTGCGCACGGGACTGGAGTTGATGCGCTCCCCTGATCTGGACGCCGCCCTTAAGGCAGGCCGCCACTTCGTCGCTCCCGCCCAGAACCTGACAGTGGTGGACAGCACCCGGATCGCCATGCAGGTCATCGGCCACCAGCCCGACCGGGACGCCGCGCACCAGTCTCAGGGGCGCATCCCCGCGCCCGGATGGATCGCCGCAAACCGCTGGAACGGCGTGATGGACTACGCCCGCAACCCGACCTTTGCGGACCCTGCGGGCGGCATCCTTGGCAACACCAACAACAAGATCATCGACGCCCCCTTCCCCGACCACATCAGCCACCTTTGGGGCGACAGCCAGCGGATCAACCGCTGGCGCAACCTGATGCAGGCGCGCGCGGTCCATACCCGCGAAAGCTTTATCGAGGCGCAGCTGGACGATGTCAGCTTTACCGCCCGCGCCCTGTTGCCCCTGATCGCCCGCGACCTGTGGTTCACTGGCGAGGCTGCGGCCCCCAACACCCCCGAACGCCGCCGCCAGATCGCGCTGGAACTGCTGGCGGCGTGGAACGGCGAGATGTCCGAACACCTGCCCGAACCCCTGATCTACGCCACGTGGCTACGCCACCTGCAAGACCGCCTGATCCGGGACGAAATCGGCCCCCTCGCGGATGAATACAAACACGTGGAGCCGCTGTTGATCGAACGCATCTACCGCGACGTGGACGGTGCCGGGGTGTGGTGCGACGTGGTGCAATCCACCACCACCGAGACCTGCACCGAGATCGCGCGCCTTGCGCTGGACAGCGCCCTACAGTGGCTAGAGGACCGCTATGGCCCCACGGTGCAGGCGTGGCGTTGGGGGGACGCCCACGAGGCGCGGCACGACCACCCCGTGCTGGGCGAGGCGCCGGGGCTGGGCTTCATCGTCAACATACGCCAGTCCACCTCGGGCGGGGACAACACCCTGCTGCGCGGGCGCACCAGCGGCGAGGACCCGGACCCTTTCGCCAATGTGCACGGGGCGGGCTATCGCGGTGTGTATGACTTTGCAGATCCCGAAAGCAGCGTGTTCATCATCTCGACCGGGCAATCGGGCCATCCCCTGTCGCGCCACTACGACGACCTGGGCGAGCTGTGGCGCAGGGGGAATATATCCCCATGACCCTCGACCCGGACCTCGCCCGCGCGGGCAACGTCGGCATCACTACGTTGATGCCCGCACCGTAGGGTTTAGCGTGTAGGGTGGGACTTGTCCCACCGCCCCCTAGCGGCCCTGTTCGATCTGCTGCATCATCGTAGTCAGCCAGTCGCCCAGCACCGGGACAAAGGCCATCTGGCTGACCCACCACGCCAAGATCGACACCAGCACGGTCGCCCCCATCAGGGTGCCCAGACCAAAGGCCAGCCCCCGCGCCAGTTGAAAGGCGATCAGCCGGGGCAGAGAGTTGTGGACCCGCACGAACCGGTGGCCGTTCAGACGCGCGACCTCTGCCGTCAGACGCTCGATCGCCTCCAGAGTCTCACGCTCGCTCGGGCGGTCAGCCATCCCAGCCTGCCTTCAGCAGACGCGCAGCGGCGGGCGCGAAATAGGTCAGCACCCCGTCGCAGCCCGCGCGCCGGAAGGACATCAGGCTTTCCATCATCACCCGATCGTGGTCGATCCAGCCATTCTGTGCTGCGGCCTGCACCATCGCGTATTCACCCGACACCTGATAGGCAAAGGTCGGCGCGCCAAAGGCGGTTTTCACCCGGTGCACGATGTCCAGATAGGGCATCCCCGGTTTGACCATGACCATGTCTGCCCCCTCGGACAGGTCCCGCTCGATCATGCGCAAAGCCTCGTCACTGTTCAGGGGGTTCATCTGATAGGTCTTCTTGTCCCCCGTCAGCGCGCTCGACGCCCCCACCGCATCGCGGAACGGCCCATAGAAGGCACTGGCGTATTTCGCGGCATAAGACATGATCGTCACGTTGCGGTGGCCCGCGTCCTCTAGGCCCCTGCGCAAGGCCCCGATCCGCCCGTCCATCATGTCCGACGGTCCAATGATATCGGCCCCGGCTTCGGCTTGTGCCACGGTCATTTTAACCAGCGCCTCGACCGTTTCGTCGTTTACGATCTCGCCGTCCACCACATAGCCGTCGTGGCCGTTGATGTTGTAGGTGTCCAAGGCCACGTCGGTCATGATCGCCACCTCGGGCACGGCCGCCTTGATCGCGCGGATCGCTTGGTTGGGCAGGTTCTGGGGGTCCCACGCCATGGCGCAATCCTCGGTCCGCGCCTCTGGCCCGGTGTAGGGAAAGATGCAAATCGCAGGGATGCCCAGTTCGCGCGCTTCCTCCGCCGCCTCGACCATCAGATCCACGGAGCGTCGCTCCACGCCGGGCATGGACGCCACAGGCTCCCGCACGCCCACCCCTTCGCGCACAAACAAAGGCCAGATGAAGTCTTTGACCGACAACCGATCCTCTGCCACCAAGGCCCGCAAGGCAGGCGTGGACCGGGTGCGCCGGGCGCGGGAAAGGGGAAACGGGGCTTGGGTCGGGCGCATCACGGCCTCCTTTAATGTGTCAACTTCATCTGACACGCCCGCCGCCACGGCGACAACCCCCGCCCCCCTCATTGTTCCGCAAATACCCTCGGGGGAGGCCACATGGCCGGGGGCAGCGCCCCCACCGCCCTTGCATCCCCCGCCCCCCTCGGTCACAAACGCGCAAAACCTTCCGCACGAGGCCGCGCAGTGGATCATTTCTGGCTCAAGACCGCATTCGAAGTCATCGACCTGCGGTCCTTTTCAAACCTTTGGTTTTGGATCGCCCTTGCCGTGATCTGGTCCACCGCGTCCCACTACGTCCTAGGCATCCCCTTTGACCTGATCACCCGGGCCAAGAAAGGCAGCGCCCAAGCCATGGCCGATGTGCACCTGTTGGCCGGGGTCCAATCCCGCCGCCTGACCTACATTGCAGATGTATCGGGCCTTTGGATCACGGGCTTCACCTTCTTCCTGCTGACGGCCTTGGCGCTGGCAGGGTTCTTTTACGGTCTCGAATTTGCCCAAGCCCTGTTCCTGTTGGGCCTGCCCATGTCCATCGTCGGTGCCTTTTCCGTGCACACGGCCCGGGGCGTGGCCACGCGCGAGGGGGTCGAGCTGCTCAAACACCTCACATGGCACCGCAAAAAGGTCCAACTGGTGGGTGTCTTTGCCATCTTCTGCACCTCCATGTGGGGCATGTGGACGAATATGAATGTCAACGTCCTGGGCGGTTGACTTGACCGCACCACAGGTTACGTCCCGGCGTCATGGCACAACACACAAAACTGATCGCAGGCGGCGCGCCCGCAGGCTTTGACGCAACGGCTCTTCTGCGCGAGGCGGACAAGGGCCCGGTCCTGTATCTGGCCCGCGACGATGCCAGACTGGACGCCATGGCGCGTGCCCTGCGGTTCTTCGCCCCCCAGACCGTCACGCTGAAGTTCCCCGCGTGGGACTGCCTGCCCTATGACCGGGTGTCCCCCAATGCCGAGGTGGCCGCCGAACGCATGGCGACCCTGACCCTGTTGGCCCATGGGTTCGATCAGGAAAAGGTCATCATCCTGTCCACCCTGAACGCCGCGACCCAACGTGTGCCTGCGCGCGAGACCCTGCGCGGGGCCGGCTTTGCCGCGCGTCTGAACCAGCGGCTGGATGAAAAGGCCCTGCGCGACTTTCTGGTGCGCATGGGGTTCTCCCAGACCTCGACCGTGATGGAACCCGGCGACTACGCCTTTCGCGGCGGCATCATCGACATCTGGCCCCCCGGTGAGGCACGGCCCGTGCGCCTTGACCTGTTTGGCGACACGCTGGACGGGCTGCGCCGGTTTGACCCCCAGACCCAACGCACCACCGAACAGCTCAAGGCGATCGAGCTTGCGCCCGTGTCCGAGGTCCTGCTGGACGGCCCCGCAATCACTAGGTTCCGCCAGAACTACCGCGTGGAATTTGGCGCGGCAGGCACCGACGATCCCCTTTACGAGGCGGTGACGGCCGGGCGCAAACACGCCGGGATCGAGCATTGGTTGCCGTTCTTTCACGAAAAACTTGAGACGATCATGGAGTATGTCCCCACGGGGACACTTGTCGTCGACCCCGAGGCCGAGGTGATCCGCGCCGAACGCTGGGACACCGTGCAGGACATGTACGACAACCGGCGCGAGGCGATGCGGTCCAAGGCGCGGGTGGACACGGTCTACAAACCCGTCCCAGTGGACCAGCTGTATCTGGACGCCACCGCCTGGGACGCCGCCGTGGACGGGCGGCGGGTGGTGGAACTGACCCCCTTTGGCCAGGCCACAGGCCCCGGCGTGATTGATCTGGGCGGGCGAAAGGGGCGCAACTTTGCCCCCGAACGCCAGCAAGAGGATCTGCACCTGTTCGAGGCGCTGGCCAACCACGTCCGCACGTTGCGCACCGACCGCGCCGTGGTGATCGCCAGCTATTCCTCGGGCGCGCGGGAACGGTTGCAGGGGCTGCTGGCGGACGAGGGGCTGGACGACACCAAGCTGATCAAACGCCGCAGCGATGTGGCCAAGGGCGACGTGGGCCTGATCGTCTGGCCGCTGGAGGAAGGGTTTGAAGGCCCCGATCTGGTCGTCATTTCCGAACAAGACGTGCTGGGCGAACGCCTGATCCGGGGGGCCAAGAAAAAGCGCCGCGCCGAGAACTACCTGACCGAGGCGCAGGCCCTGTCCCCGGGCGACCTGATTGTGCACGTGGATCACGGGGTGGGCCGCTACATCGGGCTGGAAACCGTGACGGCGGCGGGCGCGCCCCACGAATGTCTGGCGCTGGAATATCTGGGCGGCGACCGCCTGTTCCTACCCGTTGAAAACATTGAACTTTTGTCGCGCTACGGCAGTGGCGAAGGGATCCTCGACAAACTGGGCGGCGGGGCGTGGCAGGCCCGCAAGGCCCGCCTCAAGGAACGCATCCGCCAGATTGCCGAACGCCTGATGCGCATCGCCGCCGAACGGGCCTTGCGCAAGGCCCCCGTGCTGGAGCCGCCCATGGACATGGCGTCGGACTTCGCCGCGCGCTTCCCCTACACCGAAACCGACGACCAGATGGCCGCCATCGAGGACGCGATCAACGACCTGAAATCCGGCATGCCCATGGACCGATTGGTGGTGGGCGACGTGGGCTTCGGCAAGACAGAGGTGGCCATGCGCGCCGCCTTCGTCGCCGCCAGCGCGGGCAAACAGGTGGCGATCATCGCGCCCACCACCCTGCTGGCCCGTCAACACGCCGCCACCTTCATGGAACGGTTCCGGGGCTTTCCGATCACCGTGCGGCAATTGTCGCGCTTCGTCTCGACCAAAGAGGCGAACGCAACCCGCGAAGGCATCGCCAACGGCACCGTGGATATCGCCGTGGGCACCCACGCCCTGTTGGCTAAAACCGTGAAATTCCAGGACCTTGGCCTGCTGATCATCGACGAGGAACAAAAGTTCGGCGTCCAGCACAAGGAACGTCTCAAGGAAATGCGATCCGACGTGCACGTGTTGACCCTGTCAGCCACGCCGATCCCGCGCACGCTGCAAATGTCCCTGTCCGGGGTGCGTGATCTGTCCGTGATCGGCACGCCCCCCGTGGACCGTCTGGCGATCCGCACCTACGTCAGCCCCTTTGACGCTGTGACCTTGCGCGAGGCGCTGTTGCGCGAACACTACCGGGGTGGGCAGTCCTTCGTGGTGGTCCCCCGCATCAGCGATCTCTCTGAAATGGAACAGTTTTTGCGCGAACAGGTGCCCGAGGTCACATACGTCCTGGCCCACGGGCAACTGGCCGCCGGGGACCTGGATGACCGGATGAACGCCTTTTACGACGGCAAATATGACGTGCTGCTGGCCACGACAATCGTGGAATCCGGCATCGACATCCCCACCGCCAACACCATGATCATCCACCGGGCGGATATGTTTGGGCTGGCACAGCTTTATCAGATCCGCGGACGAGTGGGCCGCGCCAAGACCCGGGCCTACGCCTATCTGACCACCAAACCCAAGGCGAAACTGACGCCTGCCGCCTCTAAGAGATTGAAAGTATTGGGAAGTCTCGACAGCCTTGGGGCCGGCTTCAACATCGCGTCCCAGGATCTGGACATCCGGGGCGGCGGCAATGTGATTGGCGAGGAGCAGTCCGGCCACATGAAGGAGGTCGGCTTTGAACTGTACCAAAGCATGTTGGAGGAAACGATCAACAAGCTCAAGAAGGGCGAGGCGGGCCTTGTGGACACCGACGACCAGTGGTCGCCCCAGATCAACCTGGGCGTGCCGGTCCTGATCCCCGAGGATTACGTGCCCGATCTGGACGTGCGCCTTGGCCTCTATCGCCGCCTGTCGGGTCTGTCCCGCAAGGTGGAGGTCGAGGGCTTTGCCGCTGAAATGATTGACAGATTCGGCCCCCTGCCCCGCGAGGTGACGATCCTGACATCCGTGGTGCGGATCAAGGCCATGTGCAAGATCGCGGGCATCGCCAAGCTGAACCTGGGGGCCAAGGGCGCCACGATCGAATTCCACGGCAACACCTTTGCCAACCCGGCGGGGCTGATGGATTTCGTGTCCAAACACGCCGCCCGGATCAAGGACACCAAGATCGTGGTGCCCGGCGACTACCCCAAAGAAGGCGACCGGGTGAAGACCGCCTTTGCCCTTGCCAAGGATTTGGCGCAAGCCGCCAAGGGTTAGCCACCCCTTACCAATTCGACTCGTGCACGTTCCCGCACGGGTCGCGGCCAACCCGTGCAAGATGTCCAGCAGGTCGTCCAGTTTCGGACCCAAATTTCGGATGCTCTGCGACATGACGCGCGGCGCGTTTTGATCCGCGTCTGCTACCCTCTGTCTGCAACACCCATGACACGAGGAGAGCCGAGACATGAGCCGTTCACAGAAATTCAACGCCGCGACGCGACATCTCATGACGGTCCTGTGCGGGGTCCTGTTTTGGAGCGGCCCCGCCCTTGCCGATGACGCTGCACGGGATGCGCTCAATGGCTGCGCAGGACTGGAAGACAATACTGCCCGGCTGGCGTGTTACGATGCCTTGGCCGGTATCACGCCGGTGCAGGAAGACACACCAACTCCACCGGCCGCCGAACGTGGCGGCTGGGTCATGGTCGAAGAGAACGATGCGTTTTCGGGCAAGGATACATCTTTTGTGTATATTGGCAGCGATAGTGACACACGCCGCGGACGTGATGCACCGGTATCGCTGGTCGTGCGTTGCAATGGAAACGGCGGCAAAGATGTGTTTGTCGTCGCGGATGGGTACTTGGGTGGCAAGAACGACCGGATACCTGTTCGCTACAAGTTTGACGACGAGGCCCCCGTCACGGAGCGATGGCATGAGTCGACCAATGGAACGGCTGCCTTTCTTCCGGGCAGCTTCCAGGATTTTCTTCACGGCTTGAAAAGCGGCAACAAGGTCCTGTTTGAAGTCACGGACTTTCGTGGGTCAACGCATCTAGCGACCTTCGATGGCCTGCAAGCCAACAGGGATCGGCTGGATTTTGTTCTGAACGGTTGCGAGTAAAGCGGTGAAGGGCGGGACAAGTCCCGCCCTACCCAATCAGGCCCGGTTCATCCGGTTCTCGATCAGGTCATCCACGACCGAAGGGTCAGCCAGGGTCGAGGTATCCCCCAAAGCCCCGAAATCATCCTCGGCAATCTTGCGCAGGATCCGGCGCATGATCTTGCCAGACCGCGTTTTTGGCAGGCCCGGGGCCCATTGGATCAGGTCGGGTTTGGCAATGGGGCCGATTTCCTTGCGGACCCAGTCGGACAACTCCTTGCGCAGATCGTCGGTGTATTCCTCGCCGCCCATCAGGGTGACATAGGCATAGATGCCTTGGCCCTTCACCTCGTGGGGGTAGCCGACGACCGCGGCCTCGGCCACCTTTGCGTGGGCGACAAGGGCGCTTTCCACCTCGGCCGTGCCCATACGGTGGCCAGAGACGTTGATCACATCGTCCACGCGGCCTGTGATCCAGTAGTACCCGTCCGCGTCCCGGCGGCAGCCGTCGCCGGTGAAGTAGTAGCCCTTGTAGTCGCTGAAGTACGTCTTTTCGAACCGCGCGTGATCGCCCCAGACCGTGCGCATCTGCCCGGGCCAGCTGTCGCGCATGCACAATACGCCCGAGGCCTCGGTCTCGGTCTGTTCTTCCGCCGATTGCGGATCCAGGATCACCGGTTGCACCCCAAAGAACGGCAGGGTGGCCGACCCCGGTTTGGTGGCAATCGCCCCGGGCAGGGGTGTCAGAAGGTGACCACCGGTTTCCGTCTGCCAGAAGGTATCGACAATGGGGCACGCCCCCTTGCCCACCACGTCATTGTACCAGTTCCATGCCTCGGGGTTGATGGGCTCGCCCACGGTGCCCAGGATGCGCAGGTCCGACAGGTCGTGTTTTGTCACCCAATCGTTGCCATGGGCCATCAGGGCGCGGATGGCGGTGGGGGCGGTGTAGAACTGGGTGACCTTGTGCTTGGCGCAGACCTGCCAGAACCGGCCCGCGTCGGGATAGGTGGGCACGCCTTCGAACATGATGGTGGTCGCCCCGTTGGCCAGGGGCCCGTAGACGATATAGCTGTGGCCGGTGACCCAACCCACGTCCGCCGTGCACCAGAAGATATCGCCCTCGTGGTAATCGAAGGTGTACTGGTGGGTCATGGACGCATAGACCAGATAGCCGCCCGAGGTGTGCACCACCCCCTTGGGCTGTCCGGTAGAGCCTGAGGTATACAGGATGAACAGCGGGTCTTCGGCGCCCATCTCCTCCGCCGGGCAATCCTCGGCCACCCCTTCGGCCAGCGCGTAGTAGTCCAGATCGTGGTCGGTCCAGGTGGTCTGGCCGCCGGTGTGTTTGACCACCAGCACCTTGCACGGATGGATGACGTGCAGCATCGCCTGATCGGCGTTGGATTTCAGGGGCGTCTTGCGCCCGCCCCGCGGTGCCTCGTCCGCCGTGATCACCAGTTTCGCGTCGCACCCGTTGATCCGCGCGGACAGGGCATCGGGGGAAAAGCCCGCGAACACGATGGAATGCACCGCCCCGATGCGTGCGCAGGCCAGCATGGCATAGGCGGCCTCTGGGATCATGGGCAGGTACAGGACCACCCGGTCGCCCTTGCCGACCCCCTGCCCCTTGAGGACATTGGCCATTTTGCAGACCTCGGCGTGCAGCTGGCGGTAGGTGATGTGTTTGGCCGGGGTGTCGGGGCTGTCGGGTTCCCAAATGATCGCCGTTTGATCGCCGCGCGTCTCCAGATGGCGGTCAATACAGTTGGCGGCCACGTTCAGGGTGCCGTCCCGGAACCATTCGATCGAGATGTTGCCGGGGGCAAAGCTGGTGTTCTTCACCTTGGTGAAGGGTTTGATCCAGTCCACCCGCTGCCCGTGTTCGGCCCAGAACGCCTCTGGGTCCGCCACGCTGGCGGCATACATGGCGTCATAGGTGGCGCGGTCGGCGTGGGCCTTGGCGGCGAGGTCGGCACTGGGGGGATAGGACGTATCGGTCATCGGGCGGCCTTTCGGATCACGGAATGGAAAAAGGGCGCCCGGTTCACGCGGACGCCCTGCATGGGCTTAGATGGCGAGGTATTCGGCCCGCAGTTCGGCGTCTGCCAGAACGTCCTTGGCCAGACCGTCATAGACGATGCCGCCGGTGTCCAGGATCACCGCACGGTCGGCCAGTTCCAGCGCGCGCACGGCGTTCTGTTCCACAAGGATGGTGGTCATGCCCTGTTCCTTGATGTGGATGAGGGTCTTTTCGATCTCGTCCACAATCACGGGGGCCAAGCCTTCGTAGGGTTCGTCCAGCAGCAGCACCTTGATGTCACGACACAGCGCGCGGCCGATGGACAGCATCTGCTGTTCGCCGCCCGACAGGGTCGTGCCCTCTTGGGTGCGGCGTTCCTTGAGGCGGGGGAACAGGTCGAACACACGCTCGATAGACCAGCCGATGGGGGGCGCGATTTGCGCCAGTTGCAGGTTTTCCTCGACCGTCAGGCCCGGGATGATGCGCCGGTCCTCGGGCACAAGTCCAAGGCCCGCTTGTGCCGCCTGATAGGACGACATGTTGTGCAGGGGCTGGTGGTCCAGCCAGATCTCGCCCCGGGTCACCTGCGGGTCGTCCAGACGGGCGATGCCGCGCAGGGTGGTGGTCTTGCCCGCCCCGTTGCGGCCCAGCAGGGCGAGGATCTCGCCCTCGTGCACGTTGAAGCTGATGCCTTGAACGATGTAGCTTTCCCCGTAGTAGGCGTGCATGTCGTAGACCGACAGGAACGCAGGCGCCGTGGCCGCCGCATTGGCGTTTTTGTTGAAATCGGGTTTCACATTCATGAGTTTATCCTTTGCTTCCTCGACTTTCGCGCCGGGCCCTTGCGGGCCAGGCACGGTCAAGAAACGCTATTGGCCAGAGTTCTCGCCCAGATACGCTTCGCGCACCTTGGGGTGACCCTTGATGTTTTCCGGCGTGTCTTCGACCAGGGGCGTGCCCTGGGCCAAAACGGTGATCCGATCCGCAAGGCTGAACACCACGTGCATGTCGTGTTCGATGATCGCGATGGTGATGTCGCGCTCGTCCTTGATCTGTTTGAGAAGGTCGATGGTGTTGTTGGTGTCCGCCCGCGCCATGCCGGCGGTGGGTTCGTCCAACAACAGCAGGGACGGTTGTTGCGCCAGACACATGCCGATTTCCAGCCGCCGCTTGTCGCCGCGCGACATGGAGGAGGCCTGCATGGCGTGTTTGTCCGCCATGTTCATTTCCTCCAGCATGGCCTCGGCCCGTTCCACGATGTCCCGGTGGCCCGTCACGCTGCCGATGGCGTTCATTTGAAACATCCCGTCGCGTTTGGCGAAACAGGGGATCATCATGTTTTCCAGCACCGTCAGATCGCCAAAGATCTCGGGCGTCTGGAACACGCGGGACACGCCCATCTGGTTGATCTCGTGCGGGGAGCGGCCCAGCACGGATTGCCCCTTGAAACTGACCGACCCGGTGTCGGGCATCAGTTTGCCCACCAGACAGTTCAGCAACGTGGACTTGCCCGCCCCGTTGGGGCCGATGATCGCGTGGCAGGTGTTGTCCTCGATGCTGAGGTTCACATCACCCAGGGCTTGCAGACCGCCGAAGCGTTTCCCAACCCCTTTGACTTCAAGAATACCCATTGCATCCTCTCCTTATTCTGCGGGGGTTGTTTTGGCGTCGGCGTCAGCCTCGGCGGTTTTCTTGCGGCGGAACCGGGCCGCGATGCGTTGACCGCCCTCGACCAGACCACCGGGCAGAAAGATCACCACCAGCATGAAGATGATGCCCAAGGTCAGGTGCCAGCCCTTGCCGATGAAGGGATAGACGATGGCGACCATGAAGTTCTCGATGCCGTCGGGCATGAAGGCGAACCATTGGTGCAGGATCTCGGAGTTGATCTTGGACAGGATGTTTTCCATGTACTTGATCGCGCCCGCGCCCAGAACCGGCCCGATCAGGGTGCCGACACCGCCCAGGATGGTCATCAGGACCACCTCTCCGCTTGCTGTCCAGAACATCCGTTCGGGGCCTGCCAGCGGATCCATGGCGGCCATCAGGCCCCCGGCCAGACCCGCATACATGCCCGAGATCACAAAGGCCGCCAGCATGTAGGGTTTGGGGTTCATGCCCGTGTAGGACAGGCGTTGCTGGTTCGACTTGATCGACCTCAGCACCAACCCGAAGGGCGACCGGAAGATGCGGATCGACAGATAGAACGCCAACAGCATGATCACCGCGCAGAAGTAGTAGCCCGCCGAGAAGGTGAACAGCCAGTCGCCCACGGCCCATTCCGTGCTGGAGCGCATTTCAAGGCCAAACAGGCTGGGCACGGGGATGTTGCCATCCTCTGCCGCGACGCTGCCCAGGATACGCGGGTCTTGCAGGGTCAGTTGCAGGCCGGTTTCGCCCCCCGTCAGCCCCTTTTGCAGCAGGCCCTGCTTGTCCGGGCCGTCCATGTCCGTGGCCAGAACCGAATAGGCCAGCGAGTAGGACATCATGGCAAACGCCAGCGTCAGGATCGAAAAGTAGATGCCCGAGCGGCGCAGGCTGATATAGCCGATCAGCACCGCAAACAGCCCCGACACGATGATCGCCAGCGCCAGCGCGGGCAGGACGTTCATGCCGAGCAGCTTGAACATCCACATGGCCGAATAGGACCCCACCCCCAGAAACGCGGCGTGGCCAAAGGACAGATACCCCGTCAGGCCGAACAGGATGTTGAACCCGATGGCAAAGATGCCAAAGATCACGAACCGCTGCATCAGGTCAGGATAGCCCGCGTTGAACTGCGCCATGGCGCTGCCCTCGGGGAAGGGGTTCAGGAAGAAGGGGGCGAAGGTCACAAGGACCCCGACCAAGATCAAAAGACGCACGTCTTTTTTGTTGAGACCGAGCATGGCTTAGTCCTCCATCACGCCTTTGCGACCCATAAGGCCACGGGGACGTGTCAGTAGAATGATGATGGCTACCAGATAGATGATCACCTGATTGATGCCGGGAATGATGTCGATGACTTGGGACATGGAGGCAAAGCTTTCGAGGATGCCCAGCAGGAAGCCCGCCAGAACCGCACCCGGCAGCGACCCCATGCCGCCCACAACGACCACCACGAAGGACAGCACAAGGAAATCCATGCCCATGTGGTAGTTCGGACTGTTGATGGGCACGTACATCACCCCCGCAAGCCCCGCGACCGCCGCCGCGATCCCGAACATGATGGTAAAGCGTTTGTCGATGTTGATGCCCAGCAGGCCCACGGTTTCCCGGTCGGCCATGCCCGCGCGCACAACCATCCCAAAGGTGGTGAACTGCAGAAAGGCAAAGATCGCGCAGATGATCACGGCGGCAAAGCAGAAGTAGACGATCCGCCAGTAGGGATAGATGATCGACCCCTCGCCCAGACCCAGCATCGCGCCGAAGTCGAACGACCCGATGAACGCGGACGGGGCCGGTGTGGGGATCGGGTTCGCACCGTAGTAGTACTTGATGATCTCTTGCAACACGATGGCCAGACCAAAGGTCACAAGGATCTGGTCCGCGTGGGGGCGTTTGTAGAAGTGTTTGATCAGACCCCGTTCCATGATCACGCCGATGGCGATCATGACCGGAATGGCGAACAGGATCGACAGGGGCACGGCCCAGTCGATGATGGCCGCCCCCGTCACCTCGCCGAATATGTCATAGATGTAAGGCACATCGACCTTCAGGGGGTTGCCCAGAAAGTCGGTCCGCGTCTCGTCGATCACCGTGTGGGACAGCGTCAGGATGTTGCTGAGCGTCACCGCACAGAAGGCACCGATCATGAACAACGCGCCGTGGGCAAAGTTCACCACACCCAGCGTGCCGAAGATCAGCGTCAGGCCAAGCGCAATCAGCGCATAGGCAGAGCCCTTGTCGAGCCCGTTTAGAATTTGCAGAATAATTGCGTCCATTGTCCCACCTTCGGAGAGTTGGTGCCGCTGCCGCGGATGCACCCGTGGCCTGGCCCGGGATGCGATAGCAAAGAGAGAGGGGTGGTGGGGACGCACGCGCCCCCACCGGTAACCTAGGCTTATGCGCCGGGGTTACATGTGCCCAGAGAGCCGCCCGCGAACTGCGGGTGGTCGTGGTCGTAGGTGACCTGCTCGACCGGGGTGACTTCGACGATTTCCAGAAGGTCGAACTCGGAGGTCGGGTTCTCTTTCCCTTTCACGACCAGCACGTCCTTGAAGCACTGGTGGTCGTCGGCACGGTAGAGGGTCTTGCCGTTGCCCAGACCGTCGAATTCGAAGTCCGCAAGGGCCTCGTCCACGGAACAGGGGTTGAACGACCCGCCACGCTGCACGGCGTCTGCATAGAGCAGGGTCTGCACGTAGCAGGTGTGCGCCGCCTGAGAGGGCGGGAAGCCGTACTTGGTGCCGAAGGAGCGTACGAAGGCCTGGGACCCTGCGTCCTGCAGCGACCAGTGCCAGTTGGTGGAGCCGAAGATCCCCTTCACGTTGGCGCCCGCACCCTTGGCCATCAGGCGCGAATACAGGGGCACCACGATCTCGAAGTTCTTGTCGTTGACCATACGGTCGCGCAGGCCGAACTGCACCGCGTTCGTCAGGGAGTTCACCATGTTGCCGCCGTAGTGGTTCAGAACCAGAACGTCTGCGTCCGATTGCAGAACGGGCGTGATATAGGCCGAGAAGTCGGTCTGTGTCAGCGGTGTCAGCACGGTGTTGACCGTGTTCCAGCCGATGGCCTCGGTCGAGGACCGGATGGCTTCTTCGGTGGTGTAACCCCAGTTGTAGTCTGCGGTCAGGTGATAGGCGTTTCGGTCGGTGCCGTAGTTGGCCGCCAGAACCGGGGCGAGGGCCGCGCCTGTCATGTAGGAGTTGAAGAAGTGGCGGAACCCGTTGGCACGGCGGTCCTTACCGGTCGTGTCGTTGGAGTGGGTCAGACCGGCCATGAAGATCACGCCTGCCTCTTGGCACAGGGCCTGCACGGCCACAGCCACGCCCGAGCTTGATCCACCGGAAATCATCACAGCGCCGTCTTTTTCGATCATCGACTTGGCCGATGCGCGGGCGGCGTCGGATTTCGTCTGGGTGTCGCCCGTGACGTATTCGACTTTCTTGCCAAGGATGCCCTGACCCGTCAGCGCCTTGGAGCTGAAGGTTTCCAGCATCCCGTTGTCGGCGCCGGTGCCGTTGAGGTGTTCCACGGCCAGTTCAAACGCGCGCAGCTCGTCTGCGCCTTCGTCCGCGTAGGGGCCGGTCTGGGGCACGTTGAAGCCCAGCGTGACAGTGTCGCCCGTGGGCGCGTTGGTGAAGCCAGCGTGGCCGTCGGCACGCAGATATGTGGGCAAGGTCAGCGCGGCACCACCAGCGGCACCAGCCTTCAGAACGCCGCGGCGCGAGAAGTTAGATTTGGACATAAAGTCCCTCCCTTTTTTAAGATGTGAGACCTGCTCCTCCTCCAAGGCGCGGTTCTCAGTCCTTTTACAAGACATACCCAGTATCGCGGATAGAAAGAAAACTGCGCAACAACCCTATGCGGGGAAACAACTATTCTGTAAACAAATACACGCTGCAACCGCACAAACTGTAAACGGATTTTCTTGCATGTGCAGAAAGCCCTTGGAAATGCTAAAGAGTTAACAGAGGCGCCCTTGGTACAATCCCTTCCCGTCGGATCGCGCATCCGTGAACACCGCCTTGCCCGTGGTCTGCGACAGGCGGATCTGGCGCGACATATTGGCATCTCTGCCAGCTACCTGAACCTGATCGAACACAACAGGCGCAGAATCGCGGGCAAATTGCTGACCCGGATCGCCGCGACCTTGCAGGTGGATCACGCCGAACTGGTCGAGGGCGCGGATCAGGTTCTGCTGGGCACCATGCGCAGCGCTGCCGACAGCCACGGCCTGCCGCCCGAGGCCCTTGCCACCGCCGAAGAGGTGATCCGCCGCTTCCCCCATGGGCCGGGTTGATCCGGGATCAGGCCGCCCGCATCGGTCAGTTGGAACGCACCATCGACGTGCTCAACGACCGTCTGACCCACGACCCCGCCCTGTCCACGGCCATGCACGAGGTGTTGTCGACGGTGTCCGCCGTCCGCTCCACGGCGTCGATCCTTGCAGGCACCCCCGAGATTGACCCCAACTGGCTGGCCCGGTTTCACACCAATCTGGATCAGGACAGCCGCCGTCTGGCCGAGGCTGCGGAAAACATGGTCAGCTATTTCGAGGCCGAGGTGGAACAGGGCGAAGGCTACGTCGCCCCGGTCGAGGCGCTGACCGCCTTCATGGACGCCCACGCCCACCACCTGCCCGCCTTGGAACAGCGCGGGGCCGAGGCCCTCGCGGATATCTTGGCCGAGGCGGCAGAGGCCCCCATGTTGCGCTTCGTGCTGGAACGGCACCTGCGCGGCTATATCGCGGATGCAGAGGCCCTGCCCGCCCCCGAGCTTGCCGCCCTTGGCACCGCCGATCCCTTTGCCATCGCCCACGCCACGGGCCGCCCCCTGGACCAAGTGCTGCGCCGCCTTGCGGTGCTGGGCGGCACCGAAGGCCTGCCCGAGGCGGGCCTGATCCAGACCGACAGCGCAGGCGCGCTGACCTACCGCCGGCCCATCGACGGGTTCAACGTCACCCTTGTGACGCCGGGCTGTCCCCTGCTGCCCCTGTATCAGGCCATCACCCGCCCGCATTATCCCCTGCACACCCGGGTGCAGATGCCCGACGGGACGCAGTTCGACACCTGGGCCATCGCCCTGCCCGTCCACCCGGACCTTCGGGACGTGGTGCAGGCCACCATGCTGATCCGCCTGTCCGCAGGCGAGCGGAGCGCGGCCCCCCTGCCGGCCCCCTTGCACGTCGGCCCCTCGTGCCGGGTGTGTCCCCGTGGGGACTGTCTGGCGCGGCGCGAACCCTCGCTGGTGGCAGCAAACACCCTCTAGCGGATCTGGCCTTTGGCGTATCTGGTTTTGACAGCCCCCCGTCCCGCGCCCATACTGGCCCCCATGCGCGGGGGCAAACCCGCCGGGAGGAAGACCACATGGCCAAGACGGTTCTGCTGATCGAGGATGAGCCCAATATCATCGTCGCCATCAGTTTCATTTTGCAGCGCGACGGGTGGCGCGTGAAAACCCATTCCGATGGCACCACCGCCCTAGAGGCCGTGGCCCGCGAAGCGGCGGATGTGATCATTCTGGATGTGATGCTGCCCGGGCGCTCGGGCTTTGACATCCTTGCGGACATCCGCGCGCATGACGCCGTGGGCCAGACCCCTGTCCTGATGCTGACCGCCAAGGGCCAGACCAAGGACCGCGCCCGGGCCGAGGCCTTGGGCGTCACCCGGTTCATGACCAAACCCTTTGCCAACCAAGATGTGTTGGAGGCGGTCGAGACTCTGTACGAAGGCGCCACCTCGTGACCCCGAAATCCCGCGCCCTGTTTCTGGAACGCGAGACCTATCGCAAGAACCGCGTGGCCGATGCCGCGCGCCTGCTGCCGATCCTTGGGGCGGTTCTGTTGCTGTTTCCGGACATCATTTTGTCAGATCCGGACAATGCGCGGGGGGCGACGGCCCCGTGGCTGACCTATTTCTTTTCGGCATGGCTGCTGTTGATCGGGCTGGCCTTGTGGCTGGCGCGCACGTCGCGCGCCATCACGGACAAGGACTGACACGGTGTCCCTGAACGGTCTGATCGCTGTCAGTCTGGCCTATGTCGCCGCCCTGTTCGTCATCGCCTTTCTGGCCGAACGGCGCGCCGCGCGGGGGCAGCTGCGGCTGCTGCGCTCGCCGCTTGTCTACACCTTGTCCCTGTCGATCTATTGCACCGCGTGGACCTTTTACGGCGCGGTGGGGTCCGCGGCCCGGTCGGGGCTGGAGTATCTGACGATCTATCTGGGCCCGACACTGGTGTTTCTGGGCTGGTGGTGGCTGCTGCGCAAATTGGTCCGGGTGGGCCGGGCGCAGCGCGTGACCTCCATCGCGGACCTGATTTCCAGCCGATATGGCAAGTCCAACGGGCTGGCGGTGCTGGTCACGATCCTCGCCGTGATCGGCACCACCCCCTATATCGCCCTGCAACTGCAATCTGTGACCCTGTCCATCGAGGTCTTTGCCGACCTGGAGGGGGTTGCCCATGACACCGGGCAGACCGGGTTCTGGATCGCCATCGGTCTGGTGATCTTCACCATCCTCTTTGGCACCCGCAATCTGGACACCAACGAACGCCACGACGGCATCGTGTCCGCCATCGCGGTCGAGGCGATTGTCAAGCTGGCCGCCCTGCTGGCCGTTGGCGTCTTTGTGGTCTGGGGCGTGGCCATGGGCCCTGCGGACATGATCCAACGGATCGAGGCCAGCCCGATCGCCGACTGGACCTCGTCGTCGGGACGGTGGGTCGGGCTGACGTTCCTGTCGGCGGCGGCGGTGATCTGCCTGCCGCGCATGTTTCAGGTCATGGTGGTCGAGGCCAGCGACGAACGGCACCTGGCCACCGCCAGCTGGGCCTTTCCCCTGTATCTGATGGCGATTTCCATCTTCGTGGTGCCCATCGCCGTGGTGGGGCTGGACCTGTTGCCTGCGGGGTCGAACCCAGATCTGTTCGTGCTGACCGTGCCCTTGGCCATGGGCGAGGACGGTCTGGCCACGCTGGCCTTTCTGGGCGGGTTTTCGTCGGCCACATCCATGGTCATCGTCGCCTCCGTGGCGCTGGCCACGATGCTGTCGAACCACATTGTCATGCCCCTATGGCTGGCGACGCGGGGCCAGGGCGCGACCGTGTCCGGCGACGTGCGCCACGTGATCCTGATCGCCCGGCGGGTGTCCATCGGGGCGGTCATGGCCATGGGATATTTCTACTTTCGCCTGACCGGGGGCACGGTGGCGCTGGCCTCCATCGGGCTGGTGGCCTTTGCGGGACTGGCGCAGGTGCTGCCGGCCCTGCTGGGCGGTCTGTTCTGGCGCGGGGCCACGCGGGCGGGGGCGGCCTGGGGCATCTCTTTGGGGTTTGGCATCTGGGGCTACACCATGTTGCTGCCGGTGCTGGAGGGGGTCGTGGTCCCCACCAGCCTGATCGTGGACGGCCCCTTTGGCATCGACTGGCTGCGGCCCACGCACCTGTTCAACCTGCCCTCGGCAGATCCGCTGCTGACCACGCTGGTGCTGTCGCTGGGGGTCAACACCTTGGCGTTCTGCACGGCGTCCCTGTTGTCCTTCCCCACCCCGCTGGAGCGGTTGCAGGGCGTGCAATTCGTCAACGTGTTCGAATACTCCACCGCCCCGCGCGGCTGGAGCGGGGGCAAGGCCGCGTCCGAGGACCTGTTGATCATGGCCCAACGCATCCTTGGCGCGCGCGAGGCACAGGCCCTGTTCCAGACCGGCGCGCAGGCCCAAGGCAAGGACGGCTATCTGCCCGACCCCACCCCCGATTTCATCGAAGCGTTGGAACGCGAACTGGCCGGGTCCGTGGGGGCCGCCACCGCCCACGCCATGATCGGGCAGCTGACGGGCGGGGCCTCTGTGTCCGTGGACGACCTGATGGCCGTGGCGGACGAGGCGGCCCAGATCATGGAATACTCGGCCCGGTTGGAATCCAAGCAAGAAGAGCTGACCCGCACCGCCCGCAAACTGCGCGAGGCCAACACCAAGCTGACCAACCTGTCCTTGCAAAAGGACGCCTTTCTCAGTCAGGTCAGCCACGAGTTGCGCACGCCCATGACCTCGATCCGGGCGTTTTCGGAAATCCTGATGTCCGGGGACCTGTCGCCGCAGGACTTGCACCGCTACTCGGGCATCATACAGGACGAAAGCCTGCGCCTGACCCGCTTGCTGGACGATCTGCTGGACCTCAGCGTGCTGGAAAACGGCCAAGTGGTGCTGCACACGGGGCCCACGACCCTGCGCGCGGTGCTGGACCGGGCCGTGGCCTCGTCGTCGTCGATCACCCGGGACGCGCTGGAGGTGTACCGCGACCCCTTGGCCGAAGAGATCCCCCTGCACACCGACAGCGACCGGCTGGCACAGGTGTTCATCAACCTGATCACCAACGCCAAGAAGTATTGCGACCACGACACCCCTGCCCTGCGCATCGTGGCGCGGCAGGGGGATGGCGTGGTGACAGTGGATTTCACCGACAACGGCGCGGGCATCCCCAGTGCGGCGCGCAATTTGATCTTCGAGAAGTTCTCGCGCCTGACCGATCAGGCCTCGGCGGGCAGTGCGGGGCTGGGTCTGGCGATCTGCCGCGAAGTGATGCAGCGTCTGGGCGGGTCCATCGACTATCTGCCCGGCCAACAGGGCACCGCCTTTCGCGTGACCCTGCCATTGGCGCAGCAGGTGCGGGACGCGGCGGAATAACCGCCTGCCCATGAACGAAATCTTTACCTTGCTGCGCCCATAAACGGGGGCCAGCCCGGGCGAGGATTGTGTCATGTCGGACGAACAGCAGCTATCGGTGATCCGCCGCAAGGCCGGTGCGCGGGCCGGCGCGCCGCCACCTGCGCGCGGGATGAACCCCCTCAAGGCGTTGCGACAGGCCCTTGTGCAATCGGCAGAGGGGTTGTCGGGTCTGGAATTGCTGGTCAACGCCGAGACCGCAGAGGTGTTGGAACAATCGCAGGTGCTCAAGGCCCTGCCCGATATCGCCCTGTTTTCCGTCCTTGATGGCCCGGCCGAGGCGCGCGGCGTCCTCGTGATCTCCTCCAGCCTTGTGGACGCGGTGATCGAAGTGCAGACTATGGGCCGGGTGGACCGCGCCGCGCGTACGCCCCGCCGCACGACCCGCATCGACGCCGCCCTGACCCGGGATTTCGTCGAAGGCATCCTGACCGGATTTGCCGAACGCAGCGCCGAGATGGCCGAGGATCGCTGGACGCGCGGCTATACCTACGGCACCAACCTGCCGGACCCCCGCCCCCTGATCCTGATGTTGGAGGAGGGGGACTACCGCGTGCTCCGCACAGAGGTGTCCGTGGGTGCGGGCCTGAAAGAGGGGACGGTCTGGATGATCCTGCCCGCCACCGCCGCAGGGGCCACGCCCCCGGTGATCCGGCCCGGTGTCGCCGCGACCCCAAACGCGCCCGTGGACCCGGTGTGGCAGGCGAAACTGACCCAGGCCGTGGACCCCGCGCCCATGCGGATGGAGGTGGTCCTGACCCGTCTGACCCTGCCGCTGCACGAGGTTATGGCCCTGAAGGCCGGTGATCTGCTGCCCGTCAGCCGCGCCAGCGTGACACAGGCCCAGATCGAAGGCCCCGGCGGCGCGCTGGTGGCCAAGGGCCGGGTGGGCCAGCTGAACGGGATGCGGGCGATCTGTCTGGACCTGTCCGGCGAAGGGGCGGCCCCGGCTATGGCGGCGCCCCCGAACCCAAGCGCGCCCCCCGCCGCAATGCCCGCCGCGATGTCCGCCCCCATGCCCGGCGCCGCACCGCAAGCGTCCGTGCCCATGGACACCCCCATGGATGCGCCTATGGATGCGGCCTTTGAGGGGGGCGCCCTGCCGGATTTGCCGGACCTGCCCACCCTGCCCGACGCAGGCGCACTGCCCGATCTGCCGGACCTTCCAGATCTACCAGAGCTTCCCGATCTGCCAGACTTGCCCGACTTGCCGCCCCTCGACTGATCCACCGCTTCGTGCCCAGCACTTGGCACTGGACATCGCCGCCCCCATAGGCACGATGCGAAGGGACGGAGACCGACATGCCCCACGACCACCACGACCACCACGACCATCCTCACGACGACCACGACGACGACAATGGGCACCCCACCCGCGCCGACGACGATGCAACGCTGAGCTATTGGCAGACCATGGAAATCGCCGTGCGGGAGTTGTTGATCGAAAAGGGCGTCACCACCGCCCAGGCTGTGACCGCCCAGATCGACGCGATGGACGCGCGCAGCCCCGCCAACGGGGCCGCAGTCGTGGCGCGGGCTTGGGTGGACCCGGACTTCCACACGCGGCTGCTTGCAGATGCGTCCAAGGCCAGCGCCGAGATGGGCTATGACATCGGCCCCCTGCGTCTGATTGCGCTGGAAAACACCGACGCGGTGCACAATGTGATCGTCTGTACCTTGTGTTCCTGCTATCCGCGCAACCTGCTGGGCCTGCCGCCCGATTGGTACAAATCCCGCGCCTACCGCGCCCGCACCGTGCGCGAACCCCGCGCCGTGCTGGCCGAGTTTGGCCTGACCCTGCCTGCCACGACACAGGTGCGCGTCCACGACAGCACTGCCGACATGCGCTATATCGTGGTGCCGCAACGGCCGGCGGGCACGGAAAACTGGTCCGAGGCAGACCTTGCAGCACTTGTCAGCCGTGACAGCATGATTGGCGTGGCGCAGGCCCGGCCGGCCGCCCCCTAGTCCAGACGCACCGCGCCCAGGATCGCCCCCGGACCCGGGGCTTGGATCAGGACAACGCGGTGCTGCCCCTCGACCCCGGCGGGCAGTGTCTGGGCCAGATCCTGTGCCCCGTCCCAGGTGCCCACGGTCTGCCAGTCAGACACGACGTGGCTATAGGTGATTGCCTTGCCCGCATTCTCGCCGTGGCCGATCTGCACTGTGGTCGGCGGCAAGTAGGACACCACATGCACCTCTGCCGCAGTCTCAAACGCTGCCTCGGTCGATCCAGTCACCTGCGTGCCCTCGGGGGTGGAGGCCACGCGCAAGGTTACAGGCATCGACGCGGCGCGGTGCGCGGTGATATGCTGCATCACCTCCATGGGGCGGCTGCCCTGCACGGAGGTCTGGCCGTTGATCACCATCTGCGGCGTGTAGACCACGCGGCTGCCGGTGCCATAGGCATAGGCCTTTTGCCGCGCGGCGTGTTCGGGGCGGGCAAAGGTGTCGGGCCAGCCGATGAAATCCCAGTAATCCACGTGCAGGGCGAGCGCGATGATATCCGCCTCCTGCCCCAGATCGTGCAACAGGGCATCCGCTGGCGGGCAGGACGAACACCCCTGGGAGGTGTAAAGTTCCACAACCACCGGATCGGCGGCGGCGCACAGGGGCGACAGGGCCGCGACGGTAGTCAGGGCGGCGGTCAGGGCGGCGCGGCGAAGGGGGCGTGTTAATGTCATGATTTGAATATAGGCCCCCTGCCCGGCGACTTCCAATCAAGGAATTGCGAGGACCGTGTCAGAGCCAGCGGTTGGTGCGGGCGAAATAGGCCTCTGCCCGGTCGCCAAAGGCCGCGCGCAGGGCCTCTTCCTCGGGGCGGACAAAGCGGATTTCGATCACCGCCACGAAAAGGGGCACCAACATGCCCAGCACCGGGCGGCCCCACCAGATCACAGCCCCCGCCAGGATCACCGCCATGCCGATGTAGATCGGGTTGCGGGACCAGCGGAACGGGCCGCCGGTGATCAGGTCGGTGGGCGCGTGGTGCGGCTCGATCGTGGTGCGGTGGCGGCGGAACCACCACGCGGACCAGCCGATCAACGCGACCCCCAGGGCCGCGACGCCCACGGCCACCCCTTGGGTGGTCGGGTTGGCCAAGGCCCCCGGCCCCCAGATCTGCACAACGGTCCAGCCGATGCCGAGAAACAGCGCAAGCCACAGGGGCGGAAGATCGGGAAAACCTTTCATCCCCAAACCTGACCACGCCCGCCCCGCACCGCCCATGGGACGCGAGGCCGCACCAACGCAAAAGCCCCCCGCGTCGGAAAACGCGAGGGGCCTTTGATCGGTGAGTCAGGGCTTACTCAGCCGCGACTGCGCCCTCAGAGGCAAGGTTACGCAGCACATAATGCAGCACGCCGCCGTTCTCGATGTACTCGATCTCGACCTCCGTATCGATCCGGCACTTCAGCATGATGTGCTTGACGGAGCCGTCGGCCATGGTGATCGTGCAGGGCACCTCTTGCAGGGGCTTGATCGTATCCAGACCGGAAATCGCCACCGTCTCATCGCCCGTCAGACCCAGGGTCTTGCGGGTGTCACCGCCGGTGAATTCGAACGGGATCACGCCCATGCCCACCAGGTTGGAGCGGTGGATGCGTTCAAAGGATTCAGCAATCACAGCCTTGACGCCCAGCAGCGCCGTGCCCTTGGCCGCCCAGTCGCGCGACGACCCGGCCCCGTATTGCTCCCCGCCGAAGATGACCAGCGGCGTGCCCTGTTCCTGATACGCCATGGAGGCGTCAAAGATCGACGCCTGCGCGCCATCGGGTCCCTTGGTATAGCCGCCCTCGACCCCGTCCAGCATCTCGTTCTTGATGCGGATATTGGCGAATGTGCCACGCATCATGATCTGGTGGTTGCCGCGGCGCGACCCGTAGCTGTTGAATTCGCGCACAGGCACCTGACGTTCCAACAGGTACTGACCGGCGGGCGTGCTTTCCTTGAAGGACCCGGCGGGGCTGATGTGGTCGGTGGTGATCATATCGCCCAGCAGGGCCAGCACCTTGGCACCTTCGATGTTGCTGATGGTGCCGGGCTCCATGCCCATGCCCTGGAAATAGGGCGGGTTCTGCACGTAAGTGGAGGCCGCGGGCCAGTCATAGGTCTCGGCATCCGTGATCTCGACGGATTGCCATTTCTCATCGCCCTTGAACACATCGGCGTATTTGGTCTGGAACGCCTCGCGGGTGACGGTCTGTTCGACCAGTTCGGCCACCTCTTGGGTGGTGGGCCAGATGTCGCGCAGGTAGACGTCCTTACCCTCTGGGGTCTGGGCGATGGGGTCCGTGGCCAGGTTGATGTCCATGGTGCCCGCAATGGCATAGGCCACGACCAGCGGGGGCGAGGCCAGGTAGTTCGCGCGCACGTCCGGGCTGATCCGGCCCTCGAAGTTGCGGTTGCCCGACAGCACGGCCGTGGCCACCAGATCGCCCTCGGCAATGGCCTCGGACAGTTCGGGCTGGATCGGGCCAGAGTTGCCGATGCAGGTCGTGCAGCCATAGCCCACAAGGTTGAAGCCCAGCTTGTCGAAATCTTCCTGCAGGTTCGCGGCCTCCAGGTATTCCGACACCACTTGGGACCCGGGGGCCAGGGATGTTTTCACCCAAGGCTTGCGGTTCAGGCCAAGGGCCGCGGCCTTGCGCGCCACCAGACCCGCGCCGATCATCACATATGGGTTGGAGGTGTTGGTGCAAGACGTGATCGAAGCAATCACCACCTTGCCCGATTCCATGGTGTAGTCTTCGCCTTTGACCGCGACTTCCTTGCCCATGGGACGTTTGAAGGTCTCGGCCATCTCCTTGGCAAAGGCCGCCTTGGCGTCCGTGAGGGCGACATAATCCTGCGGGCGTTTGGGCCCGGAAATCGCAGGCACGATCGTGCCCATGTCGAGGCTGAGGGTGTCGGTGTAGACGGGGGCGTAATCCGCGTCGCGCCAGAACCCGTTTTCCTTGGCATAGGCCTCGACCAGGGCGATCCGGTCCTCTTCGCGGCCCGTGGTGCGCAGGTAACGCAGGGTCTCGTCGTCGATGGGGAAGAAGCCACAGGTCGCGCCGTATTCCGGTGCCATGTTCGCAATCGTCGCACGGTCGGCCAGGGGCAGACGGTCCAGACCTTCGCCGTAGAATTCCACGAATTTGCCCACCACGCCCTTCTCGCGCAGCATTTCGACCACTTTCAGCACAAGGTCCGTGCCGGTGGTGCCTTCCATCATGGAGCCCGTCAGCTCAAAGCCCACAACCTCGGGGATCAGCATGGAAATCGGCTGGCCCAGCATGGCGGCCTCGGCCTCGATGCCGCCCACGCCCCAGCCCAGAACGGCCATGCCGTTGACCATGGTGGTGTGGCTGTCGGTGCCGACCAATGTGTCGGGATAGGCCACCTGCACACCGTTCTGATCTTCGTCGGTCCAGACGGTTTGGGCCAGATACTCGAGGTTCACCTGGTGGCAGATCCCGGTCCCGGGGGGCACCACGCGGAAGTTGTTGAATGCCTTTTGACCCCATTTCAGGAAGGTATAGCGCTCCAGGTTGCGCTCGTACTCCCGGTCCACGTTCATCTGGAACGCGCGGGGGTTACCGAACTCGTCGATCATGACCGAGTGGTCGATGACCAGATCAACCGGGTTCAGGGGGTTGATCTTCTGCGCGTCGCCGCCCAGCGCCTTGATCCCGTCGCGCATGGCGGCCAGATCCACCACGGCAGGCACGCCGGTGAAATCCTGCATCAACACGCGGGCCGGGCGATAGGCGATCTCGCGGGGGTTCTTGCCGCCCTTGGCACCCCATTCCGCAAAGGCCTTGATGTCATCCACGGACACCGTGCGCCCGTCATCCTCGAACCGCAGCATGTTTTCCAACACGACTTTCAGCGCGGCGGGCAGCTTGGAGAAATCCCCAAGGCCAGCGGCCTGCGCGGCGGGTATGGAATAGTAATCAATAGACTGCGACCCGACGGTCAGTGTCTTGCGGGTCTGTGCGGTATCTTTGCCAACGACGATGGTCATGGTGATCGGTCTCCGAGACTCAAGGAATGGGAAGTCTGACGCCCAAATGCCAAATGCCGCAGCACCAATCAAGCCCTTCGGCATACAAGTGTATACGAAAGGACAATCGGCCACACCTTCCCCGGTCTTCATTGGGTCCCAAGTACCCAAACCCGCCGCCACAGCCCGCGCAGCGTCGATCAAAGGCCGCGCCCCCACCACGGGCACCGCAAAAAATCGCGTGCGGCGCAGCCGCTCCGTTTGGTCAAACCCCGCACCTGTGTCCAAAGGTTCGCGCGAGGGAGGGGGCACCCCGTTTTCGTCGCACCTTCACCTTTCGGCTTCCCCCCAATGCCCGCCCGTCTACCAAGGGGCCATGGAATGGTCCGTCACAGATCTCGCCTGCCGCCGGGGCCAAAGCACCGTGTTGCAAGGCGTCACCTTCACCGTCGCCGCCGGCGAGGCGCTGATCCTGCGTGGCCCCAACGGATCGGGCAAAACCACCCTCATGCGCTGCATTGCGGGGCTGACCCCGCCCGTGCGCGGTGGGGTGAACGCGCCCGAAGAGAGTATCGCCTACGCCTCCCATGCGGATGGTTTGAAATCGCAACTCACCGTGGCCGAAAACCTGATGTTCTGGTCGAAAGTCTTTCAAAGCTCGGGGATAGAGGCGGCGGTCGAGGCCTTCGACCTGTCAGCCCTCTTGGATCGCCGTGCCGGAGCCCTTTCGGCGGGCCAAAAGCGCCGCCTGTCGCTCGCCCGCCTATTGGTCACGGGCCGCCCCATCTGGGTGCTGGATGAGCCCACCGTCAGCCTTGATACCCGCAACGTCACGCGCTTTGCCGATGCGGTGCGCGCGCACCTTGGGCGCGGCGGGTCGGCCCTGATCGCCACCCATATCGACCTTGGCCTGCCGGGGGCGCGCAGTTTCGACGTAGGCCCCTACCGCGCCACCCAAGCCACGGAAACCTCGGACGACCCCTTTGCGGAGGCGTTCGAATGATCGCCCTGTTGCGCCGTGATCTGGCCCTTGCCCTGCGCGCAGGCGGCGGCTTTGGGCTGGGCCTTGCGTTCTTTCTGATCGTCGTGGTCCTGACCCCCTTCGGCGTCGGCCCCAATGCGGACACCCTTGCCCTGATCGCGCCGGGCATCCTGTGGCTGGGCGCGCTTCTTGCGTGCCTGTTGTCCCTGGACCGGGTGTTCGCGCTGGATTGGGAGGACGGCACCCTCGACCTGCTGGCCACTTCTCCGTTGCCCCTGGAAGGGGCCGCCACGGTCAAGGCCCTGGCCCACTGGATCACCACCGGCCTGCCCCTTGTGGCGATCTCTCCGGTTTTGGGGTTGTTGTTGCACCTGCCCGCGGCGGCCCTGCCGTGGCTGTTGCTGTCGCTGATCATCGGCACCCCGGCCCTGTCGTGGCTGGGCACCTTCGGCGCGGCCCTGACCGTAGGTCTGAAACGGGGCGGGCTGCTGATGTCCCTGCTGGTTCTGCCCCTGTATATTCCCACCCTCATTTTCGGGGCCGAGGTCGTCAAACGCGGGGCCGAGGGGCAGGCCGTCGCCACCCCGTTGGCCGCCCTTGCGGGGATCACGCTGGGCACCATTGCGCTGCTGCCCTTCGCCACGGCCTCCGCCCTCCGCGTCAATCTGCGCTAGGGCCCGCCGCGCATCGCGTATTGTACCGGCCTGCCCGCGCCCCTACTTTGCGTCCATGTCTTTCTGGGAATACGCCAATCCGCGCAAGTTCATGGCCACCTCTGGGTGGTTGCTGCCGCCTTTCGCGGTCCTGTCGGTGATCCTTGTGGTCACTGGGCTGACATGGGGCTTTTTCTTCACGCCCGATGATTTCCGCCAGGGATCCACGGTCAAGATCATCTACCTGCACGTGCCCTCGGCCCTGATGGCGATCAACGCATGGCTGATGATGCTGGTGTGTTCGCTGATCTGGGTGATCCGCCGCCACCACGTCAGCGCCCTTGCCGCGCGGGCCGCCGCCCCCATCGGACTGGTTATGACCCTGATTGCACTGGTCACAGGCGCGATCTGGGGCAAGCCCATGTGGGGCACCTATTGGGAATGGGACCCGCGCCTGACGTCCTTTCTGATCCTGTTCCTGTTCTACCTGGGCTACATCGCCCTGTGGGAAGCAATCGAAACCCCGGACACCGCCGCCGACCTGACGGCCGTGATGTGCCTTGTGGGGTCGGTCTTTGCCCTACTGTCGCGCTATGCCGCGATCTTCTGGAACCAGGGCCTACACCAGGGCGCGACCTTTTCGGTGGATAAGGAACAGAACATCGCGGATGTCTTCTGGTATCCGGCGGTGATATCCATGGCGGGCTTCGGCTGTCTGTTCATCACGCTGGTGCTGGTGCGCACCCGGATGGAGATCCGCCGCCGCCGCCTTGCCGCCCTCGACGCCCGCGCGATGGCAGCCCAATGATGCCCGATCTTGGAAAATACGCGACCGAAGTCGGCCTCGCCTACGGGATCTCGATTTTGTTACTGGTGTTGTTGGTCGGTCAAAGCCTATGGCAGTCCCGCAAGATCAAAGCGCGCCTGAAGCGCGAAGAGGACGCCGCGAAAAAAGATGCCCCAAGATAAATCGCCCGACCCCGCACCCCAAACGCCCCCGAAAAAATCAGCCGTCAACTGGATCACCATGATCCCGGTTGCGATGTTTGCGGCCCTTGTGGGCGCGCTGCTGTTGCCCGGGTTGTTCCGCGACGACCCCGATGCGATCCCCAGCACCCTGGAGGGGCAGATGGCCCCCCCGGTGGCCGAGGGCGCGCTGCCGGGCAAGGAGGTCTTTACCGCCGAAACCCTGCGCGACGGCGAGGTCAAGCTGGTGAACTTCTGGGCCAGTTGGTGCGTGCCCTGCCGGGCAGAGCATCCCCAGCTGGAGGCGCTGGCCCAAGAAATGCCGGTCTACGGTGTGAACTACAAAGACAAGACGCCGGACGGTTTGGCCTTTCTGGCGGAACTGGGCGATCCCTTTGCGGGCATCGTGACCGACGACCGGGGCCGCATGGCCATCAACTGGGGTCTGTACGGCGTGCCAGAGACCTTCGTGGTCGCAGGCGACGGCACGATCATGCTGCGCTTTGCCGGTCCCATCACCAACGACGTGATCGAAACCCGCCTGCGCCCCGCGATCGAGGCTGCGGCGGCGCGCTGAGGGTCGTCGCGGCGCAGGCCACTTACCGAAGCCTGCGCGCACGCCCGATCATTCAGACACCTGCGTAAATCTCGACGATCCGGGCCACGGCGGCCTCTGGCGACATTTCTTCGCTGTCGCCCGTGCGGCGGCTGGTGAGTTCTACCACACCGTTCTTCAACCCGCGCGGGCCAACGGTGATCCGCCACGGCAGGCCGATCAGGTCCATGGTGGCAAACTTGCCCCCGGCCCGTTCCTTGGTGTCGTCGTACAGCACCTCCAGGCCCGCGGCCTCAAGGGCTTTCTCCAGCCCCTCGCAGGCCGCGTCTGCTGCTGGGTCGCCCTGTTTCAGGTTCACAATCCCACAGTGGAAGGGGGTCACGCCCTCGGGCCAGATGATGCCCTTGTCGTCGTGGCTGGCCTCGATGATGGCGCCCAGCAGGCGGGACACGCCAATGCCGTGGGACCCCATGTGCACGGGCACGGGTTTACCGTCGGGGCCTTGAACGGTTGCGCCCATGGCCTCTGAATACTTGGTGCCGAAGTAGAAGATCTGCCCCACCTCGATCCCGCGCGCGACCCGGCGACGATCCTCCGGGACGGCGTCGAACAGGGCGGGGTCGTGAGTTTCGTCCGTGCGGGCGTAAAGCTCGGTAAATTCGCGCATTACGCCAGCGCAGTCCTCGCGGCTGGTGTAGTCAATCTCGCGGTCGCCAAAGGTCAGGTCGGTCACGGCGCTGTCGTAGAACACCTCTGACTCGCCGGTGTCGGCCAGCACCAGAAACTCGTGAGTGTCGTCCCCGCCCATGGCCCCGCTGTCCGCGCGCATGGGGATCGCTTGCAGGCCCATGCGTTCGTAGGTGCGCAGGTAGCTGACAAGATGCCGGTTGTAGGCGTGCAAGGCGTCTTCCTTGGTCAGGTCAAAGTTGTACCCGTCCTTCATGTAGAATTCCCGTCCGCGCATGACGCCAAAGCGGGGGCGCACCTCGTCGCGGAATTTCCACTGGATCTGATACATCGTCAGGGGCAGATCCTTGTAGCTGGAGACGTTGGACCGGAAGATGTCGGTGATCAGTTCCTCGGCGGTGGGGGTGAACAGCATCTCGCGCCCGTGGCGGTCGGTGATGCGCAGCATCTCGTCCCCAAAGGCGTCGTAGCGCCCGGATTCGCGCCACAGATCGGCGGATTGGATCGTGGGCATCAGCATGGCGTGGTGGCCCGCGCGTTCCTGTTCCTCGTGCACGATCTGTTCGATCCGTTTCAGGACCTTGTAGCCCAAGGGCAGCCACGAATAGATGCCGGAGGCGGATTGTTTGATCATGCCCGCGCGCAGCATGTAGCGGTGGGACACGATCTGCGCCTCGGCGGGGGTTTCTTTGAGAACGGGCAGGAAATAGCGGCTGAGGCGCATGGCGGGGTCTCCGGCAAAAACTGTTGCGCCAGCCTTAGCCGGGGGCGCGCGGTGGGGCAAGCGATCCCGGCACGCAGGTCGGGCCAATCTGCGCCCTACCCCCGGGCGACGCGCACCTCGGTCTGGGCGTCCAGCGCACTGGCCAGCGAGGCGAAACGCGCCTCGGCCACCTCGCCAAACAATGCCTCGCCGTTGCCACGCGGCAGGGTCAGGCGCAGCAGGCGTTTCTTGGGGTGCCACTTCATCTTGGCCATCAGGTCCGTGTCCAGTGCCGCGAACATCGCGCCGAACCGCATGGCCTTGCCCAAGACCTCGGCCTCGGTGGTGTCGGCCGCGCCCAGCAAGGGGGCCAACTGGTCGAACCGCGTGTTCTCGCGCTTGTTGCGGTAGCGGTGCATCAGGGCCAGCCCAAGGTACACACGTTCCCCATGGGACAGGCCCCCAAGGTTGGCGCGGGTGGCATTGTCGAAACAGATCTCGGCGCGGTAGTCCGGGTGCGCACGCCAGCTGACATCGTGCAACAGGCAAGCGGCTTTGATCAGGCGCATCCGGTCCGCCTTGACCCGTGGAAACAGCGGCTCGATGAACTTGAACAGGGCCTTGCCGAAACCGGGCAGACGCGCGTCTTTATCTTCGGCAAAGCGGGCGGCCTCGATCAACGGATCACGTTTGCGCAGGGCGTCGGGCATCTGTTGGTACAGCAACCCCTCGCGAATCCCATAGCTGGAAATCGCCACATCGGTGGGGCCAAAGTGGTGCAACAGGCGGGCCAGAACCTCGCAGGCGATGGGCACCAGTGCCATCCGCGCGGCCGACGTGCCCGTGCGGTTCCGCAAATCTTCGAAGTCCTGCCGGGCGATGTATTTGGCCGTCGCCCGGATATCCTTGGGCCGCATGGTGTATTCGTGCAGCACCCGCAGGGGATAGCCGCGCCGTTCCATGTCGATCCGCGCAATCGCCCGCCAGGAGCCGCCCACAAGGTACAGACGTTTGTAATCCCCGGACAGGGCGTCGCGCATCTTGGTCAGGGTCTTGTCGATCTCGGCCTTGCGGGCCTTGCGACCGCCCTTGACGCTGGCCAGCTTCAACGGCCCAAGGCGGGCAGAGAGGCACGCGCCCACGTGGCCATGGGTCATCTCGGCCAGCTCCATGCTGGAGCCGCCGATATCGCACATCAAACCGTCCGCCTGAGGCCAGCCCAAGAGGACCCCCTGGGCGGAAAAGCGCGCCTCCATATGGCCCTCGATCACCCAGACCCTAAGGCCGGTTTGCGCCAGCACCTCCGCCACGAAATCGGCGCCGTCCTCAGCCTCGCGCACAGCCGCCGTGGCTACGGCGGACAGGGGCGATACGCCCATGGTTTCGGCAATCACGGCAAAGCGGCGGATGGCAGACAGGGCGCGGGCGCGCCCCTCGGGGTTCAGGCGGCCGGTCTCGCCCAGTCCAGCACCCAGACCGCACAGGATTTTCTCGTTGTAGAAATAGGCGGGCGACCGGGCGGCCCCGTCGAACACCACCAAGCGGACAGAGTTGGACCCGACATCAATCACCCCCACCCGGGACAGGGCCCGCGCCTTGGGGTCGTTGAACAACGGCGCGCCAAAGGGTTCGGTCAGATCGTCAAGGGGGGGCGATTTGGTCCATGGGTCTTTCGTGGCTGCGTCACGCCACCCTGCAACGGGCGCACCCGTGGGGTCAATCGGACGTATGGGCCAATTCCGGCACGTCCTTGGCCCCCGCCGATCCGCGCCCGGACAGGGACGGATTTTCCATAAAGAAGCGGTGGCACGAAAACGGGTTTTCGATGGTGGATAGATCGGGGCGGGTAAAGGCCCCTTCTGGCCCCAAGGTCCACGATTGCGCCACATCCGCCAGGTTGGCGGCCATGATCTGGCTGACGATCTGGGCCTTGACCGTGGCGTTCTTGATTTCGATCAGGGTTTCGACCCGGCGGTTCAGGTTGCGGCCCATCCAGTCGGCGCTGCTGATGTAGACCCGCGCCTTTTTGGCGGGCAAGCCGTGGCCATTGCCGAAACACACGATGCGCGAGTGTTCCAGAAACCGGCCCACCACGGATTTGACCCGGATGTTTTCCGACAACCCCACCACCCCCGGACGCAGCCCGCAGATGCCGCGCACCACCAGATCAATCCGGACCCCGGCCTGGGACGCAATGTAAAGCGCGTCGATGATGTCTGGCTCGATCAGAGAGTTCATCTTGGCCCAGATCACCGCAGGCTTGCCCGCCTTGGCATGGTCCACCTCGGCCCGGATACGCTCCAGCAGGGTCTCTTTCATGTTCAGGGGCGCGATGGACAGGTTTTCCAACCCCTCGGGCTGGGCATAGCCGGTGATGTAGTTGAACACCTTGGTGGCGTCGCGGCCCAGTTTTTCGTCGCAGGTAAAGAAGGACAGGTCCGTGTAGACCCGCGCCGTGATCGGGTGGTAGTTGCCGGTGCCGTAGTGGGTATAGGTGACCAGACGGCCCCCCTCGCGCCGGACAACGGTGCTGATCTTGGCATGGGTCTTGTAGTTGATAAAGCCGTAGACCACATGGGCCCCTGCCCGTTCCAGACGGCGCGATTGGCGGATGTTGGCCGCCTCGTCAAAGCGCGCCTTCAACTCGACCAATGCGGTGACGGATTTGCCCATCTCGGCGGCCTCGCACAGCGCCTCGACAATCGGAGAGTTGCGCGACGTCCGATACAGCGTCTGCTTGATCGCCACCACGTTGGGGTCCCGGGCCGCCTGATGCAGGAACCGGATCACCATATCAAAGGTCTCGTAGGGGTGGTGCAGCAGCATGTCCTTTTGCCGGATCGCCGCAAACATATCGCCGTCATGATCCTGCACCCGTTCCGGCACACGCGGGGTGAAGTGCGGCCACAGCAGGTCGGGACGGTCGTCGAGCACCAACTCCTTGAGGCTGGCAAGGCCAATCAGCCCCTCGATCTCGATGATCTCGTCGCCTTGCACGCGCAGCTCTTCGATGATCTCGCGGCGCAGGGCCTCGGGGGCACCGGCGGTGATCTTCATGCGCACCACCTCGCCCCGGCGGCGGCGTTTCAGGGCGGTCTCGAATTCGCGGACCAGATCCTCTGCCTCTTCCTCGACCTCCAGATCACTGTCGCGCAGGACCCGGAACGCGCAGTCGCCCTTCAGGGCATAACCCGGGAACAGGGCGTCGATCTGATCCAGCAGCAACTCCTCCATAGGCAGGAACCGCACGTTGCCATCCCTGTCGGGCAAGCGCACGAACCGTTCGATTTGTTGCGGGATCGGCAGCAGCGCCTGCAACTTGCGTTTGTCCGTGGGCCGTTCCATCGTCACCGCAAGGCTGAACCCCTCGTTCGGGATGAAGGGGAACGGGTGCGCGGGGTCAATGGCCAGGGGCGACAGGACCGGAAAGACCGCGCGCAAAAAGTAGTCATCCACAAAGGTCCGGTCCGCGTCGGTCATCGTGTCACGGGTTTCCAGCACGATGCCCGCATCCTCCAGCAAGCGCCGCAGGCCGATCCACGTGGATTGCTGCACCGCCAGCAAGCGCCGCGCGTTCTCGTCGATCAGGCGCAATTGTTCGGCGGGCGTGCGCCCGTCCGGGCTGGGCGAGGTGCTGCCCGCCCGCGCCAATTCCCGCAGGCCCGCCGCGCGCACGGTGTAGAATTCGTCCAGGTTCGCAGCCGAGATCGACAGGAACCGCAGGCGTTCCAGCAAGGGCACGCGCGGGTTCGCCGCCTCCTCCAGGACGCGCCAGTTGAACGCCAGCCAGGACAGTTCACGATTGAAGAACCGCCCCGGCCCGGTCACACGCGCCGCGTCCAGCTCCACCGGCGCTGGCAGGGGGGCATTCAGGAAATCACAGGCGGGGACAATGGGATCAGTCATGGCGCGGTACTAGCCGCCTTTTGTTACACATTTATTGCGAGCCCCGACCCTAGGCAGAGGGCGCGGCAGAGTCCAGAACCTCCCGCGCAAGGCCAAGGGTGATCTCCCGCGCCTGCGCCAGCGCGGCGGCATCGAGGCGGGCCACAAGGGTCTGGGTCGCGGCATAGCTGCGCTCCATCCGAGGCACCAGAAACTGCACCACATTGCCCGGCACCCGCAACTGTCGATCCGACAGCAGCTTGACCAGAAGCGCGCCCAGCATGGCGTCGTCCGGCGGGTCAATCTGCGCCACGGTCATGGATTGCACCCGCGACGCCAAATCCGGCAGGGTCAGGGGCCACGCCCCCGGTGTCGTGCGCGCGGTCAGCAACAGGGTGTGCCCTTGGGCGCGCGACAGGTTGTACAGATGAAACAGGGCCGCCTCGTCCACGCCTTGGTCCACATCCTCGACCGCAACTGGCCCGCTGGCCAGATCGGGCACGCGCGCCTCGGTCAGGTCCCGGGCCGCGATCACGCGCCCGCCATGCTCCGCCGCCCAAACCGCCACCATGTGCGACTTGCCCGACCCGCGTGGACCCGTCAGCACCAGCCGCCCGTCCGGCCAATCGGGCCACAGGTCCACCATACGCAGGGCCATCATATTGACGTGGCACACGAACAGGTCAGCGCGCCCCCGGGCCTCGCGTCCCGGCAGCGGCAGGGGCAATTGCGCGTCGGTCATGGGTCGTCGCGATCCGGTGTATCAAGGCCGCGGTACAGGCGGCTGTCCTTGTACTCGCCTACAAAGAACCGGATCAGCACCCCGATCATGGCCGACACCGGCACGGCGATCAGCATGCCCACGAACCCGAACACCGCGCCAAAGGCCGACAGGGCCAGCAACAGCCACACCGGGTGCAGGCCCACGGACCCGCCCACCAGCTTGGGCGTCAGAAAGTTCCCCTCCAACGCTTGGCCCGCCATGAAAATCGCCGCGACCGCCGCAATCCAGATGGGATCGCCCCAGAACTGGAACAGCGCCAAGCCAAGGGCCAGCGCCCCGCCAATCAGCGCGCCGATGTAGGGGATAAAGGAAATCAGCCCTGCAATCGCGCCAACCACGACGCCAAACTGCAAACCGACGGTCATCAGGGCCACGGCATAGAATGTCCCCAAAATCCCGCACACCGTCAGTTGACCGCGCACGAAAGACGCCAGCGTTTCGTCCACCTCCCGGGCCAGTTTGCGGATGGTGGCCACATGGTCCCGCGGCAGCAAGTCGTCCACCCGCGCGACCATGTTGTCCCAGTCCAACAGCATGTAAAACGCCACCACGGGCACCACGACAATGAACACCACGGCGTTCACCACCCCCGCAACAGAGTTCACGACCTGCTGGAACAACTCCCCGCCCCGGGACTGGATCAATTCCCCGATCGAGGCCAGGGACTGCGCAAGGGTCGACCCTTCGTCGAGGATCGCCGGGAACCGCGTCGTCAACGCGTCACGCAACTGGCCAAACAATTCCGGCGCGAAACGAACAAGGGCGGCGGTCTGCTCGATCAACAAAGGGATCACAAGGACCAAGGCCAGCAGGATCACCAACAAAGCGAACAGCATGATCACCGTCGTGGCCGCCGCGCGCCCCAATCCGCGCCTCTCCAATCTGTCCGCAAGGGGGTCCAACCCATAGGCAATCGCCCCGCCCACGACAAAGGGCAACAAGACGTCCCCAAGCCACCAGAACAACACAAGGAAGACCGCCGTTACGATCCCCCAATAGGTCAATTGCTGCTTTGCCGGTAATGCCATGGCGCGCCCTCCTGTCTCAGGACATGGCGCAAACCGGCCCCACCTTCAACCGGCCCCTTGCTTCATTGGGTCACAAATACCCCGGTGGGGGTCTGGGGGAGGCAGCGCCTCCCCCAGCGTGGCGATGCGGGCCACGCCCGCAGCGCAACACCTCAGGCCCGGGCGGCCTTGATCAGGCGCAGGATATCCTCGGCCGCTTCGGGGATATTGGTGCCGGGGCCAAAGATCGCCTTCACACCGGCCTCTTTCAGGAACTCGTAGTCCTGTTGCGGGATCACACCGCCACAGATCACCAGAATTTCCCCCGCACCCTGTGCCCGCAGGGCCTCGATCAGCTTGGGCGCAAGGGTCTTGTGACCTGCGGCCTGACTTGAAATCCCGACCACATGCACATCGTTGTCGATGGCGTCTTGGGCGGCTTCCTCTGGGGTCTGGAACAAGGGCCCCACATCCACGTCGAACCCGATGTCCGCAAAGGCCGTGGCAATCACCTTGGCGCCGCGGTCGTGGCCGTCCTGGCCCATCTTGACCACCAGCATGCGCGGACGGCGGCCTTCTTCCTCGGCAAAGGCCTCCACGGATTTCTGGATCGCGGCAAAACCTTCGTCCCCCTCGTAGGCCGCGCCGTAGACCCCGGCGAGGGTCTTCACCTCGGCCCGGTGACGTCCGAAAATCTTTTCCATGGCCATGCTGATCTCTCCTACAGTGGCGCGGGCGCGGGCGGCCTCGACGGCGGCCTCCAACAGGTTGCCGCCATGTTCGGCGCGGCGGGTCAATTCCTCCAGCGCGGCTGTGGCCGCTGCCTCGTCGCGGGCCGCACGGGTGCGGGCCAGCCGCGCGACCTGCGCCTCGCGCACGGCATCGTTGTCGATATCCAGAATGTCGATCTCGGCCTCTTCGGCCAGACGGTACTTGTTGACGCCGACGACCACATCCTCGGCCCGGTCGATGGCCGCCTGGCGCTTGGCCGCGCTTTCCTCGATCCGCAGCTTGGGCATGCCCGAGTTCACGGCTGCCGTCATACCGCCCAGCTGCTCGACCTCTTCCATCAGGGCCCAAGCCTGTTCGGCCAGCTCATTGGTCAGGCTTTCCACGTAGTAGCTGCCCGCCAGGGGATCGACCACGTTGGTCACGCCCGTCTCTTCTTGCAGGATCAACTGGGTGTTGCGGGCAATGCGCGCGCTGAATTCCGTGGGCAGGGCAATCGCCTCGTCCAGGGCGTTGGTGTGCAGGGACTGCGTGCCGCCCAGCACCGCCGACATCGCCTCGTAGGCGGTGCGCACGACGTTGTTGTAGGGGTCCTGTTCCTGCAAGGACACACCACTGGTCTGGCAGTGGGTGCGCAGCATGCTGGACTTGGGGTTCTTGGGTTCAAACTCCGCCATGACCCGGTGCCACAGCAGGCGGGCGGCGCGCAGCTTGGCGGCCTCCATAAAGAAGTTCATGCCGATGGCGAAAAAGAACGACAACCGGCCCGCGAACTTGTCCACGTCCATGCCCGCCGCAATGGCCGTACGCACGTATTCGCGCCCGTCCGCCAGCGTAAACGCCAGCTCTTGCACAAGGTTCGCGCCCGCCTCCTGCATGTGATAGCCGGAGATAGAGATCGAGTTGAACTTGGGCATCTCGTTGCTGGTGAATTCGATGATATCCGCAATGATCCGCATCGAAGGCTCTGGCGGGTAAATGTAGGTGTTACGGACCATGAACTCCTTCAGGATGTCGTTCTGGATGGTGCCGGCAAGCACACTACGATCATGTCCCTGCTCTTCCCCGGTGACGATGAAATTCGCAAGGATCGGGATCACCGCGCCGTTCATGGTCATGGACACGCTGACCTTGTCCAGCGGGATGCCGTCGAACAGAATTTTCATGTCCTCGACGCTGTCGATGGCCACACCGGCCTTGCCCACATCGCCCACCACCCGGGGGTGGTCGCTGTCATAGCCGCGGTGGGTGGCCAGGTCGAAAGCGACGCTGACCCCCTGCTGCCCGGCGGCCAGTGCCTTGCGGTAGAACGCGTTTGACTCTTCGGCTGTCGAGAACCCCGCATACTGCCGGATCGTCCAGGGGCGGCCGGCGTACATCGTGGCCTTCACGCCGCGCATATAGGGCGCCTCCCCGGGCACCTGATCCAGATCCAGCCCGGCGACATCAGCGGCGGTGTACAGCGGCTTGACCGCGATCCCCTCCAACGTGTCCCACGTCAGCGCGTCCAGCGGTTTGCCGCGCAGCTCCTTCTCGGCCAGTTCTGCCCAAAGCTTGGTGCGATCTGTCATGGGATCATCCTTTCGTCGTGCAATGGGCCAACCCACCGCGAATTGGTAAAAATTTGGGCACAAACCTTCGCCCCGGCGCTGCACGCGCCTATATCTGGTAGGACCGGAACCGAACACGAGGCCCCAATGCGCCGTTTACTCATGTCTCTTGCCCTGCTGACCGCCACAGGGGCCCATGCCGAAGGGCTGACGCCCGTGATGCAATGGCAGGACGATCCGACAATCGTGCTGGAGGCGCAGGATGTGGACATCGCGGACTTCAAGTGGATCGCGCGGCCCGTCGTCGTCTTTGGCGAGGCCCCGCAAGACCCGGTTTTTGCCGAACAGATGGCCCTGCTGCTGGCAGAGATTGACCGCCTGATTGAACGCGACGTGGTCATCATCACCGACACCGACCCCGACAGCCCCAGCGACCTGCGCACACAGCTGCGCCCCCGGTCCTTCATGCTGACGCTGATCGGCAAGGACGGACAGGTCAAGCTGCGCAAACCCTTCCCTTGGGACGTGCGCGAGTTGTCGCGCAGCATCGACAAAATGCCGATCCGCGAGCGCGAGATCCGCGAGCGGCGGTAAGGACCGGCCTTGTGTTTTTCACCGATTTGTGCACTTACTGTGGACAGCAAATTGAAAGGAACGGATATGGAACGGCAGACTGACATTCCCCTTACTCCGATCCCGCTGACCGGTGGGACAGGTCCACGTCCGGGTTACTGACGACGGCTACGGCACGGGCGACGAAATCCGCCGCCGCCTCTGATCCCTTCTCTGCGAAAATTGAAATCAGATGCAAAGTGCGCGTGCCCAATGTCCAGGCGTTCCGGCGCAGGGCAAGGTAGTCTGTGTAAATCGCGATCCGGCGGGGTTGCTCCAGCGCCATAAACCGTTCTGAACGCATGTCCTCAGCCAGCGCTGAAATCGTCGCCACAAGGCTGTAGAACGCCACGACGTGGTCAATGGTCACTCGGGGCAGCACTTCGATCTCTTCCAAAAGGGCGGCATACACCCGGTCATGGGTTTCACGTGGTATAAAGGGCACGAAATCTGCGTCCGCCTGCATCCGCGTTAGCAAGTCGCGCCCATAGTCGTCCGCCTTGCCATCCAGGTAATAGGCCGAGAGCGTATCGCCTATCTCTGCAAAGAGCGCTTTGTGATAATCGCGCAGCTTCTCTGCCTTTTCGCGGGATCGCCGAATTTCGGTAAAGACCGCAGATGTGAGCCAGCCCGCTGCGATCACAACCCCGGCTATCAAAGCCTGCAAGACCCGTCCGTCCAAGGTGGTCACTTGCGACAGCACAAACAGCGGCATCCCGAGGATCAGCATCACCGGAAGGGCAATGCGGAACAAAAACGACAGGATCACCCCGCGCGACGTCGCCGCGTCGCGCCCAGCATAGAGCGCCAGCACCACCGCGCCACCCGCACAAGCGAGCAACACGATGGAGCCGACAATGCCAAGGGCGCCAAGGTCGATCATAGGCTCACTCGAACTCCATGATTACATCGTCCACGGCCAGACTGTCGCCCGCGCCCGCGTTGATCTTGGACACCACACCGGTCTTTTCGGCGCGCAGGATGTTTTCCATCTTCATCGCCTCGACCGTGCAAAGGGCCTGACCTTCCTGCACGTGATCGCCCACGGCCACGTCCAGCTTCACCACCAGACCCGGCATGGGGCACAGCAGCATCTTGGAGGTATCGGGCGGCAGTTTTTCGGGCATTAGGGCGGCCAGTTCGGCCTGACGGGGGCTGCGCACGTGGACCTTCAGGTCGGCGCCACGGAACCGGATGCGGAAGCCTTGGCTGATCTTGCCAACCTTCAGCACCATCAACGCGCCGTCAATCGTGACCTGAGCCAGTTGATCCCCGGGGGTCCAGTCGCTCTCGACCCGGTGGGTGACGCCCGCGATGGTCACATCTGCCCCGGATTTATCGGCAGCGATCACCGCCGCCATCTGGGTGCCTTGAGCACTCACGACCCAATCGGCCCCGACGACCCGTTCATGGTTGTCCATGCGGCCCGACACGCGGGTGCGGCGGATTTCGGCCACCCGGTGCATGGCGGCACAGGCGGCGGCCACACGGGTCAGGGCGGCCTCGTCCAGGGTCACGCCTTCAAATCCGTCTGGGTATTCTTCCTCGATAAACGCGGTGGTCATTTCGCCGCTGGTAAACTTGGGGTGGTCCATCACGGCGGCCACGAAGGGCAGGTTGTGGCCGATCCCTTCCACCTCGAAACTGTCCAGCGCGTTGCGCATGGTCTCAATCGCGGTCTCTCGCGTCTCCCCCCATGTGCACAGCTTGGCGATCATCGGATCGTAATACATGGAGATCTCGCCACCTTCGAACACGCCCGTGTCGTTGCGCACGATGCCATCGCCCAAGGGCCCCTCGACCGGGGGACGGTAGCGCGTCAGACGCCCGATGGAGGGCAGGAAGCCGCGATAGGGATCCTCGGCATAAAGGCGGTTTTCGATGGCCCAGCCGTTGATCTTAAGGTCTTCCTGCTTGATCGTCAGCTCTTCGCCATTGGCGACCCGGATCATCTGTTCCACAAGGTCCACGCCGGTGATCAGCTCGGTCACGGGGTGTTCCACCTGCAGGCGGGTGTTCATCTCCAGGAAGTAGAAGTTGCGGTCCCCGTCCACGATGAATTCCACGGTGCCGGCACTCGCATAGCCCACGGCGTGGGCCAGCGCCAAGGATTGCTCTCCCATGGCTTTGCGGGTGGCCTCGTCGAGGAAGGGCGACGGGGCCTCCTCCACGACCTTCTGGTTGCGGCGCTGGATCGAACATTCGCGTTCGTGCAGATACACCCCGTTGCCGTGGCTGTCGCACAGCACCTGAATTTCGATGTGGCGCGGCTGGGTCACGAACTTCTCGATGAAAATCCGGTCATCGCCAAAGCTGTTGGCGGCCTCGTTCTTCGACGACTGGAACCCCTCGCGGCCCTCGTCGTCGTTCCACGCAATGCGCATGCCCTTGCCGCCGCCCCCCGCAGACGCCTTGATCATCACGGGATAGCCGATCTGGTTCGAGATCTTCACGGCCTCTTCGGCGTCCTCGATCAAACCCATGTAGCCCGGTACGGTGCTCACACCTGCCTCTTGGGCGATCTTCTTGGAGGTGATCTTGTCCCCCATCTTCTCGATCGCCCCCACGGGTGGGCCGACGAAGGCCACGCCTGCGGCCTCCAAGGCCTCTGCAAACTTGCTGTTCTCGGACAGGAACCCGTAACCCGGGTGCACCGCCTGCGCGCCCGATTGCTTGATGGCGTCCATCACCTTGTCGATGACGATATAGGATTGGTTGGCGGGGGGCGGGCCGATGTGCACCGCCTCGTCCGCCATTTCGACGTGCAGCGCGCCCTTGTCGGCGTCTGAGTAGATCGCGACCGTCTTGATGCCCATCTTCTGCGCGGTTTTGATCACCCGGCAGGCAATCTCGCCCCGGTTTGCAATCAGAATTTTTTCGAACATCGCTTAGGTCCTTTGTGTCTTGAGGCCGCGCCCGACAGGGGGTGCGGGCACGAAAAAGGCCGCACGGGGGTGAACCCCCGGCGACCCTTCGCGTTGGTGTTGGTCAGTTTATTGGATGAGGCCTGCGTCGTCGGCCAGCACGCCCGCCAGCGCGCCAAGCGCGCCGCCGGTGACGCATTTGCCGTCGTCAATGATTTCACCCGCGGCACAGCCGATGGCCGCCCCCAACACGGCGCGTTCCGTGTCGGTTGTGGTCTGGCAGGCCGCAAGGCCAAGGGTGACAGCGCCGAAAAGCGCGGCTTTGAAAATCGTAGGCATGTTGTTTTTCCTGCTCTGAGTATGCTCTGGGCGCAGCATACCACCGCCATCCGCGTCCGCGAAGGCATGGGCACTGGCCCAAGCGGTGTCTTGCCGACCGCGCTCATGACCAAAGCCCCCGGGCCCCGACAGCGCATCAGGAAAGGACGCGCGCGCGATGGGTTCATTGATCTGCAACAACGCCTCGTAGCTGGCGGGATCGAAGGGATCCTCGGCCGCGATCACCTCGCGCCCGAACAGCCACGACAGGCGGCCCGCATCAAGGTTGCCCCGCTCGAACGGTTCCGTGCCGAAATGTTCCCACAGGGCCGCCATGAAATGTTCATCGGCCCGGCGGTCCGGTGCGCGGCGGTCGCGATAGCGTTCCCGCTTGGTCAGCGGGGTCACGCCCTTTGGATTGGGCCTGCGAATGACGAACTGAAAATCCGTGCCGGGCAGACGGCCCGGGAACCCGCGGTGTTTCAGCATGATGCTGCCCACCCGGCGGTGGGGGTGGGGTGTGCGGCGGGCCCAAAGGCCCACCGCGCAAATGTCAGACCAAAGGTCTTACCACTTGCTGGAATATACCGGCTCTGCCGCGATGGGTGCGGGCTCGACGATAACGATCTCTTCTGGTTGCTGGCTGTTGCCGCAAGCGGACACAACAGTGACAAAGCCCAGAGCGAGAACGAGTTTGATGCCATTGGACATGCTGCTCTCCTTGACGAGTTGAACGGACCCGAACGCTGTGCGTCAGGCCCGCCGTAGGTATAGATTGCTTGGGGGCAATCAGCGTTAACCTTAGCGTATAAACTGCGGAAAACATACAGCTTCCGCCCAAGGGGGCTGACCTGTGGCGGGGTTGCATCATACGGCAGGGACCGCCCCATGGGGGGCGCAACATCTAGTGCCATGATCAGAAATCCTCCGAAATACAGGTCTGGCCGTCGATCCGGTAGACGCTGAAAAACTGTGTTGCCTCTGGATCCGCCTTGCCACGCGGTACGGGGCGGTCTGCCAGATTAACCACGACCTGAGTCGCATTGGCGTAAGGCAGGGCCGTGACCGCCACGCCATGTGTCGCGCAGATCCACGCCATATCCCCTTGCGCCGCGTCATAGCCCACATCGGCCAGGGTCGGGGCCAGCGCGCGCAGGATCAACTGCACATCCTGGGTGCCCTGCACCCGTTCCCAACGCACTTCCCACAGGGCGAGGGGCTGGCCCGAGGGCGCAGTCTCCGCCGCGACAGGCGCGGCCGCAGCAAGACAAAGGGATGTCAGGATTGCGCGGTGCATGTGTCACCCTCCACCACAAACATCGCGCGATCGCGCTGGAAATCACCGCTTCCGTCCACGGCCCCTGCCCCGATCATCAGCAAACGGGGTTGGCTCCGGTCCAGGGCGGGCAAGTCCGGGTGCGCGGCAAAGGGATGCCAGTCCGTCTCGGCCATCAGCGCCGCACAGGCCGCGTCAAAATCGAAATCCTCCACCCGCAACTCCGACTGACGGGGGGCGGAAAAAGACGCGATCCGGGCCACCTGCCCGCCCATGTCCGCCTCGCTGATCGCTTGAAACGTCCAGCCCGCCAAGGCCCCGGCATAGGTGGGGCGGAAATCGCGGACATCCGTCACGCAGCGCCCCTCGGACACGGCGACGGGCACGGCCTGCCCCGTATCCGACGCCAGTTTGACATCCACCCGAAAGATAGGCGCATCGCTGGCCATGGCAAAACTGGCCGCGACCCGGTCCGCCACGATCGGCTGACACAGGGCCGCCAAGGCGCCCTGCCCCTGCGGCGCGGCACCGTCCACGGGGGACACCTCAAACATGCCACGCCATGCCACACCCTGCCGGGTCCACGCGGCCTCGACCACCTCGAAGGTCACGCCACCGGACACGACCATATCCGCCTGACCGCTGGTGGCGTTTTCCACAATCATCACAGCCTCGTCCACCGTGCCGCCGCGGGCAAAGAACGCGATGGGCACCGCCCACACAAAGATCACCACGGCGACAAAGCCGCCAAGGATCACCTTTCCGATTGTGCCCACGCCGTCCATGATGGCTTACAGAGGTATATTGTTGTGTTTTTTCCACGGCTTCTGCGCCCGCTTGCCCCGTAGGGCCGCAAAGGCGCGACAGACCCGTTTGCGGGTAGAGCGGGGTTGGATCACCTCGTCGATGAAACCCTTTTCAGCCGCCACGAAGGGATTGGCGAACCGGTCTTCGTAGTCGTCCACCCGGGCGGCGACCTTTTCGGGATCGTCCAGCTCGGACCGATACAGGATCTCGACCGCGCCCTTGGCCCCCATCACCGCAATCTCGGACGTGGGCCAGGCGTAGTTGATGTCCCCCTGCAGGTGCTTGGACGACATCACCACGTAAGCGCCGCCGTAGGCTTTGCGGGTGATGACTGTGACCTTGGGCACCGTCGCCTCGCCATAGGCGAACAGCAGTTTCGCACCGTGTTTGATCACGCCGTTATATTCCTGCGTGGTGCCGGGCAGGAAGCCGGGCACGTCGATCAGGGTCAGCAGGGGAATTTCGAACGCATCGCAGAACCGCACAAAGCGCGAGGCTTTGCGGCTGCTGTCGATGTCCAGACACCCCGCCAGCACCATGGGCTGGTTGGCCACGACCCCCACGGTCTGCCCTTCCAGCCGGATAAAGCCGGTGATGATGTTCTTGGCGAAGTCTTCCTGAATTTCGTAGAAATCGCCCTCGTCCGCGACCTTCAGGATCAATTCCTTCATGTCGTAGGGCGTGTTGGCGTTGTCGGGGACCAAGGTGTCAAGGCTGGGCTCGATCCGGTTCGGGTCGTCGTAGAACGGCCGCACGGGCGGCTTTTCACGGTTGTTCAGGGGCAGCAGGTCGATCAGGCGGCGCGTCTCGGCCAGCGCCTCCACATCGTTTTCAAAGGCCGCATCGGCCACGCTGGATTTCTTGGTGTGGGTGGTCGCCCCGCCCAACTCCTCGGCGGTGACTTGTTCGTTGGTCACGGTTTTCACCACGTCCGGGCCGGTCACGAACATGTAAGAGGAATCCTTCACCATGAAGATGAAATCGGTCATGGCGGGCGAATACACCGCACCGCCCGCACAGGGCCCCATGATCAGGCTGATCTGCGGCACCACGCCGGAGGCGTCGATGTTGCGTTGGAACACCTCACCATAAGCGGCCAGGGACGACACCCCTTCCTGAATACGCGCACCGCCGGAATCGTTGATCCCGATCACGGGCGCGCCGTTTTGCATCGCCATGTCCATGATCTTGCAGATCTTGGCCCCGTGGGTTTCGGACACGGATCCGCCCATGACCGTGAAGTCCTGACTGAACACATAAACCTGACGCCCGTTTACCGTGCCCCAGCCCGTGACGACACCGTCGCCTGCGGGTTTGTTCTGTTCCATCCCGAAATCCGTACAGCGGTGCGACACGAACATGTCAAACTCTTCAAAGCTGTCGGCATCCAGCAAAAGGTCGATCCGTTCGCGCGCGGTCAGCTTGCCTTTGGCGTGCTGGCTTGCGACCCGCTTTTCGCCCCCACCGGCCCGGGCGGCGGCGCGACGGTCTTCCAATTCTGTCAGGATATCTTTCATGGGGCGGCTCCTTGTGCGTGTTCCCGGCACCCTAGGGGCAATGCCGCAGGTGCGAAAGACCGAACTGGCTAATTTGCAAATACATGTTCAAGTAGACCCAGCGTATTGCAAATTTGCTAACAACGCACATCCCTTGTGCATCTGCGCAGAGTTTGACCATAGACGCCCCGCACCAGCCCGCCTAGGGTCTGACCCATGAACACCTTGAAACCAGTGCGCTTTCTGGACCGCTCCACCCCGCCGCACATTCTGACGCTTGTTTTGTTGGCGGGAATCTCGGCGCTGTCCATGAATATCTTTCTGCCCTCCCTCCCGGCGATGGAGGCATATTTTGACGCCCCCTATGCGGTCGTGCAGCTATCGGTCGCACTGTATCTGGTCGTGAACGCGGGTTTGCAGATCATCGTCGGTCCCGTATCCGACCGCTATGGACGCCGCCCGGTGATCCTGTGGGGTTGTGCGCTGTTTTGTCTGGCCACGGTGGGCTGCCTCATGGCAACCACCATCGAAGTCTTTCTGGCCTTCCGCATGGGGCAAGCGGCAATCGTGACCTGCATGGTCCTGTCCCGCGCGGTGGTCCGCGACATGGTGCCAGAGGCGCAGGCGGCCTCCATGATCGGCTATGTGACCATGGGCATGTCCATTGTCCCCATGATCGGCCCGGCCTTTGGCGGCGCGCTGGAACAGGCCTTTGGCTGGCAGGCGTCATTCTGGGCGCTGCTGGCCTGCGGACTGGGGCTCTTCGCCCTGTCGTGGGCGGATCTGGGCGAGACGGCGCAGACGAAATCCGCCAGCTTTGCCGCCCAGTTCCGCGAATACCCAGAGCTGCTGACATCGCCCCGGTTCTGGGGCTACGCCCTGTCGTCGGCCTTTGCCTCGGGGGCGTTCTTTGCCTACCTCGGCGGCGCGCCCTACGTGGGACAGGTCGTCTATGGCCTGTCGCCCTTTGCCCTTGGGGTCGCCTTCGGTGCGCCCGCCGTGGGCTATTTCGCAGGCAACTGGGCGTCGGGGCGGTATTCCGTATCCGTGGGGGTCAACCGCATGGTGCTGACGGGCGCGGTGCTGTGTGCGGGCGGTCTGACCGCCATGGCCGCGATCACGGCGGCGGGTCTGTCGTCGCCTTGGGTGTTCTTCGGCTTCATGGTGTTTGTGGGCCTTGGCAACGGCATGGTGATCCCCAACGCCACGGCGGGCATGTTGTCCGTGCGCCCCCACCTTGCGGGCACAGCCTCGGGCCTGGGCGGGGCGCTGATGATCGGGGGCGGGGCCGCCCTGTCGGCGCTGGCCGGGGTCGCCTTGCGCGCCGGGAACGGGTCCCTGCCGCTGGTCCTGCTGATGCTGGCCTCGGCCCTGTGCGGGGTCGCCATGATCGTGCTGACCATCCGACGGGACCGCCGCCTGCGCGCCCCTAGCGGCTAGATGCAAACACTGCTAACTTCTTTGCAAATCTGCAAAGGAGGGGGCTATGGCCGTCCGCAAACTCTATGCCGGGGCGAAACTGCGCGAACAGCGCAGCCGCCTTGGCCTGACCCAGACCGCCTTTGCCGCCAAACTGGGCATCTCCCTGCCCTATCTGAACCAGATGGAGAACAACAACCGGCCTGTCTCAACCTCGGTCGTGCTGGCCTTGGCGCAGGAATTCGGGTTCGACGTCACCGAACTGGCCACGGGTGACGCGGACCGGGTGGCGTCAGACCTGGCCGAGGCGCTGGCCGACCCGGTGTTCACCGACCCGCCCCCCTTGGCCGACCTGCGGCTGGTGTCGGGCAACGCGCCCCTGTTCGCCCGCGCCTTTCTGGAATTGCACCGCGCCTACCGCCAGACCAACGAACGCCTCGCCTCCATGGACGAGGCCTTGGGCCGCTCTGGCACCACCGCTGGCCAAAGCCCATGGGAAGAGGTGCGCGACTTCTTCCACTACTGCGACAACTATATCGACGCCGTGGACCGCAGCGCCGAGGCCTTCGCCCGCACCATCGGCCCCGATGCCCACGCAGGCGCGCTGCGGCAGTTCGAGAAGATGGGCCTGGAGGTGGTCTTTGCCGATGATGCCCCCTTGCGCCATTTCGCGGACCGTCGCCTGACCCTGTCGGCGCGGGCGGACAAACCCACCCAGACCTTTCAGATGCTGCACCAGTTCGCGGTTCTGGGCACCGATGCCCTGCTGGAGGCGACCCTCGATCTGGCCCGTTTTCAGACCGAAGAGGCCCGCGCCATCGCCAAGGTCGGCCTTGCCAACTACTACGCCGGGGCCGCCCTGATGCCCTATCGCGCCTTCAAATCCGCCGCAGAGGAGGTGCGCCACGACCTCGAACGCCTCGCCGACCGCTTCGGTGCCTCGATCGAACAGGTGGCCCACCGCCTGTCCACCCTGCAGCGCCCGGGGGCCAAGGGTGTGCCGTTCTTCTTTGTGCGCGTGGATCAGGCGGGTACGATCACCAAGCGCCATTCGGCCACACGCCTGCAATTCGCCCGCTACGGCGGGGCCTGCCCCCTGTGGAACGTGCACCGGGCGTTCGAGACCCCGGGCCGGTTCCTGCGCCAGTTGGCCGAGACGCCGGACGGTGTGCGCTATTTCTGCCTGGCCCGGGATGTGTCGAAATCGGGGGGCAGTTTCACCGCCCCCGTGCGCCGCTTTGCCATTGGGCTGGGCTGCGAAGTCGCCCACGCGGGCCAGTTGGTCTATGCGGACGGCATGGACCTGAAGGGCGGGTTTGACCCCATCGGGATCAGCTGCCGGATCTGCGAACGGGTTGGGTGCCACCAACGCTCCGTCCCGCCGCTGGAGCGGCGGTTGCGTCTGGACCCCAATGTACGCGGGGTGCTTCCCTACGACGTTGACAGGTCGCCAGAGCCGCGTAAGACGGACAGGCAACAACCCTAGGATCACGCCCATGGAAATGAACGGAACCCGCACCATTGCCGCCCCCCGCGCGGTCGTCTGGGCCAAGTTGAACGATGCCGAGACGTTGCAGGCCTGCATCCCGGGCTGCGAAGCGTTGACCGGGTCGCCAGAGGACGGGTTCGCCGCGGTGGTCAAGCAGAAGGTCGGCCCCGTGAAGGCCACCTTCAAGGGCGAGGTATACCTGTCCGACGTGGTCGCCCCCGAAAGCTACGTCATCTCGGGCGAGGGCAAGGGCGGTGTGGCAGGCTTTGCCAAGGGCAGCGCGCAGGTGGTGCTGGCCGAGGTCGAGGACGGCACGGAGCTGACCTATGTCGTAGAGGCCAAGGTCGGCGGCAAGATTGCGCAACTGGGCAGCCGCCTGATCAACAGTTTCGCCACCAAGATGGCCGATCAGTTTTTCGAGCGGTTCCAAGAGGCGGTCGAGGGGCCAAAGCCCGAGGCTGAGGCGGAATAGGTTTTGCGCTGCGGCTGCGCCGCATCGCGACGCTGGGGGCTCTGCCCCCAGACCCCCGGGCGTATTTGAGACCCAATGAAGCCCGGTCAGTCGCAGGTCAGGGCGGCTGCGAACGTGTCGGAGGTCGCAGGGCCGGGTTGGGTTTTGGCTGTAAGGGTGCCATCGGTGAGTGTGATCACGCGCAGGTCTGACCAATTGGCCGAGGCCAGGACGATCTGCGGTTGGCCGCCCCCGCACGTGCGGATCCCGCCAGAGATGAAGTCTTCGCCGATCCTGTGGTTCGTGACCCCCGGCAGCTGCGCAACCTGTGTCAGGGCGTGGCGCGTGCCGTCCCCGGTGTAGCGCCAGATGCGCAGGGTCTTGGCCAAGTGCGGGCGGTCGACAAAGGCGATCTCGATGGCGCCATCACCGTCAAGGTCGGCCGCCCCCACGGGCGCATACCAGCGGTTGCCTTGGCCCACGGGCGTGGTTTCGGTGAGCTTTTGAAGCTGGCCGTCCGCCATCCCGTAGACCACGACGCGGGCGCCCTTGGTGGCATCTGCCTCGACGGTCAGCACCTCGGGCGCGCCATCGCCGGTGATGTCCACGAGGCGGGGGGCGGTGTCTTCGAACACTGTGCCCTTTGGCCATGTGACACGGGTCTGGGTCCCGTCTGACAGCGTCACCACAAGGCTGGCCCAGTTGTGATCCTTGCCCAGAACGAGGTGGCCATAGCGCGTGGTTGCATCCGCAAACCGCGCCGCGGTGACGGTCAGCGCGGTGTCGGCGGCCACAGGGCCTGCCGGCCACAGGCACGCCGCCAGCAGCGCGCCGCGGGCACATCCGCGCAATAGGCGGGATGGCAGACGCGGCGCCCCCGTTGGCATCAGATCTGCTTTTCGGGCATTTGCACCACAAGGCCGTCCAGCGCGTCCGTGACCTTGACCTGGCAGGTCAGCCGCGACCGCTCGTTCGCCTCCCACGCGAAGTCCAGCATGTCTTCTTCCATGGGATCACGGGCCGGCAGTTTCTCGACCCAATCGGGGTGGACATAGACGTGGCAGGTGGAACAGGCGCAGGCGCCGCCGCAATCTGCTTCGATGCCGGGGATGTTGTTGTCGCGCGCGCCTTCCATGACCGTCAAGCCGTTGGCCACGTCTACGGTGTGTTCCTTGCCGCTGTGTTCGATGTAGGTGATCTTGGCCATGGCCCATGCTCCTTTAAGTGTTGCCCTGTGATGTAGACCCGCAGGGGGCCGGGGGCAATTGCCTTTGCGAATCCGAATTTATGTTCTACTTTTGTTTCCATGCACGTCGCCGCCACACGCCCCCCTGCCTGCCCACGGATCATGTGACCAACGCCCCTGCGGGCGCGCGCATCTGTGTGGCGGGGCTGGTGCTGGTGCGCCAGCGCCCCGGCACGGCCAAGGGGGTGATCTTCCTCACCCTTGAGGACGAGACGGGCACCTGCAACGTGGTCGTCTGGGCCAAGACCTACGCGCGGTTCCGCAGGGCGGTGATCGCCGGGCGGTTGCTGCGCGTCACGGGGCCTGTGCAGCGCCAAGGCCAGGTGACCCATGTGATCGCGGAACAGATCGAGGATATCTCGCCCCTGCTGGACCGCTTGCTGGCCCCAGACTTTGCCCCCGACATCGCCCGGGCGGCGGATCAACCCTAGCGCCAGGCGGGGCTATCAAAGACGCGCCGTTTCGGCTACACTGGCACAAACGGCACAAGACCGGATGGCAGAGCAGTGATCAGACCTATCGTTTCCACCCCCTTGGTGGCGGCCTTTTTGGCGGCCTGTAGCCCCCTGCCCGTCCCGGATGTCAGCCGCCTGAGCGAGCCGGACCTGTTGCGCACCACCGCGACACAGGTGCCCCCCGGCGCGCGTCCCGGGGCCTGTTTCGGGCGCGATGTGACCCCGGCGATCATCGAGACCGTCACCGACCAGATCATCCTGCAACCCGCAGAGCTGGCCACGGACGGGCGCGTCCTGTCCCCTGCGATCTACAAATCCGAGACCCGCCAACAGATCGTGCGCGAACGGCGCGAGTTGTGGTTCGAAATTCCTTGCGGGTTGGAGGGGCGCGTGACCCTGATCCAGCAACTGCAACGGGCCTTGGCGGCGCGGGACATCTACGCGGGCCCGATTTCCGGCGTCTACGACAGCCGCACCCGCGCCGCCGTGCGGGCGTGGCAAGCGCCCCAAGGCCTAGACAGTGGGATCCTCAGCCTTGCCGGTGCACAGCGTCTGGGACTGCTGAAGGTCGATCTGTCTTGAGCCTTGTGGCCGCACAGGTCACCGCCGCATGGGGCTGGACCGGGCTGGAGGCCGCGCAGGTTTTGCACGTCAGCCCCTTTGCCAATCTGATTGTGGAGGATACGGACGCGGGCCTGTGGCGCATCACGCCCGAGGATCTGTCGTGCGGCCCCCTTGGCCTGCCCATCGTGCCTTGGCACGTGGCGGAGTTCAGCGCGGATTGGAACATGAAGGCCCTTGCGGCCAAGGCCCTGGCCCACCACGGCGCGCCACCTGCCGGGCACAGCTACCACTTCGTCGTGCCTTCGGTCCTGGGCGGAGCCTATGATCTGGAGAATATCGCGGTTTCGACGCTGTCCTCCATCCATGCGCTGGCGGGGCATCTGGCGCGGCAGGTGGCGCCGGTGCCCGACGGCACAGATGTGCACATCGCCCTTTTGCCCACAGACTGATCCCGACATGACCCCGTGACCTGTCTGACCTAAAGGAAAAGGCGCCCCCTTTCGGGGACGCCTTTACGTCATTCTGTGTGGGCGCTTACCCCAACGACAGGGCTACGAACCGGGGTTCGCCCTGCCGCCGGATCAGCAGAAGGAAGCTGCGCTGTCCGGCGTCCCGCGCCTCTTCGATGCGGGTTTGCAGGTCTTCGACACTCTCGATCGCGACCTGGCCCGCCTCGGTGATCACGTCACCGCGGCGCAGGCCCTTCTCGAAGGCATCAGACGCCTCGTCGATTTCCATCACCACCAGCCCTTCGGACCGGGCGGGCAGACCGAGCTGTTCGCGCAGATCGTCGGTCAACACACCCACGGTCATGCCCAGCAGATCGGTTTGGTTCTGCATCGGCGCCTCGTCGGCGGGGGCGGAGGCGGGCACGGGACGCTCTGCCTCTTCGCGGCGGCCCAAGGTCACGCGGATCGTCTGGGTTTCGCCGTCGCGGAACAGGCGCACGCGGACCGTGGCATTCACGGGGGCGTTGCCCACGATGCGCACCAGCTCGCGCGTGTCTTCGATCTCGATCCCGTCAAAGGCAAGGATCACATCGCGGGCCTGGATCCCGGCATCCTTGGCGGGGCCATCGGGGACATCCGTCACCAGCGCCCCATTGGTCGAAGCCAGTCCAAGGGCATCCGCCAGTTCCTGATCCACGTCCTGGATGCGCACGCCCAGCCAGCCGCGACGGGTTTCGCCAAACTCCTGCAACTGATCCACTACGTTTGTGACCACGGCCGAGGACATGGCAAAGCCGATCCCGATGGACCCACCCGTGGGCGACAGGATCGCGGTATTCACGCCGATGACCTCACCCTCGACATTGAACAGCGGCCCGCCGGAGTTACCCCGGTTGATCGCAGCGTCGGTCTGGATGTAGTCGTCATAGCTGCCCGACAGGGCGCGTTCGCGGGCGGACACGATCCCGGCGCTGACCGAGAAGCCCTGGCCAAGCGGGTTGCCCATGGCCACGACCCAGTCGCCCACGCGCATGGCAGCACTGTCACCGAAGGGGACGAATGGTAGGGGCTGATCGCTTTCGACTTTCAGCAAGGCGATATCGGTGTTGGGATCCGTGCCGATGACCGTTGCGGGCAACTCAAGGCCCGAGAAGAACTCGATGTTGATCTCGTCCGCGCCCTCGATCACGTGGTTGTTGGTGACGATAAAACCATCCTCCGAGATCACAAAGCCCGACCCAAGGGCGCTGGACCGGCGGGGGGCCGCTGGGGGGCGCCGGGGCGTTGGTTGAATTCCTCGAAGAACTCTTCAAGCGGAGAGCCGCGGGGCACACGGGGGCCGCCGTTCTGTTCCACCGTTGTGGCCGTGGTGATGTTGACCACCGCGCCCGAGACTTGATCCACCAAATCGGCAAAGCTGTCCGGTGCGCCGCGTGCATGGGCAGACAGGGCCTGTGCCAGCATCAGCACGATACCAACGGCCAGCGCCCACAACCCGCGCATGGCAGCGGGGGCAAGCGTCTGGCGGCGCGCGACAGCGATTGTTTCATGTTTCAAATTCAGGTCCTCCTAAAACCCTGGGGCGGGTCTGACGCCCGGTGCGTGATGCATGTGATATTTGCATCACACTGAGCGGCTTCAATGTATAAGGCCGCTCACATCACTGTGATAGGCGGCGGCTTGCTTAAGAGAGTACACCGCAAACGGGCCGCGGCAAGGGATTTGACCTAAGCCCTTACGAAAACACGATTTGCAGACCCGCAACGGCGATGACACCAAGGGCCACACAGAACAGGCCAAGGGCGCGGCGGGTCTCCACAGGCAGGTCCGTGATGGCCGCCAACATCTGCTCCAAACGCGAAGGGGCCAGTGCAAGCACCAGCCCCTCGATCACAAGCGTCATGGCGACGCCCAGCAAGATCGCTTCCAGCATCAGCGGCCCGTATCGGACTCGAGGAAATCGAAGAATTCGCTGTCTGGCGAAATCACCATCGTCGAGTTGGAGCCTTGCAGCGCCCGGGTGTACGCCGTCAGGGACCGGTAGAATTCAAAGAACTCCGGATCGGCGCTGAAAGCATCCGCAAAAATGCGGTTCCGTGCGGCGTCCGCCTCACCTCGGGTGATCTCGGCGGTCCGTTGGGCATCCGACACCAGTTCGACCACCGTCCGGTCGGCCTGTGCGCGAATCCGCTGCGCGGCTTCCGCACCCCGTGCCCGTTCGTCGGTCGCTTCGCGTTCCCGTTCCGCCCGCATCCGGGCGAAGGTGGCGTCAAGGTTTTGCGGCGGCAGGTCGGTGCGCTTCAGACGCACGTCGATGATTTCCAGACCCAGGGACGAGGCTTGCGCCCGCGCACCCGCTGCGATCCGTTCCATCAGCGCCGCCCGGTCCGTGGACAGGATGTCGTTCGAGGAGACTGTCCCCAGCACCTCGCGCAACTCTGACCGCAGGATCGAGTCCAGACGTGTCTCGGCGGCGCGCAGACCACCGACACCGACCGCCTCGCGGAACTGTTCGACATCCACGATGCGGTAGCGCGCGAAGGCGTCCACGACCAGACGACGATCATCGGACGGCGTGATTTCCAGCGGGTTCACATCGCGCGACAGGATGCGGTCGTCATAGCGCACGACCTCTTGGATCACAGGGATCTTGAAGTACAGGCCCGGGTCCTCTTTCACGTCCACGACGCGGCCGAATTGCAGAACAAGACCCTGCTCCCGTTCGTCCACGATATAGACCGACGACAGCAAACCCGCGATGGCGACAGCTGCAATGGGCAGCAGAAATGCAGAACGGTTCATCAGTTTGTCCCCCGTGTGCGAGATAGCTCATTGAGCGGAAGGAAGGGCACGACACCGGTGCCACCGCCCGCGCCGCCACCGCTGACGCTTTCGTCAAGGATGATCTTGTCCACGTCACCCAGCACCTGTTCCATGGTTTCCAGATACAGACGTTTGCGCGTCACCTCTGGGGCCAGTTGGTATTCCCCCAGAACGGCGGTGAAACGGCTGGCTTCACCTTCGGCCTCGTTCACCACGCGGGCGCGGTAGCCTTCGGCTTCTTCGATCAGCTGGGCGGCTTCACCACGGGCCCCGGCGAGGGCTTGGTTGGCATAAGCATCCGCTTGGCTTTGCAGACGGTCGCGTTCCTGTTCGGCGGCCTGCACGTCACGGAAGGCGTCCAATACCTCTTGCGGGGGATCGGCGCGGTCAAAGTTCACGCGCAACACGTTCATGCCGGAATCGTAGCTGTCCAGCGTGGACTGGATCAATTCGCGCAGCCGGTCCGCAATCGCGCCCCGGTCCCGGTTCAGGATCGGTGCAAGGTCAGACTGGGCCACGATTTCCCGCATGGCGGATTCGGCCACGGCGCGGATCGTCTGGTCGGGGTCGGACAGGTTGAACAACAGGTCCGCAGGGTTGCGCACGTTCCACACCACCTGAAAGTCGATGTCGATGATGTTCTCGTCCCCGGTCAGCATCAGGCCCGCGTCATTGCCGCCGCCCCGGTTCACGCCGATGTCCACGGTGCGTTCCGTCGTCACCTGCACCACCTCGGCGCGCACGACGGGCCATGGGGCAAAGTTCAGACCGGGTTCACCGATGGTCCCCTGAAAGTCACCGAACACCAGTTCGACCGACTGTTCTTCGGGCCGGACCGTGTACAGGGACGAATAGACCCAAAGACCCGCCAGCAACACGATGCCAAGGCCCACGGTGCCCTTGGTGAACAAAGGGCCAGAGCCACCGCCCGCACCATTGCCACCCGTGCCGCCACCGCGACCGCCCATCAGGACGCGCAGTTGTTCTTGGCCTTTTTTCACCAGTTCGTCGATCTCGGGGATCTGGGGGTCGTTGCCACCGGGGCGCCGTCCGCCATTTCCACGGTCATCGCCGCCACCATTGTTGCGGCCACCATTGTTGCCGCCACCGCCGCCCCATGGGCCGCCGTTGTTTCCAGCCATTTTAAGGGTATCCCTTCGTCTTCTACCGTCTGTGTCGATTGCCCTTAGACCTGTGCCTTGGGGCAGATTATTCAAGTGCGCGGCACACTTTTCAGGCGCTGCGCATGGGGGTTTTCATGGTCACGATTTCTTCGGACATGGTCGGATGCACGGCAACCGTGCGGTCAAAGTCCGCCTTGGTCGCCCCCATCTTGACCGCGACCCCGGCCAGTTGGATCATTTCACCCGCATCAGGGGCCACGATGTGACACCCCAGAACCTTGTCCGTGGCCTGCGAGACCACCAGTTTCATCAGCACGCGGGAGGACGATCCGGCGAAGGCGGACTTCATGGGCCGGAAGGATGTGCAGTAGATGTCCACGGGCTCGATCTCCCGCGCCGCTTCCTCGGACAGGCCGACGGTGCCCATCTCGGGCTGGGTGAAGACCGCCGATGGGATCAGATCGTGGTCCACTTGCGTGGGGTTGCCCTTGAAGACCGTCTCGACAAAGGCCATGCCCTCGCGGATGGCGACGGGGGTCAGGTTCACCCGGTTGGTCACGTCCCCAATGGCATAGATGGAGGGCACGGCGGTCTGGCTGTAGCTGTCCACGACGATCTCGCCGCGCCGACCCACCTCGACGCCGATGTCTTGCAAGCCCATGCCATCGGTGTTGGGCGTGCGGCCCGTGGCGAACAGCACCTTGTCATAGGTCCGTTCCTGCCCTGTGGTGGATTTGACCCAGACGGGACCGTCGTAGCCTTCGGGCATTTCGGCGGGGGCCGGAGCCTCGGTCACGGAAGTGACCATATGTTCCCCCCTGCGGGGGCCATTTCGATGATATTGGTGCCAACATGCAGGTCGATGCCCTGGGCGCGCATTTCCTCGGCCACCAGTCCGCGCGCCTCGTCGTCAAAGCCGCGCAGGATCTGCGCGCCGCGGTAGTATTGCGTGACCTCCACGCCCAGCCCCGCAAGGATGCAGGCGAATTCACAGGCGATGTAGCCGCCGCCGATGATCAAGATCGACTTGGGCATTTCGGGCAGGTGAAAGATGTCGTCGGATACGATCCCAAGCTCTGCCCCCGGCGTGTTGGGCCGCACCGGGCGACCGCCCGTGGCCACTAGGATATGTTTGGCGGTTTTCTCGGTGCCATCGGCCAGCAGGACGGTGTGGGCATCCTTGACCGTGGCCCGCTGATCAAAGGTCTCGACCCCCGAGCCCGCCAACAGCTTGCGGTAGACGCCTTCCAGACGGTCCAGCTCCGCCTCCAGCTTGGCCTTGAAGGCGGTCCAGTCAAAGCCGCCCTGGGTCACGGTCCAGCCGTAGGCGCCCGCCTCTTCGGCCACATTGGCAAAGGAGGATGCAAAGACCATCAGCTTTTTCGGCACGCAGCCCCGGATCACGCAGGTCCCGCCATAACGGCTTTCCTCAGCCAGGGCGACCTTGGCCCCGGTGTCCCCTGCGGCCACGCGCGCCGCGCGCACGCCCCCGGACCCGCCCCCAATGACGAAAAGGTCGTAATCAAATGCCATGTCTTGTCCTTCCGTGCCGCCCGCGCGGCGTTATTCCGCAACCTCGGTAAAGATGTTGTCCGCGCCGTCGAGGTCCACCTGTTCGGTGACCACGGACCCCTCGTTGATATCGCGCACGATGACCGACCCGTTCGGCTGCCCCACGATCACCACGTCACAAATGTCCATGAACAGCCCGTTGTCCACCACACCGGGGATCTGGTTCAGCACAAGGCTGGCGTGGCGGGCGTTGTCGATGCGGCGCAGGTGCAGGTCCAGGATCAGGTTCCCCTGATCCGTGCGAAACGGCGCGTCCCGGTTCAGGCGCAGGGTGGTGGTGCGGCCCATCACGTCCAGGCTGATCAGGCTTTCCTCGATCAAGGCCTTGGTGGTCTGCCAGCCAAAGGGGATCACCTCGACCGGCAAGGGGAACGCGCCCAGCCGTTCCACGTGTTTCGTGGGATCCGTGATCACCACCATCCGGTCGGACGCGGTCGCCACGATCTTTTCCATCAACAGCGCGCCGCCCCCGCCCTTGATCAGGTTCAGGTCGTCGTCAAACTCGTCCGCGCCGTCGATGGTCAGGTCCAGCCACTTGGCCTCGTCCAGATCCACGATGGGCACCCCGGCCTGCCGCGCCAGATCCGCCGTGCGGGCAGAGGTGGCCACGCCCGTGACCCGCAGCCCCTCGGTCCGGACCCGTTCCCCCAGACAGCGCACCATCCACGCCGCCGTAGAGCCCGTGCCCAAGCCCACCTTCATCCCATCCTCGACATAATCCACCGCGCGCCGCGCCGAGACATATTTGGCCATGTCGATGGGGTTCAGATTGGCGGTCATGGCGTCCTCGTAGGTGGTGTTGGCGTAACTATAGACCGCCCGCCCCGGGCACGCACGCCAAAAGCGCGGCGCGCAGGGCCGATCTGGGCAACAGGATCAACATCCCCGGCCCGTCAAAGGTCAGGCGCACCTCGGGCAGTGTCGTGTGATTCGACGTGCCAATCGCCCCGTCCGGCGCAAAGGCGATCCCCCCGATGGGCCAATTGAGGCCGCTGGACGTGCCGCGCACAGCCGCCATGGGCCACAGGGACACCCGGGTGCCCACGGGTAAATCCAAATCCAGCACGGGCGGCGCGTGCACGATCACATCCCGGGGCCCGACCATCACGCAAGGTGCGCCCGCGTGCTGCACCAGCGTCGTCAGCGCCGCCAGCGTGTGATCCACCCGCGCCCCCGTAAACCCCACGGCCAGCACGAAGGGCGCTGCGACCGACCGCAGACATTTGGCGAAATCCGTGCTGTCCTGCTCGCAAACCCCATGAATACTGCCCTTTGGCAGGGCCGCGCGCACGCCCGCGTCCAGACTGTCCAGATCGCCAATCGTGGCCACCGGGGGCAGACCTGCGGCCAGCGCATGTGCCGCACCACCATCGGCGGCCACCACCACCGGGGCCAGTTCCGCGCAGGCGCGCACCAGCTCCACCGGCGCTTCGCCGCCGCCCACAAGGGTGATTGGTTCCGCGCTGTCGACAATCATGGCACTACTGCCCAATTCCGGTCATGGTTGTCTACAAAGACCGCGAAATTGCCCAAGTCCCGTCCCCTTTTGACTGGAATCATTTTGTTAACTGGTTTGCAGACATGATACAGGTATCCCCGCCCGGTGCGGGGGGAAAGTTGTGAGGCAAATGGTAAACGCGAGTAAAATTCTGACGGTGTCCTACGGGACTTTCTCCTGCACGCTGGAGGGGTTCGACGACCCCTTCTCGACCATGAAGGATATCGCCGAATACTTCCGCGATCTGGCCGCCGATGATCGGTACTTCGGGGCCGAACCGCCCCAACCGGACGCGCAGATGCTGCAATCCATCGCAGAGCGTTCGAGCCAAAGCACCGTCTCGGCGGAATTGCACGAGAACGCCCTGACCCTGCGCCCCACCGCAGAGGTGGTGATCCCCGACACGCCTCAGGACGTGGTGCCGGACGACATGCAGGATATGGCCCCACAGGACGACGCCCGGATCGACGAGAGTGCCGAAGAACCGGCCCCCGCCGCCGAGCCGCTTGTGGATGACGCCGACATCATGGCCGCCGTGGCCGATACCGTGGCCGCAGATGTGACCGAAACCGTGGCCGCAGCGCCTGCCCCAGCTGCCGCCGAAGGGGCCGAGGACGCTGCGCAGACAGAAGCCGAAGAAGCGCCACAGGATGGGCCAGAGGATGGGATCGCCGAACGCCTCGCCCGTATTCAACAAGCCGCCCTGACCGACGAAGCGCCCACCGAAATCGCGCAGATCGAGCATGAGGATGAACACGCCAGCAACCTGATCGACGATGACCTGATCGACGGGGATGAGGCCGAATTGACCTTTGACGTGACCGAGACTCCCGAAACGGGGGCCAAAGCCGACCAAGCCGAGGCAGGCACGGACGATATGCTGGCCGCTGTCGCCAAGGTCGCGGCCCCTGCCACCGCCGCCGCCGTGGCCGCCCGCACCCTGACCGCGCAGCCCGAGGCATCGGACCGCGCACCAGCGCCCGCGCCCAAAGCAGAACCCGAAGCGCAGCCCGAACCGGAGGCAGCACCCACCGCCGCCCCCGTAGAGGCAGAGCATCCACAGGCCCCCCGCGTCGTCGTGCGCAAGGTGGCCAAGGCCGACCGGGACGCCGAAATCGCCCGCCTCGCCGAAGAGATCAACAGCCCCGAGGCCTCCGACCTCGACCCCGAGGACGAAGCCGAACTGATGGCCGAGCTGGCCGAGATCGAGAAAGAGAACGCAGCGCGCCGGGGCGACAACCTGCCCCCCGCCGCCGCCGAGGACAGCCAAGCGCTGGAACGGTTGTTCGACGCCACCGAAGGCAAGATGTCGGACGCCGACGCCAGCACGCGCCGCGCCCATATCTCGCACATCAAGGCCGCCGTGGCCGCCCGCAAGGCCGACACAGCCGCAGGCGACGTGCCAAAGAAAACGGACGACACCGTGGCCTACCGCGAAGATCTGGCCGAGGTGGTCAAACCACGCCGCCCCGCCCGCCCCGCAGAGGCCAAGCCGCGCACGGAACGCCCGCAGCCTGCGCCGCTGGTGCTGGTGTCCGAACAGCGCGTGGACGCCCCCAAGGAGGCCGCACCCGCCCCCGAGGCCCCTGCCGTGCGCCCGCGCCGTGTGCGCCGCGCCATCGAAGAGGTCGCGGATCAGGACGCGGCCACCATCGACAAGGTGGCCCAGCAAGCCCCCGCGAAACCGGCCCGCACCCCCGCGACCGGCGAAAGCTTCGAGGAATTTGCCCAGGACCTGGGTGCCGTGGAGTTGGGCGAGATTCTGGAGGCCGCTGCCGCCTACACCAAGGTCGTGGCCGGCGAAGAGACATTCTCGCGCCCGCGCATCCTGCACCTTGCCGCCGCCGCCGCGGAGGACATGTCCCGCGAAGACGGCCTGCGCGGTTTCGGCAAAATGTTGCGCGAAGGGACGATCAAAAAGGTCAACCGCGGCGAGTTTGCATTGACGGATGCGTCGCGTTTTGCGAAAGAGGTGGCCCAGCAAGCTGCCGGTTGAGAGGATTCTCCCGGCTGCCATGGCTGGGGGAGAATTGCGATGGCCTTCGCCACATGAAAGGTCACGCTTCAGGTTTTGGAAGCTCGTTCCAATCAAACTGGCGGGATGGTGTCACAACCTCCCGCCATTTTTTTGTCCGCAGCCCCGATTGGCCGCGATCAGACCGCGATCAATCCCGGGCGTCCGGGTCCGCTTGACCCACGCCTTTGAACACGGCCTTGAACGGCATCGCCCAGACAAAGCCCAGCACGACGTAGACCGCGAATTCCACCCAGATCGACGGGCGTTCAAACAGGGAAATCACCCAAAGGCAGGCCGCGATATACAGGGGCAGGCCCAGCAGCAGGATCACAAGGGACCAGCGGCGGCGGGCTTTGTAGGACAGTCCTTTGGGTTTCTCGGTCATGGTACCTCAGTCTGCGAAAGGGTCGGTGACGAGGATGGTGTCGTCACGCTCGGGCGAGGTAGACAGTAGGGCGACAGGGCATTGGATCAACTCTTCGATCCGGCGCACGTATTTCACGGCGTTGCCGGGCAGATCGGCCCAGGACCGCGCGCCCTCGGTCGATTCGGACCAACCGGGCATCTCTTCGTAGATCGGCACACAGCGCGCCTGTTGGTCGGCGGCGGTGGGCAGATAGTCCAGCACCGCGCCGTCCAATTCGTAGCCCGTGCACAGTTTCAGGGTCTCGAACCCGTCCAGCACGTCCAGCTTGGTCAGGGCGATGCCCGACACGCCGCTGGTGGCGCAGGTCTGGCGCACCAGAACCGCGTCGAACCAGCCGCAGCGCCGCTTGCGCCCGGTGGTGGTGCCGAATTCGTGGCCCCGTTCGCCAAGGCGCTGGCCATCGGCGTCCTCCAGTTCGGTCGGAAACGGCCCCTCGCCCACGCGGGTGGTGTAGGCCTTGACGATGCCCAGCACGAAATCAATGGCGTTGGGCCCCAGACCCACGCCCGTGGCCGCCTGCCCCGCAATCACGTTGGAGGAGGTCACAAAGGGATAGGTGCCAAAGTCGATGTCCAGCAGCGCGCCCTGCGCCCCTTCGAACAAGATCCGGTGCCCAGCGCGGCGCCGCTCGTTCAGAACTTTCCAGACGGGGGCGGCGTATTCAAGGAGAGACGGCGCGATGTCTGCCAGTTGCGCCAACAGGGCGGCGCGGTCCACGGGTTCCATCCCCAGCCCGCGCCGCAGGGCGTCATGGTGAGCCAGCGCCCGGTCCACCCGCGCCTCCAAGGTGGCGGCGTCGGCCAGATCGGCCACGCGGATCGCGCGCCGCCCGACCTTGTCCTCGTAGGCCGGGCCGATGCCGCGCCCGGTGGTGCCGATCTTGGCACTGGGGTTTGCGGCGGCCTCGCGGGCGCGGTCCAACTCGCCGTGGATCGGCAGGATCAGGGGCGTGTTCTCGGCCACCATCAGGGTTTCGGGCGTGATCTCAACGCCTTGGGCGCGGACCGTCTCGATCTCTTTGACCAGATGCCACGGGTCCAGAACCACACCGTTTCCAATCACCGACAGCTTGCCGCCGCGCACAACGCCAGACGGCAGGGCGTGCAGCTTGTAGACCTGTTCGCCCACCACCAACGTGTGGCCCGCATTGTGCCCGCCCTGGAAACGGCAGATCACATCGGCCCGCTCGCTCAGCCAATCGACAATCTTGCCCTTGCCCTCGTCACCCCACTGCGCGCCAACCACGACCACATTTGCCATTCTGTCCTCCTTGCCGCGCACGGCATAATCCGAAACCCGCGCACCTATAGCCGCGCGCGCAGGGCGTGAAAACCGCAAAACAGGGGCCGGGACACTTCGCCCGCTGCCCGCACCCCCAAGCGCCTGCGACATCCTGTCAGAAAAGACTTGGCAGGGGCGGCTGCGTTTGGTTAGTCTCGGTGTGGGTGTTCTTGGGAACTTTTGACTGACACGGCCTTGCGGCCCGGCACGCCATACCATATGTCGCGCCCAAAGACCGAATAGATGGACCCTTTATGGAAAACGTCATCCTCGTGATCCACTTGATCTTGGCCATGTGCCTGATCCTGATTGTGCTGCTGCAAAAATCCGAAGGCGGAGGCATGGGCCTCGGCGGCGGGGGCGCGGGTGGCGGGGCCATGACCGGGCGTCAGGCGGCCACGGCGCTGACCAAACTGACCTGGGCCTTTGCGATTGCCTTCCTGTGCACCTCGATCTTTCTGACGATCCTGTCCGCGCAGAACTCTGCCGGGGGGTCCGTGGTGGACGGGTTCCTGCCACCGGCAGGCGACGCATCCGCGCCGGAACTGCCGTCGCTGGACACATTGCTGCCGCCCACCACCGGCGACGCACCGGCCCTGCCACCCCGGGCCGACTGACCACCACACATAGCCATCTGCGGGACCGGGCCCGCAGAATGTGGGGGGCGTCTTGCGCCCCCTTCGCTTTTTCGGCTATCCTTAAATCCCGTGAGCATCGCAGATTCTCTGCCCACTTTCTGACTTGCGGGAGCCCCCATGGCACGGTTCATCTTCATCACCGGCGGCGTTGTGTCGTCGCTTGGCAAGGGTTTGGCCTCGGCCGCCCTTGGGTCCTTGTTGCAGGCGCGGGGCTTTTCGGTCCGGCTGCGCAAACTGGACCCCTATCTGAACGTGGACCCGGGCACGATGTCCCCCTTTGAACACGGCGAGGTCTTCGTGACCGACGACGGGGCGGAAACCGACCTGGACCTGGGCCACTACGAACGCTTCACCGGCGTGGCGGCGCGCAACACCGACAGTATCAGTTCCGGCCGGGTCTATTCCAACGTGCTGGAAAAGGAACGGCGGGGCGATTATCTGGGCAAGACGATCCAGGTGATCCCCCATGTGACCAATGAAATCAAAGACTTCATCTCGATCGGCGAGGACGAGGTGGATTTCATGCTGTGCGAAATCGGCGGTACCGTGGGCGATATCGAGGGGCTGCCCTTCTTCGAGGCGATCCGCCAATTCGCCCAGGACAAGCCGCGCGGCCAGTGCATCTTCATGCACCTCACGCTGCTGCCCTTCATCAAGGCCAGTGGCGAGTTAAAGACGAAACCCACCCAGCACTCGGTCAAGGAATTGCGCTCCATCGGCTTGGCCCCGGACATTCTGGTGTGCCGCGGCGAGGGGCCGATCCCCGCCAAGGAACGCGAAAAGCTGGCGCTGTTCTGCAACGTGCGGCCCGACAGTGTGATCGCCGCCCCGGACCTGAAATCCATCTACGAGGCGCCCCTGGCCTATCACCGCGAAGGGCTGGATCAGGCGGTGCTGGATGCCTTCCAGATCAGCCCCGCGCCCAAACCCGACCTGTCGCGCTGGGAAGACGTCTACGACCGCATCTGGAACGTGGACGGCGAGGTGCGCGTGGGCATCGTCGGCAAGTATACACAGCTGGAGGACGCCTATAAATCCATCGCCGAGGCGCTGACCCACGGCGGCATGGCCAACCGGGTCAAGGTCAAGATCGAATGGGTCGACGCAGAGCTGTTCGAACGCGAGGACGCCGCCCCCCATCTGGAACGCTTCCACGCGATCCTTGTGCCCGGCGGCTTTGGCGAACGGGGCACCGAGGGCAAGATCAAGGCCGCGCAATTCGCCCGCGAACGGGGCGTGCCCTACCTTGGGATCTGTCTGGGGATGCAGATGGCCGTGATCGAGGCCGCCCGCAATCTGGCGGATCTGGACGACGCAGGCTCCGAAGAGTTTGACCACGAGGCGGGCGGCAAACGCTTCACTCCCGTGGTCTATCACCTGAAGGAATGGGTGCAGGGCAGCCAGCGCGTCCAGCGCGAGGTGGACGACAACAAGGGCGGCACCATGCGCCTTGGGGCCTATGACGCGACGCTGACCGAAGGGTCGAAAGTGGCCGAGGTATACGGCACCACCCGGATCGAGGAACGCCACCGCCACCGCTATGAGGTGGATATCGAGTACCGCGAAAAGTTGGAGACCCAGGGCCTGAAGTTCACCGGCATGTCCCCCGACGGCAAGCTGCCCGAGATCGTGGAACACGAAGGCCACCCGTGGTTCATCGGCGTCCAGTTCCACCCCGAGCTGAAGTCCAAACCCTTCGCCCCCCATCCGCTGTTTGCGGATTTCGTGCGCGCCGCGAAAGACAACTCGCGGCTGGTCTAGGGTGATCGGATGGGGCGCGCTTTTGGGCGCTCCTCGGGCCGATCTGCTGCACATCGTGCACGGGTTGGCGCGGGCCCTGTGGCACAGTTGTTTCGACGATTTTCGGAGGCTTCCATGGATCAACCTGACCGACTGCGCGCTTGGCTGACCGCCAGCGCCCCGCGCCCCTTGGCCAAACCCGATGCCCATATGGCCCTGGGCGTGCTGTTGGTCCGCGTGGCCAAGGCGGACAAGGCCTATCTGTTTGAAGAGCTTGAACAAATCGACCGGGTGCTGTCCCATGTGGCGGGCCTCTCCGCGCTGGAGGCCGCCAAGATGCGCGCCATGTGCGAGCGTTTGGAAAATGCTGTGCGGGACAGCGAAACCTTTGCAAAACTGATCCGCGAAGGCGTCGATCACGCCCACCGCATGGAAATGGCCGAGGCCCTGTGGGCCGTGGTTCTGGCCGATGGAATCGAGCAAATTCAAGAGGTTGAGCTGGTCGAGGTCATCGAAACCATCCTCGGATTGTCCCCCGAAGACCGCGCATTGGCCCACGACCGCGCGGTCGCCGCGTCATGAAACATCTGTCGTTCGAGGTCTGGGACGTCTTCACCGACCGCCCCTTTGCGGGCAATCCGCTGGCCATCGTGGCCGGGGCCGATGACCTGACGACCGCGCAGATGCAGACCCTCGCGCGGCAGTTCAACCTGTCCGAGACGATCTTTGTCATGGCCCCCCGCGACCCGGCCCATGGGGCACGGGTGCGGATCTTTTTCCCACCGCCGAAATCCCCTTTGCAGGCCACCCCACCGTGGGTTGTGCCCTGTGGCTGTCGGCGGGCCAAGACATTGATATCATTCTGGAAGAAGAGGCCGGGCCGGTCCCCGTGCGCATCCGGGATGGCCTTGCGCAATTCACCGCACCCGTGGTGCCCCATGCCCATTCCGGCGTCATTGACGTGGCCCTGTGCGCCCCCGCCCTTGGCCTGTCCCCGGACCAGATCGGCCCCCACGCGCCCGGTGTTTTTGCCGGTGGTCCCGCCTTTGCCTATGTGCCCGTGCGCGATGCCCAGGCCCTTGCCGCCGCCCGCCCCATGCAGCCCGCATGGGACGCGCTGATGGCCGCAGGTCAGGTGGACAGCGCCTATGTCTATGCGCCGGATTTCACCGCCCGCATGTTCTCCCCCACCGCTGGCATCCCCGAGGATCCCGCTACAGGTAGTGCCAGCGCCATATTGGCGGCACAACTTCTGGCCAATGACGCCCTGGCCGAGGGGACGACCGCCCTGACCCTGCACCAAGGGGTCCAGATGGGCCGCCCCAGCCAGATCGGGTTCGAGGCGGATGTGGTAAGCGGGGACTTACGGGCCGTACGCATCACAGGCCGCGCCGTGCCTGTGTCCCGCGGCACGATCCGGGTGCCCCGATGCTAAGCTATCAACACGCCTTTCACGCCGGTAACCTTGCGGATGTGCATAAACACGCCCTGCTCGCGGTCGCTCTTGACCGGATGTGCGCCAAGGACAAACCCTTGTCCTATATTGAAACCCACGCGGGGCGCGGCCTCTATGACCTGACCGGGGCCGAGGCGGCCAAGACCGGCGAGGCGGCCCAAGGCATCGCCCGGGTGGCACAGTGGTTTGACACCGAGCACCCCTACACCCGGGCCCGGGCGTGGTGCGCGGACTGGCATGGGCAGGCCAGCTATCCCGGGTCACCCTTGGTGGCCGAGGCACTGCTGCGCCCGGACGACACCATGCATCTGGCAGAGCTTCACCCCGCTGAACACGCCGCCCTGACCCGCAACAGCCGCCACCCGGATCGCCGGGTGCACAAGCAGGACGGGCTGGCACTGGCCCTGTCCCTTGCCCCACCCACACCGCGCCGAGGGCTGATGCTGATCGACCCGCCATGGGAGGTAAAGTCGGACTACCAGACCCTGCCCAAATCCATCGCCCAGATCACCCGGGCGTGGAATGTCGGCGTGATCGCCCTGTGGTATCCCATCCTGACCGACAACCGGCAGACGGGCATGGTGCGCAGCTTGCGCGCCGGGCACCCGGACGCCTTGTCCCACGAGGTGCGCTTTCCCCCGGCCCGGCCCGGGCATGGCATGGTGGGATCGGGGATGTTTGTGATCAACGCACCTTGGGGGCTGGACGCCGAGGCCGCGCGCCTGTCACAGTGTTTCGACACATTGTGACAGGAGGGCCAGATGGCCAAAGGATACTGGATCGCCCACGGCGTGGTGCATGACGCCGCTGCCTACGACACCTACCGCGCAGCCAATGCCGCCCCGCTGGCCGAGTTTGGCGGCACCTTCGTGGTGCGCGGCGGACAGCAAGAGGTGCCCGAGGGGCAGGCCAAGCCGCGCACCGTTGTCATCGAATTCCCCAGCTACCAAGCAGCGCTGGATTGCTATCATTCCGAAGGGTATCAGGCCGCTCTGGAACTGCGCCGGGGCATATCCGAAAGCGACCTTGTGATTGTCGAAGGGTATGATCCCTAGGAGGGCTTCAGGGGGCGACGCCCAACTCGATCACCAGTGTCACGTCGATGGCGGTCGTGACCTCTCCTGCGGCGACGGGCACTGCGTCCATGCTGCGAGCCATGGCCATTTCCATCATCGGTTGTGGGCCGCGATGGCCGCCGCCCTCGCGGATCGAAACGATATCAACGATTTGCAGGCCAGCGGCCCCGGCATACAGCTCTGCCTTGGCCATGGCATCGGCAAAGGCGGCACGGCGTGCCGCATCCTCCGCAGGCCGGGGTTCGGACAGGGCAAAGCGCAGGCCCCGGAACCCCGTCGCCCCGCGCTGCACCACCCGGTCCAGCACCACGCCCAGATCGTCCAGATCCCGCACGCGCAGATCAATGGACGTGCCCGCGCGATAGCCTGTGATGCGCGGCGGCGCGTCGCGGTTCGAATGGTCATAGATCGGGTTTAGGGATAGCTGGCCGGTTTGCACATCGCGCCCCTCTAGCCCCAGATCGGCAAGGTCGGCCAGCACCGCGCGTGCATCCTCGGACATGGCGCGGGTGGCCCCTTGGGCCGAATTTGCCTGCGCCTCGACCTGCAGTGAGATCACGGCCATATCCGGCGCGCCGGACACCTCGCCCCGGCCCGTGACAGTCAACTCCGTGGCCCAGACGGGCGCGGTCATCAGGGCCAGCGCCACGCTGGCGGCTTTGAACATCTGCATCGTACTCTCCTAGGTTTTGCCCCTACATAGCGAGCGCGGGCGCGGGGTGCCCGCCAATTTCGACACCAGCAGAAATCCGGCAAACCGGCGCCTGCACGCTGGCAATCGCACACGCCCGCTTGCGGCGCGCCCGCCCCCATGCCAAACCTCGGGAATGAAACCGAGTTTTGCCCTTGATCTGACCCACGACGGGATCAGCCTTCTGGCCCGCCAAAGCGATGGCACGTGGGGGGAATTGGGCGCTGTTGCCCTGACCACAGACGACCTGAACGGCGAGCTGGCCGCGTTGCGCGAAAAGGCGCTGGACCAGGTGGGCCAGGGGTTCACGACCCTGCTGATCATCCCCGACAGCCAGCTGTTGTACTACACCCTGCCCGATGCCGCCCCCGACTACGACACCGTCGCCGCCAGCCTTGAGGGGCGCACGCCCTACGCCGTGGCGGATATGGCGTTCGACTACGCGGCCTTTGGCGGGGGCACCCAAGTGGCCGCCGTGGCGTTGGAGACATTGGCCGAGGCCGAAGGCTTTGCCACCGAACACGGGTTCAACCCGCTGGCCTTTGTGGCGACACCGGGGACGGATCTGTTCCCCCGCGTGGTCCAGTTCGGCCTGTCCGGGGCCGCTGACGGCCTGCTGGCAGGCGCGACCTTTGACCCCGAACGGGGCACCTTTCAACGCGGGCCGCTGCATGCGCCCAAGGTCGCAGATCCTGCGCCCGCGCCCAAGCCTGAGCCAAAACCAGAACCCGTGCCCGAAGCACCGGCGCCCAGCTTTGCCACGCGGCAAAAGGATGCCGCCGCCGTAGACGACGTCAGTCGCGCCGCGGCAGAGCGTTTGGGCAAGATCGCGCCTCGGTTCGGGGCGGTGCCACCCGCCGCCGCCGCGCCCAAGGTCGAAACGCCGCCCGCTCCGGTCCCCCCTGCGGCCAAGGCGCTGCCCAAGGTGACCGTCCCCAAGGTCGCCATACCGCGCCCCAAGATCAGCCTGCCCAAGCGCAAGCCCAAGGCCCCCGCCACGACCACCCCGGACGAGGCGGCGGCCCTGACCCTGCCCGGTGTCGCCCGGGAGGGTGGCGGCGGGGCCAAGCTGGGCCTGTGGATGACCCTTGTGCTGTTGGCGATCCTGATCGTGATCGGGCTGTGGTCGCTGTTCGTCCTGCCCCCCGAAACCGTCAGCCGCTGGCTGGGCCAGGACACGGCCCCGCAAGTGGCCGTGGTGGACCCCGCCCTTGACCTGTTGCCCGCAGCCGGTGACCCGGAAGACGAGGCGCTGGACGATTTGGCGGATCTGGCCCCGATGCCTGTCGCGGCCGCCCCAGTGGCCCCACGGGGACCGACGCTGGGCGATGCCATGGCCGAATACAGTGCCACGGGGGCGTGGATCGTGCCCCCCGAACCGCCGGTGGAGGTCACCCCGGACCAGATCGACGGGGTGCATATCACGACCCTTGAACCCGTCACCCTCAGCTCCGACGCCGTAGCCCTGCCCCCTGCGGCGGGGCTTCTTGCTTTGGCGACCCCGGCCCGGGTCGCGAACCCCGCGCCGCCCGGCACGCAGTACCGGGTGGGGGACAACGGGTTGGTGATACCCACGCCCGAGGGCGCCCTGTCCCCCGATGGCGTGCGCGTCTTTGCGGGCGTGCCAGAGGTGGACGTGATGACCCGCCCCCGCCCCGAGGACCGCGTGCTGGCCCCGGCGGATATCAGCGAGGCCTTGCGGGCAGAGCTGGCCCTGATCCGCCCGACCCCGCGCCCCGAAGGCTTTGACGATGCCGTTGAGCGCAGCCAGCTGGGCGGCGTCACACTGGCAGAGCTGCGCCGCATCCGCCCCACGGAGCGTCCGCAAAGCGTGCAGGAACAGGCCGCCGCCGCCGCACAGGCCGCCGCCGCCGCCAGTCTGGCTGCGACCCAGACGCAGGAGGCCGACGAGGCCGCGCCGGAGGCTGAGGCCCAGGACGAGAACACCAGTACTCTGGCGATTGCCCAATCGGTCAAGCCGCGCACCCGGCCCCGCAACTTCGAGCGGCTTGTGGCCCGGGCAGAACGGGCCGCAGAACCGGCCCCGACGCGCACGGCGGCGGCCGCCTCGGCCACGGCGCCGACCACGCGCACGATCCCCTCCAGCGCCTCGGTCAGTCGCGCGGCGACACAGACCAACGTGTTGGCCCTGAACCGGGTCAGCTTGCTGGGCGTGTTTGGCAAACCGTCCAACCCCAAGGCGCTGGTGCGCATGCGCAACGGGCGAACCGTGCGCGTGGGTGTGGGCGACCGCGTGGACGGCGGGCGCGTGACGGCCATCGGCAACAAGCAGCTGCGCTACCGCAAAGGCAGCCGGGACCTGACCCTGGAAATGCCCCGACTTTGAGTGGTTTCGCCTTGCGGCGACCCGCTGGGGGCTCTGCCCCCAGACCCCCGAGGGTATTTGTGGAACAATGAGGCGGGGGCGCGGAAGGGTGAGATCAAAGCAGCCACAGGGCGGCTAGACCCAGGAATGCAAAGAAGCCCACCACATCCGTCACCGTGGTCACAAAGGCCCCCGAGGCCAGCGCCGGGTCGATGCCGAATTTTTCCAGCACGACCGGGATGCCCACCCCGGCAAAGCCCGCCACGATCAGGTTCACCACCATGGCCACGGCGATCACCACGCCCAGCATGGGCATGCCGAACCAGACCACGCCGACAATCCCCATGATCACGGCAAAGGCCAGGCCATTGACCGCGCCCACCAGCACCTCGCGCCGGATCACGCGCCAGACGTTGGCCCCGGTCAGGTCCTTGGTGGCCAGGGCGCGCACGGCGACCGTCAGCGCCTGCGTGCCCGCGTTCCCCCCCATGGAGGCGACGATGGGCATCAGAACCGCAAGCGCCACGATCTGCGCGATCACCATGTCGAATTGCGCGATCACAAGGCTGGCCAGCACAGAGGTGACAAGGTTCACGAACAGCCACGGAAAGCGCCGCTTGACCGTGGCCGCGACCCGGTCGCCAAGGGACCCCTCGGCGTCCACACCTGCAAGGCGCAGGATGTCCTCCTCGGCCTCTTCGTCCAGAACGGCCATGGCGTCGTCGATGGTGATGACCCCGACCAGCCGGTCGTTTTCGTCGATCACCGGGGCGCTGATCAGGTGGTACTGGTTGAAGGTATAGGCCACGTCGCCCTCGGGCTGGCTGACCTGAAAGGTGCGAAAACTGTCCTCGGTCAGGTTCATCAGGGCGGCCGTCCGGGGGGCGGCCAGCAGGCGGCCCAAGGTGACATAGGCCACCGGGCGCAAGCGCGGGTCCACCAGGATTAGGTGGTAGAACTGGTCCGGCAGGTCCTGGGCGCTGCGCAGCATGTCGATGGCATCGCCCACGGTCCAGTGTTCGGGGGCCATCACGACCTCTCGCTGCATCAGGCGCCCGGCGGAGTATTCGGGATAGGACAGGGCCTGTTCCACGGCCACCCGGTCGGCGTCTTCAAGGGCATCGAGGATCGCCTCGGCCTGGTCCTCATCCTCGAGGTTTTCGATGAAGTCCACGACGTCGTCGGTTTCCAGCTCGGCCACGGCCTCGGCCACCACGGCGTCAGGCAGCAGAGAGACGACCTCTTCGCGGGTGCCTTCCTCCAGCTCCGACAGGACCTCGGCGTCGATGCCGCCCAGCAGGGCCACCAGATTGGCCCGCTCCGCGCTGCTGTATTGTTCCAACAGGTCGGCCACGTCGGCGGGGTGCAGGGGGTCGAGGGCGGTGGTGCAGGCGGCGGCGTCCCCGGCCTCGATCGCGGCGTCGATCAGGGCGCGGCGGGCGCGGTCCAATTGCGCATCGTTGATGTCGTCTTGGCGTGCGGCGTCGGTCATGGCGGCCCCCTTCGGTTGCCCTATACCTAGCGCACTGCTGCGGCGCAGAACAGGACTGGCGGGGGAAAATCTGCGCGGCTAGGGTTGCAGGATGACAGATTTGATCCTTGGCCAGACCCTGACCTTTGACGCCGACCCCTTTGTGGCAGGCCCCGGTGCCGCGCGGCACACCACCCGCGGCGCGGTGCTGGTAGAGGGGGGCGTGATCGCAAAGATCGGGGACGCGGACACCCTGCGCGCCGCCCACCCCGAGGCCCAGATCACCGACTACGGCGATCACCTGATCCTGCCCGGCTTTGTGGATGCCCACGCCCACTACCCCCAGACCGCCATGATCGCGTCCTGGGGCAAGCGGCTGATCGATTGGCTGAACACCTACACCTTTCCCGAGGAGAGCCGCTTTCACGACCGCGCCTACGCCGATGCAGTGGCCGCCACCTACCTGGACCTGCTGCTGGCCCATGGCACCACGACCGTCTGCGCCTATGCCACGATCCACCCCACCTCGGTTGAGGCATTGTTCAAAGCCGCCCAGACCCGTGGGATGCGGGTGCTGACGGGCAAGACCTGCATGGACCGCAACGCGCCGGACACCCTGCGGGACACCGCCCAATCGGCCTATGACGACAGCAAGGCCCTGCTAGAGACATGGCACGGGGTGGACCGCCTGTCCTACGTCATCACGCCGCGCTTTTCGCCCACCTCGACCCCCGATCAACTGTCCGCCTTGGGCGCGCTTTGGGCCGAACATCCCGACTGCCTGATGCAAACCCACCTGTCCGAGCAAACCGACGAAATCGCATGGGTGGCAGAGCTGTTCCCGGGCGCCCGCGACTACCTTGATACATACGAGGCGCACGGCCTGCTGGGCGCACGGGGCCTTTACGGCCATGCCATCCACCTGACGGCGCGCGAACGCGACCGCCTGCGCGACGTCCAAGCCGCGCTGGTCCACTGCCCCACCTCCAACACCTTCATCGGGTCGGGCCTGTTCGACATGACACTGGCCCAAACCCTGCCCGTGGGTCTGGCCACGGACACCGGCGGCGGGTCCAGCTTTTCGATGTTGCGCACCATGGCCGCCGCCTACGAGGTCGCCCAACTGCGCGGTCAGGCCCTGCACCCCGCCCAGCTGCTGTGGCTGGCCACCGAAGGATCGGCCCGCGCCCTGCACCTGTCTGGCACCATCGGGCGGCTGGCCCCGGGGGCGGATGCGGACCTGTGCATCCTCGATCTGGCCTCGACCCCCGCCATCGCCCAACGCACCGCGCGGGCAGAGGACCTTTGGGAGGCGGTCTTCCCGACCATCATGATGGGCGACGACCGCGCCGTGGCCGCCACATGGGTGGCGGGCCGCCGTGCACAATAAAATAGGGGTGGGTTTCGGGGGTACTTTCGGGGGGAAACCCAGAAACGGGTTCTGTGCAGCAACGCACAGATCAGCGGCAGAACCGCTGACCTAATGTTTACCAAAGCTTAAACACTGTGGCCGCTTCCTAGGTCAGCGGCACACCGTCCATACCCACTTCGCGTCCGGCTGCATCAAACACACCGGCCGTGCAGTCGGTCGCGCCTGCTGGACACTCCGTCGCGCTAAGCGGCAACGGATCGCCCGTCGCCGGATCAATAATCACGTCATCGGCGTTCACAGAATACGATGTTCCATCGGGGGCCGTGTAGCTGCCGGCCAACCACGGCGTCCAGTTCACGCCGCAATCCTGAATGCCTTGGGCAATGGCGTCGGTACAATCCTCCTCGGGCTGCGGCGGAAAGAAATAGGTGCAGCCCGGTTCGCCGCTTTGACAGCCGAAAGAGCTGCGGATGATGAAGTCATTTTTCAACTGGCCGTCAATGTCCCCGGACAGGTCCTCGACCCCGCCGGACACAACGCCCATGACCGCAAGGCCAAGGCCCACAAGGGCCGCCGTCAGCACCACCCAGTCCACGGTCACGGCACCGGTCTCGTCGCGCAAGAATGTCATGTGCTCGCTCCTTTGTTCATTCAGGCAAGGATGAACGTGGTTTGCGGCAAATTTAGGGCGTTAAGCAAAAATGACCCATCTTGGCGCACCCCGGCCCAAAAGGTTTCCGCCAATTCATAGGTACAGCGGGTGGACGGCGAATCTATGTATATTTTCGCAGTTATTCCCGCCTGTTAGCCTTTACGCCCCCTGCCCCTGCACGCCGGTTCAGTGCCCCGCAGGCTTGATGAAGGTACCGTTGCGCAGCTCGCGCATGGCCTGCATCAACTCCTCTTGGGTGTTCATGACGATGGGACCGTGCCAAGCCACGGGCTCCTCGATCGGCGCGCCGGAGATCAGCAGGAACCGCACGCCGTCCTCGCCCGCCTGCACGGTCACTTCGTCGCCGGTGCCGAACCGGATCAGAGTGCGGTCGCCGGATAGGTCGCGGATGTTGACCTCTTCGCCCATGACTTCTTTTTCCAGCAGAACGCCACTGGGTTTGGAGGCATCCGCAAAGGCCGCCGCCCCCTCGAACACATAGGCGAAGGCCCGGCGGTAGGTGTCGATCTTGAACGTCTTGCGCACGCCTGCAGGCACGTAGATGTCAAGGTACTGGGGGTCGGCGGCAATGCCGTCCACGGGGCCGCGCTTGCCCCAGAACTCGCCCACAATGACTTTGACGCGGGTGCCGTCGTCATCGATTACTTCAGGGATATCAGTGCCTTTGACATCCTGATAGCGGGGCGCGGTCATCTTTTGGCTGCTGGGCAGGTTACCCCAAAGCTGGAACCCGTGCATCTGCCCGGCGGCGTTTCCGTGGGGCATTTCCTGGTGCAGGATGCCGGAGCCTGCGGTCATCCACTGCACGTCCCCCGCGCCCAAGGTGCCCGTGTTGCCTAGGCTGTCGCCGTGATCCACAGTGCCATTCAAGACATAGGTGATCGTCTCGATTCCCCGGTGCGGGTGCCACGGAAAACCCTTTTCGAAATGGGCCGGGATGTCGTTGCGGAAATCATCGAACAAAAGGAACGGGTCCAGTTCCGACGGGTCGTTGAACCCGAAGGCGCGGTGCAGGTGGACGCCAGCCCCTTCCATGGTGGGTTGGGCGGTGCGGTGTTCCAGAACGGGGCGGATGGACATGGCAGTCTCCTGATGAGTGTGTTGCACGAAAAATAGGGCGCGGGCCCAATCCGCACAACTGCGCAAGGCTGCGCGCTATCCGTGCACGCACGCACAGGTCGCAAACGGGCGGGCCAAATAGTTTCCAATGGGTTAACGTCCCGAAAACGGGAGGAATATCATGAAGGTAGGCTTTATCGGCTTGGGCAATGTCGGCGGCAAGCTGGCGGGCAGTTTGCTGCGCAATGGGGTGGATTTGACCGTCCTCGATCTGGATGACGCCAAATGTCAGACATTTGTGGGCCAGGGCGCAAAACGGGGCACAACGCCCGCGCAAATGACCCGAGATGCGGACGTGATTATCACCTGCCTGCCCCATCCCAGCATCAGTGCCGCCACGGTTGAAGGCCCCGATGGCGTGTTGCAGGGCATGTCGGACACCAAGATCTGGGCCGAAATGTCCACCACCGACGCGAACGAGATCACCCGGCTTGGCGCATTAGTGAAGGCCGCCGGGGGCCGGGCCGTGGATTGCCCCGTGTCCGGTGGCTGCCACCGGGCGGATACCGGCAACATCTCGATCTTTGCAGGCTGTGACCGAGCGACATTTGAGACGATGCTGCCCCTGTTGACGATCCTTGGCCGCCGCGTCCTGCACACCGGCCCCATCGGCACCGCCAGCCAGCTGAAGGTCGTTACGAACTATCTGGCCACCGCCAATCTCGTGGCCTGCGCCGAGGCGCTGGTGACATGCAAGGCGGCGAACCTTGATCTGGCGACGGCCTATGAGGCGATTGCGATTTCGTCCGGCACGTCCTTTGTCCACGAGACGGAAAGCCAAGTGATATTGAACGGGTCGCGGGACATCAGCTTTACCATGGATCTTGTGGCCAAGGACATCGGCCTGTTCCAGGCACTGGCCGAGGATCATGGCGTGCCCCTCGAAATCTCTCCGCTGATCAACCGTATTTTTGCCGATGGCATAGACCGATACGGGCCGCGCGAATTGTCGCCCAACATCATCAAACGGCTAGAGGATGCCACCGGCCTATCCGTCACGGCCCCCGGTTTCCCGCCAGAAATGGCCGACGAAGAGCCAGAGGCCAAAGGGGCCGAAGTGGTTGTGCGCCGCGCCTAGGCGCGCTACGCGGTTGTCATGATGTTCACACCGCCCCCGACCGATTTCGATGACCCGATTTATACCATCCGCCCCTCGGCCGTGCGGCGGGTCATGGGGGTCGGCGTGCAGCTTTTGCTGGGGCTTTTGCTGGTCTACATCGCCTTTGCAGAACCGCCCAGCCTCGGGTGGCAGCTGTTTCTGATCGGGCTGGGGGCCTTGACCCTGTTCAACACTGTGCGCGCGTGGAATGCCACCGAGGGGGCCATCATCCTGCGAGAGGATGGTCTGTTCGATCAAGATGGTGTGGCGATTGCCCCACTGGACGAGATCGAAAAGGTGGACCGGGCGCTGTTTTCCAACAAGCCGTCCAACGGGTTTTCGATCAAAATGAAGCGTCCGTTGGGCCGTGCCTGGGCGCCGGGGATGTATTGGCGGATCGGGCGGCGTGTCGGCATCGGAGGTGTCACCTCTGGCGCGCAGACCAAGATCGTGGCCGACGCCCTTGCGATGATGGTCGCAACCCGCAACGGCACGCCTAATTTCTAGTTAATTGGGCACCTACTTAGAAACAGTGTAAGGTCCGTCGGTTCTTTACTGCTTCGAACACCCTTAATTGCACATATTTGCGCCATTTGTCTGTCCAACTTCTGACGCCTGCCGAGGCTATCACGATCCTTGGTAAAGGGTGCGCATGGGGCGCAGCCGTGGGATGTTTCAGTGACGCACAGTGGTGCACCAGTTCAGGATCGTTTGACCCGTTTCGTCCGTGACGAGACCGGGGCCATGATGATTTTTGGCCTGTTCATTCTGATCCTCATGATCGCCGCCGTGGGCACCGCCCTCGACGTCATGCGCTACGAGGCCAAACGGGTGAAGGCCCAATACACCCTGGACCGGGCCGTCCTTGCCGCCGCCTCCCTGAACCAGACCGCGACGCCCGAGGACGTGGTCCGCGATTACTTTTCCAAAGCGGGGCTGGAAACGATCGGCCTTGATATCGACGTGACCGAAACCCTGAATTTTCGCCAGGTCAGCGCCGAGACCCGCATCGGCATCGACAGCATGTTCCTGAACATGGTCGGCATCGAGCGGCTCTATGCGCCCTCGCGCTCTCAGGCCGAGGAAAAGATCCTGCGGGTTGAAATCTCCTTGGTGCTGGATATCTCCGGCTCCATGGGTGGACGATCCGGGGGCAGCACAAAGATTGCCCTGCTGCGCGATGCGGCCAAGGAATTCGTGGACACCATGTTGCCGCCCAGCCACGTCAACCTCGTCAGCATATCGCTGATCCCCTACAACGGCACTGTGAACCTTGGCAGTGTCGTGGACAATTATTTCGATCTGACCACCGAACACACATCCTCCAGCTGCGCCCGGTTTGACGACGCCGATTTCCTGTCTACAAACCTTCTGGCAGGCACCGTCCTGACGCGGATTTCGAATATTGACGTCTACTCCGGCTCTTCCAACTCTGCCAACCGCAGTCCCCTGTGCGCACGCAGCGACTATGGCGCAATCGTCCCGTGGTCCAACAACGCAACAGCGCTGCGCACCCAGATCGACAGCCTGCGCGCCAACGGGTCCACGGCGATTGATCTGGGTATGAAATGGGCGTCCCTGCTGCTGGACCCGTCCACCGCACCCCAGTTGATCGAGATGGCCGACGATGCAGTCGTCGCAGATGCGTTTCGCGGGCGTCCGTCGCTGTATTCCGATGATGAGACCCTTAAGGTGGTCGTTCTGATGACAGACGGTCAGAACCATCTGCAATATGACACGCCCGATGCCTTCAAATCGGGGCCATCAAACGTCTGGGTCTATTCTGATCCGGCGGGTGACGTGCACTATTCGATCTTCAGCCCCTCATCCAACATCTACACCCGTGTGGATGATCCGGTTCCGGGCACGCAATACACCACGCCGCACGGGTTCCCCAATGCCATTCAGCTGTCCTATCCGCAGCTGTGGGCGACCTTCAACCACAGCTACGTCAGGGACAAGTTGTATAAAGATGCCCCGGTGGCCGACCGCAATGCGATTGCCAACGCACGGTGGAACTACGCCAATTCCACCCGGGCGGATGCCAACACCCGGGCGATCTGCAATGCGGCCAAAACCACGGGCACCAACCTGCGGATTTTCGCCATCGGGTTCGAGGCCCCCACACGCGGGCAAAACCTGATGCGGGACTGTGCCTCGACCCCGGCGGACTACTACGACGTCTCGGGGATCGAGATTGCCACGGCGTTCCGCGAGATTGCCAGCACCATCAACCAGTTGAAGCTGACCCAATGATGCACCGTCTGACCACATTCACCCGCCGCGTGCGCGGCTCCGCCTCGGTGGAGTTCGTGATCCTGTTCCCGGTGTTCATCGGGATCTTCCTGTCCACCTTCGAGGGGTCCATGCTCTTGATCCGGCAGGCCATGCTAGAGCGCACCCTTGACCTGACAGTGCGCGAGTTGCGCCTTGGCACAGGCCGCACGATGACCCACACCATGGTCAAGAACGACATCTGCAACCGCACCAGCATGCTGCCCGATTGCGCGAATAATCTGGTGCTTGAGCTGATGATCGTGCCTCAGGACACCTATGTCTTGCCCAGCCACCAGACACCTTGCGTGGACCGCACCAACGCCATCACCCCGGTCACCACCTTCAATCAGGGCAACGTCAACGACCTGATGATCGTACGCGCCTGTTTCGTGGTGGACCCGATGTTCCCCACCTCTGGCCTCGCATTGGAGTTGACAGAAAACACCGGGGGGAGCTGTTCATGATGGCCGCCTCTGCCTTTGTGAACGAACCGATATGAAGATGCCCAGCCTGTCCCAGTTCCTCGCCGACGAGGGCGGCGCGATTTCCGTGGAAACGGTGATCATCATGCCCGCGCTGGCCTTCGTCTACGTGGGCAGTTTCGTGTTCTATGACGCGTACCAAAGCAAGAACATGGCGACCAAGGCCAGCTACACCATCGGGGACATCCTGTCCCGCCAGACCCGCACCATCTCCACCGCGGATATCGACGGGCTGGAGGATGTGTTTGAATACCTGTCGTTCTCCGGGGATGCCGCGTGGATCCGGGTCAGTTCGGTCCAGCGGGTGGCGGCGGGGATGCGGGTGAACTGGTCCTACGCCACCGATGGCAACCCGGATCTGACGGTGCAGGACGTGCTGGATCTTGACGATGAATTGCCAACGCTGGCCTTGGCGGAACGGGTGATCGTGGTGCAGACCTACCTGCCCTTCACCCCCGCGTTCAACGTAGGCCTGCAACCCCGGATCGAAGAGTCCCTTGTTGTCACGCGCCCCCGCTTTGCCGGACAGCTGCCCTGCAACGGGTGCGACTGACGTCGCCCCTTGGCCCGGGGGTGTCGCGGATTGCCAGTGCACATCTGGATACCGCTGGCTAAGGTGGGCGCGACGCAAGGGGGCACCATGGGCTTTTCCGCATTCCGTATCCTGAAAGAGGGGCTGACCGGCAACAAGGGCTGGACGCCCCACTGGCGCAGTCCAGAACCTAAGGCCGAGTATGACATGATCATCATTGGCGGCGGCGGCCACGGGCTGGCCACAGCGTACTATCTGGCCAAGGAACACGGGATCACCAATATCGCCGTGGTGGAAAAGGGCTACATCGGCGGCGGCAACGTGGGCCGCAACACCACCATCGTGCGCGCCAACTACGGGATGCCCGGCAACTCTGAATTCTATTCCATGTCCCTGAAACTGTGGGAAAACATGGAACAGGATTTCAACTTTAACGCCATGATGAGCCAGCGGGGCATCATCAACCTGTTCCATTCCGACGGGCAGCGCGACGCCTATGCCCGGCGCGGCAACACCATGATCAACCAGGGCGACGACGCGATCCTTTTGGACCGGGCGGGCGTACGCGACATGCTGCCCTATCTGGACCACGACAACGCACGGTTCCCGATCTATGGCGGCCTGTACCACCCGCGCGGGGGCACGGCCCGACACGACGCGGTGGCTTGGGGCTATGCGCGCGGGGCCGATCAGCGCGGCGTGGACATCATCCAACAGTGCGAGGTGACGGGCATCGACATCGAGGGCGGCCGCGTCACCGGCGTGCAAACCACGCGCGGGGCGATCAAGGCCCGCAAGGTCGGCATTGTGACCGCGGGGCGGTCCGGCCAGGTGGCGGCCATGGCGGGCCTGCGCCTGCCGATTGAAAGCCATGTCCTGCAGGCCTTCGTGACCGAGGGGCTGAAACCCGTCATCGACAACGTGGTCACCTTTGGCATGGGGCATTTCTATATCAGCCAATCCGACAAGGGCGGGCTGGTGTTCGGCGGCGATCTGGATTTCTACGCCTCTTATGCGGCGCGCGGCAATCTGCCCATGGCCGAACATGTGCTAGAGGCCGGGATGGCCCTGATGCCCATGATCGGCAAGGCCAAGCTGTTGCGCAGCTGGGGCGGGATCATGGACATGACGCCGGACGGGTCCTTCATCCACGACAAGACCCATATCGACGGTTTGTTCATCAACGCGGGCTGGTGCTATGGCGGGTTCAAGGCGGTGCCGGGGTCAGGGTTCGCCTTCGCCCATCTGATGGCCACCGGGAACCCCCACGAAACCACTGCGCGCCACCGTCTGGACCGCTTCCGCACGGGCCATGTGATGGACGAAGAGTCCACTGGCTCTCAGCACAACTTGCACTAGGGAAGACCGACATGCGCATCCCCTGCCCCCTCTGCGGCTCCCGCGACCGGCGCGAGTTCTACTACATGGGCCACGAGACCTACCTGAACCGCCCCGTAGGCGGCGCGCCCGTGGCAGAATGGGACGACTATCTGCACCTGCGCGACAACGTGGCGGGCCGCGTCCGCGACCTGTGGCAGCACGAGGCCGGGTGCGGTGCCTGGATCGTCGTGGACCGGGACACCACGACCCACGAAGTCTTTGGCGCAGCACTTGCAGGGGACCGGCCATGAGGATCGACGGCAAGGGTCTGATCGACCGATCCACGCAGATCGGCTTTACCTTCAACGGGCAGCGGATGCAGGGATACGCGGGTGACACGCTGGCCTCGGCCCTGATGGCCAACGGGCACCGCCTGATGGGGCGCAGCTTCAAGTATCACCGTCCCCGGGGCCCCCTGACCGCCGACAGCGCCGAACCCAACGCCCTGGTCACAGTGGGGCACGGCGCGACCCAGGATCCCAACGTCCGCGCCACCACCCTGCCGATCTACGACGGGCTGGACGCGCGCAGCCAGAACCACTTGGGGTCGCTGAAATACGACCTGATGCAGGTCACCGACCTGGTGTCGCCGTTTCTGGGGGCCGGGTTCTATTACAAGACCTTCATGTGGCCCAAGGCGTTCTGGGAAAAGCTCTATGAACCCGTGATCCGCAAGGCGGCGGGGCTGGGCGCGTTGTCCGGTGCGGCGTCCCGCGATACTGCAGAAACCGCCTATGCCCACTGCGATGTGCTTGTGATCGGCGCAGGCCCTGCGGGGCTGATGGCGGCCCTGACAGCGGCCAAGGGCGGCGCGGACGTGATCCTCGCGGACGAGGGGGACCGGGTCGGTGGGCGGCTTTTGTCCTCGACCGAAGACCTCGACGGCACCCCCGCCCCCGCTTGGGTGGACGGGATGGTCGCCCAGCTGGTGGAGGCCGGCGTGCGCATCATGACCCGCACCACCGTGGCCGGGGCCTATGACGGCGGCACCTTTGGCGCTCTGGAACAAGTGGTGGCCCCGGGGGCCGACCCCTCCTCCCCCGACCTGCCCACAACCTGTTTCTGGCGCATCGCCGCGCGCCGCGCGATTCTGTGCGCAGGCGCACTGGAACGGCCCATCGCCCACCCGGGGAACGACCGCCCCGGCATCATGCTGGCCAGCGCGGTCCAGTCCTACCTGAACCGCTGGGGCGTTGTGGCTGGGCAGAAGGTGGCGCTGTTTGCCAACAATGACGGTGCCCACAAGGTCGCACTGGATCTTGTCGCCGCAGGCATCGACACCACCGTGATCGACAGCCGGGCAGAGGCGGCCGCCCAAGGGGATTACACCTTGCACGCAGGCGCACAGGTCATCGGCACCAAGGGCCGGTTGGGCCTGCACGCCCTGACCGTGCGCAAGGGCAGCACGGAATTCGAAGTCGCCGCACAGGTGTTGGGCCTGTCGGGGGGCTGGAACCCAACCCTTCACCTGACCTGCCACACCGGTGGGCGGCCCACGTGGAACGCCGAACTACAGGCCTTTGTCCCCACCCCCGGGGCCGTGCCCGGGCTGGACGTGGCGGGGGCCGCGAACGGCGCGTTTTCGACCCACGGCGCGCTTGCCGAAGGGTACGACCGGGCCCGCGCAGCGCTGCAAGAGCTTGGGGCGACCGCGCCCGACATCGCGATCCCGCAGGCAGACGACAGTAAGTCCTCGCTTACGCCCTTGTGGGCGGTGGACGTACCCGGTCGCGGCCCTTTTGCCGATGCGCGCAACCGCGCGTGGCTGGATTTTCAGAACGACGTGACCACCAAGGATGTGCGGCAAGCGGCGCGCGAAAACTACCAATCCGTCGAACACATGAAACGCTACACCACCCAAGGCATGGCCACGGATCAGGGCAAATCCTCCAACGTGGGCGCGCTGGCCATTCTGGCGGACGCCACCGGGCGCGGCATCCCAGAGACGGGCACCACCACCTTTCGCCCCCCTTCATCCCCGTCCCGATCGAGAGTATGGGCGCGGGGGCCACGGGCAAGGGCTTTGCCCCTGAGCGGCTGACCACCAGCCACGCCGCCACCGTGGAACGCGGTGCGCCCCTGATCGAGGCGGGTTTGTGGTACCGCCCCAGCTACTTCCCCCGCGCGGGCGAGGCGACATGGCGCGACAGCTGCGACCGAGAGGTCACGATGGTGCGACAGGCCGTGGGCGTCTGCGATGTCTCCACCCTTGGCAAGATCGACATCCAAGGCCCCGACGCGACCAAGCTGCTGGATTTCGTCTACACCGGCATGATGTCGACCCTGAAGCCAAACCGCGTGCGCTATGGCCTGATGCTGCGCGAGGATGGGCATGTAATGGATGACGGCACCTGCGCGCACTGGGGGCCGGATCACTACGTGGTGACCACCACCACGGCCGCTGCGGGCCAAGTCATGCGGCATATGGAGTTTGTGACCCAGTGCCTGCACCCCGAATGGGACGTGCAGATCATCTCGGGCACCGAACAATGGGCGCAGTTCGCGGTCGCCGGCCCCAAGTCGCGGGACCTGTTGAACGGGCTGCTGGATGCGCCCATCGACAACGACAGCTTTCCGTTCATGGCCTGTGGCCCGGTGTCCATCCACGGCACCCCGGGTCGTCTGTTCCGCATCAGTTTCAGCGGCGAACACGCCTACGAGGTCGCGGTGCCCGCCCGCTATGGCGATGCTCTGTTCCGTGATCTGGTCGCCCGGGCCGAGGCCATGGGCGGCGGCGCCTATGGGATGGAAGCGCTGAACGTCCTGCGGATCGAAAAGGGCTTTATCACCCACGCCGAAATCCACGGGCGCATCACTGCCCATGACATCGGCATGGGGCGGATGATCAGCGCCAAGAAGGACTGCGTGGGCCGCGACATGGCCGCGCGCCCCGGAATGATCGAGAACCGAGAGGAGCTGGTGGGCATCCGCCCCGTGGACCCCGCCACCAAGATCGACGCAGGCGCCCATGTGTTCACCGCAGGCGACGCGCCCACGCGGGCGAATGATCAGGGGTATCTGACCTCTGTGTGCTACTCGCCCACATTGGACGGCTATCTGGCCCTCGGCTTCGTGCGGAATGGCCACGCCCGGCACGGCGAACGCATGGACCTTGTGGATCATCTGCGCGGTGTGACCACGCAGGTCGAGCTGTGCCACCCGGTATTCCTAGACCCAGAGGGGGCCGCACCCGTGGCTAGTCTGATCGCAAAATCCGCAGGCCACGGCCTGTTGCCCCTCACCCACGGTACGGTGTCCCTGACCGAAGAGGTGACGCAGATCACCTCGGTCGCGCCGTTCAAGGGGGCGGATGTATCCATGGCCTTGGGCGGGTTCCCGAAACCCGGCCAGGCCCTGACCACCACCACGGGCCAGGTGATCCTGTGGTCCGCGCGGGGCCAAGCCTTTGTCTTGGGCAAATGCCCACCCGTACCGGGGGCCGCCGTCACCGATCAGTCCGACGCCTGGGCGCATCTGATCCTGGAGGGCGCCGATATGGCGGACGTGCTGGCCCGCCTGTGCCCGCTGGACCTGAACGCGGGCGTGTTCAAACCCGGCACCACCGCGCGCAGCCTGCTGGGCCATATGAACGCGCTGTACTACCGGGTGTCGCCTACGCGGATGGAGATCTTTGTGTTCCGATCCATGACCGCGACCGCCGTGCATGATTTGGACCACGCCATGCGCCGGGTCGCCGCGCGAAGCCGCTGGATCCGCGAATCCTAGACTTCCCGCTCCGGGCGACAGATATTGGCGCAATGGCCCTACCCCCGGATTCCTTGACGAACTGCGCACCCGACTGTCGATCGCCGACGTTGTGGGCCGCAAGGTCATGTGGGACACGCGCAAGTCCAATCAGGGCAAGGGCGACTGGTGGGCCCCCTGCCCGTTCCATCAGGAAAAATCCGCCAGCTTCCACGTGGACGACCGCCAGGGGTACTACTACTGCTTTGGTTGTCAGGCGAAGGGGGACATGATCACCTTTGTGCGCGAAAGCGAAAACGTAGGCTTCATGGAAGCTGTCGAAATCCTGGCGGGCGAGGCGGGTTTGCCCATGCCCGCCCCCGATCCCCAGGCCAAGGCCAAGCAGGACCGCGCCACCCAACTGGCCGAGGTGATGGACCTGGCGTGCCGCTGGTTCCGCCTGCAACTGGGCACGGGCGCGGCTGCGGAGGCGCGCGGATACCTGGACCGACGCGGCCTTGACCCCGCCACCCAAGACCGGTTCGAGATCGGCTTTGCCCCCAACAGCTATACCGCCCTCCAAGAGGCGCTGGCGGCTAAGGGCGTGTCGCCGGACCTGATCGCCGCCTCTGGCCTGTCGAAGACCCGCGATGGTGGCCGCCCCTATGACGTGTTCCGGGGCCGCATCATGTTCCCGATCCGCGACCCCCGCGGGCGCTGCATTGCGTTCGGGGGCCGCGCGCTGGACCCGGACCAACCGGCGAAGTACCTGAACTCTCCCGAAACGGAGTTGTTCAAGAAAACCTACACGCTCTACAATCAAGGCCCCGCGCGCACGGCGGCAGGCAAGGGCGCGGATGTGCTGGTGGCCGAAGGGTACATGGACGTGATCGCCCTGCACCAAGGGGGGTTTGAGGGGACCGTGGCCGCTCTGGGGACGGCCGTGACCGAGCAACACCTGCAAATGCTATGGCGCTTTTGTGACGAGCCGATCTTTGCGCTGGACGGTGACGCCGCCGGTGTGCGCGCCGCCCATAAGGTCATCGACCTTGCCCTGCCCCTGTTGCAGGCGGGCAAATCCGTACGCTTTGCCATGATGCCCAGCGGCAAGGACCCCGACGACGTACTGCGGTCCGAGGGGCGCGAGGCGATGGACACCCTGATCAAAGGGGCCATCCCCATGGTCAGCCTGCTGTGGTCCCGCGCCCTTGAAGGTCGCGTGCTGGACAGCCCCGAACGTCGCGCAAAACTGGACCACGACCTGCGCGCCACCCTGCGCCTGATCCAGGACCCAAACATCCGGCGGCACTATGGCGACGAGATCGCGCGCCTGCGCGGGGAACTGTTTGGCACGGGGTTCGGCACTGGCGGCCAAGGCGGATCCGACCCACGTGGTTTTGGCGGCCCGTATCGGGGTGGGGGCCGCAAGTGGACACCCCCATGGCCCCGTCCGCGGCGGTCAAGAACTCTCCGCTGGCCTCTGCCACCATGGAAGATACCGAAACCATCCTGGAGGGCGTCATTCTGGCCGCCCTCGCCCGCCACCCCGACCTGATCGAGACGCACAGCGCCCTGCTGGAAGGGATGGAATGGACCGGCCCCGATCACGGGCGCATGGCGGCTGCGCTGCTGTATATGACGCCGCCAGACACGCCCGAGGATGTTATCGGCGCGCAGGCCCTTGAAACCTTGTGTCAGGCACGCCACATCCGCATCACGCCAGCACTTCGCCCGGGGGCCACGGCCACAGACGCCGCCCCCTGCATCGCCGATGCATTGACCAAGCTGGACGCAAGACGAGGCCATCGCAGAGAGGTGATGGACGCCATTGAAGACCTGCGCATGTCCGCAGGACTGGGTTCGGACGAAGCCCTGACCCGACGTCTGCGCGAGGCAAATGCCACCCGCAGCCGCGCGGAGCGGGCCATTCCGAACGCCGCTGGCCCCGACAGCGAGGATGCGGCGGCCTTGTCCGACTACCTCCAAAGCTTGCTAGACCGTAAGATTTGGGAAAAGAAAGAGAGATGATCCGGGTGGCAACGCGACTGATTCGCGCTAATGATTCGGATTAAACGAAATCGACCGAATCACGCCCCCGCGCGTAGGAGACCATGCATGGCCGCCAAAGACACCAACGACGACCGTAAACCCGAAGGCGAAGAGGGCGAGATCGGTCTGGATGTAAGCCAGGCTCAGGTCAAGAAGATGATCGCCGAAGGGCGGGCCAAGGGCTATATCACTTACGACCAGTTGAACAAGGTCCTGCCACCCGAACAGGTGTCCTCCGAGCAGATCGAGGACGTCATGTCGATGCTGTCCGAGATGGGCGTGAACATCGTCGAGGACGAAGAGGCGGAGGCCGAGGAAGACAAAGGCCCCACCGACCTTGTCACCGTCGGCGGCACGCGCGAAGTGGCGCTCGGCTCCGGTACTTCCGAAAAACTGGACCGCACGGACGACCCCGTGCGCATGTACCTGCGCGAAATGGGCAGCGTCGAATTGCTGTCCCGCGAGGGCGAGATTGCCATCGCCAAACGCATCGAGGCCGGCCGCAACACCATGATCGCGGGCCTGTGCGAGTCGCCCCTGACTTTCCAGGCGATCACCATCTGGCACGAGGAACTCCTGAACGAAGACATCCTGCTGCGCGATGTCATCGACCTTGAAACCACCTTTGGCAACGCGATGGATGACGACGACGAGGAAGAGCCCGTTGTCGCCCCCGCCGCCAATTCGACCGACGCGCCCGCCGCGGAAAAACCGCAAGAACTGGACGCCGACGGCAACCCCATCGCCGACGATGACGATGATGACGACGACGAGGCCGCCAACATGTCGCTGGCCGCCATGGAAGCCGCGCTGAAACCGCGCGTGCTGGAAATGTTGGACCGGATCAGCCAAGACTTTTCGCGCCTGTCCGAAATGCAGGACCTGCGGATCTCGGCCACCTTGAACCACGACGACACCTTCAGTGCCTCCGAGGAAAAGGAATATCAGGAAACCCGCGCCGAACTGGTCCTGCTGGTCAATGAATTGCACCTGCACAACAACCGCATCGAGGCGCTGATCGACCAGCTTTACGGCATCAACCGCCGGATCATGTCCATCGACAGCGGCCTTGTGAAATTGGCCGACCAAGCGCGTATCAACCGCCGCGAATTCATCGAGGCGTACCGCGGGCACGAGCTTGATCCCGGCTGGGTGGACCGCATGGCCGAACGCTCTGGCCGGGGCTGGCAGGCCCTGTTCGAACGCAGCCGCGACAAGGTCGAGGAACTGCGCGCCGACATGGCCCAGGTCGGCCAATACGTGGGCGTTGACATCAACGAATTCCGCCGCATCGTGGGTCAGGTTCAAAAGGGCGAAAAAGAGGCCCGCCAAGCCAAGAAGGAAATGGTCGAGGCGAACCTGCGCCTCGTGATCTCCATCGCCAAGAAATACACCAACCGCGGCCTGCAATTCCTCGACCTGATCCAGGAAGGCAACATCGGCCTGATGAAGGCCGTGGACAAATTCGAATACCGGCGCGGCTACAAGTTCAGCACCTACGCCACATGGTGGATCCGTCAGGCGATCACCCGGTCCATCGCGGATCAGGCCCGTACGATCCGTATTCCCGTGCACATGATCGAGACGATCAACAAGCTGGTGCGCACAGGCCGCCAGATGCTGCACGAAATCGGCCGCGAACCCACCCCCGAAGAACTGGCCGCCAAGCTGCAGATGCCGCTGGAAAAGGTCCGCAAGGTGATGAAAATCGCCAAGGAACCGATCAGCCTCGAAACCCCCATCGGGGACGAGGAAGACAGCCAGCTGGGCGATTTCATCGAGGACAAGAACGCGGTCCTGCCGCTGGATAGCGCCATTCAAGAAAACCTCAAGGAAACCACCACCCGCGTGCTGGCCAGCCTGACGCCGCGCGAGGAACGCGTCCTGCGCATGCGCTTTGGCATCGGCATGAACACCGACCACACCCTAGAGGAAGTCGGCCAACAGTTCAGCGTGACCCGCGAACGCATCCGCCAGATCGAAGCGAAAGCCCTGCGCAAGCTGAAACACCCCAGCCGTAGCCGAAAGCTGCGGTCGTTCTTGGACCAGTAGGGCGGGACTTGTCCCGCCACCCACAATCGAAAATAGGCGCGCGTGGTTCGGTCAAGTGGATGCAGCACTGCGCAAACGAGTGTCCTAAGGCGCTGCAGCCCCCGGCTTTACCCCATCTCACTTGGGTCTCGCCACGCGCGTCCGACAACTATTCCGAGTATCGGGATGCAGATGCTCTAGACGCCCTGAACCTTGCGCATCTATCATGTCACTTGGCAGAGTTCTGGCCGCAACGTGGACCGCAATGGGATGCACTGGCCGTGTTTGATGGCGGCGTCGTCTTGGCAGAGGCAAAGGCACATCTCAGCGAATTTATATCCCCCGGTTCACAAGCCAGACCCGCGTCCAGAGCAAAAATCAAACGAGCGTTCGATCAAACCCGCGCTTTTCTGGGAATAAACACCGCACCTCCGTGGGATCAAAAGTATTACCAATATGCAAACCGCATCGCGCATCTGTTTTTTCTCCGCCAACACAACGTGAACGCACATTTACTCTTTGTGGATTTTATCAATGATACCGACATGAGCGGCCCAACCGATGCTGACACCTGGCGCACGGCTTTTGAGAAGGCGGACGCCGCATTGGGCCTGCCCAGCACGCATGCACTCACGCCTTTCATCCACCATGTTTTTCCAGATGTCACAACGCTTTGACCGACATCTAGTCGCTGTTGATCAAACGACCTGATCTGTTGCATCCATGACGCCGGCCTTGTGCCAAACAAATCATCAGCCGCGCCGCGCGACTGGACCTTCTTTCAGAATAGCTTATCCTTTACATCTATGACCAATGGAGCCCCCATGTCCCTGCTGTCCAAACTGTTCGGCGGCCCCAAAGACCCGCCCAAACCCACCTCCACCAAGTACAACGGCTTCACCATCACGCCCCATCTTATGAAAGAGGGCGCGACCTACAGGTTGTCCGCAATCATCGAAAAAGAGGGTCAGCGCCACCACCTGATCCGCGCCGACACACTGAACGATGCCGACACCGCGAACGAGGCTGCGATTGCCAAGGCCATGCAGCTGATCGACCAGATGGGCGACCGCCTCTTCTAACCCATCATTAACGTTAACGCGTCCGCCCCTCATTGTTCCACAAATACCCTCGGGGGAGGCGCGGAGCGCCGGGGGCAGCGCCCCCACACGTCCAAGGGCAGTAAAGGGGGCGTAGGCCGGGGGCACAGGCACATTTGGCGGGGTCAATTCCCCCTACCCAAGTCATGGGGTTCTGCCTATAGTACCTGTGGATAACCTAATCAGAGCCCCAAGGGCCATCCCGAGCAGAACCAAAGAGAGACACGCCCATGCGCTGCCCATTTTGCGGAAACGTAGACACCCAGGTCAAAGACAGCCGCCCTGCCGAAGATCACGTAGCCATCCGACGCCGCCGCTTTTGCCCCGCTTGCGCGGGCCGGTTCACCACCTACGAACGGGTCCAATTGCGCGATCTGGTGGTCATAAAATCCAATGGCAAGCGCGAGGATTTCGACCGCGACAAGCTGGAACGCTCGATCCGGATTTCCATGCAAAAACGCCCTGTAGAACCTGAACGCATCGACCAGATGATCTCGGGCATCGTGCGGCGGTTGGAATCCATGGGCGAAACCGACATCGCCTCCAAGGATATCGGCGCCATCGTGATGGAGCGTCTGGCCGCCATCGACACCGTCGCCTATGTCCGTTTTGCCAGTGTTTATAAGAACTTCCAGGCGGCAGACGATTTTGAAAGCTTTGTCTCCGAACTGCGCCCGCCTGCCCCGACCGAAGACTAGGCCCCCATGACCAACGACGCACAGTGGATGCGCCACGCGCTGGCCTTGGCCGCGCGGGGACTGGGCCAGACGTGGCCGAACCCTGCAGTGGGCTGTGTGATCGTTCAAAATGCCCGCGTGGTCGGACGCGGTTGGACCGCCCCCGGCGGCAGGCCCCATGCGGAACCTCAAGCCCTTGCCCAAGCCGGCACTGCCGCGCGCGGGGCCACGGCCTATGTTACCCTTGAACCCTGCGCCCACCACGGCCAAACGCCCCCTGTACCCGCGCCTTGATCGACGCAGGCGTGGCCCGCGTCGTCTGTGCCCTGACCGACCCCGACCCACGTGTGAACGGGGGCGGGACAGACATGCTGCGCGCCGCAGATATCCAAGTCAGAACCGGGGTTTGCGAGGACGCCGCCCGCCAATTGAACGCAGGCTTCCTGTCCCGCATCACCCGCGGACGGCCCCACGTGACCCTCAAGCTGGCCAGCAGTTTCGACGGCCGCATCGCCACGCGCACGGGCCACTCCCAGTGGATCACCGGCCCCGCCGCCCGTGCCCATGTGCACGCCCAAAGGGCCCGCCATGATGCAGTGATGGTGGGCGCGGGCACGGCCCGGGCAGATAATCCGACGCTGACCGTGCGCGGCATGGGTGCGCGGCGACAGCCTGTGCGCATTGTCGTGTCCAGCGACCTGAACCTGCCCGTTCCATCGGCGCTGACCGAAACCCTGGATCAAGCGCCCCTGTGGCTGTGCCATGGGGCGCAGGCACAGCCCGAGCGTTTCACAGCCTTGGACGTCACCCTGCTGCCCATCACACTGACCAATGGCCAGGTGGACCCCACCGCCGTGCTGACCGAATTGGCCGCCCGGGGTCTGACCCGCATCTACTGCGAAGGGGGCGGCGCGCTGGCTGCCAGCCTGCTGCGCGCGGGGCTGGTGGACGAGGTGCACGGCTACACCGCAGGCCTTGCCATCGGCGCGGACGGCACACCCGGTCTGGCCTCGCTGGGCATTACCGATCTGGGCGCAGCGCCCCGGTTCCATCTGGCTGAAAGCCGCCCCGTAGGGGGCGACCTGTTCCACCGCTGGGTGCCGGCCTAGGCGGTCAAGGTGCGCTTCACCGCGTCCTGCCAGCCTGCATAAAGCGCGTCGGCCCGCGCGCGCGCCATCGCCGGTTCAAACCGGCGTTGCAGGGCCCAATCCTTTGAAAACCCGTCCATATCCGGGTAGACGCCCGCTTGCATCCCCGCCAACCACGCAGCCCCGAGCGCCGTGGTTTCCAGGTTGTCGGGCCGGTCCACGGGCGCGCCGATAATGTCGGACAGGAACTGCATCGTGTAGTCGCTGGCTGTCATGCCCCCGTCCACCCGCAGCACCGCGTCCCCGCCCCCGTCGCCAGCCCCGTCCCAGTCTGCACGCATGGCATCCAGCAGGTCGCGGGTCTGATAGCCTACGGATTGCAGCGCGGCCTTTGCGAACTCTGCCGGGCCAGACCCACGCGTCAGCCCATAGATCGCCCCCCGCGCCTCTGCGTCCCAATAGGGCGCGCCGAGGCCGGTGAAGGCAGGCACCATGTAAAGCTGCTGGGCAGGATCCGCCGCCTCGGCCAGCGCTTGCGTCTCGGAGGCATCGCGGATGATCTTCAACCCGTCCCGCAGCCATTGCACCACGGCCCCCGCGATGAAGATCGAGCCTTCCAGCGCATAAGTGGTCTTACCGCCCAACTGATAAGCCACAGTTCCCAACAGGCGGTTTTGCGACCGCACCAGCGTGTCGCCGGTGTTGAGCAGGGCAAAGCACCCGGTGCCATAGGTCGATTTCAACATGCCCGGTTGGAAACAGGCCTGCCCGATGGTCGCGGCCTGTTGGTCCCCCGCCACGCCCAAGATTGGCAGCTCGGACCCGAACAGATCCGCCCGCGCCATGCCAAAGTGGCTGGCGCAGTCGCGCACCTCGGGCAGCAGGTCCATGGGGATGTCCAACAGCTCGCAGATCTCGGTGTCCCAGACCCCATCGCGGATGTTGTAAAGCATGGTTCTGGCAGCATTTGTGGCGTCGGTCACATGGGATTTGCCCCCGGTCAGACGCCAGATCAGATAGCTGTCCATGGTGCCAAAGGCCAACTCACCCCGCGCGGCCCGGCCCCGGGCACCGTCCACGTGATCCAGCAACCATTTCACCTTGGTGCCGCTGAAATAGGGGTCCAGCAGCAGGCCGGTTTTCTCGGTCACCATCGGTTCCAACCCAGTCCCGCGCAACGCGGCACAGGTGTCGGCGGTGCGGCGGTCCTGCCAGACGATGGCATTGTGAATGGGTTTGCCGGTCTTCCGGTCCCAGATCAGGGTCGTCTCGCGCTGGTTGGTGATGCCGATGCCGGCGATCTGAGTGGCGGTGACACCGGCCTTTTCCATGGCCCCGCGACAGGTGGCCGCGACCGTGGACCAGATCTCCTCGGCGTCGTGTTCAACCCAGCCAGAGTTTGGGAAATGCTGGGTAAATTCCTCCTGCGCGCTGGCAATCGGGTGCATCGCGGCGTCGTAGATGATGGCGCGGCTGGACGTGGTGCCTTGGTCAATGGCCAGAATGTGGGTCATATGCCCCTCCCCTTTTGTCTTACTCTGCCGCCTGTGCCCCGGCAAAGAAACCGTCAATCGTTGCAATTTGATCGGGCGTCAGGCGCAGACCCAGCTTGCTGCGCCGCCAAACGACATCCGCCGCCTCCCGCGCCCATTCGCGGTCGCGCAGCCATGTCAGCTCGGCCGTGGTCAGGGTCGCGCCATAGTCCGCGCCAAGGTCGGCAGCGGTCTGGGCATCGCCCATGATATCAAAGGCTTCGGTCCCATAGCCGCGGATCAGGCGGCCCGCCCAAGCCTTGGTCAAAAAAGGGTACTGGGCGCGCAAACGCTGTGTCAGGTCGGCCACACCGTCCACGGGGAAATCCCCGCCGGGCAGGGCCACTCCGGCGGTCCAGCTATCCCCAAGCCCGTCGAAATGGGGGGCCAGCTTGGCCATGGCAGCATCGGCCAGCTTGCGGTACGTGGTGATCTTTCCGCCAAAGATGTTCAGCACCGGCGCGCCGTTTGTATCCAACGACAGAGTGTAGTCCCGGGTGGCCGCCGTGGCGGATTTGGCCCCGTCATCGTACAGGGGGCGCACGCCGGAGTACGTCCAGACGATATCCTCCGCTTCGATCTTTTGCTTGAAATACTGGCTGGCGAAGGCGCGCAGATAGGCCGCCTCCTCTGGGGTGCAGGTTGCGGTGCCCGGTGCACCGTCGTGATCCGCATCCGTGGTGCCGATCAGGGTAAAGTCCTGTTCGTAAGGAATCGCAAAGATGATGCGCCCGTCTGTGCCTTGAAAGAAATACGCCTTGTCGTGATCAAACAGACGCTTGGTCACGATGTGGGACCCGCGCACAAGCCGCACGCCCTCGGTCGTGTTCTGGCGGGTGACGCCCCGGATCACATCCTCGACCCATGGACCACCGGCGTTGACCAGCGCCCGGGCATGGTGGGTCGCGCGGCCCTCGGGGCCTTCGGTCACGACCTGCCACAGATCATCGGTGCGGGTGGCAGAAACGACCTTGGTGCGGACCATGATGTCGGCCCCGCGCGCCTGGGCATCCCGGGCGTTCAGGACGACCAGCCGGGAATCCTCGACCCAACAGTCGCTATATTCATAAGCCTTGGCAAAACGGTCCTGCAAAGGCGCGCCCTCGGGGCCTGTCAGGTCCAGCGTCCGCGTTCCGGGCAGGATTTTGCGCCCCCCATATTGTCGTACAGAAACAGGCCCAGCCGGATCAACCAGTCGGGCCGCCGCCCGCGCATCCACGGCATGACGCGGGACAACAGGCGCGACGTGGGCGTTTCGCTGTCAAACCGCATGTCCGGGGACAGGGGCAGCACGAACCGCATGGGCCAACTGATATGGGGCATGGCCCGCAGCAGGGTCTCGCGCTCGAGCAGGGCCTCGCGCACCAGCCGGAACTCGAAGAACTCCAGATAGCGCAGCCCCCCGTGGAACAGCTTGGTCGAGGCAGAGGAGGTGCCATGGCCCAGATCGTGCATCTCGGCCAGACCGACCGACAGGCCGCGCCCCGCCGCATCCCGTGCGATGCCACAGCCGTTGATGCCGCCACCAATGACAAACAGATCGTAGGTCCGACTCATATCCACATCCTTTCCCTTGCGGTTCGCTTTTGTGCGTTTTAGGTTCGCTTTGTCAATCATGAGGGCGCGAATTGTGAGCGAACGGCAAGATCAGATCATCACATTGGCGCGAGACACAGGCCGCGTGGGAGTCGAGGACCTCGCCCACCGGCTGGGCGTGACCGTGCAGACCATCCGCCGGGACCTTGCCGACCTGTGCGACCGGGGACTGTTGGAGCGGGTGCACGGCGGGGCGGTGCTGGCCTCGGGCGTGCGCAATCTGGCCTACCGCGACCGCCAGACCGCCAGCGCCCCCGCAAAAGAGGCGATTGCAGGCGCCTGCGTGGCGGACATCCCCAACGGCACCTCGCTGTTCCTTGGCATCGGCACCACGACCGAGGCCGTCGCCCGCCACCTGACCAAGCGTACGGGCCTGTTCGTCGTGACCAACAACCTGAACGTGGCCACCATCCTGACCGCCCACCCCGACGCCGAGGTGTTTGTGACCGGCGGCACCCTGCGCCCAGCGGACGGGGGCCTTGTAGGCTGGGAAGCGGCAGAGGCCGTGGGCCGGTTCAATCTGGACCTGTGCATCCTTGGCACCTCGGGTCTGTCGGGTACGGGGGATCTGCTGGATTTCGACCGGCAAGAGGTGCACGTGAACCGCGGCGCGCTGGCCCATGCCCGCCGCCGGGTGCTGGTGGCCGATCACGTCAAATGGACCCGCACGGCCCCCGTGCGCCTGTGCCCTCTGACGGAGCTTGACGCCTTTTACACAGACGTAAGCCCCGACTTACCCGCCCTGCGGGATGCGAAAACCCAAGTTATTCTACCAGGCTGACCAACTCCGCTACCTTTGGGCCCAGGTGCTCCACCACGGCGCTCACACCGTCCGCGTTGGGGTGGATGCCGTCGCCCTGCATCAGCGCTGTGACGGTGTCGGATTGGGAGATGGGGGCCAGAAAATTCGGCTCGATCAAGGTTCCGTAAGCGGCGGCTAACTCCGGGTACATGGCGTCAAAGGCGGCTTGATACTCCGGGCCGTAGTTCCCCGGCGCGGGCAGACCCACCAACAGCACCGGCAACCCGCGCCCCGTCGCCTCGGCCAAAATCCCGTCAAGGTTCGCGCGGCTGACCGCCGGGTCTATGCCGCGCAACAGGTCATTGCCCCCAAGGGCCACGATCAGGGCATCTACCTCGGGCGTCAGGGTCCACGCCACGCGCGCCAGTCCCCCGGCGGTGGTGTCCCCGGACACGCCCGCGTTCAATACGTCCACGTCCAATCCCTGCCCCTCCAGCCAGCTTTCCAGCTGCGGGACGAAGCCCTGTTCCTGCACAAGTCCGTACCCCTGGGTCAGACTGTCGCCCAAGGCCGCCACGGTCACGGTATCCGCCGCGGCCATGCCGATCATCGCGACCAAGGCCCCCTTGGCAGCCACCACAACCGCCCCATATGACGAAACAAGTGAACCAAGGAGTTTAGCCATGCCCGATCCCGTCCTGTCCCTGTCGGACACCAAGCTGTCGTTGATGGGCAACGCTGGCCCCGTGGACATCTTGCACGGCATCACGCTGGACGTGGGCGCACGGGAAACGGTGGGGCTGGTGGGTCCGTCTGGGTCTGGCAAGTCATCTCTCCTGATGCTGATGGGCGGGCTGGAACGGGCCACCGGGGGACAGGTGCTGGCCTTGGGCCAAGACCTGACCGCCATGAACGAGGACCAGCTTGCGCGCTTTCGCAGGGCACATATGGGGGTGGTGTTCCAATCCTTCCACCTTATTCCGACCATGACCGCGCTGGAAAACGTGGCGACCCCGCTGGAACTGGCCGGGCACAAGGACGCCTTTGACCGCGCCGAGGCGGAGTTGCAGGCCGTGGGCCTGTCCCACCGTATCCACCACTACCCCGCCCAAATGTCCGGGGGCGAACAGCAACGCGTGGCCCTGGCCCGCGCCGCCGCCCCGCGCCCCGATATCCTGTTGGCCGATGAACCCACGGGCAACCTCGACGGTGCCTCGGGCCAGGCGATCATGGACCTGCTGTTTGGATTGCGCGACCGCCACGGGGCCACGCTGGTCCTTGTGACCCACGCGCCGGAGCTGGCCGCGCGCTGTGACCGCACCGTGCGCCTGCGCGACGGGCGGCTGGACAGCGGCACGGTGGCGGAGGCTGCGGAATGATCAGCGCACTGACCAATGCACTGACCAATTCGGGGCGCATCGCGCGGCGTGAGTTGCGCGGCGGCCTTGCGGGCTTTCGCATCTTTCTGGCCTGTCTGGCCTTGGGCGTCGCGGCCATCGCCGCTGTGGGGTCCGTGCGCGTGTCGATCCAGGACGGGCTGTCGCGCGAGGGGGCGGTGATCCTGGGCGGGGACGCGCAGATGTCCTTCACGTACCGCTTTGCAGACGCGGCCGAACGCGCGTTCATGGACCAAATCGCCACCCGCGTTTCCGAAACCGTGGACTTCCGGTCCATGGTGGTGCGCGGCGAGGATCGGGGCCTGACACAAGTGCGCGGGGTCGATGACCTCTACCCCCTGACCGGCACGCTAGAACTGGACCCGCCTTTGCCCGTGGCGCAGGCCCTCGCCAATGGCGGCATCGTCATGGACCCGGTCCTGATCGCGCGTATGGGGCTGCAGATTGGCGACGCGGTGCGTCTTGGCACCGCCGACCTGACCCTGACCGCCGCCATTGTACGCGAACCGGATGCGGCCTCCTCTGGCTTTGGGCTTGGACCCCGGTCCATTGTGGCGCTGACGTCGTTAGAGGGATCGGGCCTGTTGACCGAGGGCACCCTGTTTGACAGCGAATATCGCATGACCGTCCCCATGGGGACAGATCTTGGTGTCCTGCGCGCAGAGGCGGAGGCCGCCTTTCGCGACACCGGCATGCGCTGGCGGGACAGCCGCCGGGCCGCACCGGGCATCCAGCGCTTTGTAGACCGGATCGGGTCCTTTCTGGTGCTGGTCGGGCTGGCGGGCTTGGCCGTGGGGGGCGTCGGCGTGTCCGCCGCCGTGCGCGCCTATCTGGAACGCAAGCTGCCGGTGATTGCCACGCTCAAGACCTTGGGGGCCGAGGCACGCGTGATCTTTGCCGCCTACCTGATCCAGATCGGGGTGCTGGCGGCCGTGGGGATCACCCTGGGCCTGATCCTGGGCGCGCTGGTGCCCTTCGCCCTTGCCCCCCTGATCGAGGGACAATTGCCCGTGCCCCTTGCCGTGTCCGTGCACGGGTCCCCCTTGCTGGAGGCCGCTCTCTACGGCGCGCTCACGGCCCTGATCTTTACCCTGTGGCCCCTTGCCCGCACGGCAGAGGTGCGGGCCGCCGCGCTCTACCGGGACGGCAGTGGCCCGCAGCGGGGCCGCCCGCCCGTCTGGGCCATGGCGCTGATTGCGGGCCTGTCCGTGGCCCTGATCGCAAGTGCGGCATGGCTGTCGGGCATCCCCACGCTGGCCCTGTGGGCAGCGGGCGGCATCATCGCTGCCCTTGCGCTGCTGTCCATGGCCGCTTGGGCCGTGCGCACGCTGGCCCGCCGCCTTGCCCGGGCGCGCATCATGCGGGGCCGCGTCGCCCTGCGCATGGCCTTGGGGGCAGTGGGCGGTCCCCGTGGGGACGCCACATCCGTGGTGCTGTCCTTGGGCCTTGGGCTGACCGTGCTGGCCGCCGTGGGTCAGATCGACAGCAACCTGCGCGCCGCCATCGAACAGGACCTGCCGCAAGAGGCGCCCAGCTATTTCTTCGTGGACATCCAGAACGCCCAACTGCCGGCCTTTCTGGACCGGGTGCAGAACGACCCCGCCGTGTCCCGTGTGCAAAGCGCGCCCATGTTGCGCGGGGTGATCACGCGGATCAACGGCGACCCCGCGCGCGAGGTGGCGGGCGATCACTGGGTCCTGCGCGGGGACCGGGGCGTGACCTACGCCGCCACCCCGCCCGAGGGGGCCACACTGACCGAAGGCACATGGTGGGACCCCGATCACACCGGCCCCAATGAGATCAGCTTTGCCACCGAAGAGGCGCTGGAGATGGGCCTGTCCCTTGGGGACACCCTGACCATCAACATCCTTGGGCGCGATGTCGAGGGCACCATCACCAGTTTCCAGGAGGTGGACTTTTCCACCGCTGGCATCGGGTTCATCCTGACCATGTCGCCCAATGCGCTGGCGGGCGCCCCCCACACCCATATCGCCACCATCTACGCCGAAGAGGCGGCAGAGGCCGCAATCCTGCGCGATGTGGCCGTGGCCGCCCCCAACGTCACCGCCATCCGCGTGCGCGACGGCATCGCCATGGTGTCAGAGGCGCTGTCGGGTCTGGCCGCCGCCACCAGCTATGGCGCGGGGGCCACCTTGCTGACCGGGTTCATCGTGCTGATCGGGGCGGCCGCTGCGGGCGAACGGGGCCGGGTGTTCGAGGCGGCCGTCCTGAAAACCCTGGGCGCAACCCGGCGCACGATCCTGACGTCCTTTGCACTGCGCTCTGCCATCCTTGGGGGGGCCGCCGGGTTGGTGGCGATCTTTGCGGGCAGTCTGGCGGGATGGGGCGTGATGACCTTTGTCATGGAGGGGACCTACAGGTTCGAGCCTGTCTCGGCCACGGCGATCATTCTGGGCGGTGCCCTGGCCACCCTGCTGGCCGGTCTGGCCTTTGCCCTGCGCCCCTTGGCCGCGCGCCCTGCCCGGGTGCTGCGGTCGGCGGATTAGATCCGCGCGATCAGGGCATCCAGGTCGGCATTGAACCGCGCCGGCACCTCGGCAAAGGGGGCGTGGGCGACTTGATCGTAGAGGGCGAGGTCCCCACGGGGAAACAGCCCTGCCGCCACCTGCCCCACGGCGGGGGGCACCACGGTGTCCTGGGCCCCGTGCACGACCAAGGCGGGCCCCTGAAACGCCTGCCACACCGGGCGCGCATCCATGTCCCCCTTAAACAGGGCGCGCCGCACATGGGCAGGCACCCGGTGGTTCGCCGCGACCAACCGTTCGGCAAAGCCCGCGTCCAGCGGGTGGTGGGTGCAGGCGCGGACAAAGCCCTCGGTCGCCTCGGCCCGCACCGCGTCGTCATCGGAATACAGCGCGCGGTTCAAGCCGGGGCTGTCGGGGGCGGCCATCCACGGCTCTCTCCCCTGCCCGATGACCAGCGTGCCCCCGGCCAGCGCCACCGCCGCCGCGTGCCCGCCGCAGGCCAGATACGACGCGATGACCCGGGCACCGTAGGACCAGCCCACCAGCACCGCATCCCGCGACCCCGTGGCCCGCAGCACCGCTGCCACGTCGTCGGCCCAGACCTGTGCGCTGACGTAGTCTTCGGTCCCGTCGCTGTCGCCGTGGCCGCGCAGGTCCATGGTGATCAAGCGGTGGCGCGCGGCCAGCGGCGCTTGATACTGCCAGCACAGGCGCGCCTGCGCCCAGCCGTGAATCAACAGGATCGGTCGGCCCTCGTCGGGGCCGGACACGTCAAAGGCGATGCGGGTGCCGTCAGCACTGGTTGCGAAATCAGTCATGGCCCAGTGTTGGCCTGAACCGCGCGCGTGCTCAACCCGCGTCGGATAAAATCCGCACCTCGGGCGCTACGTCATGCAGGGCCGCCCGGATCGCCCGGGCCAAGGTCTGGAACGCCTCGTCCCGCGCCGCCGTTGTGCGCCAGACCATGCCGATGGTGCGCGAGGGGGCGAGACCCGCAAGGGGCCGGGCGACTACGATCGCCTCCCGCTCCACCTCGGATCGGACATAGAGGGCGGGCAGCAGGGAAATGCCCAGCCCCGTGGCCACCATCTGGCGCAGGGTATCGAGGGAGGTGCCCGCGTAATCCAACGACACCTCTGCCCCCGCCGTCGCCGCGATATCGGCCACTTGACCGTGCAGGCGGTGGCCGGGTTCAAGGGTCATCACCGTCTCTCCGGCCAGATCCGCGCGTTGGATCACGTCTTGCCCGGCCAGCCGATGATCGGCGGCCACCACGCACAAGAGCGGTTCCTCGAACAGGGGTTCGGACCGCAGGTCCGGGCCGTCCAGCGGCATGGGAAAGAACAGGATGTCCAGCGTCCCTTCCTTCAGGCGCGACTGCAGATCCTCGGCGGTGCCTTCGCGGACGTAGAACTTCAGATCAGGGAAGGCCGCGTGCAGGGCCGGGATCACAAGGGGCAGGAAATAGCTGCCAAGCGATTGCACCAAGCCGACGCGCACGGTGCCCGCAAGGGGGTTCTCGCCTTGGCGGGCCAGGGCCGTGATCTCTTCGACGTCGCGCAGCACGCCCTTGGCCCGGCGCGCGATTTCGGCCCCCAGGGGCGTCAGGATCACGCGGGAGCGGGAGCGTTCCACAAGGTGCGCGCCCAGTTTGCCCTCCAACTCCCGCAGCTGTGCCGACAGGGTCGGTTGGGTCACATGAGTGCGCTCTGCCGCACGCCGAAAATTCAGCGTCTCGGCGACCGCCACGAGGTAGCGAAACTGTTGCAAGGTGGGCATGACGGCCTCCGATCCAAGGTCAACTCCAAAAATAGGGTGTCACTATCAAAAGTCACGCTTTGAAAGTGTTGAACAATCAAAATTCAATGCTAAATCGTCACAGACGCGAAAGACAACGGCGAGGGACAGTCATGGCAGACACGGGACCGCAGGTGGATCGCACCTTCGGAGGGCCAGCGGGATGGGTGTCAATCGCCATCCCTGCAACGCTTTTTGCATGGTTTTGTACGTTTTTACCAGCCATAGGCGCGGGCGAGACGCTGCGCTGGTCCATGATGTGGGTGCCATCGCTGGACGTGGCCCTGTCGTTCTGGGTTGACGGCCTGTCCCTGACCTTTGCCCTGCTGATCACGGGCATCGGCACTTTGGTCACGCTTTATTCCGCTGAATACCTTGGCCGCCACCTGCACTACCCCCGGTTTGTCCTGTACCTGATGGCGTTCATGACGGGGATGCTGGGGCTGGTTCTGTCGGACAACCTGCTGGGCCTGTTCGTGTTCTGGGAGGTCACGACGATCTCCAGCTACCTGTTGATCGGGTTCAACGCGGACGAGGCCAAGTCCCGCCGCAACGCCCTGCAGGCGCTGCTGGTCACGGGCACGGGCGGGTTGGCGTTTCTGGCAGGGATCATCCTGCTGGGCGTGGCCGCCGGATCGTTCGAGCTGTCGGAAATCCGCCAGATCGAGATGCGCGACCACCCGTGGATCGTGGGCATTTCGATCCTGTTTCTGGCCGGGGCCTTTACCAAATCCGCACAGTTTCCGTTCCATTTCTGGCTGCCCGGTGCCATGGCCGCGCCGACACCGGTGTCGGCCTACCTGCACTCTGCCACCATGGTGAAGGCGGGCGTCTACCTGATGGCGCGGATGAACCCGACACTGGGGGGCACGGACCTGTGGTTCTGGGCGCTGACCATCGCGGGGGGCTTCACGGCAGTTTTCGCGTCGATCCTTGCCATGCGTCAGACGGATATCAAGCAGGTGCTGGCCTACACGACCCTGATGGCGCTTGGCACCCTGACCCTGTTCATCGGGGCGGGCACGGATGCGGCAATCAAGGGGGCGATGCTGTTCCTGATCGTACATTCGCTGTACAAGGCCGCCTTGTTCCTGATGATCGGGATCGTGGACCTGCGCACCGGCACCCGCGAGGCGGAGGTGCTGTCGGGCCTGTCCCGCGCCATGCCGATCACCGCGCTGGCGGCGGTTCTGGCGGCCCTGTCCATGGCGGGCATCCCGCCGCTGGTGGGGTTCATCGGCAAGGAGTTCCTGTACAAAGCCTCCCTTGAGTTGCCCCAAGCCATGGTCTGGGTCACGGGCACGGCCTTTGCCGCCTCGGCCCTTATGTTCGCCGTGGGCGGGATCGTGGCCCTGCGCCCCTTCTTTGGCGCACTGGGCGACACGCCCAAGGCCCCGCGCGAGGGGCCGTTGGCCATGTTGGTCGGCCCCGTCCTGCTGGCGGGTCTGGGCCTTGCCTTCGGCCTGCTGCCCGACCTGATCGAGCCCTTGGTCGGCGCCTCTACCACCGCCGTGTTCGGCGCGCCGGTGAAGGTGGACCTGTACCTGTGGGGCGGCGTCAACACGGCGCTGATCCTGTCGCTGGTGACCTTTGCCGTGGGCATCGTCCTGTACCTGGGCCACCGCAAGCTGCGCGCGCTGCTGGCGGCGATCGAGGTGCGGAACCCGATCCATTTCGACAACGGCTGGGACCGGACCCTGGATCTGGTGGCGGCCTTGGCCAAGTGGCAGACCGGCATCTTGCAACACGGGGTGCTGCGGCGGTACATTTTTGTGGTCTTCGCGTTTTTGGCGGCCACGGTCAGCTATGCGCTTTATGCCACCGGCGCGTGGCAGGTGCCCCTGCCCATGCACGATCTGGAATTCAAGCACTGGACCGTCCTGATCCTGATCGTCGTGGGGGCGGCGGCGACCACCGTGACCAACTCCCGCATGACGGCTGTTGCGGCCCTTGGGGTGGTGGGGATCGCCGTGGCCCTGATCTTCATCATCTTCGGCGCGCCGGACGTGGCGATCACCCAGTTGCTGGTGGAAACGCTGGTCGTCGTGCTGGTGGCGCTGGCCATGCTGCGCCTGCCCTACATGAGCACCGAAAACGTGCGCACCGTCCGCTGGGCCGACGCCTTTGTGGCCATCGTCGTGGGCACCACCACGGCCATCGTCCTGCTGGGCGTGATGGAGATGCCGGTGGACCGTCGCCTGACCGACTACTTCGAGCTGACCTCATGGCCCGAGGCCTACGGGCGCAACATCGTCAACGTGATCCTCGTGGACTTCCGCGCGCTGGACACCTTCGGCGAAATTGCCGTGGTCCTGATCGCCGCCCTGTCGTCCTATGCGCTGCTGCGCGGGGCCAACTACAAACGCAAAGAGGATGACCAATGAACTCCCTCATCGTCCGCGCCGCCACCCGCCTGCTAGTGGCCCTGTTGCTGGTGTTCTCGATCTACATGCTGTTGCGGGGTCACAATGAACCCGGCGGCGGGTTCATCGGCGGGCTGATCGGGGCCACGGGGTTCGTGCTGTACGCCATGGCCCATGGCCAGGCCTCGGCGGCGATTGCCCTGCGCCTGCAACCCCAGACCATTGCCGCACTTGGCCTTGGCATTGCCCTGTTCGCGGGTGTGATGCCCGTGGCCTTTGGGGATGGTTTCTTTGTGGGTCAATGGCTGTTCATCGGCGCGACCGAGACGGAAAAGGGCCTGCCCCTGTCCTCGGTCCTGATCTTTGACATCGGCGTCTACATGGTGGTGCTGGGGTCGATCCTGACCCTTGTCTTCGCCCTGGAAGAGGAGGCGTAAATGGAAACCCTTATCGCAATCATGGTGGGCTTTCTGGTCGCGGCCTCTGTCTATCTGATGCTGGCGCGCAACGTGCTGCGGTTCATCTTTGGGCTGGTGCTGTTGTCCAACGCCGCGAACCTTGTGATCTTTGCCGCCGGGGGCCTGACCCCCAAGCGCCGCCCCTGATCCCCGAAGGCGCCGATGCCCCCATCGGTCTGGTCGCCAACGCCCTGCCCCAGGCGCTGGTGCTGACGGCCATCGTGATCGGCTTTGGCCTGTTCGCCTTTGCCCTGTCGCTGGTGTTCCGCAGCTACGGCAGCCTTGGCACGCTGGACACAGATCAGATGCGCATCGCAGAACCGCGCCCCGGTGTAGGCCCGAAAGCTGGGCCCGTTGCGGGCCCAGACGCAAGCCCAGACGTAAGCCTAGACGCAAGGGAGCCGAGCAAATGAGCTGGATGCTTGCCACCCCCCTGATCATCCCCTTCATCACCGGGGTCATCGCCTACCTGTTCCGCAACACGCCCGAGGGCAAGTGGATCAGTGTGATCGGATCCTTTGCCCTGTTGATCGCGTCGGGCGTTCTGATGGTCGCCGTCATGGACCAAGGCGTCGTCGCCATGCAATCGGGCGGCTGGGCTGCACCCTTTGGCATCACGCTGGTGGCCGACACCCTGTCGGCGGTCATGGTTGTCATCACCGCCATCACCGCCCTGGCCGTGTCGATCTATGCCCTGTCCGACATCACCCCCGACATGGAAGAGCTGGGCTATCACGCCCTGTTCCAAGTCCTGATCGCGGGCGTTGTCGGCGCGTTTCTGACCGGCGACCTGTTCAACCTGTATGTCTGGTTCGAGGTCATGCTGATCTCGTCCTTCGGCCTGCTGGTCCTTGGCAACCGCAAGGAACAGATGGATGCAGGCATCAAATACGTCACGCTGAACCTGATCTCGACGATCCTTTTCCTGTCGGGCATCGGGTTCCTGTACGGGCTGACCGGAACGCTGAACATGGCGGAGCTGGCGGTCCTGATCCCGCAGGTGGAAAATCAGGGCCTTGTGACCGTGATCGCCACGATGTTCATCGTGGGCTTCGGGGTCAAGGCGGCGGTGTTCCCGCTGTTTTTCTGGCTGCCCGCGTCCTACCACACGCCGTCCTTCGCGGTCTCGGCGGTCTTTGCGGGGCTGCTGACCAAGGTGGGGGTCTATGCCCTGTTGCGGATGTTCACGCTGGTCTTTGTGACGGACCTTGCCTTTACCCATACCCTGCTGCTGTGGATAGCCGTGGCGACCATGGTCACCGGGGTTTTGGGGGCTGCGGCGCAAACCGATTTCCGCAAGATCCTGTCGTTCCACATCGTCAGCCAGATCGGCTACATGATCCTTGGCCTTGCGCTCTATACCCCCTTGGCCATCGTCGGTGCGGTGTTCTATCTGGTCCACCACATCGTGGTGAAGGCCAACCTGTTCCTCGTGGCCGGCGTGGCCAAGCGGATCGCGGGCGACACAGAGCTGGACAAGATCGGGGGCCTGTACAAATACGCGCCCTTCCTTGGCTTCTTGTTCCTGATCCCCGCGTTCTCGCTGGCGGGCTTCCCGCCCCTGTCCGGGTTCTGGGCGAAATACGTGCTGGTCTATGCCGCGCTGGAGGTCGAGATGTGGTGGATCGCCGCCGCCGCCCTGATCGTCGGCCTGCTGACGATCTATTCCATGACCAAGATCTGGGGCCGGGCGTTCTGGAAACCCCATCCGCACGGGGTAGAGCCGCGCCTGTCGGACCTGCCCTTGACGGATCGCTGGGCCCTGCTGTTGCCCATCGCGTTCCTCGCAACCCTGACCGTCATCATCGGCGTCTTCCCACAGCCCTTCGTGGTGCTGGCGGAAACCGCCGCCGATCAACTGCTGAACCCCGAACCCTATATCGAAGCCGTGCTGGGAGATCGCCGCCCATGAACCTGTTTCTTGTGAACATCATCCTCGCGGTCAGTTGGTCGGCCCTGACGGGCAGCTTTACCCTGACCAATCTGGCCATCGGGCACGCCTTGGGCTTTGCCGCGCTCTGGGTCGCCTCCCCGCTGTTCGAGGCGCAGGGGTCGGGCTATTTCAAACGGGTGCGCAAATGGACCAAGCTGATCGTCCTGTTCCATTACGAACTTGTCGCAAGCTCCATTGCGGTGGTGATCGACGTGCTGACACCCACGCACCGGTCCCGCCCCGGGATCATCGCGGTGCCCCTGCAGGCCAAGGGAGAGGCAGAGGTGCTGCTGGTCACCAACCTGATCTCCCTGACGCCCGGCACGCTGTCGCTGGACGTCACGGACGATTGCAACACGCTCTACGTACACGCCATGTTCTCGGACGACGCGGACAAGATCCGCGCGGACATCGAGAACGGCATGGAAAAATGGGTGCGGGAGGCCTTTGAAGAATGATTATCGAAACTGCAATCCATATCTCTTTCGTGCTGGTGATGCTGGCCGTGGCCCTTGCGTTCATCCGCCTGATCAAGGGACCGACCTTGGCCGACCGGGTCGTGGCGCTGGACCTGATGACAGTGCTGATCGTCACCTTCTGCGGCCTGTATGCCCTGGACAGCGGGGTCACAGCCTTCCTGGACGTGGCGATCGTGCTGGCCCTGATCGGCTTTCTGGCCACCGTGGCCTTGGCCCGGTTCATCGAACGCCGCGTGGTGCGGGCGGGCACGACACGGCTGGCCGAACAACTCAAAGTCGCCGCCGCGCAGGAGGACAAGCCATGATCGTCGACTACATCCTTGCCGCCGTGATCATCCTTGCGGGCTTTTTCGCCTTCGTCGCGGCCCTTGGCATCGTACGCCTGCCGGACGTGTTGATCCGTATGCACGCCTCGACCAAGGCGGGCACGCTTGCCTCCGGTCTGATCATGGCTGTGGTCGCCATCGAGTTCGGCGATATCGCAACCGTGGCCAAGGCCGGTGCCATCGTTGTGTTTCTGCTGATCACCGCCCCCGTGGGCGCCCATATGATCGGGCGCGCGGCGTTCCGGGCGGGCGTGCCCCTGTGGAAGACCAAGATCGACCCCGAGGCGCGCGACAAACTGGGTCTGTGAGTCGCAGCACCCGCTGCGACATGCTGGCGCAACCGACGCGCTACCCAGTTCTACGGAGCACTGTCAGACCCACTTTACACCTCCAACAGGGCGCTCACAAAATCGTGAGCGCCCTGTTTTCATTGTATATTTTCGCATACAGTCAAGTCTGTTTACAGAATTAACCCAAACCTGACGAATTATTTTACAAAATACTGGTTTCATTTCGCCACATTGTTCAGTCCACTCTGACAGGGTGTAAAGTAAGGCAGGGATCGCCCTCGTAGGAGACTGGGGCGGATTATCCGAAAAAATTTGCGCAATCGCGCTCTCGGGCAACACGGTGTCGCCTGGGCTGGACACCTGCGTGTCCCGCACCGCCACCGGCTTGCCTTTCAAAGGGAAGAGGGACCCATGCCGAAAGACACTCAAACCAATCCACCCCTGCTGCCCGGTGCCCATATCGACACCGCCACCTATGACGCGATGTACGACCGCTCCGTCACCGACCCCGAGGGGTTTTGGGGTGAACAGGGCCGCGCGCGGCTGGACTGGATCAAACCCTTTACCAAGGTCAAAGACACCTCCTTCGCCCCCGGCGACGTCCATGTGAAATGGTTCGAGGACGGCACCCTGAACGTGGCCGCCAACTGTATCGACCGCCACTTGGCCACCCGCGCCGACCAGACCGCGATCATCTTCGAGCCGGACAGCACCGAAGAAGCGGCCCAGCACATCACCTACCGTCAGCTGGCCGATGAGGTCGGGAAATTCGCCAACGTCCTGAAAGGCCTGGGCGTGAAAAAAGGCGACCGCGTCGTCCTGTACCTGCCCATGATCCCCGAGGCCGCCTACGCCATGCTGGCCTGTGCGCGTCTGGGTGCGGTGCACTCGGTCGTCTTTGCGGGCTTCTCACCCGATGCGCTGGCCTCCCGGGTCAATGACAGCGGTGCCAAGGTTGTCGTGACCGCCGATGGTGCCCCACGTGGGGGCCGCAACACCGAACTCAAGGACAACGTCAACAAGGCCATGCTGCACTGCGATGACCATGTGCAGGTCGTCGTCGTCAAACGCACGGGCCAGCAGGTCGCCTGGGTCGAGGACCGCGATCTGTGGTATCACGATCTGGCCGCCGATGCCTCGCCCGTCTGTGAGCCCGCAGAAGTGGGCGCGGAAGACCCGCTGTTCATCCTGTACACCTCCGGCTCGACCGGGAAACCCAAGGGCGTGGTACACACCACGGCGGGCTATCTGCTGTATGCGGGGATTACCCACCAATACACCTTCGACTACCAAGACGGGGATGTGTTCTGGTGCACCGCCGACGTGGGCTGGGTCACGGGGCACAGCTATATCGTCTATGGGCCCCTGGCCAATGGTGCCACCACCATCATGTTCGAAGGGGTCCCCACCTACCCCGATGCGGGCCGGTTCTGGGCCGTGTGTGAAAAGCACAAGGTCAACCAGTTCTACACCGCCCCCACCGCCATCCGCTTGCTGATGGGGCAGGACGATGAATTCGTCACCAAATACGACCTGTCCGACCTCAAGGTGCTGGGGTCCGTGGGCGAGCCCATCAACCCCGAGGCGTGGAATTGGTACAACGAAGTCGTGGGCAAGGGCCAATGCCCCATCGTCGACACCTTCTGGCAGACGGAAACCGGCGGCCACCTGATCACCCCCCTGCCCGGTGCGACCACCCTGCACCCCGGATCCGCCACCAAGCCCTTCTTTGGCGTGCAACCGGTGATCCTGGACCCCACCACGGGCGAGGAAAAGACCGAGACAGAGACCGAAGGCGTTCTGTGCATGCGCGACGCCTGGCCCGGGATCATGCGCACCCTTTGGGGCGACCCGGACCGCTACGTGTCGGCCTATTTTGACGATTACAAGGGCTACTACTTCACCGGCGACGGCTGCCGCCGCGACGCCGAGGGCAACTATTGGATCACGGGGCGCGTGGATGACGTGATCAACGTGTCCGGCCACCGCATGGGCACGGCCGAGGTCGAGTCGGCCCTTGTCGCCCACGAGGCCGTGGCCGAGGCCGCCGTCGTTGGCTATCCGCACGACCTGAAGGGGCAAGGCATCTACTGCTATGTCACCCTGATGAACGGGCAGGACCCGTCCGACGATCTGCTGAAGGAACTGCAAACATGGGTCCGTAAGGAAATCGGCCCCATCGCCAAACCGGACGTCATTCAATGGGCCCCCGGCCTGCCGAAAACCCGGTCCGGCAAGATCATGCGCCGCATCCTGCGCAAGATTGCCGAGAACGATTTTGGCAGCCTCGGCGACACCTCGACCTTGGCCGATCCATCCGTTGTTGACGATCTGATCGCCAACCGCGCCGGTAAGTGAGGGCGAACCAATGGTAACCGAAACCCTGACCCGCCCCGTCACACTGATCCTGCTGGGGCCTCCGGGTGCTGGCAAGGGCACCCAGGCGCGCCTGCTGATGGACCGCTTTGGCCTTGTGCAACTGTCCACGGGCGACCTGCTGCGCGAGGCGGTGGCCGCAGGCACAGACGCGGGCAAGGCCGCAAAGGCCGTGATGGAAGCGGGCGATCTGGTCAGCGATGACATCGTCATCGCCATCCTGTCCGACCGTCTGGGCCAGCCCGATTGCGCCGCCGGTGTGATCCTGGACGGCTTTCCCCGCACCACGGCCCAGGCCCAGGCGCTGGACGGGCTACTGGGCGCGAAGGGCCTGCGCATCGACGCCGCCATCTCGCTGGTGGTGGACGACGAAGCGATGGTGGACCGCGTGGCGGGCCGCTTTACCTGCGGCGATTGCGGCGAGGGGTATCACGACACCTTCAAGCCCACTGCCACGGCGGACACCTGCGATGCCTGCGGGTCCACGCAGATGAAACGGCGCGCGGACGACAACGCCCAGACCGTCCGGTCCCGGCTGGAGGCCTACCACGCCTCCACCGCGCCCCTGATCGCCTTTTACGAGGCGCAAGGCACCTTGACGAGCGTTCCGGCGATGGGGGCGATCGATCAGATCGCGAACGACCTGTCGGCCATCGTCGCAAAGGTAACGGTCCCCGCTTAGGGACCACTCACCCCGGTGCAGCCCCGGAGGAGGGGCGCACCATCCTCAACCTAAGGGAGTTACGGATATGTCTGATAAATCCGATAACAACGCCTACTGGTCGGCCAACATCCGCATCGTGACCTGGTGTCTCGTATTGTGGGCGCTTGTGTCGTTCGGCTTTGGCATACTACTGCGGCCCATGCTGGCCGGTATTTCTGTCGGCGGGTCCGATCTTGGCTTCTGGTTCGCCCAGCAAGGCTCGATCCTCGTGTTCCTCGGCATCATCTTTTTCTACGCTTGGCGTATGAACAAACTCGACGCTGAACACGGCGTAGAGGAGGACTGATCTGATGGACCAATTTACGCTCAACTGGATCTTCATCGGGGCCTCGTTCCTGCTGTATATCGGGATCGCCGTCTGGGCCCGCGCGGGTTCGACGTCTGAATTCTATGCCGCCGGGCGCGGTGTGCACCCCGTCACCAACGGGATGGCCACGGGCGCGGACTGGATGTCGGCGGCCTCGTTCATCTCCATGGCCGGTCTGATCGCCTTCACGGGTTACGACAACTCGACCTTCCTGATGGGTTGGACGGGCGGCTACGTCCTGCTGGCCCTGTTGCTGGCCCCCTACCTGCGCAAGTTCGGCAAGTTCACCGTATCCGAATTCATCGGGGACCGGTTCTACAGCCCCACGGCCCGCATGGTCGCCGTGATCTGTCTGCTGGTGGCCTCCATCACCTATGTCATCGGCCAGATGCAGGGTGTGGGCATTGCCTTTGGCCGTTTCCTTGAGGTGTCCGCCACAACCGGTCTGCTGATCGGGGCCTGCGTGGTGTTTGCCTATGCCGTATTCGGCGGGATGAAGGGCGTGACCTACACCCAGGTGGCCCAGTACGTCGTGCTGATCACCGCCTATACGATCCCCGCGATCTTCATCAGCCTGCAGCTGACGGGCAACCCGATCCCGGCCTTGGGCCTGTTGGGCGAGCATACCGCCTCGGGCGAGCCGCTGTTGCAGAAACTCGACAGCATGGTCGTAGAGCTGGGCTTCAACAGCTACACCGGCCACCACGCCGATACGCTGAACATGGTGCTGTTCACCCTGTCCCTGATGATCGGCACCGCCGGTCTGCCCCACGTCATCATGCGCTTCTTCACCGTGCCCACGGTGTCTGACGCACGGTGGTCCGCAGGCTGGACGCTGGTGTTCATTGCCCTGCTGTACCTGACGGCCCCCGCCGTGGGTGCCATGGCGCGCCTGAACCTGATCACAACCGTCTACCCCGAGGGCACGGCCTCTGCCCCCATCGCCTATGAAGAACGTCCTGACTGGATGGCCACATGGGAAAAAACCGGCCTGCTGTCCTTCGAGGACAAGAACGGCGACGGCCTGATCCAGTGGTACAATGACGGGTCCGACACCTTTGCCGCAACCGCAACAGCCAACGGCTGGTCCGGGTCGGAACTGGTGGTGAACCGCGACATCCTTGTGCTGGCCAACCCCGAGATTGCACAGCTTCCGGGCTGGGTGATTGCGCTGGTGGCGGCAGGTGGCCTTGCGGCGGCCCTGTCCACGGCGGCGGGTCTGCTGTTGGCGATCTCGTCGGCGGTGTCCCATGACTTGCTGAAGGGTCAGCTGATGCCGAACATGTCCGAGAAATCGGAACTGATGGCGGCGCGGATCTCCATGGCGGTGGCCATCGTCGTGGCCGTGATCTTGGGGCTGAATCCCCCGGGCTTTGCCGCACAAACCGTGGCGCTGGCCTTCGGTCTGGCGGCGGCGTCCATCTTCCCGGCGTTGATGATGGGGATCTTCTCCAAACGCATCAACAACTCGGGCGCTGTGGCGGGTATGCTGGCAGGTCTGATCGTGACCCTGGTCTACATCTTCCTGCACAAGGGCTGGTTCTTCATCCCCGGTACCAACACCTTCACGGATGCGGATCCCCTGCTGCTGTCGATCAAATCGACATCCTTCGGGGCCGTCGGTGCGATGGTGAACTTTGCAGTGGCCATCGGCATCAGCCGCGTCACCGCAGCCCCCGCGCGAGATCGTGGAACTGGTCGAAAGCGTGCGCGTCCCCAAAGGGGCCGGTGCAGCCGCCGCCGATCACTAACGATCTGCCTGAAAAACAAGGGGGTCCCGCCACGGCGGGGCCCCTTTGTCCTAAACCCGGACCCGAAATTCATGCCCCATGCCCCCCATCTTGCGCAACGCGCGCTGGCCGCAACGCAGCCCTTTGCGGGCCTGCCCGCCAAGCTGCGCGCGGACGTGGCAGACCAGACCCTGGTGATGCAGTTCGCCGCCGGGTCCACGGTCTATGACGTGGGCGAGGCGCTGGAGGGCCTCTACCTGATCCAAAGCGGTGCGGTCGATGTGTTCGACCCCGCAGGCGATCTGCTGTCCCACCTGTCGGACGGCAACCAGTTTGGTGAACGTGGTTTGCTGCGCGACGGTCTGGCCGTCACCCGCGCCGTGGCTGCCAGCGATTGCACCCTGTTCTGCATCCCCGCGCCCGCGTTTGACGCCCTACGCGCCGATCACGTGGATGTGGCCCGCTTCTATGCCCGTGACCGCGCCACGGAGCGCCCCCGCGATGATGTAGCCGCGCAGCCCGTGGCCTCGGTGATGACGCCCAACCCCATGGCCTGCGCGCCCGACGACACGGTACAAACCGCCGCCCGGCAGATGGCCAAGGCCCGCGTGGGTGCATTGTTGGTGGCGGATGGGGCCGCGCCCCTTGGCATCCTGACCGTGCGCGACATGACCTTCAAGGCGCTGGCGGGCGGCGTGCCCGGTGACACCCCCGTGGCCCAGATCATGACCGCCGACCCCGTCACCCTCCCGGAAACGGCGCTGGTGTCGGACGTGCTGCACCTGATGGTGGAACGGGGCATCAGCCACCTGCCCATCACGGGACCGGGCGGGCTGGCCACGGGGATCGTCACGCAAACCGATCTGGTGCGCTGGCTGGCCCTGTCGTCAGGCGGGCTGATCGCAGACATCCGTGACGCCGCCAGCGCGGCCGAGATTGCCACCGCTACTGCCCGCATCCCCGACCTGTTGGTGCAACTGGTCACGGCGGGCCACCCCCACCAGATCACCACGCGCCTGATCACCGACGTGGCCGACGCCACCACCCGCCGCCTGTTGGCCCTGGCCGAGGTGAAACTGGGCCCGGCCCCCGTGCCATACGTCTGGGCCGCCTGCGGGTCTCAGGGGCGGCAAGAACAGACCGGCGTCAGCGATCAGGACAACGTGCTGATCCTGTCCGACGATGCCACCCCGGACATGGACGCCTATTTCAAGGCCCTCGCCACCTTCGTCTGCGACGGGCTGGACCGAACGGGCTATGTCTATTGCCCGGGCGACATGATGGCCACGGCCGACCGCTGGCGACAGCCCCTGTCCACGTGGCGCCAGTATTTCGAGGGCTGGATCAACACCCCCGATGGCGACGCGCAGCTGTTGGCCTCGGTCATGTTCGACCTGCGCCCGATCGGCGGGGACCCCACCCTGTTTGATGCCATGGTGGGCGACAGCCTTGCGCTGGCGGCCCGGAACTCGATCTTTGTGACGCAGATGATCAAGAATGCCGTGGGTCACACGCCGCCGCTCGGCCTGATCCGGGGGCTGGCCACCATCCGGTCCGGGGAACACCGCAACACGCTGGACATGAAACACGCAGGCGTGGTGCCCGTGGTGGACCTTGGCCGCGTCTATGCCCTGACCGGACAGCTGGCCGTCACCAACACCCGCGCCCGGCTGGAGGCCGCCATCAGCGCGCAGGTCATCTCGGGCGAGGGGGGCCGCGACCTGCTGGCCGCCTACGACATGATCGCCGACACCCGCCTGATCCACCAGGTCAACCAGATCAAGGCGGGCACGGCCCCCGACAACTTTCTGCCACCCAAAGACCTGCCCGATCTGGAACGCGCCCATTTGCGCGACGCCTTCGTTGTGGTCAAAACAATGCAAGGCGCGCTGCAATCGGCACGCGGCCTGGCCATCTAGGGGGACGCCATGTTCTGGGATCTTATCGCAACAGTCGTAGCCGGGGGCGCGGGGGCACTGTTCGCCATCATCGCCAAACGCTGGATCGCGGGCCTGCCGGGCTGGTTCACCCCCGCAATGGTCGCCGCCTGCATGATCGCCATGACGATCTACAACGAATACAGCTGGTTCGCCCGCCAATCCGCCACCCTGCCCGAGGGGTTCGAGGTCGCCGTCACCCGCGAAAACACCGCATGGTTCCGGCCCTGGACCTTTGCGCGGCCCTTCGTGGACGGGTTCATCGTGGTGGACCGCTTCAACATCCAAACCCGCGAGGACGCGCCGGACGTACGCCTTGTACCCCTGTTCGTCTATGGCCGCCACGCGCCGCCGCAACCGATACCCGCCCTGTTCGATTGCGCCAAGGGCGCCCGCGCCCAAGTGCCCGGCGACCTGAGCCTGCCGCCCGACACCGCATGGCGCACCCTGCCGGGCGACGATCCGACCCTCGCACTGGCCTGTCAGGACTGATCCATGGCCCACCTCTCCCTTCGTGTGCGCATCTTCTTGTTCTTCGCGCTGATGGGGTTTGGCGGCGCGGGCCTGTTCATGGTGGCGCTGTGGTTGGGCTACGGCCGCCTGCACGACCCGGCCGCCCTCACCGGGTTCATCATCGCGGGACTGGTGGGCTGCGTGGCCATCATCGGGCTGACCACATGGATCTGGACCCTGTTCGACGACCACGTGGCCAAACCCGTCGATGCCCTGGCCGCCCACCTGCGCGCCCGGGCCCACACGGACGCAGGGGCAACCCTGGACCCGGAGGCCGCCAAATACCTCGGCGATCTGGCCCCCGCGGCCCAGGCCATGGCCGGCCGCCTGTCCGACAGCGAGGCCGCTTTGACGGAAGCGATCCAACGCGAAACCGCCCGCCTGTCTAGCGACATCGCACAGTTGGAACGGCTGCTGGCCACCCTGCCCCACCCGGTCGCCGTACTGTCCCAGGATGGCCGCCTTGCCCTGTATACCACCGGCCTTCGCGATGCCCTTGGCCCCGAACACGTCTGCCTTGGCCGCCCGCTGGACGGGCTGGCGGCGGATACACTCACCCTGCCGGACGGCGCCACCACAAGGGTCAAGGTCGAACCGATCGAGCTGGATACCCCCGCCCGCCTTGCGACCTTCGTGGACCTGCCCAAGGCACAACACCCCGAAATCTTACGCGATTTCAGCCTGCTGCACCGCATCGCCAGCCCCGACCTCGCCGCCACCAAACTGCGCGACCTGTGTTTCACCGTCTTTGACACCGAAACCACGGGCCTGTCCCCCGCCAGCGGGGACGAGATCGTCCAACTGGGCGCCCTGCGCGTCGTCGGCGGCCACCTGCGGGAGGAGGCGTTCGACACCCTCGTCAACCCGGGCCGCAAGATCCCCGCCTCCTCCACCGCCGTCCACGGCATCAGCGACACCGATGTGATAGATGCCCCCAGCGTCACCGCCACCCTCGCGCGCTTTCACCGCTACGCCCAAGGCTCCGTCCTGCTGGCCCATAACGCGCCCTTCGACATGGCCTTCCTGCGCCGCCGCGAGGGCGACATCGGCGCACAATTCGACCATCCGGTGCTGGATACGGTGCTGCTGTCGGCGGTCGTCTATGGCGACACGGAAACCCACACGCTTGACGCCCTGTGTCAGCGGCTCAACCTCACCATCCCCGAAGACCAGCGCCACACGGCCCTGGGCGATGCCCGCGCCACAGCCCTCGCACTGGAACGCCTGATCCCCGTCCTAGAAGGCAAAGGCCTCGACACATTCGGCAAAGTTGTCGCCGCCTGCGCCAGGCACCACAAGCTGATCAAGCGCCTGGGCTAACCCCTTCATTGGGTCCCCAATACCCCCGGGGGGAGGCGCCGAAGGCGACGGGGGGCAGCGCCCCCACCCCGGCGATGCGCGACGCGCAGCGCAATCCCTCAGATGCCATCCACACAGGTGTATTTCGTGTCCAAATAATCCTCCAGGCCCTGGCTGCCGCCCTCCTTGCCCAGACCGGATTCCTTAACGCCGCCAAAAGGCGCCTCGACGGTCGTGATCAGGCCCGAGTTGATCCCCACCATCCCGTATTGCAACCCGTCCGTCAGACGATAGCTGCGCCCCACGTCGGACGTGTAGGCATAGCAGGCCAGGCCAAAGTCCGTGGCGTTCGCCATGGCGATCACCTCCGCCTCGCTGTCGAACTTGAACACGGGCGCAAGGGGGCCAAAAATCTCACCGGTGGCAAAGGCCATATCTTGCGTGGCCCCGGTGATCACCGTGGGCTGGAAATAGGTACCGCCCTTGCCGTGCCGCGCGCCACCTGTGACGATGGTGCCGCCCTTGGCGGTGGCGTCTGCGATGAATTCTTCGACCTTTTCCACCGCGTCCATGTCGATCATCGGGCCCTGTTCCACGCCCTCTTCCAGACCGTTGCCGACTTTCATGGCCTCGGTGGCGGCCTTCAGCTTGGCCACAAAGGCGTCGTGGATGCCGGCCTGCACATAGATGCGGTTGGCACAGACACAGGTTTGGCCCGCATTGCGGAACTTGGAGACCATGGCCCCCTCCACCGCGCGGTCCAGATCGGCGTCGTCAAACACGATGAAGGGCGCGTTGCCGCCCAGCTCCATGCTGACCTTTTTGACCGTGTCCGCCGATTGGCGGATCAGCTCTTTGCCCACGTCCGTGGACCCGGTGAAGGTCACTTTGCGCACCTCGGGCGCGGCCATGATCGCGCCGCCGATGTCGCGGGCAGATCCGGTCAGGATGTTGACCACACCGGCGGGATAGCCGACCTCCTCGGCCAATGCCCCCCAAGCCAGACCGGAATAGGGTGTCGCGGTCGCGGGTTTGGCCACGATGGTACAGCCCACGGCCAGCGCCGGGGCCACCTTGCGGGCCAGCATGCTGCTGGGAAAGTTCCAGGGCGTGATCATGCCCACCACGCCCACGGGGTGTTTGGTGACAAGGATGCGCCGCCCGTTCACACCGGCGGGGACGATTTCCCCTTTGGCGCGCCGGGCTTCCTCGGCGAACCAGCGGACGTATTGCGCGCCGATGGCGATCTCGCCCATGGCCTCGGCTAGGGGTTTGCCCATCTCGACCGTCAGCAGTTCCGCAAGGGACTTTTGGTTGTCCATCAGCGCATCGTGCAACTTCCACAGCATGTTGCAGCGGTCCATCAGGGACGTGGCCGCGAAATCCGGGAAGGCGGCGGCGGCGGCGGCAATCGCACGCTCCGTCTCGGCGGTGCCGCTGGCGGGGACCGTGCCGATGACCTCGCCCGTTGCGGGGTTGGTCACGTCGATGGTCTTGCCGCTGTCGGAGGTGATCCATTCGCCCGCAACAAGGTTGGACTGGCGCATGTAGGTCTCAAAGCTCATCAGGTGTCTTCCTTGGTAAAGCTGAATTCCGTGATCTGTTCATAGGTCTGCCCCGGGCGCAGGACCGCACTGGGAAAGCTAGGGTGGTTCGGCGCATCTGGCCAGCCTTGGGGTTCCAACGCAACCCCCGCAAAGGCCCCGTAGGTGCGCCCGTCCAAGCCGGGCACTTTCGGCGCGACATGGGCCCCGTCATAGACCTGCAAGCCGCTTTCCGTCGAGGCGATGTCCATCGCCACCCCCGACTGCGTGGACCACAGCCGACCGATAGGCCGCAGGGGCGACCTGTGCGAGGATATGCACAGGTTATGGTCGATGCGTGCGGAATCCTGCACGGGTCGACCGGCCCGAAAATCGAACCGTGTGCCGGTGACATCTGCGATGTCGCCGGTCGGGATCAGTTCGTCGTCCACGGGCAGATAGTGGGCTGCGTCGACCTGAAGGTGGTGGTGATCCAGGCCCCCGGTGTCATCTAGGCTCCAATAGGAATGGTGCGCCAGATTGACCAGCGTGGGCGCATCGGTTTTGGCGGTGTAGCGCAGGGACAGGCACGCGCCGGGCTTGATCCGCACCTCGTACCAGATCTGCAGATTGCCCGGGAACCCCATGGCCCCGTCTGGGTCGGTCAGGTGAAACACCGCGCGGTCTGCACTGGCGGTCAACAGGCTCCAATCGCGTCTGCCGATACCCTGCCGCCCCCCATGAAGTGTATGTTTTCCCAGAAAGTTTCTGTCCGTGTGATACGTCACACCATCCAAGGACCACTGCCCCTTGCCGATCCGGTTGGCGCACCGTCCCGCGGTTGCGCCGAAATACGGGGAATGGTCGGGATAAAGTGCGGGCGCGTCAAACCCCAGCACCAAGGGCGCGTCGTGCCCTGCCAAGCGCAGGTCCATCAAAACCGCGCCCCATGTCATAATCCGCGCCGTCAGGCCATGGCCCGACAGGCTCAGCACTGTCATTCCGGCAAGCCCAGATGCGCGGCCACTCGGCGCGCCGCCATTTCCGAAACCCGGGCGCGCGCGTCCACCGTCGCTCCCCCGATGTGCGGTGTCAGGATCAAGTTCGGCACGCCGATAAAGCGATCCGTGCGCACCAGTGGTTCATGTTCAAACGTGTCCAAAGCAGCCCCCGCCAAGTGCCCGCTGCGCAACCCATAGGCCAGCGCGTATTCATCCACAATCCCACCACGCGCCGCGTTGATCAGGACCGCGCCCTTCTTCATCTTTGCGATTGTATCCGCGCAGATCAAGTAGTGGTTCGCCTCTGTCAAAGGGATATGAAGCGATACCATGTCCGATTGTGCAAATAACTCGGCCAAAGACACCGACTTCGTGGCACCCCATGCCGGATCACTGGCAGGCACATTGGGATCATGGGCGATCACCGTCACTCCCATGGCCCGCGCGATATCCGCCGTGACACGGGCGATGCGGCCGAACCCAATCAAGCCCATGGTCTTGCCGCCCATCTCGCGGCCCTGCCCGGCCAAGCCACGGGGCCATGCGCCTGCCTCCATCCCGCCGCGCATGTCATAGGCCCCGCGCAGCAACATCGCGGCGGTGGTGACCACATATTCCGCGACCGAGCGGGTGTCGCACCCATGGGCGGGAAAGACCTCGATCCCTGCATCCTTGCACCCGACAAGATCAATGTTATCAAGGCTTTCGCCCAAAACCCCAACGCAGGAAAACCCCGCATCCAGCAGGTCGCCGTGCACCTGCGTCCGGCTGCCGACGATCAGGGCATCCGCCCGACCCGCAAGCCCATCCAATTGTTCGGGTTGGTCGGTCAGGTCCGGCGCGTAAGTCACCTCGGCCCGCCCGCGCAGCCAATCGACCCAAGTCGCGTCCATCGTTTCAGTGATCAGGATCATGGATGCTTTCCCTTCAAATCAGTCCCTTGACCGGAAAGCGCGGACCGCTCTGCCCTCGTATCGTTATCATGGGATGGATCCCCATCCGCAGACCAAACCTCCGGTGGTCCTTGCCTTGACACAGGCAAGTTACGGAAACGTTCACGACACCAGAAATAGGCGCGACGGGCTTACGACAGGGATGTAACCCACAGGATCGTGGCATCATCCTCGGAAATGGACACGACGTTGTGCCCCATGCTTGCGTCGTAATAGGCCGAGTCGCCACGACGCATCTCCACGGGTTCATAGAACTCCGTGAACAGTTGGATGGCACCGGTCAGGACCAGCAGAAATTCCTCGCCATCGTGGCGCACCCAACCTTCGAATTCATCGAAAGACCGCGCCCGGATGCGCGCGCGGTAGGGCATCATGCGGGTGTTGGTCAGGGCGCCGGCCAGCATCTCGTGCTCGTAGGTGGCGGTGATATGCGCTTGGCCTTCGCCCGCCTTGGTGATCGTGCGCCGTCCGTTCACCTTGTTGTCCTTGGGGGGCGTGAACAGCTGCGGGACGCTGATTTCCAGCCCCGTGGCCAGTTTCTTCAACGCCTCCCACGTAGGGGACATCTGGCCGTTCTCGATCTTGGACAGCGTGGACCGGGCCAGCCCCGCTTGGGTCGCGGCCTGTTCCAGCGTCCAGCCCTTGGATTTCCGAAGGTCCCGAACCCGCGCGGACAGGTCCAACGGTTCCACGGGGGCGGTGTCGCCGTTTTCACGGGCAAGGCGGATCAGGCTGGGTTCTGCGTCGGACATGGGGTCCAATACCGCGTCTGTGGGCCGCCTTGCAAGCGCCCCGTCAGACCGCTAGCGCAGGACGATGGACAGCATCGTACACGGCACCCCGACCCCACCGCCCCAGCCCTTCAACATGGCCGAGTATGTGTTGGCGGCCGGAGCAGATGACACAGCCGCCCTTGTTCTGCTTGACGCCGCACTGGATGTGACGTGGACCTATGGGCAGCTTCGCCGCGCCGTGGCCGGTGTGGCGCGCGGTCTGCTGGATCACGGGGTGTCCCCCGGGGACCGCGTTCTGATGCGTTTGGACAACACCGTGGACTTTCCCATCACCTTTCTGGCCTGCATCTGGGCGGGCCTTGTGCCCGTGCCCACCGCCGCCGGACTGACCGCGTCCGAGGTCGCCGCCATGGTGACAGAGCTGCGCCCAGCCCTGACCGTGGCCAGCGCGGGCCTATCCACGGGCGGCGGAGCGGTGATGGAGGCTGCGGCGCTGGCCGCCATGCACGACCGTCCCGCCCCGCCCCCGGACCAAGGGCACCCCAACCGGCTGGCCTATATTGTCTACACCTCAGGCTCCTCTGGCAGACCGCGCGCCGTATGCCACGCGCACCGGGCGGTTTGGGCACGGCGGATGATGTGGGACGGATGGTACGGCTTGACGGGTCAGGACCGCGTGCTGCACGCGGGGGCCTTCAACTGGACCTACACCTTGGGCACCGGACTGATGGACCCTTGGGCACGGGGGGCCACCGCCCTGATCCCTGCGCAGGGCACAGCACCCGGCGATCTGCCTAGGCTGCTGGCCTGCGCCAAGGCCACGATCTTTGCCGCCGCCCCCGGTGTCTATCGGCAAATGCTGCGCGCACCCATGCCACCCCTGCCCGCCCTGCGCCACGGGTTGTCCGCTGGCGAGGCGATGGCCCCCGCCACCCACGCCGCCTGGACCGTTGCAACGGGAACCAAGGTCCACGAGGCTTTGGGCATGTCCGAATGTTCCACCTACCTGTCCAGCAGTCCCGACCGCCCCGCGCCCGAGGGCACCCAAGGCTATCCCCAACAAGGGCGAACCCTTGCCGTGCTGGAAGACGGGATGCCGGTGCCAAGGGGCACCCCGGGCGTCATGGCCATTCACCGGACCGATCCGGGCCTGATGCTGGGCTACTGGCACGGCGACGGCCCCGCCCCTGTGCCCGAGTGGTTCGAAACGGGGGACGAGGTGGTCATGGCCCCGGACGGTGCGGTCACATATCTCGCCCGCCGCGACGACATGATGAACGCAGGCGGGTTCCGCGTCTCGCCGCTGGAGGTGGAGGACAAGCTACGCACCACCCTCGGCCTCGCGGATATCGCGGTGACCGAAGTGGCCACGCCCACGGGAGCCCGCTTGATCGCTTGTTTTTACGCAGGCGCCACCGAGGCGGATCTGCGCGCCCAAGCCGAAAACACCCTCGCGCCCTACAAACGCCCTCACATCTACGTGCCCACGGACACCCTGCCCCGCAACGCCAATGGCAAGGTGAACCGCCGTGCCCTGCGGGCGGGCGACACGTGGCGGGCGTTCCTGCGCCGCCCCTGATCCATATGGCTTCGGACGTACCCCGGTGTCCGGGGCTGCGCCCCGGGGCTTGCCATCCCACACGACACCTGCCAATCGGGGGCCATGATAACGCTCGACATATTCTCCGACCCTATTTGCCCCTGGTGTTTTATCGGCAAGTCTCGCCTGTTCGCAGCCCTCGAACAAAGGCCTGAGCATCCGTTCGACATCCAGTGGCACCCGTTCCAGCTGAACCCCGATATGCCCGCAGACGGAATGGAACGCCGCGCCTATCTTGAAGGCAAGTTCGGGGGCCGGGACGCCGCGGTACGCGCCTATGCGCCGATCTACCAAACCGCCGAGGAGATGGGCCTGCCCATGCACCTTGACAAGATCACCCGCACGCCGAACACCCTGAACTCCCACCGCCTGATCCACTGGGCGGGGCTAGAGGGGCGGCAGACCCCGGTCGTGCAATTCCTGTTCGACGCCTATTTCACCAACGGCCAGGACATTGGTGATACAGAGGTTCTGGTTGGCGTGGCCGAACGGGCCGAGATGGACCCGGCCCTTGTGCGCCGCCTTCTGGCCACCGAGGAGGATGCCGAGGAAATCCGTGCCCGCGACACCCATGCCCGGGAACGCGGTGTGAATTCTGTCCCCACGTTTGTGATCGCAAACCAGCACGTCGTGCCCGGCGCGCAACCCTCCGAGCTGTGGTTGCAAGTCATCGACGATCTTGCGGCGCAGCTGGCCGCGCAAAATGGCTAGACACCTACGCGCCCTCAGCCGCGTCGAGTTTATCGCCCTGATGGCGATGATCACGGCCAACATAGCCTTTTCCATCGACGCCATGCTGCCCAGCCTTCCGGACATCGGGACAGAGCTTTCGCCCGATGCGCCCAATCTGGCCATGGGCGTGATCCTGTTCTTTGTGTTGGGCCTGGGTCTTGGCACCTTGGTTGCAGGGCCCCTGTCCGATGCCGTGGGGCGCAAGCCTGTGGTGATCGGCTTTGCCGCGCTGTTCTGCGCAGGCTCGGCCCTTGCCTATGTCGCACCGACGCTGGAAACCCTGTTGCTGGCCCGCCTGATCCAAGGGTTGGGCGGCGCCGGGCCGCGCGTGGTGGTCATGGCGATTATCCGCGACCTTTACGAAGGCCGGGAGATGGCCAAGATCCAGTCCTTCGTGATGATGATTTTCGCCCTCGTACCAGCCCTCGCCCCGTTGATAGGCGAACAGATCATCGCCGTGGCGGACTGGCGCGCGATCTTCGTGGCCTTCATCCTGTTCGCCATCACCTTCAGCCTGTGGCTGGGCCTGCGCCAGCCGGAAACCCTGTTGCCGGACAAACGCCGCCCCGTGAACCTGCGCGAAATCTGGGCGGCGATCCGCGAAGTCCTGAGCAGCCGGACGGTCGCCCTCGCGATCCTGGTGCAGATCCTTGCCTCGGCCATGTTGTTCGGCACCCTGTCCTCCGTGCAGCCGATCTACGAGATCACATTCGACCGGGCCGACAGCTTTGCGATCTGGTTCGGGGTCGTGGCGGTGATCTCCATGTCCGCAAGCCTGCTGAACGCACGCTATGTCGGGGTCTTTGGGATGCGGGCAATCATCACCTTTGCCCTGCGCGCCCAAGTGATCTTTTCGACCCTTTGCGCGGGCCTTTGGGCATCGGGCCTGTTGGGGCCGCAAGCCCTGTTCGCCATGTTTGTCCTGTGGCAAATCTCGATCTTTTACCAAGCGGCCCCCCTGCTGGGCAACCTGACGGCCCTGTCGATGCAGCCTATGGGCCATATCGCGGGTCTTGCCGCCTCGGTCATCACGTCACTTTCCACGGTGGGCGGTGCCCTGTTGGCCGCCCCCATCGGGCTGGCGTTCGACGGCACGCCCCTGCCCCTGATGATCTCGGTCGCCCTGTGCTCGCTTGTGGGTGCAATCGTGTTTCTGGCCCTTCCCCCCGAGGGGGCGGCGGACTACCCTTAGGGCATGTCTGCGCGCTATCGCCAACCCCGTCTGACCCCTGAGACCCTGCTGCGCGCCTATGCGTCGGGCATCTTTCCCATGGCCGAGGGGCGCGACGCGGAGGAGATTTTCTGGGTCGATCCACAGTTGCGCGGGGTACTGCCCCTCGACGGGTTCCACATCTCGCGGTCCTTGGCCAAGCGGTTGCGATCGGGCGTATATACCGTCACCACGGACCAGGCGTTTGGGGCCGTCGTGGAAGGCTGCGCGGACCGGGACGAGACGTGGATCAACGACGAAATCGCAGCCCTGTATAACCAGTTGCACCGGGCGGGCTTTGCCCATTCGGTCGAGGTCTGGTGCGGCGATGATTTGGTCGGCGGGGTCTACGGCGTCTGTCTGGGGGGCGCGTTCTTTGGCGAAAGCATGTTCAGCCGGGCCACGGACGCATCCAAGGTGGCGCTGGCCTATGCCACCCACCGTCTGCGCGCGGGCGGGTTCACCCTGTTCGACACGCAGTTCATCACCGATCACCTCGAAAGCCTTGGGGCCGAGGAAATCCCACGATCCACCTATCACGACCTGTTGGAAGACGCCCTACGGATCAAGGCCGAATTCGGCGCAGCCCCGGATATGCCGCCGGTTCACGAAGTCTTGCAGCGCAACAGCCAAACGTCATAGCGCGGATGATCCAGCGCCATCAGCGCCGGGGAAGATGCCAGCATCCAGCCTTGAAAGATATCCACCGCATCGCGCGTGTCGACCACCACCAGATGGGCGAAAGCGTCACCTGCGGGGTTGTTGGTCGGGTACTTGCAGGCGGTCAGGGTGATCTGCAACGGGCCATAGGCCATGGTCTGTCCCACAGCCATTTCCACGTCGATCACATTGCCCGACACTTTGTCCAAAGTCCGCAGTAACGCCGCCTGCGCGTCTTCGGTGCGCACAGACACCGCTTGCGCCTGCGCTTGCGCACCGATCAACGCTGCGACCAGAACCAGCGCGCGGATCATTCGCCTGCCCCGGTTACGAATTTCATCAGCAGCGACACCAAAGAGACCGACCCTTGGGTGTCCACGAACTGTCCGTTCGGTTCCAACACGAAAGGCGAGCCGCCGGGCACGATCTCGACGAAGTTGCCGCCCAGCAAGCCCTCGGATGAAATCACCAGCGCCGAGTCGTCCGGCACCTCCAGATCCGCCGGCACCGTGATCTGCGCATCTGCCCGGAAGGTTTCGGTGTTCAGGTCCAATCCGGTAACCGTGCCCAGTTTGACGCCCGCCATGCGCACATCCGTGCCCACGGCGATCCCGTCTGCGGCCCGGAAGGACGCCTGATAGGTCACCTGTGCGCCGCCCTGCCCACCCAGCCCCGTGGCTTGGGCAACGAACACGAAGAAACCGACCGCAACGGCCAGCACGGCTGCTCCCACCAAAACTTCGACGCGGTTCTCGGACATCACAGGGCTCCGGCCAGTCTCACTCGGGCTGCCACGCCTCGTAATCCTGACGCTCCGCCGGTTTGGCGCGGCGCAGGCTGCCAGCGGGCACATAGGCTTGCGCCGTGCCGGTCAGGTTCATGTCGTGGGGCTTTTCCCAATCCTTATGGACGAAGGGGGCCTCGGTGGGCGGTTCCTTGAAGGTGTGGTGCAGCCACCCGTGCCATTCGGGGCCAACCCGGCTGGCCTCTGCTTCGCCATTGAAGATCACCCAACGCCGCACGCCATCCTTGGTTTCGTAGTACACGTTGCCCAGATCATCCTCGCCCACGCGCACGCCCTTGCGCCACGTGAACAGTTGCGTGCCCCACGTTTGGCTGTTCCACCATGTCAAGGCGCGTTTGATCATATTGGCCATCGTTCATTCCTCCGGTCAGGGGTTGGCACCCATATGCACCACCCGCCCGCGCAGGTCCAGTGCGACCCTGCGCCCCCTTCGGCTGGACGCGCGGAACGCCACCGCTTATCAACGCGCCAACGCACATCCCAAGGAGAGACCCATGTCTGACCCCACCTACGGCTTTGACACCCTGCAAATCCACGCAGGTGCCCGCCCCGACCCCGCAACCGGTGCGCGCAACACCCCGATCTACCAATCCACCGCCTTTGTGTTCCGCGATGCCGAACACGCCGCCGCCCTTTTTAACCTGCAAGAGGTCGGCTACATCTATTCGCGCCTGACCAACCCGACCGTGGCCGTTTTGCAAGAGCGCATCGCAACGCTCGAGGGCGGCGTGGGCGCGGTCTGCTGCTCTTCGGGGCACGCGGCCCAGATCATGGCGTTGTTCCCGCTGATGGAGCCGGGGCGCAACGTGGTCGTCTCGACCCGCCTGTACGGCGGAACGGTGACCCAGTTCAGCCAGACGATCAAGCGCTTTGGCTGGTCCGCGACCTTTGTGGATTTCGACGATACGGATGCGGTCAAGGCCGCCATCAACGACGACACCCGCGCCGTTTTCTGCGAGGCCGTGGCCAACCCCGGCGGCTACATCACCGACCTGCCTACGATCGCCGCCATCGCGGATGATGCGGGCATTCCCCTGATCGTCGACAACACCACCGCCACCCCCTACCTGTGCCGCCCGATTGAACACGGGGCGACGCTGGTCGTCCATTCGACCACCAAGTACCTGACCGGCAACGGCACGGTCACGGGCGGCTGTGTTGTGGATTCGGGCAAGTTCGACTGGTCCGCCTCGGACAAGTTCCCCAGCCTCTCTGCGCCCGAGCCTGCCTACCACGGCATGAAGTTCCACGAGACCTTTGGCGCGCTGGCCTTCACCTTCCACGGCATCGCCATCGGTCTGCGGGATCTGGGCATGACCATGAACCCACAGGCGGCGCATTACACGCTGATGGGCATTGAAACCCTGTCCCTGCGCATGGACCGCCACGTGGAAAATGCCACCAAGATCGCCAAGTGGTTGGAGGCGGACGACCGCGTGGACTACGTCACCTACGCCGGGTTGGAATCCTCGCCCTACTTTGAACGTGTGAAGACAATCTGTCCCAAAGGGGCCAGCAGCCTGTTCACCTTCGCGGTCAAAGGCGGGTACGAGGCTTGCGTGAAACTGGTGGATAACCTGGAGATCTTCAGCCACGTGGCCAACCTTGGCGATGCGCGGTCGCTGATCATCCACTCCGCCTCGACCACCCACCGCCAACTGACACCCGAGCAGCAAGAGGCCGCAGGCGCCGCCCCCAACGTGGTGCGGGTGTCCATCGGCCTTGAGGATGCAAACGACCTGATCGCCGACCTCGATCAGGCCCTGTCAAAAGCGACCGCATAATTTGGCCGCTTAAAGCGATTGTTAAGGCGTTTGGGGCAGAGATGCTGTAAATCTCTGCCCCGGCTCCTAAATCGTTAATCATGTTTCAAGATTTGATAAATCGCCTGACGGCCCCGAACCCCACCCGCCTGCCGGAACCAGATGCAAAGCTGGCGCTGGCCGCGCTTTTGGTCCGCATTGCGCGCAGTGATGATGACTACGCGCAGGTCGAAATTGACCGCATCGACAAGGTGCTGGCCGCGCGTCACGGGTTGTCCCCGTTCGAGGCTGCCAAGCTGCGCGCTCAGGCCGAAGCGCTGGAGGCGGAGGCACCGGATACCGTGCGTTTTACCCGCGCCATCAAGGACGCCGTGGCGCTGGAAGACCGCGCTTCGGTGATGGAGGCGCTATGGGCCGTCGTCCTGGCCGATGGCACCCGGGACCATGACGAGAACACCCTGATGCGGCTGGTGGCAAACCTGCTGGGCGTCAATGACCGCGACAGCAACCTTGCGCGCCAACGCGCCGAAGACGCGTCCTAGACAGCCCATGATCGCAAGCCTGCCCATGTACTGGACCGAGGACACCGCCCCTGCGTGGCAGCGGCTGTGGACGCGCACCCGGTTTCATCTGGGCATGGGGCCAGAAGTGCTGAGCACGCCGCGGGATCTGTCCAAACACTGGCGGGATCGCGAACTCGTCCTAAGCCAGTCCTGCGGTCTGCCCTATCGCAAACGCCTGCACATCAGCACAAACCTTGTGGGCGCGCTGGACTTTGGCCTGCCTGACGTGCCGCCGGGGTACTACAATTCGGTGATCGTGGCCCGGCGCGGCCCCTTGCCGGATCATCCCCGCCTTGCGGTAAACTCACTTGATAGCCAATCCGGCTGGGCTGCCCTTTACGAATGGGTCATGGCCGAGGGGATCAGCATGCAGGGCAAGCATTTCCTCAGCGGCTCTCACGCGATCAGTGCCCGGGCGGTGGCCACGGGCACGGCGGATGTGGCGGCCGTGGATGCCGTCACCTGGCGCATGATCGGCCCCGGCATCCCCCTGCGGATCGTGGCCTACACTCGGCCTACACCGGGCCTGCCCCTGATCACGAACCGGCCCGGGCTGGCCCCCGCCCTGCAAGACGCCCTGAAACGCGGCATCGCAACCCTGCCGCCCGCGGAACGGGATATCTTGCAAATCAAGGGCCTCGTAGATATCCCGCACGCAGATTACATGGCAGAACCGCTACCGCCCACGCCCTCCTAAGGCTCGTGTGGCCAAGGCGAAGACCCAAGCGCAGATCGAGGCGACCCGAATGACCGCACCCCCCGAGATCAGCGTCTGCATACCAGCCTACGAGATGCACGGAACCGGGGACCGTTTTCTGAACCAATGCCTCGAAAGTGTGGCCGCGCAGCGTGGCGTCTCGTGCGAGGTGGTGGTGTCCGACCAAGCCAAAGACGACAGCATTCGGACTGTCTGCGCACAATGGGCCGACCGACTTGCCATTCGTGTCGTTGACGGTAGGTCCGCCGCCAGACAGGCCTCGGCCAATACGAACACGGCCATCGCACAGGCGGCTGCCCCCTTGTGAAAACCCTGTTCCAAGATGACCTGCTCCTGACGTCAGACGCGCTGGCGCAGATTGTGGCCGGGTTGGCCACGGCAGACTGGTTGGTCTGCGGATCCGGCGTCATCCGCCTGCCAGACACGCAAGTCACCAATCCAATTGTCCCGCACCTGTGCCCCGGCCTGCACTACGGCAAGAATAAGGTTGGCAGCCCCTCCGTCTTGGCCTTCCGCGCCACGACCGACCTGCGGTTTGACGAGGGTTTGGAATGGTTGATGGACGTGGACGTCTATCGCGCGCTCACTCTGACCCACGGCCCACCAGCTATCCTGCCGCAAACGCTTGTGGGTAATCACATCCATGACGGTCAGGTCAGTGCCGGTGTCACCAAAGCCCTGCGCCGGGCAGAGCTGCGCCAAATGCGGGCCAAGCATGGGCATGGCGATCAATTGGGCGACCGCCTTCAATATCTGCGCCAGTGGATCAAAGCCCTTTGAGGAAACACGCCAACAGAACTTGCAATTCCGCAATATCCCGCGCTTAGTACCAGCCAACCGACTGCCAGCGGACATTTGAATGACCGATTCCACACCTGTGATTGAAATGCGTAACCTGCACAAAGCCTATGGCGCGTTGGAGGTGTTGAAAGGCGTGGATGTGGCGGCCCCGCAGGGGCACGTGATCTCTCTGATCGGCTCTTCTGGGTCGGGCAAATCCACACTGCTGCGCTGTTGCAACCTTCTGGAGGACAGCCAACAGGGCGAGGTCCTGTTTTGCGGAGAACCGGTGACCTGGGCCGGAACCGGGGCCAACCGCCGCCCCGGCGACCGCGATCAGGTCCGGCGCATCCGCACCAACCTGTCCATGGTGTTTCAGCAATTCAACCTGTGGGCCCATATGACGATCCTTGAAAACGTCATGGAGGCACCCCTAACCGTCCTCAAACAGGACCGGGCAGAGGTCGAGGCGCGGGCCCGCAAACTGCTGGACAAGGTCGGCATCGGCGACAAGTGCGACGTCTACCCCGCGCAACTGTCCGGCGGCCAGCAACAGCGCGCCGCCATCGCGCGTGGGCTGGCGATGGAACCCAAGGCCCTTTTGTTTGATGAGCCGACCAGCGCCCTTGACCCAGAGTTGGAGCAAGAGGTGATCCGCGTGATCAAGGACCTGGCCGCCGAGGGGCGCACGATGCTGATCGTGACACACGACATGAATTTGGCCCGGGACGTCTCGGACCATGTGATTTTCCTGCACCAAGGGAAGATCGAAGAAGAAGGGCCACCAACGGCCCTGTTTGGCGCGCCAAAATCGACGCGCCTGCAACAGTTCCTCAACGCCACAAGCGGGCACTGACCCCAACACTCCGGGAGAGTTTAAATGAAAAAAACACTACTGCTGACCACAGCTGCCTTTGCCTTCACTGCGGGCATGGCCTTTGCAGACGGCCACTCCGTCGTGCGCATGGGGACCGAGGGCGCCTACCCTCCCTACAACTTTCTGAACGATGACGGCGAGGTTGACGGGTTCGAGCGCGAGCTGGGCGACGAGCTGTGCCTGCGGGCCGAGCTGACCTGCGAGTGGGTCACCAACGAATGGGACAGCATCATCCCAAACCTGGTGTCCGGCAACTACGACACGATCATCGCAGGCATGTCCATCACCGCCGAGCGCGATGAGGTCATCGACTTCACCCAGAACTACACCCAGCCTGACCCCTCGTCCTACGTCGTGGCCGCTGGCAACGAAGGTCTGGATGTGAAAACGGCCGTGATAGCCGCGCAGACCAGCACCATTCAGGCCTCCTTCGTGGCCAGCATGGGCGCGACCCTGATCGAATTCGCTACCCCGGAAGAAACCGTGGCGGCTGTGAAAGCGGGCGAAGCGGATGCGGTTCTGGCCGACAAATCTTTCCTTGACCCGATCGTCGAGGCGGACGCAGAGCTGGCCATGTTGGAGCAGAACGAGTTGATCGGCGGCGGCGTCGGCATGGGCCTGCGCGAGTCTGATACCGAATTGAAAGCCAAGTTCGACATGGCCATCACCTCTATGAAGGAAGACGGCAGTCTGAACGCGCTGATCGCAAAATGGGGCGTGGGCGAACCTTTCTAAGGTCCGCTTCATAAACTGGAAAAGGGTCGCCTCGGGCGGCCCTTTTTTTGCGCAGGCCTATTGGAAACGCCCGGGCCGAAACGGAGCCAACAGCGCCGTGCTCTCGTTGCTGGGTCCCATGCTGATCTCACGTGCCAAAAGCTCGCCCATGACAGCGGCCAACGTCAGGCCGGAGTGCATGGTGGCCACGGTCAGCCCCGGGCGCAGGCGCCCCACTGCTGGCAGGCCATCGGCGGGCACGGGGCGGGCCGCGCGTGTGACCCGTGCCCAATCCAGATCGTGACCGGGCAACAGGGCCCGCAGGCGTTTGATCGCATCCGCCGCCGCCACTGGGCCTGTGATGTCCAAAGCCTCGGACGTGTCCCCTTGATGCGAGGCTGCGGTCGGCATGACCAGCACGCCGTCGGGGCGTTGACGGACTTCGCCGGTGTCCGTGGCCAGCACGTGTGACAACACAGGTGCGACGGGTCTGGTTTCCATGACGTAGGCCGGGCGGGGCACCATGGGCAGCGGGATATCCAGCGTCGCCAAAAGTCCTTCGGTGCCCGTACCTGCGGCCACCAGCACCTCGTCGGCATGCAAGATGCCCGCGTCCGTGTGCACCCCCGTGATCGTGTCCGCCTTGGCTTCAAACCCGGTGACCCGCGTGCCAGACACGACCCGCACCCCGGACAACAAGGCTGTGACCAGTTCGGACGACTCTGCCGCGGCCTCGGTCGGGAACAGCAGCACCTCTTCCGGCAACCCGGCCACCGCCGGTTCCAAGGCTTGGACCTGTGCGCGGGTCAGGATATCGACCGGATAGTCCTGTTCGGTCAGGGCGCGGGCGGTGTCGTGCAGGGCGTCGCCCTGAAACTCCCAACTCAGGCACCCCGTTTGCACCAAAGGAATATCCAGATCCCGCGCCAACCGGTCATAGGCCTGCATCCCCGCAAGGCGTAGCCGATAGTGATCCGCGTTCAACGCGAAGGAGGCATTGATCCATCCAAACGATGCCGGCGTCGCCCCGGCATCCGCCGCCAGAACGGTCACATCCGCCCCTGCCTGCGCCAGCCGGTAGGCGGCCGCCGCACCGATCACACCGCCGCCCACAATGATGATTTTCTGTGCCATCGCCTGTCCCGCCCCCTTGGTCCGTTGACAACACTGCCCCAAGCAGGAAAGTGGAGCAACAAGGAGAGCCACCCGTTGTTCAGTTTCTGCACCGACCCATCGACCCTGGACACCCTGCGGTGGTTTGCGTGCTATCTGACCACGGGCAAGCACATGAACTTCTACATCAGCTTCGGCACGGTGCTGTTGTTGCTGGCGATCACGGCTCCCCTTGCCTTGGCCTTCGGCTTTGCCGGGGCATCGGCGGCGCGGTCTCGGGTTTGGCCCGTGCGGTGGTTCGGCAAGGGCTACATCGCTGTGGTGCGCGGCGTGCCGGACATCGCGTTCTTCCTGTTCTTCGTCATCGCGCTGGATCAGGCATTCGAGTACCTGCGCCACAAGGTCAAGTGCCCCGACTGGGACGAACCGATCCGGCAGGGCAACGACTTTATCGTGTGCCAAGCCGCCAAGCTGCCCTTGGGCAATGCCCCGCAGTGGGTGCACGAAAGCTATGGCTTCATGCTGGCCGTGCTGACCTTTGCCATCGTGTTCGGGGCGTTCGCGTCCAACGTGTTGTACGGGGCCATGCGGGCGGTGCCGCGCGCGCAACTGGAAACCGCCGAGGCTTATGGCATGACCACACGCCAGATCTTTTGGCGGATCCTCGTGCCGCAGATGTGGGTCTACGCCCTGCCCGGCCTGTCGAACCTGTGGATGGTATTGATAAAGGCCACGCCCTTGCTGTTCCTGCTGGGGGTGGAGGACATCGTCTATTGGGCGCGAGAGTTGGGCGGCACAGCCAACCCCCGCTTCACCGACTATCCCCACGGGGACTGGCGCATGTGGTACTTCCTGTTTTTGCTGGTGTTCTATCTGGCCTTCACCCGCGTGTCCGAAGTGATGTTGGACCGCCTGATGCTGCGCTTGTCCCACGGTCAAGCCACCACGGGCGGTGACGCGCAAAGGAAAGCGGCATGAGCTGTTGGCAAACGATCACCGACTACGGCCTGCGGTCCATCGGATACGGAGAGCGGTTGCTGCCGCGCACAGATTTCACCCTGTGTCAGCAATTCACCCTGATCGGGTCGGGCATGATCTGGAACATCTACTTCGGCCTGATCGCCCTGTGCCTTGGGTTCTTTCTGGCCGTGGCGGTGGGCGTGGGCAAATCCGCGTCCAACCCGTGGGTGCAGCGCCCATCCGCGTGGTTCATCTTTGTGTTCCGGGGCTCGCCCTTGTTCATCCAGTTCTTCTTTGCCTATTTCACCTTTCTGTCCCTGAAATCCGTCTCGCCGGTTTTTGATGCGTTTTCCGCGGCGTGGCTTGGGGCGCTGATCGTGTTGTTCCTGAACACGGCCGCCTACACGGGCGAGATTTTCTACGGCGCGTTGCGGTCCATCCCAAGAGGCGACATGGAGGCCGCGGACGCCTACGGCATGTTCGGCTGGGCCAAGTTCCGCCGCATCACCTTCCCCACCATGCTGCGTCTGGCATGGCCCGCCTATACCAACGAGGCGATCTTTCTGTTCCATTCCACGACACTGGTGTTCATCACTGGCTTTCCAGCACGCCAGCAACAGGGCGACGCGCTGTATTACGCCAGCTATTTCGCAGACAAGACGTTCAACCCCTTCGTGCCCTACCCGATCCTGGCGATGTATTTCATCTTGGTGACCCTGCTGATCATTGCCGTGTTTGGCTGGGCCAACCGGCGGTTGAACCGGCATCTGGGGACGGCCCCGAAACTGAAAATTCGGCCCAACCTGATCCGATGAGTGGGGGCCAGCCCCCACACCCCCGAGGGTATTTTGGGAACAATGAGGGGCGGGCGCGTTAACCTTAACGGGCGTTAGAGTTTCGAGCTGATGATGCCAGTGTTGAAGCCGCCCATGCGCAACTCTCCGAACAGGCGCTGATATTCGATCTTGGGACAGCGGTTTTGGATCACGGTCAGGCCGGCCGTCTGCGCCTTTGCAGCCGCCTTTGGGTGCGTCACGCCGATTTGCATCCAGATGCAGCTGACACCGGACAGATGGGTCAGGGTGTCTTCGACGATTTGCGGCACAGCTTCGGGCCGGCGAAAGATGTCGACGATGTCCACTGGCTCCGTGATGTCCGATAGATCAGCATGGATGGTTTCGCCGAACAGGGTTTTACCCGCATGACCGGGGTTCACCGGGATCACCCGAAAGCCCCTTTGCGTCAGATATCGCGCCACGTAGTGGCTGGGACGGATCGGATTTGGCGAGACGCCAACACAGGCAAACGTCTTGGGCCGGGTCAGGATATCGCGCAGCAGGGCGTCAGAAGGATTGAACGTCATGGCCAGATTGGGCCAGAAAAAAACGCCCGCAGCAAGGGCCACGGGCGCGAAGTGCGGAACGAGGGACAGTGAGGGCCGCGCGGCGGTTCCGACATCCGCAAGCCCGTAGGAGTTAAATGGGAACGATTGGCCGCCAGAAAAGAGGGGCCGAATGCGTCGGCAAAAAGGTGCCGATGCAGGTCAGTCAAAAATGTCCTCGATGACGTCAAACGCCTCGCCCAAAGCCTTTTTCCAGAGCGGCTTGCGCTTTTTGACCTTTTTCTTTTTCGGCGGGCGGGCGGCGGGGGCACTTGTGGGCTGGGCTTTGGGCGCTTTGACCGGGGCCATGCGTAGGGGCTTCATCTCGTGCAAGGGCGCGCCGCAGGCCCCGCAGGCCAGCTCGTGCCCATGGCGGGCGGTCAGGCGCAGCGTGGTGCGTTTGCCGCAATAACAGCAAGTCGCGATCTTGGTCTGGTGGGCCATCGGTTACCCCTTTCCCAACCCATATAGGGACACTGCGGCCGCATTCGAGACGTTGAGCGACCCAAAACCGCCCGCCGGGTCGATACGCACCAGATGATCGCACAGCTCTTTGGTGCGCTGGCGCAGGCCCGGACCCTCGGCCCCAAGGGCGATCGCCACAGGACGGTCGGTCAGGCGGGCGGCGACCTCGGTCAGGGTTTCCTCGGCCTCGCCATCCATGCCTATCAGGGTGTAACCGAGCTCCCGCAGCGCCTCCATCCCGTCGCCTAGGTTGCCTATGCGCAGGTAGGGTTGCCGTTCCAGCGCGCCGGACGCGGTCTTGGCCAGCGCGCCCGTCTCGGGGGCGGCATGGCGCGTCGGCGCGACCACGGCCCGGGCGCCAAACACCTCGGCGGAGCGCAAGATCGCGCCCACGTTGTGGGGGTCCGTCACCCGGTCCAGCAGGACAACGCGCGGAGTCTGGCCCCGGCCCGGCAGGCAGACATCGCGCAACTTGCCCCAGTCCAGCGGCTTGACCTCCAACGCGGCACCCTGATGTACAGACCCGGGATCAAGGGGCACAGGAAACTTGCGCGGGTCGGCCATTTCGGGAACCACACCTCTGGCCCGGATCGCCTCGCCCAGCTTGTCGGCGGCGTTCTTGGTCAGCACCAGCCGCAGCTTCTCGCGGGCTGGGTTTTCAAGGGCATCGCGCACGGCATGAAGGCCAAACAGCCAGACCGTATGATTGGCGGCGGCGCGCTTGGCTTGTTCTTTTTCGACGATCCACTTGGGCTTTTTCATGGCAGGCTCCTGACGTTCCCTCTCTCTTGCGGCACGGGCGGGCTATGCGCAAGCGGCTGGGTGATTTTTGCGGTTGACGGGGTTAGGGGGGCCAGATAATCAGCCGCTCAGTGGGCGACAGGCCGCAAGGTGTGGCAGGGGACTGTAACTCCCTCGCGGAGACGCACGCCTGGTTCGATTCCAGGGTCGCCCACCACTTCACAAATTCGTTAATGGTCGTTGGCATACTACGCTGCCGCCAGACGTTGCTTGGATATACAGCGGTTCACCGGGACTGACATGGCCTGTTCACGGCGCTTGCCGCGGCAGTGCTGGCATCATTTGCGAGGGAGGAATGGTGGGTCGTGAGAGGCTCGAACTCCCGACATCTTCGGTGTAAACGAAGCGCTCTACCAACTGAGCTAACGACCCGACGAGGGCGTCATAGTCCAGCAACGCCCCCTTTGCAAGACCCTTCGCGTCCTTTTAGTTGCACGTTGTGCCCGACGTTTGCCCGCGGCCCTGCCTATCCAAAGACCCGCGCCACAAAACAGCATCGCCTTTGCGCACAACGATCGCCGTACCCTCGATTTCGGAACCTGAGGCCGTGATCGTACGCCGGCCGAGGGTGTCATCCACATCGGTGGTAAACGCGACCTCTGCGCCCGCCTCCAGCTGCGTCAAAGCCAACGTGACGCTGCGGTCGCCATCGCTGACCGTTGGCACGGCGGCAAGCGCCTGCGCGCCTGCGATGACCCTTAAAGGCTGAAACACTTGCACACCGGCGCCCTGATCGGTGGTGTCGAAAATCAATCCACCGATGGAAGGGGTCAGATCAATGGTGATCTCTACCTCAGACACTGCGCAAGCGCCCGTGTTTGTGATCGTAAATCGGTCGGTTGGGGCGCCTTCGTCGAAAGCGACGCGGATCTGCGCCACGGCGGGCGTGGCAACGCAAAGGGCCATGGCGATCATGAAAAAGCGCAGCTAAAGTGCCCCCTCAGGTACGGTGGGCAAGGCAGATTGAGACCCGTTTTCAATGACATAGACAACCCCCTGCCCGCCCGGCAGATCGCCCAGATCCGAGGACGGCAAGCCCAAGGCCACCGCGCGCAGCATCCGTGACGTGATGCCGTGGGTCACGAGGATCGTGGGGCCGGTCAAGCTGTCCAACAGGTCCGTGCACCGGGCCCGCAGGGCGGCGAACCCTTCCCCGCCCGGTGCGTGTTCGTACAGGGCCAGCGGGCCGTCAGGGGTGTCTTGAAGCGTCACGCCGGGGGCCGATAGCCCCGCGCGCAACTGTCCCGACCACGCGCCCACCTCGATCTCGCGCAGGCGGTCATCGGTGCGTAAGTGACTGACTTGCCTTGCCAAAGCAATTGCTGCGGTCTCGAAGGCGCGGCCTTGGGGGCTGACGCGCACCTCGATCTGATCGAGGGGCAAGGCCGCCAAGGCGCGCCCCTGTGCGGCGGCTTGATCGCGGCCAAGAGCCGTTAACGGAGAGTTCAGTGCCCCCTGAAAGCGCCCCTCGGCGTTCCATTCCGTCTCGCCGTGGCGCAGGACGTAGATCGTGGGATATGGCATGGGCGGCTCCTTTCCCCATCGGATACACCGCGAAGGCGCGGCGGGCTAGGCCTCTTCCAGACGGTCCGTGGCGGGGGCAGGCGTTGGGGTCAGGGCGGTCAGGCGGGCGTAGGTCAGCGCATCCAGATCGTAGGCCATGGCCGCCAGCGACGGGGCCAGTTGATCCGCATCCCGGGCGCTGATGATCGGGGCCGTAACGCCCGGATTTGCCGCGGCCCAGGCCACCGCCAGCGTTGCGGGGTGCACGCCCAAATCCACTGCAATATCAGACAGTTGTCCCGCCGCCGCGTGCATCCAGTCGGGGTTGTAGCGCGCCTTGTAGCGGGGGTCGCTGGACAACCGCCCCTGCCCGCCTTGCGCGTATTTGCCCGTCAGCAGACCACCGCCAAGGGGCGAATAGGGGGCGACGGCGATCCCCTCGGATTGGGCCATGGGCAGGATCTCGACCTCTGCCTGTCGTTTGACCAGCGAGTACATGGGCTGGAGCAGGTCGATCCGGGTGTCGAAGGTTGCCGCGACCCCTTGGGCCTTGACCACCTGCCACGCCGCAAAGTTGGACACGCCGATGAACCGCACCGCGCCAGAGGCTTGCAGGTTGGCAAGGGTTTCGAAGGTTTCCGCCAACGGCGTGTCCCCGTCCCAGCGGTGCAGGTACAGCACGTCCACCATGTCCATGCCCAGGCGCTTACGGCTGATATCAAATGATTTCAGGATGTTATCCCGGCTGCTGCCACCGGTGTAAGCGGCCTTGGTGGCGATGATCAGGTCGTCACGTTCAGGCGCTGCGCATTGGCCCAGCAGGGTTTCCGACGCCCCATCGGTGTAGACATAGGCCGTGTCGAAGAAGTTGATCCCGGCCGCGCGAGAGGCGTCGTACATGGCGCGGCTGGCCTGGGCGTCCGCCGTTCCGCCGAACTGCATGGTGCCGAAACACAGGCGCGACAGGGCGGCGCCGTTGGGGGAGGTGATCTGTGTCATGTCCGCTCCTGACTGGTGCGCAGGTTATGCCACAGGCGCGCCAGGATGCGAAGCGCGCAGCTTGCGCAGGCGCAGGGCGTTGGTCAGGACCGACACGGACGACAGGGCCATGGCACCCGCCGCGAACCCCGGGGACAGCATCCAGCCGAACGCCGGGTACAATGCACCGGCCGCCACGGGAATCAGCGCGGCGTTGTAGCCGAAGGCCCAGCCGAGGTTCTGGCGAATGTTGCGCAAAGTCGCACGAGACACGGCCAACCCGTGCACAACATGCAGCAGGTCGCCCGACATCAAGACCACATCGGCACTTTCGATGGCGACATCGGTGCCCGTGCCGATGGCGATGCCGACATCCGCATGGGCCAGCGCCGGGGCGTCGTTGATCCCGTCCCCGACAAAGGCGATGGTGCCCCCCCGGCGCAGATCATCGAGGGCCGCGACCTTGCCGTCCGGCAGGACACCGGCCACGACATCCGTGATGCCAAGCTGGGCGGCGATGGCATGGGCGGTGGGCTCCGCATCGCCCGAGATCATGGCGACGCGCAGGCCGCGATCCGTCAGGGCGCGGATGGCCGCCGCGCTGGAGGGTTTGATCGGGTCGGCCACGGCGATCAGGGCGGCCAGTGCGCCGTCCACCGCCATGAACACCACCGTCTGTCCTTGGGCGGCGAGGGAACTGGCTTGGCCCTCCAACGGGGTCGTGTCGATGCCATGAGCCTGCATCTGGCGCGCGGCCCCGATGACTACCGTCTGGCCTTCGACGCGCGCGGATATGCCTTGGCCGGTGGTAGATATGAAATCTGCGGCCTCGGGCACATCCCCCGAAACTGACCCCGGGGCGGCCTGCACGATGGCGTGGGCGATGGGGTGTTCGGACAGGGCCTCTACGGCGGCGGCAAGGGTCAGGATCTCGGCCACGGAGCGTGTCCCCATGGGGACAACCTGTGTCACTTGCGGCTTGCCTTCGGTGATCGTGCCGGTCTTGTCAAAGGCGATGACATCCACGCCCGCCAGCGATTGCAGGGCGTCGCCCTTGCGGAACAACACCCCCAGCTCTGCCGCGCGGCCGGTGCCCACCATGATCGAGGTCGGCGTGGCCAGACCCATGGCGCAGGGGCAGGCGATGATCAGGACCGACACCCCCGCCACCAGTGCCAGCGTCCCGCCGGGCCCCACCGTCACCCACACCAGCACCGTCAGCGCCGCCACCACCAGCACCACCGGCACGAACCAAAGCGTCACGCGGTCCACCAGCGCCTGAATCGGCAGCTTGGCCCCTTGGGCCTGTTCCACCATGCGGATGATCTGGGCCAGTGTCGTATCCTCGCCCGTGCGGGTCACACGCAGGGTCAGGGCACCTGTGCCGTTGATCGTGCCGCCCGTCACCGCGTCGCCCGGGGCCTTGGCCACGGGCAGGGGTTCGCCGGTGATCATGGCCTCGTCCACGTTGCTGGAGCCTTCGGTCACTTCGGCGTCTGTGGGGATCCGTTCGCCCGGGCGGACCAGCACGGTGTCCCCGGTCACGAGGGCCGCGATGTCCACGTCTTGCGCCGTGCCGTCCCGCAGCAGTCGCGCCGTGCGCGGTTGCAAGCCCACCAGCGCGCGGATGGCGGCCCCTGTGCGGCCCTTGGCGCGCGCCTCCAGGGTGCGGCCCAGCAGGATCAGCATGACGATCACCGCCGCCGCCTCGAAATACACGGCGCGGGACCCTTCGGGCAGGGCCTGCGGGGCAAGGGTGGCGACAATGGAGTAGCCCCAGGCCGCTCCGGTGCCCAAGGCCACAAGGCTGTTCATATCCGGCGCGCCTTTCACAAGGGCCGGCACCCCGCGCGCAAAAAGGTCCGCCCCGGCCCCAGCAGCAGCGCGGTGGTCAGGACCATCTGGATCACCCAGGACGCCTGCATCCCGATTGTGCCCATGATGACGTGATGAAACGCCGGGATCATATGCCCGCCCATTTCCAGCACGAACACAGGCACGCCAAGGCAGGCGGCCATGATCGTCTGGCGGGCCAGCGCCCGGGCCTCGTCGGCCTTGCGGTCCACGGGGGCACTGTCGGTCTTGGGGTGCGCGGGATAGCCCGCGTCCGCAAGGGCCAGCGCCACGCGCGCGGGCGTGGTGACGCCGCCCAGATGAGTCACGGTCGCCGTCTCGGTGGCAAGGTTCACGCTGGCCGCGGTGACGCCCGGTTGGGCGCGCAGGGCCGCCTCTGCCCGGGCCACGCAGGACGCGCAGCTGAGGCCCTCGACCACCAGTGTCGTGGTCTCGGCGCGCACAGGATAGCCCAGATCGGCCAAGGCAGCGGCCACGGGGGCTACGTCATCGGTGGTCAAGGTCGCGCTTTCAGTCGCAAGGTTCACGGCCACGTCGGCCACGTCTGCGCGGGCGCGCAGCATGGCATCCACACGGCCCACGCAGGACCCGCAGTTCAAACCCGTCAGGGGCAAGGTTACGGTTGGCATGGCACGCTCCTTCTTGGCTGACCTCGACATAGGCCCGGGCCAGGGGAATTGTAACTGCGTGCTTTGGTCCTAGGCTAGGCGCTGGTGTAGGCTGTCAGGGCCGAGGTGACGCCGTGGGCCACGATATGCCCGTGCCACTGGGTGAAGGCATCGGCAAAGGTGGGCTGGTGGGCCAGATCGCCGTAGATATGCGCCATCCCCAGCCATGCCTTGGGCCCCTGTTGCGCAATCGCCGTCAGATCGTCCCAGAAGGGGTCATTGGGCGCGATGGGGGTGCCATCCTCGCGGGTGCCTTGGCAATACCGCGCCCACAGGGCAGAGGCGAGGGCGAGGCCCTCGACCGGCACCCCGGCCGCCAGACCATCCAGCACCGAAGGCAGGACAAAGCCCGGCTGGCGGGACGACCCGTCAAAGGCCACGCGGCGGGTGGTATCCTTGATCTTGGGGTTGGCAAAGCGGCTGACAACCAGATTTAAATAGGCGGCCGGATCGGTGCCGGGCACGGCGGCCACATGGGGCGCCACCTCGGTGGTGATGACCTTGCGCAAGAAGGCGTCGATCAGCGGGTGCGCCATGGTGTCGGCAATCGTCTCGGTGCCCAGCAATTCACCGGGGACGGCGATGACCTGGTGCCCGCCGTTCAGGATGCGGATCTTCATCGCCTCGAAGGGGTGGACGTCGTCGGTCAGGGTTGCGCCCGCGTCTTCCCATGCGGGGCGACCGGCGCAAAAGTGATCCTCGATCACCCATTGGCGAAAGTTCTCGTGGGTCACGGGGGCCTGATCGTCGATGCCGAAGGTTTTGACCAGCGCCAGTTCATCCGGGCCGGTGGCGGGCACGATGCAATCGACCATCGCGTTGGGGAAGGCCCCCTGCCCGGCGATCCAGTCCGCCAGATCCGGGTCGGTCATGCGGGCCAGCGTCACGATGGTGTCGCGCAGGCGGTCGCCGTTGCCTTGCAGGTTGTCACAGCTTTGCCCTGTGAAGGGCGGGTGCCCGGCGAGGCGGCGCAGGCGCAGGGCCTCGACCATGGCGCCAAAGGCGGTGCGGGGGCTTTGCGGATGGGCCACGTCGTGCTGGATGTCCGCGTGATCCACGTCCATGGCCCCGGTGGCTGGGTCGATGAAATAACCGCCCTCGGTCACGGTCAGGGCGACGATGCGGATAGCGGGGTCGGCCATTTGCGCGATCAGGGGGCCGTTGCCGTCCTGCACGGGCAGAAAGTCGATCATGGAGCCGCAGACCTCGGCTCGGGTGCCGGATGGGTCCAGTTCGATCAGGGTCGTCAGGCAGTCCTGGGCCAGCAGGCGGTCGCGCATGGCCGCATCGCCCGCGCGCACGCCCGCGCCGATGATCGCCCAGTCGTGGGCCTTGCCCTGTTCCATCAGGCGGTGCAGATACCACGCCTGGTGCGCGCGGTGAAAGTTGCCAAGGCCGATGTGCACGATGCCCGGTGTCAGGGCCGCGCGGTCGTAGGTGGGGACGCGGACGTCCTGCGGCATGTCGGACAGTGTCGCATTCGACAGGGGTGTCGTGGTCATAGTGTTGGTCCCATCTGCCATCAGTTCATCCAGTTTCCGCCGTCTACGTTATAGGTCTGGGCCACGATGTAGTCGGCGTCATCGCTTGCCAGAAACACGGCCATGCCGGTCAGGTCCTGTGCCGTGCCCATGCGGCCATGGGGGACGGCGGCGCCCACTTCGGCCTTTTTCTGGCCCGGGGCCTTGCCCTCGTGCTTGGCAAAGAAGGCATCCACCCCGTCCCAGTGTTCCCCGTCCACAACCCCCGGAGAGACTGCGTTCACGTTGATCCCGTGGCGGATCAGGTCCAGCCCGGCGGATTGGGTGATCGAAATCACCGCCGCCTTGGTGGCGCAATAGACCGCCACAAGCGGCTCGCCCCGGCGGCCCGCCTGGCTGGCCATATTGATGATATGGCCCCGAATGCCCCGGTCGATCATGTGCCGCGCCACGGCCTGCAACGTGAACAGGGTGCCTGCGACGTTGATATCAAAGACGCGCTGGAAATCCGCACGGTCGATCTCGACGATCGGGGCGGCGGTGAACAGGGCGGCGTTGTTGATCAGAATGTCGATCTGGCCCAACGCGGCCACGGCCTGTGTCACGCCCGCGTCGATGCTGTCTTGCAATGTCACGTCCATCTCGATGGCGACGGCACCGATGTCAGCCGCCGCCGCGCGCGCCCGGTCGATGTTGATATCCGCGATGGCCACGCGCGCCCCTTCGGCGATGTAGCGTTTGGCAAATTCCAACCCGATACCGCGGGCGGCCCCGGTGATCAGGGCGGTCTTTCCGGTCAGTCGCATCACTCGATCCTCAGACCGTCGGCGCCGAATTTGTGGATCACGTCCGCGCGCGGGGTCAGGTGCACCGTGTCGCCGTATTTGAAGTCCACTTCGCCGTCTGCACGCACAGTGATGGTGTCGGCAAGCCCGGTGTCGTGGATGTGGAAGAAGGTGTCGGAGCCCAGGTGTTCGGACACGCCGACCTTACCTGTCCACGGCCCTTCGGTGGCCGAGATCGTCAAGTGTTCGGGCCGCACGCCAATGGTGTGCGCGCCGTGCTTGGCGGCCTCTGGCCCCTCGATCAGGTTCATCTTGGGCGAGCCGATGAAACCGGCCACAAAGGTGTTGCGCGGAGCCTTGTATAGCTCCAGCGGGCTGCCGACCTGTTCGATGTAACCGGCGCGCAGCACGACGATCTTGTCGGCCATGGTCATGGCCTCCACCTGATCATGGGTCACATAGATCATGGTGGTGTCGAGTTTCTTGTGCAGCTCGCTGATTTCCATGCGCATCCCGACCCGCAGGGCGGCGTCAAGGTTCGACAAAGGCTCGTCAAACAAGAAGGCCGAGGGTTCGCGCACAATCGCGCGGCCGATGGCGACCCGCTGGCGTTGACCACCCGACAGTTGGCCCGGGCGACGGTCCAGATAGTCGGTCAGGTTCAGGGCCTTGGCCGCGGCCTCGATCCGGCGGTCCTGTTCGGCCTGATCCATCTTGGCCATGCGCATTGGAAACGCGATGTTCTTGCGCACGGTCATGTGGGGATACAGGGCGTAGGATTGGAACACCATGGCCAGACCGCGTTTGGCGGGGACCAGATCGGTGGCGTCCTTGCCGTCGATCTCGATATGGCCGGTGGTGATATCCTCCAGCCCCGCGATCAGACGCAGCAGGGTGGATTTCCCGCAGCCCGAGGGGCCGACGAAGACCGTGAACTCACCGTCTTCGATGGTCAGGTCCAGTGGGGGGATGACTTGGGTCTCGCCAAAGCTTTTGGTGACCTGTTTGAGTTGGATTTGTCCCATGGATCAGGTTCCTTATTTCGTTTGTCTTATTTGACGGCGCCGAAGGTGAGGCCGCGGACAAGTTGCTTTTGGCTGAACCAGCCAAGGATGAGGATCGGTGCGATGGCCATGGTGGAGGCCGCCGAGAGTTTCGCGAAGAACAGGCCTTCGGGGGACGAGTAGCTGGCGATAAAGGCCGTCAGCGGGGCTGCGTTCACACTTGTCAGGTTCAGGGTCCAGAAGGCCTCGTTCCATGCAAGAATGAAGTTCAACAACATGGTGGAGGCGATCCCGGGCACGGCCATGGGGGTCAGAACATAGAGGATCTCTTGGCCCAGGGTGGCCCCGTCCATCCGCGCGGCCTCCAGGATCTCCCCGGGGATTTCGCGGAAGTAGGTGTACAGCATCCACACAATGATCGGCAGGTTGATCAGCATCAGCACGATCATCAGGCCAATGCGGCTGTCCAGCAGGCCCAGCTCGATGAACAGCAGGTAGATGGGGTAGAGCACACCCACCGCCGGCAGCATCTTGGTGGAGAGCATCCACAGCAGGATGTCCTTGGTTCGGTGCGAAGGCACAAAGGCCATGGACCATGCCGCAGGCACCGCGATAATCAGACCCAGCAGCGTGGAGCCCCCCGCCAGAAAGATCGAGTTCCACAGGAACCGGCCGTAGTTGGACCGCTCCAGCACCGTGGCGTAGTTTTCCAGCGTCCAGTCAAAGCCCAGAAAGATGGGCGGGCTGGCGATGGCTTGGCCCTCGGTCTTGAAGGACGTCAGGATGGTCCAAAGGATCGGGAAGAAGATCAGCAGACCAATGGCCCACGCGATCGTGGTGTTGATTGCCTTGCGGCGGGATGTAACAGCGCGCGCCATGATCAGTTATCCAGGTTCTTGCCGACGATCCGCATCAGGAAAATCGCGACGATGTTTGCAAGGATGATGGCATAGACGCCACCGGCGGACCCGAGGCCAACGTTCTGGCTTTCCAGCACACGTTGGAAGATCAGGTAGGACAATGTCCGGGTGCCAAATGCGCCGCCCGTGGTCACAAAGATCTCGGCAAAGACAGCCAGCAGGAAGATCGTCTGGATCAGCAGCACGATGGTGATGGCCCGCGACAGGTGCGGCAGGACGATGAACCAGAACCGCTTGTGCCATGGCGCGCCGTCCATCTCGGCGGCTTCCAACTGTTCGCTGTCCAGCGACTGGATCGCCGTCAGCAGGATCAGCGTGGCAAAGGGCAGCCACTGCCACGACACGATCATGATGATCGACGGCAGCGAGGCGTCGGACAGCCAGCTGACAGGTTCCGCCCCGAAAAAGCGCCACAGGTGGGAAAACAGGCCGTTCACGGGGTCCATGAACATGTTTTTCCAAACCAGCGCGGAAACGGTGGGCATCACGAAGAAGGGGGCGATGACAAGGATCCGCACGACACCTTGGCCCCACATGGGCTGGTCCAGCAGCATGGCGATGAAGATGCCCAGAACAATGGTGATCGCAAGAACGCCCAGCACGATGATCAGCGTGGTCTGCACCGCAGGCCAAAATGCGCTGGAGGTGACAAAGCGGCGATAGTTGTCAAAGCCGACCCAGTCAAAATTCGGAAAAAGGGTGAACCATTCCCAGCCGCTTTCGATCCGGTCACCGCGCAGGGGCAGGAACTTCTTGAAAGAAAAGATCAGGGTCAGGGTCAGAGGCACCAACATCCAGACCAGAAGCACAAAGACCGCGGGGGCCATCATGATCCGGGCGGCGGTGCGGGACGCTTTGGTTGCCATTGGATGTACCTCTCCTATGGACGGGCAGCACGGATGGGCCCATCTTCAGATGTATAGCAATTTCGGATGGGTCGTTAAGGTGAGGGCGGCCCCGGTCAGGCCGCCCTCGGAGAGACGCTTAGCGGTAGCCAGCGGCTTCCATAGCTTCGTTGGTGATGGCTTGCGCCTTCGCCAGCGCTTCTTCGACGGTCTGCTGACCGGCGTAAGCGGCCGAGAACTCTTGGCTGACTTCGGTGGCGATGCCAGCGAATTCAGGGATCGCGGCGAACTGAATACCGACGTAGGGGCTAGGCTCTACGGTGGAGTTGTTCGGGTCAGCCGACAGGATCGAGTCCAGGGTCATTTGTGCGAAAGGCACGGCTTGGTATTCGGGGTTTTCGTACAGGGATGTACGGGCACCCGGAGGCACGTTTGCCCAACCTTCGTTGGCTGCAACCAGCTCGATGTAGTCCTTGGAGGTGGCCCACTCGATGAACTGTTTTGCTTCGGCTTCCTGCTGCGTACCGGCGGGGATTGCCAGTGCCCAGGCCCACAGCCAGTTGGAGCGTTTGCCCAAACCGTTGTCGGGGGCCAGTGCGAAGCCAACGCTGTCTGCCACAGTGCTGTCATCGCCAGTCACGAAGGACGCCGCAACGGTGGCGTCAATCCACATGCCGCATTTGCCTTGGTTGAACAGCGACAGGTTCTCGTTGAAGCCGTTGGTGGCGTAACCGGCAGGACCGGATTCGTCCATCATACCCTTGAAGAAGTTCAGTGTGTTGGCCCAGGCTTCGGTGTCGAACTGTGCGTTCCAGTCCATGTCGAACCAGCGCGCGCCGAAGGAGTTGGACATGGCCGTGATGAATGCACCACCCTCGCCCCAACCGGCCTTGCCGCGCAGGCAGATGCCGTTGATCTCGTTCTCGCGGTCGGTCATGGCAGCCGCGGCTTCGCGGATGAAGGTCCATGTTGGCGCGTCAGGCATTTCCAGACCGGCAGCTTCCATCAGGTCCGTGCGATACATGACCATGGAGGATTCACCGTAGAACGGTGCCGCATAAAGCGTGCCGTCATGGGACAGGCCACCCGCCATTGCGGGCAGGATGTCAGCCGCGTCGTATTCGGCGGACAGATCGTCCAGCGCCACCAGCCAGCCGTTCGAACCCCAGATCGGGGTTTCATACATGCCGATGGTCATGATGTCGAACTGACCACCTTTGGTGGTGATGTCCGTTGTGACGCGCTGGCGCAGCACGTTTTCTTCCAGCGTGACCCACTCCACGTTGATGCCGGTGGCTTCGGTGAAGTTGTCTGTGTAGCCCTGCATACGGATCATGTCGCCGTTGTTCACGGTGGCGATGGTGATCGTTTTGCTGTGGCCATCTGCATAAGCGCCGGTTGCTGCAATCAAAGATACAGCGGTCGCCGCACGAAGTGCGTTCCCAAAGTACATTCTATTCCTCCCTTAGGTCTGAATGCCTGTAGCTTGGGTAAAGCTATATCACTTCAAGCGTCAACTATTATATTTACGGGCGTAAAGTTTTTAGCGATCAAGCAGACGCACGCATGATCAGGTTTCCCGGAATATATCTTTTTTCCACAGGGGTTTGCGCCCCGTCCAACACGGAAAACAAAATCTCGGCGGCCTGTCGGGAAATTGCGTCAAAATCTTGACCGATGGTGGTCAGAGGGGGGCAGGTATATCGCGAAAAAGGGTGATCATCCTGCCCCGCGATACGAATCCCATCCCCTTCGTCGCGCCCGACCTTGATCCCGCGCTCGAATGCGGCCGTCAAAAGACCGATGGCCAGCCGGTCGTTACTGCACAAGATCGTGCGCGAGGTGAAGGCACCGGTGTCAAAGGCCCGCGCCCCTTCGGTCAGGCCAATGTGCTCAAACCCCCACCCGGTGCCGGGCACCCGGACGATTTGCGGTACATGACCCAGACGTTCCATCGTCTCGATGTAGCTGTGACGCCGCTTGCGGGCGTTAGGGTTGGCGGGGGTTTCCATTTCGAAAAAGCACGGCGGCTGGCCGGTGCGGCACAAAAAGTCCACCATCAGCCGGGTAAACTGCGGGTTGTCCGCCCCGACGAAAGACAGCCCAAGGTCCGCCAGTTCGCTGTCGAACAGGACTGTGGGCACTTTCTTGGTGAACTTTTCGATGGCGCGCCGGTCGGAGGCCCGCCCCAGTGGCGCGATCAGCACCCCGGCAGGCTTCATGGATCGCAGGGTTTCCAGAATGTCCACCTCGGTCGCCGGATCGCCGTGGGCGGAAAACACCGTTGGTCGATAACCGGCATCAAGACAGATCTGTTCGATACTGCGCGCAAACTCCCCAAACACCGGGTCTGCCAGAAACGGCACCACGATCCCGATGTTCTTGGTCAGTTTGCGGTTCTGGTTCACCGCATAGACGTTAGGGCGGTAGTCATAGGTCTCTAGCGCCGCCTCGATCCGTTGGCGGGTGCTGACCCGGACCGAATTGGGGTCGTTGAAGTATTTCGACACGGTCGGGCGCGAAATCCCACTGACGGCGGCGAACTCCTCCATGTTGCGGATCTTGGTGGGGACATCGGTAGACATAAGGGGGCCTTGACGTTTACTACCGGCAAAGAAAGCATTGCCGCGCGTCAATATTTACAAGATATGGGCAAAATTACCAACAAAAGTTGTTTTCCTGGAAGGACCGGCCATGACCCCCAGCGACATAGCGCAAGAAATAGCCGCCCTGCCCCACAGCGGGCTGCGCCGGATCGTGGCCTTGGCCGGCGCGCCCGCCAGCGGGAAATCCACCCTGGCCCAGCAGATCGCGGCCTGTGATCCGTCCTGCGCCGTGGTGCCCATGGACGGGTTTCATTTGGACAATGCCCTGCTAGAGGCGCGCGGTCTGCGGGCGCGCAAAGGATCGCCCGCGACCTTTGACGTGGCGGGCCTGTCCCACCTGATCGGACGTCTGCGGCGCGAACCGCGCGTGATCTACCCCCTGTTCGACCGTGCCCGGGACGCGGCCATCGCAGGGGCGGGCGAGGTCGGACCCGAGATCACCAAGATCATCGTAGAGGGCAATTACCTGCTGTTGGATCAGGCCCCTTGGGACGGGCTGGCCCCGCACTGGGACCTGACGATCCAGCTACAGGTCCCCATGGTAGAGTTGCGCGCGCGGCTGCTGCAACGCTGGGCGGATCACGGGTTCTCGCCCGCCGATGCGCTGGCCAAGGCCACGGGCAACGACCTGCCCAATGCCGAAACCTGCGCCGCCCACAGCCGCCCGGCGGATATCACCATCGAACAGGGCTAGGGGTGTCAGATCACCGCCTGCTCCACCACCCGGCCTTGGGCGGCCAGCCGGTCGAACCCAAAGGGCGACAGGTCCAGCGTGCGGTAGCCCCCGTAGGTCAGCCATTCCGCCACCCCGCGTCCCATGGCAGGCGATTGCTGCAACCCGTGGCCGGAAAACCCGTTGAGGAAGATGAAATTCGCAAGCTCCGTATGGGGGCCCACGATCGCGTTCTGGTCAAAGACGTTGTAGGCATAGTGCCCGGTCCACTCGGTGGTCACGCGGATCGCCTCGAACTGGGGGATGCGGGTGGCGATAGTGGGCCAGACGTGGCTTTCCCACAGGTCGTGATCCATGGCGAAATCCGTGGGATCCACCGCCACATCCACCAGCGGCGCGGCCCCGGCCATGTAGGTCGTGGGCCCGTCCTGCCGGAAATGCACGCCAGAGGGGTCGATGGTCAGGGGCAACTCCCGGTCCAGGGGCCGCTCGGCCGTGAAGATATAGGTGAAGCGTTTGCGCGGCTCCACCGGCAGGTCAATCCCCGCCATGCGCGCGGTCTGGGCCGCCCGGGGGCCAGAGGCATTGACCAGCTGACCGCAGCTGATGACCTCGCCGCTGGCAAGGGTCACGCTGTCCACGCGCGCGCCCTTGCGGTTGATGGCCACGACCGTGTTCTGGACATACTCCACGCCGCGCGCCCGGGCGGACCGGCGCCACCAGTCAAACACCGTGCCCCCGTCCCAATACCCCTCGTCCCGGCGGTTGATCGAGCCCAGCTGGATATCATCCAACGCATAGAACGGATAGCGGGCGGCGATGTCGTCCGGTGACAACAACTCCGTCTCGGCCCCCGCGGCGCGCTGCACCTGCCAGTTGCGGCGCAGGGTGTCGGCAAAGCCCGGGGTGTCCGCCAGATACAGATAGCCAAAATTCTGGATCGTCTGGGCCGGCACGCGCGGGTCCCCGATCCGTTCGGGCAGGGTCTTGACGAATGCGGCGGCGAACTGGCTGATGCGCACGTTCAGCGCGGTGGAAAACTGCTGCCGCATGCACGAATTCGTGTGCGCGGTCGAGCTGTTGGCATAGGACAGGTCCCGGTCAATCACCAGGACCCGCCCGTCAAAATCCGCGGTGTCCGTCAGAAACCACGCCACCGACGATCCCATGATGGCCCCGCCGATGATCACGACGTCGTACTGGGTGTGGGCAGGTGCTGTCATGGCGTCTCTCACGGCAAAGGATGTGCCGCAAACCGTTAGCGCCCCGCCCCCCTGCCGCGCAAGTGCCTGTTGCAAGCGATGCCGTGGCCGCTACCATGCATGCTGACCAAACCCGAAAGGAGATCCCATGCCACACATACTCCCCTACCTTGCGGCAGGCCTTGCCGTAGGCCTTGCGGCCTGCACACCCACGGGCGATCCCGCGACCCAGGCAGACAGCCGCGTGGTGCAGCAGGTCCCCGTGACCGACGATTTCAACGAAATCAAATCCAAATGGACGGGCTTGCCGGGCGGCTACACCCTGCGCTGGACCCCCGTGGCCGGGCCGAACAACGCCATCCTGATTTGTGGCACCATTGCCTATACCAACGCCCAATTGCGCCAAATCGAACAGCGCCGCATCAAAGAGGCCGAGATCCAGTTCGATGGGCGCACGGTCCTGACGGACCTCAGCTTCTTCGCCGTCGCCCCGACCGAGGCACGGATCGCCGCAACACCGGCAAACTGCGCGGACGCGGGCAGCCCCCCAACCGGGTCGAGCGGATCAGCCTGCAAATGCCGCCCGGGCAATTTCGCAACTGACCCCCGTCTTCATTGGGTCCCAAATACCCAAACAAAAACGCCCCACCAACGGGCGGGGCGTTTTTTCGTGTGTCGGTAGGGTGGGACTTGTCCCACCGCCCCCTAGTCGATCTTGGGCAACAACTCGTCCAGCGACTTCTTGGCGTCGCCGTAGAACATGCGCGTGTTCTCTTTGTAGAACAGCGGGTTCTCGATGCCCGAATACCCGGTGCCCTGACCGCGCTTGGACACGAACACCTGTTTCGCCTTCCAGCATTCCAGCACCGGCATACCGGCGATGGGGCTGTTGGGGTCCTCTTGGGCGGCGGGGTTCACGATGTCGTTGGACCCGATCACGATGGCGACGTCCGTATCGGGGAAATCGTCGTTGATCTCGTCCATCTCCAGCACGATGTCGTAGGGCACCTTGGCCTCGGCCAGCAGCACGTTCATGTGCCCGGGCAGACGACCGGCAACGGGGTGGATCGCAAAACGCACCTCTTTGCCCTGGGCGCGCAGCTTGCGGACCAGTTCGGCCACCGCCGTTTGGGCCTGGGCCACCGCCATGCCGTAGCCGGGGATGATGACCACGCTGTCGGCCTCGTTCAAGGCCGCGGCCACGCCGTCGCTGTCGATGGCGACTTGTTCACCCTCCACAGCCATCTGTTCGCCCGCCGGGCCACCGAAGCCACCCAGGATCACGGACACGAACGACCGGTTCATCGCCTTACACATGATGTAGGACAGGATCGCCCCGGAGGAGCCCACAAGCGCGCCCACCACGATCAGCAGGTCATTGCCAAGGCTAAAGCCAATGGCCGCCGCTGCCCAACCCGAGTACGAGTTCAGCATGGACACCACCACGGGCATGTCCGCCCCGCCGATACCGTTGATCAGGTGATAGCCGATGAACAGCGCCAGCAGTGTCAGCAGAACCAGCGTCCAGGACCCGGCACCGCCCAGATACATGGCAGCAAACAGAACCGACCCGGCAGCCGCCGCGATGTTCAGCATGTGCCCCCCGGGCAGCTTGTTCGCACCACTGTCGATCTTGCCCGCCAGCTTGCCATAGGCGATGACGGACCCTGTGAAGGTCACGGCACCGATCCAGATGCCCAGCACCAGTTCCACCCGCAGGATGCCGATCTCGACGGCGGATTTCTTGGCAATCAGCGCGCCAAAGGTGGACAGGCCGTCATAGGCCTCTTTCGGCAGGCCAATGGCGGTGTAGCCATCGGGACCCACGGCCCCCAGCACCCCACCGTTTTCTGCATAAAGCGCGGACATGGCGTTGATCATGATGTCGGCGTTGAAGCCCACAAAGACCGCCGCCAGACCGACGAGGGAGTGCATGATGGCAACCAGTTCCGGCATCTGGGTCATTTCGACCTTGGTGGCCAGTTGGTAGCCCACAAAGCCCCCCATCGCCATCAACACGAGGCTGATGAACCACAGGCCGGATGCAGGGCCGATCAGGGTGGCGGCAACCGCCAGACCCATGCCGACAATGCCGTACCACACGGCGCGCTTGGCGCTTTCCTGTCCCGACAAACCGCCGAGGCTCAGGATGAAGAGGACTGCCGCGACCGCATAGGCCGCAATCGTAAATCCGAATTCCATAATCCTCGTCTCCTTACGATTTCTGGAACATGGCGAGCATGCGCCGTGTCACGAGGAAGCCGCCAAAGATGTTGACGGCACACATGAAGATGCCAAGGGCAGCCAGCAGGGTGATCAGGTAACTGCTGGACCCCACCTGGATCAGCGCGCCAAGGATCACGATGGACGAGATCGCATTGGTCACCGCCATCAGCGGCGTGTGCAGCGAGTGTGCCACGTTCCAGATCACCTGGAACCCGATGAACACCGACAGCAGGAACACGATGAAGTGCTGCATGAAGCTGGCGGGCATGCCCGGGATCATGCCCAGCCCCAGCAGCAGCGCACCGCCCGCGCCCAGCAGGATGACCTGCTGCTTGGTCTGCGCCTTGAAGGCCGCGACCTCTTCGGCGCGTTTCTCTTCGGGGGTCTTCTCTGGCACCACTTCCTTGGGCTTGGCGGCAATGGCCGCGACCTTTGGGGAGGGGGCGGGAAGGTGATCTCGCCTTGATACGCGATGGTCGCGCCCCGGATCACGTCGTCTTCCATGTTGTGCACGACTTGACCGTCCTTTTCGGGGGTCAGGTCGGACATCATGTGGCGGATGTTGTTGCCGTACAGGTTCGACGACTGCTGCGCCATCCGGCTGGGGAAGTCGGTGTAGCCGATGATCGTCACACCGTTGTCGGTGACGATCTTTTCATCCATCACCGTCAGCTTGCAGTTGCCACCCTTTTCCGCCGCAAGGTCCACGATCACGGACCCGGGCTTCATGGCGTCCACCATGTCCTTGGTCCACAGCTCGGGCGCTTCGCGGTTGGGGATCAGCGCCGTGGTGATGACGATGTCCATGTCGGGGGCCAGCTCCCGGAACTTGGCCAACTGTGCGGCGGCGAACTCGGGCGAGGAGACAGCGGCGTAACCACCGGTGGCGGCACCGTCTTGTTGCTCCTCTTCGAAATCGAGGAAGACGAATTCCGCGCCCATGCTCTCGACCTGCTCGGCCACTTCGGGGCGCACGTCAAAGGCATAGGTGATCGCACCCAGGGACGTGGAGGTTCCGATGGCGGCCAGACCGGCCACGCCAGCGCCCACAACCAGAACCTTGGCAGGTGGCACCTTACCGGCGGCGGTCACTTGACCGGTGAAGAAGCGGCCAAAGTTGTTGCCCGCCTCGATCACAGCACGGTAGCCTGCGATATTGGCCATGGACGACAGGGCGTCCATTTTCTGCGCGCGGGAGATACGCGGCACCATGTCCATGGCGATGACATTCGCGCCCTTGGACTTGGCCAATTCCATCAGCGCCTCGTTGGCGGCGGGATAGAAGAAGCTGATCAACAACTGCCCCTGGCGCAGACGCTTGGCCTCGGCCTCGCTTGGGGGGCGCACCTTGGCAACCACGTCCACCTCTTTGAACAGGGCGGCGCCTGTTTTCACGATCTCGACGCCCGCAGCCTCGTAGGCGGCGTCGGTAAAGCCCGCAGCCGCCCCGGCCTTGGTTTCAACCGCGACGTCATATCCCAGCTTTTGCAATTGCAGAGCTGAATCAGGCGTGATCGCGACCCGCGCCTCGCCCTCATAAGTCTCTTTTGGTGCTCCGATTTTCACGAGCTTTCCCCTTCTGACACCGCGCACGACCCAAGGCCGCGCGCCATTGGCACGGGTTTACTCCGTGCACAAAAGTTGAACAATCGGCCCCCCGGTCGCAGGCAAATTGCAGACGAAACGAAATTAGGCACAAGGCCCACGCGGCGACATATGACGAAAGAATGGCCGATTCACCACCCGTCAAAGGGCCTTTTCAGCCCCAAACCGCCAAAGATTCCGACCCGCGCGCCGCAAATGCACGGCAGATATGCACCACGCGCAAGGATGATAGCGCTGACAAAGACAGCATACCGAAGTATTCCGCTAAATACCTTTATGCCTTAGCTTTTCCGCGCTAGCTGATGGGGAAAGAACTTTTGCATTGGACCCTTTCGCCATGCCACCCCTTGTTGATCACCCCAACCGCTATGCCCTTGCGAACGAGCTGCACGCCCGCCCCTTCCCGGCCCTCGAGACCCCGTGTCAGGCCGCCTATCTGGCGATCAAGCAACCCGTAGACGCCGCCAACCGTGACCGCTCCCTCGACCGGGCCCACCTTGTGGACCTGCTGGACCGGTTCGGCGCGGATCACCCGGCCCCGGACGCCACGCACTTCTTCGGGCAGTTGGGCAAGCACATGCTGAAGTGGGAAAGCCATACGGAGTTTGTGACCTACACCATCTTTGCCCCGATCCCCGAAGGCCGGCCCTATGATGCGGACGGCTTTGACGTCTTTCCCGAGGATTGGCTGGCCACCGCCCCCGGCGTGCGGATCACCTCTGCCCTGATCCGGATCGAACCCCTGCCGGGCGGCGAGGAAGATGTGGTGAAACGGGTCCAGGACTGGTTCGTGCCCGAAAGCCTTGCCTGTAGTTACGTTCTGGACGGGTCGGCCATTGTCGCGGGGGATTTCCGCATTGATTCCGGCGGGCACATGCGGTTCGCCGTCTTCACCCGCGCCGACACCGGGCGCAGCCGGGTGGGCCGCATCGTGCAGCGCCTGTGCGAGATCGAGACCTATAAATCCATGGCCATGCTGACCCTTCCACGCGTGCGGGCCCTTGGGGGCACGCTGGGGGATATGGACCAACAGCTGTCGGATCTGGTGGGCAACATGCGCGGGGGCGGCGCGAAGTCCGAGGAAACCCTGGACGGTCTGCTGGAAATCGCCTCGGAGTTGGAGACGATGCTGGCCCGCAACGCCTTTCGCTTTGGGGCGCGCGGGGCCTATGCGGCGCTGGTCAAGCAACGGATCGAGGTCCTGCGCGAGGATCGGTTCATGGGCCGCCAGACCCTGGCAGAGTTCATGATGCGCCGGTTCGAGCCTGCCATGCGCACCTGTGTGTCCGTAGAGCGCCGGATGGAAACCATGGCCGAGCGGGCGCGCCGCGCGGGCGACCTGCTGTCCACCCGGGTCAACGTGGAACGGTCAGAGCAGAACCAGAAGCTGCTGGAAAGCATGGACGAGCGCGCCGCCCTGCAGCTGCGTCTGCAAAAGACCGTGGAGGGGCTGTCCGTCGTGGCCATCAGCTACTACGCCCTGAACCTTGTGGCGTCCTTCGTCTATCCGGTGGCGTCCCGGGTCGGGCTGACCAAGGAGTGGGTGTTTGCCATTGCGGTTCTGCCCGTGGTGCTGGGGGTCTGGGCCATCGTGCGCCGGATCCGCCGGTCCATGGAGTGATTGCGCCGCGCTGACGCGCGTCGCGGCGCCGGGGCTGCGCCCCGGACCCCCTTGGCCCTGTTGGACCCTATCGCATCATGCCGGTGGCGCGCCTGTTGCGGGCGGTGTGTTGGGGTATTTTTGACCCAATGAAGCGGGGGCGCGCGGGATGGCCGGGGTTGGGGGCCGGGTGCGTTTGGGGTGGAGTCTATCGCTCCGCGCCCCCTTTCCCCGGACGTCCCATAGGGGTAGCCTTTGCCCATGATATGGTTTGTCCTTCGACGCGCGGTGTCCCTTGGCCTGTCCCTTTGGGTGGCAAGCGTGGTGATTTTCGCCATGTTGCAAGTGGTGCCGGGCGACCCGGCGGCGTTCATGTTGGGGTTGAATGCCTCGGAGGAGGCGATCGCGGCCCTGCGCGCGGAGCTGGGGTTGTCGGGCGGGATGTTGGAGCGCTATGGCGGCTGGGTCGCTGGGATGCTGACGGGGGATTTGGGGACGTCCTACACCTACCGTGTGCCCGTGGCCGATCTGGTGGCGGACCGGATTGCAGTGTCCGCGCCCCTGGCTCTTTATGCGCTGTTGCTGTCGACCCTGATCGCGGTGCCCGTGGGCCTGCTGGCGGCCAGCACCCGGGGCAGTCTGGCCGACTGGGGAGTGATGGGGGGCACGCAGCTGGGCATCGCCATCCCGAACTTCTGGTTCGCCATGTTGCTGGTGCTGGTCTTTGCGGTGAACCTGCGCTGGTTTTCGGCCGGAGGGTTCGCCGGCTGGGACGATCCCTTGGCCGCAATGAAGTCCCTGACCCTGCCTGCCATCGCCCTGGCCCTGCCCCAGGCGTCGATCCTGGCCCGCGTGCTGCGCTCGGCCCTGTTGGACACGATGGACGCCGATTACGTGCGCACGGCGCGGGCCAAGGGTCTGTCGCGCGCCCAGGTCACCCTGCGCCACACCCTGCGCAACGCCGCGATCCCGGTCCTGACGATCCTGGGGCTGCAATTCAGCTTTCTGCTGGCAGGCGCGATCATCATTGAAAACGTGTTCTTTCTGCCCGGGTTGGGGCGCTTGATTTTCCAAGGCATCACACAGCGCGACCTGATCGTGGTGCAATCGGTCACCATGCTGCTGGTGTTTGCGGTGATCTTGGTGACGTTTTTGGTGGATCTGGCCTATGCCGCCGCTGACCCGAGGTTGCGCCGCCCATGAAGCGCATTCCCCTGATCATCGGGGCCGCCCTTGCGGCGCTGGCACTGCTGGGCGCGCTGGTCTCGCTGGTGTGGGTGCCCCACGACACGACCGTTCTGGACATCTCGCAACGCCTGCTGCCCCCCTCTGCCGGGCACCCCTTGGGCACGGACCACTTTGGCCGGGACATGCTGTCGATGTTGATGGAGGGGGCCCAGACCTCGATCGCCGTTGCCCTGGTGGCGGTGGGCATCGGCATCGTGTTCGGCGTGCCCCTGGGGCTGGCGGCGGCGGCCGCGCGCGGGTCCCTGCTGGACGAGGTGATCATGCGCGGCAACGACCTGATCTTTGCCTTCCCGTCGTTGGTCATTGCGATCCTTATTACCGCCGTGTTCGGCCCCTCCGCCTTCAACGCGATCCTGGCCATCGGCATCTTCAACATCCCCGTGTTCGCGCGCGTGGCCCGGGGGGCGTTGCCCCTGTGGACGCTGGACTACGTGCTGGCCGCCCGGGTGGCGGGCAAGGGCCGCGCGCGGATCAGCGCACAACACATCCTGCCCAACATCGCCAACCTGCTGATCGTGCAGGGCACCATCCAGTTCAGCCTTGGCATTCTGGCCGAGGCCGCCCTGTCCTACGTGGGTCTGGGCGCCCAGCCCCCCACCGCCAGCTGGGGGCGGATGCTGGCGGACGCCCAGACCATGATCTATACCGAGCCGCAGCTGGCCATCCTGCCGGGCTTGGCGATTGTGCTGCTGGTGCTGGGGCTGAACCTGCTGGGCGACGGGCTGCGCGATGCGCTGGACCCGCGCCTGCGACGGGTGGCGCAATGATCGCCCTGGACCGCTTGTCCCTGTCGATCCACGGCACGCCGATCCTGCACGACGTGGACCTGACGATTGCCCCGGGGCAGGTGCTGGGGCTGGTGGGCGAATCCGGGTCGGGCAAATCCATGACCGCCCTCGCCCTGATGGGCCTGTTGCCGCCCGGGTCCACCACAACCGGCACAGTCACGCTGGACGGACGCGACCTGACGGGCCTGACGGACGCCGCGTATTGCGCCCTGCGCGGCCAGGACATCGGCATGATCTTTCAGGAACCCATGACCGCCCTGAACCCCGTGAAAACCATTGGCGCCCAGGTGGCCGAGACCATCCGCATCCATCGCCGCGGCACCGCGCGCGCGGCCTTGGCCACGGCCCGCGACCGGCTCGACCGCGTGGGCCTGCCCCACATCGCCATGGACCGCTACCCCCACGAGCTGTCGGGCGGTCAGCGTCAGAGGGTCTGCATCGCGATGGCCATCGCCCTGCGCCCGCGCCTGTTGATCGCGGATGAACCGACCACGGCGCTGGACGTGACGACACAGGCGCAGATCCTCGACCTGCTGGGCGACCTTGTCCGGGCAGAGGGCATGGCCCTGTTGCTGATCACCCATGATCTGGGCGTGGTGGCAGGCATGGCGGACCGGGTGGCGGTGATGAAGGACGGCGCGGTGGTGGAAACCGGCACGACCGAAGCGCTGTTCCGCACCATGGCACACCCCTATACGCGGGCGTTGCTGGCGGCCTCCACCCCCGCCCCGCGCCCCGCGCGACAGGTGCCCCACGCCCCGGTCCTGACCGCGCGGGGCGTCATCCGCCAGTATCCCGGCGCGCGCCAAGGCCTGCGGCGCGCGGCTCCGGTGACGGCGGTGGACGGCGTCTCTTTCACCCTCCACAAGGGGGAGAGCCTGGGCCTTGTGGGGGAATCCGGGTGCGGGAAATCCACACTGACCCGCGCACTGCTGGGCCTTGACCCCACCCAAGGGGGCACGATCCACCTGTTCGACACCCCGGTGTCGCCCCAGATGCCCGCCGCCGCACGGGCCCGCGCACAGGTGGTGTTTCAGGACCCCTACGGCAGCTTCAACCCCCGCTGGCGGGTGCGCGACCTGATTGCCGAACCCTTCCACCTGACCGGGCGCCCGGCGGACTGGCAGGCCCGGGTGGCCACGGCCCTGACGGACGTGGGCCTGTCGCCACAGGACGCCGCCAAATACCCCCACGCCTTTTCCGGTGGCCAGCGCCAGCGCATCGCCATCGCCCGCGCCCTGATCACCAAGCCCGACGTCCTGATCCTGGACGAGGCGGTCTCGGCCCTCGATGTCCGCGTGCGTGCACAGATCCTTGCCCTGTTGGAGGATCTGCAACAACGTCACGGGCTGGCCTACCTGTTCATCTCCCACGACCTGACGGTGGTGCGCGCCATCACCGACCGGGTGATGGTCATGCAGTCGGGCAAAATCGTCGAGGAGGGCGCCACGGAACAAGTCTTTCAATCCCCGTCCCACAACTACACCAAAACCCTGATCGCCGCCGCGCCGCGCATCCCGCCCCACTGGACCCGCACCGGGACGGTGGGATAAATCCCACCCTACCGCCCCTCATTGTTCCACAAATACCCTCGGGGGAGGCCAAAGGCCGGGGGCAGAGCCCCCTCTCATAAATCAATCCGGCCAAAGGCCGGGGGGCAGAGGCCCCTCCCCACCCGCCAAAAGGACCACGCCCATGACCTTCCAAACCGCCCTCTGGTTCGACCCCGCCCAAATGCTGATCGGTGGCCAATGGCCCCCCCCGATCAAACGCACCCCGTCATCGACCCCAGCCATGGCACCGAGGTCGCGCGCATCCCCCGCGCCAGCGCGGCGGACGTGGACGCCGCCGTTACCGCCGCCCAAGCCGCCCTCGACGGCGATTGGGGCCAGCTGCCAGCATTGGATCGGGGCCGACTGCTGGGCAGACTGGGGCAACTGGTTCTCGATCGCGCCGACCAACTGACCCTGCTGGAGGCGACGGATGTGGGCAAACCCCTGACCCAGGCCCGCAACGACGTCATCGCCCTTGCCCGTTACTGCGAATTCTACGCCGGGGCCGCCGACAAAATCACCGGCGAAACGATCCCCTTTCAAAACGGCTTCACCGTCTACACATTGCGGGAGCCGCACGGCGTCACGGGCCACATCGTGCCGTGGAACTACCCCATGCAGATCATCGGGCGCAGCGTCGGCGCGGCCCTCGCCATGGGCAACGCCTGCGTCCTGAAACCCGCCGAGGACGCCGCCCTCACGGCGCTGGCCATCGGCCATCTGGCGCAAGAGGCGGGCTTCCCCCCGGTGCCCTGAACATCATCCCCGGTCTGGGGGCCGAGGCGGGGGCGGCCCTGACCACCCACCCCGGCGTGCACCACATGTCGTTCACCGGGTCCGTGGCCACGGGCCAGATGATCCAAGAGGGGGCGGCCCGCAACGTCGCCCCCGTCACGCTGGAACTGGGGGGCAAATCCCCGCAACTGGTGTTTGACGACGCGGACCTCGACGCGGCCCTGCCGTTCCTTGTGAACGCGGGCATCCAGAACGCGGGCCAGACCTGCTCGGCGGCTTCGCGCATCCTGGTGCAGCGGGGCATTTATGACGACGTAGTGGCCCGCATGGCCGACCGCTACCGCGCCCTGACCATCGCCCCGGCGACCCAAGACGCAGCCGTGGGCCCCCTCGTCAGCCAGCGCCAGAAACAGATCGTCGAGGGCTTCCTTGCCCAAGCCCACGACCTGCGCATCGCCGCCACCGCCCCCCTGCCCGACACCCTGCCCGAGGGCGGCGCCTACATCGCCCCCACCCTGCTGGCCGATGTGCCACCCGACCACCCCCTGGCCCAGCAGGAAATCTTCGGCCCCGTGCAGGTCATCATCCCCTTCGACACCGAGGCCGAGGCCATCGCCATCGCCAACGGCACGGAATACGGCCTTGTGGCGGGCGTCTGGACCCGGGACGGGGCGCGGCAGATGCGGCTGGCCCGCGCGATCAAGGCGGGCCAGGTGTTCCTGAACAACTACGGGGCCGCAGGCGGCGTGGAGCTGCCCTTCGGCGGGGTCGGCAAATCGGGCCACGGCCGCGAAAAGGGGTTCGAGGCCCTCTACGGCTTTTCCACCCTCAAGACGGTTGCGGCACACCACGGCTAGCAGGCATACTGGACATCAATCCTGTCAGCCGGAGCAGACACATGTCCAAGATCGCCACCCTCCCCCTGCTGCTGGCCCTGTCGGTTCTGGCCGCAGGGCTGTTCGGCGCGCTGCACAACCAACTCAGCTACTCCATCGGGCCAGAGTACTTCACCGGCTTCAAATTCGCCCAGTTCGACATCGCAGGTGACAGCCCCCCGCGCGTCGGAGCGGCCCTCGTGGGCTGGCAGGCCAGCTGGTGGATGGGCCTGATCGCGGGGGTGCCCGTGATGCTCTATGGTTTGGTGCGCGCGGCCACGGGCAGCGCCCTGTGGGCCGGGGGCCTGGGCGCGATCGGCACGGTGATCCTGGTGGCCACCATGGCGGCCTTTGGCGGGCTGGCGGTGGGCATGGCGGCGATGGCCTTCGACCTCGACCTGCCCTTCACGATCCCCGCCACGGTCAACCCCGAACACTACGTCCGCGCAGGTGCCATGCACGACGCGACCTACTTCGGAGGCCTGCTGGGCGCGGCCCTCGCCTTCTGGCCTATGCACCGCGCCACGCGGGGGTAGGCGGGCGCGGCACTAGATCATGTCGGGCAACCGATCGGGTGCCACGTCCCGCAGGATGGCGTTGCGCCGCGCCATGGTCTCGAACCATTCCTGCGCCTCTCGATCCTTGAAAAAGGACGCCTCCGGGGCCAATCGCTCCACCGCATCTTCAACGGCCTCCAACGAGACGCGGAAAAACGCCTTGCGCATGTTGGACATATTGACCCGTTCACTCGCAAATTCCGTGTGCAACGCCCGTTCCAACGCCGGGGCTTCGTCACTGTAGATCATCGCGTGTACATCAAAGCCAAACGGGACAGAGGCATCGCCCAATTCCTTCACACGGTCCAGTGGATCAACCCGCCGGGTCAGACCAATCTTGACGATCTCCTCACCAAAGGACCCGACATTTGAAATCACATAGACATAGCCGGACTTGGTCATCTCGGCCATGGCGCGGGCGCGTTCTGCCTCACTGTCCGCAGCCTCCAGCTTGGCCTCAAGGTCTGCGATTCGGGCGCGCATTTCATCGGTTTGCACATCACCGCCCGCCTCTTGCCGCGCCTTGTCCAACAGCCGTTGGTATTCGGTCTCTGCCTTCTCGGCCTTGACGGCTTCGGCCACAAGACGCGCTTCTTCGCGTTCCGCACGCTTCATCTCGACCCGCTCTTCGCGTTCCGCCTTCTGCTGCTCTCGATACTCATGGGTCAGGCGCAGCTCTTCGATTTTCATCACGACAAAGTTGTCCGCAATCTCCAACCCCATCGAGGTGTTTTCTTTGTTGATCGCCTTGGCCGCTGCTAGAACCCGTCGCTCCATCGCCACGACGTTGTTCCACCGCGTGTTCGCAATCGCCGCCTCGCACCTGCCCGCGCCACCTCCGCCGCCTTGGCCCGCCGCCGGGCCAAAAACCAAAGCACCAAGAATAATGGAAAGCCGATCAGAAAGACCGACACGAAAACCTTTGTCACACCAAAAGCCTCGGATCCCAGCGCTAAATCCTAACACTTGGTAAACGCCTGCGCGAAATCCTTAACGGCCCAAGGGTTTTGCGCCTATGCGTACGCCGGGAAATCCGACCTGCGCCGGATCGTGCACGGGTTTTGGCCGACCCGTGCGGGTTCATGCACGGGTCGCGGCGCTGTTTTGCGCCAAACTCGGGCCAAAACCGCCCGAAAATACGCGAATTAACGCAATCGAAATTTCCTTTAACACGGCGGAAAAGGGGACCATACTGATGCTGCGTATAAGGGGGATTTCACATGCGATTAGACGGTAAAACAGCCATCGTCACAGGGGGCGCATCGGGCTTTGGCGCAGGGATCGCGCGCAAGTTCGCGGCCGAGGGCGCGCGGGTCCTCGTGGCCGATCTGAACGCCGAGGGCGCCGCTGAAATAGCCCACGAGATCAACGGGATACACGCCCGCGCCGATGTCGCCAAGGGCGAGTATTGGACGTCCCTTCTGGACCAGATCACGCAAGAATGGGGCCATCTGGACATACTCGTGAACAACGCAGGCGTCACCCATATGCCCGGCCCCCTCGAAGATATTTCCGAAGCCGATTTTGACCGCGTCCTCGCCGTCAATGCCAAATCCGTTTACCTGTCGGCCCGCGTCGTGGTTCCCCACATGAAATCAAGAGGTTACGGCAATATCCTGAACGTGGCCAGCACCGCTGGCGTCTCCCCGCGGCCCAATCTGAACTGGTATAACGCCTCCAAGGGTTGGATGATCACAGCCACAAGAACTATGGCCGTAGAGCTTGCCCCCCACAACATACGGGTGAATTGCCTCAATCCGGTCGCCGGTGACACCCCCTTGCTGGCCAGCTTCATGGGCGAAGACACGCCCGAGCGGCGCGCGCAGTTCCTGTCCACCATCCCCTTGGGGCGCTTCTCGACCCCGCAAGACCTTGGAAACGCTGCATGTTTTCTGTGTTCGGACGAGGCTAGCATGATCACCGGTGTCGGCCTAGAGGTTGACGGCGGGCGGTGTATCTGACGTGAAACTAGCCTGCGACATCCACTTCATGAGCGGCGATTTCGCCAGCCAACCTCTTGTTTTCGCACATCTTTTAGATCATTCGAGCCAGTTGGATTTCGACCACATCGAGGTCCTGTTTCGCCCCTTTGCGCCCCGTTTGGCCCAATGGTTAACCCCCAAAGCCATCCAAACCCTAGAGGCCACGCCCCAAGGCACCCTTGTGGCGTTCCTGCCCGCGTCCGGCGGCCCCATCGCGCCCACTCAACACCTTGAAAAAGTTGGTACTTTCCCAGCTACCATCACCAGAGCAGCCCTGCCATGAAGCCCGGCCCCACCAATTCCATCACCGATATATTGGGGCTGCGCGTTGGTCACGCACAAGATGACCGGTTGAAATCCGGTTGCACGGTTGTGGTGGGCGACACGCCCTTCACCGCCGCCGTGCACATCATGGGCGGCGCCCCCGGCACGCGGGAGACCGACCTGCTGGCCCCCGACAAGATGGTGCAACAGGTTGATGCCATTACACTTTCCGGCGGTTCCGCCTTTGGCCTTGATGCCGCCTCCGGGGTGGCAGACGCCCTGCGCGCCATGGGCCGTGGCTTTGACGTGGGCGGGCAAAAGGTGCCGATTGTGCCCGGTGCGATCCTGTTTGACCTGCTGAACGGCGGTGACAAAGCGTGGGGCGACAACCCCTACAAATCCCTCGGCCAAGCCGCCCTTGCCGCCGCCGCTCCCACCTGCCCCGTGGGCACCGTCGGCGCGGGCACAGGGGCCACAACGGCCACGTTGAAAGGCGGGCTCGGCACGGCCTCCACCACGCTGGACAACGGCATCACCGTAGGCGCGCTGGTGGCCGTCAACGCGCTCGGCAGTGCCACCCAAGGGCGCCAGTTCTACGCCGCCCCGTGGGAATTTGGGGCGGAGTTCGGTGGCCTTGGCCCCGCAATGCCGGACCCGGCCCACGAACCCGCCCCCGAGAAACGGATGGGCGAGGCCACGACCATCGCCATCATCGCAACGGACGCGGATCTGACCCAAGCGCAATGCCAGCGCCTTGCCACCACAGCCCACGATGGCATGGCCCGTGCCCTGATACCGGCGCATACGCCCATGGACGGGGACCTGATCTTTGCGGCCAGCACCGGCGCACGCCCCCTGCCCGACCCAGTTTGGGACCCGCTGCGCCTTGGCCACGCTGCCGCCTGCACGCTGGCCCGCGCCATTGCGCGCGGGGTGCATGCCGCGAGCCCTGCCCCGGGCGACACACTGCCCTGTTGGCGCGATCTGCCTGCTTCATCGGGTTGAAAATACCCCAAAAACCCGACCCGCAGTTAGGCGCGTTGATACCCCCGATCCCGTGAAAGCAGGACTTGTCCCGGCATGCGCGCAGGCGTACCGTCGCGCCAAATCAGGGGGAGTCCTCATGCGCATCGGCATCCTGCAGTGCGGCCATACCACGCCCGATATCGCCCAGACCCACGGCGATTTCGACCATATGTTCCAGAGGCTTTTCGCGGACCATGCCTTTGAATTTACAAGCTATGATGTTGAAAACATGGTGTTCCCAGACAGCCCTCACAGCCAACAGGGGTGGCTGATTACTGGGTCCAAACATGGCGCCTACGAGGACCATGCCTTCATTCCGCCGCTGGAAGAATTCATCCGCGCCACCCATGCCGCCCGGATCCCCATGATCGGCATCTGCTTTGGCCACCAGATCATTGCCCAGGCCCTCGGCGGGCGGGTTGAAAAGTCGCCCAAGGGATGGGGTCTTGGGCGCCAAACCTACGAGACCGACCAAGGTTCCATCGCCCTGAACGCATGGCATCAAGACCAAGTGACCGACCTTCCACCGGACGCAAGGGTGCTGGGGGGCAACGATCACTGTCCCTACGCGATCCTGTCCTACGGCGACCACATTCTGACCACACAGCCGCACCCCGAATTCTCGGGCGCGATTGTGGCCGACTATGCCCGCACCCGGCGCGGCACCCTCGACTACGAGGACGACCGCATCGATGCGGCCCTGGCCCATGCCGACGCGCCCCTGGACCGCGCTGCCATGGCGGACCGCCTTGCTCTCACCCTAAAGGCCAAAACACATGCCTGACCACACCCAAGACTGGATCACCTCCCTGCCCGATCACGCGCAGGACTACCTTCAGGGGCGCAAGCTGGACGAGGTGGAATGCGTCGTCGCGGACTTGTCCGGCATCGCGCGGGGCAAGGCCATGCCTGCGGGCAAGTTCGCCAAGCAGACCCATTTCTACCTGCCCTCCTCTATCTTTCAGCAGACCATCACTGGCGATTGGGCCGACGACGGGGACGAGCCGTTTCTGGAGCCTGACATGGTGCTGGAACCGGACTGGGACACCGCCTGCGCCGCCCCCTGGACCGCCGATTGGACGTTGCAGGTGATCCACGACATGAAGGGCAAGGACGGCGCGCCCTACCCCGTGGCCCCGCGCAATGTGCTCAAACGTGTGGTGGACCTGTATCACGAACGCGGCTGGACCCCGGTCGTGGCCCCAGAGATGGAGTTCTATCTGGTCGCCCGCAACACCGACCCGCGCCAGCCCGTCGTCCCCCCATCGGGCGGTCCGGCAGGCCGGCTGCCGCACGCCAGGCCTACTCCATGTCCGCTGTGGACGAATACGGCCCCGTGATCGACGACATCTATGACTTCGCCGAGGCCATGGGCCTGGAGATTGACGGCATCCTGCAAGAGGGTGGCTCGGGCCAGATCGAGATGAACCTGCGCCACGGCGATCCGGTGAAACTGGCCGACGAGATCTTCTACTTCAAACGCATGATCCGCGAAGCCGCCCTGCGCCACGATTGCTATGCTACCTTCATGGCAAAACCGATCCAGGATCAACCGGGCAGCGCCATGCACATCCACCATTCGGTGGTGGACAGCGCCACGGGCGACAACATCTTTGCCACCGCAGACGGCACCGAGACCCCGGCGTTTGCCCACTTCATCGGGGGGCTGCAACGTCACCTGCCCGAGGTGATCGCCCTGCTGGCCCCTTACGTGAACAGCTACCGCCGCTACGTCCCCGATTTCGCCGCACCGATCAATCTCGAATGGGGCCGGGACAACAGGACCACGGGGCTGCGGGTGCCAGTCTCGGACGCCAAGGGCAAGCGGATCGAAAACAGGATCGCGGGCATGGACAGCAACCCCTACCTCGCCATCGCGGGCAGCCTGGCCTGCGGCTACCTCGGCCTGATCCACCAGATCGACCCCGACACCCAGTTCATCGGCGACGCCTACGACAGCCGCGCAGGCATCCCCCGGGACATGACGGCGGCCATTGAACGGTTCAAACGCGGCGAGGCCATCCACGAAGTGCTGCACCCCCGGTTCTGCGAAATCTACACGGCGGTCAAGGAAATGGAGTATTCGGGCTTTCTGACCGAAATCTCCCCGTGGGAACGGGAACATCTGCTGCTCAATGTGTAAAACGCCGCCCCTTCATTGGGTCAAAAATACGCCCGGGGGTCTGGGGGCAGCGCCCCCAGAGGTCCCATGACCTGGCTGCATGCCAACGGCCCGCTGACCGACCACGCGCCCAGCTACTACGCCGACATCACGCCGCCCCTGGCACCCCTGCCGCCCTTGCGCGGCCAGCACGGGGCGGACCTGTGTATTGTGGGCGCGGGGCTGACCGGGTTGTCGGCAGCACTGCACGCGGCGCAAGCGGGCCAACGGGTGATCGTGCTGGAGGCGGCGCGCGTGGGCTGGGGCGCATCGGGGCGCAACGGCGGGCAGATAGGCACAGGCTTCAACTGGGACCCGGACAAACTGTCGGCCCGGCTTGGCGCGGCAAGGGCGCGCGCCCTGTGGGACCTGGCCACCCAAGCCAAAACCCTGACCCACAGCCTGATCCAGACCCATGCGCCCGAGGCAGGCCTACGCCCCGGCATCCTGTACGCCAGCCGCAAGGCCCAAGACCACGGCGCCTATGCCGCGCGGATGCAGGACGCATGGGACTGGCCGCTGCAAGCATTGGGGGCGGAGGAGATATCCGCCCGCATCGGAAGCACCGCCTACGCTGGCGGCGTGCTGGACCCGACGGGCGCCGTCTGCAACCCTTTGGCCTATACGCGGGGCCTTGCCCGCGCCTGTATCGCCGCCGGAGTGACGATCCACGAACAAACACTGGTGCATCGGATTACTCCCGGTCTGGTGCGGGCGAACCACGGGCGTGTCCGCGCCCGGCACATTCTGCACGCCACCAACGGGCTGTCCCCGCATCTGACGGTCAAAACCGCGGCCCGGGTCCTGCCCATCAACAACTACATCGCGGTCACCGAACCCCTAGCCCTGCCCCCCATGGCCCGCCCCGTGGCTGTGGCGGACGACCGGTTTGTGGTGAACTACTTTTGGCAGACGACAGACGGGCGGCTGGTCTACGGGGGCGAAAGCTACGGCAAACGCTTTCCTACGGATATCCGCGCCAAGGTCCGCGCCAACCTTGCACAGGTCTACCCGGAGCTTGCCGACGTCCGCTTTACCCATGCTTGGGGCGGCACGCTCGCCGTGACCGCAACGCGCCTGCCGTACGTGGCCGAGGTGGCACCGGGTGTGTTCAGCGCAGGCGGGTATTCGGGACACGGCTTGGCCTTGACCGCAATCGCGGGCAAAGCCATCGCAGACGCCTGCCAAGGGGACAACACCACCCTGACCACGCTGGCCAGTCTGCCCGCCCCGCCCCTGCCGGGGGGTCGAACCCTGGGCGGGATATGGACCACTTTGGGAATGGCGGGCGCCGCCGCATTGGACCGCCTGCGCTGATCTGTTACAAAACCGACATGGAGCCGTCCTACACAGGGCGGGAGCTTGCAATGTTGGAACGTCTCATGAACCCACCTGACCTACACGCCGCCGAGGCCATCCCCCCGCGGCCCGCGCAGAGATTGATCGCCTCCTGACCTCGGGCGACTTGTTCCGCTACACCGCCCCGCAAGACGCGCCCGTCGCTCTGTTGGAGCGGGCGTTCGCCCAGATGATGGGCAGCCGCTACGCACTTGCGGTGGCCTCCTGCTCGGCGGCGCTGTTTTTGTCCTTACGCGCGCTGCTGCCCCGGGGCGGGCGGGTTCTGATCCCCGCCTTTACCTTTGCCGCCGTCCCCTCGGCGGTGGTCCATGGGGGCTGCACGCCGGTACTATGCGAAGTGGGCGCGGACTACCGCATTGATCTGGCTGATTTTCACGCCAAGTTGAGCAGTGTCGACGCGGTCCTGATCAGCCACATGCGCGGCCATACCAGTGACATGGATGCGATCCTTGCCGCCTGCACCGCCGCCGGCGTGCCGGTGCTCGAGGATGCTGCCCATTCCCTGGGCACCCTTTGGCATGACCGCAAAATCGGAACCTTGGGCGCGGTGGGGTGCTTTAGCTTTCAATCCTACAAGATGCTAAACGCCGGAGAGGGCGGCATTCTGGTCACCGATGACCCCGATCTATATGCCCAGATGGTGATCATGTCCGGCGCATATGAGCATAATTGGGCCAAACACGATTGCGTTGATGCCCCCCTTCGCGCCGCCTTTGCGGCGTGGCAAAACCGCCTGCCGCTGTACAACACCCGGATGCAGAACCTTTCGGCGGCAGTGATCCAGCCCCAGTTGTCGCAACTCGCACGCCGGGTGCGCGATGGGCTGCGAAACCACAACCACGTGGCCGCGCACCTTCAGGGCCATCCCAATATCGATGTCCCCGCCGCCCTGCCGCCCGAAACAAGGGCACCGGATTCGATCCAATTCAATCTGGTGGACCTGTCGGATGCACAGGTCATCGCATTCCAGACGGCCTCGGCCCAAAGGGGCGTGCCGGTGCAGGTGTTCGGTCTGTCCAAGGACAACGCCCGCGCCTTCTGGAACTGGCAGTTCTTGCAGGATCTACCGGATCTGCCTCAAACCCGGGCCATGCTCTCGCGCGCCTGTGACGTACGGCTGCCTGTCCGTCTGACTTTGACGGAATGTGACACCATCGCACAGACCTTGCTCGCGTCCCTAGACGCTGCCTGCAGCGCCACACAGGCGGCCTAGAGCCTGACGATCACAACGGCACAGTCGACGACCGCTAACCGGGCTGGGGCGAAGTACGTCGCCCCAGACAACGCCCCAGACAACACCCGAGGCCGCCGAATTTAGACGGCCATCACGGTGAAGGCAGCGCCCGCATCCGCGCTGCGGCGAAACTCGCCCAATTGCGCACATCCCGCCAATGCAGCGATCAAAGCTAAGGCAGCGATTAGTTTAAAAGGCATGCGATACCCTCCCCACACAGTTCTCGATTCGGAAACAATTCAGTCACCATAGGGAAACAGCACCACGCCCCGAGCGCAATGCCCAACACAGGCCATTGCTGTGCCCATAGAGGTATTACGCCGTCCGCTGGGTCAAAACCACTGCTCACTGGGTCACGTATTTTGAAGCCCTAGTCGCCCTGCTTTTGCACACGACAAAACCAGAACGCCTGTGGTTCAGGACCGCTTCGCGCCCGCGCTAGGCGTCCAACCCCCACTGCGCCGCGAACTCGCGCCATTCGCCTTTGGACATGCCGCTGTCCTCTTGGGTGACTGTCTCGCCCGCGATCAGACGTTTGAGCGCCGCGACGCCGCGTCCTGACACGCTGGCGGCGTCCATGCGGTAATCCTCGAACGCGCCATAGGCCGCGGGCACCCAATCCTTGACCACGTTGCAGATCGCGTCTGCATAGACCCGGATTTCATATTGCGCATGGGAGTCGGCGCGCAGCCGCAGGAAGTGGAACAGGTTGTGCAGGTCCACCTTCCAATACCACTGGGTGTAGACATTGGCGGGCAGGTTCATCCGCGCCAGCTCCCGGGCAAGGCCGTCCTGACCCTCCTGGCTGATCATCGCCTCGTAGTTGTCGTAGGCGCGGTTGCTGTCGGCCTTCAGGATCTCCAGCACCCGGGCGGCCTCCTCGCCCTGCAGGGTCTGGCCGCGCCCTTGGTTGTTCACCACGGACTGGGCCTGCAAATCGTCCATGGCGGGGATGTAGAATTCCCGGTCCAGGATCGAATAGCGGGCGGAGTATTCGTTTACGTTCGCCGTGCGGTGGCGGATCCACTGGCGGGCCACGAACACGGGCAATTTGACGTGCAGCTTGATCTCGCACATCTCGAACGGGGTCGAATGCCAGTGCCGCATCAGATAGCGGATCAGCCCCTCGTCGTTCTGCACCGACTTGGTGCCCTTGCCATAGGAGACCCTAGCGGCCTGCGTGATGGCGGCATCATCGCCCATGTAGTCGATGACCCGCACGAACCCATGATCCAGCACGGGGATCGGCGTGTACAAATGCTGCTCCATGCCCGGGGCCACGGCGCGTAAGGTCGGCTGCGTCTCGGCGCGCAGCGCGGCAATCTCGGCCTGTTGGTCTTCGGTCATCGACATCGGCAGATCTCCAGATTCGGAATCACAATATCTTGAGACCCTACCCCCCTTGGCACATGTCTAAAGCCCGTGCTTGCGCCCTGCGACCAACGGCCTACCATCCATTAAGACATATAAGGAGCCGACATGCCCATCGAATATCTACACACCATGGTGCGGGTCAAAGACCTCGACGCCTCGATCGCGTTCTACAAATTGCTGGGGTTGGTGGAACGACGCCGCACGGATCACGAAGGCGGGCGTTTCACACTGGTGTTCCTGTGCCCGCCGGGCCGTCAGGACGGCACCGCGGATGTGGAGCTGACCTACAACTGGGACGGCGACGACGCGCTGCCCAGCGACAGCCGCCACTTCGGCCACCTGGCCTACACGGTCGACAACATCTATGACACTTGCCAGCACCTGATGGACAACGGCGTGACCATCAACCGCCCGCCCCGCGATGGGCACATGGCGTTTGTGCGCAGCCCCGACAACATCTCGATCGAGTTGTTGCAAAAGGGCGACCGGTTGCCCCCGGCAGAGCCTTGGGCCTCCATGGAAAACACGGGCCATTGGTAAGCCGTGCCTTACTGATTGCCCTCACCCTTTGGGGCGGCAGCCCGGTGCAGGCCTGCCGCCTTGCGCTGGTGCTGGCCTTCGACGTCTCTTCCTCGGTGGAACCCGCAGAGGATCGCATCCAGCGCGACGGGATGGCGGCGGCGCTGCGCAACCCTGACGTGATCGCCACCCTGCTGGCCCGCCCCGAGGAACCGGTGGCCCTGGCGGCGTTTGAATGGTCAGGCACCTACCATCAGGTGACGATCCTGGATTGGACCCTGCTTGACAGTCCCGCCTCCATCACCCGCGCCGCCGACACCATCGCCGCCAGCCCCCGCCGCTTCCGGGAATTTCCCACAGCGGTGGGCGAGGCCTTGGCCCACGCCGACCGCCTGCTGGCCCGCAACCCCGGATGCCTGTACCAGACCGTCGATATCAGCGGCGACGGTGTCCAGAACGAAGGGCGCGCCGTGGCGCAGGTCTACGCCACAGGGGCGCTGTCCTTTGCCACGGTCAACGCCCTGACCATCCTTGGCACCCGCACCATGGGGACGCCCATGATCTCGGCCAGCTATGACCGCGACCTGATCGGGTTTTACGAAGGCCAGGTAATCAAGGGCCCCGGCGCCTTTGTGGAAACCGCCGACGGGTTCACGGATTTCGCCGACGCCTTCCAGCGCAAACTGCTGCGCGAATTGTCTGTCCAAGTGATCGGAGACCTGAGATGAGAGTGCTTGTCCTTGCCCTGCTGCTGGCCTTGGCCACCGCCCCCGCCCAGGCCTGTCGTCTGGCCCTTGCCCTTGGGTTCGACATCTCGTCGTCGGTGAACGCGCAAGAGGATGACCTGCAACGCCAAGGCATCGCATGGGCGCTGCGCCAGCCGGACGTGCAGGCCGCGATCCTGGGCGGCGACCCCATCGCGCTGGCGGTGTTTGAATGGTCGGGCCGCTGGCAACAGGATCTGGTGCTGGACTGGATGATGCTGACCAGCCCCGCCGATATCGAACGCGCCGCCGGGATCATCGCGGGCAGCACCCGCAGCTATGCCGATTTCCCCACGGCCGTGGGCGAGGCGCTGTCCTACGCCGACGCCCTGTTGGCCCGCGCGCCCGCCTGTTCGTTCCAGACCCTCGACCTGTCCGGCGATGGCATCCAGAACGAGGGGCGCGAACCGCCCGCCGTCTACGGCACCGGTGCCCTGCGTCTGGCCACAGTGAACGGGCTGGTGATCCTCGGGGCGCAGGACAGTCTGGTCTATGACGCATGGCTGATGGAGTACTACCGCGAAAACGTCCTGCACGGCCCGCTGGCCTTTCTGGAAGTGGCCGAGACCTTTGCGGATTTTCCGGCCGTCATGGCCCGCAAACTGATCCGCGAAACGGCAACGCAGGTGGTTGGGCGGCTGGCGGAATGATCCGCGCACTGGCCCTTGGCGCGGCGCTGCTGACCGGTGCGGCCCAGGCACAGACCTGCCGCCAAGCGCTGGTCCTCGCCCTGGACGTATCGGGCAGCGTGGACACCGCCGAATACCGCCTGCAACGCGAAGGGCTGGCCGCCGCCCTGACCACACCCGAGGTGCGCGCGGCGCTGTTGTCCACCCCGGCCTTTCCCGTGCACATCGCCGTGTTCGAATGGGCGGGGGCCGTGGATCAAACGCTGGTTATCGACTGGACCCCCGTGACCGAGGCGACGCTGCCCGCAATCGCCACCACCCTTGCCACGGCACGGGGGCGGCCCGACAGCCGCTCGACCGCCTTGGGCGGGGCGATGGCCTATGCGGCGGACCTGTTTGCGCGCGGCCCCGACTGCCCCATGCGCACGCTGGACATCAGTGCCGATGGCAAGAACAACGACGCGCCCAGCGTGTCCCGGGGGCGTGACCGCCTGCCCGGCGTGACGATCAATGCCCTGACCATCGGGGCCGATCCCTTGCGCGCTGGCGACGAACGGCAGGTCCACGTGGCCGAACTGTCCGCCTACTACAGGCGTGGCGTGATTCAAGGCCCCGGGGCCTTTGTCGAGGTCGCCCTGGGCTACGACGACTACGCCCGCGCCATGGCCCGCAAACTGCTGCGCGAGGTGCAGACCATGGTGTTTGGCGCGCGTTGAACGGCCCGAGAACTCCGCAAAGCTGCCACGATTGTGCCCTGATCCACCGTTACATCCGGCGCTGACAACGAAAGGGTACAACCATGACTGATTCCTTCCTGACATCCGACTCCGGCGCGGTCACCGTGGACTGGGTCGTCCTGACCGCAGCCCTCGTGGGCCTTGGCCTTGCCACCATGGGCGTGGTGTCGGGCGGCGTGAAAGATCTGTCAACCGACGTTCAAACCGAACTGAAAGCGGACGGTATCATCAAAGCATCCTTCGCCTCTGCGATCGCGCGCCAGTTCGGTGTGCACAGCACCAACTTTGACGACGGCTACGACAAGGTCACCACCGCCATCGCCGCAGCCCAGGACCCGAAAAGCACGGCTTACGACGAACTGGCGGCATCGCTGAAACAAGCGGAGGGCTTCCTCGCCGAGACGGACAGCATGCAGGCCGCCGCAGCCGCCATGGGCAAGGCCCAAGCCTCGCTCGACTGGATCAACGCCCAGCCACACGATTTCGACGCCAGCGAGCAACAGCAGAAATTCGACGCGCTTCTTGCAGACTACAAAAAGCGCAACAGCTGATCCATTTTCGCTGCCAGCACCCCTACACCGGGCGCGCTGCCAGCGCGACGCGCCGCCCCTCGCCCAGCAAGACGTTATACGTGCGGCATGCCGCAGGGGAGTTCATGACCTCCAACCCCATGCCCGCCTCTTCTACAGCGGCGCGCAAGGCCGGGTCCGCATGGGCGATCTCGGCACCTGTACCCAGAAAGATCACGTCAATGTCCCCCGCCAGCGCCAGCAGAGCCTCTGTACCGCCATCCCAGACCGATACCGCCTCGGGCGTCAGCAGCAGCGCACCTTCGATCACATTGGATCCCACGCGGAAAAACCCAGGGCCGTAGCCCTCGACCGGGGTGCCTTCGTCGAATTGAACATCTACCAGTTTCATCGTCGCGCCTCCTGCGGGGTGGTTCGGCTTGGATATAGCCGGGGCGCGGGCAAAGCAAAACCCGCTAGCCCCAAATCGGCAGTCCCAGCAGGGCCGCCCCGGCGATCAACAGGTAGCCAACCCGGCGATAGGCCCCCTCTTGCGCAGGGTTGAATAGGCGTGCGCCGGCCCAGATGGCCACCAGAAACACCGGCGTCATCAAGGCACCAAAGGCGACAGGGCCCAGCACCCAGTCCCCCCGCAAGGTCAGGGTCACGGCAAAGACCACGTCAAACATCAACAGCGCCAGCATCAGGGACGCCCGGATCACCGCGGGTGGCAAGGGCCGCGCCATGTAGGACAGGATCAGGGGCGGACCGGGCAGACCCGCGATCCCACCCGTCAGACCCGCCGCCGCCCCGATGCCGTAAACCGCGCGCGGCCCCACCACGCCTTGATAGCGCCAGCCGGTGATCAGGGCAGCCAGCATGCCAAGGGCCAGCGCACTGATGATCCAGCGCACCGTGTCCGGGGCCAGCACGGCCATGGCAGACAGGCCCAAGGGCAGCCCCACCACCAGCCCCACCCCGATCCGCGCCACATCGCGCGGATGACCCGTGCGCAGGGCACTGGGCACTTGGGGGATGGGGCCGATCAGGTCCATGATCGTCAGCACGATCAGCGCGTGCAGGGGCGGCATCACGGTGCTGGCCACGGGCATGAAGATCAGCGCCGTGCCAAACCCCGAAAACCCGCGCACAAGGCCCGCCACCACCGCCGCCGCGACGACAACGGGCCAGCCCGGAAACAGCGCAAGTGCAAGGATATGGTCCATAAACGGCCCCTTTCAGCGCCCTGACCATGGCCCGGATCAGGACGCCTTGAAACCCATCATTTAGACATAAATCAGCACCAATTTAGCCCGCCCCTGCCATAAATCCGCCGTACTGCGGCGTTAGCACTGCCCGGTAAGATAAAGGTAGGTGTATGGTTCATTTTGTTACAGACGAGTCCGGCGCAGTCACCGTTGACTGGGTTGTGCTGACAGCAGCCGTCGCAGGCATGGGCCTTGCGACGATATCCGTCGTGTCGGACGGGTTGGAAAACCTGTCCAAGGACATCTCTGCGGAATTGACAGGCACCCGCATCTCCACCGCGTTTCCGGGGCTGCCCTTTGCGACCTGGACACCGCTGAATTCCGCGTCATGGGACAATGCCGTCTCAGAGATCGCAGCCATCACCACAGACACCGCCTTGATCAAGCTTTGGGAACAGGAAGTTGGCGATTTCCAGATTGCGCTGGAGGGGGCAAACGCAACCCTGACCGGCGGGGAACTGGACAACCTGATCCTGATCCAACAGCAGGCGCACAAGATCAACTATGGCGGTTCGGTGAAAATCGACGCGGCAGAGTTTCTGGAAGCCTACGAAAAGAAATATGGCCCGATCAACGCAAGCGGCACGTGACCATAGCGTTCCTGCCCCTCAAGAAAGGAAGAATTCCATGACACATTTCACAACAGATGAAACCGGCGCAGTCACGGTGGACTGGGTCGTCCTGACCGCAGCGCTCGTGGGCCTCGGCCTTGCGACCATGGGCGTCGTGTCCAGCGGGATCGAGGATCTGTCCGGCGATGTGAAAACCGAATTGTCCCGCGACGACATCATCAAGTCGTCCTTCGAAGTGGTGCCTGAAAACTGGACGGCCTATCAGGTCAACGATCAAGACTGGTACGACCAATACCTAGGCTACGCGGCCACTTATTCTAGCACCCCGGGCAAACTCAAGACAGAGTTGGATGCCCACCTGAACCTTGCCGAAGACTACCTTGATGGCACCGAAGTGATGTTCACAGATGAAGATGTCCTTCTGGAACTCGATTCCGCCCTCGCCTACCTAGATTACGCCGAGACAAACCCCGGCACCCTAGACGATCTGGCTGGCGAACGTGCGCGGTTCGAAAAGATCTACCAAGACCTGCAAAACATATAGGCTTCGACACTGCCTGTCCCGAAATGCGGGGCCCCGAAAGGACCCTGCGCCGTTACGCGTCCACCTTGCCGAACTGGGTGCCTGCCCCGCCCTCGGGTTTCTTCGGCTCGCGGGTGACGCCCAGCCACAGGACCACGTTCTTGGCCACGTAGACAGAACTGTACGTCCCCACCAACACGCCCCACAGGATCGCAAAGACGAACCCGCGGATCACGTCACCGCCCAGGATAATCAGCGCCAGCAGCGCAATGATCGTGGTGACAGAGGTCATCAGGGTCCGCGACAAGGTCTCGTTCACGGACCGGTTCATGACCTCGATCAGGGGGGATTTCTTGTACTTGATCAGGTTCTCGCGCAGGCGGTCAAAGATCACCACCGTGTCGTTGATCGAATAGCCCAGCACCGTCAGCAACGCCGCGATGGTGGCCAGATCGAAGCGGATTTGCAGTAGGCTGAAAATGCCGATGGTCAGCAACACGTCGTGCACAAGGGCCGCGACCGCGCCCACGGAAAACTGCCACTCGAACCGCAACCAGATGTAGATCAGCATCGCGCCAATCGCCGCCGCCAAGGCAAGGATCGCCGTTTGCACCAATTCGCCCGACACCTTGGGCCCCACGGATTCCACCGAAGGGAAGGTCATGGCCGGATAGACCGTGCGCAGGGCCGCCTCGACGGCGGCGATGGTTTCGGGTGTCACGCTTTCCTCGCCGTCCTGAGCCTGGATACGGACCATGGCGACGTGCTGATCCTCTGCAAAGGTGGGGTCAAAAACCTCTGTGATGGTGACATCGCCCAGATCCAACTGCTCCAACGCGGCGCGGTAGTCTGCCACGTCCACGGGTTCCGACGCCTCGGTCCGGATGGTGGTGCCGCCCAGAAAGTCGATGCCGAAGTTCAGGCCCATGCCGATCCACGCCACAAGGCTGACCACCATGGCAAAGGCGGAAATCCCCACGGTGATGTGGCGGAACCGGAAAAAGTCGTAGTTGGTTTCGGCGGGCACAAGTTTCAGGCGCATCTCACACCTCCAGCTGTTTGGGGCGTTTGCGGTCGTAGTAGATCACCACGATCAGGCGCGTGACGAACAGGGCCGTGAACACGGATGTGATGATCCCGATCCCCAGCGTGATCGAGAACCCCCGCACCGGGCCAGAGCCCAAGGCGAACAGGATCACCGCAATGATGAAGGTGGTGATATTGGCGTCCAGAATGGCCGACATAGCCTTTTCGTAGCCCAGGTCGATGGCACGGGCGACGGCCTTGGGCTGGCGGCGCAGCTCCTCTCGGATCCGCTCGAACACCAGCACGTTGGCGTCCACGGCCATACCGATGGTCAACACGATCCCCGCGATGCCCGGCAGGGTCAGGGTGCCCCCGATCAGGGACAGAAAGGCCACGATCAGCGCGATATTGACCCCAAGGGCCGCCGTGGCGAACAGGCCGAACAGGCCGTAGCTGGCCACCATGAAGAACACCACTGCCACCAGCGCGACAGTCGCCGCGATCTGGCCTGCGTCGATGCTGTCCTGGCCCAACTCGGGCCCGATGGTGCGTTCCTCCAGGAACACCATCTCGGCGGGCAAGGCGCCTGCGCGCAGCTGGATCGACAGGTTCGTGGCCTCGGTCACGCTGAAATTGCCGGTGATCTGGCCCGACCCGCCGGTGATGGCGTCGCGGATGGTAGGGGCGGTGACGACGTGGTTGTCCAGCACCACCGCAAAGGGGCTGCCGATATTCTCGGAGGTGTAGATCCCGAACGCCCGCGCCCCGCTGGCGTTGAACCGGAAGGTCACGGCGGGCAGGCCGTTCTGGTCAAAGGCCGACTGGCTGTCCACCAGATCGTCACCCGTCACCACGGGGGTCTGTTCCAGCACATAGTACCGCCCGTCCTCGGCCTGATCGGGCACAAGGATCTGCCGCCCCTGCAAGGGCGCGTTCGGATCGCCCGTGACAGCCACAACCGGGTGGAAGGTCAGCTTGGCCGTGGTCCCGATCAACTCTTTCAATTCCGTGGCCGACCCGATGCCCGGCACCTGGATCAGGATCCGGTCGGTGCCTTGGCGCTGGATGGTGGGTTCGCGGGTGCCCGCCTCGTCCACCCGGCGGCGGATGATTTCAAGCGATTGCTGCATGGTACGGTCGTCGGTCGCCGCACGCTCCGCCTCGGACAGGGTCACGGTCAGAACGTCGCCGCTGCCCGACACCTCGATGTCCGAGGACCCAACGCCGCTGAAACTGACAAGGGGTTGCGCCAGTCCGCGCACCACTTCCACCGCGCGGGCCATACCCTCGGGGGTGCCGATGCGCACGCGCAACTCTGCGTCCGGGCTGGGCAGGCGGCGGATGGTGCCCACCGTGGCCCGCTCGTCCCGAAGGGCATCGCGGACGGTGACCCAATAGCTGTCGATACGGGTGGCGTAGACGTCCGCCACCTGCACCTCGGCCAACAGATGCGCCCCGCCCCGCAGGTCCAGCCCCAGGTTCATCAACCGGTTCGGCAGGATATCGGGCCATTCCGCCCGCGCAGCCTCGAGCTGGGCGCCGGTCGCGCCCGCCTCGATCGCCGCCACCGCATCATTGTGACGCTCCACGGGGCCGTAGAACGCATTGGGCAAGGCCATCAGCAGGCCTGCCAGACATACCCCCAAGATCAGGAGGCGCTTCCAAAGGGGGATGTCGAGCATGTCTTAGGTCGCCGGTTCAGATTTGCTGATCACGTTCACAAGCGTGGACCGCACAACCCGGACCTTGACGCCATCGGCGATTTCAACCTCGACCTCGTCACCCTCTTTGACCTTCACGACCTTGCCGTAAAGACCACCCTGGGTGATCACCTGATCCCCGCGCCGCACGGCATCGACCATGGCCTTATGCTCTTTGAGCTTCTTTTGCTGGGGGCGGATCAACAGGAAATACATGATCGCAAAGATCAGGATCAGGGGCACAAAGCTGCCAAGGGCACCGGCACCACCGGCGGCTTGGGCGTAGGCTGGAGTCACGAACATCAGATGGGTCCTTTTTCAAAGTCGCGGCACGTTAAGACGCAGGTGGGCCAGACGCAACCCGGATGCAAGGGGCTTTGCGCCCAAAGCGGCGCCAAAGCACGCGCAGACCCCGCCCGCCATGCGCGACACCTATGGGGTGGGCGGCCACTGCCCCTTGTCGCGCATCGCCTTCACCTCGGCCGGTTCATAAATACGGGCCATTGCCCCCTGCGCCTGCAGGGCCGCGCGCACCCGGGCCAGGGCCTGCCCCGTCGCTCCGGTTTCGGGCACGGTCGAGGTCTGCACCAAATAGGGCAGCGTAAAACCGCGCCGGTCGCTGGCCCGGGGATTCGCGCCCTTGGCCAACAACAACTCCACCCCGATCCAGTTGTTGGACACCGCCGCCTTGATCAGCGGCGTGGCCTGCTGGAACCCCTCGACCTCGATGTCGGCCCCGGCGGCCAGCAAGGCGCGCACCCCGTCGTAGTCATCCTGGGCGAGGCGCCAAAAAATAATCGGCAGCCCGTCGGGACCCTTTGCAGTGATATCAACCATGTCTTGCGCCCTTCCTTGCGACAGAAACATCCATGCCGCGCCTATGCCCAAAAGCAAAGCACTCGCGCCTATGATCCAACCTATCCGCATCCGTTTTCCTGCTGCGCATCGCGGATCTGCTGTTCCTCGACCTTGAGGGCCTTGCCCAATTCGTCCGTGCCGTGAAAGCGCAACTGCTGGTTCGCCTTTTCCTTTGCGGCCTGTTCCGCACGCGCGATCCGCCGCTCCACCGCGTCGGGGATCCAATCGTTGGAGGGCTGCCGCAGTGGGACGCGGTCGCTCGCGGCCCATTCCTCGGTTGCGGGATACCGGCGGCGGTTGCCCACGGCATCGGCGGCCCATGTGGCATCCTGCAAACTGTTCAACGGATCCTCGTTGAGGGAATAGGCCTCCACCCCGCCGGTCGCGGCACCATACCGGTCCATGGTCCCCTGCGACAGACCCGCCGCATTGAACGTCCGCGCCGGGGCCCCCGTTGTCGCCGCCGCGGTCGCGGCCAACCCGCCCCCCAAAGAATGGCCCGTGTAACTGACCCGACCGGGGGCCGCCGCGCTGGCCGTGCGCCCGATCTCGGCGGCGCGGTCGTAATAGGCGCTTTCCATCCCGGCCCCTTGGGTCAGGTTCTGCCCCCAATCCCGTGCGGTCTGTGTCCCGCGAAACCCCACGGTGTAATGGTCCGCGCCGGTCAGGGGATCCGTGTTAACAAAAACGGTGCTGCTGAAATCACTGTCTGGCAGATGCGTCAGATCGGTGGTCCCGTCATGCAGGCCAATCGCCTCCAGGTCGGCCTGTGTTGCGCGGCGATAGCCATCGGGCAGGGGCGCATCGGGATCATAGGTGGCCGCAGCCAGTTGCAGGTCGGTCTGGGCGGCTTGGTTTTCGTGCAACGCCTGACCAAGGGCCACACAGACCGGCGACATGATCCCGGCTGCAGCGCCGCCCCCGGCCCCGCCTTTGGTTCCGATCAGGACCGTCGGCTCCCCTTTCAGGATCGCGCCGCCCTTGGCGGTGGGGTCGGTCATGCGGGCGGCAGGCAGTTTGCCCACCAGCACGGTCGGCGACCCGAAGGCAATTGGATCGGGCGGGCCTGCACAGACACACACATCCGACAGACGCGCTTGCGGCATCTTTCCCGTCAGAACCGTAAACTCCCCCTTCACGATCGGGGCCGGCACCCCAAAGCACAGGGGACACAGGTGCGGATCGGTAAGACGTGCAGCGGGTAGATTGGCCAAGGTGATCTCTGACAAGCTTTGGGCTGTAGCGTTCCACAGGACCACGGTGTTTTCAAGCGCGTGCTATGCCCTGTGTTTCCCCAAACAGCCCGGCCCCCGCCCCCCTGTCTGGTTTGCGTATGCATGGGCGAGGTGCGGGGCGCGTTTCGGGGGGCTTTTCGGGGGTGGTTTCGGGGGGAAACCCAGATGCCGGATTTTGCTGGAAATGCCCTGTGTGCCGTGGCACATCCCACCGCAAACACACCCAAACCGGAGACACCCGATGCACGACATTCGCGCCATTCGCCAAGACCCTAGCGCCTTTGACGCCGCCCTGTCTCGTCGTGGGCTGGACCCGCAATCCCCCGCCATTCTGGCCCTGGACGAGGCGCGGCGCGCCTGCATCCTCGCCGCCGAAACCGCCCAGGCCGAGCGCAACAAGGCCAGCAAGGAAGTGGGGGCCGCCAAGGGGCGTGGGGACGAGGCCGAATTTGAACGCCTGCGCGCGCTAGTCGCTGAAAAGAAAGCGGAAATCGCCGCCATGGAGGAAGAGGCCAAGGCCAAGGATGCCGCCCTGCGCGACCTGCTGATGGCCCTGCCGAACCTGCCGTTTGACGATGTCCCCATGGGGACAGACGAGGCGGACAACGTGGAAATCCACCGCTGGGGCACGCCCGGCACCTTTGATTTCAAACCCGTGGAGCACTTCGAATTGGCCGGCGTGCAACCGGGCATGGACTTCGAGATGGGGGCCAAACTGTCCGGCTCGCGCTTTGTGGTGCTGCGCGGGGCCGTGGCGCGGATCCACCGGGCGCTGGCGCAATTCATGCTGGACCACCACGTTGACACAAATGGCCTGACCGAAACCAACACCCCCGTTCTGGTCAACGAGGCCGCCATGTATGGCACGGGCCAACTGCCGAAATTCGGCGAGGACAGCTATCAGACCCGCGAGGGGATGTGGCTGATCCCGACCTCCGAGGTGACCCTGACCAACACCGCCGCGGGCGAGATCATCGAGGCGGATCAACTGCCCCGCCGGATGGTGGCCCATTCCCTGTGCTTCCGGTCCGAGGCCGGGTCGGCAGGCCGGGACACCACCGGCATGTTGCGTCAGCACCAGTTTGAGAAGGTCGAGATGGTGTCTGTCACCCATCCCGATCAGTCCCGGGCCGAGCTGGACCGCATGACCACCTGCGCCCAAGGCATCCTCGAAGCCTTGGGTTTGCCCTATCGAACCGTCGTTCTGTGTACCGGTGACATGGGCGCCGGTGCCCGCCGCACCCACGACATCGAGGTCTGGTTGCCCGGTCAGGACACCTACCGCGAAATCTCCAGCTGTTCGGTCTGTGGCGACTATCAGGCCCGCCGCATGAACGCCCGGTTCCGCCCCGAAGGCGGCGGCAAGCCGGAGTTCGTGCACACCCTCAACGGCTCCGGCCTTGCGGTGGGGCGGTGCCTGATCGCGGTGCTTGAAAATGGCCAGAATGCCGATGGTTCGGTCACCTTGCCGTCCGTCCTTGCGCCCTATCTGGGCGGCAAGTCCACGCTGACCGCAGACGGTGGATTGGCCTAGACCAACAAGAACAACGTGATGGACGGGAAGGCGACAAGGATCGCCACCCGCATCAGGTCTGACGCGACGAACCACAGGACCGCGCGGTAGGTGGCGGACATGGGCGTGTCGCGGTCCATGGCGTTGATCACAAACAGGTTCATCCCCACGGGGGGCGTGATCAGGCCGACCTCTACCACGATCAGGACAAGGATGCCGAACCAGATCGCGGTCAGGGTCTCGTTGAAGCGGGCGTGCATGGCCTCGGTCACCGGGCGCAGGCCCATCTCGCGGAACTCGTCCCGGGTCAGGGCGATCCCTGCGTCCAGCTTGTCCTGGGCGGCGCGCAGCAGCTCGGGGGCGACCTCCACCCCCTCGGCCAGCCGGGCGGCCTGCATGTCCAACAGGGTGATCAGGCCGAAATCCATCCCCTGCATCACCGGCCAGAAGATGGGTATCGTCAGCAGGATCATGGACAGGCTGTCCATCAGGCAGCCCATGATCAGGTAGAACGCAAGGATCAGGATCAGGACAGTCAAGGGGGCGTAGCCTTGGGTCACGACCCATGTTGACGCCTCTTGCGGCAATTGGGTCAGGGCCAGAAACGAATTGTACATGGACGCGCCCAGAATGATCAGAAAGATCATGGCCGAGGCGCTGGCCGTGGTCAGGATGCTGTCGCGGAACAGGGCCCAGGTCATGTTGCCCCGCGCCCATGCCAACAGCCCCGTGCCCGCCGCCCCCACTGCCGCCCCTTCGGTGGGCGTGAACCAGCCTTGATAGATGCCGCCCACCACCAGCCCGAACACCAGCACCACGGGCCAGACGTCCCACAGGGCGCGCAAGCGTGCGGCGTAGGCCATGCGGGGCCGGGTTGTCCCCATGGGGACAAGGCGCACATAGATTGCAATTGTCAGCATGTAGCCAAGGGCCGCAAGGATCCCGGGCACAAAGGCCGCAAGGAACAGCGATGCGATGTTCTGTTCGGTCAGGATGGCATAGATCACAAGGATGACCGAGGGCGGGATCAGGATGCCAAGGGTGCCCCCCGCCGCCAGCGTCGCCGTGGCAAAGCCGCCCGGGTAGCCGTTGCGCTTCAACTCCGGCAGGGCCACGCGCGACATGGTCGCCGCCGTGGCTAGGGACGACCCGCAGATCGCCCCGAACCCCGCGCAGGCCCCCACGCTGGCCATGGCCACCCCGCCCTTACGGTGACCAAGGAAGCCCTCGGCGGCCTTGAACAGGGACGTGGACATGCCCGACAGGCTGGCGAATTGGCCCATCAGCAGAAACATCGGAATGATGGAAAGGCTGTAATTCGAAAACGTCCCGTAGCTGGAGGATTTCAGCAGGTTCAGCGCCATGTCCGGGTTCCCGGTCACGACCCACAGGCCCCCTGCCCCCACGGCGAACATGGCCACGCCAATGGGCGCGCGGGCAAAGATCAGGGCCAGCAGGATCGGAAAGGACCACAGACCCACGGTCAGGGCCGTCATGGGCGCGGGCCTTGCAGGGCGTCGATCCCACGGGCCACGGCGCAATAGACCCCCACAAGGGCGGCAATCACGGCAGCGACAAAGCTGGCCCCATAGGACCACCAGATCGGAAAGCGCAGCAGAAACGACGTCTCGCCGTTGTGGAATTTCTCGACCGCGCCCACGCCCAAACGCCACGCGATGACGACCATGACACCGGCCAGGGCCACCTCCCACACCGCTGTAAGGACCTGATTGGCCCGGGCAGGCAGGGCGCGGGTAAAGACGTCCACCGTGGCGTGTTCGCGGTGCAACTGAACCCAGGGCAGAAAGGCAAAGACCACAAAGGCCATGCCCGCCTGCACCACCTCGAAGTCACCCGGGACCGGGGCCACGCCCATGCGCAGCAGCCAATCCCCCGGCAGCGCATGGCCCAGCGTGTTCAGCCCCCGGCCCAGCACACTGACGCAGGTCAGCATGATCAGGGCCAGCAGGACCAGCCCCCCAAGGATCGCCATCCCGCGCGCGACTTTATCCACCAGACCGCGCACGGGGCTGCGCCTATTGGTTTTCAGCGATCAGGGCACGGGCGCGCGCCACCAGCCCCGTGCCATCCTTGCCCGCCGCATCCATCTCGGCGATCCAACGGTCGATGGTGGGCTGGGACGCGGTGCGCCACTCGGCCACCTGATCGGGGGTCAGGGTGATGATGGTGTTGCCCAGATCCTCGGCCGCCTCGCGGGCGGGCCCGTCGTCGATCTGCATCTGCCGCCCGGCGAAGGCCGACAGCTCTAGCCCGGAGTTGTCGTCGATCACCGCCCTCAGGTCCGCCGGCAGGGCGTCATAGGCAGCGGAGTTCATGGCGAAGATGAAGGCGAGGGTATACAGGCTTTCGTCCGCAAATTCCGTGTGGTTCTGCACCAGTTCCGGCACCCGCAACGCGCCTGTGACTTCCCACGGGATCACGGCGGCGTCGATCACCCCTTGGGACAGCGCCTCCGGCACGGCGGGGACGGGCATACCGACAGCGGTCGCCCCAAGGTCCGAAAACAGCATGTTCGTGGTGCGCGAGGGCGCGCGCAGTTTGACGCCGTTCAGGTCGGCCACGGTTTCAATCGGGTCAGACGAATGGATCAGGCCCGGCCCATGGACCCACAAGCCCAGCACATGGAAATCCGCAAACTCCTCCTGCATCGCCTCTTGTCCCAGGGTCCAATAGGCGCGCGAGGTGGCCTCGGCGTTGGCGTTTTGCATCATGAACGGTAGTTCGAACACCTCGGCACTGGGAAAGCGTCCGGGGGTGTAGCCCAGCACGGTCCACACGATATCCGCCGTCCCGTCGATCACCTGGTCGATCAGTTGCGGCGGCGCGCCGCCCAGCTGCATGGCGTGGAACCGGTCGATCTTGATCCGGCCCTCGGACGCCGCCTCGATCCGGTCGGCCCATGGGATCAGGATATTGGCGGGCACATTGGCTTGGGCGGGCAGGAACTGGTGCATCCGCAGGGTCACCTCCTGCGCGCCAACGGGGCCGATCAGAACCGCAAGGGCCGTGGCCGCTGCGGTCAAGAATGAGGTGCGTGTGATCATCAGATCCTCCCAACTGTATGGTCCAAGGGGTATGGAGCGTTGCCCCGTGGGTCAACCAGCGATTGTCCTTGATTGCGCGCCCGTCCCCGTGAAATCTGTCGCGCAGGCAGAAGGAGGAGCGTGCAATGCAGATCAAGGACCAAACGGCGATTGTCACAGGCGGGGCCAGCGGGCTGGGGGCGGCCACGGCGCGGCACTTGGCAGGGCTGGGCGCGCGGGTGGCGGTGTTGGACTACGCCGATGCCAGTGCGCTGGCGGATGACATCGGCGGGCTTGCCGTGTCCGTCGACGTCAGCGATGCCCAGGCCGTGGAACGCGCTGTCGCGCAGGTGACAAAGACCTTTGGCGCCCCGCGGATCGTCGTGAACTGCGCCGGGGTCGCCCCCGCCGCGCGCATTGTGGGCCGGGACGGGGCCACCGGGCTGGACGTGTTTCAACGCACCATGGCGGTCAACCTGTTTGGCACTTACAACGTCATGACCCACGGGATCGCGGCCATGATGGCGCTGGACCCGGTCGAGGATGGGGAGCGGGGCGTCGTGATCAACACCGCCTCTGTCGCCTACGAGGACGGGCAGATGGGGCAGACGGCCTACGCCGCCTCCAAGGGGGCGATTGCCGCCATGTGCCTGCCCGCCGCCCGAGAGTTGGCCCGCAGCGGGATCCGCGTGATGGCCATTGCCCCGGGCCTGTTCCACACCCCGATGATGGAGGGTCTGCCGGACGAGGTGACGGACGCGATCACCGCCAACATCCCCTTCCCTGCCCGCCTTGGGCAAGCCGATGAATATGCGCACCTAGCGCAGCATATCATTGAGAATCGCTATCTGAACGGGAGCACCATCCGGCTGGACGGGTCCGTGCGCCTGCCCCCGCGATAAGGCGCGCAATACGGGGGCCCAGACAAAACAAAACCGCGCAAATTGCTTTGCGCGGTTTTTGATTTCCACCTGTGTGGAAGTGTGGCGGTCCGAGGAGGATTCGAACCCCCGACCCCTTGATTCGTAGTCAAGTACTCTATCCAGCTGAGCTATCGGACCACGAGGTGTGACCTATCTTTACCGCCTTCAAAGCGCAAGACCGTTTTTGCGGATTTTTCCGCGCCGCTCAGACCTTTTCCAAAACGGTCTTGCGCGGCAGGTGAATCACGAAACAGGTGCCGTCGGCGCCCGTCCGCTCCAACTCCAGCGTGCCCCCGTGGCCCCGGATCAACTCTGCCGCGATGGCCAGACCAAGGCCCGTACCGCCCTGCCGCTGGCCGCCCTGGAAGGGTTGGAACAGGAATTCCTGCGCCTTTGGGGGCAGGCCCGGACCGGTGTCCGACACGCGGATGCACCAGTGGGTGTCGCTTTGATCGCCGGTGATGGTGATCGCGCCGGCGGTGGGCAGCCCTTCAAGGGCTTGGCGGGCGTTGCGCACCAGATTGCCGATGACGCGGTACAACTGTTCAGGGTCCGCGCGTACCCGCAGACTGTCGGGGATGGCGCAGGTGATGGCCACCTTTTCCGCGTCCACGGCCAGTTGTTCTGATTCCGCGATGTCGTGGCACAGGGGGGCAAGGTCCACGATCTGTAGCTGTGGCGCGCTTTCGTCCGCCTTGCCGAACGCCAGCGTCCCCTCGCACAAGGACACGGCGCGGGACATGGAACGCACCAGCTTGGGCGCCACGCGCTTCACGGTCGGATCATCCACCCGTTCCAGACGGTCGCTGAGCAGAGTCGCGGTGGTCAGGATGTTGCGCAGGTCGTGGCTGATCTTGGCCACGGCCGCGCCCAGTTGCGCCAAGCGCTCCTTCTGCTTGAGGGAGCCGGACAGTTGGGTTTCCAGTTTCAGCAACCCCTCTTCGGCGGCGCGCAATTCGGTGACCGTCGAGGCCGGGGTGATGATCCGCGTCGCATCCTGTGGCGCAGCGGCGTAGCGTTCCATGTCGCTGACCAGCCCCTTGATGGGCAGGACCAGCAGGCGGCGCACGGCCAGGAACAACAGGCTGGCGGTGATGACCGAGATGATCAGGGACAGCAGAAGGATGTTCAGGCCAAACTCCAACAGGGCCGCGCGCAGGGGGCGACTGTCCATGGCAATCTCGATCTGGATGCCCCCGCCCATGACAGGTTCCCCAATGACGCGCAGGACCTGCGGTTCAGTGTGCACCAGACGGTACAGGGCGTCGCGGATCAGAACGGCGGGGCGGTTGTCGCGCAGGTCAATGGTCTTGCCCACCATCTGCGGCACGGGGCTGGACAGCACCAATTGCCGCGTCTCGTCCCGGCGCAACACGACGTTCAGCACACCTGCGTTGGCCAACAGCTCTGCCTCGATCTGAGGGGTGATCATTTCGTCCGTGGCCAGTAGGGCCAAAGAGGCAATCTGTGCCCGTTCCAGCCGCGCCCAAAGGTAGTCTTCGCGGAACCGTGCGATGGAGGGTACAAAGATGAACACCTCGGCGATCATCACGAAGATGGTCGTCAGGATCAGAAATCGGCCAGAGAGGGAGTTGAACATGCTGTCTGCTTTGATTGTCGGCCATCGTGTAAGCGAAACGGCACAGTCTGTCCATGCCGCCCCGTAGGGTGGGACTTGTCCCACCGCCCCGTTGAGAGGCGGGACAAGTCCCGCCCTACCGCCCCTAGGGCAACAGTTTTTGCACAAGGCCCACGACACGTTTGACCGTCGGATTGTCAAACAGACGGGGGGTGTAGTATTGCCCCGCCGCGCGTTTGTTGATCTCGCCCAGCGTCGGATAGGGCGCGATCATGGCTGCAACGGCCCCGATCTTGAGGTTGTTGGCCAGAACCAGCGCCCATGTCTGGATCAACTCGCCCGCGTGGGCCCCCGCAATGGACGCGCCCACAGGTTTGCCCTTGACGATCATGACCTTGATCAAACCTGCGGTTTTGCCCTCGGCGATGGCGCGGTCATTCTCGTGGTAGGGAAAGCGGACGACCTCCAGCTTGGCACCATACTTCTGCTGTGCCTGCGCCTCGGTCAGGCCGACTTGGGCCATTTCCGGGTCGGTGTAGGTGGCCCAAGGGATGTGATCTTCGCGGATCTTGGCAGGCAGGCCGAACAACATGGACCGGATGATGACCCCGGCATGATAGCCCGCCACGTGGGTGAACTGGTGCCGCCCGGCGACATCCCCGATGGCATAGACCTTTTTGTTGGTGGTCTTCAGCTTGGCGTCGGTCTTGATGCCTGCGCGGGTGTATTCGATGCCCCCCGCCTCCAGGTTCAGGCCATTCACGTTGGGCGCGCGGCCCACAGCCATCAAAAGGTGGCTGCCGGTAAAGCTGCGCCCGTCCTTGGTATGGATCGTGATATTGCCCGCCTCGCCCTCGATCCGTTCGGCCAGGGCCCCCTCGGCGATCTCGATCCCCTCACCGCGCAGCTTGTCGAGGATCACGGCGGCCATTTCCGGGTCATCCTTGCCAAGGGCCTTGCCGCCCTCGATCACGGTGACCTTTGACCCAAGACGCCGATGCGCCTGCGCCATTTCCATCCCGATGGGACCGCCGCCCACGATCAACAGGTGATCGGGCTGGTCGTGGTCGTCGAACAGGGTTTCGTTGGTGTGGTAGGGCACCGTGTCCAGACCGGGGATGGGCGGCACAAAGGGGCTGGAGCCTGTGGCGATCACAACCCGCCGTGCCCGGATCCGGTAGTTGCCCGCCTCGACGGTCTTGGGGTCGATAAACTTGCCGTATTCACGGATGACGCGGACGCCGAAGCCTTCGAACCGTTCCTGGCTGTCCACCGGCGCGATGGTGTCGATGACGTTTTGCACGTGGTCCTTGGCTCCGGCAAAACTGATGTCTGGGGTGGTGCCCGCAACACCGAAGGACCCGTGACTGGCGGTGTAGGCCTGTTTGCCCGCCGCGATCAGGGCCTTGCTGGGCACGCAGCCGAAGTTCAGGCAGTCACCGCCCATCTTGTGGCCTTCCAGCAGGATCACATCGGCGCCCATCTGGCTGGCCCCTGCGGCGACGGACAAGCCGCCCGATCCTGCACCAATGATCAGCACGTCTGTTTTGAGATCTTCCATAATGGGGGACTTTCGTTTGAGCATTTCGTTAGGTGTGTTCAGGGCGTTCATGGGTTCAGCCCTTCTTGAAACGTTTGAGGAGGATGGGCAGCAGCGACAGGGCCGCCAGACCCAGCAGGGGGCCGATGACGTGCGGCTCGAAGATGATGCCAAGGTTGGGGGTCTCGCCCTTCGCAAAGACCTCGCCCAGGCCCGCACCGACCCAAGTGTACACGATACCGCCCGGCAGGATGCCAAGGAACGTCGTCACCACGTAGCGGGTCAGGGACACGCCCACGAAGGCGGGGATCAGGTTGGCCACAAAAAAAGGCACGGCGGGCACAAGGCGCATAATGAACAGATACGACAGCTCATCTTCCTTGATGCCCTCCTTGATCCTTTTCACGACCCCCTCGGAAGCGTCCAGCTTTGCCGCCATCCGGTCCCCAAGACCGGTCTTGGCGGCCAGAAAGATCGCCGTGGCCCCGATGGTCGCGGCGGCGGCGTTGAAAAGCGCACCGGGGAACAGACCGAACAGAAAGCCCCCCGTCAGCGTGGCAATCGCCGCCCCGGGCAGGGAAAACGCCACGATCACGATGTAGGCGGCAATAAAGGCCAAAGCGGTCAGCACATAGTTGTTGTCGCGGAACGACAGCAGCGTCTCGCGGTTGTCGGCAAGGGTTTGGAAATTCAGCACATCACCCAAGGCATAGGCCCCGACCCCCGCCACGGCGAGGATGGTCAAAAGCGGCAGGTGCCGGAGGAGGCCTTTTTTCTTGGGCATGTTTTGCGTTGTATCAGACATTTCAGGGTTCCGTTTGGAATTAGTGTTTCGAGTTGCCCCTTGGATGCCCGATCAGAACCGCTGGCGATATCCCCCCTCACGGGTCGGTGATCAGAGGTGATTGAAAACAGCTATCAGGCTCGATTTGTGTCAAAATCCGCTGAATTGTTTCAAGTGTTTGTTTCAACCGCCCCTTGCAGTATAACGCAGCAATTACCGCGACCCGGCGGTTGACAGCCCAAGGGGTGGGCTTTAGACGCCAAGTCTCAGATTAACTGCCGTCGAATCTCGGGCGCTATGGTAGCAAACGAGGCACCGGCTTAACCGCTTGGAGCTCAGGTCAATGAAACGCACCTTCCAACCATCCAACCGTGTGCGCAAAAACCGTCACGGCTTCCGCGCACGCATGGCCACCAAAGCGGGCCGTAAGATCCTGAACAACCGCCGCGCCCGCGGCCGGAAATCGCTCAGCGCCTAAGCGTCACAGCATGACCATGTTCAAACCGCCTGCGTCTTTGGAAGACAGGACGCAGGCGGTTTCTTTGTGTGTGCTGTCCAAGCGCGCGGACTTCCTGAGGGCCGCGCGCGCCCGCCGCGCCCCTGCGGGGTCGTTCATGTTGCAGGCCCGCCCCCGGGACGTGGGCGAGGATGTGCGCGTGGGCTTCACCTGTTCCAAAAAGGTCGGCAACGCCGTGGCCCGCAACCGCGCCAAGCGCCGCCTGCGCGAGGCCGCGCGCCACGTTCTGACCGTGGAGGGTCGCCCCGGCTGGGACTACGTGTTGATCGGGTGGAAAGACAAAACCGCCGACCGCCCCTTCGAGGCCCTGCTGAATGATCTGCGCGCAGCCTTGGCCAAGGTGCACCCGTGACCCCCCTCGCCTACGTCCTGTCCCTGCCCGTCAAAGCCTATCGCGCCGTGTTCTCGCCTTGGGTCGGGTTCAACTGCCGCTATCACCCCACCTGTTCGGCCTACGCGCTGGAGGCATTGTCGAAACACGGCGGGATCAAGGGCGGTTGGTTGACGCTGCGACGCATCGGGCGGTGCCACCCTTGGGGCAGGTCTGGCATAGATAACGTCCCCTAACGCCCTTGGCACTGGCGGATGCCTCCGGCGGAGGGTATTTGGGGCCCAAAGAAGGAAGGGTTGCGCCATGCTCGATGATCACGACGATATCCACCCGCTGTTTCACGGCGCGCCCAAAACGGCGGAGTTCAAGAAGCTGCGCAAGCGGCTTGTGCGCGAAACCCGGGATGCGATTGACCGCTATGGCATGGTGGAACGCGGCGCGCGGTGGCTGGTGTGCATGTCTGGCGGAAAAGACAGCTACACCCTGTTGTCCATCCTGACAGAGCTGCAGTGGCGCGGCGTGCTGCCCGTGGACATCCTGGCCTGCAATCTGGATCAGGGGCAGCCGAATTTCCCCGCCACTGTGTTGCCGAAATTTCTGGAAAAGATGGGCGTGCCCCACCGGGTGGAATACAAGGATACCTATTCCATCGTGAAGGACAAGGTGCCCGCCGGGCGCACCTATTGTGCCCTATGTTCCCGCCTGCGGCGCGGCAACCTGTACCGGATCGCACGGGAAGAGGGGTGTTCTGCCGTGGTGCTCGGCCATCACCGCGACGACATCCTTGAGACGTTCTTTCTGAACCTGTTTCACGGTGGCAAATTGGCGACCATGCCGCCCAAGCTGTTGAACGACGAAGGCGACCTGTTCGTCCTGCGCCCGCTGGCCCATGTGGCCGAGGCCGACTGCGCCAAGTTCGCAACCGCCCTGAACTATCCCATCATCCCCTGCGATCTGTGCGGCAGCCAGGACGGTCTGCAGCGCCAGGCCATCAAGGCCATGCTGGACGGGTGGGAGGCCAAGGTGCCCGGGCGGCGCGGCAAGATGTTCTCGGCCCTGATGCAGGCGCGCCCGTCCCACCTGCTGGACCCGGATCTGTTCGACTTCGCCGGGCTGATGCGCGCGGAACCGGACGCATTTGAAGGAAATGATCCGCAACCCCCTCGGTTGCGTTAAGGGATCAGTGATCCATGGGATTTAGGTTCGACGCCAGTCAATGGCGAAAGGACCAATCCCGTGGCGGCCAAGAAACGAACACTTCACCTGCGACGGCGCGCGGCGCATGCCGTGCGGCGCATGGATGTCATTGCGGTATTTCCCCTGTGCGCTGTGGTGGCTTATGGCCTTGGCCATGATGCCCTTGCATGGGTATTCATGTTGGTCTTGCCGACCTTGCTCGCCCTTTCGGTCCAAGAAACGCCCCAACCACAGGAGACTGCGATGAACCTGCGCCCGACGTCCCGCGAAGGATTCACTGGAACCGTGGACACCATCTGGGACGACGCGCAGGCGCAGGAAAAATCCACCGCCGTCCTACTGTTGGAAATTGAGGAGTTGTTCTTGCTCCATGGCACATGGGGCGCGTCCGAGGCGCGCGATATCATGGACCGCGTGACAGAACGGGTCTGCGTTACCGTTCGCACCAAAGACGTCGTGGGGCGTTTTGGCGATACAATGATCGCCATTGCCCTGACCCCGGTGCCTCGGGCTGATCTGGATGTGACCATGGCCATTGTGGACAGGTTGCAAGGGGCCGTTGCGGAACCGATTACCGTGAATGGCCGGGTCCTGCGGGCACGATCCTCCATCGGCGTGTGTACCGCGGATCAAGCCCCGGCCTCCGGTGGCGCGGCAATGGTCGCAGCGGCGGAATGTGCCTTGGGGGCCGCGCGGCGCCAAGGCGACGGGGCCGTACGCATGTTCACCCCCGAAATGCAGCGCGAGCGTGAGGTGGAACACCAACTGACCGATCAAGTCGCCAATGCGCTTGAAAACGGCGAAATCGAGGCTTGGTTTCAGCCTCAGATTGCAACTGACACCCGTGCGATCACCGGGTTCGAGGTGCTGGCACGTTGGCGGCATCCTGACCTTGGCACCCTGACCCCGGCCCGCTTTCTGCCCGCAGTGCGCGCCGCGAACCTGATGCCGCAGCTCGGGGCCAATATGCTGGACCAGGCCATCCAAGCCCTGAAGGCTTGGGATCGGGCTGGGGTTCGGGTGCCCTGCATCGGCCTGAACATGAGCCTAGAGGAACTGCGCGACCCGCGCCTGGCCGAACAGGTCGCATGGCAAGTGGACCGCTTTGACCTGAAGCCGGAGCGGTTTTGCATTGAAATTCTGGAATCAGTCGCACTGACCGAAGGGGACGAGGCCGTGACCACCAACCTCGCCCGCTTTCGCAGCCTAGGGTTCCGTTTGGACTTGGATGATTTTGGGACCGGGCAATCCTCTATCGCGCATGTGGCCAAGTTTGGGGTAGATCGCATCAAAATCGACCGCTCCTTCGTCAGTGCCATCGATACGGAGCCACAGCAAAAACAGGTCTTGGCCGCGATTCTCGCCATGGCCAGCCAACTGGGCATTGATACCCTGGCCGAAGGCGTGGAAACCAAAGGCGAGCATGGGGTTCTGGCGCAATTGGGCTGCACCCATGCCCAGGGCTACGGGATTGCCAAACCAATGCCCCTCGACGATACGTTGGAATGGGCGACCGCGCACAATCGGGAAATCACCAGTGTTCCCATGATCAAACGTCGCCGGTCCGGCTGATTTGCCCCGCACTGATAGCTGGAAAACCGCTTGACGTTGGACCCTTGGCCCTATTGAACACCGGGGACTTTCCGAAGACGTAGCCAAGGTGCCCGGTATGGACGATCAGAACAAGAACCTTCTTCTCGCAACGGCTCTCAGCTTTCTTGTGATCCTTGTATGGTTCGTGGTGTTCCCGCCCGAAGAACCCGTCGCACCGCCACCATCCGAGATCGCAGCACAGACGGATGGCGGCGTTGTTCTGCCCCCTTCGGCCGACGACAGCGGCGCGGCCATCCCCGGCGGCGTCGCCGTGACCCCCACGGAAACCCGCGAGGCAGCACTGGCCGCCAGTCAGCGGATCACCATTGATACAGACCGCGTGACCGGTTCGTTGTCGCTGAACGGGGGGCGTATCGACGATTTGGCCCTCAAAGACTATGACGAAACCCTGGCCGAGGACTCGCCCATCGTGACCCTCTTGTCGCCCGTTGGCGGCCCGTCCGCCTACTATGCGCTTTATGGATGGGCCCCCGCCGGTGCGCTTTCCTTTGACGATGTGCCAGGGGCAAGCACCGGGTGGTCCGTGGAAAGCGGCAGCCAATTGACCGTGGACAGCCCCGTCACACTGGTGTGGGACAACGGCTCCGGCCTCGTCTTCCGCCGCGAAATCGCCATCGACGCAGACTATATGTTCACCGTCACCCAATCCGTGGAAAACACCGGCAGCGCGGACGTGCGCCTTGCGCCCTACGGCATCGTGGCCCGCCACGGCCTGCCTGACGATCTGCAGAACTTCTTCATCCTGCACGAGGGTGTTGTCCGCAAATCCGACGGTATTCTGGACGAAGTCGGCTATGACGACATGGTCGATTTCGACTTTGACCGCGCCGAAGGCGGCGGCGTCGAGGTGCAACCCGTCGAGCAGAACGGATGGATCGGCTTTACCGACAAATACTGGATGACGACTTTGATCCCCGGCGAAGGCCAAGATTTCCGCGCGGTGGCCAAATACGTACCATCGGCCGATATCTACCAGACGGAAACGCGTCTGCCCGCCGTGACCGTCGCCCCCGGCGCCACGACCGCAGTCACGACCAAGCTGTTTGCCGGGGCCAAGGAATGGGAAACCATCCGCAGCTATCAAAACGACAAGGGCATCGACCGGTTTGTGGACAGCATCGACTGGGGTTGGTTCTACTTCCTGACCAAGCCGATCTTCATGGGCCTGCATTTCCTGAACGCATTGATCGGCAACATGGGCTGGGCCATCATCGCCCTGACCCTGATCATCAAGGCCCTGCTGCTGCCTCTGGCGTACAAATCCTACGTCTCCATGGCACGGATGAAAGAGCTGCAGCCCGAGATGGAGAAGATCAAAGAGACCGCTGGCGAGGACCGTGAAAAGCTCCAGAAAGCAATGATGGAGTTGTACAAGAAGGAAAAGGTGAACCCGGCCGCAGGTTGCCTGCCGATCCTTCTGCAAATCCCGATCTTCTTTTCGCTGTACAAGGTGATTTTCGTGACGCTGGAACTGCGCCACGCGGAATGGCTGGGCCCCTTTGTTGACCTGTCGGCGCCGGATCCAACGTCGATCCTGAACCTTTATGGGCTGTTGCCCAACGCGGCACCAGAACCCGGCACGGTGATGGCACTGGTGTTCATCGGTATCCTGCCACTGCTGCTGGGCATCTCCATGTGGTTCCAGCAAAAACTGAACCCGGCCCCCACAGACGCCACTCAGGCTATGATCTTTGCATGGCTGCCATGGGTGTTCATGTTCATGCTGGGCGGCTTTGCCTCTGGCCTTGTGCTGTACTGGATTGCGAACAACACGATCACATTCACCCAACAGTATCTGATCATGCGCAGCCACGGCACGAAACCGGACGTGTTCGGCAACATCAAAAAGAGCTTTGCGAAAAAGCAGGCAGAGGCTGCCAACCAGACGTCGAAACCCAAGGGCAAAAAGTGACCGGCCACCTGACGGAGATCTGGCGGCACCCGATCAAGGCCATTGGGCGGGAGCGTTTGGGGTCCATCACTCTGTCACCGGGCAAAACCTTGCCCTTGGACCGCGCCTGGGCCGTCGCCCACGCAGCCTCGAAAGACGGGGCGCAGGGCTGGGCCGCCAAGGCCAACTTCCTGCGCGGCGTCACAGGCAGTCAACTGATGGCCATCACTTGCACTGTTGCAGGATCGACGATCACCCTGCGGCACCCGGCGCAAGATAATCTGACCGTGGATACCACGGGCGACACGGCCCCTTTGATGGATTGGCTGCGCCCCCTGTGGCCCGCGGATCAACCGCAACCGACCGCCCTGCACCACCTTGCAACAGGCTTTACGGATGTGCCGGACCCTTGGATTTCGATCCACACCGCCGCCACCCACAGGGCGGTCGAGCAGCGCATTGGTTACCCTCTTTCGATCCACAGATGGCGGGGCAACCTGTGGCTTGACGGCTTTGCCCTGTTCGAGGAATTCGACTGGATCGGCAAAACCCTTGAGATTGGCGAGGCACAGATCAAAATCCACTGCCCAATCACCCGCTGTAAGGCCACAATGGCCAACCCCGAAACCGGCCACCGCGACCACGATACATTGGCCGCCCTACGCACTTGGGGTCACCAAGATTTCGGGGTATACGGCGAAGTGATCCAAGGTGGCACCATTGCCCCGAATGCAAAGGTGCGCGTGTTATGACAGACCAACTCCCCTTCCCCGAGGTTGAGGAACCCGATGCCCAGACCCTCGAACTGGGGCGCAAACTGTTTGCCACCGGCACGGATTTCCTGAAAGGCGTCGTGGCGATGGACGGGATGCCCGAGGGCGACCGCCTGGAGGTGTGCTTTGCCGGTCGATCGAACGTGGGCAAATCCAGCCTGATCAACGCCGTCACCGGACGCCGCGCGCTGGCCCGCGCCTCCAACACGCCGGGCCGCACCCAAGAGATCAACTTCTTCACCCTCGCCGACAGCCACTATCTGGTTGACCTGCCCGGTTACGGCTTTGCCAAGGCCCCAAAGGCCGAGGTGGCGAAATGGCAGCGCCTGCTCAAGGCCTATCTTGCGGGCCGCGCCAACCTGCGCCGCGCCTTTGTCCTGATCGACAGCCGCCATGGCGTCAAAGACGTGGACGAAGAAATCATGAGCCTGCTGGACAGCAGCGCCGTGACCTTCCAAGTGATCCTGACCAAAGCCGACAAGGTCAAAGAGATTGACCGCGAAAAGATCCTGACCCAGGTGCGCAGCAAACTGTCCAAACACCCTGCTGCCTTTCCGGAACTGATGGTCACGTCGTCGGAAAAGGGCTGGGGCATTCCGACCCTGCGGGCCACGATTGCAACGCTGGTGCGATGATCCTGTCCGCCTCGCCCCAAGGATGAACAGATGAAAAAGCAGACCGCCATGACCCGCGACTATATCGCCACCGCCAAGACCCTGAACGAAGCCCTGCCCTACCTGCGCCGCTATGCCGGGGCCGTGGTGGTGATCAAGCTGGGCGGTCACGCCATGGGTAGTGACGAGGCGATGGCCGAATTCGCCCGCGATGTCATGCTGATGCGCACGGTTGGGATCAACCCCGTGGTCGTCCACGGCGGTGGCCCCATGATCAACGCCATGCTGGACAGGCTGGGCGTGCAATCGGAATTCCTGCGCGGCAAGCGGGTCACCGATGCCGCAACGGTCGAGGTGGTTGAAATGGTCCTGTCCGGTGTCGTCAACAAGCGGATCGTGCAAGCCATCAACGCCGCCGGGGGCCAAGCGGTTGGCCTGTCGGGCAAGGACGCCGACCTGATGGTCTGCGCCCCCGATGACCCTGATCTCGGCTTTGTCGGCACCCCCAAGACTGTGAACACCGCCATTCTCGATCGCCTGTTCGAGGCAGAGATGATCCCCGTCATCGCCCCCTTGGGCACCGGCGAGAACGGCGAGACCTTTAACATCAACGGCGACACGGCGGCTGGGGCCATCGCAGGCGCGCTCAAAGCAGACCGTCTGATGTTGCTGACAGATGTCGCAGGCGTCAAAGACGACAGCGGCGAGGTGGTGACGCAACTGACCGCCAAGGCCGTCAAGGATATGATCGCAGACGGCACCATCGCAGGTGGTATGATCCCCAAGACCGAAACCGCCCTCTATGCCCTGCACATGGGTGTGCGCGCGGCGGTGATCTTGGATGGCCGCGTGCCCAACGCCGTCCTGCTGGAGTTGTTCACCGAGCACGGTGCAGGCTCCATGATCCGTGCGGACTGACGCAACTGTGCATTGCCCCAACGGGCAAAGGCGATAGAACAGAGCCATGGAAAACGAAGCCCTCATCCGATTTTCGATCTTCTTTGGTCTGTTCGTGCTCCTCGCCAGCATCGAGGCCTACGCCCCCCGCCGCGCCCGCGTCCAAACCCGCAAGGGCCGCTGGTTCACGAACTGGGGCATGACGATTGCGAACACGCTAACCCTGCGCCTGCTGGCCGTCGCCTTGCCCTTCCTCGCGGTGGGGGCGGCGGTCGATGCCGAGGCGCAGGGCTATGGCCTGTTCAACGCCCTCGCCTTGCCCCTTTGGGCCGAGATCGTCCTGACGATCCTAATCCTCGATTTCGCCATCTGGTTGCAGCACCTGATCACCCACAAGGTGCCCCTGCTGTGGCGCCTGCATCAGGTGCACCACTCCGACCGCGACCTGGATGTGACATCCGCCATCCGCTTTCACCCGCTGGAAATCGCCCTGTCCATGGTCCTGAAAATCGGCCTTGTGTACCTGCTGGGCCCCGCTGCAATCGCGGTGATCCTGTTCGAAATCATCCTGAACGCGACCGCCATGTTCAACCATGCCAACATCGCCATTCCGACGCGGGTGGATCGCTGGCTGCGGCGCGTCATCGTGACCCCTGACATGCACCGCGTGCACCACAGCGACAACCGGGCAGAGCACGACAGCAACTATGGCTTTGCCCTGTCCATCTGGGACCAACTGTTTGGCACCTACATCCCACAACCCAAGAGCGGACACGACGGCATGACCGTCGGACTGGCGTGGCAAGACGACCGCACCGCGCGGCTGGATTGGTCGCTGCTGCTGCCCTTCCGCAACCGCTGACACTGTGGCCCTGACCTACGACGACCTGACACAACAGGCACAAGGGCGCGCCCTTGTCGTCCTTGGCGGTTTCCACCCGACACCCACCGACAATTGCCCGCCCAACACCGGCACCCTCATCCTGCTGGGACCGAACCCCGACCGCTTTTGGCCCACACTCCAATCCAGCCCAGAGGCAACGACACAGGACCCTATCGACCGTTGGTCCCGCCGCGTGATCGGCACATGGGCCTGCGATCTTGGGGCCAAGGCGCTGTTTCCATTCGGCAGTCCCGTCCGACCCTTCTTTTCTTGGGCGCTGCGCACGGGGCGCTGTCACGGATCACCGGTGCAACTGCTTGTCCATGACACCCAAGGGCTGCTGGTGTCGTTTCGGGGCGCATTGGCCCTGCGCGCGTCAATCGACCTGCCGCCAGCCCCGCCCGGCCCCTGCACGACATGCGCCAAACCTTGCTTGACGACCTGCCCCGTGTCGGCCCTGTCGCCCACACGCTACGATCTCGACGCGTGCCACAGCCATTTGGACACACCGGCAAACACCTGCATGTCTCAAGGCTGCGCCGCCCGCCGCGCCTGCCCCGCCAGCCCCGCACGGCCAGACGCGCAATCCGCACACCACATGGGCCACTTTCACCGCTAACCCCGCTTCATCGGGCCACAAATACCCCCGGGGGAGCGCGCACGCGCGGGGGCAGCGCCCCCCACATAAAAATGGGCGCCCGAAGGCGCCCACATTCAGGTCAAACCACGCGTGTCCTAGTGGCCAAGGATCTGGCTCAGGAACAGTTGCGTCCGTTCGTTCTGCGGGTTGGTAAAGAACGGCTCCGGCTCGTTCTGCTCCACGATCTGACCCGCATCCATAAAGATCACGCGGTTGGCCACCTGACGGGCAAAGCCCATCTCGTGGGTCACGCACAGCATGGTCATGCCCTCTTCGGCCAACTCGATCATCGTATCCAGCACTTCCTTAATCATCTCTGGATCAAGGGCCGATGTGGGTTCGTCAAACAGCATGATCCGCGGCTTCATGCACAGCGACCGGGCAATGGCCACACGCTGCTGCTGCCCGCCGGACAGCTGCCCGGGGTACTTCAACGCTTGATCGGGGATTTTCACTTTCTCAAGATAGTGCATCGCCACCTCTTCGGCCTCTTTCTTGGGCGTCTTGCGCACCCAGATCGGGGCCAACGTGAGGTTTTCAAGGATCGTCAGATGGGGGAACAGGTTGAAGTGCTGAAAGCACATGCCGACCTCGGACCTGATCTTGTCGATGTTCTTGAGGTCGGACGACAACAGTGTCCCATCGACCTCGATGGAGCCCTGCTGGTGTTCCTCCAGCGCGTTGATGCAGCGGATCAGCGTCGATTTGCCGGATCCGGAGGGGCCACAGATCACGATCCGCTCCCCCGTTGGACGGTCAAGTTGATGTCGCGCAGGACGTGGAACGTCCCGTACCACTTGTTCATCCCGTTGATGGTGATCGCCACCTCGTCCGAGACGGACATTTTGGAACGGTCGGCCGTTTGTGCAGTTGCAGGTTCAGTCATTGGTCAGACCCTCCTTAATGACGGTCGGTTTGCAGTTGGCGTTCCAGCCACTGCGAATATTGCGAAATGCCGTAGCAAACGACGAAGAACAGGACACAGGCAAAGGCCCAGGTTTCCCAGTAGATCCCCGCCCAGTCCGTGGACGACAGGATCGGCCCGCGGATCATGCCCACAAGGTCGAACATCGAAATCACGGACACCAGCGTGGTATCCTTGAACAGGCCCACGGCCACGTTCACGAGGCCGGGGATCGAGATCTTGAGGGCCTGTGGCATGATGATCAGGCGGGTCGCTTGGGCGTAGTTCAGGCCCAGGCTGTCTGCCGCCTCGTACTGACCCTTTGGCAGGGCAGCGAGGCCGCCCCGGATCACTTCGGCCATATAGGCGCCCGAGAACAGGGTGATCATGATCATCACCCGCAGGATCAGATCCGGGTTCGAATTCGGCGGGAAGAAGTAGGCCAAAACCACGTTCGCCACGAACAGCAGTGTGATCAGCGGCACGCCCCGAATGAATTCGATGAAGATCACGCAGAACCCTTTGATCAGCCACATGTCCGACTGGCGGCCAAGGGCCAACACGATGCCAAGGGGCAGCGACAGGGACACGCAGACCACGCCAAGGATCAGGTTCAACATGAACCCGCCCAAGTTGCGGCTTTCAACGATATCCAGCGCCAAGACGCCGGACAAACCGCCCGACACCATGCCCATGATCCACCACGTCGCAAAGGCAGCCACGATCGCGGCAGCGGCCCCGGCAGCAAAACCGATCTTGTCCAACCGTGTGAAGGCAAAGCCAGCGGCCACAAAGCCCAGCAACGTGCCCACGGGGGCGATCAACGTGCCACCCCAGATCAGCCAATAGGCCAGCACCGGGAAGGCGGCGGTGAACAGGACCATCCAGCTTGGGATTGTCAGTCCATCTTCGTTCCAAAGCTCTGACAGCTTGGGCAGGATCAGCGCGGCCATGATCACAAAGGGTACGACGGTCAGAATGATCGTCAGAAGCGATACGTGGATCGCGACAACGAACAGCGCGGACAGTGCCATGGAAATCAGCCAGCCAATGACCACGCCACGGGGCATTTTGTGACCGATGTACAGGATCGGCGGGATGGCGAGGAACAGCAGGTAAAAGGCTGTGGTGGGGCGCCAATAGTATTCCACCGGATATTCAAACCCGAACAGCATCTGGCCCCAGCGTTCGGTGATCACGGCGAAACAGCCGCCACCGTTGCCTTGCAGGGTCTCGCGGCATTCACGAATGCTGCCGCCTTCCCATGTGCCGTTGATGATCCAAGGGACCAGCCCCGACAGCAGCCAATAGATGATGTACAGCCCCACAAGGGTGGCGATGGCATTGGGGATGTTTGAAAACAGGTTTGTTTTCACCCAATGCATCGGCCCGGTTTCACCGGGGGGCGGAGGTGCTGGCGGGATTTCGGTGTCGCGGACGAAAGCGACGGTTTGTGCGTGTGTATCGCTCATCTCACCGCTCCTTCAATTTAACAGAGTTGTTGTACCAGTTCATGAACAGCGAGATCAGCAGGCTGATCGTCAGATAGAACAGCATCAACAGCAGGATGCACTCCAATGCCCGGCCCGTCTGGTTCAGGGTGATGCCCCCCAGCGTGCCCGTCAGGTCCATGTAGCCCACCGCAATCGCGAGCGAACTGTTCTTGGTGATGTTCAGGTACTGTGAAATCAGCGGCGGGATGATGACCCGCAGAGCCTGAGGCAGAATGACCAGCGACATGGTCCGGTTGGGACGCAGGCCAAGGGCCGCCGCCGCCTCGGTCTGGCCTTTGCTGATGGCAAGGATACCGGCGCGCACGTTCTCCGCGATGAAGGCCCCTGTGTAGATCGACAGGGCGAACCAAAGCGCGATGAAAGATGACCGCAGCTGCAAGCCCCCCTCGAAACGGAAACGGCCCATTTCGGGCAAATCAACGCCGATGGGCCGACCCGCCACGTAGAACATGATGATGGTGGGGATGAAGAAGATCGCCAGCGACGGAAGGAACACAGGCACTTCGCGTCCCGTGTCGAACAGGGTTTTCCGCGCGTACCAGCGCCAGCCAAAGATCCCAGCGATCGACGCAAGGAAAGTGAGGACGACAATGGCCGACCCTTCGCCGTAGTTCAGTTTCGGAATAAACACGCCCTGGTTGGTCGCGGCCATCATGCCGAACAGCAACTCCCGCTCTGGCGGGGATCCGTCGCGGGGCAGCCGGAATTCCGCGATGGGCGGGAACACGTTTGCGGTGATGGTGAAAATGATGATCAGCCAGATCAGCACGGGGATATTGCGGAAAATCTCCACATAGATCGACATCAGCTTGTTGATGATCCAGTTGTTGGACAACCGCAGCACACCCGCGATGACGCCGAACACAGTGGCCATGAGACAGGCTAGAAACGCCACGATCAGCGTGTTGATCGCGCCGACAATGGTCGCGCGCCAGTGGGTGTCTTGGCTGGTGTAGGCGATGGGCTGCTGGTTGATGTCGTAGCCGGCTGGGGCGGACAGGAACTCGTAGCTGAACCCGTTGGCCTGCAATTGTTCGTTCTGCGAAGCGTTGTAGGCAAGGTAGCTGACGCCAAGAATGATGGCGATCAAAGCTATGAATTGGAAGGTGTACGAACGATAGCGCGTATCGTTGATGAGCATGCCAAGACGGAAACCGTCGTTTGGCGGGTCACTAAGTGTGGTCATGTTAATCCCCGAAGTTCCCGGCGGTTATTGGTCACGCGGTGCAAGCACCCCGCCCCTTCCATGGGTTATTCTTCTTGTTTTCAAAACGGAAAGAGGGCGCGGAATACCCGCGCCCTCCCCCTGTTGTCTTAGCGGAACGGAGGCGTGTACAGCAGACCGCCGTCTTGCCACTGTGCGTTCAGGCCACGGGCCAGACCGATGGGTGTCTCGGACCCGATGTTGGAGGAGAACACTTCGCCGTAGTTGCCCACAGCTTCGATGGCGCGCTTGGCCCATTCAGCGTCCAGACCCAGCATCGCGCCCAGATCGCCTTCACGACCCAGAAGACGGTTGACTTCGGGGTTACCCGACTCGGCGTCTGTGTTTGCGGATGTGACACCCAGCTCTTCAGCTGCGATCAGGGCGTTCAGGGTCCAGCGGACGATATCGCCCCACTCGTGGTCACCGTGACGGACCAGCGGGCCCAGAGGCTCTTTGGAGATCACGTCTGGCAGCAGAACGTGGTCACCGGGTGTTTCGAAGTTGGCGCGCTGTGCGGCCAGTGCGGAACGGTCGGTGGTGTACACGTCACATGCGCCGGCCAGATACTGCTGAACAGCTTCGGAACCGGTTTCGATTGGCACGGGCTCGTAGCTGATGTTGTTGGAACGGAAGAAGTCCGCCAGGTTCAGCTCTGTGGTAGTGCCGGTCTGAATGCAGACAGTTGCGCCGTCCAGTTCAGTTGCCGATGCAACGCCCAGGTCTTTGGGGACCATGAAGCCCTGACCGTCGTAGTAGTTGATGCCTGTGAATTCGAACTTGAGGTCCACATCACGGGAGAACGTCCACGTGGTGTTACGGGCCAGCATGTCGATTTCGCCCGAGGCCAGCGCGGTGAAGCGTGTCTTGCCGGTGGTGGGCACGAATGTGACGGCCATTGGGTCCATCAGAACGGCGGCTGCAACGGCGCGGCACACAGCCACGTCGAAACCTTGCCATACGCCGTTCGCGTCGGGCTCTGCAAAGCCGGGAACGCCGGTGGTGACGCCGCAGTTGAGCGTGCCACGTGCTTTCACGTCATCCAGAGTAGCAGCTTGAGCGCCACCAGCGGCCAGCGTTGCCACGGTCAAAGCGCCGAGAAGAACAGATTTGTTCATGTTTACCTCTTCCTGAAGTACCGTCTTGCGACGGCTTGATCACCCCCTTGTCGAGGGCGTTACGATTTATGTGAGGAATTCACCCCCCTCACTGTGCATGAAAGTGAGGCTAGTTGAAGCAAATGGCAAGCGATCAATGTGCACTTCTAAAAATCAAGTCAGTTTACCCAAGGGAAACAAGCAGATAGCCTGCACAATAGTCCGGGACGTCGCACCACAAGGTTGTGATTTTTAAGCAATTATCCGTTTAGGCAGTCCAGAAAAGCAGCGCCCTGAAAAAAGGCGGCGCGTTTGGTTTCGGCAAACTCCATGGCCTCTTCGTCGTCGCCCCATTGTTCGGCCTGCCACAATTCATCGATTCGAGAGGCCTGCCAGAGGTGATCCAGGTCGAAGGCCCTTTGCATCGCGGCAAGGCCAATCACAAGGGACCCCGATAGGGTCACAAACTCATGAAAGGCGGTCATCTGCCATGGGGTCAGATCATGCACAGCCGCGCGCAAAGCCACCTGCGATGCCTCAGATTGGGCCACGGGCATGACACCGGAGGAGGTTGCCAGACGCGCACCGTAAGTGGTGGCGCACCAATCCAACAGGGGATCCCACGCCTGCGCCTGCCGCGCGATCAGTCCGTCTGGGTGTTCCGCCCGGTAGCACAGCAGATCGGACCCGCCATATTCCGCCAGCATATCGGCCACCTCGGCAAACTGGGGAATGACCTTGTCCAGCGTGGCGTTCACGGCGCGAGTGATGGGCATGGTCTCGGGGTTGACCTCGCCGTCTTGCGCACCCCACTCCGCGGCCATGGCCTGTGCAAGGCCAAGGGTCGGGACGGTGACATGGGTTTTCAGGGGCGTGCGCACGGGCCGCCCGTCCAACAAAACCTGATACCCCGCCTCGGCCTGTGCCACTTCGGCTTTTTCCCAGAACCGCTTTGCCTTCCAATCTGCCATGCCTATTCCCACATCTGCGCAAGTGCGCCGGGGATATCCTCAATTGAAGTGACAGTGCAATCGGCCCCTGCGGCAATCAGATCTTCGACGGGGTGATAGCCCCAACTGACGCCCATCGTCTGCACGCCAGCCGCCTGCCCCATCACGACATCGTAGGTCGTATCCCCGATCATGACGCAATCCTGTGCGGCCACGCCCGCCTCGGCCAATGCGGTCAACACCATGGACGGGTGTGGCTTGGACGGGTGACTGTCGGCCACCTGCACGGTGTGAAACATCTTGGACCAGCCCGCGCGGTCCAGACTGCGATCCAGCCCGCGCCGGGATTTGCCCGTGGCAATGCCCAACAGCGTCCAATCCTGCGCCGCCAACTCGGTCAGCACGGCATCGGCCCCGCGGTACGCCTCGGACGCGGTTTCAGCCTCGGCCAGCGCAAAGAAGGCCTGACGATACCGCACGGCAAGGCGCACGGGGTCAAAGGTGCCCTGGGCCAGCCGTTCCATCGCAGCCTCGACCGACAGGCCCACCCCTGACCGGATCGTATCATCCGTCGGGATCGGCAGGTCATATTCCGCAAACGCCGCCCGCGTCGCCCCGATGATCTGGGCGGCACTGTCGATCAACGTACCGTCCATATCAAAAAGGGCTAGGCGCAGGCGTGGCATCTACAAATCCTCGAACGGGTCGTCGGGCACGTCCTGTGGGGACCACGCCAACAAATCAAAGGTACGTTTCATATGTTCGGGTAAAGGTGCGGTAAACGTCAGCTGCGCTTTTGTGACCGGATGTTCCAGCGTCAGGCGGCGGGCGTGCAGGTGCAGCTTGCGGCTGACCTCGCCACCGATGCCCGCGCCCCAGCCATCGCCAAGGTTTTCCTGACCCGACCCGCCGTATTTGCCATCCCCCACAATCGGGTGCCCCATCTCGGCCATATGCGCGCGCAGCTGGTGCGTGCGCCCGGTGATCGGCACAAGGGCGACCCATGTCATGCGGCCCCCGGCGGCGTCCAGCACGGCGTAATCCGTATGGGCGCGCTTGGCACCCTCGGTCTCGCCTACGGCCTTGGGATGCACGCAGATCATCTTTTCCCGTTCGCCGCCGGATTTCACGAGGCCGTATTTGATCGTGCCCATGCGCGGGTGCGGGGTGCCCGCGACAGCCGCCCAATAGATCTTGCGCGCCTCGCGGTGCCGAAAGCTGGCCGTCAGACCGGCCGCAATCTGGCGCGTGCGGGCGAGGATCAGAACGCCAGAGGTGTCCTTGTCCAGACGGTGTACAAGGCGCGGGTCCTCGTCCAAGTCGAACCGCAGGGCCGGCATCATCATATCCAAGTGCCGCGACAGGCCAGAGCCGCCCTGCACAGGCAGACCCGCAGGTTTGTTCAGCACAAGAATGTGGTCGTCGCGGTAGATCACGCACCCTTGGATCATCTGCGCATCGGCCTTGGACACCTTGCGCGCCTCGGGCGCATAGACGGGCTTGTCCCCGACCATGGGGGGGATACGGACCACCTGCCCCTCTTCCACGCGGGTGTTTGCCTTCACGCGGCCCTTGTCCACGCGCAGGTCCCCCTTGCGGCACCAACGCTCCACCTGACCCTGACTGACCTCGGGGAACAGCCGACGCAGCCACCGGTCAAGGCGTTGGTCGCCGTCGCCAGCCCCTACTGTGATATGTTGTACGCCACTCATGTCAAAATCCCTCGCGCCAAGGTTACACCCAGAACAAGGCCGAACAGAGACCCCACCACCGAAACAACGACATATAGCGCGGCAGAGCCGACCTCGCCCCGCTCGAACAGAGTATACGCCTCCAGCGAAAAGGCGGAAAACGTTGTAAATCCGCCCAAAATCCCCGTCATCAGCAGGGGCGACAGATGCATCATGCCGCGCTGTCCCAGCACCACAACGCACAAACCCATCAGAAACGATCCCGCGATATTCACGCTAATGATCGCGATGGGGAAACTGCCCGACCACACCCGCAACAGCGCAAGCCCCGCGAGATAGCGCAGCGACGCGCCCAAGGCCCCGCCAAGGGCCACATAGAAAACCGGATATGTCATGGGGCGGGATTGAACCTGCGCGGGCGTCCTGTCAACCGTTTGCGTTAACGGCCCCGCTTGTCACGCAGCTTTTGGAAGTAGGCCAGACGCTTGCCCAGGTCCCGCTCGAACCCCCGCTCCACCGGTTGATAGAGGTCCGGGCGCGGCACGGCATCGGGAAAGTAGTTCTGACCGCTGAACCCATCCTCGGCGTCGTGGTCGTAGGCGTATCCCGCACCGTAGCCCTGTTCTTCCATCAAGGACGTGGCGGCGTTCAGGATGTGCTTGGGCGGCGGGGCGGACCCGGTCTTTTGCGCCAGCTTCCGCGCCCCTTTGTAGGCCACATAGGCGGCGTTGGATTTCGGGGCCAGCGCCAGATAGATCACCGCTTGCGCCAGCGCCAACTCCCCCTCGGGGCTGCCAAGGCGTTCGTATGTTTGCCAGCTTTGCAGACAGACCGCTTGGGCCTGTGGGTCCGCCAGACCAATATCCTCCACGGCCATGCGGGTCAGGCGACGGGCCAGAAAGCGCGGATCCTCGCCCCCGTCCAGCATCCGCCCGAACCAATAGATCGCTGCATCCGGGTCCGACCCGCGGACGGATTTGTGCAGGGCCGAAATCAGGTTGTAATGCTGGTCGCCGGATTTGTCGTATTGGGCGGCGCGGCGGGACAGGCGCGCTTGCAGGTCCTTGGGGCCAAGGGGCGCGTCCACGTCCCAGGCCGTCACCTGTTCCACAAGGTTCAGAAAGGCGCGCCCGTCCCCGTCCGCCATTTCGCACAAGGCCCGGCGGCCCTGATCGTCCAGTGGCATGGCGCGGCCCAACTCTGCCTCTGCGCGCTGCGCCAGCTCCTCCAACTCGGCCATGGACAAACGCTCCAGCACCAGCACCTGGGCGCGGGACAAAACGGCGGCGTTCAACTCGAAACTCGGGTTTTCGGTGGTGGCCCCCACCAGTGTGATGACCCCGGATTCCATATGTGGCAGGAACCCATCCTGCTGCGCCTTGTTGAAACGGTGGATTTCGTCCACGAACAACAGGGTGCCCCGGCCTTGGGCATGGCGCAGCCGTGCCGCCTCGAACACCTTGCGCAGTTCGGGCATGCCGGTAAAAATCGCGGATATCTGATAAAAATGAAGGTTCGTCTCGTGGGCCAGCAGACGTGCGATGGTGGTCTTGCCCACACCGGGCGGTCCCCAGAACACAAGCGACCCCAACGACCCGCTGTCCAGCATGATCCGCAAGGACCCACCGGGCCCCAATACGCCCCGCTGCCCAATCACCTGATCCAGCGTTTGCGGGCGCAGGCGGTCCGCAAGCGGGCGTGGCGCGCCCGTCTCGGGCGTCTCGGCAGCTGTCGTTTCAAACAAGTCGGTCATCAGACCGAAACCCTACCCTGCGCCCCACCGCAGGGAAAGATCGTCTTAGTGCATCTTCGTCGCCATGGAGATATCGACGCAGACACAGGGCACCCCGTCAAAATCCATGACAGGCCCCGCAGGCACGCAGTCCAGCCCGACCCGGCGGGCCAGACGGCGCGACTTGTCAGGGATCAGACCCAGCACCGAGGTGGCCCCCAGTTCCCGCGCGGAATTCACCATCTCGGCGATCAGGCTCATCTGCACACGCATCCGCTGTTTCGCGGGCACGTCATCGCAAACAAAAACCCGGCTGCTTTCCCACACGTGAGGGGCAACCGGCGCTTCGCGGTCCAATAGGTCTTTGGGGATGGTGTCCAAAAGGCCCAACTGCGCGTCCCGGATCATGTAGGAATAGACGCCGACGCGGTTCGTCGTGGGCGTCAGGCGCACCCCGGCCAGGACCCGGCCAAACTCGTGCACACAGACCCAGCGGGACGCGGGCGTGTCGTATTGGTCGTACTCCATCCCGTTCGCCTCTGGCAGTTGCCAGTTGTTGCGCACGATGAACGTCTGGTGCCGCGCGCGCAGCATGTTGGCGAAAAGCGCCCCGTGCTGGTGCATGTTGTCGAAAGATAGGGTGGTAACTTCCATTGTTTTGCCCTCCTAGGCTTGGTTGAAACCTGTAGCCTGTGCGGAGAGGCGAGTGGGGGATGTGTCATAGCAGCCGGTACTCTCGAGCCTTTCTCAACGCTTCGGCAGTCGTTCTTGCACCCAATCGAACCCGGGCCGACGAAAGACGCGCCTTAAGCGCACTTTCCGAGATGCCCAGTTCATTCGCAGCAGCCGTATGGCGATATCCGTCCCCCACTAGACGAAGCGCCTCAACCATCGCTTGGGTCAGTTCTGTTGGTGGCTCTGCGGAGGCATGAAGCTTTTGCGCCAATTCCGCCACCGCATCCATTTCACCGTCGGTGAATTCCCGATCGCCCCGGGCGACACCAATGATAGACCGCGATGTGATCTTACCACAGGACGCCACAGCCCCATAAGTCAGCCCATGGTCGCGGGCCTTGTCCATGATGTTGAACGGATCAGGCAGGGCGATTTCGCTCCACCGGGTCTGACCGGCGATACCCACCCCCCAAAACACCAACGGATCCCGCAGCGCATAGGCGTTCTCGTCGTACTCGGTCCGCCAGGCTTCGGGATAGGTGCTCCTGAAAATCAGCGGTGACGCAAACCTGATATGCAGGCCGACCGAATACCCCAAAGGCGCAATTCGGCCCAGCTCTGCTAACAACATTTGCAACTCGCGGCTTTCAGACATGTCTTTTTAGACAGGTTGAGCCAAAACAGGTCAATCGTATTCTGCCAACCAATTGAAAATGATCGGAATACCCCATGCAAGCAGGTCTGGAGCCAGCACTTTTCGCACGTTTGATGCTTTTGGAGGCATCGGATCGGACCGATCTATTGGAATATCTAGGCGGCGTCGACATGCAGCCACAAGATATAGAAGATCTGATCGCCGAGATCGAGGCCCGCACAAAGGGGGCCGGCAACGACAGCCTTGATGCCTAAGGACGAAAGGCCACCAAAGACGCCCTTACCTGCGAGACGAAAAAACCCCACCTAAAAAGGCGGGGTTTTCGGTATCTCGGATCGGTTACTGCGGCCTATTCGGCGGCGGCATCCTCTGCGGCGACGCGGGCACGGTCGGCCGCACCTTTGGCGTCTACGTCACGGTCAACGAATTCGATGATCGCCATGGGCGCCATGTCACCGTAGCGGAAACCAGCCTTCAGAACGCGCACGTAACCACCTTGCCGGTCCTTGTAGCGAGGGCCCAGAACGTCGAACAGTTTGGCCACATAGGCGTCCTGTTTCAGCTTGGACGCGGCCTGACGGCGGGCGTGCAGGTCACCACGTTTAGCCAGCGTGATCATCTTTTCGATGATGGGGCGCAGTTCCTTGGCTTTGGGTAGGGTTGTCTTGATCTGCTCGTGCTCGATCAGGGACCCGGCCATGTTGGCGAACAGCGCCTTGCGGTGTTCGTGGGTGCGGTTCAGGCGGCGATAGCCTCGTGCGTGACGCATATGTCTTCTCCAGTCGTGTGCCCTCTACGGGCGGTTTTGCTTTGTCTGGCCTGTGATGCGTGTCACCGGCTCTCCTTGGGGCAGATGCCCTGATGTTCCCCGGCAGGTCCGGGCATTTGTAAGGGGCGGCGGGACAAGTCCCGCCCTACCCCACGGACCTAGAAGTTGTCTTCGAACTTCTTGGCCAGATCTTCGATGTTGTCGGGCGGCCAGTCCACGATATCCATACCGAGGTGCAGACCCATGCCGGACAGCACTTCCTTGATCTCGTTCAAGGATTTGCGGCCGAAGTTCGGGGTGCGCAGCATCTCTGCCTCGGTTTTCTGGATCAGATCCCCGATGTAGACGATGTTGTCGTTCTTCAGGCAGTTGGCAGAGCGTACCGACAATTCCAGCTCGTCCACTTTCTTCAACAGAAGCGGGTTGAACTCCAGATCGTCTTCGTCGTCCTGGGCGCGGGCGGCTTCGGGCTCGTCGAAGTTGACGAAGATGCCCAGCTGATCCTGCAGGATACGGGCCGCGAAGGCGACCGCATCGTCCGGCGAGATGGAGCCATCTGTTTCCAGTTTCAGCGTCAGCTTGTCGTAATCCAGAACCTGCCCTTCGCGCGTGGGTTGCACGTCGTAGGCCACTTTCTTGACCGGCGAATAGATCGCGTCGATCGGGATCAGACCGATGGGCGCATCCTCGGGCTTGTTCTTATCAGCCGAGACATAGCCCTTACCGGTGTTCACGGTCAGTTCCATGTACAGATCCGCGCCGTCATCCAGGTGACAGATCACGTGGTCGCGGTTCAGAACCTCGATCCCTGTGGATTCAGAGATATCGCCTGCGGTGACAACCATCGGACCCTTGGCCGAAATCGAGACCCGCTTTGGCCCCTCGACGTCCATGCGGAGCGCCACACCCTTGAGGTTCAGGATGATGTCGGTGACATCTTCGCGCACGCCAGAGACGCTGGAAAACTCGTGCAGGACGTTGTCGATCTGGACCGACGTGACAGCCGCGCCCTGCAGCGACGACATCAGGACGCGACGCAGGGCGTTGCCCATGGTCAGGCCAAAGCCACGCTCCAGCGGCTCGGCAATAACAGTTGCCTGACGCGCGGGATCGTTGCCCGGTTTCACTTCCAATTGCTGGGGCTTAATCAGCTCTTGCCAATTCTTATGGATCATCTGTGTCCCTCCATGCTCGTCACGGGTGGGATCCTTCGCCCATGACACTCGAGGTAAAAACGACAATCCAGGCCGTGAAGAACCCACGGCCTGGTTAGGAGACTGTCCGATTAAACGCGGCGGCGCTTGGGCGGACGACAGCCATTGTGGGCCATCGGTGTCACATCACGGATGGATGTAATCTGCAGACCCAGGGCGGCAAGGGCGCGCAGGGCGCTTTCGCGGCCCGAACCGGGACCTTGGACTTCGACCTCAAGGGTCTTCAGGCCATGTTCCTGAGCTTTCTTGCCGGCATCCTCGGCGGCCATCTGGGCCGCATAGGGTGTCGATTTCCGCGAGCCTTTGAAGCCCATCGTCCCGGCAGAGGACCACGAAATCGCGTTGCCCTGTACGTCAGAGATGAGGATCTTGGTGTTGTTGAACGACGAGTTAACGTGAGCAACGCCAGCGGCGATGTTCTTACGTTCTTTGCGCTTCGTGCGACGGGTATCACGTGCCATGTAACCGATCCTCCCTTATTTCTTCTTACCGGCAATGGCCTTTGCGGGGCCTTTGCGGGTGCGTGCGTTGGTGTGGGTCCGCTGACCGCGTACGGGCAGGTTACGGCGGTGACGCAGGCCACGGTAGCAACCAAGGTCCATCAGACGCTTGATGTTCATCTGTGTCTCGCGACGCAGGTCGCCTTCAACGGTGTAGGTCGCGTCGATGTGCTCGCGGATGGACAGAACTTCGGCATCCGACAGCTCGTTCACGCGGCGCGACTCGTCAATCCCAACAGAGGCGCAGATTTCTTTTGCCGAAGCAGGGCCAATGCCCGTGATGTAGGTCAATGCGATGGGGACACGTTTCCCCGTCGGAATGTTGACGCCAGCAATACGTGCCATGCGTTTTCCTTTTGGTTGCGGTTCCGTAAATCCAGAACCTTTTTTCACAACAAAGGCCCGCGATACGGGGCGGGCCCAAGATGGAGGTGATCGCAAAGGCGACTCGCCCCCACGCCTTGGCCACACCAAGGATGGGGTCCATTAGGCCCCGGGCGCGGTCGGGTCAACCCCCGCACACCCCACGGGGCCAGAAAAGAGGTTAATCCAGGATCGCCGAGATATCCGCAGCCACCTGATCAATCGCGCCAAGCCCATCGACAGAGGTCAGATTGCCCTTGGCATAGTAGTAGCCGATCAGGGGCGAGGTCTTTTTGTAGTATTCCATCAGACGGATCTTCAGGCTTTCGGCGTTGTCGTCGGCCCGCGCGGTGCCCCCGGCAGCAACCGCCTCGGCGGCGCGGCCTACGATGCGGTCCACCAGAACCTCGTCGTTCACCTGCAACTCGATCACCGCGTCCAGCTTGGCGCCGTGGCGCTCCAGCAGGTCCGCCAGCGCATCCGCCTGAGGCAACGTGCGGGGGAAGCCGTCAAAGATGAACCCGCCCCCGTGATCGCCCTGCAACTTCTCTTCGATCAAACCGATGACGATCTCGTCCGTGACCAACTGGCCCGTGTCCATGATCGCCGCAACCTTGTTGCCCATCTCCGTGCCAGAGGTGCGCGCCGCGCGCAGCATGTCACCGGTGGACAGTTGGATCATGTTGCGCTCGGCCACCAGTCGTGCGGCCTGCGTGCCCTTGCCCGCGCCGGGGGGCCCAGAAGAATGATGTTCATCGACGTGCTGCCCCGCGGTTCCGGCCACGCTTCTTGTTGCCGCGCAATTGTGATTTCTCCAACAGACCTTCGTACTGGTGCGCCAGAAGGTGCGATTGGATCTGCTGGACCGTATCCATACCCACGGACACGATGATCAGGATGGACGTGCCGCTGAAGTAGGCGGTGATCGCCAACTCGGTCCGGATCACCTCGGGCAGCAAGGCCACCAGCGTCAGGTACCCGGCCCCCAGCACAAGGATGCGCACGGTGACGTATTCCAGATACTCGGCGGTCTTCTTGCCCGGACGGATCCCGGGGATAAAGCCGTTCTGGTTCTTCAGGTTGTCGGCCACATCATCCACCTTGAACGACACGTTCAGCGTGTAGAAGTAGGTGAAGAAGATCAGCATGGCCGCGAAGAACAGCAGATACAGGGGCTGACCGGGGCCAAAGTAGGCCAGTATGGTCGACATCACAGGGCCCGTCTGGTTGCCCGAGAACGTGCCAACGGTCGTCGGCAACAATAGCAGGGACGAGGCAAAGATCGCAGGGATCACGCCCGCAGGGTTGACCTTGATCGGCAGGTGGCTGGACCCGCCGTCATAGACCTTCATGCCCACTTGGCGGCGGGGGTACTGGATGTGGATCTTGCGCAAAGACCGTTCCATGAACACCACAAAGACCAGCGTGACAAACAGCATCAGGATGACCCCCAACACCGCAGGGGTCGACAGGGCACCGGTGGCACCGCTTTCAAAGAATTGCGCAAGGGCGGCGGGCAGTTCGGCCACGATGCCCACGAAAATGATCAACGAGATCCCGTTGCCGATGCCGCGCGCGGTGATCTGTTCACCCAGCCACATCAGGAACATCGTGCCGCCCACCAGCGTAATCACACAGGCCGCGCGGAAGAACCAACCGGGTTCGGTGACCAGGGACCCGGCCTCCAGGCTGACGGCCAGACCATAGGCCTGCACGGTGGCAAGGAACACTGTGCCGTAGCGGGTGTACTGGTTCAGCTTTTGGCGACCCGGCTCCCCTTCTTTCTTCAGCTGTTCCAGCTGCGGGACCATGGCCGCCATCAGCTGCACGATGATCGAGGCCGAGATGTAGGGCATGATCCCAAGGGCAAAGACCCCCATCCGGCTGATCGCGCCGCCGGTGAACAGGTTCAAAACACCCCCGATCCCCTCTTGCGCCTGCTCAAAGAAGTCGCGCAGGGCGAGTGCGTCGATCCCGGGCACGGGGATGTACGTCCCGATGCGATAGATGATCAGCAAACCAATCGTGAAAAGGATACGCTGGCGCAGCTCTTTGGCTTTACCGAATGCGCCCCAGCTCATGTTCGCAGCCATTTGCTCGGCGGCAGATGCCATGAGGCCTCTCCTGTCTTAATGCAAAGCACCGCCCTAGGGGTTCCCCTCAGGCGGCGCTGGAAACTCTGTAAGCTAAGTAGGCACGACACGCCGCGCCCACAAGCGTTTATTCCGCCGCAGGGGCCGCAACGGTCAGGGAACCGCCCGCTTTCTCGACCGCTTCAACGGCAGACTTGGACGCGCCGGTCACGGTGATCGAGGCTTTGGCGGTCAATTCACCCTTGGCCAACACGCGCACACCGTCCAGAACGCGGCGCACAGCACCGGAGGCCACAAGGCTTTCTTCGGTGATGGATGCGGCGTCCAGCTTGCCTGCGTCGATGAATTTCTGGATCAAGCCCAGGTTGATGACGGCAAATTTCGCACGGTTGGGCTTGTTGAAGCCACGCTTGGGCAAACGTTGGTAGAGGGGCATCTGCCCGCCTTCGTATCCGTTGATCGAAACGCCCGAACGGGATTTCTGACCCTTGATACCACGGCCACCCATTTTACCGGTGCCGGAGCCGGGACCACGACCAACGCGCTTGCGTTTCTTGGTGGCGCCGGGATTGTCGCGCAGTTCATTCAGTTTCATATCGCTTCTCCTTCGCCGGACACACCCCCGAAGCGATATAGGGCGGACACGGCATGATGTTTTCGGTGTGCGGCGCGAGTCATATTACTGGCCACTGGGGGCGTATAGAGCGCACCGCACCGTATCGCAAGTCCCCCTGTTGCACTTGGATCAGAACAAAAAACGCCCCGCAGTGTCCTGCGGGGCGTTGGCGGCCGGGCGGTGGGACAAGTCCCACCCTACGGAGCGCTAGTCTTTGACTTCAACGATTTCCACGAGGTGTGGGATCTTGTTGATCATGCCGCGCACGGAAGGGGTGTCTTCCAGCTCGCGGGTTTTGTGCATCTTGTTCAGGCCAAGTCCGATCAGCGTTTGACGCTGCTTCTCGGGGCGGCGGATCGGGGAGCCAATTTGCTTGACGACGATAGTGCCCATGGATCAGGCCTCCTCAACGACTTGCGACGCAGCAGCGGGTGCATCGTCGCGCTTGGGCAGGATGTCTGCCACTTTCTTACCACGACGCTGTGCGACGGAACGGGGCGATTGCTCGCGGCCCAGGCCGTTCATCGTGGCGCGGATCATGTTGTAGGGGTTCTGGGAGCCTTGCGACTTGGCCACAACGTCCTTCACGCCCAGCATCTCGAACACGGCGCGCATTGGACCACCGGCGATGATCCCGGTGCCCTCTGGGGCGGTGCGCATGATCACTTTACCGGCGCCGTGACGGCCCTCGATATCGTGGTGCAGGGTGCGACCGTCGCGCAGTTGCACGCGGATCATCTGACGCTTGGCCTGCTCGGTCGCCTTGCGGATCGCCTCGGGCACTTCTTTCGCCTTGCCTTTGCCGAAACCGACGCGGCCGCGCTGGTCACCCACAACCACCAGGGCTGCGAAGCCGAAACGCTTACCACCCTTTACGGTCTTGGAGACGCGGTTGATCGCCACGAGGCGGTCGGCGAATTCCGGTGTTTCTTCTTCACGGTTGCGACCGCGGCCGCGCCCTCTGTTTTCACGTTCTGCCATGTGGCAATCCTTTGTATCTTGGGCCTGCGCCCGATTTGATCGATCCCAGTGCGCCCACAGGAGTGGACCGCCCGGATCATCGAACGGGCCCAAATATTCGTACGAATATTTAGGCCCGCTGCGTTGTCTTTAGAACTTCAGACCGCCTTCGCGGGCGGCATCGGCCAAAGCCTTCACCTTCCCGTGAAACAGGAAGCCGCCGCGGTCGAAATAACATTCCTCCACGCCTGCTGCCTTGGCACGTTCCGCAATTGCCGCACCGACCTTGGTCGCTGCTGCAATGTTGTTGGTGCCCACGACGCCCAGATCCTTTTCGAGGGTGGACGCGGCGGCCAAAGTGACGCCGTTCACATCGTCGATCAGCTGGACGCTGATGTTCTTGTTCGAGCGGTGCACGGACAGACGGGCACGCCCATCCGCCATTTTCCGCAGTTTGTTCCGGACGCGCATGCGGCGCTTCAGGAACAGGGTCCGTTTGCTGTTTGCCATTATCGCAATCCTTACTTCTTCTTGCCTTCCTTGCGGAAGATAAACTCGTCTTTGTACTTGATGCCTTTGCCTTTGTAGGGCTCTGGCGCACGCCATTCGCGGATGTTTGCCGCAACCTGACCGACGAGTTGTTGATCGATGCCTTCAATGATGATCTCGGTCTGCTTGGGGCAGGTCACCGTCACGCCAGCAGGCACTTCGAAGTTCACATCGTGGGAATAGCCAAGCGCCAGTTTCAGGGTGTTGCCCTGAAGTGTCGCCCTGTAACCCACACCGTTGATCTCCAGCTCTTTCTTGAAGCCGTCGGTCACGCCTGTCACAAGGTTGCCCACCATCGTGCGGGACATGCCCCACTGCTGGCGTGCGCGCTTGGACTTGCCACGTGGGGTGACGACAACAGCGTTGTCCTCGACCGTCAGCGTGACATCGTCACCAGCGGTGAAGCTGCGGGTCCCCTTGGGGCCCTTCACTTCAACAGTTTGGCCGGACACCTTAGCTTCAACACCAGAGGGCAGATCGACCGGTTTTTTACCAATACGAGACATTTGCAGCCCTCCTTAGAAGACGGTGCAAAGCACTTCGCCACCAACATTCTGGGTGCGAGCGTTTGCGTCCGACATCACGCCTTTGGGCGTGGAGACAATGGAGATGCCCAGACCCTGACGGACCTGTGGAACATCTTTGACGCCCAGGTACACACGACGACCGGGTTTGGACACGCGTTTGATTTCGCGGATCACAGGGTCGCCTTCGTAGTACTTCAGGCTGATTTCGATTGCGGGGTGACCGTCAGCGCCAGTCGTGGCCTCGTAGCCGCGGATGTAGCCTTCGTCCGCCAGCACATCCAGAACCCATGCACGCAGCTTGGAGGCCGGTGTCATGACAGTGGATTTGCCACGCATCTGTGCGTTGCGGATACGGGTCAGCATATCGCCCAAGGGATCATTCATAGTATCTCTCCCTTACCAGCTAGACTTGACCATGCCGGGGATCTGACCCTTCGAGGCCAGTTCACGCAGCATGATCCGCGACACGCGCAGCTTACGGTAATAGGCGTGGGGACGCCCCGTCAGCTGGCAGCGGTTGTGCAGTCGGGTCGGTGACGAATTGCGGGGCAATTCAGCCAGCTTCAGGCGCGCCTTGAAACGCTCTTCCATCGGCTTGCTTTCGTCGTTTGCGATTTCCTTCAGCGCAGCGCGCTTGGCGGCATACTTTTCCACCAGCTTCTGACGCTTCACTTCGCGGGCGATCATGGATTTCTTAGCCATCTTCGTCCCTTTCTCAGCTGTTGAAGGGCATGTTGAAATGCTTCAACAGCGCCTTGGCTTCGGTGTCATTGGCGGCGGTGGTACAGATGTTCACATCCATGCCCCAGTTCTCATCGACCTTGTCGAAGTTGATCTCGGGGAAAACAATGTGTTCCTTGATACCCATGTTGTAGTTGCCACGACCATCAAAGCTGGTGCCTGGCACGCCGCGGAAGTCGCGGATACGGGGCATAGCAACGTTGATCAGACGATCCATGAATTCGTACATACGGTCGCCCCGCAGGGTGACTTTCGTGCCCAGAGGCATGCCTTCACGAACGCGGAAACCAGCGATGGATTTCTTTGCCTTGGTGATGACGGCCAGCTGGCCCGCAATCGCGGTCAAGTCGTCTTGGGCAGACTTGGCTTTCTTGCTGTCACGTACGGATTCCGCACCGGCACCGATGTTCAGGACGATCTTGTCCAAACGAGGGGCCATCATCGCGTTCTTGTAACCGAATTCTTCGATCATCGCCGCTTTGATGGTGTCGCGGTACAGCGTCTTCAGACGGGGGGTGTAGTTTGCTTGGTCCAGCATTAGATCACGTCCCCTGTTGTCTTGGCGAAACGCACTTTCTTGCCGTCTTCCATGCGGAAGCCGACGCGGGAGGCTTTGCCGTTGGCGTCGACGATTGCCAGGTTCGACAGGTCGATCGGCATCGCCTTGGGGATGCGACCGCCCTGGCTGGCCTGGGACTGACGTGTGTGGCGCACGGCCATGTTCACACCTTCAACCACAGCCTTGCCTTCGGAGGGCATGACCTGGGCAATTTCGCCCGTCTTGCCTTTGTCCTTACCGGCCAAAACGACGACCTTGTCGCCTTTTTTCAACTTAGCAGCCATCTCACAGCACCTCCGGCGCGAGCGAAATAATCTTCATGAAGTTTTTCGAACGCAACTCGCGAACCACTGGCCCAAAGATACGGGTGCCAACGGGTTCGTTGTTGTTGTTGAGGATCACGGCCGCGTTGCGGTCGAAACGAATGGCGGTGCCGTCTGCGCGACGGACCTCTTTGGCGGTGCGTACGACGACGGCCTTGCGGACGTCACCCTTCTTTACGCGACCGCGTGGGATGGCTTCTTTCACGGAAACAACGATAACGTCACCGACGCTTGCGTACTTCCGCTTGGAGCCACCCAGAACCTTGATGCACTGAACACGGCGCGCGCCGCTGTTGTCAGCAACATCCAGGTTGGTCTGCATCTGGATCATTTGGTTTCTCCTGACCTATGGGGCCGCCTTGCAGCAGGTCATTGACCCCAGGGTTTCGATTAGACTGTTGGGCAAATACCGAAAGGGGCCCAAAGGCCCCAAAGATTACTCGGCAATCACTTCCCAGCGTTTGGTCTTCGACTTTGGTGCACATTCCTGAATCCGGACTTTGTCACCAACGTTGAATGTGTTCTGTTCGTCGTGGGCCCGGTATTTCTTGGACTTACGAACAGTCTTTTGCAGCAGCGGGTGCTTGAAGCGACGTTCCACGGAAACCGTTACGGTCTGCGCGTTTTGGTTGGATGTCACAACACCAGAGAGGATACGCTTGGGCATCAGTTGGCCTCCCCAGCTGCTTTTTCGTTAAGGATCGTGGAAACACGGGCCACGTCGCGGCGCACCTGACGCACGCGGGCTGTGTTTTCCAGTTGGTTTGTGGCGGCCTGAAAACGCAGGTTGAATGCCTCTTTCTTGAGGTCAGTCAGAGCCGTGCGCAGCTCATCAGGCGTCTTGGAACGAAGTTCCGAAGCGTCCATGGTATGTTCCTTTTTCAACATCACCGGCGGGCCCCTTCAGGGTGACCACGAATCCGGTGGAGGTGGATGAACCGCGCGTATAGGCCCCCTGCCCCATCGTGGCAACCCCATTCCGCCAAACCGCGACCTGCGCGACAACCTGCACGGGTTTTGGCCGACCCGTGCGGGATCATGCACGGGTCGCGGCGGGGGCTTTCCGGGGCATTCAGGTTTCGGTAAGGGTTTGGAATGACCCTGACACACCTGTTCACCACCCCGCTTTACCGTGCCGACCGCAACGCCCTTGGGGACGCGATTGACAACGAAGATCTGCTCGACAACTGCTATGCCATCGCCGAGGACGACGAGGCCGGGCAGGACTGGTGCGAGGAGAACGGCTACATCGGCTACACGTCTTACGCGTCTCTGCTGGACTTGGAATGGCGCAACCCGGTGTTTGGCGCGCTGGCTAAGGTACTGATGTCCCACGCAGAAAAGTTTGCACGCGATTGCCACTTCGATCTGGACAACAAAGCCCTGCACCTCGACAGCCTATGGATCAACATCATGCCAGAGGGGGGATCCACACGGGCCACATCCACCCCCACTCTGTCATCTCGGGCACGACCTACATCCAGATGCCCCCGGGCTGTTCGGCCTTGAAACTGGAAGACCCCCGCCTGCCCATGATGATGGCCGCACCCCTGCGCCGCAAAGACTGCCCAGAGAATTTACAGCAATTTCATTATGTTACGCCTGAAGAGGGCGAAGTTATCCTGTGGGAAAGCTGGCTGCGCCACGAGGTCATGATGAACCGCGCCGAGGAAGAACGGGTGTCGGTAAGTTTTAATTTTGGGTGGCGTTGATGCGGTGGCCATGCTCGCCCTAAATGGGCCATTTGTCATTTCACCATGCACAAACGCTGACACGTTCATTGACCCAACAAGCCTCTTCTCGCACCAAGTCCCCTAGGCTTCCGTGTAAACGATTGGCGTATGGTTCATCGTTGAAATACCCATGGGCTTCGCCCGGTGCATCTACATAAATGATCGCTCTATGCTTGCCGTTCAATTGAGAAACGGAAAACGATCCATCTCTATTGAACTGTTCAAACAAACACGAGCCGCGAAAGTACTCGACCCCGTCAACAACTAGCAAACACTGAGCATCTTTTGATTGCACCGCTCCGGCCAGTAACGAGAGTGTGACAGCTCCGAGAGCTATTGTGATATATCGCTTCATGTTGAGGAGCATACGTGCACTTTGGACACAAAAACAACCCCCGCCTGTTCCCAAGCGGGGGTTGTGTTTTTCGCTAAGTCATTCTTGCCTAAGCAAAAATTACCAATCTTCACGCACCACTGTCCGTGTCTTGATCGGCAGCTTCATCGCTGCAAGGCGCAGGGCCTCGCGGGCGACGGGCTCGGATACACCGTCGATCTCGAACATCACGCGACCAGGTTTGACCTTGCAGGCCCAGAAATCCACGGAACCCTTACCTTTACCCATACGCACTTCGACGGGTTTGGACGTCACGGGCGTGTCGGGGAAGATACGGATCCAGACGCGGCCCTGACGCTTCATGTGACGCGTCATGGCACGACGTGCCGCTTCGATCTGGCGCGCGGTCACACGCTCGGGCTGCAAGGCCTTCAGGCCATAGGTGCCGAAGTTCAGGTCGGAGCCGCCTTTGGCTTCGCCTTTGATCCGGCCCTTTTGCATTTTGCGGAACTTAGTCCGTTTCGGTTGAAGCATTATCCTATCTCCTTACCGACGACCGCCAGCACCGCGAGGTGTTGGACCGTCTTGAAGTTCCTGTGCCTTACGATCACGGGCTGCGGGATCATGTTCCATGATCTCACCCTTAAAGATCCAGACCTTGATGCCGATGATGCCGTAGGCGGTCATGGCTTCGGCGTGGGCGTAGTCGATGTCGGCCCGCAGGGTGTGCAAAGGCACGCGGCCTTCACGGTACCATTCGGTCCGCGCAATCTCGGCGCCGCCCAGACGACCGGCCACGTTCACGCGGATCCCTTGGGACCCCATGCGCATGGCGTTCTGGACCGAGCGTTTCATGGCACGGCGGAACGAAACACGACGCTCCAACTGTTGTGCGATGGACTCGGCGACCAAGGCTGCATCCAGCTCGGGCTTGCGCACTTCGACGACGTTCAGGTGCAGCTCGCTGTCGGTCATGGCCGACAGTTTGCGGCGCAGCGTTTCGATATCGGCGCCTTTTTTGCCGATGATCACGCCGGGACGGGCCGTGTGGATCGTGACTCGGCACTTTTTGTGCGGACGCTCGATGATCACACGGCTGATGCCGGCTTGCTTACACTCTTCACCGATGAACTCACGGATGCGGATGTCTTCCAGCAGAAGATCACCGTAGTCCTTGGTGTCGGCGTACCAGCGGCTGTCCCAGGTACGGTTGACCTGAAGGCGCATGCCGATCGGGTTTACTTTATGTCCCATTAGGCTTGCTCCTCAACTTGGCGTACGACGATGGTCAGTTCTGCAAACGGCTTGACGATTTTGCCGAAACGGCCACGGGCCCGGGGGCGACCGCGTTTCATCGTCAGGTTTTTGCCAACCCATGCTTCGGAAACGATCAGTTCATCCACGTCAAGGTTGTGGTTGTTCTCAGCGTTCGCAATCGCGGATTGCAGGCACTTTTTGACGTCGTCAGAGATACGCTTTTTCGAGAAAGTCAGGTCGGCCAGCGCCTTGTCAACTTTCTTGCCGCGGATCAGACCAGCGACGAGGTTCAGCTTTTGCGGGCTGGTTTTCAGCATGCGCAGCTTGGCCATCGCCTCGTTGTCCGCCACGCGGCGGGGATTTTTATCCTTACCCATGGCTTATTTCCTTTTGGCTTTTTTGTCGGCGGCGTGACCGTAGTAGGTGCGCGTCGGCGAATATTCCCCAAACTTCTGGCCGATCATCTCTTCGGTGACGTTCACGGGCACGTGCTTGTGACCGTTATAGACACCAAAGGTGAGGCCCACGAACTGGGGCAGGATGGTGGAGCGGCGCGACCAGATCTTGATGACCTCGTTGCGGCCCGACTCGCGGGAGGCTTCGGCTTTCTTGAGGACGTAAGCGTCGACAAAAGGCCCTTTCCAAACAGAACGGCTCATGAATTACCGGCCTTTCTTCTTGGCGTGCCGCGAGCGGATGATCAGCTTCTGGCTTGCCTTGTTCTTGTTACGGGTCCGTTTACCTTTGGTATCCTTACCCCATGGGGTCACAGGCGTACGACCACCGGAGGTCCGGCCTTCACCACCACCGTGGGGGTGATCGATCGGGTTCATCGCGACACCACGCACAGAGGGGCGCTTGCCCATGTGGCGGACACGACCGGCCTTACCAAGGTTCTGGTTCGAATTGTCAGGGTTGGACACGGCACCAACGGTGGCCATGCATTCCTGACGCACCAGGCGCAGCTCACCCGAGGACAGACGGATCTGGGCATAGCCCCCGTCGCGGCCCACGAATTGTGCGTAGGTGCCAGCGGCGCGTGCGATCTGGCCCCCTTTGCCGGGCTTGAGTTCGACGTTGTGAACAATCGTCCCGATGGGCATGCCGCTGAAGGGCATCGCGTTGCCGGGTTTGATGTCGGCCTTGGCCGAAGCCACAACCTGATCGCCAATGCCCAAACGCTGAGGTGCCAGGATGTAGGCTTGCTCATTGTCGGTGTAGCGGACCAGCGCGATGAACGCGGTGCGGTTGGGGTCATACTCGATGCGTTCGACCGTGGCCGTGACGTCCATCTTTCTGCGTTTGAAATCTACGATCCGGTAAAGGCGTTTTGCCCCACCACCACGCCGACGCGACGTGATCCGTCCGGTGTTGTTACGGCCGCCCGATTTGGACAAACCTTCGGTCAGCGCCTTGACGGGGCGACCTTTAAACAGTTCCGAACGGTCGATCAGAACCAGCCCACGCTGGCCCGGCGTCGTTGGCTTATACGACTTAAGTGCCATGTTATCTGTCTTCCGTTGCTGTGCGAGGGAGTGTTCGGCCCCCGCTATGTAAAGGGCCCCGAAGGTCCCCGGCGAATACGCTAGATAGCGCAAAGAAAGAGCCCCGGACGAATCCGGGGCGCTGCCTTGTGGGTGCGTTTAGGGGATGGGGGTGTGGGGGTCAATGAGATTATGCCCACCAACGTCCCATCAATTATGCTGCTGACGAAGCCTTAGGCCGCACAAAAAAGATATTCTTCCTTGAAGGTACAAGTGTTCGAGTTCTTTCAACGACATCCCCTTCAGAACTCTTTGTCACATAATAAAAGGAACGCCCACTATCTGACTTAGCCATACGATATGAGCCGGAGTTGGCCTCTGCTTTAGACGTCGTATATTTACCAGATTTAGTCATGTTAAGCACCATCCTGCCCCACCTCTTCTAAACGTAACAACATATTGTGTAAAGCGTCTGCAACACCTGCCCCTAAGTGAGGATCAAAACGTTCGTCAAACACACCTCGATGATTTGAGTCCACCGTCAAAAAGCCAGCAAAACTGAATTCTTCGCCTAAGCTAGGTTTCAAAACTTTTTGCCTGATAGGCCAGACTATGCACGACCGATACGGGAGTTTCCAATCGACAGGTTTAAAAAGGTTTAATATTCCCCGATAACCAGTCAAATCTCTTTGGTTGAGCATTTGATCTCGGGAGTTGCTGTAATAAGAATGGGCAGGTAGGTCATTACAGAAAAACCATCGCTCTCCATCTTCACCAAATACAGAGCGAAAATCAGTGTTGTTGTCGAGCAAATCAAGACCATCCCGGCGTCGACTATCATCGTTGTTGTCATAAAAACGTTCCGAATCTGTATCGCGTATGAAAGTATAAACAACTGGCCTTTCTTCGTCCGCCCCAGGTTCAATCATTTTGATAGATACGCGGCACTTTGTACCTGTTAAAAGTGAGAAGATTGCTGCTAGCCGGTTCAAGCACTCTTGCGTATTGGCCCAAACGATATGCGCATGAAGTTTAATATCTTCTCTGGGCCTACCTTCCATTAGCGATAATATCGTAAGTTGATCGCGAATAACATGCTGGATTCCATGCAAATCTTCCTGCACGTTCGCGTATTTTTCCTTTCTTATTCTTGTAAATTCACGCCAAATCAAACCGAATAAAAGAATAAAAAAGCCCACACTAACAACTAGACGATCTAGCCATTGCGACCATTCGTCTGGAGCATTCAAAAAACGTATCACATAGCCGGACAATAGTGCTGCGATAGTCAAAAATCCAATTTTTTGCCAATGTGGAGATCGACCTTTTACAGTTTCTGATACACCAGACATCTGACCGGAAGGATACGTATTTTCGCTCATTGTTCTTCCTAAATGAAAATTCTTAGATGAGATGGATTATTCTGCTCGACCCATTTAACCGACACATTAAAGATCATAGATCGACGGTAAGTGGAAGAGGTGTTGCATTCCTATTGATCTGTCCCGTCCCGCGCCTTCTTCTCTTCCTTGGTCAACTTGTTGCCCCAGACATTGTTGCTGAGCCCCAATTCCGCGGGCGCGGGTTTGGTCTTGCCCTTCGTCACCTTGCCGCCCTTTTCCAGGAACGCCTTGATCAAGGCCGCGTCGGTGGTCGCTTTCGGTACTGATTTCATGGCGTGTCCCCTTTGACGCCACACTACGCGGCCCTCGCGCAAAGAAAACCCCGAGAGCCGCGCCCCCGGGGTTTTCCGTGTTCACAGTGAAACGCGACCTTACAGGCCGGTGCTCACGTCGATTGTGTTGCCGTCTTCCAGCGTCACGTAGGCTTTCTTGATGTCCTTACGTTTGCCGAGTTGACCCCGGAACCGCTTGACCTTGCCTTTGGTGATCGTGGTGTTGACCGCCTTCACCTTCACACCAAACAGCGCCTCGACGGCCTCTTTGATCGCAGGTTTGTTGGCATCAATCGCCACTTCAAACACGACCGCACCGTTCTCGGAGGCCATTGTCGCCTTCTCGGTGATGATCGGCTTGCGCACGACATCGTAGTGTTTTGCATTTGCACTCATTTCAGGCGAGCCTCCAATGCTTCGACACCTGCCTTGGTGAGCACGAGCGTGTCACGTTTCAGGATGTCATAGACGTTCGCGCCCTGGCTGGGCAGGATGTCGAGGCCGTTGATGTTGGACGAGGCTTTCAGGAAGTTCTCGTTCACATCCGCACCATCGATGACCAGCGCACGCTTCCAACCCAGCTCCTTGACCTGTTTGGCCAAGACTGCGGTTTTGCCGTCGGCGGCGGCGGTGTCGATCACAACGATCTCCCCCGCTTTGGCTTTGGCGGACAGGGCGTGCTTGAGGCCCAGTTTGCGGAACTTTTTCGTCAGCTCGTGGCCGTGACTGCGAGGCGTTGGGCCCTTGTAGACACCACCACCGCGGAAGATCGGCGCATTGCGCGACCCGTGACGTGCGCCACCGGTGCCCTTTTGGCGATAGATCTTCTTGGTCGAGTAAGACGTCTCGGAACGGGTCTTTACCTTGTGGGTGCCGGCCTGCGCATTGTTGCGCTGCCAACGGACCACACGGTGCAGAATGTCCGCGCGTGGCTCCAGACCGAACAGGTCCTCGGACAGCTCAACCGAGCCAGCCTTGCCACCGTCGAGAGTGATCACATCAAGTTTCATTCTTCAGCTCCTTCGCTCGGTGCCTCAGCGGGCGCTTCAGCAGCAGCTGCGGATTTGATCGCCGCGGGCATAGGCAGACCTTCGGGCGCAGGCTTTTTCACCGCGTCCTTGATCGTGACCCAACCGCCTTTGGAACCGGGAACAGCGCCTTTGATCATGATCAGGTTGCGGTCTGCATCCGTTTTCACGACTTCGAGGTTCTGTGTCGTCACGCGGGCTGCACCCATGTGACCGGCCATTTTCTTGCCTTTGAACACCTTGCCGGGGTCCTGACATTGGCCGGTGGAACCGTGCGAACGGTGCGAGATCGACACACCGTGCGAGGCGCGCAGACCACCAAAGTTCCAGCGCTTCATCGCACCGGCAAAACCTTTACCGATGGACGTACCTGTCACGTCAACCTTTTGACCGGCGATGAAGTGCTCGGCGGACAGCTCTGCGCCAACTTCGATCAGGTTGTCGGAGGACACGCGGAATTCGACCAGCTTGCGCTTGGGGGCAACGCCCGCCTTGGCGAAGTGACCGCGCATGGGGGCGGAGGTGCGTTTTGCTTTCGCCGCGCCTGCGCCCATCTGCACGGCGGTGTAGCCGTCGGTCGCCTCGGTACGTTGGGCAACGACTTGCGCCCCTTCGAGATCGAGAACGGTGACCGGAATCTGGCGACCATCCTCCATGAACAGCCGGGTCATGCCGACTTTCTTTGCAATCAGACCGGACCGCATATCAGGCCGCTCCCATCACTTGGATGTCGACGGCAACACCAGCGGCCAGGTCGAGCTTCATCAGCGCGTCCACGGTCTGCGGCGTTGGGTCAACGATATCCAGCATGCGCTTGTGCGTGCGGATTTCCCACTGGTCGCGGGATTTTTTGTCAACGTGGGGGCCACGCAGAACGGTGAATTTTTCGATCTTGTTCGGCATCGGGATGGGGCCGCGCACATTGGCGCCCGTCCGTTTCGCGGTGCTGACGATCTCTGCGGCGGAGGCATCCAGCACGCGATAGTCAAACGCTTTCAACCGAATACGGATGTTTTGGCTCTTCATGTTGGAAGGCCTTTCGTATCAGTATTTCAGGCCTGAGAGGAGGAAACCGGACCACCCGGCACCCTCATCAGCGCCACAACAAAGCGGGCCGCCAATGGCAGCCCGGTGTCGATAGCGAGCGTATAGGGGGAGTCGGATGGGGTGTAAAGACCAATCGAGACGTTGCCTACACAGGTAAACCTACTCCGTCTTGTTGGCGGCAAGCACAGCGTGCAATTGCGCAAGGTCCTTGTCGATCCCTTGGGTTTTATGGCTGTCCAATTGGAAGTGGTGCAACACATCCGGCAGGTAGTGATTTTGGCGCCCCGACAGAACACAGTAGAGCTTGATCGCACGTTCAAAGGCATGGCCGACTGGTTTTTCATTGCCCATGTGCATCGCCAAGGGCGTGAACCAGCGCACAAAATCAGCCAGGGTATCTCGATGCATGGCGACGTTATTTGTGGCGGGCCAGTATTCGTCTTGGGACCAGCGCAAATAGGTTTTTAGAACCTTCCACGCGTCAATGCCATAAACAGCGCGACATGCTTTGAGCAGCGGGGCGACACCCATATTGTCGCGGATGAAATTCCGGTCCTTTAGGGGAACCGGGCTGTAGCCAACAATGCACGACGGATCCTCGGACAAAACATGTTCCGTCTGCGCAACAAAACCGTCGGTGATGGATACGTCGTACTGGATCAGTGCCACTATGTCCGAAGTGATCAACTGGTTTTTGACCGTAGCGTACCAGCAGGTGAAATCGACAAGATAACGATGGCTTTCGATGTTATCCGCCAAATCGCGAGCGACGATCGCATGTGCGGATGTGGACGATGGATGAAACGCGGCCATCCCCACACACATGTACACATAGCGGCCCTGCAAGGCCGCGAACTTCTGGCCCTGTTCATAGCGATCCAGCAGGTTCTGATCATGAATGGTGATGACGGTTTGTAAATCTGACATGGTGGCAGCGTAGCGAGCCTGCGTGCTTAACTCTAGCCCTTGGTGGCCATCTGGGCGTCACCATCAAATGGCATCGACGATGGTGTAGCCGCCGGATGCAAAAAGGGCCGCCCCTTGGGGACGGCCCTTCTGCATGTTCGGTAAGCGGTGGCTTACTCGGTGATGTTGGACACCACGCCGGCGCCGACGGTGCGGCCGCCTTCGCGGATGGCAAAGCGCAGGCCTTGTTCCATCGCGATGGGGGCGATCAGCTCGACGTTGAACTTCAGGTTGTCGCCGGGCATCACCATTTCGGTGCCTGCGGGCAGCTCAACCGTGCCGGTCACGTCCGTCGTGCGGAAGTAGAACTGCGGGCGGTAGTTCGCAAAGAACGGCGTGTGGCGGCCACCCTCTTCCTTGGTCAGGATGTAGGCCTCGGCCTCGAACTTCGTGTGAGGCTTCACGGAACCTGGCTTGCACAGAACCTGGCCACGCTCCACGCCTTCACGGTCCACACCGCGCAGCAGGGCACCGATGTTGTCGCCAGCCTCGCCGCGGTCCAGCAGCTTGCGGAACATTTCAACGCCCGTGCAGGTCGTTTTGGATGTGTCGCGAATACCAACGATTTCAATCTCTTCGCCGACGTTGATCACGCCACGCTCAACGCGACCGGTCACAACCGTACCACGGCCGGAGATCGAGAACACGTCCTCGATGGGCATCAAGAAGGGCTGATCCACGGCGCGCGCGGGTGTCGGGATGTAGTCGTCGACGGCGGCCATCAGTTCAGCAATCTTGTCTTTGCCGATGTTGTCGTCGCGATCTTCCAGAGCGGCCAGCGCGGAGCCTGCCACAACGGGGATGTCGTCGCCGGGGTAGTCGTAGGAGGACAGCAGCTCGCGGATCTCCATTTCAACCAGTTCGAGCAGCTCTTCGTCGTCGACCTGGTCCACTTTGTTCATGAACACGACCATGTAGGGGATGCCCACCTGACGGCCCAGCAGGATGTGCTCGCGCGTTTGGGGCATGGGGCCGTCGGCGGCGTTCACAACCAGGATCGCGCCGTCCATCTGGGCCGCACCGGTGATCATGTTCTTGACGTAGTCGGCGTGGCCGGGGCAGTCGACGTGGGCGTAGTGACGGGTCTCGGTCTCGTATTCCACGTGGGCGGTCGAGATCGTGATGCCACGGGCTTTCTCTTCGGGCGCGCCGTCGATTTCGTCGTAGGCTTTGAAGTCACCAAACTGCTTGGTGATCGCTGCCGTCAGGGTCGTCTTGCCGTGGTCAACGTGGCCAATCGTGCCGATGTTGACGTGTGGTTTAGAACGTTCAAACTTTTCCTTAGCCATGGGAAGGCTCCTTATTCATCAGGGGGGCGGTGGGACAAGTCCCACCCTACGGGGTGGTAGGGCGGGCCAAGGCCCGCCGCACCGCTTAGGCGTATTTCGCCTGGATTTCTTCGGCGATGTTGTTCGGCACTGGATCGTAGTGGTCGAACTGCATCGTGAACTGCGCGCGGCCAGAAGACATGGAACGCAGGGTGTTGATGTAGCCGAACATATTCGCCAGAGGCACAAAGGCGTCGATCGCGATGGCGTTGCCGCGGGGTTCTTGACCCGAGACTTGGCCACGGCGGGACGTCAGATCGCCGATGATACCGCCGGTGTATTCTTCCGGCGTGATCACTTCGACCTTCATGATAGGTTCGAGCAGTTTCGCGCCCGCCTTCTTCATGCCTTCGCGCATACACATCCGTGCGGCGATTTCAAAAGCCAGAACGCTGGAGTCCACATCGTGGAACTTGCCGTCAATCAGGGCGACCTTGAAGTCGATCACAGGGAAGCCTGCCAATGGACCGGAGTCCATGACCGACTTGATGCCTTTTTCCACGCCCGGGATGTATTCCTTGGGCACGGCACCGCCGACGATCTTGCTCTCGAAGGAATAGCCTTCGCCAGGCTCTGTGGGGGTGATGATGAGCTTGACCTCACCGAACTGACCAGACCCGCCGGACTGTTTCTTATGGGTGTAAGTGTGCTCGACCTCGTGGCCGATGGTCTCACGGTAGGCCACTTGGGGCGCACCGATGTTGGCTTCCACTTTGAACTCACGCTTCAGACGATCAACGAGGATGTCCAAGTGCAGTTCGCCCATGCCCTTCATGATGGTCTGACCGGATTCGATGTCAGTTTCCACACGGAAAGAGGGGTCCTCGGCGGCCAGACGGGCCAGACCCTGGGACATCTTCTCTTGGTCACCCTTGGTTTTGGGCTCGACGGCGATCTCGATCACCGGATCGGGGAAGGTCATCGTTTCCAGAACCACCGGATCAGACTTGGAGCACAGCGTGTCCCCGGTCGTGGTGTTCTTCAGACCACCAAGCGCGATGATGTCGCCGGCAAATGCCTCTTCGATCTCTTCGCGGTTGTTGGAGTGCATCATCATCATACGACCGACACGCTCGTTGTTCCCCTTGGTGGAGTTCAACATCGAGTCGCCCTTGGACAGCGTGCCAGAGTAGATCCGCACGAAGGTCAGGGAGCCCACAAAGGGGTCGTTCATGATTTTGAACGCAAGGCCAGAGAACGCCATGTTGTCATCCGCACGGCGGGGGATGTTGCGGGTCTCTTCTTCGTCGCCGGGTTTGAAGCCCATGTAGTCGACCACGTCCAGCGGGCTGGGCAGATAATCGACAACAGCGTTCAGCAAAGGCTGCACGCCTTTGTTTTTGAATGCGGAACCACCGAGAACGGGAACGAAGTCCATCGCCAGAGTGCCCTTGCGCAGCAGGGCGCGCAGGGTTGGAACGTCAGGCTCGTTGCCTTCAAGATAGGCTTCCATGGCGTCGTCGTCTTGCTCGACCGCCGCTTCCAGCATCTTCTCGCGCCATTCGGCGGCCATGTCCTGCAGCTCTTCGCGGATCGGTGCCTTGATCCACGACGCGCCAAGGTCTTCGCCTTGCCACAGCCATTCTTCCATGGTGACCAGATCGACCAGGCCTTCCAGCTCCGTCTCGGCCCCGATTGGGACGCCGACGGGGATGGCGCGGGCACCGGTGCGGTCTTCGATCATGCGCACACAGTTGAAGAAGTCAGCGCCGATCTTGTCCATCTTGTTGACGAACACCATGCGCGGCACCTTGTAGCGGTCAGCTTGACGCCACACAGTTTCGGTCTGGGGTTCAACACCGGCGTTCGCATCCAGCACGCAAACCGCGCCGTCCAGAACGGCCAAGGAACGCTCAACTTCGATGGTGAAGTCAACGTGGCCGGGGGTGTCGATGATGTTCAAGCGGTGCTTTTTGGAATCAGGCGTCTTGCCGTCTTCGGTGCGTTCCCAGAATGTGGTGGTCGCAGCAGAGGTGATCGTGATGCCACGCTCTTGCTCTTGCTCCATCCAGTCCATGGTGGCCGCACCATCGTGCACCTCACCGATGTTGTGGGATTTGCCGGTGTAGAACAGGATCCGCTCGGAACAGGTGGTCTTACCTGCGTCGATGTGGGCCATGATGCCGAAGTTGCGATAACGCTCGAGGGGATAGTCGCGTGCCATAGGCTCGTGTCCTCAAATGGGGAGAAAGGGTTCAGGGCCCCCGAACAGGGCCCCGAAGGAATTACCAGCGATAGTGGCTGAACGCGCGGTTGGCGTCGGCCATCTTGTGGGTGTCTTCACGCTTTTTGACGGCGGACCCACGGGATTGAACAGCATCGATCAGCTCACCGGCCAGACGCTCTTCCATCGTGTTTTCGTTACGACCACGGGCCGCGTTGATCAGCCAACGGATGGCCAATGCTTCGCGACGCTCGGGGCGCACTTCGACGGGCACCTGGTAGGTTGCACCACCCACGCGGCGCGAACGCACCTCGACGGCGGGTTTGATGTTGTCCAAAGCTTCGGCGAACACCTCAACGGGGCTGCGCTTCAGCTTGCCTTCGATACGATCAAAGGCGTTGTAGACGATTTTCTCTGCGGTCGATTTCTTACCATCGAGCATCAGGTTATTCATGAATTTGGTCAGAACGCGATCGCCATATTTGGCGTCGGGCAGGACTTCGCGCTTCTCAGCGGCGTGACGACGAGACATACTGGTATCTCCTTATTTAGGACGCTTGGCGCCGTATTTCGAACGACGCTGGCGACGGTCTTTGACGCCTTGCGTATCGAGCACACCACGCAGGATGTGGTAGCGCACACCGGGAAGGTCTTTGACACGACCGCCGCGGATCAGAACCACAGAGTGTTCCTGAAGGTTGTGGCTTTCACCCGGGATGTAGCTGATCACTTCGAAGCCGTTGGTCAGGCGCACCTTCGCAACTTTCCGCATAGCGGAGTTCGGCTTCTTGGGCGTGGTGGTGTACACGCGGGTGCACACGCCACGCTTTTGCGGGCAGCTTTCCAAGTGCTGGGACTTGGAGGTTTTACGTTTTGGCTGACGCGGCTTGCGGATCAGCTGTTGGATAGTTGGCATCAGGTTTCCCCATGTTACCTATGATTAATCGTATGCGACCCCAACAACGCCCAAAAGCCGCCTGCGTCTGATATCCGATCTAGACGCCGCGGTTGGTTTGCAGAGGGTGTGTCCAGCATTAGGACAGACCTTGACCACCAGAATGGGATTTGACGAAAGGATGCACGGCATCCGGGCCAATGTGCGGCTGCAATAGGCGGAATCGGTCAGGGTGTCAACAGACCCTTGTCCGCTTGTCCCAATGGGCGCGATCTGCCACGGTTCGGGGGTCAAACCAAGGGGGCCGCGTGTGCTTCAGATCATCGGCATGTGCCGCTTTGCCTACCCGGGCCTGGGCGGTTTTCGGATTGAACATGAAACCGTGGCGGAACGCGAGGCGCACCTTTACGCCCCCGCCCGGATGGAGGCGCGTTTGCGCAGCCTTGAGCACGTCTGTCTGCGGACCATTGCGGCTCAGACGGACCCGGATTTCCAGTTTGTAATCCTGACAGGGGAAAGCCTGCCCCCGCCCTATCTGACCCGTCTGCAGACTATGGTCGCAGCGGTCCCACAAGCACGTCTTGTGCAACTGCCCCCCATGAACCAACGCCACGCCATGGAACAGGTCGTCGAGGCCCACAAGGATCGCCACGCCGAGGTGATCATGCAGTTTCGCCAAGATGACGATGACGGTGTCGCCCGCAGGTTTATCGAGCGGAGCCGAACGATCTTTGCGCAAGTGCACGGGCTCTGGGCGGAACGTGGCACCCTCGCACTGGATTTCAATCGGGGTTACATGATGGAGCTGACCGCCAATGGACCTCGTGTATCCCCTGCCGTGCGCAACCATCTTGGGGTCGCTCATGCGTTGTTCTTGCGTCCCGAAAACCGGCGCACCGCTGTCCACTATCCCCACCACAAGGTCGGCCAGCTTATGCCAGCGGTGTCAGTGACAGACGCCCCCATGTGGCTGCGCGGGGTGGATGGCATGAACGACAGCGCCTTGGGTCCGGCGGTCGTCAACATGCCCTTTGCCGACGCGGATCAAACCAAGGATCTGGAGACCCGCTTTGCCCTAGACCTTCGCGCCATCGCGCGTAGCTTTTAGACGCGTCACCCGCTCGCGCCACAGGGTGAACATGCCCGTAGCGACGACGATCGCACTGCCCACAAGAACCATTGCGTTGGGCCAGTCCCCAAAGACCAGCCAGCCCAACAGCAATCCCCACACCAACGCCGTATAACGGAACGGTGCCACAAACCCGATCTCGCCCACACGCATGGTCATGACGGAGAAAACATAGCCGCCCAGAATGAAAACGGCGGCGGCAACGATCACGACCCCCTGCCCCGCATCCACAGGTTGCCATGGTTGAAACGCGGACCCGACGAAGCCTAGCATCATCACGCCCGCCGCCGTGATCACCGCCACGGTCAGACTGGGCACTTCCGACGACAGTTTGCGCGTAACGATATCGCGTAACGTCACCATCACGACCGCCAACAGGCCCAGCAATGCGTAGCGGTTGAACCCCTCTCCGCCCGGTTGCACGATCAACATCACACCAAAGAATCCAATCCCAATCGCCAGCCACCGTTTCCAGCCGACATGCTCGCCCAAAAACACCGCCCCCGCCAAGGCCACCGTCAAAGGCAACGCCTGTAGGATCGCGGTGATATTGGCCAAAGGCATATTCGCCAGCGCAATAACAAATGGTAAAAACGCGCCAAGTTCGGCAGCGGCGCGCAGGACGACCTTGCCTCGCTCGGCCCGGGGGATGGGCTGAGACAGGGCGCCCATGTACCATGCCAGCCCCGCCAGCAAAGCCGTCACCACCAACCCGCGCAGGGCAACCACTTGAAACAACGGCAGGTCTTGGGCGGCGTACTTAAGGCTGGCGTCGTTGAACGTGAAGGCTGCCATGGACCCCATCATCAACGCCGCACCCCGCAGGTTGTCGGAGTGGGACATGGTTAACCAGCCGGGGCCAAAGGCAGGACCTTGTCTAGGTCCAGCGCGAACCGTTTTTCCATCATCTTGTGCCCCTTTTGCAGCCCCATCTGCACCGCGTGCGGCGGGATCGAGCGGCCGGAATCGTTGTGCCCGTGCAGGGTACGCATGAACATGAAATCGTCAGGATCCATGTAGGTCGGCACGTAGCAACACAGCCGCCGGTGGTTGTAGCGATAGATGCAGGTCTCCATCTCGCGGGTGGTGATCATGGCGCAGGCAAGGCCCAAGGGCTGCGGCTCGCGGAACTCGTGAAACGGCGCATCGGCGTCGTTCATGTCCCAGTACAGCCCCTTGGAAAAGGCCACCACATAGGGCCGATCAAACAGACCACCGGCGATGACCTTATCCGCAATCACACGCGTTTTTTCAATATAATCAATGGCAACGGCATCATCGTCGTCAATGCGAAAGCCCGTGACGTGGGTCGTCTCGTCGGCAATCGCGCGGCGGAAAGCCCGCTTGGCGGCTCCAAGCGCGCCCATGCGTTCGAGAAACACAGGTTTGACGAAGGGGTGGACCTCCGCCAGATCGCGCAGGCGGCGTTTGAACCGGAACGGCAGGGTGTCTCCCCCAAGATCACCAGCCGGAAATCAGCGTCCGTCTGGGCGGCCAGCGACGGCAGGGTGATGTGTTCAAGGTATTTAAACCGGGTCTGCAAACGGTCTGGATCATAGAGGTGCGCCTCCAACTCCTCAGCCGATAGCTGACTGACAGAAAACCCCTCTTTCGCGGGGTAGGAAAAGCGCATGACGCCGATGATTTGGTTAACAAATGCCATGGCTTGAGCGTAACGCAGCCCCCCGGAATGGGAAAGGTAAACGCTATCGAGAGAGTGGGAAAATCCACTGTCCCCCGACTTACCCCCGTGCATTTGATCCGCAATGGCAAGGGTTAACCTTTGGCAGGCCGAACGAGAGACGGCCCAACACCCCGCAAACGAAAAAGGCCCCCGCGGTGCGAGGGCCTTTTCCAAAATGTGACAGGTATTAGTCGTCCGACGGCGCGTCGCCAAAGACCGCGTCCGCCTCGGCCGAGGGGGCGGCAAGAGCGGCGGCCTGTTCAGCCTCTGCCCGGGCTTCGGCGATCACGACGTTGTCGCGGTCTTGCGCGATCTTGCGCATCTGCTGGGTTGCCCCACCGGTGCCCGCCGGAATCAAACGACCCACAATGACGTTCTCTTTCAGGCCAACCAGCTTGTCCTTCTTCCCTTGGACAGACGCCTCGGTCAGAACGCGCGTGGTTTCCTGGAAGGACGCCGCCGAGATGAAGCTGCGGGTTTGCAGCGACGCCTTGGTGATGCCCAGCAGGATCGGTTCGCCCCGCGCGGGACGCCCACCCCGTGCCTCGGCCTTGGCGTTGGCCTCCAGGAACTCGGCCTTGTCCACGTGTTCGCCTTTCAGCAACGTGGTTTCACCGCTGTCGAGGATTTCCCACTTTTGCAGCATCTGGCGCACGATGACTTCGATGTGCTTGTCGTTGATCTTCACGCCTTGCAGACGGTAGACGTCCTGCACTTCGTCGATCAGATACTCGGCCAGCGCCTCGATCCCCATGATCCGCAGGATGTCGTGCGGGGCGGGGTTGCCATCCATGATGTAGTCGCCCTTCTGGACGAAGTCGCCTTCGGCCACGGGGATGTGTTTCCCCTTGGGCACCATGTATTCGACGGGCTCCAGCGCTTCGTCCGCGGGCACGATGGAGATACGGCGCTTGTTCTTGTAGTCGCGCCCGTATTTCACGTAGCCGTCGATCTCGGCGATGATGGCGTGGTCCTTGGGACGACGTGCCTCGAACAATTCCGCCACGCGGGGCAGACCCCCGGTGATGTCCTTGGTCTTGGCACCCTCGCGCGGGATACGGGCCACCACGTCACCGGCGTCGATCTTCTGACCATCTTCGACCGACAGGATGGCATCTACAGACATGGCGTAAGTCACGGGATTGCCCACATCGTTGCGCATGGGTTCGCCGTCTTCGCCCACCACGATGACCTCAGGCTTCAGCTCGTTGCCTTTTGGCGCGGAACGCCAATCGGTCACGATTTTCTGGGTCATGCCGGTCGCATCGTCGGTTTCATCCCGGACCGAGATGCCCGCGAACAGATCGACGAATTTGATGGTCCCGGCTTTTTCCGCGATGATCGGTAGGGTGTAAGGGTCCCATTCGTACAGCTTGTCGCCGCGCGCGATGGTGGCCCCATCCTTGACGTGCAGCTTGGTGCCGTAGCCCAATTTGAACGTCGCCAATTCCTCGCCCGCGTCGGACATGATCGCAAGGGTCATGTTCCGGCCCATGACGACCATGTCGCCAGCGGAGTTTTCGAGGATCTGCGGATTACGGAATTCCGCCTTGCCGTCATGCCCCGCCTCTTGGAAGGACTGCTGGCCACCTTGGGCCACGCCGCCGATGTGGAAAGTCCGCATCGTCAGCTGAGTACCGGGTTCCCCGATGGACTGTGCCGCGATGATGCCGACCGCTTCGCCAAGGTTGACCTTGGTGCCACGAGCCAGATCCCGACCGTAGCAGGCCGCGCAGACGCCTTCCTCGGACTCGCAGGTCAGAGGGGAGCGGATGCGCATAGTCGCCACGCCCGCCGCCTCGATGGCGTCGGCTTTACGTTCGTCGATCAGCTCGCCTGCTGCAACGATCACCTCGTCCGTGCCGGGCACCACGACGTCATCCGCAGAGGTCCGGCCCAACACGCGTTCCCCGATGGAGGCCACAACCTCGCCGTCGTTCACCGCCGCAGAGGCCGTGATGGCGATGTCGGTGCCGCAGTCGGGTTCGCGCACGATGCAATCCTGCGCCACGTCCACCAAGCGGCGGGTCAGGTAGCCGGAGTTCGCCGTCTTCAACGCCGTGTCAGACAGACCCTTACGGGCCCCGTGGGTGGAGTTGAAGTATTCAAGAACGGTCAGACCTTCCTTGAAGTTCGAGATGATCGGCGTCTCGATAATGTCGCCGTTTGGCTTGGCCATCAAGCCGCGCATCCCGCCCAGCTGTTTCATCTGCGTGACCGAACCACGGGCACCGGAGTGGGCCATCATGTAGACCGAGTTCGGCTCGTTCTCTGCGCCGTTCTCGTCCACACCGGATTCGGAAATCCGGGTCATCATGGCTTCGGTGACCTTGTCGTTACACTTCGACCAGGCATCGACAACTTTGTTATACTTTTCGCCCTGAGTGATCAGGCCGTCCATATACTGTTGTTCGAAGTCGCGGACCTGTTCGCGGGTCTCGTCCACAATGGGCCATTTGCTGTCGGGGATGACCATGTCGTCCTTGCCGAAGGAAATGCCCGCCTTGAACGCCTCGCGGAACCCGATGGTCATGATCTGGTCACAGAAGATGACAGATTCCTTTTGGCCGCAATAACGGTAAACGGTGTCGATGACGCGCTGCACGTCTTTCTTACGCAGCAGGTCATTGACAAGGCTGAACGGAGCCTTGGCGTTCAGGGGCAGAAGTGCCCCCAGACGCACGCGGCCAGGGGTGGTGTCGAACAGAACCTCGACCTCGTTGCCCTCGTCGTCGATCTGTTTGATCCGGGCTTTGACCTTGGCGTGCAGGTGGACAACACCGGCGGCCAGCGCATGCTCGACCTCTTCGATGGAGCCGAAGACCATGCCTTCGCCCTTCATGCCCTGCCGCTCCATGGAAATGTAGTAGAGACCGAGGATCATGTCCTGCGACGGCACGATAATCGGCGCGCCGTTGGCGGGCGACAGCACGTTGTTCGTGGACATCATCAACACGCGGGCTTCCAGTTGTGCTTCCAGCGAAAGCGGCACGTGAACAGCCATCTGGTCGCCGTCGAAGTCGGCGTTGAAGGCCGAGCAAACCAGCGGGTGCAGCTGGATCGCCTTGCCTTCGATCAGAACCGGTTCAAACGCTTGGATGCCCAAACGGTGCAGGGTCGGCGCGCGGTTCAGCAGGACGGGGTGTTCGCGGATCACCTCGTCGAGGATGTCCCACACCTCGGGGCGTTCTTTTTCCACCAGTTTCTTGGCTTGCTTAACGGTGGACGACAGGCCCTTGGCTTCTAGCCGGGAATAGATGAACGGCTTGAACAACTCCAACGCCATCTTTTTCGGCAGACCACATTGGTGCAGCTTCAACTCAGGCCCGGTCACGATCACAGACCGGCCCGAGAAGTCGACGCGTTTGCCCAAAAGGTTCTGACGGAAGCGGCCCTGTTTGCCTTTCAGCATGTCGGACAGGGATTTCAGCGGGCGTTTGTTGGCACCGGTGATCACCCGGCCACGGCGGCCGTTGTCGAACAAAGCATCCACGGATTCCTGCAGCATCCGCTTTTCGTTGCGGACGATGATGTCAGGTGCGCGCAATTCAATCAGACGTTTCAGACGGTTGTTGCGGTTGATCACACGGCGATAGAGGTCGTTGAGATCAGAGGTCGCAAAACGGCCCCCATCCAGCGGCACCAGTGGGCGCAGTTCTGGCGGGATCACGGGGATCACGGTCAGGATCATCCATTCCGGGCGGTTGCCGGATTCAAGGAAGCTCTCGACGATTTTCAAACGCTTGATGATCTTCTTGGGCTTCAGTTCACCGGTGGCTTCCTTGAGCTCTTCGCGCAGGTTTGCGGCCTCGGACTCGAGGTCGATGTTCTGCAACATCTCGCGAATGGCTTCGGCCCCGATGTTCGCGGTGAAGGCGTCCATGCCGTAAGCATCTTGAGCGTCCATATGCTCTTCTTCGGTCAGAAGCTGGCCGTAGGTCAGGTCGGTCAGGCCCGGTTCGATCACGACGTAGTTCTCGAAGTACAGGATCCGTTCCAGATCGCGCAGGGTCATGTCCAGCATCAGGCCGATGCGGGACGGCAGCGACTTGAGGAACCAAATGTGCGCGACGGGGGAGGCCAGTTCGATGTGGCCCATGCGTTCGCGGCGGACCTTTTGCAGCGTCACTTCGACACCGCATTTCTCGCAGACGACGCCGCGATACTTCATGCGCTTATATTTGCCGCACAGACATTCGTAGTCCTTGATCGGGCCAAAAATACGCGCGCAGAACAGGCCGTCCCGTTCGGGTTTGAACGTCCGGTAGTTGATGGTCTCGGGCTTTTTGATCTCGCCAAAGGACCACGACAGGATCCGTTCGGGCGAAGCCAGCGACACTTTGATTTCGTCGAACACCTTTTGCGGGGCAACAGGGTTGAACGGGTTGTTGGTAAGTTCCTGGTTCATTTTCAATTCCTTAATGTGTGCGAAGGGAGGGGGCGGCGGGACAAGTCCCGCCCTACGGGGCGCTACTATTCAGCAGCGATCCCGCCCTCGTCGTCCTCCGCATCCAGGAGTTCCATATTGAGGCCCAGACCCCGGACCTCTTTGACAAGAACGTTGAACGATTCTGGCACGCCAGCCTCGAAGTTGTCCTCGCCTTTCACGATGCTTTCATAGACCTTGGTCCGGCCTGCCACGTCGTCCGATTTCACCGTCAGCATTTCCTGCAAAGTGTAGGCGGCCCCGTAAGCTTCCAGCGCCCAGACCTCCATCTCGCCGAAACGCTGGCCGCCAAACTGTGCCTTACCGCCCAAGGGCTGCTGTGTGACCAACGAGTAGGGCCCGGTGGAGCGGGCGTGGATCTTGTCGTCCACAAGGTGGTGCAGTTTCAGCAGGTACTTGACGCCCACGGTGACCTTACGCGCGAATTGCTCGCCGGTGCGGCCATCATACAGGTCCGACTGACCGGAGGTGTCGAAACCCGCCGCGGTCAGGGCCGCGTTCACGTCCGCTTCCTTCGCGCCGTCAAAGACGGGCGTCGCAATTGGCACACCGTTAGTGACGTTGCCGGCGGTCTCCAGCAGGCGATCTTCGTCCATGTCCGCGAAAGCGTCATTGTAGACTTCGTCGCCGTAAGCGATGCGCAGGGCATCACGCACGGGGGTCATGTCACCGGACCGGCGGTATTCACCCAAAGCCTCGTCGATCTGGATACCCAGACCACGGCTGGCCCAACCCATGTGGGTCTCAAGGATCTGGCCGACGTTCATGCGCGAAGGAACGCCAAGCGGGTTCAGAACGAAGTCCACAGGGGTCCCATCGCCCAGGAACGGCATGTCCTCCATGGGCACAACGCGGCTGATCACACCTTTGTTCCCGTGACGACCAGCCATCTTGTCACCGGGCTGCAGCTTGCGCTTCACCGCGATGAACACTTTGACCATCTTCATGACGCCGGGTGGCAGGTCGTCGCCGCGACGAACCTTCTCGACCTTGTCCTCGAAGCGGGCCTCTAGGGCGCGTTTCTGGATGTTGTATTGCTCGTTCAGGGCCTCGACCTGTTGCGCATCCGCTTCCTCTTCGAGGGCCAATTGCCACCACAGACCACGGGACAGGGTGTCCAGAACGGCCTCGTCGATGACGGTGCCGGACTTGATGCCCTTGGGGCCCTTCACGGCAGTTTTGCCGAGGATCATACCCTTGAGACGGGCATAGATGTTGCGATCCAGGATCACCATTTCGTCGTCGCGGTCACGGGCCAGACGTTCGACCTGTTCCCGCTCGATCTGCACGGCACGTTCGTCTTTTTCCACGCCGTGGCGGTTGAAGACGCGCACTTCGACCACGGTGCCAAAGTCACCGGGTTTTACGCGCAGAGAGGTGTCACGCACATCGGACGCCTTCTCCCCGAAGATGGCGCGCAGAAGCTTCTCTTCTGGCGTCATCGGGCTTTCGCCCTTGGGAGTGATCTTGCCCACAAGGATGTCACCGGGTTCGACGTCAGCGCCGATGTAGACGATGCCCGCCTCGTCGAGGTTGCGCAGGGCTTCCTCGCCGACGTTGGGAATGTCGCGGGTGATTTCCTCTGGCCCAAGCTTGGTGTCACGGGCGGCGACTTCGAATTCCTCGATGTGGATCGAGGTGAAGACGTCGTCGCGGGCAATCCGCTCGGAGATCAGGATGGAGTCTTCGTAGTTGTAGCCGTTCCAGGGCATGAAGGCGACGACGACGTTCTTGCCAAGCGCCAGTTCCCCCATGTCAGTGGACGGACCGTCTGCAATCACTTCGTTCTTGGCGACCTTGTCCCCAACCTTCACCAGCGGACGCTGGTTGATGCATGTGTTCTGGTTGGAACGTTGGAATTTGCGCAGACGATAAATGTCCACGCCCGCATCGCCCAACTCCAGATCCTCGGTCGCACGCACAACGATCCGCTGCGCGTCCACCTGGTCGATCACGCCACCGCGTTTTGCCATGATGGAGGCGCCGGAGTCCTGCGCCACAACCGCTTCCATACCCGTGCCCACATAAGGCGCATCGGCCCGCAGCAAAGGCACAGCCTGACGTTGCATGTTCGAGCCCATCAGCGCCCGGTTGGCGTCATCGTTTTCAAGGAACGGGATCAGCGCAGCCGCGACCGAAACCAGCTGTTTCGGGCTGACGTCGATCAGGTCGACGTTTTGGGTGGTCGCAAGGGTGTATTCCCCGGCCTGACGTGTGTTCACCATCTCGTTGGCGAAGGTGCCATCTTCGTTGATGTCCGCGTTGGCCTGCGCCACGATGTGCCGCTGTTCTTCCGTGGCGGACATGTACTGCACATCATCGGTCACAACGCCGTTTTCCACCTTGCGGTAGGGCGTTTCGATGAAGCCGTATTTGTTCACGCGGGCAAAGGTGGCCAGCGAGTTGATCAGACCAATGTTCGGCCCCTCGGGCGTTTCAATGGGGCACATGCGGCCGTAGTGGGTGGCGTGCACATCGCGCACCTCGAAGCCGGCCCGTTCGCGGGTCAAACCGCCGGGGCCAAGCGCCGAGAGGCGGCGTTTGTGGGTCACCTCGGACAGCGGGTTCGTCTGGTCCATGAACTGCGACAGCTGGCTGGAGCCGAAGAATTCACGCACCGCCGCCGCCGCAGGTTTCGCGTTGATCAGGTCTTGGGGCATGACAGTGTCGATTTCGACAGACGACATACGCTCCTTGATCGCGCGTTCCATGCGCAGCAGGCCAACGCGGTACTGGTTTTCCATCAACTCGCCCACGGACCGGACGCGGCGGTTGCCTAGGTGGTCAATATCGTCGATGTCGCCCTTGCCGTCGCGCAGATCCACCAGCGCTTTGACACAGGCAACGATGTCTTCGTGACGTAGGGTGCGTACGGTGTCTTCGGCATCCAGCGCCAGACGCATATTCATTTTCACGCGACCCACGGCGGACAGATCATAGCGCTCGCTGTCGAAGAACAGACCGTCGAACAGGGTCTGGGCGGATTCGACGGTGGGTGGCTCACCCGGGCGCATGACGCGATAGATATCCATCAGCGCGCCTTCGCGGCCGATGTTCTTGTCCACGGCCATGGTGTTGCGCATGTAGGGGCCGACGTTCACGTTGTCGATGTCCAGCACGGGAATCTCGGTCACACCTGCATCCAGCAGATCCTTGAGCGTTCCGCCGGTGACTTCGCCATCCTTGTCCACTTCCCACGTCAACTCGTCCCCGGCCTCGACATAGATCGCGCCGGTTTCTTCGTTGATGATGTCTTGGGCCACGTATTTGCCGATGATCTGGTCAAACGGCAGCAACAACTCGGTCACCGTGCCTTCGTCGATCATTTTCTTGACCGCGCGCGGGGTGACCTTTTTATTCGCTTCCGCAATCACTTCGCCCGTGGCCGCGTCGACCAGATCATAGGTTGGACGGGTGCCGCGCACACGCTCAGGGAAGAACTTGGTTGCCCAACCTTTGTTCTTTTCCAGCTTAAACGTCACGGTGTCATAATATGCGTCCATGATCGCCTCTTGGTCCATGCCAAGGGCATAGAGCAGAGTGGTCACAGGCAGTTTGCGGCGGCGGTCGATGCGCGCGAACACGACGTCCTTTGCGTCGAATTCGAAATCGAGCCAAGAGCCGCGGTAGGGAATGATGCGGCAGGCGAACAGTAGTTTGCCGGAGGAGTGGGTCTTGCCCTTGTCGTGGTCAAAGAACACGCCGGGGGAGCGGTGCATTTGGCTGACGATCACACGCTCGGTGCCGTTCACAATGAACGTACCGTTGGGGGTCATCAGGGGCATGTCGCCCATGAACACGTCTTGTTCCTTGATGTCCTTGACCGACTTCGCACCGGTGTCTTCGTCGACATCAAACACGATCAGACGAAGGGTCACCTTCAGCGGTGCGCTGTAGGTCATGTCGCGCTGCTGACATTCCTCAACGTCATACTTTGGCTTTTCGAGTTCGTATTTCACAAACTCCAGAATTGCCGTCTCGTTGAAATCCTTGATCGGGAAAACCGACTGGAAAACTCCCATGATGCCTTCGCCGTCCATGGGCGTTGGCTGGTCGCCAGACTTCAGAAACAAGTCGTAGGAGGATTTTTGAACCTCGATGAGGTTCGGCATTTTCAGAACTTCGTCAATCTTGCCGAAATACTTACGGATACGCTTGGTGCCAGTATACGTTTGCGTCATGTGCTATGCGCGCCTTTCTCGTGTTCGCTGGCCGGGGACGGGTGGGCAATCCACCCCGCGCCAATCGCGAAAAGAAGAAGCCGGACCATTCTTGCGCACCTTGCCACGGGCATGCTCTCGTCCTGCAAACCTCTTCTTGGGAAACACCTTTGTGCAAAGGGGTTTGCCAAGACAGGTTCGGCAGGGCTCGGAAAATCCGAACCCTGCCAATGTATCTAGCGGGCGGTGGGACAAGTCCCACCCTACCCTTGCCAATTACTTCAGTTCGATCTCGGCGCCGGCTGCTTCCAGCTTGGCTTTGATGTCTTCTGCTTCGGCTTTGTCGACGCCTTCTTTGACGGCTTTGCCGCCAGCTTCGACCAGCTCTTTGGCTTCTTTCAGGCCCAGACCAGTGATGGCGCGGACTTCTTTGATGACGTTGATTTTCTGAGCGCCGGCGGCTTTCAGGATCACGTCAAATTCGGTTTGCTCTTCAGCTGCACCGGCACCACCATCGGCAGGGCCAGCCATCATCACAGCGCCGCCAGCGGCGGGTTCGATGCCATACTCGTCTTTGAGGATGGTTTTCAGTTCTTGTGCTTCAAGAAGGGTCAGACCCACGATCTCTTCAGCAAGTTTTTTCAGATCAGCCATTGTACTGTTTCCGTATTTAGGTGTGTTCCAACGTCGTGCAAGACGCACGAAGGGATGATGGGTTGCTTATGCAGCTTTCTCTTCGATGGTCGAAAGAATGCTCGCGATGTTCGAAGCAGGTGCGCCAATGGCGCCAGCGATGTTGGAAGCGGGTGCGCCGATGCAACCGACGATGGAGGCAATAAGCTCCTCGCGGGATGGCATTGCGGCGACGGCTTTCACACCGGCGACGTCCAGAGCGTTTTCACCCATCGCACCGCCAAGGATTTCCAGTTTTGGATTCCCCTTGGAGTACGCCTCGACCACTTTGGCGGCTGCCACAGGGTCTTCGGAATAGGCGAGAACGGTCATACCCGTCAGATAGTCAGCAATGCTTGCGCATGGCTTCCCGTCCAGGGCGATCTTGGCGAGCCTGTTTTTGGCAACGCGCACGAACCCGCCAGCTTCGCTCATCTGAGCGCGCAGGTCCTGCATTTCGGCAACTGTCATGCCTTCGTAACGGCTTACCACTACGACGCCAGAGCTTTCAAAGATTTGGCCGAGCTCTTCGACCAATTTTTCTTTCTGGGCTCTATCCACAGTTTTACTCCAAATTTGGAGGGGGCGACCCCTCCGGCTCTTCTTCGCTGCACCGATTGGTACAGCAGCAAGGTCCTTACGGGTCGATCGCAGCCCATTGCCCGGAAACAAACCAGGCGAGGTGTTCACTTTCCCGTCTCAGGCAGGAATTAATGCGTTTGGCTTTTGGCCTCTGGCAACCCACCGTCTCGGACGAAATAAGGGCCGCGCCGAATCACGGTGCTGCCCCTACGCGTTGCGATATACCCATGACGCCGAAAATGAAAGCCCCGGAATGGGTTTAGGCCAATGCGCCCGCCGTAGGCTGCCGGTCAGAGGCCGCATCAGCACGCGCCAACGGCAAACACACGCGGAACCGGGTGCCCGGCCCTGCGTGTGCCTCTATCGTCAGGTCACCCCCCATCGCACGGCAGAGTTCGCGGCTGATGGGAAGGCCCAGCCCCGTGCCCGTTGCGTCGTCTTGGGCCGACACCTGTTCAAACGCTTCAAACACACGGTCGCGCGCCTCTATTGGAATACCTTTACCGGTATCTGTGACATCGACCGTCAGCACACCATCGGTATAGGTGGCAACGACCTCGATCTTTCCGTGGTCCGTAAACTTCACGGCATTGGTCAGTAGGTTGTTCATTACCTGACGCAATCGCCGCGCGTCACCGTGAACAATCGGGATCACTCCGCTACGCAGGGTTAGCGCTACGCCTTTGTCCATGGCCATTCGGTCGTAGATCATCTGCATCTCTTCCAGCATCGGCCCGATCGCAAAATCGGTCGGTGTCAATACGACTTCCTTGGCCTCAATCTTGGACAGATCCAGAACGTCATTGATCGTGGCCAGAAGCAGGGCACCCGACTTCTCGATCACATTCACACACATCCTCTGATCCGTTGGCATCGGCTTTTCCGACAGGACCGAAACCATACCGATGATTCCATTTAAAGGCGTGCGGATCTCGTGGCTCACCTTGGACAAAAACTCCGACTTGGCGTGACTCGCATCAACAGCCGCTTGGCGCAGGGCGACCTCTTTGCGGGCGGCGCGGCGGGCCATAATGACCTCCAGCCCCAAGTAGACCGCGACCAGCACGGCCATGAAAATCGTAAGCTGATCCAGCAGGCGCGCCTGACGCTGTACCTCGCCGGACCCGGCAAGCCAATCATCGGTACTGCGCACGCGGAACTCGCGCGCCCAGGTCCCTCTGATTTGTGAAATGATCGGCAGCAGTCGGCCGGCCATGTCCCGCGCCACCTGACCGTCCATGGGCACACTAGAAAACAGGATCGGATCAGCGCTGCTTAGGAACACGGCCAAATCCCCCACGGCCGTCTGAAGCTCCGATCCTTCAGGATACGTCCAGCGGGAAATATGCGCGTGACGGCTCCACAAGATCTCGAAGTCTTGCTGTATTTGCGCCAAAGTCACTTCGCCCACGGCGTATAGGATAAGTAAACCGTGCAGGGTCTTACCCTCCGCCACCAGCTCGCTGACCTCTCGTGATTTGTTCGATACTTCAAACACAAGGTTGCGTTCCGCCGCATCGAGCGAAGTGCGGAACTGGGACAAGACAAGCACCCCGACGACCAACAAAAGGACCGCAATCGGCACCCGGATATAGACATCGCGCAGTGTCATGGGTCAGCGAACAGTGATTGCAGTCATCTGCCAGATGGTTTCAGCCAGAAAAGCCCTGGCCTCGACCTCTGCCTCCGTCAAAGGAAAAATCAACCAAATCGGCCCCTTGTCGCGGATGCGCATGGGCAGACCGTTATGTTCCATTGCAAGGATCGCGCCCGCATCGCGCAGTACATCAACGGGTATTGTGACACGGTAGTCATCAAGGGCACGCGCCGTCATCTCGGTACCCTGCGCACCAAGCGCATCTAGAAAAGCACCCACACTGGGACCACTGAACATCTGCGGCCCGTCCGTAAAGCCTGTGAAGGTTTCGACCGTGATCCAGTCGATCGCGCGCAGCATATCGCGGTCGAATACGGCTGTCTGATCATCGGTGTTCACTTGCGTAATCGCACCATCCACCGTCAGCAACACTGGCCCGGTTGGTGCCGCAAGGGTTTGCGCGCCGGCCCAAAGAGGCAGAACAGACAGGACTAAACCCATAACCCATGCAAATCGACGCATCGCATCTTCCTTCTTGCTTTTATGACCTTAGACGCAATTGGTTTACTAAAGGTAACAAAAAAGGGCACCCGAAGGTGCCCTTTTGCAATCTTTGTGATCGACTTAGTTGCCAGTCGCACTTTCGACCGAGATCGTCACGCCCGGGCCCATGGTGGAGCTGAGCGCGATTTTCTGCATGTAAGAGCCTTTGGCGCCGGTCGGTTTTGCCTTGGCCACCGCATCCACGAACGCGCGGACGTTTTCGATCAGCTTGGCTTCGTCGAAGGAGGCCTTGCCAACGCCCGCGTGCACAACACCGGCTTTTTCAGCTTTGAACTGCACCTGACCACCTTTAGCGGCCTCAACAGCGGCTTTGACGTCCATGGTCACTGTGCCAACCTTGGGGTTGGGCATCAGGTTCCGGGGGCCAAGCACCTTACCCAGACGGCCAACGATGGGCATCATGTCGGGCGTTGCAATGCAGCGATCAAAGTCGATCTTGCCACCTTGCACAGCTTCCATCAGATCCTCTGCGCCAACTACGTCCGCACCAGCGGCCTGCGCTTCTTCGGCTTTGGGTCCACGGGCGAACACAGCCACGCGGACGGACTTGCCGGTACCATTGGGCAACGACACCACGCCGCGGACCATCTGGTCTGCGTGGCGGGGGTCAACGCCCAAGCACATCGCGATTTCGATCGTTTCATCGAATTTCGAAGTGGCGTTGGATTTGATCAGAGCGACCGCATCCTCGACAGACAGGTTCGCCTTGTCAGCAACAGCTGCGCGCGCGGCGCGGGTACGTTTTCCAAGTTTCGCCATCTTACTTTACCTCGATGCCCATGGACTTTGCGGAGCCCACGATGATTTGCATTGCGGCTTCAACGTCATTGGCGTTGAGGTCCTTCATTTTGGCTTCGGCGATCTCTTTCACCTGCGCCACAGTCACCGAAGCCACGGTCTCGCGACCGGGGTTCTCGGCACCACGGGGACGGTTCCGTTTCCCAACCGGCTTCAGGCCAGCGGCCTTCTTCAGGTAGTAGGACGCGGGCGGCGTCTTGATGTCCATGGTAAAGGACTTGTCTTGGTAATAGGTGATCACGGTGGGGCAAGGCGCGCCTTGTTCCATTTCCTGCGTCTTGGCGTTGAACGCCTTACAGAATTCCATGATGTTGATCCCGCGCTGACCCAGTGCGGGGCCGACGGGGGGCTTGGGTTGGCTTGACCTGCAGGGATCTGCAGTTTCATCTTGCCAGCAAGTTTCTTGGCCATGTGGCCTCTCCTTCTTCCAACGGATCTGGGATGCGTCCCCTATCCTTTTCGTTGTGTGGTCAGGTCTGCGTGTCGCAACACGCGCGCCTCCCACAGCGGATGAATGGCCCACGGGCCACACTCGGCGGGGCGTACAGCGCGCACACCCCTTTGGCAAGTGGTTTGCACATAGGCGGGCAGATTTACGATTTCTTGGTGGATTGGCCCTAGGCAGATGCCATGCGAGAGCTTTGCGCCCATTTTTTCGTGTTGATCGCCTGCATATGCGGCATTGCGGGACCATTGGTCCTGTCTGCCCATGGCACGCGGGACCCCGCCCAATTGTATCTGCTGCTATCCCTTCAGCCGGACAGAGTGTCCCTGCCGGAAGGCGTTTATGATGCGGGCACAGATCAGATGCCCCTTGCACGATTGGTCCAAGCCTCGCCCTCAGGTCACGTTGCCCTGATCGCCGCCGGTTCTTGGGTTTTACCCGCCAGCCAGTTTGCCGCTCTTTGCGGTGCCTCTAGTCGCCGAGCATCATTATGAAGAACATTTTTCGTACAGACCCCATCAGAGTCGTCTTGACCACAGCGGCGGCACTTGTCCCCCTCAGCGTGGTGACAAGCCTTCTGGCCGGCACGCCTTTGACCCAAGGCCCCGTGATTGCGTTTTTCTTTCTGGTACTCGGCTTCGGGCTCAGCCGGGTCAGCGCATCGTTTGCAACATCAGGCGCGGCCATAGCCCTCATCGGCCAAGCCATCGCCATCACCGCCGCGCTAGAGGGGCGCGACCTGCAATCCGACAGCCATATGTTGTTCTTCGCACTACTGGCCGTCCTGATGATCTTGCGCGATATCAAGGCCCTGATCATGGCGACCGCCCTGGTCGCTGTTCACCACCTGACGCTGGCTCTTTTCTTGCCCCAGTTGGTTTATCCGACCAGCGTGACCCTTGTAGAGACTCTGCCCCGCACAGTGTTCCATGCGGTTGTACTGCTGGCGGAGGCGACCGCTTTGATCTTCGTCGTGCTGCGCCTAAATGGGTTGGAGGCCAAGATGGCGCGCAAAAGAACGGAGCTTGAAGAGAGTTTGGCCAATGCCGAGGTCGCACGGCGCGCGGCTCAAGATGCAGAGGCAGCAGCGCAAGTTGCAAAGGAAGAGGCGCAAGTCGAGGCGGCCCGATCAGAAACCCTGCTTAAGGATATACAAACAGCTGCCAAGGCCCGCGAACAAGCCATGGCAGAACGCAACGCACTGCAAGAACGCGAAGCGCAAGAAGAGCGCGCAAAAGTTGCAGAGCGTGAACATGTGGTTGCAACCTTGGAGCACGCTCTGACCGCCATGAAAAACGGTGATTTGTCTGCTCGGATCACAGACACCATGCCCGGGGCTTACGCGGGCCTCCGGGATATGTTCAACCAAGCGCTTGCCGCCATCGACACGCTTGTGGCCGACGTCATGGATTACGCCGACAGCATCAAAGGAGAGGTGCGCGAGGTCACCAGTGCAGCCAGCAACCTTGCCAAACGGACCGAGGCCCAGGCGCATGCTCTCAGCGAAGCGACAGAGACACTCGGGAGCCTGACCCAAAAGGTCAGCCATTCCGCGACAGCATTGGACGACGCCAACGCCTCTGCCAAACGCGCGCAAGGCAACGCACAGTCCGGCGAAGAAATCGTAGCGCAAGCCTCGAAGGTGATGACATCCATGGCCCATGAGGCGGCGGAAATATCAAAAATTGTCGGCGTAATCGATGAGATAGCGTTTCAGACCAATCTACTCGCTCTCAACGCAAGCGTGGAGGCCGCCCGCGCCGGTGAAGCGGGCAAAGGCTTCTCTGTGGTTGCTGCCGAGGTGCGCGCCTTGGCCCAGCGGTCGTCTGGTAGCGCAACAAGCATCCGCCAAATGATTGATCGATCTGATCACGAGATGCAGCGCGGTACTGAAATAATCGCGCATACAGTTACGGCCCTCGGAGACGTCATCACCGACATATTCGACATCACCGAACGTACGGATGGAATCAAGACAGCCTCTCATGACCAAAAGGATGGCCTTCTGACCCTCAACGCCACAGTGACACGTCTGGATCAGGTCATGCAGGAAAACGCGGCGATGCTCGAAGAGACCTCAGCCGCATGTACAAACCTGTTACGCGATGTGGAGGCCTTGGGAACACTGACAGAGAGGTTCACCCTTACGCGAGGGGACGACGAGACAAAGTTCGCCGCAGCCTGAAAAAACACCGGGGATGCGACGCAATGGCATCCCCGATATTCGTCAGTTGGTTTTGGTTACTTGCGTGAACTTCAACTCAACAGGCGTGGCGCGACCAAAGATCGACACAGAAACCTTGAGGCTTTGCTGTTCCTCGTCCACTTCCTCCACTTGGCCAGAGAAGCCTTCAAACGGACCGTCCGTCACGTTCACATCTTCGCCGGTTTCATAGGTGATCAAGCTGCGCGGCGCCTCTTCACCCTCCGCCACACGACCAAGGATACCCTGCACCTCAGCGTCGCGCATGGGCATTGGGCGACCTTGAGGTCCGAGAAACCCGGTGACGCGGTTGATGGAGTTGATCAGGTGATAGCCTTCGTCCGACATCTCCATCCGCACCAAAACGTATCCGGGCATGAACCGCCTCTCGGCTGTGACCTTTTTGCCGCGGCGGATCTCGATGACTTCTTCTGTAGGGACCAGAACTTCCTCGATCTGATCCTCCAAGCCGTTCTCCTCAACAGACGTGCGGATCGTTTCCGCCACACGCTTTTCAAAGTTCGACAGAACCGAAACCGAATACCAGCGTTTTGCCATGATGTGCGTCCTTACCGGGGTGGGCCCAAGGGGCCATTAACTGAGCACCTGATACACGTTCTCCGCAGTTTGTCTGCGTTTCAAAATGTCAGGGGATGCCTGTTCCCTACCGCCCCCTAAGGGTCAACGCAAGGCCGCAACGATTAGAATGCGGTCAGGATCATCTCCAGACCTGTGCGGATCATCCAGTCAACAAAGAAAAAGAACGTCGCCAACAGAACAGCCATGATGAAAACCATGATCGTTGTCGTGGTCACCTCTTTGCGGGTCGGCCAAGTGATCTTGCCCACCTCTGCCCGGGTCTGCTGAATGAACTGAATCGGATTGGTGGCCATGTTCGGGGTCCTCTTTGCACTGCTTGGGACATAACGACGGCGACGCCCGGGATCAAGGCTATCCGTGCGCGCCCCTTGCGAGGGGGCAGCGCTGCCATATCCACGCGCTATGTCACGCCTGTCCTCCCTTCGCCGCCGCATCGCCGACAGTCCACGCGTTCAGGGCGGGTTTGCATCGCGCGTGTCCCGCTACGTGGATTGGGCGCATGCCACATCGACATGGTATGTCGAAGGGGTGGATAAGATGATGCAGGTCGTCGCAAGCGGATCGCCGATCATATACGTCACTTGGCACCAGCGCCTGATCATGACCCCACAAATTTTCGAAATCAGCCAAGGCCCATTCTCGACCCTGACGTCGGCAGCGCGCGCGGGTCGTATGGCGGGTCTGATCTTGGGACAATCCGGCTTCGACACCATCCCCATGGGCAGCCACCAGCGCCATGTGGCCCTGTCTCGCGAAGTATTGCGCAGAACGAAAGCCGGCCATTCCATCGGGATCGCGGCAGATGGTCCACGCGGGCCACACCGACAAAGCTCCACCGTGCCATTGATTTGGCAACGCACAACCGGCGCCCGCGTATTTTGCGCCGCGTTTGCCCACAACCGTCCGATCAAGCTGCCCACATGGGATGCAATGATGCTGCCCACACCCTACGGGCGCGGTGCATTGATCGTGCAAGAGTGGGAAGAAACCGTGCCAAAACGCGCAACAGACACCGAGATCGAGACCCTACGCGCGTCAATCCAGAACAAGCTAAATCAGACTACAGATGCCGCCGATACAGCAATCAAGAGGTAGGGTCTGGCAGGGGCATCAGGATTCGAACCCGAGACCTACGGATTTGGAATCCGTTGCTCTACCAACTGAGCTATACCCCTGCGGACCCGCATCAGGTACGATAGCCCGAGGCCAAGCGCAAGAGCCTTTGGTGTCGCTTCCAACCGGAAAAGTGCTGGGCGCTCTATCGCGCAGCAACCATCCCACCACACACCTGCGTCAACCACGTCCTGATGTCCGGCACCACCCTTTCAAGTTGCGGCAGATCGTTCACACATAGAAACTTCGTGCCCCCCGCAACCTGATCCTGCAACGCGGCAAAACCATCTTGTGGCAGCCCATTGGCCCACTGCCCGCTTTTGATGTGGATATGGTCCGCGGCGGTCGAGATCTGTGCGGTCCTGTCACGTAGGCAGGCATGATTGTGCAGGCCCTGTGGCAAAAACTGGCTGATATCACGAAACGGAAAAGACAGGTTCCGAATAAACTCAGGCTCATGGGTTTGCCACAAGCCCGCCATGACCGATTTGCACAACGGATGCACGACATGGGCCGCTGCGAACATGCGATCTGCACCGAACCCAAGCATCTGAGCGGCCTTGGCCTGCATGAAATGGTTGAACAAAGCGGGATCATCCCGCGCATCCGGGGCCTCGATGCGCGTGGCATAATCAACCCATCGCCCCCGCAAAACCGGACCAACACCAGCAAAGACATCCGTCGGGGAAAGCGGTGCCGTCAGAAACACATCATCGTTGAAATACAAAAACCGCTCTGCCAGATCAGGCAGTCGCCACATCGCGGATTCAATGGCCAGCGAGTTATAGGTCGGTAGGAAATTGGCATGATCCTGAAACGCATCGACATGGCGCGCGATACGTACCCGTTCCCGCAACCAAGGGCTGGCACCTGACAAGTCCGGCCCCTGATCTTCCACCAGAATCCATACATACCGCAGCCACGGCGCATGTGCTTCGAGGGACGCGAGGCAAAAGTATATCTCGCCCGCGCTTTCCCAGCGATGGGGATTGGTTGCATTTTCACCCGGAGCGTGGCGTGTCGTGGACAAGCTTTGCCTTCGGGCCGCGGCATGTGTGGCGTTGGTTCCATCCACCCATGTGATCAATGCATCGATGGGACCATGTTCGTCTTGGAAGTGCATGAATAACGCCCTGCTGTTGCGCTTAACAAAGGTCGAAAGTGGTGCGCGTCAAGGCCAAGCCGCCGGATGCAAAAAGGGCCGCCCCTTGGGGACGGCCCTTCTGCATGTTCGGTAAGCGGTGGCTTACTCGGTGATGTTGGACACCACGCCGGCGCCGACGGTGCGGCCGCCTTCGCGGATGGCAAAGCGCAGGCCTTGTTCCATCGCGATGGGGGCGATCAGCTCGACGTTGAACTTCAGGTTGTCGCCGGGCATCACCATTTCGGTGCCTGCGGGCAGCTCAACCGTGCCGGTCACGTCCGTCGTGCGGAAGTAGAACTGCGGGCGGTAGTTCGCAAAGAACGGCGTGTGGCGGCCACCCTCTTCCTTGGTCAGGATGTAGGCCTCGGCCTCGAACTTCGTGTGAGGCTTCACGGAACCTGGCTTGCACAGAACCTGGCCACGCTCCACGCCTTCACGGTCCACACCGCGCAGCAGGGCACCGATGTTGTCGCCAGCCTCGCCGCGGTCCAGCAGCTTGCGGAACATTTCAACGCCCGTGCAGGTCGTTTTGGATGTGTCGCGAATACCAACGATTTCAATCTCTTCGCCGACGTTGATCACGCCACGCTCAACGCGACCGGTCACAACCGTACCACGGCCGGAGATCGAGAACACGTCCTCGATGGGCATCAAGAAGGGCTGATCCACGGCGCGCGCGGGTGTCGGGATGTAGTCGTCGACGGCGGCCATCAGTTCAGCAATCTTGTCTTTGCCGATGTTGTCGTCGCGATCTTCCAGAGCGGCCAGCGCGGAGCCTGCCACAACGGGGATGTCGTCGCCGGGGTAGTCGTAGGAGGACAGCAGCTCGCGGATCTCCATTTCAACCAGTTCGAGCAGCTCTTCGTCGTCGACCTGGTCCACTTTGTTCATGAACACGACCATGTAGGGGATGCCCACCTGACGGCCCAGCAGGATGTGCTCGCGCGTTTGGGGCATAGGGCCGTCAGCGGCGTTCACAACCAGGATCGCGCCGTCCATCTGGGCGGCACCGGTGATCATGTTCTTGACGTAGTCGGCGTGGCCGGGGCAGTCGACGTGGGCGTAGTGGCGGGTCTCGGTCTCGTATTCCACGTGGGCGGTCGAGATGGTGATGCCGCGGGCTTTCTCTTCGGGGGCGCCGTCGATTTCGTCGTAGGCTTTGAAGTCACCAAATTGCTTGGTGATCGCTGCCGTCAGGGTCGTCTTGCCGTGGTCAACGTGGCCAATCGTGCCGATGTTGACGTGTGGTTTAGAACGTTCAAACTTTTCCTTAGCCATGATGGCCTCCTCATATCCCGGCGCGCGAAAGGACGCAGCCTATCCATATCGCGCGCGGCTTACAGGGCGCGGGGACGGAAATCAAGCAAGGTTTTCAGGCTTAGTCAGACGTGTCGGCGGAGGACGGCGCATCTTGGGTTGCCACTTCCTTTGGATCAAACCACGGGCGGTTCTCGACCAGCCATTCTTCCATCTTGAGGGCGGCGTTGCGCGATAGGGTCCGCATTTGATCTTCACGCGATTTCGTCAGCCCCGATCCGATGACCGTATCCGCCGATGCCCCTTCGAAAATCGTCAACTGCTCCGGCTCGGCATGGATTTTGACGCCGCGCTCATGGTCCCAGATGTTGGCTGAGATCACGAGAACGGATTTCGGGGCCAGCACGACCGGAATCCCCGGAACGGCCAACGAATAGGCATCGACATTGACAGCAAGGTGATAGTCCCGCGTGCCTTCGTACTGACGAAAGCGCCGGTCGATTTCACCACCCAGAATGTCTTTCCATTCCTGTTCGGTTGCCTCGCGCGAAGGGGGCACGATCTGCGGATCATCGGCGACAACGATGGTCCACATCAGACGGAAATCGCCGAGGTCGGCGCGGTCTGTCGTCAAGGGATCCTCGGCGGCACAGGCCGCGAGCAGTACCAAAGCCCCAAGGGCACCCAAAAACCGTCGCAACATATCACATCCTCTTCTGCGGCAACCCTTAACGCGGCGCGCGTTTTGGCGCAACGCAGGTGGCCCCTATCGGCTGATCGCCGCAACAGGCAGCCCCGGGGAAGTGGCGTCCGTGCTGCTGCAGATGTTGCGCAAGGCGTCCCACTCGGCAGGTGTCAGCACCGGCGCGCCCGTGGGGGCCGGTATATCTGCCGTGGCTGCGATCCGGTCCGACAATTGAGGGTGCGATGTAAAATGCGACAGCGCACCGGGCACATCGCCTGTCTGCGCGCGCAGCTTGGCAAAAAGAGAGGCCAGAGCCGAGGGGGGCAGGTTCACGGCCAGCAACCGCTCTTGCGCAAAAGTGTCCGCCTCGATCTCGGCGGCGCGGGAATAGCCACTGGTGATATAGGTGGTTGCCAAACTGACCCCCACAACCCCCGCATCCAAAAACAGCAGGGTTGAGACAGCCGCCGCCGCGTAGGCCTGAAACGTATTGGCCACCACGTGGCGGTGATACACATGGCCGATCTCGTGGGCCATCACAGCGGCAATTTCCTCGGGCGTATCTGCCAGCTTTAACATCGAGTCGAAGAAGATCACCCGACCACCGGCCAGCGCAAAGGCATTGGTGAGTGGGGCAGCGCGATCGTCAAAGACTGTAGCCCGCACAGGATAGGGCAGATCCAGCCCCGCCATGACCCGGTCCAGCATCTTTTGGTACGCGGCCATCCCCGCCGGATCGTTGCATTGGGCCAAAGCCTGCCCGGGGGCCGCCGCGAAGAAAAGGCGCACTTGATCATAGGTCGCCTCGCCCATGGCAACCTCCGTCTCTGCGTTGACGGCGCTGGCCAGAACGGTGGCCGTGGTGGGCAGCAAAAACCGGAAAATGCCTGCGATCAGGCCAATGCAGATCAAAGCCGTAGCGAAGGCCCGGCCGACTTGTCGACGCGGCTTGATGGGCTCGGCCACATGGGGGCAGACCTGCACGACCAAGGTCGCGGCGTTGCGGTCGCGGACAACAAGGCGCGACGCACTGCCATCATTGAGGGCAAGAACCATCACATCATAGCTCGCCTGATCGGGCAGTGTGCGCACCCGCCGTGTGGGCCACAACACCATGTGTTCCCCATCGGGCAGGCTGATTTGCAGGACCTTGCCGTGTTCGCCATCCTCGTACCCCAGACGCACGCGCTGTCGGTCCGCTGTTTCGCCATCGTAGTAGTCGGCCGCGCCGCCCGCTGTTTCAGCCATCAGACCCCGCCTCCAAAATCAAAGAACCCGGCCAAGCCATCCGCATCGCCCATGAACCGACGATCGGCGGGTTTCACATCTGCAAACGGCATAACCTCGTCGATCACAAGGGTATCGGCGGTGTGGCGCAACACGGGAAAGGTGATGAACACATGCCGGGCCTCGCGGTACAGGATGTTGCCGGTCGCAAAGACAATGACTGCGCCAAGGACAAGGGCGACGATCCCGACATTTAAAAGGGATTCGCCAATTGTGCCCGTAAAGATATCCGGTGACAGTCCGGCAAAGCCAAACCCGACGACGAAAAAGAACGCGATCGCGATCAAGGGCAGCAGCGTACCCACCAGCAGGGCCACGATAATGGATCCAAATACGTGGGTCCAAAAGACCTTGGGCGCTTTGGGGAAGACCTCCACCTCGGTGCCGCCGCCGTAAATGATTTGGTTCACAAGAATGCGAAAGCTGGCCACGCGCCAGTACACCCACGCTGGGATTGTGCCGAGGCCTGCGACTAGGGCCGCGATGATTTGGGCGGCGATGTCTTGGGCAATCACGGCCCAAACGCTGAGCCCTATATTTACAATGAAAACTGCGTAGAGCGGGATGATCGCCTTGTACAAGCTAAAGAAAGAGCCCGTCATAAAGAAAGGCTCCGACCCGAAATAGGTGCGATCAATCTTGAATTTTTCCAGCTGGAACCGCTGCAACGGGGCCAGCAAACCAAAGGACGCCACGGTCAGCACCCCGTACAGACACGCCCGCCATGCGTAGCCCAGAGCCCCGGGCGCCACGGCGAAGTCAATGCCACGCCACCGCGTGTGGTTCACCAAATAGCGCCATGCACGATAGCGGGCGGCGAAGAACAAGGGGACCCCCATGGCCACCGCGCCTACGGCACCGGCAACAAAGCCCCCGGTCAATTGCAGACTTAGGAATATCGCCCCCATGACCACGATGCTGACGTACAGTGTCAGGATCACGGCGGCGACGAACATGCCCGACAGCTTTTCCCAAGGGTTGCCGGTGTACTCCACCGGACTGCCCGCCGGACGCACCGACGACCAAAGCCAACGGCGCAGGCGTGTCCGCGCCCAAAAGGAATAGAGCCCGAGGGTCAGCACAGTGAGAAACGCGCAGCGCAGCACAAGACCAAACAGAATGGCGCGGTAGCCTGCGGTTTCGGTCTCGTGCGTTAAATCCATGGGCTAGGTAAACCTGTTGTCCTTGGGAAAGCCGCGTGGGGCCATCCGCCCAGCCCCGGCGCGCCCGCCCATCCATTCCTCCAGCGCGGTTTCGGTTCGCGTGCGGCCCGCGGGGTCAAGCCACGACAGCCCCGCCGCCAGATCGAAGGTCCGCACATCCGATAGACCACCGTCTTTGAACTTCTGCAAACGTACCCCCTTGCCGCGTCCCATTTCGGGCAAATCAGCGGTGGGGAAGATCAGGACTTTGCGGTTCTCGCCCACGCAGGCCACGTGATCTCCTGCGACGGGTTTCGCGCACAGCGCAGTAGCGTCGCCCTTGACGTTCAGCACCTGCTTGCCACTGCGGGTCTGGGCGATCACGTCATCCTCGGGCACGATGAACCCATCACCGACCGAAGAGGCCACCAGCAACTTGCGCGCGGGCACATGGGTCAGGATATCCACGATTTCAACATCTTGAGGCAGGTCTACCATCAGACGCACAGGTTCGCCCATGCCGCGCCCGCCGGGCAGGGTCGACGCGCCAAGCGTGTAGAAACGCCCGTTCGTGCCAAACACCAGCAGGCGGTCCGTGGTTTCCGCGTGGAACATGAAGCGGGGACCATCGCCGTCCTTGAACTTCATCTCGCGGGTCAGGTCGATGTGGCCGGTCATGGCCCGGATCCACCCCATCTTGGAACAGACGACGGTGATCGGCTCCCGCTCGATCATCGCCTCCAGGGGTACATCCGCGACCTCACCCGCCTCGGCGAACATGGTACGCCGTGCGCCGCCCGGGGCCTTCGCGCCAAAGGCTTTGCGCGTCTCTTTCAACTGCTCGGAAATCGCGTCCCACTGGACGTGGTCGTTTTCCAACAGATCCTCCAGCCCTGCGCGTTCCTCCATCAAGGCGTCGCGTTCCTTCAACAGCGCCAATTCTTCGAGGCGGCGCAGGGCGCGCAGGCGCATGTTCAGGATCGCCTCAGCCTGCACCTCGGTCAGTGTCGGTGCGCGGTCAGTGGGCAGAGGGCTGACATAATCGCCCTCGTCCACCGCGCGGGCGTGATCCTTACCCCAATCCTCATGGATCAAGGCCCCTTTGGGCGCGTCGTCATAGCGGATGATGTCAATCACACGGTCGAGGTTGAGGAAGGCGATGATAAAGCCCTCCAAAACCTCTAGGCGGTGGTCAATCTGGTCCATCCGGTGTTGCGACCGGCGCAACAGCACCTCGCGCCGGTGATCCAGAAACGCCTGCAACACCTCGCGCAGGGAACAGACCTTGGGCGTGACCCCATCAATCAGCACGTTCATGTTCAACGAGAACCGCGTTTCCAGATCGGAGTTGCGGTAGAGCGTGCCCATCAGCACCTCGGCGTCAACATTCTTGGATTTCGGCTCCAGCACGATGCGGATGTCATCGGCGCTTTCGTCCCGGACATCGGCTAAAATGGGGACCTTTTTGGTCTGGATGACCTCGGCCAGCTTCTCGATCAGCTTGGACTTTTGCACCTGATAGGGGATTTCGGTGACGACGATCTGCCACTGTCCGCGGCCCAGATCCTCGATTTCCCACTTGCAGCGCAGACGGAAGGACCCGCGCCCAGTGCGATAGGCCTCAAGGATGTTCTCCTTAGGCTCGACAATCACGCCACCCGTGGGGAAATCGGGGCCGGGGATCATGTCCACCAGCGTCTCGTCCCGGGTGCCGGGGGTCTTGATCAAATGCAGGCAGGCCTTGATCAGCTCGTCCAGGTTGTGGGGCGGGATATTCGTGGCCATGCCAACGGCAATCCCCGACGACCCATTGGCCAGCAGGTTGGGAAAGGCGGCTGGCAGAACAACCGGTTCCTGCAAGGTCCCATCGTAGTTGTCGCGGTAATCGACGGCGTTTTCGTTCAACCCCTCCAACAACGCCTCGGCGGCGGCGGTCATGCGCGCCTCGGTGTAGCGGCTGGCGGCGGGGTTATCGCCGTCCACGTTGCCAAAGTTCCCCTGCCCGTCCACCAACGGATAGCGCACGGCGAAATCTTGGGCCAAGCGCGCCATGGCGTCATAAATCGCCGCATCCCCGTGGGGGTGATAGTTGCCCATCACATCGCCGCTGATCTTGGCGGATTTGCGAAAGCCGCCTGTAGGGGACAAACGCAACTCGCGCATGGCGTACAGGATACGCCGGTGCACAGGTTTCAGCCCGTCCCGTGCGTCCGGAAGGGCCCGGTGCATGATCGTAGACAGGGCATAGGTCAGGTAGCGTTCCCCGATGGCGGTCGAAAGCCGTTCGGGGATTGCCACAGGCAGGTCGTCGGTGTTGCGCGGATCACTCATGTCACCGTCTTAGTGGACGGGATTCACAGGGTAAAGCGGTCCGCGGCTGACATGGGGGAAGGAATCTGTTAACTTCCCTCTAGCTGCTGAACAAAAAGTCTGTGCTTGTAGACCTGTAACGAGTTCTGGGGAGAACACTGTGATTAAAATGACTTTCACACTTTGTGTGGCGCTGTTTGCCATGTTCGCCATTTGGGGAGAGCCGATCGAAGCACCTTCAACTGAATTGGCGTCGACCGCGTCCACCCAGTCCGCACCGGCCACGCCGGTTGTTGAAACACGGTCCGCATTTTACGACACCCCCACCGTTGTGACCGACGGCGCGGCCCCTGCCCCCGTGACTGTCACCCGCAACGCAAGCCTGCCAACCGTGCCCCGACTGGTCGGAGAGCCGCTGCAAGTATCCCTGATCCAACCCGAGGAGCGGGAAGAGCCCGCCGCCACCGCGACGTTGGACGACCTGCCGCCATTGTTCGAGGTCACGGGCAACCGCGTGAACTTGCGTGCTGGTCCATCCACCGGCAACCCTGTCGTTGCCGCTTTGTCCCGTGGCGCACTGACCGAAGCCTTGGGCGAGCCTGTGAACGGTTGGATGGAAATCCGCGATGTCGAGACCGGCGTGACGGGGTTTATGTCGGCGCGGTTCCTGTCCGCCCTGTGATCCCCGCTTGAGGCCCCCTACCCTGCGGTCTACACCTGCGGGCAAACGGGGGCTGTCATGAAATCTATCCTTATCACGGGCTGTTCCAGCGGCATTGGCTATGACGCGGCCCACGCCCTCAAGGCGCGCGGATGGTTTGTGGCCGCCAGCTGCCGCAAGCAATCGGACTGCGACCGCCTGACCGCCGAGGGGCTTTTCAGCCCGCGTCTGGACTATGAAGATGCCGCCACCATCCCCGCAGCCCTCGCCGCGACGCTGAAACAGACCGGCGGCACGCTCGACGCCGTCTTCAACAACGGGGCCTATGCCGTGCCCGGTCTGGTCGAGGACCTGCCGACCGATGCTCTGCGCGCGATTTTCGAGGCGAACTTCTTTGGCTGGCACAGCCTGACCCGCGCCGTCATCCCCGTGATGCGCGCCCAAGGGCACGGGCGCATCGTGCAATGTTCCAGCGTTTTAGGCTTTGCCGCGCTGCCGTTCCGGGGAGCGTACAATTCCACCAAATTCGCGGTCGAGGGGCTGACCGACACCCTGCGCCTTGAAATGCGCGGCACAGACATCCACCCGATCCTGATCGAACCCGGCCCCATCGGCACAAAGATCCGGGTCAACGCGATTCCCCATTTCGAGAAATGGATCGACTGGGAAAACAGCGCCCGGCGCGCAACCTATGCAAAGGCGCGCAAGCGGCTGTACGAGGACACAGGCCCCGATCCGTTCGAGCTGACCTGCGATGCCGTCACCCGCAAACTGATCCACGCGATCGAGGCCCCCGCCCCCGGGCGCGCTATTACGTAACCTTCCCGACCTATCTCATGGGCACTTTGCGTCGTATTTTGCCCACACGGGCGCTGGATTGGGTGGCCTCGCGCGGGTGACGCCCTACCTGCCTTTCAACACAAGGAACGCACATGCTTGAAGATCCTCTGTTCTACGTCATCGCCGGCGCCTGTCTGGTTGTCTTGGTCATTCTGGTGTTCGGCCTTGGCGCCTTTACCAAGGGTGGCGCGTACAACCAGAAAAACGCCAACAAATTTATGCGCTACCGTCTGGCGGCGCAGTTTGTTGCGGTGCTGTTGATCGTCGGATACGTCTGGCTGCGCGGCTAAATCTGGAGGGCCCCATGGTCGTACTTTCGAAAATCTACACAAAAACGGGCGATGCGGGCGAAACAGCCTTGGGCAACGGGGCGCGTGTTGCGAAACATTCCTTGCGCGTGACCGCCTACGGCACTGTGGATGAAACCAACGCCACCGTGGGTCTGGCGCGCCAGCACGCCACGGGTGAGATGGACGCACAACTGGCCGCAATCCAGAACGACCTGTTCGATCTTGGCGCGGACATGTGCCGCCCGGACATGGAGAAGGATGCCGAAAGCGAGTATCCCCCCTGCGCGTGACCGATGCACAGGTCGAACGGCTCGAAGCTGAAATCGACGCTATGAACAGCAAGCTGGAGCCGCTGCGGTCCTTCATTCTGCCTGGCGGCACCGCCTTGGCCGCGCAGATGCACCTGTGCCGCACCGTCAGCCGCCGCGCCGAACGTCTATCGGTAGAGCTGGCCTCGGTCGAAGCAATCAACCCCGCAGCCGTGAAATACCTTAACCGTCTGTCCGACTGGTTCTTTGTCGCCGGTCGCATCGCAAACAACGATGGCAAGGACGACGTGCTGTGGGTCCCCGGCGCAAACCGCTAAAGCCAGAACACGACGTCCCCTACCGCCGGGGCGTCGATTTTATCCTGTAAACACGCTCGCGCCTCCGCTAACCAATGGGTCAAGAGAGTCCGGGGCCCGCGCCCCACCAGTGTTAGGAGTACACGCAATGAAGGTCCTCGTGCCTGTAAAGCGCGTCATCGACTACAACGTGAAGGTCCGCGTCAAAGCGGACGGCACGGGTGTCGATCTCGCCAATGTCAAAATGTCCATGAACCCGTTTGACGAAATCGCCGTCGAACAGGCCATCCGCCTGAAAGAGGCCGGGCAAGCGGACGAAGTTGTCGTCGTATCTATCGGCGTAACCAAAAATCAAGAAACCCTACGCACAGGTCTTGCCATGGGCGCCGACCGCGCGATCCTGATCGAAGCCACCGATGACGTGCACACGGACATCGAACCGCTGGCCGTGGCCAAACTGCTGAAGGCCGTTGTGGACGAGGAACAGCCCGGGCTGGTTCTGTGCGGCAAACAGGCTATCGACAATGACATGAACGCCACAGGCCAAATGCTGTCGGCCCTGCTGGGCTGGTCGCAAGCGACCTTCGCATCCGAAGTGGCCGTGGACGGCGATCATGCCACCGTGACCCGTGAAGTGGACGGCGGTCTGCAGACCATCAAGGTCAAGATGCCCGCCATCGTGACCGTGGACCTGCGCCTGAACGAGCCGCGCTATGCGTCTCTGCCCAACATCATGAAGGCTAAGAAAAAGCCAATGGACACAAAGACCCCGGCCGATCTGGGCGTCGACGTGGCCCCGCGCTTGACGGTTGTGAAGACGGTTGAACCCGCGGCCCGCGCTGCCGGTGTCAAAGTCGGCTCGGTGGACGAGCTGGTTGCGAAACTCAAAGACGAAGCAGGAGTGATCTAGATGGCTGTACTACTACTTGCCGAAGTCTCGGGCGGTGAACTGTCTGTGGACGCCACCGCAAAGGCCCTGACCGCCGCCAAACAGTTGGGTGATGTGACCATTCTGTGCGCATCAGCGGGCTGCAATGGCGCCGCCGAGACCGCCGCAAAGCTGGACGGGGTTGCCAAGGTGCTGTGCGCCGATGACGCCGCCTATGGCAACGATCTGGCCGAACCGCTGGCAGATTTGATCGTATCCCTTGCGGGCGACTACGAACACATCGTCGCCCCAGCCACCGCAGCGGCCAAGAACGTGATGCCCCGTGTTGCGGCGCTGCTGGACGCCATGGTGATTTCCGACGCCACCGCCGTTGTGTCGTCCGACACCTTCGAGCGACCCATCTACGCAGGCAACGCCATGCAGACGGTGCAAACTTCGGACGCCAAGAAAGTCATCACCTTCCGCACCTCGACCTTTGACGCCGCTGGCGAAGGTGGGACCGCATCGGTCGAAACCATCGCCGCCACCGCGAACCCTGGCCTGTCGGAATGGGTCGAGGACAAGGTCGCGGAATCTGATCGCCCAGAGTTGACGTCCGCTGGGATCGTTGTGTCCGGTGGGCGCGGCGTGGGGTCCGAGGAAGACTTTAACATGATCGAAGGTCTGGCCGATAAGCTGGGTGCTGCGGTCGGTGCCTCCCGCGCAGCAGTCGATTCGGGCTATGCGCCCAACGACTGGCAGGTGGGTCAAACCGGCAAAGTGGTCGCCCCGGACCTTTACATTGCCGTCGGAATCTCTGGCGCGATCCAGCATTTGGCGGGCATGAAGGACTCCAAGGTCATCGTCGCCATCAACAAGGACGAAGAAGCCCCAATCTTCCAAGTGGCCGACTACGGTCTGGTGGCCGACCTGTTTGACGCCGTTCCCGAACTGACGGAAAAACTGGGCTAAACACAGCCATTTGTGCACAGAAGCCGCCCCCGGTCACCCGTGGGGCGGCTTTTCTTCGCCTAGGCCGCCAAGACCGGGGCCAAGACCTGCGCAATATCCTCATGGCACGCGGGGGGCAGTAACTCGCGCGCCACGGCCATGTCCATTTCTGGAAACACCATGCCGTAGGTGCCCACCTCCGCTCGGCGCGCCTGCGGATCATAAGTGACCACTTGCGCGGCAGCGCCTTTGACCTGATCAACCATAGCTTGGGTGACATACAACGGCTCGGGCCCCAGATCGCGGTCCATGTCACGCGGGGTCTGGTCCGGCAGCCACAGTAGGGTCACGGGCCCCGGGATTTGCGCCAAAAGCAATCGCATCCGCGCGATCCACGCCGATTGCAATTCCTCTACGATCATTCGGTATTTATCCAACGATTGGACGCGCAGGCCCAGCAACATGTGGCGCGTGAAATGATAGTCACTGAAATCTATGTCTTGAAACAGCGTCGTCAGCAGTGCCGAGGGCTTCACGAACCGATCATTGCGGCGCGGATGGACGTTGTAGAACCGGTTGCTCAGGTTGTGGGCAGGCATGATCTGCACCACCACCTGCTCGGCCCCCTTGGCAATATCCATTACCGTGGGGTCGCTCAAAAACAGATCCACCCCGGCGTTCATTTGGCCAAGGTTGATGCAGCGCGTGCCAATCTCCTCCTCCACCAAATCTGGAAAGGGTTCCTCGACATATCGGCCATAGCATTCCGACCCGCCCAGAAAGGCGACATATGGTTTGTCGAGGCGCCTTTTCGGCCCCCTAAATACATTCTTCGAAGCGCCGTACCGGGTGGGGTAATACTCCAGGACGTCTTCGCTCATTCGCTCGTAGCTCATGCGCATTCCCACTGATATCCGACTCACCCGCGTCCACACTGCCCCCACTGCCCTTAACGCCTCCCTAACCCAAGCATTTGCACCAGTTTTGCGGCATCTGCACACCTTGCCCCAGCCCCCTCACGCGCGTAGCGTGCCCCCAAATCAGAGGCATGAGTGACCATGGACGTAGATAAAATCGGGATCGTAGGCGCGGGCCAAATGGGCAACGGCATCGCCCATGTTTGCGCACTGGCGGGATACAACGTGCTGTTGACGGACGTCAGCCAAGATGCCCTGACAGCCGCAGTAGCAAAGATCGACAAGAACCTGACCCGGCAGGTCACACGCGAAAAAATCACCGCCGCCGCGAAACAAGCTGCCATGGAACGGATCAACACGACCCTGACCCTGACCGACCTTGGCCAAACGGATCTTATCATCGAGGCGGCGACGGAACGCGAAACCGTCAAACAAGCGATCTTCGAAGACCTGCTGCCCCACCTGCAACCGCATACGATCCTGACGTCGAATACGTCTTCGATCTCGATCACGCGTCTGGCCAGCCGCACGGATCGGCCCGAACGGTTCATGGGGTTTCATTTCATGAACCCTGTCCCCGTGATGCAACTGGTGGAGCTGATCCGCGGCATCGCCACGGACGAGGCGACGTTCAACACCTGCAAGGGCGTTGTGGACCGGATCGGCAAGACGGCCGCCACCGCAGAGGATTTTCCGGCCTTCATCGTGAACCGCATCCTCATGCCCATGATCAACGAAGCGGTCTATACCCTGTACGAGGGCGTCGGAAACGTGCGATCCATCGACGAGTCGATGAAACTGGGCGCGAACCACCCAATGGGCCCGCTGGAACTGGCCGATTTTATCGGCCTAGATACTTGTCTGGCGATCATGAACGTGCTGCACGACGGGCTGGCGGATACCAAGTACCGCCCCTGTCCCCTTTTGACCAAATATGTCGAGGCCGGGTGGCTGGGCCGCAAGACTGACCGTGGTTTCTATGACTATAGGGGTGCCGAGCCTGTGCCGACCCGCTAGCCGTCGATCGTTTTCGACCGCAACCAATCGACGAACCCGCGCGGGTTGTCAGCCCATTCCGCAATCTGCTCGCGCGCGATCATCGGGCGCACAACGGGGCTTTGCGGTTTGTTGAGCGCGTGCACAACTTCGTAGATCAAAAGCCCCTGCCTCAGGGTGGCGGACACGAGATTGGCGATCTGGTACAAGCGCGAATTCTGGCCCGGAAAGAACACAGGCACCACAGCCGCACCGGATTTCTGGATCATTTTCGCAGTAAACGGGTTCCATTCCTTTTCTACGGCCGGGCCAAAATAGGTCTCCGAGGCCGCGACGGCTCCTGATGCAAAAAGGGCGATCACGCCGCCCTTTTCCAGATGCGCCATGGCATCCTTGCGCATGATCAGGTTCTTTTTCAGGGCGTTTTCCTCGTGCGGGAAAGGCACGGGGATCATGAATTCCTCGATCTCGGGGATGCCGGTCAAAAGACTGCGCGTCAGAATTTTGTAATCCGTTCGCACCCGTCCAATCAGTTCCGCCAAGACCATACCATCGACCAGCCCGTGGGGGTGATTGGCGACTATGATCGCGGGACCAGAGGCCGGGATATTGGCCAACTGATCCGCTGGGGTATTGATGTCGATCCCCATAACGTCCAGCGCTTGGGTAAAGAAACTGTGGCCGTAAGGCGCGCCTTGGCGTTCAAACTTGCGGATCAGACGCAGCAGGCGAATTTTGCCCGTCATCCACTCCATCACACGGATTGTGTTGGCTTTCCACGGGTTGGTGAAGGTGCCCGCGTAGCTAAGCCGTGACTTGTCATAGGGTACATAGTCGGGGCCCGGCCCCGGCGTCACATGTCCCTGATGTTCCGTATTGTCGACCAAGTTGGCCTCTCAAACTCTCACATGTCCTCGCCAAAGCGGTCGGCGACCAACGCGGCAAGCGCCTCTGCCAAGGCGGTTGCCTCTGGTCCGGACGTTTCAACCTCAATAGTGGTTCCCACGGAGGCTGCCAACATCAAAAGCCCCATGATCGAGTCACCCGCAGCATCAAGACCGTCCTTTCGGACCACGGCACTTGCGTCAAACTGTTCCACACACTCGACGAACTTTGCCGAGGCGCGCGCGTGAAGACCCTTTTGATTCACGATTTCAAGAACCTGAGTGGTCATACGAGGGTCTCCGGTCCGCTGAAGGTATTGATATAACGCCGCCCTGCATCGCGTGCGGCATTCACTGCCTCGGCCACGGGTTTGCGGCGGGATTTGGCCAGTTTGATGAGGGCTGGCAAGTTTGCTCCGTATAGGATCACGCGATCGTCAGCGCGGCATGCGGGCAACGACAGGTTCGATGGCGACCCGCCAAACATATCCGTCACCACGACGACACCCTGCCCGGTGTCGACCTGATCCGCTGCGGCAATAATCTCGCGCTCTTTGCCATCGCGATCGCAATCGGCATCAATCGCGATGGCGATCATCCCGCTTTGCTGGCCTACTACATGCTCTATGGCCGACAGGTATTCCCGTGCCAGGCCCCCGTGGGCCACGATGACGATACCGATCACGCGCGTCCCTCGGGTTTACGGAGCGTGCCGCGATGCTCCATCTCGCGGTGGCGCACGGCGGTGGTCCAGCCGGCTTGGTTCAATCGCGCGCCTAGGCGCTCGGCCACGGAAACAGATCTATGCTGCCCGCCTGTACACCCAAATCCAATGGAGAGATGCGATTTACCCTCATCCAAAAACGCTGGCAGCAACGAGAGCACAAGGTCTTCAATCCGACGAAAAAAGATGTCAAAGCGGGGATCTTCGGCTACATAGGCCTGCACTTCGGGCGACCGTCCATCCAGTTCGCGCAATGTGGCATCCCAATATGGATTGCGCAGAAAACGCACATCAAACGCCATATCCAAACCATGTGGCAGCCCACGTTTGTAGCTGAAACTTTGAACCGTCAGCGCCAGCAGATGCGCCGCACCGGGTGCGAAATCCTGATCTACCTTGGCGCGCAAGTCGTGCACGCTCATCTCGGTGGTATCAATCACCATATCGGCAATGTCGCGCACCGGCGGTAGCAGGCTTTGTTCCCGCGCAATACCGATTTCAGGCGTGTCGTCCGGGGCGGCGGGATGGCGGCGGCGGGTAGATGAAAAGCGGTTCACAAGAGTCGTGTCGGCGCAATCCAGATAGATTACCGACAGATCTACGTCGGGCCGCGCACGCAATGACCGGATAAGCCCGACCAGCGCGTCTACACTGAAATCCCGGTTGCGCGGATCCGTGGACAGGGCCAAGGGGCGTTCCGACGGCTCCGGTCCCAGCAGGCGCGGCAGTAAGGACAGAGGTAAGTTATCTATGACTTCGTGGCCAAGATCTTCCAGTGCCGCGATGGCGGTACTGCGGCCCGCACCCGAAGGCCCGGCCACGAAAACAACGCGGTGCGCGGGGGGCGACAAGTTGGATGGCAATTCGGTCATGGGCAAGAAGTGAGGTCAAAAGAAGCGCGGGTCAAGGGCATCCGGTGCCACAGCTACCAGCCAGGGCATCCTGCACGCATCCATACGAATAATCGGGCGCCCAAATCTGGCTGTAAATCGACGATACGTAGTGGGACTGTCCTTTCTAGGAGCTTAATGGAACACTCGGCGGGCATCCGTTCGGGCTGACGTGCTTCGAGCAGAACGGCTGCATCCAAAGGCGTGGGATGTGACACCTGCGTTTCAACAAGACCTAAACCGCGAAGCTCGATCCGGGGCGGTTGGGCGGGGGCAGAGACGTGAATGACATCGGGACCGGGCGTCAGCACACAGATATCATCCGCGATCAGTTGCGCACCGAGTGCGAGCATATTTGCGGCGGTACGCGATTTACCAGCACCACTCGCCCCCAACAACAGAACACCCTTGCCCGAAACAGCAACCGCAGAGCCATGGACTGTCCAGTCTCCATCGGGCCGGATATTCATGCAATTGTCTGGTATGTCGTGCAGGCTAAGGGGCGCAGCGGGTGTAATCACACTGGCAGGCCAACCACGAAGCGCGCACCCAAGGGCGAAGATGTCAGGTCGGCATCTGTCGGACGGATGTTTTCTGCCCAGATCACGCCGCCGTGCGCCTCAACGATCTGTTTTGAAATCGCCAAGCCAAGACCGGAATGGTTGCCGAACTGCTTCTCGGGCCGTTCGGAATAAAAACGGTTAAAGACTTTGGTCAGCGCGGTTTCGGGAATGCCCGGCCCGGTATCCTCGACAACGATCAAAACACGATTGTCGCGCCGCCGAGCCCAAATGCGCACAGCATCCCCTTCTTCACAGAAAGACAGAGCATTGGTGATCAGGTTCACGAAAACCTGTGCCAAGCGCGCCTCTAGACCGAGAATGATCGTTGGGTCCTTGGGCAGGTCGGAGATGAAATCGACGTCCTTCGCGCGGGCCTCTTCGGAGTGATACAGGGAAAGGTTATTGAGCATTTTGATTAGATCAAACGGCTCTTCCTCTTCCTTGACGAGTTCACTGTCCAAGCGCGACGCGTTGGAGATATCGCTAACCAGTCGGTCCAATCGCCGGACATCGTGATCAATCACGTCCAGTAACGTGGTACGTTGATCGTCCGTTTTCGCCACACGCAACGTGCCCACCGCAGATCGCAACGACGCGAGGGGGTTTTTATTTCATGGGCTACGTCGGCTGCAAATTGTTCGTTGCTGTCGATGCGGTCATAGAGCGCGGACACCATGCCACGAAGTGCGCCAGACAATCGGCCAATCTCGTCCGGGCGCGCGGTAAGGTCTGGTATGCGCACGCGGTTCGGGCTCATTTTACGGGCGTTTTTGTCGCGCCCAAGCTCCGCTGCGGCAGCCAAATCAGCCAACGGGTTTGCGATTGTCGAGGCCAAGACCAACGACAAAACGATCGACACCAAAAGGGCGATCACGAACATCTGCAAAACCTGCTCTCGCTCGGATCGGACCAGCGCTCCGATTTCTCCAGCGCCTGTGGTCACGGCAATAGATCCTAGGATGCGGCCATTCTGTTCGATGGGCGTAACGACAGTATAAACAACCCCTGGGTCGTCGATCGCCCCCGGATCAGGGTTTCGCCGAGGGTGATATCCTCGACCATTGCGGAGGCGACAGTTAGGTTTGGGATATCAGTCGTGGGGGTATCGCCGCTCGCAAGTACGCGCGCCACGGCCTCCCACACACGGTTAAGGGCATTTGTAATAATGGTGGTTTGTTGCCGCTCTTCCGTCAGGCCAAAGACCGGGCCGGTTTCTTGCGTGTTGCCCACGGCATCTGCCAGCAGATTAGCGCCTGTGTCGAACACATGCACCTGCACGCCAGCGGGCAAATCAATGCGTTCCAAGACCGCCGGGACATCCACGCCATCGCTGGCAACCAACGTGACTGGCGCTGTGCCGGGCAACGATGCCTCGAACACGTCGGCCACCAATTGCGCCTCGACCACCAACCCGCGTTCGCGTTGGGTGACAAGACTGTCACGCGACGGGTTCAAAAACAGAACCCCTGCCACGAGGATCAAGATTGCCAGAAGGTTGAACAGGATGATCTTACGCGCCAACGGCGAGCGGTTGAGGGAGATCATCCCCCGCCGTTCGCGCGCAGACGCAAGCTCTTCCTCTAGGGAACCCGCTGGCCGATCCCAATCTTCGCCCAACACGACTTCGCTATCGCGGCGACGCGCCCGGCCCGATTGGGGTGCCAGATCCATGTCAGGGGTTGCTGTCATTCTTCGTTATAACGGTAGCCGATGCCATAAAGCGTCTCGATGGCGGAAAACTCATTATCAGCGGTACGCATTTTCTTACGCAAGCGCTTGATGTGGCTGTCTATGGTACGGTCGTCCACATAAACCTGATCATCATAGGCCACATCCATCAGCTGATCGCGCGATTTGACGAAGCCTGGGCGCGTGGCAAGCGCCTGAAGCAACAGGAATTCAGTGACCGTCAGCGTTACATCCTTGCCCTTCCACTTCACCGCGTGACGCAACGGGTCCATCGCCAGATCACCACGGATCATTTGCTGCGTTTCTTCAGGGGTTTCCGTCTCATCACTTGCAATGGCTTCTTGGCGGCGCAGGATGGCGCGGATGCGTTCAACCAAAAGCCGCTGCGAAAACGGCTTGCGCACATAATCGTCCGCTCCCATCCGCAGCCCCAAAACCTCATCAATTTCGTCGTCTTTGGACGTCAGAAAGATGACCGGAACACTGGATTTCTGGCGCAAGCGTTGCAGCAAGTCCATTCCATCCATGCGAGGCATCTTGATGTCAAAAACACCCAAATCCGGCATTTGACGTCCAAAAGCCTCCAGGGCGGATTGCCCATCGTTATACGTTTCTACCTCAAAACCCTCTGCCTCAAGAGTCATGGATACTGACGTCAGGATATTCCTGTCGTCGTCGACCAGCGCGATCCTCGACATGTTTGATTTCCTTATGTTGCCCGATTTGCCTTATTTTTTTCACAGTGTCCCGTTTTCAGCCCCGAGAATCAACAAAAAAGCGAATCAGAGGCCCGATCACCACTCAGCACACCACCTTTGGTGTTAATGCTCGGTAAAAACCCTGCTGTTAGCGTCAGACTGGTTGCGCTAACTGCGCGCCTTCGTCCTATCCTTCACAAAATCGGCCATGTTATAGGCAGTGGACAGGGCCCCACGCGGGGTCTTGTCGCTTTAACTTGTCGTAAAGACACACGGGCTAACAAGCAGCCCAAGGAGAGACCGATGACCCAATCCGTCATGCGTGGACGCGTAAACCCGTCGCAGACCCTGGAAACACAAGGCATCACAGGACTAGGTTCGGTCTATTACAACTTGCTGGAACCCGCGATCATCCAACAGGCGATTGAGCGCAAGGAAGGCACGCTGGGCAAAGGCGGCGCGTTTCTGACCACGACGGGCAAGTTCACGGGCCGCAGCCCTAAGGACAAGCACGTCGTCAAGACCGACAGCGTGAAGGACACCATCTGGTGGGACAACAACGCCGCCATGTCCGAGGCCGGGTTTGACGCGCTCTATGCCGATATGTTGGAGCATATGAAGGGCCGCGATTACTTCGTGCAGGACCTGTTTGGCGGCGCGGACCCTGCGCACCGGCTGGACGTGCGGATGGTGACCGAACTGGCGTGGCACAACCTGTTCATTCGCCACCTATTGCGCCGCCCCGAAGCGGAAGAATTGGACACATTCACCCCGGAATTCACCGTCATCAACTGCCCCAGCTTCAAGGCTGATCCGGCCAAGCATGATTGCCGCAGTGACACGGTCATCGCCATGAATTTCGACAAGAAGCTGATTTTGATCGGCGGCACGGAATACGCAGGCGAGAACAAGAAATCCATCTTTACCCTGCTGAACTATCTGCTGCCTGAAAAAGGCATTATGCCCATGCATTGCAGCGCCAACCACGCCATCGACAATCCCGTCGACGCCGCCGTGTTCTTTGGCCTGTCTGGCACGGGCAAGACCACGCTGTCTGCGGACCCGGGCCGCACCCTGATCGGCGATGACGAACACGGCTGGTCGGGTCGCGGCATCTTCAACTTCGAGGGTGGCTGCTACGCCAAGACGATCAACTTGCGCCGCGAGGCGGAGCCCGAGATCTACGATACCATGTCGCAATTCGGCACCGTTGTGGAAAACATGGTGTTTGATCCCGACACCTTCGAGCTGGATTTTGACGACGACAGCCTGACCGCCAACATGCGCTGCGCCTACCCGCTGGATTATATTTCCAACGCGTCGTCCACGGCACTGGGTGGCCATCCCAAGAACATCATCATGCTGACCTGCGACGCCTTCGGGGTTCTGCCCCCCATCGCGCGGCTGACCCCCGCGCAGGCCATGTACCACTTCCTGTCGGGCTTCACGTCCAAGGTTGCGGGCACAGAGCGCGGCGTGACGGAGCCTGAGCCCACCTTTTCCACCTGCTTCGGGGCGCCCTTCATGCCCCGCCGGCCGGAGGTCTACGGCAACCTGCTGCGTGACAAGATCGCACAAAACGGATCCACCTGCTGGCTGGTCAACACCGGCTGGACGGGCGGTGCTTATGGGACCGGTTCGCGCATGCCGATCCGTGCAACCCGCGCCTTGCTGACCAGCGCGCTGAACGGCACATTGGAACAGGGCGAGTTCCGTCGCGACCCCAACTTCGGGTTTGAGGTTCCTGTGAAATGCACCGGCGTGGCCGAAGTCCTGCTGGACCCCCGTCGCACGTGGTCGGACGAGGCGGCCTACGATGCCCAGGCCGCCAAACTGGTGCAGATGTTCTCAGACAACTTTGCGCAATACGTCCCCTACATCGACGACGACGTCAAAGCCTGCGCCATCGGCTAAAGCGCTCTGCCGCCTTCAAGGGGCACCAAACGAAACATGTCGTAAGGCGGGGCGTCAGCCTCGCCTTTCCTTTTGGTCAAACCTCGTTACCTTGGCGCCATGCGCACATTCGTCCTCCTCGCCTGCCTTGCCGCCAGCCCCGCCCCCGCGTTCGAGGTGCTGTCCCGGGGCATCTACTGCCCCGCGCCCGTCGATGGCCAAAAGATCCCCGCGCCGGGGACGGAGCTTGGTTGGGTTCGACAAGGGACCGAGGGCGTACAACCCTTTGATCTGGTGACGGATTACGTGCCCGCCGAGGACCTTTTGGGCTTTGGGGTCATTTGGCGCGTGCCGCCCGATACGGCGCCCACCACCGGTACACTTGTCCTCACCCATCCGCCCCTCGGGGCGCAGGCCGTGACCCGGCAAGAACAGATCATCCCGATCCGGCCCGGTGCGATCAGCGGCTCCAACTGGATCTTCGAGTTTGACTACGAAAAGGTGCAAGGCCCTTGGACCCGCAGTCTGGAAGTCGCGGGCGAAACCGTTTGGTCCGAGACCTTCACCGTCGGTCCCGCAGGCAGTAGCGAGGCGGTGAACCGCACCTGTTTCGCCGCCCAGCCGATGTCCTGACCGATGACTGCGCCAGATCGCGCCCTTGCCGCCCTGTCTCGGGTTGCACCACGTGCGGCCCCGGGTCGGTCCCAAGCAGAACTGCTGGTACGCCAATCGCAACACCTGCGCGACGCAGGCCTTTGGACGGAACAGGCACAGCTGGCCCGGGCCGCCCATGACGCCGACCCCACCTGCCCCGCGGCGCGCCACGCCCTTGGGCTGGCACTGCTGCGTGCGGGCGACTTCGCCCGGGGCCTGCCTATTTATGACGCCGGACGCGCCCAGATCCCGGATCTGCGCCGTCACCTGCGCCCCCATCCCCAGCCGCGCTGGCAGGGTCAGGACCTGCGGGGCAAGCGCCTTCTGGTCTGGGCAGAACAAGGACTTGGGGACCAGATCATGCAGGCCCGCGCGCTGGACGCGCTGGCCGCTCTCGGCGCACAGATCACGGTGGAATGCGACCCGCGCCTGCATGCCCTGCTGCAACCTTCGCGCAGGCAGATGACCTTTGCCCCCCAGACCGAGCCGGTTTGGCCCGCCGTGGCGGGCGCGACCTTTGACTACCAAACCTCCATGTTGTCGGCATGGGCGCACCTTGGCACCATGGACCCGCGATGCCTGACCGCCCCCAAGGCCGTGCCCCTGGACCCAAGCGCCCTTAACATCGGCCTGTCGTGGTTTTCTACCGCCGGGGACCGGGGGCGGCAAAGGTCCGTCCCGCTCGAACTGCTGTCGCCCCTATCTACCCACCCCCACCTGCGGTTTCACAACCTGCAGTACGATGCGGGCGACCTCGGGGTGGCCTCCAAGCTGCTGAACGCCCCACTGCACGCGCCGCCCCTGGACACCCGCAGGGACATCTCGGCGCTGGCGGGGTTTATCCAGACCCTTGATATGGTCATCACCATCGACAACACGACGGCGCATCTGGCCGGAGCCCTTGGGGTGCAGTGTTGGTTGATCCTGCCGGTCAATTGCGATTGGCGATGGGGCACAGACGGGGCCACAACGCCGCTTTATCCCACGATCACTTTGTACCGGGCCACCAGCGCCGCGGATTGGTCCGCCGCTCTTTGGCCCCTCTGGGCCGATGCCGCTCAGCTGCGGGCCAAGGCCTAGCTAGCCGACATAGGCCTTGCGGATCAGGTTCAGCCCCGCCACCAGCAACACCACCAACGTGGCCCGCTTGAACACCGCCGCCGAGATGCGGTCCTGCACCTGAAACCCGATCACCAGCCCCGCCAGCGCAGGCACCAGCAACAGGGCCGACAGCTGCCACGTCTGCCCATTCAGCACCCCCGATTTCAGGTACGCTGCGAACAGGGCAAAGGACCCGACCCCGTAGATCACCCCTTGGACTGTCACAAACTTGGATCTTTCCGTGTCGATCGCCAGCAGGTACAGCACCGTCGTTGGCCCCCATGTGCCCGCAAAACCGCCCATGATGCCCGACAACAGGCCCACGACCCATTCCGACCAGCCCCTGTGTCGCGGCGGGATGTGGAAGGTCACACCCGTCAGTTGGATCAGGGATATGATCACCACCGGGATGCCCAGGATCAGATAAAAGACCTGCGGTTCGATCCGGGTCACAAGCTGGGCAAAGATCACAATCGCCACACAGACGATCAACAGATACCGCCAGAATTCCTGCACCGCCGCCCAGGCGGGCGCCCACCCCAGCCGGAATGTTTGCCAGGTGTTGGTGACAATCACCGCAAACAGCATCCCCGCAATGGCGATCGGAGGCGGCAGGAACGACGACAGCCCCGACACCATGATCAACGGCAGGGCAAAGCCCACCACCCCTTTGATCAATCCGGCGGTAAAGGCGACCAGTGTCGCCAAGATCAGGGCATGTGTGGTAATATAGTCCATGGGGCGCGCCTTACCCGGCAATGCAGGCGCCCGCTAGGCCCTAAAATCGTGCCGTCAAGTTGGCCGCGCACGATTTGTACTGAAAATGCCGCATGTGCAGAATAATGTTGCGCTGCACTTGCACAATCGCTTAAACCGGGACTCGATTGATGTAGGAGTTGTGAAAATGCCCCGTGACGTAACGACCCAAGACCAGATTGTATTGCCGGACCTCTTGGCCCTGACCGCAGATGCTGTGCCCGCCGCCGAAGAGCTTTTGGCCCGGGCCAAACAGGCCGTGGGCGAAACCGTGTCCGATGGGGGCCGTGTGTCCGGTGCGCTGGTCGAGGCCAATCAGACCGCCGCCCACGGGCTGGCGTGGTTGGCCACCTACACCGAGGCCCTGCGCCAGATGCAAAAGTGGGCCGAAGCGGCCGCCGCCAATGGCACTTTCGGGGAAATGGAACAACTCATCCACCAGATCGCCTTTGGTGAATACCTGTGGCAGATGTACGGTGGCATCCCCATGAACCAAGGAGAAATCCTGCGCCCCCAAGACATGGGGCTTTCGCAGGCGGATCAGGCGGTTCTTATGACTACGGCCGTCCAGACCCTGACCCAGACCGGCAACACCCAAGCCGCCCGCACCCGACTGGTCGCGTTGATGCAGGACCAGCAGGCCGAAGCGATGTTCGGCACCTCTGGCCTTGATGAAGAGCTGGAGATGATCCGCGAGCAGTTCTTCCGCTACTCCAAAGAGCGTATCGACCCGGTGGCCCACGACTGGCACCTGAAGGATGAGCTGATCCCGATGGAGATCATCGAGGAACTGGCGGAGATGGGTGTCTTTGGCCTGACCATCCCCGAAGAACACGGCGGGCTGGGCATGTCCAAGGCGTCCATGTGTGTCGTGTCCGAGGAATTGTCGCGCGGCTACATCGGTGTGGGGTCCCTTGGGACGCGCTCCGAAATCGCGGCGGAACTGATCATCTGTGGCGGTACGGACGAGCAGAAAGCCAAGTGGCTGCCAGGCCTGGCCTCTGGCGAGATCCTACCCACGGCTGTCTTTACCGAGCCGAACACCGGGTCCGACTTGGGCTCCCTGCGCACCCGCGCGGTGCAGGATGAAAACGGCGATTGGAAGATCACCGGCAACAAAACCTGGATCACCCATGCCGCGCGCACCCACGTGATGACGGTGCTGGCCCGGTCCAAGCCCGACACCGAGGATCACCGCGGCCTGTCGATGTTCCTTGCGGAAAAGACCCCGGGGACTGACGAGAATCCCTTCCCCACCGAGGGCATGACCGGCGGCGAGATTGAGGTTCTGGGTTACCGTGGCATGAAGGAATATGAGCTGGGCTTCGATAACTTCCACGTCAAAGGCGAGAACCTACTGGGCATGGAAGAAGGCAAGGGCTTCAAACAGCTGATGGAAACCTTTGAATCTGCACGTATCCAGACCGCCGCCCGCGCCATTGGTGTGGCGCAGAACGCGCTGGATATCTCTATGCAATATGCCATCGACCGCAAGCAGTTCGGCAAGTCCCTGATCGACTTCCCCCGCGTGTCCGGCAAACTCGCCATGATGGCTGTGGAAATCATGGTGGCGCGTCAGCTGACCTACTTCTCGGCCAACGAAAAGGACGAAGGCCGCCGCTGCGACCTGGAGGCGGGCATGGCCAAGCTACTTGGTGCCCGTGTTGCCTGGGCCGCCGCCGACAACGGGCTGCAGATCCACGGTGGCAACGGATTTGCCCTGGAATACAAGATCAGCCGCGTTCTGTGCGATGCACGCATCCTGAATATCTTTGAGGGGGCCGGTGAGATCCAGGCACAGGTCATCGCCCGTCGGTTGCTGGCCTGACAGCCGACCGCAGAAACGCGGAATGGAAAGGGCGCTCTTGGGCGCCCTTTTCGTTTGTGCGCCGCCCGAACGCTCGCCTAGCCTTCTCCGCCCCTCGGTGCTACACGGCCCCAAACCGCGCAAAGGTGTCCCATGTCCCAAAATCCACCCGAACTTCGCCCTGACCTCGCCCCCCGTGCGGTGCTGCCAAGCGATGCGCGCCCGGGTCAGCCGACCATCGGCATGGTGTCCCTTGGTTGCCCAAAGGCACTGGTGGACTCGGAACGGATTTTGACCCGCTTGCGCGCCGAGGGCTACGCGATTTCCCCGCAATACGAGGGGGCAGAGGCGGTCATCGTCAACACCTGCGGGTTTCTGGACAGCGCCAAGGCCGAAAGCCTGGAGGCGATTGGCGAGGCGATCGAGGCCAATGGCAAAGTCATCGTCACGGGCTGTCTGGGGGCGGAGCCTGAGTATATCACCGGCGCACACCCCAAGGTGCTGGCCGTGACCGGGCCCCACCAATACGAACAAGTGCTGGACGCCGTGCACGCCGCCGTGCCCCCGTCCCCTGATCCCAAGATCGATCTGCTGCCCGCATCCGGCGTCACCCTGACGCCACGGCACTACAGCTACCTCAAGATCTCCGAAGGCTGTAACCACAAGTGCAAATTCTGCATCATCCCCGACATGCGCGGCAAACTGATGTCCCGCCCCCATGGGGCCGTCCTGCGAGAAGCGGAACGGCTGGTGGACGCCGGTGTGCGCGAACTGCTGGTCATCTCCCAAGATACATCGGCCTATGGCACTGATATCAAAGACAGATCTTCGAAACATCCCATCGTGGACCTGGCGCGCGACCTTGGGTCGTTGGGGGCCTGGGTTCGGCTGCACTACGTCTATCCTTACCCGTTTGTGAAAGACCTCGTGCCCCTGATGGCGGAGGGGAACCTGTTGCCCTACTTGGACATTCCGTTCCAACACGCCCATCCCGACACCCTGCGGCGCATGGCGCGCCCTGCGGCGGCTGAACGAACCCTCGACCGGATCGCAGAATGGCGCGACATCTGTCCCGATATCACCCTGCGCTCGACCTTTATCGTGGGCTACCCCGGTGAGACCGAGGCCGAATTCCAAACCCTGCTGGATTGGCTGGACGAGGCGCAACTGGATCGGGTGGGTTGTTTTCAATACGAAAATGTCGACGGCGCACGGTCAAATGCTCTGGACAATCATGTGCCCGAGGACGTCAAGCAGGACCGCTTTGCGCGGTTCATGGAAAAGGCCCAAGCGATCTCGGCCGCCAAGCTGGAGGCCAAGGTCGGCACCCGGATCGATGTGATCGTGGATGAGGTAGACGCCGAAGGGGCCACCTGCCGCACCAAGGCCGACGCGCCCGAGATCGACGGAAACCTGTTTATTGATGAGGGTTTCGAAGGGTTTAGCCCCGGCGACATCGTCAGCGTCGAGGTGGACGAGGCCAGCGAGTATGATTTGTGGGGCCGCATCTAGCCCGCACTCTCAGCGGGCCGCTGCCAACCACACGCGCACCGCCTCGGCCACGTGTCTGAACCTGTCGCCGCCCAGATGTTTGCCGCCGTACCACCGGGTCACGACCACGACCGTGTCAAAGACCTGTTCGCGTTCCAACATGCGCACTATGACCATGCCTGCGCCCGCCTCGCCGTCGTCGTTCTTGATCGGTCCGTCTGCAGTCAACAGACCCCACGTGTGGTGCGTCGCTTTGGCAAATTTCTTGTTGCGGCACAGGGATTTGACCAAGGCCTTCGCGTCCTCTGCACTGTAGGCGGGACCGCCCGACACCGCGTATCTGGACCCACGATCCCGGATAACGTCTTCGATCACTTTCATCGGGGCAGCCTGCCTGCCCTAGCCGCCCTTCGCAATGCGCCTTTTGTGCATGGCGTAAAGGATCGGGACCAGCACACGGTCGTAGACCACCGCACCCACGTGACGCACCCCGGGCAGACCCACAATCCGCGCGAGCCATGCAAACTTGGGCATTTCGGCCCACAGGACAACGAACGCAGGCAGGCCCACATACATCTGACCGTCCTTGATGACATGGATACGCCGCGCGGCGGTGTCTGCGTCGACGCCCCAAGCCGCCAAATCAGTGGAGGTCAAATCCTCGAACCGTAGATCAAGGGCCGCCCCTTCGGCATAGCGCTGATAATGCGCGATTTCGCGGGAACAAATTGGACATTCGCCGTTGTAAAGAACACGTGTTTGGTTTGGCATTTCATCCTCCGATATCCTAGATATAGGGCGCAGTGACGAAAGGGTTCGCTATGTTTGGTCGCACCATTGCTCTTTTTCTGGTGGCTTTGTTGGCCGCATGTACGCCCACGGTCGAGGCCCCGCCGGTGGTCAGCCAACCGGCTGCACCGTCACTCAGCGGGGCGCAGGCCGCGCGCAACTTCACCACGGCCGTGGCCCGAATGGAACCGCTGACCGAGGCGTTCTGCCGGGCTGAAACCCGTGGAATTAACTGCGATTTCAATATCGTAGTGGACCCTGATCGCAATGCTCCGCCTAACGCTTTCCAGTCATTGGACCGCACGGGGCGTCCCGTCTTGACCTTCACGCAGGCGCTGATTGCCGATGCGCGCAACATCGACGAGATCGCCTTTGTCATCGGGCACGAGGCCGCGCACCACATCGCAGGGCACATCCCACGGCAGGTTGAGTCCGCGCGCACCGGTGCCATACTGGGCGCGTTGGTGGCCGCGGCGGCAGGTGCCGACGCCGCCACGATCGAAGAGTTCGGGCGCGCAGGTGCCGCCGTGGGCGCCCGCAGCTACTCCAAGACACACGAGTTGGAGGCGGATGCCATCGGCACCATCCTCGCCCATGAGGCCGGGTTCGATCCCGTGCGCGGGGCGGCTTTCTTCACCCGCATCCCGGATCCGGGCGACCGCTTTCTGGGCACCCACCCGGCCAATGCGGATCGCATCGCCACAGTGCGCCGCGTCGCAGCAAGTCTTTGATTTAGATCAAGGTTCGGTGCTTTCAGGGTGATAGAAAACACCCATGAATGATATAGTGAAACACCTCACCCTGATCCAACGAATGTCCAAAGCGCAGGGGTTTGACCTGGACGAGCTGCGCGCCCGGGGCCTTGTTTCGGACGCGGATCATGCGGACCTTGTCACCCGGTGTCGCGGCTGCAGCGATCCAGGCGGTTGTGCCCGCGCGCTGAACACGGGCGGTACGCCGGACACCTGCGCCAATGACGCGCGGTGGGATGCGTTGCGCGCCGTGACAAAGATGTAGACCTGCCCTAGCATCGTCTCGAAGGAGAGGGCGATGACGGTTGGGTTCTTCCATGACGAGCGGTGCATGTGGCATTCGGGCGGGAATTACGCCGGGATGTTGCCGGTGGGGGGCTTTGTGCAACCCATGTTGGGGGGTCTGCCCGAGAACCCCGAGACCAAGCGCCGCCTTGTAAATCTGTTGCGTGTCAGTGGGTTAGCGGATCAGATGGTCTGGCCCAAGGGGGTGGCAGCCACGGAGGCAGAGCTGCGCCGCGTGCACCCCGCCGCCTATCTGACCGAATTCCGCGAGATGTCCGCCAAGGGCGGCGGAGAGTTGGGCCTGCGCACCCCTTTTGGCCCCGATGGCTTTGATATTGCTGCACTTTCTGCGGGTCTGACCACGGCGGCGGTGCGCGCGGTTCTGGCGGGCGACATGACCCAGGCCTATGCCCTGTCCCGCCCGCCCGGGCACCACTGCCTGCCGAATTTTCCCAATGGTTTCTGTCTGTTAGCCAACATCGCCATTGCGGTCGAGGCCGCCTTGGCCGAACAACGGTGCGAGCGGGTGGTGGTGCTGGATTGGGATGTGCACCACGGCAACGGGACCGAGGCCATTTTTTACGACCGGCCCGAAGTCCTGACGATTTCGATCCATCAGGAGCGGAATTATCCAAGCGATACAGGGGCTTACGAAGATCGGGGCGAGGGGCGCGGGCGTGGCGCAAACCTTAACATTCCGTTACCGCCCGGGGGCGGGCATAACACTTACCTGGAGGCGATGAAGCGCCTTGTCCTGCCCCAGATGGCCGCCTTCAAGCCGGACATCGTGATCGTGGCCTGCGGGTTTGACCCGGCCATGATCGACCCCCTTGGCCGAATGATGGCGCGCGCCGCGACGTTCCGGGCCATGACCGCGCAAGTGCAGGAATTTGCACAAGAATTTTGCGAGGGTCGCCTCGTCTTGTCCCATGAGGGCGGCTATTCCGAGGTCTATGTGCCGTTCTGCGGACACGCGGTGCTGGAACAACTGACGGGCAGCGAGATCAGCGTTCCAGACCCCTTTGACGAACGGTTCCGCGACCGCCAGCCCAGCCCGCGGTTCGACGCGTATTGCAGCGCAATCTTAACAGAGATGAGCGAAGGGTTAACACACCTCTGACACCGCTCTGACACCGCGCCGACCTTGCCTGACTCGTGCACGATCCCGCACGGGTCGCGCAAAACCCGTGCATGGTCTGCAGCAGGTCGGCAGTCTTCGCGTCCCGGCGCGCCCCCACACGCCTAATCCAAACGCCGCGTCGGATCGGGGGCCGGACCGCCGCGCGCAGCCTCGGCCACCCGGGCCGCGACGCGTTTCATCATGGCGACGAAATCCGCGCGCTCTGCCTCGGTCAGGGCGGACAGCATCAGATCCATGTTCCGCAAATCCTGACGCAGAATCGCGGCGACGACGTCTTGCCCCTCGGGCGTCAGGTGCAGGGCCTTGGCGCGCTTGTCCCGGGCATGGGGCTGGCGCGCCACCAGCCCTTGCCGTTCCAGACGCGCGATCAGGGACGACACGGTGGTGGGTTGCAGGGCAAAGGCGTCGGACAGGTCAGAGGCCCGCGCCCCGGGGTGGGCGGCCAGAAAGTTCAGGGTCTGAAACACATGGGGGCTGTAGTCGATCCGCCCCTCGGCAATCGGGAAAGCCCGTTCATTGACGTGGAATTCCCGCAAAAGGGTGCCCACCGCCAGCAAAAGGTCGTGGGTCTGATCGTTTGCATCCGCCATGGCCTTGTGTGGCAGGCGTGGGAAAAACGCACAAGCCGTCTTGAATAGTACGATTGTCGCAATATTTAATGCGAATATCGTACTAAAAGGAACCCACCCATGCTGACCCGTCGCACCCTGATCCTGTCCGGGATCGCCGCCCTGCCACTGCTGTCCGCCCGTGCCTTTGCCCTAGACGTGCCCGAAGGCGCGCCGCCTGCCCTGCGCGACGATGCGGGCTATCTGTCCAACGTCACCTCTGCCGTGTTCAACGGGCCGCGCGCGCAGGTGATTGCGCGCCTGCAAGCCCCCGAGACCGGCGTTCTGGCCTTTGTCCAACCCACCCCGGCGATCCCCGCAATCACGCGGCTGGAACCCGTCGCGGGTGCCTTTCCACAGGTCGGTGCGGTGCGCCGGGTGCATCTGGACGGCGGGTACAGCGTGATTGAACGGGTGCTGCGCAACGACGCCGAGGCGTTCAGCTATCAGGTCTGGGGGTTCACTGCGCCCCAGCAGCGGGTCATCAGCCACATCCGGGGCACCTTTACTTATGTCCCCCTCGGACCGGATCGCACCGAAGTGACCTGGACCTACGCGGTTGCACCCCGGGTGTTTCTGGTGCGCCCCTTTATCCGCCGGTTTTTGACGCAGGATTTCGCGCCCTTCATGGAAAGTGGCCTGTCGGGGGCGGCGGCGGCCTATAACGCGGCGTAAGGCGCGCGAACCATTGGATGCTGCGCCGCCCTGCTGCGGCGCGGCATTTCGTTGACACTCCGGTTCCGCTGCGTCATTTTGGCGCCAACCAAACAGAGGAATTCCACACATGAAGAAAGTGTATGGCAGCGCCGCGGAGGCTCTGGACGGGCTTTTGCACGACGGCATGTTCATCGCCGCCGGGGGCTTTGGCCTGTGCGGCATCCCCGAATTGCTGTTGGCCGCGATCAAAGAGGCCGGGACCAAGGATCTGACCTTTGCATCCAACAACGCAGGCGTGGACGATTTCGGCATCGGGATCCTGTTGCAGACCCGGCAGGTCAAAAAGATGATCAGTTCGTATGTGGGCGAGAACGCGGAATTCATGCGCCAGTATCTGTCCGGTGAGCTGGAGTTGGAGTTCAACCCCCAAGGAACGCTCGCCGAACGGATGCGCGCGGGCGGCTGCGGCATCCCGGGCTTTTACACCAAGACCGGCGTGGGCACAGTGATTGCCGAGGGCAAGGATCACAAGGATTTCCCCACCGGCCCCGATGGCGCCATGGAAACCTATATCATGGAAAACGGCATCTTTGCCGATCTGTCGATCGTGAAGGCCTGGAAGGCCGACGCCACGGGCAACGCGATTTTCCGCAAGACCGCGCGCAACTTCAACCCGCCCGCCGCCATGTGTGGCAAGGTCTGCGTGCTGGAGGTCGAAGAGATTGTCCCCACGGGGACGCTGGACCCCGACGCGATCCACCTGCCCGGCATCTACGTGCACCGGATCATTCAGGGCGATCACGAAAAGCGCATCGAACAACGCACAGTCAGTAAGGGTTAAGGCCATGTGGGACAGAGATCAAATGGCCGCCCGCGCGGCACAGGAGTTGGAAGACGGCACCTATGTGAACCTGGGCATCGGCATCCCGACGCTGGTGTCCAACCACATCCCCGAGGGGGTCGAGGTGACGTTGCAATCGGAAAACGGGATGCTGGGCATGGGCCCTTTCCCGACCGAGGACAACATTGACGCCGACCTGATCAACGCGGGCAAGCAGACAATTACGGAACTGCCCCAGACCGCCTATTTTGACAGTGCGCAGTCCTTTGGCATGATCCGGGGCGGCAAGATCGCCATGGCGATCCTGGGTGCTATGGAGGTGGCCGAGAACGGCGACCTGGCCAACTGGATGATCCCGGGCAAGCTGGTCAAAGGCATGGGCGGGGCCATGGATCTGGTCGCGGGCGTGGGCCGTGTGGTCGTGGTCATGGATCACGCCAACAAGCATGGACAGTCCAAGGTGTTGAAGGCGTGCACCCTGCCCCTGACGGGCAAGGGCGTGGTGGACCGGATCATCACGAATCTGGGCGTGCTGGACGTGGTCGAAGGTGGGCTGAAGCTGGTGGAACTGGCCGATGGCGTCACCGAAGAAGAGCTGCGCAGCCTGACCGAGGCGACCATCGTCGGTTAGGTCCATACAGGTCAGTGGCCCGTCCCAAATAGAACCGGGGCGGGCCATACTCTTGCCGCACTTACGAGTGATACCTTTGCCGGAACATGAACAAGAGGCACGAGATGACCCATACCTTCATAAAAGATGACACCGGCGCGGTCACCGTGGACTGGGTGGTTTTGACGGCGGCCCTGGTCGGCCTTGGACTGGCGACGATGGGCGTTGTTTCGTCGGGTGTGTCCAACCTGTCAAACGACATCAGCGCCGAAATGAAGAAGGACGGGATAATCAAAGCCGCTTTTGGGCCAGACTATGTCGAAGTGGATGCGATCCCCTACGAAGGCGACAGCTGGGGTGCCATCATGAAGGCACTCGAAGCCGCCACCAGCACCAGCGAAATGCAAGACATCAACCAGAAAGCGCGCGGCCAAGAACCTCAGGAAACCTGGGAAAAGCTGGCCAATTATCAGGACAGGACTGACTTGACGGACCGGGAGATCGCTGAATTCGAGATGCAGACCTACATCGCCCAAGTGCAGGGTGTCGATGTGGGCTGTATTGACACCCAGACCTGCGGGCAAGGTGAATTCCCAGGGGTCAACAAGTAACGTCAGTTTGGCGTTGCGAACACACAGCCGTCCGAAGGCAGCTCGGGCGGGGTGACGCACAGCAGGCGGGCGACCTGCCATGCGGCCAGAACCTTGGGCACATAGGCGCGGGTTTCGGCAAAGGGTGGCACGCCCCCGTGGCGGCGCACGGCCCCCTCGCCCGCGTTGTAGCCCGCAAGGGCCAGCAGGGGGTCGCCGTAGAACTCCTCCATCAGCCATCCCAGATAGGTCATGCCGCCCTTGATGTTCTGGGCCGGGTCAAAGGGGTCCGTCACGTCAAAGCGGGCGGCCGTGGCGGGGATCAACTGCATCAATCCTTGCGCCCCTGCGGGACTCGTCACGTCCGCGCGCCCGCTGCTTTCCACCGCGATGACCGACAGGGCCAGGGCCGGAGAGATGCCGCTGGACACGGAATTGAGCAACAGCGCTGGCCCATGGGCCTGTGCGATGTCGCGCATGATTTGCAGGCTGGGGGCCGTGATGCCCGACGCGGCGGGCGCGGCCTTGGCCAATGCGGCGGCTTGCAGGAAGCGCCCGTTCTCGGGCGGCTCCAGCGCGGGGTTCACCACATCCCAGAACCAATCCTGTTGATCCGCAGGGGCCGCCGCGCGTTCAGGTGCTGCCTTGGGGGCCGGGGTGGCCGCGGGGGCAGTGATCTGCGGCGCGATCTGGATGTTGATTCGGCGCGTGGTGCCCGGCGCGGGCGGCTTGACCCGTTTGAACGTAAAATCGCCGTTGGTCTGTTGTGCCGCCAACGGAATGGCGGTGCCGACGCCAAGGGCCAGGAGGCAGGACAAAAGGAAACGGGTCATGGAACGCTCCGACATTATGATAGTGTTGGCGCAGACTGCCCGGGGAATAGAGCAAATTTCAGGCGTATTGTGTCGATTTGGGATAATTCGGGCCACATTTCGGACACATTCGACCCGTCAAACGTCAAAATCAGCGCGAGGGTGAGGCCACCCCCACTATATAAACGCCGTTGATCGCGCGATCTTGATACATTTTGCCCATAAGCGTCATAGATCCCCCCTTCCCGAATTCTCCTCAAACGTGCCCTATTTCGGCCCCGATTGCGGTTAATAAGGGTGTCATCGGAGCGGGACAGCACCGAAACCACAAAAACCTACTCAAGGAACGAGAACATGATCAAATCTTTCTTCGCAAACGAATCCGGCGCCGTCACTGTTGACTGGGTTGTTCTGACCGCTGCCCTCGTGGGTCTGGGCCTGGCCGTGATGGCTGTTGTGTCCGACGGCGTCGAGAACCTGTCCACTGACATCGAGCGTCAGCTGTGTGGTCAGACCATCGGCAACTCCTTCGCCACCCTGAGCTCCAGCACACCTGCCGACTGCCCAGAATAAGTCGATCCGACTTTGAAGTTTCGAACGCCGCCCCCCGGGGCGGCGTTTTTCGTTTGGGGGTCAGGCGATGTAAAATGAAAACCGGTCGTTTTTCTTAAATTAACCAAGAACACGCCCGATTTCTGCCACAGCCCCCTGCCAAACCATATGTATCGGAGCGATGAACAGCCCCGAAAACTCAACGAGCAAATCCAAAGGACTAACACAATGATCAAGTCTTTCTTCGCAAACGAATCCGGCGCCGTCACTGTTGACTGGGTTGTTCTGACCGCTGCCCTCGTGGGTCTGGGCCTGGCCGTGATGGCCGTTGTATCCGACGGCGTCGAGAACCTGTCCACCGACATCAAAACACAGCTGGAAAAAGATCACATCACATCCACATTCGCAGAATAATTTCGAACGCGAAAGTGATGCCGCGAAAGGTCGCCCCTCGGGGCGGCCTTTTTCGTTTTGGCGGCACAATTGATAAATCGTAAATTTCTCACATTAACCAAGAATGTGCCCTATTCCCGCCACGGTTGACCGTCAAACATACCTTATCGAAGCGGGACAGCTTTGAAAAACCAAACGAGCAAATCCAAAGGACTATCAAAATGATCAAGAACTTCATCGCAAACGAATCCGGCGCCGTTACTGTTGACTGGGTTGTTCTGACCGCTGCCCTCGTGGGCCTGGGCCTGGCCGTCATGGCCGTTGTGTCCGACGGCGTGGAAAACCTGTCCGGCGACATCAAAACACAGCTGGAAAAAGATCACATCACATCCGCATTCGCAGAATAAGCGCGAACGCGAGATTGATATCGTGGAAGGGCGGCCCTCGGGCGGCCCTTTTGCGTCTGTGGACCTTCAATTCGATTAAAATTGTTTGAAAGTCTGCCGCGTTTCCCGGAACCTTGGCCTCATTCACGCCCCGAATCCTTGGATATCAAGCGGCGTCCGACGGTGCGCCCGCGGACCCCTTTGATCAATAGGAGCGTAGAATGGAAATCCTGAAGACTTTTGCAACGGACGAGGCCGGGGCCGTGACAGTGGACTGGGTGGTCTTGACCGCCGCCCTTGTGGGCCTTGGCCTGGCCGTGATGGGCGTTGTGTCCGATGGTATCGAGAACCTGAGCGACGACATCGAACGCCAGCTGTGTACACAAGGCGTCTCGACCGACTTCGGCACAACCACAACCGGCACCGATGCCTGCTGATCACAGCAACCCGGTTTCAGTCAAAGGCCGTCCAATTCGGGCGGCCTTTTTGTGTCGGGGCGCGCGCCAGTCCAGACCGACCGGGCGCAAAGTGCACCCACCGGACACATTCCATATCCTGACCCCGATCCCTCCATGCTTTTGCCGCAATCGGGCGCGATACAGGCCAAGACGCGGTGCGCCGTTTTTGTGACAGGCCGCACCCAACCATAGGAAAGGACAGACACATGCGTTTGATCTTTGGACTTGTACTTATACTGGGCGTGGGCCTGGCGGGCTTTGCGGTGAAGACCGCCAAGGAACGCTTTGACGCCTATCAGACCGCCCTTGCCGATCAACAGCGCGAGATCGTGCCCGTGCGCGACGTCTACGTTGTGAAACGGCGCATGGCCTATGGGGACACCCTGCGCCGGTCTGACGTGCGCGCTATCGCGTGGCCTGCCAACCACGTGCCCGCCGGGGCCTTCACCTCGATGGATCAGATCTTCCCCCCCGATAAGAACGAACCCCGCACGGTGCTGCGCGCCATGGAACGGGACGAACCTTTGTTGATCATGAAGGTCACCGCCCCGGGCGAGGATGCGGGCGTGTCCTCGCGGATCGGGACGGGGATGCGGGCCTTTACCCTGCGTGTGGACGTGATGTCCGGCGTGTCCGGCTTTCTGCGGCCGGGCGATCGGGTGGATGTCTACTGGACCGGGTCCGGGGGCGAGGTCGGGCAGATCACCCGTCTGATCCACCCCAACCTTGAACTGCTGGCCATTGATCAGGTCACGGACGAACAGCGCAACAACCCGATGATTGCCACCACCGTAACCGTGGCCGGCCCCCCGAAACCGTAGCCAAGCTGGCCCAGGCGCAATCGTCTGGCCGTCTGACCCTGGCGCTGGTGGGTGTGAAGGACGACACCGAAAGCGAACAGGTCACTGCCAGCCGCCGCGAGGTGCTGGGCGTGGGCGGACCGGAACAGCAGGAACGGGTGTGCACCGTTCGGAATCGCCGCGGGGCCGAGGTGCAGTTGATCCGCGTCCCCTGCCCCGAGGAGGGCTGACACCAGATATAGCGATCCCGCGCGCGCCCTACCCCTATCTGGCCCAGGCGCGCGCGGGTTTTACCGCAAGCTGCCACTTGTGTTGCAAAAACATGAAAAATCACGCACACTTAACGGAATGGGCATAAGACCCACCTCAGAGCAGTCGTGATCAGAGAGGCAGGATCACATGACCTTTAGACATATTCTTGCAGCCGCCCTTGTGGGCTTGGCTGCTTTCTCAACATCCGCGCCCATGGCGCTGGCCGAGACTTTGACGGTGCAAACCGGCACGGCGCAATCGCCCCTGCGGGTGCCCTTGAACCGCGCGGTGGTGGTCGAAAGTGATGCCGCCTTTGCGGAGCTGTCCGTGGCGAACCCCGAAATCGCAGACATCGCGACCCTGTCGGAACGCACGATCTATGTGCTGGGCAAGACCCCGGGGCGCACCACGCTGACCCTGCTGGGTCTGGATGGGCGGTTGATCACAAACGTGGACGTGCACGTGACGCTGGATGTGGCGGAACTAAAGGAACGTCTGTCCGAGCTGTTGCCCGGCGAAGCGATTTCGGTGCGCACGGCCAACGCCGGGATCGTGTTGTCCGGCACGGTGTCCTCTGCCCAAAAGATCAGCCGCGCGCTGGAGATTGCGGAACGCTACGCGCCTTCCGGTGTGATGAACCTGATGGTAGTGGGCGGATCGCAGCAAGTGCAGATGAAGGTCCGCTTTGCCGAGATGTCGCGCACGGTGTCCAAAGAGTTGGGCGCGCGTCTGACGCCCACAGGCACGGCCCTGAACGGCGCGACCCTGACCAACAACATCGGGCTGGCCGGTGCGACGGGCGGGGCCTTGGCCTTTTCCATCGGCGGCTCCTCCCTTGGGGCGGATGTCCTGATCCAAGCCCTGGAGGCGAAGGGCGCCGTGCGCACCTTGGCCGAACCGAACCTGACCGCCCTGTCCGGCAAAACCGCCAGCTTTCTTGCGGGCGGCGAAGTGCCCATCCCCGTGGCCGATGGCGAAGGCGGCGTGGGCGTGTCATTCAAACCCATCGGCGTGAACATGAGCCTGCTGCCCACGGTCATTGACGATGGCATCATCAACCTGCAACTGAGCGCCGATGTGACGGCCGTGGTCGCCGACAGCGAGGTCAGCGTGGGCGGCACCGAAGTGGCCACCACCACCAACCGCCGGGTGCAAACCACCGTAGAGCTGCGCGACGGGCAAAGCTTTGCCATCGCGGGCATCCTGCAAGACGACTTTTCCGACAGTATCAACCAGATCCCCCTGCTGGGCGATTTGCCGATCCTGGGCGCGCTGTTCCGATCCGCCAGCTATTCCCGGCGTCAGTCCGAACTGGTGATCATCGTCACGGCGCATCTTGTGTCCCCCGTCAGCGATGAAACCCTGGCCCTGCCCACGGACCGCATCCGCATCCCCACCGAATCGGAGTTGTTCCTGTTTGGGGAAACCGCCGTGGACGCGCGCCGGCCCACCAATGCCCGCAACAACCGCAACGACGCGGTCAGCCAGGACTTCAACGGGTCCTACGGCTACATCCTGGAGTGAGCGCCATGACGACCATCACCCGCCGAGCCCTTTTGCTGGGTGTCTCCGCCACAGCGCTTGCCGGTTGTGCACAGGTGCGCAACGTCACAAACCGGGTCGAGACATGGGCCAGGGGCGGCGCCGAGGCGGGCGCGGAACTGGACGAGGGCGGTTTTGGCAACGTCAGCGCCTATAACACCGGGGTGCAGAACGGCACCATCAATCCGCAAAACGAGTTGGGCGAACGCTTCGCCGCCGCTGTGCCCACCACCGTGAACTTTGCCTTTGGCAGCGCCCGTCTGGATGGTCAGGCCCGCCAGATCATCGCGCGGCAGGCCGATTTCATGCGTCAATTCCCCGAAGTGCGCTTTTCGGTCTATGGGCACGCCGATGCGGTGGGATCAACGGCGGCCAATGAACGGCTGGGCCGCCGCCGGGCCGAGGCTGTGGTCAACGCCCTGACCCGCGCCGGGGTCAGCCGTTCGCGCCTTGATGCGCTGGTGTCCCTTGGCGAACGCGATCCCTTGATCCCATCCTCTGGTCGGCAACCCGCCAACCGCCGCGCCGTGACCGAGGTGGGCGGATTCGTGCGCGGCCACCCCCTTGTTCTGGATGGCAATTACGCCGCCATCGTCTATCGCCAGTACGCCTTTGGCGGCTGACCCCTTGGGGCGGTTCAATCCCGCCCCAAAAGCGCGCTTGTTCACGATTATCGCGTTTATATAGGAATTCGGCCCCATTGTTGCCCGAATTGTCCTGCACAACACACCATGAAGGGGGCCGTATGTTCGCAGCAATGCTGTGCCAGCGTCCCTGTTTTGCCCGATCCGGGCACGTGGAAAGTTTGGTAACGCGATGTCGAGTAGCTTGGCACTAAAACCTGAACCTGCACCGCTGGTGGCCTGTACGGTCAGCCGGGACATTCAAGATTTCGACCTGTTGATCGAGGACATGGAAGCGGCCCTTGGGGAATCTTGGGGCGACCTGAATTTCGAAGAGGCGAAGTCCTTTCTGGAACAATCCGAGGCCGAAGAACTGGAGTTCTTTGCCCTTGCCGTGGATGCCGAGGACGAGGCGCGCCTGCCCGAACTGGCGGTCCTGATCCGGTCGGCCAAGACCCTTGGGATCAAGGTGATCCTGATTGCCGATGGCCTGAACCCCATGCTGCTGCATGAATTGTTGCGCGCGGGCACCGACGACTTTGTCCCCTACCCCCTGCCCGAAGGGGTGCTGGCCGACACAATCGACCGCGTGCGCGCGCCCCAAGACGCCGCCCCTGCCGCAGCGCCCTTGCTGTTGGACGGACAGATGGCCGTGGCCCCCCGATCAAGGCCCCGCTGCAAGACGCCAACACCGACGAGACGATTGTTCTGGCGGTCCACGGCCTGTCGGGTGGTGCAGGCTCCACGACCTTTGCGGTCAATCTGGCATGGGAAATGGCCCAAGCCGGCAAGGACGACGGGTTGCGCGTGGGTCTGGTGGATCTGGACCTGCAATTCGGCACCGTGGCCACCTATCTTGACCTCAAACGCCGCGACGAAATCTATGAGATTTTGGCCGACACCGTGTCCATGGACAACGAGGCGTTCCGTCAGGCCCTGCTGACCTATGAAGACACCCTACAGGTGTTCACCGCCCCGTCCGACATCCTGCCCCTTGATCTGGTGGACCCCGAGAACATTCAGGCGCTGCTGGCCCTGTGCAAACAGAACTTCGACGTGGTGATCATCGACATGCCCACCACCTTGGTGACGTGGACAGACACGATCCTGCAAGAGGCCGACATCTATTACGCCATGGTCGAGATGGAGTTGCGGTCCGCCCAGAACGCCCTGCGGTTCATCAAGGCCCTGCGCAGCGAAGAACTGCCGCTGGACAAGATCAGCTGGGTCCTGAACCGCGCCCCCAAACCGCGCGACAGTGCGGGTCAGGCGCGGGCCAAGCGCCTAGCCGAAAGTCTGAAAGTGACATTCGCGCAAAAGCTGCCCGATGGCGGGCAACAGGTGCGCGATGTGAACGACGAGGGCGGCCCCCTGCTGGAACACGCCCCCAAGAACCCCCTGCGCAAGGAAGTGGCCGAGGTGGCCAAGACCTTGCTGGAAGTGATGCAAAGCGACGACGACGGCGTCGAGAAGAAGGCCAAGCAGAAGAAACGCAAGTCTCTGTTTAGCTTCGGAAAATAGCGAGAAAAGGTCGACCCATGTTTTCACGTTACAAAAAGCCCCAGTTGGAAAAGGCCAAACCCGTGGCCGCCGCCGCCCCGCAAGCGCAAACACCCGCGGCCGCCCCCGAGGCGGTCAAGATGGTGCGCAAGGCCCCTGCCCCCAAGATGGCCGCCCCCGATGGGGCGATTGTGCCGGGCATGGTCGCCCCGTCCGACAAGGACCTCAAGCGCCGCGCCCGTCTGGACGAGCTGAAGACCGAGATGCACCACCGCCTGTTGGACAATCTCAACCTCGCCGCCCTCGAAGGGGCCAACCCCGCTGACCTGCGCGCCGAGATCATGGCCATCACCAGCGAAGAGCTGGCCGAGATGGGCATCGTTCTGAACAAGGACGACCGCAGCACCCTGAACACCGAATTGTTCGACGAAGTCACGGGTCTGGGCCCGCTGGAGCCGTTGTTGAAAGACGACAGCGTCAACGACATCCTCGTGAACGGGCCGCACAACATTTACATTGAACGGGCTGGCAAGCTGACCAAGTCGGACATCCGGTTCAAGGACGAACAGCACCTGTTGCGGATCATCGACAAGATCGTGTCCGCCGTGGGCCGCCGGGTGGACGAAAGCAATCCATACGTGGATGCGCGGCTGAAAGACGGCTCGCGCTTCAACGCCATGGTGCCCCCCGTGGCCGTGGACGGGTCGCTGGTGTCGATCCGTAAATTCAAGAAGGAGAAGCTGGGCGTTGACGATCTGGTCAAGTTCGGCGCCTTCACCGAGGAAATGGCCGCCTACCTGCAAGCCGCCTGCGCCACGCGCCTGAACGTGATCGTGTCGGGCGGCACAGGCTCTGGTAAGACGACGACCCTGAACGCCCTGTCGTCCTTTATCGGGCAGGCGGAACGGGTGCTGACCATCGAGGATACGGCAGAACTTCAGCTGCAACAGGACCACGTGGGCCGGATGGAAAGCCGCCCGCCCAACGTCGAAGGCAAGGGTGCTGTGACCCAACGCGACTGTCTGCGCAACGCCCTGCGGATGCGCCCCGACCGGATCATCGTCGGCGAGACCCGCGGCGAAGAGGTTATCGACATGCTGCAGGCCATGAACACCGGCCACGACGGATCCATGACCACGATCCACGCCAACAACGCCCGCGATGCGGTCAGCCGCTTGGAAAACATGATCGCCATGGCGGGTATTGAGATGCCGCTGAAGGCCGTGCGCGCGCAAATTTCCTCCGCTGTTAACCTGATCGTACAGGCCTCTCGTCTACAAGACGGCTCGCGCCGGATGGTGTCGATCACCGAGGTCACAGGCATGGAGGGGGAGGTGATCACCTTGCAGGAAATCTTCCGCTACGAACGCTTGGGTCTGGAACCCGACGGCACGATCATCGGGCGGTTCACCGCCACGGGCATCCGCAGCCACTACGCGGACCGGTTCAAGCAATGGGGCTACGACCTGCCCGCCTCGATCTACGAGCCGGCGGAATAGGAAAGGAGTGACGCGATGAACATCTCGATCGAACCCCTGATTTATATCGGTATTTTCGTCGGTGTGATCATGCTGGTGGAAGGGATCTATCTGCTGATCTTCGGCAAGTCGATTTCCATCAACGCCCGCGTGAACCGCCGCCTTGAGATGCTCAAGGAAGGTGACACCCGCGAAGAGGTGATGGACAAGCTGCGCAAGGAACAGACACAGCATTCGGCCGCGCGCAATATCCCGTTCTACTCCCTGATTGCAGAAAAGGCGCAAAAGGGGAACATTGCGTTCACCCCGCCCATGCTGATGGGAATCATGGCGCTGGTCTGCGTCGTGGCCTTTGTCGCGCTGACCGTGGGCACCACGTCGGGCCTTGCCATCCGCCTTTTGGTGTCCGTGGTCTGCGGGATCGGCGGCGTCTATTTCTGGATCAACAAGAAGGCCAAGGATCGTCTGGCCAAGATGGAAGAACAACTGCCCGACGCGGTGGAATTGATGGTGCGATCCTTGCGCGTCGGCCACCCCCTGTCGTCGTCTCTTGGTATCGTGGCCAAGGAAATCCCCGACCCTCTGGGCACCGAAATGGGCTTTATAGCGGACGAGGCGGCCTATGGGCGCGACATCTCCGAGGCGCTGCGCGGGCTGGCCGAACGGGCGGGCCTGCAAGACATGCGCTTTCTGGCCGTGGCCGTGGCGATCCAGCAGAAATCCGGGGGCAACCTGGCGGAAATCCTCGATGGTCTGGCCAAGGTCATCCGCTCCCGCTTCAAGCTGTTTCGCAAGGTGAAGGCCATCACCGCCGAGGCGCGCTGGTCCGGCATCTTTCTGTCCGTCTTTCCCGTGTTGGCCCTGATCGGGATCAACGTGGCCCAGCCGGATTATTACGCCGACGTCAAGGACAGTGCGATGTTCATCCCCGCCGCTGCCGTGGTTGTCGTGTTCCTGATCGTGAACGTGATTTTCATGCGCATGATGGTCAACATCAAGGTATAACTCATGGCTACTTTCTACGCATATCTCGACATGTTGGGGCCCATGGGGCCATGGCTGTTCGCCGGTTTCATCGGTGCGATCATCGGGCTGATCGCCCTGCCCCGGGTCCTGCACCGCGAGGCGAACCCCTTTGACAAGCTCAAGGGCACCGCCATTCAGGACACCGACGAAGAGGTGGTCAGCCTGAACCGCAACACCAAGGCGAACAAGAACATCGCCAAGTTTGCCGAACTGATCGAGGAAGAGGACGCCGAGAAGATCAGCGAAACGCGCAAGCTGTTGATCCGCGCAGGCTACCGCGACCGCGACGCCATCAAGACCATGCAGGCCGCGCAAGTGGTGCTGGGTCTGGGCCTTCTGATCCTGGGCCTGTTCTATGTGCTGGTGGCCGGTGCCGGCATGTCCACGCAGAACATGGTTCTGTCGGCCCTTGTCCCGGGTGCTGTCGGCTACTACGGCCCTAAATACTGGGTGCAAAAGCGGGCGGCCAAACGCCAAGAGGAAATCCTCGCAGGCTTTCCCGATGGGCTGGACCTGTTGCTGGTCTGTGTCGAGGCGGGCCAATCCCTGGACCAATCCATCAAGCGGGTCAGCACGGAAATCCATGCCTCCTACCCCGATCTGGCGGACGAGCTGGCCATCGTCAGCAACGAGATGAAGGCGGGTAAGGACAAACCTGTGGTCCTGAAAGATCTGGCAGAGCGGTGCGATATCCCCGACATCAGCAGCTTTGTGACCGTTCTGATCCAATCGGCGGCCTTTGGTACATCCATCGCAGACGCCCTGCGCGTCTATGCGGCCGAAATGCGGGACAAGCGGGTCATGCGGGCCGAAGAAAAGGCCAACGTCCTGCCCACGAAACTGACCGTGGGCACGATGATGTTCTGCGTGCCGCCCCTGCTGATCATCCTGATCGGGCCGTCGATCCACGGGATCGCCACGTCCTTGGGCGGGGGCTGAGGGCGGATCATGGGCAAGGGGCGCTTTTTGACATCCATCACGGCCGCAGCACTTGCCCTTGCGGCCTGCGCGCCGGACACCGCCCAGCGGTTGCAGACGGGCGACGCGCTGACGCCCCCCGGCGTGGCGCGCGGCGGACCACAGGTGGACCCGGCCCTTGTGGGGGACCGGTTGATGCAGGCCGGAGAGTTCGATCTGGCCCTGCGCGCCTATGGCCGCGCGGTCGCGGAAAACGGCCCAACCCCGGACCTGGAGCACGCCATCGCCTCGGCCAACATCCGGTTGGGGCGCTTGGGGCAGGCCGAAACCATCCTGCGCCGCCTTCTGGCGGACGCCCCCGAAGACCCGCAACTGTTGAACGATCTGGGCGTTTTGCTGATGAAACAGGGCGAATACCCCGAGGCGCGGCTGGTTTTTCAGCAGGCATTTGCGCTGGACAGCGGCAATTCACCAGAAATTCGCGCAAATCTGCGCGCGGCACTCGCAAAAATCGAAAATCCGTCGTATAGTGCGAATAATAACGACGCCTTCACCCTGGTTCGGCGTGGCAACGGGATGTTCTCCCTGACCCAATCGGACCCATAAAAACAAGAAGGCCGAGCAGTAAAGGACGCAAAATGCGCCACCGTGTTTTGACACCCCTCCTGTTAGGGGGCGTTTTGGTCATGTCGGGCTGTGTGCAGCCCGGCGGCAGCGATGTCAGCCGTACCGTCAAGGGGCTGAACGTCGTGGACGAGACCAACCTGAACGAAATCATGCTGACGGTCGCCGACCCGAACGAGGCGGTGGACTACTTTCTGCGCGCCAATCAGGACAACCCGGGCCGCATCGACCTGCAACGGGGTCTGGGCAAAAGCCTGATCCGCGCCAAACGCTACACCGAGGCGCATCTGGCGTGGAAACGGGTGGTGGACCACAAGGACGCCACCAACGAGGACCGCGTGGATTACGCCGGTGCCCTGCTGCGCGCCAACAAATGGCCCGAGGCAGAGAAAATGCTGAACTCCGTCCCGCCCACCTTCGAGACCTATGAGCGCTACCGGATCGAGGCGATCATCGCCGACAGCAACAAGGAATGGGCCAAGGCCGACAGTTTCTATGAAACTGCCGCAGGTCTGACCACCCGCCCCGCCAGTGTCCTGAACAACTGGGGGTTTTCCAAGCTGACCCGGGGGGATTTCGAACAGGCAGAGCGGTTGTTCACCGAAGCCATCACCTATGATTCCACCCTGTTCACGGCCAAGAACAACCTTGTGCTGGCCCGCGCCGCGCAAGACAACTACAGCCTGCCCGCCGTCCCAATGACCCGCGTGGAACAGGCGCAACTGCTGCACACCGCGGCCCTGTCCGCGATCAAGCAGGGCGAGACCACCAAGGGCCGGGGCCTGCTGGAAGAGGCCATCGACACCCACCCCCAACACTTTGACGCCGCCGTGCGCGCTCTGCGCGCCCTTGACAGCGGCACACGAGGATAAACGATGTTGAACTATGATGTGGTCGCAACGGCCCAACAGGGCCTGTGGTTTCTGATCCCGTCCATCCCGATCTGTATCTGGGTGTTCTACACCGACGTCAGCGCCATGCGAATCCCGAACGTGGCGGTTTTGGCCCTGCTGGCGATCTTTGTGGTGATCGGCCCCATGGTCATGCCGCTGGAAGAATACCTGTGGCGGTACAGCCATTTTGCCGTGGTTCTGGCCATCGGGTTCGTGTTGAACGCCACGGTCGGGTTCGGGGCCGGGGACGCCAAGTTCGCCGCCGCCATGGCCCCCTTTGTGGCCCTAGGGGACTGGTCGGTCGCCCTGCTGTTGTACGTGATCTATTCCTTCGTGCTGCTGATCGGGTTCTATATCGTCAAGAAATTCACCCCGATCCCGCGCATGACCCCGGGCTGGACCAGTTGGACCGACGGGCGCATCCCCCTGGGCCTCGCCCTGGCGGTGGTCCATGTGCATTACCTGTATCTGGCCGCGTTCGGGTAAGGGTTCCGTAGGACTTTGCCACTAGTCTGCACCGGGTAGGAGAGACCGAGATGAACGCAATGCCCCCGCCCCAAGGCGTGCCCGCGCCGGCGCCGCTCAAGACCTTGGCGGACACCGGCCTGACGCCTGTGATGTTGCGCGATGTGTTGCTGAAAACCATGTTCCGCAAATCCGTGGAAACCGCGCGCGAGGTGGCCGAGGCGATCTGCCTGCCCGTGCCCCTGTCGCAGCAGTTGATCGACACCCTGCGCGATGGCGGGATGGTGGAATCCACTGGCACGCTCAAGGCCGGCGGCAGCCCGGAAATGGGCTATCAACTGACCGATACGGGCAAGGCCCGCGCCATGGACGCCCTGACCCAGTCGGAATATTACGGCGCCATGCCCGTCCCGATGGAGGCGTACCGCGCCCAGACCCATCGCCAATCGGTCAAGAACGTCGCCATCACCCGCGAAAGCCTGTCACGCTCTATGGGGCACCTGATCCTGCCCCCGGGCCTGATCGACCAATTGGGCCCTGCGGTAGGCTCCGGTCGGTCGGTGCTGATGTACGGCCCCCCGGCAACGGTAAATCCTCGATTGCCGAAGGGATCCGCGCCGCCCTTGGCGACAACATCTATATCCCCCGCGCCCTGGAATACGCAGGCCAGATCATCACCCTGTTCGATCCAATCGTCCACACGCCGATCCCCATGGCCAAGAACGACCCCACCTGCCTGCGCCGCACCGGCCCCCGGTTCGACGACCGCTATATCCTGTGCCAACGCCCCACGGTGATGACCGGGGGAGTTGACGCTGTCCATGCTGGACCTCAACTACAACGCGGTCGCGCGGACCTATCAGGCCAGCCTTCAACTGAAATCTTCGGGCGGGGTTTTCATCGTGGATGACCTTGGCCGCCAGGAAGAGCCGCCACAGGCCCTGATCAACCGTTGGATTGTGCCCATGGAAATGGGGTACGACATCCTTGCCCTGCAATCGGGCGAGAAGTTCGAGGTGCCCTTTGACACGCTTGTGGTGTTTTCCACCAACTTTCACCCCAACAAGATCTTCGACGGCGCGGCCCTGCGCCGGATTTTCTTCAAGATCATGATCGACGGGCCGGACCAGCAGGATTTCCTGAAGATTTTTGCCATGGTCGCCAAGAAAAAGAAGATGCCCCTGGACGAGGCGTCCTTGGTGCATTTGCTGAAAAACAAATACCCCGAGATTGACCACGTCTACGCCAACTTCCACGCGCCCTTCCTGATCGACCAGATGATCGCCATTTGCGACTACGAGGGCACGGGCAACCGCATGACGCCCGAACTGATCGACCGGGCCTGGGAAAACCTGTTCGTCCGCGAAGGCGAGATCGCACATTAGGCAAATTCCAAATTGCCGCCACAAAAACGTCCAAAAGACCGGCCATTCCCTTTGCACACGCAAAGTAAAGTAAAGGAAATGCCATGCAGTTTGTGACCGACGAAACCGGCGCAGTCACTGTTGATTGGGTCGTGCTGACCGCCGCACTTGTGGGCCTTGGTTTGGCGACCATGGGTGTCGTGTCCAAAGGGGTCGAGGACGTATCGGGCGACATTGAGGGGCAACTGACGTCGAACAATCCGATTTTCACCAGCTTTGTGCAACGCAACAACCCCGATTTCTGGGAAATCTATTCCGCATGGCATGATATCGAACTCGGCGATGAGGCCTACAAACTGTCTGGATTTGAGGGGCGTGTTGCCGAACTCAACGGTCATGACAACGCCGCTTTGACCAATCTGATGGCAAGCAATTCCCAGAACCTTGCAGTGGACGCCGCGCAACTTGCCTTCTATCAATCTGTCGCCGCAGGCAGCCCCGATGCAGATCTTTGGACCACCGAGGCCACACAGATGACAGGGTTGACCGCCAATGAGGCGCTGAGCCAAGCAAGTGATACAGCTTGGCGCGACACCAGGATCGAACAGTTGGAGGTTCACACGACCTACTTCCAAGGTGAGAACGCCTTGATCTCCGAGATCTTGGAAAGCCGCTGATGGAGGGGCACTCTGCCATGCCCCCATCCTGTGCCGCACGACCCTGCGGCTGATCATTCTGCCCGCCCGCTTAACGAAGTGGTTCGGCACGCGCAGTTGGTCGCAGCCTCCATCTTAGTTGGACAGGCTGGCGCGCGTCTGTGATCCCACGCGGCGTGCCATGATTCTGCCCCATTCTGATTGTATCCAATAGGGAAACAAAAGAATGGGGCCATGGGCATGAGCAACGCTTCCGACTACCACCGCAACGACCTGCGCTTTCGGCGCACACCGACGCAAAGTGTCAAGAACCTGCGCCGCCTTACGGATGTCTGCGCCGTGCTGGGGGCCGCCTGTCTGGCGGTCTACCTTCTGGCGCCATCCCCGCAGTCTTCGTCCATTGACGTGGACAACGTCGCCTTCACGACCTTCACCTTTGACGCCGATCTGTCGCCCAAGGAACGCTACGCTGAAAGCCGCGCGGCCTTGCGGGATGTGGTGGATGCTGACGTTGCGGCGACCATCAGTGTTGATTCCAACTACTACGCCTTGCTGGAACAGTCGGGGCCGGACTTCCTGCGCCAGATCTACGCCGAGGCGGACCTGAGTTTCAAAACCTACAAGGCGCGCTTGCAGGCCCGTCCGGGCGGGTGGTCAGAGTATGAGCGCACCTTGCTGACGTTCGAGGAAGCGCGGCGCGATTATCTGCGGTCCTTGTTGGATCAACGCGCCTCTTGACCCTTGGCGCGGGGGGCGCTGGCCCTACCGTGTGGAGCATGAATATCCCCCCTCCCTCGCCCGGTGGTTCGACACGCGTGGCTGGTCCCCCCACCCGCACCAACTGGCGATGCTGGAGCGCGCCGCCGATCCTGCCTTGCTGTTGATCGCGCCCACGGGCGGCGGCAAGACGCTGGCCGGGTTCCTGCCGACCCTGTGCGAACTGGCTGGGGGCGGGCACAAGGGGCTGCACACGCTGTATATTTCGCCGCTCAAGGCGCTGGCTGCGGACATCAAGCGCAACCTGCGCACCCCCGTTGAGGAGGCGGACCTGCCGATCCGCATCGACGACCGCACCGGCGACACGCCGCAATCCCGGCGCAAGGCGCAGCGTGCGGACCCGCCCCATATCCTGCTGACGACACCCGAAAGCCTTGCCCTGTTGATCAGCTACGAAGACGCGCCACGCATGTTTGCGGGGGTGCAGCGGGTGATCGTGGACGAAATCCACGCCCTGGCCGACAGCAAGCGCGGGGACCAGTTGATGCTGGCCCTGTCCCGGCTGGAGGCGATTGCCCCGGGCCTGCGGCGGGTCGGCCTGTCGGCCACGGTGGATGACCCGGCGGCCATCGCAAACGTGCTGGCCCGCCACCCGGACGCCTGCCCGATCCTGCACGCAGACCCCGGCCCGAACCCCGATATCCAGATGCTGAACACCGCCGAGGCCCCGCCATGGGCGGGGGCGGCGGGCGCTATGCGATCCCTGCGGTGCTGGAACAGGTCAAGGCGCACCAGACGACGTTGATCTTTCACAACACCCGTGCGCAGGCAGAGCTGTTCTTTCACGCCCTGTGGCAGGCCAACACCGACAACCTGCCCATCGGCATCCACCACGGTGCCCTGTCCCGCGAGGCCCGCGAACGGGTCGAGGCGGCCATGGTCGCAGGCGATCTGCGCGCCATCGTCTGCACCGGCAGCCTTGATCTGGGCATCGACTGGGGCAACGTCGATCTGGTGATCCAGGTGGGCGCGCCCAAGAACGTCAAGCGGCTGGTGCAGCGGATCGGGCGGGCCAACCACCGCTACAACGCGCCGTCCAAGGCCCTGCTGGTGCCCGCCAACCGGATGGAGATCGTGGAGTGCAAGGCAGCACTTGAGGCCGCCGCCGCCCACGATCTGGACGGCGAACCCCGCACCCCCGGCCCCCGGGACGTGCTGTGCCAGCATATCCTGATCCGCGCCTGCGCGGGGCCTTTCGCGGCCGATGACCTTTATGCAGAGGTCAAGACCTGCGGGGCCTATCAATCCCTGACCCGGGCGCAGTTTGACGATTGCCTCGATTTCGCGGCCACGGGGGGCTATGCCTTGCGCGCCTATGACCGGTGGCAGCGCCTGATGCAGCGCGCCGACGGCCAGTGGCAGTTGCGCGACCCCCGCGCCACCCGGGACATCCGCATGAACATCGGCACCATCCTGCAGGCCGAAACCCTGAAGGTGCGGATGCGCGGGCGCGGCGGCACCCCCTTGGGCGAGGTGGAGGAAGAGTTCGCCGCCACCCTGACCCCGGGCGACACTTTTCTGATGGGCGGGCGGATCGTCCGGTTCGAAGGGTTGAAGGAGTTGACGGTCGAAGTGTCCAACCGCCCCAACGCCCAGCCCAAGGTGGCCACCTTCTATGGCACCAAGTTTGCCACCTCGACCCAGCTGGCCGACCGCATCCTGCGGATCTTCCAGCAAGACGACTGGCCCGACCTGCCCGCCCACACCCGCGACTGGCTGGCCCTGCAACGCAGGGTGTCGCGCCTGCCCGAACCGGGGCGGCTGTTGATCGAAAGCTTTCCCATGGACGGGCGCGCCAACACGGTGGCCTACGGGTTTGCCGGGCGCAATGCGCAGCAAACCCTGGGCCTGCTGCTGGTCCAACGGATGGAGGAGGCGGGCCTTGGCCCCATGGGCTTTGTCGCCACCGACTACGCCACCCTGATCTGGGGACTGGACCCGGTGCGCGACCCGCACCAGTTGATCAACCGCGACGGGCTGGCCGATGCGCTGGACACCTGGCTGTCGGGCAATCAGGTGATGAAACGCACCTTTAAGGGGGCCAGCATCATCGCGGGCCTGATCCAGCGCAACCTGCCCGGCAAGCGCAAGACCGGGCGGCAGGCGACCTTTTCCAGCGATATCCTGTACGACACCCTGCGCAAATACGACCCCGACCACCTGATGCTGCAAATCACCCGAGAGGAGGCGATGCGCGGCTTGGTGGATTTTGGCCGGATCGAAGAGATGCTGGACCGCATCGGGGACCGCATTGATCTGGTGGAATTGAAACGGGTGTCGCCCTTGGCCGCACCGCTGTTTCTGGAACCCGGGCGGGTGCCGATCAAGGGTCTGGGCGAACAGCGCCTGCTGGCGGACGAGGCCGCGCGCCTGATGGCCGAGGCGGGCCTGACGGAAAACAGCCCGTCCGAATAAAACCTGCGGGTGGCGGGACCGCATCGACCGTCGAACGAAGGCTTCCCGAGGACCTGTATGTACAGGTGGGCGCCAGGTAACAAGGCCACGGCCATGACAGAGCCAGCTCCCTCGGATTTGCTTAAGGCCACCGGAAGTTCGTTATGGTGACGCATCGCGCAGTACCCGCCACCCATGGACATAGGCCCCCGGTCCCGATCCAGCAAGGGGTGACATGTGTTCATCTTTTGTTCATATTCGCCCCATGATCGAGAACATGACCGAGATCACGCCCGAAACCCTGACCTCTGGCCAACTGCTGGCACGGGGCACCGCGCGGATGTTGCGCAGCCTTGATTTCACCTGTGTCGAGGAATTCGTGCCCGATCGGGGCCTGCGCGTGGACGTCATCGCCCTTGGCCCCAAGGGCGAGGTCTGGATTGTGGAATGCAAATCGTCCCGCGCGGATTTCCAGTCTGACGGGAAATGGCAGGGATACCTGCCGTTTTGCGACCGGTATTTCTGGGCCGTGGGTCAGGATTTTCCCACGGACCTGCTGCCAGACGACACGGGGCTGATCCTTGCCGATGGCTACGGCGCCGAGGTGCAGCGTATGGGACCGCTGACCAAATTGCCCGGCCCCCGTCGCAAATCCCTGACCCTGAAAATCGCCCGCACCGCCAGCGCGCGCCTGCACGCCCTGCGCGATCCGATGGCCATCAGCCCTTTTGGCTGACGATGGCGGCGGCGGCGCGCAGCTCTTCTGCGATGTCCAGCGCCTCTTCGGGGTCGAAATCCATGGGGATCTCGATCCCGTCCGCCTCGATGAACAATCGCACCATGCCTTGGGACGTGGGGCCGATCTGCAAATTGGCTTGGATATCGCGTTCGTCGTTGATGCCCATGGACCTGTTCCTTGTTGCCTGACTGCGAGGTAGCGAAAACAACCCGCCCGCGCAACCAAATGGGACCGATTCCACACTTGCAATCCATTCGGTGGGACGCTATCCCGACCCCCGTGCCGCCTTAGCTCAGTAGGTTAGAGCGCCTGATTGTGGATCAGGAGGTCCCCCGTTCGAGCCGGGGAGGTGGTACCACTTCCCACACCTTTAGTCGACGACCGCCTCTTCGACGGTAACCTCTTGGCGCAGGCTGCCGTCGCGGTTGAAGATCAGGATGCGGTCGTCGGTCGTGACCACGGCCCACCAGCCCTGGCCTTGGGTGATCGCCTGCGCCGTGGCCCCGGCTGGCAGGTCCAGCGCCTCGGGGATCACAACGGACGCCGGGAAGCGCGTGACAAACAGCGCCACAATCACTACCACCCCCCCAATCATCACCAGCGTCAGCACGGTGACCAACGTTTTCAACAACCGCAAATGCGGTGGCAATTCGGGAAAGTCTTCGGTGTCGGACATCATCACATTCCATATCGGGGATGCGCCCCCTGCCCGCCTTGATAAGGCCATCGCGCGGGATGTGCCAGCGGACGCGCACCTCAGCCGCTCGCGCCTGGCCCGCCTGATCGCCGAGGGCGCGGTCACGGTGAACGGGGTCGTGGTAACGGATCAAAAGGCCAAGATCGCCCAAGGGGCCGAAATTGCCGTGACCGTCGACATCGCCACCGAGGTCGAGACCGTGGCCGAGGACATCCCCCTGACCGTGTTGTTCGAAGACGAGGACCTGATCGTGATCGACAAACCGGCGGGCATGGTGGTGCACCCGGCCCCCGGCTCGCCCAGCGGGACGCTGGTCAACGCCCTGCTGCACCATTTCGGCGGCGCGCTGTCGGGGGTGGGCGGGGAAAAGCGTCCGGGCATCGTGCACCGGATCGACAAGGACACCAGCGGCCTGTTGGTCGTGGCCAAATCCGACGCCGCCCACCACGGCTTGGCCAAGCAGTTCGAAAAACACACGGTCCACCGGCGCTATCTGGCGGTGTGCTACGGCGTGCCCTCGGTGGCGGACCCGCGCCTGCACGGCATCCGGGGCAGCAGCTTTGAACCCGGGAACGTGTTGAAACTGACGACCCAACTGGCCCGCCACAAGACCGACCGCCAGCGTCAGGCGGTTCTGTTTGACGGCGGACGCCATGCCGTGACCCGCGCCCGGGTGGTCGAGGATTTCGGGTCCGCCGCCCTGATCGAATGTTGGCTGGAAACCGGGCGCACCCACCAGATCCGGGTGCACATGGCCCACGCCGGGCACGCGCTGGTGGGTGATCCGACCTATGGCAGCCGCCGCAAACTGCCCCCCAAGATGCCCGGGGCCGAGGCCGTGTCGGCCTTTCGCCGCCAAGCGCTGCACGCGGCCCAGTTGGGCTTTGAACATCCCGTCACGGGGGCACAGATGTCTTTCGACAGCCCCCTGCCCGCAGACTTCGCCACCTTGCTGGACGCCCTGCGCGGCTGAGGGGATCACCCTGCATCACTGCACATAACCTTCGCGTGATACCCCTAGACTTGTGCACCACCGCGCGTATTATCTGAACCAATCGGTTCGCTTTTTGCGCGACCACACTTGTAAACCCTTTGTTAACGCCCCATTTCGTACATAAGTAACACGCGTTAACATCGCTGATTTTGGGGGATAGATCATGTCCAACTACACCAAACTGCCGGCCCCGTCGCCCGAACAGGGCCTGAACCGCTATATGCAGGAAATCCGTAAGTTCCCGATGCTGGAGCCTGAGGAAGAGTACATGCTGGCCAAGGCATGGGTCGAGAAAGAGGACACAGGCGCGGCCCACAAACTGGTCACCAGCCACCTGCGTCTGGCCGCCAAGATCGCCATGGGCTATCGCGGTTATGGCCTGCCCACAGCCGAGGTGATCTCCGAGGCGAACGTGGGCCTGATGCAAGCGGTCAAGAAGTTCGACCCCGAAAAGGGGTTCCGTCTGGCCACCTACGCCATGTGGTGGATCCGCGCCTCGATCCAGGAATATGTGCTGCGGTCGTGGTCCATGGTGAAACTGGGCACGACCTCGGCCCAGAAAAAACTGTTCTTCAACCTGCGCAAGGCCAAGGCCCGCATCGGCGCGCTGGAAGATGGCGACCTGCGCCCCGAACACGTGGCCCGCATCGCCACCGACCTCAGCGTCACCGAAGAAGAGGTGATCTCCATGAACCGGCGCATGTCGGGCGGGGACGCGTCCCTGAATGCCACCGTGTCTGCGGATGGCGAAGGCGCGACCCAGTGGCAGGACTGGTTGGAAGACGACAGCGCCGATCAGGCCGGTGATTACGCCGAGCGGGACGAGATGCAGGCCCGCCTTGCCCTGATGCAGGACGCCATGGAGGTATTGAACGAGCGGGAGCGGGACATCCTTGTCCAGCGCCGCCTGTCCGAGGAAACCGTCACCCTGGAGGATCTGTCCGGCCAATACGACGTCAGCCGCGAACGGATCCGCCAGATCGAGGTCCGCGCCTTTGAGAAACTGCAAAAGCGCATGAAGGAACTGGCTACGGAAAAGGGCATGCTGCCAGCGGCTTGACCCCCGCCGCCAATATCGTAGCCTTCCCCACGCACCGCCGGGGAGGGCGACAATGACCACACCACTGCGATGGGGCATCCTGGGCGCCTCCAATTTTGCAAGCCAGGACATGGCCCCCGCGATCCACGCCGCCCGGGATACGGCATTGGTGGCCCTGGCCACGCGGGACCCGGCCAAGGCTGCACCCTTTGCCGCATTCGCGCCGGGTCTGACCGTGCACAGCGATTACGAGGCTCTGCTGGCCGACCCGCAGGTGGACGCGGTCTATATCCCCCTGCCCCACCCGATGCATGTCCCATGGGGCATCAAGGCCCTGAAGGCGGGCAAACACGTGCTGGTGGAAAAGCCCACGGCCATGACCGCGCCCGACATTGCCCCCCTGATCGCCGCCCGGGACGCGGCGGGCCTGGTGGCGACCGAGGCCTTCATGATCGTCCACCATCCCCAGTGGGACCTCGTGCGCGACCTGCTGGCAAAGGGCGCGATCGGCACCCTTGGGCACGTGCAGGGCACCTTCACCTACAACAACGCCGCAGACCCGGGCAACATCCGCAACAGGGCGGATATGGGCGGCGGATCCCTGCCCGATATCGGCGTCTACACCATCGGTGCCACCCGCTGGGCCACCGGGGCAGAACCGCTGGCCATCGCTTACGCAGACCTGACCCTTGAGGGCGAGACCGAGGTCACCGCCCGCGCCGCCGCGCGCTTTGCCGGGTTCACGGCGCACTGGCTGACCTCCATGCGGATGGACCGGTGGCAGCAGATGACCTTCCACGGCACGCGAGGGGTGATCCGGCTGGACACGCCCTTCAACCCCCTGGCCCATGATGCCGCGCGCGTCACGGTCGAGACGCAGCACAGACGAACCGAACACCGCTTTCCGCGCGCCAACCAATACATGGCCCAGGTGGAAAATTTCGCCGCCGCCGTGCGCGGGGATGCCCCGCTGCGCTGGACGCTGGAACAGGCGCGCGGCACCCAACAGGTGATCGACGCCATTGGTCAGGCGGCGCAGTGATGGCGGGCGGCTGGGCAAAGGACGGGGCCGTGGGCGAACAGATCGAGGCTTCGATCAACGATGAGCTGGCGCGCCTGCGCGCGCAATCCAGACCCCAGGGCGACAGCCTGACCCACTGTGCGGAATGCGAAGAACCGATCCCCGAGGCCCGCCGCACGGCCATCCCCGGCGTCAAAATCTGCATCGACTGCGCCCAGGACCGCGCGGCAGCCGCCGCCCCCAAAGGCGGCATCAACCGCCGCGGCTCAAAGGACAGCCAACTAAAATAAGCCCAGCTTCATTGGGTCAAAAATACCCCGGTGGGGGTCCGGGGAGGCAGCGCCTCCCCCGGCGTCGCGACGGGCCGCAAGGCCCGGCGCAAACCCTCACTCCATCGCTTCCAACTGGTCGATAAAGCCCGAGATCATCGACAGGCCCTTGTCCCAGAATGCCGGATCGCTTGCGTCCAACCCAAAGGGGGCCAGCAGCTCCTTGTGGTGCTTGGACCCGCCTGCGCGCAACATCTCGAAATACTTTTCCTGGAAATCCGCGTCGCCCTCCTCGTAGACCGCATAAAGCGCGTTCACCAGACCATCCCCAAAGGCATAGGCATAGACGTAGAAGGGCGAGTGGACGAAGTGCGGGATGTAGGCCCAGAACGTCTCGTAGCCGGGCATGTACTCGAACACGGGGCCCAGACTTTCGGCCTGTACGCTCATCCACAGGGCGTTGATGTCGTCGGGCGTCAACTCGCCTTCGCGGCGGGCGGCGTGCAGTTTGCATTCAAAGTCATAAAAGGCGATCTGGCGCACAACGGTGTTGATCATGTCCTCGACCTTGCCCGCCAGCATCACCTTGCGCGCTGCATCGCTGTCGGCCTTGTCCAACATGGACCGGAAGGTCAGCATCTCGCCGAACACGCTGGCCGTCTCGGCCAGGGTCAGGGGGTGGAGGACAACATCTCTCCCTGCTCGGCCGCCAGCACCTGGTGCACGCCGTGGCCCAATTCATGGGCCAGGGTCATCACGTCGCGCGGTTTGCCCATGTAGTTCAGCATCACGTAAGGGTGCACATCCGTCACCGTGGGGTGGGCAAAGGCACCCGGCGCCTTGCCCGGTTTCACGCCCGCGTCGATCCAGCCCTTGTCAAAGAACGGGGCGGCCAGATCGGCCATGCGCGGATCAAACCCGGCGTAGGCGTCCATCACAGTGCTGCGCGCCTCGTCCCAGTTTACCGTGCGGGTGTCTTCCATGGGCAGGGGGGCGTTGCGGTCCCAGACCTGCAACGTGTCCAGCCCCATCCATTTCGCCTTCAGCGCGTAGTACCGGTGCGACAGTTTCGGATAGGCGGCCACCACCGCATCGCGCAGGGCCTGCACCACCTCCGGCTCCACGTGGTTGGCAAGGTGACGGCCCATCTGGGGCGTCTCCAACCCGCGCCAGCGGTCGCCGATCTCTTTCTCCTTGGCCAGCGTATTGTGCACCCGGGCAAAGGTGCGCACGTTCTGGCCAAAGACCCGGGCCAGTTCCACGGCCGCCGCCTCGCGCTTGGCGCGGTCGGGGTCGGACATGAAATTCAGGGTGCCTTCGATGTTGTAGGTCTCGCCCATCACCTCGAACTCCAACCCGGCAATGGTCTCGTCGAACAGCTTGTTCCACGCGGTCGCCCCCACGACCGAGGTGTCGTGCAGGAACCGTTCCAATTCATCCGACAGCTGGTAGGGCTTCATCGCGCGCATCCGGTCCAGCACCGGGCGATAGCGGGCCAGGCCCGCGTCGGCACCATAGGCGGCCTCTAGGGCGGCATCGTCCAGCGTGTTGAATTCAAGGCTGAAGAACACCAGTTGCCCGGTAAATTGCGTCAGCTTGTCCTGCATGTCGGACATGAACTTGGCCCGTTCGCCATCGGTGGTCTGCTGGTAATAGCGCAGGCCCGCGTAGGACATGATGCGCCCGGCGATCTGGTCGATCCTCTCGTTGCGCTCGATCATCTGGCGCAGGCCGGCGGCGTCGAGGTCTGCCATCTTGCCTTGGTAGTCGGCGGCGAAGGCGGCGCATTCGCCCTCCAACCACTCCAGATCGCGCAGCAGTTCAGGGGCGTCATCCGCGGCGTATAGGTCCGTCAGGTCCCATTCGGGCAGATCGCCATAGGGTTGGCTGCCGGTGTCGGACTGGGCGTCGCGGGGGATGGGGTGGGTCATAAGGTGCCTCAATTCTGTGGTCATGTGTCGTCGCGGGTCAGCGTTGCGCCGCCCGCCTGCATCGCGCCCGTGGCGCGGTCAAATCGCAGGTAGGCCAACGCGCGGGAGCCCGCGACCGTGTGCAGGGTGCCTGCGGGTTTCCCGTCGGCAGTAATCTCTGTCCCCGTGGGGACAGGGCCGGACAGGGTCACGCGGGCCAGCCCCTTGCGCAGTTCGGTCTTGTGTTTCATGCGGGCGACGATTTCCTGCCCCACGTAACAGCCTTTGCGAAAATCGACGCCGTGGAGCCGTTCAAAGTCCATCTCAAGGATGAAGGTCGCGTTGGGGATCAGTTCGACCCCGGTTTCGGGCACCTTGCAGGCCACGCGCAGGGCGTCCCAATCGGTGCCGTCATCGCCCGCCTGCGCCCCGTAGGCGCGCCAGCCCATGTCCGGGTGGCGCGGGTCGGCCATGGCCACGTCGGGCGCAGGGCCGGTGCCGCGCGACAGGTGCAGCCCGCTGTCCTCGATCCCAACGTCAGAGCGCAGCTTGTACATCATCAGCCGCCGCCCAATGTCCTGCGCCAGATCGGTGGCGACATCAAGGAACACAGCATCCCCGTCCTGCCACACGAAAAAGTCCGCCAGGTACTTGCCTTGCGGCGTCAGCAGCGCGGCATAGCCCAGCCCCGCCTCGGGCACCTTGTTGGTGATCAGCCCGTCCAGAAATTTCAGCCGGTCAGCCCCGGTCAGGCGGAAAATCGTGCGCATCGGCGTCTCCTTCCCTTAACAGATAACGTCACGGCGCGGGGCAACAAGAGGCGATTGACCGTTCCGCGCCCCAAGGCTACGCCAATGGGAAAGGAGATGCCCATGACCCTGTCCCACGGCCGCCATACCCTTGCCATTCCCGGCCCCTCGATCATGCCCGACCGGGTGTTGCAGGCGATGCACCGCGCCGCGCCCAACATCTATACCGGGCAGCTGATCGACATGACCTATTCCCTGATCCCCGACCTCAAGGCCGTGGCCCGGACCGAGGGAAATCTGGCCATGTACATCGGCAACGGCCACGCCACGTGGGAGGCGTCCCTTGCCAACACCCATTCGCGCGGGGACAAGGTGCTGGTGCCCTCCAACGGGCATTTCGGCATGGGCTGGGCGAACCATGCCAAGACCATGGGTCTGGACGTGGAGTTCATGGATTTCGGCAAATCCAACCCCATGGACCCCGCCGCGATCGAGGAACGTCTGCGCGCAGACACACAGCACCAGATCAAATCCGTGCTGGCGGTGCATGTGGACACCTCCACCTCGATCAAGGCGGATATCCGGGCCCTGCGCCGCGCCTTGGATGCGGCCGGCCACCCCGCGTTGTTGATGGCCGATTGCATGGCGTCCCTGGGCTGCGACCGGTTCGAGATGGACGCATGGGGCGTGGATATCACCATGGCCGGGTGCCAGAAGGGTCTGATGACGCCCCCCGGGATGTGCTTTGTCTGGTTCAACGACAAGGCGGCCGCGGCGCGCGCGACGGCGGATCTGGCCACGGGCTACTGGGATTGGACCGGGCGCGCGAACCCCACGGGATATTGGCAACTGTGGAACGGCACCGCCCCCACCCATCACCTGTATGGCCTGCGCGCGGCGCTGGACATGATCGTGCACGAGGAAGGTGTGGAAAACGTCTGGACCCGGCACGAAACCCTGGCCCGCGCCCTGTGGGCCGCCTGCGATGTCTGGGCCGAGGGCGGCGCGCTGTCCCTGAACGTGGCCGACCCTGCCCACCGCAGCCACGCGGTCACCAGTCTGCGCCTACCTGTCCCCATGGGGACACGTCTGCGCGAACATCTGGAACAGAAAATGGGTGTGACCCTCGGCATCGGTCTGGGCATGGACGACCCCGACGCGGCCTTCCGCATCGGGCATATGGGGCACCAGACCGGGCATATGATGATGGGCACCCTTGGGTCCATCGAGACCGCCATGGCGGCCCTTGGCCTGCCCTACGGCAACGGAGCCCTGGCCGCAGCGGCAGAGGTCCTGGCCGAGGGCTGACGCCTAGTCCCGGCGGAAGGCATCCCAAAGGCTGTCTTCCGTCTGCGACCGGACGCGGGCCTGTTCCCCGTCTTCGCACCGCTCTGCCAGCCACAGCAATCCGTGCACCAGCAGGGCCACCGCCCCGATCAGCCAAAGCCCCCCAAGCAGGAACAGAATGACCAAGGCGTTCAGGGCAATCGTGATCCCAAGCCCCAAAAATATGCGTCCGAACCAATCCATGGCCGAAACGATAGTGCGTCATTCCGCCGCATCAAGCCCCGAATTGCGGTAGCGCGCGGAAAGTTTGCGCGCCAGATAGACATGGCCCGCGAACCCGACCAGCAGCGCCGCGCCGTAGCCCCAGATCGCCCAGACCGCCACCAGCGCGATGACCAGAACGGCGTAGGCGGACACCAGAAAGGCGTTCGTGAAATCCGGCGCGCGGCCTTGGGGGCGTCCTCGCATATCGTATCCTCCTGCCGTCTTAACGGTAGCGGAGCATCACGATTTGAAAAGTCACAAAGTTGCGCGCGCCTCTGCGATGGCTTCGGGCAACGCGGCGGCAAAGGCGGTCACATCGGCGTCTGGCCCGCAGGACACGCGGATGCACCGGTCCAGGGGCGCCACGCCGGGCATCCGCACAAAGACCCCGCGCTGGATCAGGCCAGCCAGCACCGCGCGGGCGAAATCCCCGTCCCGGCCACAGTCCAGCGTAACGAAATTCGTGGCAGAGGGGATCGCCACGAACCCATTGGGCGCGGCCACGGCGGCAATGCGCAGGCGTGCGGCCTCGACCTGTGTGCGGACGGCGGCCAGCCAGTCCTGATCGGCCAGCGCCGCCAAGGCTCCGGCTTGTGACACCCGGGACATGCCGAAGTGATTGCGCACCTTGTTGAAGGCCATGATCATATCCGCCCCGCCGATGGCATAGCCCACCCGCGCACCCGCCAAACCATAGCCCTTGGAAAATGTGCGCATCCGGATCACGCGCGGATCGGCGGGGTTCAGGGCCGGGGCCGTGCCTTCGGGGGCGAGGTCCACATAGGCCTCGTCCAGCACCAGCAGGCAGCCCTCTGGCACGGCGTCGATCATCCGCTGCACGGCCTGTGCATCGTGCCAGGTGCCCATGGGATTGTCCGGGTTGGAAAGGTAGATCAGCTTGGCCCCCACCTCCGCCGCGCGGGTGATCAGGGCCTGCGGATCCTCGCGGTCGTTCTCGTAGGGCACCGTGTGCAGCGCTCCGCCGTACCCCGCCACGTGGTAGTTAAAGGTCGGATAGGCCCCGGCAGAGGTGACGACACTGTCCCCCGGCCCCACCAGCAGGCGCACCAGATAGCCCAGCAGGCCGTCTATCCCCTCGCCCACCATGATGTGCGCGGGATCAATGTCGTGGTGGGCGGCAAGGGCCATGCGCAAATCAAAGCTTTCGGGATCGCCGTACATCCACGCATCCTGAGCGGCGCGGGTCATGGCATCCACGGCACGGGGACTGGGACCAAAGCCGGACTCGTTGGCCCCCATGCGCGCCGCGAAGGGGCGGCCCAAGGCGCGCTCCTGCGCCTCTGGCCCCACGAAGGGGACGGTGGCAGGCAGGCCCGCGGCAAGTTCGGTCAGTTTCGGTCCGGTCATGTCTTGGCCCCTGAATGTGGTGACCAAGTCAAAGCAGGCGGTCAGGGCAGACGCAACCGCTGACCGACGCGGATCGCGTCCATGGTGCGCAAGACATCGCGGTTGGCCTCGAAAATCTCTTGGTAGGCGCTGGTGGACCCGTAGTGCGCCCGCGCAATGGACGCGAGACTGTCCCCGGCCTTGACGGTGTAATACTGCACATCCGGATCAGGCGTCACCGCTACGGTGGCGATGTTGCTGATCTCGTCCTGCAGGCTGGACCCGCCGTTCAACGTCTCGGCGTGGCGCAGGGCAGAGGCGAGCACGCGCGTGCCGTCCCCGGTGCGCACCGAGCCCGGCACCTCCAGTAGAGGGGCCAGATCGACTGCGCCGCCATCGGTCGCGCCAAGGTTGGCCAGGGCGTTGCTGCTGGCGTCCTGTTCCAACTCTTGCATCACCAAAGAGGCAAGGCCGTTGCGGCTGCGGAATTGCTGCATCGCCTCGTCGCTGACGGTGTCAAGGCTGGCGGTAATTGGGCTGGCGGTAATTGGGCTGGCGGTGGTGTAGGTGGGACGCTCTGTCGGGCGGGCGCTGGCCATCATCAGGCTGCCGGTCGCATCATTGCGGGTGGCAACTTCGGCCTGATCCTGCGCCGCTGCATCCGGGCGCAGCCACAGGGCCACGGCGGCGGCGGCAAACAAACCAGTGTAGATGAGGATCATGCGGATCATTGTACGCCTCCTGCCCATGGGGTGCGGGCGGCGGCCCACGGTCCCGCACCGACCGGACCACGCAGCGCAACACCCATGGTGTCGCGTGCCTCGAATCCGATCTGTGCTGCGGCCGGATCAATGGCCGCTTGGGTGCAAATCATGTTTCTGTCCTTGGGTGATGCGCACCACCTGTTGTTTTTTTGGTTGACTGCGCATGTCCTGCCGATTGGTTAACATAGTGCGGAAGGTGCGAATCAAAGTCAACCACAAGTGGGTGCGACCGGGCGGGTGCACCCCATGATTTAGCGCAAGGGCCTAATCTGTGGGCCTAGTCCGTGGCCCGCTCGATCACTTCGACCACGGCATCGGCAAGGGTCGGATCGTCCAGAAAGCGGCCCTGTTCCAGAAAGGTGACGGTCTGCAACAGCACCCTTGGGTTGTTCATCATGAACGTATGGGTCACGGGCAAAACCGTATGGGCGGCCATCCCCGCCACCTTGGTCGAGGCGACAGTGACCTTGCCATCGTCCGGCCCGGGCAGCAGGCTGGAATAGATCGCATTCAGGCTGCGGTCCCCGGCAATCACGCCAAGCTCGAAATCCACGGGCCCAAGGCGCGCAGGCGTGTGATCGGGACCAGTGCCCAACTCCATCCCGGCGGGGCCGTTGATCCACTGGAACGGTTGCAGTTGGCCCAGTTGGTCCACCAGCTCGCTGCCCTGATTGGGCGGGGCCAGCATGACGACACGGCCCCAGGCCGCAGACGGATGCGCCTTGGCCCAGTCGCGCAATAACAGCCCACCCATGGAATGTGTGACCGCATGGATCGGCGCGCCGGGGGCGGTGATCGCGCATTGGATGCGCGCGGCGGGGATCGCCCGTTCGGCCAGCCCTTTGATCGAGGTTTCGGTGCTGGGGTAGGATTTGTTGATGACGGCGAAACCCGCCTGCTCCAGCGCCTCTTCCATGACGCCAAGGGACAGGTCGGACCGCGCCAACCCATGCAGCAGGATCGCACAGCCCTTGGATCCGGGGTCCAGTGCGGGGTCCTGTGCAGGTTCTTGCGCGGCGGCTTGGCTGGCCAGCAGGGCGAAAAGGGCGGCGTATTTCAACATGCCGCCTATCTAGGCCCTTTGCCGCCCCATTGCGAGGGGGAAGCGCGCCCGCTAAGCCACCCCCATGACCCATCCCATCCGCCTTGCCGCCCGCGCCATCCTGATGCACCAAAACCGCCTTTTGCTGGTCAACGCCTTTCCCGGTGATCAAAGCGATCTGTGGTGCGCGCCCGGCGGCGGGGCCGACCCCCACGCCAGCCTGCCCGACAATCTGGCCCGCGAAGTTTACGAGGAAACGGGCCTGAGCGTGCGGGTGGACGCCCCCTGTCTGGTCAATGAATTTCACGACCCCCGTCGCGGGTTCCACCAGGTGGAGGTCTTCTTTCGCTGCCGCCTGCGCCGGGGCGTGCTGGACCCCGCGTGGCAAGACCCCGAGGGCGTGGTGAACCGCCGCCGCTGGGTCACACGCGCCGACATGGCCGACCTTCGGTTCAAGCCCGATGCCCTGCCCGCCGTGGCTTGGGCCGATCCGGGGGCGCCCGCCTACGACCCCTTGGAACGTCTTGTGACCTGAACCGTGGCCAGCGCGATGCCGCCCAACACCCCGGCGCAGGCCAACAGGGTGTCGCGGTCCAGCGCCTCGCCCAGAAACAGCGCCCCGCCGAGCACCGCGATAACCGGCACCGACAGTTGCGTCAGCCCGGCGGTGGTGGCGCGCATTTGCGGCAGGACCGTGAACCACAGGGCGTATCCAAGGCCCGAGGCCACAACGCCCGAGGCCACGGCATAGCCCGAGCCGCCCCACGTCACCGGCCCACCCCAGACCGCCGCAAGGCCCGCAAAGGCGACCGTGGCCCAGATGAAATTGCCCGCCGATCCGCCAAGGGCCCAAGGCTCTGACCGGCCCTGCCATGTATACAGCGCCCAGCCCATCCCGCCCAAGGCCATCCACGCCGCCCCCGCCAATGGCACGGAGGCCCCTGCCCCGGGCCAGACCAGCCACGCCAGGGCCGCCAGCGCCACCCCCATGCCCAGCCACCGGCGGGGCCCGACCCCTTCGGACGTGGCCACAGCGCCTGCGAAAAGACCCGCCTGCACCACGGCAAACAGGATCAGCGCGCCGACACCGGCATCCAAGGTCAGGTAGGCCATGGAAAAGCCGATCAGGTAGACCGCCAGTGCCGCCGCCGCGACCCCTCGCGCCCGGCCTGTCAGGGGCACATGCCCGCGCGTGGCATAGGCGATGGCCGCAAGGGTCGCGGCCCCAGCGGCCACGCGGATCAGGGCAAAGGTCACAGGCTCCGCGCCCGCGCCGACCCCCGCCCGGGTCAGAAGGGAGTTCGCCGCAAACAGCAGCATCGTCAGCACGGTCAAAAGGAACAAACGCATCACGCCCCCCTTGGCGCAGACAGCGCGCGCAGGCGCACGGACACGGGATCGCCCAGCCCGTGCACGGCGCAACAGGGCACCGCGTCGTCATACCCCATGGGCAGCTTGGGCGTGACCCGCCCCGCGACCCCGGACAGGTGCCAGACCGCGACCGCCCGGTCGGCACACAGGCGCAAGGTAGCAGGGTCGGGCGGCGGAAAGGTCTCGTTCAACACGACAAGGCCCGGCCACATCTGGTCCGCCAAAGCCTCCAACGCACCCTTGCGCGCCACGTCCAGCAACAGGGCGGGTTGGCCACGCAAGGCGGGCGGCAGGTCCGTGGCACCGGTCTTGGGGTCCACCACATGGACCGCGCGCCCGCGTGCCACCAGTTCCGCGACCAAGGGCGCGCCGATGTAGCCTGCGCCGCCCAGAACGATCACCGGCACCGGATCCCCGCCAAAGGCCATATCATCCATCTCGGCCACCGCTTGGGCCACGGCCCCCACGACCACATCGCGCCGATCCGGCACGGCAATCACCCCCATGGGGGCAAATCGCCCGGGCAAGACACCGGCCAGATTGATATCCGGCGTGCCCAGCGCCGCTGCGATCCGGCGCAGGCGCTTTTGCAACCGCAGGCAGGCCGCGCGGTTGGCCGGATCCAGCATCTGCGCCTCGGTCACGGGGGCGGCAAAGACGACCCCGCGCGCGCCATTCTGCTGCAGCACCCCGATGGGGGAAGGCACCCAGCGAAACGCCCGGTAGATCACCGGCGGGGCATATCGTGTCACATGGGCCTGCGTGGCTGGATAGCAAAAGAACACCGATTGCCAGCCGCCAAACACCCGGTTCCACACGCCCAGCAGGACGTAAGGGATGTACAGCACCGCCGACAGGCCGATCACCGTCACAACGCTTATTCGGAAAACTCGACGGATCATGGGGGCCTTCGCTTTGGTTGTCCCAGCTAGGCCACCAAGCCCGCGCCGGGTCAAGGCGCCCCCGCCCCTCATTGTTCCACAAATACCCTCGGGGGGAGCGCCGCAGGCGTGTGGGGGCAGCGCCCCCAAACGTGACAAAGGGGCCACCCGATTTCTCGGGGACCCCTTTGCACTGCCGGTCGCATCGCGCCGGCAGAAAACGCTAGGCGTTTTCGCACCATTCTTTTGCGGGGTGCGACACGCCCTCTCGTGACAAAGGGGCCACCCGATTTCTCGGGGACCCCTTTGCACTGCCGGTCGCATCGCGCCGGCAGAAAACGCTAGGCGTTTTCGCCTTACATCATGCCGCCCATGCCGCCCATGTCGGGCATGCCGCCGCCGGCGCCTGCGCCTTCTTTCGAAGGCTTGTCGGCCACCATGGCTTCGGTGGTGATCAGCAAGCTGGACACGGAGGCCGCGTCTTGCAGCGCGGTGCGCACCACTTTGGCAGGGTCGATCACACCGAAGGCGAACATGTCACCATATTCTTCGGTCTGCGCGTTGAACCCAAAGGTCAGGTCGTCGCTTTCGCGGATCTTGCCCGCAACAACGGCACCGTCGACACCGGCGTTCTCGGCGATCTGGCGCAGAGGTGCTTCGATGGCCTTGCGGATGATCGAGATACCGACGTTCTGGTCGTTGTTCGCACCTTCCAGACCCGCAAGGGCCTTGGCGGCTTGCACCAGCGCGACACCGCCGCCCACGACAACACCTTCCTGCACGGCCGCACGGGTCGCGTTCAGGGCATCGTCAACGCGGTCCTTGCGCTCTTTGACTTCCACTTCGGTCATGCCACCGACGCGGATCACGGCAACACCGCCGGCCAGCTTGGCCACGCGCTCTTGCAGTTTCTCGCGGTCGTAGTCCGAGGTGGTTTCCTCGATCTGCTGACGGATCTGGGACACGCGGGCCTCGATCTCGGCCTTGGCGCCATTGCCGTCGACGATGGTGGTTTCGTCCTTGGTGATCTGGATTTTCTTGGCTGTGCCCAGCATGTCCATGGTCACGGACTCAAGCTTCATGCCCAGATCTTCGGAGATCACCTGACCACCGGTCAGGATGGCGATGTCCTGCAGCATGGCTTTGCGACGATCGCCGAAGCCAGGTGCCTTGACGGCTGCGATTTTCAGACCGCCGCGCAGTTTGTTGACGACCAGCGTGGCCAGCGCCTCGCCTTCCACGTCTTCTGCGATGATCAGCAGGGGCTTTTGCGACTGGATCACGGATTCCAGCAGGGGCACCATGGGCTGCAGCGAGGACAGTTTCTTTTCGTGCAGCAGGATCATGCAGTCTTCAAGCTCTGCAATCATCTTGTCTGGGTTGGTCACGAAATAGGGGCTCAGGTAGCCGCGGTCGAACTGCATGCCTTCGACAACATCGGTCTCTGTTTCCAGGCCTTTGTTTTCCTCGACGGTGATGACACCCTCGTTGCCGACCTTCTGCATCGCGTCTGCGATCTGCTGGCCGATTTCGGCTTCGCCGTTGGCAGAGATCGTGCCGACCTGTGCCACTTCGGCGCTGTCGTTCACGGGGCGCGAGGCCGCCTTGATCGCTTCGACGACTTTGGCGGTTGCCATGTCGATGCCGCGCTTCAGGTCCATCGGGTTCATGCCAGCGGCAACCGATTTCATGCCTTCTTTGACGATGGCCTGGGCCAGAACGGTGGCGGTGGTGGTGCCGTCGCCGGCTTCGTCATTGGTGCGAGAGGCAACCTCTTTCACCATCTGCGCGCCCATGTTCTCGAACTTGTCTTCCAGCTCGATCTCTTTGGCCACGGACACACCGTCTTTGGTGATCCGAGGTGCGCCGAAGGATTTTTCCAGCACCACGTTGCGGCCTTTGGGGCCCAGGGTGACCTTCACGGCGTCGGCCAGAATGTTGACACCAGCCAGCATGCGGTTGCGGGCGTCGGTGTTGAATTTTACGTCTTTAGCAGCCATTTTCATGTCTCCTTAGAATGTTGTTTCAAAAGCGAAAATTAGGAGATGATCCCCAGAATATCGCTTTCTTTCATGATCAGAAGCTCTTCGCCATCAACGGTGACTTCGGTGCCGGACCACTTGCCGAACAGCACTTTGTCGCCAACGGACACGGCCATCGGGATCAGCTCGCCGCTGTCTTTGCGGGCGCCTTCACCGGCGGCGATGATTTCGCCTTCTGCTGGCTTTTCTTTTGCGCTTTCGGGGATGATCAGGCCGCCGGACGTTTTTTCGTCGGACTCTACGCGGCGGACCAGAACGCGGTCGTGAAGTGGTGTCAAAGCCATTTCAGAACTCTCCTTGGGTTCTCGTGAATTTGCTTTAGCACTCCCTCGGGGTGAGTGCTAACGACCGGTAGATAGGCGGGTGGCCGAGGCGAGTCAACGGGCAGAACCAGAGTTTTTTGACAGAGTGTCGCATCGATTAACGGGGGCACACGTCACCCCGCGACGCCCCTGCGCCGCTTGCGAACCGCCCCCCGGACCTGTTGCAAAACGCCGCGTCTTCGCGTGGTTTCTTTCAGGCCTAACAGCCGCGCGCCTTTGGATCACCCACGCACGAACTGGGCCGCCACCCAGACAGCGCCATAAAGCCACCCAGACAGCGCCATAAAAATGACATTTTCCACAAGCACTCTCTTTCCACATTCGCGCAACCACGGGAGCAGATCGCGTGACATTTATTAAAGATGACACCGGTGCTGTCACCGTAGATTGGGTGGTCTTGACGGCCGCAATTGTGGGCTTGGGCCTTGCGGCGATGGGTGTGGTGCGTGGCGGCGTAGAGGACCTGAGCAAGGATATCGACGCCGAATTGAAGCGTAACGACATCATCAAGACCAGCTTTGCCAACGGGTGTTTTCATGGCAGCGACTTCTACAAGCCCGACGATCGGGTCTGGCTGTGGATCGAGCCTGCAAACACCGCTAATCAGAGCCGCTCTGCCATGTGGATCGAACATGACACCTATGGCACGATGTGGGGCAATTGGGACGATACGCTCGATAGAGACCCCGAGCTGGCCGCAGAATTGATCCTTTCCAACATCGATCGTGACCGCGAAAAACTGGCTGGGTTCGAGGCGTTGTTGGCCTCGGGCGACTATGCAGAAGGCAGCGAAGCCTACAACCGCATCCAGTCCAACATCGACGAGCAGTCAAGGGTGGTCGAAGCGCGCGAATGCCGCGCCGTCGAGGAAGGTTTCCTTTAGGGGGCCAACACATCCCCCCAATCGGCCAGGCCCTTGCGGCCCTCGGGCGTCAGGTCATAGACGCCCTTTTCGACCTTGAAGAACCAGCCGTAGTGGTTGTCGCGCATGATGCCTGTGGCCGCCTTGACCCCCGTGGCCTTTGCCACAATCGCCCCCTTCTCGGCCCCCGTTTCCGCCAGATAGGCCGCGCAGCGCAGGGCATCGGCGCGGTAGCCTGTGACGATCCCGTGGCGCGTCGCCCCCCCAAGGTTCGGATCCCCGGGCAGGCGGTCAAACTCGCGCAGCAGTTTCTCGCCCTTCTTCTTGTTGCGGCGCGGGGCGTAGGGGCCGGGGTCGCACTGGGCCTCGACCATGCCGTCGGGCCGCACGGTCAGCAGGCCCAGACCCAGTCGCCGGCACATGCGGGTGTTTTCCAACAGGATCCGCCGGGCGCGCGCCCCCTTGGGCCGGGGCACGGCGACATAGACCGTGTCCGTCACCCCCATGCGCGCGATGGCCTGATGGTACAGGGTCAGGCTGAAACCCACCTTCAGCTCCACGACCACCGGGTCCTCGCCGCCGCGCAGGGCCACCACATCCGCCGCCCCCACCTCGGCCTTCACGGTATAGCCTTGGCGCTGCAGATAGGCCTTTACCGGGGCATAAAGATCGCTTTCTTTCATGGGGCGGACCGTGGCACGGGGGGCCGCCGGTGTCACGCCCGCTTGCGCGGGGGCGCGGGGCGTACCATAAGCGCGGGCATGACAAATGCACCCGATATCGCCCGCGAGGTCCTGACGACCGAGGCCGAGGCGCTGACTTATCTGGCAGCCCACCTGCCCCCCGATTTCGACGCCGTTGTCCAAGCGGCCGAGGCCACGGCGGGGCGCGTGATCGTCTCGGGCATGGGCAAGTCCGGCCACATCGGCGCCAAGATTGCCGCAACCTTGGCCAGCACGGGCACGCCCGCGCAATTCGTCCATCCGGCCGAGGCCAGCCACGGCGATCTGGGCATGATCACCCGGGACGACATCTGCGTGCTGCTGTCGAACTCGGGCGAAACGGCGGAGTTGAAGGACATCCTGGGCCATTGCCTGCGGTTCAAGGTGCCCCTTGTGGCGATCACCTCCAACGCGGACAGCACACTGGGCCGGGCCGCCACCCACTGCCTGACCCTGCCCAAACTGCCCGAGGCCTGCGGCATCGGCATGGTGCCCACCACATCCACCACCCTGACGCTGGCCATGGGCGACGCGCTGGCCGTGGCGCTGTTGCGGCGGCGCAACTTTGCGCCCGAGGATTTCGCCGTGTTCCACCCGGGCGGCAAGCTGGGCGCACAGATGGCGCAGGTGGGCGACCTGATGCACCGGGGCGACGAGGTGCCCTTGGTCACTGCGGACACCGCCATGGCCGATGCCCTGTTGGAAATGACCTCCAAGGGGTTCGGCGTCACGGGCGTTGTGGACGCGACGGCGGGCGGCGCGTTGGTGGGGGTGATCACCGACGGGGACCTGCGCCGCAACATGGGCGAGCTGATGGCGCGCACCGCCGGGCAAGTGGCCACCCCCGGCCCCGTGACCATCACCCCCGGCACATTGGCCGCCTCGGCGCTGGCCACCATGCAAACCCGCAAGATCAGCGTGCTGATGGTCTGCGAGGGGTCCGCCCCCGTGGGCATCGTGCACCTGCACGATCTGTTGCGCGCCGGCGTCGCGTAAGGAGGCTGACATGAAAACCACCATCCTGATCCCCGCCCGCTATGCCTCGACCCGGTATCCGGGCAAACCGCTGGCCCTGCTGACCCAAAAGGACGGCACGCAGAAAAGCCTGATCCAGATGACGTGGGAGGCGGCGCAAGGCATCAAAGGCGCCGACGACGCCTATGTGGTGACCGACGACGACCGCATCGCCGCCGAGGCTGCGCGCATCGGGGCCCCGGTCCTGATGACCAGCCCCGAGGCCGAGAACGGCACCGCCCGCTGTGCCGAGGCCGCACGGGGGCTGGACGCCGACCTGATCGTAAACCTGCAAGGCGACGCCCCCCTGACGCCCCCGTGGTTCCTTGAGGCGCTGATCGAGGCCATGGCCGCCGACCCACAGGCCCAGGTGGCCACCCCGGTTCTGCGCTGTGACGCCCAGACCTACGCCATGTTCCGCGAGGACCGCGCGGCGGGGCGCGTGGGCGGGACGACGGCGGTGTTCGGCACCGATCATCAGGGGCTCTATTTCTCCAAGGAAGTGATCCCCTACATCGACCCGGGCAAACTGCCCGACCCGATCCCGGTGTTCCACCACGTGGGCGTCTACGCCTATCGCCCCGCCGCCCTGCGCCAATACGTGACATGGCCCGAGGGCACGCTAGAGGCCCGCGAAGGGTTGGAACAGTTGCGTTTCCTTGAAAACGGCGCAACCGTGAAATGTGTCGAAGTGGATGCCCGGGGCCGCGTGTTCTGGGAACTCAACAACCCCGCAGACGTGGACCGCATCAACGCCGTCCTGAAGGAGAGCTGACATGGACCCGATAAAGTCCCAGACCGTGGTCGTAGGCGATATACCTATTGGCGCAGCCAACCCCTTTGCCTTGATCACCGGGCCGTGCCAGCTGGAATCCCTCGACCACGCCCGCATGATGGCCGAACGCATCGCAGAGGCGTGTGCGGCCACAGGCACGCGCTTCATTTTCAAGGCCAGCTACGACAAGGCCAACCGCTCTTCCATCGGGACAGCACGGGGCCTGGGCATGGAAAAGGGCCTCGAAATACTGGGCCAGATCAAGGCGGAATTCGGCTGCCCCGTCCTGACGGATGTGCACGAGGCCAGCCATTGCGCCCCTGCCGCCGCCGTCTGCGACATCCTGCAAATCCCTGCGTTCCTGTGTCGCCAGACGGACCTGCTGCTGGCCGCCGGTGAAACCGGGGCCGCGATCAACGTCAAAAAGGGGCAGTTTCTGGCCCCTTGGGATATGGGCAATGTGGCCGCCAAGATCGCCAGCACCGGCAACACGCGCATCCTGCTGTGCGACCGGGGCACGTCGTTTGGCTACAACACGCTGGTGTCGGACTTTCGCGGCCTGCCCACCATGGAGGCGACGGGCTATCCGGTCGTCTTTGACGCCACCCATTCGGTGCAGCAACCGGGCGGGCAAGGCACCACGTCCGGCGGCCAGCGCGAATTTGCCCCGGTTCTGGCCCGTGCCGCCTGCGCCGTGGGCGTCAGCGCCCTGTTCATCGAGACCCACCAAGATCCCGACACCGCCCCCAGCGATGGCCCCAACATGATCCCCGTGGATCAAATGGGCGCGCTGATCGCAGAATTGCGGGCCTTCGACGCCCTTCGCAAAGGACTATGACATGACCAAACGCGCGCTTATCACCGGGATCACCGGACAGGACGGCAGCTATCTGGCGGAATTTCTGCTGGAAAAGGGCTACGAGGTGCATGGCATCAAACGCCGCGCTTCCTCCTTCAACACCAGCCGGATTGACCACCTGATCACCGGGCCACAGCAGAACAACCCCCTGAACCTGCATTACGGCGATCTGACGGACAGTTCCAACCTGACGCGCCTGATCCGCGACATCGAACCGGACGAGATCTACAACCTCGGCGCACAATCCCACGTGGCCGTCAGTTTCGAGGCACCGGAATACACCGCAGACGTGGACGCCATCGGCACCCTGCGCCTGCTGGAGGCGATCCGCTTTCTGGGGCTGGAAAAGAAGACCCGGTTCTATCAGGCCTCCACCTCGGAACTTTATGGTCTGGTGCAGGAAATCCCCCAGACCGAGACGACGCCGTTCCACCCCCGCTCCCCCTACGCGGTGGCCAAGATGTACGCCTATTGGATCGCCGTGAACTACCGCGAGGCCTACGGCATGTACGCCTGCAACGGCATCCTGTTTAACCACGAAAGCCCCCGTCGCGGCGAAACATTCGTGACGCGCAAGATCACCCGGGTGCTGGCCAATATCGCCCAAGGTCTGGAGCCGTGCCTGTACCTTGGCAACATGGACGCCCTGCGCGACTGGGGCCACGCCAAGGATTACGTGCGGATGCAGTGGATGATGCTGCAACAAGATGCGCCGGTGGATTACGTGATTGCCACCGGTGTCCAGTATTCGGTCCGCCAGTTCGTGGAATGGTCCGCCGCCGAAATGGGCGTGACCCTGCGGTTCGAAGGCACCGGCGTGGACGAGGTGGGCATCGTGGATGCGGTGCAGGGCGATCTGGCCCCGGCCCTGAAGGTGGGCGACGTGATCGTGCGGGTGGACCCCCGCTACTTCCGCCCCGCCGAGGTCGAGACCCTGCTGGGCGATCCGTCCAAGGCCAAGCGCGAGTTGGGCTGGGTGCCAGAAATCACCGTTCAGGAAATGTGCGCCGAAATGGTCCGCGAGGACCTCAAGACCGCCCGCCGCCACGCCCTGTTGAAAGAACACGGGCTGGAAATGCCCGTCAGCATCGAGGACTAGCCATGGCGCGGGTTTTTCTGACAGGCGGACGCGGCATGGTGGGGCGCAACGTGGCCGAGCATCCCTTGGCCCAAGGCCACGAGGTGCTGGCCCCCGGCCGCGCCGATCTGGACCTGACCGACCGCCGCGCCGTGGACGCGTGGTATGCCACCCACAAGCCGGACATCGTGATCCACGCCGCCGGGCGCGTGGGCGGGATACAGGCCAACATGGCCCACCCGGTGGCGTTCCTGACCCAAAACCTGTCCATCGGGCAGAACGTGATCGAAGGGGCGTGGCGCGCGGGCGTCCCGGCCCTGTTGAACCTTGGGTCCACCTGCATCTACCCGCGCGAGGGGCGCAATCCCCTGACCGAGGATCTGATCCTGACCGGCCCGCTGGAGCCCACCAACGAAGGCTACGCCATCGCCAAGATCGCCGCCCTGCGCCTGTGTGAATACATCCGGCGCGAGGATCCGGGCGCACAGTACAAGACCATGATCCCCTGCAACCTGTACGGGCGGCACGACACCTTCGATCCGGCCGCCTCTCACCTGATCCCGGCGATCCTGCACAAGATGCAGACCGCCAAGGACCAAGGGTTGGACACGGTCGAGATCTGGGGCGACGGCACCGCCCGGCGCGAATTCATGTACGCCACCGATCTGGCCGATGCCATCTGGCGCGCCGTGGATCACATGGACACCATGCCCGACCTGATGAACGTCGGGCTGGGGCACGACTATTCGATCAACGACTACTACGCCATCGCCGCCCGGATCGTCGGCTGGGACGGGCAGTTCACCCATGACACCACCAAACCCGTGGGCATGAAGCAGAAACTCTGCGATGCAGCCCGCGCCCACGACTGGGGCTGGCGGGCACAGACGACGCTGGAACAGGGCCTTGCCCAAACTTTGGACTTTTACCGCAACGAGGCCCGCACATGAGCTACCGTTTCCCCCTTGCCACCTCCAGCTGGGATGAGGCCGAACAGGCCGCCCTGCAACGGGTGATCGCCTCTGACATGTTTTCCATGGGGGCCGAGGTCGCCACCTTCGAGGCACAGTTTGCCCAGTGGGCCGGGTCGCGTTTTGCGGTCATGGTCAACTCCGGCTCTTCGGCGAACCTCGCCATCATCGCGGCCCTGCGCTACACCAAGAACGATGCCCTGCGCCTGAACGAAGGCGACGAGGTGCTGGTGCCCGCCGTGTCGTGGTCCACCACCTATTACCCCTTGCACCAATACGGGCTGAAAATGCGGTTCGTCGATATCGACGCCGCCACACTGAACTACGATCTGGACGCCCTTGAGGCCGCCGTGACCCCCAAAACCCGGGCCATCATGGTGGTGAACCTGCTGGGCAACCCCAACGATTTCGACCGGATCCAAGCCCTGGCGGACAAGCACAATCTGGTCGTGATCGAGGACAATTGCGAAAGCATGGGGGCCACGTGGGGCGGCAAACAATGCGGCACCTTTGGCATCATGGGCAGCTATTCGTCGTTCTTCTCGCACCATATCTCGACCATGGAAGGCGGGATCATCGTGACCGACGACGAAGAGATCTACCACGTCCTGCTGTCGATCCGCGCCCACGGCTGGACCCGCAACCTGCCGCGCGAAAACCATGTCACCGGGACCAAATCCGACGATCCCTTTGTCGAAAGCTTCCGCTTCGTGCTGCCGGGCTACAACCTGCGCCCCCTGGAGATGTCCGGGGCCTTGGGGCAGGAACAGTTGAAAAAGCTGCCCGGCCTGATCGAGGGGCGGCGCGCCAACGGGGCCAAGTTCCAAGCGGCCATGGCCGACCACCCCGTGTTCGACATTCAGGCCGAACAGGGCGCCAGCAGCTGGTTCGGCTTCAGCCTTGTGCTGCGCGAAGACGTGACCGCCGACCGCAAGGACGCCATCGCCCAGCTGCAAGCGGCGGGGTTCGAATGTCGCCCCATCGTCACCGGCAACTTCACCCGCAACCCGGTGATCGACTACTTTGACTACACCGTGCACGGCGATCTGTCCGTGGCCGACCGCATCCACGACCGGGGCCTGTTCGTGGGCAACCACCACTACCCGCTGGACGAAGCGGTAGAGACCTTGGCCGCCCTGAGACTATAACACGTGGCCCTGTAACAAACGCGCAAACCTTGGGCAGGGATGATTTTCCTTGCCCAATTCCAAGGCAGTGGGCAGGGTAAACCGGTAAAAAAACGATGGCATCTGGCCACCGGCGCACGGGCAAGGAAAAGTCTGCGCGTCTAGGACCAACGTCACAACCGGGAGACCTCCATGTTCTATCGCTCACTCACTGCTGCTGTGGGTCTGGCCATCGCGGCCACCGCCGCCACGGCAGAAACTTCCATGCCCTTCGCCCTTGATTGGAAATTCGAAGGCCCCGCCGCCCCCTATTTCGCCGCCATCGACAACGGCCACTTCGCCGCCGCCGACCTCAGCGTCGAGATCAGCGCGGGCCAAGGCTCGCTGGACGCGATCCCGAAGGTGGCCACCGGTGCCTTCCCCATCGGCTTTGCCGACATCAACAGCCTTGTGCGCTTTCTGGATCAAAACCCCGGCGCGCCCGTGATTGCCGCCATGATGGTCTATGACAAGCCGCCCTTTGCCATCGTGGGCCGCAAGTCCCTGGGCGTCATGGCCCCGTCCGATCTGGAAGGCAAGGTGCTGGGCGCCCCGCCCCCGGACGGCGCATGGGCACAGTTCCCAATCTTTGCCGCCGAAACGGGCATCGACGTGGACAGCATCACCGTGGAACCCGTGGGCTTCCCCACCCGCGAACCCATGCTGGCCGAGGGCAACGTGGCCGCGATCACCGGCTTTTCCTTCTCGTCCTACCTGAACCTTGTGCGCCTTGGCGTGCCAGAGGATGACATCAGCACCATCCTGATGGCCGATCACGGCGTGGACCTGTATGGCAACGCGATCATCGTGAACACCGACTTTGCCGCCGCAAACCCCGATGCCGTGAAGGGCTTTCTGGAGGCCGTGGCCATGGGGTGGAAAGACGCGATTGCCGATCCCGCCGCCGCCACCGCCAGCCTGATTGAACGCAACCCCGCCGCCGATGCCGCCCTTGAACAGCGCCGCCTGCAACTGGCCATCGACGCCAATGTGGCCACGGACGCGGTGATGGCCAACGGCATGGGGCTGGTGGACGCCGACCGCATGGCCAACGCGTTGGAGCAGATGAAGCTGACCTACGAATTCCAGGCCGAACCTGACGCAAGCCTGTATTTCACCGACGCCTACCTGCCCGAGGGCGGGTTCGCGCTGAAATAAGCGCGCGCGGACGACACAAGGCCGGGCGGCACCGCCCGGCCTTTTTTACGTGTGGGGAAGACCATGGAACACCTGATCGACATCAAGGGCGTGCGCCACGCCTATCAAACCAAGGACGGCCCCCTGCCGGTTCTGGACGGGCTGGAACTGCAAGTGGCCGAGGGCGGTTTCGTGGCCGTTGTCGGCCCCTCGGGCTGTGGCAAGTCCACTTTGACCAAACTGGTGGCGGGCCTTTTGAAACCCGACCACGGCGAGGTCTGGCTGCACGGCGAGCGGGTGAAATCCCCCGGTCCACCGTGGGCATGGCGTTCCAAAACCCCGTCCTGCTGGAATGGCGTACCATTCTGGACAACGTGATCCTGCCCCTTGAAATCGTACCCAACAAGATGACCAAGGCACAGCAACAGGACCGCGCGCGGTACTTGCTGGACCTTGTGGGCCTTGCGGGGTTCGAGGACAAGCGCCCGTCCGAGCTGTCCGGCGGGATGCGCCAGCGCGCCAGCCTGTGCCGCGCCCTTGTCCATTCGCCCGAGGTGTTGATCCTGGATGAACCCTTCGGCGCGCTGGACGCCTTCACCCGCGAGGACCTTTGGCAGATCATGCACCAGGTCAAGGACAAGGAACCCTTCACCGGCGTGCTGATCACCCACGACCTGCGCGAAAGCATCTATCTGGCGGATCAGGTGATCGTGTTGTCGGGCCGCCCGGCGCGCACGCAATACGTCATGGACAACCCCCTAAACGGGCCGCGCCCCATCGACATGCTGTACACCAAGGACACCGCCGACAAACTGGCGATCCTGCGCCACCAGATCGAGGTCGCCCAAGGCCGCGCAGACGCCACGGAGGCCGCCCAATGACCGTCAAACAAATCGCAACGCCCCTGCTGGCCATCGTGATCTTTCTTGTGTTCTGGGAATGGATCGTCTGGTTCAACGGCTGGCCGAACTTCCGCATGGCGTCCCCCTCGGACCTGTGGCCCGCTTATGTGAAATACTGGGAATTGTTCCTGACCATGGGCTGGCAGACCCTGTGGCGCACGGTGGTGGGCCTGCTGCTGGCCATCGTGGTGGGCACGGGGATCGGCATGATCATGGGCTTTTCCAAGACCATGCGCGACGCGCTGTACCCCCTGCTGGTGGGCTTCAACGCCATTCCAAAGGCCACCGTGGTGCCCATCGTGGCGCTGATGTTCGTGGGCCAGCATGATTTCAACACCGTGCTGATCGCCTTCATGATCTCATTCTTCCCTATCGCCGTCTCGGTCAGCATCGGCCTGTCCACGCTGGAACCGGAATACCGCGACATCCTGCGGTCCCTGGGGGCCTCGCAGACCACGATCTTTTGGAAAATCGCCCTGCCCAAGACCCTGCCCGAATTCTTCGGCGCGCTGAAGGTGTCGGTCACGCTGGCCTTTATCGGCACCAACCTAATGGAAATCGTGTCCCCCCACGGGCGCGGCCTGGGCGCGTTGTTCGACAGCGGCAAGACCAACAGCGACTATCCCTTGATGTTCGCGGTCCTGATCGCCTTGGCGTTTCTGGGCATCGTGCTCTACTACGTCGTGGTCGCGCTGGAGAAAGTCTTTGCAGGCTGGGCCGACCGGCAACCGGGCTAGAACGCCTCGTCCTTCACCGCCTCCATGGACACATGGGTGGAGGTGGAGGCGACATGGGGCAGCGTGCTGATCCGCTCGCCCAGGGTGCTGCGATAGGCGCGGATGTCCGTGGTCCGTACCTTGAGCAGATAATCGAACGCCCCGGCGATCATGTGACATTCCTCGATCTCTTCCAACGCCAGCACAGCGGTGTTGAAGTCCCGCAGGGCCGTCTCGCGGGTGTCCGACAGCGTCACCTCAACAAAGGCCACGTGATCCACGCGCAGCTTTTCGGGCGACAGCACGGCGCGGAACCCCTCGATATACCCTTCGGCCATCAGGCGTTTCAGGCGGTTCTGACAGGGGGTCTTGGACAGACCCACCCGGCTGGCCAGCTCGGTGATGGCGATCCGCCCGTCGCTGGCCAGAATCCGCAGCATCTTGCGGTCAAATTGGTCGATTTGCCGCGCATGGGCCAGTTTTGCATCCATAATGACGCACCTTTCGCTGAAATAAGGGCGGATCGTCTGCATATTGCCCCTGAAAAGGCCCTTTGCCTAGGGGCAATCGCCTAGACTGGCTCCATCGCCAAACCCCACAGCCCAAAGGTGCCGCCATGAACATGCTCGACCCGATCCGCGCCCGCATCCGTGCCCAAGCCCGCGCCGAGGACGCCGCCGTGCTGGACACCTTGCAACGCATCGCCCCCTTGGACAGCGACCTGCGCGCCCGCGCCACCGCCCGGGCCACGGGTCTGGTGCAGGCGATCCGGTCCGACAAGGCCCCCGGCCTGATGGAGGTGTTCCTGGCCGAATACGGGTTGTCCACGGACGAGGGCATCGCCCTGATGTGTCTGGCCGAGGCGCTGCTGCGCGTGCCGGACGCCGACACCATCGACGCCCTGATCGAGGACAAGATCGCCCCCAGCCAGTGGTCCGAACATCTGGGGCACTCCTCCTCGACCCTTGTGAACGCCTCTACGTGGGCGTTGATGCTGACGGGCAAGGTGCTGTCGGACGGCCGGGGCACGGCGCAGGTCCTGCGCGGCGCGATCAAACGCATGGGCGAACCGGTGATCCGTGTGGCCGTGCGCCGCGCGATGCAGGAACTGGGCGGGCAATTCGTGCTGGGCGAGACGATCCAACAGGCGCTCAAGCGCGGTGCGCCCAAGGCCAAACAGGGCTACACCTTCAGCTATGACATGCTGGGCGAGGCGGCCCTGACCATGGCCGACGCCGATGCCTTCTTTGCCGCCTACCGCGCCGCGATCCAGCGGCTGGCAAAGACCTGCACCGGCGATGTGCGCAGCAACCCCGGCATCTCGATCAAACTGTCCGCCCTGCATCCGCGCTACGAGGAAGGCCAGCGCGACCGCGTCATGGCCGAACTGGTGCCGCGCACGCTGGAACTGGCCCAGATGGCCCGGGGCGCCGACATGGGCCTGAACATCGACGCCGAAGAGGCAGACCGCCTCGACCTGTCCCTCGACGTGATCGAGGCCGTGCTGTCGGACCCCAGCCTTGCGGGCTGGGACGGGTTCGGCGTGGTGGTGCAGGCCTATGGCAAACGCGCCCTGCCGGTCATCGACTGGCTGCACGCCCTGGCCACCCAACACGACCGCCGCATCATGGTGCGGCTGGTCAAGGGCGCCTATTGGGACACGGAAATCAAACGCGCCCAGGTCGAGGGTCTGGACGGGTTTCCGGTGTTCACCACCAAACCCGCCACCGACGTCAGCTATCTGTGTTGCGCGGCGCGGCTGCTGTCGGTCACGGATCGCATCTATCCGCAGTTTGCCACCCACAACGCCCATTCCGTCGCCACCATTCTGGAAATGGGCGCGGACCCGGCGGCGTTCGAATTCCAGCGCCTGCACGGCATGGGCGAGGCGCTGCACGACCTGATCCTTGCGGGCGGGGCGCGGTCGCGCATCTATGCCCCCGTGGGGGCCCACGCGGACCTGCTGGCCTATCTGGTGCGCCGGTTGTTGGAAAACGGGGCCAACAGCAGCTTTGTGAACCAGATCGTGGACGAGGATGTGCCCGCCGCACAGGTCGCCCGCGATCCCGTGCTGGACCTTGGCGCGGCCCCGGTGGTGGATCACCCCCGCGACCTCTACGCGCCCGAACGGCCCAATTCCAAGGGCTGGGACCTGCACGACCCGGTGGACCTTGCGGATTACACCGCCCGGCGCGCCCCCTTTGCCGAGTGCCAGTGGCACGTGGCCCCCCTGATGGTGGCCGTCCCCACGGGGACAGCGGTCGACACGATCACCAACCCCGCCCGCCCCGGCGACACCGTGGGCACCGCGACACTGGCCACAGCCGCCGATGCCGCCCAAGCCCTATCCGACGCCTCCCCCTGGGGGGCAGATGCCGCGACCCGGGCGCGCATCCTGAACGCGGCGGCCGACCTGTACGAGGACAACGCAGGCGAGGTCTTTGCCCTGCTCCACCGCGAGGCGGGCAAGACCGCCATGGACGCCATTGCCGAGCTGCGCGAGGCGGTGGACTTCCTGCGCTACTACGCCGCCCGCGCAACGGAGCTGACGGCACCCGCGCGCGGCACCTTCACCTGCATTTCGCCGTGGAACTTCCCGCTGGCGATTTTCTCCGGCCAGATCGCGGCGGCTCTGGCGGCGGGCAACGCGGTGGTGGCCAAACCTGCCGAACCCACGCCCCTGATCGCCCATCTCGCCGTGTCGCTGCTACACCGGGCGGGCGTGCCCCTGTCCGCCCTGCAACTGCTGCCCGGCACGGGGGCCGAGGTCGGCGCGGCCCTGACCCGCACCGTGGACGGCGTGTGTTTCACAGGCTCCACCGCCACGGCCCAGCGGATCAACCGGACCCTGGCCCCCGCCAGCCCCGCCGCCCCCCTGATCGCGGAAACCGGCGGGCTGAACGCCATGATCGTGGACAGCACCGCCCTGCCCGAACAGGCGGTCCGCGACATCGTCGCCAGCGCGTTCCAATCGGCGGGGCAGCGCTGCTCTGCCCTTCGGATGCTGTATGTCCAAAAGGATGTGGCCGACACCATGATCGAGATGCTGAAAGGGGCCATGGATCAGCTGCGCGTGGGCGACCCTTGGGACCTGTCCACGGATGTGGGCCCGATCATCCATTCCGACGCACTTGCTGGGATTCGTGCACATGTCGCGGCCCACGCGTGCGGGATCATGCACGAGTCGCCCGCCCCCGAAATCGGCACTTTTGCCGGGCCGACGGTCCTGCGGGTATCGGGGATCAAGGATCTGACGTCCGAGGTTTTCGGCCCCGTCCTGCATGTCGCCACCTTTGAGGCGGACCAGATCGACCAAGTGGTCGCTGATATCAACGCAAGCGGATACGGCCTGACCTTCGGCATCCACAGCCGGATTGACGACCGGGTGCAGCAGCTGACCAGCGCGGTGCACGCGGGCAATATCTACGTCAACCGCAACCAGATCGGGGCGGTCGTAGGCTCCCAACCCTTTGGCGGCGAAGGACTTTCTGGCACCGGACCCAAGGCGGGCGGGCCCTCTTACGTGGCGCGGTTCACGGGCCGGGTCGTGACCGGCGCGCCGGGGTCCGACGCCCCGCTGGCCGACCCCGCCACAGTGCAGGCCGCGCTGGACAATGCCCCTGCCCCGCGCGTGCTGACCACCCAGTCCCTACCCGGTCCGACCGGCGAATCGAACCGCCTGACCACTCTGGGGCGCGGGACGGTTCTGTGCCTTGGCCCCACGGCCCAGGACGTGGCGGATCAGGTGCGCACGGCCACCGCGAACGGCGCGGTGCCCGTGACCTTGCCCAAGGGTAAACTATTGTATCCCCACGATCTTTCGACCCTGACCGGCCTGGCCGCCGTGGCCTATTTTGGCGCGGATCTGACCCCCTACCGCACCGCATTGGCCGCGCGGGACGGGGCGATCCTGCCCCTGCTGACCCGGTCGGACATGGCCCTGATGTGTCAGGCGGAACGCCATGTGTGCATCGACACCACCGCCGCCGGGGGCAACGCCGCCCTGCTGGCCGAGGCGAGCTAGCGCAAAGGTCGCAACAAAGCCCCGGCGCGCCGCATCCCCCGTGGACATCGGCGCGCCGGACCCCCATGTATCGACAAACGCAAAAAGGGGGTCCCCATGGACAACGCACGCAATTTCTACATCAACGGCGCTTGGGTCGCCCCGCAATCGGGCAATGATTTCAACGTCATAGACCCCAGCACCGAAGAGGTGGCAACCACGATATCGCTGGGCGGGCAGGCCGACACGGACGCCGCCGTCGCCGCCGCCAAGGCCGCCTTTCCGAAATGGCGCCTGTCGTCCAAGGCGGAACGTCTGGACCTGTTGCAGTCGATCCTGGACGTCTACATGAAACGCTCCGACGATATGGCGGCGGTGATCAGCACGGAAATGGGCGCGCCCATCGACATGGCACGGGTGCAGCAATCGGGCACCGGGTCCTACCACCTCAAGGCATTTATCGAGGCATTACAGGGGTTTGAGTTCGAACACCCCCTGCGCCCGGGCGAGGAAGACACCCAGATCATCAAGGAACCCATCGGCGTATGTGCCCTGATCACGCCGTGGAACTGGCCCATGAACCAGATCACGCTCAAGGTGATCCCGGCGCTGGCCACGGGCTGCACCATGGTGCTGAAACCGTCGGAACAATCGCCCCTGTCGGGCATCCTGTTTTCCGAGATCATGCACGAGGCCGGCGTGCCCGCAGGCGTCTACAACATGCTGAACGGCGATGGTCCGGGCGTGGGGTCGCAGCTGTCGTCGCACAAGGACGTGGACATGGTTTCCTTCACCGGATCCACCCGCGCGGGCAAGGCCATCTCCATCGCGGGCGCCGAGACGATCAAGCGCGTCTCGCTGGAACTGGGCGGCAAGGGGGCCAACATCGTGTTCGCCGATGCCGACCCACGCGCCGTGGCCCAGGGGATCGCGCGCTGTTTCAACAACACCGGCCAGTCGTGCAACGCGCCGACCCGGATGTTGGTGGAACGGTCCCGCTATGATGCGGCCGTGCAAGAAGCGGTCGCCGCCGCCAATGCCACCACCGTGAACCCTGCGGCGGTAGAGGGCAAGCATATCGGCCCGCTGGTGTCGCAGATGCAGTTCGACAAGGTGCAAGAGTTGATCCAGATCGGGATCGACGAAGGGGCACATCTTGTGGCCGGGGGCCCAGGTCGCCCCGAGGGGTTGAATCGCGGCTACTTCGTCCGGCCCACTGTGTTCGCGGATTGCACCAACGACATGCGCATCATGCGCGAAGAGGTCTTTGGCCCCGTTCTGTCCATGATGCCCTTCGACACCGAGGAAGAGGCCATCGCGATTGCCAACGACACCGACTATGGCCTGACGAACTATGTCCAGACCACCGACGGCGACAAGGCCCGCCGCGTGGCGCGGGCCGTGCGGTCGGGCATGGTGGATATCAACGGACGCGCGCGTGGTGCAGGCTCTCCGTTCGGAGGCATGAAGCAATCGGGCAACGGGCGCGAAGGCGGGGAGTGGGGCCTGGACGAGTTCCTTGAGGTCCGCGCCATCGGCGGCTGGACCTCCGCCTAGGCGACTTGCAAACGCTGGCCGCGCGCACGCAGCGCGCGGTCGGCGGACAGGGGGCCAGCGCCCAGCATCGCGATGGTGGTCAACCCCAGCACCCAGAACGCCCGTTGGTCCAGGATCACCCCGTCCGCAATGGGATCGAACCACGCGCCAAGGGTGTCTGCATGGGCAATCCCGCCGTGGCCGTAAAGGTCGGTCAGGGATTGCACCACGACAAACCCGATCATGCCCAAGGCCGCCAACCGGGTGAACAGACCCAGCACGATCAGCACGGGCAAGACGAACTCTGCCGCCGTGCCGCCCACGACCACGGCCCAGTGGAACCAACCCAGTTGCGACACGTCAAAGCCAACCGCGGCCATGGCCTGCGGGAAGATCTGGGCATAGGCACCCAAGGATGGCGAGAACAGGCCCAAGACCCCGTCGCCCAGTTTGGTCAGCCCCGAGTTCCAGAAGTACATGAACAGCGTTGCGGCAAAGACGAAGCGGGCCAGTGTGGGCAGGATCGCCGGGGCGCTGGCCTGGAGCGCAGTGGTGGCGCGGGTGTACATAGGGATCATGGGGCTAGACTTTCAGTTCGGTGATCGCGCCGCGCGCAAGCAGGAGGGTGAGAAGGGGACCCAAGGCATCGCCCCCGTGCAGGGCCGCTGTCCCCATGGGGACACCTTGCATCAGGTCCCCAAGGATCAGGGCCTGCGCCGGGGTCAAGGCATCCACGTGAGGGTCAAAGTTTGGACGGGTCACAAGGGCGGGCTGCGCCCCCTGCCCGACCGTCCCGCCGCCGGAATTGGCGTGCCACAGGCTGGCCAAGGGATAGGCGGACGGGATCAGGTGCACGCTGGGGGCAAAGGTGAACCGCAGGTCCGGCAGGGCATCGGGGGCCACGGCTGTCAGCGCATCGGCGGGCACGGCGGCCGCGTCGGCGGCGTGATAGGCCGCGCGCACCGCCTGTTCCAACCGGGCCACATCGGGCAGGTAGGGCAGGCTGGCGGCGGGGGCAAAGCCCGCAAGAAAGCCCGGCATCTGTGCCCCGTAGTGCATCATCACGGGCGAGGTCGGGGGATGGGCGCGCAGGAACACGCCCGCCATGGCGCGAAAGAACGCCTCCCCCACCAGTTTGTGGATCACGGGGAAAGCCTGCACCAGCGCCTCGGTCAGGGACACGGCCACATTGTTGCGGTAGACGTCGAACCGCTTGGTCGCCCCCGCCCCGCCCGGATTGCGCAAGGTTGCGGGCGCGGGCGCGGCGGGGTCCAGCAGGGCTATGCGAAAATCGGTCTGGGTCATGGCGCAGTCGCAAGGGCGGTGGCGGCGCGCGCAGCCTCTGCGGCGAGAACGGGCCACTCGGGGACATCCGTGTCCCATTCGATCAACACAGGCTTGGGGCCGGAACGTGCGAGGGTATAGTTCAGCAGCGCCCAGACCGGGTCCGCCACCGCGCGCCCGTGGCTGTCGATCAGCAGCGGCGCGCCGGTCTCGTCGGCGTCCTCGTCATGGCCGCCAAGGTGGATCTCGCCCACCGCGTCCAAGGCGAAGGCGTCGATGTAGCCTTGGGGGGAATAGCCAAGGTTGGTGGCCGACACGAACACGTTGTTCACATCCAGCAGCAGGCCGCAGCCCGTGCGGGCCACCACTTGGGCCAGAAAATCCGTCTCGGACATCTCGCTGTCGGCAAAGGCCAGATAGCTGGAGGGGTTTTCCAACAGCATCTGACGACCAAGAGTGTTTTGCACCTGATCAATGTGGTCCGCCACGCGAGACAAGGTGGCGGCGGTGTATGGCAAAGGCAGAAGGTCATTGAGGAACGCGCCATCATGGGTGGACCATGCAAGGTGTTCGCTAAAGCTGGCGGGGTTGATGGCATCGCAGAGGGTGCGCAGGCGGGTCAGGTGATCGACGTCCAGCGGGCCTTCGCCGCCGATGGACAGGCCGACCCCGTGTACGGATATCGCAAAGCGTTCGGCCAAGTGGCGCAGTTGCGCCTGCGGTCGCCCCCCGGCCCCCATGTAATTTTCCGCGTGGATTTCCAGCCAGCCCACGGCACCGGGATCGTTCAACAGATCGCTAAAGTGCTGCGGCTTGTAGCCGACGCCGGGGCGGTTGGGCAGGCGGGGATGGGTCAGGTCAAACATGGGTGCGGGTCCGGAAATTGGGTGCCCCCCGGCAGATGGACCGGGGGGCAGCGTGTCTTATGCGGGCAGGTCACGATCCAACGCTTCGAGAGAGCCCATGCGCTTCTCGCCGTCGGCAGCCTCGATCACAGTGGTCTCGCATGTCCCCGCGGGGACAAGGGTCCAAGCGTTGCCCTGATAGTCAACGGTGGAAGACCCCGCGCAGGTGGTGCCGGGACCGGCGGCACAATCATTGGCACCGGCCAAGGACACACCGAAACATTTTTCGTTGGCTTGGGCGTTTGCAACGGTGGCCACGCCAGCGACAGCGGTTGCGAGGGTAGCGGCGAGGGCCAGAGTTGTGGTTGCTTTGGACATTTACGTTTTCCTTAGTTTGAGGTGTGCTGTGCCCCATTGGGGTACGCTTTCACCCTAATCGGCAAATTCGATCACAAACCAATCACGGAGGCGTGGGTCACGGCGCGGTGATCGCGCGTGAGCATACCGTGGGATACAAGTCTTTGAATTTCCATGGATCGGACGAAACGCGCCCGTCACGTGCGGCGCGAAATTGGATCAAATGTTTCAAGAATCGCTGCGGTCGCGTGACAAAATTACTGCTGTCCCGGCAGGCGGGCGCGCAGGGCCGCGACCTCTGCGTCGCGGTCATCAGCCTCTAGCAGGCGGATCTTGGCGCGCAGAACGGGCACCTCGGTGGGCAGGATGTCCAAGGCGCGATCGGCCATGGTGTGGGCCAGCGCGCGGGTGCGCCCCGGGCGCATGATCCGGGCGAGGTGGACATGCAGCCCGACGAAATCGTGGGGCATCTGGGCCGCCCGCTGCAGGGTGTCCAGCCCCTCGCGCCGGGCGTCATTGTCGAACAGCCATGTGCCCAGATCCGTCAGATAGAACGGATTGTCCGGCGCCACGGCAGCGGCGGCCCTGTAGTCGGCCTCGGCCCGGATCGGTTTGTCCATGGCCGCAAACAGATCGGCGCGGCGTTTCAGATACAGGGGGTTTTCGGGTTCATCGGCCAAGGCCTTTTCGATCTGGGGCAAGGCCGCCGCATACTCCCCCATGTCGCGCAGCAGGACCGACACGGCCGCCAGAAAGCCGGGATGGTTTTCCATGCCGCGATAGCCCATGTTCATCTGCCGCAGCAGCGTCATGATCCGCGGTTGGCTTTTGAAGGCAGAGGGCAGGTCAGGCCGATGCAAATGCCGCCAGTCCCGCACATCCAGATCCAGCGGCAAAAGCGGGTACTGGATGCGGGTGTCCGAGGCCACGCCGGGCCGCTGGGCAAAACCGTCGAGCAGCACCCCCTGTTCCTCGGCGAAATTGCCGCCCAGTTTTTGCCGCGCCCGCATGATCGACATGTCCACGGGGGGCTGGGTGTTGGCCGGGGCGTCCTGCCCCAGCAGCGCCATCATCAGTCGCGCGTTCGGGTGGAACGGCGCCGCATAAACCGCCGCCCCCGCCAAGGCAAAGGCCTGATCCAGCGGGGCCTTGGACAGGGCCGTCATGGCCGCGTATTGCGTGGCAAGGGTACTGGCAGACCGCAAGGGCACGGGCTGTTGCGCCATCCGGTCCAGCAGGGCGCGGCTGGCGGGCCAGTCTTGGGCAAAGAACAGCTCTTTGGCCAAAAGGTTGGGCAGGTAGGCCCGGTCAAAGCCCCGCGCCTCTAGGTCCTGTAACACCCTGAGCGAAACCTCGGGCTGACCCTTGGCGCGCTGGTGTTTGATCATGAAGGGCAGGTTTTGGCCCAGGTCAGCGTCCCCAAGAAAGCTGCCGTGATCGTGCAACAGACGGTGGGTCAGGGTATCGACCGCGCTGTGCTGATCCTCGATCGGCAGATCCTCGATCAGGGGCACGATCACCGATTGCCCCAAGGTGGCGGCCACGGTGGAAAAGGCGCTGGCGGCGGGGGCATAGATCGGCTTGCACCGCGCCATGGCCAGCAGTTCCAGCGAGTCCCGCTGCACAATCGTCAGATCGCTTGTGTCGATCACATCAGCCATGGATTTGACGGGCAGGCCCGCGCTGCGGAACCTGTCGATCTCGTCCGGAGCATCGCTGAACACGATGATTGTGACATCCGAGCCATGCTGATCCAGCAGGCGCTGCATGTGCGCCTCGTAGTAGACGCGCGGCACGTATTTCGTGCTCCAGAGGGTCTGGGAGGCATGGACGCTGGGATCGATGATATCCCCCCGGCGCAGGTGATAAGCGACAGAGGTGCCGCGCGGCAGGTTCACCTCCAGCTGCGCCAGCGCGTCCTGCACCACCGGATGCAGGATATCGGGGGTGATCTGATGGGCCAAGGCGGCCTTGGCTTGTTCTGGATCCTCGCCATGCAGGTAGGACGCGCTATGGGGGTTGCGGCACAACACCGTGCCCTTGCGGTCCAACAGGCGTTTCAGACGGTCTTGCGCCGGGGCAGGACCGACCCCATCCACCTGCACGCCTGACTGCATCAGATCCTCTGTATCCACATCGCGCAGAAAGTGATCCTCGATAAACCGGGCCGAGAAGAGCTGGTCGGGGTTTTGCAATTCGGGGCTGGTGTCTTCGTGATCGGGCCACAGAACGCCCAAGGGCGCCTCCAGCACACGGGACAACCGCCGCGCATTGGCAATGGCATTGAGCCGTGCGCCAAGGCGGTCATTGCGAAACGCGACCACACGGCCGGCGGCATGGGTGTTGGACAGGGTCATGCCATTGACTCTACACCGAAAGCCAAACCGAATGGCAGGGCTTGAAGGGAACATTTTTACCCAGATTGCGACGAGGCGGCAGAGGCCCGCCCGCCGCCGCAGGGGCTACAGCCGCGCCAGCAACTCGGCCTTCTTTGCGGCGAATTCGTCTTCGCTCAGCGCCCCGGCGTCTCGCAGATGCGCAAGGCGTTCAATCGTGGACAGGATATCGTTATCTTGCCCGGGCATAGTGGAGGGCGCAGACGGCTGCGGGGCCTCTGCCATGGGTTGGAAGAGCGCGGTCGGCTCCGGCTCTGCGGGTTGGTTCTGGGAGAACACGTCGCCCACGCGCGGCAAGGATGACAAGGGAAACTGACCGAACTGACTGGAAAACGTGACCCCCATGAAAGGATCGCCCGGACCCGACTGCTGCTGGCTGAACCCGCCAATTGCGTTGTTCAAAGTGTCCAACATGACAACGGGCGCGCCATTGCCCGGGTCAAAGGCGATACGATTGGCGTTCGGAAAATAGGCGTAGCGCGCGGCATTCTGCCCCCCGACGGAGGATGGCGTGCCCAACTCCTGCGGCCACCAAGAGGAGCCTGCGATGGTCTGCGGACGGGTGAAGAAGTCCCCATTCGCCTGCGCATTCGAAAGCTCGCCGCACAGGTTGCTGACCATGGTTTGCAGTCCAGTGTTGAACATATCGCCAACCATGGTCATGCCCCCCATCATCCACTGACCCGAGCCGCCAAGCTCTGGCACGTTGAACTGTGCCATGCCGCCGCCGCCATTGGCGACAGCGCGGGCCATATGCTCTACCGCGCCCTGCGACAGGCCGTACCGATGGGCCACGTCGTTGATCGTCGTGCGGCCGAATTCCGTAAGATCGGACATGGCGGTGGTTCCTTGAATGGGGAGAAGATGCGCGGCGCGACACGGTTTGTCCGCGCCACCCGCTGCTATGACGGGCCGCGGGGCGGATCACAACAGACATCTGTGCATAGCGGCCTGCCACTTCTGACCCAGTGGCGCGGTCGCTAGCGTGATGACGCCGTTGCGTGGTCGGTCATAAATGAATGCAAACGCCAACATCCAAGGGGCTTAATCACCAAGGCCGCGTTGCATCTAAGGGGTAAACATGGCTGGGATGGCAGGACTCGAACCTGCAACCTACGGTACCAAAAACCGGCGCTCTACCAATTGAGCTACATCCCACCGTGGGCGCTAGATAGAAGTGTGCGCGTCCGTTCGCAAGAGAAAAATGACGCGTGGACGCGACTGGATTGGCCGACTATCCCGGGGCCATGGAAAACTGGGATGTCATAGTGTTGGGCGCGGGTGCGGCGGGCCTGTTTTGTGGGGCAGAGGCCGCGCGGCGCGGGCGGCGTGTGCTTGTTCTGGACCACGCCAAGGCCCCGGGCGAGAAGATTCGCATCTCGGGCGGGGGGCGGTGCAATTTCACCAATATGTACATCGAGGGTGAAAAGTTTCTCGGCCAGAACCCGCGCTTTGCCCTGTCCGCCCTGAACCGCTTTACCCAGTGGGATTTCATCGAACGGGTGGACCGGGCCGGGATCGCTTGGCACGAGAAAACCTTGGGCCAGCTGTTCTGTGATGACAGTGCCAAGCAGATCATTGCCATGCTCACGGGCGACTTGCGGGCGGCGGCCGGGACCTTGCGCCTTGGCGTCGGGGTAGAGGGGCTCACGGGCGCGGGGCCGTTTACCTTGGCCACCACCGAGGGCGCGGTGCAGGCCGAGGCTGTGGTCGTGGCCACGGGCGGCCTGTCGATACCCAAGATGGGGGCCACGGGGATCGGATACAAAATCGCGCGCGCCTATGGGCTGGATATCGTGGATACGCGCCCCGCCCTTGTGCCCCTGACCTTCGAAGGTGCGCTGAAGTCCGAGATGGCCGCGATCTCGGGCGCGTCGGTCACGGCGCGGGTGTCGGGCGGCGGCGCAAGTTTCGACGAGGGGCTGTTATTCACCCACCGAGGCCTGTCCGGCCCCTCGATCCTGCAGATCAGCAGCTATTGGCGCGAGGGGCAGGCCATCACTGTAAATCTTGCGGCCAACGATGACATCCCCGCCCGACTGGCCGAGGCGCGGGCCGAACGGGGACGCATGTCGATCAAGAACGCCCTGGCCGTGCATCTGCCCGAAAAGCTGGCGGTGCAGGTCGTGGCGCGTGCCGGGGCCTCGGGCAACCTTGCGGATCAATCCAACGCGGCGCTGGACCAGCTGGGCGCGGCTGTGCACGACTGGCAAGTGACCCCCGCCGGGTCCGAAGGCTACCGCACCGCCGAAGTGACCTTGGGTGGCGTCGATACGGATCAGCTGGATGCCAAGACCATGGCCGCGCGATCGCAACCGGGCCTTTATTTCATCGGCGAGGTGGTGGATATCACCGGCTGGCTGGGCGGATACAACTTTCAATGGGCGTGGTCGTCGGGCTGGGCGTGCGGTCAGGTGTGCTAGGCCGGTAGGGCGGGATTTATCCCGCCGCCCCCATGATCAGGCCGGTAGTTGGACCCGTGGCGTAAGGCGTGCCAGCAAGTCCCCGTGTTTCGCCAGACGCCACACCTGTGTCGCGCCTTTGAGATGGTGCGCACAGGCGTGTCCAGTGGAATGGACAGCAGGGGCGGCGGGACAAGTCCCGCCCTACTCAGGCGACTTCTTGCAAGGCCACCTTGGGCGTGATGCCAAGCGCCGCGCAGACCTCGCGGGTCAGATCCGGTTTGTTGAGGGTGTAGAAATGCAGATGCTCCACGCCTTCGTCCGCCAGGGTGCTGCACAACTCCGTGCAATGGGCCAGCGCCATCAGATCCTCGCGCCCGTCGCGGATCGCCACCTCGAAGGCGGCATCCAGCTCCGCAGGCACGTGGGTGCCACAGCGTTGGGCAAAGCGCTTGGTCCCCGGCCACGATTCGATCGGAAAGATGCCGGGCACGATGGGCGCCGTGATCCCGGCATCCGCGCAGCGGTCGCGGAACCGCAGGAATGTCTCGGGGTCAAAGAAGAACTGCGTGATCGCCTCTGCCGCGCCGGCGTCGATCTTGCGTTTCAGATAGTCCACATCCGCTGTATCGCTGGCCGCCTCGGGGTGGCGGTCGGGATAGGCCCCCACGCGCAGGGTGAACTTGCCTGTTGCGGCCAAGGCCTCGATCAGCTCGACCGAATTGGCAAAACCCTCGGGATGGGGCGTGAAGGCCCCCTGCCCCTTTGGTGGGTCCCCGCGCAACGCCACGATATCCGTGACCCCGACGGCGGCGTATTGATCGGCAATCTCCAACGTCTCTGCCCGTGTCGCATCCACGCAGGTCAGGTGGGCGGCAACCCGCAAGCCCATACGCTTGTGCAAGGTCGCCACAGCCTCGTGGGTCAGGGCCCGCGTTGTGCCCCCCGCCCCATAGGTCACAGACACCAGCGTCGGGTCCAGTGGGGCCAGCGCGTTCACCGTATCCCACAGCCGCCAAGAGGCTTCGAGGGATTGCGGCGGGAAAAATTCGAAACTGACAGTCGGCGTGGCCATGACGATTGTGATCCTTGTTGTGTCGCAAACGTCATTCGCATATGCAGCATCGTGAAGCCACTTCATATTTCTAATGTAGATCATGAGCCGCACCATGCATCTGGAATTCCGCCACCTGCGCACCGTCAAGGCCATCCACGAATGTGGCGGCCTGTCCGCCGCCGCCGATCGCCTGAACATCACCCAATCCGCCCTGTCCCACCAGGTGAAGGGACTGGAGGATCAAGCGGGGGTGGAATTGTTCGTGCGCCGCACCAAGCCCATGAAACTGTCCGCCGCCGGTCTGCGCCTGCTGCGCTTGGCCGAACAGGTCCTGCCCCAGATCGAAGCCGTGCAAGAAGAATTCCTTGGCCTGCAAGCAGGCAAGACGGGGCGCCTGCACATCGCCATCGAATGCCACGCCTGTTTCGAATGGCTGTTTCCCGTGTTGGAACAGTTCCGCCGCGCATGGGGCGAGGTGGACGTGGACATCCGCCCAGGCCTGCAATTCAGCGCCCTTGATGCCCTCGCGCGCGAGGAGGTGGACCTTGTCGTGTCCTCCGACCCAGAGGATCTTCCAGGCATCGAATTCCTGCCCCTGTTCGATTACGAACCCGTTTTCGTCGCCTCATCCCAGCACCCCCTGGCCCAAAAGGACCACATCGTGGCCGAGGATCTGGCGGGGGAACTGCTGATCACCTACCCCGTGGAACGCAGCCGCCTCGACGTGTTCAACCAACTGCTGACCCCCGCCAAGGTGGAACCCCGCGCAATCCGGCAGGTGGAACTGACCGCCGTGATCCTGCTGCTGGTGGCCTCGAACCGGGGCGTGGCCGTCCTGCCCGATTGGGTCGTGCGCGAGGTGCGGTACAACTCCGACTACGTCACGCGGCCCCTTGGCCCCACGGGTACCACCCGCCGCCTGTACGCCGCGGTGCGCAGTGTAGACGCGCAAAAACCCTTCATGGCCCATGTGTTGCGCCTGATGCGGTCCGAACCCGTGAAGCTGCAACGTCACGTAGAGGCTTGAGGCGCGGGCCATTGGGGTCTATAGCCCGCCTCTGACCGAACCCCTAGGAGCCGATGATGCAAGGCAGCGCAAATCTGAACGTGATGATCAAGGCCGCCCGTGCGGCGGGCCGCAGCCTTGTCAAAGACTTCCGCGAGGTCGAGAACCTGCAAGTCTCCGCCAAGGGGGCGGGCGATTTCGTCAGCCGGGCCGACAAAGAGGCCGAGCGCATCATCCATGAAGCCTTGATGGAAGCGCGCCCGAACTATGGCTATCTGGGCGAAGAACTGGGCGAGATCGAGGGCAAGGACCCCACCCGGCGCTGGATCGTAGATCCGCTGGACGGGACCACCAACTTTCTGCACGGCATGCCCCACTGGGCCGTCAGCATCGCGCTGGAACACAAAGGCGAGGTCATATCGGCCGTGGTATTTGACGCCGCCAAGGGCGAGCTGTTCTTTGCCGAAAAGGGCCAGGGCGCATGGCTGGGCGATCAGCAACGTCTGCGCGTGTCGGGGCGGACCGCCTTGATCGAGTCCGTCTATGCCTCTGGTATTCCGTTTGCGGGTTCGAAATACCTGCCCGCCACCTTGCGCGATCTGGGCCGCCTGATGCCAGTCTGCGCGGGCCTGCGCCGCTGGGGCGCTGCCTCGCTGGATCTGGCCTATGTGGCCGCTGGCCGTTACGAAGGCTTCTGGGAACGGGGTCTGAAGCCCTGGGACCTCGCCGCGGGCATCCTGATCGCCAAAGAGGCGGGCGCGCTGGTCGAACCCATCCGCGCCGAACAATCCATCCTCGAAGACGGCCATGTGGTCTGTGCCAACGAAGGCACTTTCGACAGATTTGCCAAGATCATCCGCGACCGCGACAGCTAACCCTTGCTTCATTGGGTCAGAAATACCCCCGTGGAGTGTGAGGGCCGCGCGCCTCACGCGGGGGGAAACGGGGCTCGATGCCCCGTTCAACCCGCCCCCTGTTTGCCGTAATTTCGCCCTCTGTCCCCGTTAAAACGACTGCAACGGGCAAAGGGACGATTCGATGCTGACACGGTTTTTGAAAGACGACAGCGGTGCTGTAACCGTGGAGTGGGTCGTGATGACCGCCGCCACCGTGGGCATGGGCATGGCCGTCATGGGCGTGGTCAGTGAAGGGGTCGAGAACGCGGCAAATGACATGGGCAACACCCTCAAATCCATCCCGATCATGACCAGCTTTGCCGCATGGGATGCCTTTCGGCAACACGGCCTGAACCTGACCGGCGAGAATACCGTGCAGGCGGACCCCGATGCCCTACCCAATGGCTGGATCAACGGATGCCTCGTGGTGGATGGTGCAATCGTATCGTGCAGCTAGCGCAAGATTTGCTGTGCCACGCCTGCCAGCAACAGCCATGCTGTGGTCAGCCCAAAGGCCCAGTCAGCCCATAGCGGCAGGTCGAACCCCGGAAGGAACGTCGCCCACAGGCCTACGCCCGTCCACACCAGCGCCGCTGGCAAGGTGATCCGCCGCCAGCGCACGGTGCGCGTGGGGTGCACGAACTTGATCGGTACGAACATCGCCACAGACAGGACCACCGCCGCCAGCAGGATCGTCCACGGGGCCGGTGTCAGGATAAAGCACACCAGCGCCATCATGTTCCAACAGCCCGGGAAACCCTCGAAACTCTTGTCCTCGGTCTTCATCTGCACATCGGCAAAGTACAGGGCCGAGGCGAAGGGCACAATGAACAGCACCCCCCAGCCGATCCAGCCCGGCACCAGACCGCTGGCATAAAGCGCGTAAACTGGGATGAACACATAGGTCAGGTAGTCGATGATCAGGTCCAACAGCACCCCGTCAAACCGTGCCGCATGGATCGTGACGTCATAGCGGCGGGCCAAGGGGCCATCGACCCCGTCCACCACCAGCGCCACCAAGAGCCACAGGAACATCCATTGCCAGTTCTGCTCCACCGCGTTCAACATGGCCGCCATGGCAAAGATGGCGCCGGTGGCGGTCAGCAGGTGAACAGAGAGGGCGCGTGTTTTCGGCGACATTTGCCCTCAATGACGGATCGGAGCGGGTCTGTCCACGGTCAGAGTGCCTTTGTCGCAGATGCCCCTGCCCCGTGGGGGTGGGCCCGGGCATACACCTCCATCAGGCGGACTTGGTCCACGGCCGTGTAGGTCTGGGTCGTGGCCAGTGACGCATGGCCCAGCAATTCCTGGATTGCGCGCAGGTCGCCCCCGGCCTCCAACAGGTGGGTGGCAAAGCTGTGGCGCATGGCGTGGGGGGTGGCCGTGGCGGGCAGGCCCAACTGCATCCGCACATTCGCCACCACGCCCGAGATGGCGCGCGGGTTCAACGCCCCGCCCCGCGCCCCCCGGAACAAGGGCGCTTCCGGCGTCAGGTCAAAGGGGCACAGGCGTACGTATTTTTCGACCGCTGCCCGGGCGGCGGGCAACACCGGAACGATCCGTTCCTTGCCGCCCTTGCCCTTGATCGTCAGCACATCCGGCAGGGGAACCTGGCTGGCCGTCAGGGACAACGCCTCCGATATCCGCAGGCCGAGACCGTAAAGGATCGTGACCACAGCCACATCGCGGGCCGCGATCCAAGGGGTGTCGTGTTGCAGGGCAACCGTGTCCAACACCGCCTTGGCCGCATCGGGCGACAGGGGCCGGGGCAGTTTGCGCCGAAACTTGGGGCTGCGCGTGGCCAGCACGGCGGTGGGTTCACACTGCTCGCGCTCCCCCAGCCACCGGTAGAAGCTTTTGACCGCCGACAGGGACCGCGCCAGCGAACGCGCCGCGACGCCGCGCCCGCGCTCGTGGGCCATCCACGCGCGCATGTCGCTTTGGGTGATCCGCAACAGCGGCGTCAAACCCTGCGGTCCGCCCTGATGTTCGGTCATGAATGCCAGAAACCCGCCCACATCCCCGGCGTAGGCCGTCAGAGTGTTCTCGGCGGCCCCATCCAGCGCGCGGCAATGGTCCAGCCAACGGGCCATGGCATCGCGCGCACCGTCAGAAATTGCGACGCTCATGCCAGATGGCGGCGCATGACCCGTTCAAATATGCCGGTAAAGAATGCCAGCAGGTCGGTGCCTTGAGCCGCCCGGAACTGGTGCGGGTCTTCGGCCCCAAGCGATAGCATCCCGGGCAAACGGCCCGCGCCCAGATCCAGCTTCAACAGCGCCTCGGACCGGATCCAGTCCGCGTCCTCGCCAAACACCACGGTGGAGCTTGGCACCACTTGGCGCAAAGTCACTTGCCGCGCGGGCACGTCGCGCCCGCCGGTCAGGTAGTCTTGGATAAACCCGGGCTCTACGGCGGTCATGACGTCCGACAGGGATCCAAGGTCCGCCTCGCCCGCTTCCTTGCTTTCCAGCACCAGACGCACCCGGTCCACGCGCAGGATTTCCGCCACGTCCGTGGACAGGCAATGCAGGAAGGGTTCAAATTCGGAATGATCCATCATGCGCAGGATCGCGCGGTGGATCATATTGGTGCCTGCGAGGTTCTCGTAGGCGGCGGCGATCACGCTGCGGTGGGTGTCTTCAAGACGGTCCAGCCGGGTTTCCAGCCGTTCCATGGCGATGCCGCGCATGTCGACGATGTTGCCGCCCATCTGCCGCTCGTTCGCGGCGATCAGGGCGCGCATCACATCACGATCCTCCAACACCATATCGGGGTCGGACATGACCATATCACGCCAATCTTCGGAAAGCCCCGGTTCGGGGGCTGTTTGCTCTGCCATCTGCTCTCTCCGGTTTTTACCGTTGTTGCAGATGGCTATAGCATGGTCAGCGGAATTCTGGCTAGGATTTTAGACGATCTTGATATTCGCCTTGGCCGCATCGGCCACAAAGGCCGCCAAACCCTTGTCTGTCAGGACATGATTGGCCATGCCCTTGATCACGGCAGGGGGGGCGGTGGCCACATCGGCCCCGATCAGGGCGGCGTCCTTCATGTGGTTGGCGTTGCGAATCGAAGCGGCCAGGATCTCGGTGTCGTAGCAGTAGTTGTCGTACACCGTGCGGATGTCCTGAATCAGGTCCATGCCATCAAGGTTGATATCGTCCAGACGCCCGATGAAGGGCGACACAAAGGCGGCCCCCGCCTTGGCGGCCAGAATGGCTTGGTTCACGCTGAAACACAGGGTGACGTTGACCATCAAACCCTTGGAGGAGAAGTGCTTGCACGCCTTCAAGCCATCCCACGTCAGGGGCACCTTGACCGCAATGTTCTCGGCGATCTCGGCCAGCTTTTCACCCTCGCGGATCATGGTATCGGCGTCGGTGGCAACCACCTCCGCAGAGACGGGGCCTTCGACCATGGCGCAGATTTCCTTGGTCACTTCGAGGATGTCACGCCCCGATTTCGCGATGATCGAGGGGTTGGTGGTCACACCATCCACCATGCCCAGATCGTTCAGCTCTGCGATGGCGTCGATGTCTGCGGTGTCTACAAAGAATTTCATGTTGGCGGTCCTTGGTGCTTGCGGGCGGTGCGGGTTCGTGGCTCCCTTAGCGCAATCATTCCCCGGACGAAAGGCACACGACATGGCATTTGAACTTTGGCTGGCCTTTGCTGCGGCCTCTACGGCGTTGGTGCTGATCCCCGGTCCCACGGTCCTTTTGGTGCTGGCCTATGCGTTGTCCCAGGGCAAACGGGTGGCAGTCGCCTCTGCCGGGGGTGTGGCCTTGGGAGATTTGATCGCGATGACGGCTTCGTTGGCCGGGCTGGGCGCGTTGGTGCTGGCCTCGGCCACGGCGTTCACCGTGCTGAAATGGGCCGGCGCGGTCTATCTGGTCTACCTTGGGGTGCGGCTGTTCGTGTCAGCGCGAAACGTAACACCCGCTAGCCTTGCCAATCCTACGGTCACAAGCGCCCGCGCCATCTTTGGCCATGCCACGCTGGTCACGGCCTTGAACCCGAAATCCATCGCCTTCTTCATCGCCTTCGTGCCGCAATTCGTGGATGCGGGCGCGCCGCTGCTGCCACAGTTCACCATTCTGATTGCGACCTTCGTGGGCATCGCCACCCTGAATGCTCTGGCCTATGCGCTGTTGGCGGATCGACTGCGCGGGGTGATCACGCGCGCAGGTGTCCTGCGCTGGATCACACGCACAGGCGGGCTGGCCCTGATCGCAATGGGCGTGGCCACCGCCACCCTGCGCCGCGCCACATGACGCCAGAGCACTACCCCGAGGGCACCCTTGTCGGTGTCCTGACCACGCAACCCCTGGACCGTGTGCTGGATTACAAGGCCCCAGAGGGCGGCCTGTGGCTGGGGGCCTTTGTCGAGGTGCCCCTGGGCCCGCGTAAGGTGCTGGGTGTGGTCTGGGGCCCCGGGCGCGGCAACTGGGATCCGGCCAAGGTGCGCCGGGTGATCCGCACACTGGACGTGTCCCCCATGCGCACCGAGATGCGCGATTTCCTCGAACGCTCCGCCGCCTATACGCTGACGCCACTGACCGCGATGCTGCGCCTGGCCACCCGCGCTCCGGGGCTGCAAAACCCCGTGTCCATGCAAAAGGTCTACCGTTTGGGCGACCGCGCCCCCGACCGCATGACCCCGGCGCGCGAAAAGGTGCTGGCGGTGCTGGAAGATTTCGCAGGGGCCGTTTTCACTTTGGGCGAGTTGGCGGACATGGCGGGCGTGTCGTCGTCGGTGGTCAAGGGGTTGGCCAAACAGGGCGCACTGTTGGAACAGGACACCCCGCGCGACACCCCCTACCCGCCGCTCGACCCGTCCCGCCCGGGCAAAGCGCTGGCCGACGATCAGGCGACCGCAGCCGCCGCCCTGTCCGCGGCCATCAAGACCGGCACCTACGGCACGACCCTTCTGAAAGGCGTGACCGGGTCCGGCAAGACCGAAGTCTACCTAGAGGCCGTCGCCGCCTGCCTTGCGGCCGGTCGGCAGGCATTGGTCCTGTTGCCAGAGATCGCCCTGACGGCCGAATTCCTGACCCGGGTGCAGGACCGCTTTGGCGCGAAACCGGCAGAATGGCATTCGGGCGTGACAATGACCGAACGCCGCCGCTGCTGGCGCATGGTGGGCGAAGGGGGGCGCAGATGGTGATCGGCGCGCGGTCCGCCCTGTTCCTGCCTTTTCGCGACCTGGGCCTGATCGTCGTCGATGAAGAACACGACACCAGCTACAAACAGGAAGACGGCGTGCTGTACAACGCCCGCGACATGGCGGTGCTGCGCGCGTCCCTGTGCAGCGCGCAGGTCATCCTCGCCTCGGCCACACCGTCGCTGGAAAGCTGGGTCAACGCGCGCGAGGGCAAGTACACGCGCATCGACCTGACCTCTCGGTTCGGCGCGGCGACCCTGCCCGACATGTCGGCCATTGACATGCGTGCCGAGGCGCTGACCTCGGGCACCTGGATCTCTCCCACGCTGCGCAATGCCATCGCCGCCCGGATCGAGGCGGGCGAACAGGCGCTGGTGTTCCTGAACCGTCGGGGCTACGCCCCTGTGACCCTGTGCCGGGCCTGCGGCGAACAGGTCGGCTGCACCCAATGCGACGCGCGCATGGTGGAACACCGGTTCCTCAAGCGCCTGATGTGCCACCAATGCGGGGAAACGACACCAATCCCCGAGGCCTGTCCCGCGTGCAAAGCCGAAGGCACCCTGGCCCCTATCGGCCCCGGTGTCGAGCGCATCCAAGAGGAAATCACCACCCTGTTCCCAGACGCCCGCATCGCGGTGCTGTCGTCGGACCTCTTTGCCTCGGCCCGGGCGCTGAAGGCCCAGATCGAGGATATCGCGGCGGGCGGGGCAGACATCATCATCGGCACGCAGTTGGTGGCCAAAGGGCACAACTTTCCCCTGCTGACCCTCGTGGGGGTGGTGGATGCGGACCTTGGCCTGCAAGGCTCCGACCTGCGGGCGGCGGAGCGCACGTTCCAACTGATGCGGCAAGTGGCAGGTCGGGCCGGACGCGCGGGCAAAAAGGGTACGGCGCTGCTGCAGACCTTCCAGCCCGAACACCCGGTGATCCGGGCGACCCTGTCGGGCGAAGAAGAACCCTTCTGGACCGCCGAGGCGGACGAGCGGCGCTTGGCCGCCATGCCCCCTTTGGCCGCATGGCAGGCATCATCCTGTCGGACCCGGACCCGCAAGTGGCCTTCGACGTCGGTGCGGCACTGGCCGCCAACGCAGCCCCACTGGCCGCCGCCAACGCGGTGGTCTACGGCCCCGCCCCGGCCCCCATCGCCCGTATCCGGGGCCGCCACCGGGTGCGCCTGCTGGTCAAGGCCCCCAAGGGCGCGCCCCTGCAATCGGCCCTGACCAAGTGGATCGCGCAACTTAAACCGCCCGCCTCTCTGCGCCTGTCCGTGGATATCGACCCGCAGTCATTCTTCTGACCCGCACAGCGCGGGGCGCGGTGGGACAAGTTCCACCCTACCGGCCCATTGTTCCATAAATCCCTCAGGGGAGGTGCGCAGCATCAGAGAGGCCTAGGGCGGCAACGCCCCCAAACGACGCGTGCCCCCTTCCCCCGCGCGGGCTACACCGCTAAACCATCCCCAAGCAACCGCAGGACAGGTCAATGACACACGCCCCAACGCCCCAACCTGGCATCATGGACATCGCGCTGTACCAAGGCGGGGCGAGCCATATCGACGGCGTATCCGACATTCTGAAACTGTCCTCCAACGAGAACCCCCTCGGGGCCTCGCCCAAGGCCATTGCCGCGGCACAGGCGGCGGCGGGGGAATTGCACCGCTATCCCTCCACCGACCACGCCCCCCTGCGCGCGGCCATCGGGCAGACCCATGACCTGGACCCCGACCGGATCATCTGCGGCGTGGGGAGCGACGAGGTGTTGCACCTGCTGTGCCAAGCCTTCGCGGGTCCCGGCGACGAGGTGATTCACACCGAACACGGCTTTGCCATCTACAAGATCGGGGCGCTGGCCGCAGGCGCCACACCTGTCGAGGTGCCAGAAGCCAACCGCACAACGGACGTGGATGCGATCCTGAACGCCGTCACCGACCGCACCCGGATCGTGTTCATCGCCAACCCCAACAACCCCACAGGCACCATGATCGGCGACAACGCCATCACCCGCCTTGCACGCGAACTGCCCAAGGATTGTCTGCTGGTGCTGGACGGGGCCTACGCCGAATTCCCCGAAGGTTACGACGGCGGCGCAACCCTTGCGACGACCATGCCCAATGTGGTGATGACGCGCACCTTCTCCAAGGTTTACGGGTTGGGCGGGATGCGTGTAGGTTGGGGCTATGGCCCGCGCGAGATCATCGACACACTGAACCGGATCCGGGGACCCTTCAACCTGTCCCACATCGCCCTCGCGGCGGCGGAGGCTGCGGTGCTGGACCAAGACTACGTGTCCCACTGCATCGCCGTGAACACCGAACAGCGCGCGCGGTTGGCCAAGGGTTTGGCCAAGCTGGGCTTTCCGTCCGACCCGTCCGAGGCGAACTTTGTACTGGCCCGCACCCGCGATGGGGACGAGGCTGGCGCGGCGGACGCCTTCCTGAAAACCCAAGGGATCATCGTGCGACGCGTCACGGGCTATGGCCTGCCCGCGGCGCTGCGCATCACAGTGGGCGACGCGCCAGACGTGGACCGGGTGCTGGCCGCCCTGGAAGCCTTCCGCGCGGATCACCCGGCATGAGCATCCTGTACAACCGCGTAGCCCTGATCGGCCTTGGCCTGATCGCGGGGTCCATGGCCCATGCCATGCGCCGCGATGGGCTGGTGGGCGAAATCGTCGGCACAGCGCGCAGCGCCGAAACCCGTGCGACCGCCGCCGAAATCGAGCTGGTGGACCGGGTGACTGACACAGCGGCCGAGGCTGTGGCGGGTGCTGATCTGGTCGTCCTGTGCGTACCCGTGGGGGCCATGGACACCGTAGCACGCGAGATTGCGCCGCACTTGGCCCCGGGTGCGACGATCACCGACGTAGGCTCCGTCAAGCGCGGGGTGATCGAGGCCGTGGCCCCACACTTGCCTGACACCGTGCACTTCATCCCCGGTCACCCCCTTGCAGGCACGGAGCATTCCGGGCCCCGATCCGGCTTTGCCGAACTGTTCGACAACCGCTGGTGCCTTCTGACCCCGGTCGAAGGTACGGATCCAGAGGCCACCGCGCGTCTGACCAAACTGTGGCGTGGCATGGGATCGAATGTGGATACGATGGACCCCGACCATCACGACCTTGTTCTGGCCGTTACCTCTCACGCGCCGCACCTGATCGCCTACACGATGGTGGGCGTAGCAGACGATTTGCAGCGCGTGACCGACAGCGAAGTCATCCAATACTCCGCCGCAGGTTTCCGCGATTTCACGCGCATTGCGGCCAGTGATCCGACCATGTGGCGTGATGTGTTTCTGTCCAACAAAGATGCCACGCTAGAGATTTTGGGCCGCTTCACCGAGGAACTCTTCGCCCTGCAACGGGCCATCCGCACGGGCGATGGTGATCACCTGTACGACTTTTTCACCCGCACCCGCGCGATCCGGCGCGGGATCATTGAGGCTGGGCAAGACACGGACGCCCCGAACTTCGGTCGCCCGACAAAGCGGGAGGGGTAGATGCGCACAGTCGTGGCCATGTTTACCGCGTTGACCCTCGCCCTGCCCGCGTGGGCCGAAATGCGTCCGGTTCCACGCCCAGTGGCCCCTGTTGCGCAAGGCATTGAAACGCGTGTGGTTCAGGGCACGACATTGGCGCCGACCGCGTCGCTGCGGCCCACTTTGCGGCAGTCTTCCGCCACGCCCGCGCGTCAGCCCACGCAGAATTTCGCGTCGCGGATCGCGGCGGTCCTGTCCACGCCCAACGGCGGGCGCGTGACGAACACAGCGCCGGTCATCGAGATGGCTGCCTTGCAACGGTCCATACGGCCAAAGGTCCGGCCCCGGGCCGTGACCCGCGCCGTGGCGCGCCGCCAATCCGGTGCGGCCTGCGGGCGACGCTCCGTCAAGGCTGTATCCATCCCACCCATCTCGGGCCGGGGCGGGTGCGGAGTACCGAATGCCGTCCGAGTGACCGAGGTATCCGGCGTCGTCCTGAGCCAAGCGGCGACGATTGATTGTGAAACCGCCCTCGCCTTGGACGACTGGGTCAGCAAGGGCGCCCTTCCCGCGGTGGGGCGCTACGGCGGCGGTCTAAAGAGCATGCGCGTGGTCAGCCACTATTCATGCCGCAGCCGGCAAAGCCGCCGAGGCCGCGTTTTGTCCGAACACGCAAAGGGCAAAGCCATTGATATCGCAGGTTTTAATTTCAATGACGGCAGCAAAATCACCCTGCTGACCGACTGGGGCAAACGGCGCGAGGGGCGTATCCTGCGCGAGATGTGGCGCGCCGCCTGTGGGCCGTTCGGAACGGTCTTGGGGCCTGACGCGAACGCCGCACACCGAGATCACTTTCACTTTGATACCGCAAAATATGCCGGGCGCACATACTGTCGTTAGACACAGCGATACCACAATGCAAAAGGCCCGCCCCTTTTCAGGGACGGGCCTTTTTAGTTTTTACACCGATCACTCAGCCGCGATTGCGGGCTCCAGCTCTCCGATAGTGGCCATCAGCGCCTGCGCCTCGAACGCTTTGAGGCTGGATCGTGCGGATGGGCCATAGGCCGATGGGTTCACTTGAAGCTCTGGGAACAGGCGGAACAGTTCCGCGCGTGTTTCAGCGTCCAATCCCTTGATGCCTCCGACACCGGGGTGGAACGATTCCGACGCAACGCCCTCGGCAAAGACCATCTGGTGCGTGTCGAACATGATGTGGAAATACTCCACCTCGCCGCCCGGGACACGGTGGATGGTATCGCCGTTGCACAGGTGCTTGGCCGCGATCAGATATTCGCTTTCGCCGAACATCATCTCTGCCCGCCAATCGGACACCAGCATCCGGTGCTGGGGCGAGACCATCAGGTCGCGCGTATTGCCCAAGGCCCCTTTTGCGATCCGGATCGGAGCATGGTCGCCCATCGCGGCCACGGTGGTCGAGGCCACCCAGCGGATTGGTTGGATGCCTGCGTCACGGGTCAGGACCAAGTCACCTTCGGTCAAATCCTCGACCGCCACTTCGCCGCGCGGGGTAGCGATGCGCGATCCCTTGGCGAAACAGATCAAGCTGATGAAGTCGTTATAGTCCACATCGTCCAGATCGATGCCCGGCGTTGGCGTGTTGTCAAAGCCCGTGAACGCAATCTGCGTGATCTCTGGCAGATCACCGAAATCATCGAACGGCAGCGCCCAAGTGTAGGTTGTGCCATCGCCGTTATCTACCGTGACAAGCGCCCCGGAAACCGACGAGTTTGTCGGCAGATCGGTGGCGGGATCCGTGTGACTGATCGTGGCGTTCCACTGGTCCGTGTTCGAAACCGTGAAGACCTCGCCATTGATGACGATAGTGTCACCAACATTGATCTCGCCCGGTGTCTCGGCGTTGAAGACCAGCGGCTCGTCAATCTCGATCAGATCACCATCTTGCGGGCCAGCCACACCGGCACTTTGGAAGATCGCGTTCAGGGTCGGCGTTCCCGACAACTCGATCCCATCGTAGATGACCGTTGCCGTGGTGTTGGACAGGGTGACGGTGTCGTCAGAGTTGATGGCGCCAAACGCAATCGAGGTGGTGGTCGTGCCGGTATCCACCATCTCGACGGAGGTGATTTGCGGCACATCGCCGTTCGCGTCCACTGGCACAAGATACGTCAGCAGATTGCCGGACCCATCATCCAGCGTGATCAGGTTGGATTGCAGCGTGGCCTCGCCCGTTGGGTAGGCGGTGGTCGGCGTGAAGGTGTATGTAGCATCCACCCCAGTGGCCAAGGCACTGACCGTGTAGGTTACCCCGCCAATTTCTGTTGTCTCCCCGACGGCCAGAACATTGGGGTTCACCTGATTGAACACCAAAGGTTCGATCACGGCAATCAGGTCCCCGTCGTCGGTGTTCAGGATATCCCCCGTTGTCGGCGTCGGATCGGCCAGAAGGATCATGTCAAAGGCGCCGGTAATATCCTGCGCGTCTGGCACGTCCAAGGTGACAACATCATCTGGCGTCAGATTGGTGGCCGTGATCGTGTAGGACGGGGCCTGTGTCGAAACCGTATCATAGACGATTTGCGTGATACCGGGATAGTTCGCGCCGGAGTCAATGGCGGTGTAGATCAATGGCGGCGCATTGGGTGACGTCGGTGTCAGGGTAATGTTGTGCCCAGTCACGCCAAGGGCAACCTGCCCACCATCATAGGTGACGTCCATCGTTGCAGTGTCGATGCTGGAGATACTGTAGGTAACCCCATCGATTACAAAGGTATCCCCCACGGACACCTGACCAGGCGTCTGAGGCAGGTAGGACACCGGCTCATCAACTTCGACCAGCTCGCGGATGTCGCCGTTGGCGGCCCCGGGTGCGCTGCCGGTGTTGTACACGGCCCCCGACTGTGGCGGCGACAATGGCGACAGCTCGATCAGGTCGTGCAACTGGGTCATTTGGAACAGTTCGACGTCTTGATCGTCATCGATCGCGCCGACTGGCACATCCCACGTGCCGCCGCCCAGCATGGGGCCAACCCCAATCGCAACGATTTCCGGGAAGTCGTTTTCACCGTCCGCAGGGATCGCGAAGTTCAGCGTGTTGCCGGAACTGGCAGTGGCCTCGAAAAACACAGTCTGCACGTCAGGCGTCACACCGGTTGCGTTCCCAACCGACGGGGGTTGAGAAATCGCCGTAGTGGCGGCAAATGTCGCTGTGATCTCGTAGGTCTCGCCACCGTAGGTAAAGGTCGCGCCCGGTTCGATTTGCCCGTCTTGGCTGACGTTGAACGTCAACGGTTCCTGAACCGAACTAAGCTGCGTGCCTGACAGCAGTGTCGTGCCAGATTGCGGCATACCGCCTTCAATCATGATCACGTCATAGATGTTCGGCGTTTCGGCTGATTCCAGTGTGACGATATCGTTGGTGTCGATCGCCCCGATGTCCACCGCAGTTGTCACGCTGCCCGTGGTCGCGTCATAGTCAATCTGGGTGATCTGGGGAAGATCGCCTTCGCTATCGTACGGGATGACATAGTCGATTGTGGTGCTGCCATCCGTCAGACGCACACCCATCAAGGTCACGTCTGCCGTGGTGGTCGGAAGGCCAGTGTTCACGTCATCATGGGACACCACACCGGTGGCGCCATCGTACATCACCTGCACAGTCCAGGTGACACCATTGATTTCAGTGGTATCGCCCACCTGAAGTTGCGCGGGGTCCACCAACTCAAATTGCAGGCTATCGGCGACGGAAACCAACTCTCCGTTGGTTGCGACGCCCGCGTCCGTGGCCAGCATGCCCGAGACCTGTGGATCAATCCCTGTCACCCGGATCATGTCAAACACAGCGGTGTTGTCGGCGTCATAACCGGCAAGGGTCACGAGGTCATTGTTGTCGACATCATCGTTGGCGAGGTTCTGCACCTCGATCGCGCCGTTGGTATTGGCTTGATTGGTCAGGGTGATCTGCTGAATTTCTGGCAGATCATCTGCATTATCGAAGGGCACAAGATAGGTCACTGTCGCGCCGCCGCCCACGGGCGTCAGGGTCACGGTGGACCCGTCAACGTCAGTCGTGGTGGTGGGGATGCCGTACTGGTTGTCATGCACCACATCCATCGTGACGTCGGAGGTGCCTGTGACCGTGTACTCCACGCCGCCAATCTCAACCGTGTCGTTGATTGACAGCTGGTTTGGCGAGGCTTGACTTGTGATCACGAGACCATCGTCAACCGTGACAAGATCACCGTTCAGCGTCGTTTGGGCCTGACCGTTCAAGGGAACGCCACCAGACAGCTGGATCAGGTCGTTGACCTCCTGCTGCTCTTCCGTAGCCAGGGTAACGGTATCATTGTCGTCAACACTGCTTACGTTTTGAGCGGCATTTGTGCTTTGGACCGCATTGAACTCGATCTTGGTGATATCGGGCAGGTCGCCAGATGGGTTCGCAGTGTCCGTGGGAAGGGTCAGAATGAGCGATCCGCCACTGCCGTCCCCCAGCTCCAACTGGATAACATCAGTGTTGGTGACCGTCTGGCCGAACAGGTTGTCGTTGTGGGTCACGTCGGCGTTGATCACCTGAAGGCTTGCGACCTCCCATGTGACGCCATCAATGATGAAGTCGCTGCCCTGATCAATGACCGACCCGGTGTTCCCGGTATAGATGATCCCATCAAGAACGGTCGTCATGTCACCATCAATGGTGGTAGCTACGTCATTGTCTGCATTGAGCGTGGAACCGGACATGACAATGGCGTCAAAGATCTGCACGTCTGTTTTGCTGGACAGGGTGACGTTGTCGTTCTCATCCACTGCGGGCACGGCAACAGAGGTCTCTGTCGATACAGCGCCGGTTTGCGTGATCTGCGTGATGTTGGGCAGGTTGATCAGCCCGCCACCTTCGGTCGGGGTCATGTATGTGATCGACGACCCGCCTGCCGTGGGCGCAAGCGTGATGTAGGTGAAGTCAATGCCGGTTGGCAGAGTGGTTGCGCCATCTTCATAGGTCACATCCACATCGCCCGATGATGCCAGCGACGTCACGGTGTACTCGACGCCGTCGATCATCGCCGTATCACCGGCTTGGATCACATTCGACCCAATCCCGATGGTAAAGGTGATCGGCTCGTCCACTTCGACCAATTCGTTGTCGGCGGTGGTGAGCGTCGTGCCCTGCGCAGGCACATTGCCCGACAGCTGGATCAAGTCATAGACCTGCACTTCAAGATCGAGTTCGAGGGATACATCGTCTTTATCGTCCAAATCGCTGGTCGTGAATGCGATACTCTGTCCGAGCGAAGAGACCGATGTCACATCGATCTGGGTGATCAAAGGCAGTGCATTGCCATCTTGAGGGACCATGACGGTAACGGTGGGGCCCCCTTCGATTGGGGCCAAATTCATCTCTATCAGCTTCACATTGGCGGATACCGTAGTGCCGCCAAAGCCGTCGTCATGTGTGATATCGGCGACCAAGCCACTGACGCCCGTGATTGTATATTCGACACCGCCGAATGTTAGCTTGTCGTTAACATCGATCGCGTTATCGGTACCGCCGGCTGCGTCATGGGTAATCGTGCCGGGCTGCTCGACTGAAATCAATTCGGCACCGGATTCGAGTACACCCGTGCTGATGCCCGCAGCACCTTGATTTGTGACAATGATGTCAAAAACATCTGTCTCGCTTTTACCCGTGCCACCCGTTCCTTCAGCTAGGGTAACGTTGTCGTTTGTATCAACTTCACTGCCGTCGATTTCGCCAGCCGTTCCAGCGTCCACCGACTTGGTCGTGATTTCGGTGATACCGGGCAGTGCGCGCCCATCATCGGGTACGATGATGTTTAGCTGCGCCCCTTCCCCTGCGGACGGGGTCAGAGTGATGCTGGACATGTTTACATCAGACGTGACGGTCAGCTGCGAGGATCCATCCTGCGCATGCTCCACGTCCGCGACGAACCCTTTGATCCCAGATACGGTGTATTCAACGCCACCGACTGTGACGGTGTCGTTGACTTCAATCTTGTTGGCACTGTTCTGGCCCGCACCGTTCTTGAAGACGAGGTTATCGTCGACAGATACCAATTCTGAACCTGACGTCAGCGTCCCGTTGACGGTCGGCTGGCCAGAACCAAGCGTTGTGATGATCGCATCGGTCATCTGGATATCTGTCGGTGTGAACAAGTCCACAGCGTCGTTACCATCCAAATCACTCACATCTGTTGAAGTGATCGCAGAAAGTGATTTCACTTGTATCTGCGTGATGTCCTGCAGATCGCCTTCGCGATCCGTCTGGGTCAAAAACTCAACCGTTCTGCCTTGGCTGTCCGTCGTGGTCAGCACAACGAACGACGCATCACTGGCGAACAATTGATTGACCGTATCACCCTCGTAGGACACATCCGCCGTGGCACCCGTCTGCGAGACGACAGTGTACGTTTCCCCGTTGATGGTGAACGTGGTCGTCCCGTTTGTGATCGCACCCGGTGTGTTGCCAGACAACTCCACGTTGTCATGGACGCTCAGCAACTCATCACCCGAAATCAGCGTGCCGTCCGCAGGACGACTGCCCAGCATGATCAGGTCATGGATGATATCCTTGCTGCCCGAACCACCGCCATCGTTCACCCGTGTGCCGCCGGAATAGACTTCTTCGATATTGGCGAACGACATGGTGGAGCCGTCGTTGAATTCGACCGTGCCCGTCTCCTGCTCTTCACCCGGATCCGTACCGGTGTAGGTGATGGATTTTACATTTTCCAGATACAGCTTATCGACATCGGCCTCATCCGTATCCTCGCCGCCGTCGACGACGTCACCAGCATCGGCATAGATCACGTCGTCGCCTGTGCCACCGGTCACGACATCAGCGTCAGGTTGCACCCCAGCCTCGGTCAACGACATCGCGTCAAGCGTCAACGACGGGTTGGTTCCTGTGCCAAGTGTCTGTGGACGTATCCCGATCGTGGCGACATCTGTACTGGGCGTGAACGAGATGGAATAATCCGAATAGGTCTGCCCCTGCACAGTGGTCGTGCCAAGGGATGTCCCTGTATCCAGATCGTAAATCTCGAGCTGAACGGGGTTATCGGATGGCGTGAACCACTGGCTGTTCAGATACTCACCGCCGTGGGCGCTGAAGTTGAGCACGTAAGCTTTTCCAGCCTCAAGCGGTGCCGCGAGGGTCTGCGACATGGTTTCTGCACTTGTGCCGCTGTTGTTGGTCCACATCGTGATGTAGCCGGTGCCGTCGGCGGGAGAGAGCGCAGGGTTCCAGCTTTCCGACGAGGTGCCTTCATCAGGGCTGTCCGGCGTGCCAGAGACGTTCGTCCAGCCGGTCAAGCCATCCACGCCATTGGACGTGTGGGTGCCGTCTTCGAAAGAGCCGTTGGTCAGCAGGTTGACCCCGCTGCCACCCGCACCACCAGAGCCGTCGTTCGCGTAGATCGTGTCGTCGCCTGCGCCACCATCCAGCTGATCTGCGCCCGCACCGCCAATGAGTGTATCGTTTCCGCTTTCACCAAGAAGCGTGTCAGTACCACCGCCACCGTCCAAAAGATCGTCACCCGCGCCGCCCGATATCTCGTTGCCCGGCCCATCCTGATCATAACCTGTGAGGGTGTCATTGAAGGCGGAGCCTTGCAGGTTGTCCATACCGCGAATTGTATCGCCCTCGGCATGTCCGCCAGTTCCGACGGCAGCTGTAATTCCACCGCCGATGTCGAGCGTCGTTTGTTCAGATAGATCGACAGCAACTCCCGCGTCTGATTGTGAATAGTCTAGCAAATCAGCGCCTGCTTCACCTCGGATGATATCTGCGCCCACGCCACCCAAGATGGTATCATCGCCAGTGCCCGCGACGATGCTGTCATTGCCTGTACCGCCGTCAATCAGATCATTGCCGTTGCCAGCCTCAATGGTATCGTCACCGCCCAAGCCGTTGATGGTATCGTCGCTGACAAGACCGTTATCGGCCAGGTTGTCCCCCGGCCCGCCAAAGATCTCTTCGCTCGCGTCCGTGCCTGTGACGATGCCGTTGTCCACACCATCCGTCAGATCGTGAATGCCCGTGCCACCCTCCGGGGTGCCAAGCGTGACGTTATCGTTTCCATCAAGATCCGAATACTTTACGCCGAAATTGGGCCTGATATCGGTCACCACGACATTGGTGATGCCCCCGATATCCGTGCCGTCCAGTGGCACTATAAATTCTACGCTGTCACCGACTGCGTCCGTTGCCGTAAACACCTGCGTGCTCACCTCCACGGATTTGCCGCCGCCAACGGTGTACTTGCCGGTCGCAGTGTTGATCGAGGCAATGGTGTAAGCTGTGCCATCGACGCTTATCGCATCGCCGACGGCGAACTCGGCCGTGGACGCATCGGCTGGGGCGACATACGCCGTATCAACAAGCGTCAGGTCAGAGGCAGCGTAATTGCCCGCTGTACCGCCATTAATGAACAGCAGATCGTGGATAGCAATCTTGGCGTCGGTAGACCCGCCGTCCCCGCCGCCATCCCGGCCAGTCAGGGTCAAATTGTCATCAACCGCATTGTTGAGAAGATACTCACGCGATACGTCCGCAGAGACCGCTTCCAACTTTGTAGGCGTCACTTGCGAGATTTCGACCAGATCACCGGCCTTGTCACTGACCGAGATCAAGCTGATCGTTTCACCCAAGGCCGTGCTGGCCTGCAAAGTCAGGATTTCCGTATTTGCAACGCCGCCACTATGTGCAACCGCGCCTTCGCCACCTTGATAGCTGTCGACGATATACAGCTTGCCGTCATAGGTAAAACTGGCGGTGCCCTTTTCCGTCACATCAATAGACAAGGCGTCTACAATAGCGGTCAGATCGGTACCGGCTTGCAGGGCTGCGCCCGACGTAGGCGATGTCGTGGACACGATCACATCGTTCAGAACCAAGCCGCCGTCAGAGGCAGACGTCTGCACTTCGGACGCACTGTCCTTGAACGAGAAATCGCCGTCGCCAAGGACGGATTGTGGGGAGTATTCGACCGTCTTCCCATCAGCCAAGGCGTTTGCCTGATCTTCGATTGTGAACAGTGTGACATTCGTCAGTGCGGGGGCACCGGTGTCGGTCGAGACCAACTTGGACAGATCCAAATCCAGCATCAGATCGTTGTCGACCGATGCGGTCACGATGTTGCTGGTGCCATCGGGCAGTGCGTAGGTTACAGTTGGCGTATCTGAGCTCAGCGCATTTACGTCCGCATACACGTTCAGGCCGACCACCTCGGACGTTGCTGTCAACTTGCCGTCAGCATCAAGATTTGTGACCTCCAAGCGGACCAGACCCTCGGCGAAAGGACGCGTCCCCCCCGTCACGGTCAACTCAGAACCTGTTTCCTTATTGCCAGGACCAAAGATTGCACCCGACACAAATTGGGTGCCCGAAACCACATAAAACGCCATAACCTACTGCTCCTAGCATCGCCGGGCGTCCATTTGCGGATCTGCCCTAATTTACCTCAGTCCGACACTGATGGTCGGTTAGAATCAGGCGTCACACGGAAATAAGGCAAGAATGGGGCAGAATGTGATTGTCTTTTTGTTTCATAATAATTGCCTTATTTCTGCCTTTATTCGCGCGCCGAGTAGTGGCTAACCTGCAACACATCACGTCGCGGCCAACGCCTGACGCAGTTCGATGCACCGCTGCTCTCCCGCTCGCCTGCATTGACACCCTTTGCCTTTTGCGCCACGCCATTCCTTCAACCTCAGGGATGGAGATAACGCTATGATCCCCTCAGTTTTGCCAACATACGCACGCGCACCTTTACATTTCGTGAAGGGCGAAGGCAGCTGGCTTGTGGACACCGAGGGGCGACGTTTTCTGGATCTGGGCGCGGGCATCGCCGTGAACTGCTTGGGCCACGCGGCCCCGCAATTGGTGGATGCCCTGACCGCGCAAGCGGGGGCGCTTTGGCACACCTCCAACCTCTACCACATCCCGCAACAACAGGCGCTGGCGGACAAGTTGGTCGAGGCGACCTTTGCCGACACCGCGTTCTTTTGCAATTCAGGCACCGAAGCCTGCGAACTGGCGGTCAAGATGGCCCGCAAATACTGGTTCGAAAAGGGCCAGCCGGAACGCGTCAAGATCCTTGCGTTCACGGGGTCCTTTCACGGACGCTCCAGCGCGGGCATCGCCGCCGCCGGGTCCGAGAAGATGACCCGGGGGTTCGGCCCCCTGCTGCCGGGTTTTGAACACCTGCCCTTCGGCGATCACGACGCGCTGACAGCGGCCATGGACGACACCGTGGCCGCCGTCATCCTCGAACCGGTACAGGGCGAGGGCGGGATCATTCCCGTGCCCGACCAATGCCTCAAGGGCCTGCGCGACCTGTGCGACCAGACCGGCGCCCTGTTGATTTTGGACGAGGTGCAATGCGGCGTCGGTCGGACCGGCAAGCTGTTCGCTCACGAATGGTCCGGCATCACGCCCGATATCATGATGGTGGCCAAGGGCATCGGGGGCGGCTTTCCATTGGGCGCTGTGCTGGCCACCGAGAACGCGGCCAGCGGCATGACCGCCGGAAGTCACGGATCCACCTATGGCGGCAACCCCTTGGGCTGCGCCGTGGGCAATGCCGTGATGGACACGGTCGCCACCGACGCCTTTCTGGCCGAGGTGAACCGCAAGGCCGCCCTTCTGCGCCAAGGCCTGGAAGGGCTGGTGGCCACACATCCCACTGTTTTTGACCATGTCCGGGGCGCGGGCCTGATGCTTGGCATCAAATGCGTCAAACCCGTCGGCGAGGTCGTGCAAGCAGGGTACGACCAGTTGATGTGCCTCGTGCCCGCTGCCGACAATACCCTGCGTCTGCTACCCGCCCTGAACATAACAGACGACGACATCGCCGAGGCGCTGCGCCGCTTGGACGCCGCCGCCACGGCGCTCTCGCCCTCTGCTTCATTGGGTTGAAAATACCCGGGGGTCTGGGGGCCAACAGCCCCCCAGCCTTCTCCACAAGGACCATCGCATGACACATTTTCTAGACATCCACACCACGGACCCCTCCGATCTGCGGACCATCATTGACCAAGCCGCCGCCATGAAGGCCGCGCGCGCGGGCCAGCCCAAGGGTGCCCCGGATACCGAGCAGCCCCTGGCCAATCGCATGGTCGCCCTGATCTTCGAAAAACCATCGACCCGCACCCGGGTCAGCTTTGACGTGGGCGTGCGCCAGATGGGTGGGGAAACCATGGTGCTGTCCGGCGCGGACATGCAGTTGGGCCATGGGGAGACCATCGCTGACACCGCCCGCGTCCTGTCGCGCTATGTGGACCTGATCATGATCCGCACCTTCGAGGAGGACACCCTGCACGAGATGGCCGAATACGCCACCGTGCCCGTGATCAACGGGCTGACGAACCAGACCCACCCCTGCCAGATCATGGCCGATATCCTGACGTTCGAGGAACACCGCGGCCCGATCCGGGGCAAGAAGGTCACGTGGCTGGGGGACGGGAACAACGTCTTTGCCAGCTTTGCCCATGCTGCTGGACAGTTCGGGTTCGACCTGACCTTCAGCGGCCCCAAACAGCTGGACCCAGAGGATGCGGCCATCGGCTTTGCCCGGTCGCGCGGGGCGCGCGTCACCATCGACCGGGACCCGCAGTCCGCCGTAGAGGGGGCGGACCTTGTGGTCACGGACACCTGGATCTCCATGCACGATAGCCAATCCGCCCGGGAACGCCGCCACAACATGCTGCGCCCCTATCAGGTGAACGCGGCCCTGATGGCCCACGCCAAGGACGACGGGCTGTTCATGCACTGCCTGCCCGCCCACCGCGAAGAGGAGGTCACGTCCGAGGTGATGGACGGCCCCGCGTCGGTGATCTTTGACGAGGCGGAAAACCGTCTGCACGCCCAAAAGGCCGTCATGCGCTGGTGCCTCGGCCTGTGACGCCCCGCCTACAGGCCGTGGCCTTCATGGTCGTGGCCACGGCGTTCATTGCGGGAACCATGATCCTGGCCAAGGCCCTTGGGACCGACACCCTGGGGGACCCTTTGCCGCCCTTCATGGTGACCTTCGGGCGGTTTGCCTTTGCATGGGTGGCCATCGCGGGTGTCATCGCCCTGACCCGCACGCGCCTGACGCGCCCGCACCTTGGCCTGCACATCGGGCGCACCCTGTGCGGGGCGGGCGGTGTGACCTGCATGTTTGCCGCCGCCGCCGCGATCCCGCTGGCCGATGCCACCGCCATCAGCTTTCTGAACCCGATCATTGGCATGATCCTTGCCATCCCCCTGCTGGGCGAGAAGGTGGGCAAGTGGCGCTGGCTAGCCGCTGTGATTGCCTTTCTGGGCGCGCTGATCCTGATCCGGCCCGCCGCCAGCATCGAAATCGGGGCGATCTTTGCCCTGTCCGCCGCCCTGCTGATGGGGATCGAGCTGATCTTCATCAAACGTCTGTCCGGGCGCGAGGCGCCGTTGCAGGTGCTATTTTTCAACAACTCCATCGGGGTGTGCCTGATCACCGTGGTCGCGGCCCTGACCTGGGCACAACCGAACCCTGTGCAATGGGCGTCCATGGCGGCCCTTGGCACCCTGATGGCCTGCGCGCAGTTCTGCTTTGTCAGTGCCATGGCCCGGGCCGACGCCAGTTATGTCACACCGTTCAGCTATCTGACCCTTGTGTTCGCGGCCCTCTACGATGGGGCCATCTTTGCGGTTTGGCCCACCAGCGTGTCCCTCGCCGGGGCCGCGCTGATCATCGGGGGCGCGATCCTGTTGGCCTGGCGGGAGCGTATCAGGGCTTGAGCCGGTAGCCCGTGTGGAACATGCGCCACGCGATGCCGACCACCACCGCCACGCTGCCGATCACAACCGTCAGGCCCAGCCACACCGGGCTGTCCGACACCCCAATGACCGAGAACCGCAGCCCGTCGATCAGATAGAACACCGGGTTCAGGTGGCTGAGCGTGACCATGAAGGGCGGCAGGCTGTCCAGCGAATAGAAGGTGCCCGACAGGAACGACAGGGGCGTGACGATGAAATTCGTAATCGCCGCCATTTGGTCAAACTTGTTGGCAAAGACCCCGGCGATGATCCCAAGGGCCCCCAGAAAGGCACCGCCCAGCACGATGTAGACCAGCGCCAACACCGGGTGCGCCACGCCCAGCCCGATGTAGGGAAACAGGATTGCGGCAATGGCCACGGCCACCACCATGCCCCGCAGGATACCGCCCGCCAGATAGCCCACCACCAGCTCTGTCGCGGACAGGGGGGCATCAACGTATCGACAATGTTGCCCTGTACCTTGCTGATCACGATGGACGACGACACATTGGCAAAGCTGTTCTGGATCACCGTCATCATCAGGATGCCCGGCGCCAGAAAGTGCACGAACTCCACGCCCATCACATCACCGCGCCGGGTGCCCACGGCCAAGGTGAAGATCAACAGAAACAACCCACCCGTGACCAGCGGGGCCAGCAGGGTCTGGGTCCAGACGGCAAGGAACCGGCGGACCTCCCGCTCGGCCAGAGTTTTCATGCCCAACCAATTGACGGCACCGAACCGACGCACGCCCATTTCGGCCATTTCGCTGTCTCTACTTGTCATTTCTGCCTCGCCTTGCCATATCCGCGTCTTGCCGCGCTTGTATCGCGCGTGCCCAAGGGCGTACAATAGCCCGACTGAAATGAAAGGCACCCTATGTCCTGGACCGATGACCGCGTAGAAGTTCTGAAGAAGATGTGGATGGAGGGGCAATCCGCCAGCCAGATCGCCAAGGAATTGGGCGGGGTCACCCGCAACGCCGTGATCGGCAAGGTGCACCGTCTGGGCCTGTCCAATCGGAACCAAGGCACGGCCAAACCCGCCGCCGCCAAGAAAGACGCGCCCAAGGCCGCCGCCAAGGCAGAGGCTCCGAAGGCCGCGCCCAAACCGGCCGCCCCCGCGCCAAAACCCGATCCTGTGACCACGTCGGCAGAACCGCCCAAGCCCGTGGCCATCAGCCCCATGCGCAAGGCCATCGTGCCCGCAGGCCAGCCCCTGCCGCCGCAACCATCGGCAAACGAAATCAGCCCAGAGGCCTTGGCCCGGGTCAGTGAGATCGAAAAAGGCGCAAAAAAGCTCAACCTGATGGAGCTGACGGAGCGGACCTGCAAATGGCCCATCGGTGATCCAGCGACACCGGAATTCTGGTTCTGTGGTCTGCCTGTGCAGGCCGGCAAACCCTACTGCGAGGCGCACGTGGGTGTCGCGTTCCAGCCCATGTCGTCGCGCCGGGACCGCCGCCGCTAGACAACCTAATGGTGACGAAAAAAGGCCCGCAAGCGCGGGCCTTTTTCAGTTTCCGCCCAACAGCCCGCGTAGGGCACCGCGCAATTCATCCTCGACCTTGTCCTTGATGGCGTCCTCGACGCTTTCACGGTCGGTTAGGGTGGCGCCATCCACCTCCAACTCGTCGGCGAGGCGTTGGCGGGCCTGCTCTTTCAGACGATCCTCTTCGGCCTTGGCGCGGGCCTCCAGGGCTGCCTTTTGCTCTTCCAACTCTTGATCAAACAGCGCCTCGACATCGGGTCGGAATTTCGGCGCGGCCCATGTGCCTGTGATCAGCACGGGAACCGTGATCCCCGTATCCGCCTCGCCGCGCATCACCTGTGGCACCACGCGGTAGTCCAGCGTCTGCGCCCCGATGCCGACGGTCCCCCGTCCCGTGGCCGTCAGAAGCGGAGCCTGAACGCTCAGGTCGTCGTTGCGCAGCACACCGCCCGCAATTGCAAAACTGGCGCTGATCCCATCGAAAATCGTGCTCTGCCCCTCGCCCCGGTAGCTGGTGTCGAGGTTGCGCAGCATACCTGCCAGATCCAGGCCGAGGATCTCGCCCTTCCCGATGGCAAAACGGCCTTCGCCGTCCAGACTGCGCATCAGCGCGTCCATGGTGTTGCCCACGGCCAGCACATTTACGGCCCCGTCAACCCGCCCCAGCAGGCGGTCGTAGTCGATGAATTCCGTCAAAAAGGGGCCAAGTTGCAACCCGTTCAACGCCACGTTCACGCGGCTCGACAGGCCGTTGCGTCCGTTCACGATGACTTGGCCAGACACCGTCCCCCCATAGAGCGCGATGGCGTCCAGATCTGCCACGGCACGGCCCGCGTCCAGCGCGACAGAGGCTGCGACCCGGTCGATGGTGGCATCCCCCAGCGACCACGCCCCGGTGGACAGGGTCACATCCGCATCCACGGCGGACAGGGCGCTGACATCGATGCGCTCCGTGCTCCAGCCCGGGGTGCTGTCCACTTGCCCCTCGGCCGCGCGGCCCTGTTCGGACAAGCCGCGCAGGTTCAAATCCCCGGCGGTCAGGCGCGCCACGATCTTGGGCCGGTCGCCCGCGGTGAACACATCAACGTCCCCCGCCACGGCATTCCCATCAAGGGTCAGGTCCATCCCGCGCAGGTGCACCGACCCTTCGCTGGCCAAGGTCAGCGCGCCCTTCAGGGCAATCCGGTCCCGACCCAACCCTTGGGGCAACGCCGGGGCCGCTTGGCCCAAGGCCGCGAAAATCTGCGCCCGTTCGGCACTGTTCAGATTGATCTGTCCTTCAAAACCGATGGGGTCCAGCCCCGCGCGCCCGGCCAGCGCCACTGTCGTCCCGCCCGAGGTCACCGTGGCCGCCATTTCCGTCAGCGCGCCGGACAGCAGTTGGTCCACGCTGGCCACCTCTCCGGACACCGTGATCGCGGCCCCGTTGTAAAGGGCAGAGGCCTCGGCCGTCGCACGCTCGGTCAGGCTGGGCAGGCGGGCGGTGACGTCCAGCGCCTCCAGCCGCTCCAGTCGGTTCGCGGCGGCGTCGATGTAGGTCAGGCTACCATCGGTGATCTGCGCCAGCGCGACCGAGATGGGGGGCAGCGCCGTCTCACTGGCTGCGTCCGGCGCGCTGTCACCGCCCGCAGAGGGCGCTTGGGCGTCGGTCTGCGCGGTCTGCGTTTCAAATACCCAATTCGCGCGACCATCGGCAGAGCGTTCCAGAATGATCTGGGGGCGGTTGATCTGCAGCCGGGTGATTTCCACCGCACCGCCCACCAGCGCCATCAGATCCACGCCAACATCCAGCCGGTCCGCCTGCACCATCGGCCCTTGGTCGGACCATGGGGCGTTGGCGATTGTCACCCCCTCTACCGCGACCCCAAGACGGGGGAACAGGGTGGGAGACACGTCACCCGAGATCGTCATGGCGCGCCCCGTGGCGCCCTCGAACTGATCCGCCGCAAGCCCGGCGATCCGGTCCGATGGAATCAGGAACAGCGCGCCCACCGCCACCACGGCAAGGGTCACAAGGGTCAGGGCAATGCGGAAAATCCAGCGCATGGGGGTTGGTCCTTACGGTCATATCTAAAGCCACCCTAGGGACGGGACGAGACAGGCGCAATGGACGCCGGATCCGTCGGCGTACCACCGCAGGCACCTTGTAGACCCGCTTTGGGCTGTATACCTAACGCCCACTGACGACCGGAGGTTCCATGTCCCCACGCCTGCCCCTTGCCCTTGCCGCCACCCTTGGTCTGGCCGCCTGCGTGCCGGACGAGACCATTTCCGGCTTTGTCCCCGACGGGGCCCTGTGGCAGTTGGAAATCCTGAACGGGGCGACCTATCCCGCCCGGGCCACGCTGGCCTTTCCGGCCCCGGGCGTCGTGCAAGGGTCCGGTCCCTGCAACAGCTTTACAGCCCGCCAAGGGGTGCCGTACCCATGGGTGGAAATCGAGCGGATCGCCTCTACCAAGACCGCCTGCCCGGCACTGGCGGCAGAGCAGCAGTATTTCGACGCCCTGCGCGCCGTGAATATCGCCGAGGTGCAGGGCAACACCATGATCCTGTCCACCGAGGACGGGGATGAAATGGTATTCGTGCGCGCGGACTGAGGGCGGTAGGGTGGGACTTGTCCCACCTTTGCGCCGGGGGCGGCGGGACAAGTCCCGCCCTACCGGGTATCACGCCCGCGCGGCACGTTCCAACTGATCCAGAAACCGCTGGCGGGCGGCGGGCAAGGGGCGCTCTCCCAGACTGCGGGCCAACTTTTCACCCAAAAAGTATCCGGTCAGGTCCAGCGCCTGACGCACACCTTGCACCGTGGGCATCCCCCCCAACAGACATTCGGGTAGGGGCAGCAGACGATCCGCCCACGCCCCCGCCCCCATGCGACTGACCGCCCGGCCCGTGCGCGGGGACACATAGGCCAGATCGTTGGCCCCGCCCCCATTGGCACATTCGCTCAGATCAAGGCCAAAGCCCAGCTGGCCCAGCAGCGCCACCTCCCAGTGCATGTAGTCGGTCAGCCACCCCTCCCCGTCCGCGATGGCATCTACCAGCGCGCGGGTGCGGGTGGTCAGATCGGGCAAGGCCTCCCGCTCCGGCAGGGCAAATCCCGCGAGCGCGCAAACCGCTGACAAGGCCGACAGGCGCAACGGATCGCCCACCACGGGCGCCATGCGCGACCGCACCGGCTCCACGGTATAGCTGCCAAGGTGCGCCTCCAGCCGCGCGCGCCACGTGACCTGCACCTCGGCGCCAGGTTGGATATGGGGCGCGATCTTGCGACTGACGCCCCCGCGCACCACGCCCGCGTGACGGCCATGACCGTCGGTCAGCACCTCTAGAATAACCGAAGTCTCTGCGTGGGGTCGGGCGGACAGAACCACCCCCGTGTCGCGCCAGTCCATGCCCCAAGTTTAGTCCGACAGGCCCGGTTCGTCCAACAAATGCCGCCCCGCCCGGTCCTCGATCTCCAACACCCAGACATCGGGATCAAACTGCGCCTGCTTGGCAAGTGCCGCGTCGCAGGTCGCCTCGGGCCCCTCGGCCAACACCAGCCAAGCCCGCGCCCCGGTCATCAGATCGAAACTGCGCTGGTAAACCACCGCATTGCCGTCAAGCGTGTTCAACTTGACCAGAACCGCCCCGGCGGTGGCATCACCCTTTCGGACGACGAAACAGGGGATCTCTACCAAGGACAGCCGCGCGCGGTAGGCCGCGACCCAAAAGTCCGCCGTCAGCCGGGTCATGCGTTCCCGTCGCGGAAATTCAGACCCATCTCGTCGTAACGCTCTTTTTCTTCCAGCCAGCCGGGACGGACCTTCACCTGCAAGAACAGATGCACCTTGCGGCCCATGAACTCTTCCAGTTCGGCCCGGGCGGCCTTGCCCACGGCCTTGACCGTCTCGCCGTTCTTGCCCAGCACGATGCCCTTGTGACCGTCGCGCATGACATAGATGACCTGATCCACCCGGGCGGAGCCGTCCTTGCGCTCTTCCCACTTCTCCGTCTCGACGGTCATTTGATAGGGCAGCTCCTGGTGCAAGCGCAGGGTCAGCTTCTCGCGGGTCATCTCGGCGGCGATCATGCGCATGGGCAGATCGGCGATCTGATCCTCGGGATAGTAATAGGGGTTCTCGGGCAACGCGCGCCCCAGCCATTCCCGCAAGTGCGGTACACCGTGGCCCTTTTCGGCAGAAATCATAAAGGTTTCCTCAAAGGCGAACCGTTCATTCATCCGGGCCGTCAGCCCCAGCAAAACATCCGCCTTCACCCGGTCGATCTTGTTGATGGCAAGGATATAGCGCTGGCCCTCCACCGCCCGCTCTTCCATCGCCGCGATAATCGCCTCCGTGCCCTCGGTCAGACCCCGGTGCGCCTCGATCAACAGTACGACGATATCCGCATCCGCCGCCCCGGACCACGCGGCCGCAACCATGGCGCGATCCAACCGGCGGCGGGGCCGGAACAGACCGGGCGTGTCGATGAAGACGATCTGGGCGTTGGGCTCCATCGCCACCCCGCGAATACGCGCCCGCGTGGTCTGCACCTTGTGGGTCACAATGGACACCTTCGCGCCCACCATCGCATTCAACAAGGTGGACTTGCCCGCATTGGGCTCTCCGATCAGGGCAACAAATCCGGCGCGGGTGGCGGGTTGGGGGTCGGTCAAATGAAGCATCCTTTGGTTTCTAACCCTGCACATACGGGGTGCGGCGGCTGCGATCAACTCCAACGCGCGGCCCTTCATTGGGTCACAAATACCCCTGGGGGAGCGCCGCAGGCGCGGGGCAAAGCCCCCACTCAACAGGGGGTCCGGGGGCGTAGCCCCCGACATTAAACCAACCCCGGGGGCGTAGCCCCCGGGCGTGGCGACGCGCGCGCAGCGTGCGGCGCAAACCCTAACCGGACACCTGATCCAACAGGGCCCGGGCCGCGGCCTGCTCTGCCTGCCGCTTGTTAGTGCCCTTGGCCTGCGCAGATGCACCGTTGTCCAAGCGCGCCTCGATCACGAACTCAGGCGCGTGGTCCGGGCCAGAACGTTCGGCGACCACATACTTCGGCGGGGCCATCTTGCGGGCCTGCGCCCATTCCTGCAGGGCGGTCTTGGCGTCGCGGGCGTCGGCCTCCACCGCGCCGATCCGCTTGCCCCACAAACGCAGGATCATGGCCCGGGCGGTGTCGATGCCTGCGTCCAGATAGACGGCGGCAATCAGCGCTTCCATCCCGTCGCCCAGCAGGGCGTTCTTGCGCCGCCCGCCTGTGACCATCTCTGACTTGCCCAGTTTCAGGACCGCGCCCAGATCAATCTCGCGGGCGACATCGGCACAGGTCTCCTTGCGCACCAGCGCGTTGAACCGGGGCGCCAATTGCCCCTCGCTGGCGGTCGGGTCCTCCGCCATCAGCGCCTCGGCCAGCACCAGGCCCAGCACCCGGTCGCCCAGAAACTCCAACCGTTGATTGTCGGGGCGCGTCTGGGACGAGATCGAGCTGTGCGTCATCGCACGCACCAAAAGATCGGGCTGGGCAAACCGGTGCCCAATCCGATCCTGAAAGTCTACAAGTTCAGAAGCCAGCTTCACTCGATCGCCTTGAAGAAACGGTCCCCGCGCCACGTCCAGAAATAGACCATGCGTTGCCCGGCAGAGGAAAAGATCACACGGTCTGCGCGCCCGATCAGGTTTTCGAACGGGACCATGCCCACACCGCCGACCGACTGGGGAAAGCGGCTGTCCTGGCTGTTGTCGCGGTTGTCACCCACAAAGAAATAGTTGCCCTCGGGCACGATGAACGCGGGCGTGTTGTCGCCGCGCCCGTCCAGGGTGTTCAGGATCGAATGTGCCGCGCCCCCAGGCAGGGTCTCGGTGAACCGTTCCTTGATGCACTGGCCACCCAGACCGACCGGATCATTGGCACAGCGTGGAAGGTTTCCGGCACTGCCCTGACGGTCCTTGACCTCGATGAAGGGATCGACCTCGACCATGGCCACGGCTGCGTCGTTCAGGTGCAGCACGCCGTCCTTCATCTGGACCTTGTCACCCGGCAGGCCGACCACGCGCTTGATGAAGTCGGACCCGTTGACGGGATGGCGAAAGACGATGACATCGCCACGCTCAGGCTCCGATCCGAAGATCCGGCCCGAAATGGGGCAGGCGGAAAACGGGCACGAATGGCGGCTGTATCCATAGGCCATCTTGTTGACGAACAGGAAATCACCGATCAGCAGGGTGTCCTTCATCGACCCCGAGGGGATCCAGAACGGCTGAAAGAACAGGGTGCGGAACACGCCCGCGATCAACAGGGCATAGACCACTGTCTTGACCGTTTCCCAAACACCGTCTTCCTTGCCCGCCTTGGACGCCATGTCGCTACCCCTTTTCCGGTTTGGCCGTGGCTTGCCCCGCGCGCGGCACGGTGTCAACCGATACGGCGCGCCTCGATCAAGACATAGGCCTGTGCCCAGGGGTGATCATCGGTCAAGGAAACGTGCACAATGGCCTCGTGCCCGTCGGGTGTCATCTGGTCCAGCCGTTCCGCCGCCCAACCTGTCAGGTGCATCACCGGTTGCCCCGTGGGCAGGTTGGAGACGGACATATCCTTCCAGGCGATGCCCATGCGCAGCCCGGTGCCAAGGGCCTTGGAGCACGCCTCCTTCGCGGCCCAGCGTTTGGCATAGGTCCCCGCCTCGTCGGCGCGGCTGGTGGCCTTGGCTTGCTCATGGGCGGTGAAAACGCGGTTGCGGAACCGGTCGCCAAAGCGATCCAGGGTGCCCTGTATCCTTTCGATATTCGCGAGGTCTGTACCGATGCCTAGGATCATGGATGGGCCTTTCAAGCTTCGCAGGTTGCCTAGCATATGGCGGGGCACAAGCCAACGGGCAGGCGAATTCAAGCCGAAATCTCAGGCACTTGATAGGCGTGCGCTGTCAGAGACATAACAGTGCTCTATTGCGAGACCCGCAGGGTCAGCAGCTTCAGCGCCGCCGCTCCGAACAAAAGCCCGAACACGGCGTCAAACCCTCGCTTGGCTGACAGATATCCGCGTACGATCGCGGGGGTCGAGAACAGCAGCGCATAACCCCAGAACACCGCCCCAGACGTGCAGATCAACAGACCATACAGCACCCAGACGCCGTAGGCCGGGGCACTCGGGGCCATGGCCACCGCGAACACAGACCCCCAGCCCAGAACCGCCTTGGGATTCGTCAGGTGCAACAACAGCCCCTTGGTGAACAGCTGGCGGCGGCGCACGATGGGGGCCGGTGCCCCGCCCCCGCGCCACGCCGCGCGCAAGGACTTGAATGCCAGATACAACAGGTAGAGCGCGCCCGCGATGCGCACGGCCTCGAACAGCCAGACGTGAGTCATCATCACCGCCGAAAACCCAAGGGCCGCCACAGCGCCCCAACACGCGGACCCCAGCACCACGCCAGAGGCCACCAGCAGGCCCGCACCGCGCCCCTGTTCCATGGAGGTGCCCGAGATCGTCAGGGTCGCAGGCCCCGGACTGCCGCCCATGGCGATCCAGCCCAGCAGAATCGCGGGCAGGGGCAGGGCAAGGATGTCGGGCAGGGTCAAGTCGCCGCCGCCCGCAAGGTATTCTTGATGCCTTGCCCAAAGAACCATCTGTTGGCCAGAAACTGCACCCCGACCACAACGACGTAAAAGCCCAGAATAAGGCCCCAGGCCTGCACCAGCACACCGGTGTTGCCGGACAGGGTGGCCACCGTCCCCTCCCAAAGGGCGAGGATCGGGGCGCTGATCAGGGTCATGCGCCGGGCCTCGCGCCACAGGACCGCTTTGTCGGGCATCGCGGACAGGCCCTTGGCCGCCGTCTGCCCTGCAATCAGTGCCGCGATAAAGGCCGGGATGATCGCATTGGCAGAGCTGGAGACATTGAACTCCAACGCCAGCAGCAGCAGGACCGTCAGCGCATAAAGCGCCACGTGCAGCCCAAGACAGATCGCGCCGTAGCGCAGCAGGTTCACGCGGACAGGATCAGGCGTTTGCACGGGCACCGTCCATCACGTCGCGCATCCGCGCCATGGCGGCGGGCAGGCCCACGAACATCGCCTCCCCCATCAGGAAGTGGCCGATGTTCAATTCCGCAATCGTGGGCAGGGCCGCAATCGGGGCGGCACTTTCATAGGTCAGGCCATGGCCCGCGTGCACCTCCAGGCCCAAATCGTGGGCAAAGGCGGCCATGTCGGTGATGCGCGACAGCTCTGATGCGGCCAAGGCAGTGTCCCCTTCGGCCACGGCGTCGCAATAGGTGCCGGTGTGTAGCTCGATCACCGGGGCGCCGATGCGGTGGCTGGCCTCGATCTGCGCGCGGTCGGCGGCGATGAACATGGACACGCGGATGCCCGCCTCGCGCAGGGGCGCGATATAGGCGGCCAGACGGTTGTCGTCGCCCGCGACCTCCAGACCGCCTTCGGTGGTGCGTTCCTCGCGCCGCTCGGGCACGATGCAGGCGGCATGGGGCAGATGGGACAGGCAGATCGCCTGCATCTCGTCCGTGGCGGCCATTTCGAAATTCAGCGGGATCGAGATCGCCGCCATGATCGCGGGGATATCGGCGTCACGCATGTGGCGGCGGTCCTCGCGCAGGTGCGCGGTGATGCCATCGGCCCCCGCCTGTTCCGCCAGCACAGCCGCGCGCACGGGATCGGGCAGCGCGCCGCCCCGCGCATTGCGCAGCGTGGCCACATGGTCGATGTTCACACCCAGTCGCAGCTTATCCATCCTGTTCCCCTTTCGCGGCCCGCTTGCGGCGCAGTTCCTCGAACTTGGCCTTGAGCAAACCCTTGCGGCGTTTCTGATACGCCGAGATCAACGGCAAAGACACATAGTAGGCCGCAACGCCGGCAATGACACCGGGAATGATGCCGCCGACCATGTAGGGAAAGAACACCTCGTCCCAGAACTTGGCCAGCAGGGTCCAATCCGCACGCTCCCCCGTGAAGGGGGTCATCAGGTTGTGATACAGATCCCACGCGGCCCCTGCGAACTTGGACCCCAGCCCCTCGTCGATCCGGTCGTATTCCGTGCCAAGCAACAGGTGGCCCGTCTGCAAAGACGCCACCCCGATGGGCACATAGGTCAGCGGATTGCCAAAGAAGGTCCCCAGCAGGGCCGCAAGGATGTTGCCCTGCACCAGCCGCGCCAACAGCGCCGCAATCACAAAGTGGATGCCGTAGAACGGGGTAAAGCTGGTGAAGACCCCGACCATGATCCCCCGGCTGATCTTGTGGGGGCTGTCGGGCAGACGGCGCAGGCGATGCTTGACGTATTGAAAGGCACGGGTCCAGCCGCCCTTGGGCCACAAGAACTCAAAGGCTGCGCGCCACCACGGGCGGGTATCTCTGCGCTTGAAGATCAAGCCGCGTCCTTCCTTTGCCCGCCTGCATCACGCCGGTACGGGGCGTTCGTCCCGGTGGCGGAACACCTCTGCCACGTCGCTGTCTGCATCCACGGCCATGATGACCGCGTGCAGATGTTCACCGTTGCGGACCTCGACTTCCAGTTCCAGCCGAAAGAAGTCGGGCTTGCGGTCCGTGAACCTCAGGTCGCTGATATTGGCCTTTTGTTCCCCGATCAATGTGCAGATTCGTCCCAAGACGCCGCGGTCGTTGGAAATCGCCAGATGCAGCTTGACCGCATAGGCCGTGGCGTGGGCCCCGGTGGCCCAGGACACATCGACCCAGCGTTGGGGCTGATCCTCGAATTCGGCCATGCGGGCGCAGTCGATGGCGTGCACCACCACCCCGTCGCCGCGATAGGTGATGCCCACGATCCGTTCGCCCGGCACAGGCTGGCAACAGGTGCCCCGGTCGAAATGGGCCGAGGGGTCCAGACCGATGATCGCCTTGTCGGCAGCCACTTCGGGCACGGGGGTCTGCCCTTCCAACTCGGGGTAGAGCTTGGCCACCACGGCATGGGCAGACAGATCGGTGGAGCCGATCTTGGTCAACAACGCCTCGACCGACTTTTCATTCATCGCCTTGGCAGCGGTGGCCAGCGCCTTGTCCGTGGCCTTCTTGCCCACATGTTCAAAGGCCACGCGGGCCAGCTCACGGCCCAGCCGCTGGAACCGCAGGCTGCTTTCCTCGCGCAAGGCCCGGCGGATCGCCCCCTTGGCGCGCCCCGTGGCCACGATATCGACCCAGGTCGCCTGCGGTGTCTGCCCGTCGGCGGTGGTGATTTCCACCGATTGCCCGTTCTTCAGCCGCGTCCACAGGGGCACGCGCATCCCGTCCACCTTAGCCCCGACACACGAATGACCGATTCGGGTGTGGATGGCATAGGCGAAATCCAGAGGCGTCGCTCCTTTGGGCAGTTTCACCACCTCGCCCTTGGGCGTAAAACAGAACACCTGATCGGCGTACATTTCCAGCTTGAGGTGTTCCATGAATTCGTCATGGTCCTCGGCGGCCTCGAACCGTTCGGTCATGGTGGCCAGCCACTTGGCCGGATCCACCGCAAAGGGGTTCTGGGAGCGCACGCCATCGCGGTAAGACCAGTGGGCGGCCACGCCCCGTTCGGCCACCTCGTGCATCACGCGGGTGCGGATCTGCACCTCGACCCGTTTGCCATCGCGCCCGGACACCGTGGTGTGGATCGAGCGGTAGCCGTTGGTCTTGGGCTGGCTGATGTAATCCTTGAACCGCCCCGGCACAGCGCGCCACCGGGCATGGATCGCCCCCAGTGTCTTGTAGCAGTCCAGATCGTCCTCGGTGATGATGCGAAAGCCGTAGATATCCGACAGGCGCGAGAAGGGGATGTCCTTTTCCTTCATCTTGCGCCAGATCGAAAAGGGCCGCTTGGCCCGCCCGTGGACCGTGGCCGTCAGACCGACCTTGGCCAGTTCCGCCTTCATATCCTCGGTGATGCGCGCGATCACGTCGCCCGCGTCCCGTTGCAGGGTCAAAAAGCGGCGCATGATGGATCGGCGGGCATCGGGCTGGATCACCTCGAAGGCCAGATCCTCCAACTCTTCGCGCATCCACTGCATCCCCATGCGCCCGGCAAGTGGCGCATAGATGTCCATAGTCTCTTGCGCCTTTTGCAGCTGTTTGTCCGGGCGCATGTGCCGGATCGTCCGCATATTGTGCAGCCGGTCCGTCAGCTTGACCAGAATGACGCGCAGGTCCTTGGACATGGCCATAAACAGCTTGCGAAAGTTCTCGGCCTGCTTGGTCTCGGCAGAGTTCAGCTGCAGGTTCGTCAGCTTGGTGACCCCGTCCACCAGTTCGGCGATCTGGGGGCTGAACAGCTGCGCCACCTCGGCATAGGACGCGCGGGTGTCCTCGATCGTGTCATGCAACAGGGCGGTGACGATGGTGGCATCATCCAACCGCTGTTCGGTCAGCAACATGGCCACTTCGATGGGGTGGGTGAAATAGGGTTCGCCCGACCGGCGGACCTGACCGTCATGCATGTCGCGCCCATAGTCATAGGCGCGCTGGATCAGGTCAGCATCGGAGTTTGGGTTGTAGGCGCGGACCTTGGCAATCAGGTCTTCGGCTGGGATCATCGCGCCTGCACCTTACTTGGGCTCTTGCGCCTCCAGAAGCGCGCGCAGCGTTCTCTCTTCGGACATGTCATCTTCGGCGGGGGCGTCCTTTTCGACACCCATCAGCAGGGCCATCTGATCTTCTTCAGGCTCGTCCACCTCGATCTGGGTCTGGTTGCTTTCGACCAGACGTTCGCGCAGGTCGGCGGCGTTCTGGGTCTCGTCGGCAATCTCGCGCAGGGCCACGACGGGGTTCTTGTCGTTGTCCCGGTCTACAGTCACCGCAGAGCCTGCGCTGATCTCGCGCGCACGGTGGGCGGCAAGCATCACCAGTTCGAACCGGTTGGGAACCTTGTCGACGCAATCTTCAACGGTAACGCGGGCCATGGGAGCCTCCAGAATCCAAAGTCATAAGAACCTGCCACATAACGCCCCTTGTGGGGCTTGACAAGTGCGGGTATCACCCTTCGGCGTCACAGCGCCACCACCTCGGCGCGGGCGGCGTCGGGCAGCGCCGCCAGCATCTGCACCGTGGTCAGGCCAGTGATCGGATGGACCCAATCGGGGGCCACATCGGCCATGGGCACCAACACGAAGGCCCGGTCCTGCACGCGCGGGTGGGGCAGGATCAGGCGGTCGGGGGCGGCGCTGCGCTGGACCTGTGCGCTGGCCTCCATCCAGTGGCACGCGGTGGCTCGATCGGGCCGCACCCCCGCCCCCACGGCGATCAGATCCAGATCCAGCGTCCGCGCGGCCCAGCGAGCCGCGCGCACCCGGGCCGCCTGCGCCTCGATCCCGTGCAGCGCCTGCAACACGTCCTCGGGCGCCAAGGCGCTGCGATACAGGACCACGCCGTTCACGAAATCCGGCCCCGATCCGGCGGGAAAGGCCGGGGTCCGGTAGAGCCGACTGCACGCCACGGCAGGACCCAAAGCCGCCGCCATCAGATCCAGCGCACGCGCCACGGTCTGGCCCGGATCCCCAAAGGGACCGGACTGATTGCTGCCAAAGGCGATGCACACATCTTCCACGACTGACCCTCCGGCACGCTTGTTTATACATAGAAGACGCACTACCTGTTTTGCCATAGGTCAGTGTGCGCCGACCCGACTCACATCCATTAGGCTGCACACACACTGGTTAAAAAGGGATATCGCAATGTTTTACCGCGACGAGCGGTTGGCTCTGTTCATAGACGGCTCCAACCTTTACGCAGCCGCCAAAGCGCTTTCATTCGACATTGATTACAAACTCCTACGGCAGGAATTCATGCGCCGTGGCAAGATGCTGCGGGCGTTTTATTACACCGCCCTGCTGGAAAACGACGACTATTCGCCGATCCGCCCGCTGGTGGACTGGTTGCACTACAACGGGTTCAAGATGGTCACCAAACCGGCCAAGGAATTCGTGGACAGCCAAGGCCGCCGCAAGGTCAAGGGCAACATGGACATCGAACTGGCCGTGGACGCGATGGAGACGGCGGAACACGTGGACCATATCGTGATCTTTTCCGGCGACGGGGATTTCCGCCCGCTGGTCGAGGCCCTGCAACGCAAGGGCGTGCGGGTGTCAGTGGTGTCCACCATCCGCAGCCAGCCGCCCATGATCTCGGACGATCTGCGCCGTCAGGCCGACAACTTCATCGAGCTGGACGAGCTGCGCGATGTCATCGGACGCCCCCCGCGCGAGCCGCGTGAAGAACACGACCCGCTGGACGTGGCCGCAGGCTAGGCGCCCCGCACCGCACCGCGTGCGGTGGGACAAGTCCCACCCTACGGTTTCTTGTCCCGGGGCGGGCGGCTGCGATAGGGTTCCAGCCGCCACCCCAGCACCATGGACCCCGCCCGCAGGCCAAAGCTGACCGCGACGCAAGCGGCCAGCGCGGGCCACACCCCGTAAGGCAGGGCCACAGCGGCGCTGATCGCCCCGGCCAGACCGGCGGTGACATACAGCTCTCCCTGCTTCAGGACGAGGGGCACTTCGTTGCACACCACGTCACGCAACATCCCGCCCATGGTGCCGGTCATCACCCCCATGACCACCTGTACGAACACCGATTGATCCATCCCCCGGGCCGCCACCACCCCCGCTGTCACCGCGATCCCCAAGGCCAGCGCGTCCAGCCACGCCACCGCCTTGATCCGGCTTTCGAACAGATGGGCGGTAAAGAACACCACCAAGGCCGCCGCACCGGCCACGGCAATGATCGCCGGGTCCGTCAGCCAGAACACCGGACGGTCCAACACCAGATCCCGGATCGTGCCCCCGCCCACCGCCGTCAGACAGGCGATGAAGATAAAACCCACCGGGTCCAACTGCGCCCGGCTGGCCACAAGGGCACCCGTGACCGCAAAGACGATCACGGCGGCGTAATCCAACAAGGCGAGGGCGGTCATGGCAATCTCCGGTAGCAGTCCGCCCTGCCTAGCCCATGGGGCACAGCCCTCACAAGAACCGCACAGCGCCTTGACCCGGTCCGGCCCGTGGCGTTCACTGGGGGACCAAAGTGAAAGGCCCACCATGCGCATCTCGCCCCTCCTCGCCCTGTTGTTCCTACCCGTATGCGCCATGGCGGACGAGGTTTGGGACAGCGACCTCGGCCTTATGGTGTATCTCGACGACATGGGGGACGTGGCCGTCTGGCAAGTGGACCGGCAGGACACAGCAGCGGTCCGGTTCTACATCGACGGGCTTGGCGGAAATTTCGAGAACCGCGCAGTGCACAGCGGCCTGTGGATCAGCGACACCGGACCCGACTGCGGCACAACCATGATCGGGCCCGATGGGTTCGAGGGGGCGTCGTGGGGGCAGCTGACCCTTGTGTTCCATTCCAGCGGATTTCCCACAGATTGGACTATGCTGTCGGGCACCTGTTTCGACGCGCCCTCCGAAGTGATTTCTGGCACATCCCCGCTCAACCCTTAGCGGATCTGCCGGGGTCTCAGGGCATTTGCATAATGGTGAATGAAAAAACCACCCCGACAGAAAATCGGGGTGGGTTTCGGGGGTATTTTCGGGGTGGGTTTCGGGGGTGCCGAAACGGACCCCTGTCTAGCTGGCCGTGCGGGACTGGCGCTTGCGCTCGTGCGGGTCCAGATAGCGCTTGCGCAGACGGATCGCGTTGGGCGTGACCTCGACCAATTCGTCGTTGTCGATGTAGGCAATCGCCTCCTCCAGGGACATCTTGACGGGGGTGGTCAGGCGCACCGCCTCGTCCGTGCCGCTGGCCCGCACGTTGGTCAGTTTCTTGCCCTTCAGGGGGTTCACCTCCAGGTCGTTTTCCCGGTTATGCTCGCCGATGATCATGCCCTGATAGACCTGTTCCTGGGACCCGATAAAGAACTTGCCCCGATCCTCTAGGTTGAAGATGGCGTAGGCCACCGAAACCCCTGATTCCATTGAGATAAGGACGCCCGCACGACGGCCCGGGATGGGGCCTTTGAAGGGGGCCCATTCGTGGAACACGCGGTTCATCACGCCGGTGCCGCGCGTGTCGGTCAGGAACTCCCCGTGATAGCCGATCAGGCCGCGCGCAGGCACATGGGCGATGATGCGGGTCTTGCCGGCCCCGGCGGGCTTCATCTCGGCCAACTCACCGCGTCGGGCCCCGGTGATCTTTTCGATCACAGCGCCGGAGTATTCGTCGTCCACATCAATGGTAACCTCTTCAATAGGCTCCATTTTTTGGCCGTCGACCTCTTGGAACAGAACCTGTGGGCGGCTGATCGACAGCTCGAACCCCTCCCGGCGCATGTTCTCGATCAACACGCCCATCTGCAGCTCGCCCCGGCCTGCCACCTCAAAGGCCTCGCCGCCCGGCGTGTCGCTGATCTTGATGGCCACGTTGGTCTCGGCCTCCTTCATCAGACGGTCGCGGATCACACGGGATTGCACCTTCTTGCCATCGCGCCCCGCAAGGGGGAATCGTTGATGCCGAATGTGACGGTAATCGTAGGCGGATCAATGGGTTGCGCAGGGATCGCCGCCGTGACGGAGGGGTCGCACAGGGTGTCCGCAACAGTCGCTTTGGACATACCGGCCAGGGTCACGATATCGCCTGCCTCGGCCACGTCGATGGGCTGTTGACCCAAGCCCCGGAAGGCCAGGATCTTGGTCACGCGGAACTGTTCGATCCGGTCGCCCTCGCGGCTGAGCGCGTTCAGGGTGGTGCCGGTTTTCAGGGTGCCCGCCTCGACCCGGCCCGTCAGGGTGCGCCCGATAAAGGCGTCGGCCCCAAGGGTGGTGGCAAGCATCTGAAACGGCTCGTCTTTACGGGCAATCTGCGCGGGCTTGGGCACGTGTTTGACGATCAGATCGAACAGGGCCGACAGGTCCTTGCGCGGCCCGTCCAGCTCCATATCGGCCCAGCCCGCCCGGCCCGAGGCATACATATGCGGGAAGTCCAGCTGCTCGTCCGTGGCGTCCAAATTGGCAAACAAATCAAAGCATTCGTCCAACGCACGGTCCGGCTCCCCATCGGGTTTGTCGACCTTGTTCACCACGACGATCGGCCGCAGACCCAAGGCCAGGGCCTTGGAGGTCACGAACTTGGTCTGGGGCATGGGCCCCTCGGCGGCATCCACCAACAGAACAACGCCGTCCACCATGGACAGGATCCGCTCCACCTCGCCGCCGAAATCAGCGTGGCCGGGGGTGTCCACGATGTTGATCCGCGTCTCGCCCCATTCCACAGAGGTTGCCTTGGCCAGGATGGTGATCCCGCGCTCGCGCTCCAGATCGTTGCTGTCCATGGCCCGCTCTGTGGTGGCCTGATTTTCACGATAGGTGCCCGATTGTTTCAGCAGTTCGTCCACCAGGGTCGTTTTGCCGTGGTCCACGTGTGCGATGATCGCAATGTTGCGAATGTCCATTAAGGTAGCCTTAGGAAGAGGAAGATTGCGCGCGCCCTACCGCGCCCGGCCTCAAAACACCAGCCCTCGCGGCCATTCTGCGACGCCGCACCCTCTTCATTGGGTCCGAAATACCCCAGGGAGTGTGAGGGACAGCGTCCCTCATGCCACAGCGCGCGCGACCAGCGCGCCCCTTTTGGTCAGTCGGTGTGGGTCAGGGACACGAAGACATCTTCGAGATCCGCCTCCTCGGTGCGCACGTCGCGCACTGTGACACCAGCGGCGCGCACGGCCTCAAGCACTTGATCCGCCGACACTTTCGACCGCGCGTAGGACAGCGCAAGGGCCGGGCCGCGGCGCTCGCAAGTGACCCCTTCGGGCAGGGTCAGGTCGCCCACCGCGCCCTCGGGGACGATCACCATGGTCTTGCCGTCCAGACGGTCCAGCAGGTTCGCCGTCTTGTCGCGGATCACCAGCTCCCCGTGGTTGACGATGGCAATTTCGTCACACATTTCCTGCGCTTCTTCCAGATAGTGGGTCGTCAGGATGATCGTCGTGCCCCGTTCTTCGTTCAGCTTGCGCACGTTGCGCCACAGCATCTGGCGCAGCTCGATATCCACGCCTGCGGTGGGTTCATCCAGCACAAGGATCTGCGGGTGGTGCACCAGTGCCTTGGCCAGCAACAGCCGCCGCCGCATGCCGCCCGACAGGGTCCGCGCATAGGCGTCGGCCTTATCCGCAAGCCCCACGAAATCAAGGATTTCGGCGGTGCGGCGTTGGGCCTTGGGCACACCGTAGAGGCCCGCCTGCACCTCCAGGGCACCGGCGGGGCTGAAGAACGGATCGAGGTTCAATTCCTGCGGCATCACACCGATCGCGGCCCGGCTTTGGCGCGGGTTCACGTCTTGGTCAAAGCCCCAGATCCTGACGGAGCCTGCGGTCTTTTTCACCAACCCCGCAAGGATGTTGATGGTGGTGGACTTGCCCGCCCCGTTTGGCCCCAACAGCCCGAAGATGGAGCCCTTGGGGATATCCAGATCCAGCCCCTTCAGCGCCTCTTTCGCCGGGGATTTACCATCCCCGCCATAGGTCTTTTTCAGGCCCTTGATCTCGATCGCTGCTGACATCCCGCGTCCCTTTCCTATCGGCCCCTTGCCAAGGCGCCGCCCAATCCGGCATACCGCGAGATAGGCCAACCACAGACCGGAGCCAAGCCAAATGCCCATCACCCCGCCCGAAACCGAAGAAGTCACTGCAACACGCATCGCCTGTGACGGCGGCGAAGGGGCCTTGGGACATCCGCGCGTCTGGCTGACCATTGATCCCAATACGGGCGATGTGGAGTGCCCCTATTGCGACAAGCGCTTTGTCCTAGCGGCGGGTGCCGAGGGCCACTAGGTCACGCGCTGATCCGCCAGGGCGCAGGTATCTGCCAGCACCTCCAGCGCCTTAAGAAACGCAGTGGTGTCGTTGCCTTCACACAGCAACAGTGCATGGGCCGAGGCCGCATCCGGGGCCCCGCGCGCCGTGGCCCGCAGGGCGGTCATGAAGGCGCGTTCGTGATCCGTGACAAAGTCTGAACACGACCCGCAATCGGGGCAGTTGTATTTGAACATAGAATACCGACTGCGGCGCATGGTTTGCACCGCAGACAGGATAGCCATGGCGGCATGGGGGCCGTCCTCGGCCTCGAACGCCATCAGGGCAACGCCCAGTGCGTTTAGCCACCCTTGCTTTTCCGGCTCGGCAAAACTGCTGAAATAGAACCGGCATACCGTCAGGACCGCCCGTTCGCCCGTGTCGTACCCCAATACGCTCAGCGGTGTGCCCCGGCCGTCTGCGACGCAACGTTGTCCCTGAATTCCCATAGCAAGTCCCTCTCATTGCGCCGCAAACGGGAACCTGCCCAAGACGCTTGCGGGCAGGTTCGTATCCAGAAGGGGCGGCAAGGGACCGAACGACCAATTGGGTCTGCTTGCAGGCCCCTTCTGAATTCATGAATTTCGTGTCTGGCTGAGGGCACGCTGGGCGTCCTGTCGCTGGATATCCATATCTTGACTATTTTTATCAGGATTACAAGCCCAGGCGTGACGGGTGCGACAAACAGGCACCCAAGGGGGCCTCACCCAACGTCACATCCCCCGGCACGCAAATGACACATTACTGTGAAACAGTGGTCTGGAACCGTGCAGACAAAACCGAACCGAAGGACAGGCGATGACAGCGACACCCGACACCCGCCCCTATTCCAAGGCAGAGCTTTGGTCCGATGCCGCCGTGCATATCACGGCCCTTGTGGCCGCCCTGCTGGCGGTGCCGGTGATGATCACCCTGACGGCGGTGCTGCGGGGGGATGCGGTGTCGATTCTTGCGATCTCGGTCTATGGGGTCACGCTGGTGGCAATGCTGACCTGTTCGCTGATGTACAACCACTTGCCCGCCCCGGACCTGAAGGCGGCGCTGCGGCGGTTGGACCATTCGGCGATCTATTTCAAAATCGCGGGCACCTACACGCCCTTTGCCCTGCTGTCAGACACCCACAGCGGCACCATGCTGGCCGGTTTATGGACGGCGGCGCTGGTGGGAACAGCGGTGCAGGTGTTCTTGCCGCCCCGCCATACAAAGGTCGGGTTGATCTTTTGCCTGTGCATGGGCTGGGCCGTGGTGGTCGGCGGGTGGGACCTGCTGGCCAGCCTCGATGCGCCGGTCCTGATCCTGATGGTATCGGGCGGAGTCTTGTACACCGTGGGCAGCGCCTTTCTGATGGCGCAGCATTTGCGGTTCCACAACACGATCTGGCACATCTTTGTGGTGCTGGCCTCGGTCCTGTTCTACGTGGCGATCATGATCCACATGATCAGTACGACGCCCTAGCCCGGCGGCCCCGGATCACATCATCAGCATATCCACGGGCTGACAGGACATGCGCGCCCGCTCGCCCGGGTCGATCTGATCGAAGTACCCTTCCAGATTGTTGCCCGCCCAGAACCGCGCCACATAGCCGTCGTCAAAGGACCCATTGCCCACGGCGGTCCCCGTCTCGGGCTCGAACCAGGTGAACAGGGATTTGCCGGTGCGCCCGTTCTCGCAGGCAAACTCCGCGACGCCCACACCCAGAAAATTGCGATACCATGTCCCGTCGCACCACTCGCCAAGAATGCTTTGGGCATGAAACGGACCCTCGTCCGTCCCGAAAGAAGCCCCTCGGAAGTACTCCCCGGTCTCCTCGATACAGGCCAACAGAGGGGAGCAGTTCATGGTGTCCGGGTCGCACATGGGACGCTCGGGTACCTCCAGCAGCAGGGTCTGGGCACTGACCTGTCCACAGAAAACCAAGGCCAATGCACTCGCCATCCCAAAACGCGTCATATATCACTCCTGTAACAACAACGGGGTGGAATGTATGTCGGGATCGGAATTTGGAAAAGGGTGCCACCTGCACCTGATCGACGGATCGGCCTATATCTTTCGCGCCTTTCACGCCCTGCCCCCCTGACACGCAAATCCGACGGGCTGCCGGTCGGCGCGGTGTCGGGGTTCTGCAACATGCTGCACCGCTACGTGGAAGGGAACACCGGCCCCGATGCCCCCACCCATGTGGCGGTGATTTTCGACAAGGGCAGCCACACGTTCCGCAATGATCTGTATGACCAGTACAAAGCCAACCGCGACGCCATGCCAGAGGATCTGCGCCCCCAGATCCCCCTGACGCGCGAGGCCAGCCGTGCTTTCAACATCGCCACCCATGAGATCGAGGGGTTCGAGGCGGACGACATCATCGCCACCCTCGCCTGCCAGGCGCGCGAGCTGGGCGGGCGGGCCACAATCCTCAGTTCCGACAAGGACCTGATGCAACTGGTGGGCGGCGGGGTCGAAATGCTGGACCCTATGAAAAACAAGCGGATCGACGCGGACGGCGTGGTGGAAAAGTTCGGCGTGGCCCCCGACCGCGTGGTGGACGTGCAGGCGCTGGCGGGGGACAGCGTGGACAACGTGCCCGGTGCCCCCGGCATCGGGATCAAGACCGCGGCCCTGCTGATCAACGAATATGGGTCCCTAGAGGACCTGCTGGACCGGGCCGAGGAAATCAAACAACCCAAGCGCCGCCAGACCCTGATCGACCACCGCGCCCAGATCGAGCTGTCCAAGAAGCTTGTACAGCTGGATTGTGACATGACGCTGGATTTCTCGATCCACGACCTAGAGGTGCGCGAACCGGACGCGGATCAACTGCTGGCCTTCCTCAACCAGATGGAATTCCGCACCCTGACGACCCGCATCGCCTCGGCCAAGGGGGTCGAGCCCCCCGCTGCCCCCGTGATCGAGGCCTCCGTCCCCGACGCGCCCGAGGCCCCGGCCATGGACGCGGGCCAGTACACCTGCATCCGCGACGCGGACACCCTGCGCACATGGATCGCGCAGGCGCACCGGCGCGGCTACGTGGCCATCGACACCGAAACGACAGGCCTGAACGAGATGACTGCCGATCTGGTGGGCATCTGCCTGTGCGTGGAACCGGGACAGGCCGCCTACCTGCCCCTGACCCACAAGGGCACGGGCGGGGATGACCTGTTCAGCGACGACCAACTGGCCGAAGGACAAATGGACGAGGCCGAGGCGCTAGCGATGCTGAAGCCTCTGCTGGAGGACCCATCGGTCCTGAAAATCCTGCAAAACGCCAAGTACGACCTGAAAATCCTGCACAAATACGGGATCACGGTGGCCCCCATCGACGACACCATGCTGATGTCCTACGCCCTGCACGCAGGGCTGCACAGCCACGGCATGGACAAGCTGTCGGATCAGTACCTGAACCACCAGCCCACCCCGATCAAGGACCTGATCGGATCGGGCAAATCCCAGATCACCTTTGACCGTGTGCCCATCGACGAGGCCGTCAAATACGCCGCCGAAGACGCCGATATCACCCTGCGCCTGTGGCAGATCTTCAAGCCCCGCCTGCACGCAGCCCGCGTCACACGGGTGTATGAAACCCTCGAACGCCCCCTTGTTCCGGTGCTGGCCCAGATGGAACGTACAGGGATCAAGGTCGACCGCGATACCCTGTCGCGCATGTCCAATGCCTTTGCCCAGAAAATGGCGGGACTGGAGGCAGAGATTCACGAACTGGCGGGCGAAAGCTTCAACGTCGGATCGCCCGCGCAACTGGGCGAAATCCTGTTCGGCAAGATGGCTCTGCCCGGCGGCAAAAAGGGCAAGACGGGCAAGTATTCCACCGGGGCCGATATCCTCGAAGACCTGGCCACCGAACATGACCTGCCGCGCCGGGTGCTGGACTGGCGGCAGCTGTCGAAACTGAAATCCACCTACACCGACGCCCTGCAGGATCACATCAACCGCGATACGGGCCGGGTCCATACCTCCTATTCCATCGCGGGGGCGAACACCGGACGTCTGGCCTCGACCGATCCGAACCTGCAAAACATTCCGATCCGTTCGGAAGAAGGCCGCCGCATCCGCGAGGCGTTCGTCGCCGACGAGGGCAAGGTTCTGGTGGCGCTGGACTATAGCCAGATCGAGCTGCGCATCTTGGCCCATATCGCGGGTATCGACGCGCTGAAACAGGCCTTTAGGGACGGCCAAGACATCCACGCCATCACCGCGTCCCAGATGTTCGGGGTGCCCTTGGACGAAATGACCCCGGACGTGCGCCGGCAGGCCAAGGCCATCAACTTCGGCGTGATCTATGGGATCAGCGGCTTTGGCCTTGCCCGCAACCTTCGCATACCGCGCGCCGAGGCGCAGGCGTTTATCGACACATACTTCGAACGCTTCCCCGGCATCCGCGCCTACATGGACGACACCACCAAGTTCGCCAAGGAACACAACCGGGTGGAAACCCTGTTCGGCCGCCGCATCCACACCCCGGACATCAACGCCAAGGGGCCGGGCGCGGGCTTTGCCAAGCGCGCCGCAATCAACGCGCCGATCCAAGGCACCGCCGCCGATATCATCCGCCGCGCCATGGTGCGGATGCCAGACGCCATCGCCCACCTGCCCGCCAAGATGCTGTTGCAAGTCCACGACGAATTGCTGTTCGAGGTAGAGGAAGACGCCGCAGACGCCCTGATCATTGCGGCCCGCGAGGTGATGGAGAACGCCGCCGATCCCGTGGTGCATCTAGATGTGAAACTGTCCGTGGACGCAGGCCAAGGGGCCAATTGGGCACAGGCGCACTAGGGCTTGCCCCATGGCACGGCACCCTTCACACTGCGTTTACCCATAAGGTGTAGGACCGCCCCATGAGAATACTGTGCACCCTTTTGTGTCTGGCCCTGTCTGCGACCCTGTGCGCGGGCCTGCCCGCCGCCGCGCAGCAGCCTCTGAACATCCTTGTGATGGGCGACAGTGCGTTGGCCTCGCACCAGAATACGGGCCGGTCTGTGGGTGATGTGCTCGCCCGCGAATTGAACGCCACGGTTCGAAACCGCCCCGTTCTGGGGGCCGCGATCACCTATCCCCTGCCCGTCACTGGGGCCCTTGGCTTAGATATCGACCGGCAGTACCGCAAGGGCGATTGGGATTGGGTCGTGGTCAACGGCGGGGGCAACGACCTGTGGCTGGGCTGCGATTGTTCGCGGTGCGACCGGATGATGGAACGTCTGATCTCGACCGATGGCACGCGCGGTGCAATCCCGCAACTGGCCGTGCGCCTGTATAACGAGGGGGCGCGCGTGGCCTGGGTGGGCTATCTGCGCAGCCCCGGTGTGAATTCGATCATTGAGATCTGCAAGGACGAGGGGGCAGAGTTGGAGCGCCGCATCAAACGCATGGCCGCCCTGATCCCCGGCATCGACTATATCTCCATGGCGGATCTGATCGCCACGGGCGACCCGCAGCGCTACCTGTCCGCCGATCACATCCACCCCTCGCCCAAAGGCTCTGCCGCTATGGCCGCGCGCATCGCGGACTTTATCCGCAACGCTGCCCCGGTGCAGCGGGTCACGGTGCAAATGGGCACCCCCGACTAGATGCTCATCGCCTTCAACAAGCCCATGAACGTCCTGAGCCAGTTCACGGACGAAGGGAAATGGCCCGGCCTGCGCCACTGGATTGACGTGCCCGGGGTCTATGCCGCCGGCCGTCTGGACCGGGACAGCGAGGGGCTGCTCTTGCTGACGGACAACGGCAAGATGCAGGCGCAGATCACCAGCCCACGCAGCAAAACGCCAAAAACCTACTACGTGCAGGTCGAAGGCACGCCAGACGCGGATGCCTTGACCCGGCTGCGCCTGGGCGTGGACCTGAAAGACGGGCGCACGAAACCCGCCCAAGTGGCCCAGGTGGACACGCCCTCATGGCTGTGGCCCAGAACGCCCCCGTGCGGGTGCGCCAGACCGTACCGGACGCGTGGCTGGAACTGACCATCACCGAAGGGCGCAACCGGCAGGTCCGCCGCATGTGCGCGGCCGTGGGCCTGCCCTGCCTGCGCCTGATCCGCTGGCGCATCGGGGACACCACGCTAGATGGCTTGGAGCAGGGAAAATGGCGCGAAGTGGTGCTGTGACACGCACATTCTAAGCTGTGCCCAGGACTTTGTGCTGAAGTGGTGCCGCTGAAGGGACTCGAACCCCCGACCCCATCATTACGAATGACGTGCTCTACCATCTGAGCTACAGCGGCGCTGGCGGGGGAGTAGCAAGACCCGCCCGCCAAGAAAAGACCTAAGTTGCAGCCTTTTTGTCAGTTTCTGCATCCGCGTCGGTCACGGTGGCATCCTCGACCACGACCTCCGCCTCGACAGCAGGTTCCGCGTCCGCCGACTTGTCCTCGATGGCGCCCACGATCAGGGGCAGCATGGCGACATTGGCGTCCGGGGCCTCGTTCGATTGGGGCGGCGTGGTCCATGACAGGGTGTCAAAACTTGCGCAGTTTTCGCACACCGGCGTCCATTTGGCGTGCACTGTGCCGCAATTCTCGCAGACCCACTGGGGCCCCCGCGACGCGGTGACAGCGCGTGCCAGCCAGCCACGCACCACGTGATCCTCGGCCCCCTCGCCCCGCTCGATCGCGGCCATCAGGGACAACGATCGTGCGGTGGGATCGCTTTCGGCCAGATCGCCAAGGGATTTGCGCGCGGCGGCGTAATCCTCGTTGGCAAGATGCAACTCTGCACCCAAAAGGCGAGTCTCGGCGTGGTTCGGCAACAAGTTCAACAGGGGCTGGAACCGCTGTACACGGGCATAAGGCGTCTCGTCCGGGGCGATATCGGCAAAGGCCGCGGCGAGGTCAGGGTGGGACGACTGCTTCCACGCGACCTTGATGGCCTTGGTGGCCTTGCGGGCGGACCCTGCGTCGATGTGCATGCGCGCGGCCAGAACGGCCGCCGGCACCAGATCCGGGGACAGGCGGGCGGCTTCCAGCGCCTCTTCCCGCGCTTTTTCGGTCTTGCCCTGTGCCAAGGCATCCCGGGCCGTGGCCAGCCCCAGCACCGCCGCGCGGCGTTTGTGCACGTCCCGTGACAGGCCGCCGGCTTTCAGCTTGGCGGTCAGGGTCTTGCGCGCGCCGTCCCAGTTTTCCTCGCCAGCCTGCAAGGCCAGCAGAGTGTCCTGCACGCCCGTATGGCGCGGTTTCAGGGCAAAGGCCTTCTCGGCCAGTTTCAGGGCCAGATCGGTGTCGCCCGCGTCCAGCTTTTGCTGCAACAGCCCGCGCACCCCCACGAACCGGGTCTGGTCGTTCTGCAACAGACGTTTGTAGGCATCCGTGGCCTTGGCGGTGTCGCCCGCAGCCTCCGCCGCCTGGGCGGTCAGCAGGGTGGTCAGTTCGGGCTTTTGCAACAGTTTCTCGGCCTTTTGCGCCTTGGCAATGGCGGTCTTGTGCTCCCCACTGGCCAGGGCCATCATGCCTTCGGTCAACGCGGCATAGCCCTTGCGTTCCCGGTTGCGGTCGAAGTAGCGCGACATGGCCGTCTCGTCGCCATTGATAAAGCGCAGCAGGGCCACAAGGAACCCGGCCAGTTTCAGAACCAGCCACATGCCCAGCAACAACAGCGCAAGGCCAAGGATCGCGAACAAGGGTGGGATGATGTATTCCGTGCCAAACAGGATCAGCGTCAGGCTGTCACTGCTGTCGATCAGGTATTCGGCCCCAAAGGCCAGCGCCGCGACCAGCACGACAAAGATGACAATTTTCAAAAGTGTCCAAAGCATCGTTTGTGTCCTTAGTTCGCAGAAAGAAGTTCGTTGACCGCCGCCACCGCGTCGGCCCGGGTCTGGGCCTGATCGATCCAGCCTTGCAGGGGCGCGCGGGCGTTGTCGGGCAAGGTTGCCAGTTCGCTCAACGCCTCATCTATGTCGCCACCGCGCACGGCAGCCTCGGCCCGGGACAAGACGGCGTCCGGGTCATCGCCCGCGCGCGGCTCGACGGAGCGGGTGTTCAACTGCCGCGACAGGAAAGCACCCACACGATCAGCGGCGGTGCCCTCTTGGCTGGCCTCGGCGCGCACGGTGGCTAGGGCCGCGCGGGCCAGATCGGGGAAGGCTTCGGTCAGGGTCTCGACCGTGGGCACGCCGCTGTCGGCCACGGCGGACAGGGCCGCGGGCACGTCACCCTCGATCCCGGCCAGCGCGTCGGCAAAGGGCGCGCCGGACTCCATCGCCGCCACAAGGGTCTGTCGCGTGGCGGCGGCCTGTGCGGCGCGGGCGGCGTTCAGGGCCTCGGTCTCGGCATTGGCGATGCCCTCGGCCTGTTGGTTGGCCAGCGCCTCCAACTCGGCGTTCAGGGCGGCAGAGGCGGCGCGCTGTTCCTCAAGGGCGCTGCGCAGGGCGGCGATGTCGCCCTCGGTCACGCCGGTCTCGCCGATGGGGCGGGCCTCCAGCGCCGTGATCCGGTCCGCCAGCGCAGCGGTCTCGGTGGTCAAATCGGCAAGGCGCGCGTCCACAGAGGCCTGCAGCGCGGCGACGTCCGGAATTTCAATCGCGGCAATGGCGCTTTCGGTCTGCGCCTCCAGCTGCGTGCGGACCTGTTCGATCTGCGCCGAGAGCGCGTCCGTCGGGTCAGCAGGCGGATTGATATAGGTCGGAATGGCATAGCCGATGCCGCCCGCGATCAGCCCGCCAATCACGAGGGGCAGAAAGCCGCCGGATTTCGCAGGGGCGGGGTCTTGGGCCGGGGTTTCGACCGGTGTTTCGACTGGGGTTTCCGCAGGCTCTGGCTCTGGCTCTGGCTCTGGCTCTGGCGAAATATCCTCCGCAGGGGCGTCGTCCACAGGCTCAACCGCTTCCTCCTCGGCGGGCGCGGTCGGATCGCCTTGATCCTCTGACACCTTGGGCGCATCCGCATCGGGCTTGGCCGTATCCTCTGCCGGGACGGCTTCGGACACCACTTCGGCGTCGGTCACATCTTGCACTTCGGCCTTCGGGCTTTGATCCGTGTTTTTCTTCTTCGCCACCGTCAGGCACCCCTCGCAGGTTTACATATTGGACTGTCCACCCGTCGTGACAGTCCATGAGTCTAAAACTTAGTCTGCTTTGCCCAGACCCTCAACCACTTGCCGCCTCCGCCAAAAGGTTTGCGACGATGGCACGCATGGCCGCGCCCGTGGGCGCATCGGCCACGCGCACATCCGCAGATTGGGGCAACATCTGCGCAACCGCGTCCGAGATTACGGGGAAAACAGCGCCAGCGCCCCCGTTTCCGTGGCCGTTTCCATCCCCGCCACCACCAATTCGGCGGACCTGGGCGAGAACAGGGGCACAATCACGCCCCTCGCGCGCAACAGATCCAACGCCTCCGCCGACAGGGGCCGCGCGATCTGGTCATATATCGCCGCCCCCTTGGTCGGGATGCCCCGGGCGGTCAGCCGCGCGGCCACGTCCCCGCGCGTGTGCACCCCGTGCAGATGGATCAACGGCGCGGGCCCCTGCACCTGCGCCACCAAGTCTGCGGCGTCTTGCGCAACGCTCTCTACCCGCAGGCCAAGGTCCCGCGCCGCCTGCGCCGTGCGCTCCCCGACCACATGGGCGGGCCCGGCAAACGCACCGCCCAGATCCGCAAAGGCCGCGACCCCATTGGCAGAGCTAAAGATCACCCCCGCCGCCCCCGACATCTCCGGCAGCGGCCCTGTGACCGACACCTCCAACACCGGACAGACCACCACGCGCACCCCATCCGGCACCGTCAGCCCCGCCAGAAACCGGCGGGACGCGAGGGCAGGACGGGTCATAAGCAAGCCTGTGTGGCGCATTGTGTCCTCGGGGTCCGGGTGCTAGTTGCGGGTCAGGCTGAACGAAGGCGCCCGATGGTACAAGCACTTACGGTTCTGGGATTGGAAAGCAGCTGTGATGACACAGCCGCCGCCGTGGTGCGCTACGGCGCGCCGACCCCGATCCTGTCCTCCGTTGTCATGGGCCAGACCGAATTGCACGCGGCCTTTGGCGGGGTGGTGCCGGAAATCGCCGCCCGCGCCCATGCCGAAAAAATTGACCTCGCAGTCGAGGCCGCCTTGGAACAGGCGCGCGTCACCTTGGCCCAGGTGGACGCCATCGCCGTAACCGCAGGTCCGGGCCTGATCGGCGGCGTGCTGGCCGGGGTCATGTGCGCCAAGGGGCTGGCCGCCGGGTCGGGCACACCCCTGGTGGGCGTGAACCACCTTGCCGGCCACGCCCTGACCCCGCGCCTGACGGACGGGCTGGCCTATCCCTATCTGATGCTGCTGGTCTCTGGCGGGCACTGCCAGTTCCTGCGCGTGGACGGGCCCGAGGCCTTCACCCGGCTGGGCGGTACCATCGACGACGCCCCCGGCGAGGCCTTTGACAAAACCGCCCGCCTGCTGGGCTTGCCCCAACCCGGTGGCCCCAGCGTCGAGGCCGAGGCGCGGCACGGGGACCCCAAGGCCATTCCCCTGCCCCGCCCCCTGCTGGACCGCCCCGGCTGCGACATGTCTTTTTCGGGCCTGAAAACCGCCGTCCTGCGGGCGCGCGACGGGATCGTGGCCCAGCATGGCGGCCTGCCCCGCCAAGACCGCGCGGACCTGTGCGCTGCATTTCAGGGGGCAGTGCGCGACGTGCTGGCCGAGAAAACCCGCCGTGCGCTGGCCCTGTGCCCGGACGTCACCGCCCTTGCGGTCGCCGGGGGTGTGGCCGCGAACCAGACCTTGCGCAGCGCCTTGCAGGAGGTTGCGGGCGATATACCGTTCTGCGCGCCGCCCCTCGCCCTTTGCACCGACAACGCCGCGATGATCGCCTGGGCGGGGGCAGAGCGTTTTGCGGCAGGCGCGCGCGACGACCTGACCCTGTCCGCCCGGCCCCGCTGGCCCCTGGACAGCGCCGCGGCGCCAATGCTGGGGCACGGAAAGAAGGGGGCCAAGGCATGAGGCTCGACGTGATCGGCGCGGGGGCCTTTGGCACCGCCCTCGCCATCAGCTATGCCACCCAAGGCTACGCTGTGACCCTGTGGGCCCGTAACGCCACCGCCATCCGGGACACCAGCCCGCGCCTGCCCAATCACCCCCTGCCCCCCGAGATTAAGGTGACGGGCGACCTGTCCGACTGCACCGCCGAAACCGCCCTGCTGGCCATCCCGACGCAACAGATCGGTGCCTTTCTGACCCGCCAGCCCCTGTCCGCCCGCCATGTGGTGTGCTGTTCCAAGGGGATCGACCAAGCCACGGGCCTTGGCCCCGCAACGCTGGCCGCGCGGCACGTACCGGTGGCCGCACAGTTGACCGGACCCAGCTTTGCCGACGACATAGCCGCGGGCCTGCCCACCGCCCTGACGCTGGCCTGTGAGGACGCCGGCGCGGGCGCGGCCCTGCAAACCGCCCTGTCCACGCCGCGCTTGCGCCTTTACCGCACCGGGGACGTGATCGGGGCGGAACTGGGCGGCGCGCTGAAGAACGTCATCGCCATCGCCTGCGGGGCCTGCATCGGCGCAGGGCTGGGCAACAGCGCCCGCGCGGCCCTGATGACCCGGGGCTTTGCGGAGATCACAAGGCTAGCCGAGGCGCTTGGCGCGGATCCTGCCACCCTGACCGGCCTGTCGGGCATGGGGGATCTGGCCCTGACATGCTATTCCGAACAATCGCGCAACTTCCGCTTCGGCATGTCGCTGGGCACGGGCGTCCCATGGGCCGAGGACACCACCGTTGAGGGCGCCGCCACCGCCCGCGCCGTGGCCGACCTTGCCCGGGCCAAGGGCCTCGACCTGCCCATCACCGCACAGATCGACCGGCTGTTGTCCGGCGACACCACATTGGCAACGGCGCTGGATGCCCTGCTGAACCGCCCCCTGAAACAGGAATAAACCATGCTCTTCGCCCTCATCTGCACCGACAAACCCGACCACCTGCCCGTCCGGATGGAAAACCGCCCCGACCACGTCGCCTACCTCAAAGGCTCCGGCGTTGTGACCCACGCGGGCCCCTTCGTGAACGCAAGCGGCGAGATGTCGGGCAGCCTTGTGGTCATCGACGTCGAGGACCGCGCGGCGGCCGAGGCTTGGGCCGCAGACGACCCCTACGCCCGCGCGGGCCTGTTCGCGGACGTGCGGATCGAGGCGTGGAACAAGGTGATCGGCTGATGCGCCACTGGCTGTTCAAATCCGAACCCGACGCCTGGTCCTGGGACCAACAGGTCGCCAAGGGCGACGCGGGCGAAGAATGGGACGGCGTGCGCAACTATCAGGCGCGCAACATGATGCGCCAGATGGCCGTGGGGGATCAGGGGTTCTTTTACCATTCCCAAAAGGACAAGGCGATCGTCGGCATCGTCGAGGTCATCGCCCCCAGCCATCCCGACAGCACCACGGACGATCCCCGCTGGGACTGCGTGGATATCCGCGCCCTCCGCCCCCTTGCCCACCCCGTGACCCTCGCGCAGGTCAAGGCGGACCCGGCCCTGGCCGACATGGCCCTGGTCAAACAGGCGCGCCTGTCCGTGCAACCGGTGACGCCCGCAGAATGGGCCCGGGTGCTGGAGATGTCGCAGTAGGGTGGGACTTGTCCCACCGCCCCCGCCCCCGTATGCGAGGCGCAAAAGGAGAGTGCCCCCATGTCAGACGACCGCCTCATCGTAGCCCTGGACGTGCCGAACGTCGTCCACGGGTTGGACCTTGCCGACCGCCTTGGCGACAACGTGAACTTCTACAAGATCGGGCTGGGGATGCTGACCGGCGGCGGGCTGGCCTTGGCCAACGAGCTGAAACAGGAACGCGGAAAGCGCATCTTTCTGGACATGAAGTTCTTTGACATCGGGGCCACGGTCGAGGCGGCGGTGCGCGGCATCGCCCAGTATGACCTCGATTTCCTGACAGTCCACGGCGACCCCCATGTGGTGCGCGCCGCGAAGGAAGGGGCGTCTGGCACGGACCTGCAAATCCTTGCCGTGACGGTGCTGACATCCCTGGACCGTGCCGATCTGGACGCGGCCCAGATCAAGGCGGGGGCCATCCCCGACCTAGTCACCGAACGGGCGGGCCGGGCCTTTGACGCAGGCGCCGACGGGGTCATCGCCTCCCCGCAAGAGGCCGCGATGATCCGCGCCCTGCCCGAGGCCAAGCTGATCGTGACCCCCGGCGTGCGCCCCGCAGGCGCCGCCCTTGGCGATCAGAAACGCGTGGCCACCCCCGGGCAGGCCATTGCCGACGGGGCCGATCACATCGTGGTGGGCCGCCCCATCTGGCAAGCGGACGATCCCGCCGCCGCCGCCCGCGCCGTGCTGGCCGAGCTGCCTTGATCGACACCCTGCCCATTGCCAACGCCCTGGCCCGCGAGGTCGAGATGCTGGGTGAAGTGGCCGAGGATCCGACCAAGCGCCACTTGTGGCTGTGGCAAAGCCACCAAGGGTTGGTGGCCCCGCGCAAAATGGCGACCCTGCCCGGGTTTGCAGCGGCGCAGGCGGAAATGGCGGCGCGCGGCTGGCCCGTGCACCTGCGCGCCACGGGGGGTGACGTGACCCCCCAGGGCCCCGGCATCGTCAACGTCACCCATGTCTACGCCTGCCCCGCCGGGCCCGCGTTCGATCTGGATGCGGAATACGGGCGGCTGTGCACACCCATCGAGGCCGCTTTGGGCGAAGGGGCCAGCCGCGGCTGGCAGCCCGGGGCCTTTTGCGACGGCGCATACAACGTGCAGTACCGGGGCAAGAAATTCGCAGGCACCGCCATGCGCTTTCGCCCCACACGCCCCGACCGCACCCGCTTCGCCATCCTCGCCCACGCGCTGATGCTGTTCAGGCCGCCCACGGCTCAGGCCATCGACGCCCTCAACAGGTTCCTGGAACTGGTGGCCGAGCCCCGCCGAATCGACCCGGCCGCCCACACAGGCCTGCCTGCCGCCACGGACACCGAGGCGTTCAGCACCGCGCTGCGCGAGGCGTTCGAAACAGCAGTGTGAATTAAATCCGTGGACATCCCGTGCGCGTGTCGCAAATGACTGTTTTGAGCCAATCCTAATCGATCGTCAGCAAATCAGTTGCAGCCTTGAACAATTGTTTCAAAGTCCTGCCAAGTCGTGGGCTTTTCGTCGAAAAATTGGATTGTTGATCGTGATTTCGGTTGCTCGTAAATGTCGCCATTGCATGTAGTAATCACATCCTTGGATTGGAGTTCGCTTTCCTCCAACAGGCGGGCGGACTCCTTGACATAGAAATCAAACGACGCTTCTTCACCGTCTTGCAGTCGTATCGCAAGCGTTCCAAGTCGTGACGGCTCGGGCACATCAAATTCGATATGGAGTGAATATCCGTCGCGAAACGGGCGCCACTCTAACGCTTTGATCTCACTAAGATAAATAGTCCTGGAATTCCAATTTGGTGTAGTTGGAAGGTTGCAGGACTCTCGAAGTCGTGTCTGAATCGTCAAAGTACACTGGTCTAGTTCAACCGTGGTCGTTTCATTGCGAAAGGTCAAAAGCGAGGAAAATTCTTGGGCAACTTCCGGGACGCCATTGCTTTGCGCCCCTACAAAGGCAGGCCAAACCGCTGCCAGCAAGCCCACCAAATTTGAACAGTGTCTGTTTTGCTTTGTCATTCGCTACGAACCAAAATCTCTCCGACATTTGATAAGGGAGAAAGTCCTGTGTTCCAGCTTTGAAAGCGGACTTCTCATTTTTGTGCGAGGCCAGCTTTGTCCCGCGTTGTGGACATTTATAGTTTTTCCCGACGCGTATGTTTAGGCCCGCCGGGGTGATCCGGCGGGCCTTACTTGTCAGCCTTGGCTTGGGTCTTTGGTCTTGCGCAAGTACGGGAACACGGTCTCGAATTCACCGAACTTGGCCGTCGCGTCCTCGTTGGACACGGTGGGCGGGATGATCACATCCTCGCCGGGGACCCAGTTGGCGGGGGTGGCGACCCCGTGGGCGGGCAGCATTTGCAACCCGTCAAGCGCGCGCACGATCTCTGCAAAGTTGCGGCCCACGGTCATGGGATAGGTCATGGACAGTTTCAGCTGTTTGTCCGGCCCGATGATAAAAACCGACCGCACCGTGGCGCTGTCGGCGGGGGTGCGCCCGTCGGGCAGGTAGGCGTCGGCGGGCAGCATGTCATAAAGCTTTGACACCTCCAGCCCCTCGTCCGCGATGATCGGAAAGCCGGCCTTGGCGCCGCCATAGCTTTCGATGTCGCCCTTCCACTTGCGGTGATCTTCGGCGCTGTCCACGGACACGCCGATCACCTTGGTGTTGCGCTTGGCCCATTCATCAGCCAGCTGCGCCACGGCGCTGAATTCCGTGGTGCATACGGGGGTAAAGTCCTTGGGGTGGCTGAACATGATCGCCCAGCTGTCCCCGATCCAGTCGTGAAAGCTGATCTGGCCTTCGCTGGTCTCGGCGGTGAAATCAGGTACGACTTGGTTGATGCGCAGTCCCATGGCGGGTCCTCCTGTTAGGTTCGGTTGGGGCATACTTAGGCGCGCGGGGGCGGCAACCTCAAGGGTGCTGGTCAAATCGGGGACAAAGACCCCCGTGCCCCTGTCCCCATGGGGACAGTGTTCCGGCGCGGTGGCGTCAGAAAGGACAGGGGGCCTCTAGGCGCAGGACCTGCCCCGTGATCGGGTGTTCCAGCTTCAACCCCTCGGCGTGGAGCATCATGCGCGGCGGATCATCCCGCGCGGGTCCCGTTGCATAGAACGGGTCGCCTAGAATCGGGTGGCCCAGGCTTTGCATATGCACGCGCAACTGGTGGCTGCGGCCCGTGCGGGGCATCAGCTTCATCCGGGTGGTGTCGCCCTCGTGCGCCATACGCTGCCAATCGGTGACGGCGGGTTTGCCGATCTCGTGATTGACGTGCTGCAGGGGGCGATTGGGCCAGTCCACGATCAGAGGGAGATCGATGGTGCCGGACGCCTCGGGCACCTGACCGGTGACGCGGGCGATGTACCTTTTCTTGACCCGCTTCACCTCGAACATGCGGCCCAGTTTGCGTTGCGCCAGTTTGGTCAGGGCAAAGATCATGATGCCCGAGGTGTCCCGGTCCAGACGGTGCACCAGCAAGACCTCGGCGTAGGTGTCCTGCAACCGCGACAGCAGGCAGTCGGCCAGATGGTCGCCCTTGCCCGGTACGGACAACAGCCCCTCGGGCTTGTCCACGACAAGGATGTCGTCGTCGCGGTGGATCACCGGGATCGGCCCGTCGGGCGGATTATAGTCGCTGCTGATCATCTGCCCCTCATCCGTGGGACCGCAGGATGTGCCCGGCCAGATACAGGGATCCGCAAATCAGGATGCGCGCGTTCGGTTCGGTTTTCAGGATGACCTGCTGGGCCTCCTGCACGCTTTGGGCGGGACTCGTGCGTAAACCTGCACGAGTCGCGGCGGCCATGGTTTCCTCGACCGAGAGGGTGTTTTTCTCGCCCGGGATGGACACGGCGTAGAGGTGTTCGGCGTCCGACAGCGGTGTAAGGAAGCCCGCCGCGTCCTTGGTGTTGAGCATCCCGCAGATCAGATAAAGGGGGCGTTTGGGCAGGCGGGTCAGCGCCTCGGCCAAGGCGTGACCTGCCGCAGGGTTGTGGCCGCCATCCAGCCAAACCTCTGAATTGCCAGCGTTTTCCACCAAGGGGCCGCTGCGCAGGCGCTGCATCCGGGCGGGCCATTGGGCGCGGGTCACGGCGGCCTCGCAGGCGTCCTCGCCAAAACCAAGGGCGCGCAGGCCCGCGATGACCATCCCTGCGTTTTGTACTTGGTGCGCGCCGATCAGGTTGGGCAGGGGCAGGTCCAGCAGGCCGGCTTCGTCTTGGAATATCAAGCGGTTACGCTCCTCCCAGACGTGCCAGTGTTGGCCATAGGCCAGCAGGGGTGCGCCCAGTTTTGCCGCCCGCGCCTCGATCACCTCCAGCGCATCGTCGTGTTGCGGGCCCACCACACAGGGCACCCCGCGCTTGATGATCCCGGCCTTTTCGCCCGCGATCTTGGGCAGGGTGTCGCCCAGAAACTGTTCGTGGTCCATGGAAACCGGGGTGATCACCGTCAGCTTGGGGACCGGAATCACGTTGGTGGCATCCAGACGCCCGCCCAAGCCCACCTCTAGCAGGGTCCAATCGGCGGGCGTGCGGGCAAAGGCCAGCAGGGCGGCGACGGTTGTAATCTCGAAGTAGGTGATGTTTTCGGCCGCATTGGCGGCATAACATTCGGCAAGAACTTCGGTCAGATATTCCTCTGAAATCAACCCGTTAGGCAGGCGGATGCGTTCGTGAAACCGCGCCAGATGGGGCGAGGTGTAGGCATGACAGGTCTGGCCCGCCCCTTCCAGTCCCGCGCGGAACATAGCCTGTGACGACCCCTTGCCATTGGTGCCTGCGATGTGAATCACCGGGGGCAGATCGGCCTGCGGATTGCCGAGCGCGTCCAGCAACCGCCAGACCCGGTCCAACGTCAGGTCGATGATCTTGGGGTGCAGGGCCATCATCCGATCAAGGATGACGTCGGACCCTTGGGTCACGATTGCGCCTCGTCCGATGGGGTGGACAGCGCCGGTTCCACCGGTTTGGGCAAATCGCCCTTCACGGGTGGGGTCTGGCCCATCAGCATACGGATGATCGACGCCAACTCGTCCTTCAGGTCTGCCCGCGCGGTCACGCGGTCCAACATGCCGTGTTCCAACAGGTATTCGGCGCGCTGGAACCCTTCGGGCAGGGTTTCGCGGATGGTCTGTTCGATCACCCGTGGCCCGGCAAAACAGATCAGCGCATTGGGTTCCGCGATGTGCACGTCCCCCAGCATTGCGTAGGATGCGGTGACACCCCCTGTGGTTGGATGCGTCAGGACCACAATATAGGGTAGGTTCGCCTCTTTGAGCATTTGCACGGCCACGGTGGTGCGGGGCATCTGCATCAAGCTCAGGATGCCTTCCTGCATCCGCGCGCCACCAGCGGCCGAGAACAGAACCAGCGGGCGGCCCAGCTCCACCGCGCGTTCGGCGGCGGCCACGATGGCATTGCCCACATACATGCCCATGGACCCGGCCATAAAGCCGAAATCCTGCCCGGCGGCGACGATGGGAGTGCGAAAGATCTCGCCCTCCACGACCAGCATCGCCTCGCGTTCCTCGGCGGATTTCTGGGCGGCTTTCAGGCGGTCGGGGTATTTCTTTTGATCGCGGAAATTCAGGGGATCCACGACAGGATCGGGCACGGCAATCTCGGTGAAGATACCGCCGTCGAACAACGCCTCGAACCGCGCACGCGGGCTGATGTGCATGTGATGGTCACAATTGGTGCAAACGTTCTGGGCGTCCGTCAGTTCGCGGTGAAACAGCATGGTGCCGCACTCATCGCACTTGCGCCAAAGGTTCTCGGGCACCTCGCGCCGAGAGAACAGCGAGTTGATCTTTGGACGGACGTAGTTGGAAATCCAGTTCATAGGCGGCCCCTGACGTGTTTCGTGTCAGATAAACAGAGGCCGCGTGATTTGCAAACGGTGTCGCGGGGCGCGCGGCGTTCAGGACCAGCCGCCCCCCACTGCACCGTTCGTTCTACATGAAGTCCGACATGCAAACCGTAGCTGGCGTTGCCTTGGGGTCGGAGGCGTCCGTGAAGTCTGCGCAATCTACGCTGCCCATGTTGATGCTGCCGGGATCAACAGCCTTACGGTCGCTGTCCTGGATCTCGATCCGGGCGATGCCGCCTGCATCTTTGTGGATCGGCTGGTACATGGTCACGTCATATTTCGCACCATCTTCGCCGATGATCGTGGTGTCATAGACGTTGAAGGCAAAGCAGCTTTGACGCGTGTCCCCCTCTGGGCACCGAGGCCAGATCTCGCTTGCAAACCCGTCCTCGACCGAAGACGCAAACACCTCGTAAAAGCCGGTGTTGATGATATCGCTGCGCTTCATCTCGTTGCTGATGTCGGTGGAGATATCCTTGGCGCCGCCCGAAACGACGCCCATGGTGGCAAGGCCAAGGCCCACCAAGGCGGCCGTCAGGACAACCCAATCCACGGTTACGGCACCAGTTTCGTCAGTGATAAAGGTATTCATGTCATTCTCCTGCGCACGCATTCTACGGCGGTTTGTCAATCTATTGTGGATTGGTACCGGCGTGGAATGGCGGTGCTAGGACGAAAACGTGCCCGAACTGTGACGTTTGGCCATGATGCGCAGGACAATGACCCGCAAAATCAACCAGATCACCACCGTGGTGGCCAAATCGCGGTAGATCAGCGGTTGCAGCGTTTCGATGTCGGACGCGGTGAAGGGCGTCTGGTACAGCGCCAGACCGGACAGTGGCCCGCCCGCCAGCGTCACCACAAGGATGGCCGTGCAGTTGTTGGCAAAGTGGAACCCCCAGGCCGCCCCGATGTTGCCGGTGATCCGTGTCAGATCGGCGGCCAGTACCCCGAACAGGGTCGCCGCCCCCACAATCAGCCACGCATTCGCACCGCCAGTGGGATCATAATGCAGCACGCCAAACAACACGGACGGAAAGATCATCCACATGATCGGGGACCGGTAGCGCGCCGCCAGTTGCGTTTGCAGGTAGCCGCGAAACAGGACCTCTTCCGCGCCGGTTTGGATCAGCACCCCCAGCAGGGCCAAGGGCAGGAAGTTGAGCCACAGGAACAGCGGCACCCCCGGCACAAGGTCGATGCCCCAGCCCAGGATCAGGACCGATAGGCCGACCACCACGGACAGGACCGCCGTGCCCACAAGGAAGTCGCGCACCACCGGGCCGCGCGGTCCAAACACGCTGCCCATGGATCGTTTGTGCAGCAGACGTGCCGCCAGCAGCGGGCCAAGTCCTAGGCCCACGAAGGTCATCAGCATCAGGATCACAGAGGTGGGCGTGCCCTCGGTCGCCATACGCTCCATCCATGCGGTCAGCGCTTCGGTGCCCGAGGTCACCCAGACCCCCGCCAGCAGCACGGCAATCCACAGCGCATAGACCACAAGGATCAGCACCAAGGCCACCAGCAGGCGCCACGGTTCCGGGCGCTTGCGCGCGGGATTGACAAATCGTTCGAAGGCCGGGGTAAACATGCTCGCCTGCCTATTGTTGTTTTGCGCCAGTGTAGCGCGGTGGGATCAATCGGGCAATCGCGCTTGTGCCCTTGTGCCCCGCGCCCTATTCCTTAGCGCAACAAAATTCCCGGAGGAGCCCTCGCGATGACCAAGCGCATTACCGACAAGTCCAACCTGCCAAGCCGCCATGTGACCGAAGGGCCGCAGCGCGCGCCGCACCGCAGCTACTTCTATGCCATGGGTCTGGGAGAAGAGGAAATCCACCAGCCTTGGGTTGGCGTTGCAACCTGCTGGAACGAAGCGGCCCCGTGCAACATCGCGCTGAACCGTCAGGCCCAAGCTGTGAAGCTGGGTGTGAAACAGGGCAACGGCACGCCGCGCGAATTCACCACCATCACCGTCACCGACGGGATCGCCATGGGGCACGAGGGGATGCGGTCTTCCCTGGCGTCGCGCGAGGCGATTGCCGACACCGTTGAGCTAACCATGCGCGGCCATGCCTATGACGCGATCGTGGGGCTGGCAGGCTGTGACAAATCCCTGCCCGGGATGATGATGGCCATGGTCCGTCTGAACACCCCGTCCGTGTTCATCTACGGTGGCTCGATCCTGCCGGGCCGTCTGCAGGGCAAGGACGTCACCGTTCAGGACGTGTTCGAAGCCGTGGGCCAGCACCAGGCGGGCAACATGTCTGATGCGGAGTTGGAGATCCTTGAGCGTGTCGCCTGCCCCTCCGCCGGGGCCTGTGGTGGCCAGTTCACCGCCAACACCATGGCCTGCGTGTCCGAGGCGATTGGTCTGGCGCTGCCCAACTCCTCCGGCGCGCCCGCCCCTTATGAGAGCCGCGATCAATATGGCATCGCATCGGGCCAAGCAGTCATGAACCTGCTGGAAAAGAACATCCGTGCTCGTGATGTCGTCACCCGCAAGTCGCTGGAAAACGCGGCCCGCGTCGTGGCCTGCACCGGTGGCTCCACCAACGCGGGCCTGCACCTGCCCGCGATTGCCCACGAGGCTGGGATCGAATTCGACCTCAAGGACGTTTGCGAAATCTTCCGCGACACGCCCTATTTTGTGGATCTCAAACCCGGCGGCCAATACGTGGCCAAGGATCTGTACGAGGCGGGCGGCGTGCCTGTCGTGCTGAAAGAGTTGCGCAAAGCGGGCCTGATGCACGAGGATTGTATGACCGCCACCGGCCACTCCATGGGCGAAGAGTTGGACAAGATCACGCGCGAGGCGGACGGCCGCGTGATCTACCCCGTGGAAACACCCCTGACCAAAACCGGGGGCGTTGTGGGCCTGGAGGGCAACCTGGCCCCCGAAGGCGCGATCGTGAAGGTTGCGGGCATGTCCGAGGATCAGCAGGTCTTTACCGGTCCCGCCCGCGTGTTTGAATGTGAAGAAGACGCCTTTGCCGCCGTGAAGGCGCGCCAATATGAGAAGGGCGAGGTGCTTGTGATCCGCAACGAAGGCCCCGCAGGCGGTCCCGGCATGCGCGAGATGCTGGCCACCACCGCCGCCCTGTCCGGCCAGGGCATGGGCAAAGAGGTGGCCCTGATCACCGATGGCCGTTTTTCGGGCGCGACCCGCGGGTTCTGTGTGGGCCACGTCGGCCCCGAGGCCGCCCATGCTGGCCCCATCGGCCTGCTGGAAAATGGCGACATGATCACGATCAACGCGATCACCGGCGAATTGTCTGTCGCCCTGACCGACGACGAACTGGCCACCCGCAAAGCGAATTGGAAAGGCCCGCGCAAGACAATCTATTCGTCCGGTGCACTGTACAAATACGCCAAACTGGTGGGCGGGGCCAAGAAGGGCGCTGTCACACATCCAGGTGCCGCGGGCGAATCTCATGTCTACATGGACCTTTAGGGCCACACTGGTTGCCCTGTCCATGACCGTTGCCGCTTGCGGTGGCGGTCGGTTTGACGGGGTGACCCGCGCCGCGCCGCAAGGCTCGCAATCCTCGGGCCAGTCCCAGATTGCGGTGGCCGGTGGGTCCGTGGTGGTCGCAGGTCCCCCGGGGTTCTGCGTGGACCCCAACACAACCCGCGCCAACGCGGCCCAGCCGTTTGTGCTGATGGGCAACTGCGCTGCGATTTCCGGCAATGCCAACGCCCCGCAACCGGGGGTCAAGGCGGTGCTGACAGCCTCTGTCCTGCCCTCTGCAAATCCGAACATCGCGCCAGATCAAATGGCCGCCTTCCTTGCCTCTGACGAAGGGCGCCGCGCGCTTAGCCGGGCGGATCGGGCGGATACGGTCACGGTGTTGGACAAGTTTGAAAAGGACGGGGTGTATTACGTCTACACCCGCGACACCTCCGACGGGCCGGTGCAGAATTTGGGCACGGACTATTGGCGCGCTTATTTTGGTGTTGGGGATCAGTTGGTCTCGGCCTCTGTGCTTGGGTTCCGAGATGCGGCACTCTCCAAGGATGCGGGCCTAGAGATCATGCAGGATTTCAGCACGCGCATCCGGCAGGCACGCCCAACTGCACCCCCCGTGAACGTCGCCCAACCCGTTGCTCCGCCCCGCCCCGCACAACCTGTCATGGACAATCCCTTGCGCGGCGTGGGATTGTTTCGCAGAATATTAGGATAATTCGGGCACCACGATCCGGAGACGCGAAGGACAGCGGTGACATGGCAGAGTTTTTCACAGGCGCGATTGGCAAGCGGGTGCGCAAACGCATGCTACGTGAATGGGCGCGGGCGGCGGATGCGGCCCCGTCGCTGTCCGTTGCCGATCTGGCCAAACTGGAAAAACAGGCCAAGCGCGTGTATCAATCCGTGGCCCCCATCCTGCGCGAGGCCAGTGCGCGCCTGCACGGCCCACAGATCGACAGGGATGTCATCGACACCCCTGCCCAGTGCGACTGGGCATGGCGGCCCGAACCGTGGCGTGCGGCATTGCCCACGCGCGCCGTGGCGGGCGTGACACCCGCAACGGAAATGGGTGAGGGGCTGAAGTTGTTCCACGACTGTACCCTGACCGAGATCAGTTTTGCGCAGCACCGCAATACCGCCCCCGATGCCCAATCCCCCTTCGGCGTGGCGCTAGACGTGCTGGGCTTTGAAGGCAGCTTTCTGTCCGTGGTGTTTGACCTGCCCGCCGAGGGGCGCAGCAGCACCACGCGCAGCCATATCATCCGCCTCGACGGTCGGCTGCGCACCGAACGCCCCATCGAGATTTTCGCGCGCCTGAACGTCAAACATGGTCCCAACACGGAACAGCTTGTCAGCGAGTTGAAGCCCGAGCAGGGCCGCGTCACGGCCGAGTTCGACCTTGGCCACGCCGAGGTGAACGAGAAACGGCTGGAAAACATCTGGCTGGACCTGATCTTTGATAAGCCCGAGATGAACCGCATCGTCATTGACGATCTGACCCTTGCGCGCCGCCCGCGCGCAGACCTGTAGAAAGACGCCCATGGCCTGGACCTTGACCACCACCGCCCTGCACGGGGGCACCTACACCGGCCTGCTGACAGGCGCGGGCGATCCCCCCGGGTCGAGGCCGTGCACAAGGGGCAAGCCGTGGACGGCGTAACAGTGAGCCCGATTGACGGCGCACCCGACCAGTGGCAGGTCACCCTGCCCCTGCCAGCGCACTTGATGGCGGACGAGGTCCAGTCAGTCGTCTTTCGCACAGGGGACGGCGAGACACTAAGCGCCATTGCGGTCTACACCAGCCTGTCCACCCACGAGGACTTGCGCGCCGAGGTCGATTTTCTGCGCGCCGAAGTGGATATGCTGAAAACCGCCTTCCGCAGGTTTGCGCGCTAGGACCATGACGCCACGTCCTGCGTGACGCGCACGTCAACGCCTGCCACTGTAGCGCGAACCGGAGGATACCATGACCGCATACCCCAACCTGCTCGCCCCGCTTGACCTTGGCTTTACCACCCTGAAAAACCGGGTGCTGATGGGGTCCATGCACACGGGGCTGGAAGAAACCAAGGACTGGGGTCGGGTTGCGGAATTCTACGCCGAACGGGCGCGCGGCGGGGTGGGCCTGATCGTGACCGGCGGCATGGCCCCGAACCGCGAAGGCGGGGTGTTTCCGGGGGCCGCTGGCCTGTTCAGCGATCAGGACATCGCCAATCACGGGACCGTCACCAAGGCCGTGCACGACGCTGGCGGCAAGATCCTGATGCAGATCCTGCACGCGGGCCGCTATGCCTACAGCCCAGAATGTGTCGCACCCAGTGCCGTCAAATCACCGATCTCACCCTTCGCCCCGAAAGAGCTGGACGAGGACGGGATCGAGAAACAGATCACCGATATCGTCACCGCCGCCACCCGGGCGCAGGCGGCGGGCTATGACGGGGTCGAGGTGATGGGCTCGGAAGGCTACTTCCTGAACCAGTTTCTTGTCACCCACACCAACAAGCGCACGGACCGCTGGGGCGGCAGCTACGAAAACCGCATGCGCCTACCGGTCGAGGTGGTCGCCCGGGTGCGCGCCGCCGTGGGGCCGGACTTCATCCTGATGTACCGCCTGTCCATGATCGACCTGATCCCGGGCGGGTCCACTTGGGACGAGGTGTTGCAACTGGCCCGCGCTGTGGAACAGGCGGGGGCCACGATCATCAACACCGGCATCGGCTGGCACGAGGCGCGCATTCCGACCATCGCCACCTCTGTCCCCCGGCGCGCGTTCAGCTGGGTGACGCAGAAATTGATGGGCGAGGTGAACATCCCGATCATCACCTCCAACCGGATCAACACGCCCGAGGTGGCCGAGGATGTCTTGGCCGAGGGCTGCGCCGACATGGTGTCCATGGCCCGCCCGTTTCTGGCCGACGCCGCCTTTGTTCAAAAAGCGGCCCATGGGCGCGCCGCCGAAATCGCGCCCTGCATTGCCTGCAACCAAGCCTGTCTGGATCACACCTTCAGCGGCAAGTTGTCGTCGTGTCTGGTGAACCCCCGCGCCTGCCACGAGACCGAAATCGTGCCGACCCCGACCCAGACCCCCAAGCGTATCGCCATCGTGGGGGCCGGGGCCGCGGGCATGGCCACTGCGATCACCGCTGCCGAACGGGGCCACAGTGTTACCGTGTTCGAAAAGGCCGACCGCATCGGGGGGCAGCTGAACATGGCTCGGGTGATTCCCGGCAAGGAAGAATTCCACGGTCTGGTCGATTGGTTCGAAACCATGGCCAATCGCGCAAACCTCGACATTCGACTAAATACGGCGGCAAATGCGACAGAGCTTGCCACATTTGACGAAGTGGTCATCGCCACCGGCGTCATCCCCCGTGATCCCGAAATCCCCGGTCAGGCCGGTCCGAACGTGGTCAGCTATATCGACGTGCTGGCGCGCAAGGCAGAGGTGGGCCAGCGTGTTGCGATCATCGGGGCGGGCGGCATCGGGTTTGACGTGGCCGAATATCTGACTCACCAAGGCGATAGCCCAACCGAACACCCCGACCTGTGGCGGCACGAATGGGGCGTGACCGATCCCGCAGATCACCGGGGCGGCGTCGCCCCCGAAGGTCCGCAGCCCACTGCACCGGCCAGGCAAGTCACTCTGTTACAACGGAAAAAGACCAAATTGGGCAAGGGTCTGGGCAAGACCACTGGCTGGATTCACCGTACCAGCCTACAGATGAAAGACGTGGCCATGGTCCCCGGTGCAACCTACGACAAGATCGACGCCGATGGCCTGCATATCACGGTGGACGGCACGCCCCGTTTGATCGAGGCGGATACGATTGTCATGTGCGCAGGCCAACTGCCCGAACGGTCTTTGGCAGATGCGCTGGACGCACAGGGCACTCCGCACCATGTGATCGGCGGGGCCGACGTCGCAGCCGAATTGGACGCCAAACGCGCCATTGATCAGGGCACCCGATTGGCCTGCCTACTATAGACTCCAATCAAGGCAGGGTTTGTTTCCATGCCATTAACGATCCTTGAAGAGTCCGCTGTATTGGCGCGCCCGTGACCCATTCGTGCCAGATTCCACCGCCACATTAGACCTCAACACGGAAACAACCTGTTGAGGATTGAACATGGACCGACTGACGGAAATGGAAGCCTTCGCGATGGTGGTGGACCAAGGTGGGTTCACGGACGCCGCGAAGAAAATGGGGATCTCAAAGAGCGCTGTGTCAAAGCACGTCTCGTCGCTGGAAACCCGCCTTGGCGCACGGTTGTTGAACCGCACGACGCGTCGGGTCAGCCCGACCGAAATCGGCCTTGCCTACTATGACCGCGCCCGCCGGGTGCTGAACGATGCAGGCGAGGCGGACGCATTGGTCACGGCCATGCAGTCTGCGCCCTCGGGCCTGTTGCGGGTGTCTGTGGCCACGGACTTTGGTGTCAATCACCTCAGCCCCAACCTGGGCGCCTTCCTGCACGAATTCCCGGACATCACGGTCAACATGGTCCTGAACAACCGCTACGTCGAACTGATTTCAGAAGGGTTCGACCTTGCCGTGCGCATTGGCGAGCTGGAGGACAGCAGCCTGCGAGCCCGCAAGCTGGCCGAAACCTCCAAGATGATGATCGCCAGCCCCAAGTATTTCGAGGAATACGGCCGGCCAGAAAAGATCGACGATCTGAACGAACACAAGCTGCTGCATTATTCGAACCAAGCGGCGGGCAACGTGTGGAAGCTGACTGCGCCCTCGGGTGAAAAGCGCCAGATCCGTTCCGCCGGTTGGTTGACCGTCAACGATGGGCAATCCCTGCTAACGGCGGCGATCAACGGTCTGGGCATCGCCTACCTGCCCAGCTTTCTGTACCAAGATGCCCTGAACGAAGGGCTGCTGGAACCCGCCATCAAGGACCTGCCCGTAGAGACCCAAGGCATCTACGCGGTCTATCCCCCCGGGCGCTACACTCAACCCAAGGTCCGGGCCTTCATCGACTTTCTGGTCGAGACGTTCAAAGATCGCGGTCCAGGCGACTGGTAAGCCTAAGCAAACAAACTTTCAGCGGGTCGAGGTGACAACCACCTCGACCCGTCTGTTTTGCGCCCTGCCCTCGTCCGATTGGTTCGTGGCGCGCGGGGCGAGGAAGCCGATGCCTTGGGCCACGACCTGTTCGGCTGCGGTGCCGAAAGTGTTGATCAGCGTTGCCCGTACCGCGTCCGCCCGGCGTTTGGACAGGGCCATGTTCCCCTCCAACCCGCCAACGGCATCGGTGTGCCCCACCAGTGCCACCGTCATGTCCGGGTCCGTGGCCAGCAAATCCGCCAGCGCAATCAGGGACGCGGCATTGGGATCCGCCAGCGTGTCGGAGCCTGTTTCAAACACCACATCGTCCAATATCGCGTGCCCCTCGGCCAACAGGGTCTGCGCCAAGGGTGCCACGGCGATAGAGGATGTGGACTTGACCACCGGCACGGCAACGGGCGCGGGCCCGCCCATCAGGATCATCTGGATGTAGCCAAGGTTGCCGGACTGCGACACCAGTACCGACCCCGCCGCGTCGTCGCGCACAAAGGACAGGTAGTGGAAATCGCCCAAGTTCACGAACATGTCCGGGGCGGACAAAACCTCGATCCCGAAGCGGAAGTCAAACCCGCCACAGGACTGTGTGGCGCAATCCAGCAGTATCTCGAACCCCTGCCCGCGCAACTGATCCCGCAGGGCGGTGGCAAGGGTCAGGGTTGATTGTACGTCAGGCACTTGGGCCACCAGCGTGGTGCGCGGGCCTTCCTGATCCAAGGTTTCAAGCACTCCGTCCCGCATGGGCCCGGTTGCCAGCCTATGGGTCGCCGTAGGCACTATGTCACGCAATGTGATAGTGCCGGGCAGCGCAACCTCGAACGCGGCCACGGGACTAGCCAGCGCCAGTGATATGGCGGCGGCGCGGATCACGCGCGCGCTTGGGCGTGATATTCGGGGTTGGGCACCATGGCGGTGGCAGAGGCCACACGGTTGGTCATGTTGAAAAACCCAGCCACGGCGGCGATGTCCCAGATGTCCCGATCACTCCAACCTGCGTCGCGCAGGGCGCCGCGGTCCGGTTCCTCGATACTGGCGGAGGATTTGGTCATCTTGACCGCAAAATCCAGCGCTGCCCGCATCTTGGGGGTCACAGGGGCGACGCGATAGTTCATGACCAACGCTTCGCCCAAGGACGGATCGCCGGACAGTTGGCGCACGGCGGCCCCGTGGGCCACAAGGCAGTAGAAGCACTTGTTCTCGGATGACACCACAACCGCGATCATCTCCCGCTCCAACTTGGACAGGTCAGACGCGCCCAGCATCAGGTCGTTGTACATGCCCGTAAACGCATTCAGCTTGTCCACGTCGAAGGCGTAGGCCCGTAGGACGTTGGGCACAAAGCCCAGCTTTTCCACGCAAATGTCGAAATAGCGCTGCGTCTCGGCTGGCAGGTCGGCTTGGGGCAGGTCAAGGGCGGTGGGTGCGGTCATGGTCACTCCGGTAGGCTGCGGTAATGGTACTCTCCCACGGGTTCCATCCCGAGGGAAGCGTAGAGCGCGCGCGCAGCCTCGTTTCCGCGGGTCACCGCCAACGCAAAGGTGTGACAGCCCTGCTTTTGGGCCCAGATCATCGCTTGGGTGGACATGTGGCGGGCCAGCCCCGCGCGGCGGTAATCGGGGGCAACCACCAGCGCATGAAGAAAAGCGTAGCCATCCTGTGCGCCCACAAAAGCTGCGCCGGCAGCACGATCCTCGATCCGTCCCAAGATCGCGGTCTTGGGACAGGTGGCCCGCTGCATCAGGTCAAGTCGCGGTTGGTCCACGTCGTTGGCGCGCCAGATATCCTCCATGATCGCCAGCGGTGGCCACATCAAAAAGGCCGTCACCGGTGGGGGCGGGGTCAGAGCACGATCCAAAGGGCAGGTGTAGAAAACGGAATGATCATGGTCACGGTAGCCACGCGCCGACAGAAGCGCCTCCAACTCTGGCTGATCGGACCGCACCGCAAACAGAGGGGGCATGGGCAAGGCGCGCATTGCCGCCTCCGCCTGTTGCACGCTGTCCTCGGTCAATGGGCCAGTGGGCGTGGCGGCAGACGCACGCCGCCCTGCCCCCGCCCCATCGCGGATCAACCAACCGCCCACGGGGGTCACCGTCGCCGCAGGCCAAGTGGCTTGTAACGCCTTGGACAAGGCCGCAAGTGTCATGACAGGGCGTCGGAAAGCGCCACCATGGCCGCATCCACCTCTGCCTTATCGGTGCCGCGCACAACGACGTTCGATCCGTAGACGCCGTCCTTTTGGAACGGATAGCTGCCGACGGAAAGGTTCGGGAACGCGGCGGCCAGTTCACCCAGCGGGCCTGCGATATCCCCTTCCCCACGCATCACGCGCAGGGTTTGTGACAACAGAGGCTGCCCCCCGGTGAGGGTCGGCAGAACACTTGCCACCATGGCTTGGAACACCGACGGCACCCCCGCCATCACGTGCACATTGCCCAAGGTGAACCCCGGCGCCACTGACACCGGGTTGTCGATCAGGGTCGCACCTTCGGGGATACGGGCCATGCGCAGGCGGGCCGCGTTCAGCTCGGTCCCTTGGCGGTCGTAGTGGGCTTGTAACAGCGCCCGCGCATCGTCACGCACATCAACCGACACGCCAAAGGCCGCCCCCACTGCATCGGCGGTGATATCGTCGTGTGTCGGCCCGATCCCGCCAGAAGTGAAAACGTGATCATACCCCGCGCGCAAAGCATTCAGGGCCGCTACAATCGCGGGCTGTTCGTCCGAGACGATCCGCACTTCGGTCAGGCCAATGCCCACCTTAGTCAGCTCTTGCGCCAAATGGTGCATGTTGGCGTCCCGGGTGCGGCCAGACAGGATTTCATCACCGATGACCAGCATGGCGGCAGTGGGGTTGGGCATGGCGGCTCTCCTTGATTGGCTGTTACGGACGGTATAGGGCGACCCCATGCGCTTTGCCACACCCCTGATCCCCGCAACTCTGTTGCGCCGGTACAACCGGTTTCTGTCTGACATTCGGTTCGATGACGGGACCGAAGCGCGCGCCCACTGCCCCAACCCCGGTGCGATGTTAGGCCTAAAGGATCCGGGCCTTCGGATCTGGGTGGAACCGAATGATGATCCGAAAAAGAAACTGGATTATGGCTGGCGGTTGGCCGAGCTGCCCGGTGGGCACATGGCGGGCATTGATACCAGCGTGCCGAACCGCGTTGTGGGCGAAGCGCTGCGCGCGGGTCAGATCACCGAACTGGCCCATTATCACCATGTCCGGGCCGAGGTGAAATATGGCACCCGCAGCCGCGTGGATTTCCTGCTGACCCAGGACGGTGCTCTCGATTGCTATGTCGAGGTCAAGAACGTCCACCTGCGCCGCACCGATGACTGGGCTGAATTCCCCGACAGCGTGACGACACGGGGGGCCAAACACCTGGGCGATCTGGCGGATGTGGTGGCTATGGGCCACCGGGCGGTGATGCTGTATCTGGTCCAGCGCACCGATTGCGCACGCCTGCGTCTGGCCGCCGATCTGGACCCCGGCTATGCCGCCGCCTTTGATCTGGCCCGGTCCGCAGGGGTCGAGATGCTGTGCTATGGCACCCACATTGACACTCAAGGTGTGACCATCGGCACCGCCCTGCCCGTCGAGTTGCACGCCCATGCCACTGGATAAAGCGCGCGGCATACCCTATTTTGCACGTGCAGAAGGAGACACACCTTGGACGATTATCGCGGCAGACTGACCAAAGATGGCATCCGCATCCACGAAGACGCGGATTTCGCGGGCATGCATGCGGCAGGCCGCCTGGCCGCGCAGATCCTCGATGACATTGCGCCCATGGTGCAACCCGGTGTCACGACCGGGGCGCTGGACAAGGCCATCGAAGATCAGGTGAACGCCGCCGGGGCCAAGTCCGCGACCATCGGCTACAAGGGTTACAAACACGCGTCGTGCATTTCCGTGAACCACGTTGTGTGTCACGGCATCCCCGGCCCAAAGACGTTGAAAGACGGGGATATCCTGAACATCGACGTCACTGTGATCGTAGACGGCTGGTTCGGCGACACCTCGCGGATGTATGTGGCGGGCAAGTTGTCGCGCAAGGCGGAACGCCTGATCCAGGTGACCCATGACAGCCTGATGAAAGGCATCGAGGCCGTCAAACCCGGCAACACCTTTGGCGATATCGGCAACGCGATCCAGACCTATGTCGAGGCGCACCGCATGTCCGTTGTGCGCGATTTCTGCGGCCACGGGCTGGGCACTGTGTTCCACGCTCCGCCGAATGTGCTGCACTACGGGCGCGCGGGTGCGGGCGCCGTTCTGGAAGAGGGTATGTTCTTTACGATTGAACCCATGGTGAACCTTGGCCGCCCCGACACCAAGGTGCTGGCCGACGACTGGACCGCTGTGACCCGCGACAAGTCTCTGTCGGCGCAGTTTGAACATTCCATAGGCGTGACCGCGACGGGGGCCGAAATTTTCACCCTGTCGCCGTCGGGAAAATTTCATCCAACCTATGGTTGAGTAACGAAGCGTTAACCTGAATCGTGCGTAGTAGGGTCATGACTGCTGACCCGCACTCCTTTGCCGAAGCGCCCCTGCCCGGGTTTGACGTGGACCATTCCACTCCATTCCCCCCAGAGCGCGTCTGCCCCCGCCCCTCAGGCCGAGGCGGACCATAGGCTTGCCCACCGATCCCGGCTGCGCGCCAGGTTTATGGAGGGCGGGGCAGCAGCCATGCCAGATTATGAATTGCTGGAACTGATCCTGTTCCGCGCCTTGCCTCGGGGTGACACAAAACCCTTGGCCAAGCGGCTTCTGTCCACCTTTGGCGATCTCAACCGCGTGATGGCCGCAGCGCCTGCGCGCCTGATGCAGGTGAAAGGGGTCGGTCAATCCGTGGTGGAACAACTGAAGATTATCGAGGCTGTGGGCCACCGCATGGCCCGTGCAAAGGTAATCCAGCAACCGATCTTGTCGTCTTGGGATGCCCTGTTGGACTATCTGAAAACCGCGATGGCGCACCAAGAGATTGAGCAGTTTCGGGTCCTGTTTCTCGACCGCAAAAACGTCCTGATCGCGGACGAGGCGCAGGCTGAGGGCACGATTGATCACGTCCCCGTCTACCCGCGCGAGATCGTGAAACGCGCGCTAGAGATCAACGCCTCCGCCCTGATCCTTGTGCACAACCACCCGTCCGGTGATCCGACACCGTCCCAGCAAGACGTGGATATGACCTACCAAATCCGCGATGCAGGCGATGTGCTGGGCCTGACCCTGCATGACCATTTGATCATCGGCAAAGCCAGACACCTGAGTTTCCGCAGCGAAGGTCTGCTTTAACCGTTGGACGCAACATCCAGCCCGTCAAAGATACCGGGCAGGATCAACAGCTCGCCCACCGCATCGCAGTCGGGCATGGCGATATCCATGGGCAAGGCGCGCACCCCTTGGCCCCAGGTATTCTGCACCGCAAAGGCGCGCAGATCTTGGCCACAATTGTCCGCTGTCACAACCACTTCGGCACTAATGTCCGGGCGACCGACCACATCCTGCGCCTCGCGCGGGAAGGTATAGGTCATGGCCAATCGGGGCTCCGGGATGTTCAGATCTCCCATGAAAGTCACAAAGCCACCGTTCCCGGACAGGGCACGTGCAATGGTATGTGGATTGCCCGCGTGGATATGCCCGGCGCTGTCGTAGTCCGCGTCGCCTTCCAGCACGTGCAGTTCTACGTCTTGACGTCCGGGGGCCTGGATTAGGGACACGCGGCGCAGGTCAGAAAGATCCTCCACATCCACGGTCACTTCGCCCAGCAGGTCCTCACCCGCAAACACACCGGCGCGCGCAGGGTGGTCCATCGCCGCGAGGTTGAACATCGCAGCCCCCTGGTCGTTCGTCATCGCCGCAATGCGCAGTCCCGCATGACGCAATTCCAGCCGCGTGTTCGGCGCGCAGGGGGCGTGGATATCAATCGTGACCATGGCCAAGGCGCGGGCACGGGCATCAATGGCAACAGTACAATCGGCCTGATCTGACGGCATGGGTCCGATCAGATCGAGCGGGACCGACGGGTCCAGCGCGGTTTCCATATCGACGGCCCCGTCGGCGGCCACGGGTGTCACGGAGGTCGCACCAAGGGTCAACGGCCCCAAGGTCGCAGCGGGAGGCACCGGCACAACCGGGTCGACCGCGACAGAGGCAACCGCAGAGGTATCCTCAAAGTCGCGCACTTCGAAATCAGCTGCTGTCCGCGACTCGGTGGTCAGGTTTGCGGGGGCTTGGGATTGCTGCATCAACAACATACCCACCATCCCTGCAGCAACCAACGTGCCTGCGGGGATGACAACTTTTACCAACATCTCGTGCATGACGTACCCTCGTGACTGTGTCCAAAGACTTCGCCACGGGATTACATCCGAAATAAGGTCATTTTATGGAGACGTCGGGGCGGTCGCCTAAATCCGCCCGTGGCAATGTTTAAACTTTTTGCCAGATCCGCAGGGACAGGCATCATTGCGGCCGGGGTTGCCCCACGTCGCCGGATCGTTTTCGTCAAAGCCCTCCTTGGCCCCTTCGGGCGCGACGCCAGCCGCCTTGGCGCTTGCGGTGTCGACGGCGGATTGTGCCGCCAGTTGCTGAGCGCGGAACTGCTCCATCATCTGGCGCTGCTCTTCCTCGGACAGCGGGCGGACTTGCGACAGCTTCTTGGTCACATCCACACGCAAGCTATCCAAAAGACCGCCGAACAATTGGAACGCCTCGGTCTTGTATTCGTTCAACGGGTCCCGCTGGGCATAGCCGCGGAAGCCGACAACGGACCGCAAGTGTTCCAGCGTCAGCAAATGCTCCCGCCATTTGGCGTCGATGGTTTGTAGCAACACTTGTTTTTCGATGGACCGCATCTGGTCAGGGCCAAACGCCTCTGCCTTTTCGGCCATCATGGCGTCCGCCGCCTCGGAGATACGCTCGGCCATGACGTCGGCATCAACACCGTCTTCGTCCGCCCATTCCATGACGGGCACATCAAGGCTCAGGTTTTCAACCAAGGCCCCATACAGTCCCTCGGTGTCCCACTGATCGGCATAGCTGCGCGGGGGCATGTATTGATCCACCAGATCGTCGATCACCTGCTGGCGCATGTCGGCTGCAATTTCGCCGATATCCTCGGCTTCCATGATCTCCAGACGTTGGCCGAAGATCACCTTCCGCTGGTCGTTCATCACATCGTCAAACTTCAACAACTGCTTGCGCACGTCAAAGTTGCGGCCCTCAACCTTGGCCTGCGCCTTTTCGAGGGACTTGTTCACCCACGGATGCGTGATCGCCTCTCCCTCGGACATGCCAAGGGTGTTGAGCACTTTCTCCAAACGCTCCGACCCGAAGATGCGCATCAGATCGTCTTCGAGCGACAGGAAGAATACGGAGCGCCCAGGGTCGCCCTGACGGCCAGACCGGCCCCGCAGCTGGTTGTCGATCCGGCGGGATTCGTGACGTTCGGTCGCCAAAACGAACAGGCCGCCCGCGTCCTTGACCGCTTTTTCGTCTGCGTCATGGGCCGCTTCCATCCGGGTGCGGATTTCATCAGGATCAGCGTCAGGATCGGCGGCAATCGCTTCCATGATCTGGAATTCGAGGTTGCCACCCAGTTTGATGTCAGTCCCGCGACCGGCCATGTTGGTGGCGATCGTTACAGCACCCAGCTTGCCGGCGTCAGCGACGATCTGCGCCTCTTGCTCGTGCTGGCGGGCGTTCAGGACGTTGTGCGTGACCCCAGCCTTGGTCAAAAGCTGGCTCAGCGCCTCTGACTTCTCGATAGAGGTCGTGCCAACCAGAACCGGCTGGCCCGTGGCGTGGGCCTCTTTGATGGTCTTGGCGACGGCCTCAAACTTCTCGGCGGATGTGCGGTAGATCTGGTCATGCTCGTCCACCCGCGCGATGGGACGGTTGGTGGGCACTTCGACGACGCCCAGACCGTAGATCGAGGCAAATTCCTCGGCTTCAGTCGCAGCCGTCCCGGTCATGCCGCCAAGTTTTTCATACAGGCGGAAGTAATTTTGGAAGGTGACAGAGGCCAGCGTGACGTTCTCGCGTTGGATGGTCACGCCCTCTTTCGCCTCGATGGCCTGGTGCAGACCGTCGCCCAGACGCCGCCCGGCCATCATGCGGCCCGTGAATTCGTCGATCAGGACGACCTCGTCGTTGCGCACGATGTACTGGATGTCCTTCTGGAACAACTTGTGAGCCCGCAGGCCCTGGTTCACGTGGTGGACCAGCGTCGTAGACTCCGGGTCGTACAGGGACTGCCCCTCGGGCAACAGACCGGCGGCCAGCAGACGTTCTTCCAGCCACTCGTTGCCTTCGTCGGTGAAGGTCACGTTGCGGGTTTTTTCGTCCAGCGTGAAATGCTGTTCCTGAATTTCGGGGATGATCCGGTCCATGGTCACATAAAGCTCGGACCGGTCCGAGCTGGGACCAGAGATCACAAGGGGCGTCCGCGCCTCGTCGATCAGGATACTGTCAACCTCGTCGACGATGGCAAAGAAATGCCCGCGCTGCGCCATGTCGTCCTTGGACGCCTTCATGTTGTCGCGCAGATAGTCAAAGCCCAGCTCATTGTTGGTGGCATATGTCACATCGCAGGCGTAGGCCGCCTTCTTCTCTGCCTCGGGCTGCATGGGGTAGACCACGCCGGTGGTCATGCCCAGTTGCGCAAACACCTGCCCCATCCATTCGCTGTCGCGTTTGGCCAGATAGTCGTTGACTGTCACACAATGCACCCCCTTGCCCGCCAGCGCGTTCAGATAGGCGGGGAAGGTGGCGACGAGGGTCTTGCCCTCGCCCGTCTTCATTTCGGCGATATTGCCTTGGTGCAAAAAGATGCCGCCCATCAACTGCACGTCAAAGGCGCGCAGACCAAGGGCACGGCGCGCACCTTCGCGGCAGTTGGCAAATGCCTCTGGCAGCAGGGCGTCCAGATCCTCGCCCCCTTGGGCCCTCGCCTTCAGCGCCTCAGTGCGCTCGATGATCTCGGCGTCGGACAGGGCCTGGAACTCCGGCTCAAGGGCGTTGATCTGATCCACGATCTTGCGGGTTGCTTTGACCTTGCGGTCATTTGGCGTGCCAAACACCTTCTTGGCTAATGTTCCCATACCCAGCATCGTATCACCCTTGCTCATCTGCGCGCTTGTCCCGGCGGGCTGCGCCCCATATCTAGGGTGCAAATCGCCGTCGGTGGGGCCAAGTCTGCCCACACACTGGCACATAAGCGGCTGCCTATGGGGTGTCAACGCGCCCACCTGTAACAGCCATGGAACACTGCGCCCTGCGCATGGAAAAAGGATATTCTCATGAAAAAGTTACTGGCCGGTGTGGCATTTGCCACGCTTATGACCCCCGCTTATGCGCAAGACGCCAGCACTGTGCTGGCCACCGTGGGCGAGACCGAGATCACCTTGGGCCACATGATCGCCATGCGCGCGCGCCTGCCCGAACAGTACCAGCAGCTGCCCGACGAGGTGTTGTACCAAGGCATGCTCGACCAGTTGATCCAGCAAGAGGTGCTGGCGGCCAGCGCACGTGGGGATCTGTCCCCCCTGCAACAGGTCGGGCTTGAAAACGAAATGCGCGCCTTTCTGGCCGGGCAATTGATCGACCAAGCCGCCACCGCCCCCGTGGACGAGGCCGCCGTGCTGGAGGCCTACGAGGCCGAGTACGCCAACCAAGCGCCGCAGCCTGAGTTCAACGCGTCTCATATTCTGGTCGAAACCGAGGAAGAGGCGCTGGCCCTGATCGCAGAACTTGAGGGCGGAGCGGACTTTGCCGCATTGGCCCAAGAACATTCCACTGGCCCCTCCGGCCCCAATGGCGGGTCCTTGGGTTGGTTCGGTCTGGGCATGATGGTGCCCCCGTTCGAGGCCGCCGTCCTCGCCTTGGACATGGGTGCCGTGTCCGAACCGGTGCAAACTCAATTCGGTTGGCACGTTGTCAAGCTGAACGAGACCCGCGAGTTGGGCGCCCCCGCGCTGGACGAGGTCCGCCCACAGCTGGAACAAAGTCTGCGCGAAGGCGCTGTTGATGCCAAAATCGCAGAGCTGAGCGCGGCCACCACAATCACCCGCGCCGAGGTAGAGATTGATCCATCGCTGATCCGCGAACTGGACCTGTTGGCGGACTGACCGATGGCAAAAAAGGACAAGGCCGCAAAGAAGATCAAAAAGCTGAAGAAGGAGGTCAAACGCCTTCGCCGCGCGCTGGACGGCCCCAAGGGGCCACTGGTGTCGCCTTTGGCCCCTGTGGCCTTTCCTGACCTGCCCGTGATCGACGGGGTGCGCTTTGCCTCCGTCGCAGCGGGTGTGAAATACCAAGGCCGCGATGACGTGATGCTGGCGGTCTGCGCGCCGGGCACGGCGGTGGCCGGGGTGTTTACCCGGTCTGCCACGCGGTCGGCCAACGTACTCGACTGTCAGGCAAAACTGGGCGGACCGGCGGACGCGGGCGCTGCGATCATCGTGAATTCCGGCAACTCCAACGCCTTTACCGGGGCGGCGGGCGACGGGTCTGTGGCCGCGATTTGCACCGAAGTGGCCCAAACGCTGGACCTGCCAGCGGCGCGGGTGTTCACCGCCGCCACCGGTGTGATCGGGCAGCCACTGCCCCATGATCGGATCACCGCCCGGATTGGCGACCTCAAAGCGACGCTGAACGATGACGGCATGGCCGCCGCGGCCCACGCCATCATGACCACCGACACATTTGCCAAGGGGGCGACCGTCACCGTTGACCTTGATGGTACGCCCGTGCGCATCGCCGGGTTCGCCAAAGGGTCAGGCATGATCGCGCCCGACATGGCGACGATGCTGGTCTACATCTTCACGGACGCCGCCATCACCCAGGACACCCTGCAGGCCATGCTGTCGGACCTGAACGAGGGCACCTTTAACGCCATCACCGTGGACAGCGACACCTCCACCTCGGATACTCTGATGCTGGCCGCGACGGGTCGCGCCGGCAACGCCCTGATCGACAGCACGCGCACCGGGGCAGCGCAGGCGTTCAAGGCGGGGCTGCGGGACGTGATGCAGGACCTCGCCCTGCAGGTCGTCGCGGATGGCGAGGGTGCGACCAAACTGGTGCGCGTGGACGTGACCGGAGCGGCGGGCCCAGCGGACGCGCGCAAGGTGGCCAGCGCCATCGCAAACTCGCCACTGGTGAAAACCGCCATCGCGGGCGAGGATCCCAACTGGGGCCGCATCGTCATGGCCATCGGCAAGGCGGGGGCCGAGGCTGACCGCGACCGCATCACCATCCATTTCGGAGATGTGCTTGTGGCTGAAAAGGGCTGGGTGGCCGAGACCTACACCGAAGAGGCAGGCGCGCTTTACATGAAAAACGACCGTATCACCCTGTCTGTAGACTTGGGTCTGGGCGAGGGCGCGGCCACTATGTGGACCTGCGATCTGACATACCGCTATGTCGAAATCAACGCGGACTACCGGTCATGAAAACCGTGCTCGTCTCGGCCGTGTGCCTGATTGACCGCGACAACCGCATCCTTCTGGCCCAACGGCCAGAGGGGAAGTCCATGGCGGGCCTGTGGGAATTTCCGGGCGGCAAGGTCGAACCAGGCGAAACCCCCGAGGCCGCCTTGATCCGTGAGTTGCAAGAGGAGTTGGGCATCGACACATGGTCCAGCTGTCTGGCTCCGCTGACCTTTGCATCCCACACCTATGACAGTTTCCACCTTCTGATGCCCCTGTTCGCCTGCCGCAAATGGGACGGCACCCCCCAATCGCGCGAGGGGCAGTCGCTGAAATGGGTCTATGCCAAGGAGCTGCGAGACTACCCCATGCCCGCTGCGGACCTGCCCTTGATCCCCATGATCCGCGACTGGGTATAGAGCGGAATTCGTCGATTAACTAAAAATTAGGCGTTCGTCGTTCATCGTTCCGCAGCAGCGCACAAAAAAACAGTGCGGGCTGATTGGCCTTTGTCGGGCGATATCTTACGTTACGTCAAGGGAATCATGCAATTTGGGGGAATGCACATGATCCGCACCATCTCGATCAGTAAATTTGTGTCCGTTCAGGGCCTATTCGTCAAAGACCTGCCAAACAAGATGATCCAAGTCATGGTGGATGGTCAGGTTGTGACGGGGCACCCGATCAAATAACCGCAGCAACCCCGCAGCCAGCCTAGGCGGCTGGCTAGTCCAACCAACCTTTCAGGTTGTCCGTCACGATCCGCGCCAGCGCATCCATATGCGCGTCGTCGTCGTTCAGGCAAGGTATGTAGGTGAACTCTTCGCCGCCTGCTTCTTCAAAGCTTTCCTTGATCTCTTCGTTGATCTCTTCCAGCGTTTCGATGCAATCGGCGCTGAACGCAGGGGCGATCACGGCGATCTTTTTGTTGCCCGCCTCGGCTTGGCGCGCAACTTCCTCGACGGTGTAGGGCTTCAACCACTCCTCCGGTCCGAACTTGGACTGGAAGGTGGTCATGATCTGGGTGTCGTCCCAGCCGAGCCGTTCCTTGAGCAAACGGGTCGTTTTTTGGCACTGGCAATGGTACGGATCGCCCTCCATCAGGTAACGCTTGGGCACCCCGTGGTAGGAACACACCAAAATGTCAGGGCGGTTTTCGATGTTCGCATAGGCGGTCTCGACCGACTTGGCGAGGGCGTCGATATAATCGGGCTCTTCGTAGTAGGCAGGCACCGTGCGTACGGACGGTTGCCACTTGGGCGTCATCAGCGCGCGAAAAAACTGATCGTTCGCCGTGGCGGAGGTCGCACCGGCGTAGTGCGGATACAGCGGGAAGAACAGGATCCGGTCGCAGCCCGCCGCCAGCATCTGATCCACCTTTGACTTGGTGGACGGGTTCCCGTAGCGCATGCAGTAATCCACGACCACTTGGTCACCGAACTGCTCGGCCATGCGGCGCGCCATGGCGGCGGTCTGGGCCTTGGTGATCGTAGCCAGAGGGCTTTCGCCCTTGTCCTCGTTCCAGATCGACTTGTACGCCGCGCCAGAGCTAAAGGGCCGCTTTGTCAGGATGATCAACTGTAACAGGGGCTGCCAGATGAAAGGCGAGTAGTCGATCACGCGACGGTCCGACAAAAACTCGTTCAGATACCTGCGCATGGGCCAATACGTGTAGTGATCCGGCGTTCCGAGGTTGGCCAGCAGAATGCCTACTTTACCCATACGCACCTTTGGGTGATCGCTGGGGGCGTGGGGCAAGGGCGTCACGTCGGTCATGGGCAGGGCACTGTCTTTCATCATCTCACTCCGCCAATGGTTTGGCATTTTTATCGAACTCGACCGTGCCAAGGGCATCGGCCAGCCGCGTCTGGGCGGACCCGGGGCGCAGCGGTTTGGGTTGATCGGCAGAGGGGGCCCAGCCCGTCAGGAACTGAAACTCGAACGTGGCGGCGATGCGCCCCTCCCCTGCCGGGAAGGCTTGGCTATAGATATGGGCCGCGCGGGCGAAAAGACCACGGGGCGGCGTGCGGCGATGGCGGGAGGCCAGCGCATTTGTTTCCCCCATGGCGCGCAAATCGCGTGCAAGGTGCAGCAGATCGCGGTAGCTGACCGTCCGGCTGTCGATATCCGCAACCGGCAGGGCCAGCCCTGCCCGCTGCAACAGACCGCCCAGATCGCGGATCTCGCCCATGGGGGCCACGCGGGGGGACAGACCGCCCAGCTCCGCCGCCTCCGCCTCGGCAAGGGCTGTGCGCAACTCGTGCAGGGTTTGCCCGCCGAAGGACACCGACAGGAACAGCCCGTCGGGGCGCAGGGCGCGGCGGCATTGGATGATCTGGCCCACGGGGTCGTCCGCCCAATGCAGGCACATAGCGTGGATCACCAGATCATGCGACGCCTCGGCCAGATCCAGCGTTTCGTCATCAGGCACCACCTTCGCCCCGGGAAAGGCCGCGCCCCAGATACCGGGCGCGCCTGTCACAATCGCAATGTCCGTAAACGTTCTGTTAACGTCGATGAGTCTCTCTTGGACCTCAAAGATCGCCTCGTCGTGCAGGAACCACGCTCCTTCGCCCCCTGCGCGGGCGCGGTGCAAGGCCAGGGCATGGCGGTCGGTCAGGGCGGGTGCATCACTCATGGCCCGCTAGATAGGAGAAACCGATGGGTTTGCAAACCATGCTTGGCCTACTCTTTCCGCCCACTTGCATGGGGTGCGAGGCGCGTATGATGGAGGACGGAGGCCTCTGCCCCGACTGCCGCAAGGATACGCCCGTGGTGCTGGGTCCCCAATGTATTGGCTGCGCCCTGCCCTTGCCGGGGGCCGATGACGGCCACGACTCCTTTTGCGATATCTGCCTGCGGACACCGCCGCCATGGGATCGGGCCGCAGCGCCTTTCCTGTACGACGGCAAAGCGCGGCATCTGGTGCTGGGCCTGAAACACGGGGACCGGACGGAGCTTGCCCCCCACTTGGCCCGGTTCATTGCGCGCAAGGGCACGGACGGCTGGGACAGGCGCACCTGCATTGTACCCGTGCCGCTGCATTGGCGCAGGCGGGTCAGGCGGCGGTACAACCAGGCCGCCCTTGTCGCGCAGGCCTTGGCGGAACAGACAGGCGCGACCTATCTGCCCGACGCCCTGCGCCGCCCAAAACCCACACCCATGCTGCGCGGCAAGTCCCTCGCCCAGCGGGACGCGTTGCTGGCAGACGCCATCACACTGGGCCAAGCCGACGCGCTCTGCGGGGCGCAGGTTGTCCTGGTCGATGATGTCTACACCACGGGCGCGACCCTGCGCGCCTGCGCCGCGCAAGTCTGGCAGGCAGGGGCGGACCGGGTCGAGGTGCGCGTTGTGGCCCGCGTTGCACCCCACCGCGAGGGGGCTATATAAGGCCAACACACGAAAGGTGGCCCCATATGCAAACCGTTGAAATCTACACCTCGCCCCTGTGCGGCTTTTGCCACGCGGCCAAGCGCCTGCTGACCCAAAAGGACGTGGCCTTTACCGAGATCGACGTCAGCCGGGACGCCAGCCTGAAGCAAGCGATGATGCAGCGCACGGGCCGCCACACGGTGCCGCAAATCTACATCGGTACAACCCACGTCGGCGGCTGCGATGATCTGTTCGCCTTGGAGCGTGCTGGCAAGCTTGACCCCCTGCTGGCGGGCTGATGCGTGCGGGGCTGATCCAGTGCACGGCGTCCGATGATCCGGCGGCGAACCTGACGGCGACACTGGCCGCCGTGGACACGGCGGTGGCAGAGGGGGCAGAGTGGGTCCTGACGCCCGAGGTGACAAACTGCATCTCGGCCAGCCGCACCCGCCAAACGGAGGTGCTGGAGCTGGAGGCCCACGACAAGACCCTGCCTGCCCTGCAAGAGGCCGCCGCGAAACACGGTGTATGGGTCCTGATCGGGTCGCTGGCGATCAAGACCGACGACCCGGATGGACGCTTTGCCAACCGATCCTACCTGATTGATCCTTGGGGCGAGATCACGGCCCGCTATGACAAGATCCACATGTTCGACGTTGCCGTCAGCGCAACCGAGACCTACCGCGAAAGCGACGGTTATCGCCCCGGGGACCGCGCCGTGACGGCAGACACGCCTTGGGGTAAAGTGGGTCTGACAATTTGCTACGACCTGCGGTTCCCACACCTTTACCGCGATCTGGCGCAGGCGGGGGCCGGGATCATCACTGTGCCCTCCGCATTCTCTCCGGTCACGGGAGCGGACCATTGGGAAAGCCTGCTGCGCGCCCGCGCCATCGAGACCGGCAGCTTTATCATTGCACCGGCACAAACCGGCACCCACTCCACCACACGTGGCCGCCAACGCAGCACCCATGGCCATTCCATGGTGATCGGCCCATGGGGCGATGTGCGCCTTGACGCAAAGGTTAACCCCGGGGTCTATGTGGTAGATATCGACCCGGACGACGTGGCGGATGCCCGCACGCGGGTACCCTCTTTGACCAGTACCGCCCGCTACCAAGGCCCGTGAAATGACCCCCGACCCCCTGACGATTGCCCTATTTTCCGAGATGTTGATGGGCGAACAACTTGTGCGCAACCGCCTGACCAAAATGCTGCCCAAGGGGATGGAGTTGAGCCATTTTGCCGTCCTGAACCACCTTGCACAGACGCGCGAGGAACGCACGCCCGCCCAACTGGCCCAGACGTTTCACGTCACGCGCGGGGCGATGACCAACACCCTGAACAAGTTGGAGGCCGCGGGCCACATCCACATCCGCCCAGATTGGGACGACGCCCGACGCAAGCTGGTGGCCATCAGCACCGCAGGCGTCGCAGCCCGCGACAGCGCGCTGGCAGCGATCATGCCCATAATGGCCGACGCTGTGGACGAGATCGGCAAGGAAAAGGTCCGCTCTGCAGTGCCTGTCCTGCGCGCCGTGCGCCAGCGCTTTGCAAAATCCTAGGCGGGTTTCGTGCTGGCGGTGACATAATTCACGGACAGATCGCGGTCCGAGATCTTCCACCCCCAGGTGATCGGATTGAACTGGAACCCCTTGCGGTCCACCGGCTCCAACCCTGCGCCCCGGATCAACTCGAACAGCTCGTCCGGCGTGATGAACTTGCGCCAATCATGGGTGCCCTTTGGCAACCAGCGCATGACATACTCCGCCCCGATGATCCCCATGACAAAGGACTTGGGGTTACGGTTCAGGGTCGAACATACCATCAGCCCACCGGGTTTCAGCAACTGCTGGCAAGCGACTAGAAAGCCTTGCGGATCGGCCACGTGCTCCACCACTTCCATGTTCAGGACCACGTCGAAACGCTCCTCGTCACTGGCGGCCACATCCTCGGCGGTGGTGTGGCGATAGTCGATCTCCAGGCCCGATTGTTCCGCATGGGCCTGTGCCACGGGGATGTTCCGCGCGGCGGCGTCCACCCCCACCACGGTCGCCCCAAGGCGCGCCATGGGTTCGGACAACAGACCACCGCCGCAGCCAATGTCAAAAATACGCAGGCCCTTGAACGGCGTGGGCTGGGTCAGGTCGCGGTCGAACTCCATGGCGATCTGGTTGGTGATGTAGTCCAACCGGCAAGGGTTCAGCATGTGCAGGGGTTTGAACTTGCCGTTCGGGTCCCACCATTCGGCGGCCATGGCTTGGAATTTTTCGATTTCATGTGCGTCGACGGTACTGGTGGTCATGGACTTCCCCTTCTGCTGCTCATTACATGGGCATAACGCCTCGCAAGGCTATATAGGGCAATTATGGACCGAAACCCGAGCCAAAAGAGCGCACAGTCGTTTCTGTATCCCCCCTTGATCCGTTTGACCAGCGGATGATCGAAGTGGGCGATGGCCACACCATCTATGTAGAACAATGCGGCAACCCGAACGGCGCACCCGTGGTGATCCTGCATGGCGGTCCGGGCGGTGGGTGCAGCCCGGCCATGCGGCGGTATTTCGATCCGGCAGTGTGGCGCATCATCCTGTTTGATCAGCGTGGCTGTGGCCGGTCCCGCCCCCACGCCAGCACCACCGCCAACACGACGTGGCATCTGGTGGGCGATATCGAGACGATCCGCAGCCAGTTGGGCATTGACCGTTGGGCGGTTTTCGGCGGCAGTTGGGGGGCGACGCTGGCCCTGATCTACGCCATCAGCCACCCTGCCCATGTGGGCTACATCGCCCTGCGTGGCGTGTTTCTGATGATGCAGCGAGAGTTGGACTGGTTCTACGGCGGCGGGGCGGGACAGTTTTGGCCCGACCAATGGGCGCGCTTCAAGTCCCTGATCCCGGAGACAGAGCAGGACGATTTCATCGCCGCCTATCACAAGCGCCTGTTTTCCGGCGACCTGATGGTGGAAACCCGCTATGCGCGGGCATGGGCATCTTGGGAAAACGCGCTGGCGTCCATGGCGATGGGGGGCGTGTCCGGGGACAGCCCGGCGGAATACGCACGCGCCTTCTCACGCCTCGAAAACCACTACTTCATCAACAAGGGCTGGCTGGAACGGGACGATTGGATCCTTGCCAACATTCACCGGATCGAGGATATTCCCGGCGTGATCGTACAGGGCCGCTACGACATGATTTGCCCGCCTCTGTCGGCGCAACGGGTGGCCAAGGCTTGGCCCTTGGGCAATCTGCGCATGGTGGACAAAGCAGGGCACGCCCTGTCGGAACCGGGCATCACCGAAGAGTTGGTGCGCGCCATGGACCGGGCCGGAGCCCGGGTGCAGTCCCTTCGGCTTATCTGATGAGGCCATCCGTCGGACAGCGCCCTTTTATGCACCGGACGGCGGCGTCCAACGTCTGTTCATCGGGCCGAAACACCGCACCGGGGCACGGCCCCACCGACAGCCGATAGCCGCCATCGTCTTCCCGCTCCACAAAGGCAAGCACCTCGCCCGAGGGCGTGCTGCCGCACCATGCCGCCGCGCAGCCAACAGCAATCGTCACAGGCGCCTCAATCGCTGTCTGGAAGCCTGCCCGGGACGCAAGGTGCCCGACCATTTGCGCGCGCACCTCGTATCCTTGTCGATTGTTGATCGCATCCAGATCATGTGGGTCGGGACGGTCGGCCTGCATCCGTGCGCCCTTGGGCAAAACGATATCGCCGTGGAACACGACGTAGGTTTGCTCGGCCCGGTCAAAAAATCCAAAGCTGGACCTGACGGATGGCTGTGCGCAAGACAGGGCCTGTGCCTGCATCGGTGCGAGGGCTGCGATCAGGGCCAGCCACCTCATAGCAAATCGAACTCTGCCAAAACCGCGCGGTAAAGATCCCGCTTGAATGGCACGATGGCGTCCACCAGATCGGGGGCCGCCATCCACTGCCAGCGGGCAAACTCCGGGTGGTCCGTGTCGATACTCACGGCGCTGTCATCGGCCAGCATTTCGCACCGGAACCACATCTGTTTCTGGCCCCGGTAGCGGCCCTTCCAGATGGTGGGCACCCGTTCAACGGGCAGATCGTACGTCAGCCAGTCGGCCGTTGCCCCGACCAAGTGCACATCATCGGGCGCAAGACTGGTTTCCTCGGTCAGTTCGCGCAAGGCCGCCGCTTGGGGCGTTTCGCCCGGATCAATCCCCCTTGGGGCATTTGCCATGCCCCGGGGGTGTCGATCCGTTCGCCCGCCCAGACCCGCCCCCCGCGCGTCAGGCACAGCCCGACGCAGGGGCGATATGGCAGAGCCGCGACCTGTTCAGGGGTCATTGCGCGGCGATGTCGATGGCCGACAGGCCTTTGAGGATATCGACCGCATAGGCCAGCTGGTAATCCTCGTTGCGCAGCTCGGCGGCTTGTTCGGCGCGCTCTTGCTCCTCTTCGGCCTGACGGCGTTCATCCTCGGACAGGCTGTCATTGGACAGGCTGCCGCGCAGCCCGGCCTCGGACCGCTGAGGACGCTGGTTCTCTTCCTCGCCTTCAACCTCGGGCGTGCGTGGGGGTTGGCGCACAACAATGTCAGGAGAGACGCCAAGCGCTTGGATCGACCGACCCGACGGCGTGTAATAACGCGAGGTGGTCAGGCGCATGGCCCCATTGCCCTGCAGCGGCATGACCGATTGCACTGACCCTTTGCCAAAGGACTTGGTCCCTACGACGACCGCACGGCGGTGATCCTGCAAGGCCCCCGCCACAATCTCCGAGGCAGAGGCGGAGCCGCCGTTGATCAGCACCACCATGGGCAGACCGTCCACCAGATCGCCGGGTGTGGCGTTGAACCGTTCCCCGTCGCCCGCATCGCGGGACCGGGTGGACACGATCTCGCCCTGTTCAAGGAACGCATCCGCCAGACGCACACCCGCCGTCAGCAGACCACCGGGGTTGTTGCGCAGGTCCAGCACAATGCCGTTCACGTTCTCAAGTCCGCCAGCGGCCTCGATCTCGCGGGCCAGACCCTCTTGCACATTGGGCACGGTCTGGTCGTTGAAGGTGGTCGCGCGCACCACGATCGTATCGGACACGGTACGCACGCGGGCCGCAGTCAGACGGATCACGTCGCGGGTGACCTCCAGATCCAGCGGCTCTTCCAGCCCCTCGCGGATGATGGTCAGGCTGATGGTGGAGCCGACGGGCCCGCGCATCAACTCCACCGCCTCTTGCAGGGTCAGGCCCAACAGGTTCTCGCCATCCACCGAGGTGATGAAGTCGCCCGCCTCGACGCCCGCATCAAACGCAGGGGTGCCGTCCATCGGCGTGATGACTTTGACGTAGCCCTCTTCCTGCGTGACCTCGATGCCAAGGCCACCGAACTGGCCGCGCGTGTCGACTTGCATATCTTCGAAAGCTGAGGGCGGCAGATAGCTGGAATGTGGATCAAGGGAGGTCAGCATCCCGTTGATCGCCGCCTCGATCAATTCCGCCTCGTCCACATCCTCGACATAGAATTCGCGGATCCGTTCAAAGATCACCCCGAACAGGTCCAGCTGTTGGTACACATTCGCCTCACGCTCGGCCTCTTGGGCCAGCAAGGGGCCTGCGATTTGTATTGTCGCGGCAGCGCCCAGAATGGTGCCCGCCGCTGCGGCCATGAAAAATTTCTTCATATCGGTCTCGTCCTACCTCTGGCTTTGCGCGAACCACTGGGATGGGTCCACTGGCCCTCCGGCCTCTCTTACTTCTATATAAAGCGTTTCCGTCCGGCCGATGCCAGCACCGTCCTGCATTTCGGTCAAAAAGTCGTCAACCGTGGGCAACGCCCCGCCCATGATCCCAATCGGGGACCCAAGGGGCAGGATGTCACCCGGTTGACCATAGACCTCGGCCAGCCCCGCGAAAACCATCAGCGCCCCCTGCTGGGGTTCAAGGATGATCACTTTTCCGTAGTCCAGCAGCGGTCCGGCATACCGGACCGAGGCGCGCACGGGCGTGGACACCAGCGCCCCTTGCGGCGCGGCCACCACCCAGCCGGGGCGGCGGACGCCAGCGGCGTCACGTTCCTGAAATCGTCGGATTACCTGACCCGCCACGGGCAGGGGCAGCGCGGACAGATCACGCGCCTCGGGCGCGTCCCCCGCAGGCAGATCCATCAGACCGTCCGCAAACCCCGACAGCGTATCGGCGTTCTGGATCAAGGCGGACATGGCGGCCCCGTCGTTCACGAAACGCTGTGGCAGCGCGCGGCGTTCGGCGAGGGCGGCCCCCAGTTCAATCCGCGCCTGCTGGACCCCCGCAAGCCCCTGTTCAAGGGTCGCCACCGCATTGGACTGTAGCGCACGCAGATCGGCCAGAGTTTCCAGATCAATGCGCAACGCCTCGGCCCGGGCGCGCAAGGCCGGCGTGATCTCTGCGATCATCTGACCGGACCGCGCGGTCCCGATGGGGCCAGAGGGGTGCAGCAACAGCAACGGGGCCGGGGCCTGTTCCATGGTGGACAGCACACCCAGCAGGGTCGCAATCTCGTCACGGCGGGTGTCGAAGGTCTGGGCAAGGCTGCGTTCACGCAAGGTGACCTGCCGCATCCCGCTGCGCAGGGCCATGAGGCCGGTCTCGTAGGCACGCACGGTCTGCGTCAGCGCGGCTACCCGGTCGGAGGCCAGGGTCGCCGCCTCCAGCAGATCGCCCGCGTCGATCAGGGCTTGCGCCGCGTTGCGGGCGGTGCGGTCCACGTCACCCAACCTATCCTGCGCTGCGGCAGGCAGGGCCAAGGCCACGCATAAAAGGACGGCGCGCCAGATCATGACAGCAGGGTCGTCCCCGTCATCTCGGGCGGGGGGCAATACCCATCAGGTCCAGCACCGTCGGCGCAAGGTCCGCCAGCCGCCCGTCGCGCACCTTTGCACCGGGCGGCGCACCCCAGACCACCACGGGGACGGGGTTCAACGTATGCGCCGTGTGCGGCCCGCCCGTGTCCGGGTCCACCATGGTTTCACAATTGCCGTGATCGGCGCAGACCACCATGGCACCGCCGGTCTTTTCCAGTGCGGTCAGCGCGCGGCCCAGACCCGCATCCACCGCCTCGCAGGCCTTGGCAGCGGCCGCCAGATCGCCGGTGTGCCCGACCATGTCGGGGTTGGCGTAATTCACCACGATCAGGTCATAGCCCGCCTCGATGGCCGCCACGAAGTGATCTGTCACCTCGCCCGCCGACATCTCTGGCTGCAAGTCATAGGTGGCCACGGCGGGAGATCTGGGCATGAACCGATCCTCGCCGGGCTCCGCCGCCTCTTTGCCGCCGTTCAGAAAAAAGGTGACATGCGGGTATTTTTCCGTCTCGGCCAGATGAAACTGGGTCAGCCCCTGTTTTGCGACCCAAGCGCCGAGCGTGTTTTCCACCTGCCGCTTGGGATAGACCGTGGACATGAAGGCGTTGTGGGCGGCGGAATAATCCACCATCCCCAGCATATGCAGGTCCAGCCTGTCCCGCGCGAACCCATCAAAGGCGGGGTCCGCCAGCGCCGACAGAATCTCGCGCGCGCGGTCAGCGCGGAAGTTCAGGCATAAGACCCCGTCCCCGTCCGCCATGGGCCGGTGGCCGGGTAGAACAGTCGGGGCAATGAACTCATCCGCCGCATCCGAGGCGTAGCTTTGCTGGATTGCGGCCGCAGGCGTGTCTGCCATAGCCCCCTGCCCCAGCACCATCGCATCATAGGCGCGCTGCACCCGGTCCCACCGCGTGTCGCGGTCCATGGCCCAATAACGCCCGGTGACACTGCCTACAGTGGCCCCGTCGGGCAAGCGGTCCATCAACGTCTCAAAGAAGCCAAGCGCCGATTTCGGCGCCACATCGCGGCCGTCCGTGATAGCATGCAACTGCACCGGAACCCCTTGGGCCGTGACCGCGTGACAGGCCGCCAAAACATGCTCGATATGCCCATGGACCCCGCCGTCCGAGATGACGCCGATCAGATGGGCCGTCCCGCCCGTTTCCTTCAACTTGGCGCACCAGTCCAGCAAGGCAGGGGCGGTCGCAAAGGACCCCTCTTCGATGGCCAGATCAATCTGGCCCAGATCCATGGCCACAACGCGCCCCGCGCCGATGTTCATGTGCCCCACCTCGGAGTTGCCCATCTGCCCCTTGGGCAGGCCCACGTCAGGTCCGTAGGTCACAAGGGTGCCACTTGGGCACGTGGACAAAAGGCGATCCATGGTTGGGGTCGCGGCAACATCGGGGGCGGAGGTCTCGGGCCGGTCAGAAATGCCCCAGCCGTCGAGAATACAAAGCACTACAGGTTTGGTCATGGCACCGTTCTGACCCAAGCCGGGCGGCGGGACAAGTCCCGCCCTACGGGGTGCGGCGCTGTTTGGGGCACAGCCCTTGGCAAACAGGGGATTGGGGTATTTGGAACCCAATGAAGTCAGGGGGTGTCCCGTAAAAGGAACGCGGGGTTCTTGCGGACACATCGCCCCGCTTCTTTGGGCCAAAAAACCCTCGGGGGCGCGTCACAGACGCGAGGGGCAGCGCCCCCACCCAAAATAATCCCGTGCGGCGCAGCCGCGCATTTTGGTCAGGCGTGGCCTTTCAGACCCGGTGGTAGGGGCTGCCCGCAAGGATCGAGGCTGCGCGGTAGAGTTGTTCGGCCAACATCACGCGCGCCAGCATATGGGGCCAGACCATCTGCCCAAAAGACAAAAGCTGATCCGCCTCGGCCCGCAGACCGGGGTCAATCCCATCCGCACCGCCAATGACGAATGCCACATCGCCCCGCCCTTGATCGCGCCAAGCGCCCAGTTTGTCCGCGAAGGTGGGGCTGGTCATAACCTCGCCCCGTTCGTCCAGAGCGCACATCGCAGCCCCCTTGGGGATGCGGGCGCGCAGGGCCTCTGCCTCTGCCCCCATACCGCCCTTTTTCGCTTCGACCTCATAAACTGACACCGGGCCAAGGCCCAAAGCCCTCCCGGTTTTGCCAAAGCGGTCAAGGTAGTCGTCGATCAGGGCCTTTTCAGGCCCTTTACGCAACCGGCCCACCACAACGAGGTGGACGCGCATGTCAGGAGTTTTCGGCCGTGGGTGGGTCGGACTTGGGTGGCTCTGGCAGGTCAGATGGGTCCAGCCACATCTTTTCGAGCTGGTAGAACTCGCGCACTTCGGGGCGGAAGACATGCACGATGATATCGCCCGCATCCACCAGAACCCAGTCGCCTGCGCCCTTGCCCTCCAGCTTGGTCTTGACCCGCAGCTCGGACTTCAGCTTGTCAGCCAGTTTTTCGGAGATCGCGCCCACTTGCCGGGACGACCGGCCAGAGCACACCACCATGTGATCGGCGATCGAGGACTTGCCGCGCAGATCAATCTGAACGACATCCTCGGCCTTGTCGGCGTCCAGGCTTTCAAGAACAGCGGCCAGCAGGGTGTCCACGCTGGGCTTGGTGTTTGCGGGTGTTGCGGCCGAAGCGTCGGCGGCGGACATGTGTCCAGACAGGGTCGATCCCTCCTGATATGCGCGCCTGTCCACACCCCGGCGCCGGGTCTGCCCAGACATAGCACCATATGGGCCGCCGGACAACAATCAGCGCGCCGTATGGGGGCCTGCGCCCCAAGAGTCCAGCCCCCACAGCGCAACGCAACCACATGCTGGACGCGTAGCGCGGGCAGGCGCACCCGGAGCAGCGAAGCCGCACCCTAGCCTGCCACGGCGTCACACGGTGGGAAGGCATCGACACCCAGCGACGACAGGGGGGCATTTTGAATCAACGGCAAAAATGCGCCGCCCGCCTCGATTTGCAGATCAATGCCAAAGGTCGAGTCTGGGGCGGGGCCTTGATCGGTGGCACAAAGGTCGACCTTCACGCTGATACTGCCTGAGCCTGAGCCGTCCTCTTTCCACCCGCGCACTTGGGCCTGTTGCGCGCGCATCCGGGGCCAATCGTCGGCGGCTATGGCCCAGTTTTGACCCTCACTGGCCAAAATGTACCGTGCGTTGGACACCGCAGGCGGATCGTCGCGTGTGGCGTTGAGGTCGAGATAGGCGCTTCCTTCGATCAAGTGCCCCCCGCAGGTACGGCCACGCGCACGGCAAAATCCGCCGGGTCCGCTGTCAGGGGATCCAGTCGAGAGACTTGCCACGCAGTGACCGGATTGACCGAAGCGCAGCCTGCACAAAGCAGGGGCACGAGTATGTATCGCATCATTCTCACCTTGTTCGAATCATTTTTTATTGTTTTACATTAATTAAACACGATTTGAAAGGAAACCGCATGACCATGACCCGTGTCACCCGCGTCGCAACGGGCCTTTGGTGGGCCACCAACGCCTGTCTGATGGCGTTGCCGCTGGCCATTGGCCTGAGCGCTGTTTACGGCCACCTCGCGCCAGAACAGATCCCGCAGGCTTTCGCGGGGGTGCAGATGACACTGCCCCTCGCGCCGTGGGCCATCGCGGTTCATTATACCGTGCTGACGATCAGCGTTGCCTTGGCCCTGTCGATCCTGTGGCACATGCGCGGCCTGTTCGCCTGCTACGCCCGGGCCGAAACCCTAAGCCCCCGGTGCGCGCACCATATCATCCGCATTGCGCAGGGACTGATCGCCGCTGGCGTTTGGGGTATCGTGGGCTATACCCTCAACGTCCTTGCCCTGACCGCCGCCAACCCACCGGGGCAACGGGCCTTTACCGTGGCCCTGTCCCAAGGGGAGGTCGGCCTGCTGTTGGCCGGGGGGCTGATGCTGTTGATAGGTTGGGTCATGGGACAAGCCGCTGCAGCGCAGGCCGAAAACGAGGCCTTTGTGTAATGGCGATCATTGTCCGCCTCGACGTGATGATGGCCCTGCGCAAGCGCAAGGGCCGGGACTTGGCCGCAGAAATCGGCATCACTGAACAGAACCTGAGCCTGCTGAAATCGGGCAAGGTCAAGGGCATACGGTTCGAGACCCTGTCCGCCCTATGCCGTGCGCTGGAGTGTCAGCCGGGGGATTTGCTGGAATCGGTGGAGGACTGACCCAGCATCCGCACCTCGCGCTGCGGGAAGGGGATCGAGATGTCGTTGGCCTTGAACGTATCCCACAGGGCCAGAAACACTGCGCCACGAATGTTGGTCAGCCCGCCTGTGGGGTCCTTTATCCAGAACCGCAGGATGTAGTCCACGCTGCTGTCGCCAAAGCCAACCACGTGGCAGACGGGGGCCTTGTCGGACAGAACGCGCGGGACACCGGCCGCAGCCTCGATCGCCAAGCGCCGCACCAGATGCGGGTCATTGTCGTAAGCGGTGCCGAAATGGATATCGAGGCGCACGAATTCGTTTGAGTGGGACCAGTTGACGACTTGGCCCGTGATCAGATCCTCGTTCGGGATCAGGTATTCCTTGCCGTCGCGGGTGACCACACTGGCATAGCGCGCGCCCAAGGTCTGGATCCAACCAAAAGTCTCGCCCAGCGAAATCACGTCCCCGGGCTTGATCGACTTGTCCAGCAGGATGATGACCCCGGACACAAGGTTCGATACCACCTTTTGCAGGCCGAACCCCAGCCCGACCCCGATGGCCCCCGACAGAACCGCCAGCCCTGTCAGGTCAATCCCAAGCGCCCGCACCCCAATGTAGAAGGCGGCGGCGTAGAAACCGACCTGAACCAGTTTGACGATCAGCACGCGCATGGACGGGCTGATGTCCTCATTCCGCTGCACCCTTTGGCTGGTCGTGACCGTGATAAACCGCGCCAGCGCCAGCAGACAGCCCAGCACGACCACCGCCTGCACCACCAAAAGCGCCGAAATGCGCACTGCACCGAATTCCAGCGCGGCGGCGTCCAGAACGCGGGCGACCTCTTCGGTGATGCCAAGGATGTACAGGGTCACGTAAATCAGCGCGCCATAGCGCACCGCTTGGCGCAGCAGGGCCGACCGCACAAGGCGCGAGGCAAAGGCCACCACCAGCCACGCCGTCGTCAGGGTCGCCGCGATGCCCAGAAAATAGGACCGCGAAGGCCACGTATACTCCCGCATGAACAAGACCACCGCCCACAGCAGCGCCACGAAAAAGATGTGACGCAGCCGCCGGTGCACCACCACCAGCACCCGCATCCGCCACGTGGGCCAGCCTTCGCGCGCCGCCATCCACGCCCGCAGCCGGGGGCCGAACCCTGTGCGCAGCAGGTGGGCCGCAATGAATACGGCCACAAGGATCACCAGTTGATAAAGGCTCCAGGGTCGCCACAGCAGATTCAAAAGACTATCGACCTGACCCAGCAGGGCCTGGCCCACGTCAATCACCTCATCCAACGCCTCTGGGGGCACCTCGGCCTGGGCCGCCTCGTCCGCAGTTTCGATTTCTTCCATGGACGCAACGTGCCATAGCCCGCCGCCACATGCACGCGCATCTTGCGACCCACGCGCGGCCCGGGTAAACGGTGCCCAATGCAACGCATCTACGACATATCGGACCACGCGTTCCTGCCTTGGCGCTTCTTTGGCCGGGCGTTTGGGGTGACTGCGCGCCTATCCTAGCGCCGCACCCACCCTTCCCCTTATTCAGACCGAGGACCACACCATGGCCGGCAAAACGCTCTACGACAAAATCTGGGACGCCCACGTGGCACATGAGGCCGAGGACGGCACGACGTTGCTGTATATCGACCGACATCTGGTGCACGAAGTCACCAGCCCGCAAGCCTTCGAGGGTCTGCGCATGACAGGACGCTCTGTTCGTGCGCCTGACAAGACCATCGCCGTACCGGACCACAATGTGCCCACAACTCCGGGCCGCGAGGACCCCGCCAACATGACCGAGGATTCGGCTATTCAGGTGGCGGCGCTGGACAAGAACGCCAAGGATTTCGGCATCCACTACTACCCCGTGTCCGACGTCCGCCAAGGAATCGTGCACATCGTCGGCCCCGAACAGGGCTGGACCCTGCCCGGCATGACCGTTGTGTGCGGCGACAGCCACACCGCGACCCACGGGGCCTTCGGGGCCTTGGCTCACGGCATCGGCACCTCCGAGGTAGAGCATGTGCTGGCCACCCAGACCCTGATCCAGAAGAAATCTAAAAACATGAAGGTCGAGATCACCGGCAAGCTTGCCCCCGGTGTCACCGCCAAAGACATCACCCTGTCCGTCATCGGGCGCACTGGGACCGCTGGTGGTACCGGCTATGTCATCGAATACTGTGGCGAGGCGATCCGCGACCTGTCCATGGAAGGGCGCATGACTGTCTGCAACATGGCCATCGAAGGCGGCGCACGCGCAGGCATCATCGCGCCGGACGAGAAGACCTTCGCATACTGCCAAGGCCGCCCCCACGCCCCCAAGGGCGCCCAGTGGGAGGCCGCCGTGGCGTGGTGGAAAACCCTGTATTCCGACGACGACGCCCATTGGGACGAGGTCATCACGATCAAGGGCGAAGACATCGCCCCCGTGGTCACTTGGGGCACCTCGCCCGAAGATGTGCTGCCCATCACCGCCACCGTCCCCGCACCCGGTGATTTCACCGGCGGCAAGGTCGACGCCGCCGCCCGGTCCCTCGCCTACATGGGGCTGGAGCCCGGCACGCCCCTGTCGGAGGTGGAGATCGACACGGTCTTTATCGGGTCCTGCACCAACGGCCGTATCGAAGACTTGCGCGCCGCCGCCGCAATCCTGAAGGGCAAGAAGAAAAAGGACGGCATCCGCGCGATGGTCGTCCCCGGCTCCGGCCTCGTCCGCGCCCAAGCCGAAGAAGAAGGCCTCGCCGACATCTTCAAAGAGGCCGGTTTCGAATGGCGCCTCGCGGGCTGCTCCATGTGCCTTGCGATGAACCCCGATCAGCTGAAACCCGGCGAACGCTGTGCCGCCACGTCCAACCGCAACTTCGAAGGTCGCCAAGGCCGAGGCGGCCGCACCCACCTCATGTCCCCCGGCATGGCGGCAGCGGCAGCCATCACCGGCAAACTGACGGACGTGCGGGAGTTGATGTAGGCGCTCAGACTGTTGACAGACCAAAGGCCGCTCCGATGGGGGTGGCCTATTTTGCCGATAGCTCAGCAACCACATCCTTATGGACTTTTTAATTGAAAAGTCCTATGGTGTGAGAGCGGGCATGCGCCGGGCTTAGTTCGGGTGGCCTATTGGGCAGCAGCGTTCTTAGCGACGTGGATCAGGACTCCGGGAGCCCGCAGCTTTTTCCAAATCAATCAATAGCTGGTTAGGTATGTCCTTAAAAGACGACGACTTAGGGACTATTGTAAGTCCACAATTTGAGATAGTTTTCGTCTCACTCAAAAATCGCTTTGCCAGCGCTCTTGCATACCTAGTTTCGACGTCGCCATAAAGATTCGGTTCCAGAGCAGCATAAGTTGCGCTGGTCACTACATCAGCTAACTGAAGGCCTGCTCGCTTACTGTGGTTTTCAACCTTGATGTCCTCAGGATTCAAAACTGACCAATCTATAGAGCGGGTCGGCTGCAACTTTTCTCTGCCATCGCGCATAAGGAACAGGTAGTCACGCATGACCGCATAATCCGTTCCTGCTCGCCTCGAAAATGTTACCTCCAGTTGAGCTTGGGTACCATCCAATCGGGCCTTCGCAGCGCATGCGGAGGTCAGCCTCTCCAGAAGAAATCGAGTAAGGTAGTTATAGAGATGCCCTTTTTCTTTGTACTTTGCGTACAGCGTCGGTCTCAGGTTGGTGATTTCAACTTTATCAGAACATACAGTGGCAACGCCGAAGGGCTTTCGACACAACAGCCTAGACAGAGCGACTTTTTGTTCATGCTTCAGCTTGTTAAAATGGATATCATGCTTTTTGTGTTTAAAAAGCTGGAGCGCTTCGTCACGCCATCGAGGTAGGTTGATATCATTCTGGTCGGATACCAACACCGCACCCAATGCGAACCATCGAGACTGCCCTCCACAACGTGCAGTCTTGAGCTTTCCGAAGCCCTCGCCTCCAGCTTCATCGATGTAGGCGTAGAACTTACTCATCCTCATCGGTCAAGACTACTGCCAGAACTAGCAGAGATACCAGCGCAGTTTCACCCCCTCCCTCGTATGCACGGGGGTGCACAGGGGGTGCACGCCGGGTGACACCCCCTATTCGGCGGCGATTTGGGCCTCTGGGTTCTCCACCTTCACCGCGCAGAATTTGAACTCGGGGATTTTGCCGTAGGGGTCGATGGCAGAGTTGGTGAGCAGGTTCGCCGCCGCCTCGACGTAGGCAAAGGGCAAAAACACCATGTCCGGGGCCACCGCGCGGTCCGCGCGGGCCAGCAATTCTACCGTGCCCCGCCGTGTCGACAATCGCACCATGCCGCCCGGGTTTACGTTTAATTTCCGCAACGTAGAGGGATGCAACGAACAATTCGCCTCCGGCTCCAGCCCATCCAGCACCGTCGCGCGCCGCGTCATGGACCCGGTGTGCCAATGCTCCAACTGCCGCCCCGTGGTCAGGATCATCGGGTAATCCGCGTCTGGCGTCTCGTCCGGGGCGATCACATCCGCAGGCGTGAACCGCGCGCGCCCCTCGGGGCGGGGGAAACCGTCACCGAAAACGACCGCCTGACCGGGGTCCGTGGGTGACAGGCTGGGGTAGGTCACTGCCTCCCGCTCCAGCCGCTCCCAAGTGATGTTATTCAGCGATTTCATGTTGATAGCCATCTCGGCAAACACTTCGGACGGATCGGCGTAGGTCCAGTCCAAGCCGCAGCGCTTGGCCAACTCCGTCTCGATCCACCAGTCCTGCCGCGCCTCCCCCGGAGGGGTCACGGCGGGACGCACCATCTGCACCTGCCGGTTTGTGTTGCTGACCGTGCCGGACTTTTCGTACAGCGCGCTGGCAGGAAGGATCACATCGGCGTAATTCGCCGTTTCGGTCAGGAAAATGTCTTGCACGACCAAGTGATCCAACATCGCCAGAGCGTCTCGCGCATGATCCACATCCGGGTCCGACATGGCCGGGTTTTCGCCAAGGATATACATCGCCTTGATGTTGCCCGCGTGCACATCGTCCATGATTTCCGTGACCGTCAGCCCCTTTTCCGCACTGAAATCCCCGGACCCCCAGACATCCGTAAACGCAGACCGCACCCCATCATCGGTAACCGTCTGATAATCAGGCAAGAACATCGGGATCAAACCGGCATCCGAAGCGCCCTGCACGTTGTTCTGACCCCGCAAGGGGTGCAGGCCAGACCCCGGTCGCCCCACCTGCCCCGTCATCAGCGCAAGAGAAATCAGGCACCGCGAGTTGTCCGTGCCATGGATGTGCTGGCTGACACCCATGCCCCAGAAAATCATCGCGGCCTTCGCACCGGCAAAGGTCCGGGCCACGGCGCGCAGTTCTTCCGCGCTTATCCCACAGATTTCGCTCATCTTTTCGGGGGTGAAAGCGGCCAGGTGTTCCTTCTCGGCCTCCCAGTTTTCTGTGTAGGCGTCGATGTATTGCTGGTCGTAAAGGTTTTCTTCAACAATCGTGTGCATGATCGCGTTCAACATGCTGACATCGGCGCCGGGACGGAATTGCAGCATGTGGGTGGCAAAGCGTTTCAGGGCCTGACCGCGGGGGTCCATGACGATCAACTTGCCGCCGCGCTTGGTGAATTGTTTGAAGTAGGTCGCGGCGACAGGATGGTTTTCGATGGGGTTGGCCCCGATGACGATGGCCACATCAGCGTTTTCAATCTCATTGAAGGTCGCCGTCACAGCGCCGGAACCCACGTTTTCCAACAGGGCCGAAACGGAGGAGGCATGACATAGCCGGGTACAATGGTCGACATTGTTGTGGCCGAACCCTTGGCGGATAAATTTCTGAAACAAATAGGCTTCTTCGTTGGTGCATTTGGCAGATCCGAAACCGGCAACTTCGCGCCCGCGGCCCTTTAGGCCCCGAGCCGCGGCGTCCAGTGCCTCGTCCCAGGTTGCCTCGCGAAAATGGGTCAGCAGGTTGCCGGGGTCCACGTTCAGCCCCTTGGCGGGCGCATCGTCGCGGCGGATCAGGGGTTTGGTCAGGCGGTGGTTGTGGTGGATGTAGTCAAAGCCAAACCGGCCTTTGACGCACAAACGGCCCTCGTTGGCCGGGCCATTGATGCCCTCGACGTACTTTACCTTACCATCTTTGACCTTGATGGAGATCTGACATCCGACACCGCAGAATGCACAGACGCTCTCAACCTCGTCGTCGTAGTCCGCCCGGTCGCCCACCTGATCCGCGTCCACGACCGTAGAGGGCATCAGCGCACCGGTAGGGCAAGCCTGCACACATTCGCCACAGGCCACACAGGTGCTGTCGCCCATCGGGTCGGCAAAGTCGAAGGTCGGATAGCTGTCCGCCCCGCGCCCGGCCATGCCGATCACGTCGTTGACCTGAACCTCGCGGCAGGCACGTACGCACAACCCGCACTGAATGCAGGCATCCAGGTTCACGGACATGGCCACATGGCTGTCGTCCAGCAGGGGAATGCGACCGTCTTCCAGCTTGGGAAAGCGGCTTTCGGTCACGCCATTCAGGTCTGCAATATCCCACAGATGCGCGGACTTATCATGGGCCACGTCGCGGTCAGGCTGGTCGGCCACCAGCATCTCGACCACCATGGCTCGGGCCTTTGTCGCACGTTCGGTATCGGTGTGGACCACCATTCCCTCGGCGGGTTCGCGGATGCAGGACGCGGCCAAGGTCCGCTCTCCCTCAATCTCGACCATGCAAGCCCGACAGTTGCCATCGGGGCGATAACCGGGCTGGGGTTTGTGACACAGATGCGGGATCACAAGGCCGCGCCCATGGGCCGCTTCCCAGATCGTTGTGCCCTCGGGCACCTCTACTCGCGCACCATCCAAAGTGAATCGGATCATCATACTCTCCCGGTCGTTGGCATGAGCCTAGCGACTAATCTGGCGGACACGAGGCCCATGGGCGACCCGCCGCGCGCGGTTTCCGCCATTGGCATTTCCGATCGTCTGCGGCATGACGCAGATAGGAGGCGACATGGCAGAGATCATCTTGGTCCGGCACGGGCAGGCAAATTCAGGCGCAACGGACGAGGCGGGCTATGACCGCCTATCCGAAGTGGGCCACAAACAAGCCCGCTGGCTGGGCGACCACCTGCGTGACACGGGAGCGCATTTCGACCATATCGTGCGCGGCGACATGCGCCGTCACCGCGAAACCGCCGATGGGATCGGGGTCGAGGCGCAGGTGGACGCCCGCTGGAACGAGCTGGGATATTTTGCGCTGGCCGATGCCCTAAACCGTCTGACGGGCGTCCCCCACCCCGAACCGGGTGAAAGCTTTGTCCAACACGTGGATCAGGTGTTTGACCACTGGCGGCGCGACGCGTTGCCGGATGTGCCAGAAAGCTATGCCGCGTTCGAGGGACGCATTCTTGACGCCCTCGGGGATGTTGCCGCAAAGGGCGGGCGCAGCCTTGTCGTCACCTCGACCGGCGTCATTTCCATCGTGCTGCGCCATGTGCTGGACCTGCCCCACGCGGGCCACATGAAGCTGCTTGTGCAGACCCGCAACACGTCCCTGCACCAGATCGAACACCTGCACGGTGGCTACTACGTTGCCGAATACGGCAGCGTGCCCCATCTGGCCCACCCCGACCGCGCCCCCTTCCGCACCTATTATTGAGGAGCCTGCCATGACACATCTTTGGGTCCGCGCGGAACGCCGCGCCAACGAACAACGGGTGGGCATCACGCCCGAGGGCGTCGCGAGACTGATCGCGGCGGGCCTGCGCGTCACGGTCGAGCAAAGCACGCAACGGGCGATCCCCATCGACGGCTACCGCGCCGCCGGGGCCGAAATCGTGCCGGAATGGGCGTGGGAAACTGCGCCCGAGGACGCCGTTATCTTTGGCCTGAAAGAATTGCCTGAGGACGGCACCCCCCTGCGCCACCGCCACATCATGTTCGGCCACGCTTTCAAGGGACAGCTGTCGGGCCGAGCCCTGCTGGACCGGTTCAAGGCCGGGGGCGGGACGCTGTACGATCTGGAATACCTCGTGGACCCGGACGGGCGGCGCGTTGCGGCCTTCGGCTACTGGGCGGGCTACGCAGGCGCCGCCGTGAGCCTGATGGCGTGGATCGCCCAGCAGCGCGGCGCGCAATGCGGGGCGGTGGGTGTCTGCGACAGCGCCACGCATCTGCTGGCCGATCTGCAAGGGCAACTGGTGTCTGCGGGCACCAATCGCCCCACGGCCCTGATCATCGGTGCATTGGGGCGCGTGGGCACCGGGGCGGCGGACCTGATGACGGCCATGGGTGTACCCGTGACGAAATGGGACATTGCCGAAACCGCCCACGGCGGGCCCTTTCCGGAGGTTCTGGCCCACGATATTTTCATCAACTCCATCTTTGCCCGCCCGGGTTGTCCGGTGTTCGTGCCCGCATCGGCCAAGACCGCCGCGCGCAAATTGACTGTGATCGGGGACGTGGCCTGCGACCCAGACAGCGACTACAACCCCGTGCCGGTCTACGACCGTGCCACCACATGGGACGACCCGGTGGTGCGCGTGCACGATGACCCGCCGCTGGACGTGATGGCGATCGACAACCTGCCGTCCATGCTGCCGGCGGAATCGTCCGAGGACTTTGCAGATCAACTCTTGCCCAGCTTACTGACACTGGGTGACATCGAGGCTGGCGTCTGGGGCCGCGCAAAAGCGACCTTTGATGCACATATTTGAGACCGGGGGCCAGCCCCCGGACCCCCCGAGGGTATTTTTGGAACAATGAGGAAGGGAGGGTCCGAGATGATCCATTGGTGTGGAACAGGCCTGAGCGCGGTGCCGGGCTTGCGGCGCTTGATCGAGGCGGGGCACGACGTTACCGTGTGGAACCGGTCTGTGGACAAGGCGCAAGCGGCGGTGGGGGATCTGACCAATCGGATCCAACACTTTGATCTGGACACGCTGGCGGGTGCCATAGCTGCCGGTGACGTGGTTGTGTCCATGCTGCCCGGCGACTGGCATGTGCCTGTGGCCGAGAAATGCCTCGCCGCGGGGGCGCATTTCGTGTCCTCCAGCTATATTGCGCCCGAGATGCGGGCGTTGAACGCGGCGGCGGCCGACAAGGGCCTGTGCTTTGTCAACGAGGTCGGGCTGGACCCCGGGATTGACCACCTGATGGCCCACCACTTGGTGACGGACTATCGGGCCAGCGGTGCGTTCGACGCGGGCAACACCCTGACCTTTCTGTCCTATTGCGGCGGCATCCCCAAGACGCCCAACCCGTTCCGATACAAGTTCAGCTGGTCGCCCCTTGGCGTGCTCAAGGCGTTGCGGTCGCCATCGAAGTCGATCCAGAACGGACAGGTGCTGGACGTGGCGCGCCCTTGGGACGCCATCAGCAGCTATACCGCGCCCTTGGCCGAGGCCGAGAGTTTCGAGGTATACCCTAACCGCGACAGCCTCCCCTTCATGGCGGAATACGGGTTCGACCCCGCTTGGTCGGTGGACAAATTCGTGCGCGGCACACTGCGCCTGAACGGCTGGACCGAAGCATGGGGCCCCGTGTTCAAGGAAATTGAAACGCTGGAGGGCGCGGCTGGCGAGGCACGGCTGAAGGAAATGTCGGACCAGTTCTGGGCCGAGAACGCCTATGACGAAGGGGAGCCTGACCGCGTGGTCCTGTGCGTTGTCGTGCAGGCCAAGCGGGACGGTCAACCGGTCTACCACAAGACCTACGCCATGGATGCATGGGGCACGGACGGCATCACGGCCATGGCGCGGCTGGTGTCGATCCCGGTGTCCCTGGCCATCGAGGCGGTGCTGGACGGGCGCATGGCCCCCGGCGTGCAAGCCGCCCCAAGCGACCCGGCGTTGGTGTCAGAATTCATGGAAAAGGTCGGCCAGATCGCCCAGCACCTAGAGGTCGTGGACCACTTGGCAGGTTAATAAAGTGTGAACAATCAGTCAGTTATGCTGACTGATTGTTACGCGTGCGAAACACCTTACAGTTCACCTTCCGCATCGGCGACGGAAATCCCCATCGCCTCAAGCCCGTCTTCAAGGTAGTCGGGCAGCAGCGGGTCCGATGTCAGGTAATCCTCGGTCGGGGCGGTCTTTTCGCGCCGGGCGGTCAGGACAGCCTCGTCCCAGTCGTCGGCGTCAAAGCTGTCGCGCCCGACCCACATCAGCGCCACAAGCTGCGCCTGTTCATCACTGTTCATACCACTGATATAGCGGGCGAGGGTCAGGTTTTCGTTCTCGCGCGCCAAGGCGATGACGCGGATGATTTTGCTTGGGTTCAGGTCCATGGGGGTCTCCTTTAAGGTGACACTACCCCACACTGCCTTGCGCGCGATTTGACCCGGATCAACCGGACTTGCGGCCAAACAGGGGATAGTAGGCCCAGTCGGGCAGGAACTGACTGGCGCGGAACATCCACGAAAACGCCATGGGGAAGCTTTTCTTGAAGGCGTCGGAGCACATCAGATCAAACATCTCGTCCGCCGCCTGTTCGGGCGTCATCAGGAACGGCATCTTGAAGTCGTTCTTGTCGGTCAGGCGGGTCTTGATAAAGCCCGGGTTGGCGACCTGAACGGTGACGCCGGTGTTGCGCAGGTCGCATTCCATCCCCTCGGCCAGCCACATGACACCGGACTTGGACGCGCCGTAGCCGGTGGCCCCGGGCAAACCCCGAAATCCCGACAAAGACCCGGTCAGAACGATATGCCCGTCGTCGCGCGCAACCATGTCCTTGACCACGGCACCCACGGTGCGGGCGCACCCGGTGAAGTTGATGTCGCACATCGCCTCCACCTGTTCGGCGTCCCATTCCTGCGCGGGTTGCGGCCAGTAGACCCCCGCCAGATATACCAGACCGTCGATCTGGCCGATATCCGCGGCAGCTTGGCTGACAGAGGCCATGTCCGACACATCCACCGGCACAGCGCGTGCCTTGCCCGGCAGGTCGGCCACAAGGGCGTTCAGTTTATCTTCGGACCGGGCGGATACGACGACTTCGGCCCCGGCACGGCTGAGTTTGTGGGCAAGGGCCGCGCCCAACCCCTCGGACGCGCCAACCAGCCAGTAGTTTTTGCCTTTGAAATCACGCATCTTGGGGGACCTTCCTCATGGTGGCCACAAGCTCCGCCACCTTTATTCCAAACTTTCTAAACTGGCTGCGATTCATGATCGTGCCGTTTTCGACCTGATACATCCAATCGGTCACCGATAGGGTATGACCGCCAGCGGTTGCGGGCAAGATGATGTTGTAATTCAGTTGCACCGCGGGGCCGGCCTGCCAACCGATGCCCTCGCCCTTCAGGTCCGGGGCGCTTGCGGTGATTTCACCGTCGTCCCCAAGGGTCAGGGTCCACTCGCGGTCCTGAGTGTTGCCGTTGTCATAGCGGAAATGCTCGGTCATGCGGCCCACGTTCCCGTCCCAGGTGGCATTCATTTCCGCCACAAAGCGCGAGGTGACGCGCCCCGTGGGTCCGTAGATCACACCCTCACACAGCAGGGGGCCGTTCAATTCCTTGCGGATGTCCAAGACCGGGCCCTGGCCTACGTAGTCGGACATAGACTGCGCCGAGAAAGACGCAAAACGTGCGCGGGCCCAGAACACGGCAGCCATCAGCAGCGCGCCGACAAGGATCAATAGCATCTCCATGGGTCAGGTCTCCTCTAGCGGGGTCGCAGCCAAAAGGGCGATGGCGACGAGTTTCAGGGCGCAGGGCACCCCTGCGTATAGGATCGTCAGGGTGGTCAACGCCTGTGGGGGATTGGTCGTTCCCGAGGCAAAGCCGCTGGCGTGTAGGATAGGAAGTAGCGTGACGGCGGCAAAAGCGAGGGTGAACTTGGAAACAAAGGACCACAGGCCAAAGGCCTGGCCCGCATTGGGCGCGATCCGCCCCATGTGGCGGGCGAAAATCGCAGGCAGCAGGGTAAGGTCCGCGCCAAGCGCTGCACCCGAGGCGACGCAGATCACCGCAAACAACCACAGATCGCCCGATCCAAGGGTTAAGGCAAAGGCAAAGGTGACAATCGCCAACGCCATGCCGATCAACAGCGTGCGGCGTGCGCCCAGTCGGGCGGCGATCTTGCCCCAAACCGGCGCGCTTGCGGCGGCGGCGAGGAAGAACAGCAGCAGCATCGGCCCCTCTTGCCCCGGAGCGTCCAGCCGGGATTCCACAAAAAACAGAAACAGGGTCGAGGTCACCGCTACGGGGGCTGCATTGATCAGCGCGATCAACAGCAGACGCCGGGCCGTCGCGTCACGCAACACCAGCGACATGGGCGCGCCGGGGTCCGTGGTGGCGGTGCGCCATTCGCTGCGCATCAACCAGACGGCCAGCCCGGCCCCCACGGCGAACAGGCCCGCGTAGGCGGCAAAAGGCGCGCCCGTACCCATCAGGACCACCGGGGCCACGGCGGCGAGGCAGACGCCCACCAGCGCGCCGGTCTCGCGCCATGTGGCAAGGCGCACGTGGCCGCCAGCGCCCAACGCCTCGGCCTTCAACACGCCTTGGGTGTAGAAATTGATCGTCAGCAGGGAAAAGCCCGAAAACAGCGCCGCCAGTGTCACGGCAAACCACCACACCGGCGCGATCGGCGGAGTGACAGCAAAAAGGCCGACCATGGCCACGGCCATCAGCGCCCCGCCCCCCGCGACCATGGCTCCGCGATAGCGGCGCGCGGCCTCTGACACCCACCCTAGCAGCGGGTCTTGGATCACGTCGATCAGGCGCAGGGCGAACAGGGCAATCGCCAGCGCCCCCAAGGAGACGCCGTATTCGTCCACGTAGAACTTGGGCGCGTGGATATAGATCGGCAGGCCCGCCGCCGCCAACACGCCTGCAAACACCGCATACCGTGGCAGGCCTTGGGTCAACGGGACACCTCGGACGCGGGCGGTGTCGGACGGGGTGGTACTTGGCCCCCTTCCACCACAACTTCAGCGCCTGCCAGTGGATCAGGGCCATGACCCGGCGCGCGCCCAAGGGGCGGCGGATCGCGGCGCGCAGCAGACCCACAGAGGTCAGCGGCTTGCGTGGCCCACATAGCGTTGCGATCAAGCCCCCTTCCCGGCGGAATAGTCGATCCAGATGCCAATCCGGTCCGCGGTGATGTCGAAACGGAACGTATAGCCTCCCTCGACCACCTGAAACGGCGAGACGTGGAAAATCTTGGTCGCCAGCATCTTGGTGCTGGGATCAATAGGCGCGAGGTTTTCCGTGTGGCACAAATAGGAATGACGGTCGCCAAAGGTGTTGTTGACCTCGGCAATCACCACCCGCAGCTCTTGCTCCGTGTCGTAGCACAGCCAAAAGCTGACCGGGTTGAACACATAGCCGAACATGCGCGGCTGGGTCAGCAGCAAGGTCTTGCCGCGCGCGAAATGCAAGGCATGGGCGTCCAGCACGTCTGCCACCCACGACAGGCCCCGCCCCGCGCCGGGCGCCCCCCGTGATCCGTGTCATGCACCGACGCCAGCCCCCGCCCGTTGCGCGAGAACAGCGCGGGCAAGGGCCCCTCGTCGGCCAAATCCAGCATCACGTAGTCAATGGAATACTTGAACGCGTTGGACACATCGCCCTTACGCCCGTGCCACGTGTGGCCCGCGATATGGTCAAGGACGCGGGTCATTGGGCCGCCAGCGCCGGTGCGGATTTGTTGATCCCCTCAACTACATCCCAAGCGCTGGCATAGCCGTCCTCGTGGAATCCGTTGCGCATCCACGCACCACAGAACCACGTGTTGGCCGCGCCATTGGTGGCCTTGATCCGGTCCACCGCGCCGGCCATGGCCACGTCGAACACAGGGTGGGCAAAGGTGACTTCGTCGTAGATCAACTCCTGCCGGATCTCTTTCTGACTGTTCAGCGTCACCAACAGCAGGTCATCCTCGGGGATGTTTTGCAGGCGGTTCATCCAGTAGGTCAGGTCGATGGCCCCGGTGCGGTTGCCCCCGGTTTCCGAATAGACCCAGGACGCCCAGCATTTCTTGCGCTTGGGCATCACGCTTGGGTCAGCGTGCAGGGTGGCGCGGTTGGGCTGGTAGCGTACGGCGGCCAGATTGGCGCGTTCCTCGGGTGTCGCATCAGACAGCAGGGCCAGTGTCTGATCGGAGTGTGTGGCGAAGATCACCTCGTCATAGCCCTTCCATTCGGCCCCTTGGGCTTTGACCTCGACACCGCCGCCGTCCGTCCGGCGCACCGCATCAACGGGTGCGCCCTTGTTGACCTGCACCGTGCGGTTGGTCAGGGCCGCCTCCAGCCGGGTGACATACTGGATCGACCCACCGTCCACCGTGTACCACTGATGCTGGCCAGTGTGGTGCAACAGGGCATGGTTCTTGAAGAACTCCACAAAGGCTTTGGCAGGGAAATCAAAAATGTTCATGGACGGGGTGGACCAGATCGCGCCAGACATGGGGCCAATGTACAACTCGCGGAACGCCTTGCTCATGCCGAGTTGATCGCACAGCGCGCCCAGCGTCATCTCGCCCGCCTCCGCTGCTGCCTCGGCCTTGGCGTTGAAGCGCAAGATATCACGCACCATTCGCAGGAAGGTCGGGCTGACCGCGTTCTTGCGTTGCGCAAACAGCGCGTCCATCGTTTGCAGACTATACTCCAACCGCCCATCGTCGAAGGACGCACCAAAGCTCATGTCCGATTTAGCAACTGGCACGTCTAGTTCCGCAAACAGGCGCGTCAGATGGGGATAGTTAGCGTAGTTGAAGACGATAAAGCCCGTATCCACAGGCTGATCCCCGTTCTTGCCCGCGATCTTGGTGCGCGCGTGACCACCCAAACGTCCCTCTGCCTCGTACAAGGTGACCGAGTGTTCCTGACTCAGGTGATAGGCGGCAGCCATGCCAGAAATCCCACCCCCAATGATTGCGATACGGCGGGGGGCGGTGGTGTAAACTTCGAATGGCACTGTGAAACCTCTGATCTGTCTAGTTTTGTTTACATATACGGACCAAAATCCCAAATGGTTCAAAAAAAGAATTTGTGATCCAAGCGGAAGACCGCCCCGTAACAGATTTATGTTGATCGCAACGTCAGATGGGCGGATGATACAACCTTCGCGTGCGTATCCACCGCGCGATGGGGAACACCGGACTTCTGCCGTTATGATGACAAAAGACGACGAGGCGCATTGGGTTGCACAGATCATCGCCGTTGGGACCGACAAGGACCAACGGGCCTTCGCTGAACTGTTCCGCCACTTTGCCCCCCGTGTGAAGGCGTTTTTGTTGAAATCCGGGGCCGATATGTCCCTGGCGGAGGAATGTATGCAGGAAGTCATGGCAACGCTATGGCGCAAGGCGCATCTTTATGACCCCACGCGAGCCTCCGTCTCGACGTGGATTTTTACGATTGCGCGGAACCGCAAGATCGACATCATCCGAAAATCACGCCGCCCCGAACCCGAAGATTTGCCCTGGGGCCCCGAGGCTGAACCTGAACAAGGGGACGTCATCGCGCTGCAACAAGACAGCGCGCGGCTCGCAGAGGCTTTGAAAACACTTCCCGACAAACAGCGCATTTTGGTGGAACGTGCCTTTTTCGGCGATTTGACGCATAGCGAAATCGCCGCTGAAACCGGACTTCCCCTTGGCACGATCAAGTCGCGCATTAGGTTGGCGATCGAACGGTTGCGCCACTCCATGGGCGCGGAGGCATTATAAATGGTTACTCACCATATCAACGACGACCTTTTGATGGGATATGCGGCGGGCGCCTTGCCCGAGGCGTTTGACCTTGTGGTCGCATCCCATGTGTCCCTAAACGATGACGCCCGCGCGCGCCTGTCTTCGTTCGAGGCGCTTGGCGGCGCTGTGCTGCAAGACGCAGGCGAGGCCGAACTGGCCGACGACAGCTTCGAGGCGACGATGGCCCGCATCATGGGCACCGCCCCCGCCGACACCGTGCCAGAGGCCGCCAAGGCTCCCTCCCACAACGCCGTTTTCCCACGATGCCTGCGCGACTATGCGGGCGGCGACGTGGACGCGGTGGCATGGAAACCTGCCGGCCTGGGCGTCAAACAATGCGTCCTGCAAACCGGGGACGAGGGCGCCGTTGCCCGCTTGCTGCGCATCCCCGCCGGCCAAGCCATGCCGGATCACGGCCACCACGGCATCGAAGTCACGCTGGTCCTGCAAGGGGCCTTCATCGACGACGGTGAACGGTTCGGGCGTGGCGATATCGAAATCGCCAACACTGACGACGAACACACCCCCGTGGCGGATATTGGCGAAGACTGCATTTGCCTGATCGTCACCGACGCGCCCCTGCGCTTCAACGGGTTCTTGCCGCGCATCGCACAGAAAATCCTGCGCATCTAGCGTCCTTGACGTTCGAGGCATGGATCACCTTCACCATGTTTTGGGTGGTCTTTGTGACGACTCCCGGCCCCAATGCCGTCAACTGCATCACCACTGCCATGCAAACGGGGCTACCGCGTGCCCTGTGGTGCGTTGCGGCCATCCTGACCCAAGCCTTCCTGTTTCTGTGGGGCGCGGCCTTGGGGGTGACCGCCCTGATACTCGCCTCCCCTACCGCCTTTGTTGCCCTGAAACTCGGCGGTGCAGCCTTCCTGATCTGTCTCGGCGTCAAGGGCTGGCTGACCGCACACAAGCCGCCCAAGATCCCCGCAACCTCGGGCGGGCTGTTCGGACGCGCTTTCCTGATCGCAACGCTCAACGCGAAATCCGTGGCAGGCTATATCGCGGCGTTCAGCCAGTTCGTCCAACCGGACGTGCCGATCCTGACACAGATGTGGGTGATCCTGCCCACCGCCCTGACCCTGACCGCAGCCAGCTACACGACCTACACGGCCCTTGGCCACTGGCTGGGCCGCCGCGCCCTTGGGGCCGTGTTCAGCGTCTGGTTCCGACGGGCCATGGCCCTGTGCTTTGTGGCTTGCGGCACGGCACTGGCTCTGACTTGACACGACGTCCGCGCGGCCCACACTCTTGCCCATGACTTGGGCCATCCACATCTCTCGCACACAAGGCATCTCGCTGGTCAAACAGCCCGCCGGTCAACGCCGTGCCCAGCTGTTGCGCCTGATCCGCCTGACGATGATCGCCTTCGCCAGCTTCGTCGTGGCCCAAACCCTGCTCTACGTCGCGTTGGACGCATTGCTGTGAACAAGTTTGGCCCTTCGCGTGGCGAGCTCTGGTTCCGCCTTGGCTTTTCGATCTTTGGCCTCTGCGCCATGGCAGTCGCGCTCGGCACCCAAGACCTGACCGGCTACGCATGGATGGAGGTCGCAGCCATCGGCACTCTGTTTTTCGGCGGTACAGGCATCTGGTCGGCGTGGCAGCTGTGGAAAACCAAATGAAGCTGACGATCACACTGCTGGCCCTGATGGCCCTCGCCGGTATCTTTTGGGCGGTGCTGACGCTGGTTCTGATCCAAGACCGATCCGACCCCAACAAACGCTACGCTTGGTTGGGCCTGACAGCACTGATCGCCGCACTGGCCACGACCCTCACCCTCATTGTTCCCTAAATACCCTCGGGGGCGGCGCACCGCGCCGGGGGCAGAGCCCCCACATCCGCAACCGCGACCGACTAGGTCGCGCCCTTCAGGTCAGGCACCCCACGCCGCGTCCTGCATTTCCATCAACCGGCTTGCGGTGCGCTCAAACTCAAAACTGCCCGCACCGTCCAGATACAGCATATCCGGCACCGCCGCCGCCTGCACGATCACGCGCACCCGCGCCTCGTAGAGCGCGTCGATCAGGGTGACGAACCGCTTGGCCTCGTTGAACCGCTCCGACGACAGCTGCGGCACCTCCGTCAGGATCAATACCCGACAGGCCTGGGCTAAGGCCAGATAGTCCCCCGCGCCCAAGGGCCGCCCGCACAGCTCCGTAAAGGTCGCCTTGGCCACACCGCCCCAAAACGCCGGGATCTCGACCTGCCGCCCTTTGACATGCAGCACCAGACCCTCTCGCTGGCCACCGGTCAGGTCGTCCCAGATCCCGTTCACCTGCGCCCGGGTGTCTGCGTTCAACGGCGCGAAATAGACGCCACTGCCCGCAAGGCGATTCTGGCGATAATCCGTCGCGCTGACCAACTCCCGCACCTCCAACCGCTCTTCAATCAGCGCTATGAAGGGCAGGAACAGCTGGCGGTTCAGCCCATCCTTGTAGAGGTCGCTGGGCGCCCTGTTGGACGTCGTCACCACATAGACGCCGCCCTTGAACAGCGCCTCGAACAGGCGGCCCACGATCATGGCGTCGGTAATGTCGGTGATCTGCATCTCGTCGAAACACAGCACCCGCACATCGCGGATGATCCCTTCGGCCACGGGGGCCAGCGCGTCAGACACCCCGCGCTTGCGCGCCTCGGCCATGCCCGCGTGGATCTCCTGCATGAAGGCATGAAAATGTACCCGGCGCGCGGGCACCCGAAGGGCGTCATAGAACAGGTCCATCAGCATGGATTTGCCGCGCCCGACCCCGCCCCACATATAGACCCCAAGGGGCCCCTCTGGGGTATCCTTGCGGAACACGCGGGCGAACAGACCCTTACGCTCGGGGTGGTCCAAACGCTCCCGCAGCTCCTCCAACGGGACAAGGGCGGCCCGTTGCGCGGGGTCCGGGCGCAAGGCCCCTTCGGCCACACGGGCGTCGTAGATAGCGGTTAACGGATCAGCCATGGCCTCGTGTCTAACCCACGCCGCCCACATTAGAAAAGCTGAACCGTTGCGGCAAAATCTTTCATTTGACCCGAACGCGCGCGCCCACCACAGTCGGCCAATGACACAGACCCGTACCCCCCTTTTCACGCCCATCCTCATCGGGGGCTGCATCGTCCTGATGGCGGGCTTTGCCATTCGCGCCGCCTTTGGCATCTTTCAGATCCCCATCGAGACAGAGTTCGGCTGGCCCCGGGCAGAATTCTCCCTCGCCATTGCCATCCAGAACCTGGCCTGGGGGATTGGCCAGCCGATTTTTGGCGCGCTGGCGGAAAAGTTCGGGGACCGCAAGGCGATCATCTGGGGCGCGCTGATGTATGCGGTGGGCATGGCCCTGTCGGCCTATGCCTTCACCCCCGGGCAGCACCAGTTTCTGAACATCCTTGTGGGCTTTGGCATCGCAGGCACGGGGTTCGGCGTGGTGCTGGCGGTCGTGGGCCGCGCGGCCAGCGACGAAAACCGGTCCATGGCCCTTGGCATCGCCACCGCCGCCGGGTCTGCGGGCCAAGTCGTAGGGCCCATTGTAGCGGCCACCCTGCTGGCCGTGATGACATGGCAGGGCGTTTTTCTGATCTTCGCAGGCGGCATCCTGGTCATCACCTTTGCCTGCCTGCCCCTGCTGCGGGCCCAGCCCATGGCCACCCGCGCCGAGCTGGAGGAAAGCATGGGCACCGTCCTCAGACGCGCCCTGACCGACCGCAGCTACATCCTGATCTTCATCGGCTTCTTTTCCTGTGGCTACCAACTGGCCTTCATCACCGCCCACTTTCCGGCCATGATCACCGAATACTGCGGCCCGATCGACCCCAACGGCATGTTGTCCAGCATCGGCGTGACCACCACCAGCGCCCTTGGGGCCTTTGCCATCGCGCTGATCGGTCTGACCAATATTGCAGGCACGATCTATGCAGGCTATCTGGGCAAGACCTACAGCCGCAAGAACCTGCTGGTGGCGATCTATCTGGGGCGCACACTTGCCGCCGCTGCCTTCATCATGGCCCCGATCACACCGTTCACCGTAGTCTTGTTCAGCCTTGTGATGGGGTCGCTCTGGCTGGCGACGGTGCCCCTGACATCCGGTCTTGTCGCCCATATCTACGGGCTGCGCTATATGGGGACGCTCTATGGTATCGTGTTCTTCAGCCACCAATTGGGCAGCTTCATGGGCGTCTGGCTGGGGGGCACCCTGTATGATGCAACGGGCGGGTACGAAACGGTCTGGTGGGTCGGGGTCGGCGTCGGGCTACTGTCGGCTATCGTCCACATCCCGATCCGCGAGAAACCCACCGCCCTCGTCCCCGCCCAGTAGCACGCGCAGCACCGCCTCGGCGTGCGCATAGGGCAGGTCGTGACCCGCCGCATCCACCGTCACTTGCACCGCCTCCGCGTTCAGGCCCGCAAGGCGGTCGCGGTTCACAATGGGGATGACCTCGTCCCTCGCCCCCCAGATCGCACAGACCGGCATACCCCGTTCCGACAGACGCGCGTGGCGGATGATGTGATCCTCGCCCAGCGTCTCGATGTAGGACGACAGGACCGCCCGCAGATATCCCCGCTTGCGCGTCTCGGCCACCAACTTGGCCTTCATCTCGCCGGGCAGTGTGGTGTCGGCGGCAATGCCGCGCCGCAAGTACCACGCCCCCAAGGCGTACCACATCAGCGGCCCCAGCACCGGCACCAAGTCCCCCATACGGTAGCCCCAGCCCAGCACATGACCCAGCCCCCAGGCGAGATCAGGACGACCCGTCCCACCCGGTCGGGCCTGTCCGTAGCCAAGGCCGTGGCGATGGACCCGCCCATGGAAAAACCCACGACCGTCACCGGGCCTTCCACCGCCAGATGGTCCAGCAGCTGCACCGCTTGGCGCAGGTATCGGTCGGTGTCGTAGGGACCAAGTGGGGCCGCTGAGGCGCCCCGCCCCAGCAAGTCATACCGCAGCACGCGGTAGCCTGCCGCGACCAGCTCGGGCACCAGCGCATCCCAGACGAACATCGGCGTGGTCAGCCCGTGGATCAAAAGGATCAGCGGCCCCTTGCCCTGCACCTCGTAGGCCGTGGCCCCCTCGGGCAGGTCAACTCGCAGCATCTAAAATATAGCGCGCTGTCATCAGGTCGAGATGCGCGCCGCCACCGTTTTTGAACAGTGTAATCGCGTCGTCACTGGGCCGGACCAACGGCCCGTCATAATAATCGGCGCGGATATCGGCAGGGGTGATGGTGCCCGCTTGCAAGGGCGTTTCGATCTCTCCGATATGGCCGATGGTCGTGGCGCGGCTGTCCACATAAATAGCCGACCGTGTCAGGGCGGTGTCGTCCGCCTCGCGCATGTCGGGGCGGTAGGCGCCGATCAGGTCAAGGTGCTGGCCCGGGCGCAGCCAGTCGCCCTTGATGAACGGGTCCGTCGCCATGGTGGCGCTTGTGATGATGTCCGCGGCCTGCACGGCGCTTTGCAAATCATCGGCCACCGCACAATCGTAGGCCGCGCCAAAGGCCGCTGCCTTGACCGGGTCGCGGGCCCAGATGGTGAACTGCGCGTCCGGGAACCCGGCGCCGTAGGCCGCACGCAGGTTCGCCGCCACAGTGCCAGCACCCACGATCAAAATCCGCTGACTGCCCGGCCGGGCCAGCTGCAACGCGGCCCAAAGGCTGTCGCCTGCGGTCTTCCACTTGGTGATCAGCCCGAAATCAAGGGTCGCGGCAAGGGTCCCGTTCCCATCGTCAAACAGGCTGACCGCACCGCCCACCGTGGGCCGATCGGTGTTGCCCGGAAAGATCGTGGCGGTTTTGACCAGCATCCCCAGCCCGTCGATCCACGCCGCGCGGGAAAGAACTGTGTCCTTGCCCCGATACAGGAACGTATCGCCGATCTCTGCGCGGGGCAGGCGGTGCCCGGCCTCGAACGCGCGACACAGGCCCAACCAATCCAACCGTGCCTCCGCCTCGGGCCCGATCCATAGGGGGGCTGTCATCGCGTGGCTTCCTCGGCCGTCAACAGGCCGTGGCGCACAAGGCTGTCGGCCCAGCCCTGCGGATCCTTGAACAGATGGGTCTGCCAGCCGCGCGCCCGGGCCGCGGCGATGTTGTCGTCGCGGTCATCGGTGAACAGCAGGCGGTCCGGGGCGACGCCGCAACCCTGTTCCAACATCTCGTAGATGCGCGGGCTGGGCTTGATCACCCCCATGCGCCCCGACACATAGTCCTGGTCAAATTCGTTCAGGAAACTGTAGATCGAGGCGGCATAATCAAATGTCTCCACCCCGAAATTGGTCAGACTGAACACTGGCACACCCTTGGCCCGCAATGCGCGCAGCAGGTGTACGGAATGAGGGATCACCGGGCTGGCCAGCTGGATCCAGTCGTCGTGCCACGCGCGGATTTCAGTGGCAAAGGCGGGATAGGCGGCCTCGGTTTCCGCCAGCACATCGTGAAAGTTCTCGCCGCTGTCGACCCGGTCGTTCATGGCATGCAGATCCACCGTGCCAAACAGGTCCCGGCGGCGATGCTCACCAAAATGGCGGTCAAAATAATGCTCTGGCTGCCACTCGATCAACACATTCCCGATGTCGAAAACAACTGCGTCGATCATGCGTAAAGCGCCTCTGCGTGGAATGCGATGTGGTCTTCGATAAAGGTCGAGACAAAGAAATAGCTGTGATCATAGCCCTTTTGCAGGCGCAGCTGCCCGGCCACGCGCGCATCGGCCATGGCCTTGGCCAGCGCCTCGGTGCGCAGAAGGTCCCAGAACTGATCCTCTGTGCCCGTGTCCACCAACAGCGGGATATCCAGCCCATCCACCCGCATCAGGTGGCTGGCGTCGTGGTCTTCAAACTCGGCCCCCTCGCCCAGATAGGCACCCAGCTGCTTTTGCCCCCAATCACTGGCCGCCGGATTGCAAATGGGCGAAAAAGCCGACACCGACCGAAACCGGTCCGAGTGCTTCATGGCCAAGGTCAATGCCCCATGCCCGCCCATGGAATGGCCGGTGATCGACTGGCGTTCGGGGTCCAGCGCAAAGCGGTCGAACACGAGGGCGGGCAGATCCTCCATGATGTAGGATTCCATGGAAAAATGCGGCGCCCAAGGCCCTTCGGTCGCATCCACATAGAACCCGGCCCCTTGGCCCAGATCATAGTCATCGTGGTCCGCCACCTCCGCCCCGCGCGGCGAGGTGTCGGGAAAGATCAACGCGATCCCCTGATCTGCGGCCCAAGCCTGCGCGCCCGCCTTCACCATGGCGTTTTCATGGGTGCAGGTCAGACCCGACAGATACCACAGCACGGGCACAGGGCCGTCCGCCGCCTCTTCAGGCAAGAACAAACCAAAGGTCATGTCCACGCCACATGTCTCCGAGGCATGGCGATACACGCCTTGGGTGCCGCCAAAGCACCGGTTTTCACTCAGGGTTTCCATGATGCGCCTCCTGTTTGCCCAGACCATGGCCGGGGCCGCGCCCGCATGCAAGCACCGCCTCACAACTCAAGGGCGCCCACCCGGCTTCATTGGGTTCAAAATACCCCAACACACCCTATCCAATCCAAACCCGCCACCAACAGCGAGGCACCGCCTGTGCATCGCATCAGGCGCGGACCGAAGGGGCTCAATGCCGCCGAGGGCCGGTCCCCTAGTCGTAGACGCGCTGATCGTCGATCACCTTGCCGTCGTTGGGCAAAGCCTCCACGCGCTCAACCGTGCCCCGCAGTTTCAACACCTCTTGCACCGATGCGGCCCAAGCGGCGGCATCGCCGCCCGCGGCCTCCACCTGCACGGCCATGGCATCCTGCGCACCGTCCCGGGTCACAACGACACGCGCCCGCGCAACCTCTGGATGTCGAGATACAAATTCGGCAACCTGTTCGGGGCGCACAAACATGCCCTTCACCTTGGTCGTCTGATCCGCACGACCCATCCAGCCCTTGATCCGCGTGTTCGTCCGCCCGCAAGGCGACTGCCCCGGCATCACCGCCGACAGGTCCCCGGTGGCAAACCGGATCAACGGATAATCCGGGTTCAGTGTCGTAATCACCACTTCGCCCACTTCGCCCTCGGCCACCGGGTCACCCGTGCCCGGGCGCACGATCTCCAGAATGACGCTTTCATCCAGGATCATGCCTTCTTCGGCCTCACTCTCATAGGCCAGCAGCCCCAGATCAGCGGTGGCATAGCACTGTCGGCACGTCACACCCCGGTCGCCGTATTCCGCACGCAAGGCGGGGAACAAGGCCCCCCGGACACCGCCGCCCGGGTGATCCCCAGGGGCAGGCCCATCTCGGCGGCCTTATCCATGATCACCTTCAGATAGTCGGGCGTCCCCGCATAGGCCGTCACCCCGATGTCATGGGCCGCGCGCGCCTGCAACTCTGTCTGGCCTGTGCCTGCAGGCAACACCGTGGCCCCCACCGCCCGCGCACCGCTTTCAAACATGTGCCCCGCAGGGGTCAGGTGATAGCCAAAACAGTTCTGCACCACATCCCGGGACCCGATGCCCAGAGCATGCAGAAACCGCCCGAACCGCCACCAATCCTCCGTCACGCCGCCAGGTTCATAAATCGGCCCCGGAGACTGAAATACATGGCCCACATTCTTGACCGGCAAGCCACCAAAGGGCGGCGCTTCCTTTTGCAATCCCACCAACTGATCCTTGCGCATCACCGGCAGCATCGTCAGATCCGACAGCTCCGCGATAGGGGGGATCCCATTGCGGATCAACTGGCCATTGAGGCTTTCCAACTGGGCATGGGCCCGGCTGTCCGCGCTGCGGGTCTCAAGCTCATCATAATATGTCATAAATTGTCCCTTACGACAGCCAGCGTTTGCGGCGGCGATAACTGCGCACATCCCGGAATGATTTGCGCCCCTCATCCGACATGCCCAGATAGAATTCCTTGACGTCCGGGTTTTCCCGCAACTCGGCGGCGGGCCCGTCCATCACCACACGGCCACTCTCCAGAATATAGCCATAGTGCGCAAACCGCAGGGCCACATTGGTGTTTTGCTCAGCCAACAGGAACGACACGCCCTCGCGCTCGTTCAGGTCCTTCACGATGCCAAAAATCTCTTCGACCAGCTGCGGGGCCAACCCCATTGACGGTTCGTCCAGCAAGATCGTCTCGGGCCGCGACATCAGCGCGCGGCCAATGGCGCACATCTGTTGCTCCCCCCAGACGTATAGCCTGCCTGGGATTTCCGCCGCTCCTTAAGGCGCGGGAAATATGTATACACAAGGTCCAGATCATCGGCCACAGCCTTGCCACCGTCGCGCCGGGTGTAGGCACCGGTCAACAGGTTCTCCTCGACGGTCAGGTGCTCAAAACAGTGGCGCCCCTCCATCACCTGGATCACACCCTTTTTCACCAGATCAGCGGGGGACAGGTCCTGCACCCGCTCGCCGTGGTACTCGATGGACCCCTTGGTCACCTCGCCCCGCTCGGACCGCAACAGATTGGAAATCGCCTTCAGCGTCGTGGTCTTGCCCGCGCCGTTGCCCCCCAGCAGAGCCGTAATCCCGCCCTTGGGCACGGTCAGGCTGACACCCTTCAACACTAGGATCACGTGATTGTAGATCACCTCGATGTTGTTGACCTCCAACAGGGTTTCGGCCTGCACTTGGTCCTTGGCACCATCCAACATCTCTTCATCCCCGATTAAGGTTAACGCGCGGGCACTGCCCCAAAAGACAAACCCACAGCTTCATTGGGTCAAAAATACCCCAAAGCTCCGGCGGCAACGAATGCTGCCGCCGGATCAGATCACATCAGTTGCACGAGGCGGGCGTGATCCCGTTCTCGTTCGCATAGGCCATGGAGTCCTCCATCACCAAAGGCATGATGACCTCCTCCCGCTCAGAGGCAATCCAATCGGTGATGATGTTCCACTCGCCCGCAGCGGCATCCCACTGCTGCACCTTGGCCTCACCAGACCCGCCGTGGTTGCCACAGGACACGCTGAACGCCGGGCCAAAGTCCGCCATACCGGCGGCGGCCATCACCTCTTCGGTGATCTCCAACGCGGCCATGCCGTCTTGCATCATCGCAGGCGTGATGTCGGCAACCCCGTGGATCTCTTGCGCCTTTTTCACCGCCTCGGCGGCCAGCATCGCGGCGTATAGACCACGGTTGTACAGCACCGATCCGATCTGATCGCCGTTGCCAGCGGCCAGACCCTTGGCCACCACATGTTCCTGAATGTCAGCAAACACGGGGAAATCCGACCCTACGTTGTGCATGGCAAGGGACTTGTAGCCATTGGCGGCCTCACCCACGGGCAGAACGTCATTTTCAGACCCGGCCCACCAGTTGCCGATAAAGTTCTCCATGGGGAAACGGATGTTCGCGGCCTCTTGGATCGCAACCTGGTTCATCACGCCCCAGCCCCACATCACCACGTAATCGGGACGCTCGCGCCGGATTTGCAGCCACTGGGACTTTTGCTCTTGCCCGGGATGGTCCACCGCCAACAGGGTCACGTCAAAACCGTACTTCTCCGACAGCACTTCGAGGGTGCGGATCGGTTCCTTGCCATAGGCAGAGTTGTGGTAAACCAGCGCAATCGACTTGCCTTCCAGCGACCCGCCGTTCTCCTCCAACAGGTGGTTCACGGCGATGGACGCCCCGTCCCAATAGTTGGCGGGATAGTTGAACACGTTGGGGAACACCGTGCCATTCACCGCAGATGTCCGGCCATAGCCCATGGTGTGCAGGGGGATGCCATCGGCCGCCGTGCGCGGGATCAGCTGATAGGTGATGCCCGTGGACAGGGGTTGATAGACCAGGGACCCTTCGCCCTTGGTGCTTTCGTAACACTCAACGCCCTTTTCGGTGTTATAGCCGGTCTCACACTCCAGCACACGGGTGGGCACGCCACCGATGCCGCCGTCCCGCTCGTTCAGCAGGGTAAAGTAATCCGCGTAACCATCCGCAAAAGGGATGCCACCGGCCGCATAGGGCCCGGTGCGGTACGACAGGGACGGGAACACAAGGTCCGCCATCACAGGGCTGGCGGCCATCGTGGCGGCCACCGCGTAGGTTGCTAGTTTCTTCATGTTCGTTCCTCCCATTGAACGTCTTGTTGTAGGGTGGGACTTGTCCCACCGCCCCTCTAGTGGGGAAACGGCCAAAGCCGTAACTTCTCTTTCGCCACGCGCCACAGCTGCGCCAGCCCGTGGGGTTCGGCCACCAGAAACACGATGATCAGAAAGCCCACGACGACCAGGTTCAGGTGCGCCACGATATCCGTGGGCCAGCCGAACCAATCCACGCCCACGATCTTCAGCGCCACAGGCAGCAGCACCAGAAACGCCGCCCCCGCAAAGGACCCGAAGATCGAGCCGAGCCCCCCGATGATGATCATGAACAACACGAGGAAGGATTTTGTGATGCCAAAGGCCTCCCCCACTTCGACCGCGCCCAGATACACCGCAAAGAACAGCGCGCCCGAGATGCCGATGAAAAAGCCCGAGACCGCAAAGGCCGACAGTTTGGCCCGCAGGGGGTTCACCCCGATGATCTCGGCGGCGATGTCCATGTCCCGGATCGCCATCCACTGACGCCCGATAGACCCGCGTGTCAGGTTGCGCGCGATCCACGCGGTCAAGATCACAAAGACCAGACAGAAACTGTAGGCGGCCCACGCCTCCACGGCGGGGCCGGTCACGGCGACGCCCGCCACCGTCCGCTCCGGCGCGTTGATCTGACCAGAGGCGGAGTAGTTGTAGAACCACCCCACCTTGTTGAACATCCACACAAGGAAGAACTGCGCCGCCAGCGTGGCCACCGCCAGATAGAACCCCTTGATCCGCAGGCTGGGCAGGCCGAACAACACGCAGACCACCGCCGTGATGCCCCCGGACAACAAGATCACAAAGATCATGTTCATCTCGGGAAACCCGGTCATCAACTTGTAGGCCGCATAGGCCCCCACGGCCATGAACCCGCCCGTGCCCAAGGACACTTGCCCGCAGTACCCCGTCAGGATGTTCAACCCGATCGCCGCGATGGCATAGATCAGGAACGGCACCAAAAAGGCGTTGGCCCAATAATCGTTCACAATGAACGGCAGGACGCCCAAGGCCACGGCCAACACGAAATAGTACCGATACCGATCAAACTTGATCGGAAAGGTCTGGCTGTCGTCCTGATAGGACGTCTTGAAATCCCCGGCTTCGCGGTAAAACATCTGCCCCTACCTTTTCATCTTGCGGGTCACGAAACCCATCATATGCGCACCCAGTCCAGCCCCCACGGGGGCCATGGCATAGGTCACGGCCACGAACCAAACAGGCGCGCCGCTTTGCACACCGGCAGCCGCCGAATTCATCGACAAAAGGTAGGTCGCCCCGAAAATCACCGCCGCGGCAAGGAACATGCGGTTCCCCCACTTGTGCCACGTGGTCGAAACTTTCTCAGCCATTAGCGTCATACCCTCTCAATGATCTTCTCGCCGAACAGGCCTTGGGGCCGGAACACAAGGAAGATCAGCGCCAAAACATAGGCAAACCAGTTCTCGGTCGCGCCGCCAAGGAAAGGCTGACCGATCAGGAATTCGAACAGCTTTTCACCGACCCCGATGATCAAACCGCCAATGATCGCCCCGGGGATCGAGGTGAAGCCCCCCAGCATCAGCACCGGCAGTGCCTTGAGCGCGATCAGCGACAGGGAAAACTGCACCCCGGATTTCGCGCCCCACATGATGCCCGCCACCAGCGCGACAAAGCCTGCGATGGACCAGACCAGCACCCAGATGAAATTCAGCGAGATGCCGACAGACAGGGCCGCTTGGTGATCATCCGCCACGGCCCGCAAGGCGCGGCCTTCCTTGGTGTACTGGCTGAAAATAACCAGCCCCGCCACCAGCAGCCCCGCAATGATGGTGGCCACAATGTCCAGATTGTCGATGAACAGACCATAGCCAAAGGCGTTGAAGGTCACGGCGTCAATCGTCTCGTTGATGCCCTGGGGCAGGCCCACGTCCAGCTTCTTGATCTCGGCCCCCCACATCAGATCCGCGACCCCCTCCAGGAAGTACGCCAGCCCGATGGTCGCCATGAACAGAATGATCGGTTCCTGATTCACCAGATGGCGCAGGACAAATCGGTTCACCGCCCAGGCAAAGCCGATCATCACGATCACCGTCAGGATGATCGCACCCAGGGCGGGCACGTTCCAACCAAAGTAGTGGATGTTGGTCCCGAATATCGCGTTGATCAGATGGGCAAAAGGCACCTGCCCGTTCTGGATGCCTACAAGGGTCATCGCCGCAAACAGCGCCATCACCCCCTGGGCATAGTTGAAAATCCCCGAGGCCTTGAAGATCAGCACGAACCCAAGGGCCACCAGCGCATACATCACCCCGGCCATCAGCCCGTTCAGGCTCACCTCAATAGCAAACAGCAGTTGATCAGGCATGGCGCCCTCCCTTCATTGGGTCCCAAATACCCCCGCGCGACATCTCAATCATGAGCCACCCCCAGATAGGCGTCGATCACCTGCTGATTGTTGCGCACTTCGTCGGGCGTGCCGTCCCCGATCTTCTTGCCGTAATCCATCACGACCACACGATCAGACAGGTCCATCACGACCCCCATGTCATGCTCGATCAGGGCAATCGTGGTGCCGAATTCGTCGTTCACATCCAGGATAAAACGGGACATGTCCTCTTTCTCCTCGACGTTCATCCCGGCCATGGGTTCGTCCAGCAGCAACAGCTTGGGTTCCGCGGCCAGCGCCCGGGCCAGCTCCACCCGTTTCTTCAGGCCATACGGCAGCCGCCCCACGGGGGTCTTGCGGATGTGTTGGATCTCTAGAAAGTCGATCACCCGTTCCACACGTTCGCGGTTCTCGACCTCCTCGCGCTGCGCCTTGCCCCACCACAGGGCCTGTTGCAGCATGTTGGACTTCATGTAATTCAGCCGCCCCGTCATCACGTTGTCCAGCACGCTCATGCCTTCAAACAGGGCGATGTTCTGGAAGGTCCGGGCAATCCCCTGCTGGGCCACCTGATAGGGCCGCATGGGCGCGCGCTTGGACCCGTTGAACCACACCTCGCCCTCCTGCGGATTATAAAACCCGCTGATCACATTCAGCATGGAGGACTTGCCCGCGCCATTGGGCCCAATGATCGCGCGGATCTCGCCCTGCCGGATATCGAACGAGATATCCTTGATCGCCACCACCCCGCCAAACCGCAGCGTGATGTTTTTCATCTCCATCATGACCGCCCCAATGGTGCGCCCATCCGCGGTGACATAGCTGTCCACGGTGTCTTTCATATGCAGTCCCCCTTACGGGATGGTGGGAGGGGCGATTGCCGGAGGCGAGCGTCTCCCATCATTCCGCCGCCATCCGTTTCGCATCTACGACCTTGGCATCGCGCAGCTCCAGCGTGGCGGTGATCTTGCCCTTGCGCCCGTCTTCATAGGTCACTTCGGTCTCGGTATAGATCTCCGACTTGCCATCATAGAGCGCGTCAATCAGGTCCGCGTATTTCGCTTCGATGGTCCGCCGTTTCACCTTCTGCGTGCGGGTCATTTCATCGTCATCTGCGTCCAGCTGCTTGTGCAGCACCAAGAACCGAGAGATCTGACAGCCCGACAGCATCGCATCCTGTGCCACGCTTTCGTTGACCGCCTCCACATGGCTCTGGATCGTATCCAGCACCCGGGGATGCCCCGCCAATTCCTGATAGGACGCATAGGCGATGTTGTTGCGTTCCGCCCAGTTGCCCACCGCCGTCAGGTCGATGTTGATGAACGCCACGCACATCTCGCGCCCGTTGCCGAACACCACGGTCTCGTAGATCTCGGGAAAGAACTTCAACTTGTTCTCGACGTACTTGGGCGCAAACATCGCGCCGCTCGCCATTTTGCCCACGTCCTTGGCGCGGTCGATGATCCGCAGGTGCCCGGTGTCTTCCTCGATGAACCCGGCGTCCCCCGTGGCGACCCAGCCCTCCGCATCCTTGGTGGACGCGGTGCTTTCGGCGTTCTGGTAGTACTCCACGAAGACACCCGGGGACCGGTAGTAGACCTCCCCGTTGTCCGCGATCCGCAATTCCACCCCCGGGGTGGGCGTGCCCACGGTGTCGGACCGCACCTCGTTATCGCGCTGCTGGGTGATGAAAACGCTGGCTTCGGTCTGCCCATACAGCTGTTTCAGGTTGATCCCCATGGACCGGTAGAAATCAAAGATCTCGGGGCCGATCGCCTCCCCGGCTGTATAGCCCACGCGCACGCGGCTGAAGCCCAGCGTGTTCTTCAACGGCCCAAACACCAGCAATTCACCCAGCCCGTATTTCAGGCGGTCCATGAACCCAACCGTTTCCCCGTCCAGCAGCTTCGGCCCCACGGTTTTCGCGTGGGCCATGAAGGTGTCGAACAGCCATTTCTTCATCCGGCTGGCGTCTTCCATGCGGATCATGACGTTGGTCAGCTGGCTTTCGAACACCCGCGGCGGGGCGAAATAGTATGTCGGCCCAATCTCGCGCAGGTCGGTCATCATCGTGTCCGCACTTTCGGGGCAATTGACGCAGAACCCCGTGACCATGGCCTGGCCGATGGAAAAGATGAAATCCCCCACCCATGCCATCGGCAGATACGCCAGCACATCGTCGGTCTGGCGCAGCCCGTCGAATTCGGAACTGGCAAGGCTCGTCTTGATGATGTTGTCGTGGGACAGGACCACGCCCTTGGGCTTGCCGGTCGTCCCCGAGGTATAGAGCATCACGCAGGTGGTCTGGCCGTTCTGCACCGCCAGCCGCCGGTCCAACTCCGCCCGGTCCGAGGTCCGCGCCATCAGGTCCGACAGGGACGACATGGCGCTGTGGTCGTATTTCCGCAATCCGCGCGGCTCGTGGTACAGGATGTGGCGCAGACCCTCGATACGGTCCTGCACCTCGATCACCTTGTCCACCTGTTCCTGATCCCCCGCGATCACGAACTTGGCGTGGCAATGACCCAGCACATAGGCAATCTCTTCGCCCACGGCATCTTGGTACAGGGGCACAGGAATGCCCCCCGCCGATTGCACGGCCACCATGGACATATACAGGGCGGGCCGGTTGCGCCCGATGACGGCGACGTGTTCGCCCACTGCCAAGCCCAGATCAATCAGGCCCATGGCCATCTGGTCAATTTCGGCCTTGGCCCGGGTCCACGACCATTCCTGCCAGATCCCGAACTCTTTTTCCCGGTAGGCCGCAGCGCGCGGATAATCCTGCGCGTTGCGGTTCAGGTACTGTGGAACAGTCGTCAGGGCGCGCGATTGCGCGGTGTCGTTGGCCATTTATCCTCCCTGGCCGGTTGCCCGGCCTTCCAGCGGTGCCCTCTGACGGGGCTACTCGCTGGGCTATGAAGGAAGATAAATTTTCCTAGGTCAAGCGTTGACGACAGATTCTTTCGTGGAAAACAATCAGCCCAGGAACACCCGTTCGAACGCCCACCACGCCCCCACGGCCGCAATCGCCAGAGAGGCCGGGATGGCGATGATCCGGCGGTACCAGGGCTTGCGCCCGAACCAGATCCCAACCGCAAGGAAGGCCACCGCAATCACCGCCAGCTGGCCCAGCTCTACCCCGATGTTGAAGGCGACCAGTTTCAGGACAAGGTTGCCCGCCACATCCAGATCCCCGAACACGCTGGCAAAGCCCAGCCCGTGCAGCAGGCCAAAGGCGAACACCACGCCGATGCGCCCCCACCCGATGGGGTCACGCCCCCGCGCAGGATGTTTTCCACGGCCACGATCACGATGGACAGGGCGATCAAAGGCTCCACCACCGATCCGGGCACATTCACCAGACCCAGCACCGCCATGGCCAAAGTGACCGTGTGCGCCAGCGTAAAGGTCGTCACCTGCCACAGCAGGGGCCGCCACGCGAGGCTGAAGAAGAACAGGCCCAGCACGAACAGAATGTGGTCCAGACCCATGGGGATGATGTGCAGGATGCCCTGCCAGACATATTCGCTGAACACGTCCCCCGCCGATTGTACGGCCACACCGATGCGCGGCATAGGGTCGGTTTCGCCGCCGCCCGAGATCAGCACCTCGTAGGTGGCCCCCTCGTCCACCTGCCGCACGGCCACTTGGCCAAGGGCCGCGTTCCAGCCCAGCACTACATCGCCCGTGGCCGGCAGGGCCGCGCGCAGGGTCAGGACCGAATCCCGGGGCAGATCCACATCCCCCACGGCCGGAATCGCCACATCCACGACCTGCGTGTCCAAGCGCACCCCATCGACCCACAGGCCCATCTGCGGGGCCAGCGTCGGCCAAAGGGTGTCGAATTCCGCGCGCAGGGCGGCAGGGTCCATGGCGCGCAGGGTGTCGTTCAGACCCGACAGGGGGCTGTCATCGGTATCGGCAAATTGTGTCTTGTCGATGCCCGCAAGGATCGGTTCCAAGGTGGTGCGCAGGGTGACCTCGACCGTGTCGGCCCCCACGGTCACATCCGCGACCGATGGCCTGATTTCGTGGGCCACACCGGGGGCGATTGACATCCACCCCGCGAACACCACTGTGAAAGCCAGTATAAGGAACCGGGCCATGTCATCTCTCCGTTACAGTATCGCGTGTCTTCTTTGCCTGATTGGCGCAGGGGTGCAAGCCCATGAGTTCTGGGTGGAGCCGTTGGACTACACCATCGTACCCGGGGCCCCCGCCCAAGCCACGCTGCACGTAGGGCAAGAGTTCAAGGCGCCCACCATGATCTATATCCCCAGTCGGACAGAACGGTTCGAGGTGATCCAGGACACCGCCCAGCCCGTGACCCCGCGCATGGGCGACAACCCGGCGCTGAATTGGCCGGACACGGCGGACGGCCTGCTGGTGGTGGTCCATGAAACCACCGACAGCACCCTGACCTATACCGAAATGGCCAAGTTTCAGAAATTCGTGGATCACAAGGCCATGGCGGGCGTGCTGAAGGCCCACGCGGCCCGCGGCCTGCCCAAGGCGGGGTTCAAGGAACAATACCGCCGCTTTGCCAAATCCCTGATCGCCGTGGGGGACGGGGCCGGGGCCGATGCGCCCACGGGCCTGCGCACGGAAATCGTGGCGCTGGACAACCCCTACACCGACCCCGGCCCGATCCGCGTGCAAGTCCTGCTGGACGGTGCCCCCCGCCCCGGCGCGCAGGTCGAGCTGTTCGAGAAGGCCGCGAGCGGCTCCGTCGCCATCACGCTGCACAGGGCGGACGCGGACGGCATCGCCATCCTGCCCGTCCGCCCCGGCCACAGCTATCTGGCCGACAGTGTCGCCATGCTGCCGCTGGAGCCGACGCAGGCGAACGGCGGCGCGGTCTGGTATTCGCTTTGGGCCGCGTTGACCTTCGCGGTGGAATAACCCTGTACGCCCGGCCATCGCCCGGAATTTATCGGGGGGCGTTTCGGGGGTGTTTTCGGGGTGGGTTTCGGGGGTGCGGGTTTTGCCCGGTTGCAGGGGTCTTGTGCGCCCGGCGCGGGGGCGGTACATCCCACCCAAAGGAGACCCGATATGGACAAGTTCGAAACGCTGACGGGTGTGGCCGCCCCCCTGCCCCTGATCAACATCGACACCGATATGATCATCCCCAAGCAATTCCTGAAAACGATCAAACGCTCGGGCCTGGGTGTGAACCTGTTCGACGAAATGCGCTATGACGACAATGGCAACGAAATCCCGGATTTCGTGCTGAACCAGCCCGCCTATCGCAATGCGCAGATCATGGTCGCGGGCGACAACTTCGGCTGCGGATCGTCCCGCGAACACGCCCCTTGGGCCCTGCTGGACTTTGGCATCCGCGCCGTGATCGCGCCCAGCTTTGCCGATATCTTCTACAACAATTGCTTTAAGAACGGCATCCTACCCGTTGTTTTGCCACAAGAAGCTGTGGATGCCGTCATGGACGACGCCCAGAATGGCGAGAACGCGCGGATCACCGTGGACCTTGTGAACCAAGTGGTCGTGACCACGGACGGCACCCAATACGCCTTCGAGGTGGACAGCCACAAGAAACACTGCCTGCTGGAAGGTCTGGACGATATCGGCCTGACCATGGAAAAGGCCGCCGCCATCGACACCTTCGAGGCGCAAGCGGCACAGGCCCGCCCTTGGGTCTAATCTGCAAAGTGTGACCTGAAAGACTCAGGTACGGAAACTACATCTAGCCCCGCGCCCTTGGTCCGGGGCTATTTCTTTGGGCAAACCCCAGAAATTGCGCCCTTGATCCATGCCGTGAGGCCAGAAACTTTTATCAAGCCGCGTCAGATGCTTGCGAAATGAAGCTAATCAAGGCAAAGTGATCGAAAGAATGAGGCAGTCCGTCCCCACGGGGACAGATCAAGTTGGAACAAAGGCTCGGCATTAGATCGGACCGTCCAAGTTGAGGTAAACAGAGCGTGATAACGCAACTCACAGGTGCAGTGATGCGCGCCGGTCTTGTGGCATTGTTGATTGCCACACCGTCGCTTCTCCTGCCTGGCGTCGCCCCGGAGGTGACGCAAGTGGTGGCCCTGCTGGGGCTATTTGCCGCCGCATTTATCTTTATCGAATACGCCAGCACCTACCCCGGCTTGATCGAATTCCGCGACGCACCGCCGTTCAACCGTGTGCGGTTCTTGATGATTTTCATCACGGTGTTCCTGATGGCTGTCGTCATGCGCGGGTCCTATCAGCCCACGATGTTGACAGAGTTCGTGTCCGCCGTTGGCATGTTGCTGGGCCTGTCGGTGGATTTCGTCGGCTCTCCGGTGCGGGTGATCATGGCAAGCCTGCCCGAGGGCACGACCGCCGACCAGGCCGCCACCGTGCGCACGATGGCCGGGCTGGCCTATCTGGTGGCGCTGGTTTCGCTGACGGTCTTTGCCATCCTGATCCGCCTGAAATCCTGGCCGTCCCCCACGGGATCGTTCAATGTCTGGGTCAATCTGCCCACGTTCGAGCCCACCGCCGGGGCCGATATCGTCAAACGCCTGAACCGGGATGCGCGGATAAACGTACTTCTGGGCCTGATCTTGCCCTACATTACCCCTATCCTCGCGGGTCTGATCTCGCGACATTACAACGTGTCGTTGTTCGCTGACGACCAAACCGTGATCTGGACGATGACACTATGGGCCTTTTTGCCAGCCTCCCTGTTCATGCGCGGCATCGCCATGCGGCGGCTGTCGGACATGATCGCAGCCAAGCGGCGGCGTCTGGTGGCCGAGCTGGAACCCGAAGAGGCTATGCAGCTGGCCTGATCCTGTTGCTGCTGGCCGGACCTGTCGCCGCCGACCCCTTGCGCATTGCCTTCTATGACACCGACCTGTCCGCCAATGGCCCGGGACTGATGCTGCGGGATCTGACGTCGCGCCCCACGGACAAGGCGCTCGCCACTGCCGCCGTGATTGCCGCGACGCGGGCGGATGTGATCGTGCTGTCCAGTGTGGATTGGGATCTTGGGTTGGCAGGGTTGGCGGCCCTGCGCGACCGGGTGGCCGATGCGGGGCTGGATTACGCCCACATCGCCGCGCTGGAACCGTTCACCGGTGCTGCCTCTGGCCTCGACCTGAACGGGAACAATCGCTTGGGGGAGCCTGAGGACGCCCTCGCCTTTGGCTTTTTTCGCGGGGACGGGGGCTTGCGATCCTGTCGCGCCTGCCCCTGACGGTGACGGATGTGGGGGCGATGCCCTGGGCGGACGTGCCGGGCAGCGCCGCCCCGGACCTGTTGCCGCCCGAGGCGCTGCCCGTGGTGCCCATCGCCACCAAGGGCATCTGGGCGGTGTCCGTGGCCGGTGTTACCCTGATCGCCTTTGCCGCCTCGACCCCCGCGCTGGACGGGCCCGAGGATTTCAATGGCCTGCGCAACCGGGACCAGTTGCGCCACATCGCTGGCCTGCTTGGGGATTGGCCGAACCCCGTTCTGGTGGGCCGCGCCAATCAAGACCCCGCGCGGGGCGAAGGGGTACGCGCGGCCCTGACCGACCTGATCCGCCACCCAGCCTTGCACCCCCTGACGCCCCGTGGGGACAGGGGCACCGCCACCGCCGACTGGGCCAGCACCGGCCCCATGCGGGTGGACTATGTTCTGCCTTGGGCGGATGCGCAGGTCAGGGGCACGGGCATCCTGTGGCCTGAGGTCGGACCGCTGGCCGACACCCTTGCCACTGCGGGATCTGGTCGGCCGGTCTGGGTGGACCTTGAGCACGACCTTGACCACGACCTTGACCCTGCGCCCCCCAAGAGTAACCCGCCCGGGACCCTTTCAAGCGCTTAACGGAGGCCCCTATGGCGAACCCTTCCCTTCTGATCCTGCCCGGCGACGGCATCGGCCCCGAAGTCATGGCGCAAGTGCGCCGTGTGATCGACTGGTTCGGCACCAACAGAGGCCTGACCTTCGACGTGTCCGAGGACCTGGTCGGCGGGGCCGCCTATGACGCCCACGGGGTGCCGTTGCACGACGACACCATGGCCAAGGCGCAAGAGGTGGACGCCGTTCTGCTGGGGGCCGTTGGCGGGCCGAAGTATGACAATCTGGATTTCAGCGTGAAACCCGAGCGTGGGTTGCTGCGCCTGCGCAAGGAAATGGACCTGTACGCCAACCTGCGCCCGGCCCAGTGCTTTGACGCGCTGGCCGATTTTTCGTCCCTGAAAAAGGACGTGGTCGCGGGCCTCGACATCATGATCGTGCGCGAGCTGACCAGCGGTGTGTACTTCGGCGAACCCCGTGGCATCCACAAAGAGGGGAACGAGCGTGTGGGCATCAACACCCAACGCTATACCGAGTCCGAGATCGCCCGCGCCGCCCGCTCCGCGTTCGAGTTGGCCAAGCGCCGGAACAACAAGGTCTGCTCCATGGAGAAGGCCAACGTGATGGAGTCCGGTATTTTGTGGCGCGACGTGGTGAACGAGATCCACGCCGCCGAATACCCCGAGGTGGAGCTGTCGCATATGTACGCCGACAACGGTGCCATGCAGTTGGTCCGCGCGCCCAAGCAGTTCGACGTCATCCTGACCGACAACCTGTTCGGCGACATCCTGTCTGACTGTGCCGCGATGCTGACCGGGTCGCTGGGCATGCTGCCCTCTGCGTCGCTGGGTCAGCCCATGGCGAATGGCCGTCCCAAGGCGATGTACGAGCCGGTGCACGGCTCTGCCCCCGATATCACGGGTCAGGGCAAGGCCAACCCCATCGCCTGTATCCTGTCGTTTGCCATGGCACTGCGCTATTCCTTCGACGCAGGCGCCGAGGCGGACCTGCTGGAAGCGGCCATTGAAGGCGTGCTGGCAGACGGCGTGCGCACGGCAGATCTGTTGGCGGACGAGGGCACCGTACCTGTCTCCACCAGTGGCATGGGCGACGCGATCCTGGCCAAGCTTGACGCGGCTGCATGATCACGGTGCGACCGTTTGAACAAGGTGACGAGGCGGCGTTCAGCCGCCTCTATCACGACTGCCTGACCCATTACGGCGAACCCTCTGCCGATCCGGCCTTGTTGAGGGATATCTTGCTAGAACTCGCAGCCCCGCGGGGCACGTTTGCAGATATCGCCTTGGCGGGCGATCGGGCCGTGGGGTTCACCTGCTGGATGCGCGTCGTCCCCGCAGGCAACAGCTTTGCCCTGTACATGAAAGAGCTTTACGTGGACGCTTCTGCCCGGGGCACCGGTGCCGGGCGCGCGTTGATGCAAACCCTTGCCAGACGTGCCTTGGATCAAGGCGCACATTCCGTGCGGTGGGAAAGTGGCGAAGCCGGCGCGCTAGCGTTCTATGACCGTTTGGGGATGACCTCAAATGGCAAAACCTCTTTCACCGCAAACGCGCGCGCCCTGATCCAACTGGCACGCTGATCCGTCAAGGGCGGGAAAACCTGACTGGCCAAAGGGGGGCTCACTTCATATTTGAACAATGTTCACTTAATGAGCAATGTTCAATTCTGGAGTATACGATGCAACGCCTGGCTCTACTTTCCCTTGCTGTGGGCACCGCCCTTACCCTTGCTGCCTGCGACGTGGCCTATCCCGTGGCGGTCATTGGCCAAGACGGTCAGGTCTTTCGCGGAGCGGCCACCAACACCGTTCTGCAAGGCGGCATGTTCAGCGCCACAAACGGGGCCATCACCTGTACAGGACAGTTCAATCAGCATTCCGACATCAAGGATGTCAGCTTTCCTGTAACCTGTTCCAACGGGATGCGCGGGATCGGACGCGCAACGTTCGAGACGTCCACCCGGGGGGCCGGCGAGGTCACGATGCGCGATGGCAGCCGTTGGACCTTTTTGTTCGGGCAACAGGCTGCCATGCTCTGACCATTGGCCCGCGCGTGTGAATTTGTTAGCACGCGCGGGACCAGATCAGGAAAGACCATGACCCAATCCACACGTGCGATCCTTTTTGCCCTTTTGGCCTTTGCCCTGTTCTCGGGCCACGATGTGCTGGTGAAGCTGTTGGGCGGGACCTATGCGCCGTTCCAGATCGTATTCTTCAGTGTCCTGCTGGGGTTCCCCTTGATCACGATCCGACTGTTGCGGGATACGACCCAAGGCACGCTGATCCCCAACCACCCTTGGTGGACGGTGGCGCGGACGGTCGCAGCGGTCGCCACTGGGGTCAGCGCGTTTTACGCCTTTACGGTGCTGCCCCTGACACAGGTCTATGCCATCATCTTTGCCTCGCCCTTGTTGATCACGCTGATGGCAATCCCGATCCTGGGCGAAAAGGTGGGCCTGCGCCGAGGTCTGGCGGTGGTGGTCGGGCTGATCGGCGTGATGGTGGTGCTGAACCCCGGCACGACCGAGCTGACCTTGGGACACGGCGCCGCACTGGTCTGCGCGGTGGCAGGGGCCTTTGCATCCATCGTGGTCCGCAAGATCGGGCAAGAGGAACGGTCGGTCGTGCTGGTCCTGTACCCTATGGTCGCCAACTTTATCGTCATGGGGGCGCTGCTGCCCTTTGTCTATGTGCCCATGCCCGCCCAAGACCTTGGCATCCTGTTCATCATCGCGCTGCTGGCGCTCTTGGCCTCTATCTGCCTGATCCGCGCCTATACAGACGGGGACGCGGCGGTCATTGCGCCCATGCAGTACAGCCAGATCATCTGGGCCACGCTTTACGGCACCCTGTTCTTTGGCGAAACGCCAGACCTGAACACCGGGCTGGGTACGGCCATCATCATCGCCAGCGGCCTGTACATCGTCCTGCGCGAAAGCAAGAGCGGGACATCGGCAAACACCCCGGTCCTGCGGACACGATCGCGCATTGCGACACCGTCAGCCCCACGGCTGGCCCCGTTCCTACCCAAGGGGAAGCGGCGCGGAAAAAGCCCCGACGATGTATGACCCCAAGGGCAACAGCCGCGCCAAGCGCGCCGAAGGGGTCCAGTTCACCGAAGCCGCGCCGCCAGATCACCTGCGCGGGATCGTGCACCGCTATCTGACCCTGCGCACGGCGCAGGTGCTGGACGACGACTACAGGTTTCACGCCCTGCCCGACGCCTGCACCTACATGATCTTTGATCAGACCGATCCGGCCATCGCCGGGGTGACCAAACTGCAAGCCTCGGCGGAGGAGTTGAACCTTGGCCGCAGTTTTCATTTCGTGAACATCCGGTTCCTGCCCGGGGTCTGGCAGGCCAGCAAAGCCGCCGTGGACTATGCCGCCGTGGATCAGCCCTACACCGGGCCCCTACCCCTGCTGACCACCAGCAGCGCCCTGCGCGGCCTCCCGTTCGCGGCCCAGCAAGACGTGCTGACCGGTTTGGTCGAGGACCTGTTGGCGCAAGGGCTGTTGGCCCCCAACCCCGTCACCGAACGGATCTTTGCCCGGATCGACGACATCGCAAGCGTTGCGGACATGGCGGATGTGGCTGCCCTGTCACCGCGCCATTTGCAGCGGGTGCTGAAACGCACCACGGGCCTCGCCCCCCATGACTTTCTGAAGGTGCTGCGCCTGCAACAGGCCCTGCGCGGAGAGCCGTCGCTGTCCTACGCGGATCAGTCCCATTTTATCCATTCGTTTCGCGCGGCCACAGGCTACACCCCCGGCAAATTCGCCCGCACGTTTGATGTCTGATATCTACAATACGAAGGGCGCACGTCGGACTACACAGGGTCATCACCAAAAAGGAATGACCCATGACACAGATGAACGCCGTAGGCTGGTTTGACATTTACGTAGACGATCTGGACCGCGCGACCGCCTTTTACGAGGCCGTGCTGGGGGTCAAGTTGGACCCGATGCCCGACCCCTCGGGCCAGACACAGATGAACAGCTTTCCCGCCGACATGGCCGCCTATGGCGCGGGCGGAGCGTTGACGCAATCCCCCCACGTGCGCCCCGGGCCGGGGGGAACGGTGGTCTATTTCGGGGTCGAGGACTGCGCCGTGAACGCAGGCCGGGTGGCAAAGGCCGGAGGCACTGTGGTCCAACCCAAATTCTCGATCGGGGAGTTCGGGTGGATCACCATGATCCAAGACACCGAAGGCAACATCTTTGGACTGAATTCCATGCAGTGATCATGCCTTGGGGCGCATCAGCCGCCCCAAGACACTGGCCTTGGTGATCTGGCCCAGCACTCGGGTGTCGCTGGCGACGGTCACCGGGGCGTCACTGTCTTGGACCAGAGGCATCACCTCTGCCAAGGGGGCGTTGGGGGTAACGGTTACATCACCGCCCGCCCCGGGCTCCATCACGTCTTGGGCACACAGGACGCCCAGCGGGTTCATCTCGGCCACGAAGTCGGCCACGTAATCGGATGCAGGGGCAGAGTAGATGTCGCGCGGGGTGCCGCACTGCACGATACGCCCGCCTTCCATGATCGCGATGCGGTTGCCCAGTTTGAACGCCTCGTCCAGATCGTGGCTGACAAAGATGATGGTGCGTTTCAGGCGCGCTTGCAGGTCCAGAAGTTCGTCCTGAAGGCGGGTGCGGATCAGGGGGTCAAGGGCCGAGAACGGCTCGTCCATCAAAAGGATCGGCGCATCCGTGGCAAAGGCGCGGGCAAGGCCCACGCGCTGTTGCATCCCGCCCGACAGCTCTGCCACCTTGCGGTCGGCCCAATCGGACAGGCCCACCAAGTCCAACTGCTCGGCCACTTTGGTGCGGCGTTCCGGTTTGGACATGCCGCCCAGTTCCAACCCCAGACCCACATTCTCGGCCACAGTGCGCCAAGGCAGAAGGCCGAATTGCTGGAACACCATGGCGATGTTGTAGGTCCGAAGAGAGCGCAGTTGCGTCTTGGACGCCCCTGTAACCGAAACCATGTTGGACCCGTCATGCACCCGCACTTCGCCCCGCGCGACGGGGTTCAACCCGTTCACAGCCCGCAGCAAGGTGGACTTACCCGAGCCTGACAACCCCATCAGGACGAGGATCTCACCCTCCTCCACACTCAGGGAGCAATCGTGCACGCCGAGGATTTGCCCCGTCGCCTCCTGGATCTCGCCGCGCTCTTGCCCCTGATCCATCAGGGGCAGGGCCGCCTCAGGACGGTCGCCAAAGACAATGCAGACCTTGTCGAATTCAACCGCGCTCATGACCGGTCCACCCGCAAGGCACGGTCCAGCATGATCGCCACGACCACAATCACGAACCCGGACTCGAAGCCAAGGGACGTGTTGACTTGGTTCAGCGCACGCACCACCGGCACGCCCAGCCCATCTGCCCCCACAAGGGCGGCGATGACGACCATGGACAGGGACAACATGATGGTCTGGTTCAGCCCCGCCATGATCTGGGGAAAGGCGTAAGGCAGCTCGACTTTCCACAGGACTTGGCGCGGGGTGCCGCCAAAGGCCTGCGCCGCCTCCAGCAGGGGTTTGGGGGTCGATGTCACCCCAAGGTGCGTCAAACGGATCGGCGCGGGCAGGACGAAGATCACGGTCGCAATTAGGCCCGGCACCATGCCGATGCCAAAGAACACGATGGCCGGGATCAGGTACACAAAGGTCGGCAGGGTCTGCATCAGGTCCAGTACGGGCCGCATCACACGGTACAGGCGAGGACGGTGGGCGGCGGCGATCCCAATGGGCACGCCGACCCCCATGCACACCACGCAGGCCGACAGGACGAGGGTCAGGCTTTCGGTCGTTTCCTCCCAATAGCCTTGATTGAGGATGAACAGAAATCCAAGGGCAATCAGCGCGCAGGTCTTCCACGACCGTTGCAGCAGCCATGTCAGACCGACGAAGACCGCGATAATGATGAAAGGGTGCGGGGTTTGCAGGACCCACAGGACCGCGTCGATCAACGCCTCCATCCCGTCGGACAGGCCGTCGAAAAACCACGCGCCGTTGTCCTGCAACCAATCGAACCCGCGGGCAGCTGTTTTGCCCACGGGGATTTTGGTGTCAGTCAGCCAGTCCACCGATTACAGGCCAAGCGCGCCTTTGACAGCCATCATCGCGTCGCCACCGTTCTGGGTGGTTACACCGTCCAGCCAAGTGTCCAGCACACCGGGGTTGGCGGTCAACCAAGCGGTCGCAGCCTCGGCGGGGTCGGTGCCATCGTTCAGGATCGCGCCCATGATCTCGTTTTCCATGGCAAGGCTGAATTCGAGGTTGTTCAGCAGGGCACCCACGTTCGGGCACTCCGCGACATAGCCTGCGCGGGTGTTGGTGAACACGGTGGCACCCCCAAGGTTCGGGCCGAACCAATCATCGCCGCCTTCCAGGTAGGACATGTCAAAGTTCGCGTTCATGGGGTGCGGTTCCCAGCCCAGGAACACGACAGGCTCCCCCCGGCGGTCGGCACGGGCGACCTGCGCCAGCATCCCCTGTTCGGAGGATTCGACAACCTCGAACCCGCTCAGGCCAAAGGCATCGTCTGCGATCATGTCCATGATCAGGCGGTTGCCATCATTGCCAGCCTCGATGCCGTAAATCTTGCCCTCCAGCGCGTCGGCCTGTGCCGCGATGTCCGCAAAGGTGGCGATCCCCAGATCGGCGGCGGCCTTGTTCACGGCCAGGGTGTACTTGGCCCCCTCAAGGTTGGCGCGCACGGTGTCAACAGTGCCCGCCTCGCGGTAGGGGGCGATATCGCCTTCCATCGTGGGCATCCAGTTGCCCAGGAACACGTCAATGTCGCCCGCGGCCATGGAAGTATACGTCACAGGGACGGACAGCACCTTGATGTCGGTCTCGTAGCCCAAGGCCTGCAACACGGTGGTCGTGGCGGCGGTGGTGGCGGTGATATCCGTCCAGCCCACGTCCGAGAATGTCACGGTGCCACAATCGGCAAACGCAGAGGTGGCCGCAAGGGTAAGGGCGGCAGCGGAAACGGTCGTTCTGAGCATCGGGTCTCTCCTGTTGATCTGGGGCGCAGGGTAAGGGTTGCGGTCGGAATGTAAACAGGGGGCGGGGACGCTTTGCAAAGCGGCACAAACCCCGCAATAGTGGCGCGACCCACCCGACCCGGAGCTTGCCCCATGGATCGCGCCGACATCGTTCACCAATCCTTCCTGCGCCGTCTGGCCGAAGGGGACCTGCCCGACACCCGGGGCGACATCGCCCCCGACACCCTGCGCACCCTGTTCCGCGCCCAATGCCTGTCGCGCCAATTGGACCGCACCAGCCGCATGATGCAGCGCGAGGGGCAGGGGTTTTACACCATCGGCTCTTCGGGGCACGAGGGGATGGCAGCCGTGGCCCACGCCCTACGCCCCACGGACATGGCCTTTCTGCACTACCGCGATTGCGCCTTTCAGATTGCCCGCGCCCTGCAAGTGCCGGGGCAAAACCCCGCCCGCGATATCCTTTTGTCTTTTGCCGCCTCGATGGAGGATCCGATTTCGGGCGGCCGGCACAAGGTGCTGGGGTCCAAGACCCTGAACATCCCGCCCCAGACCAGCACCATCGCCAGCCATCTGCCCAAGGCCATGGGGGTCGCCTATTCCATTGGCACCGCGCGCAAGCATCCGCCGCAGCACCAAGCACTGGCGGAAAACGGGATCGTCATGGCGTCCTTCGGGGATGCCTCGGCCAACCACTCCACCGCCCTTGGAGCAATCAATGCGGCGTGCTGGGCGTCGTTTCAAAACGCCCCCATGCCCCTGCTGCTGGTGTGCGAGGATAACGGGATCGGCATCTCGACCCCCACGCCCGAGGGCTGGATTGCCGCGAATTTCGCCCATCGCCCGGGATTGCGCTATTTCGCCTGCGACGGCCTGAACCTGGCGGACACGCTGGCCACGGCGCAGGCGGCGGCGGACTACACCCGCACGCGCCGCAAGCCCGCCTTTCTGCACATCCGGACCGTGCGCCTGTACGGTCACGCCGGGTCGGACATCGAGGCGACCTACCGCGACAAGGCCGCCATCGCGGCGGACGAGGCGAACGACCCCCTGATCCACAGCGCGGCCCTGCTGGGTGCGCAGGAAGCGCTTGCGATCTACGAGGCGGCCGGCGCGGAATGTGCGGACCTTCTGCCGGATATCCTGTCCCGGCCTCGCCTTGGCAGCGCGTCACAGGTCATGGCCAGCCTGATCCCCCCTGCCCGCACCAACCCTCCGACCAGCGGGCCAAGCGCAGACGCTCGGGCACAGCTCTTTGGCCCCGACCTGACCGCCATGGACGATCCCCAACCCATGAGCCGTCACATCGCTTGGGCGCTGGCGGACCTGATGCTGACCCACCCCGAGGTGATCGTGGCGGGCGAAGACGTGGGCAAAAAGGGCGGCGTCTACGGGGCCACCCGCGGGTTACAGGCCCGGTTCGGCGCGGGTCGCGTGATCGACACACTGTTGGACGAACAATCGATCCTGGGCCTTGCACTGGGCATGGCGCACAACGGCTTTGTCCCAATCCCCGAAATCCAGTTCCTCGCCTATCTGCACAACGCCGAGGATCAGGTGCGCGGAGAGGCCGCGACCCTGCCATTCTTTTCCAACGGCCAGTTCACCAACCCCATGGTCCTGCGCATCGCAGGGCTTGGCTATCAAAAGGGGTTTGGCGGGCACTTCCACAACGACAACTCCCTCGCCGTTTTGCGCGACATTCCGGGGCTGATCATCGCCTGCCCCTCCACCGGCGAGGATGCCGCCATGATGCTGCGGGAGGCGGTCCGGTTGGCGCGCGAGGAACAGCGTATCGTCGCCTTTGTCGAACCGATTGCGCTTTATCCCATGCGTGATCTGCACCCGGACGACAAGGCGTGGCTGACCCCCTACCCTGCCCCGGACCGGACCATCCCCTTGGGTGAAATCGGCGTGAAGGGTGACGGCACAGACCTTGCGATTGTCACCTATGGCAACGGGCACCACCTGTCGCGTCAGGCGCAGGGGCGCTTGGCCAAGGCGGGCATCAACGCCCGCGTGATCGACATGCGGTGGCTGGCCCCTGTGCCCGAAACCGCGCTGCTTGAGGCAACCAAGGACTGCAACGCTGTCTTGATCGTCGACGAATGTCGCCGCACGGGCAGCCAATCCGAAGGGGTCATGACACTGTTTGCCGAGGCCGGATATTGGCCACTCGCCCGCGTTACGGCCTGCGACAGCTTTATCGCCACAGGCCCGGCCTATGCCGCGACCTTGCCCAGCGTCGACAGCATCGTGGAGGCGGCACACAGCCTGTGCAAACAAGCGGCCTCGATAACGACGAAAGTGTGAGCGGCACGCGGTGCCGCCGTGGTCGTTCTATTCGATAAAATGGAAGATAGATCGGCTGCGTAGTTCACCGATTAGAAAGGAATGTGCGGCATAAACCGACCCTCAAGTGCGAGGGAGATTGCAATGTCGATCGTGACACGTGTCTACGTGGGAATGTGTATTTTGGTGGTCCTGATCGGGGCAGTTGGTGGACTTGCTGCATTCAAGACAGCCGGGCTTTCCGAAACCTTCATCGAATATCGCGCAACCGCGCGCACCAGCCTTGTCGGTGCGGAATTGATCGAAGACCTGTTTGAGGCGCGCATCGCGTCGCTGCGGTTCCAAGAGACCGGGGATCGTGCCTATTTGGACGAGGTTCACGACAACCTGAACGACATAAAAAATATACCAGCCGATCAGGCTGCGATCCTTGAGCAAAGCGACCTCGCAGTCTCCCTTGAAGATATCCTAGGCCCCATTGCAGAGTTTGACGCGGCACAATCACAGATTGCGGAGCTTTCATCGCAACAAAGTGCCCTCGTGACGGACGCACTCTCTTCAAGCCAGTCGGTCCGCCTTAAAATGGTAGATATGGTCGATCGATCCTACGCAGTAAGAGATTTTGACACCGCGACAGCGCTCGGCCGCGCTGCAGTGGATCTGCTACTCGCGCGCGTTCATTTCGAGCGTTTCGTGAACAGCGGCGCACAAAATGAATTGGAACAAACGATTACCAATAGCGACGCGGCGCTAATGCGTGTGCAAGATGCCCGCGACGCCGATACGAGCAGTGCGCAAGCGCGTGACCTGCTACAGGTCATTTCGCAGATCGAAGAGTTTAACGCAGATGTCTTGGCCACCGGTGCAGTAATCGAAAAAGTATCGGCACAGACCGAAGTGCTCCAGTCTATTGCGCCGTCTCTGATCGCAAAGATTGACGCCGGAATTGACGAAGTCGTGGAGCGGCAGAACACCCTTGGTCCAGCCGGTGCTGCGTTGGCCCAGCAAACGATCTGGATTGTCCTCGGCCTCGCGACACTTGGTGGGGTCCTCGGTGTGAGCATCGCAGCACTGATCGGGCGCAAAGTTGCACGCAGCCTGCGCGACATGACCGACACCATGACTGTCGTTGCAGAAGGCAATCTTGATGTTGAACTGCACCCCAGCACACAATCCGACGAATTGGCGCGAATGAATAACGCGATGGTCGTGTTTATTGATAACGCGCGCAAGACACGAGATCTCATGACCGCCCTCGACGATGCAGAGGCGCGCGAAGCAGAGCGCAAAGCCGCAGAACAAGACCGCGAGGCACGCCGCGCTGCTGAGGCAAAAGCGGAAGAACAGCGCCTACAGGCCGCAAACGCGGAGCAGACACGCCTTAAAGCGTTCCAACGTTTCCAAATCGAGATGGAACATGTGCTCAACCAAGCTGCGAACGGCGATTTCAGCAATCGTTTACAGCTGGACACTGAAGATGGGCTTGCTGATCTGGCCCGCGCGATCAACAGCCTACTTGATACGACTCATGACAATATCGTTGACATTGTGTCCAGCGTCGGTGCGCTCGCGCAAGGTAAACTGAGTGCACGCATGACGGGCAATCGCCAAGGGGTGTTCCTGAAGATGCAGGAGGACTTCAATGCGTCACTCGAAACTTTGAACCAAACGATGCAAAGCGTAATGGCGAGTAGCCAGAGCGTGTCATCAACTTCTTCCGAGCTGACCACCGCGGCCCATGGAATGGCGAAACGTGCAGAAAATGCAGCAGCCGCAATCGAAGAAACTTCGGCCGCTGTCGAGGAAGTGACAGCAACAATTCGCCAAGTCGTGTCCAACGCAAAAACCGCCAATGACGCCACCCAGCGGGTCAAGGAAAGCGCGGAGCGCACACGCGAAGTGGCGAACGAAACAGAAAAATCAATCAACGAGGTAACCGCAGCCTCTAAGAAGATTGATGATGTGATGAAGGTGATCGAAGGCATTGCGTTCCAGATCAACCTCTTGGCCCTGAACGCAGGCGTCGAAGCTGCCCGGGCCGGAGAAGCCGGACGCGGTTTTTCCGTCGTGGCATCCGAAGTGCGCGCATTGGCACAGCGATCCCAAGATGCCGTTCAGGAAATCAACCAAGTGATCACACAAAACTCCAAATCGGTTGAGGCAGGCGTTGCTCAGGTAGAATTGTCGCGTGCAGCCATCGACAGCATCACGTCCGAGGTCGACGCCGTGGCAAATCAGATCGCTGAAATTGCGTCGGCCGTCGAACAGCAATCCCAAGGCGTCGAAGAAGTGAACGCCGCCATTCGGTCCTTGGATGCTTCCGCTCAGACAAACGCCGCAACACTGGAGGAGATGACGGCGTCCAGCGTCACCATGTCCGACGAGGCGCGCAATCTGGAGGGTGCTTTGACATTGTTCGAAGTCACTCAAACGTCCCACAACGGATCAGAACAGGCCGCCTAGAGACCCGCTCAAACAGTTTCACATTTGATCGGATGGGATGAATGGGAAAAACGTGCCCCGTGACCAAACGCCAAAGCTTCCATTGTGGTGAACGCCGATTTCGACCAGGCGATAGAAGGACTTGCGATCAATGAGTGCCTCTAATCCAGCCCGCACATGAACATAAGGCGCGGGCTCGCCATCAGTGGCAATCTCAACGCGTATTGGACAGTCATCAGAAGCAACAACCTCGTCCCCGACGTTGGTTGTAAAGACAATGGCGTCGGAAGACGTATCAAAGTCCACGGCAACGAAGGGCGCATCATCTACGACGATGCCCACCTTTTCCACCGGGGTGACCAGAAAGAACTGACCGTCCTCTTGTTTTAGGATCGTCGAAAACAAACGGACCAAAGGAGCGCGCCCAATTGGTGTTCCTTCATAGAACCAAGTGCCGTCCCGCGCGATGCGCATATCTATGTCCCCGCAAAACGGCGGGTTCCACAAATGCACCGGCGGCAAAGACCCTGTTTTAGCGGCGGCTTTAGCGCTGGCCGCCAATGCCCCAACATCCGGGGTCACATTGTTTTGTCCGCTCATGTTTTTGCCATTCTGCTTTTTCGCAATATCTGGTTTGTTGAAGCATATAGGTCACACGCCGGAGCGCGCCCATGGTTGATACATCCTCAGACGAAACCCTGTTGCAAGAAATAGATGATCTGGGTGCCAAGCTTGCCCATGCGCGCCGCGAAATCGGCAACAAGATCATTGGCCAAAACGACGTGGTGAACCTGTCCCTTGCGGCTATGCTGTCGGGTGGTCACGCCTTGCTAATGGGATTGCCGGGTTTGGGGAAAACCCTTTTGGTTGAAACCCTTTCCACTGTGATGGGACTTTCTGGAAATCGCATTCAGTTCACGCCTGACCTAATGCCCGGCGATATTCTTGGATCTGAGGTGCTGGAGACGGCGCCCGATGGCAGCCGGACATTTCGATACATCGAGGGCCCAATCTTTGCGCAACTGTTGATGGCCGATGAAATCAACCGCGCCAGCCCACGCACGCAATCGGCGTTGCTGCAAGCCATGCAAGAACGTGAAGTCACTGTCGCCGGGCAAACTCGAAAATTGCCTGCTCCTTTCCATGTTTTGGCCACCCAGAACCCGATTGAGCAGGAGGGCACCTACCCCCTGCCCGAAGCACAATTAGACCGCTTTTTGCTCAAAATTGACGTAGCCTATCCGGATCGCGAGACGGAGAAGGGCATTTTGCTGGCCACCACGGGTACAAAGTCATCACGAGTGTCAGCGGTGTTTGACGCCGAAACACTGATCGCCGCGCAACAGGTGGTGCGCCGAATGCCCGTTGGCGAAGGCGTGATGGACATCATCCTTGACCTTGTTCGGGCGTGTCGACCGGACGGCGTTGAAGCGCCACAGATCGTCAAGGACGCGGTTGCATGGGGTCCCGGGCCGCGCGCCGCGCAGGCATTGATGCTGACCGTGCGGGCCAACGCGCTGCTGGACGGACGCTTGGCCCCGTCGGCTGAAGATGTCGCCGCAATGGCTGGGCCGGTCTTGTCTCACCGAATGGCCCTGTCCTTTTCAGCCCGGGCAGAAGGGCGTGTGTTGGATGATATCATCGCCGAGGTTACGCACTCCGTGACCGGAACCGCCGCAGCCGCGTGACCGACCACAACACCCATACGACCGCACTGCATACGCCGGAAACGCTACGCGCGCGGGCGCAGAAAGTGTCGGCAGGTCTTCCAGCCCTTCTTGCGGATGCGCAGCATTTGGCGGCAACCGTATTGCTGGGTGAACACGGGCGCAAACGGGCGGGCCAAGGTGACAACTTTTGGCAATACCGCCCTGCCCAACCCGGTGACAGTCGACGGCGCATCGACTGGCGGCAGTCGGCCCGAGGTGATGGACACTTTGTGCGCGAGACCGAGTGGCAAGCGGCACAGTCGGTCATGCTGTGGGTCGATGACGCGCAATCCATGGCCTATTCGGCGGACAAAAACCGCGCGTCAAAATTGCGCCGCGCACAGACCTTGGGATTGGCCGTTGCCATTCTCGCCTCGCGCGCCGGAGAACGCACGGGCCTGTGCAACCTGCCAGAGCCGCCACGCTCCGGTCAGGCGCAATTGATGCGCATGGGACAATCGATGATGGACCCAGACGTATCCGATGACTTTGGCGCGCCACGCCCACGGGTCTTACCGCCCGGGTCGCGCGCGGTGTTTTTGTCTGACTTCTTGGGCGATCTGGAGGCGACCGTCACAGCGGTGACGTCTGCAACGGATCGCGGCGTTAAAGGGGCTTTGGTACAAATCCTTGACCCAACCGAAGAAAGTTTTCCTTTCGATGGACGCACCATATTCCAATCCATGTCCGGTGCGATTGAGTTTGAAACCTTCCGCGCGAAATCCTTGCGGGACGCCTACCTTAATCGCCTCGCCAAACGTAAAGCCGCCCTGCAGGATCTGTGCGCGCGCACCGGATGGCGCTATCACATGCACCATACCGACACACCACCGGAACCCACATTGATGTGGATTTACCAAGCACTGGAGCGGCAAAGATGATCGGCGCACTGGGGTTCACCGCACCGCTTTTACTGCTGGCCCTCGCGGCTTTGCCCATCTTGTGGTGGATCTTGCGCGCGGTCCCACCGGCCCCGGTCAAACGCCGATTCCCTGGCGTTGCACTGCTGTTGGGGTTAAAGGACGATGACAGCGAAACAGACAAAACGCCGTGGTGGCTGCTGGCCTTACGGATCGCGGCCCTTGCAGCGGTGATCATCGGATTTGCGGGTCCCGTCTTGAACCCGCGCGAAACGGCTCAGGGCAATGGGCCACTGCTGATCGTGATGGAGGCGACCTGGGCCTCTGCCCGCGATTGGCCGGCGCGCATGGAACGTGTGGAAGAGCTGTTGTCGGAGGCGGAGCGTGCGGACAGGCCCGTCGCAATCCAAGCCCTGACCGCTCCGTTGGTGGCTCCGGAATACGCTGCCCCCCGCACGTGGCGCGCCCGCTTGCCCAGCATCCGCCCCGCCGCCTACGCCCCAACCGAAGCGATTGTCACCGAATGGGCCGCGTCGCATGGTGACACGGCGCGCGAGGTTGTTTGGTTTTCGGACGGGCTGGCGCGAGACCGCCAGGCAGCCCTGAACGCACTGCCCGTCAGTCGCGTGATCCAATCCCCCCGTGATATCTTCGCCCTGCGTCCTGCATCTTTTGAGGATGGTGAGATCAACCTGACGGCCTTGCGCGCCGCCGCTGCCTTGCCCGAAAGCACGGCGGATATTCGAGTAATAGGCCCGGACCCGAATGGCATTGTCCAACAACTCGCCGTGGGCACCGTAACCTTTGCCGCTGGCGAAACCGAGGCAGACGTTTCGCTGATCCTGCCGCCAGAGCTGCGCAACCGTGTGCAACGGTTTGAAATCGCAGGCCAACGCAGCGCGGGCGCTGTCGCGCTGACCGACGATGCCCTGCGCCGGCGTGAGGTTGGCCTTTTGACGGCGGCCAGTGATGCAGAAACCTCCTCTTTGTTGTCGCCGCTCTACTACCTGCGCCGCGCGTTGGAACCGTCCGCCGATCTGATCGAAGGCGCGTTGGAGGATCTGTTGCTGGCCAATCCGGACGTTCTGATCCTCGCTGATGTGGCCAACCTGTCGGTGGCCGAGACTGCGGATGTTGAAACTTGGGTCGAGGACGGCGGTCTACTGGTGCGTTTCGCCGGACCGCGTCTGGCCGCCAGCGACGAGGCGCGCAGCACGGAAGAACCCTTGCTGCCAGTGCGTCTGCGGTCAGGCGGTCGCACCGTCGGCGGCGCGCTGTCGTGGGGCGAGCCCAAAACCCTGCGTCCCTTCAATCAAGACAGCCCCTTCTTTGGCCTGCAAATCCCGGACGATGTTACGGTGTCCAGCCAAGTGATGGCACAACCGGATCCAACGCTGGCCGCGCGGTCGGTCGCGGCCCTCGCAGACGGCACGCCACTGGTAACGCGCAAGGCCATGGGGCAAGGACAAGTCGTTTTGTTCCACGTCACCGCAAACGCCGAATGGTCCACTCTACCGCTGTCTGGTCTGTTTGTTGAGATGTTGGAACGGCTGGCGATCTCGTCCCGCCCAGCCGTCCAGACATCCGAGGATCTGGCGGGTACGACGTGGTCCCCGACCATCACGCTTGATGGGTTTGGAGTGGGCATGGATGCCTCGGCCCGATCCGGCCAACCAGGGTCTGCCCTTGCCGATCGCGCGTTCGGCCCCGACCTTTTGCCCGGCCTGTACCAAGCCGCAGAACGATCCATCGCCTTGAACGTGAACACATCTGACACAACGATTTCGATTGCGGACGACTGGCCCGCCACCGTGTCAGTAGAGACATTGGACACGCAACCCGAGCTGCGCCTGCTGCCCCTGTTTCTGTCGGCGGCATTATTGCTGTTGGCCATAGATATTCTTGCATCCCTTTGGATCGGGGGCCGTTTGCGCCAAGGCACGGCAGCGCTTTTGGCGCTCGCCGCTCTGACCTTTCCCGTTCCGCCAGCACAGGCGCAGGATGATCTGGCCGCCCTGACGGCTGCGAACGAGATCACCCTGGCCTACGTTGTGACGGGCGACGCGCGTGTGGACGACACATCCAACGCCGGGTTGAAGGGTCTGAGTGCGGCGTTGACCCGGCGAACTTCGGTTGAACCCATCGCCCCCTCGCCCGTGGATTTGGAACGGGACGAATTGGCCTTCTACCCCCTGCTGTACTGGCCGGTCACGGCGACACAGTCCACACCCTCCGCCGAGGCATACGCCAAACTGAACCGTTACCTGCGCGGTGGCGGCATGATCGTTTTTGACACGCGCGATGCGGACTTGGGTGGCTTTGGGACCTCACCGAACGGCCAAAGGTTGCAGCAACTGGCGGCCCCATTGGATATTCCCCCGCTGGAGCCCATCCCCGGCGATCACGTCCTGACCCGGGCCTTTTACCTGCTGCAAGACTTTCCCGGACGTTTCGCCAGCCGTGACATCTGGGTCGAGGCCAGCCCGCAGGCCACCGCCGTTGAGGGCATGCCGTTTCGCACCCTGAATGATGGCGTCACGCCCGTGCTGATCGGCGGTAACGATTGGGCCGCAGCTTGGGCCGTGAACAGCAACGGCCAACCGATGTTGCCCGTCGGGCGCGGCTTTGCCGGTGAACGACAGCGCGAAATCGCCTACCGCTTCGGCGTCAATCTTGTGATGCATGTGCTGTCTGGCAACTACAAATCCGATCAAGTGCATGTGCCTGCCCTCTTGGATCGGTTGGGGAACTAGATGATGGATACCGCGCGCCTGATCTTTGATCCGCTCGTTCCTTGGCTGGCACTGGGGGCCATGGGGGCCACAATGGCCGTGCTGCTGCTCCTCGCGGCGGTGCGGGGCCTGTCGGGCGCTTGGCTGCGCGCGGCGGCGGCGGCCGCACTTGTCTTGGCATTGGCCAACCCGTCCCTGCAAACCGAAGAACGCAGCCCCCTGTCAGATATCGTCTTGATCGCGGTGGATGAGACCGCGTCTCAATCCCTGCCCCCACGGTCCGATCAAACAGAACGGGCGCTGGCAGATGTCCTGACCCAACTGGACAGACTTGGTATGGAACATCGGATCACCCGCATCGGTGACGGGCAAGGCGACGCGGGCTCTCAGGTTCTGACCCAACTCGCTGCCTTGGCGTCCGAGGTGCCCCGCGCGCGGATCGCTGGCGCGTTGATCCTGTCAGACGGGCAAGTGCATGACGCCGATTTGGCCCTTGATCTGCCCGCACCGACCCATTTGTTGCAGACGGGTTTGGCGACGGATTGGGACCGACGTCTGATCATCCGCAACGCGCCCTCCTTTGCCATTCTGGACGAAGAATTCACAATAACGGTCGAAGTGGCCGACCAAGGTGCCCTGCCCGCCGGCCTGTCCCCGGAAGCGGAGCTGACGATTGCCATAGACGGGGGCGATCCGCAGACCTATCGCATTCCCACCAATGTGGAGCTGGACCTGCCCCTGACCCTGCCTCACGGCGGCATGAACATCCTGCAATTTGAGGTGGCAGAGGCGCAGGGCGAACTGACCCCGCGCAACAACGCTGCCGTGGTCCAGATCAACGGTGTGCGAGACCGCCTGCGCGTTTTGCTGGTGTCCGGACAGCCTCACCCCGGTCAACGCACATGGCGCAATCTGTTGAAATCGGATGCTTCTGTCGATCTGGTTCACTTCACGATCCTGCGCCCGCCTGGCAAGCAGGATGGTGTACCGGTGGACGAGCTGTCCTTGATCGCATTCCCAACCCGCGAGCTGTTCCTAGAGAAGATCGACGAATTCGATCTGATCATCTTTGATCGTTACAAACGGCGGGGCATCCTGTCGCCCATCTATCTTGATAATGTTGCCCAATACGTGGCCCGTGGTGGTGCCTTGCTGGTCGCGGCAGGCCCGGATTTTGCCACGGCAGACAGCCTGTTCCGCACACCGCTTGCCCCCGTTCTGCCCGGCGCCCCCACGGCGCGCGTGATCGAAGAAGGGTTCTTGCCTCAAATCACCGATTTGGGCGAACGCCACCCGGTCACCGAAGGGCTGGCCGCGCATTCCCCGCTTACGGATGCAGACGCGCCTTGGGGCCGCTGGTTTCGGTCGGTTGAACTCACACCCTCGGCCGACACGAACACCGCCCAGCAAGTCATGACCGGTCCCAACGAGACACCGCTGTTGCTGCTGGACCGGATCGGTGAAGGGCGCGTGGCACTGCTCGCATCCGATCATGTTTGGCTTTGGGACCGCGGCTTTGAAGGGGGCGGTCCGCAGTTGGAACTGCTGCGTCGACTGGCCCATTGGATGATGAAGGAGCCTGACCTTGAGGAGGAGGCGCTGATCGCCACCGCCGTCGGTACAGATGTGACCATCACCCGGCGGACACTGGGCGACCGCCCATCAGACATCCAAATCACGCGCCCCGACGGCACCGTTTTCACGCTGACTTTGGCGGAAGAGGGGCCGGGGCGCTTCGCTGGCACCTTTAACGGGGCGCAACAAGGCCTGTACCGCGCCCGTGAAGGAGATCAGGAAACCGTCTTCGCCTTGGGCCCCGCTGCCCCCCGCGAGTTTGTGCAGACGATCGCCTCCGCCGCACCCCTCGCCCCACTGATTGACAGCCAGCGCGGCGGCGCAATTCGGCTAGAGGACGGAACGCCGAACTTGCGAACAGTGCGGGAAGGGCGGAACGCAGCGGGACGGGGCTGGGTCGGCCTGACCCCGCGCAACGCCTATCTGACGACAGACCTGCGCATCACATCGCTTGTCCCAGCATGGCTTTTCCTACTGCTTGCATCAGCGATGTCCGTCTGGGCGTGGCTGCGCGAAAGCCGTTAAGACGCACACCTTTTTGGGACGATCAACACCCTCTGGGAGCGTCTGCAGATCCGAATGGGGTCAAGCCACTTAGAAGTCCAAGTTCTCGACCGACAATGCATTGTCCTGGATAAACGCCCGGCGTGGTTCAACGACATCGCCCATCAGTTTGGTAAAGATGTCATCAGCCTCTGCCAGATCGTCAATCTTGACCTGCAACAACGTACGCGCGTCCGGGTCCAGGGTGGTTTCCCACAACTGGTCGGGGTTCATCTCTCCTAGGCCCTTGTAGCGCTGAAGGGACAGACCCTTCTCGCCCTCTTCCAAAATGGCCCGCAGCAATTCGGATGGACCGTGGACCACCACCTCCCGCTCTTTGCGGGCAAGGCGGGCGGGTTTGGCATAAACGTCACGGGTGCGGCCTGCGACCTCGTGGAGCTTGCGGCCCTCGCCAGACCGCAGGACCGCGCCATCCAAGGTGCGCACCTCTTCCACACCGCGCAGAACACGGGCCAGACGGATACCATGGTCTTGGGTGATGCGGCCAGTCCAACCGCGCTCATACTCGGCCGCAACCAGATCAAGGCGCTGTGCGACGGTCTCGGCCAGAGTGGCCAATTCGCCCTGCGCCCCTGCATCAAAGGCACCTGCAATCGCGGCTTGCTCCAAGATGTGACGGGGATAATGCGTTGGAAAGGCGTCCAAAATACGTTTGAACGCACGCGCACCATCCACCACGCGCGCCAAATCCTGACCCGCGATTTCTTCGCCAGAGGGCAGGCGCAACACGGTGCTGGCAAGGCCCTGCTGGATCAAATAATCCTCCATGGCCTGTTCGTCCTTGAGGTACACCTCGGACTTGCCGCGTGCCACTTTGAACAGCGGCGGCTGCGCGATATACAGATACCCGCCTTCGATCAGCTCGGGCATTTGCCGGAAAAAGAACGTCAGCAACAGCGTCCGGATGTGTGCCCCATCCACGTCCGCGTCGGTCATGATGACGATCTTGTGGTAGCGCAGCTTTTCGATGTTGAACTCGTCCCGACCGATCCCGGTGCCAAGTGCGGTGATCAACGTGCCGATCTCTTGGCTGGACAACATCCGGTCAAACCGCGCGCGCTCTACGTTCAGGATCTTGCCTTTCAGGGGCAAGATCGCCTGATTGTGGCGGCTGCGGCCCTGCTTGGCAGACCCGCCCGCACTGTCCCCCTCGACCAAAAACAGTTCGGATTTGCTGGGGTCTTTTTCCTGACAATCGGCCAGCTTTCCGGGCAGAGAGGCGACATCCATCGCCGTCTTGCGGCGGGTCAATTCACGGGCCTTGCGGGCGGCTTCGCGGGCCAGGGCCGCTTCGATGATCTTGCCCACAATGCCCTTGGCTTGTTGCGGGTTCTCTTCAAACCACTCCGCCAGTTTTTCATTCACAAGGCTTTCGACGGCGGGCCGCACCTCGGAGCTGACGAGTTTATCCTTGGTCTGGCTGGAGAATTTCGGGTCCGGCACCTTCACCGACAGCACACAGGTCAGCCCCTCGCGCGCGTCGTCACCGGTGAAATTCACCTTCTCGCGCTTGGCGATCCCACTGGTCTGGGCATAGTTGTTGATCGTCCGTGTCAGCGCCCCGCGCAGGCCCGCCATGTGCGTGCCCCCATCCCGCTGCGGGATGTTGTTGGTAAAGGGCAGGACATTCTCGTGGTAGCTGTCATTCCACCACATGGCGATCTCGACGCCGATGTCGTCCTTTTCGCCCACAATGTAGATCGGATCCTGCATAACGGCAGATTTGGACCGATCCAGATAGCGCACGAATTCCTTAACGCCGCCCTCATAGAACAACTCGGTGCGTAGGGGTTCGGCGGGACGTTCATCCTCCAACACGATCTTCACGCCGGAGTTCAAGAACGCCAGTTCCCGCAGGCGATTTTCGAGGGTCTTGAACACGAAATCCCGGTTCGAAAATGTTTCCAAAGACGCCATGAAGCGGACTTGCGTGCCTGTCTGATCCGTCTCGCCCACGACCTTCAGATGTTCGACCGTATCGCCGTGTTCGAACCGTGCGGTGTGCTCCTTGCCCTCACGCCAAATCCGCAGCTCCAACCAGTTGGACAGGGCGTTGACCACGGACACGCCCACGCCGTGCAGACCGCCAGACACCTTGTAGCTGTTGCTGTCGAATTTACCGCCCGCGTGCAGCTGGGTCATGATGACTTCGGCGGCCGAAACCCCCTCTTCCTCGTGCATACCGACGGGGATGCCACGCCCGTTATCGCGCACAGAGACGGAGCTGTCGGCGTGGATTTTCACCCGCACTTCGGTCGCATGGCCCGCCAGCGCCTCGTCGATGCCATTGTCCACAACCTCGTAAACCATGTGATGCAGGCCAGACCCATCATCGGTGTCGCCGATATACATGCCCGGACGCTTGCGCACGGCCTCTAGGCCTTTGAGAACCTTGATGGAATCCGCGCCGTATTCTTCGGGCGTTTGGGGCGTATCAGACATGCGTTCGGTCCTTGCATTGGTTGCCCAAGGTATAGCGTCTTGGCCGGCCCTTGTCACGCGATTGCCCCTACATTTGGGGGTTAGCCAGCCCCCGAGATCGCCTCTGTCAGGACGGAGCCTTCGGCGGCCTCCGTCACCTCTATATGGGCCGCGCGGGGGCCCAGTTCGGTGAACAGTTCCGCGCCTGTGCCCGTCAAAAACGCCTGCGCCCCAAGGGCACAGATTTCATCATAGAGCGCCGCGCGGCGGGTGGCATCAAGGTGGGCGGCCACCTCGTCCAGCAGCAGAATAGGGGCTGCACCCACAGTGGCGTGCAAGGCCCGGGCATTGGCAAGGATCAGAGAAATCAACAGCGCCTTTTGCTCCCCGGTGGAGCACTGGCGCGCGGGCACGCCCTTGGCCGCAAAAACCGCGTCCAGATCAATGCGGTGGGGGCCGACCAAGGTACGACCCGCAGCCATGTCCCGGGAGCGGCTGTCGGCAAGCGCTGCACGCAGGTCCTCGGCCTCTTCGGGCACCGCCGCGTCAGGTGCGGTTATGGATAGCAACCCCGTAGGAAAGGTCGTGTCCGCCGCGTCCTGCGCCCCTTGCAAGGTCTCTAGCGCATGGCGGCGATGCGCTGCAATCTGGGCACCAAGGGTGGCCATCTGCGCCTCCAAGGCGGTGTACCAATGGGCGTCACGCACGCCGTCCTTCAACAGGCGGTTCCGGTCGCGCATGGTCTTTTCATAGGCCACGGTCACGTCCGCATGTTCGGGCACGAAGGACAGGGTCATCCGATCCAGAAACCGGCGCCGCCCCTCGGCCCCTTCAATCCACAACCGGTCCATGGCGGGGATCAACCACAGGATGCGGACGAGGCGGGACAGGGCGTTCTGGGGCACCTGTTTACCATCAATCCGGGTGGTGCGCGGTTGGCCGGGCTGCGCGGTCAGTTCCACCTCTGACACCTGCACGTCGCTTGTCAGCTGCGCCGTGATCTTCCAGCCAAGCGCCTCGGGCCTGCGGATCAATTCCTCGGCCAAAGCACGGCGCAAACCCCGGCCCGGGGACAGCATCGAGATCGCCTCTAGGATGTTGGTCTTGCCCGCACCGTTGGGCCCAAATAGCGCAACAGGCCGCCCATCAAGGGCCAGTTTGGCCTGATGGTGTGACCGGAAATGCGACAGGCGCAGGTGGGTCAGGACATGGCGGGTCAGCTTAAACCCGCATCGGCATCACGACGTAGACGGCAGAGGTGTCGTTGCCCTCGCGCATCAGGGTCGGATCGCCGGAGGAGTTGAATAGGAACACCGCGTTCTCCCGGTCCACTTGGCTTGCGATTTCCAGCAGGTATTTGGCGTTGAAGCCAATTTCCAACCGCTCGTCGTTGTAGGCCACGTTCAGCTCTTCTTCCGCCGCACCGCTGTCGGGGGAGTTCACGGACAGGACCAACCGATCCTCGTCCAACTGCAACTTCACGGCACGGGATCGTTCCGAAGACACCGTCGCCACACGGTCCACGGCTTGGGCAAACTCGGCCGCATCCACGCGCAGCTCGCGCGTGTTGCCGGTGGGAATGACGCGGGTGTAGTCGGGGAATGTTCCGTCGATGACCTTGGATGTCAGGGTGATTTCGGGCGTCGCAAAGCGCACCTTCGTTTCAGAGACCGAAACGGCGATCTTCGCCTCATCATCATCGAGCAACTTGCGCAGCTCGCCCACGGTTTTGCGGGGCACAATCACGCCGGGCATCAGATCCGCGCCTTCGGGCAGGTCCGCATCCACCCGGGCCAAGCGGTGCCCGTCCGTCGCCACACAGCGAAGGGTCTTGCCGCCCTCGGCCTCGGCCACGTGCATGTAAACACCGTTGAGGTAATAACGCGTCTCTTCGGTCGAAATGGCAAATCGGGATTTGTCGAACAGGCGGCGCAACACGGGCGCGGGGCACGAGAAGTTCGCGGCGTATTCAGACGATGCCATCACGGGGAAATCCTCGCGCGGCAGGGTTGCAAGGCTGAAGTGCGAGCGGCCCGCGCTGACGGTCAAACGGCCAGAGGCAGGCTCTTCACTGACCTGCACCAACGCCCCATCTGGCAGTTTGCGCACGATTTCATGCAGCGTCACGGCAGACACGGTAGTTGAACCAGCCCGTTCCACATGGGCGATGGTTTTGTCCACAACCTCGATATCCAGATCGGTCGCGCGGAAACTTACGCCGTCCCCCTCCGCCTCCATCAACACGTTGGCGAGGATCGGAATGGTGTTGCGCCGTTCCACCACAGATTGCGCTTGGCTGACCGCCTTCAAAAGCGCGGCCCGTTCGATGCTGAATTTCATGTCCTGCCCTCACCTGCTGGGCTTTCGATCTTAGTCGAAATCCCCCTGTGCACAAGCGTTTACCCTTCGAGACGCCGTTTCAAAAGCAGCGCATCTTCGGCGATCTGACTGTCTTGGGCGATCAACTCTTCGATCTTGCGTACGGCATGCAAAACGGTTGTGTGATCACGGTTGCCAAACTTGCGCCCAATCTCGGGATAGCTGCGCGCGGTCAGGGTCTTGGCCAGATACATTGCCATCTGACGGGGCCGCGCAATCGTGCGGGTCCGGCGCGCAGACACCATATCGGACATGCGCAAGTGATAGTGTTCGCACACCAGTTTCATGATCTCGTCGATGGTCAGCTTGCGTTCGGACTGGCGCAGCACATCGGCCAGACAATCCTGCGCCTGATCCAGCGTGATTTCACGACCCACCAACGTGGCAAACGCGAACAGACGGGTCATCGCCCCCTCCAGCACGCGGATGTTCGAACTGATCCGATCCGCAAGGAATTCGAGCACACCGGGTGCCACGGCCAAATCTGGGTACTGGCCGCGGTAGTGATCGACCTTGTGCTGCAACACTCCCAGGCGCAATTCGTAGTCGGCGGGGTGCAGGTCAACCACCAGACCGCTTTGCAAGCGAGACCGGATGCGTTCCTCTAGGTTGGTGATGTCAGCGGGCGACCTGTCGGCAGAAATCACGATCTGCTTGCCCTGATCCACCAGCGCATTGAACGTGTGAAAGAACTCTTCTTGCGTGCTTTCCTTGCCCGCGATGAATTGCAGGTCGTCCACCATCAACACATCGACGGAGCGGAACAACTGTTTGAAGCTGATCGTATCCTTTTCACGCAAAGACTGCACGAAACGGTACATGAACTGTTCGGCCGACAGATATAGCACGCGCATCTCGGGCTTGTGGGTCTGCAATTGCCACGCGATGGCCTGCATCAGGTGCGTTTTGCCCAGACCCACACCGCCGTACAAGAACAGCGGGTTAAAATCGGCGCGACCGCCCTCGGCCACGCGGCGCGCGGCGGCATGGGCCAGCTCGTTTGGTTTGCCCACGACGAAGGCATCGAAAGTCAGGCGCGGATCCAGCGACGCACCGGGCAGTTCCCCATGGGACGGCGCAGCAGTCTGGGCTTGCGGTACGATTGTGATGGGGCGGGCCGGTGCGGCCTTGGCTTGGACGACTACACATTCCATGCGACTGACATCCAAACCGCGCAAAATGCATTTGCTGCGGATCAGGTCCGAGTAGTTCTGCTTGACCCAATTGCCGAAAAAGTTGGTCGGCGCTGCAAGACGCAAAACGCCGTCTACAGCGTCTACCGGTTCGAGGGGAGCGATCCACGCCTTGTGATTGTTATTCCCGATGTCGGATTTGATCGCGTCCGATACGTCACCCCATATGTCTTCCAGCATTATTTATTCTCTTTTTCTGTCCCACTGATCAGGTCTGGCGCCAAGCCAGCCCAAGGGCTTTCCACCCGTTTGTCGCGCCTCTCTGCCCCCTGCTGTCCAGATCACCCTCAAATCCGCCGATGATATTGATGCACTTCACCCCGGGCCAACGCCCGCTGGCTGCGACGGCTTGCGCCGCATGCATCGATCTCACGCCGGATCGACAAAGGAACAACACTTTCGACGGACAATGCCCGCTCAACGCCTGTTCCAAGTCCGCGACGAAGGCCGCGTTTTGGTGCATGCCGGGGTATGTGGCCCATTCAACGCAAAGCGCCTTATGACCCAACTCCGACACATCTGGCCCGCCCACAAATCCCCACTCAGGACGGGTTCGGACATCTACGATCCGCGCTTGTTTGTCAGCAGACAATAATTCCCAAGCTGCCCGAGGCGATACCTCAGACACCAAAGGCGATAAGCCCGTATTCATACATACCCCCAGGTTGTAGCGAGAGAGACTCGCTGCAAGACTTCTAGCAATTCAGCGTGTGAGCGGGAACCTGCACAATGCCGTTGACAGGCCCCCGACGTCCAAGAATCTGACGCCTTGCGACTAAACCTGCAGAAACACTGCATAAAAAAACGCGCCCCGCATGGGACGCGTTTTCCGATTCTATGTGGCCTGTTTGCACCACCCAATTGGGCGAGTCAGACGGGTGCGAAATTACGCACTCAGCGACTTCACCCGCGCGGACAAACGGGACATTTTGCGTGCTACTGTATTCTTGTGCAAAACGCCTTTTGTGACGCCGCGCATCAGTTCGGGCTGGCATTCCTTCAGAGCCGCGGCTGCGGCAGTTTGATCGCCAGAGGCAATCGCCTCTTCGACTTTGCGCAGGTAGGTGCGAATGCGCGAACGACGGGCTTTGTTAACTTCGAAGCGGCGTTCGTTCTGGCGGGCGCGTTTTTTTGCTTGGGGCGAATTGGCCATGGTGTCTGTCCTGTCTAAGGCAAATGTGAATATCTAGCGTGCTCGCACCTGCCCCGGGTTTCATGTACCGGACATCTGGCCAAAGCGGGCCTCACACGCATATCTGACGCGGCGTATACGGCGGAAGGAGGCCGTTGCCAACCCCCTACTTGTCGCGGAACTGCGCCTCGCGCTTTTCGACAAAAGCGGCCATACCCTCGGTCTGATCTTCGGTGGCAAACAGCATTTGGAACAAACGCCGCTCAAACAGCAGGCCTTCGTTCAAGGGCACCTCTTGGGCGCGGTTCACAGCCTCTTTGACCGCCAAGATCGCCATTAAGGACTTGTGGCTGATCTTGTCTGCGGCGGCCATCGCCTCTTCCATCAGTTTCTTGGCCGGCACAACGCGGCTGACCAGCCCCGCACGCTCCGCCTCTTCGGCATCCATAAAGCGTCCCGTCAGGTGCATATCCATGGATTTCGATTTGCCGCAAAAGCGGGTCAAGCGTTGCGTGCCACCTAGACCTGCCACAACGCCAAGGTTGATCTCGGGCTGGCCGAACTTGGCAGTATCCGCCGCAATGATGAAATCGCACATCATCGCCAGTTCGCAGCCCCCGCCCAAAGCGTATCCTGCAACAGCGGCAATGATCGGCTTGCGGGTGCGCAATGCACCTATGACGTGATCGCCAAATAAGTCTTCGGAGTAGACATCCGCGAAGGATTTCTCGCTCATCTCCTTGATGTCAGCCCCGGCAGCAAAGGCTTTGTCGGACCCGGTCAGAACGATGCACTTGATTTTATCGTTGTGATCCGCCGCCTGCAACGCACGGCCCAATTCATCCAGCAGCTGCGCATTCAACGCGTTCAGCGCGTCTGGCCGGTTCAATTTGATAACGGCGACGCGGTCCTCGACCTCCACCACCAATGTCTCGTAGCCCATGGGTCAGGCTCCTTGTCATTCCCTCAGGTGCGGACCTTGGCGCGAGTGTGCCCGGGGTTCAAGTTATCTTTGGCATTGCGGGCAATAGAACGAACTGCGCCCAGACTGCATGATTCGGCTCACTGTCCCGCTACAGCCGTCCCGCACACAGGGCTGCCCTTCGCGATCATAGACCCGGAAGGTGTGCTGGAAATAGCCCAACTCCCCGTCCGCCTGGCGGTAGTCGCGCAGGGATGACCCGCCCGCCTCAATCGCCTCGGACAGCACTGCGCGGATCACGGGCACCATCGCGGCCACGCGCGCAGGCGCAATCCGGCCCGCCTTGCGCTTGGGGCTGATGCCTGTGCGGTGCAGCACCTCGCAGACATAGATATTGCCCAGCCCCGAGACGATCCGCTGATCCAGAAGCGCCGATTTCACCGGCGTGTTGCGCTCGCTAAAGGCGGCGATCAGATGCGCTTCGTCAAACCCGTTGCCCAGCGGTTCGGGCCCCAGCTTTTCCATCAGCCAATGCGCCTCCTCCTCGCCGGTCTTGCACAAATCCATCGCCCCGAACCGGCGGGCATCATTAAACGTGACTGTCCCGCCGTGGTCCATGTGGAACACCACATGGTCATGCTTTTGCGGCGCAGCCTCCTCGTGATGGAACACTCCGGGCGTCGGCGCGCCTGCGATCAGCATCCGACCCGACATGCCTAGATGAATGATCAAAGTCTCGCCGCCATCCATCTCGGCCAGGATGTATTTGGACCGTCGCCCCAGCCGCACGATCCGCTGGCCGGTCAACCGATCCGCCATCCGGTCAGGAAACGGCCAGCGCAAGTCGGGGCGGTTCACATCGGCGCGCGTGATCACGGCCCCTTCCATCACGGGGACCAATCCGCGACGCACTGTCTCTACCTCTGGCAGTTCTGGCATCGGCCCTTCCCCCTGTGTCGGTACGGCCTATAAGAAGGTGTAGATCTCGCAAACGGCAAGGCCCATGGCAAACGATACCGACAAAACAACGCATTTTGGTTTCCGAAACGTGGCGGAGGGGGAAAAGGCCGGGTTGGTCCACGGCGTCTTTTCCAACGTGGCGTCCAAGTATGACGTGATGAACGACGCCATGTCCGTGGGCATCCACCGCGTTTGGAAGGACGCGATGATGGATTGGCTGGGCCCGCGTGGCGACCAGCGGCTGCTGGACGTGGCGGGCGGCACCGGCGACATCGCGTTCCGGTTTCTCAAACGTGCACCCGGATCCACTGCCGTGGTCTGTGACATGACCGAATCCATGCTGGTCGAGGGCCGCAAACGGGCCGAGGCCAGCAGCATGGAAGACCGTCTGGACTGGGTGGTCGGCGATGCCATGGCCCTGCCCTTCGACGACAACAGCTTTGATGTCTACACGATTTCCTTTGGGATCCGGAACGTCACACGCATCCAAGACGCCCTGTCCGAGGCCTACCGCGTCCTACGCCCCGGGGGACGGTTGATGGTGTTGGAATTCAGCCAATTGCCCAACCCCATGATGCAAAAGGCCTACGACTTGTATTCGTTCAATGTGATCCCAAAACTGGGCCAAGTGATCGCTGGCGATTCGGACAGCTATCAGTACCTCGTGGAATCGATCCGAAAATTCCCCGATCAGGACCGCTTTGCCCAGATGATCGTGGACGCGGGCTTCGGTCAGGTAAAATACCGCAATTTGACCTTCGGTGTCGCCGCCCTGCATTCGGGGTGGAAGCTGTAGCGTGCGTGGCCCCCACAACATTTTCAGATTGATCCGCACGGCCGGCACTTTTCGCCGCACCGGTGCCATGGATGTCGTGATGGAGGCAGTGGGGGCCCCCCGCGGGCTGCGGCTGGCGGCGTGGGTCTTGGGCACCCCATTCATGTGGTTGGGGTTCAAGGGAGATCCGACTCAGCCCCCCGTTACCCGCGCGATCACGGCCCTTGGGCCGAGCTACATCAAGTTCGGGCAAATCCTGTCCACGCGACCCGACTTCGTCGGTGTCGATCTGGCGACCCAGTTGCGTGTTCTGCAAGACAAGCTGCCGCCCTTCGGGACGGACACTGCCAAGGCCATGATGGCAAAGGATCTGGACGGTCCCGTCGACGCGATCTTTGCCGAGATCTCTGAACCCGTCGCCGCCGCATCCATTGCACAAGTGCACAAGGCGCGGCTGGCCGATACCGGAGCCGAGGTCGCGGTAAAGGTCCTGCGGCCCGGGATTGAGCGCGCATTTCGCAGGGATATCGACGCCTTCTATTTCGCCGCCGGGATGATTGAGTTTCTGTCCCCCGCCTCGCGCCGCCTGCGGCCCCGGGACGTCATCGCGCATTTCGAAGCGACCGTGGTCAAAGAGCTGGACCTGCGCATCGAAAGCTCTGCCGCAGCCGAATTCGCGGCGACGACCAAGCAGGACAATGGCTTTCGCGTACCCAAGATCGAATGGGGCCTGTCCGGCCGGAACGTGATGACGATGGAATGGGCCGATGGTCTGCCACTGGCCGATGTCGAGGCGATTGACGCCGCAGGTCACAACCGGGCGGAACTGGGCGACCGCGTCTTGCAGATGTTCCTGCGCCACGCCCTGCGTGACGGCTTTTTCCATGCGGACATGCACCAAGGCAACCTGCGCGTCGCCCCCGATGGCGATATCGTCGCGCTGGATTTCGGGATCATGGGGCGGTTGGATGAATACACCCGCCGCGTTTACGCCGAAATCCTGATCGGCTTTATCCGAAAGGACTATCGCCGCGTGGCCGAGGTGCATTTCGAAGCGGGGTATGTGCCCGCTGATCAAGACATCGACGAATTTGCTCAGGCACTCCGGTCCGTGGGCGAGCCAATCTTTGGCATGGATGCGACACGCATCTCCATGGGGCGGTTGTTGAACTTCCTGTTTGAGGTGACGCAAACCTTTGGAATGGAAACGCGGACGGAGCTGATCCTGTTGCAGCGCACAATGGTTGTGGTCGAAGGCGTGGCCCGCACGCTGAACCCCAACATCAATATCTGGGAGGTCGCGCGCCCTGTCGTCGAAAGCTACATTCGAGATAGCATCGGCCCCAAAGCCCTGGCCCGCGATTTGTATAGAACGGCGATTGTCCTGTCCCGGTTCGGCCCCCGCTTGCCGGCCATGGCAGAACGCGCGCTCATTCGTGCGTCCGAACCTGAACCGACTGAACCTGCCACGGCCAACCGTGATAAGGCCCTGTGGTTCGCCATTGGGATCGCCGTCTGCGGGTTCGGGACCGCCATTGCGGCCCTGATCTAGCGCGCGTTGCGCAGGGCGGACACGGCACCGGCGGCCACTTCTACCCCGCCAGGCAGCCGTAACATGACCTGTCCCTGTTCCGTACGCGCCTCTTGCACCATGGCGTATGTTTCAACAGGGACGTCATCAAGGGGACGGTCGCCAGTCCAACTTTGCACAGTCAGACCATAAGTGCCCGGTGGCAGCGCACTGCCATCAGGGGCCCTGCCATTCCAGCTGAGCGTGTCTGCTGTCGGATCAATATCAAGCCGCTGCACCTCTTCGCCCAGATCGTTGACCACGACCAATTGTGCACGATCTGCAAACGCAGACGTGGCCGGATACAAAGTGATCGGCTCTCCGGCGAGTGCGACGGGCCGTGTGCTGCGCACCTCCATCCCAACCCAATTTGCAAGGCTGCCCATATTCTGCAGCGACATCTGTCCGCCCAAGTCCTTGAGCAAATCGTTGGTCAAGATAGACTGTTCCACATTCGAAAATGTGGCCAGTTGCGAAACAAATTCCGTGGACTCTGCTGGGTTGAGTGGGTCTTGATTTCGGATTTGCGTGGTCAGCAATCGCAAAAAAGTGTCAAAATCGGATGCAAGACCGGCGGCGGATTGCTCCGTACTGACACCGGGCACGGATGGCGGTTGAAACGGGTTGATCTCCATAGGAACGCCCTTTCTAAAGTGTCAAATTGAGCCGACCCGAACCAGCCGGGGCAGATGCTGGACTTGGGACGTTATCAGATTGCGGCACATGGGTATCCCCTTCACTTTGATAACCCGAGATTACCTCGTTTTTTCGGTGCTCTTCCCGGCCGCCATGTTCACCTTGACGGAATGACAGATTCAGTTCGCCGTGGCCTGCGGATGCAAAGGCATCTTCCAGTGCTGCGCTGTGGCGACGCATCAGTTCAATGACCTCAGGACGCTCGGCGGAAATGATCAACGTCGGCAGGCCAGCCTCGTTTGTACTGACGACCATGCGGACCGACCCCAATTCAGGGGGATCCAAGGCGATCTCGATGGGCACACGATCACTCGGAACAGACGGCGCCATCTGCTGCGCGATCAGCATCGCAACCGGCGGCGGAGACATTGGGCGCGCTTGAATATCAGAACGCACGGAAAGCCCGTCTCGCAAAATCAGTTCGGTGGCCTCGGGACCGTCGGGAAGCACGTCGGTCGATCCCAGCAAGACTCGAGCCGGTTCAGCAACTGGGTGAGGCGCTTGCCCAACCTCGGCGATCGTGGTGCGAACGTCCCGTGGTGGGGGCGACGTAGCCACCTCGACTGAGGTTTTGTCAGTCGCGATCGGCGATACAGTCCCAACTTTACTTTCAGACGCAGTTGGTTCTGTGTGGTTTGAATGCTTACCTTGAGTAAGACTTTGAGGCTGTTCTTGATGCGGGATGGGCGGCTCTGCGCGGGCAGTCTGTTGCTTTGACATCTCCACTTGGATCAGGTTGGCAGCTTCTGCGCGCGGAGGTTCTGTTTGGGTCGCGGCATCATGATTGCTTATTAGAGCGTTCTGGCGATACTCCCCTACGGACACAGGGGCGGATGTCGTCGTATCCGCACCGGGCCGCACGCCGATTTCACTGGCCAGTTTATTGTTTGCAACAAGGTCTTGGGCCACCACTTGGCTGGATGTGATTGTGCGGCGGATATCGGCCTGCGGCTCTTGGGGTTTGAGGTGGAGGTTATCGTGAGCGGCAAGCCCAAGCTGCATTTGGTCACCACTTGGAGCGACTTTGAAACCTTCCGGCATTTTTGCAGTAGGCAGATTGGTACCACGTACTGCAGGGTTTTCAGCCTTCGGGTCACGAGGCATATTTTGGATTGCAATGGGCGCAATCTCGGCAACGGTTGGATCACTCTTTTTCGGTAGCGCCGGCGACGGAACAGGGCTCTCACGAGCGATCGGTTGCTGCGCAATATACGCCGGAGTTGTTATCGCTCCGGCAGAGGGCTTTTGGTGTTCGTTGGTTGAAAACATGGGTACGATAGGTGATCGGGCGTCGATATCAGACGTCGGTTCGCCAGCAGCTGGCGTGGTTTCAACCATGGCCCAAAGCGGTTTTGGCCGCTCGGTGTAAATGTGTAGGACTTGCGAGAGCGGTTCAGGCGATGCGGCAAGGCCAACGGGATTTACCGGGGCCTTAACGCGCTCCGACATAGCAGGCTGCATGGGCTGATCAGGCACCACGTTTGCCGACACCATAGGCACAGCACGACCATGCTGGACCATTGGCTCTTTCATTCGAGGCACTGGGTCCTGAACAATCGTCCGATCCGTTGGAACACTGCCAGGTACAGGAGATTCAAACCGTTGGGGCGATGTGGACTGTACCAAAGGCGCCTCGGGTAGTGCGTCCGAGGCCTTAGCAATAGGGCCATCTTCAGCCCGAAGCGGCGGATCAGCCATCTGACTTGCCAGTCCTGACAGTGGAGCATCACCCACAATGGTGGTCTTGTCCAAGCGTGGCGCGATCAACGGCGGATTGGGTGCACGATCCAAGCCTTGGGTTTTGGCAACGGCCAAGACAGCACTGTTATCAATCTGCACGTCATGAGTGGGTCGTGGTGCATCCGGGATCACCGTCAGATCCAGTTTGGCCTGGGCGCTTCGACCTACCTCACCAAATACAACATTTGCCGTGTTGTCCGGATCATCCGCCAACGGCATTTCGACCTCAACATCAGAACGCTCCGACAGCATGCCTTCAACAAGCGTCGTCCCTTGTTCCAAAGCGCGGATCTCAGTCACCGCGAGTAACTCTGCCTCGTCCGTAAGCGCATATTCTGCTGAAAAAAGCGCGCCAGCCTGCATGTCCGGGACAGGTTCGCCCGCGACAGACGCGGCATCACGCAAGGCGAACAGAGGTGTGCTGAGTATATTCAAAGAGCCTCTCCAGTGGAATTCTTCCATGACCGTCACCTAACCCAAGGAGAGTTACGAAATTGTTTACCTCGCTGTGACAGTTTCAACGCAATTCGTTCAAATGGAGGATGACATGGAGACAGTTGGAGCCGCGCACCGCGTCACACCCGTTGCATCAAACGAAAGCCGCCTCAGGCAAGTCGCCGAGGATCTGGAGGCAACTTTCCTTGCTGAGATGCTGAAACACGCAGGATTGGGGCAAAGCCGCGACATGTTTGGCGGTGGTGCCGGAGAGGATCAATTTTCGTCCTTTTTGGTCAAAGAACAGGCCCGCACCATTGTAGCGGCCGGTGGGATCGGTTTGGCCGAAAATCTGTTTCAATCTTTGAAGGAAAGGGTTGAAAATGCATGATCATCCTTGCGTTGCCGATCTAAGACACGCTCTGCAGGCCGAAGCACAAGCGCTCAGGTCAGGCGACTTAGGGGCGCTGACCCAGATCTCGGACCGTAAATCAAAGGCCTATGCCGCGTTAATGTCCCAGGCCAACACGGTCCCCCTGTCGAACAGCCAGTTGCAAGCCTTGCAGAACACCGCCCGACAAAACGCACAGTTGCTTTTGTCCGCGCGGCAAGGTGTCGAGGCCGTGATCCGTCTTAAGACACGGTCGAAACATCCCAAGGGATTCAATACATACACTGCAACAGGCGAAAAGCGCCAAGTTTAGCCCTTTAGTTGCCTTAAACTGTACATGTTTTCCTGAAAATGCTGTCAGAGCCTTAGGTCCAAGTTAGGATTTAGGTGGCAGAAAGCCTTCACACGAAATGTGTGCCCGATCTTCCGGGCAATGCCGTCAGAAAGACGCTTAGCGCATCAATAACGGTGCATTTGTAACGCATGACGGAAAACCGTTTTGCTTTGGCATAAGGAAACGAGATGTCCAGTATTCTGACTAACAACAGCGCGATGGTCGCTCTGCAAACTTTGAAATCCGTGAACTCCAACTTGGCGTCGACACAAAACGAAATCTCTACCGGTAAATCTGTGTCTTCGGCAAAGGACAACGCTGCGATCTGGTCTATCTCCAAGGTGATGGAGTCCGACGTGAAAGGGTTTAAAGGTATTTCAGAAAGCTTGTCGCTGGGATCGTCGACAATTTCTGTTGCGCGCAATGCGGCAGAATCGATCACCGACCTGCTGACCGATATCAAAGGCAAGATCGTTGCCGCTCAGGAAGAAAACGTTGATCGCGCAAAAATTCAGACGGATATCGCCGAGCTTGTCGATCAAGTGGGCTCTATCACGAACGCCGCACAGTTCAACGGGTTGAATCTTGTGGACGGCAGCGACGATATGAAGATCCTCGCTTCGCTCGACCGTCAAGAAAACGGCTCAGTCGTAGCGCGCGAGATCTCCGTGGCGCGCCAAGACCTGACACAAACCGACGATCAACTGGGAACAGGCGATGATGTAACTGCGGATCTGACGTCCATCAGCGGTGGTGGTACAAACGTCGGCACAGCCAACAGCGCCACATTCACCCTCGTCTCCCCATCGACGAACGGTAACGAGGAATTTTCGGTCGGCGGTTTCACAATGACGGTTGCGGTTTTGGCCGCCGACACGGCTGAACAAACACGTGACAAGTTCCTGACTGCCCTCACCGATGCACAAGCAAATGGTGATATCTCGACCGATGTTACATTTGCAGCCAGTGGATCGGATGCCATCACTGTTACGAACGCAACCGGTTTTGAGGACGTAGCATTGGGCGATACCGGTGCAAGCGTAACTGCCAGCGCCGCTACGATCGCAACCAAGGCAGAAACGGTTGACCTAACCAATGACACACGAGAATTGGCTGCCGGAGACAGCTTTCAACTGACACTTGGTGACAACGAGTTGACGTATACGGCCCGCGCGAACGATACCTTCCAGGACGTAGCAACCAACTTGCAATCGCAAATCGAAGCGCTTGATGGCGATTTCTCAGTACAACTTTCCGGGACTGAAACCGATCCCACCTTGGCCGTTATGAACAACACCGGTGCTTCGGTCGCGTTCACCATTGAGGCGCGCGAAGGGGGCGAAGTCGCAGGTGGCCTGGCCGGTCTGAAGAACATTAATGTCTCGACAGATCAAGGGGCTGACGATGCCTTGCGCGATATCGAAGGTATGATCCAGACATCTATCGACGCGGCTGCTTCTTTCGGTTCTGATCAAGGCCGTATCGAAACACAAATGGACTTTGTAAGCAAACTGACGGACAATTTGCGCTCCGGCATTGGTGCAATGGTGGATGCTGATATGGAGGAAACATCAGCACGCCTACAGGCCCTGCAAGTCCAGCAGCAGCTTGCAACACAGTCGCTGTCGATCGCCAATCAGGCGCCACAGTCAATCCTGTCCCTGTTCCGCTAAGGCGCTAGACGCTTGGTCAGCCCGTAAAACGCGGGCTGGCACTTCTTTTGTCCTTACTTTCTGGAGCGTTCTAGTGACTGTGCACACTTTAGCCAAAGCAGCTTATGCCAAGACAAACCCGACAACCAACGATCCCCGGCGAATCGAGTATGCGGCCCTCGCCCGCGTAACCAAAATGATGATTGAGGTCGAGAACGGTAGGAACACCTCATTTGTCTATCGTGCGCAGGCCTTGCACGACAATCGCCGCCTATGGATTGAATTGGCCGTTCTGGTCGCAGACGACGACAACCAACTGCCGCCGGATCTGCGCGCGCGGCTTTTCTACCTGTCGGAATTCACCACCCATCACACCCGCGAAGTCTTGGAAAAGCGCGCTGACATGCGGCCCCTGATTGATATCAACAAAGCAATCATGATGGGCCTCAACAACCGGGAGGCAGCATAATGGGGGGTCTCGTCCTTAAACTTGCGCCCAGAGAGCGCGTGTTGATCAATGGCGCGGTCATTGAAAACGGTGATCGCAGGTCACGCATGAACATCGTCACGCCAAACGCCAATATCTTGCGCCTTCGCGATGCCATTCACCCGGATGAAGTCAAAACACCTGTCCGCCGGGTCTGCTACATCGCACAAATGGTGCTGTCCGGCGACGCAGAGGCCGCGACCGCAAAACAGCAACTGATTTCTGGGATTGAACAACTCAGCCAAGTATTCCGCGACGATGACAGCCGGGCCTGCCTTGCATCGGCAACCCACAACGTTGTTGACGACAATTACTATGGCGCACTCAAAGCTTTACGACTGCTGCTGCCACGTGAGGAACGTCTGATGGCTGTTGCAGCGAAATGACTTATCAGCCCGTGCTGCCGATTGGTGGCTATACCGGTTGGAAGTTCCTGCAAAGAACGGAGGCCACGCAACGCGCGGCCTTCGACAACAGCGCTCAAATCAAACGCGATCTAGACTATTTCAAAGACAATATCGGCAAGATTGAAACGCCGGAACAATTGGTCAACGACTTCAGGCTTTTGCGGGTGTCCCTCGCGGCGTTCGGCCTAGAAGAAGACATTGGCAGCAAGTTCTTCATTCGCAAAGTGCTGGAGGAAGGCACATCAAACGACGAGGCTCTTGCCAACCGACTGACCGATACACGGTATCGCTCTATGGCGAAGGCCTTTGGTTTTGGCGACTTTGAAACGCCAAACACGCAATTGCCTACGTTTGCGGCGGATATCGCTGCCAAATTCAAGGAACGCAGTTTTGAAACGGCTGTGGGCAATGTGAACGAAGACATGCGGCTGGCCTTGAATACACAAAGAGAACTGGTTGATATCGCAGGGCAGACAAGCTCCGATGCCACCAAGTGGTTTACGATCATGGGCAACCCGCCCCTGCGTACGGTTTTTGAGGCTGCCCTGAACCTACCTGACACCTTCGCAACATTGCCCATCGATACACAATTGACAGAGTTCCAAGAGAGGTCAGAGCGGTTCTTTGGCAGTTCCGAGATTGCCCAGTTTCAAGATCCCGATAAGGTCGAGTCCTTGATCCAGCGGTTCATGCTGAATCAATCCGTGCAGGCGGGACTTCAGGCGTTCTCACCCGCCGCGACCGCACTTACGCTTTTGCAGTCTATCCGGCGGTAAGTTTTCCGCGCAAAGCCTGATACGCGACCGCCGTGACCGCGTTCGACAGATTGAGGGAGCGAATATGTGGCGAGGTCATGGGCATATGAAAGATCCGATCCCCCGCCCATGCAATGACATCGTTCGGCAAGCCTTTGGTTTCTTGGCCAAAAACAAGCCAAGGCGCGGCGGGATACGTCGGTTCATAAAAGCTGCGTGCGCCGAAATCCTCCAAAAAGAACATATCGGAGGGGCACGGGGCGCGGCGCTCAACAAAATCGGCCCAGCTGTCAAACTCGCTCAGCTTAACGTGTTGCCAGTAGTCCAGCCCCGCCCGCCGCACCGTTTTGTCCGTCAACTCAAAGCCGTAGGGACGGATCAGAATCAGCTCCATGTCCAATGCAACACACGTACGCCCGATGGATCCCGTGTTGCCCGGTATCTCCGGCGCGACCAAGACAACCTTGGCCGTTTTATCAACCATGAACGGCGCCCCAGCGACGCAGCAAATCATTTTGCAATCCACGGGCCCGGCGCGTCCATGCCCGCCCGCCAGAGGGCCGCTCCCGTTCGGATTTCGCAAGCCGACCGCGCATGTTCATGTCACCCGAGAAGATTGCGAAGGCCAGTTCTTGCCCAGTCGTACTGCGCGCGTATCCTGCAAGGCCGCTCACAAAATTCAAAGTGCCGGTCTTCGCCACAATATCCAAGCTGGGCCGTGCAAGTTTCCTACCGTCCACATCGCGCATCGGAATGTCTTTTAGAACAGGATCCAACTGTCGTTTCACTCCATTGGCCGTCAAAATGTCTATGAACGTGCGTGCAGAAACACGACTTTCATCATTCAGGCCCGAATGATCGTGAAACACCAGCCCGCGCGCATTGCACCGGCGGGCCAACCAATCTGCCATCGCGCCGCCACTGCCGCGCAAACTGCCACCCCGGCTGCCACGGGTAAGGCTTGCCGTCAGCCCCAAGCATTCCGCCGTCAGGTTCGTCGAAAACCGCAACATATCACGTGTGATTTGCGTCAAAGGCGCACTGTTCACTTGGGCCAACACCTGCCCGGCGGGCGCACGGCCAACGAGTTTCGCTGCAGGCACAAGGATGCCATGACTGCGCAGAAGGGTCCGCATCACATCGCCGGCGTACAAACCAGGCTGGCGCACGGGCAACCATCGGCTGCCGCTATTGCCGAGAGCGGACCGCGCGACGGTCCATTCATCCACATCCCCCCGCGCGCGATATGTATAGACCGGCACATCGCGCCCAGAAATCTTCATGCGTGCCATAGACACCTCGGGTCGGACCCGGTCAGAACGCGCGTCCATCGTCACGGCATAACCCCCACCGGCTCGCTTCCATTCAAAATGCACGCGGTTGAAATTCAAGTTCATGCCCGAGACGGCTGGGTTGTACCCCACATGCTCCGGCTGATCGCTGTCGATCTGACGCAAAGCAGGCAGGGCGCGATCCCAAACCAGAAAACGGCCCGTAACCTCGCGCAGGCCCGCATTTTTGGCCGCCGCCGCCAAGGCCAGCGCGGCGTTTGTATCGAACGTTGGGTCGCCGCCGCCCACAAGCACGAGATCGCCGTTCAATCGCCCGCCCTGCAAGGGTGCGGTCGCCATCAAACGGGTCGCAAACCGACGATCCCCGCCCAAGGTTTCCAATGCGTAAAGCGCCGTCGCAGCCTTGGCCACACTCGCAGGCGGCAACTTGACCAAAGGGGATAGGGATTCCAGCACCCGACCAGTGCTTGCATCGGCCACCACATAGCTGGTTTTCCCGCCCAAACGCGCCTGCGCGATCAGACCCTCGGCCCCCGGTGCCGACTGCCGTGCCACTTGGGCCGGGCGCAAAACCGGTCGGTCCGAGGACAGCGGCGCACCCGCAACCGCCGGGGCCGCCAAGCTTGCCAAGCCCAATTGCAAAAACACACGCCGATCCATCAAACCCTCCATCCGTGGAATCAATGAAACCAGACCGGCCAAGGGCATACAAGCGCCCTTCGCTCTGCGCGACAAAGGTGCTAGGCGCGGACCATGGAACGCCTTCCCCTTTCCTCGGTCTTGCTGATGATGCTGGCCATGAGCCTGATCCCCGCAGGGGACACGGCGGGAAAACTGTTGACTGGGTCCTACGGCGCGGCGCCGGTCTACGTGGCTTGGTCACGGTTTGCCTTGGGCGCGGTTCTGGTGATGGCGCTGCTGCGCACGGCCCCGCGTTTGGCGATCTACCGAGATTGGCGCATCTGGCTGCGCGGCAGTTTGATCACCGCAGGCATCTTATGCATTCTGACCGCCCTGCGCACAGAGCCGATTGCAAACGTGTTCGGCGCGTTTTTTGTAGGCCCTGTCATCAGCTATATCCTGGCGGTCTGGCTGTTGGGGGAGCGTTTCGATTGGGCGCGCGCGGCCCTTGTGGGCTTGGGGTTCGTAGGCGTCCTGCTGGTCGTGCAACCGGGCTGGAACATGTCACCGGGTCTTTTGTTTGCGGTGCTGGCCGGGGTGTTTTATGGGGCGTTTCTGACCGCATCGCGCTGGCTTTCGGGGGTCGGAACACCACGGCAATTGTTGCTAAGCCAACTGATCGTGGGCACGATTTTGCTGGCCCCCCTGGGCATACCCGCGATCCCACTGATGACAGCGCAGGTTGCGGGATTAACGCTGGCGTCGGCGGCATGTTCGGGGCTTGGCAACCTTCTGTTGATCGTCGCCTACAGCCGCGCGAACGCCACGGTTCTGGCCCCGCTGGTCTATACGCAACTGGTCGCGGCCACGGTGTTGGGAGCGGCGGTGTTCGGCACGCTGCCCGACACGCTGGCCTTTGCAGGCCTTGGACTTCTCATTGCATCCGGTTTGGCGACGTTTTTGCTGCGCCGTTAGGCGCGCTTTAAGGATTTACGGCAAGAGTGGTGATAGAAGGGAGAAACCCATGTCACCACAAATTGCCTTCCAAACCTTGCACCAAGTCACTGCGCGCCTGATCCGTCAGGCAGAGGCGACGCCTCGCAGACCCGATCACCCGCCCGCCACCGCCGAGGCGCTGACTCAGTTTGATTTGCCACAGCCTACCGTTTGCGACGCTTCACCCCGCCGCGCTGACCGGGGCGACCTGCCGTAGACCGACCCTCTGCCTTGCGCGCGTCATCCACGGCCTGTTCCACCGCTGATTGCCGTGCCAGCGGGTCGTCTGCCACCGCAAGCTCCACCGCCTCCAGGCGTTTGACCTCGTCGCGCAGACGTGCAGCTTCTTCGAATTCGAGGTTCTCGGCCGCTTTGCGCATCTCGATCCGCAGGCCATCAAGGTGAGCTTGCAGGTTTGCGCCCACCAATGGCTTGTCCACCTTGGCCGTGACCCGGTTCATATCCACGTCGCCCTTGTAAAGCCCGGCAAGGATATCCTCGACGTTCTTCTTGACCGTCGCGGGCGTGATCCCGTGTTCCTCGTTGTAAGCCAACTGCTTGGCACGGCGGCGTTCGGTTTCGCGCATGGCGCGCTCCATGGACCCGGTAACGCGGTCGGCGTACATGATCACGCGCCCTTCGGAGTTCCGCGCGGCCCGGCCAATGGTCTGCACCAGCGAGGTCTCGGACCGCAAGAACCCCTCTTTGTCAGCATCTAAGATAGCGACCAAGCCGCATTCGGGGATATCCAAACCCTCGCGCAGCAGGTTGATCCCGATCAGCACATCAAAGGCGCCCAACCGCAGGTCCCGCAGGATTTCGATCCGCTCGATCGTGTCGATGTCAGAGTGCATGTAGCGGACCTTGATCCCCTGTTCGTGCATGTACTCGGTCAAATCCTCGGCCATGCGTTTGGTCAGGGTCGTGCACAGGGTCCGGTATCCGGCGGCGGTGACGCGGTGCACCTCGTCCAGCAGATCGTCAACTTGCGTCTCGACCGGCCGGATCTCGATCTCGGGGTCAATCAGACCCGTGGGCCGGATCACCTGTTCCACGAACACACCGCCCGATTGCTCGATCTCCCACGCGGCGGGGGTGGCAGACACAAAGACGGACTGCGGGCGCATGGCGTCCCATTCTTCGAACTTCAGGGGGCGATTGTCCATGCAGGACGGCAGGCGGAACCCGTGTTCGGCCAGCGTCATCTTGCGCCTGAAGTCACCCTTGTACATGCCCCCGATCTGCGGGACCGAAACGTGGGATTCATCAGCAAAAACAATGGCATTGTCGGGGATATATTCGAACAATGTCGGGGGTGGTTCACCGGGGGCGCGCCCCGTCAGATAGCGGGAATAGTTTTCGATGCCGTTGCAAACCCCCGTGGCCTCCAGCATTTCCAGGTCAAAATTTGTGCGCTGTTCCAAGCGCTGCGCCTCCAGCAACTTGCCCTCGCCAACCAGTTGATCCAACCGCAGCTTCAGCTCTGCCTTGATGCCCTTGATCGCCTGCTGCATCGTCGGGCGCGGCGTCACGTAGTGAGAGTTCGCATAGATCCGGACCTTTTCCATGCTGGCGGATTTGGCCCCGGTCAGGGGATCAAACTCGGTGATTCCCTCCAACTCTTCGCCAAAGAACGACAGCTTCCATGCCCGGTCCTCAAGGTGGGCGGGCCAGATTTCCAGACTGTCCCCGCGCACCCGGAACGTGCCCCGCCCAAAGGCGGCATCGTTGCGTTTGTACTGCTGGGCGATCAGATCCGCGATCACCTTGCGCTGGTCATACTCCTCACCCGCGATCAGGTCCTGGGTCATCGCCCCGTAGGTTTCCACGGACCCGATGCCATAGATGCACGACACCGACGCCACGATGATCACATCGTCCCGTTCCAACAAGGCCCGCGTGGCCGAGTGGCGCATACGATCGATCTGTTCGTTGATCTGACTTTCTTTTTCGATGTAGGTGTCGGACCGCGCGACATAGGCCTCTGGCTGGTAGTAATCGTAGTAGCTGACGAAGTATTCGACGGCGTTGTCGGGGAAGAAGCCTTTGAATTCGCCGTATAATTGCGCCGCGAGGGTCTTGTTCGGGGCCAAGATGATCGCGGGGCGCTGCGTCTCTTCGATGACTTTGGCCATGGTGAACGTCTTGCCCGTGCCGGTCGCGCCCAGCAGAACCTGATCGCGTTCGCCTGCAAGGACCTGTTCCGACAGCTCTTTGATGGCGGTGGGCTGGTCGCCCGCCGGTTCAAAGTCGGTCTGCATGACGAACCGGCGTCCACCTTCCAGTTTGTTCCGGACCATATGATTCGCTGTATCTGGCATGAACATGCCCCCAATGTTTCGTGCATCCTATAGGATGGGGTGCGCCATTGGCAGTTCCAGACTGGGGTGCGCGGCGTGAATGTCGCACGACTGACGCATATCTCACGTTGTTCTTTCTATACCTATTCAACAAAAGTGTACAAAATGCGCTAAACTCGCCTTAAACGTGTAAATTAGACTAGACCCCTTGCCAGTTTACACATACGCTCTAAGGGCAAGCAGCAGATATGCTGTCAGTCGGGTCCGTACACCCACCCACCCCTCGCTCCCTCGGGCTCGACTGACGGCACGCTACCTTCCGGACATGATTAAATTTGCGACGTCGCGCCCTCTTGCGCGGGACGGTTCAGTGATCAATATAACACCCACAGACCAATCGGAGATCACCATGCGCGCACGCATTTACTGCCCCGCCAAGACCGCGATGCAATCGGGCACAGCAAAAACAAAGGCTTGGGTGCTTGAATTCGCGCAAACCTCTGCGCGTGAAGTGGACCCGTTGATGGGTTGGACCTCGTCGTCGGACACGCAAACCCAGGTCAAGCTGCGTTTTGACACTCAGCAAGCGGCCGAGTCTTACGCGAAATCCAAGGGCATCGACTATGTCGTGCAAAAGCCCAAGGTGCGCCGCCCCAACGTCCGCGCCGGTGGCTATGGCGAAAATTTCGCGACCAACCGCCGGGCCGTCTGGACCCATTAACTCCGATCTCACGACTCGTGCACGTTTGCGCACGCGTCGCCCAAAACCCGTGCATGATCCCGCACAGGTCGCCTAGGGCGCCCAATCTCCGCGTGCCCGGATCGCGCTGGAGGATACATTACGTAAAGGAATGTTAACGAACGCCCAGGCCGGAGCCGTATGACGCCCCAGACCAAAAGCTGCGCGCTTGCGCAGGCGGTAGGGGGCGAGCAGCTGTGCTGCGCGGGACGTGCGTGCGGGGATACGATCGCCGGGGCGCGCCAGGACACCCACCGGCACAGTGCGCAAGATCGTCTGCCAATTGTCCCAACGGTGAAACTGCGTCAGGTTATCGGCCCCCATAATCCAGACAAACCGGACCCGAGGGTACAGGCGTTGGAGTTTTGTTAAGGTCTGCGCCGTATACCGGGTGCCAATCTGCGCCTCGATATCGGTGACAGTGACGCGGGGGTGGTGCATCACCCCGCGCGCCTGTTCCATGCGGTCGGCCAAGGGCGCGGGGCCATGCAATTTAAGGGGGTTCCCGGGACTGACCAGCCACCACACACGATCCAACCCAAACCGCTTCATCGCCTCGCGTGTGATGTGCACGTGGCCAGCGTGGGCCGGGTCAAAGGACCCGCCCAGCAATCCGACCACCTGGCCGGGGGCCGCGTATGGCAAGCGGTAGCGCATGCCCTCGCGTGCCACGGCAACCGGGCGCGCGCAAGCCTACTGGGCCGCGACGGTTTCCGGCGTAGCCAGTGTCACGATATCGGACATGATCCGGTTCAACTCGAAATCCTTGGGGGTATAGACCTTGGCCACACCCATGGCGCGCAACCGATCCGCATCTTCGTCGGGGATGATCCCGCCGACAACGACCGGCGTGTCGCCCAGACCGGCGGCGCGCATGCGGTGCATGACGTCCTCGATCAGGGGAATGTGGCTGCCCGACAGGATCGACAGGCCGACCACATGGGCGCCCTCGTCGGCGGCGGCGGCCACGATCTGTTCCGGGGTCAGGCGGATGCCCTCGTATGCGATGTCCATGCCGCAATCGCGGGCGCGGAAGGCGATCTGTTCGGCACCGTTGGAATGGCCGTCCAGACCGGGCTTGCCCATCAGGAATTTCAGGCGGCGGCCCAATTGGTCGGACACGGCATCCACGGCGGCGCGCAGATCGTCCAAGCCTTCGGTCTTGTTGGACACCGATTGCGACACGCCCGTGGGGCCGCGGTATTCGCCGTGGACCTTGCGCATGACGCCCGCCCATTCGCCCGTGGTGACACCGGCCTTGGCCGCCGCGATGGAGGCGGGCATGACGTTGGTGCCGTTTTGGGCGGCGGCTTGCAGATCAGCCAGGGCCTTTTGCACCGCGTCCGCATCCCGCGCGTCGCGCCAGTCGTTCAGGCGGTCGATCTGGTCCTGTTCCACGGCCGGGTCCACGACCATGATGCCGCCATCTTCGTCCATAAGGGGGAGGGTTCGCCCTTTTCGTACTTGTTGACGCCGACGACTGTGGTATCCCCCCGCTCGATCCCGTTCAGGCGGTCGGCGTTGGATTCCACAAGGCGGGATTTCATGTATTCGATGCTGGCCACCGCGCCGCCCATGGCATCGAGATTGGCCAGTTCCGCGCGCGCGCCCGCCTTCAACTCTTCGACCTTGGCATCCACGGCGGGGTTGCCGTCAAACAGGTCGGGGTATTCCAACAGGTCCGTCTCAAGCGCCAAGATCTGCTGCATCCGCAGGGACCACTGCTGGTCCCAAGGGCGCGGCAGGCCAAGCGCCTCGTTCCACGCGGGCAGCTGCACCGCCCGCGCCCGGGCCTTTTTCGACAGGGTCACGGCCAGCATTTCGATCAGGATGCGGTACACATTGTTTTCGGGCTGCTGTTCCGTCAACCCAAGGGAGTTCACCTGCACCCCATACCGGAACCGCCGCATCTTGGGATCCTCGACGCCGTACCGGTCCCGGCAGATCTCGTCCCACAGGTCCACGAAGGCGCGCATCTTGCACATCTCGGTCACAAAGCGGATGCCCGCGTTCACAAAGAACGAAATCCGGCCCACCAGCGTCGGGAAATCCTCGGCCGGGACACGGGGGCGCAACTCGTCCAGTACGGCGGTGGCGGTGGCCAGGGCAAAGGCCAGTTCCTGTTCCGGCGTCGCACCCGCCTCTTGCAGGTGGTAGGAACACACGTTCATCGGGTTCCATTTCGGGATGTTGGTGTAGCAGTATTCGGCCACATCCGCGATCATTTTCAGGCTGGGTTGCGGGGGCAGGACATAGGTGCCGCGCGACAGGTATTCCTTGATCAGATCGTTCTGCACCGTGCCTTGCAGGGTCGCGGCGTCGGCCCCCTGTTCCTCGGCCACGGCGACATAGAGCGCCAACAACCAAGGCGCGGTCGCGTTGATCGTCATGGAGGTGTTCATCTGATCCAGCGGGATGTCCTTGAACAGGGTGCGCATATCGCCCAGGTGGCTGACGGGCACGCCGACCTTGCCGACCTCGCCGCGGGCCAGAATGTGGTCGCTGTCATAGCCTGTCTGGGTGGGCAGGTCGAAGGCCACGGACAGGCCCGTCTGCCCCTTGGCCAGATTGCCCCGGTACAGCGCGTTGGAGGCCGTGGCCGTCGAGTGGCCGGCATAGGTGCGGAAAAGCCAGGGGCGATCTTTCTGCGTGGGCTGGGTCGATGCCTGAGTCATGGGGGCCTCCGATTCACAATGCGCAATTTCGTTTCGTTATGTGCTGCATATGCGACAGATTATATCACTGTCAATCGCCGCAGTGCGGCATGGGCCGATTTACCGCGCGCCATTTACCGCGCGCCCCGTTCAGTCCATGGTGCGCCAGATGTTTCAAACGGTGGATATACCTGTCTGGGCGCTGGTGCTGTTCGGACTGTTTGCGGTGGTGGCGATCCTTGACAAGGTGCTGCTGCCCTCGGTGCGTTGGTTCCTGCGCCGCCGCCTGGAACGGGCGGTCGCGCGGCTGAACACCCGGCTGCAGCGCCCGATTCAGCCGTTCAAACTGGCGCGCCGCTACGACACGATCCAGCGTCTGTCCTACGACCCCGAGGTGGCGGTGGCGATCCAGGAACATGCCCTGGCCGAGGGCATCCCCGAACAGGTCGCCTTCGAGAAGGCGCAACGCTACGCGCGCGAGATCGTGCCGGGCTTTTCCGCGCTGGCCTATTTCGGCTTTGCGATCCGGGCGGCCAAGCTGATTTCCAAATCCCTCTACCGCGTGCGGCTGGGCTATTATGACGAGGACGCGCTGGCCAAGATCGACCCCTCGGCCACGGTGGTCTTTGTGATGAACCACCGGTCCAACATGGATTACGTGCTGGTCACGTGGCTGGCCGCGGAACGGTCTGCGCTGGCCTATGCGGTGGGCGAATGGGCGCGGGTCTGGCCCCTGCAGACCCTGATCCGGGCCATGGGCGGGTTTTTCGTGCGGCGCAAACAGCTCAACCCCCTCTATCGCCGGGTGCTGCAACGCTATGTCCAGATGGCCACCGACGGGGGGGTCACGCAGGCCGTCTTCCCCGAGGGGCGCCTGTCCCTGACCGGCAAACTGGGCCAGCCCAAGCTGGGCATCCTGTCCTACATCATTGCGGGCCACGATCCGGCGACGCGCGATGTGGTGTTCGTGCCCGTGGGTCTGAACTACGACCGGGTGCTGGAGGATCGCGTGCTGACCCGCGCCAAGGATGCGGGCCCGGGGCGTTTCAAGCTGCGCGCGGCCATGGTCCTGCGCTATCTCTGGCTGCACCTGCGGCTGCGGTTGCGGGGCAATTTCCACCGCTTCGGCTATGCCGCCGTCAGCTTTGGCGCGCCGGTGTCCTTGCGCGATTTCTTGGCCACGAACCCCGAGGCCCCGGCGGACGCACTGGGGCAAGAGTTGATGCAGCGCATCGACGCCATCCTGCCGGTGCTGCCCGTCCCGGTCATGGCCGCCGCCCTGCGCCACGCCGAAGGACCCCTGACCCGGGATGCCCTGCGCGCCACCTTCCAGGCCGCCGTGGCCGACCTGCAGGCGCGCGGCTGCCACGTGCACATCCCCCGCGACGATATGGATTACGCCGCCGAGGTGGGCCTGCGCACCCTGACCCTGCGCCGCATTGTGACCGAAACCGACGCGGGCCTGACCCCGAACCCGGCAGAGCGCGCCCTGCTGGAGTACTACGCCAATATGCTGCCTGCGGAACCGTCGGCGATCTTTTTGAAATAAAATTACGCCTGCGACCATTTTCACGTTGCTTTATTGCGGAGCGGCTCTTATCCAATGTTGCAATGCAGCGAGATTGAGATTCTGCGCTGCGGCAACTTGAGGAGTACGGAGCATGGCTTTGGACACGCAAACCGACATCGCGGCCTATGACGCCCCTGTAAAAGACCTGTACGAGATGGGCGAAATTCCCCCCATGGGTCACGTGCCAAAGCAGATGTATGGCTGGATTCTGCGCCAGGAACGCCACGGCGACCCGACCGAGGCCTTGCAGGTCGAGGTTGTAGACACCCCCAAGCTGGACAGTCACGACGTGCTGATCATGGTGATGGCGGCAGGCGTGAACTATAACGGCGTCTGGGCCTGCCTTGGACAGCCCGCGTCCGTGTTCCGCCAGCACAAGGCGCCCTATGCGATCATCGGATCCGACGCGGCCGGGATCGTCTGGGCCGTGGGCGACCGCGTGACCCGCTGGAAGGTGGGTGACGAGGTGGTGGTGCACTGCAACCAGGACGATGGCGACGACGAAGAATGCAATGGCGGCGACCCGATGTTGTCCCCGTCCCAGCGCATCTGGGGCTACGAGACCGCAGACGGATCCTTTGCGCAATTCACCCGCGTGCAAAGCCAACAGTTGATGCCCCGCCCCAAGCACCTGACCTGGGAAGAGGCCGCGTGTTACACCCTGACCCTTGCCACGGCCTACCGCATGTTGTTCGGCCATGAACCCCACGACCTGAAACCGGGCCAGAACGTACTGGTCTGGGGCGCATCCGGGGGCCTTGGATCCTTTGCGATCCAGCTGATCAACGCTGCCGGGGCCAATGCCATCGGCGTGATCTCGGACGAGGACAAGCGCGACTTTGTCATGGATCTGGGCGCCAAGGGCGTGATCAACCGCAAGGATTTCAAATGCTGGGGCCGCCTGCCCGAGGTGGGCACCGACGAATACGTCGAATGGTTCGCCGAGGTGCGCAAGTTCGGCAAGGCGATCTGGGACATCACCGGCAAGGGCAACAACGTGGATATGGTGTTCGAACACCCGGGCGAGGCGACCTTCCCCGTGTCCACCTTTGTGGTGAAACGCGGCGGCATGGTGGTGATCTGTGCGGGCACCTCTGGCTACAACTGCACCTTTGACGTGCGCCACATGTGGTCCCACCAGAAACGCCTGCAGGGGTCACACTTTGCCCACCTCAAACAGGCCAGCGCGGCGAACAAGATGATGCTGGAACGTCGGATCGACCCCTGCATGTCCGAAGTGTTCCCCTGGGACGACCTGCCCGAGGCGCACATGAAGATGCTGCGCAACGAGCATAAGCCCGGCAATATGTCCGTTCTGGTGCAAGCGTCAAAGACGGGGATGCGCACCTTTGACGAGGTGTTGGACGCCGCGCCCAAGGGCTGACCGCCCGCACGGCGACCTGTACGCCCCCCGATTCTGACCGCCCCGATGGCCCACACGCCGCCGGGGCGGTTTGCGTTTGAGTGGTGCGTAGGGATTGCAAAGACTTACAAGACCGCCCCTCGCTATTTCGGGGGAGGGAAAAACAGCGAATTTCGCGGAAAAGCCGCTCCCGCTAAGGTTGTGTTAATCTTACGTTAACCTTGCTGTGAGGATTTGAAGATGTCGAACAACTGGATGATTACCGTTCTATCGGACATACGCGACTTTGCCCGTGCCAACGACATGTCGATTCTCGCTGCACAGCTGGATGACACGGTGTTGATCGCGGTGCACGAGCTTGCGCAGGCCGAGGTGCTGCATCCCCCAGCAGGCGTAACCCGTGACCCATCGATTGGAAGACTTTCTGGACCGACTGCAAGCCATCCAAACCCAGGATGACCTACAGGGCTGCGTCGAACATCTGCGCGATGCCTACGATGTGGAACACCTCGTTTACCATTCGGTGAAATCCACGGGCCAGCAATACGCGGCCCTGACCTATGCGCCCACGTGGATCGAGACCTACGTGGGCCAGCAATACGAAAAGATCGACCCCGTGGTCCAAGGCTGTTTCCAGCGCTTCACCCCCGTGGACTGGAAACGGCTGGACTGGACCGGCAAGCCCGCCCGCGAGGTGCTGGGCGAAGGGATCGCCGCCGGTCTGGGCAATCAGGGGTTTTCCGTGCCGATCCGGGGCCCGAACGGTCAATTCGCCCTGTTCACCATCAATCACAAGGCCAACGACGACCAATGGGCCGATTTCACCCGGGCCTTCATGCCCAACCTGATCCTTGCCGCCCACTACATCAACGAGCGGGCCTTGGCGATCGAAGGCAAGGCCGATGTGGCCGACCGGCAGGCCCTGTCCCCGCGCGAAACCGACGCCCTGTCCCTGCTGGCCATGGGCCTGAACCGGGCGCAGGCAGCCGAAAAGTTGCAGATTTCGGAACATACCCTGCGGGTCTACATCGAATCCGCGCGCTTCAAACTGGGGGCGGCCAACACCACCCACGCGGTGGCCAATGCGATGACTCGCGGGTTGATCTGCCTGTGAACGCGGGCTGTTGCGCGGGCTTTTAGGCAGCGCGCGCTAAGACATCGGTAATCTGCTCAGGCGCAGACCCCCTTTCCATCACGAAATGGACAGGAGGCTCCGATGATCCGCTACCTTTATTCCACCGAACTGGCCGACCACCCCGCGCTGGCCGATCAGATGTTTCGCCACCGCACCGCGCAGTTTCGCGACCGGCTGGACTGGGATGTGACCGTCGATGATCTGGGCTGGGAAACGGACGACTACGACCGCATGAACCCGCTGTATGTGATCTGGCAGGACGCCAAGGGCGGGCACGCTGGGTCCATGCGGTTTCTGCCCACCACGGGGCCGACCATGCTGGCGGACCACTTCGGCCACCTGACGGAGGGTGTGGACATCCGCAGCCCGCGTATCTGGGAATGCACGCGGTTCTGTCTGGCCCCCGGGGCCAAGGGCGCGGTGGCGGCAGGCCTGATGCTGGGCGCGGCAGAGCTGGGCGTGGGCATGGGGCTGACCCATTCCGTGGGGGTGTTCGACGCGGTCATGCCGCGGCTGTACAAACGTCTGGGCTGGGCGCCCACGGTGATCGGCACCCGCGACGGGATCAGCGCGGGGCTATGGGCGTTTCACCCGGACCGCCGGGCGGACCTTGCGCGCCGGGCGGGGGTCACGCCTGCGGCATCCAAAGGCTGGTTCGACGCGACCTTCGGGCCCCTGCCGCAAATGAACGTCTAGGGCACTGGTGGCGGGCGGGCCGCTCCAATAGGGTGCGACCATGGATACACGCACCGTCATCACCTTCTCCGACGATCAGGCAGAGGCCTTCGACCGTGTGTCGGAGGTTCTGTCCCACGCGGGCGTGAACCTGTCCGATGCCCTGCTGACCCCGCCGTCGGATGGGACATCCCAGGTTTTGGCGGTGATCGGCAAGGCGGGGTCGGGCAAGACCCTGCTGCTGGCCGAATTGGTCAAGGCGTTGGAGGCGGCGGGCGTCGATCTGGTCAGCGGCGACTACGAGGGGCGCGCGCGCAAGGACCGACGCACCCTGGCCATCCTCGCCCCCACCAACAAGGCCGCCAGCGTCTTGCGCAACCGCGGCGTGCCCGCCACCACGATCCACCGGATCCTGTACACCCCGGTCTACGATCCCGAATACGAAAAGGTCGCCGAATGGCTGGCGGGCGAGGGCGAGCGCCCCGAGATCGAGGGGCTGACCGACGAGTTGATGGAACGCGCCGCCCGGGTCTATGCCCAGCATAAATCCGTGCCCGGGGCGCTGGCGGCCGCTGGGCTGCGCGGGTCGGATTTCATCACCGGGTGGAAACGCCGGGACGCGCCGCTGGACATCGGGTTCGTGGACGAATCCTCCATGCTGGATGATAAGCAATATGAGGACCTGCGCGAGATTTTCCCAACCCTGATCCTGTTCGGGGACCCGGCACAGCTGGCCCCCGTGGGGCAATCGGGCCAGATGGTGTTCGAAAAGCTGCCCAAGACAAAGGTGCTGGAACTGTCCCGCGTGCACCGACAGGCCGCTGACAACCCGATCCTTGATCTGGCCCACGCCTTGGCCGACCCGCAACTGGGGTTCGAGGAGTTTGAGCGGATGATCGAAGACGCCAGCACCCGGGACGAACGGGTGCAGATGGCCCCCCGCGTGGACAGCGATTTGATGGCACGCAGCCCCGTGCTGGTCTGGCGCAACGCCACCAGGATCCGCCTGATCCGCGCCTTTCGCAACGCCCACGGCGCCCCCGAGGATCAACTGCTGGCCGGGGAACCGATGATCTGCGACGGGCTGGAACTGCCCCTGAAACACCGCAAGAAACGCATCGACCTAGAGGCGCGGGGCCTGATCAAGGGCGCGCAGGTGATCTATCTGGGCCCCGGGCGCAAACCCGGGTTCAGCCGCCTGCATGTGATCGGCGCACCCGACCCGCAGGTGAGTGCGGCCAGCATCGTCAAGATCGAAAGCCCGGACGAGGAGGAACCGTTCCTGCCTTACGCCGCGCGCATGGGGGCCACGTTCCTGCATGGGGCCGCCGTGACCATCCACAAGGCGCAAGGATCGCAGTGGGACCGGGTGCAGGTCTTTGCCCCCGACCTCTACGCCGCCGCCCGGGTGGGCCGGACCGAGGCGGGGCAACCCCTGTGGAAACGGCTGGCTTATGTGGCCATCACCCGCGCCGCCGAACAACTGATCTGGGTGCGCCGCTATGCCCTGGCCCGCCCCGTGGCGGCCCTTGGTACCGACGACATACAGGCCCCTGCCGCGCAATTGACCCTGGAGGCTCAGGACCCAGAGGCGGGTTAAAGCGTCAGGTGACGGGCGCGCGCCCCGCGCTCGATCGCGGCGGCGTGCAGGCGGTCAATCTCCAGCTCTGCCCGGATTTCCGACAACATCGCCAGTTCGGACTGCTGCAACCGGCCATCGGCGGCGGCCACGTCGCAGGCCATGGCGTAGGCGGTTTCGTAATGTGTGTCGGGCAGGGCGTCGCGGATCAGGCCGAACAGGGCGTCCAGACCGTCTTCTTCCTCCAACAGGTCAAACACGGTTTGTGCGGCCTGCTGCATCCGGTCGATGTCATATTCCGCAAAGATCGGCAGGTGGTCCACGATGCGCTGAATGGTCAACAGCTCTGACGTGTTAATGTTGGCGTCCGAGGCGGACACCGCGATCATCAAGGCCACGAGGGCGTCTTGCGGGCTAAATGCGGAGTCTGTCACGGTGTGCGCCTTCCAAATGTGCGATATGGCTTAATTTATTGACGACACCGCCCCCCCGCAATAGGGAGTGGCACCTGTTTTAACCCATCTCAAGGATGTGATGATGACGACCCTGCGCGACGCTGCACTGACCTCCAAGGCTTGGCCCTTTGAAGAAGCCCGCCGGTTGTCGAAACGCTATGCCAAGAAGCCCCCCGAAAAGGGCTATGTCCTGTTCGAGACGGGCTATGGCCCGTCCGGCCTGCCCCATATCGGCACCTTTGGCGAGGTGGCGCGCACGACCATGGTCAAACGCGCCTTCGAGATGATTTCCGACATCCCCACCAAGCTGATCTGTTTTTCCGACGATCTGGACGGGATGCGCAAGGTGCCCGGCAATGTGCCCGACCCGCAGGCCCTGGAGGCGCATTTGCAGCGCCCCCTGACGTCCGTCCCTGATCCGTTCGGCACCCACGAGAGTTTCGGCCACCACAACAACGCCATGTTGCGCCGGTTCCTGGACACCTTCGGGTTTGAGTATGAGTTCATCAGCTCGACCGAGTTTTACGGGTCCGGCCAGTTCGACGAGGTGCTGCTGCGCGCCGCCGAACGCTATGACGACGTGATGAAGATCATGCTGAAATCCCTGCGCGAGGAACGGCGCGAGACCTATTCGATCTTTCTGCCGATCCACCCCGAAACGGGCCGGGTGCTTTATGTCCCGATGAAACATGTGGATGCGACCGCCGGCACCGTGACCTTTGACGACGAGGACGGGCGCGAGTTCACACTGCCCGTCACGGGCGGCAACGTGAAGTTGCAGTGGAAGCCCGATTTCGGCGCCCGCTGGGCCGCACTGGACGTGGATTTCGAGATGTACGGCAAGGACCACAGCACCAACACCCCGATCTATGACGGGATTTGTCGGGTGCTGGGGGGCCGCGCGCCGGAGCATTTCACCTATGAATTGTTTTTGGATGCCAATGGGCAGAAGATCTCCAAAACCTCTGGCAACGGGATTTCGATTGATGAATGGCTGACCTATGCGGCCACGGAGTCGCTCAGCTATTTCATGTACTTGAAACCCAAGACCGCCAAGCGGATGCATTTTGATGTGATCCCAAAGGCGGTGGATGAATACCACCAGCAGCTGCGCGCCTATGCCGGGCAAACGCCCGAACAGCAGGTCAATAACCCGGTGTTCCATATCCATTCCGGCGATGTGCCCACGTCCGACATGGTGGTGCCGTTTTCCATGCTGCTGAACCTTGCCAGCGTTGCAGGGGCCGAGGACAAGGACGCCCTGTGGGGCTTCATCGGCAAATACGCCCCCGATGCCACGCCCGAGGGCAACCCCGCCCTGGACGCCGCGGCGGGCTATGCCGTGCGCTATTACAACGATTTCGTGAAACCGACCCGGGTATTCCGCGCGCCGAGCGATCAAGAACGCGCCGCACTGGAACATCTGGCCCGCGCCCTGTCCTCGCCCGAGGCGGCGTTGCAGGCGATTGCGGACAAGAACGCCATGATGGGCAACGACGACCCCGCGCCGCAGGTGGATTTCACCAGCGAGGAATTCCTGCAATCCATCGTGTTCGCCATCGGCAAGCTGCACGGATTTGACCCCCTGCGGGACTGGTTCAAGACCCTGTATGAGGTGCTGTTGGGCGCGTCGCAGGGCCCGCGTTTCGGGTCCTTCATGGCCCTTTACGGGGTGGATGCGTCGATCCAATTGATCGAAGACGGGCTGGCGGGCAAGTTGTCGTGATTTGACGGGGCGGCCGCGGGGTCTAGGGTTAAGATCACCAGACACCCGGAGGCCCCCATGACCCGACCCCTTGCTATCTTATTCGCGATCCTTCTGTCCGCCCTGCCCCTACGCGCGGACGAAGGTGCCATCCAGGGCGTCATCGGCGCGCAGATCCAAGCCTTCCAGGCGGACGATTTCGAACAGGCCTGGACCTACGCCAGCCCGACCATTCAGGGGCTTTTCGGCTCTCCCTCTCGGTTCGGGATGATGGTGCGGCAGGGCTATCCCATGGTGTGGCGGCCCGCGCAGGTGGATTTCCTGTCCCTTGAGGATCTGGGGGAGCGGCACCTGCAAACGGTGCGCATCCGGGACCAAGCGGGCGATCTGCACTTCCTCGCCTATTTCATGGAGGCGACCGAGGACGGCTGGCGCATCGACGGTGTGCAACTGTTGCGCGCGCCCGATATCGGTGTCTAAAGTCCCGGGCGCTTAACCATCCGTTAACTGTTCATTCCTACTTCCAATGCTCTAGGCCGCCCAGACCGGGTGCGTCCCCCTATCATGAGACCGTCCCGGGCCCGGCCCGTGGGCGGTTTTCTTTTGGCCATTGGCAACGCGAAAGGTTACCGGATGAACAAAGCGATCACCGACGGGCTGGTGCTGACACCCCCCGCATTTCAAAATGGGCTGGATGTCTGGTCCTCGCAGGACGGCACGCCGGGCAGCGATACCTACGAAAACGCGGCCAATGCGGCCTTTGTGCCCGCCGATGCGGATTTCGCCGGGTGTCTGGAATTGCAAAAGGTGGCGCCAACCACGCAGATCCGGTCCATGGGGCAGACGCCGATCATCCCGGGCTGCTACATCCGGGTGCGGGCGCGGGTGAAAGCGGTCAGTGGCAACATGCCCAGCGTGCGCATCGCGGCCTACCCGGCCCGCGCCAATGGCTCGGCGGTCGGTGGCCTGCCTGTGTCCGGCCCGGCCACCCAGCTGAACACCTATGGCAAGGTTGAAATCGTCGAGGCCATCATCGCCACCGGGGCGCGATCCGGTGTCGATCTGGCATGGGACGACGAGGTAATCTATGCCCACGTGGGCCTTGATCTGACCGGCCCCAACGGCGGGATCATCCGCGTGGACGATATCGAGGTCGAGGATGTCACCGGCGCCTTTCTGCGCGATATGCTGGATTGGGTCGATGTGCGCGACTACGGGGCGCGTGGGGACGGGGTGACGGATGACACCGACGCCTTTGAACAGGCCGACCAAGCCGCGCAGGGCCGGGTCGTGCTGGTGTCCAAGGGCACGTACCGCCTGACAGACCATGTCACCATGCGGTCCCCCGTACGGTTCGAGGGTACAGTGACCATCCCCGCCGACAAGCGGCTGGCCCTGACCCAGAACTACGACCTGAACACCTATGCCGACGCCTTCGGCAACGAGGTGGAGGGGTTCAAGAACGCCGTGCAGGTCCTGTTCAACTTTTCCGACCACGACACGCTGGACATGAACGGACGGCGGCTGGAGCTGGACCGCCCCTTGGACATTCAGGCGATTGTGGAAAACAAGACCTCGTTCGCGAACCGGCGGGTGATTGCAAACGGGCAGTTCAACTGCGTCGCCTCCCCCCATTGGGACACGGATGTCGTCAACGCCCAGTGCACCTTTGACACGACCGAGCCGCGGCAGCTGTCGAACGTGCCCAACATCGCCAACATCCAGGTCGGGTCTCTGGTCGAGGGACCTGTGGGCGTCGGGCGCGAGGTCTATGTCAGTGGCAAGAACACCGCCCAAGGCATCCTGTTCCTGAGCCAGGCCCTGTATGGCGCGCCTGGATCACAGACCTACACCTTCAGCCGGTTCAAATATGCGCTGGATTTCAGCGGCTTTACCAACCTGCAACGGTTTGTCCTGTCCGATATCGAGTTGCTTTGTGCAGGCAATGCCAGTGGGATCCTGATCCCGAGCAATGGTTTGATCTTTCAGGTAAAGGATTCGTTCTTTACCGGCCCCAAGGATCGCGGGCTGACGTCCCACGCCACGGGGTGTCAGGGCATGCTGCTGGACCGAAACCAATGGCTGAGTTCCGAACAGGGGCAATTGGTGCAAAACCGGCGCACCATCGGGTTCAACACCAACAAGAACGACGTGAAGGTGCGCGACAACCGGGGCGTGCGGTTCTTACACTGGGCGGTGATGCATGGCACCGGGCACCTGATCACGGGCAACCACTTCTTTCAGGGGGACGGGGTGAACAACGGCGTGCGCAGCGCCGGGCTGGCCCTGACGGAGGCGAATGTGAAAACCTCGTTCATGGGGAATTACATCGACAACGCCTATCTGGAATGGACCAACGAACACGACGGCGCCCCCGATTTCCAGTCAGAGCTGTCCTTCGGCGGCCTGTCCATCATGGGCAACATCTTCATGTCGTCCAATGTCGGCGCAGGCTATCGCCCCATCCACATCAAGCCCCACGGCAGCGGGCATTTCATCAACGGGATGAACATCACCGGCAACATTTTTAAACAGATCAAGGGCCCCGCGTTGGACCGTGTGGATACGGTCAACACCACCTTTGCCGATCTGGACTATTCCCGGTTCGTGGATGTGAACGTGAAAGGCAACACATTTCACGGGGTTTCCAAACAGTTCCAGAACCCGATCACTGTGCCCGTCACTCGCAATTCCGCCGCCGCCGTGTGGGAGGAGGATTTGACCGACTACCTGCCCTTTGGCGGGCAGGCGCGCGTTGTCACCGCCCTGATGCCCGAGGGTCAGATCCGCAACGCCAGCAACCAGCGAATTGATGCCTTCCCCTTTGCATCGGGGCGCATCGGTCCCGACCGGCGGTCCATCCGGATCACATGGCCCGAGGCGGCCAAGGGAAAGGCCTTTGTCACAGCCCGCGTCGACGCGCCGACGTGATCGCCTGATCCAGCAGCTTGGACGTGACATCCCGCCGCGCAGCATCCCGTTGCGCGGCCTCCTTCAGGGGCTGGGTCTTGGCCCGTTCCCGGGCAATTTGCGTTTGCAACTGGCCCAGGCGCTGCCGCTGCCACGCTTGGAACTGCGCCGCTGCGCGCGCGGCCTCCAGAGTATCTGGGGCGTGCGCCTGCCCTGCGTTTGCGATGCGCTGGCGCTGCGCCTCTAAGTGTTGGCGCGGTTGATCCGCCCGACTGAAGCGCGCCAACTGCCGTTCCGCCTTGAGGGTTGCAATCTGGTGCAAGGCCGCTAGTCGGTCCTTTTGCGATGTCCCCATCCACGGCTCCTTGCTTTCTGGCGCATGTCCTCGGCAAACCGGATGGCCAAGGCCACCGGCGCGAAATGTTCCCGCTGGATCGGGGTGCCCACCTCGACGACGGCATAGATTGCACGGGCGGTCGGCGGGTCACTGTGGATCGGAATGCCATGTTCCTGCGCGACTTCGCGGATTTTGGCCGCGATCTCATCCACGCCCTTGGCCAGACAGACGGGGGGGACGGGTCCATGGGCGACCATTTCAGCGCCACGGCATAATGCGTTGGGTTGACGATGATCACCGACGCCTCTGGCACATCAGCCAGCATCTGGTTCATCGCAATTTCCTGCGCGCGCTGGCGGCGCTTACCTTTAAGGTGCGGATCCCCTTCGGATTTCTTAGCCTCGTCCTGCACCTCTTGCCGGGTCATCATCTGTTTCTTCAGGTGCGAATGCCGCTGCCAGAAGTAATCCGCAGCCCCGATGGCCAGCGAAACCACAATCACGATCCAAAGAAAGTCGATCAAAAGCTGCACCAACAGGGTCATCACGGGACCGGCGTCCAGTGTTGTACTGGCAAGGATCGCGTCGCGCTGCCGGATCAGGACAACGCCAAGAACGGTGCAAAAAATGATCAACTTGGCAAAGGATTTCAGAAACTCGACGATCCCGTCCGGGCCAAATTTCTGTTTTGCATTCTGCAGCAGGGATATCTTGGACCACTTGGGCGCAAGCTTGCTGGGGGCAACGACAAAGCTTTGTTGGGCGGCGATCGCCAGCATCGCCCCGGCCGCAGGCCCGGCTGACACAATCAAGGCGGCCAAGGTCCCCTCCCACACCATGGCGCCGGACACCGCAAACCCGCCCATGCCGATCATCTGCGCGCTAACCTCCTCGGGGCGGGCCAGCAACATGATGCCGAGATTGCCCAAACGGTCCACCGCAAAGGGCACTGCAATGAACAGGCCCAGCAGGAAACCGATGTAGCTCGCGGCTGTGTTCAGTTCCGCCGAGCGGACCAGATCACCCTTCTTGCGCGCCTCGTCCAGCTTTTGAGGCGTTGCATCAAATGACTTTTCACCGCCGTCAGATCCGCTCATGGAACAAGGCCCAAGGGTGCCATCAAAACGCGGTCAAACTGCAGCTTCCACACGGGCAACAAAATGGGGATCACCAGCAAGGTCAGGATGATCCCCCCCGCCGTGATGGCCGGGGCGCCAACGAAGGACACCATCAATTGCGGCATCGCCCGGTTCACGACGCCTAGGGCGACGTTGTAAATCGTAGAGGCGATGACGAACGCAGCCGCCAGCGTGAACCCAAGCGCGAACACATCCGCGATCAAGGAAACGCCCCATGTGGCGATATCACTGCCGCGCAAGATCTGCCCGACCGGCAAGGCGGTATAGCTGTCCACCAGTGCTTTGATCAGGAACACATGGGCGTGGGAGATGACCAAAAGGGTCAGCCCCGCCATGTAGATGAAATTTGCAAGCGCGGGCTGAGGCTCTGTCGCGGCGGAGCCTCCGAACAATTGGGACAGTGACGTGGATTGCGCGGCAATCGTGCCTGCGATCAGCAAGGCGTGGGACATGATTTTCAAAGACGCGCCATAGGCCAGCCCAATCGCGGTTTCAGACAACAAGATGGGCAACGTGGCCTGCCCGGGCAGCACGGAAACCGGAACCAATATCGGGGTCACGATGGCCGCAATGGCGAGGGCCACACCCAACCGCACGCGCGCGGGGATCATTTGTTCGCCCAAGGCCGGTAAAAGGAATACGATCGGGGCCACGCGGGCGAAGACCACCGCAAAGCCCCAAAAGATCCCTTGGGATTGGGCCATCACCGCTGTGATGATTTCGGTCATGCGGGCACAACCCCAAGCACGGCAGGGCGGTCATCTGGGCCAATTTCCTCGTAGGCCAGAACGGGATTGGACAGCCCCTTGCTGCGCACGATGGTCTGTAAATACCGCCGCCGCAGCGCCGATGTGATCAGGGCCGGATACTCGCCCCGTTCCGCCACCTCGGATATCTTTTCCACAAGGGATCGGGACAGCCTACCAAAGGCATCGGGGGGCAGGGCGATATCCACCATACCGCCCTCTTTCATGGTTTGGTAGTCGGAGAACTTCTGCTCCCACTCCGGTGCGAGTTGGATGATCGGCAGAGCCCCGTCGCCGCGCTTCAACTCTGCCAATATCTGAAAGGCGAGGCGTTGTCGGACATGTTCATACATCGCGTCTGCCGACAGACCTGTCCCTTTCAATTCAGCCAGACTTTCGAGGATCAGAGGCAGGTTGCGGATGGATATCCGTTCTGACAGCAGCAGCCGCAGAACCGCCAGCAGCGTCTCGACCGGGACCTTTTCCGGAATAAGATCGTCCAACAGGCGCTGGTTGGCCGCCGCACGAGCCGGGTCGCTGATGTTGGTGAATTCGTCCAGCAGTCGCTGCAAAGAGCGCAGGCCCAACAGCCTTGCAAAGTTGGTTTTGATCACCTCCAGAAGGTGTGTGGCAAGCACCTCGCCCGGGGCGACGACCGTGTGCCCGGCCAAGGTCAAGTCTTCCTCCGCATCGCGGGCCACCCACCGGGCGGGTGCGCCATAGACCGGCTCTTTCACGTCGGTGCCGGGGGTCGTCAACTCTATGCCGGAGGTCAGAACAAGAACGCGGTCCGGGTACAGAACATCTTCGGCCTGCGGCACGCCCATCAGCTTGATCACGTAGTGACCGACGGGCAGCTCCGCCGCATCGGTCAACCGAATTTCGGGTAGGATCAGACCGTATGTCTCGGCGATATGTTCGCGCATACGGTCGATCCGGGCGTCCAATCCAGTGGCGGGATCAAGGGCCAGCGACACAAGATCCGGCGCGAATTGCAGGTGTATTTCGTCAAAGTCGAGGATGTCGCCGGTCCGTTTGGGCGGCGCGGGCGCGGCCTCCGCTTCATCGGCATCGGGTGTGGTGACGGGGTCCACCCGGCTGACGTAGTAGCCTGCGCCCAAAAGCGCCAAAGCCCCGGCAATGAAGGGAATGAAGGGCAAGCCGGGGACCAGCGCAAACAGCATCAACAGGCCCCCGACCGTGTACAGCGCCTTGGGGTATTTGCCCAATTGCGCCATCAGGGCGGTGTCCGCAGCCCCCGTCGCACCACCGCGCGCCAAGAGCAGAGCCGAAGCGATCGAAATGATCACGGCCGGGATCTGACTGACCAACCCGTCGCCCACGGTCAGAATGGCGTAGGTTTCAAAAGCGACCCCCAAGGACAGATCGTGGACTACGACCCCGATCACAAGACCCATGACCAAGTTCAGCATAGTGATCAACAGGCCTGCGATGGCATCGCCCTTCACGAATTTGGAGGCGCCGTCCAACGATCCGAAGAAGGTGGTTTCCGCCTGCTCTAGCTCGCGGCGGCGTTTGGCCTCTGCGTGGTCTATGGAGCCCGCGGATACATCCGCATCAATCGCCAATTGCTTGCCCGGCATACCATCAAGGGCAAAGCGGGCGCCCACCTCGGCCATGCGGGTGGCACCCTTGGTGATGACCACAAAGTTCACGATCAACAGCACACAGAACACAACGAGCCCCAGCAGGATGCTGCCGCCCATCACGAAGTTGGCGAACCCTTCGATCACACTGCCGGCGGCAGATGTGCCCGTGTGCCCTTCTCCAATGATCAGTTTGGTCGAGGACACGTTCAAAGACAGACGCAGCATGAGGGACGCTAGCAAGATTGTCGGGAAAGAGGAAAAGTCGAGGGGACGTTCGATGAACAATGTGACCGTAAAGATCAAGATCGCCAAAGCGAAGGAGGCTGCCAGCCCGAGGTCAAGGGCCCAGGCCGGGACCGGTAGGATCATCATGACGATCACCGCCATCAGCGCCAGTGCAAGCAAGACGGTGGGCTGGAACAAGTCCTTGGCCGAAAATGTCATGGCGTGCGTACTCCCGATCCTGTCCTGCTCTGGCTATCGGAACATCGTTACCAAGAGGTTAGCGGCCCTCGTCCAGTAGCTGCGAAATCGCGCCGCGGAGCCGTTGGCTCTGTTCCAGCTGATCATTGGCCGCAGCAAGGGATGTATCCGCAGCCGGTACAGATGCGCGCGTGGCATATTGGGCCAATGTCGCGCGTGCGTCGGCATCCGGGGTGGCGGCAAGGACAGCCGGATCCCCCGCGATCCATTCCAATTCCGCCGACCGCACCCCCGGACGGGCGATCATCGGATTGCCCGCAAGCCACGCTGCGCGTTCGGCAAGGGCGGGCTGGCTCGCAATGGGGACCTCGGCCAAGCGAGGCACGGCGCGGGCGGCATCCCCCAAGGACAGAAGCGCTTCGACACGCACTTCTTGCATGACGCTTTGGCCACGGGCCGGGTCTTCGTCCAGCAGCCTGAGGGCCGTCAGGCCATGTCCCACGGCCGCCAGTTGGGAAAGGGCTGCCGCACGCGTTGCAAGGCCCGCCTCGGCCAAAACACCCTGGTCTTCGGTCAGCAACAAAAACTGCGCCAAAAGGACAGAGCCCAAAGCTCGCGTCGCTGTGGTGATGATATCATCCGCGTGCAGGGCCGCTTCGGGCGACGCTTCGATCATTAGATCCGATGCGGCCTCTACGTCTTGTGCCCAAAGGTGCGAGATGACCAAGGCATTCGCCAGCCGATCATACGCCTGATCCCGTGGTATCGTGCGCAAAACCGAGGCTGCAAGGCCACGCTGTACCTCGGAGGTGGCTGCGCCGCGGGAGGCGTTCTCCTCCAGCATAGCCGCCAACACGGGGGGTGATCCGGGATCATTGACCGCCGATGCCAAGTCTGGTGCCGCGTCCTTTTGCTGGGCTTCGCGTTCCACGGCAAGCTCTCGCGCCAGCATCGTATTTTCCGGTATCTTCCGCAAAACACGCTCAATGACGAACATCCGATTGGGCCCACGTATCTGGGAAATTGTGCCCAAAACCGCCCTTTGGTTCAGGGTTGCCGGGTCTATGGCATCGCGCGCGCCCAGCACGAACCAAAGGGCGCTGTGATCCGCGCAAGCCATCATGTCAGCGAAGGGGGACACGAGCGGCGTGACTCCGTCCATGATCTGGCTTGCGGCCAGCAGTTGTGGATCGTTCAGCCCATAGGCGCGCAGAACTGCACGCGCCTCTGCCCCGAAACGAAGCGATATGTAAGCCACGGCGAGGTCCTTTGCGGCGTCGAGATCCACATCCAAGGCCGGGGTGACGCCCGCTTGCCGCAGTGCGCCCAACCGGTCCATCACGTCCTTTGGGTCGTTCCAGGCTGCCAGATCAAGACGCGGCACAGCACCTTGGCATTTCGCGTCCGCGCTGGCGTCAAACGCATCCAAACCCTGCCGCAATCCCGACGAGATCGTAAATTGAGACTGTGCCGCGCCGGGTTCAGCGGTGCCGACTTGCATTTGATCAAGGGCCGTGTGTGCCACCATTGACCGATCCAACGCCTCTGCCACTAAATCCTGCAGCGCCGAATCCACGTCAGGTGCCGGGTTCTGTTGTGTGTGGACAGCACCGAGGTTCGCCGCGCGCGGGTCAATCACCGTGGCGTCTGCAACCGCGTTGAACTGCAATGGCAGCGCTACGCTGGCAACGGATTCCGGCGCTGCCGCCTCGGGCGCGCCCGCCAGATCAATCACAAGAAACGCATTGTCGAAACGAAAAACCTCTACTGAACAATCGCATGCATGATTGAGAGTGATTTCGCCGGCCGCGGACGAAATTGCGTTCAACCGACCACTTGGAAGGCGCCCCAACACCCCTGCGACATCCACGCGAAGCGTGTTTGACAAGGTCACCACATGGCCGTCCCCGGTCCGTTCCACGGCCCACGACTGATCCGCAGGATATTCGAACACGATTCGGGAAAAATCACTGTGTTCGCCAGAGCGCGCCGTGATCTGCTGCGCCTGCCCGGGTTGGGCCGAGCACATCCAAGCCGCCAATACGATCCAAAACCGCTTCATGTCATCTGCACCGATTTCAGCGCTTCTTCGAGGTCGGCAAAGCTGGGCCGATTGTGCGTTGGTGTATTCTGGCGTCCGACCTCAATGCAGATGTTCGTGGCATGGTTGTGCAAGTTGGCCACCAATACTTCGCGGACAAGTTCGTAAAAATGCGCGTCTTCTTCCATGATGGTCTTCAGCCGCGCCGCAAACGGACCCACCAGACCATAGGCCAGAAACACGCCTAGAAACGTCCCGACAAGCGCGCCACCAATCAATTTGCCCAGTACCTCTGGCGGTTGATCAATGGACCCCATCGTCTTGATCACCCCCAGCACCGCCGCAACAATCCCAAGGGCAGGCAGGCCATCGGCCACCGTTTGCAAGGCATGAGAGGAGTGTTCGGCATGGTGCGCATTGGCATCCATCCGCTTTTCCAACACCTCTTCGACTTGGTGCGGATCATCGTAGTTCATAGAAACGGCGCGCAGGGTGTCGCAGATCAGGTTAATGACCTCTGCATCGGCCAAGATACGTGGGTATTCCTGAAAAATGGACGAGGTCGCGGGCGCCTCGATATGTTCTTCAAGGGCCACTGCGTTTTGGCGACCAAGGCGGATCAAGGCGAACAGAAGACACAATAGATCTTTGTAGTCCTGCTTTTTCCACTGCGGTCCCTTAAAGACCTTGGCGATGTCTTTAAGCGTGTGTTTGACCGCCGACATGTCGTTGGCGATCAAGAATGCGCCCACAGCCGCGCCACCAATCATCGTCATCTCGTAGGGGAGCGCCTTGAGGATGATATCCATTTTGCCACCGGCCGCGATGTAGCCGCCAAAGACCATGGCAAAGACACAGATAATTCCGATTACACCTAGCATTTTTGATCACTCTCTGACTGCGTTTGCATTGCGCCCGGCCAAGACCACGCTGACGGAATAGGCCTGCTCCGGCGACAGGCCTGCAAAGACCGCCGCCGCAGAGGGCGGCTGCATGCGTGACAGAAAACCGGCAGCGAATTCCGGCGGCATGGCCTCGAAGATCGCGGCCGCTTCTTTCGGCTTCATGGCCTCGTAGACCGCTGTCAGCTGGCCCAAATCGTCATCGGCCGCGCTGGAGGATGCGCTCATGCGTGCGGCAAGGGCCTGCTCTGTTGCTTCGAGCTGGGTCAGCGCCTCGCGGATTTCGACCTCGGCCACGGCAAGATCCTGTGCGCGCAGCTCCAGCCTGCGGTTCCAATCCTCCAACCGTGCTTTTTCGGCCAGCAAGTCTTCGGCGATGATGGCCAACTCTGGTGTGGTCTGCATCTGCTGGGGCGGGAAAAGGTCCTGCGTATCTTCGGCGATAGCAACACCCACGTCTGCCAAGCGAAACGCAGCAGACGCCAGAAACAGCAGAACCAGTGTGGGCACCAAGCCGGTTATCTTGCGCTTTGCGACCTGCGCCATCAGTCCGTTCCCGAAAAACGCGCCCGACGGGCATGAAAGAATGGAACCTCGGGTTCCTCGGTTTCAACTGGGGGCGCGGATGGTTTGGCCTGCACAAATGTGTCCTCGGGAGGATCAGCGACGTCGTGCAAAGACGCCATCATCAACTCTAGCCGATCGGCGATCTGTTCACCTTCGACGATGGCCTCGCGCAGGCCAGCCGTTGCCGATCCGGCCTGCTTTTCGGCCTTCTCAAGTGCACGCTTCATATCATCGACCTGTTTCGACAATACGGCAATGGCACCACCGACACCGGATTCGAACCCGTTGAGCCGCTTGATTTTTCGCGAAAGCACAAAGCAGTAGACCCCTGCACCAAGAGCAGCGGCAAACAGCAGAGCGTCAGAAATAAGAGACAGCATGATACGCTCCTAAACGAGGACAAATTCAGTGATCAAAAGATCGCGCACGACATCATCGCCAACTACGATCTGCACCCGGTGCAACATATGCGCCCGCAGCTGGATCAGCGCGCGGCGATCTTCGAGCAGGGCCAGATCAACGGCCCGCAAATAAGTGTTCAGAACATCCACGATGCGCGGGGACAGGTCCGATACGCGGCTGAGCGAATCGCCGGATACTTCGAGGTGCGCCGAAAATCTGAGCTGTCGCACTCTGTCACCTTCGTTGATGGAGATGATCATGGGGTCCAGCGCCAGAAACTCGACGTCCATACCCTGCGTGGTTTCTGACGATTGTTCTGTTATTTCTGAGGGTTGGCCCGTAAAAAGCATCCCGCTAAAGGTTGCATAGAACGCGCCACCCGCGCCCAAGAGCGCAACAAGACAGGCGGCCAGAAGCGGCAGTTTGCTGCCCTTCTTGGGCGACTCTTCGGGGATGTCTGTCGTATCCGTCATGTTTTTTCCCAAATCTGCGATTGGGATTGAAATACCGGCCTATAGCTAACCGGTTGTTAATTTCGTTCAGCAATTGTTCCGCAACGGCACTCAAAAGAGTGGTGATTGAAGGAGAATGCCTTTGGAACGTATTGCTACGACTTGGACGGGACTGTCGGTACAGAACAGGGTCATTGGGGCGCTGGCGGGGATTGCGCTTCTTACAACGGTCTTTTTCATCGCGCGCACGGCAACAGCCCCGACGATGTCGCTGCTTTACGCCCAAATGGACGCCACATCGGCCGGAGACGTTGTCGCCGCATTGGACCAAGAAGGGGTGCCGTACCGGGTTGAGGGCACGTCGGTCTATGTCCCATCGACCGAGCGCGACCGCCTGCGCCTGACCTTGGCCGGCCAGGGCCTGCCCGCAAATGGGGCCGCCGGCTATGAGTTATTGGACGGGATGTCCGGCTTTGGGACAACATCGCAAATGTTTGACGCCGCATACTGGCGCGCCAAGGAGGGGGAGTTGGCCCGCACCATCATGGCCGGGCCTGCTATCCAGATGGCACGGGTGCATATCGCCAAATCGACAGCTGCGCCCTTTCAAAGGGACGTACGCCCAACCGCCTCGGTATCGGTCAGCGCCCGACAAGGGGCCCTGACGGGCGAGCAAACGCGCGCAATCCAGTTCTTGGTGGCCTCCGCAACGCCCGGATTGCTGGCAGAAGATGTTTCCGTCCTTGACGCAAACTCTGGACGTCTTTTGTCTAACTCGGACGCGGACACAGGGTTAAGCGATGCGCAAGACAAGGCGTTGCTTCTGCAACAACGGGTTGAAAGGCTGCTGACCGCGCGACTGGGTGCCGGCAATTTTGTTGTTGAGGTCAGCGTCGATACGAACGGCGACGATGTGCAGTTGATCGAACGGGTCGTAGACCCCGCCAGCCGCGTCGTCATCAGCACCGAGATAGAAGAGCGTGCGACCGTTTCGTCCGACACGGGCAGTCAGAATGCCGTCACCGTGGCCAGTAACCTGCCCGAGGGTGACGCAGGTGCGGGGGAACGGCGGTCAAACTCCGAGGATACATCGACACGGGAACGCATCAACTACGACGTATCGGCCACGGAACGACGGATTCAACGGGACAGCGGTCAGATCGAAAGGATCACGGTGGCGGTTCTTGTGGACGGGTTGCGCACGGCAGGAACGGAGGGGACATATCAATGGCAAGCCCGCCCGGAGGCGGAGTTGGAGGTGCTTGAAGACCTCGTAAAGTCCGCCGTGGGTTTTTCCGCCGAACGCGGTGATGCCGTGACGATCAAGTCTTTGGAGTTGCAGCCCGTACCCGACATCCTTGGCACACCAGGTGCCGCGCCCTCATGGTTACAGCCTGTCGACCTGACGGCCGTCCTTCAGCAGTTGGTTTTGGCGGCAATCGTATTTGCGCTTGCCTTCTTTGTGCTCCGCCCGATGCTGAAGCAAAGCAAACCGGCGGCGTTGCCCGCACCAAATGCGCCCGCCTTGCAAGGGGCAACGCAGCTGCCCCCAGCCTTGGGGGCGCCCGCCGCGATGCAGGGCCAGGCTGACGGCTCCAACTTCAGCTTGCCAGACTTGCCGCCCATGGACGGCACAATTGAGGATGGCGACGAGGCCTTTGAAATGCCGGCCCTTGGAACGGTCGCAGACCTCAGCCAATTCATGACACCTCAGGCCGGAACCGGCGCCGAAGACGATCAGGACCCGGTCGAGCGTTTGATGCAGCTGATCGAAGATCGGCGCGAAGAAACAGTCGAAATCCTGCGCGGATGGATGGATGAATCCGAGGAGGAAGTGCAATGAGCGCCGCTCCGTTCATCTGGGAAGATTTCGCCCAACCCGTGGCTTCGGTCACGACATCCGCCCCGGCGCCCGCTGGTCCAAGCGACGATCAAATCGCAAAAATGACCGAGGCCGCCTATCGCGACGGCTGGGAGGACTGTCTGACCAATATCAAGGACACCGAACAACGCGTGTCAGAGGCACTGGGCCTGCGCCTTTCTGAAATGCAGACGCAGATCGAAGCGGTTCAACACCGGGTCAACACAGATGTTCAGGGGTTTCTCGGCGAACTGCTCGACAAGATCCTGCCACGCATCGCCCAACACAGCTTTAAGCATCACCTCGTTGAAATGATCCAAACGCAAATGCCCGCCGCAGGATCCGTTGCCGTGGCAATCACGGTCTCGGAGGACGAAGCGCAGGCCGTACGTTCTTTCTTGCGCGCCCATCCCGACCTGCCCGAAGTCGACGTACACACGGATCCCACCATGGGCCTGTCCCAAGCACGACTGACAGTCGGTGAAACGACCCATAGCGTTGATATCATGGGAATTCTCGACGAGGTCGATAGCATTTTTGGCGATACACAGTTAGCATTCAAGGACGCAGCACATGGATAGCATCAAGGACAACCCACTGGTCAGGGTGCCGGTCGAGATACGCGTATGTGTCGGCCATGCGCGACCAACCGTCGGACAATTGATGTCGTTGCAACAAGACACGATCCTAGAGCTGGATCGCACGGTCAATGACCCTGTCGAACTCTATATCGGGGACAGATTGATCGCACGGGGTGAGTTGCAGGAGGTCGAGGGGACCACCGGCGGACAGCTTGCGGTCAAGTTGACTGACGTGGTCAGCGAGGACGGACCATGATGCGCCGCCTCGCCATTGCTCTGCTGATCATTCTCGCGGCGCAGGGCGCCCAGGCGCAGGATATCTCCATTGATCTTGGGGGTGACGGTGCGCTGACGGCGCGCACGCTGCAACTGATCGCCCTGATCACGGTCTTAAGCCTTGCACCCGGCTTGGCCATCATGATCACCTGTTTTCCGTTCATCGTGACGGTCCTTGCCATTCTGCGCCAAGGCATCGGGTTGCAACAGTCGCCGCCCAATATGCTGCTGATCAGTCTGGCGCTGTTCCTCACCTACTTCGTGATGGAGCCGGTTTTTATGGAAAGCTGGCGATCAGGGCTGTCCCCTTTGGTCGAGGGCACGCTGTCCGTGGAACAAGCCTTTGCCCCAACAATGGAACCCTTTCGTGCCTTCATGCTGGCCCGCGTGGACCCGGATACGTTTGCAGAAATGGCGGTGCTTCGGTTTCCGGACGGCGTGCCTGAGACCGATCAAGCGCCGCTGTCGGTTCTGATCCCCTCTTTCCTGATCAGTGAGGTCGCCCGCGCTTTCCAGGTTGGGTTCCTGATCTTTCTGCCGTTTCTGATCATCGACATGGTGGTGGCCGCGATCCTGATGTCCATGGGCATGATGATGGTGCCCCCGGCCATCGTCTCTCTTCCCTTCAAACTAGCGTTCTTTGTTGTGGCCGATGGTTGGACCCTCGTCACCAGCGCCCTTGTCCGGAGTTATATGTGATGCAACCCGCCCCGAAACCCACCGCCCCCGCGACCCAAATTGACGTAAACGCCGACCTTGACGTCAGCGACCGGGCCCGACTTTTGCTGCAACTGATAAATCGAGAGACTGCGGCACCGGATTTGCAGTCTTTGCGGGAACAGGCGGCCTCCGCAGCGGATGCCAAAGCACCAGAGGGCGCGCTGTCAGAAGCTGACCTGAGACGGGGCGCGCGCGCGCTTTTGAAACGGCTGGAGCGTAAGGCACCGCCCGTTGCCCAGCCAAAGCAGCGCAAAGCGCCCTCTTTGGCGGTTGTGCGCACAACGGTTGCGGCCTTGGTCGGGGAGGCTGACTTGGACGCCGAACACCCAGCGGTCGTGGCGCTTGTGCTGCAAAACCAAAGCAGCCAGACCAAATCCCAAGCCCTTCGCGCCATGGACGGTGCCCGGGCGCGGCGTGTGCAAACGGCCCTGACCGCACTGCAGAGCGCTAGGCCTTAGGGACATCGTCGTAATCGGTACGCAAAATGCGTTGGGCGTCCCCTTCGGGATCGTCGTATTGCCGCGCGTTCAACGTCCAAAGGAACGCGACCAGACCCACCAAGCCAAGGAACAAAGAGACCGGGATCAGATATGCCAAGACGCTCATGCTCTCTCCTTACTTGCGCAGCCGCAGGGCGTTAAGGGACACCGTCAGGGACGATGCGGACATAGCCAGTGCTGCAATCAATGGGGTCGCGAGACCGGCAATCGCCAATGGAACGGCCAGCACGTTGTACCATGTTGCCAGACGGAAGTTCTCGCGGATGCGTTTGCGCGCTTGGCCCGCCAAGGCGACCATATCGGGCACAACTGACAAGTCGGATTTCACCAATACGATATCAGAGGCCATGCGCGCCGCATCCAGGGCAGAGGCGGGGGACATGGATACATGGGCCGCGGCCAGTGCCGCCGTATCGTTCAGGCCATCCCCGATCATCATCACCTTGTGACCCGCGTCGGACATGTCTTGGATCATCGCCGCCTTGTCGGCTGGCAGCATCTGCGACGTGTAGTCGGTGATGCCGACCGCATGGGCCAGTCGCGCCACAGGCGCATGGGCGTCGCCCGACAGCATGATCACGTTTTTGCCCATGGCGCGCAGACCGGCGACGGCTTGTTGCGCACCTTCGCGCAAGGAATCCTCGAACGTCAGGGCCAAGGGAAGATCATCGCCCATTTGCAGGTAGGTTGCGGTCGTCTCTGCCTCGGTCAATGCACCGACCCACGACCCGCGCCCCAAGCGGACCATGCGACCGTCCAACGTGCCTTGGACGCCAAAACCGGGCACCTCGGTCACGTCCGCGACATCAGCCGCCGAGACACCCACCCTACGCAAGGCGGCGCAAAGGGACATGGACAACGGATGGGCAGAGCCTTGGGACAAGGCCAGCACCAGCGCCGCTTGTGCTTGGGTCAAATCGGTCAGGTTGGTCGGGCACGGCGCGCCTTCGGTCAGGGTGCCGGTCTTGTCGAACACGATTGTGTCGACCTCGGCCAAACGCTCCAACGCGGTTTCGTGTTTGACCAGCAGGCCCCTGCGGTACAGCCGACCACTGGCCGCCGTTGTCACCGCAGGCACCGCGAGGCCAAGGGCACAGGGGCAGGTGATGATCAGGACCGCCGCCGCGATGTTTAGGGACACGCGCATGTCTTGGGTGTAGATGAACCACCCCGCCGCCGCCAAAACCGACAGGATGTGGACGCCGGGGGCGTAGAGTTTCGCCGCCTGATCGGCCAGCGATGTGTACCGCGCGCGGCCACTTTCCGCGACCGCCACAAGGTTGGCAATCTGGCGCAAGGACGTGTCTTCGCCCGCCGCCGTCACGGTCACGTCGAGCGGCCCGGTCAGGTTGATGGCGCCTGCATGGACCGTCCCGCCCTGCCCCACAAAGGCAGGCAGGCTTTCACCTGTCAGGAACGAGGTGTCCACCTCGCTTTGGCCAGCGCGCACGACACCGTCCACCGGAAAGCGTGCACCGGGCATGACACGCACCAGATCACCTGCGCGAAGTTCCGCCACGGGGACGACCACTTCGGTGAGGCCGACAATCTTGAGGGCGCGGTGGACTTCGAGGGCCGAAAGCTCTTGCGCGGCGGATTGGGCAGAGGCGCGGGTGCGGTGGTCCAGATACCGGCCTGCCAGCAGAAAGAACGTGAGCGTAATGGCCGCATCAAAATACGCGTGATGCCCACTGAGCGCGGTTTCATAAAGCGACGTGCCCGCCGCCAGCAAGATCGCCAGAACAATCGGCACGTCCATGTTCAAACGCCGTCCGCGCAGGGCCGACCACGCCGACACAAAGAAAGGCTGGGCGCAGAACACGATGGCCGGCAGGGTGATCGCCGCCGAAATCCAGTGCATCATATCCCGCGTGGACGCATCCGCCCCGGACCAGACTGCCACCGAAAGCAGCATGACGTTCATCATGGCAAAGCCTGCCACACCCAGACGCATCAGCAACATCCGCCCGTGATCGTCGCGCCCACCGGCCTCGAGCAGGGCGGCGTCTAGTTCTTGGGCCGGATAGCCTGCATCGGTCAAAATCTCGATCAAGTCATCCGGGGTGACGTCGGAGGTGGCGCGGATCATGACCCGGTGCAGGGTCAGGTTGACCCGCGACTGGCTGACACCGGGCACCTTGGCCAAAACACGCTCGACCCCGGAAATGCACGCGGCGCAATGGATGGAGGGCAGGGCAAGGATGATGTCCCCCTCGGTCACACCTGCGTCTTGGGGCATATCCGGCAACCCCACACAAGCGGGGCAGGCCATGGGCCGAGAATGTTCAGCAACGTAGGTCATGGGTCAGCGACGCACCGCGAGCCCCATGTCGTAGCGGAAGGGCGTACCATCCGCCACGGTGCCGGTCAGACGCACAACCCAAGCGCCCGGTTCCAGATCAACGGTCCCGGCATAGCCACCGGCCACACGTTCCACGGGCAGCGCAATGTCATCCCGGTCGTGGGTTGGACGTCCGATCACAACGGTCACTTCGGCCACTTGGGGCGGCATCGCGGCAAGGCTGTCGATGTTCACGTGCACTGTGCCATTTTCGTAGGCGGCGGCGAAGGTCAGGCCCAGGGCTTGTTGCGCGGCCCGTTCATCGTCAAACGTCTGCGAGGCAATATAGCCGTTTTTGACCACCAGCCCGGGAAAGGTCGAGATCGCCGAATAGGCCATAAAGACGTTCACGGTGATGATGATCCCGAACATGGTGACCATGATGGCAAAGAATTTGCCGCCAGTCAGTTCCTTGACGGGGGTGTCCGTGTTGGTTGCAGTCATTCTGGTGTCCTCCCAAAGAATGCGGTGTCGGTGTGGGCGCGTTCCTCGTTGATGAAATCATCAACCCAGAAGCGCAGGTCCGTGCGGTGTTCGGCGGCCACGTCAGACCCACTAGGGGCAATAACGTAGACGCGTTGCAGGTATGTCTCATTGGCGGGCACGTAGGTGACTTGGCCGTCGCGCCCCTCCAGCTGGAGGATCAAGTCCTCGTCGCCCTTGATCGAGATGTAGAACGGCTTTTCCCGGCCAGACATATTGCGCAGGCGAATGTCGTAGGTGTTGCGGATGGACCCATCGGACAGGATCACGTTCACCGGGTTGCGGATCGGGGCCACGGTCATGTCGATGGCGGACCGCATGAACAGCAGGACCACGAGGGCTATACCGATCCCGCCCCAGAGCAGGGTGTAGATGATCGTGCGGGGGCGCAGGATGTGACTGATCACGGGTTTGATCGGCTCTCCTGCCCGTTCGCGGGTTTCGTCCGTCAGCGCCATGTAGTCGATCAGCCCGCGTGGCTTGCCGATCTTCTCCATGATGTCGTCGCAGGCGTCGATGCAAAGACCACAGGTGATGCAGCCCATCTGTTGCCCATCGCGAATGTCCACCCCCGTTGGGCAGACGTTCACACAGGCCATGCAGTCAATACAGTCCCCTGTGTCCGCGCTGCGCTTCTTGCCGCGCGGCTCTCCGCGCCAATCGCGGTAGGCCACGGTCAGGGTATCCTCGTCCATCATGGCACCTTGGATCCGGGGCCATGGGCAGGCGTACAGACAGATTTGCTCGCGCATGAACCCGCCAAAGATGAAGGTCGTCGCAGTCAGAATGGCGATCGTGGTGTAGGCGATCGGGTGCGCGCTGAAGGTCAGCAGGTCGCGCAGCAGGGTCGGCGCGTCGGTGAAGTAGAAAACCCATGCCCCACCGGTTGCGACCGAGATGAACAGCCAGACCGTCCACTTGGTCAGGCGCAGGCGCCATTTGCGGGCGTCCCACTTGGCCTTCCACAGACGCACACGGGCGTTGCGGTCGCCTTCGATCCAACGCTCCACGGCGATGAAAAGATCGGTCCAGACGGTTTGGGGGCAGGCATACCCGCACCACACCCGACCCAGGGCCGAGGTGAACAGGAACAGCCCCAAACCCGCCATGATCAACAGCATGGCGACGAAGTAGAATTCGTGGGGCCAGATCTCGACCCAAAAGAAGAAAAAGCGCCGCCCGGCCAGATCCAGCAGCACCGCTTGGTCCGGCAATTCTGGGCCGCGGTCCCAGCGAATCCACGGGACAAGGTAGTAGATGCCCAGCGTGACCAACATCACGCCCCATTTGAATCTGCGGAACCAACCTTTTACGTCACGCGGGAAGATGGGTTCTTGTGCGGCGTATAGAGATGGAGGCTTGTCCGGTGTCGTTGACATCGTGGGCTCGCTTTGGGTTGGGACGCCCGGAGAGGAGGGGAGTGGTGATCCGGGCACTACGTCTGTGATTCCCACACTAGCCCAGGACGACTGCACGCACCTTGACCTGTGTCAAAAAGCAAAACACCGGCCCCCTTGCGCGAACAGGCAGGGACCGGTGCTGTCTTTCCGGCAGACGGGAGGACCGCCGGAAAATGCGGGCGTAAGGCTTACTCGCCGCCGCCCAACTGGTGGACGTAGGCCGTGACGGCGCGGATTTCACCCTCGGTCAAACGCGTGTTCCACGATGGCATGACCCCGTAGCGCGCGTTGTTGACCGTATAGGTCAGCGCATCCACGGACCCGCCGTACAGCCAGATGGCATCGGTCAGGTTCGGCGCACCTTGGTAGATATCGCCTGTGCCATCTTCCATGTGACAGCTGGAACAATTGTCGAGGAACAGCTCGGTGCCCGCAGCCGCGAGGTCTGCATCATGGTCGGCCCCGGACAGGGCCCGGACGTAGTGCACGACCTGTGCCACTTCCTCTTCGGCCAAGATGTCGCCAAAGGCGGGCATCTGGCTGAAGCGGCTGTCAGGGTCTTCCTCTTGGCGGATGCCGTGGGCGATGGTCATCTGGATATCCTCCATCGTACCGCCCCAAAGCCAGTCGTCATCCAGCAGGTTGGGATAGCCCACCGCGCCTGCCGCACCGGACCCGTGACACTGCGCACACCATGTGCGGAAGATCGCGGCCCCGCCGTTGACGGCAAAGCCGTGCAAGTCGGCATCAGTCTCTGCAAGACCGGCCAGCTCTATGGTTTCCAGCTTGTCCCACTGGGGTTTCAACTGGGCCTCGACGGCGGCGATGTCAGCAGCGACTTCGCCTCGGGTGGAATAGCCCAGCAAACCGGGCGTGGCCTTCGACAGCATGGGCCACGCGGGGTACAGAACAACATAGATCAGCCCCCAGATGATACAGGCATAGAAAGTCCACAGCCACCAGCGGGGCATCGGGTTGTCGAATTCCTCGATCCCGTCCCAGCTGTGACCCGTTGTGTTCGGGTCACCTTCTTGGTGGGTTCTGGATTTTTTGTCGTGATCGCTCATGACTGATCCTCCTGATCGACGATGGGCCGATCCTCGTTGCGGAAGGGGGTGTTCGCGATGTCCTTGTGGATCTTGTTCGATCCGGGACGGAAGGCGAACAGGATGATCCCCATGAACAGCAGGAACATGGCCAGCAAACCAAAGCTGTCAGCGAATTCCCGGGTGATTGAATAGGTATCCATAATCAGGTCTCCTTAACGGCTTTCGTCGGCGATGAAGGTCGAGAAGTCGACCAGCGTGCCAAGCATTTGCAGGTAGGCCACAAGGGCATCCATTTCCGTGACAGCCTCTTGGCCATCGAAGTTACGGACTTGTGCCTTTGGATAGCGGGCGGTGATCGCATCCACGTCCCCCCATGGGTCGGTTTGCGCACTCACGTCTGCAACGGCGTTTTCCACCATTTCATCGGTGTAGGGCACGCCGACCATGCGGTGGGTGACGACCAGATCGCGGACCATCTCGGCGTCCACTTCGCGGTTCATCAAGAAGCCATAGCTGGGCATGATGGATTCAGGCACGACCGACTGGGGGTTGATCAGGTGATCCACATGCCAGTCGTCCGAATACCGACCGCCCACGCGGGCCAGATCAGGCCCGGTCCGCTTGGACCCCCACTGGAACGGGTGATCGTATTGCGATTCCGCCGCCAGCGAATAGTGGCCATAGCGTTCCACCTCGTCGCGCATGGGCCGGATCATCTGAGAGTGGCAGACATAGCAGCCCTCGCGGATGTAGACCTCACGCCCGGCCAGCTCCAGCGGGGAGTAGGGGCGCATGCCCTCTACATCCTCGATGGTGTTTTCCAGGTAGAACAGTGGCGCTATCTGGACGATCCCACCGATGGAGACTGTCAGGAAAGACAGCACCATCAGCAAGGTCACGTTACGCTCGATCTTACCGTGTTTGTTAAGGATAGACATCTGTTCGTCTCCTTATTCGGCGGGGACAGCTGCGCGGGTGTCGGCCTTGGCCTCGCCCTTCACAACAGTCATCCACAGGTTGTAAGCCATGATCAGCGAGCCGCCGAGGAACATTACCCCACCCAGGCCACGGACCACATACATTGGGAACTTGGCGGATACGGTGTCAGCAAAGCTGTTCACAAGGAACCCGTTGGCATCCACTTCACGCCACATCAGGCCTTCCATGATCCCGGTCACCCACATCGAGGACGCGTAGAGCACGATCCCGATGGTGGCCAACCAGTAGTGCCAGCTGACCAGTTTCAGCGAATAGAGCGACGTCTTGTTCCACAGTTTGGGGAACAGGAAGTACAGCATCCCGAAGGTGATCATGCCGTTCCAGCCAAGCGCGCCGGAGTGCACGTGCCCGATCGTCCAGTCGGTGTAGTGCGACAGGGAGTTCACGGCCTTGATCGACATCATCGGCCCCTCGAAGGTCGACATCCCGTAGAACGCGACCGAGGTCACCATCATCCGCAGCACGGGGTCCGTGCGCAGCTTGTCCCAGGCGCCTGACAGCGTCATCAGACCGTTGATCATCCCACCCCAGCTAGGCATCCACAGCACGATCGAAAACACCATGCCAAGGGTCGAGGCCCAGTCAGGCAGCGCGGTATAGTGCAGGTGGTGTGGACCGGCCCAGATATACAGGAAGATCAGCGCCCAGAAGTGGATGATCGACAGTTTGTACGAAAACACCGGACGGTCAGCTTGCTTGGGAATGAAGTAGTACATCATGCCCAGGAAGCCCGCAGTCAGGAAGAAGCCCACAGCGTTGTGGCCGTACCACCACTGGGTCATCGCATCCTGCACACCGGACATCACCTGAACAGAGCGCGAGCCATAGATCGACACGGGCAGGGACAGGTTGTTCACAAGGTGCAACATGGCCACGGTGATGATGAAGGCCAGGTAGAACCAGTTGGCCACGTAGATGTGCGGCTCTTTGCGTTTCACCAGCGTGCCCACGTAGACAGCCAGGAAGGCGACCCAGACGACGGTCAGCCAGATGTCGACGTACCACTCAGGTTCGGCGTATTCTTTGCCTTGGGTCCCGCCCAGGATGTAACCGGTTGCGGCCAGTACGATAAAGAACTGGTAGCCCCAGAACACGAACCACGACAGGTTCCCGCCCCACATGCGCGCAGCGGAGGTGCGCTGCACCACGTAGAACGCCGATGCGATCAGGGCGTTGCCCCCGAATGCAAAAATGACCGCCGATGTGTGCAGCGGGCGCAGACGGCCAAAGTTCAAATACCCTTGGGCCCATTCAAAGTTGAGCACCGGGAACGCCAGTTGGAACGCAATGAACGTCCCCGCAAGAAACCCGACGACACCCCAGAAAACGGTTGCGATGGCCGCAGCTCTCACTGGACCATCCATATATTCGTTCACGGGTGCTGGTTTCGGTTCATCTGTACGACGCAATTGCCAAAGGAACAGGCCCCCGGCGGTCACCATCACAAGGATGGCATGGACCAAGTATGCGACGTCGCGCGCGTAGTTGGCGGCGATTGCGGCACAAACCGTAATCACAGCCAGCACGAGCAGTTTGAGATAGTCTGACATCTCTTTCGACCCCTTTTGTAGTGCCCTGCCCCCCGTGAATTCGGGGGTTCGGGCTTTTGTCTATGGGTCAGAGATGGCGAAAGGCGCGGTCGCGAACCTTGATCCAAGTCAAAGAGCGACCATGGAACCCAGAAAGGGGGCCACGACAAAGAATAAGAACAGCGCAAGGTTCAACAGAACGCCCATCACCTCTAAGATATTGTAAATATTAGTTTATCTGGGGGCCATGCTATGGCCTTACCCCTAAAAGGCCAGTCCTGCAAAACGCTTAAAGGCCCCCCGCTCCGCAGATGGGGGACCAGATGTCACAGGCAAAGTGGAACAGGACTAGACTTCGAACCCACCGTCGTTGTCGTCGCCCGATTCTTCCATCAACCTGTTAAAATCAGGAACGATGATATGCCGCTTGCCCTGCAGTTGGATCACACCGTCCTTCTTGAGAGCGGACATTTGACGGCTTACGGTTTCCAAGGTCAGGCCCAGATAATCGGCCATCGCCTCGCGCGTCAGGGGCAGATCGAATGCCACTTGCGTGCCACTGGTCATGCCCCCCTGCAACGCTGCATCGCGCCGAGCGATAATGGACAGCAGACTGGCAATCTTTTCCCGCGCCGTCTTGCGACCCAGCAACAGCATCCATTCCCGGGCGGCGTCAAGCTCGTCCAGTGTCATCTCCAACAGCCGTTGGGAGATATGGGGCACGTCGTGCAACAACTCACCAAACGGCGCATGGCGGAAACAGCACAAGGTTACATCCGTCGTGGCAACCACATCATATGCGGCGCGCGGACGATTTGGCCGACCCAGGAAATCAGACGGCAACAGCAAGCCCACCATCTGACGGCGCCCGTCTTCCATGGTCTGGGTCAGCGTCGCAACGCCGTCAACGACCGACGCCACAAAGTCCAGCCGCTCTCCGGCCCAGGCGATTTGCTGCCCGGCCTCGAAGGTACGGTAGTACTTTATCGCTTCAAGCCGCTCTAGCTCGTCGTTCTCACACCTTGCACACACCGCCCGATGTCTGATCGGGCAATCACTACAATCCTGGTGCGCAGCCTTAGGTATGGTGACACTGCGGGTCATTTTGGTCTTTCAAGTTGATCTCGATCAAAGCCGAAACCGCTCCCCGCCTTCAGTGTAGGCTTATGATGGATCAAATACAACTCAAGCGATACGGACTTTTTGATGCAAAAGTCCCGCGCTATACCAGCTACCCGCCCTCGACAAAGTTTGCAGGCAACGTAGGCCCCGACACATTCAAGTCTTGGGTCACCGCAATCCCCCGCGGTTCGAAGGTGTCCGTCTACTTGCACGTTCCCTTTTGCCGCCGCCTGTGCTGGTTCTGCGCCTGCCGCACCCAAGGTGTCAGCAGCAACGATCCGGTCGTCACCTATGTGGACACCCTGCTGGAAGAAATCAAAACCCTACGCGCCACCCTGCCCCAAGGCGTCAGCCTGCAACGCCTCCATTGGGGCGGCGGTACGCCCACCCTGTTGTCACCGGATCTGATCCTGAAACTGGGCAAGGCGCTGCATGATATGCTGCCATTCGCGGAAGACGCTGAATTCTCGGTCGAAATAGATCCAAACGAGATTGATGCCGCACGCCTCGACGCGCTGGCGGCGATCGGGATGAACCGCGCCTCTATTGGGGTGCAGGACTTTGATCCAAAAATCCAAGAGATCATTGGCCGCGAACAATCCTACGAGGTGACAGAGGCCGCCGTGCAAGGCCTGCGCGCCGTCGGGGTCAACAGCCTGAACGCTGATATTCTGTTTGGCCTGCCCATGCAGACTCGCGAACGCCTGTCCCATTCCGTGCAGCAATTGCTGTCCCTGTCCCCGGACCGGGTGGCATTGTACGGCTATGCCCACGTGCCTTGGATGGCGCGGCGCCAAAGCCTGATCCCCACGGATCAACTGCCCACGCCCGAGGAACGCGTTAATCTGTTCAACACCGCGCGCCGCCTGTTCGCGTGGGACGGGTACGAGACGATTGGCATCGACCATTTCGCCCGCCCCACAGATTCGCTGGCCAAGGCCGCGAAGACAGGGCATCTGCGCCGCAACTTCCAAGGCTACACCGATGACACCTGTGATGTGTTGATCGGGTTGGGCGCGTCGTCCATCTCGCGCTTTCCGCAGGGTTATGCCCAGAACGAAAGTGCCACGGCCAAATACCAAAAGGCAGCGCGGGCGGGCGAATTCACCACCGCGCGCGGGCATGCCTTCACCAAGGACGACATCATCCGGTCGCGCATGATCGAAACGCTGATGTGCGATTGGCGGATCGATCGGGCGGAGATGCTGGCCATGGGGGCGGATGCTGCCCTTCTGGACATGCTGTTCGCCGAGGCTGCGACCAAGTTTGCCGGGGCTGTGGACGTCACACCCGCCGGGTTCGAGATCAAGCCAGAGGGCCAGGCCCTGTGCCGCATGATCGCCCGCGCCTTTGACGCCTACGACATGGAGGCCGGCAGCCACTCGGCGGCCTTCTAGGCCTCTTTGACAATCTCTGCGGCCTTCATGTCAAAGGCCGCGGCCATCAAGGCCCGGGTATATTCGGTTTGCGGCGCGTCAAAGATCTGCCCCGCATCCCCCGCCTCGACGATATCGCCGCGCTTCATCACCATCACCTTGTGCGACAGGGCGCGCACGACCTTTAGGTCGTGGCTGATGAACAGATAGGCCAGCCCGTATTTCTTTTGCAAATCCCGCAGCAGATCGACGATCTGCACCTGCACGGTCATGTCCAGGGCCGATGTCGGTTCGTCCAGCACCACCAGCTTGGGCCGCAGGATCATGGCCCGCGCGATGGCGATGCGCTGCCGCTGACCCCCGGAAAACTCGTGCGGGTAACGGTCCATCATGGACGGATCAAGACCCACTTCGGTCAGGATCTCTGCCACCAATTCGCGGTCCGAGCGCCCGTCGCCCAGATCATGGACCGACAGCCCTTCGGCCACGATCTGCGCAATGGTCATGCGCGGGGACAAGGACCCATAGGGGTCTTGGAACACGATCTGCATGTCCTTGCGCAAGGACCGCAGCTGTTTCGATTTCCAGCCCTGAATGTCTTGCCCCATGAACCGGATCGGCCCCTCGCTGGACACAAGGCGCATGATCGCCAGCGCAAGCGTCGTCTTGCCGGACCCGCTTTCGCCCACGATGCCGATGGTTTCGCCCGCGCGGATAGACAGGGTGGCGGCGTTGACGGCCTTCACGTGCCCCACGGTGCGGCGCAGGAACCCCGCCGTGATCGGGAACCAGATGCGCAGGGCGTCCGTTTCCACCATCACCTCGCCCCCGCAGGCGGCGCGTCCGGCGTGCCCGAGGGTTCGGCGGCCAGCAGGGTCTTGGTGTAGGGATGCTGGGGATTGGCGAAAATCTCGGCCGTGGGGCCGGTTTCCACGATCTCGCCGTTCTTCATCACACAGACCCGATCGGCGATCTTGCGCACAACGCCCAAGTCATGGGTGATGAACAAAAGGCTCATGCCCATGTCCCGTTTCAGATCCGCCAGCAAATCGAGGATTTGCGCCTGAATGGTCACGTCCAGCGCGGTCGTGGGTTCATCAGCGATCAGCAATTCCGGCCCATTGGCCAGCGCCATGGCGATCATCACCCGCTGGCGCTGCCCGCCGGACAGTTGGTGCGGATAGGCCGACAGGCGGCTTTCGGGATCATGGATGCCCACTTGGGTCAAAAGCTCGATCACCCTGTCCCGCGCCGCATCGCCCGTCAGGTCCTGGTGCAGGGCCAGGCTTTCGACGATCTGCTTTTCGATGGTGTGCAGCGGGTTCAGGGACGTCATCGGTTCCTGAAAGATAAAGCTGATGTCGTTGCCACGCACCCGGCGCAAATCCGCCTCGGACGCGCCGACCATTTCCGTGCCGCCATAGGTGATGGATCCCGACACGTCGGCAGACTCCGGCAACAGGGACACGGTGGACAGGGCGGTCACGGATTTGCCCGACCCGGATTCCCCCACCAACGCTACGGTTTCCCCCTGGGCCACGTCAAAGCTGACGCCACGCACGGCTTGGGAAACACCACCGTCTTGGCGGAACCCGATGCTAAGGTCTTTGATCGACAGAAGGCTCATGAAAAGGTCTTTCTGGGGTCGAACGCATCGCGCACCCCTTCGAACACGAACACCAGCAGCGACAGCATGATCGCAAAGGTGAAAAATGCCGTAAAGGCCAGCCATGGCGCCTGCAGGTTCTGCTTGGCTTGCAACGTCAGCTCGCCCAGGGACGGAGCAGAGGACGGCAGACCGAACCCGAGGAAATCCAGCGTCGCCAGCCCCCCAATGGCCCCCGTCACGATGAACGGCAGCATGGTGATCGTGGCGACCATGGCGTTGGGCAGGACGTGGCGGAACATGATGGTGGCATTGCTGACGCCCAAGGCGCGGGCCGCGCGGACATATTCGAAGTTCCGCGCGCGCAGGAATTCCGCACGCACCACACCCACCAGCACGGTCCAGCCGAACAGGACCGTCAGCCCGACCAACAGCCAGAAGTTCATGGGGATGATCGCCGCCACAATAATGATGATGTACAGGCTGGGGGTGGATCCCCAAATCTCGATCAAGCGTTGGAACAACAGGTCCACCCAGCCGCCAAAATATCCCTGCACCGCCCCCGCCGCGATGCCGATCACCGTGGTCAACAGGGTCACGATCAGCGCAAACAGGACCGACAACCGGAACCCATAGATCACCCGCGCCAGCACGTCCCGCGCCGTGTCGTCCGTGCCCAGCCAATGGTTGGCGTCCGGCGCACTGGGGGCAGAGCCGTCGATGTTGTTCACCGTGTTGTAGCTGTAGGGGATGATCGGCCACATGATCCAGCCCGCGTCGGGCAGGGATTGGGCCGTTTCGATCACCCCCTCGGGGTCGTCAAAACAGGTCTCTTGCCCGCCGGATATGATCAGGCATTGCACCTCGATATCCCTGTACACAGCCTCGGTGGCGAAATCGCCGCCAAAGGCCGTTTCGGGATAGAACGTGCGAAAGGGCGTGTAATACTCGCCCTCAAACTTGACCAACAGGGGTTTGTCGTTGGCGATCAGTTCGGCGCACAGGGTCAGGCCGAACAAAACCCCGAAGATCCAGAACGACCAAAACGCCCGCCGGTTCGCCTTGAAATTGCGCAAGCGCCGTTGGTTGAGCGGAGAGAGGAGGGCCATATCAGGTCTCCCTCGATGCAAAGTCGATGCGCGGGTCGATCCACACATAGGTCAGGTCGGAAATCAGGTTCACCACCAGCCCGATCAGGGTAAAGGCGAACAGCGTGCCAAAGATCACGGGGTAGTCGCGGGCCACTGTCGCCTCGAACCCCATGCGGCCCAGACCGTCCAGGCTGAAGATCGTCTCGATGATCAAGGACCCGCCGAAGAACACACCGACGAACAGGGCCGGAAAGCCGCTGATGATGATCAACATCGCGTTGCGGAACACATGCCCATACAGCACGCGGTTCTCGGCCAGCCCCTTGGCCTTGGCGGTCATCACGTATTGCTTCTTGATCTCGTCCAGAAAGCTGTTCTTGGTCAGCAGGGTCAGGGTCGCAAAGGCGGCGATCGTGCTGGCGGTCACGGGCAGAATGATGTGCCACAGGTAGTCCAGCACCTTGCCGATGGCCGACAACTCCTCCCAGTTATCAGACGTCAGGCCGCGCAGGGGGAACCATTGCAGGTAGGACCCGCCCGCGAACAACACCAGCAACAGGATCGCAAACAGGAAGCCGGGGATGGCATAGGCCACGATGATCAACCCGCTGGTCCAAGTGTCAAAGCTGGACCCGTCGCGTACTGCCTTGCGGATGCCCAAGGGGATCGAGATCAGATAGGCCAGCACCGTGGACCAAAGACCCAGCGTGATGGACACAGGCATTTTTTCCAGCACCAAGTCGACAACGCTGATGGACCGGAAATAGCTTTCGCCAAAATCGAACCGCATGTAGTCCCACATCATGGTCAGGAACCGTTCAAGGGGCGGTTTGTCGAACCCGAACTGCGCCTCTAGCTCTGCGATGAACTCGGGGGGCAGGCCGCGGGAGCCGAGATAGCCGCCCTCGCCACTGCTGTCGGCGGCCAACTCATTGGCGGCCCCGGATATGCCCGCCAGTACGTCGCCCTGCCCTTCGAGATTGGCAAGCACCTGTTCCACGGGGCCACCGGGCACGAACTGGATCAGACTGAAATTGATGATCATGATCCCCAGCAGCGTGGGGATCATCAACAGCAGACGTCGAAAGATATAGGCCGCCACTTACAGGGCACCCGCATCGCGCAGGGCCTGCGCCTTGTCGGCATCGAACCACCACAGGTCCAAAGTGCCCAAGGCCAAAGGCGGCAGGGGATCGGGATAGCTGTACTGGTCCCAATAGGCGACCCAATGGGTGTCCTTGAACCATTGGGGGATCCAGAAGCCATAGGCGCGCAAGGCACGGTCCAGCGCACGGGCGCGCGCCTCAACCTGTTCCAGTGTCTCGGCCCCGTCAAACGCCTCGATCAGTGCGTCGATGCCGGGGTCGCGCAGGGCCATCAGGTTGCGGCTGCTGTCCTCGGCGGTCTCGGAATGGAACCATTGTTTCAGGCTGGTGATCGTCGGCTCGTACCCTTGGGTCGGGGTATGGGTCGTCAGGTCCCAATCGCCGTTGCGGCGGCGTTCGATGTACTGGCTGACGTCGACGCGGTTCAGGCGCGCATTGATCCCCGCCCGTTTCAGGTTTTCCACGTAGGGGTTAATGATCCGGTCAAAGGCGGGCGAAAAGCTGAGGATTTCAAGGTCCAGCGTCTGGCCGTCCTTCACGCGGATCCCATCGGGACCGGACACCCAGCCCGCCGCCTCCAGATCCGCTGCGGCTGCGCGAAACGCCCGACGACCGGGCGCGTTGTCAGAGGCGCGGTTGGCAAAGGGCACGCGCGCCTCTTCGGTCAGGATCGCGGCATCCAGCAGACCTTCGTCCACCAAACGGGTCAACAGCGCCAACTCCTCACCCTCGGGCAGGCCGCGGGCTTGCAGGTTGGTGTTCTGCCAGAAACTTTCGGGGCGCTTGTACAGACCGTAGAACAAGGTCTCGTTCGCCCATTCGAAATTCAACATCCGGCTGACCGCATCGCGCACGCGGGGGTCCTGCCAGATCTCGCGCTTGAGGTTGAACACGAACCCCTGAGCGGACCCGATGGACCCGTCGGGCAGTTCCTCCTTCTTGACGAAACCGTTTTCCAGCGCCGGGAAATCATAGGCCGTTGCCCATTGCAGAGAGCTGTTCTCGATCCGCATGGTGTAGGTGCCCGCCTTGAACCCCTCCATCGCAGCGGCGGCATCGGCAAAGACCTCGACCCGGACGCTGTCGAAATTGTACCGTCCGATGTTGAACGGATGATCCGCCCCCCACCAATCGGGGTCACGCACATAGGTCACGGACCGGCCCATATCGACCTCGTCCAACACATACGGCCCGGTGCCAAGGAAGGGCACATTCTGGGTTTCATCCAGCCGCAGCGCGTTTTCCTCGAAGTGCGATTTGGAAAACGCAGTCGTCCCACCGGCAAAGCTGATCACATCGTTGCGCGGGGCCGTATCGGTGAAGGTGAATTTGATGCGGTGCGTGTCCAGCACCTCGACCGTGTCGATAAAACTGGACACGACGGCGCGGAATTCCGTGATCCCCTGTTCCATCACCAGATCAAAGCTGAACTTGATATCCTCGGCGGTCAGAGGGCGCCCGTCGGAGAAGGTCACGTCATCGCGCAGGTTGAAAATCACCCAGTCGCGGCTGGCGGGGTATTCCATGGTGGTGCACAGATAGCAGTAGGCGGCGTAGGGGTCGTCCGCGGCACTGGCAAGGATGCGTTCGGGGATCAGGGACCGCTGGGTCGTCTCTTCGACCCCTTTGCGCGTGTAGCCGCTGAAACTGTCAAAATTGGCTTGGGACCACAGGCTGATTTCACCGCCCTTGGGGGCATTGGGGTTCACATAAGGCAGATGCGGGATGTCGGGCCCATGCACAGGCGCGCCGAAATTCGTGTAGGCGTGGGTGACCGTGATATCCTCGGCCAACGCAGGCAGGGCCAGCATCCCCGCCGCCAGCGTCGCAATCCAACCGCGTGTCATCTGCATCTGCAATCCTCCGTGTTGTCCGGGCATCTTGGCCGCTTGTTTCCTTCACAAAAGGACGAAGGCCCGCAAACTTCAACCCACCTGACGTATCTGTGACAAGATTTAGGGCGCAGAATCAAAAAAGCCGCCCCCGGGGGCGGCTTTGACGCTTTGCAAGGCGACTTAGTTGAAGGTCGCGATGTAGGCGATCAGGTTCGCACGATCTTCCACGTCGGCCATGCCACGGTAGGCCATCTTGGTGCCGGGGGCGTATTCGCGTGGGTTCTCAAGGAAGGCGCTGATGTTCTCGGGCGTCCATGCGCCGTCTTGGGACAGCAGGGCGTCGGAATAGGCATAGCCGTCCGCCATGTGCTTTTCACGACCGACCAGACCGTGCAGGTAGGGGCCTGTGCCGTTCGCACCGGGCTCCAACTTGTGACAGGCTTGGCACTGACGCCACAGACGCTCGCCAGCACCGGCATCGGCAGCAGCGTAAACATCGGCAAATGCGACTTGGATCACTTCTTCGACTTCGCCCGGTTCATCCTCGGCAACTTGGATGTTCCAGCCCATCACGCGCTCTTCGCCTTTGTGGTGTTTGCCGCCCACATGGTACAGCCCCTCGGCAGCCCAGCCGCCCAGCATAAACACCAGCAGCGCCGCACAGAGGGAGCCGCCAACTTTCGTAATCGTCATCGTATCGAACATTGTTCGCCTCACTGTCGCTTGTTTGCGCGTATATGGGTCTTTCCCCGATGCAGGGCAAGGTGTACATGGCGCGACGAAACGCCCAACTTGAGGAAATAGCGCCATGACCGGACGGATTGCCTTCCAAGGAGAGCTTGGCGCCTATTCCCATCAGGCCTGCCGGGACGCCATGCCGGGCCTCGACCCCCTGCCCTGCCCGACTTTCGAATCGGCCATTGACGCCGTACGGGACGGGCGCGCGGATCTGGCAATGCTGCCCGTGGAAAACTCCACCTACGGGCGCGTGGCGGATATCCATTCCCTGCTGCCCGACAGCGATCTGCACATCATATCAGAGGCTTTCGTGCGCGTGCACATCAACCTGCTGGCCCTGCCGGGTGTTGCGTTACAGGACATCAAGGTCGCGCAATCCCACGTGGTGTTGCTGGGCCAGTGCCGGGATTTTCTGCGCGACAACGGCATCCGCCCGGAAATTGCCGCCGACACGGCGGGCGCGGCCAAGGACGTTGCGGCCTTGGGCGATGCAGGCACGGCGGCGCTGGCGTCCGAACTGGCGGGGGAGATTTACGGGCTGAACGTCCTGGCCCGTCACATCGAGGATCACGACAAGAACACCACGCGGTTCCTGTTGATGTCCCGGGACCCGGCGCAGACAAAACCCGACGGCCCGGTCAAAACCACTTTCGTGTTCCGCGTGCGCAATATCCCGGCGGCCCTTTACAAGGCCATGGGAGGATTCGCGACCAATGGGGTGAACATGACCAAACTGGAAAGCTACATGGTGGACGGACAGTTCACCGCGACCCAGTTTTATGCCGATATCGAAGGCCACCCGGACGATCCCGCCGTGGCCCGCGCGTTGGAGGAGTTGGCGTATTTCACCTCCATGATCAAGGTGCTGGGCGTCTACCCGGCGGACCCCGATCATTTCGGCAAAGGGTAGCCTGGGGCCTAGGCGTCGACCAGATAGCTTTCGCCGATCTTCTTGGCCAGTTTGGCGGTGCGGTTCTTGAACCGCTTTTCCAGCCGCCGCTTGGCCAGCCGCGCCGATTGCATCAGCAGACGCGCGCCAAGGGATTTCGGCTTCGCCTCCACCTCTATGGTCATGTGGCAGGTGTGCGGGGTCAGGGGCAGCAGGTCGATGTTGACCCAGATGTCCATGCCGTCCGACCCGCCGGAAAACCGAAACGCCTCGGGCGTGATCAACTGGTCCAATGCAAAGGTCATGCGCCGCTTGGTGCCGCGAAATGTGAACTCGCTGTCCCAACGGGTGCCTTGCACCATCGGCCCCTCGGGCGTGCGGGTGACCTTCACCTTGCGTTTTTTCGCCACCTCTCGCAGGCGATTGGACGTGCGGATGTGTTCGAACACATGTTCAATCGGGGCCTCGACCTCGTTCTTGGACTTGAATTTCATCGCCACACCTTTCGCCTGTTCCCCTAAGAATAGACCGCAAAACGATTACTGCAAAGTATCCGCCAACCAGTTTTCCAGCAGAAACTGCGCAATGGACCCTTTGCGCGCCGGGGTGATCACCGGATGGGCGCCGACAAACGCCTGTGCCATCTCCTCTCGTGTGACCCACAGGGCGTCCTCAATCTCTTCGGGGTCGATGTTGATTGCCTCGGACGTGGCCTGCCCGTGGCAGCCAAACATCAGAGAGGCGGGAAACGGCCAGGGCTGACTGGCGAGATAGCCCACCTCGCCCACGCGCACGCCGGTTTCTTCCCAGACCTCGCGGCGCACCGCGGCCTCCAGGGTTTCGCCGGGTTCGACAAAGCCCGCCAGCAGGGAATACATCCCCTCGGGCCAGCCCGGCGACCGGCCCACCAGAACGGAATTGCCGCGCGTGATCAGCATGATGACCACCGGGTCCGTGCGCGGGAAATGGAACCGCCCACAGGCCCCGCAGGTGCGCGACCAGCCCGCCTTGGTCACGTCACTGGCCGCGCCGCAGTTGGCGCAATGGCTGTGGGTGCGGTGCCATTCTACCATGGCGCGGGCGGTGGCGGCCAGTTCGGCGTCCCGGGCGGACACTTGAGTCATCACGCCGCGCAGCTCGCAAAAGGCGGCCCCCTTGGGCAGGTTGCGGTGGGTCTGTTCGGACGGATCGCTGAACCCCGTGCCCGCCAGATCGGCCCCATCCACGGTCCAACCCGACACATCCCGGGCCCAGATGCCGCCCTGAGCGTCTTGGCCCAAAAACACCTCCAGACCTTGGGGCGGCCCCTCGATATAGGCCAACCCGTCCCGGGCGGCGTTCATCGCCACCTTGCCGCGCCACAGGGGCAGCACACGCCCCCCGCACGCAAGCGACCCAGCGCCACCGGGTCCCGGCGCAGATCTTCGGCCCGGTCCAGACCGCTGCCCCCAAAGGTCACTGTTTCTGCGTGTTTCATGGCCCCTGGCTCCCTTGCCTCGCGTTCGGCCCGGGTGTAGCCAGACGTCATGTTCAAGTACATAGCCTACGCCCTGATCGCCGCCACACTGGCCCTTGTGTTCACCAAACCGACCCAGGACGGGGTCGAGGCCTTGTTGAAGGACCAGACCCTGACAGCGGTGCAAAACACCGACGTGAACCTGGCCGACATGGGGCTGGACGGGGCGCTGGTCACCCTGTGCAAACTGCAACCCAACGCCTGTTGGGACGTGATCCGGGGCACCACGACGATCAGCTACGATGACCGCTACGTCTATGCCCGGGTGGGTGTGGACGGGCTGGGCGACCCGCAGACCTGCTACGCCCTGGCACGCAGCCTGTTTTGCCTGTGATCTTGCAACGGGGCGCGACTCTGTCTATGTGAAGGGCCGAGGGGTTGGCGCGGGCAAGTGCCTCGCCAACCTGGTCAGGTCCGGAAGGAAGCAGCCACAACGAGCCCCACTTGGGTCGATGTCCAACCTCTCACCCCAGCGTACCGCGAAGCGGTGCGCGTCGCCCGGCCGACGGTTTTCTGCAAGAAAACCTGTCGAGAGGGTCAGGCAAGATAACAGATCCAGCACAGGTTCGCGGCAGTCGCATGTGCAAAGCACATGCTGGCGAGAGCGTGTTTATCACGCAGTGGTGCGCGTTGCGCGACAGGCGCAAGGCCTACCTCTTTTCCCGCGCCGCGCTTCCTAATTTTTCGCATGAAAAATTGCACCAATCGAATTTTCGTACGAAAATTCGCATCACCCCGCCCGCTGCACCATCCCGAACAAATCGCGCGGATCGTCCGGGTCCGCCAGCATGTCCAGCGCCTGAAACAGGCCCGTGTCCTGCAACTGCGCCCGCACGTAACACAGGGCCGAGAAATCCTCGATCGCAAAGCCCACCCCGTCGAACAGGGTGATCTGCCGATCGGACGTGCGGCCCGGCGCGGCGCCTGTGATCACCTCCCACATCTCGGTGACGGGGAAATCGGCGGGCATTTGCTGGATCTCGCCCTCGATCCGGGATTGTTCGGGGAATTCCACGAACACGCTGGACCGTTCCAGAATCGCCGGGTGCAATTCGGTCTTGCCCGGGCAGTCGCCGCCGATGGCGTTGATGTGCACGCCCGCGCCCACCATGTTGTCGGTCAGGATGGTGGCGTATTGCTTGTCGGCGGTGCAGGTGGTGATGATCTGCGCGCCCTCGATCGCCTGTTCGGCGGTCTGGCACGCCACCACCCGAATGCCCTGTCCCCGCAGGTTGCCCACGGCCTTGGCGGTGGCGGCGGGGTCGATGTCGTACAGGCGCACTTCCTCGATGCCGACCACGGCCTTCATGGCCAGCGCCTGAAACTCCGACTGCGCGCCATTGCCGATCATGGCCATGACCGTTGCCCCCTTGGGGGCCAGGTGCCGCGCCACCATGGCGCTGGTCGCCGCCGTGCGCAGGGCCGTCAGCACCGTCATTTCCGTCAGCATCACCGGATAACCCGTGTCCACCTGCGCCAGCACGCCAAAGGCGGTGACCGTTTGCAGGCCGTCGCGGGTGTTCTTGGGGTGGCCGTTGACGTATTTGAACCCATACACCTCTCCGTCCGAGGTGGGCATCAGTTCGATCACGCCTTCGGCCGAATGGCTGGCCACGCGGGGGGTCTTGTCGAATTGCGGCCAGCGCCTGAAATCGGCCTCGATGGCGTCGGCCAGCCCGCGCAACATGTTTTCCAATCCGATGTGGTGGATCAGGCGCATCATGTTCTCGACGCTGACAAAGGGGACATAGGCAAGATCAGAGGGCAGATTGGTCATAGGGATCACCGTTGCAAAAAGGGACGTGTGGGGCGGTCGAACACGCGCCGCCCCAAAAGGGAGGCGGTCAGATCCACCATCAGGCTGGCCGTGCGGCCGCGTTCATCCAGAAAGGGGTTCAGTTCCACCAGATCGAGGGAGGTCACAAGGCCGCTGTCGCACAGCATTTCCATGACCAGATGCGCCTCGCGCAGGGTGGCACCGCCGGGCACCGTGGTGCCCACGGCGGGGGCGACACCGGGGTCGAGGAAATCTACATCCAGCGAGACATGCAGCGCCCCGCCCGCCTGCGCCACCCGCGCCAGGAAGTCGGCCAGGGGACGGGCAATGCCGCCCTCGTCAATCATGCGCATGTCCACGGCCGTCATGTCCGTGGCGGCCAGGGTCGCGCGTTCCGCCGGGTCCACAGACCGCAGACCCAACAGCGCGACCCGGTCCGATGGCACCGGCTGCGGCATCGGCGGGAAGGCGTCGAACCCCGGCGCCCCGGTGATATAGGCAAGCGACGTGCCATGCAGGTTGCCAGACGTCGTGGTGACGGGCGTGTGCAGGTCGGTATGGGCATCAAGCCACAGCACGAACAGCGGCTTGTCCGTGGCCTGCGCCACCCCCGCCACGGTGCCCATGGACAGGGCGTGATCCCCGCCCAGAAAGATCGGGAACCCGTCCCTTGCGGCGGCCTGCGCGGCCTGCGTCAGGGCGCGGGTCCAGGCCACCGTCTCCGCCAAGGCGTGCAGAGGACTATCGGGGTGGGTTTCGGGGGGCTTTTCGGGGTGGGTTTCGGGGTGTTGCGGGATTGCCACATTGCCCCGGTCGCTGACCCGGTGCCCAAGGTCGGTCAGGGTCTCGGTCAGGCCGGCGGTGCGATAGGCATCGGGCCCCATCATGCAGCCGCGCCTGCGCTTGCCACAATCCACGGGCGCGCCGACCAATATGCAGTTTTGCTTGTCCATGGGCCTCTCCTTTCCCCTGTTTTCCGCGCAATTCGGGGTATAAAATAGGGCTCTAACTGGCTATATCGGACGCAAGTTATCCAATTCGGGAGTCGTAGCGATCAATATGGACAGTCACGACCGCGCCATCATCGCAGAACTGCGCCGCAACGCCCGCGCGTCCCTGTCGGACCTTGAAACGCTGGTGGGCCTGACCCGCGCCACGATCCGCGCGCGGATGAAAAAGCTGCAAGATCAGGGGGTTATACTGGGGTACTCCGTGGTTCTGGCCGAGGATACGCAGACACATCCGGTCCGTGCGATGATGATGCTGGGGATCGAGGGGCGGGGCCTGGACCGCATCGCCCGCACCTTACGCGGCTTGGGCCCTGTGCGCGCCGTGCATTCCACCGTCGGGAAGTGGGACCTGATCGTGGAGTTGGGGGCGCAAACCCTTGAAGAACTTGACAAAGTTGTGACTGCGATCCGGCGCTACGAAGGGGTGACGACGTCCGAGACGAACTTGATGCTGACCACCAAACTGACGTCCTAACGCACTGGACCCCGGCCCCCACCCTGCTATCGTAGCGGCCATGACACAGCAGCCCGCCTATCAGGTCCTCGCCCGCAAATACCGCCCCGCCACCTTTGCCGACCTGATCGGCCAGGAGGCCATGGTCCGCACCCTGCGCAACGCCTTCGAGGCGGATCGCATCGCCCAGGCCTTCATCATGACGGGCATCCGCGGCACCGGCAAAACCACCACCGCGCGCATTATTTCCAAGGGGATGAACTGCATTGGCCCCGACGGCACCGGCGGCCCCACGACCGATCCCTGCGGGACCTGCGAACACTGCATCGCCATCGCCGAGGGGCGCCATGTGGACGTGATGGAAATGGACGCCGCCTCTCGCACAGGGGTGGGCGATATCCGCGAAATCATTGATTCCGTTCACTATCGTGCGGCATCGGCACGCTATAAGATCTACATAATCGACGAGGTGCACATGCTGTCCACCTCTGCCTTCAACGCCCTGCTCAAGACGTTGGAGGAACCGCCCGAACACGTCAAATTCATCTTTGCCACCACGGAAATCCGCAAGGTCCCCGTGACCGTCCTGTCGCGCTGCCAAAGGTTTGACCTGCGCCGGATCGAGCCTGAGGTGATGATCGCCCATCTGCGCAAAATCGCGGACCTTGAGGGCGCAGAAATCGCTGACGACGCCTTGGCCCTGATCACCCGCGCCGCCGAAGGGTCGGTGCGCGACGCCATGTCCCTGCTGGATCAGGCCATCAGCCACGGCGCCGGTGAGACGACCGCGATCCAGGTCCGCGCCATGCTGGGGCTGGCGGACCGGTCTCGGGTGCTGGACCTGTTCGACCTGATCATGAAGGGAGAGGCCGCCGCCGCCCTGTCGGAACTGTCGGCCCAATACGCCGACGGGGCCGACCCGCTGGCGGTGCTGCGCGATCTGGCGGAAATCACCCATTGGGTCAGCGTGATACAGATCACGCCCGACGCCGCCGATGACCCCACCATCGCGCCCGAAGAACGCACCCGGGGCCAGGCCATGGCCGAGGCCCTGCCCATGCGCGCCATGACGCGCATGTGGCAGATGCTGCTCAAGGCCCTCGAAGAAGTCGCCGCCGCCCCCAACGCCATGATGGCCGCGGAAATGGCAATCATCCGCCTGACCCATGTGGCTGACCTGCCAAGTCCCGATGACCTGATCCGCAAACTGCAGGCCGCGGCCCCGGCCAGTACCGCCGCCCCAGCCCGCGCGCCCGCTGGCCCGAACGGCGGCGGTGCAGTATCCGCAGCGCCTCCGGACCTTGCAGCCCAGAACACGGCACGCAGGGCCGCGTCCGGCACCGCTCTCGCCGCCGCCGTTGCACACGCGCCGGGGTTGGAACGCTACGCAAGCTTTGACCACGTGGTGGACCTGATCCGCACCAAACGCGAAGTGAAACTGCTGATCGAGGTGGAAACCGGCGTCCGGTTGGTCAGCTATGCCCCCGGTCGGATCGAGTTCGAACCCGCGCCCAACGCCGCGCCCGACCTTGCACAACGCTTGGGCCAACGCCTGCAAGGCTGGACCGGCAACCGCTGGGCTATTTCAGTCGTGTCGGAGGGCGGCAAACCCACCATCGCCGAGGACCGCGACGCCGAAGAAGCAGCCCTACAGGCCCAAGCCCAGGATCACCCGATGATGCAGGCGGTTCTCGCGGCCTTCCCCGGGGCCAAGATCATCGACATCAAGACCCCCGAACAAATCACCGCCGAGGCCCAAGCCGACGCCCTGCCAGAGGTGCCCGACGAATGGGACCCCTTCGAAGAGGGCTAGCGCTGGCCCTGCTGCTGCCCTCGGCAGCACGGGCCGAAGTGTGCGACAAGGAACGCCCCACGTGGGACGGGACCCCGGTGTCCCCGTGGGACGAACTGCTCTACCTTGCCACAACAGGGCCAGTGTTGTTTGCAATCGGTGCCACCGCCATGGCCATCGCCTTTCGCAGCGCCTCTGGCGGAATGGTCGCCTGCGTGATCTGGGCGTTCCTCAGCTACTTCCTGCTTGCACCGGACCCCACGGGCCTTGACGCCGCCGCAATCCTCGAAGGCTGCCGGGGGCACCCATGGGCCGCCATCGCTGCAGCCGCTGGCCTATGCATCGGCACTGTCCTTTGGACCATGCCCAAACCCAAGACCTGATGCCCCTTCATTGGGTTCGAAATACCCCGGGAGTGTGAGGGTGGAACCCTCCCGCAGGGCAAGGGGCTCGATGCCCCGCCGCACTGCCCCTCCGGTTTTGGTAAGGCGTCACTGACATTCATCAACCTTCGCCCGAGCGCGGTATTGCGGGATAGCAAGGATGGTGAACGCCCGTTGCGACCCAGCCGCCGGGCCGCTAGTCTGTCATGTGAAACTGACACGCACTCACGACGATAGGACGCGCAATGCTAAAAGGACTAGGCCAACTTGGCGACATGGCGGGCATGATGAAAAAAGCCCAGGAAATGCAGACCAAGATGGCAGAGATGCAGGAGAACTTGGCCTCGATCACCGTCACCGGCGAGTCCGGCGCTGGCCTTGTCAAGGCGACCGCAACCGCCAAGGGCGAGCTGACGGCGCTGGATATCGACCCCACGATCTTTGATCCCAACGAGAAAGAAGTCGTAGAAGACCTGATCCTCGCCGCCATCAAGGACGCCCAGACCAAGGCCGCCGAGAAAAGCCAATCGGAAATGCAGGCCCTGACTGAAGGCATGGGCCTGCCCGCCGGCATGAAGCTGCCGTTCTAAATGGCCAACGGCACGGCGGACCTTGAGGCGCTGATTGAACTGATGGCCAAGCTGCCCGGGCTTGGCCCCGATCCGCGCGACGGGCCGTATTGCACCTGCTGAAAAAGCGGGACCAACAGATGCTGCCCTTGGCACGCCTGTTAACCCAAGTCTCTGAAACGGCACGCAATTGCCTGAACTGCGGGAACATCGGCACCACCGATATCTGTCCCATTTGCGCGGCTGACAAGCGGGCGACGGGCCAGATTTGCGTGGTCGAGGATGTGGCGGATCTGTGGGCCATGGAACGCGCGCAGGTGTTCAAGGGGCGCTATCACGTGCTGGGGGGCACCCTGTCGCCACTGGATGATATCGGCCCCGAGGATCTGCACCTGCCCAAACTGCGTGATCGCATCACGACTGAGGGCATCTCCGAACTGATCCTTGCCCTTAACACCACGATGGAGGGGCAGACCACCGCCCACTATATCGCCCAAGATTTTGAGAGTACGGGCGTTTCCATCACGACCCTAGCCCAAGGCGTTCCTATCGGTGGCGAGCTGGATTATCTGGATGATGGTACAATCGGTGCCGCGCTGACCTCTCGCAAGGCGATCTAGTCCACGCCGGCAGAAAACGTTTTGACGCGCAGCCGTACCGGGGTAAGTGTTGTTTTTATTCTGGTGCATTTTGATCCATCCGCTCCTCATCGTTGTGCCTATTTGGGTGGCCGTTCCGGCCTTTCTGACTACCGGCATCGTCGTTCTGTTCCTTTGGCGACGTTTGCGCGCCATAGAGGGTCGGAATGCAGCGCTGTTGTCAGAAGTGTCAGAAGACCACATGACCCACGCCAAAAGCCGCCGATTTCTTGCGGAATATGTTGATGGGACCGAGCATAGCGCGCCCATCTCTCTGATATATATGGATATCGACGATATGCGGTCGGTCAACGATGGCTATGGACGTCAGGTGGCGGACCACCTGATCATCGCCATAAGCAAGACCATACAAGACCACTTGACCGCCCCCGATTTCGTGGCCCGGCTCAGCGGCGATGAATTCTGCATCGTCCATCACGCACCCTGGCAAGGCGCGCGCCTTTTGGCGGATCGACTGTTGCCTGCCATTGCCCAAACGCGGGCACCCACCGGGACAGAGGTGCATCGCACCACGTCGATCGGTATCGCCGAAGTCACTCGCGAAGAAACCTTGATCGACGGCTTGATCGTCGCAGAGAGCGCCCTGCACGCGGTCAAGAAACGGGGCGGCAACGCCGTTCAGGTCGCAGATCACGAAATCTTTGCCAACCTCGCCAAACGCCGCGCCAAACCGACGCTGGAGCAATTACGCCAAGCGGTGGAGGACCGCGAGATCACCTACCACGTGCAACCCATTTGGGACTTGCAAGAGGGCCATGCCGTAGGCGTGGAGGCGCTGATCCGCTGGATCAAGGATGACAGCGTGACGTTGCTGCCTGAAGACTTCATTGACATCATGACCAGCAACTACCGCCACTCTGTCCGCCCTCCCTTGGAAGAGGCAAACGGCACCGGGCGCAGCTTTGCCATGTTGGATCGGCCCATCTATTGCGCGTTCAACATCTCTAGCCGCTTCATGGAACAGCACCGTAAACGGTCCAAGACGTGGGCCGCAGAACTGTTGAACGGTCTGCCTGCGGAACACACCGTTTTCGAGATCACCGAGACGACGGTGATCAACGACCCCGACCATGCCCGCGCCCTCGTGGCCGATCTGCGCGAGGCCGGCATTCGCGTGGCTTTGGATGACTTCGGAACAGGTCTGTCAAATTTGGAACGCCTGCGCGACTATCCCGTGGACATCGTGAAGGTGGACCGCAGCTTTATCCGCGCCTTGACCGAGGACGAACGCAAGTCTTCCATTATCAGAGGCTTGGTCAGTTTGGGCGCCGATCTGGGGTTCGACATCATCGCCGAAGGAATCGAGACCGAGGCAGAATTGGAAGCCGTCCGCAGCTTGGGCGTGCGCTATGCTCAAGGGTTTTTGCTGGGTCGCCCAAACACGGCAGAATATTGGGTGGAAAGGTTGGATGATCGAACGATTGCCCCAAAAAGTTCATAGTCATCACATAGATCGACCCCGCAATACCTAACGAAGGAGTCGAAAATGAACTTTGCGTATGATGACACAGGCGCTGTGACCGTCGATTGGGTGGTTCTGACCGCCGCACTCGTCGGACTTGGACTTGCCGTGATGGCCGTCGTATCCAGCGGTGTCGCCAATGTTTCCACGGACATCGACACTCAGCTTAAGGCCGATGAGATTATCAAAACCACTTTCGGAAGCGGAGAAACATGCTCTGCGGGTGCGGGGGATTGTGAAAACGCTTTGCCTGCATGGGTCGCCGAAGAAATCGTAATCGATGGCGAAACCTATCCCGTAAATGAAAACGGCGTGATCGTCAGCTACGAAAGCGCTGACCCGCTTCAGCCCGAGTTCTGGGAAGAAATTAACGGGTTTATTCGCGAGGCAGGTTATCGTGACATTGCTGGTCGGGATGTGGATGAAAACGGTGTGCCGTTAGAGGGCTAGCGCATGGGGCTGAACAGGGCGTCGTCCATCCTGCAATCGCGGATCACGTCCGCCCCGCAGCGGCGCGGCTCTAGGTCTTTGGTCAAGCAGACGCGCACCTCTTGGATGCGGCCAGACTTGCAGGTGATCGTGATTTGATCCGGTGCAAGGTCCGGGTTCGCCTCCAGAAAGGCTTGCTCGATCACGCGGGCTGGGACGGTGATTTCGCGGTCCAGCTTGCGCAGAACCTGCGGTCTGTTCACGGCGTCATAGGCGGTGCGGGACGCCTGAAAATAAGCATCCGACGACAGCCCGGAACAGACCCCATGTTTTTTCCACTGGTGCCACGCCAGCCCGCCGGACCCCATGATATCGGCCATGGCCCGCGTGTCGCTGCGCGAGGGCGAGCGCTTGGCCGTGGGGCAATAGGCGGGCCAGCCCTCCTCGAACTGCGGCCAAAGGCCGTGCAGGGTGAACCCATAGCCGCGCCCCCGGTCACATTGGTCACTGTCCCGCGCGTCCCCTTCCAACGCGCACCACGTGGGCGTCCACGACAGGGCCAGAACGTAGTAGTCGAAGTCCCCTGCCCGTTCGCCATCAGCCCGCGCCACGCCCGTCATCAACAGCACCAAAACCAACCACCGCATTCGCTCTTCCCTCACTTTGACTTTCCGCATATATACCCTGCAAGTTCCCCCAAAAGCGAGAACCCGCAACCCTCAAAAGGTTGTCGCCCAGCCCGGGCGCCGGAGACGCTTTGCCGTAAGGAGAGATGTGATGAACAAACCGATCATGGCCAAAGCCACCGCCGTATGGCTGGTGGACAATACCACCCTAAGCTTCAAACAGATTGGCGACTTTTGTGGCCTGCACGAGCTGGAGGTGCAGGGCATCGCGGACGGCGACGTGGCCCAAGGCGTAAAAGGGTTTGACCCGGTCGCCAACAACCAGCTGACCCAAGACGAGATTGACGCGGCCGAAAAGAACCCGCTGCACAAGCTGAAGCTGAAGTTCAACCCCGCCGCTGTGGGCGAGGAAAAGCGCCGTGGCCCACGCTACACCCCCTGTCGAAACGGCAGGACCGTCCAAATTCGATCCTCTGGTTGGTCAAATTCCACCCAGAACTGACCGATGCCCAGATCTCCAAACTGATCGGAACCACCAAGCCCACGATCCAGTCGATCCGCGAGCGTACGCACTGGAACATCCAGAACATGCAGCCCATCGACCCTGTTGCCCTCGGCCTGTGCAAGCAAAGCGAGCTGGACGCCGCAGTTCAGAAAGCCGCCGCCAAGGCCAAGGCCGACGGTGTGATGACAGACGACGAGCGTCGCAAGCTGGTGTCGACGGAACAATCCTTGGGCGGCGATCCCGAACCCAAAATCCCGTCGGCGATTGCCGGTCTCGAAACATTCTCGCTGACGGGTGACGACGAAGAGAAAGAGCCCGACACAAGCGGTCGCGATGCGGACAGCTTCTTCAACCTGCCCTCGGGTGAGGATGACGACGAAGACGAAGACAAGTAAGCAAAAAGCCCGCCGTATCCCGGCGGGCTTTTCGCATCAGATCAGGCCGTTGCGCCTAGTCGTAGGCGGCGTCCACAATGATCTCGACCCGCAGTTCGGGACGGGCCAGTTTCGCCTCGCCACAGGCGCGGGCGGGGGCATGACCTTCGGGGACCCAAGCGTTCCAGACCTCGTTCAGTGCAGCAAAATCGCTCATATCTGCCAGCCAGATCGTGGCCCGCAGCATCTGTTTGCGCGACGATCCCGCCTGTTCCAGCAAGGCATCCAGACGGCGCAGACATTCGGTCGTCTGTTCCTGAATGGTAGCTCCTTCGCCCACTTGACCGGTGATATAGGCCACACCGTTGTGTTTGACGATCTTGGACGACCGTACCCCTGTTTCGATCCGTTCAATCATAACGGCCTCCTGCGTTGGTTGTGATTAGTGTGCCGGGCCTTCGACCGGGTCCAGCAGGGTGCGCCCGCCGTCCACAGTCAAGGTCTGCCCGGTCATGAAACCCGCACCGTCCGACGCAAGGAATTGCGCGGCATCGGCGACTTCGGATGGTTTGGCGATGCGGCCCATGGGGGTGCCGTCACAGATCGCGCCGCGCAGATCGACATCTTCCTTCAAGGCCGCTTTCAGCGACGCGGACATAACCGATCCAAAGGCGACGGAGTTCACGCGGATGCGGTGGGGGGCCAAGGCGACTGCAAGGCTGCGCGTCGCTTGGTCCAAAGCCGCAGAGGCGATGGAATAGGCCATCAGTTCGGGCTGGGTGCGGCGCGCCGCGATGGAGGAGATGTTGATGATGGATCCAATCATCCCCTCGTCCCGCCCATCGGTTTCAGCCTGTTTGATCATTTTCTTGGCCACGGCCTGACTGACCCGCAGGGAGGTCATCAGATTTTGCTGCAACAGTTGTTCGACGCTGTCATCCTCGGGATCCAGCGGATCGGTTTTGACGATCTGTCGGCTGGAGTTCACAAGGATATCCACCTGATCAAACGCGTCCAAAGTGGCCGACAAGAGGTTTGCGACGGTCAGACGCTCGCGCAGATCGCCCGCAAAGAATCGCAAGTTCTCGTTCTCGGTGCCGATCTGTTCGCGCAGCCCGTCTTCGTCCCGGTCCACGCACATCACCTTGGCGCCCCGTTCCTCGAAGTGGCGGGCGATGGCAAGGCCAACACCATTGGCCGCCCCCGTGACGATGGCGGTTTTTCCAGTGATCCCAAGGGCCATTTAGCGTTCCTTTCGCGGACGGCGTGCCGAAATGACCTTGTACCCGCCCTGGTCCGCCAAGACCACCGTTTCTGCAAAACAGGCCTCGAGGGCGTGTTCGTAGGGCAGGTGCCGGTTGGCCACCATCACAAAGGTGCCGCGCGGGGCAAGGGTGCGGGCCGCCGTGCGGATAAAGGCCTGTCCCAGTTCGGGCGCGGTTTGGCGGCCAATGTGAAACGGCGGGTTCGAGATCACCCAATCGTAGCGCCCGGACCAATCCCGTGCATCGGTCCAGTGAAAGCACGCCCGGGGATCGGTGCCGTTCAGACGCGCGGCTTGGATGGCCAACCACTCCGCCTCGATCAAGTCGATGGATGTGATATCGTCGCCCCGGGCCAGGACACTGGCCGACAGAAAGCCCCAGCCCGCCCCCAGATCACAGACCGCCCCTGCGACGGGCGGCAGCGTCTGCATCAACAACGCCGATCCCCGGTCAATACCATCTGCCGAGAATACGCCCGGCACGGTTGTGAAACCGTCCACTGTGGCAGGTTCGGCGCGCCAGCCCTCCGGCACCGCGCCGGTGTTGGGAAAGGAGAACACCTTGCCGTGGTTCTTGGACACCGCAGCCGAGCATTCGAACAGCTTGCGGCACATTTTGTAGATCGTCTCGACCCCGTCGCCCTTGGCCCCATCAACGATGATGGTGGCCCCCTTGGGCAAGGCGACTATGGCATCCGCCAATAAAGACAGGGTCAACGCCTTGGCCTTTTGAGCCACGACAAGCGCTGCGTCCGCGCCAGTATCCAAGGTCGGCGTCACCGCAAACCCGCGCCGTTCCAATGCTGCGACATCGGGCTGAAACCCCTGCACGACGCGCAACAGGTCCGGCGCGATATCGCCAAAGTCATAGGCCCCATCGGGCCGCATCACAGCCAACGTACCCTCGGGCAGGTCAATCGCGCCGTTGTCCAGCGCAAAACGAAGTCGGGAGGTCATACCGGACGGAGGATTACTCCTCCTTCTCCATGGTGCATTGCAGGGGGTGTTGGTTGCGGCGGGCAAAATCCATCACTTGGGCCACCTTCGTCTCGGCGATTTCGTGGCTGAACACACCCACCACCGCAAGGCCCTTTTTGTGCACCGTCAACATGATTTCGACCGCTTGCCCATGGCCGATCCCAAAGAATCGTTCCAGCACATGCACCACGAATTCCATCGGGGTGTAGTCGTCATTCAACAACATCACCTTGTACATTGGCGGTTTGGCCGTCTTTGGCTTGGTCTCGGTGATGACCGAGGTGTCGCCGTCGTCGGGTTTGTCCGTCTCTGACATGGAAGTGGATGGGAGGACCAAGGGGCACCTGCGCGGTTGGGGTTTGCGTTCTGGTGTCATAATATAATCTGACACGCACGAGAGAAAAGGGGGCAATCTGCCAATGGCGTTAATCACCACTATCGGTTTCGACGCCGACGACACGCTTTGGCATAACGAGACCTACTTTCGCGTGACCGAGGACCGGTTTGTGGACCTGCTGTCGGACTATGCAGACGGGCCCGATCTGAAGGCGCGGTTGCTGGCTGCGGAGCGTCGAAATATCGGGCACTACGGCTTTGGGATCAAAGGCTTTACCCTGTCGATGATCGAAACCGCGATCGAGGTCACAGATGGCCGCGTGCCTGCCAACGTGATTTCGGACATCCTTGCGTCCGGGCGCGAGATGCTGCGCCACCCGGTTGATCTGTTTCCCCATGCGCGCGCGGCCGTAACGGCCTTGGCGAGGGAGTATCGGATGTTGCTGATCACAAAGGGGGACCTGCTGGATCAGGAACGCAAAGTGGCCGCATCCGGGCTGGACCCGTATTTCGACGAGGTTTGCGTGGTCAGCGATAAAACCCGCGCGACCTATCAATACCTGTTCGCCCGCCACGGGGACGGGGCCGAGGCAGCGATGATGGTCGGCAACTCGATGAAGTCCGATGTTGTGCCCGCAATTGAGGCCGGCGCCTGGGGCGTGTTCGTACCGTTTGAACTGTCGTGGGAATTGGAGCATGCGGACGTGCCCGAAGACCACCCGCGCTACCATGCGTTGCCTGATCTGGGCGCGCTGCCCGATTTGGTGGCGCGTATTGGGTCGGGCGGGACGCCTGCGGCGGGGGTATTTGGAACCCAATGAAGGCAGGCGACTAACCTTAATCCAACGTTAGCGCGCGGGAGGAGAGGGCCTGATAGTACGTCAATGCGGCATCGTGGATGACTTGATGGTGTGGGGCAACGGGTGGCAAGGGCCCCTCTGGATCGGCGAAACCCGTGGACCGATGCACCGCTCCGTACCAATGACGTGCCCAGATGCCGTCGTCCTTGTGCCCCCCGGCGGGCCAGCGCAACATGCCCTCGTCCCAAGGCAAGCCAATTTCGGCACAGAGTTTTTGCAAGGCCGCACGCGGATTGGCCCGGATGGTGGCACTGTCGATGACCGGTCCTTCGATCCGATCATATAGCACCGCTTGTTGAGCGAACCCGATATCCTCTAACGTCACGGTTTCGCGTTTCACCGCATAACTGGCCAGCACGCGAGCAGGATGGCGGATCAGGTGGATGTTTGTGCACCCGTCGGCCCATTCCAGCGGAAAGCCGGGCAACATGTGGTGCGGCATGTGTTTCATATACCAGTGCGGCGTGCCGTCCGGGATCGGGCCAGCACAGCTCTGCGCGACGGAGGCCGCATCCGCGTCGTGGGCGGCGATGATCTGATCCGCCATGGGATGATCGGCACCCGTCGTCGCAAGGTAGGGGGCATAGAACGGCTCATCCCACACGGCGCAATCACTGCGCGCACCGAAGCTGTACATCATGGCCGTCGACAGATTGCGTGGGCCGGACCACATGGCGATTTTCATTGGCTCTCCAGTATCAAGGGGGCGAGGTGTTCTGCCCAAAGGGCATAGGCTTTGGCCCCGGGATGCAAGCCGTCCCGGGCCAGCATTTCCAAGGTGATCGGCACATCGAAGGTCATGTGGATCGCGCCTGCGGCCCCGGCGATTTGGCGCAAGCGGGTGTCAAAAGCGTCGCGCCGTTTGGCCATCACGGTGCGCAGGGGGCTGGGGATCGGGAAATCACCGACGGGCGGGAGGGCCGTACAGATGATCTTGCTCGCGGGGAGTTCTTGCAGGAGTGTCCCATAGTTCTGGGCAAAGGTCTCCTCTGTTACACCGTTCTTGGCATCGTTGATGCCAACGGCCAGCACTGCCACGTCGTAGGTGTCAGCAGGCAAGGCGCGCAGGCGCTTCAGGGTCGTGGCCGTAGTCGCACCGCAGCGCGCCGTCAGCCGCCAGTGGACCGTGCGAAGGGGGGCAAGGGCGGCGACCAGCCGACCGGACAGGGCCTGTGATTGCTGCGCGACCCCCACCCCGGCGGCGGAGGAATCCCCCAAGATGAGCAGCCGCAGTTCGGGTCCGTACCCCGCGACCCCTTCGCGCGCGCCGGTCGGTTCCTGCAACCGGGGGCGCGAGGCCAACAGCCATGCCCCCTGGGCCGCTACGATAGGCGCCTGCCACAACTTCATGCGCCAACGAGGTCTTTGTAAAGGCCACGAATACGCTGGGTGATTGGGCCAAGCTGGCCGTCCCCGATGACGCGGCCATCGACCTCTCCGACCGGAGTTTGCGCGCCGAAGGTGCCAGTCAGAAAGGCCTCGTCCGCGCCGTAGGTATCGACCAGCGAGAAGTTCCGTTCAAACACCGGGATGTCATTGGCGCGGCACAGGTCGATGACCTTTTGCCGGGTGATCCCGTTCATGCAGTAATCGCCAGTGCTGGTCCAAACCGCACCCTTGCGCACGATGAAAAAGTTGCAGGCGTTGGTCGTGTTCACGAACCCGTGGACGTCGAGCATCAGCGCCTCGTCTGCCCCAGCTTTCTCGGCGGCGATGCAGGCGAGGATACAGTTCAGCTTGGAATGGCTGTTGAGCTTGGGGTCTTGGGTCATGGGCAACCCGCGCTGGTGGGGCACCGTAGCCAAACGAATGGGACGGGGGATCTTGGGCTTGGAATGTTCCATGATGATGACCATCGTCGGCCCCGACACGGACAAGCGCGGGTGCTGGAACGGCAGGCGCTTCACCCCGCGCGTCACCATCAGGCGGGCGTGGGCGTCGGTGTGCATGTCGTTGGCCGCGCGGGTGGCCTCCAGCGCCGCAAAGACCTGATCCGGCGTCATGCCGATGTCGAGGTCAATCGCCTTGGCCGCCTCGAACAACCGACCGAGATGTTCGTCCGCAAAGCTCCATGTGCCGTTGTAAAGCCTCAACCCCTCCCAGACGCCATCACCCAGCATGAAGCCGCTGTCATAGACCGAGACGACCGCCTCGGATCGATGTTTCAACTGACCGTCGACCCAGATCAACAGATCCTTGTTGCGGGCGTCTTCTTCGGCTTCGTGGGTGGAGGCTTCGGTGGTCATCGGCGTTCCTTCGCTTGTCGGGGAATGATAGATCGGCGGAGATTGGCCGCCAAGAGGTCACAGAGCCGTGACCTCACGCTGGCGTGCATTGATGCCACACCGCGCCCGCGCCATCATCGAGGCGAAAATGACGGAGGAAGTCATGACACGCACCCAAGTGATGAACCTGAAGATCGCCATTCTACTTGTCGCCATGGCCGCGGGAACGGTGATGGATCACAAGATGTCCGACCACACAGCCGAATGCGCCACCTGCCCCCAAGACGTGCAGCCGACCCTAGTAAAAGACCGCAGCGTTGTTGCGCAGGATCGTTTCCAAGGCAAAGATGCCTAGGATCACGACAAGGGGGGCGAGGTCCAGCCCCCCATCTGCGGAAGTGCGCGGCGAATTGGACCGTAGACAGGTTCCAGCAACCGATTCAGGCCATCCCAGATTTGACCCACGATCGGTTGGTTGTAGTTCAGGATCTGAAAGTTCAGCAGCCACGACATGATGATGTGGATGATGATGATCATCTTGGCGACACCGATCAGCATCATCAGGATTTCAAACAGAGATTGCATGGCAGGCCCTTCCTTGGTTGACCGATAGGTAGTGCGCGGGCACGGGCCCTGCAAGCCGTTGACCCGAGGTATGGGTTGACGTCCGCGTCAAGACAGGCGATCCGGCCTCCATGTACCCTATGATCCGATTAGTTAAGGAGTTCTGGAAATTCCGGAACGCCCCATCCCTGCCCATCGACGGCACCCATGTCAGCCACCACATCTGTTGGCCCTCCGACATTGACCTGTGGTGGGAACTGAACAACGGGCGCACCCTGACCCTGTATGATCTTGGCCGCCTGCCCCTTGGGCGCCGCACAGGCCTGTTCGAGGCCCTGCGCCGTGAACGATGGGGCCTGACAATGGCCGGAGCCTCCGTCCGCTACCGCCGCAGGGTCCGCATGTTCCAGCGGGTCGAGATGCGATCACGCGCGTTAGGAGCGGATGATAAATTCATTTATCTGGAACAAAGCATGTGGCGCGGAGACACCTGCTGTTCGCACATCCTGTACCGGTCTGCCGTGACGGATCGCAACGGCATCGTGCCGGTGTCGCGGGTCCTGCAAGCCTTGGGCAACCCTGAGATGCCCGCTTTGCCCGACTGGGTAAAGGCATGGATCAACGCGGATGCACACCGCCCCTGGCCCCCCGAAATGTAAGGTAAAGGTTGCAATCACCCCGCCTACCGGGTCCTGTATTCAAAAACGGGGGGGATGGCCCATGGCCGAGGTTTCCGCGCGCAAGCGCATTTTCGGTTGGATGATGTTTGACTGGGCCAGCCAGCCCTACAACACCCTGCTGCTGACGTTCATCTTTGGCCCCTACTTTGCCTCTGCGGTCGTGTCGGACCCGGTCCTTGCGCAAAGCTATTGGGGCTTTGCCATCGGGGCCTCGGGCATTGTGATCGCCCTGATGGCCCCCTTCCTTGGTGCGGTGGCAGACAGCAGCGGGCGGCGAATGATCTGGGTCTGGGTTTTCTCGGCGCTGTATGTGATGGGTGCGGCCGCTTTGTGGTTTGCCGTACCCGACATGGAAAACGTCGTGCTGCTGCTGGTGGTCTTCTGCATCGGCCTGATCGGGATGGAGTTTGCAACGATCTTCACCAACGCCATGCTGCCCAGCCTTGGCACCCGCGCAGAAATTGGCCGCATCTCAGGCTCTGGCTGGGCGATGGGCTATCTGGGTGGTGTCTTTGCCCTGATCCTGATGCTGACGCTGCTGGCCGAAAACGAAAGCGGCGTAACCTTGTTGGGAAACGCGCCCTTGTTCGGGTTGGATGCCGAGGCACGCGAAGGCACACGGTCCGTTGGCCCCGTCACCGCCCTGTGGTTCATTGTGTTCATGATCCCGTTCTTTCTGTTCGTGCGCGAAGTGCGCCCGCCCAAATCAACGGCCAAGGTGAAGATGGGCAAGGTGATGGGGGACCTCTGGCGCACCCTGCGGTCCCTGCCCGAACGGCCCAGCTTTTCCGCCTACCTGCTATCGTCGATGTTCTACCGCGACGCCCTGAACGGGATGTACACCTTTGGCGGCATCTATGCCGTGGGTGTGCTGGGTTGGACGCCGGTGGATGTGGGCGTGTTCGGCATATTGGCAGCAATCACCGGCGCGCTGTTTGCGTGGCTTGGGGGGCACGCGGACGCCCGGTTTGGGCCGAAACCCGTGATTGTGCTCTGCATCGTCGTGTTGCTGGCTGTCTCAATCAGCACCGTTCTGGTGTCCCGCGACAGTGTGCTGTTCATGGCGGTGGACGCGGCCAGCCCCGCGCCCGACATCGCGTTCTACATCCTTGGGTGCCTGATCGGGGCGGCGGGCGGATCGCTGCAGGCGGCCTCTCGCACCATGTTGGTCCGACAAGTCGCCGGGGGCCGCATCACCGAGGCGTTCGGTCTCTACGCACTTGCCGGTAAGGCCACGGCCTTTTTGGCCCCTATGCTGATCGGCTTTGTCACCCTTGTCAGCGAAAGTCAGCGCGTCGGTGTTTTACCCGTCGCAGGGCTTTTCATTCTTGGCCTGATCCTGATGATATGGGTCAAGCCCGATGGCCCGCGCACGGAGGAACCCCATGTTTAGACTTGCCGCCTTGATCTGCCTGCTTGCCACCCCGATGGCGGCGGAACCAATCGCCAAGCAACAGTTCGGGGCCGTGGCCTTGGGATCCGCACAATCGCCCGAACCCATCGGCGGCTATGCCAAAGGGTGTGCTGCGGGCCTTGTCGCTCTGCCCGAAACCGGACCAACTTGGCAGGCCATGCGCCTGTCCCGCAATCGCAACTGGGCACTGCCCCGGACCGTGGACTTTGTGCAGGACCTGTCCCGCGATGCCAAACGCCTTGGCTGGGCGGGGCTTTATGTGGGTGATATGAGCCAACCGCGCGGTGGCCCCATGCTGACCGGGCATCGCAGCCACCAGACCGGGTTGGATGTGGACGTTTGGCTGTACCCTACCGAGCGCATGAACCTGACACGTCGCGAGCGAGAAAACCTATCCGCCGTATCCATGCGCCGGGACCGAGGCGCCTATGTCAACAGCCGCTGGACACGCACCCACCACGAACTGATCAAGGCCGCCGCCAAAGACCGCCGGGTCGCGCGTATCTTCATCTTTCCCGGGGCCAAGGTGCAAATGTGCAACGATGAGACGGGCAACAAGAACTGGCTGCGCAAGGTGCGCCCGTGGTGGGGCCATCACTATCACATGCACATCCGGCTGAAATGCCCACGTGGCGCCCGCGAGTGTGTGGATCAATCGCCCCCGCCCCCCGGCAATGGCTGTGCAGATGCGCAGAACTGGGTGAACGACATCCTCAACCCGCCCCCGCCAAACCCAAATGCACCGGCCCCCGCTAAACGGGTGGAGCTGCGCATGGCGGATCTGCCGCAATCCTGCCGCGCCGTTTTGAACGCACCCGCGCAGAAATGAGCTTGGTCAAAATAGATCGCATTTGATCTGTTAGGGCGACGTTAAGTCAGGCCTGCGATGAACGCTGTGGAACTACGAGTATTCTGCAGCAGAAAGGCGCAGCTATGACCATTTCTTCCTCGCTCAATGCGGGTGTCGCGGGCCTGAACGTGAACGCCAGCCGCTTGGCCACCATCTCTGACAACATCGCGAACTCCGGCACTTATGGCTATAAACGGGCCGTCGCCGATTTCTCGTCTCTCGTGATTGACCAGACCAGCGGCAAATACTCCGCCGGTGGGGTCAGGGTTACGACCTACCGCATGGTGGATGAACAGGGCACACTTGTGAACACGGACAACCCGACCGACCTTGCCATTGCAGGACGCGGCCTGTTGCCTGTAACCAACATCACGGCAGTCGACAATGTTGGCGGTGACCTGCCCCTCATGCTGACCACGACCGGTTCTTTCCGTCCCGACAGCTCCGGCATTTTGCGCACGGATACGGGACTTGTGTTGATGGGCTGGCCTGCCATGCCCAACGGTGAAATCCCGAACTTCCCCCGTACCACCGCCGAAGGGTTGGAGCCTGTGCGCGTCAATTTGAACCAATTCGCAGGCGATCCGACCACCCGCGTGGAACTGGGCCTGAACCTGCCTGCAACTGAAACGCAGGCTGGCCAGTTGGGCGAGACACGCGATTTCCCTGTTGAGTATTTCGACAACCTTGGCACGTCTCAAACCCTTATGATGGAGTTCACGCCCTCCATTCCTGCAAACGCGAGCGATCCGGCATCAAACACATGGAACCTTGTGATCAAAGACCAAGCACAGGGTGGCGCGACAGTCGGCGACTACACAATTCGCTTCGATGGGTCGCAAGCGTCCGGGGGTGCGCTGGCAAATGTCGTGGACAATTCCGTCACCCCCGGCACTGGGTCCTACAATACCGACACGGGCGAATTGTCGATCAACGTGGCCGGCGGCGGGTCCATGACCATTGATATCGGCCGCTACAATGACACGCGGGGCCTGACCCAGCTGTCCAACTCCTTTGCACCGGTGGCCGTGAATAAAAACGGCAGCCCGGTCGGCAACCTCAGCTCGGTCGAAGTGGACGCCAGTGGATACCTGAAGGCGATCTACGACATTGGATTCACCAAAACGATCTACCAGATCCCAGTGGCAGACGTGCCCAATCCGAACGGTCTGATTTCCCAGAACAACCAGACGTTCGAAGTATCTCCCGACTCGGGCTCCTTGTTCCTGTGGGATGCCGGGGACGGACCAACAGGTGACATGGCAGGCTTCACCCGCGAAGAAAGCTCTACGGACGTCGCAGCGGAATTGACCCAACTGATCCAGACACAAAGGGCCTACAATTCCAACGCCAAGGTCATCCAGACCGTGGACGAGATGTTGCAAGAAACCACCAACATCAAACGCTGATCGTCTAGGGTATGAGCCTGTCTTCTTCCCTTTCCTCCGCGCTCAGCGGATTGACCGCTGCGTCGCGCGCCGCCGAGGTGGTGTCCGCCAACGTGTCGAATGCCAACACGCCCGGGTACGGCGTGCGTAGCGTCGAATTGACATCTACGGGATTGGGGTCATCGGGTGCGGGCGTGCGGGTGGTTGGCGTAGAACGACAAGTTGATCCGCGCCTGCTGGCCGACCGTCGCGGCGCGGACGCAGCACAGATGCAGGCCAGCACCCTTGCTTCGTTTCAACGGGACATGGAAACGGCCATCGGCCTACCCGATGACCCGGCCAGCCTGAACGGAACTCTGGCGCGCTTTGAGGGCGCACTGATCGAAGCTGCGGCGCGCCCTGACAGCACCGGGCGCCTGTCCGCTGTCCTATCGGCTGCAGAAGGCGTTGCGTCAAAAATCGCGGGTATTTCCTCTGAAATCAGTGCAGCCCGGGTCAGGGCAGACAAATCCATCGCCAGCACAGTCCAAACCCTAAATGCCAACCTCGAACAGATTGCGGAACTCAACGGGCAGATCCGGCGTGGCGCGACCTCTAACCAAGATAACAACACGCTGATTGATCAGCGCCAGAAACTGGTGGACAGCGTCGCGCAAATGATCCCTGTCCAACAGGTGAACCGCGATTTCGGCGAGGTTGCCCTGATCTCAAAGGGTGGTTTGGTTCTACTGGATGGCACCCCGGGGCGGTTTGATTTCGACGGTACGGCGATGATCACACCACAAATGACCCTGCAATCTGGCGGCCTGTCTGGGCTTTCGTTTAATGGTCGTCCGGTGGCTGTTGAAACCGATCAAGGCCTTGTGCAAGGCGGGAAGCTGGCGGCTCTTTTCGAAGTTCGTGATCGCACAGCCGTCACCGCACATACCCGCATCGACGCCGTCGCGCGCGACTTGATTGAACGGTTCGAGGCACCGGACCTCGACCCAACGCGCGCCCCTGGCGCACCGGGCCTGTTCACGGATCAAGGGGCTGCCTTTGATCCATTGACCGAGGTGGGCCTCGCGTCGCGTCTCAGCGTCTCTGCCCTTGTCTCACCGGATCAGGGGGGCGTTGTGGCGGTTGCGCGACGGACTTGGGGCGACAACACCCGGTGCCATCGGCAACAGCGCGCAATTGGATCGCTACATCGGTGCCTTGAACATATCTCGCACCCAAGCATCCGGCGACTTCATCACTGCCTCGCGCACAGCTGCTGGACTAGCATCGGACCTTCTGTCGCTGGTCAGTTCCGAACGCAACCAAGCCGACACCGCCGAGGCCTTCACATCCAACCGCTTGACCGCCCTGCAAGAACAGGAGCTGCGCGGGGGCGTGGATACGGATTTCGAAATGCAACGGCTGTTGTTGATCGAACAGGCCTACGCGGCCAATGCCCGTATCGTCGAAGTGGTCGGCGATATGATGGATCGATTGACGAGGATCTAGGCCATGAGCATTTTTTCAACAGGTGACCTGTCCACAGCATTTATGCTGAACCGACAATCCAGCGCCGCCAAAACAGACATCACGCGCCTGAGCCAAGAGCTTTCGACAGGGCTACAGGCGGATACGGCCAAGGCGGTCGGGCACGATTTTTCGGTACTCAGCAACATCGAACGCGCCAGCCGTATCAATGAAAGCTACTTGCGATCCACGAACGAAGCAGGCGTGTACTTCGATGCCGCCCAGGCTGCGTTGACCCAAGCGCAAGAATCGGTGGCGACTTTCGCATCTGATATCATGTCCACGACCGGGTCTGGTGCCTTCGGCCTGATCGAAGTGAAAGCGGGCGATGCACAGTCTCGCATGGACAGTTTGATCAACACGATGAACCTCGCTGTGGGCGGGCGGCATGTGTTTTCTGGACAAACGACAGACACGCCGCCCCTCGCCAATGCCGAAGCGATGCTTGCGAGCTTACAAACCGTTGTTACCGGTGTGACTGACGTCCAGGATTACACCGATCGGATTGACGCTTGGTTCGGCCCGGGTGGTGATTTTGAAAACAGCGGTTTTCAAGGCAGCACCAGCCCGATGTCCCCCTTTTTGTTGAATGAGGACACCCGCACCACCATGGAAGTCACCGCAGACACGCAAGCGGTGCGCGACAGCTTGGCCGCCATGGCGAAAGTGGCCTTGCTGCCAACATCCTCTCTGCCCGACACTGGGTCTGCACGGCGGGACGTTATCGCTCAGGTGGGCGTAGATTTGATCTCCACTGGCAACCAGTTTCTGCAGTTGCAGGCCAGCGTTGGCAGCTCTCAGGAACTAATTGACCGGATTGGGACCAACTTGCGCAGCGAAAGCACAGCCCTGGATATAACCCGCGCAGATTTGCTGTCCGCCGACCCTTTTCAAACGGCGACCGAGTTGCAGCAAATCAGCACCCAGTTGGAAGCCCTCTATGTGATCACCAGCCGTGTCGCGAACCTCAAACTGACGGATTTCCTAAGATGATAAAATGGCTTTTGACCTTTGCGGTTCTTTTCTCGATCAGCAGCGCTGCCGCCAATCCAATCCGGATCAAGGACCTGGTGGAATTCGACGGGGTCCGCGGGAACGACCTGATCGGATACGGCTTGGTTGTTGGGCTCAACGGCACCGGGGACGGCCTGCGCAACGCCCCTTTTACCGAAGAGATCATGACCAGCATTCTGGAACGTCTCGGCGTCAACGTCACCGGAGAACAGTTTCGCCCGCGCAACGTGGCGGCCGTGATCGTCACGGCAAGTCTGCCGCCCTTTGCACGGTCCGGCAGCCGCATTGACATCACCGCGTCGGCCATTGGTGACGCCGACAGCCTACTGGGCGGCACACTGATCATGACCCCTTTGACCGCAGCGGACGGACAGATCTACGCGGTCGCCCAAGGCACCATTATCGCGGGCGGTGCCACGGCCGAAGGGGATGGAGCGCGGGTGACACAAGGCGTGCCGACATCGGGCATGATCCCTTCCGGCGCGCGGGTCGAACGGGAAGTGGCGTTTGATTTTGCCGGCATGACCCAACTGCGCCTTGCACTGAGGTCGCCCGATTTCACAACGGCCCGGCGGATAGAAAGCGCCATCAACAGCCAGTTTCGCAGCAGCGCACGCATGCTGGATGCGGGCACGGTCGTGCTGGATATCGCGCGCACGCGGCAACCCTCGCCTGCCCATGCCTTGTCCATCGTGGAAAACATTCGTGTCGAACCCGAGCAAAGGGCGCGCGTTGTGGTGGATCAACGGTCCGGCACCATCGTCATGGGCGAAGACGTTCGCATCAGTCGCGTCGCCGTCAGCCAAGGCAATCTGACCCTGCGCATCCAAGAACAACCGATTGTGGTGCAACCAAACCCCTTTGCCGATGGCGAAACGATTGTCGTCCCACGCACGGATGTCGCCTTGGACGAAGAAGAAGGCATCGGTTTGGCCGAAATTCGCGAAGGCGCAAACCTGTCGGAGGTGATCGCAGGTCTCAATGCCCTTGGCGTATCCCCACGCGATATGATCGACATCCTCAAATCCATCAAAGCGGCCGGAGCGCTGCATGCCGATTTTATTGTGCGCTAGCCCCGTTGCGCCAGAATAACCCCGCGCGCGTCTTGTTCCGCTCCTTTGATCACTCTACATCCTGTGCATGAAACGCTGGATCCCCTTTGTCAAAACGCCGCCCACTGTGGCCGTCATTCGTTTGCAGGGCGTGATCGCCTCGGGTGGCCGCGGCGGGTTGTCCGGCGCCGCTCTGCGTCCCCTTTTGGAACGGGCGTTCACAAAGGGTAAACCCAAGGCCGTCGCGCTGGCCATCAACAGCCCTGGGGGATCCCCGGTCCAAAGCGCGCTGATCGGTCGGCATATTCGCCGTTTGGCGAAGGAACACGATGTCCCGGTGCACGCCTTTGTCGAAGATGTGGCCGCGTCCGGTGGTTACTGGTTGGCCTGCGCCGCCGACGACATTTATGTGGATGAGAGTTCTATCGTCGGTTCCATCGGTGTCATCTCAGCGTCGTTCGGGTTTCATGAATTTCTGGCGCGCCAAGGGGTAGAACGCAGGGTACATACGGCGGGCAAAGACAAATCCATGCTGGACCCATTCCGCCCAGAACGCGCAGAAGACATCGAGCGTCTGAAATCCCTGCAGGGTCAAATCCACGATAGTTTCATTCAACATGTGAAAGACACACGCGGCACACGGCTTAGCGATGATCGTGACTTGTTCACTGGTGAAATCTGGGTGGGGCGCAAAGCGATTGAGGTCGGGCTGGTGGACGGAGTGGGTCACCTTGAGGACGTCATGCGCGACCTTTACGGCGATAAGGTCAAATTCATCCGCCATGGCCAGAAACGTCCACTGTTGCAAAGGCTCGGGGCGCAGGCTGGTGGCGCTGTCTTGGCATCCATCGAGGATCGCGCCCATTGGGCTCGGTTTGGCCTGTAGTCGATGCTGCTCAAGATCATTACGTTTTTCTTGATCGGCATGGCCATCCTGGCGATGTTCGGTCGCCTGCGCCTGCCGGGAATCGGTGCAATCAACCCCAAGCGACTGGGGCGTGGCCGTTGCCGCGCTTGCGGTGCGCCAAAGGTCGGCGCATCCCCGTGCCCCTGCAAAAACAGCAAATCCAAAGGATGAAGTAACCATGGCATTTGCGATTGTGACAGTCATTTTGGGTTTGGTGATCCTTCTGGTTGCCGGTGACACGCTTGTCAAAGGGGCCGTGAACTTGGCGTTGCGCTTGGGTCTGCCCGCGTTGATTGTCAGCCTGACGATCGTTGCTTTTGGCACCTCTGCGCCGGAACTCTTGATTTCGGTCCAAGCCATTCTGGACGGTGTGCCTGGTTTGGCCCTTGGCAACGTGGTCGGGTCAAACACCGCCAACGTGCTATTAGTGCTTGGCATCCCGGCCATACTTGCAACCCTTGAGACGTCGAAATGCCAGACACACCGGGACTTCGTCCTGATGATGTTGGGCACGGTCTTATTCATCGGATTGTGTTTTACCGGCGTGTTCATCTGGTGGCACGGCGCCATTTTATTGGTCGCACTGGCTGTCATCCTGACGTGGTCCGCCCTTGATGCTCGCCGCCATATGAGCGCCGCGAATGATGAAGAAGAGGTGGAGGGCGCAGACCCAGATCTGCCATGGTGGCGCATCATTCTTTATATTGTGGTGGGGCTGATCGGCCTGCCGTTTGGGGCGAACCTATTGGTGGACAGCGCGACCTTCATAGCCGAAGAGTTCGGCATAAGTGACGAGATCATCGGCCTGACATTGGTCGCCATTGGCACATCGCTGCCCGAACTCGCCACGACCGTCATGGCGGCCCTGCGCCGCCACGCCGATGTGGCTTTGGGCAACGTGATCGGATCCAACATGTTCAACCTGCTGGGCATCATCGGTGTCGCGGCATTCGTTGGCCCGATCCCTGTGGCGCCTTCGTTCCTGACGTTCGACCTTTGGATCATGCTGGGCGCATCGCTGTTGCTGATCCCGTTTGTGTTTTTCAAACAAGATATCACCCGGACATGGGGCGTGGTGTTGACGGGGCTTTATGCGGCCTACCTGTTCCTCCTGTTCTGAGGAGACTACGATGCAAAAACGTGCACTTGTGACCGGCGCCGGGGCGCGCTTGGGCGCTTCCATGGCGGAAACACTGGCGGCCGAGGGGTTTGACGTCGCGGTGCACTACGCATCTTCCGCCGAGGGGGCAGAGGCTACGGCGGCACGGGTCCGTGCTGCAGGGCAGCGGGCCGAGATCATCCAAGCAGACCTGCTGGATCTCGATGAGATGGAGGCCCTCGTTCCACGCGCGGCGCAAGCGCTTGGCGGGCCGCTTACGTGCTTGATCAACAACGCGTCAATATTCGAATACGACACCCTGCAAACCGCGAGCCGGGACAGCTGGGACCGGCATGTAAATTCCAACTTGCGCGGTCCGGTCATGCTGACCCAAGCCTTTGCAGCCCAATGCCCGACAGGCGCCACGGATGCGGCAGGCGAGCCCATCGCAAGCGGCCTTGTCGTCAATATGATTGACCAACGCGTGCGCAAACTGACGCCGGAATTCATGACCTACACCATCGCCAAGATGGGCCTTTGGGCGTTCACCCAGACCGCAGCGCAGGCGCTGGCACCTGATATCAGGGTGAACGGCATTGGCCCGGGCCCCACCCTGCAAGGCGGGCGGCAATCAGCGGAACACTTTGCCAAGCAGCGCGCTGCAACCGTACTTGGGCGGGGGGCCAATGTGGACGATATCACCGGCGCGCTGCAGTATCTGCTAAACGCCCCTGCGGTGACAGGGCAGCTTCTGTGTATCGACGGCGGACAACACCTGGCCTGGCAGACCCCTGATGTCCTTGGGGTGGAGTAGCGCGCCATATTGTCCACCGGGGCGCATGACGTTCACATAAGCGTGAAAATCATACGTAAATTCAGCGTGTTGCGAGAATTTATTTATTTTTATTATTAATTTCAGAAGGTTAGTATAATGCCCATAAATTAAGCATTGTAACAGAAAAGTAAAAAAGCCTCGGGATTCCAAAGGGGTTGTCATACGCCCCCCAGACTTATCCACAGAATACGTGGATAGCTTCACACTTGCGCCAAGGATCGTATCATTGCAGCCAATGCAAGGAATCGCCCTATGACTGAAACCGCTCCGCTGACCGGCCACGACCTGATCGCGGCCTATGTGAAAACGCTGGATGGCTCGCCCGGCGTGTACCGGATGTTGGATAGCGAAAGCCGGGTGCTGTACGTCGGCAAGGCCAAGAGCCTGAAGAAACGGGTGGCGAATTACGCCAATCCGAACGGCCACTCTGGCCGTATTGCGCGGATGATCCGCGAAACCGCCAGCATGATGTTCCTGACCACGCGCACGGAAACCGAAGCGTTGCTGCTGGAACAGAACCTGATCAAACAGCTAAAACCCCGGTACAACGTGCTGTTGCGGGACGACAAAAGCTTTCCGAATATCCTGATCGGCAAGAACCACGCCTTTCCGCAAATCAAGAAACATCGCGGCAAGAAAAGCGAAAAGGGCACATACTTTGGACCCTTCGCCAGCGCGGGCGCGGTGAACCGCACCCTGAACCAGCTGCAAAAGGTGTTCCTGCTGCGCAATTGTTCGGACAGCATGTACGAGACACGCACGCGGCCCTGCCTGCTGTATCAGATCAAACGGTGCAGCGCCCCCTGCGTCGGCAAAATCAGCGCCGAGGATTACGCCAAGACCGTCAAGGACGCCGAACAGTTTCTTGCGGGCAATTCGACCGAAATCCAAGAAACCCTCGCCGCGCAAATGGAACAGGCCAGCGCAGATATGGAGTTCGAGCGCGCCGCCGCCCTGCGCGACCGCATCCGCGCGCTGACGAATGTGCAGTCTGTGCAGGGCATTAACCCGCGCGGCGTGAAGGAGGCGGATATCGTGGGCCTGCACATGGAACACGGGCAGGCGTGCGTACAGGTGTTCTTCATCCGCGCCAATCAGAACTGGGGCAACAAGGACTTCTACCCGCGCGTCGGGGCAGAGGTGTCCGAGACCGAGGTGATGCAGGCTTTCTTGGGCCAATTCTACAGCACCAAGGACGTGCCGCGTCAGTTGATCCTGTCCCATGACGTGCAGGACAGCGATCTGCTGGCCCAAGCCTTGTCGGAAAAGGCCGGTCGCAAGGTCGAGATCTTGGTGCCCCAACGCGGCGAAAAGGTTGACCTTGTGGCCGGGGCCACGCGGAACGCCCGGGAAAGTCTGGCCCGCAAGATGTCAGAGGCTGCGACCCAAGGCAAACTGCTGCGCGGGTTGGCCGAGGCCTTTGATCTGGACGCCCCGCCCCAACGAATCGAGGTTTACGACAACTCGCACATTCAGGGCACCAACGCGGTGGGCGGGATGATTGTGTCCGGTCCAGATGGGTTGATGAAATCCCAGTACCGCAAGTTCAACATAAAGGGCGACGAGATCACGCCCGGCGATGACTTTGGCATGATGAAAGAGGTGCTGACCCGCCGCTTCAAACGCTTGCTCAAAGAGGACCCCGACCGCCAGACCGACGCCTGGCCAGACCTGTTGCTGATCGACGGCGGCGCAGGCCAAATCAGCGCAGTGGAAGAGATCATGGGCGAGCTGGGCGTGGACGATGTGCCCTTTATCGGCGTGGCCAAAGGCATCGACCGCGACGCCGGCAAGGAAGAATTCTACCGCCCCGGCGCGCGGCCCTTTGCCCTGAAACACAACGACCCGGTCCTGTATTTTGTGCAACGTCTGCGGGACGAAGCGCACCGATTTGCCATTGGCACCCACCGGGCCAAACGCGCGAAATCCTTCACCAAGAATCCATTGGACGATGTGCCGGGCGTGGGTCCGGGGCGCAAACGGGCATTGCTGGCCCACTTCGGTTCCGCCAAGGCCGTGGCCCGCGCGGGACTGGCCGACCTGCGCGCCGTTGACGGGATCAGCGGCGCACTGGCCGAAACCATCCACGACTATTTCCATGATCGCAACTGACAGGACCCTGCCATGACCCCCCATATCCACGCCCAACCCGGTGAAATAGCGGAAACTGTCTTGATGCCCGGCGACCCTTTGCGCGCCAAATGGGCGGCCGAGACGTTTCTAGACGATCCCAAGTTGGTCAACAACGTGCGCGGGATGCTGGGCTATACGGGCACGTGGCGTGGGAACCCGGTCACGATCCACGGGTCGGGCATGGGCATGCCCAGCCTGTCGATCTACGCCAACGAATTGATCAAAGAGTACGGCGCCAAGACGCTGATCCGCATTGGCTCCACCGGGGCGATGCAGGAACACGTCAACCTGCGCGACGTGATCCTGGCGCAAACGGCGACGACAATCGCAACGCCATCCTCGTCGATCTTCAAGGAGCTCAACTTTGCGCCCTGTGCAGATTTCCACCTGCTGTCCGCCGCCTACAAAGCCGCACAATCCAAGGACAGCACCATCCACGTGGGCGGCATCTATTCGTCGGACACCTTCTACGACGAACGCCCGGACCTGAACGAGGTGATGACCCGCCACGGCATCCTTGCGGTCGAAATGGAAACGGCCGAGCTTTACATCCTCGCCGCACGGCACAAGGTGCGGGCGATGTCGGTTCTGACCGTGTCAGACCACCTGATCACCCGCGAGGAAATGTCCCCAGAGGCGCGGCAGACGTCCTTCTCGGACATGGTGGAAATCGCGCTGGAGGCTGCCTTTCCCCCCTCATAGCGCGGGCATTTCGGGCGGCATCCCCTTCAAACCGCTAATCGGGATTGTTCCCGGGGCAAAGGGTGGTATCACAAGCCATGCCCATGACGATCCCAAATGTCCTGACCTTGCTGCGCCTGATCGCGGCCCCCGGCGTTGCGGTGATGTTCTTGTACTTCGCCCGGCCCTATGCCGACTGGTTCGCCCTGATCCTGTTCGTATCCGCCGCCCTGACCGATTGGCTGGACGGCTATCTTGCGCGCACGTGGAAACAGGAATCGAAATTCGGCGCCATGCTGGACCCCATCGCGGACAAGGCGATGGTGGTCATTGCCCTGTGCGTCATCACCGGGTTTTCGGGCATGAACCCCTGGATCCTGTTGCCCGCGACGATCATCCTGTTCCGCGAGGTTTTTGTCAGCGGGTTGCGCGAGTTTCTCGGCGACACGGCAGGCACATTGGCCGTCACCAAACTAGCTAAGTGGAAAACCACCGCCCAGATGGTCGCCATCGCTGTCCTGTTCGCCACCGGCGTGTTTCAGCACAACGCCCTCGACATGACGATCGGCATGGATCAGGCGACGGTGGACGGTATCATCAACGGCGCGATTCCCGACGACATTGGCCTGCTGTGGAACCTGCAAGGGGCCGAGGTGACGTGGTGGCTGGGCACGGGGCTGTTGTGGGTTGCCGCCGCTTTGACCGCCATCACGGGGTTCGACTACTTCCGCAAGGCGCTACCATTTTTGAGGGAAACATGAAGATCGACGTGCTTTATTTCGCATGGGTCCGGGAACGGATCGGCTTGCCCCGCGAGGTGGTCGAGACCGAAGCCGCAACCGTAGCCGACCTTCTGGAGGAGTTGCGCGCCCGCGAGGAACGATATGCCGTGGCCTTTGCGGATATGTCTGCGATCCGCGCGGCCGTGGATCAGGACCTTGTGGACCTCGATACCCCGCTGGCCGGTGCCCGCGAGGTCGCCTTCTTTCCGCCCATGACAGGTGGCTGATGCGGATTCTTGTGCAAGAGGCAGACTTTGATCTGGGGGCCGAGCTGGCGCAGTTCGGCAAGACCCCGGACACCGGCGCGATTGTCACCTTTCAAGGCATGGTACGCGATGTGGCCGACGGCCTGTCGGTCATGGAGATCGAGCACTACCCCGGCATGACCGAACGCGCCCTGACCCAAATCGCGGAACAGGCACAGCAAAAGTGGTCTCTGTCGGACGTTTTAGTGATCCACCGGTACGGAAGGCTGCACGCACAGGATCAGATCATGATGGTCGCCACTGCGTCACGCCACCGGGCGGATGCCTTTGCTGCTGCCGAATTCCTGATGGATTACCTGAAATCCCGCGCACCCTTCTGGAAAAAGAAGCCACAGGCAAGGGCGAAGGTTGGGTCGCCGCCCGCGACGAGGACGAAGCCGCACTGGATCGCTGGACCTAGGCGTGACCTGCCGCCCCTGACAACATCTCTGGCGTAACGCCCAGCAGGTTCAGGGCATCTGTCCATTTTGCACTGTCACGCTCGGAAAACACCAGTCCCGGCCCCGGTTGCAGGGTCAGCCACATATTTTCCATGATCTCGGCCTCCAGACGGCCCGCCTTCCAACCGGCATAGCCCAAGGTGATCAGCCAACGCTTTGGCCCGACACCTGCGGCCAAATCCTCTAGCACCTCATCCGTGGTGGTCATCGAGAACCCGCGATTGATCTTCAGCGTGGCCGCGCCTGCGTCATACTCTGGCGAATGAAGGACAAAGCCGCGCTCGGGCTCCATTGGGCCGCCCACATGCACCGTACGATTGTACAGGTTCGTGGGGTCCAAGGACATGGATTTGAGAAAATCCATCACGCTGACCCCAGTGGCGCGGTGATTTACGACCAGTCCCATGGCCCCGGTATTTGAATGGGCACACAGGTAGATCACGCTGCGCTGAAAGTGGGGGTCAGTCACGCAGGGCATGGCAATCAGCAATTTGCCAGTCAGGTTATTTGCCAAAGTGTCTCTCACAGTTGACAGTTGTACTGTCTATTTCTCACGCGCAATAGGGGAAAGCGCGCGCCGCTCACGGTTGTGTGTGATTTCGCGCGCGGATCGTGTCTTTTCCCGTGGAACGCGGGGGGCTATGCCTAATCCATGCGCATAATAGCCCTGATATTGGCCTTGATCGCCCCCCTGCCCGTCGCGGCCCAGATCCAATGGGCCAGTGTGGACGAGGTGATATCCGTGCAGGTACTGTCCGGCTGGCGGGATGGTGCGCGCCATGTCACGGCACTGAAGTTCACGCTCGCCCCGGGATGGAAGACCTATTGGCGCAGTCCTGGGGCCACGGGCATTGCACCAAAGTTCGACTGGCGAAGCTCTCGCAACCTCAGCGGCATTGCGCACCACTGGCCTACCCCGCGCGTCGTGCTCACCGCCGGAGAGCCGTCTTTGGGCTACGACACCGACTTCATCCTGCCCCTGACCTTGCAGGCCACCAGCGCCGGACCGATCCGGCTGCGCGGAACCTTGGATATTGGAGTGTGCGAGACAATCTGCCTGCCCGCACGCTTGAAGGTAGATGCCGTGCTGCATCCCGGTGGCGCAGTGGATGCGGCGATCAAGGCCCAGATGGCGAACCAACCGCGCCCCGGCCGTGGCCTAGTGCGCTGCTCCATCCGGCCCAGTGACGAGGGGCTGATGCTGAACGCACAGGTGCCCGCACCACGCGGGAACGCCCCCTACGTTGCCGTGGAAATGGCGCGCGCGGCGGAGAGGTTGTGGATCACCGACACCGACGTACGCCGCGAGGGTGCGACCCTGTCCACCCGAACCGAATTTATGGTCCCCCAAGGCAGCGCCCTGTCCATTGACCGGGACGCCCTGCGTTTCACCGTGATCAGCGGCAACCGCGCCGTTGAATACCAAGGCTGCGCCCGCTAGGCCGCACGCCGCCGGATCATCGTCAACCCGCCCAAGACATAAGCCGTCAACGCTATGGTGGCCGCGCCCCCGACGAACAGGCCAAGCACTTGGCCCGTGCTTGCGACCTCCATCGGCAGGACGTTGGCAAGAGGTGCGGGCAATGCCCCCTCTGCCAGCCACAGCCCCATGGTCAGCGCCCCCCAAACCGCAATCAGCGCTGCGACAGCGTAAGACGCAATGCCAAAGCCGCGCCCCGTCCCGCGTGCGGGCAAGCGCAGCGCACGGCGAAACGCCTTTGTCTGTCTCTGCATGTCAAACCCCACCGCCAGCAGCGCAGGCACCAGCAACAGAACCAGCACCATGCCAAAGCCCAGCCCGTAGGACAGGGTGATCACAGTGGGCCGCAGGAACTGCGCTTGGGCTGATGTCTCGTAAAGCAGGGGCATAAGACCCAGAACCGTCGTCAACGTCGTCAGCAACACAGGCCGCAACCGGTCACATGCCGCGTCCACGATGGCTGGCACAAGCGCCCGGTCCTCGGAATATTCATCCACCGTGGTCACCAGCACGATGGAGTCGTTGATGATGATCCCGGTCATTCCGATCAGCCCCACGATCGAGAAGATCGACAAAGGCACGTCCCACGCGATGTGCCCGTAGACCGCCCCGATCAAGCCGAAGGGAATGATGGCCATGACCACCATGGGCCGGGTCCAACTGGCGAAAATCCATGACAGTACGAGGTAGATGCCCAGCAGACACAAAAGGAACCCAAGCAGGGCGTCGGAGAGGAATTCCTCCTCCTGTTCTGCCAAACCGCCAAGCTGAAACGCCACTTGGTTTTCGGCAGCAATGCGCGGCAGGATTTCCGTTTCAAGGATCTGAATGATCTGGGTGGCGCGGGCCGGGTCATCCTCTGAAATGTCGCCGGTCACTGTGACCACCCGAAGCCCATTGTCCCGCCGGATCGTGCCAAAGCCCGACCGGGTCTGACTTGTCACGATATCGGCCAAAGGCACATAGGTGCCGTTTTCCGCACGGATCAAAGTGCGGTCAAGGAAATCGGCTGTCAGCTCTGCCTCTGGCAGTTCGACCCGGATGGTGCCCGTACGCGGCCCCACGGGGAAGGTCGCAGCCTCGATCCCGCCCAGACGGTTGCGCAACTCGCGCCCCAGACTGTCGATGTCAAAGCCCAGACGTTCCCCTGTCGCCGTCAGCTCCAGTATCAGTTCGTCCTTGTCGTAAGGCAGGTTGTCCTGTACCGCCGAGACTTCGCCAAACTGCGCGACTTCGGTCTTCAGCGCCTCGGCGGCCTGTTTCAGCGTGGCGCTGTCGGCGCCGTAAAACTCCACCGACAGGGCATCGCCGCCGGGCCCGGACCGCCACCCCCGGAACGAGATTTCCTCTAGCAGGGGGTGACGCTGCACCTCGTCCTGCAATTCGCCCACGAACTGGAAACTGGAATAGGGGCGCAGGTCGGCGTCGATCAACTCGATAGAGATGGCCCCCAAAAGGTCGCCATCCTTATCGGCGGCACTGTCCAGCGCGCGGCCTGAATTGCCCCCGATTTCCGCCAGCACAAAGGCCAGCGGGTTGCGGCCAAACTCCTCTTCGTAGCGTGCGGCCAGGGCCTCCGTGGCGCGCTGCATCTCGCGCATCATCTCGATGCTGTCGGCGCGGCTGGCCCCCTCCACCATGGCGAAGTTGCCCGTCACTGACCCACGCTCGGGCGCGTTGAAAAAGCGCCACTGCACGTCGCCCCGGATAAAGTTCGCGGCCTGTAGGGACAGCAGGACCACAATGCCCGCAATCACCGGATAGCGCGCCTTGACCACGATCTGCATCAGGGGGCGGAACAGGGTTTCGCGGACCCAGCGGAACCCCTTGTTGAAGGTGCGTGAGGGCCAGTCGTACCAGTGTTCCTTGGCCGAATGGGCCAGCGCATGGGCCATGTGGTTGGGCAGGATCAGGAAACATTCCACAAGGCTGGCAATCAGGACCACGATCACAGTGAAGGGGATATCCGCAATCAAATCACCGAAGCGCCCCCCCACGGCCACCAATCCGAAAAACGCAATCACGGTGGTCAGGGTGGCGGAAAATACGGGCAGGGCCATACGCTTGGCCGCGTTTTCCGCCGCCGTCACAGGGTCTTCGCCCAAGCGTCGGTGCCGGAAATCCGCATGTTCGCCCACCACAATGGCGTCATCCACCACGATGCCCAACGTGATGATCAGCGCAAACAATGAAATCATATTGATCGTCAGGCCCGCCGCATACATCAACGCAATCGCCGCCATCAGCGCCGCCGGGATACCCGCCGCCACCCAGAACGCCGTGCGGGCGTTCAGGAATAAAAACAGCAAGCCAACCACCAACGCCAAACCGTAGAGCGCGTTTTCGACCAGAATACCGATCCGGCCCGTGATCGCCTCGGACCGGGTGCGGATCAGCTGGATCTGTGTGCCCTCGGGCAGGCCCAGCTGCATCTCTGCCGCGACCTCTTCGACCGTTTCCTGGATGCCGATGGCGTCACCTGCGGCGGATCGGTCCACCCGGATCGAGATCGCGTTGTTGGCCTCCACGAAATAGGCGCGCTCGCGGTCCACCCCTTCGGAGCGTACGATGGCCACGTCCCCCACGGTCAGGGCGTCCCCGTCCGCCCCGCGCCGTATCACAACGCCCGCGACTTCGGCCACGGATCGTTTCTCGACCCCCGTGCGGACGCGCGCATTTGCGCCGGATACATCCCCTGCGGGATCCGCCTCCGCCTCTGCGCCGATGGCCTGCGCAATCTCGGACAGGGTCACGTCGTTACGGATCAGGCTGGCGGTGGATACTTCGACAATCACCTCGGGTGCCGCGATGCCGCGAATGGTGGTGCGCGTGACCCCTTCGGCAAACAGCCGTGTGACAAATTCATCAGTAAAGCGCGCCAGTTGGTCCACGCCCACCGGCCCCGTGACCACCACGTCCGTGACCCGGTCCCGCCATGCGCCGCGCCGCACCTCGGGGTCGTCGACCTCGTCCGGCAGGCCCGTGACTTGGTCCACAGCCTGTTGCACATCGTCGGCGGCGCGGGACATGTCCCAGCCCGGCTCGAAATCCAGTGTGATGGTGGCGCTGCCTTCGCGGCTGGTCGCCTCGGTCTCGGTCACACCTTCGACGGCCAATAGCGCTGGTTCCAGCACGTTGACGATGCCGCTGTCCACATCCTCGGCCCCCGCCCCGTCCCAGCCAACATTGACGGTGACGTTTTCCACGATCACATCTGGAAAGAACTGCGCCCGCATATTGGGCAGGGCCAGAAAGCCGCTGGCAATCAGGATCAGCAGCAGCAGGTTGGCCAGCGTCCGGTGACGGGTGAAATAGCTGATGATACCCACGTGTCAGCTCCCCATCCGGGCTTCGATCCGTTCGACCATGGACACCGGCACCTCGTCTTGGGCCAGACGGCCCAGCATGCGCTGTTTCACGTCATCGGGGATAAAGGTGTTGGCCTCGACATAGGCGATGATGCGGGCGCGGCGTTCAGGATCCAGCGCGATGGTGGTCGGAGCCGCGTCCTCCGCGTCACCGGCGGCCGCACCGGGACGCAGGGGGCGGACCTTGATGCCAGCCCCCAGCAGAGGCGTGCGTTCAGCGACCACATCGCGCCCCGCAAGGGCGCGGGACCGGACCAGCACATCGTCGCCTTGGCGGCGCAACAGGGTCACGGGCAGCTCTTCCAGCCGTTCATCCTCGCCCAGCACCAGCACCTGGGACTGCGCCGACAGGGCGGTGGCAGGCAGGCGGACAGCGAACGGCAAGGCAGGTTCCTCGATCCGGACCTCGACAAAATCCCCGGGGCGGAAGCCGCGCGGGGCATCAAGACTGGCAAAGACCAAACGCCCGGTCTGCCCCTCGCCCACGGACGCCGCCTCGCGCGTCAGCGTCCCAGTGGTGGTCACGTCCAGCCCAAGCACATCCAACGCGATCGTCAGGGGCGCGTCACGCAGGCTGCCGCCGTCGTCCAGCAACCGCGCGTGCTGCGCGGTGGACAGGCGCAGGGCAACCTCCAGGTCCGTCGGGTCGATGATGCGCGCGATCTGTTCGTTGGCGGTGACAAGCCCGCCCAAGGTGACGGAGGTATCGGACAGCGTCCCCGCAAAATCGGCGTAGACGGTGGTCTGCGCCAGCTCCCGCTCCGCCTCGGTCAGGGCGATGCGGCGACGCTCCATGGCCGTGACGGCTTGGTCAATCCGCGCCTCCGCACTTGCGATGGCCTGCTTGCGCGTCAGAATGGCTTGCTGGGCTGCCGCCGCCGCCAGTTCCGCAGCCTCGACCGCCGCGACAGAGCCGACCCCACGCTCCGCAAGGTCGCGCTGGCGGGTCAGGGATTGTGCCCGCAGGTCGGCCTGCGCTTGGGCGGCCGCCAGTTCTTCGGTGGCCAAGGCCAAGGCCCGTTCCGCATCCCGCGCGTCGGCTACAGCCTCGTTCAAATCGTTTCGCGCCGTGGCCACAGCCGCCTGTGCCTCGGCCGGATCAATACGCAGCAACATCTGACCAGAGGTGACCGCGCCCCCTTCCTCAAACCCATCCGCAACCTCGACCACTGTGCCCGACACCGGCGCGCGCAACTCCAGCACCCGGGCCGCGCGCACCTCGCCAAAGACCTGCAATTCGGGGGTCACAGTGCCCGGGTCCGCCGTGATGACGTTGACCGCGAACACCCGTTCCCGGGCCGGGCGCTGCCGATCCTCTTTGGCCCAACGTTCCTGCAACGCGCCGTACACCGTGGCTCCGGCAAAGGTGAACAGACCCAGTGTCAGGGACAAAAGGAACAGGCCAATCAAACTGCGACCGAGAAAACGCATGGGAAGCCTCCGCGATTTAGTCTCTATAAGGTAAGCCGCGCGCCGCGGAATCCAAAGCTTACACGGACCCGTGATCTATTTCCGTCGCAGATGTTCGTCCAGACGGGGCAAAATTTCGACAAAATTGCAGGGGCGGTGCCGAAAATCGAGCTGCTTGCCCAAAATCTCGTCCCACGCATCCTTGCAGGCCCCCGGACTGCCGGGCAGGGCAAACATGTAGGTGCCGTTGGCAACCCCGCCCGTGGCGCGACTTTGGATGGCCGAGGTCCCGATCTTCTGCATCGACACAATGGTGAACACCGTGCCGAAGGCGTCGATCTCCTTCTCGTAGACGTCCCGGTGCGCCTCGACCGTAACGTCCCGCCCGGTCAGCCCCGTACCGCCCGTGGAGATCACAACGTCAATCGTCGGATCCGCCGCCCATGCGCGCAACTGGCCTGCGATCTGGTCCCGCTCATCGGGCAGGATCATGCGCGCGGCCAGGGTGTGGCCTGCGTCCGCAATCCGCCCCACCAGCACGTCGCCCGACCGATCCTGATCCAGCCCGCGCGTGTCCGACACCGTCAACACCGCAATCCGCACCGGTACAAAATCGAGTGTTTCGTCAATCCGGCTCATGTCTTCAACCTCGCGTTCAGGGTTAACAAATCGGCCCAAGCGTCCCGCTTTGCATGGGGTTGCCGCAACAGGTAGGCCGGGTGGAACATAGGCAGGGCCGGGCGTCCGAAGGCTTCGGTCCATCTGCCCCGCAGCCGCGTGATCCCGGCTTTGCCAAGGGCAGCCCGGCAGGCGATGTTGCCCATCAGGATCACAAAATCCGGCTGGGCAAGGTCCACGTGGCGCTGCACAAACGGCAGCATCATGGCGATCTCGGCGGCCTCTGGATCGCGGTTCTGAGGGGGCGCCACGGCAGGATGTTGGTGATGTAGACAGCCCGCGCGATATCGGCATGGGCCCGCCCCATGTCGATGGCCGCCAGCATCTTGTCCAACAGCTGCCCGGCCTGACCCACAAAGGGCTTGCCCTGCTGGTCCTCGTCCCGGCCCGGGGCCTCGCCCACGATCATCACGCGCGCGCCCACCTGCCCATCCGAAAACACAAAGTTCCGCGCTCCGGCCTTCAACCCGCAATGGGTGAACGCCGCCTGACCCGCCGCCAACTGCTCCAAGGATCCGGCCCGGGCGGCAACCTCGCGCGCCTCGGCCACGGGATCAACTTGCACAAATTCTTCAGGCGCAGGCGCTTCCTTGACCACAGGCGCGGGCTTGGGCTTCACCGCCAAGGCGTAGCGATCCACAGGAGCCGAAGCAATCGCATCCGTCACACCCATTTCAACCTGCCATTCCAGCAAGGCGCGCGCGACCCAAGGTTCCATATGCTCCACCGACTCCATGCGCCCAACGTACTCCGCGCGTCCAACCTTCACTAGCGAAAACCGCGCCCTTCATTGGGTCACAAATACCCCTGGAGGGGGTCTGGGGGAGGCAAAGCCTCCCCCAGCAAGGCGATGCCGACAGGCAGCGCAATCCCATTGAACCACAGGCCCACGCCCGCCTATAAGCAAGACGCAACCAAAGGGGATACCATGTTCCGTCAGAAACACCTTTTGGGGATCGAACCCCTGCACCCCACTGAAATCACAACGCTTCTGGATCTCGCCGACCGCTATGCAGACCGGGGCCGGGGGGCGCACAAACACGGGGACGCGCTGGCGGGGCTGACCCAGATCAACATGTTCTTCGAGAACTCCACCCGCACCCAAGCCAGCTTCGAACTGGCGGGCAAGCGTCTGGGCGCGGATGTGATGAACATGGCAATGCAGGCCAGTTCGATCAAAAAGGGTGAGACGTTGATCGACACCGCCCTGACCCTGAACGCCATGCACCCGGACCTGTTGGTCGTGCGCCACCCCCATTCCGGCGCGGTGAACCTGCTGGCGGAAAAGGTGAACTGCGCGGTGCTGAATGCGGGCGACGGGCGGCATGAACACCCGACCCAGGCCCTGCTGGATGCCCTGACCATCCGCCGGGCCAAGGGCCGCCTGCACCGCCTGACCATCGCCATTTGCGGCGATATCGCCCACAGCCGCGTGGCCCGGTCCAACCTGATCCTCTTGGGCAAGATGGAAAACCGCGTGCGCCTCGTGGGGCCACCCACCCTGATGCCCAGCGGCGTGGCCGACTTCGGGGTCGAGGTGTACGACGACATGCGCAAGGGCCTGGAGGGCGCGGATGTGGTCATGATGCTGCGCCTGCAACGCGAACGTATGGACGGCGGGTTCATCCCGTCGGAACGGGAATACTATCACCGCTACGGCCTTGATGCCGAGAAACTCTCTCACGCCAAAGACGACGCCATCATCATGCACCCCGGCCCCATGAACCGGGGCGTGGAAATCGACGGCGTTCTGGCCGATGACATCAACCGTTCGGTCATTCAGGAACAGGTGGAGATGGGCGTGGCCGTGCGCATGGCCGCCATGGACCTGCTGGCGCAAAACCTGATTTCGGCCCGCGCCGAACAACAGGCCGCCCGGGGCGTGATGGTGTGACCTCGTGAACTTGGATCTGCCCGCGCACGACCCTCGCATCCATATCTTTGCCGTCAGTGACGGTGTGGATGTGCGGACCCGGTCCTTTCTGACCCAGTTGCGCGACCCGGACACCGCGACCAACCTGCCCGACCTGTTCGGGCACCAAGCCCTGGACGACACCCAGACAGAGGTCTTCGCCATCGCGGATATTGAGGCGATCGGCCTGCGCACCTACCTGTCCGAGGCCTACGACATTCCCCACGACACCCTTGCCCCGATAGCGGCCAAGCTCGACGCCCTTGGCGGATACGTCATCGTCCTGACCCCCGCCGCCGTTGGTCGGGCCCCTGTCACCCTGACCCCCGACCCGAATCTGCGCCACATCGCCAGCGTCCTGCCCGCACACGCCGATACCACGCCAAGGACCGCACCGCCCGTGGACCTGACACCCGCGCCGCAAGCAACCGCGCAGCGCAGTCGAACGCGGAAGGCCCCTGCGTGGGTCATGGTCCTTGCCCTGCTGCTGGCGGCGGCCCTTGTCCTGCTGGTGCTGGCGTGACCGACCTGCCCCGCATGCCTTTGCCCGACGAGGCCCCCGTGACCCTGCTGCACGAGGATCGGCACGTGCGCCTGATCACGGAAATCCTGATCGCGCTGCTGTCCCTGCCCGGCGGCATTCTTGTGGTCTGGCTGATCCGGGGCGGCACCTATCAATTGGACAGTGCAGTCGTCATCGGCCCCCTGATCGGGCTGATCCCGCTGGTGGCGATTGCGTCCCTGCGCCCGCCCTCCACCTACCTGATCACCACCCGCCGCATCGGCGAGATCAAGAACGGCCAGTTCCTGTGGTCCCTTCGGTTCGACCAAATCCGCCGCATCCGGCGCATCGGGGCCACGCTGCACTTGCGCGGGGCGGGCAGCACCACGTATTCCGTGGCCAACACAGCCTATGTCTACTGGCTGGAAAACCACCTGTATGAACGGAACGGATCATGAGCCTGCTGTTTACCAACGCCCGCCTGATAGACCCCGAGGCGGGGACCGAGACGCTGGGCTCCCTATTGGTCGAGGGCGGAGAGATCGCAGGCATCAACGTCGCCGCCACCGCCGCCCAAGTGGTGGATTGCGACGGCAAGGTGCTGGCCCCGGGCATCGTGGACATGGGCGTCAAGGTCGGCGAGCCCGGGGAGCGTCACAAGGAAAGCTTCAAGACCGCAGGGGCCGCCGCCGCCGCCGGCGGTGTGACCACCATGGTCTGCCGCCCCGACACGGACCCCGCCGTCGACACCCCCGAAACCCTGCAATACGCCCTGCGCCGGGGCCGGGACGTGGCCAACGTGCGGGTCGAACAGATGGCCGCCCTGACCAAGGGCCGCGCGGGCCGCGAGATGGTCGAGATCGGATTTCTGATGGACGCAGGCGCGCGCGCCTTCACCGATTGCGACGCGGTCTGCACCGACACACGCGTGCTGTCGCGGGCCATGACCTATGCCCGCAGCTTGGGCGCGCTGGTCATCGCCCACCCCCAGGACCCCGGCCTGTCCCGGGGCAGCGCGGTGACCTCGGGCAAATTCGCCACCCTGCGCGGCCTGCCGGGCGTCTCCCCCTGGCTGAACGGATGGGGTTGGAACGGGACCTGGCACTGGTGGAAATGACGGGCGCACGCTATCACGCCGACCAGATCACCACCGCCTGCGCCCTGCCCGCCCTGATCGCGGCCAAGGCCAAGGGGCTGGACGTCACCGCCGCCACCTCGATCCACCACGCCACACTCAACGGGCTGGACGTGGATGACTACCGCACCTTCTTCAAGGTCAAGCCCCCCTGCGGGACGAGGACGACCGCCTTGCCATCGTCGAGGCGCTGGCGGATGGCACCATCGACATCCTGTGTTCCATGCACACCCCCCAAGACGAGGAAAGCAAGCGCCTGCCTTTCGAGGAGGCGGCGTCGGGCGCGGTCGGTCTGGAAACCTTCCTGCCCGCTGCCCTGCGTCTGGTGCACGGCGGTCACATGACCCTGCCCGCCCTGTGGCGCACCCTGTCGCTGGCCCCGGCAACACGCCTTGGCCTGCCCGGCGGGCGCCTGTCCGTGGGCGCGCCTGCGGATCTGGTCCTGTTCGACATGAACGCGCCCTTCGTCATGGACCGCAGCACCCTGAAGTCGAAATCGAAAAACACCCCCTTTGACGGCCACCGGATGGAGGGGCGCGTACTGGCCACCTACGTCGAAGGCATGCCCGTGTTCGAGCGTGCCCATGCTGCCTGAGGTGACAACCGCCCTGCCCGTTCTGGGCGCGGTCGCCGTGGCCGCCTATCTGCTGGGAGCCGTGCCCTTTGGCCTTGTCATGGCGCGAGTGTTCGGGCTGGGCGATCTGCGCAAGGTCGGGTCCGGCAACATCGGGGCCACCAATGTCCTGCGCACGGGCAACAGGCTCGCCGCCCTTCTGACGCTTGTGCTGGACAGCGGCAAAGGCGCCATCGCCGTTCTGACCGCCCGGGCGCTGGTGGGCGAGGATGCGGCGCAACTGGCCGCCTTCGCCGCGTTCCTGGGCCACTGCTTTCCGGTCTACCTGCGGTTCAAGGGCGGCAAGGGCGTGGCCACCTTCCTTGGCACCTTGCTGGCCCTGTCGTTCCCGCTGGGCCTTGCAGCCTGTGCCACATGGGCGGTGACGGCGGCGCTGTTCCGCATATCATCGCTTGCGGCCCTTGTGGCCGCCGCCCTGTCGCCCATGTGCGCGGTCCTGCTGGACCACGCCGACATGCAGGGCCTGCTGATCGCGCTGGCCGTCTTGATCGGCATGCGCCACCGTGAAAACATCGCGCGATTGAAACAGGGCACAGAGCCCAAGATCGGGAAAAAGAAATGACCTTTGTGGACGCTGTCAAAACCGCTTTTTCGAAATACGCGGATTTCCAGGGGCGCGCCCAGCGGTCGGAATACTGGTGGTTCGTGCTGTTCGGCTTTCTGGGCAACCTCGTGACCACGCTGCTTGGCGATGTCATCAACATTCTGTTCTGCTTGGCGATCCTTTTGCCCAGTATCGCCGTTGCCATGCGCCGCATGCACGACATCGGCAAATCGGGCTGGTGGATCCTGATCTCCTTTGTGCCGCTGGTCGGGTTGATCATCTTCATCTACCTCGCCACCCGCCGCAGCCAAGAGGGGGCCAACGAATACGGCCCCAACCCCTTTGGCAAGACCGGCTTCGCGGGGGATTGGCGGGTGGATCGGTCGGGCATGACCGCCGAGACCCCCTATGACGAGGTGATGGACGCCAGCGCCAAGAAGGCGCGGGACTGGCGATCCGGTCAGGATTGACTTGATCGTCATATCTGTTATTTCTGTCATCAGAGAAATTACAGATCGAGTCGCATTCATGGACCTCAGCCCCGCCGCCCAAGATTTCATCCTCCACTGGGGGGAGATGGGCGCGAAATGGGGCGTGAACCGGTCCGTGGCCCAGATCCACGCCCTGCTGCACATCTCGCCCCGCCCCCTGACCCAGGAAGAGATCTGCGAGACCCTGAACCTCGCCCGGTCCAACGTGTCTAACGGGCTGCGCGAATTGCAAAGCTGGAAACTGGTCCAAGCCAAGCGTGAATTGGGCGACCGGCGTGATCACTTCACCTCTGTCCGCGATATGTTCGACCTTGTGAACGTGGTGGTCGAGGGCCGCCGCGCCCGCGAATTTGAACCCACGATGGAGGCCCTGCGCCCCGTGGTCGTCGCCGCTCAGACCGATGGCACTGGCCCCGAAATGGCCAAACGCATGTCCGAGACGCTGGAGCTGATGGAGATGTTCGACACCTGGTACCGCGACGTGTCCCGCCTGCCCCGTGGGGTGCAGATGGCGGTACTGAAACTGGGCGCGGGCATCGCACGTTTTATCCCGGGCAGTCGCAGCTAAAAATTTTGCCGCACTAATTCTGTGAGGACAGAAATGACCGAATTTAGTAAAAAGATACTCTGGCCCGGCCACACCCCGCCTACGCAGCTTGTGGACCCGGTTGCCTTTACCATCGCCCTGCTGGCGGGCCCCCTGATCCCCGGCATCCTTGGCGCGCCCTTGTTCTTGGTGCCAACCGTCGGCGTGGTGCTGGGGGCCCTGCCTTACCTGCTAATCGGCGCACCAATCCTGTGGGCCATGATCCGCCGGGGCCGCACGAATTTCGGGTGGATGGGCTTTGTACTGAACGCCACGGGCGGGGGCATCCTGTCCGCGCTCTACCTCGGCGGTGCCCTGATCACCCAAGGTACGGACGACGCCCTTGGCGCGTTGACCGGCGTTGCCCTGCTATGGGCGCTGGCCATGGCCCACGGCGCCCTGTGGTGCGCCATCTTCGGCAGCGTCTACCAGCGCCTGCGCAACCCCAACTTTCCCCAAACGGTCTGAAAGGAGGCTGTCATGTTCACACTCTACGCCATCTATTTCGCGGTCGCCCTCGGGGTCCTCGGCGGCCTTGTCACCATGATCCTGAAAATCGGCGCAATGATGGGCACCTGCCCGATCAGCAACGGTGCCGCCCGCTCGGCCTCGATCACCATCGCCACAGGCTACAGCGCCATCGGGCTGGGCGGGGTCACACTGGCAGCGATCATCTTGCCCGTTCTGATCGACACCGGCCCCGCCGCCCTGTTTGCCGCCCTTGGCATCGCCAGCCTTGCCTTGGGTCTTGGGTTCAGCCAAGCCATGGCGACCCTGCGGGGCGTCGTATCCGAGGTCAAAACAACCCGCGCAAACGCCGACATCCAAGGCGCTGCGGTCTAGGCTTCATTGGGTCAAAAATACCCCAACACAACGGCCCCCACGGGCGGGGCCGTTTCAGTATGCGTGCTCCGCGTAGATGCGGGATAGATCCCCGCCCCATGCCCCGTGGTACTGGGCCAGCAGCTCATCGGCGGGGGTGCGGCCCGTCTCAAGCGTCTCTTGCAGGGCGTTCAGGAAATGGGTCTCGTCGGGCACCATGCCGCCCGCGCCGGGCTTGGCCCGGGCCTTCAGGCCGCTTTCAGCAATCGACACAACCTCGCGGGCCAGATCGTGCATCTTCACGCCGCCCACTGTTGCCTGCAAACCGCCCTCGCTGGCGGCCACGCGCCACGCATCGCGGGTTTCCGCGTCCCAGCCCTTGGCGATGTCCCACGCCGCGTCCAGCGCGGTCTGGTCATACATCAGCCCCACCCAGAAGGCAGGCAAGGCACACAGCCGCCGCCAAGGGCCGCCGTCCGCCCCGCGCATTTCAAGGAATTGCTTGATCCGCGCCTCGGGGAATACGGTGGTCAGGTGGTCGGCCCAGTCCGACAGGGTCGGGGTTTCACCGGGCAAGGCGGGCAGCTCCCCTTTCAGGAAATCACGGAAGGACTGGCCAAGGGCGTCGATGTATTTGCCGTCGCGGTAGACAAAGTACATGGGCACATCCAGCACCCAATCCGCCCAAGCCTGAAACCCGAACCCTTCGTCGAACACAAACGGCAACATGCCCGTGCGGTCGGCATCCAGATCCCGCCACACCCGGGCGCGCCAAGATTTGTGGCCGTTCGGCTGCCCCTCCAGAAACGGAGAGTTTGCGAACAAAGCCGTCGCCACGGGCTGCAACGCCAGCGCCGTGCGCAGCTTTTGCACCATGTCCGCCTCGGACCCGAAATCCAGGTTCACCTGCACCGTGCAGGTCCGGTACATCATGGTTTTGCCCATGGTGCCCACGCGGTCCATGTAGTCGGTCATCAGCTTGTAACGCCCCTTGGGCATCATCGGCATCTGGTCGTGGGTCCATTCAGGGGCGGCCCCCAGTCCGATGAACTTGACACCGATCTTGTCGGCCACGGCGCGCACCTCGGCCAGATGGGTGTTCACCTCGTCACAGGTCTGGTGGATGGTCTCCAGGGGCGCGCCAGACAGCTCCAGCTGGCCGCCGGGTTCCAGCGACACGTTCGCGCCGTCCTTTTCCAGCCCGATGATATTGCCCCCCTCCAACACGGGGGACCAGCCGAACCCATCGCGCAATCCCTCCAGCACGGCCTTGATCGACCGGGGCCCCTCGTAGGGCAGGGGCAGATGGGTGTCTTCGCAGAACCCGAACTTTTCATGCTCGGTCCCGATGCGCCACTGATCCTTGGGTTTGCACCCTTTTTCAAGCAGGGCGGGCAGTTGCGATAGGTCGGTGATCGGACCACCGCCGGACTGGGGAATAGACATGGATGGGTTCTTTCTGTTGCGCGTCCTACGGGTGGCGCGCGGGGGCGGGCAAGTCAAGGCTGCGCGCGTCCGGGTGGGTCCAAATCGTCCGCGTGGTCGGTGTGCGCGACTGCACAGCGCGCACCATCTGGCCCGTGTCGAACCGGGGCAGCGCGGTGAAGGCATCCAGCAGCTTTTCCACCCCTTGGGCGCCTGCGGGAATGATCAGGGGCTGCGGATCGAGGGAGGTGAGGGTCCAGAACGCCTCGCCCAGTTTGGTCCGTCGAAAGGTGATCTTGCGCAAATCATCCATGGCGACAGTGCCGCCCAGGATCGGCCCCATGTAGGTGATCCGCCCCTCGATGGTTTCGACGATGCCCGGGGCCTCCCCCGCCCGGGTGAACAGCGCATGGCGCAGGCCCGTAAAGACCAGCGCCGCGCCCAGGGCCGTCACCGCCCAGCCCAGCCCTGCGGGAAAGCCGTATTGCGTGATCGCCAACCACAGGCCCAGCACGACAAGGGCCGCGCCCACAAGGGTTTCGGCCCAGCGGGACAGGGCGGCGCGGGCCTCGGGCCGGATAAAGCTCATGGGTGCATATCCGTGAAATCCTTGATCACCCGCGCCCCGTCCATCAGTCGCGCGCCCTGGGTTCTGTAGGGCAAGTCGAGGGGCGGGACCGGGTCCAGCGCCCGGGCGCGGCGGCGGACCCCGCGGGTCAGAATGGCCCGGCGCGCCTCGGTATCGGCGCGGATCAGGTCGGGGGCCTCGCCCACGATATCCTCGGTCGCCGTGCCGGTCTGGATCACGAACCGCTGCGCGTCGATCCAATAGCCCCCGCCGCCATAGCTGTCCCCTTGGGGATAAAGCGCCACGGGTTTGAACAGAGGCGGCTTGCTGATGGCCGTGTAGGCCCCCTTGGCGGCGCGGTCGGGGCGGTCGTCCGTGCCAAACCACAAAAAATGCGCGCCATCGGGCGACAGGCTGCACCGGTCGGGGTCGATGTCCATCTGCACCCAGTCACCGGGGGTAAAACCGTCAGCCCGGTCCCACGCGATCATCCGCCAGAAGCGATCCGGCGTCTGCAACACCACGAGGGAGCGGTCGGTCCCGTGGAACAGGTGCAGCCTCACCCCCAATCCCCCGCGTGCAATTGCCACCACGTCAGGGCCGCGACGGCGGCGGTGTCGGCGCGCAGGATGCGGGGGCCAAGGCTGATGGCGGTGGCGTTCTCCATCCCCGCCAGCCGGGCGCGTTCTTCGGGGGCAAAGCCGCCCTCGGGTCCGATCAGGATCGCGGCGGGGGCCTCGATTGCGGCGCGCAGCACCGCTTGCCCCACGCGCCCCTCGTCGCAAAAGATGATCCGGCGGTCGGCGGGCCATGCGTCCAGCAGTTTGTCCAGCCGTTGCAGCTCCGCCACTTCGGGCACAAAGGTGCCGCCGCATTGCTCTGCCGCCTCGATGGCATGGGCTTGCAGGCGGTCCTGCCGGATGCGGTCGGAATTGGTATAGCGGGTGGACACGGGGCAGATCCGGGCCGCCCCCATCTCGGTCGCTTTTTCCACGATGAAATCCGTGCGGGCCTTTTTGATCGGCGCGAACAGCAGCCACAGGTCCGGCGGGTCCATTTGCGGCGCGGTCTGGTCTTGCGCCACAAGGATGCCGCCGCGCTTGCTGACCTTGGCGATCTCGCAGCGCCACGCCCCGTCGCGCCCGTTGAACACGGTCAGGCTGTCCCCTTCGCCCAGGCGCATGACGCCCGACAGGTAATGGCCCTGATCCTTGTTCAGGGCCAGCGATTGCGAAGGGCCAAGGGGCTGGTCTACATAGAGGCGAACTTTGCTTATCGTCATGCAGGCACATTATGTCCCCCACCGACCAAACGCCAGACGTCCAAGTTGCCGATGCCGCGCGGGGCAACTGGGTCGACACCCGTGCCCCCGGCTGGGCGCGGCCCTACCTGCGCCTGTCCCGGGCGGACCGGCCCATCGGGACGTGGCTGCTGCTGTTGCCGTGCTGGTGGGCCGTTGCGCTGGCGGCGGCCAGCGATGCGCCGCGCCTGTGGGACCTGTGGATCGTGGGCAGCTGCGCGGTGGGCGCGTTCCTGATGCGCGGGGCCGGGTGCACGTGGAACGACATCACAGACCGCGACATCGACGGCAGCGTGGAGCGGACCCGGTCCCGCCCCATCCCCGCGGGCCAAGTCACCGTCAAGGGCGCGCTGGTCTGGGCCGCCGCCCAATGCCTGATCGCGGCCACCATCTTGTTCAGCTACGACTGGTTCACCATCGGGCTGGGGGTGCTGGCCCTGCTGCCCGTGGCCATATACCCCTTTGCCAAACGGTTCACGTGGTGGCCTCAGGCCTTTCTCGGCATCGCATTCAACTGGGGCGCCCTGCTGGCCTGGGCGGCGCACACCGGGTCGCTGTCGTGGGCCCCGGTGCTGTTGTACCTGTCGGGCATCAGCTGGACCCTGTTCTACGACACGATCTACGCCCACCAGGACCGTGAGGATGACGCGCTGATCGGCGTGAAATCCACCGCCCGCCTGTTCGGCACCAACACCCACGCGTGGCTGCGCGGCTTTCTGGCCCTGTCGGTCCTGCTGATGGGGGCGGCGGTCATCGTGGCCCTGACCCCGGGCGCAAGCGTTCTGGCGCTGGTTCTGGCCCTTGGCGGCGTATGGCTGTTCGGCTGGCACATGGCGTGGCAACTGGGCCAGCTGCAAATCGACGACACGGAAAACTGCCTGCGCCTGTTCAAGTCCAACCGGGACGCGGGCCTGATCCCTGCGCTGTTTTTCGCCATTGCGGCCTTCGTGTGATTGAAGGACCCGGCACGCCCGGCTAAAGCAGAGCGACAGACGACTTCGGGATAGGCATGATCAAAGCATCCACATTGGTGGCCACCGCCGCCTTCGCAGGCGCAGGCGTCCTGGCATGGGGCACCGCGCACCTAGGCGCGCGCTGGATCGAACGCACGTCGGTCCAGGCCGTCGAGGCGGTGCTGGCCGAAAACGACCTTGGCTGGGGACAGGCCTTTGCGGACGGGCTGCAACTGGCGCTGACCGGCACCGCCCCGACCGAGGCCGCGCGCTTTCGCGCCCTGACCCTTGCGGGCACCGTGGTGGACCCCGACCGCCTGATCGACGCCATGGACGTGGTGGACCCCGCCAGCCTTGCCCCCCACGCTTTTCGCTGGAAATCCTGCGCAACGAGACGGGCGTGTCCCTGATCGGGCTGGTCCCCGCCTCGGGCGCGCAGGACGAAATCGCACGCGGGATCGAGGCGCTGAACCTGTCCAAACCTGTCACCGACATGGTAGAAACCTCGGACCACGCGGAACCGGGCAACTGGGACGACGCACTGGCGTTTGGCCTTGATGCGCTGGACGGGCTGCCGCGCTCCAAGATCTCGATCAATGCGAACCGGGTCGAGGTCACCGCCGTTTCCGACAGCCCCGAACAAAAGGCCCGGATCGAGGCACGCCTTGCCCGCGCCAAACCCGACGACGTGCGGTTGGTCATGGACATCTCGGCCCCGCGCCCGGTGATCACGCCCTTCACCCTGCGCATCACCAAGGCGGGCGAGGATGTGGCCTTCGACGCTTGTTCCGCCGACACCCCCGAGGCGATGGAACAGATCCTGCGCGCCGCCAGCAACATCGGATTCGCGGACAAGCACAACTGCGTCATCGGTCTGGGCGTGCCCACGGTCCGCTGGGCCGATGCGGTGGAAACGGCCATGCAGGCGCTGGACGATCTGGGCGGCGGGTCCCTGACCTTTTCGGATGCGGATGTGACCCTGATCGCTACGGACACCACCGAACAGGCGGTGTTTGACCAAGTCACCGGCCAGCTGGAAAGCGATTTGCCGGATGTGTTCTCGCTGCACTCCGTCCTGCCGCCCAAGCTGGAAATCGACGGCACGGGCGAAAGCGACGCGGTGGTGGAATTTGTCGCCACCCGGTCCCCCGAAGGCATCACACAGATGCGCGGCCGCCTGTCCGATCTGGCCCAAGAGGCTGCGGTGCTGTCCTTTGCCCGTGCCCATTTCGGCGTGGACGACACCTACATCGCCACCCGCCAAGACAATGACCTGCCCGAGGGCTGGCCCGTGCGCGTGCTTGCGGGGCTGGAGGGGCTCAGCTTCCTCGCCCACGGATCGCTGGTCGTCCAGCCAGAGGTGGTGGAGCTGCGCGGCGTCACCGGGTCCCAGACCGCGCGGGCGGACCTGACCCGCCTGTTGTCGTCAAAACTGGGCGAAAGCGCGAATTTCACCGTCGATGTCCGCTATGACGAGATGCTGGACCCCACTGCCAACATTCCGACACCTGCGGAATGTGTGGACCGGATGAACCAAGTCCTGACGGACAAGAAGATCACCTTTGACCCCGGTTCGGCCCAGATCGCCGCCGACACGCTGGATCAGGTGGACCTGCTTGCCGTGGCCTTCGAGGATTGCACCCGCGTGCGGATCGAGCTGGGCGGCCACACCGACAGTCAGGGCCGCGAAGAGATGAACCTGAACCTGAGCCAACAGCGCGCCGATGCCCTGCGCAACGCCCTTGTGAACCGGGGGGTGAACCCCGATCAGCTGACGGCGGTGGGCTATGGCGAAACCCAACCCATTGCCGACAACGGCACCGAAGAAGGCCGCGAGGCCAACCGCCGCATCGCCTTCCGCCTGATACCCGATGGCGCGGCACCCGCGCAGGAGACGACAAATGAATAGGTCCGAATTCATCATCACCATCGCGGTGATCCTTTTCATCGCGTTTGCCTTGGGGTGGTTCACATCGTGGCTGATGCACCGCTTTAGCCGTCTGGCCAATGCCGACATGGCGGAACTGGAAACCATGGCGCAGTCCCTGCACGAGGCCGAGGAAATGCGCGATCAGGCCATCACCTATCTGCAACACCGCGAGGCGGAGTTGACAGGTCAGCTGAGCCAGACAGAGGCCGAACTGGCCGCCGCCATGGAGGGCCTGCGCGAAGCCCGGCAAGAAAGCAGCGAGCTGCGCTCTTACATCGAATCGGTCAGCAAGGCCTAAGGGCGTTGGCCTAGGGGTGCGGTCCGGGCCCTAAGGTCTGGGGGCCGCCGCCCGGGCCAGACGGTCGTTGATCGCGCGGCCCAGACCCACCTGCGGGATCGGGGCCACGTCGATGCGCGTCCGCCCCATAGCATCGGCGTCGTGCAGGGCACCGAACAGGTTGGCCGCCGCCTCGACCACATTCCCGGACACGGACAAGTTGATGTCCCCGCCGACAGGACCGAACCCGATCAGCACGGCATCGGGGTCCCGGGTGGTGACGCCCAAGCGGACCGGCACCCCGGGCGCGTAGTGGGACGACAGCTGCCCCGGCGCCTGCACGCGACCCGGCGTGGTGTCCCGGGTCAGGGGTCCGATGATCGCCTCGATCTCTTCGGCTGCAAGGCCCCCTTCGCGCAGAAGCGTGCGGGAATCAGCACGCAAAATCGTCGACTCGACCCCAATCGTGCACGAGTCGCCCTCTAGTACCGCGGCGATCTGACCGTCCAAAGTCTTCAAAACATGGGCCGCCGTGGTGGGCGAAACCGTGCCCGACGCATTGGCCGAAGGCCCCGCCAGCGGCAGATCCACCGCCCGCAACAACGCCTGCGCCACGGGGTGCGCGGGCACCCTGATGGCCACGGTGTCCAGACCCGCCGTGACCAGTGGCGACAGGCCCTGTTTGACCGGCAGCACCAGTGTCAAAGGGCCGGGCCAGAACCTTTCGGCGAGGGCCCGCGCGGCGTCTGACACCACGGCGTAGCGTTCCGCATGGGCCAGATCCGGCACGTGTACAATCAAGGGGTTGAAGGTAGGACGGCCCTTGGCACTAAATATAGCGGCGCAGGCCGTGTCACTGGTGGCATCCCCGCCCAGCCCGTAGACCGTCTCGGACGGGAAGGCGACCAGCTGTCCGGCGCGCAAAAGGGCGCTGGCCTCGGCCAATCCATCGGGGGTGGGGTGCAGGTGTCGGGTCATCTGTAACGCAGCGTTTCCATTGTTTGCGGCCCGGGGCCTGCCTACGGTTACCCCAGCCACGCCCGCTTGAAAACCGGAGGACCCCATGACCTACACCGCCCCTGTGAACGACATCCGCCACCTGCTGGACACGGTGGGGTTCGACCGCGTCGCCGCCACCGACCGCTTTGCCGATGCCACCCCCGACCTGATCGCCGCCATCCTGACCGAAGCCGCCAAGATGTCGCAGGAGGTTTTGGCCCCCCTGAACCGTGTAGGCGACACCCATCCCGCGCGGTTGGAGAACGGCAAGGTGCGCATGCCCCCCGGATTTATTGAGGGATGGCAAGCACTTGCGGAAGGGGGATGGGTTGGCATGGCCGCCAGCCCGGACTACGGCGGCATGGGGCTGCCGATCACGCTGACCATGGCTGTGAACGAAATGGTCGGGTCCGCCTGTCTGGCGATTGAACTGCTGCCCCTGATGTCCCAAGGCCAGATCGAGGCGCTAGAACACCACGCCAGCGACGCCATCAAGGACCTGTATTTGCCCAAGCTGATTTCTGGCGAATGGGCCGGCACCATGAACCTGACCGAACCGCAAGCGGGCAGCGACGTGGGGGCTCTGGTCACCAAGGCGGAACCGCTGGACGACGGCACCTACGCGATCACGGGGCAGAAGATCTACATATCTGGCGGCGATCACGACCTGTGCCACAACATCTGCCATCTGGTGCTGGCGCGACTGCCCGGCGCCCCCAAGGGCACCAAGGGCATCAGCCTGTTCATGGTTCCTAAAATCCTGCCCAACGCGGACGGAACCCTCGGGGTCGCCAATGACCTCGGCCCGATCAGTCTGGAACACAAACTGGGGCAAGCGGGCTGCCCCACTGCGGTGATGGAATACCGCGGCGCCAAGGGCTGGATCGTGGGGGAACCGGGCACCGGCATGCGCGCCATGTTCACCATGATGAACAACGCCCGCCTCGGGGTCGCCATGCAGGGCGTGTCGATCGCCGAGGCCGCGACCCAAAAGGCGCTGGACTACGCCCTGGACCGCCGTCAGGGCCGCACCCCCATGGGCGAGACCGCGATCTTTGACCATGCAGACGTGCGCCGCATGGTGGCGGGCATGAAGGCCGACACCATGGCCGCCCGCGCCATTGCCATGGAGTGCGCCGTCTCGATCGACATGGCCACGGCCACTGGTGATCCCAAGTGGGAGGCGCGCGCCCAACTGCTGACCCCCATTGCCAAGGCCTACGGCACGGACGTGGGCATCGACGTGGCCAACACGGGCATCCAGGTGCACGGCGGCATGGGATACATCGAGGAAACAGGCGCCGCCCAATATGCCCGGGACGTGCGCGTCGCCGCGATCTACGAGGGCACCAACGGCATCCAGGCCATGGACCTTGTGGGCCGCAAGATGATGGACGGGGGGCCGCTGCCCATGCCCTGCTGGACGAGGTCGCGGCCTTCGACCACCCAGACTTGTCCGCCGCCGCCGCCGCCCTGCGCGCCAAGACCGAATGGCTGGTGCAACAAGACGCCCAGGACCGCAACGCAGGTGCCGTGCCCTACCTTGCCGCCTTTGCCCGCGTGATCGGTGCATGGTCCCTGCTGCGTGCGGCAAGCGCGGGGGGCAAATGGAGCAAGCTGGCCAACCACTATACCGCCCGCGCCCTGCCCGAGGCCCATGCCGAACTGGCAAAGGTGTCCCTCGGCGCCGGAACCCTGTACGCCATCAGCGCAGAGGATTTGGCAGCGTAAGGCACAGACATGACAGACGGGCGGATCGACTACCCTTGGGCCTCCCCGCCCGATGAGGGCACCCTGACCGAGGTGGCCGAGGGGGTGATGTGGGCGCGCCTGCCCCTGCCCATGGCGTTGGACCACGTCAACGTCTTTTTCCTGCGCGAGGACAATGGCTGGGCCATCGTGGACACCGGGTTCGACACCAAACGCACGCGGGCGATTTTGGCCAAGTTGACGGCGCAACTGGGCACCATCACCCGCGTGCTGGCCACCCACCACCACCCCGACCACATTGGACTGGCGGGTTGGTTCCAGTCCAAAGGCGCAGAATTGATCACGACCCGCACAGCGTGGCTGACCGCACGGATGCTGACCTTCGATGACCAACCCCTGCCCACCCCCGAAACACTGGAGTTTTGGCGCATCAACGGCATGGACGCAGACGTACTGGCCTACCGGGCGACCGAGCGTCCCTTCAACTTTTCCGACTGCGTGGCCCCCCTGCCTGTTGGCTATACCCGGATCAAACAGGGCGACCGGATCACCTTGGGCGGTCGGACGTGGGACGTGCATACAGGTCACGGCCACGCCCCGGAACACGCGGTTCTGTACGAGGTCGGCGGAGACTTGGTGCTTGGGGGCGATCAACTGTTGCCCTCCATCTCGCCCAACTTGGGCGTCTACGCGACGGAGCCGGAGGCCGATCCCGTGGGCGATTGGCTCGCCTCCTGCGCGGCCCTGACCCCCTCGCCCGGCCTGAACATCTGGTTCTGCCGGGGCACAAGCTTCCCTACCGCGGCCTGCCCACACGCATGCGCCAACTGGCGGACAACCATCACGGGGCGCTGGACCGCCTGCACGCGCACCTGCAAACCCCGCGCAAGGGCGGCGACTGCTTTGCGCCGCTGTTCAAACGTACCGTGAACGCGGGCACCTATGGGCTGGCCTTTGTGGAAACTATCGCTCACCTGAACCACCTGACGGCCACAGGACGCGCGATCCGGGTCACGGACACAGACGGCACCTACACATGGCGCGCCGCCTAGTCCCTCATTGTTCCCCAAACACCCTCGGGGGTTTGGGGGCTGGCCCCAAGGGGTGCGCGCAATTATCCATATCGCACCCCGTGACAGCCCCGTCCAAACCCGCTACACCGCCTACGCAACCAGACAGTTGAGGATACCCAAATGGCCGAACACAAACACGGGTCCATGGACACCACCGAGCACGAGAAAACCTTCAACGGTTTCGTGACCTTCACCAAATACACGATCTACGCGATCTTGGCCGTCTTGGTCTTCCTCGCCCTGTTCGCGCGCTGATCCCATGCGCCGCTTTGCCCTTGCGTGCCTGATGCTGCTGGGCCTAGCGGCCTGCGGGGCCGAAGCGACCTTTGCACCCGATGCGGAGGTGACCCGTGCAGCTTACGTCCACCCCGGTCCGCCAACCCTGACCCTGATCACCGCGATCAATAATCGCAGCGGCGCGGGGGGACATTCTGCCCTTATGATCTCGGGCAACCAACGGGTTTTGTTTGACCCGGCTGGGTCGTGGTATCACCCGACCGCCCCAGAACAGAACGACGTGATCTTCGGCATGACCCCGACGATGGTGGATTTCTTCATCGACTATCACGCGCGCGAGACCTACCACGTCGTGACGCAAGAGGTGACGGTCACCCCGGACATCGCCGCCCGCGCTATCGCCCTATCCCGCGCCCGTGGCCCCGTGCCCCAAGCCAACTGCGGCATTGCCGTCAGTGGCATCCTGCGCGAGTTGGGCTTTGATCAAATCAGGTCGGCTTGGTTCCCGGACCGGATCATGGATGACTTCGCCACCATCCCCGGCGTTGTCGAGACCAAGATCTTTGACGACAGCCCTGACAACAACTTCGAGGCGTTGCGCGACCAACGCACCGCGCAGCGGGCCGCCGAAATCCTAAACCAATAGGCAAACAAAAACCCCCGCAGGCGGACGCCCCGGGGGTTTTCAATTCTTGGCTACCAGCGGCCGGGTGACTTACATCATCCCTTCGCGCTGCATTTTCTTCCGAGCCAGCTTGCGAGCACGACGGATTGCCTCCGCCTTCTCACGGGCCTTTTTCTCAGACGGTTTCTCGAAATGCTGCTTGAGCTTCATTTCGCGGAACACACCCTCGCGCTGAAGTTTTTTCTTCAGGGCACGAAGAGCCTGATCGACGTTGTTGTCGCGGACCGATACCTGCATGTGGTTGTCACCACCTTCCTAGGTTAGAGTTAGCGTAAGTGCAGGAAGTGGCCGTTTAGCGCGGATCCCCTATCTTGTCCAGTCAAGTGATAGGAGCGCCCCATGAACGACCTTACAGACAAGATGATCGAAGCCGCCCTGATGCATGTCCCCTTCGACGGTTGGTCCGAACCGACCTTCCGCGCCGCGATCGAAGACACAGGCGTCAGCCCGGCTGTGGCCCGCGCCACCTTCCCCCGAGGGGCCGTGGACCTTGCGCTGGCCTTCCACCGGCGCGGCGATGCGCAGATGGTTGACGCCCTGGCCGAGGCAAACCTGGCGGACATGCGGTTCCGGGATCGGGTCGCCCACGCCGTGCGCCTGCGCCTGGAACTGGTCGAGGCCGACAAGGAGGCCGTGCGCCGCGGCACCACCCTGTTTGCCTTGCCCATCTATGCCGCCGATGGCACCCGCGCCCTATGGGGCACAGCGGATGCAATCTGGAGTGCCCTTGGCGACACCTCTGACGACTACAACTGGTACACCAAACGCGCGACCCTGTCGGGGGTCTACGGATCAACCGTCCTGTTCTGGCTGGGGGACGATTCCCTGAACCATCAGGACACGTGGGCCTTCCTTGATCGCCGGATCGAAAACGTGATGCAGTTCGAAAAGGTGAAAGGGGCCGTGACCGGCAATCCTGTGTTGTCCAAGGTGCTGGCCGGTCCGCTTTGGGCCCTGTCCCGTGTACGCCCGCCACAGTCACGCGATGATCTGCCGGGCCGGTGGACGCCGCCTGCTTCCCGATAGGGGGTCCATCTGCTAGGCATGGGCGAACCATTTGGAAAGGCCGCGCCCGTGCAGATGCAAGTCATTGAAATCAAAGAACCCGGCGGACCTGAGGTGCTGGTCCCCGCATCCCGTGATGTCCCCGCGCCCGGACTGGGCGAGATCTTGATCAAGGTCGCCTACGCCGGAGTGAACCGCCCAGATGCCCTGCAACGTGCGGGCCTCTACAACCCGCCAAAGGGCGCCAGTGACCTGCCCGGTTTGGAGTGTTCGGGCACCGTGGCGGCCATCGGTCCGGGCGTGTCGAAATGGGCCGTGGGCGACCGCGTCTGCGCCCTGCTGCCCGGCGGCGGCTACGCGGAATATGCTACGACCCACGCGGACCATGCCCTGCCGATCCCCGACGGCCTGTCCATGGCCGAGGCGGCGGCCCTGTGCGAAACCTATTTCACCGTCTATTCCAACGTCATCCAGCGCGGCGGATTACAGGCCGGGGAACGCTTCCTCGTCCATGGCGGGTCCTCAGGCATCGGGACAACAGCGATCCAGCTGGCCCGGGCGTGGGGCGCGCGGGTGTTCACCACCGCCGGGTCAGACGCCAAGTGTCAGGCCTGTCTGGACCTTGGGGCCGAACGGGCGATCAACTACCGCGCGGTGGATTTCGTCGATGTGCTCAAGACCGAAGGCGGCGCGCACCTCATCCTTGATATGGTGGGCGGCGATTACCTGCCCCGCAACCTGCGCGCCTTGGCGGTCGAAGGACGCCTCGTCCAGATCGCCTTTCTGCAAGGCCCCAAGGTCGAGGTGAACTTCGCACCCCTGATGATGAAACGCCAGACCATCACCGGATCGACCCTGCGGCCACAGTCTGACTTGGCCAAGGCACAGATCGCCGACGCGCTGCTGCGCGATGTCTGGCCGCTGTTGTCGGCCGGGACGCTCAAGCCCATCATGGACAGCACCTATCCACTGGAACAGGCCGCTGCCGCCCACGCCCATATGGAAGCCTCGAACCACATCGGCAAAATCGTTCTGCACGTCAGCTAACGGTACGGTGGGACAAGTCCCAGCCTACGGAAAGGATACCATCATGCGCGCCATCACCTATTCCAAATTCGGCCCAGCGTCAGAGGTCTTGACCCTATCAGACGTCCCCACCCCCGATCCTGCCCCGGGCGAGGTGCTGGTGCGACTGGCCACCTCTGGCGTCAACCCATCGGACGTCAAAGTCCGTGCGGGTGGGCGACCCGGTGTGACCGAACCTGCTTTCCCAGTGATCATTCCCCACAGCGACGGTGCGGGCGAAATCGCGGCGGTGGGCGAAGGTGTGGACCAAAACCGCATCGGACAGCGCGTCTGGGTCTGGAACGGTCAATGGCAACGCGCTTTCGGGACAGCTGCGGACTACATCGCCCTGCCCGCCGATCAAGCTGTGCCCTTACCTGAAAACACAACTTTCTCAGAAGGTGCTATTCTTGGCATCCCCGGCCTGACCGCTTGCCACACCGTGCTGGGCAACGGACCCGTGGACGGCAAAACCCTGCTGATCAGCGGCGCCGCCGGTACGGTCGGCCATATCGCCGTGCAAATTGCGGTGGCAAGCGGCGCAAAGGTGATCGCCACGGCCCATGGTACCGGTCTGGAGGCCGCGCGGGACGCAGGCGCGCACACCGTGCTGGACTACGCAGACCCAGACTTGGCAGTCCAGATACGCGCCGCGAACCAAGGCCCGGTGGACGAGATCATAGAGGTCGAGTTCGGCGCAAACATTGAAACCAACACGCAAGTCATCCGGGAGGGTGGCACAATCACGGCCTACGGCTCTGCCCGCGTCATTGAACCTGCACTGCCCTACTATCCCCTGATGTTCAAAGCGGTGACGATCAAGACAGTCCTGATCTACATCCTGACGCCCCCAGAACGCAGCACGGCCATCGCGCACTTACACCGCCTGCTGGAACGCGGTGCCTTGGACCTTCGCATCGCAAAGACCTTCAATCTGAATGATTGCGCGAGTGCACATGACACGGTTACCGCCGGGGGCCGCGCAGGGTCGATCCTGATCGAAATATAGGCCCCCTCAGACTTGCGGCTTCATTGGGTCACAAATACCCGGTGGGGGTCTGGGGGGAGGCAAAGCCTCCCCCAGCGTCGCGGCGGACCAAAGGTCCGGCGCAAAACCTATCCAAGCACGCGCTTGTTCCGGTTCGCCACCAGCTTCAGCCGCAAGGCGTTCAACTGAATGAAGCCCGCAGCATCCTGTTGATCATAGGCCCCTGCGTCATCTTCAAACGTCACATGCGCCTCGGAATACAGGGAATGGTCAGACCAACGCGCCACGGTCCGGGCCGACCCTTTGTACAGCTTCACACGCACCGTGCCGGTCACATGCTCTTGGGATTTGTCGATCAGGGCTTGCAGCATCTCACGCTCTGGGCTGAACCAGAAACCGTTGTAGATCAGCTCCGCATAGCGGGGCATGATGCTGTCTTTCAGGTGGCCTGCGCCACTGTCCAGAGTGATCTGCTCGATCCCACGGTGCGCCTCCAACAGGATGGCGCCGCCGGGGGTCTCGTAGATGCCACGGGATTTCATCCCGACAAAACGGTTCTCCACCAGATCCAGAATGCCGATGCCGTGCTTTCCGCCCAGCTCGTTCAGACGGGTCAGGATTGTGGCTGGCGACATTGCCTCGCCGTTGATGGCAACCGCATCACCTTTCTCGAAGGTGATCTCGACCATCTCGGGCGTGTCGGGCGCATCCTCGGGGCGGGTGGTGCGTTGCAGCACGTAATCAGGTGCTTCCTGCGCGGGATCTTCCAGCACTTTACCCTCGGAGGAGGTGTGCAACAGGTTGGCGTCTACCGAGAACGGCGCCTCGCCGCGTTTGTCCTTGGCGATCGGGATTTGGTGCTTTTCTGCGAAATCGAGCAGTTTGGTCCGGCTCGACAAGTCCCACTCCCGCCACGGTGCAATCACCTGAATATCAGGGTTTAGCGCATAGGCCGCCAACTCGAACCTCACCTGATCGTTGCCCTTGCCGGTCGCGCCATGGGACACGGCATCGGCCCCGGTCTCGGCGGCGATTTCCACCAGACGTTTGGAGATCAAAGGCCGCGCGATCGAGGTGCCCAGCAGATACAGCCCCTCGTATTCCGCATTGGCGCGGAACATCGGGAACACGAAATCGCGCACGAACTCTTCGCGCAGGTCCTCGATATAGATGTCGGATGCGCCCATCATCTCGGCCTTGGCGCGGGCGGGTTCCAACTCTTCGCCTTGACCCAGATCGGCTGTAAAGGTCACGACCTCGCAGCCGTATTCTGTTTGCAGCCATTTCAGAATGATCGAGGTGTCGAGGCCACCGGAATAGGCGAGAACGACTTTCTTGGGTGCGGACATGGGGGCCTCCTACGCTGTGATCCCGGGCGGGCTAGCGCGAATTGCGTGGGCGTGCAAGGTGGCGTAAGTGTTGCACATCGCCCGACGGAGGACCCCATGGCCTGGAAATTGTTTTTGAAAGCCTGCACCTTGCTGTGGAACAACCTGCCCGAGGCCCTGCGCATCACCGGTGCGTTGTCCCTGATTTATGCCGCCGGAGTGGTCTACGCCACGTCGCAGGTGCCTGAGTGGATCAATGCCCCTTCTATTGATCCGATGCAGGCGGGGTCGGAGGGATTGGGGATCGCAGGCACGGTCCTTGCCATGGCCATCTTGCAGGCATTGGTTTTCATCTGGATGGCTGTGGGCTGGCACCGATTTGTGCTGTTGCAGGAAACACCATCCGGAGTTTTCCCGCAGTTTCCCGCCGGTCTGTTCTGGGGGTACTTGGGACGGACCATCCTGTTGGGCCTTGTCATGATAATCGCCATGATTCCTATTGGTCTGGCAATTGGCGTCATTGCAGTCGCATTGCCCAACCAGATCGTTTTGGCCGCTTTGACAGTGGCCACGGCCGCAATCTTGATGATCCTGTTCTACCGCCTTGCCTTGATCCTGCCCGCCGGTGCGGTGGGTGAAAAGATGACATTGGGCGAATCCTGGGACGCCACGCGCGGGCAATCGGCCACGGTATTTGGCGTCGCGCTGATTTCCAGCTTGCTGTATTCCGCCCTGTCCCTGCCCATGCAGGCAGGGGGACCCGTTTGGATCAACATGTTGTATCAGCTTGTGATCACGTGGATCACAACAATGGTCGGGGTGTCGTTGCTGACCACGCTTTACGGTCACTTTGTCCAAGGCCGAGCCATTGACTGATTTTCCAACCCGGGCGCGGGCCACCGCCGCATCCATGCGCGATGTGTTTGAGGCGACGCCGCTGCAGCGCAACGCCTATTTGTCGGACAAGTTTGGGGCAGATATCTGGCTGAAACGCGAAGACCTGACCCCGGTGCGATCCTACAAGATCCGAGGCGCCTTCAACGCCATGCGTCGTGCGAAGGGCAAGACCAAGTTTGCCTGCGCAAGCGCCGGGAACCACGCTCAGGGAGTCGCCTACATGTGTCGCCAAATGGCGGTGGATGGGGTGATCTTCATGCCCGTGACAACACCCGGTCAAAAGATTGAAAAAACGCGAGCCTTTGGCGGGGACCGCGTGACCATTCGGCTTGTTGGGGATTACTTCGATCAAACCCTAGAGGCCGCCCAGACCTATTGCGAGGCCGAAGGCGCGCATTTTGTCCCCCTTTGATGACGCGGACGTGATTGAAGGCCAAGCTAGCGTTGCCGTCGAGATGATGGACCAGCTGGGGCAAGCCCCGGGTATGGTGATCCTGCCCGTTGGCGGAGGTGGCCTGTCCTCGGGCATGACGGCGTATCTGCGCGCGACCGGCGCATCCTCCGAAATGCGATATGTAGAACCTGCGGGTGGGGCCAGTTTGACGGCCGCCTTGGCCCACGGCGCGCCGACGACGTTGCCAAGGGTTGACAGCTTTGTGGACGGTGCCGCCGTTGCGCGGATCGGGGCGCGCACGTTTGACATCCTGCGACAGACGCCACCGCAACACGTCCTGCGCGCGCCAGAGAACAGGCTTTGTGTCACCATCCAGGAAATGTTGAATATCGAAGGGATGGTGTTGGAACCCGCCGGCGCCTTGTCCATCGACGTGCTGGCAGACCTGCGCCTCGAGATCGAGGGCCGGACAGTCGTTTGTGTCACGTCGGGCGGCAACTTCGATTTCGAGCGTTTGCCAGAGGTCAAGGAACGCGGCATGCGGTATCTTGGGCGCAAGAAGTACTTCGTGCTGCGCATGCCCCAACGCCCGGGTGCACTGCGCGAGTTCCTCGGACTGCTAGGTCCCGGCGACGACATCGCTCGATTTGAATATCTTAAAAAGTCAGCGCGCAATTTCGGATCTGTCTTGATCGGGATCGAGACGACGGAACCCGACGGATTCGCTGCACTCAGCCGCAAGATGGATGAATTGGGTTTTGACCACCGTGACATCACCGAAGACTCCATTCTGTCAGAATTTCTTATCTAGGCCGCATTGGTCGCACGCAGTTTAACCAATTGTTCCTTTGATTTGGCGTAGCAATCGGTGATGGCATCCAGATCAATTTGTTCCGGCTGATCCCGCGCCTGCACCTCGGCCTTTGCACACAATGACGCCAGCTGCTCAAGCCCGATATTCATCGCGCTGCTTTTCACGAAATGAAGATCCGCAGCCAGATCGGGGCGGTGTGAACCGTTCGTTAATTCAGCCAGTTTGCCATCAACTTCGTCCAGAAACATCTCCAAAACTTCCGCCAAATCCTCCGCTCCTATTTCATCGCGCAGTTCGTCCAGCCGGGCCCAATCAATCATGTCAAAATCCAACCATTAGAGCGACTAGGGTGCTCTTCAAACCTGTAGGGAAAGTTAACTCGGCTCCGTCGGATCGTGAAAATGCAACGCTTTAGGATGCCTTAAGACTTCGGCAGCTAAGTAAGCGCGTACATTCAACGAGGGACCGCATGACGGCCGCAAAGATGATTTCAGATGGGGCGGCGCCCGCGATCAATGGACAGGTTTTGATTGTGGACGACAGTCGTGCCCAGCGTCACCTGCTAGGGATGACCCTGCGCCGGGCCGGATATGACGTTGCCGAGGCTGCTAGCGCCGCCGAAGCCTTGGAGATCTGCCAGACGACCGACATCAATCTGGTCATCAGCGATTGGTCCATGCCTGGCATGGACGGGCCTGACCTGTGCCGTGCGCTGCGTAAATTGGACCGTGACTACTGCTACTTCATCCTTGTGACGTCGCAGTCAGAACATTCGGAACGCGCGCTTGGGCTGGATGCAGGTGCCGACGATTTTGTAACGCGGCCCGTCAGCTGGGTCGAATTACGTGCCCGTATCCGCGCCGGGGCACGTGTCTTGCGCACGCAGGCAGCTGTACAGGCGCAAAACGAAGTGCTGTCTCAAACCCTAGGGGAGTTACAGGACCTGCAAGCGGGTATTGATCGTGACTTGGCCGAAGCCCGGAAATTGCAGCAATCCTTGATGCCGCCACCGATCATCGACGTCCGTGGCGGTGCTGTCGCCAGCCGTCTGATCACCTGTGGTCAGGTTGGCGGCGACCTTGTGGGGTGTTTCCCACTTAACGCCCAGAAAATTGGGATATACTCTCTCGATGTGTCCGGACATGGCATTGCATCGGCTTTGATGACGGGGCGATTGTCGGGTCTTTTTTCGGTACGCGAACCCCACCGCTCCATTGCATTTTCAACCGATATGGCCGGGCGGATGCGGCTGAACAGCCCACAAGAGGTGATGGCACAGATCAATCATCTGATTCTTGCCGAATTGGACACTGACATCTATTTCACGGCCACGCTTGCATATTTTGACCAAAAGACCGGCGCACTAGATATCTGCCAAGCCGGCCATCCGCACCCAATCGTGCAGCGCAGCGATGGCGCGGCAGAGGTTTTAGGCGACGGTGGACCGCCAGTGGGGCTTTTGTCGGATGTAACTTATGAACGGTTTTCAGCGCACCTGAACGTGGGGGATCGATTGCTGCTATGCTCTGACGGGCTGACCGAGGCGTTCTTGCCAAATGGTCAGATGTTGGGCGAAGATGGCACTTGCACCCTTATGGCACGCCATGCGGCAACACCTTTTGATATGATCCTGCCGGGCCTTGAAGAAGACCTCGGGGCGGCGCTTGGCCACACCCAATTCGAAGACGACGTTTCCATGATTTTGTTGGAGCGCACGCCTTGGGAGCCCTAAGCCAACCGCTTCAACTCGGCGATCAGCGCGTCAATGTTACCCCGGTTGCGGTCTAGGATCGAGTTGATTTCGACGTTCTCCGTTGTGCGCAGGCTGATCCCCTCGACCACAAGATTGAAGAACTTGTTGGACCCGGACCTGTCTGACACCAGGAAAATCACTTCGACCGGTGCTTCCCCGCGCAGGATCGCTAAGGCTTTCACCTCATAAAAGCTGTTGATCGCACGAGCCGACTGGACCTCGATATTGCCACCGATGAACCTGCGGAATTGCCGCCCGTATTTAGACGCCAGATAACCTTGCAACGCCTCGGTAAAGGCGCGCCTTTGGGATCCGCTGGCCTGCCGCCACGGACGACCCAGCACCGATTGCGCGATAATGTCCATATCGCCATACCGACCCAGAACGCGCGAGAAATCGCGGATCATCTCGGCTTCGGACTTGCCGGAACTTATGATCGCGTTGATATCCCTAACCGCACTGGAGACCAGTGCGCTGGCCTGCGCCGAGGTCAGCGCAGACGCTGGTAAAGCCAAGCTTGCAACACCAGCCGCGCCCAAGGCAATAACGGCACGTCGGTCAATCTTATTCATCAATCGGTCCATAGGGGTCCTCGTAGGGATCATAATACTCTTCGGCACCAGCATTCTGGCGTAATTGAAAACGGCGATTCTGCAGATAAACACTGCGCGCTTGGGCATAGCTGTCGGCACTGTCATAAAGCACACTGTCGATGGCCGTCGCATTACGCTCGCGCGCGCCGACGACATCCACGACGTTGATCGCGGTCGCAATGCCTGCCTCAGGTGTGGCTGTGACGAACGTGGACACCGGGTTCATCGCGATATCGACGATCCGCCCAATTGCCACGCGAGAGGTGCTGGGCCCAAACACCGGGAATTCAACATACTCACCCTCGGGAGCGCGCCAGTAAAACAGGGTTTCCCCAAAATCTGTGGGCTGTTCATCAATGCCCATCGCAGTTGCAACGTCAAACAAGCCTGCCACACCGACGGTGGAGTTGATCAGGAACCGCGTGGAGTTATGGGCCACCTGACCAATCCGAAACTGAAGCGCGTTGTTCAGGACATCGCCCGGCGCCTCTAGGTTGTTGGCCATGTTGGCCAGACCTTTGCGGACCGGGTTCGGCACGACCTTGCCGTAGGTCTGCGCGACAGGGCGCAAAATGGCCCGATCCAACCCTTTGTTGAAGGCGTGTATCTTGCGGTTGTCAGCCTCGTTCGGGTCACGTGTCACAGTCTCGACCTGCGGCGCAGCGCATGCGCCCAAAGAGGCCACCACCAAAACGGAAGCTACAAAACGGATCATTGGGTTATATGTTTTTGTCATCAGACTACTTGGCGTTTAACTATCAGCATGGCTTTAGATATAGATAGCCTTCGCAAAACTCCACCGATAGAACGGGGATGAAGCAGCCTTAGACACAAAATTGTGACACCCGTGGCAAACACGGGGCAACGCAGGACCCGCCATGACACCGACCGACCTGTCCCCCGGAAAACGCGAACTGTCCGCCGTGCGCAACCGCAGCCGGGGATTGTTCGTTCTGGTCTTTGTGTTTTCGATGGCGGTGAACGCCCTGATGCTGACCGGCCCGCTGTATATGCTACAAGTCTATGACCGCGTGCTGGGCAGCCGGTCCGAGGAAACGCTGGTCGCACTGACGGTCCTGCTGGTGTTCCTGTTTGCCATGATGGGGATATTGGATCACGTGCGCGGACGGGTAACGGCGCGGGTGGGCGCGCGGTTTCAATCGGACCTCGATGCCCGCGTGTTCAAGGCGCAGATGCGCCGCCGGGCCGCCGCCCCGGGCAAAGCGGCTGACAAAAATGCCCTGCGCGACCTGGAGGCCGTGCAACGGCTGATGTCTTCTCCGGCGTTTTTGGCGCTGTTTGATATCCCTTGGACGCCCCTGTTTCTGATCGTGATCTTCATTTTGCACCCGTGGCTTGGCATCCTTGCCACGGTCGGTGGTGTCATTCTGATCACGATCACCGCGATCAACCAATATATGACCAAAGGCCCCATGGCCGAGGCCAACATGGCCAACGCCCGCGCCGAGTACACCGCCCAACAATTGGCAAGCGAGGCTGAACTGATCGCCTCGCTAGGGATGCGCGGGGCGGCGTTCCAACGCTGGATGAGCACGCGAACCAAATCGCTGGACGGGGCCATCACATTCTCGGATCGGGCAGGGTTCTTCACCGTCACCACCAAGACCCTGCGTCTGTTCCTGCAATCGGCGATGTTGGGCCTGGGAGCCTATATCGTCTTGCGGGGCGAGATGACGGCGGGCGCGATGATCGCAGGCTCTATCCTGTTGGGTCGGGCGCTGGCCCCCATCGAGATGGCGATTGGCCAGTGGCAGGTCGTGCACGCGGCGCAAAAGGGCTGGCGCGAGTTGACGGAACTGCTGTCCATGGTGCCGCCAGACAAGGACCGCACCCCCTGCCCCGACCCGCCGCCAAACTGGTTTTGGAGCAGGTGACGGTCGTCCCCCCGGCGCCGCCCAAGGCACCCTGCGCGGCTGTTCGTTCACGCTGCAACCCGGGCAGGCGCTTGGGATCATCGGCCCCTCGGGTGCCGGGAAATCCACGTTGGCCAAGGCGCTGACCGGGGCGTGGTCCCCTGCGGCGGGCAAGATCCGGCTGGATGCCGCGACGCTGGATCAATACGATCCGGACGTGCTGGGCAGCTACATCGGCTACCTGCCACAGTCCGTGACCCTGTTTGATGGCACCATCGGCGAAAACATCGCGCGCCTCTCGCCAAACCCCGACCCCGAGGCCATCGTAAAGGCCGCGCAAAAGGCCGCCGCACACGAGATGATCCTGCAACAGCCCCAAGGCTATGACACGCCTGTGTCCGCCGCCGGGGGCCGCCTGTCCGGCGGGCAGATGCAGCGGATCGGACTGGCGCGCGCCATGTATGGCGACCCGGTGCTGATGGTGCTGGATGAACCCAACGCCAATCTGGACAACGAGGGCACCGTGGCCCTGAACACCGCCATTCGCACCATGAAGGCAGAGGGCAAAAGCGTGATCATCATCGCCCACCGGCCCGATGCGATCAAGGAATGTGAACTGCTGATGGTGCTGGACCAAGGGGTGCGCACGGCCTTTGGCCCCCGGGACGAGGTGCTGAAGAAGATGGTCGCAAACGCCGGGCAGATTCAGGCCCGCAAACAGCCGGGGGGCGTGGTATGAGCGTTCAGTCCAACCGCTGGTCCGCCCGACGTTACACCACAATCGGGCTGATCGGGCTGCTGATCCTGCTGGGTGGGTTTGGCACCTGGGCCGTGGGCAGCACGATTGCCGGGGCCATCGTTGCCTCTGGCCAGATCGCCGTCGACAGCAACCGTCAGGTGGTACAGCACCCGGACGGCGGTGTCGTGGCAGAAATCCTTGTGGACGAGGGCGACCGTGTGGCCGCTGGCGATGTGCTCATTCGGTTGGATGACACGCTGTTGCGCTCCAACGCCGATATCCTGCGCAGCCAGTTGATCGAAATCCGCGCCCGGGTCGCGCGCCTGCGGGCCGAACGGGACGGGACGACACAGGTTGTGTTCCCAGATGACCTGCTGGCACAGGCCACCAGCCCTGAGACCGCCGAGGTGCTGCAAGGCCAAGTCAGCCTGTTTCAGGCCCGCCGCGAAACGCAAGCCCGGTCCGTGGATCAGCTCGAACGGCGCAAGACCCAGATCGGCAACCAGATCGAAGGGATCAGCGCCCAGCAACAGGCCCTGACCCAACAGCTGGACCTGATCGGAGAAGAACTGGAGGCCCAGCAAGGTCTGCTGGATCGCGGTCTGGCCCAAGCCAGCCGGGTGCTGTCCCTGCGCCGCGAAGATGCGCGTTTGCGTGGTCAGGTGGGCGAATTCACGGCTTCGGTCGCTGAACTGCAAGGCCGCGCCACAGAAATTGATATCGAGATCCTGCAATTAACCAACCGACTGCGGGAAGAGGCCATCAGCCAACTGCGCGACCTGCAATTCCGCGCGTTGGAGATGGGCGAACAACTGCGCGCTGCCGATGAACAACTGGCCCGCATGGAAATCCGAGCGCCCGTGGATGGGGTGGTCTTTGACCTGATCGTCTTTGCCGAACGCGCCGTGATCCGCGCCGCCGAACCCGTCCTGTCGCTGGTCCCCCAAGACCGCCCGCTGGTGATTCAGGCCCGGGTGGACACGATCCATGTGGACCAAGTCTTTCCCGGTCAGACCGCCACCCTGCGCATGTCCGCCTTTGACGCCCGCACCACGCCGGAACTTGTGGGCAACGTTGATTTGGTGTCCCCCGACGCCTTTACCGATGACACGACCGGGGCCACGTTCTATCGGGCCGAGTTGTCGCTGGCCCCCGGCGAAATCGCGAAGCTGGGCGATAAGACCCTGCTGCCCGGCATGCCCGTCGAAGCGTTCATCCGGACCGAAGATCGGTCACCCATGACCTACCTTCTCCAACCCTTCCTTGATTATTTCAACCGCGCCTTCCGCGAAAGCTAAGGAGACCACAATGTCCTACGCCGCCAAACTCGCCCAGATGGGGATCGAGCTGCCCAACGCCCCCGCCCCCGCCGCCAACTACGTGCCCTTCGCTGTGGTGGGCGATATGGTCTATGTATCGGGCCAGGTCAGCCAAGGCCCCGACGGGTTCATCACCGGCAAAGTCGGGCAAGACCTGACCGTGGAACAGGGCGCCGAGGCCGCGCGCGCCTGCGGCATTGCACTGTTGGCTCAGGTCAAGGCAGCCTGCGACGGCGACATCGACCGTTTGGTGCGGGTGGTGAAGCTGACAGGGTTCGTAAACTCTGGCCTCGATTTCACGGACCAACCCAAGGTCATCAACGGCTGTTCCGATTTCATGGTCGAGGCTTTGGGCGATGCGGGCCGTCATACCCGGTCCGCCGTATCCGCCGCGTCCCTGCCCTTCGGTGTCGCCGTGGAAATCGAAGGCATCTTCCAGATCGCATGACCCTACCCGCCGGTTTCCTTGATCGCCCCTTTGCCCACCGCGCCCTGCATGGTGCGGCGGGGCCCGAGAATTCTCGGGCCGCGATCCGTGCAGCCGTGGCGGGCGGTTGGGGGATCGAGGTGGACGTGCAACTGACCGCCGACAACCGCGCCATGGTGTTCCATGACGACGATCTGGACCGACTGACCGATGCCACAGGCCCCGTGCGCGCCCGCACCGCCGCCGACCTGCGCGCGGTCACCCTGCGCGGGTCAAGCGAAGACGTGCCCCCCTTGGCCGAGGTGCTGGACATCGTGGCAGGTCAGGTTCCCCTGGTGATCGAGGTCAAGGACCAAGACGGGCAAATGGGTCCAAACATCGGCCCCCTTGAAGACGCCGTGGTGCAGTGCCTTGCACCCTACGGCGGCCCCGTCGCCGTCATGTCCTTCAACCCCCACAGCATGGCACATATGGCCCGCGTCGCCCCGCAGATCCCGCGCGGGTTGGTCACATCCTCCTATGATCCAGCGGTCTGGGCCCCGTTGGCCCCTGCAACGTGCGACCGCCTGCGCACCATACCCGATTTCGATGCGGTGGGCGCGTGTTTCATCAGCCATGAGGCGGCGGATTTGACCGCTGCCCCCGTGACCAAACTGCGTGCGCGCGGCGTGCCCATCCTCACATGGACCATCCGCAGCGCCGAGGCCGAGGCGAAGGCCCGCAAAGTCGCCCACCAGATCACCTTCGAAGGCTACACCCCGTCTTGACGGATGCCGTCGCAGGGCCACTTCACCCCCATGTCTGACGCACAGATCGAAATCACGGTCCTGCCTTCGCTGGCGGATATGGACGCGGCCGAGTGGGACGCCTGCGCGAACCCCGGCGGCGGACGGCCCGATGACCCGTTTACCACCCACCGCTTTCTGCGCGCGTTGGAAACATCAGGCAGCGTGGGCACCGGCACTGGATGGCACCCGCAATACCTGACCGCCCGAGCAGAGGGACAGTTGATCGCCGCAGCCCCGGTCTATGCCAAATCCCATAGTCAGGGCGAATACATCTTTGATCACAATTGGGCTCATGCGTATGAACGGGCCGGTGGGCGCTATTACCCCAAGCTGCAACAGGCCGTGCCCTTCACCCCTGCCACGGGCCGCCGGTTCCTGTGCCGGGACGGATGGGACGACACCGGCACCGCCGCCCTGATCCAAGGGGCAGTGCAACTGGCCGATCAGAACGGCATAAGTGGTCTGCACATCACCTTTTGCACCGAGGCCGAGCGCATAAAGGGCGAGGATATGGGCCTGATGGGGCGCTCGTCACAGCAGTACCACTGGCTGAACGATAGCTATGCAGATTTCGACGGCTTCCTCGCCGCCCTCAGTTCCCGCAAACGCAAAACCATCCGCAAGGAACGGCGCACGGCCCAAGCCTTTGGCGGCACCATCCACAACCTGACCGGCGACGCGATCCAGCCCGAACACTGGGACGCCTTTTGGCAGTTCTACCAAGACACAGGCGCGCGCAAATGGGGCACCCCCTACCTGACCCGCGCGTTTTTCGACGCGGCCCAAGAGACATTGCGCGATGACATGCTGCTGTGTCTGGCGGAACGGGACGGGCGCTATGTGGCCGGGGCGCTGAACTTCATCGGGCGCGAGACGTTATTCGGGCGCTACTGGGGATGCACCGAACACCACCCCTGCCTGCACTTCGAGTTGTGTTACTATCAGGCCATCGACCACGCCATCCGGCACGGGCTGACCCGGGTCGAGGCCGGGGCGCAGGGTGATCACAAACTGGCGCGCGGCTACCTGCCTGTCACCTGCCACAGCCTGCACTGGATCGCCGACCCCGGCCTGCGCGACGCCATCGCCCAGTACCTGCGCGCCGAAGCGGCCGCCATCGCAGAAGACATCGAAATTCTCACCGCCTACGGGCCATTCAAAAAAGCAAATATCGAGGAACAGCAATGACGGACAAAATCGGCGCCATGCGCGCAGTAGACACTTTGGACGGATGGAACGCGGTCGAGGGGCGCGATGCCATCCAAAAAACCTTCAAATTCGCCAACTTCGTCGAGGCCTTCGGCTGGATGACCCGCATGGCCATCACGGCGGAAAAGATGAACCACCACCCCGAATGGTTCAACGTCTACAACCGGGTCGAAGTCACCCTGACCACCCATGACGTAGGCGGCGTATCCGACTTGGACCTCACTCTGGCCCAAGCCATGGATGAGGCATAGACAACAAAACAGGGGCGGCTGCCAAGGCGCGCCGCCCCTTCATTGCTTCAAAAATACCCTCGGGGGAGGTGCTCCGCGCCGGCCCCCAAACCTCAACAAAGTCTAAGCTTCGGCCAACAGAGCCTCACCACCGGAAATCTCGCAGGTGCCGGGGCTTTCTTCTTCGTGGAAGACTTCGACAACGCCGTCATTGACCAGCATCGCATAGCGCTTGGACCGCGCCATCAGACCGGCGGGGCGCGCGTCGAAATCCATGCCGATGGCCTTGGTGAACGCAGACTCCGCATCTGACAGCATGTGAATCCCCGCATCGGTTGCACCGGTATCGGCGCCCCAGGCCTTCATCACAAACGGGTCGTTGACGGACACACAGATGATATCCTCCACGCCTTTTTCCGCGAACCCGTCCTTGGTGCGGATAAAGCTGGGCACATGGGCGGAATGGCAGGTGGGCGTGAACGCGCCGGGCACGGCAAAGATCGCCACGCGCTTGCCTTTGGTCAGGTCGGCCACGGACACGGCCTCTGGCCCTTCCGCCCCCAGGCGCATCAGGTTTGCGTCCGGCAGGGTGTCGCCTTTTGAAATCGCCATCGTTGTCTCTCCGTTCGTGATTGCGTTTTTCTCTGTCCCACATATAGCTTTCCCACGACCCCCAGCCAGAGGAGATCGGGCATGTCAGGCATAGTCGTTGTGGGCGCGGGCCAAGCCGGCGCATCCCTTGTCGCCAAACTGCGGGCCGACGGGTACGCAGGCGATGTGACCCTGATCGGGGCCGAACCCGTCCTGCCCTACCAACGTCCGCCCCTGTCCAAGGCCTATCTGCTGGGCGATATGGAGTTGGAGCGGTTGTTCCTGCGGCCAGAGTCGTTCTACACTGACCAAGAAATTACCTTACGTCTGGGCACCCGGGTCACGGGCATCGACCCCACCGCCAAGGCGATCCAAATCGGACACGAGACCTTGCCTTACGACGAATTGGCCCTGACCACGGGATCGTGGCCCCGACGCCTGCCCACTTCCATCGGCGGCGATCTCGACGGCGTCTACACCATCCGCGACCTCGCAGACATAGACGCCATGGCGCCAGAGGTGGCGGCGGGCAAACGTGTGCTGATCGTGGGGGGCGGCTACATCGGGCTGGAGGCCGCGGCGGTCTGTGCCAAAAAAGGCATGGCCGTCACAGTCGTGGAAATGGCCGATCGCATCCTGCAACGGGTTGCAGCCCCAGAGACGTCGGACTACATGCGCGCGCTGCACGCGGCCCACGGCGTGGACATCCGCGAAGGCGTGGGGCTGGACCGCCTGACCGGCACGGGCCGCGTCGCCGGGGCGGTCCTGTCCAACGGCGACACGCTGGATCTGGACATGGTCATCGTGGGCGTCGGCATTGCCCCCGCCACCGAACTTGCACAGGCGGCGGGCTGCGTCCTGAACAACGGGATCGAGACCGACAGCCATGGCCGCACCTCTGTGCCACACATCTGGGCGGCGGGGGATGCGGCCTCGTTCCCCTATCGCGGCAGCCGCATCCGCCTTGAATCCGTGCCCAACGCCATTGATCAAGCGGAAATCGTCGCGCGCAACATGCTGGGCGCGGATCTGTCATATACGGCGAAACCTTGGTTCTGGTCCGATCAATACGACCTGAAGCTTCAGATCGCCGGTCTGAACACAGGCTATGACCGCGTTGCAGTGCGCGAAGGCGCGGGCACCCGCTCCCATTGGTATTACGCCGGGGACACTCTGCTGGCGGTCGACGCCATGAACGCGCCGCGTGATTACATGGTGGGCAAAAGGCTGATCGAGGCGGGCAAATCCCCCGACCCAATGGCCGTGGAAGACCCCGACACCGACCTCAAGGCACTGCTGCGGTGAGGATCATCGGCGGGGCATGGCGGGGCCGCCGGCTGGCCTCGGTGGGGGCGGGCGACACCGCCGCGCACTTGCGCCCCACCACGGACCGCACCCGCGAAAGCTTGTTCAACATTCTGGTCAACGCCTACGGCGATCCAATCACAGGCGCGCGCGTGCTGGATGTATTTGCTGGAACCGGGGCCCTTGGGTTCGAGGCCTTGTCCCGTGGGGCCGTCCACCTGACCGCGATCGAAAGCGGGCGTAAGGCCCAGACCATCTGGCGCGAAAACGCGCGCCTTCTGGGGGCCGAGGCCGCGCTGATCCCCCGGGACGCGCGCCGCGCAGGGCCGCCCCGGGGCAGTTCGACTTGGTGTTCCTGGATCCGCCCTACGGCAAACAGATGGGCGAGGCCGCGATGGAGGCCCTGTCCGACTGGATCGCCCCCGGTGCGCTTGTGGTCTGGGAGGAAAGCCACCCCCAAACTGACAGACGCGCTGACCCAGTTGGACCAGCGCACCTATGGCGATACGATTATCACGATCGCTGAAAAGTAGGGCGGGATTTATCCCGCCTCCCCCGAGCGGGGGCGGTGGGACAAGTCCCACCCTACGGGGCGCTTAGTCCGCCGTCTCAGCCACAAGGCGATTGGCGGCGACCTTGACGCGGACGCTTTCGACCAGCGCGGCCCCGTCCAGCCCCTTGGCCGTGGCATCCGCGATCCATTCTGCAATCACCTCGTCACCCAAAGCCGCGATCTGGGCCGTGACCTCCGGCGACATTACCGCCAGCTCATTGCCCGCGTCCTCCATCACGGACCGGCCAAAGACGTCGCCCGTGTCATGGGCCCGGCCCGCCCAGGCCGAAGCCATCGCGCCCGAGTTGGCGTCAATCACCGCGCGCAGATCCTCTGGCAAGGCATTGTAGCGGTCCTTGTTCATCGCCCAGATGAAGTACAGGTTATACAGGGACTTTTCCCCGGCCACATCCGTGTGGCTGTCGGTCAACTCGTCCAGCTTCAGGCTGGGTGCCATTTCCCAAGTGATCACACCGCCATCCAAGACGCCCTTGGCCAGCGCCTCTGGAAAGGCCGGCACAGGCATGCCCACAGGCACGGCCCCCAGTTTGTCCAGCAACAGGGTCGCGGGGCGGGATGGGCCACGCAACCGCAGACCCTCAAGGTCCTCGACGGCCAGCGGCGCAGGGCCCTTGGCGTGGATTAGACCGCGCCCATGCATGTGGGCCGCGATCACGTGGACATCTGCAAAGTCATCCATCAGATGCTCTTGCGTGAATTCCCATGCAGCCATGCTGGCCTCTTCGCCAGATTTCGTGACCATGAACGGCAGTTCCAGCGCCTCGGCCTCGGGGAAACGACCCGGCTGGTAGCCCGGGATGACCCAGCCGCCATCCACCGCGCCATCGCGGATCAGGTCGTATTGTTCAGCGGCCCCGCCGCCCAGTTGCATAAAGGGATAGAGTTCCACCTTTATGCGACCGTTGCTGTCGGCTTCGACCTTATCGGCCCAGGGCTGCATGAAATGTGTCGGGTTCGCAGACGCGGGCGAAACGAAGTGCTGAAAGCGCAGCGTCACCTCTTGGGCGAAAGCGGTTGTGGTTGTCAGTGCGGCGACAAGCGCCAATGGGGCGAGCAATTTCACGGGCTGCCCTCCTTTGCTGTGAAAAGGTAAGTCAGGTTTACCTTGTTTCGGTTCGAACGTGTTAGGGGAAAACCCGATTGCCTTCCCCTTGGCAAGGGGTGGGGGTGTCGCGGTTGAAGTATGTTATATAATAACATATCAAACCCTAACAACAGACGGAGGCCCCATGGCACGCACTCAAACCCGCAGTACCCTGCGCCGCAAACGTCGCGCCGAACGCCCCATGGACGAATACGACATGTTGCCCGCACATCTGCGCGCGTGGCTATCGGGCGCCCTTTTGCCTTGGCGCGCGCGGTCCGTCCTGCGCGCCTACCGCGCCGCCCTCGCACGCACCGGCAACCAAGACGCCGCCTTGCGGGCATTAGACGCACTGGAACGGCGCCGCGTGGCAAAGGATGCAGCGGCGATCTGGGGGCAGAACACCCGATCTGCGCTCAACACGGTGCATAACGCAGGCCCAATGTCTGAAACAGCACAGCGCGCGGATCACAAGGATCACGGCTGCCACAACAGTCACTCCAAGCACTTAACGAACCGGCAAAGGCAGGGACAAGGTTTGCTTTAGCGGGAGGGGTAATGACATCACCTGTGTCATCCATGGGAGCACCTTGCCACAGATCGACACGAAGCAAGGCTGCGAATTCCCGGCATAAGGGGCAGATACAGGGGGCGGAGTGTACGCCGTCATCCTGCGCTTCCCCCTTGGAAACTTCGCTAAATGTATTAGAAGTTGTGGTGATTTTCACCAGATTTAGCTCCAAGGCGCCTTAATGCCCACGCACACGGACCTTTTGTCCCAAATCTTTGGATTCGACGCCTTCCGCCCCGGCCAGCAAGAGATTGTGGAGGCTGTGGTCGCAGGTCAAAACACGCTTGCCATTATGCCCACGGGCGGCGGCAAGTCTCTGTGTTTCCAGCTGCCAGCATTGGTGCGCGACGGTGTGACGGTCGTAATCTCGCCCCTGATTGCCCTGATGCGCGACCAGGTGCGCGCCTTGCAGGAATTGGGCGTTGAGGCGGGGGCGCTGACTTCGGGCAATACTGAAGAAGAGACAGACGCGGTGTGGGAAGCCATCGACCGCGGGTCCCTCAAACTACTTTATATCGCGCCCGAGCGGCTGGCGTCCTCGGGCACGGAACGGATGCTGCGGCGTGCGAACTGTTCCCTGATTGCCGTGGACGAGGCGCATTGTGTTTCTCAGTGGGGCCACGATTTCCGCCCCGACTACCTGCGCATTGGCGATTTGCGCCGCGCACTCGGCGTGCCTCTGGCCGCGTTTACCGCCACCGCCGACGCGGAAACTCAGGCCGAAATCGTTACCCGACTGTTCGATGGCGAGACCCCCAGCACATTCCTGCATGGCTTTGACCGGCCCAACCTGATGCTGGCCTTTGCCGCCAAGGACAACCCGCGCCGCCAGATCCTGTCCTTTGCCGCCGCGCGCAAGGGGCAGTCGGGCATCGTCTACACCGGCACCCGGTCCAAAACCGAAAGCCTGGCCCGCGCCTTGCGCGAGGACGGCCACACCGCATGCCACTACCACGCAGGGATGGAGGCCGAGGACAGGCGCATCGTGGAACGCCGGTTCCAGCGCGAGGACGGGTTGATCGTCTGCGCCACCGTGGCCTTTGGCATGGGGATCGACAAACCAGACATCCGCTGGGTCGCCCATGCGGATCTGCCCAAGTCGGTGGAAGGGTATTATCAGGAGATCGGCCGCGCGGGCCGGGACGGGGCCCCCGCCGACACCCTGACCCTGTTTGGGTCCGACGACATCCGGTTCCGCCGTCAGCAGATCGACGAGGGGTTGGCCCCGCCCGAGATGAAAGCCGCCGACCACGCGCGCCTGAACGCCCTGCTGGGCCTGGCCGAGGCCCATGTCTGCCGCCGCGTGACCCTGCTGGGGTATTTTGGCGAAGAGGCGGCTCCCTGTGGCAATTGCGACCTGTGCGCCTCGCCCCCCGATCTGTTCGACGCCACCACGCCCGTGCGCAAAGCCCTGTCGGCAATCCTGCGGACGGGGGAGTATTTCGGGGCCGGCCACCTGATCGACGTGTTGCTGGGCAACGAGACCGACAAGGTGCGTCAGCGGGGCCATGACGCCCTACCCACTTTTGGCGTGGGCACCGACACCCCCCGCCCGATCTGGCAGGCGATTTTTCGACAGATGATGGGTCAGGACCTGATCCGCCCGGATCCCGAACGCCACGGGGCCCTGCGCATGACCGAAGCTGCCCGCCCGATCCTGCGCGGCGAGGCCGAGATCACCCTGCGCCGCGACATGCTGGCCCGCGCCGAACGCCGCCCTGCGGTCAAAGCCATGGTATCGGACGAGGATGCGCCCCTGCTGTCAGCCCTGAAGGCCAAGCGCCGTGCCCTGGCCGAGGCGCAGCAGGTCCCGGCCTATGTGGTGTTCACCGACAAATCCTTGATAGAGATGGCCGAAACTCGGCCGCAGACCCTAGACGATATGGCCCGCATTGGCGGTGTGGGGGCGAAGAAACTGGAAAAATACGGCGCGGAATTCTTGGGTGTCATCACCGGCGATGCCCCCACCGACCAACACCCCGCCCGCCGCAAGCTGGCCGGACGCGGAGCGGGCGACACCTATGACACCCTGCTGTCGGTGCAGGCGCGATTGCAGCGCGGGGAATGCGGGACGCTGAAACCGATGTCTTGTTCGTCGTCACAGCTGGCCAAGGTCGCCAGCGCCACCCCGGACCCTACGGTGCTGGAACGAGATCCTGGGCGCGCGGCACTTTGAACGGTTCGGAGATGCCTTTATCGAGGTGTTGGAGTCAGGCTAGGTTTGCGCCGCGGCTGCGCCGCATCGCGACGCTGGGGGAGGCTTTGCCTCCCCAGACCCCCTCCAGGGGTATTTTTGACCCAATGAAGACGGCGGCCCGCGCAAGAAGGAAAGGCGATGCCACAGGCAGACATCAAGTATTCAGTGGAATTGGACCTGCCGCTGGAGGACATGATGGCGCGGATCGAGGCCGTGATCCTGTCCCATGACGCAGATGCGGGGGCCTGTAAGGGGCGAGTTTATCCTGCGGCGATCACGCACCACAGCCATGTTTTGGTCGAGGTTATGATGTTGGACAAACCCCACCGGGACGCCGCGTTTTGTGATACGCTTGTGCGCGACTTGGATATGCAACTGCGCGCCATGATTACGCAGCCCTGTCAGTTCGCCGTCGCGCTATCCTTTGCCCCCCGGTCCTACATCACGGGTGTGCATCCCGGGGCAGATCCCTAGACACGGGGCGTTGTGCCTCTATCTTAGGGCAAAGCTTAGTCGGAGGTTCCCATGCTTGTCGTCATTTCGCCCGCGAAGAAACTCAACACGACCCGCACCGTGGACCTGCCCCTGACGCAGCCCCGTTTCCCGAAGGACACGGCGGAACTGGCGCGGGTAGCGCGCGATTTAGACGTACCAGCCTTGTGCAAGCTGATGCATATCTCGGAAAAACTGGCGCAACTGAATGCCGAGCGTTTCGCAGATTTCGAGGGGCAGGACACGGGTCCTGCGGCCTTGATGTTCGACGGGGACACGTACACCGGGTTGGACGCGTCCAGCTTGGACGACGACGCGCTGCGTTATGCCCAAGACCATCTTGGCATTCTATCGGGCCTTTATGGATTGTTGCGCCCCTTGGACGCCATGCGCCCCTACCGGTTGGAAATGGGGTCCCGACTGGCGACGGAGCGCGGCAAGACCCTTTACGACTTTTGGGGCGACCGGATTGCGCAGGCCCTGAACGCGCAAGCGCAGGCGACTGGTGCCAAGGGGTTGGTGAATTGTGCCAGTCAGGAATACTTCGGCGCGGTGGACCGGGCGGCGCTGGACGTGCCTGTGATCACCCCCACTTTTCTGGAGGACAAGCCCGGCGGTCCCAAGGTCGTCAGCTTTTACGCCAAACAGGCGCGCGGGGCGCTGGCCCGGTTCATTGTAGAACAGCGCGTGTCGGAGGCGGAGGCTTTGACTGCCTTCAACACCGGCGGCTACGCCTATCAGCCCGACCGATCCACGGAACTGGCGCCGGTGTTCCTGCGCCCTGACCAAGCCGCCGGCAAAGCGGCCTAAGCCATGCGCGCCGCCGCCGCCCTTGTGGCCCTGTTGGCGTGGGCGGGTCTGGCCTTGCGCGTGGACCTTGCCCTGCCCGAGGCCGACGGCCTGCCCCATGCTTTATGGTTTCTGGCCCAGTACTTTACCCTGCTGACGGCACTGGCCGTGGCCCTGTCCATGACCGCCGTGGCCCTTGGGGTGCGGCTGTCGGACTGGCTGTTGTTTGGGGTGACGGTGGCCGTGATGGCGGTCGGGCTGGTCTATCACGTGTTGCTGGGGCCCGGTGATGACTTTTCCGGCCGGGCGCGCGTGACCAACCAACTGCTGCACACGGTGGTGCCGCTGGGCATGCTGGCATGGGCCTTGGCGTTCGCCAAGGTGCGCGGGCTGTGGCGCGCGGTTGGACTGTCCCTTGTCTGGCCTGCAGTTTACTTGGCCTACGTTGTCGCGCGGGGGGCGGTCACGGGCGCCTATCCCTATCCGTTTCTGGACCTCGGCACCCTTGGCGCGACGACCTTCGCCCGGAACGCGGCCCTTCTGGGCCTTGCGATTGCCGCCCTTGCGGGGGCCTTGGCGTGGATCATGGGCAGGTTGGGCGCCAAAGGGTGACGCCCTGTTTCAGGCGAGCGTTAACTGTTGAAATAGTCCGTCAGGATGCCGTGATAGATCGCCTTGAGCTGGTGAATCTGTTCTACCCGGACACGCTCGTCGATGCCGTGCATCCGGTGTCCCACAAGGCCGAATTCAACCACCGGACAGTGGTCCTTCACAAAGCGCGCGTCGCTGGTGCCCCCGGTCGTCGACAGCACAGGCTGGCGGTTGGTTTCCCGGGTGACGGCAGCGGCAATCAGGTCGGACAGGGGGCCGGGCGGGGTGACGAAACTCTCGCCTGACAGCTTGATCTTCAGGTCCGCTTGCACGCCGAATTCCTGTTCGACGGCAGACAGGTGCCCCTCAATCATCCGGGTGATCGAGGCCCCGGTGTGCGCATCATTGAACCGGATGTTGACCGTCGCCTTGGCGTGATCCGGGGTCACGTTGGTGGCCGGGTTACCCACATCAATCGTGGTGATCGCAAGGGTCGAAGGTTCGAAATGATCAGTGCCCTGATCCAACGGCGTGCTGGCCAACCGATCCATCAGGCGCACCATAGCGGGCATGGGGTTCAGACCACGGGCGGGGTAGGCCGCATGTCCCTGTTTTCCGGTGATCTTGATCCAGGCGGTCAGGCTGCCACGCCGCCCGATCTTCATCATGTCGCCCATGTGCTCGACCGCTGTCGGCTCTCCCACAAGGCAGACATCCATCGTCTCGCCCCGAGCCTCCATCCAGTCCAAAAGGGCCACCGTGCCATCCGTGGCGGGCCCCTCCTCATCGCCGGTGATCGCCAAAACCACTGACCCATCTGGCGGCGTGGTCGTTACGAAATCAATGGCTGCGGCAGCAAAGGCCGCCACGCCGGACTTCATGTCCGTGGCCCCCCGCCCATAGAGCCAGCCATCCTCGATCTCAGCCCCGAAGGGGTCCTTGGTCCAGGCCGCAAGATCACCCACCGGGACCACATCCGTGTGCCCGTTGAACCCAAAAGTGCGCCCCTTCCCCCAACGGGCAAACAGGTTCGACGTCTCGCCCCGGTCCACACGGGTACAGACAAACCCCGCGTCCCCAAGGACCTGCGCCAACAGCTCCAGCGCGCCCCCCTCCACAGGCGTGACAGAGGGGCAACGGACAAGGCGGGCGGTCAGGTCAACGGGATCAATCATCCATTAAGGTTAACCGCCCGTCCCCGTGGGGACAACGCCTACCGTGTCCCCGTGGGGACAACACCACCCCCCTCATTGTTCCACAAATACCCTCGGGGGAGCGCGGAACGCGCGGGGGCAGCGCCCCCTACCGCAGCGCCCGACCCTTCACGATCGCATCCGGACCGAACCGTTCCCGGATCGCATCCGTGGCCCGCTCCGCTTCGGCCCGCTTGCCTGCATCGGGGTCCAGCAGATCACCTGTGCGATCCGCATCCCCCGCTGATACCAGATCAGACAGCCCAACCCCCAACAGGCGGAACGGCCCCTTTTGCCCGCTGGCCTCAAACAGCCCCCGGGCCGTGCGATAAATCCGATCTGCCATCTGCGTCGGATCAGACAGGGACACCCGTTTCGACACCAGCGCGAAATTCGCCCGTTTCAGCTTCAACGTCACCACGCGCCCGGCCAGCCCCTTGGCCTTGGCCCTGTCGGACACCTTTTCGGACAGCCGCCAGATATGGCCGTCCAGCACATCCACATCCGCCGTATCATCGCCAAAGGTGGTTTCGTTGCTAATGGACTTCATGGCGCTGTCCCGGCTGACCTTGCGCCGATCCTGCCCCCGCGCCAGATGCCACAGCCGATCCCCCATGGACCCAAAGCGCGCGCTCAGATCCACGCGATCCCAGCGGCGCAGGTCCGTAAAGGTGCGGATGCCGGCCTTTTCCAGTGCCTGTTGCCCTGCGGGACCAACCCCCAGATCATCCGCACGGGCTTGTCCGCCAGAAAGTCCTCCGTCTCGGCACGGCCAATCACGGAAAAGCCCCGCGGCTTGTCCAGATCACTGGCGACCTTGGCCAGAAACTTGTTGTGGGACAAACCGATGGACCCGGTAATCCCGATCTCAACCCGCATCCGTTTGACCAGCCGGGCCAGCATCACTGCGGGGGGCACGCCATGCAGGCGCGCGGTGCCGGTCAGGTCCAGAAACGCCTCGTCCAGGGACAATGGCTCAATTGCGGGGGTCATTTCTTCCATCATGGCGCGCACCTGACGCGACACCTCCACGTACACGTCCATGCGGCCCCGGATCACCACTGCCTCCGGGCACAATTTCAGCGCCTGGAACATGGGCATGGCCGACCGCACCCCCTTGATCCGCGCGATGTAGCAACAGGTCGACACCACCCCCGGCGCCCGCCGCCGATGATCACGGGTTTGTCGGCCAACTCTGGCCGGTCGCGCTTTTCCACACTGGCGTAAAAGGCGTCGCAATCCATGTGGGCAATGGACAGGTCAAACAATTCCGGGTGGCTGGTCACACGGGGGCTGCGGCACGCGGGGCAGCGCGCGCCTGCGTCAAAGGTTTCGAAACACTCGCGGCACAAGGATGGCATGGCGCTAGTCTATATGCCCCTAGGCGGGCGCGCCACCACCGCCTATATCTTGGAAAACGAGGGGATCTTGATGGAACAATTGCTTTTGGAATTTGCAGGCAACAACGCGGTGTGGATCGCGCTGGCGGTGTTTGTGATCGTGGTGATCATGCTGGGCGTGCGGATCGTGCCCCAGTCGGAAAAGCACGTGGTGGAACGGTTTGGCCGCCTGCAATCCGTGCTGGGGCCGGGGATCAACCTGATCGTGCCGTTTCTGGACAAGGTCCGCCACAAGGTGTCGATCCTTGAACGCCAACTGCCCAACGCAAGTCAGGACGCCATCACCGCCGACAACGTGCTGGTGCAGGTCGAAACTTCGGTGTTTTACCGCATCCTGGAACCCGAAAAGACGGTCTACCGGATCCGCGATGTGGACGCCGCCATTGCCACCACCGTGGCCGGGATCGTCCGCGCCCAGATCGGCAAGATGGAATTGGACGAGGTGCAATCCAACCGCGCCGTCCTGATGGCCGAGATCAAGACTTTCATCGAAGACGCCGTGGACGACTGGGGGATCGAGGTTACCCGCGCCGAACTGCTGGACGTGAACTTGGATCAGGCCACCCGGGATGCCATGCTGCAACAGCTGAACGCGGAACGCGCCCGCCGCGCCGCCGTAACCGAGGCAGAGGGCGAGCGTCGCGCCGTGGAACTGGCGGCGGATGCAGAGCTTTATGCCGCCGAACAGGCCGCCAAGGCCCGCCGGATCGAAGCCGATGCCGAGGCTTACGCCACCCAGGTCGTCGCCATGGCGATCAAGGAAAACGGCCTTGAGGCCGCGCAATACCAAGTCGCCCTCAAACAGGTCGAGGCACTGACGGCCCTTGGGGGGTCCCAAGGGTCCAGCACCGTGGTCCTGCCCGCATCGGCCATGGATGCCTTTGGCGAGGCGTTCAAAATGCTGAAAGGGCGGGGCTGATGGTGTTTCAGATCTGGTGGGTCTGGATGGTGGGGGCCTTGACCCTTGGCATCGCTGAAATGCTGGCCCCTGCCTTCGTCTTGCTGGGTTTTGGAGTCGGGGCCGCTGCGGTCGGTCTGGGCCTACTGACGGGGGTTCTGGCAGGCACCAGCACCGCTGGCCTGATGGCGATCTGGGCGGTCCTGTCCCTCGCCGCGTGGATCGGCCTGCGCTACGCCTTCCGCAAACCGAACGACGCGCCCAAGACGTTTGACTACGACATCAACGACTAACCGATCCCGCCCCCGGTCCGGCCGCGCTTTGGGCTGAGCGGGGCGGGGGTGGGCGGGTGGGACGCGCCGGGCAGGGCAAAGCGCGGGCGGACCGCCATACGAAAAAAGCCGCCCAAGGGGGCGGCTATTTCCATTTTTGCGTTCAGTTAAACTCTGGCCTCAGCCTTGACGAGCTTTAAACCGACGCTGGGTCTTGTTGATCACATAGACCCGGCCCTTGCGACGTACAACGCGGCAGTCGCGGTGGCGGTTCTTGAGCGAACGAAGCGAGTTCTTGACCTTCATGGTCTCTCTCCTGTGCCCGGCGCGCGACATGGCGCCTGTTCCTGTCGTGCCCTTGTATCAAGGGCGGTGAATGGTGCGCGATACTGGGATCGAACCAGTGACCCCTTCGATGTCAACGAAGTGCTCTACCGCTGAGCTAATCACGCAATACAACCACACGGTGCGAAAGCCGCATATTTGTGAGGGGTGCTATAGAACCGCTGGCCGGTCGGTGCAAGGACCTTTTGGCAATTCCGAAAACCTGTCTATATCTAACCCTAAGGAGAGCCCATGGATCAGCCTGCGTACCACATTTTGCCCCCCGCACAGCGCACATCTTGCGTCGTCGTGGCCTCGCCCCACTCTGGCCGGGCCTATTCGGAGCAGTTCTTGCGCGCGTCAGTGCTTGATTCGCTTGGCATCCGCTCGTCCGAGGACGCGTTTATCGACCTGCTGCTGCGCGATGTGCCCGATTTCGGCGCGCCCTTGCTGTTGGCTGACGCGCCGCGCGCGTGGATCGACCTCAACCGCAGCGTCGATGAAATGGACCCCGCAGTGGTTGCGGACGTGCCGCGCGGGGCGCTGAACCCGCGCGTCAGTTCCGGGCTGGGCGTCATCCCGCGCGTGGTGGCCAACGGGCGTGCGATCTACCGGGGCAAGGTTTCCCGGGCCGAGGCCTACGCCCGCATCGACACCGTGTGGAAACCCTACCATGCCGCCTTGCAAAATCTGCTGGATCAGGCGCGCGCGGCACATGGGCAAAGCATTTTGATCGACGTCCATTCCATGCCCCACGAGGCAATTGAACAAGGCCGCACCCGCACCCCGCCCCAGATCGTGCTGGGCGACCGCTTCGGCGCCTCTGCCAGCGATGCGATCGTATCCCAGATCGAGGCGATTTTCCGCAAGGCAGGCTTTCGCGTGGCGCGCAACAGCCCCTTTGCCGGGGCCTATATCACCCAACACTACGGCCGCCCCGTGCGCGGCCAGCACGCCGTTCAGATCGAGATTGACCGCGCCCTTTACATGGACGAGGCCAAGATTGCCCCGAACGAAGGGTTCAACCCGCTCAAGCGGCGTCTGTCCACTGTGATGGAACAGATCGTCGCGATTGGGCAGACAGGGGCCATCGGTCTTGCGGCCGAATAGCCCCTAATCCTTGTCGTAGAACGTGGTGGTCTGTGCCACAACGACCGAGTTTTCGGCCAGCGCGCGATCCATCAAGGCGCGCTCTTCGTCGCTGATGTCGTGCCCCTCGGCCAACCGCTCGCCCAAGGTGCCGTAGCCCGTGACCTCCAGGGGTGCGAGGTCCGCGTGCTTCAACAGCGCCACAGTTTCGCGCACGGCCTCGTCCTCGTCCACACCGGCGGCATAGCACATCAGCGCAGCCCCCGTGCTGCCATCAGGCAGGCCGTCACCTTCGTGGCGGCCCACTTGGACCAGCAGAGTATACACATGCTGCTGGCGTTTGGGTTTCTTTGGATCAGCCATAGCACCCTCCAGGGTGGGCGGTGGGACAAGTCCCACCCTACTGTCAGTCGCGCAGCAATTCGTTGATGCCGGTCTTGGACCGGGTCCGTTCGTCCACGCGTTTGACGATGACAGCGCAGTAGAGGTTGACGCCGTTTTTCGACGGCATGGACCCGGCCACGACCACGGAATAGGGGGGCACTTCGCCGTACATCACTTCGCCGGTTTCGCGGTCCACGATCTTGGTGGATTGGCCGATGAATACGCCCATGCCCAGCACGGAACCCTCGCGCACGATGCAGCCCTCGACCACCTCGGAGCGCGCCCCGATAAAGCAGTTGTCCTCGATGATCGTCGGGCCTGCCTGCATCGGTTCCAACACACCGCCGATGCCCACGCCGCCCGACAGGTGCACGTTCTTGCCGATTTGCGCACAGCTGCCCACGGTGGCCCATGTGTCGACCATGGTGCCCTCGTCCACATAGGCGCCAAGGTTCACGAAGGATGGCATCAGGACCACACCGGGCGCGATGAAGGCGGATTTGCGCACGACGCAGTTGGGCACGGCGCGAAAGCCGGCGGATTGCCATTTGCCCGCGTCCCAGCCTTTGAACTTGCTGTCGACCTTGTCCCACCAACCGGCCCCTTGCGGTCCACCGTCGTGGATCTCCATGTCCTTGATCCGAAAGCCCAGCAGGACCGCCTTCTTGGCCCATTGGTTCACGTGCCAGTCGCCGTTGTCCTGACGCTCCGCCACCCGCAGCTGGCCGCTGTCCAGGGCGTTCAGGGTGTCCTCGATCGCCTCGCGCTGTTCACCGGTGGTCGCGGGGCTGATGGTATCGCGGGCCTCCCAGGCGGCTTCGATGGCGGTTTCAAGCTGTGCGTTGGACATGGGTGGACCCTTTCGTGACTGTTGCCGGGCACATAGCGCGCAAGGGCCCGAAAGGGAAGCGTTGTGGCGCGCGGACAATGCCCCTAGGCTGGTGATCCGCAGCAGCCAAAAGGATTGCCCCATGAAAGACGACCCCCGCACCCACGTCTTCCGCGACAGCCGCCAAGATCGCAAGACCGCCGCCGAGGTGCCCGACACCCCCAAACCCGCGCGCCCGCCTACCGTCTGGCCTTTGCCGATGACGAGTTCCTGTGCCGCGAGGAGTTGCGCCCGGTGCGGTTGCAGTTGGAGTTGCTGAAACCCGAGATGATCATGGCGGAGCAGGGGATCACCTCCACCATCGTGATGTTCGGGGTGCGCGTATTCCTGAGCCAGGGCAGCCCGCGCGGACCGAAACGCTTGCGGGCCTGTCGAAATACTACGACGAGGCGCGGGAGTTTGCCCGCAAGATGACCGCGAAATCCATGGAGAGCTATGGCCGCGAGAACGTGATCATCACAGGCGGCGGTCCCGGCGTGATGGAGGCGGGCAACCGCGGGGCCACCGACGCGGGCGGGGCGTCCATCGGGTTGAACATCGTGCTGCCCCACGAACAGGCCCCCAACGAGTATGTGACCCCCGGGCTCTGCTTCAACTTTCACTATTTCGCAGTGCGCAAGATGCACTTTCTGATGCGCGCACGCGCCTTGTGTGTCTTTCCCGGTGGCTTTGGCACCTTGGACGAAATGTTTGAAGCCCTGACCCTGATCCAGACCAAACGGATGGAGCCGATCCCGTTCCTGCTGTTCGGCGAAACCTTCTGGCGGTCCATCATCAACTGGGAGGCGCTGGCGGATGCAGGGACCATTTCGGACGAAGACCTCAAGTTGTTCAAGTTCGTCGAAACCGCGGACGAGGCCATCGAGGCCATCGAAAACTGGACCCCCTAAATCCGGTTGCGCAGAAAGATCACCTCGATCCGGTCGTTACGTACGGACAAAGGCGCCACCGGGGCCGCAAGGTCCCGGTCCGCGTGCCCCGCGACCCGCGCCACGCGCCTGGGCGAAACCCCCGCCGCGACCAGCAATTCCCGCACCCTGTGCGCGCGGTCAGATGACACAGCCCAAGTCGTATCTGTGGCCGCAACAATGGGCTGCGCACGGGTGTGACCCGCCACCGCCAGATCATTGTCCAACAACGCCGACATGCGCGTCACCATATCCACAAGCGATAGGGTCACAGGCATGGGGTCGGTCCCGTCAGGGGCAAACAGGGGGCTGTTCTGGGTGGCGAAGAATTCCACCACGAGCCCCTCGTCCGTCAGGCGTGCCAAGACCTGTCGTTGGCCCAACTCCTCCACAAGGCTGTCGCCACCGATCCCGATCATCAGGGCGGCTTGCTGCAACGCCTCGTCCTCGGTCTGCCGCGCCTCATCCTCGCCCGAGGTGCCAAGGGCCTGCTGCACAACGCCCTCCTGCTCCCCAAGGCCGCCGCGTCCCATCTGCACCAAGTCTTCCTGGGCAAAGGCCGATTCGCCTGACAAGGCCCCCATCCCCCCGCCAGAGGCACGGGTCAGCGGGACGGCAGGGTTGAAATAATCCGCCAAACCCTTGCGCTGGTTCTCGGTCGTGGCATTCAACAGCCACATCAGCATGAAAAACGCCATCATCGCGGTCACGAAATCCGCATAGGCCACCTTCCACGCGCCGCCATGGTGCCCGCCCCCGGCAATCACCTTTTTGCGTTTGATAATGATCGGGCGTTTATCGTCGGCCATCGGACCCTCCTGCCACCGGACCTAGCACCCAAGGTTGAACAGGGGTTTAACGCGCAGCCGCCTGTGCTACCTCACGCCCATGAAAAGACTAATCATCGGCCTGATCGGCCTCGCCGCCCTGACCCTTGGCATCTGGCAGCTGGAACAGGCCCGTAGTGGCATTGACCGGGCCGAAGCGACAGTGGGCACCACCCCCGTCACGGTCTACAGCACCACGCCGGGGCCGGTTGTCGTGATCGCCCACGGCTTTGCCGGGTCGCGCCAACTGATGGAGGCCTATGCCCTGACCCTGGCCCGCGCGGGCTATGTCGCGGTCAGTTTTGATTTCGAAGGCCACGGGGCAAACCCGGTGCCCATGTCCGGCGACGTCAGCGCGATCGACGGCACCACCCGCCTTTTGATGGACGAAACCCGGCGCGTGATTGCCTATGCCCGGACCCTGCCACAGGCAGAGGATGGGCTTGCCCTGCTGGGTCATTCCATGGCGACGGACGTGCTGGCCCGGGTGGCCGTGGCGGACGGGATTGACACGGTCGTCGGCATTTCGATGTTCAGCCAGGTGGTGGACGCGCAGGCCCCGGCCCGCCTGTTGATGATCGCGGGCCAGTTCGAGGGGATGCTGCGCGACGCCGCCACGGACGCGGTCGCCATGGTGGCAGATGTCCCGAATGAGCAAACGGCAAGCGCGGGTACAGTCCAGCGCCGCGCGGTGGTTGCGCCAGGGGTGGAACACGTGGGCGTCCTGTATTCCCAAACCGCGTTGCGCGAAACTGTGGCGTGGCTGGACGCCGCCTTTGACCGCAGCAGCAGCACACAGATCGCGGCCACGGGGGGCTGGATCGTGCTTGCCCTTGCGGGCGTAGTGATGATCGCATGGCCCTTGGCGCGCACCTTGCCCGCTGGCCTTCCCCCGCGCCCCGTCCCGTCGCGCGTGTTCTGGGTCGCGGCCGGCGTGCCGGCGATTGTCACCCCGCTGGTGCTTGCGCCCTTCGACCTGCGGTTCCTACCCGTTCTGGTCGCGGATTACCTTGCGGTGCACGCGGCGGTTTACGGCGTGCTGACCCTTGCCATCCTGCGCGCCGGGGGCGTGCGGATCGGCGGCCTTGCCCCTTGGGCGGCACTGGCCCTGGCGGCGTGGGGGATCTTGGCGTTCGGCGGGCTGTTGGATCGCTACGTGGCCAGCTTTGCCCCCGTGGCCGCGCGCATACCGGTCCTGCTGGCCATCATCGCCGGTGCCATCCCCGCCATGATCGCAGAGGCGGCTTTGACCCAAGCGGGCGCTGCAACACTTGCGCGCAAGACAGCGGCGCGGGTGGGCTTTCTCGGCTCGCTGGCCATCGCAACCGCCCTCGATTTCGAACGGCTGTTCTTCCTGTTGCTGATCATTCCGCTGATCGCCCTGTTCTTTGCCAGCTTTGGCGTGGTGGGCGGATGGGTTGGCCGCAGAACAGGAGCGGTCGTAGCCACGGGGGTGGGCCTTGGCATCTGCCTCGGCTGGGCCCTCGGCGTCAGCTTTCCCATGTTCGACGCCTGACATCTTTGGGCCAGAAATACCTCGGAGGGGGTCCGGGGGAGGCAGAGCCTCCCCCGGCGGGTCGCCGTCAGGCGAAACCACCAGCACTTAGGGCGCGACCCAGGTGCCCGTCCAACCCGGCCCGGTGAACCGCGCGTGGCGGTGCAGGTCCCGCGCAAGGTACAGCGTGTCAATCCAGACCACCTTGCACACCAGCGCCACAAAGGCCGCAGGATCGTGGCCGGTACTTGCGGCGGGGCTGTCGATGGGCGTGCCGGGTGCGGGTTCCGCGCCGTAGTTCCAGCGGCTGTGGGCGGGCACCTTGGCCCACCGGTCGGTATCGTCACGGATCACCTGCACCTGGGTGCGGATACGGACCTGAAACTGATGCTTGGGTTCCCAAAACAGGAACGCCATGCGCGGGTCTTGCGTCAAGGCCGCGACCTTGGCGGACCGGGCGTCGGTGTGCACCTCCAGCTCTGCCTTGGTCCGGTCAGCGCGGCGCAGGACGACCACCCGGGCCTCTGGCCCCTCGGCCCCGGTGGTGGCGATCACGGGGGTGCGAAAGGAATGGCGCGCGTCGGCTACACCCCGCCCCAGCCGTTGCCACACCTGATCCAGGGTCCCGTCCAAACGGTGCAGGGGGTCATTCATAGCCTGTCATCTCCAGATATCCTATGCCGTTGTGGGTGCCTGTGGCCCGCACCGGCCCCTCCCAATAGGGGAACAGCGTGTCTTGCCACGACTGCGGATTCACCGCCACGACCTCGATGTCGAGGTCCCGTTCCGGCAGTTCAATGCGCCAGTGCACAGGCACGTCCCGATCTTTGACCCGCGCAGTGCCCAAGGGCGTCAGGGTCAGGGCGTTGGTGGGGGTCAGGGTACCATCGGCCTCGATCCAGCTGGCGTATTTGAAATCCGGCCCCGCCCCGCGCAGACCGAACGCCATCAGGCGGTTCCCGTCCTCGAAGTGGAGCGAGAACCAGTCCCACCCCTCCTGATCCGCCTCAAGGGGCTGACTGGACCATTCTCGATCAAGCCACCCCTGCCCCGTCACCTGCACTGGCCCGTCCGGCAGATGCAGGGTGCCCGTGACCGTGTAGTACGGCTGCGAATAATAATAGGAGGCCTGACCGCTGGCCGATTTGACCGAGAACCCCTTGTCCCCGTGAAACACCAGCGGGCCTTGGGCCTGTAACTGCAAATCATAGCGCGCGTCGGCAAAGCGGGCCGTCAGGTCAAGGGCGTCATAGGCGTCCCCACCGCCCTGCGCGCGCGAGATCATCTGCCAATCGTCGATCCACGCCTCGAACGGATCGGCAAAGACCCCCGCCTGCCCCACGTCATCGCGGGCAAGGCGTTCTGCGGTGAAGTGGGCGTCGGGCGTGGTCAGGCCCGCGTGGCCCATCCAGACCTGCCGTCCCCCCGGGGACAGGGCACTGCGAAACAGGGTCCATTGGATGCCATAGTCTCGCCCGTCGTCCCCGCGCAGGGTTGCGGTCAGATACCACCATTCGATCCGGTAGTCCGGGTGGGGGCCGTGATCGCCGGGAAAATCAAACACAGGGTCGGGCGTGGGCACGGAAAACCCCTCTGCATCCTCGCCCAGCCCGGCGAACCCTTGGCACAGGGCCACCTGCGCCCATAGGCTAAAGATCAGGATCAGACTAACGCGCATGGGCAAACACCTGCAGCAATCGGGACGGCTCCATCCGGGCCAGCCTGCGCACGGGCAAGGCCGCCGACAGGCCCGCCGCCAGCAGCGCCCAGAAGGCCAGCACGATCCAATCGCCCGGGAACAGGGACATGGGCAGACGCCAGCCGAACGCCTCGACGTTGACGATGGCCAACAGGACCCACGCCAACAACAGGCCCACGGGCAGTGCGATCAACGCCGTTAGGGCCGCCAGCCCCAAGGTGCGCGCCAGCTCCATCCAGGCAAGGCGGCGGCGGGTCAGGCCAAGGGCCCAGACCGGGGCCAATTGCGGCAGGCGCATACCCGCCAAAGTCGTCAAGGATGCCCACAGGGCAAAGGCCGCGACCCCAAGGGTCAGCACGTTCAGCGCCCCTGTGATCAGGAACGTCTGCTCGAACACCCGCAGGGAAAAGGCCTTCACCTCCGACTGGTTGATCGTCAGATCCCGGGGCAGGCCGAAGTCCTCCACAATCGCGTCCCGCAGCGCGCCTGCTTCCTTGGTGCGCAGGGCAAATCGCAAGGGCACCACATCCGAAAATGTCGCCGCGAACAGGTCGATCCCCACGATCGCCTGCCCCACCGGGTTGCCGTAGTCCGAATAGACCCCCACGACGGGCAAGCGCAGGGTGGGGGTCACCGCGATCTCGGCCCCCAGCCACAGCCCCTCGCGCCGGGCGATCTGTTCGTTGATCAAGACGCCCGATCCATCGGCCACCGCGTCCCACACTCCCGGGGCCTGCGCCAAAAGGGGCCAGTGGTCGCGGTAGGTGGCGTGGTCCTTGATCCCGAACACATCGCCTGGCGCGCCTGCCAACTGCGCCTCGGCGCTGACAATCGGCAGGACGGCATCGGCGCGGGGGGTGATCCACGCCACAAAGGCCTCCGCCTCGGACGGGGTGCGGGTGGTGATATACAGCTCCGACGCAAGGCGCTGGTCCAGCCACCCGATGAAGGTGCCGCGAAAGCTGCCAACCATGGTGCTGACCCCGATGTTGGCCGCCAGCGCCAGCATCAGCGCCATCAAGGCCAGGGACAGGCCGGGCAATTGTTGCCGCGTGTCCGCCCACAGCCACTGGGTCAGCGGCCCCTTGGCCGTCCGCTCCAACCCGCGCAGGATGCCGGACAGGACCACGGGCAGGACCAGCGCCGCCCCAATCAACAACGCGGCCAGGCAGGCAAAGCCCGCCAACAGGCCCTGACCAAAGGCGGCCAGCAGACCGGAGAGCAGGATCAAGCCCAGCCCAAACAGCCCCTGCCTGCGCAACGCCACCGCACTGGCCCGCGCCCAAGCGCGCGGCATGGCCGGGGCAAGGACGGGCATGCGGGCCAGCCGCCAAAGGCTTTGGCCCGCGGCCACCAACGCGCCCGCCACGGCGATCCCAAGGCCCGATGCCCACCACCACGGCGACAGGGTCAAGCTGCCGGATACCCCCGCCCCGTACAGCCCCGACAGGGTCGCCGCGACCCCGGGCAACAGCGCGCCCGCCACGGCGTAACCGATCAACACCCCCAGCAGCCCACCGACAATGGCCAGCACCAGCACCTCGGCCAACAGCAACCCGACCAGCGCCCGGGACGTCAGGCCCAATGCCCGCAGCGTGCGAAACAGGGTGCGCCGTTGCTCAAACGCAAGGCCGATGGCGGCATGGACGATAAACAGCCCCACCGCGAACGACAGCAGTCCAAAGGCCGTCAGGTTCAGGTGAAACGAAGCCGTCAGCCGCCCGATATCGCTGCCGCCCTCGGGCGCGCGGCGGATCAGGTCCGGGGCGATGTCGGACAGGGGCGCAAGACCCGACGGTTGGTTGGCCAGAACCAGCAGCCCGTCAATCCGGTCCGTGCGCAACAAACGCTGCGCGGTGCGGATATCGGCCACGATGGTGCCCGGCGCGACGCTGGCAAGGGGTACGGCGGTGATCCCATGGGGCAGATCCGCTTGCAGGCCCGGTTCCACATAGACCCGGGTGCCCTGCAAGAACGCGGTCAGGTCCCCCGCCTCGGACAGGTTCGGCACGCCTTGCCCCGGTGGCGTGGTAAAAGGGTCGATCCCCACCACCTGCACCCCGCGATAGCCGCCCTGCAATACAGGGGCCACCAGCCACCCGGCGCGGCGCAACTGCGCGAAATCGGCCAGGGTCATGGGGCCGTCCGCACGCTCCACCCGGTCCAGCTGGTCCTGACCCAGCATCGCGGCGGCGCGGGCATAGCTGCTGCGCGCCTCGGCGTTGATGGCCTGCACCCCGATCCAAAGACCGGACGCAAGGGCGATCCCGATCACCAGCGTGGCCAATTGCACAAGGTGCCGCCGCCAGTGGGACCAAAGCGCCCCTGCCGCCGCACCCGTCATACGATCATGCCGCCGCGCAAATGCGCCACGGCGTCTAGCCGCGCGGCCAAGCGGGTCGAGTGGGTCACCATCAAGAGGGCGGCGTTCTGTTCGCCCACCAGTTCCAACAACAGGTCCATGACGGCGTCACCCGTGGCCTCGTCCAGATTGCCCGTCGGCTCATCCGCGAGGATCAGGGGCGGCTTGGCGGCCAGCGTGCGCCCAATGGCGACCCGCTGCTGCTGCCCGCCGGACAACTGTTCCGGGTAGCGGTCCAGCAGGGCCGAAAGGCCCAACCGATCCGCCAAATGCGCCACCAACGCCGGATCATGGCGCCCGGACAAACGCGCGTGAAACGACAGGTTTGCGCCGACGTCGAGGGAGGGGATCAGGTTGAACTGCTGAAACACCAACCCGACCTGACCGCGTCGTAATCCCGCGCGGCCCGCATCATCCATCCCCGCCAGATCGACACCGTCCACGCGGATCGACCCACTATCCACCGCGTCCAGGCCTGCAACCAGATACAGCAGCGTCGACTTCCCCGACCCGCTTTCCCCGGTCAGCGCCAGACTTTGCCCGCGCCCCAAAGACAGGAACACACCGCGCAAGACCGGCAGGGGCCCTTCGCCGGTGATAAAACTCTTGGTGACGTCGCGCACTTCTAAAACCATGGCTGGACGGTAGACCCCGCGTGCCCCGCTTCAATCCCTCATTGTTTTAAAAATACCTCGGAGGTTTGGAGGCAGAGCCTCCAATCGGCTTGCCGACACCCAGCGTCCCGGCCTACCACCGCACCAAAGGGAGCCAAACATGACACAACCCAACATCCTGATCTTCATGGTGGACCAGCTGAACGGGACCCTGTTCCCCGATGGCCCCGCAGATTGGTTGCACGCGCCCAACCTCAAGCGGTTGGCGGCCCGTTCGGTCCGCTTCACCAACACCTACACAGCGTCCCCGCTGTGCGCACCGGCCCGGGCCAGCTTCATGACCGGGCAGCTGCCCTCCGCCACAGGGGTCTATGACAACGCTGCCGAGTTCCGGTCCGACCTGCCCACCTACGCCCACCACCTGCGGCGCGCGGGCTATGCCACGTGCCTCTCGGGCAAGATGCACTTCGTTGGCCCCGACCAGATGCACGGGTTTGAGGAACGCCTGACCACCGACATCTACCCGGCGGACTTCGGCTGGACGCCCGATTACCGCAAACCCGGGGAACGGATCGACTGGTGGTATCACAACATGGGGTCCGTCACCGGGTCTGGCGTGGCTGAAATCAGCAACCAGATGGAATACGACGATGAGGTCGCCTACCACGCCACCCGCAAGGTCTATGACTATGCGCGCGGCAAGGACGACCGCCCCTGGTGCATGACCGTCAGCTTCACCCATCCGCATGACCCTTACGTCGCGCGTAAGAAATACTGGGACCTGTACAAAGACTGCGACTACCTGCTGCCAACCGTCCCGGCCATGAAATACGCCGACCACGATGCCCATTCGCAACGCATTTTTGATGCCAACGACTGGCGCAGCTTTGACATCACCGAAGACGATATCAAACGGTCCCGCCGGGCCTATTTCGCCAACATCAGCTATCTGGACGACAAAATCGGTGAGGTGCTGCACGCCCTGGAAGCCACCCGCCAAGAGGCGATCATCCTGTTCGTGTCCGATCATGGGGACATGCTGGGCGAGCGGGGCCTGTGGTTCAAGATGTCGTTCTTTGAGGGCTCCGCCCGCGTCCCCCTGATGGTCTGCGCCCCGGGGCTGGAACCGCGCACCGTGACCGACCCGGTCAGCACCATCGACGTCTGCCCCACGCTGTGCGACCTCGCAGGCGTGTCGATGGAGGAGGTCATGCCCTGGACCACCGGGGAAACCCTTCTGCCCTTTGCACGCGGGGCCAAACGCGACACGCCCGTGGCCATGGAATACGCGGCCGAGGCGTCCTACGCGCCACTGGTCTCGCTGCGCTACGGCCCGTGGAAATACAACCGTTGCACGCTGGATCCCGATCAGCTGTTCAACCTGGAAGACGACCCGTACGAGCTGAAAAACCTTGCAGGCGACCCGGCCCACGCAGGCACCCTGAATTCCTTGCGCGCGAAGTCAGAGGCGCGTTGGGATCTGGACCGGTTCGACGCCGAGGTGCGTGCCAGCCAGGCCCGACGCTGGGTCGTCTACGAAGCCCTGCGTGAGGGCGGCTACTACCCCTGGGACTACCAGCCCCTGCAAAAGGCGTCGGAACGCTATATGCGCAACCACATGGATCTAAACACCGTCGAAGACGTGGCCCGGTATCCGCGCGGGGAATAGGTAGGGTGGGACTTGTCCCACCTCTGCGCCCGGGGGCGGCGGGACAAGTCCCGCCCTACGTACGCCCCGCGATAAAGGCGCGGGCGGCACTTTGGGCCGCCGCCGGATCGGCGGGCGCGCCCTGGGCCACGGACAGCCACATGCCGTCCATCCAGGCCTGAAGGTCCGAGGCAGCCGCCTTGGGATCCGCCACGCGCCCGCGCAACCCGGCGACCAAATGGCGTTCGACCCGCATGCGATTGATCCGTTGCAAGCGTGCCAGCGCCGGATCAAAGGGCGCATTGGCCCAGAACTGGACCCACACCGCGCAATGATCGGGCGTGAAGACCCGCGCATCGAAGTTGGCGCAGACCGTAGCCTCCAACCGATCACCGCTGCGCAGGCGTTCGACATGGGCCACCCGCAGCAACCCAAGGACATGGCGCATGGTCCGTTCCATCAGCCCTGCCTTTGACCCAAAGTAGTAGGTGATCGAGGGCGCGGTTGCGCCCGCGCGCCGGGCGATGTCGGCCATGGTCACATCCGCATAGCCGCGCTGTGCCAAGGCGCAGATCGCGGCCTCGATCAATTGCGCGTTGCGGGTATCTCTGATCCGTTTGCCTGCCATGGAGGCAACTTGCGCGAAATCGTCATTGCTTGGAACCGCAAAAACTTGTACCGCCATACAAGTTTTTGCAGGAGCGCGCAACATGGACACCCAGCCCAAGGCCAGCCACTTCATCGCCGGTCAGTACGTCGAGGACACCAGCGGCGCGCCTTTGGACGTCATCTACCCCTATACGGGCAAGGTCATCGCCCGCCTGCACGAGGCGACGCCTGCGATTATCGACCAGGCGCTGGATGCGGCAAAGGCCGCGCAAAAGGTCTGGGCGGCCATGACCGGCACGCAGCGGGGCCGGGTCCTGCGCCGCGCCGCCGATATCATCCGCGACCGCAACCATGACCTGTCGGTGCTGGAAACCTATGACACCGGCAAGCCGTACCAAGAAACCGTCGCGGTGGACGCGACCTCGGGGGCGGACGCGCTGGAATACTTCGGCGGGCTGGCGGGCAGCCTGACGGGCGAGCACATCCAGCTGGGCGAGGATTGGGTCTATACCCGGCGCGAGCCCCTTGGCGTCTGTGTCGGCATTGGCGCGTGGAACTATCCCACCCAGATCGCCTGCTGGAAAGGCGCGCCTGCGCTGGCCTGCGGCAATGCCATGGTGTTCAAGCCGTCTGAAACCACGCCGCTCTGTGCCCTGAAAGTGGCAGAGATCTTGCACGAAGCAGGCGCACCGGCGGGCCTGTTCAACGTGATCCAGGGGACCGGGGCGGTGGGGGCGCCGCTGGTGACGGACCCCCGTGTGGACAAGGTGTCGCTGACCGGATCGGTGCCCACGGGCCGCAAGGTCTATGCCGCCGCGGCACACGACATCAAGAACGTTACGATGGAGCTGGGCGGCAAATCCCCCCTGATCATCTTTGACGATGTGGACCTGGACAGCGCGGTATCGGGGGCGATCCTTGGGAACTTCTATTCCTCTGGCCAAGTCTGTTCCAACGGCACCCGGGTGTTCGTACAGGACGGTATACGCGAGGCGTTCCTGACCCGCCTGACCGAACGCCTGCAGGGCGCGGTGCTGGGCGACCCGCAGGACCCGGCCACGAACTTTGGCCCCCTTGTCAGCGCCCGGCAGCGCGACATCGTCATGGGCTACATCGCCAAGGGCCAAGCCGAGGGCGCGCGACTGGTCACGGGCGGTGGGACAAGTCCCACCCTACCGGGGTTCTTCGTCGAACCCACGGTGTTCGCGGATGTGACCGACGACATGACCATCGCCCGCGAGGAAATCTTTGGGCCCGTCATGGCCGTCCTGTCCTTTGCCGACGAGGCCGAGGCCATCGCCCGCGCCAACGACACCGCCTTCGGCCTGTCCGCCGGTGTCTTCACCCGCGATCTGTCCCGCGCGCACCGGGTCATTGCCCAGCTGGAGGCGGGCAGTTGCTTCATCAATTCCTACAACGACGCACCGGTCGAGGCCCCCTTCGGCGGGTCCAAACTGTCCGGCGTGGGGCGCGAGAATTCCAAGGCGGCCATCGAACACTACAGCCAGTTGAAATCCGTCTATGTGCGCATGGGCAAATGCGAGGCGCAATTCTAATGACCACGATGAAACCCGTCGACATCACCAAATGGGTGGCCACCGTCGTCCAACTGATCGGCTATGGCCTGACCGGGCTGAATTACACGCCGTGGAACATCTATGCGTTCTTCATCGGGATTTTCCTGTGGTTTGCCGTGGGGGCCATGTGGAATGACAGAGCGATCATGGTGGTGCATGTGGGGGCGTTCATCTCGCTGCTGACGGGCTTTCTGAACGCATGAGCGACTATGTCATCATCGGCGCGGGCAGCGCGGGCTGTGCCATGGCGTACCGCCTGACCGAGGCCGGGCGCACCGTGACCATCATAGAGACGGGGGGCAGCGACGCAGGCCCCTTGATCCAGATGCCCGCCGCCCTGTCCTACCCTATGAACATGGCGACCTACGACTGGGGCTACCGGTCCGATCCCGAACCCCACCTTGGCGGGCGCGAAATGCACTGCCCGCGCGGCAAGGTGATCGGCGGGTCCTCGTCGATCAATGGGATGATCTACGTGCGCGGGCACGCGGGCGACTTCGACACATGGGCCGAGATGGGCGCGACAGGCTGGGGCTATGGGGACGTGCTGCCTTACTTCAACCGGATGGAAAACGCCCACGACGGCGAAGGCGCGCCGTGGCGCGGGACGGACGGCCCCCTGCACGTCACCCGAGGCCCGCGCAAAAATCCCCTGTTTCATGCCTTTGTCGAGGCCGGCGCGCAGGCGGGCTACCCGGTGACCCAAGACTACAACGGCCACCAGCAAGAGGGCTTCGGCGCGTTTGAACAAACCGTGTGGCAGGGCCGCCGCTGGTCCGCCGCCAACGCCTACCTCAAACCCGCCAAAGCCACCGGACGCCTGACGGTGATGCGCGCGCTCGCCCGCCGCGTGGTGATCGAGAACGGCCGCGCCGTGGGAGTCGAGGTCGAGACACCCGCGGGCCCCCAAGTTGTGCGCACAAGGCGCGAGGTGATCGTCGCCGCCTCTGCCATCAATTCGCCCGCGCTGCTGATGCACTCCGGCATTGGGCCCGCCGCGCAGCTGGCGCAACACGGCATTGACCTGATCGCCGATCGCCCCGGGGTGGGACAGAACCTGCAAGACCATCTGGAGCTGTACCTGCAAATGGCCTGCAGCCAGCCCATCACCCTGTTCAAACATTGGAACCTGTTGTCCAAGGCGATGATCGGGGCGCAATGGCTGTTCACCAAAACCGGCCTTGGCGCGTCAAACCAGTTCGAATCCACAGGCTTCATCCGGTCGCGCGCGGGCGTGCGCTACCCGGATATCCAGTATCATTTCCTGCCCATCGCCGTGCGCTATGACGGGCAAACCGCCGCCGAAGGGCACGGGTTTCAGGCCCATGTGGGACCAAACCGGTCCCCGTCCCGCGGGCAAGTCACATTGCGCAGCGCCGACCCCACTGCCGCCCCGCGCATCCAGTTCAACTATATGTCCACGGACCAGGACTGGCAGGACTTCCGCACCGCCATCCGCCTGACCCGAGAGATCTTTGCCCAAGAGGCGTTCAAACCCTACGTCAAACACGAGATCCAGCCGGGCGATGCCGTACAATCGGACGCGGAACTGGATGACTTTATCCGCACCCATGTCGAATCGGCCTATCACCCCTGCGGCACCTGCCGGATGGGCGCAGCGGGCGACCCAAGCGCCGTGGTCGACCCGGAATGTCGCGTGATCGGTGTGGACGGCCTGCGCGTGGCCGACAGCTCTGTCTTTCCGCAGATCACCAACGGCAACCTGAACGCGCCCAGCATCATGGTCGGGGAAAAGGCATCGGACCACATCTTGGGCCGCAGCCCCCTGCCCGCATCGAACCTACAGCCGTGGTTCCACCCAAACTGGGAAACGTCCCAACGCTAGGGGGCGCGTAAGATCTCAATAAAACTTTAGATATCAGACATTTGCCCCGACCTAACGTGGCGCATGTGAACCAACGACAGCGGGACAACAACGAACTATCATGGGGTGATTTGGTGGAGCCTAGCGGGATCGAACCGCTGACCTCCTGCATGCCATGCAGGCGCTCTCCCAGCTGAGCTAAGGCCCCAAACCGTGATCTGGGTATTATGGATTTGCGCGGCGGCCCGCAAGGGCAAATCCGCCGCGCAAGACCAGTTTATTCGTCTTTTTCGTCGCTGACGTCAGCGATCTCGTCCAAGGACACGGTGTCCTCGTCATCGTCGTCCAACACGTCGTCGTCCGATTCCAAAGCGACGTCTTCGTCCAGATCGTCGTCGTCGTCGATCAGAACGTCGTCCTCTGGTTTCTTGTTGGCGGCGTCATCTTTGTCGGCAACCAACACGCGGGTCTTGGCCCCGGTGTCGATGTTCACAACCTCGCCCGTGTAGGGGCTGATGATGGGTGATTTGTTCAGGTCGTAGAAGCGTTTGCCGGTTTCCGGGCACAGGCGCTTCACACCCCATTCTTCTTTGGGCATGACGATCCCTTTGGTGTTTGATGTGGCCAATGAATTGGGGACGCTTGCCACAAGGTGCAAGGGGTGTCAAAGCCTTTCCCCAATGACCGACCAGTTGATCACCCTTGATGGCACGCCCCCCGTGCAGGTCACCCTGCGCAGGTCCGCCCGCGCCCGGCGCATGACGCTGCGGGTGGGGCGCACGGATGGGCGTGTGACCCTAAGCCTGCCCAAGCGCGGATCACTGTCCGAGGCCGAGGCGTTCGCCCGGTCGAAGGCCGATTGGATTCTGCAAGCATCTGGCGGGCGTGCCCGGTGTGCGCCGCCCTGCGATTGGCAGCCCCTTTCCCATGCAGGGGCGTGACGTGCCCGTGGTGTCGGGGCCCACGCGGGTGGCAAGGTTCACCGGCGACGCCATCGTGGTGCCCGACGATCCGGCCCGCGTGGGTCCGCGCGTGAAGGTCCTGTTGCAAACGCTCGCGCGCACCCACCTGACCGAGGCCACCGAACGCTATGCCACCCGACTAGGCCGCCCCTTTGGCAAGATCAGCCTGCGCGACACCCGGTCCCGTTGGGGATCCTGCACGTCCCGGGGCGATCTGATGTATTCGTGGCGGCTGGTGATGGCCCCGCCCTTGGTGCTGGACTATGTCGCCGCCCACGAGGTGGCGCACTTGGCGCATATGGATCATTCGACCCGGTTCTGGGCGCAGGTCGAGGCGTTGATGCCCGGTCACGCCCCCCACCGCGCGTGGCTGAAAACCCATGGCGCGGACCTGCAAGGATGGGACTTCAAACCCGGAGGCATGGATGCTGATTAACCCCCGCGACGGTGGCAGCGCCGCCCACGACAAGCTGTACCGCGGCCTGCGCACCCGCATCATGCACGGCGAGCTTGCCCCCGGCGAGGCCCTGACCCTGCGCGGCATCGGCAAGGAATACGGCGTGTCGATGACACCCGCGCGCGAGGCGTTGCGCCGTTTGGTGGCCGAAGGGGCGCTGTCCCTGTCGAATTCGGGCCGGGTGGCCACGCCCGCCCTGTCCAACGAACGGATCGAGGAACTGGCGTCGATCCGCGCCCTGCTGGAGCCGGAGTTGGCCATTCGCGCCCTGCCCCGCGCCCACATGGCCCTGATCGAACGGATGGAGGCGATCAACCGCGCCATCGCAGAGCAGATCGCAAAGGGGGACGCGGTGGGCTACATCCGCACGAACCTTGAATTCCACCGCACCCTGTACCTGCGCGCCCAGGCACCCGCGATGCTGGCCATGGCGGAAACGGTGTGGCTGCAAATGGGGCCGACCATGCGCGCCCTCTACGGCCGTTTGCGCCGGACCGAAGTGCCCCATCACCACCGCCTGATCGTCAGCGCCCTGCGCGCGGGCGACGAGCCGGGCTTGCGCCTTGCGGTGCGCGCCGATGTCACCCAAGGGTTGCGGATGTTGGCGACGTGATGTGATCCATGATCGCGTCTGTCATGGTGGACAGGTCCCCGCGCGACACGCCCAGACCCTTGGCCATATGGGTCAGAAACCGCTGCTCGGCCCTCGACACACCGCCGTCTGACAGGATCACGGACATCGCCCCGCGCAACACCATCCGGCGTTGATCCCGGTCCAGCCCGGCCCCAAAGCGACGAAACGCCTTAGGCGCGGTCAGGCGGTCACAGCAGGCAATGGCCTCGGCGATATGGGCGGGGGTGTAGTCCAGCCCCGTCAGATCCACCGCAAGGGACCGGATGAAGTCCACCTCGGCCCGTTCCGTCCGCGCATCGGCCGCAGCGGCATGGCACATGGCGTCCAGAAAGTTGAACACCGCGTGGTCGTTCAGGCCGAAAATCTCTTCCCGAATGGCAAGACGACGGCGGCGGTTGAACTCTTGCACGAACGCGAGGCCTGTCAGCACCACCAATGCGCAAACCGCCAGCAGCCCGGGCCATGGGAACACGGCACGCAGTGGGTCCAACACACCCGCCTCGGCAGCCGCGCCGAAGAAAAGGACATAGAGCACCCCCAAAATGGCAAGAGGGCGGAACAGACGGGCGAACATGCGGGCAACCAGAAACATTGGACAGGAACCTTTGGGATTGACGACGATACCCGTCCCAAAGACACGCAAAAGGCGGCGGGACTGTGACCGTCCCGCCGCCTTTTGTAGGCAACTTGGTGGCGTGCCCGCGCGACCGGGCAAGGCCGCTTAGGCGTGGATCGCGCCGTCACCGCAGGCCAAGGCCGCCTCGCGCATTGCCTCGCTAAAGGTCGGGTGAGCATGGCAGGTGCGCGCCAGATCCTCGGCGGCGGCGCCAAATTCCATGGCCACGCAAACCTCGTGGATCAGGTCGCCCGCCATGGGGCCGATCACGTGACACCCCAGAATGCGGTCGGTTTTCGCATCGGCCAGCAGCTTCACAAACCCGTCGGCGGCGAAATTCGCCTTGGCGCGACCGTTTCCCATGAAAGAGAACTTGCCGACCTTGTAGGCAACGCCCGCCTCTTTCAACTGTTCTTCGGTCTTGCCCACATTGGCCACCTCGGGGTGGGTGTAGATCACACCGGGGATCACATCGTAGTTCACATGGGGGTGCTGACCGGCGATCATCTCGGCGCAGGCCATGCCCTCGTCCTCGGCCTTATGGGCCAGCATCGGGCCGTCGATCACATCGCCAATCGCATAGATTCCGGGGACATTGGTCTTGTAGCTGTCGGTGACGATCTGTCCCCGTGGGGACACTTGGACGCCAAGCGCCTCCAGGCCCAGCCCATCCACAAACGGCTTGCGCCCCGTGGACACCAGCACCACATCCGCGTCCTGCACATGGGCGCTGTCGTCCTTACGCAGCTGATAGTGCACCTTGGCCTTGGTCTTGTTCGCCTCGACCTTCTTGACGGCGGCCCCGGTGATGAAGGTCAGCCCCTGTTTCGTCAGCAGTTTTTGAAAGCTGCGCGCGATCTCCAGGTCCATGCCCGGGGTGATCCCGTCCATGAACTCGATCACGGTCACTTGCGTACCCAGGCGGGCGTAGACCGAGCCCAGCTCCAACCCGATGACGCCACCGCCTACCACGGTCATGGTCTTGGGGATCTTGCCCAACTCCAGCGCGCCGGTGGAGGTGACGACGACCTTCTCGTCGATCGTGACCTCGGCCCCGGGGATGGTCGCAGGTTCGGACCCCGACGCGATGATGATGTGTTTGGCGGTGTGGACCTCATCGCCCACCTTGACCTCACCGGCCTTGGGGATGCTGCCCCAGCCTTTCAGCCAATCGACCTTGTTCTTTTTGAACAGGAACTCGATCCCCTTGGTGTTTTGGCCGATCACGTCGTCCTTGTAGGCCAGCATCTGTTTCCAATCGACGGAAGGGGATTTGCCCTTCAGGCCCATCTTGGCAAAGTTATGCTCCGCCTCGTGCAGCTGGTGGGAGGCATGCAGCAGCGCCTTGGACGGGATGCAGCCCACGTTCAGGCAGGTGCCGCCCAAGGTCTCGCGCCCCTCGACCACGGCTGTTTTCAGGCCCAGTTGTGCGCAACGGATCGCGCAGACATAGCCGCCGGGGCCGGAGCCGATGATGATGACGTCGTAATTTGCCATGGGTCGTTTCCTTGTGTTGTGCCGCTGGGGGCCAGCCCCCAGACCCCCCGAGGGTATTTTTAGAACAATGAGGGGGTCAGGGCGGCGAGTAGCATGAGAGTGGTCGCGCCGAAGCCAACAAACCAGATGTAGCTGCGCCACGGGGTCCAGCCGAAGTAGTAGGCCGGGACATAGGCGACGCGCGCGATCAGGTAGGTGTAGGCGCAGGCCGCGGTGAAGGGGGTGGACTGGCCGCTCGTGTGGATCACAAGGGCGGCGATGGAGAAGAGGATCAACCCCTCGAAATGGTTGTTCAGCGCACGAAACAGGCGCGAGGTCTTGGGCGAGACCTGTTCGGCCAAGGGCTTGCCCAGGCGGTCAGGATCGCGCGGGGACAGGGTTTTGGCGGTGCCCAGTTCAAGGTTGGCCGGCACCGCCATCAGGACGAATTGGACGACCTGGAGAAGTGCGGCGAGGGTGAGGGCGGTGAGTTCGGGGGTCATTGCCATATGGCCTCTTCCTTCCATTTTTGCGGAAATCCAGCAGCTTCAAGTGAAAGACGAGAGCTGGAAGGGAAAGAATCCAGTAAGTGAACAAACCTCTCACGCCAAGACGAACGGGGGTTGGCGTGACACAACAAGTAGTTCAACACGCACGCCATTGCGTAGTAACGCGTTTCTCTTCCTGGTGCGTTTTGTAAATGCTTCAGCGTTGACGGCGTGTCAGAGCCAAAAACTGCTGGAGAATTTATAAGCGGCTTATTCCACAGCCTTGCATGATGAGCACAAACATTTCTTACAAACGCCATTGAGCGAGCCCAAGAGATAATTTGCTTTGGCGAAATTCCACCGTAACCATTGCCAACGAGCGCTAAGTCTGAGTGGCTCATCCCAGAAATCAAATGGGACAGCGGACCAAAATCTAACAACTCCACAGCAATCCAAATCGGCATATCATCGCCTGGGTACTTTGCTCGAAAATGCTCAGCAAAAGCATCTTTCGATTCACTAAATCGCTTGTCAAATCGCCGAAGCCACTCACGGTGCTTGGTTGGGCCAGTGCCCTTGTTGGTCGGACGCTTAAATGAAGGCCCAAAGAACGAAGTCTGTCGATAGGAGAGCGGCCCATGGCGACCGAGAGTGAGTGCGACCTCAGTGCGCAAACTGACTTCTAAACGCTCAAGTGCATCAAGTGTAATCAGCCTCAAACGACTATCAAAAGTATAGAGATCAGTGGTCTCTTTGAACGTTGTGCCTGGCACAAAATTGTCTTCGACCACTCCACCATCTGTGCGTTGCCGCATGGGGTGCCAGTAAGCACTTAATCGATAGTAGCCAATACGACGTAAGTATTCAGCGGCACGGGCTACGTCATCCACTACCATGCCTCGATTGCGCAACAGTTCGATCTGTTGGGGTATCGTCAGATATGGCTTGTTATAAGACAAAAAAGGCCGACCCTTGTGACGAAGCAACAGAGGGGCCAGCCGTATTACGACTGATATTGCATCGTACGACTCGCTTATCAAGAGAAAGATTTCTCAAATTAATTACATCTTGACGCACCCTTTGGCCCTTCTCACAAATCCATCAACAACCGGCGTGGATCCTCCAGCGCCTCTTTCACGCGGACAAGGAACGTCACGGCGCCTTTGCCGTCCACGATCCGGTGGTCGTAGCTTAGCGCCAGATACATCATCGGGCGGATGACGATCTCTCCGTTCACCACCACGGGGCGGTCCTGGATTTTGTGCATCCCAAGGATGCCCGACTGCGGCGGGTTCAGGATGGGCGACGACATCAGCGAGCCATAGACCCCGCCGTTCGAGATCGTGAACGTCCCGCCCTGCATCTCTGCCATGGACAGTTTGCCGTCGCGGGCGCGTTTGCCTTTTTCGGCGATGGCCTTCTCGATCTGGGCAAACGACATTTGGTCCGCGTCGCGGATCACCGGCACCACAAGGCCCGTGGGCGTGCCTGCGGCGATGCCCATGTGGACGAAGTTCTTGTAGACGATATCGGTGCCGTCGATCTCGGCGTTGACCTCGGGCACTTCGCGCAGCGCGTGGCAGCAGGCCTTGGTGAAGAAGGACATAAAGCCCAGACGCGCCCCGTGTTTCTTTTCAAACAGGTCCTTGTATTCCTTGCGGAGCGCCATCGTGGCGGACATGTCGACCTCGTTGTAGGTCGTCAGCATGGCGGCGGTGTTCTGACTGTCCTTCAGGCGCTTGGCGATGGTCTGGCGCAGACGGGTCATCTTGACCCGTTCCTCGCGCGCGGCGTCATCGGCGGGCACGGGCGCGCGTGGGGCGCTGGCCGCAGGGGCCGGGGCGGCGGGGACGGCGGCGGCCACAGCGCCCATCACGTCCTCCTTCATGATGCGACCATCGCGGCCAGAGCCCTGGACGGTCGCGGGATCGATCCCTTTCTCGGCCATGATCTTGTTGGCAGAGGGCGCGTTTTCCACGTCCTTGCCACCCGATTGGGCAGGCTGGGCGGGCGTGGTCGGCGCAGCCGCCGGGGCCGCGCTGCCACCTGCACTGCCCCCGATCACGGCCAGCTTGGCGCTGGCATCCACGGTGGTGCCTTCGGCGGCCACGATTTCGGACAGGACACCGGCTGCGGGGCTAGGCACCTCGACGCTGACCTTGTCGGTCTCCAACTCGCACAGCATTTCGTCCTGGGCGACGGTATCGCCCACCTTCTTGAACCACGTGCTGACGGTGGCCTCGGTGACGCTTTCACCCAGTGTTGGGACCATCACGTCCACGGCATCGCTGGCAGGCGCAGCGGTCGGGGCGGCAGCAGCGGGGGCCGGGGCGGCGCCCTCCCCCTCGGACAGGGTGGCCAACAACGCGTCCACACCCACGGTGGTGCCTTCGGCGGCGACCACTTCGGCCAGCACACCAGCGGCGGGGCTGGGCACTTCGACCGTCACCTTGTCGGTCTCCAACTCGCACAGCATCTCGTCCACGGCGACCGAATCGCCGGGCTTCTTGAACCACGTGGCCACGGTGGCCTCGGTCACGGATTCGCCCAAAGTGGGCACTTTTACTTCGATGGCCATGGTCGTTATCCTTCGATCGTCAGCGCTTCGTTCACGAGCGCGCTTTGTTGTGCTTTGTGTTGGGACGCCAGGCCCGTCGCGGGCGAGGCAGAGGCGGAGCGGCCCACGTAAACGGGCCGTGTGTGTTTTGCGCCAAGGCGTGTCAGGACCCACTCGATGTTGGGTTCCACAAAGGTCCACGCCCCTTGGTTCTTGGGCTCTTCCTGGCACCAGACCATCTCGGCCCCCTTGAACCGTTCCAGCTCTTTCATCAAGGCCAGCGCAGGGAAGGGGTAATACTGTTCCAGACGCAGCAGGTAGATGTCGTTGATGCCGCGCGCGTCCCGTTCTTCCAGCAGGTCGTAATAGACCTTGCCCGAACAGATCACCACGCGCTTGACCTTGTCATCGGCGGCCAGCTTGGTGTCCGAATTGCCCTTTTGCGCATCATCCCACAGCACCCGGTGGAAACTGGACCCGATGGTGAAATCCGCCGCCTCGTTCACGGCCAGCTTGTGGCGCAGCAGGGATTTCGGCGTCATCAACACCAGCGGCTTGCGGAAATCGCGGTGCAGCTGGCGGCGCAGGATGTGGAAGTAGTTGGCGGGCGTGGTGCAGTTGGCCACGATCCAGTTGTCACCGCCGCACATCTGCAAGAAGCGTTCCAACCGAGCAGAGGAGTGCTCGGGCCCCTGCCCCTCGAACCCGTGGGGCAGCAGCATGACCAGACCGGACATGCGCAGCCACTTCGATTCACCGGAACTGATGAACTGGTCGAACATGATCTGCGCGCCGTTGGCGAAATCGCCAAACTGCGCTTCCCACATGGTCAGGGCATTGGGTTCGGCCAGCGAATAGCCGTATTCAAACCCCAGCACCGCGTATTCGGACAGCGCTGAGTCAATCACCTCGTACTGGGCCTGCCCCTCGCGGATGTTGTTCAGGGGGTAATAGCGTTCCTCGGTGTCCTGATGGATCAGGCCAGAGTGGCGCTGACTGAACGTCCCACGCGTGGAATCCTGCCCCGACAGACGCACCTTGTACCCTTCGGTCAGAAGGGAGCCGAACGCCAGCGCCTCGGCCGTGGCCCAATCGAACCCTTGGCCCGTCTCCAGCATCTTGCCCTTGCTTTCCAGCAGGCGCTGGACGGTCTTGTGCAGGGGGAACCCTTCGGGCACGCGGGTCAGGGCGGTGCCCACTTCGGCCATGGTTTCGGGCGAAATCGCCGTTTCGCCGCGCACGTAATCTTCTTTGTTCTTGTCCAGATGGGACCACTTGCCATCCAGCCAGTCGGCCTTGTTGGGCTTGTAGTCCTTGCCAACCTCGAATTCCGCATTCAGGTGCGCCTGAAACGCCGCCTTCATGTCCTCGATCTCGCCTTCGGGGATCAGACCGTCCTTGACCAGACGTTCGGTGTACAGCGACAGGGTGGTCTTGTGGCCCTTGATCTTCTTGTACATGACCGGGTTGGTGAACATGGGCTCGTCGCCCTCGTTATGGCCGAACCGGCGATAGCAGAAGATGTCCAGCACCACGTCCTTGCCGAACTTCTGCCGGAACTCGGTTGCGACCTTGGCGGCGTGCACCACCGCTTCGGGGTCGTCGCCGTTGACGTGGAAAATCGGCGCCTCAACCACCAGCGCGTTGTCCGTGGGATAGGGGCTGGACCGGCTGAAGTGCGGGGCCGTCGTAAACCCGATCTGGTTGTTCACCACGATGTGCATGGTGCCGCCGGTCTTGTGACCGCGCAGGCCGGACAGGGCGAAACATTCCGCCACAACACCCTGCCCCGCAAAGGCCGCGTCCCCGTGCAACAGGACGGGCATCACGGCCCGGCGTGTGGGGTCGTTCAACTGGTCCTGCTTGGCCCGCACCTTGCCCAGAACAACGGGGTTCACCGCCTCCAGGTGGCTGGGGTTCGCGGTCAGGGACAGGTGGACGGAATTGCCGTCAAATTCCCGGTCGCTGGACGCGCCGAGGTGGTATTTCACGTCGCCCGATCCATCCACGTCCTCGGGCTTGAAGGATCCGCCTTGGAATTCGTTGAAAATCGCGCGGTAGGGTTTGCCCATCACGTTGGCCAGCACGGACAGACGGCCGCGGTGGGGCATGCCGATGACGATCTCTTTCACGCCAAGGTTGCCCCCGCGCTTGATGATCTGTTCCATCGCAGGGATCAGGGACTCACCCCCATCCAGACCGAACCGCTTGGTGCCCATGTATTTGACGTGCAGGAATTTCTCGAAGCCTTCGGCCTCGACCATCTTGTTCAGGATCGCCTTGCGCCCCTCGCGGGTGAAGGCGATTTCCTTGCCCAGACCCTCGATCCGTTCCTTCAGCCAGCCCGCCTGCTCGGGGTCCGAGATGTGCATGTATTGCAACGCAAAGGTGCCGCAATAGGTGCGCTTCACGATTTCCATGATTTGCCGCATCGAGGCGACCTGCAAACCCAGCACTTGGTCGATGAAGATCGGGCGGTCCATGTCCGCCTCGGTAAAGCCATAGGACTTCGGATCCAGCTCCGGGTGCGGTGTCGTGGACCGCATGCCAAGGGGGTCGATGTCCGCGATCAGGTGGCCCCGGATCCGGTAGGCGCGAATGATCATCAGGGCGCGGATCGAATCCAGCACCGCGCGCTTGATCTGTTCGTCCGTCACCTCAAGGCCCTTTTCGACGGCCTTGGCCTTGATCTTGTCACCAGCGCCCTTGACCTCGGCGGCGGGTGCCCATTCGCCGGTCAGCGCTGCGGTCCAATCGTCGGTTGGCTGGGGGGCCAATCGGCACGGGCCCAGCTTGGCCCCTCCGCCTCGCGCTTGACGCTGACCTCGTCGTCGCCGAGGGCCCGGAAGAACTCCGCCCAAGAGGCGTCCACCGCCGCCGGGTCATTGGCATAGCGGGCGTACATCTGTTCGAGGTACTCCGCGTTGTGCCCCTGCATGAAGCTAGAGGCGTGGAATTGGTCGTTCGAGCTCTGTTCGGTCATGTCCAATGTCTCCCCCTTTGGCCGTCGCCAAAGGCTGTCGGATGGTGGCCCGGGGGCCGGTGTGTCAGGTCGCCCGGATCAATTCCGGACGGACCCTATTTTGTGTCAGCAGGCCGCCTTGGCCGCCATCTGCTGCGAAACGTGCACGGGTTTTGCGCGATCCGTGCGCAAACATGCACGGGTCGGATCAGCCCTTTGCGATCGCCTCTTGCACGGCTTCGCCCAGGGTTGCGGGGCTTTCGGCCACGACGATGCCTGCGGATTTCATCGCTTCGATCTTGCTTTCCGCGTCGCCTTTGCCGCCGGCCACAATCGCGCCCGCGTGGCCCATGCGGCGGCCCGGAGGGGCCGTACGACCCGCGATGAAGCCCGCGGTGGGTTTCCAACGGCCCTTTTTGCGTTGTTCTGCAAGGAATTCAGCGGCTTCCTCTTCGGCGGAGCCGCCGATTTCACCGATCATGATGATCGAATGTGTCTCGTCGTCGTCGAGGAACATGTCCAGCACGTCGATGTGTTCTGTCCCTTTGATGGGGTCGCCCCCGATGCCCACGGCGGTCGATTGCCCCAGACCCAGATCAGCGGTCTGTTTCACTGCCTCGTAGGTCAGCGTACCGGAACGCGACACAACACCCACCGACCCACGCTTGTGGATGTGACCCGGCATGATGCCGATCTTGCAGGCGTCCGGCGTGATGACACCGGGGCAGTTGGGCCCGATCAGGCGGCTGGCCGACCCTTCCAACGCGCGCTTCACCTTCATCATGTCCAGCACCGGGATGCCTTCGGTGATGCACACGATCAGTTCCATCTCGGCGTCAATCGCCTCTAGGATACTGTCGGCGGCAAAGGGGGGCGGCACGTAGATCACAGACGCATTCGCCTCGGTGACATGCTTGGCCTCATGGACCGAGTTGAACACGGGTAGGCCAAGGTGATCCTGACCGCCCTTGCCGGGGGTTACGCCACCAACCATCTGCGTGCCATAGGCAATCGCCTGTTCAGAGTGGAACGTCCCCTGCGAGCCGGTGAAGCCCTGACAGATGACCTTTGTGTTTTCGTTTACGAGGATTGCCATTGTCGCTTCCTATCGTCGTTTACGCGGGCTTGGTTGCCAGCGCCTGAATGTTGTCGTCGAGCCAGATCTTGTGTCTGTTCAAGGTCTGGAAATGAAAACCAGCGGCCTCGCACGCGCGGCGCAGGGTCGTTGGCGTGAAATAATTGACGTGATCGGGATAGCGAAAGCCGGGCCACTTGCCTCCGGCGATCCGCCTGTTCAAGGAGGCGTAGTTCGGCACACGTATGAACACCTTGCCCCCGGGCTTAAGCGCCCGCAAAGCGCCGCGCAGCACGCGGTCAAACGCCACCTCATGCTCCAGATAGCTGTGCATCAGAACCCCGTCATAGCTGTCCGCGTCGAAGTTCCAGATCGCATCGGCCCCGGGGCCTTGGATGCAAAACCCACCCATGGCGCGCATCTTGGCATCACCCTTGGCCGCCAGGGACTTGGACAGCTCGATCCCGAAGGGAACGACCGGTGCCTCGAACCGCACCACATCCGCACAGCCCACATCAATGATGCGACCCGAACGAAAATGGCGCAGGTACAGCGACGCTGAACGCCCGCGCAAACGGTAGCCGAGCTTGCGCGCCTCATAGGCCAGCTTACTCAACCCGCTGCGTTTCTTGGTCGCCGCATTGCCCACAGCCTCGTAGGTCACGTCCCACGAATACTCTTCCTCAAGGGCGTCGTACTCGACCGGATTGCGCAGGTGTACGAAATCGCACACCGCGCACATCCCGATGCGCCACTGATCCCGCGCATAAGCCGCAAGATCAGCGATCAGGTCCGAGGCGCAAGCCGGACAGGGGCGATATGTGGGTGCAGATAACACCGTCACATCCGATCAGGCCGGGGCCTAACCCTTAACCGCTTTCACGATCTTCTGCGCACCGTCTTTCAGGTTGTCCGCAGCGATCACGTTCAGACCGGAGGTGTTGATGATCTCCTTGCCCTTTTCGACGTTTGTGCCCTCAAGACGCACAACGAGGGGGACCTGAAGACCGACCTCCTTAACAGCCGCCACAACACCCTCTGCGATCACGTCACAGCGCATGATGCCGCCAAAGATGTTCACGAGAATGCCTTTGACGTTGGGGTCCGAGGTGATGATCTTGAACGCTTCTGTGACCTTCTCCTTGGTCGCGCCGCCGCCTACGTCGAGGAAGTTTGCAGGCTCCGCTCCGTACAGCTTGATGATGTCCATCGTTGCCATGGCGAGACCAGCGCCGTTGACCATGCACCCAATCTCGCCGTCCAGCGCGATATAGTTCAGGTCGAATTTGGATGCGGCCAGTTCCTTGGGGTCCTCTTCCGTCTCGTCGCGCAGAGAGGCGATGTCGGCGTGGCGGTAGATCGCGTTGCCGTCAAAGCCGATCTTGGCGTCGAGGCATTTCAGGTCGCCGCTGTCGGTAACGATCAGGGGATTGATTTCCAGCATCTCCATGTCTTTTTCGACGAAGGCTTGGAACAGCTGGCCCATCAGTTTGACGCACTGTTTTACTTGCGCGCCTTTCAGGCCCAGCGAGAACGCGATGCGACGCCCGTGGTACCCTTGGTAGCCCGTGGCCGGATCAACGCTGAAAGACAGGATTTTCTCGGGTGTCGATTCTGCGACCTCTTCGATGTCCATGCCACCCTCGGTGGAGCAGACGAAAGACACGCGGCTGGTTTGGCGATCCACCAGCAGAGCGAGGTAGAGTTCGGTTTCAATGCCGGACCCGTCCTCGATATAGATGCGGTTGACCTGCTTGCCTGCGGGGCCGGTCTGGTGCGTGACCAGCGTGCGGCCCAGCATCTTCTTGGCCTCTTCTGCGGCTTCTTCCACCGACTTGGTCAGGCGCACGCCGCCTTTTTCACCGGCGTCAGCCTCTTTGAAAGACCCCTTGCCGCGGCCACCTGCGTGGATCTGCGCCTTTACGACCCAAAGGGGACCGTCCATCTCGCCCGCAGCGGTTTTCGCGTCCTCGGCCTTCAGGACAACGCGCCCATCAGACACGGGGGCGCCGTATTGGCGGAGAAGGGCCTTGGCCTGGTACTCATGGATATTCATCGGAAATCGTCCCGTTTTGCTGTCGTTGTCATTGTCGTGACACAGGCAAACGAGCGTATAAAACGCCATAACGACGCATGTGGGGGGTTATGGGGTATTTTCTTGCCTTTGTGATCACACTTCTAGAACGTGTGATCACAAATCGGTATGCGATTGAATACAAGAAGCTGCTGAGGCTTGGTCTGTGCGAATCGCCCACACGTAAAAGCCCCGCCTATTCAGACGGGGCTTTCGAGCAATGTTGGTGGTCAAAAGATCAGGCGAGGGTCTCGTCGATCCCTTTGCAGGCATCGACCAATCCCTTGACGGCCGCAACGGATGCGTCGAACATCTCTTGCTCGTCTTTGGTCAGCTTGATGTTCACGATCTTCTCTACACCACCGGCGCCGATGACCGTTGGCACACCCACGTACATGCCCTTCACACCAAGGTCGCCATCACAGTAGGCGGCGCAAGGCAGAACGCGCTTTTGGTCTTTCAGGAACGCCTCGGCCATTTCAATGGCGCTGGTCGCAGGGGCGTAGAAGGCGGAGCCTGTTTTCAACAGACCCACAATTTCGGCGCCGCCATCACGGGTGCGCTGTACGATAGCGTCCAGCTTCTCTTGGCTGGTCCAGCCCATCTCAACCAGATCGGGCAAGGGGATGCCGGCCACGGTGGAGTAACGGACGGACGGCACCATCGTGTCGCCGTGTCCGCCCAGAACAAAGGCCGTCACATCCCGCATGGAAACCTTGAATTCGTCGGCAAGGAAGTGGCGGAAGCGCGCGCTGTCCAGCACACCGGCCATGCCGCAGACCATGTTGTGGGGCAGACCGCTGAATTCGCGCAGGGCCCAGACCATGGCGTCCAACGGGTTGGTGATGCAGATGACAAAGGCGTTTGGTGCATGGGCAGCGATGCCCTCACCGACGGATTTCATGACCTTGAGGTTGATACCCAGCAGGTCATCACGGCTCATGCCCGGCTTGCGAGCGACACCGGCGGTCACGATGCAGACGTCCGCGCCCGCGATGTCGGCGTAGTCCGAGGTACCGGACATGGTCGCGTCAAACCCTTCGGACGGGCCGGATTCTGCGATGTCGAGCGCTTTGCCCTGGGGCAGGCCGTCGGCGATGTCGAACATGACGACGTCGCCAAGTTCTTTCACAGCTGCGAGGTGGGCGAGCGTGCCGCCGATGTTGCCTGCGCCGATCAGCGCGATTTTAGGTCTGGCCATGGAAAAGGGCTCCAGTCAGGTTGAAAGTTGGCGCCACGCCTAGCGCCAAGGGCCAAACCACGCAAGACCGCTGCAACGCGGCACAGGGTCCCATCGGCATACGATTGTATTCAACTTAGGGCTAAGCATGTACGGCGGCGCGATTTTCGGAGAGAACGATGATCACCTTTGACCTGATGTTTTTTCTGCTGGCGATCCCGGCGGTGATCTTTGCGGGTATATCCAAGGGCGGCTTTGGATCGGGCGCGGCCTTCGCCGCCACCCCGATTCTGGCGCTGGTTCTGGAACCTGCAACCGCGCTTGGCGTCATGCTGCCCCTGTTGATGCTGGTGGATGTGTCGACGCTACGGCCCTACTGGCGCAAGTGGCACGCCCCCTCCGTGCGCGTGCTGTGTTTGGGGGCGGTGCCGGGCGTTGCGTTTGGGGTGTGGTTGTATCAGGTCGCCAATGCAGATGCGCTGCGGTTGTTGATCGGCGCAATCTCGATCGGGTTTGTAGCTTATCAGGTGGCGCGATCCAGGGAATGGGTGCGGATCGCGCCGCAGCCATTCCGCCCATGGTTTGGTGCATTTGCCGGCATGGTCGGCGGGTTTACCAGTTTTGTCAGTCACGCAGGCGGCCCGCCCGTGGCTGTGTTCATGCTGTCGCAAAACATTGGAAAGACAACCTATCAGGCCACCACAGTTATCACGTTCTGGGTAATCAATAGCCTCAAATTTGTGCCCTACGCCTTTATCGGAATTTTCACCGCAGACACTATTTGGGCGAACCTTTACCTCGCGCCCTTTGCCGTCTTGGGCGCATGGCTCGGGGTCAAGGCCCACTATCTTATCCCCGAGCGATGTTTTTTTGCCCTGACCTATGTCCTGTTGATTTGCACCGGCTCAAAACTGATTTGGGATGCGTTGACCTAGGCGTCCGTATCCGCAATCGACAGTGGGTCGACATTGTCATCAAAGGCTTGACCGCTGGCCAGCAGGCACATGCGGCCATCCGGCAAGGTGACAGCGACGGTCCATGTCCCAGTCCGTTCGGATGCATAAACCTCCATAACGCCGTTGTTGGACGACAGGCCAAGCCCACGGCGCGTTTCACCGAAAACCGAGGTCAGTCGTTCGACGATCAAACCCCGCTCTCCGCAGGCAGTCTGCGCGACCGCACCCACGCTGGTCAAATACCAAAGGGCCGCGCCCAGAAAGAGTGTCCGTGTCATATTCATGGTTCCTTTCGTTAGGGGCACGGGTCGCAACATTGGGAACAGTTGCGCAAACCGTCCTCCCCGATGTGCGACCGGCTGGGCCGATCAAGATAAGATCACGGTACGCAAAAGGGGCTAAAGAAAGATTAACGGCCCACGGTCGCGCCGCGATGGCGCAATAATCATTCAAAACGGCACATCAGGGTTGCGTATTGTTGCGCAGTGTGGTCTGCGTCGCCGCAACGCAGCACAACTTTCGCGCCGGAGGCCCCATGGCACAGCCCTATCGTTCCGTACTCTACATTCCCGGATCCAAGGATCGCGCTTTGGAAAAGGCCCGCACTCTGCCTGTGGACGCGATCATTTTCGACCTAGAGGATGCGGTGGCCATCGACGCAAAGGAAGGCGCGCGGCAAACCCTGGCCAGCGCCTTGACGTCCGGGGGCTATGGCAACCGCGCGCAGATCGTGCGGATCAACGCCCTGTCCACCCCGTGGGGCGCTGACGATGTGGCCGCGATTGCCCCCGTTGGACCCCAAGCCATCCTGCTGCCCAAAGTCGACAGCGCCAAGAATATCGAGGCGTTGGCCGCTTTGCTGGACGCGCACCCTGCCTGCGCCGACACCCAGATCTGGGCGATGATGGAAACACCCCTATGCGTTTTCAACGCGCTGGAAATCGCGACAGCCCCGCGCATGGCAGGTTTTGTCATGGGCACCAACGATCTGGCCAAGGACCTGAACACCCGGTTCCGCGCCGACCGCCTGCCCCTGATGCAGGCATTGCAGACCTGCCTGCTGGCCGCTCGCGCTGCTGGGATCATCTGTGTCGACGGGGTCTACAACGCGTTCAAGGATGATGAAGGCCTGCGCACCGAGTGTGAACAGGGCCGCGACCTAGGGATGGACGGCAAAACCCTGATCCACCCCGCACAGGTGGAGGTCTGCAACACAGCCTTCAGCCCATCGGAGGCCGACATCGACCTCGCCCGCCGCCAGATCGACGCGTTCGAGACGGCCGAGGCTGCAGGGCAAGGCGTTGCCGTGGTGGACGGAAAGATCGTAGAAAACCTGCATGTGGAAACAGCCCGCAAGACGTTGGCCATCGCCGACGCCATCGCGGCAACGGAGTAACCTGCAATGACCCTTCTGATCCTTGGCGTCGCCCTTTGGGCGCTGGCGCATCTTTTCAAACGTATCGCGCCGGATCTGCGCGGCGGCATGGGCAACGCGGGCAAAGGGGCCGTCGCACTGGCCCTTGTGGGAAGCATCGTGCTGATGGTGATCGGTTATCGCGGGGCGGAGTTCATCCCCTTTGGTACCCGCCCGCATTTCTGGTGCACGTGAACAACCTGCTGATGTTGCTGGCGTTTTACCTGTACGGTGTGGGCGCCGCCAAAGGCACCCTCTCCGCCAAGATCCGCCATCCGCAGCTGACCGCCTTCAAGACCTGGGCGGTGGCGCACCTGTTGGTGAACGGTGATCTGGCGTCGGTCATTCTGTTCGGCGGGCTGCTGGCGTGGGCGGTCGTATCCGTGATTGTCATCAACAAATCCGCCCCTTGGGACCGGCCCACCAATGTATCGGTCAAGGGCGACATCAAGGCCCTGATCATCGGTGTTGTCATCATGGTCATCGTCATGGCGATCCACGTTTGGCTGGGTGTCAGCCCGGTGGGGGTATAACATGCGCGCCTACCGCTTGCTGACCGAAGACGACACATCCGCCTTTTGCCACAAGGTCACCGACGCCCTGTCAAAAGGATGGGAGCTGTACGGCGACCCCACCATGACCTTTGACGCGGCGCGCGGCGTGGTACGCTGCGCCCAAGCCGTCACCAAAGACACGGACGGCGATTACGACCCCGAAGTCAGATTGGGAACCCTATGAGCAAGACAAACGCAGGCCGCTTTTTCGAGGATTACAAGGTTGGCCAGGTGATCCGCCACGCCGTGCCGCGCACGGTATCTGGCGGCGAGCGGGCGCTGTATCACGCGATGTACCCCGCACGCCACGCCCTCTATTCGTCGGATGCATTCGCCCAGACCAGTGGCCTGCCCGCCAGCCCGATAGATGATCTGGTGGCCTTTCACGTGGTTTTCGGTAAATCCGTGCCGGACGTTTCCCTGAACGCGGTCGCCAATCTCGGGTACGCCGAGGGGCGATGGCACCTGCCCGTGTACCCCGGCGATACCCTGCGGTCCGAGTCAGAAGTGATCGGGGTCAAGCAGAACTCCAACGGGAAAACCGGTGTCGTCTATGTGCGTACCCGGGGCCTGAACCAGCGCGACGACGTTGTGATGGACTACGTTCGTTGGGTGATGGTGCGCAAACGGGACATGGATGCGCCCGCGCCCGAAACGGTGCTGCCGGACTTGGCAAAGGTCGTGGACCCCGCAACGCTGGCCATTCCCGCGGGGCTGGATTTCACCACCTACGATTTTGAATTGTCCGGAGAGCCCCACCGCTGGGGCGACTACGAGATCGGTGAGCAGATCGACCACGTCGACGGCGTCACCATCGAAGAAGCCGAACATATGATCGCGACCCGCCTTTGGCAGAACACCGCCAAGGTCCACTTTGACGCCACCTTCCGCCCTGACGGCCAACGCCTGATCTACGGCGGTCACGTGATTTCAATGGCCCGCACCCTGTCCTTCAACGGGCTGGCCAACGCGCAGATGATCGTTGGCTTGAACTCTGGTGCCCACGCAAACCCTTGCTACAGCGGCGATACTGTCAAAGCGTGGTCTGAGGTCTTGGACAAAGCCGAAACCAGCGCCCCAGGCGTTGGTGCAATCCGGCTGCGGCTGGTTGCGACGAAGGGGGGATCCTTTTGCCCTGAAAGGGGCAGATGGGAAGTATGTGCCAGAAGTGCTGCTGGACCTGGATTACTGGGCGCTGATGCCCCTTTGAGAGTGCAGGAGGTGGGGGCCAGCCCCCACACCCCCAAGGGCATTTTCGACGCAAAGAAGTAGGTACGCCAGTATGTAGGGCAGACCGATTTTTGTGATCACAGGCTCAGATTTCGTGATCACATATTGGCCTTGTGCGGCAATTCGCTCTGCTTTTGGGTTGGATTCAAAGGATCAGGCGCGTGACTCTTCGGTCTGGTTTGATATCTCTATAGCAAAGATAGAGAACGACCAATTCTTGAAAGGGACATCGTCATGGCTGACGTGAACCGCGGTGAACGGCCGCTTTCACCGCACTTGCAGGTTTATCGCCCGCAGATCACTTCAATCTCTTCGATCCTGACCCGGATCACAGGCAACGCTTTGATCATCACTGCGTTCGTTTTGGTCTGGTGGTTGGTCGCAGCCGCGTCCGGGCCTGACTACTTTGCAGTCGCAAACGGGTTCCTGACCTCAATTCTTGGCAAGGCACTGATCTTCGCCTCGCTGGTCGGCGTTTGGTATCACTACCTTGCAGGGTTGCGGCATTTGTACTTCGACGCGGGCCACGGGTTGGACATCGAAACCGCCGAGAAATTGGGCCTTGCCTGCATCATCGGTTCGGTCGTCTTGGCCGTTCTGACCGTACTTATCGTCTAAGGGGGCTGATCATGCGTTATCTTACCGCCCGCAAACGTGCCGAGGGCAAAGGCGCATCCGGTGGTGGCACCGAGCATCACTGGTACATGACTGTCAGCGCCGTTGGTCTTGCAATCCTGCTGCCCATTTGGCTGTACACGTTTGGATCGGCCATTGGCGGCACCCATGCCGAAGTCATGGCGACCTTCGCGCGTCCTGTACCTGCGGTTCTGACCGCCCTCATGCTGGTGTTCGGGCTGCAGCACTTCAACAAGGGATTCGAGGCGCTGGTCACCGACTACGCCCGCGGATCCACCATGAAAATCCTGCTGATCGGCGGTACGGTCGTGACCTACTCTTTGATCGCTTTCGGACTATTTGCCCTCGCCAAGATGGCCCTCTAAGGAGAACGACCCAATGGCAGCATATGAATATGAAACCCACGAATACGACGTGGTCGTGGTCGGCGCTGGTGGCGCGGGCCTACGTGCAACACTCGGGATGGCCGAGCAGGGGTTGCGTACCGCTTGCGTGACCAAGGTGTTCCCCACCCGGTCCCACACGGTGGCAGCCCAAGGGGGCATCGCGGCCAGCCTGTCCAACATGGGCCCCGACAGCTGGCAATGGCACATGTACGATACCGTCAAAGGGTCGGACTGGCTGGGCGATACGGACGCCATGGAATACCTCGCACGCGAAGCGCCCAAGGCGGTCTACGAGCTGGAACACTACGGCGTGCCCTTCTCGCGCACCGAAGAGGGCAAGATCTACCAACGCCCCTTCGGCGGTCACACCACCGAGTTTGGCGAAGGTCCCCCGGTGCAGCGCACCTGTGCCGCCGCCGACCGGACCGGCCACGCGATCCTGCACACGCTCTATGGGCAATCGCTCAAGAACAATGCCGAATTCTACATCGAGTATTTCGCCATCGACCTGATCATGTCCGAAGACGGCGTGTGTCAAGGCGTGCTGTGCTGGAAGCTGGATGACGGCACCCTGCACCTGTTCAGCGCGAAAATGGTCGTGCTGGCCACGGGCGGCTATGGGCGCGCCTATTTCTCCGCGACCTCGGCCCACACCTGCACCGGCGACGGTGGCGGTATGGTGGCGCGCGCAGGCCTGCCCCTGCAGGATATGGAGTTTGTGCAGTTCCACCCCACGGGCATCTACGGCTCCGGCTGTTTGATCACCGAGGGCGCGCGGGGCGAGGGCGGCTACCTGACCAACTCCGAGGGCGAGCGGTTTATGGAACGCTACGCGCCGACCTACAAGGACCTTGCATCCCGTGACGTGGTCAGCCGCTGCATGACATTGGAGATCCGCGAAGGGCGCGGTGTCGGGGCCGAGGGGGATCACATCCATCTGCACCTCAACCACCTGCCGCCAGAGACGCTCGCCGAACGTCTGCCCGGCATTTCGGAGTCCGCACGCATCTTTGCCGGTGTCGACCTGACCAAGGAACCCATTCCGGTTCTGCCCACCGTTCACTACAACATGGGCGGCATCCCCACGAACTATTGGGGCGAGGTGCTGGCACCAACCGCCGATAACCCAGACCGCGTGTCCCCGGGCCTGATGGCTGTCGGCGAAGCGGGCTGTGCGTCGGTGCACGGGGCGAACCGCTTGGGATCCAACTCGCTGATCGACCTTGTGGTTTTTGGCCGCGCCGCGGCGATCCGCGCAGGCCAAATCGTGGACCCCGACACCGCAGTGCCCACGCCCAACCAACGCTCGGTGGACATGGCGCTGGCGCGCTTTGACGGGCTGCGCCACGCGCGCGGGCAGGTCGGCACCGCCGAGCTGCGCCTGGAGATGCAGAAGACCATGCAGCGCGATGCCGCCGTGTTCCGCACAGACGAAACGCTGGAGCAGGGCCGCAAGGACATGGTCGGCATCGCTGGGAAACTGGACGATCTGGCGGTCACGGACACCAGCCTTGTCTGGAACTCCGACCTGATGGAGACGCTGGAACTGGCCAACTTGATGCCAAACGCTGTGGCCACGATCACCGCCGCCGCGGCCCGCAAGGAAAGCCGTGGTGCCCATGCTCACGAGGATTACCCCGATCGTAACGACGAGGAATGGCGCAAACACTCGCTCACATGGTTCAAGGGCGGCAACCCGTCCAAGGCAGATCTGGGTTTCCGCGCGGTGCACCTTGATCCGCTCACGTCCCACAACGAAGGCGGGATTGACCTGAAAAAGATCGCGCCCAAGGCCCGGGTGTATTGATCCGCAACACAACATACCGGGGGCGGTGATGGATGATACCACCGCCCCCCGCGTGATCTGTGTCGGCACCCACCACAAGACCGGCACGATCTGGATGCGTCAGGTGTTTCGATTGATTTCGGAGCGCCTTAACATCCCGTCGCACGGCGCTTACGGCCCACGTGCGGCACGTCACATCCCTGACACCGGGCGCGTGCTTCTGACCCAATGGTCGTCGCGCTTTCACGAGACCATCCTGACCCGGCCGGATGCCCGTATCCTGCACCTGATCCGCGACCCGCGCGACGTGCTGCTGTCGGGGATGCGCTATCACCAAAAGGCCCCGGAAGGTGGGGAAGAGTTTTTGCACGAGGCACGCGCCGACCTTGGTGGCAAAACCTATCAACAACACCTGAACAGTCTGGCCACAGACACGGACAAGTTGCTGTTCGAGATGGATGAAAAGCACAAGGTGACCCTCGAACAGATGCTGGCGTGGGACTACAACCGCCCCAACACGATCGAGTTGCGGTACGAGAACCTGATGCAAGACACCACCTGTGGCCTGTTCCGCAGCGCCCTGCGCGCTCTCGGGTTTGACGAGGACGAAGTGGCGATCGGTGTCAAAGCCTTTTGGTCCAAAAGCCTGTTCGGCGGCCTGGCAGACGAAGCCAAGCGTCATGACCGGATCAAGCTGCATGTCATCGACGGTCAAGTTGCCCAATGGCGTACCAAGCTGCCCCGGGCTGTTGCCGAACCCTACGCGCAGAAGTACGGGCATGCCCTTGTGCAACTGGGCTACGAGGACCACGCCACAAATTGGTTGGAGGCGTTGGATGCTGCGGCTTAGCCCCCTCCTGCTCCTGATGGCATGCTCCCCGACCCAGGTGACGACCGACCTCACCCGAGAGGCCGCGCGCCAAACCGTGCGCCCCATTCTGGCGGACAAATTCCCGGGCGTGCCGTTGGAGCCCGCCACCGACTGCGTGATCGATAATGCCGAATCAGGCGAGTTGTTCACCCTTGCCCGCGCGGCTGCCACCGGTGTTGACGCAACCACGACCCAAACAGTGGTGGACATCGTCCGCCGCCCCGATACGATCACCTGCCTTGCCACAGACGGCCTGCCGGTGCTTTTGCAAAACCTCTGAAAGGAGACGACCATGGTTCAGTTCACACTGCCGAAAAACTCCAAGATCACCGTGGGCAAGACGTGGCCCAAGCCCGAGGGTGCCACCAACCTGCGCAAGTTCCAGATCTACCGCTGGAACCCTGATGATGGCCAAAACCCCCGCGTCGACACCTATTTCGTCGATATGGACACCTGCGGGCCGATGATGCTGGACGCGCTGATCAAGATCAAAAACGAGATCGACCCCACCCTGACCTTCCGCCGCTCCTGCCGCGAAGGGATCTGCGGATCCTGCGCGATGAATATCGACGGTATCAACACGCTGGCCTGCATCTACGGCATGGACGAGGTGAAGGGCGACGTCAAAATCTATCCCCTGCCCCACATGCCCGTGGTCAAGGACCTGATCCCCGACCTGACGCACTTCTACGCTCAACACGCCAGCATTATGCCGTGGCTGGAAACCAAGACGAACCGCCCAGCCAAGGAATGGCGCCAGTCTATCGAGGACCGCAAGAAACTCGATGGCCTTTACGAATGTGTCATGTGCGCGTCCTGTTCGACCTCCTGCCCCAGCTACTGGTGGAACGGCGACAAATACCTCGGCCCGGCGGCCCTGCTGCACGCCTACCGCTGGCTGATCGACAGCCGGGATGAGGCAACGGGCGAACGGCTTGACCAACTCGAGGACCCGTTCAAACTGTATCGGTGCCACACGATCATGAACTGCACCAAGACCTGTCCCAAAGGGTTGAACCCAGCAAAGGCCATCGCCTCGATCAAAAAGATGATGGTGGATCGGCACGTCTAAGCCTGCAAAAGGCACCGACCATAAAACGAACAAAGCCGCCCCATGGGGCGGCTTTTCAATTTGGTCAAACCTATGTGGTCTGATCGAATGCCGAATTAGGCCAGTTCGATTTCTTCTGCGCTTTCGCGGCCGTCACGGCCGGTTTTCAGCTCGAAGTTTACTTTTTGGTTGTCCGCCAGGCCGGTCAAACCGGACCGCTCAACTGCGGAAATGTGAACAAAAATGTCCTTGCCGCCATTGTCAGGTGCGATGAAGCCGTAGCCTTTAGTGGTGTTGAACCATTTCACGGTGCCAGTGGCCATTCCGTGTCTCCTCGTATCAATCCTGCCCACGAAATGCGGCAGTATGGCGGTATCAGCGAAGATCGAAGATGCTGACCCGGTTGATACTCAGGCAGTCGATTAGCTTAGAACGCTTGTTCAACTGACACGTCACGCGCCCTACGTCAACGGTGAACCGGGCGACGTTCAGTTATCAGCCCTTTACTTCGCATGTCACATTGCGTGCGATCAGTCGGGTGCAGGCGCGCAGGGCCTGTGTCTCACTCAGGCCGACAAAGGACGGGCGGTAGCCACGGCGACTTTCAGTCACTTTGCGTAACGCACCGTCTAGGGTGCCCAACTCTTGCAACGCGGTACGCAGCAACAACTTGTCCGCCGCAGACCGAGAACCTTGTGTTTCCAATATGATACCGTATTGCCCAGACCCTCCGCTGGCAGCGCGCGTGACGACTTCACGTGGGGCAGTGTCCGTATCCTCGAACAGCTGAACCGGGGGGCGCGGCGGGGGCACGATGGTTTGCACCGGCGCCGCAGTCGCCGTCTGGCGCGGCAAAACACGGATCGTCTTGGGGGCCAGCACCTGTTGCCCACTGGTAGACAGATCCCCCTGTACGCGTGGAGCAGGGGTCGGTGCCAAGGCGGCGACCGCGATAGACGCCGGATCAATCGCCGCGCCGGGCCGCATCACAGGACGCATGGATGACGTGAGCTTGACCGGTGCGGAGGCAACAGACCCATAAACCGGCAAGCTCGGCTTCCGTTCGGCCACGCGGCTTGGCGCGCGTTCAAACCCCATGTCCAGCAACTCGGCGATCCGGGCGTTTCGCGTCGCGGTAGAACGTCCGCCAAAAACGGTTGCGATGATGCGTTCTTCCCCCCGTTCTGCACTGGCCACCAAGTTGAACCCGGCGGCGCGCGTGTAGCCCGTCTTGATGCCATCAGCCCCGCGGTAGTTGGACAGCAGGCGCCGGTTGGTGTTGCGCACTTGGCTGATGCCCGCATCGGTCGTCTTGCGGCTGAACAGGTTATAGTACTGCGGGTAGTCGTAGAACAGACGCCGCCCGAGCGTGGTCATATCCCGCGCGGTCGACAGGTGCCCCGCTTGGGTCAGGCCGTGTGCGTTCTTGAAGGTCGTGCGCGTCATACCCAAAGCCTTGGCGGTTCGGGTCATCCGCGCGGTGAACTTCGCTTCGCTGCCCGAAATCGCTTCGCCAATGGCCGTTGCGGCGTCATTTGCGGACTTCACGGCCGCCGCGCGGATCAAATAGCGCAGCTTGATCCGCTGCCCGGCACGCAGGCCCAACTTGGACGGGACCTCGTTGGCGGCTTTGCGCGATACGGTGACTTGCGTGTCCAACGTGATCTCGCCCAGCCGAATGGCTTCAAAAGCCACATACAGGGTCATCATCTTGGTCAGGGACGCCGGATGCAGGCGCGTATCGGCGTTGCGCGAGTGCAGCACCTCGCCCGTGCGTGCATCAATGACCATGGCCGCGTAGGGCGCCGCATCTACGCGGCCGCCAAAGCTCATGGTCAAAGCCAAAGCCATCAGGCCCGCGAGGGCCAAGTGTTGCAATCGTTTGGTCAAATCTCTGCTCGATCTGCCTGGGGTGCCCGTGTTTTTTGTGGGCGTTAACCTTAGGATAACCGGAATCACCCTTTGTTTTCTACGGTTAATGCGGATTGCCCCAAAATGGCCTTATTTGTTAACGCCGTCCCCAAGTGTCGTGTATCTTCAGACCACAGCCACAAGATAGCGAGGACAGCGCAGTGGCACTGCCCCAAAATCCCTGCTAAATTGTGTCAACTACAGGAGACACTTGAATGACCGAAATGTTTGACACCCGGAAAGAGCAGGCAAGCGCTTGGTTCCGCACCCTTCGGGACGAGATCGTTGCCACCTTCGAAGCCCTTGAGGACAACCAGACAACCGGCCCCTTTGCGGACCTTCCTGCAGGACGGTTTGAAGTGACCGAAACCACCCGGGACGAAGGCAAGGGCGGCGGCGGTCTGATGTCCGTGATGCGCGGTGGCCGGTTGTTCGAGAAAGTCGGCGTCAACGTCTCGACCGTTCATGGCACCTTACAACCCCGTGCCGTGGCCGCCATGGCCGCGCGCAAGGACCTGCCTGGCATGGCCGATGACCCCCGGTTCTGGGCATCGGGCATTTCGTTGGTCGCGCACATGCGCAACCCCGCACTCCAGCTGTGCACATGAACACCCGGATGTTCTGGACCCCCCACGCGTGGTGGTTTGGTGGCGGGTCTGACCTGAACCCCTGCATCGAGATCGAGGAGGACACGGCCCAGTTCCACGCCGTCCTTAAGGACTATTGCGACAGGCACGACCCCACCTACTACCCCCGCTACAAGGAATGGGCGGATGAATATTTCTTTGTCCCCCACCGCGGCCGAGCTCGGGGCGTAGGCGGCATCTTTTACGACGACCACAACACCGGCGACTGGGCCAAGGACTTTGCCTTCACCCAGGACGTGGGCCGCGCCTTTCTGCCTGCCTTCGTCGGCGTGACCGAAAAACGCCGGGACGAGTCCTGGACCGATGACGACAAAGAGGCGCAACTGATGCACCGTGGCCTATACGCGGAATACAACCTTGTTTGGGACCGTGGCACCAAGTTCGGATTGGAAACCGGGCACAACATCGATGCCGTCCTGATGTCTATGCCGCCTGAGGCAAAGTGGGTCTGACCCTGTAGGGTGGGACTTGTCCCACCGCCCCTTTTGCAAAAACTATGTGGGTTTCGCAGTCTCAAGTGCTGCGGGATTGTGTTCCACGAGGTAAGTTTGGAAAAGGCGCCAAATGGTGTCACACGGCTCTTCCAGATCCGACGTTGGCATAAACATATCGCCATGGCCCGTTAGCCTATTCAGAAACAATGGCGTTAGACTGGCGCCGGTCAATAAACCCATTCGGTGTGAATTCAACGCAGAACTCGGGGCCAAAGAAAAGCCGATGTAGCAGGCCAAGAAGCGGCAGGCCCAAAAAACAATACCAAACCACCCAAAGTAAATCGTCCATTGGCCTCGGTCTTCTGCAACGTTGCCCAACCCAAACAGACAGAGGTGGCCATAACAGACACACCTATGAGCGCGATTTTCTCGAACTCAGGAGTATGGTCCCCGATACGGATATGCGTGAACGCAGTGTTTGTGGCCATGTTCAGCTGCTCCGAGGCATTCTTATCAACGCACATTGACCATCACATTTCAGACTCGGGTTTTCAAATCGGGATTTAGGCTGACCCAAAGGCATTTTGGCCCAATCGTGCGGTAAGCCACCACGGACGACCACTTCCGATAGCACGCCTACACAAAAACCGCCTCAAACCCCGGGGCAGTACCCCCTTGCGCGACCACGGCACCAAGACGGCCCAGTTCGTCACAGCACTTGGCCCCGGCCCCGTTGCCCCCAGTCATTATTGTCAGACCGTCGGTCATGCGATCAATGTAGGGGTATCCGGTGGCCGTGAAGGTCACCGCACAGGGTTCGGTATGGGTCGCGCCCCACGCCATATCGGGCAGCACGTCGCGCAGATGGCTCAACAAGCGCGCGCCTGCCTCGGCCCGACCTGCGCTGCGGAACCACTCTGTCATCTCGGCGTCTGTGGTCAGAAGCGGACTGTCGACCTCTCCGCCGATTTTCATCAACCAGCGCCCATCCGGGTACTGAATGGGCGGCAGCATGTAGAGGTCATCATCCAGACCCTCCGGCACCCAGATCAGTGTTGGCATATCCGCATGGGGCCCCTGCGTTTCGGCAAAGGCGATGGTGCGGGCATAGACGCGCATGTCGGGGATGCGGGGCAGGATGGTTTGGGTGCGCGCGTAAGCACCGGTAGCCCAGACAATCTGCGACGCGCTGATCTGGGTCTGGTCAGACAGGGTGACGGTTTGCCCCGTAAGTGCCGTTGCCGCCAGGGGGTAGATCTGCGCACCTGCCTTCACCGCTAACGCCTCCTCCGCGCGGCGCAGGGAACGCGGGTCGACCCATCCGCCACCCTTGGCCTCGTAGCTGATCACGGCATCAGACGGCAAGCGGTAGGGAAAGCGCGCCGCGACCTCATCTGCGGTCATGCGGGCCGCACCATAGTGATCCGCCATCGCTTCAATACCCGACGTGAAGTCCGTCATGGCAGGCGTGTGCCGCCCGGCCATCAAGGCCCCGACTTCGTGAAAGAAGGGAATGCCACTGCGCGCCTCGAGGTCCCGGTAGCGGGCGATCGAGGCGGCAGACAGGTCCGACCAAATGGGGTCATGGGACACGTGGCGCGTGATCCGGCCTGCATCGTGGTGGCTGGCAAAGGGTGCATCGTGGGTTTGACGGTTCGTCGGCTCATCCGGGCCTGCAAGGGCAACGCTGTATCCCGCCTCGGCCAAGTGGCGCGCGCAGGCCGCGCCCATAAGACCACGGCCAACGACGATGTAATCAAAGGTGCTCATACCCGCACCTTTGCATGGGTTCGCCTAGGCGGAAACTGTTTCGCGCAGGGTTTCGATCATCAGCGCCACGTTTTCAGGATCGGCGTCAGGGGTGATCCCATGGCCAAGGTTAAAGATGTGCGGGCCCTTGCTGAACGCCTCGCGGATGTGACGCACCTCGTCGATCAGATCCTGGCCGCCCGTCACCATGTGTCGGCTGGCGAGGTTGCCCTGCACGCAAACGTCCTTCTGGACGTTGGCCGCGGCCCACTCTGGCGTGATCGAGTTGTCGAGCGCAACGCAATCCGCACCCGTTTTGGAGGCGAACCCGATGTAGCCATCGCCCGCCTCGCGCGGGAAAGCGATGATGGGAACGGTGGGATGCTTGGCCTTGAGGGCGGCGATGATCTTCTTGGCAGGTGCGACGGCATATTTCTCGAATGCATCGCCTTTCAGCGACCCAGCCCAGCTGTCAAAGAGTTTGACCACCTCGGCGCCCGCTTGGATTTGCATATCGAGGTAGGTGATCGTGGCGTCCGTCAGGCGGTCCAAGACCGCCTCGAACAGAGCGGTGTTTTCGCCCATCAACGCATGGGCTGGCCCTTGATCCGCTGTACCGCGCCCAGCGATCATGTAGGTTGCAACAGTCCAAGGCGCGCCAGCGAACCCGATAAGTGTCGTCTCCGCAGGCAGTTCCTTGCGCAAAATGCGGATGGTTTCGTAGACCGGGGCAAGGTGGTCGTGGATATCATCTGCACCTTTGATCTTAGCGAAATCGGATTCGGTGGTGATGGTGGACAGGCGCGGCCCTTCGCCGGTGACGAACCACAAATCCGCCCCCAATGCATCGGGCACCAGCAGGATGTCAGCAAACAGGATAGCCGCGTCAAACCCATAGCGGCGGATCGGTTGCAGCGTGACCTCGGCCGCCAACTCACTGTTATAGCACAAGGAAAGGAAATCGCCTGCCTGCGCTCGGGTGGCGCGGTATTCAGGCAGATAGCGCCCCGCTTGACGCATCATCCAGATCGGCGGTACGGCCTGTGTCTCGCCGCGCAGGGCGCGCATCAGCGTTTTTGTTTCGGTCATTTGGCCATTCCTTCGTATATATTACCCCAAGGCTCTGGACTCTGGGGGGTGTCTGGTGTCAAACTGACCCAACAGACCATGTCAAGTCAAGTTGACACACAAAGAGACCGACCTATGACGATCACACTGCCTACCCCTGCCGCTCCTTTGAAAATCGGCACGCGGGGGTCCCCCTTGCATTGGCCCAGGCCTACGAGACGCGCCAACGCCTCGCCGCTGCCTATGATTTGCCGCACGAAGCCTTCGAGATCAAGGTCATCAAAACCACCGGCGACCGCGTCTTGGACCGCCCCCTCAAAGAGATCGGCGGCAAGGGCCTGTTTACCCGTGAGATTGAGGACGACATGTTGTCAGGCGCCATCGACATCGCGGTCCATTCCATGAAGGACATGCCCGTGGATCAGCCCGAGGGGCTGTTGCTGGACACCTACCTGCCGCGCGAGGACGTGCGGGACGCCTTCGTGTCCTTTGCTCACAAGGGCATCGCGGATCTGCCCGAGGGGGCCGTGGTCGGGTCGTCTTCATTGCGCCGCCGCGCGCAACTGGCCGCCCGCCGTCCTGATCTGCAACTTGTTGAATTCAGAGGCAATGTTCAGACCCGTATGCAGAAACTGAACGATGGCGTGGCCGTCGCGACCTTTCTTGCCATGGCCGGTCTGAACCGCCTGAAAATGGCCGACGTGCCCAAAACAGCGATCGAAGAAGACGATATGCTGCCTGCCGTTGCACAGGGCTGCATCGGGATCGAGCGCCGCGCCGACGACATGCGCGCCGCCGAGATGCTGGCCGCGATCCACGACACCGCCTCGGGTCAGCGTCTGGCTTGTGAACGGGCTTACCTCAAGGCTTTGGACGGGTCCTGCGAAACGCCGATCGCGGGCCTTGCCACGCTAGAGGGCGGCACGATCCACTTCCGTGCCGAGATCTTGCGCCCCGATGGATCCGAAGTTCTAACGGATGCAGAAAGCGCACCCATCGAGGACGCCGCCCATATGGGCGAGGCCGTAGCCGCCCGCCTGCTGGCCCGCGCGCCCAAGGATTTCTTCGATTGGCGGGTGTAAACCTGAACTGACACCATCACAAAGGTGGGGTCCCGGTCGCCTCCAAAACGCGCTGTGACTGTACATTGACGTTGGCATGCCAGTCGAGTTGTCACTCGTAGCCACAGGGACAGTGGCCGGGTCGCCCTTTCGCAAACGTAAACCCGAACCAGAACTGCGGCGATCTGTGCCGCCATGCGCTTGCCCTTGGCGGCTTCTTGAGATTGCAGGTACGGCCTATCGTAGGGTGGGGCTCGTCCCACCGCCCGGCTGCCAAAGGGCTGGCAACACCGCGCCTCGCCGGTATCGGCTTTCCCAAGGCCCGCCCGTTGCCCTAGGGTGGGACGTGCAAGCGGAGGCGGTGCGAATGCTCAACCGGCTGAAATGGCCTTTCATGATTTTCATGCGCTACTATCGGCACCTTGGGTTGCGGGTGGCGCTGTATGCGCTGTTGTCCTTGGCCGTCGCGGTGATCAGCCCCTTGATCCAGCGGTTTATCCCTGTCGAAACCGATGCGCTGTTGGACTTCGACTCCGTGATTCCAGTGCTGACGATCCTTGCGTCTTCGATGCTGGCAGTGTCCACTTTTTCGCTGAACGTGATGGTGTCGGCTCACCGCGCAGCGGCCAGCACAACAACGCCGCGTGTGCACCGCTTGCTGTTGGAGGATACGACGACCCAATCTGTGTTGGCCGTGTTCATCGGGGCCTTTGTCTATTCGCTGGGGTCCATCGTCCTGTATCAGGCTGGGTTCTACGCGCCCGGCGCAGCCCCGGTGGTCATGGGGGTCACAGCCCTGATAGTGGTGATGATCATAGCCGCCATTCTGCGCTGGATTGACCATCTGGGCACCTTGGGCAGTGTGGATGACAGCATCGACAAGGTGGTCGAGCGGGCCGCAGAGCCGCTGTTGAACCTAGCCCGTTATCCGACGCTATGCGCCCGTTCACTGACCGCTGAAACAGTGATACCCGCGGGGGCGATTGTCGTACCCGCCCCCTGCACGGGCTATCTTCAACTGGTGGATGTGGACGGCCTGCAGGACAAGCTGCCGCCCCATGTCTTTACCTATGTGCTCAAAGTGCCCGGAACCCACGTGCTGGAAGGGGAGCAGATTGCCCTGCTGTCCAGTGACCCCGGCTCCGAGGTTCTGCAAAGAATCGCAAAGTGTTTCGTGTTTGGGGACACCCGCACCTTTGAACAGGACGCCGCCTTTGGCCTGATCGTGCTGGCTGAGATTGCCAGCCGGGCCTTGTCCCCGGGGATCAACGATTCCGGCACGGCAGTGCAGGTGATCCTGCGCCTCAAGGGGCTCTTGTGGGATTTCGCCCGGACGGCACCAGACGCGGAGGCTCTGATCGCCGATCGCGTATTCGTACCCGCGACCCCGGTCGCGCAGTTGCTGGAGGCGGCCTTTATACAGATCGCACGGGACGGGGCCGACAAGATGGAAATCGCCCTCTGCCTGCGCACGGCCTTGCGGGATTTGTCCCACGCGGAACATCCAGCCCTGCGCGGGGCCGCCATTCAGACCGCAGCCCTTGCCTTGGATCATGCCACCCGCGACGATGGCCTGCGCCCAAGCGACCAAGATCGCCTTGGACGCATTGCGGTGGGCCGACCGCAGTAGGGTGGGACTTGTCCCACCGCCCCCCACCCGATCACACTTCGTCAAAGCGCGGGGATGACCTTACCCGGATTCATCACCCCGTTCGGATCCAGCGCCTGTTTGACCGATCGCATGACCGACAGGGCGACCTTGTCTTTGTGCGCCGAAAGGGTGGGTAGCTTCGACACCCCGATCCCGTGTTCAGCGGAAATCGAGCCGCCCAGTTCCACCGTCACCGCATCAATGGTGTCCTGGATCGCAGCCATATGCGCCTCCGCCTTGTCCTTGGGGTAGACCGTGTAGTGGATGTTGCCATCGCCCAAATGGGCCACGGTCAGGTCGCGATAGCCCGGCGTCAGGGGCGGCAGGACTTGGTCCATACGCTCGAAAAAGGCGGGCATGCGGTCCAGGGGCAGGCAGATGTCCACGTTGACAAAGGGCAACTCAGCAAAGGTGATCTCGCCCGCGGCTTCCCGACACTCCCATATCCATGCCCTTTGGGTGTCGTTCTGGGCGATGATGGCGTCGGTGATCAGGACATCCTCGGCGGCTTGGGCAAGCGTGTTCTCAAGGACCGGGCCCATGTCCGTGCCAGTGGCGGCCAGTTCCACCATCAAGGTGCAGGGGGCACTTGCGCAAAGGGTTGGCGCAGGTCCGGGCGCAGGCGGGCCAACGTGTGCATGTAGGTGTCGGGCATGTATTCCGCCGCTTCGACCATACCGCCGCTGTCGCGCTTCAGCCGGTCCAGCAGCGCAAGGCCGGCGTGCAGGTCCGGGCAGGCCACAAAGGCGGTGGCATAGCTGGTGGGCTTGGGAAACAGGCGCAGCACCGCCCCGGTGATGATGCCCAGCGTGCCCTCGGCCCCAATGAACATGTCCCGCAGATCGTAGCCTGAGTTGTCCTTGTGCAATTCGGTCATCATGTCGAGGATTTCGCCATTGGCCAGCACCACCTCCAGACCCAGGCACAGACCTCGGGTGGAGCCATAGCGCACTACGTTGGACCCGCCCGCGTTGGTGGACAGACAGCCCCCGATCCGCGCCGATCCGCGCGCGCCGAAGGTCAGAGGAAAGATCAGATTGTGGGGATCAGCGGCATCGTGGACCTGTTGCAGAATCGCCCCCGCCTGCACGATGGCAAGGTTCGCGTCCGGTTTTATCGTGACGCCGTTCATCCGTTCCAGTGACACGACCACGCCGTCTTGGGTCTGCGTGGCCCCGGTCAGTCCGGTGTTGCCGCCCATAGGGATGATCGCCGCGCCGTGGGATGCGATGATGCGCACCGCGGCTGCTACCTGCGCGGTATCGGCTGGTCGCACGGCGCAGGTGGGGGTGCTGGGGTACTTGCCCGTCCAATCGGTGGCGTAGGGGGTAAGGTCGGCTCCGGTCAGCACATGGGCGGCCCCTAGGGCGTCGGTCAGGTCTGCGATCAGTGTCATGGTGGTCCCTCCTTCCCGCAGACCATACAGAGACAGACAGCGGGGAAAAGGGTCTTGACGGGCCGTGCGCCATTCCGTAATTGGCGCGTCAGTGGCGGTATAGCTCAGTTGGTTAGAGCAGCGGAATCATAATCCGCGTGTCCGGGGTTCAAGTCCCTGTACCGCCACCAACAACTCTGAATCGGTATGAGTCAGTCAAACCGGATCGTGTTCTGTAAGAACCGGGCCAGTGCGGACTCAGGCGCGATTTTCGGCACCGCGACCCGCGCAATCAGGACCACCGACATAAACGTCGCCGCTGTCCAAAACAGTATATCCATGGTTATTCCCCCATACTTGGCGCGGTCTGAACGCTGTCTGTATGCGTCAGTATGCCACAAAATCTCGCGCGCGCAAAGTCTGGGGCAAATCAGGCCACCAAACAGGCGATGGTCCTCGTGTCGCTCTCGACACAATTAGCCGTCATTTCAGGCCAGAACGTAAGTCGCTCCATGGCATCCTCGGATCAGACACCGCCGGAGAATGCCATGTCATCGCCTGCCCCCTTCCACTTCGCCCTCGACACCCAGTTCGGGGATTTGCCGCCCCGGGTGATCGCAGATGCCATACGCGGCTTGACCGACACATTGGGCGTCGCCATCGCCGCCTCTACCACGGATTTGTCGCGGATCATTCGCAATCACGCTGCGGACCACTTTGCAGCCGGGGCGCAGGCCGGGGCACTGCTGTGGCAAGATGGGCGGCTCGTTTCGCCCGTGGGCGCGGCCTTGGCCAATGGCATGACGACAGATGCACTGGATGCCCACGACGGTTCAAAGCCCACCAAGGGCCACGTGGGCTGCGGTGTGGTGGCCGCAACGCTGGCCCTGTCCCAAGGGTGTTCCGGCGCCGAGGTGCTGACCCGCATCGCCATAGGGTATGAGATCGGAACCCGTGCGGGCATCGCCCTGCATGCAACCGCGCAGGACTATCACACATCGGGCGCATGGATTGCCTTGGCCTGTGCGGCCATCGGCGCGCGGGCGCTGGCCCTTGACACAACCCGTACCCGAGAGGCGATGGGGATTGCCGAATTTCACGGGCCACGGTCCCAGATGATGCGCTGCATTGATCACCCCACCATGGTCAAGGATGGGTCTGGATGGGGGGCCATGGCGGGCGTCTCGGCGGCCTATTTGGCCCGGGACGGGTTCACCGGTGCCCCTGCCATCACGATCGAGGGCGCGGATGTGGCCCCCCTCTGGGCCGATCTGGGTCAGCGTTGGTACATCGCAGAACAATACATCAAACTGTATCCCGTCTGCCGTTGGGCCCAACCAGCGGTCGAGGCCGTGCTGCACCTGATGCAGGCCCATGATCTGGCCGCGCAAGACATCGCGGCACTAAGTGTAGAGACGTTTCACGAGGCGTCTCGCCTGCACGCAATCCCCACATCCACCGAACAGGCGCAGTATTCCTTACCGTTTTCCGTCGCAGCGGCGGTGTGGCGCGGCACCATCGGCGTGGCAGAAGTTGGCAGCGCGGGCTATACGGACCCGGATATCCTTGCGCTGGCCCGGCAGGTCAAAATGACCACGCGCCCGGAATTCGACGCGGTCTTTCCGGCGCGGCGACTTGCGGTGGTGCACCTGTCTACGCGGGATGGGCGCACTTTGACCTCGCCCGTAACCGAGGCACAGGGCGACCCCGAACATCCCATTTCGGCAGAGGGGATTGCGGACAAGTTCGACCGCCTCGCAAGCCCCGTCATCGGCCCCGAGCGGGCGCAGTCGTTGCGAGCGCTGATTGCAGCGCTGCCGGATCGGACCAGTGGAGACGACGTGATCCAAATGATGGCCCGCCCGGGACATTAAAAACGGCGGCAGCCGAACGAAAGACGCCCCCGGAAGGCTGTGCCGGGGGCGTTTGGTCTGTGCGGTTTGATCCGTGAATTACTGAAGCGGCAACCCATTGGCGATCAGACCACCGTCCTCGGTCAACTCGATCTCGGATTCCAGCACATCGTCCCCGGCGGGGCGGGCAACGACGCCGGCCATGCCCTTGATGCCCGCAGCCTCCATTTCAGGGATCATGCCCATGGCCACCAGCGTATCCAGCAGGGCAAAGCCACCCTCAAGGCGCAGGTTCAACTTGCCAAACGGGATCGGCGGGCCGCCGAAGGCCATGGCTTGGGTGTTGAACGCCCCCGCGCCTGTGCCGGTCAGCTGTGCACCGCCGAAGGACAGACGCAGGGCGTCTATGGACAGGGTTTCGGGGGTGAAGGGTTCGGTGACACCGGCCAGCGCCTCTGGCCCGCCAAAGATGTCGGCGTTCAGTTTGCCCATGCCAGTCACGTCCACGATCAGGGTCGCGGGATCGCGCGGCAGTTGCGCGGCGGGATCAAACATGCCCCACAACATATCACTGACCTCCAACCCCTCCAGCGCCACGCGCAGGGCGAAGGGCTGTGCGGCATCAGACACGGTCACAGGCATGGTCAGAGACAGGCCCGCCCCAGCCATGGAGGCCTCGACCGGCAGAGGAAAGGCCGCGGTGAGAACCGACATGTTTACGTCCGTGCTTTGCGTGCCGTAGGTCAGGCCATCGGGTCCCATGGCAATATCCAGACGCCCCGCGCCCGAGGTGCCCTCGATCTTGAAGCCCTCGAAGTCATCCTCGACCTGCATCATGAAGGTGCTGCCTTGGTGCACGAAATCACCCATAGCCGTCAGGCCAGTTGTAAAAAAGGACGCGCCCTCGGCCATGGGGGTGAAGGGCATCGCCCCGGTGGTGGTGCTGGTCAAATCCGTGGCGGTCCAGCTGAAGGTGACGTTGTCGCCATCCTCTTGCAGGCCGCCGGTCATGGACATGGTCGCCGCCGTAACATCCGCCACGAAAGGCCCGCTGTCACCACCCCGCGTGATCTGCCAGTCGTACACCATATCGGTCACTTCAAGCGAGACATCCATCTGGATCGGCTGGCCATCGACCACGGTTTGCACGTCTTCGTAGCCCATGCGCGCGACCGCGATATCGTAGTCGCGCATGTCGCCGTCACTGGTCACGCGCAGGCTGGCCCCCTCCAGCACGATGGTCGCGGTGCTTTGGGTCGAGACCTGTTCCAACTGCTGGTTCGTGGCAACGGTGCTGCGGGTGGGCAGGGTGACCTTGATCACATTGGCACCCGTTTCTGTCATCACGATCTGGGGCATCTCGATCAGGCTGGTGGTTCCGGCCTGTTCCGTGCGGAAGGTCACACCGTCCAGGGTCAGCACCCCGCCTGCATAGCTTTGGCTTGCGGCGGTTGCCGTGGTACCAAGGGCGGCCTGCACGGATTGCCATTCGGCCCACAGGTCTTGTGCCGAAATATCGGCAAGGGCGGGGGCGGCGCACAGCATAAATGCGCTGCTAAGAAGAATGCGTTTTGACATGAAGGACCTTTCTTTGAATGGTGCGCAGCAAAGGTGCGCCTGTGGCGCGCGTGGGGTCAAGCGGAAAGGGTTTGCGACATGGATATGAGCGGTAAGGGCGTGGTCATCACCGGGGCGTCCCGGGGGATCGGGGCAGCAGCGGCGCGGGTCTTTGCAGAGGCGGGCGCGCAGGTCGCCCTTCTGGCCCGCAACGCAGAGGCCATCGCGGATCTGGCAGGCGAGATCGGGCCGAACGCGCTGGCCATCCCATGCGACGTGGCCAAGTTCTGGCAGGTGGATCAAGCGGTCCGCGCCGCCGCGTCGGAATTTGGGTCACTGGACGTGCTGATCAACAACGCCGGTCTGCTGACCCCGGTGGAACACATCGCCCAAGCGGACCCCGAGGCCTGGGACCAGATCATCGACGTCAACATCAAGGGCGTGTTCTACGGCATGCGCGCGGCCCTACCGGTAATGCAGGCGCAGGGGTCGGGGACGGTGATCACCATCAGCTCGGGTGCGGCGCACAACGCCCTGGAGGGGTGGAGCGGATACTGCACCTCCAAGGCGGGGGCGGCGATGCTGACAGCAGCGGCGCATCTGGAGCACCCGGACCTGCGGATCATGGGGCTGTCACCGGGCACCGTGGCCACCCAGATGCAGCGCGACATCAAAGCCTCGGGCATCAACCCGGTCAGCCAGTTGGATTGGGAGGATCACATTCCCGCCGACTGGCCCGCCCGGGCGCTGCTGTGGATGTGCGGAGCCGAGGCGGACAGCTGGAATGGGCGCGAAATCTCTCTGCGCGACGACAGCATCCGCCGCGCCGTGGGCCTGACATGATCCGTATCGAGGATCACGGGGCCGTCCGGGTCGTCACGATTGATCGGGCGGACAAGGCGAACTCCCTGACCTACGACATGCTGGCGGGGGTGCGGGACGCGGCCCTTGGGGCAGCAGGCTGCACGGCCTTTGTGGTGACCGGCGCGGGCGACAAGGTGTTCAGCGCGGGCATGGATTTGGACGCCGCCAAGACCGACCTGCCCACCAACCTCGTGTGGGAGGAAGCCTCGGGCGCGATTGCCGCCCTGCCCTGCCTGACCGTCGCCGCGCTGAACGGGACGCTGGCGGGGGGCGCCATGGGCATGGCGCTGGCCTGCGACATCCGTCTGGCCGTGCCCGGCGCGCGGTTCTTTTACCCGGTGGCGCGGCTGGGATACTTGCCGCAACCCAGTGACCCCGCCCGCCTGCGCACCCTGATCGGACCCGCCCGTGCCAAGCTGCTGTTGGCCGGGGGCGTGAAGATCGGAGCAGAGGAGGCGCTGGCTTGGGGACTGGTGGACCGAATAACGGCCACCCCTTTGGACGATGCCTGTGCCTTGGTGGCCGAGGCCCATTCTGCGCACCACGTGGCGGCGATCAAGGCGATGGTCTAGGCGCTGGCATTGTGGGCGCCGACCCCAAACCCACAAGGATATCTTAGACCAGAAGAAGCAGGGCTAGGCCGGAACGTCGCCGGGGATACCTTCGGCCACCCACGCCTCTGCCTGCGCCTCGTCCTCGGGAGCAAAGTGCTTCATTTCAATGGCTGTGATGGCGGTGGTCAGGCGCGTGATCGGCGTCACCCAGTCTTGATCGGATACGATGGCGACGCGGTCAAACTTGTCCATGTATTGGCTGTCGAACTTGAGGCCGGACCAGATGGTGGACATCTCAAACCCTTCGTAGTCCTTGACCACTTGCAACATGCGCACGCGACCATGGCGTTTTACGAATGCTTCGATTTCGGGCAGGGCATGATCCATTTCATCCTGCGTGACCTTGTCGGTGACATGCAGCGTGAAGATCGGGGCGGTGTCGTGGGTTTTGACGTAGACGGACATTGGGCACTCCTTTGCACTGCAAACGCGCAGAGCGGCGCTTTGGTTCCCGTCAGGTGGCGCGTAGGGCTGGGACGTCCTACTCGGCGGCTTGGGCCGTGACGCGCACGTCGCGGGGGTGCAGCTCGTTCATGGGGATGGATGTGCCGTCGGGCTGCACGATGCGCACATGACGCCGCCGCATCAAGCGCGGCTCGGACGCGCCGACAGAGTGGGCGATCGTCTCCACCTCGTGGATCACGCCCTTGGCGTAGGCGGCGACCTTGCGCCACTTATCCTCGACCACCAGCCCCTTTTGGAAGCGCGGATCGTGGGTCGTGATGCCCGTGGGACAGGTGTTCTTGTTGCATTTCAGGGCCTGAATACAGCCAAGTGCGAACATGAACCCCCGCGCGGACACAACGAAATCCGCCCCTGCGGCCATGGCCCATGCCACGTCGCCCGGGTTGATCAGCTTACCCGAGGCGACCAACCGGATGCGGTCCTTCAACCCGGCGGTGTCGCGCAGGTTGGACATCATCGGCAGCGCCTCGCGGATCGACATGCCCACAAGGTCCATCAAGGGCATCGGCGACGCGCCTGTGCCGCCCTCTCCCCCGTCCACAGTGATGAAGTCCGGCGCGCTGGAGGGGCCGCGTTTGTTGATCACGGCGAACAGCTCTTCGAACGGTTCGCGGGCGCTGGCCACGACCTTGATTCCCACCGGCTTGCCGCTGATCTCGCGGATCTCCGCAATCAGGTCCAGCATGTCGTCCCAAGTGTCCACCCCGTCATGGCGGTTCGGGCTGATGCCGTCCTGGCCCAGTTCCAGCCCCCGGATGCGGGCAATCTCTGGTGTGATCTTGGCGGCAGGCAGGATACCGCCCTTGCCGGGTTTCGCCCCTTGGGCCATCTTGATTTCAAACATCTTGATCTGGGGGTGGCTGGCGACCTCGCGCAGCTTGGCCGGATCAAGGTTGCCCGCCTTGTCACGCACCCCGTATTTCGCCGTGCCGATCTGGTACACAAGGTCTGCGCCGCCCTCCAGATGGAACTCGGACACGCCGCCCTCGCCCGTGTTCATCCAGATCCCCGCCTCGGCACAGCCCCGGGACAAGGCCTGCACGGCAGGTTTCGAGATGGCGCCATAGGACATCCCCGAAAGGTGAAAAATCTGCGTCGCGGTATAGGGTTCGCGCGCGGTGGGGCCGATGATCATGGGCTGGGTGCTGGCAAACTGATCCTCCAGCGGGGGAAAGGCCGCGTTCACGAACAAGGCGGTGCCGGGGCTGGCGATGTTGCGGGTCGAGCCGAAGGCGATGGTGTTGGATTTGCTTTCGGAGGCATGTTTGACCCAGTCCCGTTGCGCCCGGTTAAACGGCAGTTCTTCCCGGTCCATGGCAAAGAAATACTGGCGGAAAAACTCGCCCAATTCCGTGAACAGCCCCCGGAACCGCCCAATCACCGGATAGTTGCGCCGGATCGCGTCGCGCGTCTGGCTGCGGTCGATGATGAAGAAGATCAAGGCCACAGCCATGGCCAGCCCGATCAGAAACACGAACGCCAAGGCCAGCACTTCGATCGCCCAGCCTGCCCATTCCATCAAGAACATCTGCGTCTCCTCCGCTTTTGCACATTGGGCGCTTCTGCGGGCAGCAGGTCAACAGGTTATGGCAAAATGTGAACTCACGCGTCTGTGATTTTTCGTGACTTACCTTGGGCATAATACGCTCCATATGACTGTCATCCCCCTCAGGTCGAGGGGAGCAATAGGAGATGACACAATGAAACGTATCACCACTTTTGCACTGGCCTCTGTACTGGCACTGGCAACCGCACCTGCATTCGCAGGCGGGCATTCCAAAGACATCGTCGACACCGCAGTGGGTGCCGGCACATTCGAAACACTGGTCGCCGCTGTCACGGCCGCTGATCTGGTGGATACCCTGAAATCCGAAGGCCCCTTCACCGTATTCGCCCCCACGGATGACGCCTTTGCAGCCCTGCCAGAAGGCACGGTCGAAAGCCTGTTGTTGCCCGAGAACAAGGACCAACTGGTGTCGATCCTGACCTACCACGTCGTGCCGGGCAAAGTGATGTCCACCGACCTGCAGGACGACATGATGGCCGCCACCGTACAGGGCGGCGAGATCACGATAGATCTGGACGATGGTGTGATGGTCAACGATGCCAACGTGACCACGGCAGACATCGAAACATCCAACGGCGTGATCCACGTTATTGATGCGGTGATCATGCCCCCGATGTAAGATCGGCTTGATCAAGCGCATGGGCCCCGGGGGAAACCTCGGGGCCTTTTGCGTTTGCGGGGGACGGGGGTTGGCCCTACCTATGGGGTATGAGCCGTGATTTCTCCGCCTTTCTGCCCGGTGCCAAACCGCAGCCCGTCACGGGTCTCGCCGCCTTTGGCTGGGGCGCGTATTTCGCCGCGCAGATCGACGCCGATGCCTTGACCGCAACGCCGCCTGTGCGCGTGACCCGCGTGCACCGCAGCGGCTTGGTGGTGACGGGGGACGGGGTGGATATGACCCTGCCGCCCAACGCCGATGTCACCGTGGGGGACTGGCTGCTGCTGGACAGGGATCGGCCCAGTCACAGCGTCCTGCTGGACCGCAAAAGCCTGATGCAGCGCCGCGCGCCCGGCCATGACCGCAGCGTGCAGCTGATCGCGGCCAACATCGACACGGCGTTCATCGTGTCGTCCTGCAACGCGGATTTCAACGTGGCGCGGCTGGAACGCTATATCGCACTGGTGTTGGATGCGGGGATCACCCCGGTCATTGTGCTGACCAAGGCGGACCTGTGCGCGGACCCGGCGACCTATGTCGACCAAGTGCGCGCCGCCGCCCCGGATATCGAGGTCTTTGTGCTGGACGCACGCAGCGACGCACCCGCCACAGCGTTGGCCCCTTGGACAAAGCCAGGGCAGACAGTGGCCTTCCTCGGGTCCTCGGGCGTAGGCAAATCCACACTGACCAACGTGCTGACCGGGGGCAACATCGACACCAAGGGCATCCGCGAGGACGACGCCCGCGGCCGGCACACCACCACGCACCGCGAATTGCACATGATCCCCGGGCGCGCGGTGGTGTTGGACACGCCGGGCATGCGCGAATTGCAGCTGACGGACGTGGCCGCCGGCATCGACGCGCTGTTTGCGGATCTCAACGACATTGCCCACGGATGCAAGTTCAACGACTGCGCCCATGACACCGAACCGGGCTGCGCGATCCGCGCCGCGATGGAGGCGGGGCAAATCGACCAAGGGCGGCTGGACCGCTGGCGCAAACTGCTGGCCGAAGAGGCGCACAACACCGCCACCCTCGCCGAACGCCGCAAACAGGACAAAGAGTTCGGCAAGATGGTGAACAAGGCCATCCGGGGCAAACACGCGCGCAAGGGCAAGAAATAGTGGCGCGGACCGGGCCACGGGCGATATACCCGATCCATGTCCATCCTGCGAAGCTTCATTGACCAACAACTGGACGCGGCCAGCAAAGACGGCGCGTTCGACAACCTGTCTTGCGCGGGCAAACCCATCGACACCAGCCGCGATCCGTTCGTGGACATGGCCCAGAAAGCGGCGCGCGAGGGCAAGATCAAACCCCCCGTCGTCGTCCTGCGCGAGGACATCAAGGCGGCCGCCCAGCACCTGACCGCCCTCACCGACCCGGAGGCACGCAAGGCACAGATGCAGGTCTTGGCCGACCTGCAAACCCGCCTCGCCATCGAGATGGAGCGCATGCGGCGCTGACCCGGGGCAACTTTTCCGCGTCCATGGGTATTTTTGAAACCAGTTTGAAAGGATGCCCATATGAAGCGCATCGTGATTTTATGTGATGGGACGTGGAACAGGTCGGACAGTCAAACCCCCACCAACGTCGTCCGTTTTGCCCAAATGATGGAACCGATTGACCCGGTCGGCGTGACGCAGGTCCCGATCTATGTCCCCGGTGTTGGCACAGGGCGCGGGTCCAATGGATTGGCGCGCTGGACCGACCGCAAGCTGGGCGGCGCCTTGGGCTGGGGCCTGATCGAGAACGTCGAGGAAGCCTACCGCCACCTCGTGTTCGCCTATGAACCGGGGGATGAGATCTTCATCCTTGGCTTTTCGCGCGGCGCCTATACCGCACGTAGCTTGACGGGATTTATCCGATCTACGGGGATCTTGCCCCGGGACAAGCTGCACCTGATGCCCGAGGCACTGCGCCGCTACCGCACCCGGGGCAATGCCAAAACCCATCCCAATTCCGAGGAAAGCCATGCCTTCCGAAGCCGCATGTCGCCCCATGTGGCCACCAGCGCGCGAGAGGTCGCGTGGCGCGACAGCTTTGGCATGGCTGCACCGCATCTTTTGCAGATCGCCTTTCTGGGGGTCTGGGACACGGTCATGGCCCTTGGCGTACCGCGCGGGGTGCCCGTGCTCGGGCCCAGAATGGCCGCCAAATACAGCTTTCACGATGCCAACCTGTCGTCCATGGTCCGCGCTGCCCGGCACGCCATCGCCCTAGATGAACACCGGGGCACCTTCTTGCCCACGGTCTGGGACAACACCGAAACGCTGAATGCGGGGGCCGAGGGGACCCCATATCATCAGCTTTACTTCGCGGGCGACCATGGGTCCGTGGGTGGGGGCGGCGACATAACGGATTTGTCTGCAATCACGCTGCGCTGGATGATCGACGGCGCGAGAGCGCAAGGATTGGGGTTCAACCACCGCCTTGTGTACGATCTGGGCAAGGAAGAAAGCGAGATAGGTCCGCTGCGCAACCATTCAGCGCCGCCCAAGGGATTCGACCGGTTGTTGCGCCTGCACAAGGTAGATCGCCCTGGACCGATCCGGTTGGAGGACCTGCATGTCAGCGCCCGCAATCGCTGGATGGCGGAAGGCAAAGCAGAGGGGTTCCGCCCCTATCGCCCGGGCAGCCTTGCACAGATTTCCGTGGAGCTTGCGGCGCTGCGGGACCAGACGATTTACGGCAATGATACCTTGCCCGCATGAAAAGGCCCCGGCTGCCCGGGGCCTTTGAGCTTAGTGCACCACCGCGTCGTCCGGGGTGGGGCGGTTGGTGGCGGCAATGCGTTCACCTATGACCAGCCCGTCCGCGTTGGCGGTGACGGGCACGACGGTGTCATCCGCGACCTCTCCGGCCAAAATCATCTCGGCCAGTGGGTTTTGAAGCGCCCGTTGGATCACCCGTTTCAGGGGGCGTGCACCAAACACCGGGTCATAGCCCTCGTCGGCCAGCCATGTCCGGGCGGCCTCGTCCAGCTGTAGCTGCACTTTGCGCCCGGCCAGACGCTTCATCAGGCGGGCCAGCTGGATGTCCACGATCCCGTCCATATCCGCGCGGGCCAGACGGTCAAAGATGATCGTCTCGTCCAGACGGTTCAGGAACTCTGGCCGGAAATGGGCGCGCACGGCGTCCATCACATCGCGCTTGGCCGCACTTGCATCGGCCCCATCGGGCAGCTGGCTAAGCGCCTGCGCCCCAAGGTTCGACGTCAGGATGATCAGCGTCTGCTTGAAGTCCACGGTGCGGCCCTGACCATCGGTCAGCATCCCGTCATCAAGCACTTGCAGCAGTACGTTGAACACATCCGGGTGGGCCTTTTCGACCTCATCGAACAGGACGACCTGATAGGGACGCCGACGCACAGCCTCGGTCAACACGCCACCTTCATCATAGCCGACATAACCCGGAGGCGCGCCAATCAGACGGCTGACAGAGTGTTTTTCCATGAATTCGGACATATCAATCCGCACCATGGCGCTGTCGTCGTCGAACAGGAACTCGGCCAGCGCCTTGGTCAATTCCGTTTTGCCGACGCCCGTGGGCCCCAACATCAGGAAGGACCCCAGGGGCCGTGCCTCGTCGTTCAGCCCGGCGCGCGCACGGCGTACGGCGTTGGATACGGCCGTTACAGCGGCGCGCTGACCAATGACCCGGCGGCCCAGTTCGTCCTCCATGCGCAGCAGCTTTTCCTTCTCGCCTTCCAGCATCTTGGCCACGGGCACCCCAGTCCAACGTTCGATCACGGATGCGATCTGTTCGGGGCGCACGGCTTCCTCGACCATCATGTCGCCTTCGCGGGCCTCGGCCTGTTCCAGCGCCTTTTCCAGCCCCGGGATCGTGCCGTATTGCAATTCACCGGCCTTGGCGAAATTGCCCTCCCGTTTCGCCGTATCCAGATCAACGCGGGCACGGTCCAACTGTTCCTTCAGGCCCCGGGCGGCATCCAATTGATCCCGTTCAGACTGCCACTTGGCGGTCATCTGCGCCGATTGTTCCTGTAGGTCCGCAAGGTCCTTTTGCAGCTTGGCCAGACGATCCTTGGAGCCGGTGTCGTCCTCCAACTTCAACGCCTCGACCTCGATCTGGCCTTGCAGGATCTGGCGATCCAGCGCGTCCAGTTCTTCGGGTTTGCTGTCGACTTCCATCCGCAATCGGCTGGCGGCCTCGTCCATCAAGTCGATGGCCTTGTCGGGCAGGAACCGGTCGGTGATGTAGCGGTTGGACAGGGTCGCGGCCTGCACCAGCGCGCTGTCAGAAATGCGCACCCCGTGATGCAGCTCGTACTTCTCCTTGATGCCGCGCAGGATGCTGATGGTGTCCTCGACGGTGGGTTCCTCGATCACCAAAGGCTGGAACCGGCGGGCCAGCGCCGCGTCTTTTTCGACGTACTTGCGGTATTCATCCAGAGTGGTGGCCCCAATGCAGTGCAATTCACCGCGCGCAAGCGCCGGTTTGATCAGGTTGGCCGCATCCATGGCACCGTCGGATTTGCCCGCGCCCATGAGCGTGTGCATTTCGTCGATGAACAGGATGATCTCGCCCGCGGCGGTAGTCACCTCATTGACGACGGCCTTCAGACGTTCCTCAAACTCGCCCCGGTATTTCGCGCCCGCGATCAACGCGCCCATGTCCAGCGCCATGAGAGTTTTATTACGCAGTGACTCTGGCACATCACCATTCACGATCCGCAGGGCCAGCCCCTCGGCAATCGCGGTTTTACCCACGCCCGGTTCCCCGATCAGTACAGGGTTGTTCTTGGTGCGGCGCGACAGGACCTGCATGGCGCGGCGGATTTCCTCGTCACGGCCAATGATGGGGTCAATGCGCCCCTCGCGGGCGGCCTCGGTCAGGTCGGTCGCGTATTTCTTGAGCGCGTCATAGCTGTCCTCGGCGGACGCGCTGTCCGCCGTGCGCCCCTTGCGCAGATCGTTGATCGCGGCGTTCAGGGCCTGAGCGTTCACCGCACCGGCGTCCAGCGCATCCTTGGCGCCAGATTTCACCATGGCCAACGCGGTCAGCACGCGTTCAACGGGTACGAAACTGTCGCCCGCTTTTGTCGCGACCTTCTCGGCCTCGTCCAGCACGCGCACCAGCGCGCGGTCCGGGCTGGGCTGTCCGCCGCCCGACACTTTGGGCAGTTTCGACAAGGCAAGTTCAACGGCCTGCAACACGCGATCGGGTGCGCCGCCCGCGCGGGTGATCAGGTTGGCCGCCATCCCCTCTGGATCATCCAGCAGGGCCTTTAGCATGTGGTCTGGGGTCAATTGCGGGTGTCCGTCCCGCATGGCAATTGTCTGAGCGGCTTGCAGGAACCCCCGCGACCGCTCCGTAAACTTGTCAAAGTCCATGGCTTTCTCCTATCTCAAGCACCCGGATGCGCCGCCCTCTTTAGGCACGGCTGTATGGGCCTCAGGCCAGATGTGGGGATAGAAACGCGGCCTTGCAAGACATTGCAGCCACTCAGGTATTCATTTTCTTTCACCTGCCTGAAAATCTAAAAAATTGTAAAAGTTAACACGCGTAAGTATAGTGTATCTGTGGATAACATCCACACAGTGTAATGAGTTCAATTTGTTACCGCGCACAGGCAAACCGCGCGGTAGCAGCCACCTGCAAAGCAGGGGCAATTCAGGAGTAGCGAAAGCACCGCCCTTGGCGTGTGTCCCCACCCACACAGAGTTTCACGGGCCCGCACCGACACATTCGATGCTCGCCCTTCTATCGGTCCGACGTGAGGTGCAGGCGCTTGCCTGGTTGCCTTGTCGCGATCGCCCGCTGCGAAGTCATTTGCGTGTCTGCTCGACGCCGCCTGTCCCGCTTCGTAGCACCGCCCGTCCGTTCTGACTGCCTCGAACGGAAAGGGTGCCCGACTGGTGCCTTGCACCGCCATGTCCCGGTTGCTTTGCGCAGACTGCAAAGGCGAGGATTGTGAACAAGGGGGTCCCGCGCTGCGCGGGACCCTTCTTTCATTTCATCCGATCTTGCACGAAAAAGGGCGCCCAAAGGCGCCCCGATCCAAGAATTCCTGTCCGGCCCTAGCCGTAAACGGATTCTTTTCCGAAATGTTTGGTCAGCATGTAATACACAACGGCGCGGTACTTGTTGCGCTCGGACTTGCCGTATTGTTCGATCACAGCGTTGATGCCATCCATCAGCTCGGGGCTGTCTGGCAGGCCCAGCTTTTTGATCAGAAAGTTGTTCTTGACTGTCTCAAGCTCCGACGGTTGCGACCCGGCCACGGTGGACGCATCCGCATTATAGATCGCAGGACCGCAGCCAATCGTAACTTTCGTCAGCAGGTCCATGTCAGGCGTGACGCCAACCTTGTTCTTTAGGTCGTCGGCATATTGGGCGATCAGATCGTCGCGTTTTCCCATGATAGTTCCCCGTTTGGATATTGTTTGTGTGCGAACGCTACCCCCGCCCGCGCCGCTATGCCAAGGGGAAATCAGCGGCATCCGCCCCATCCCACGCTTTGCATGTGGAAATGATCCGCGTGCAGGGCGTTGAATTCGGGGCCCAGCACCGTATTGAACCACGTGCATCCGCCGTCGCGCAGCCGCCGGTAAAACCGCGCTTGTGGGCTGGGTCCGTCATAATTGCCCAGCAGGGGCAGATCAGTCCCATCGGCCAAGCGAACGCCACGGATGTCAATCGCCTCGGCGGTGGCGTGGGTGGACATGCGCGTGCTGGTGCCCCGAGGGGTGCGTATCGGGCGACAATTGTAACTGCCTTGGTGGTGCAGGTGGGTGATGCCTTGGCCCAGCAAATCCTGCGCTGTGGGCTGCACGGTGTGGGTCTGCCACATGGCAAGGCGCAGGGCCACGGCACAGGTGGTCTCGACCGGGCGCAGGGTCACGCCAGCAATCCCCGACAGGCGCACCCGCGGGTCAATGCCGCACTGGTCGCTGTCCACCTTCGGCGGCAATAGCGTCACGTCAGCCACGGGCGACAGAGCCGCCATGCAGGCCGCGTCCGAGGTCAGGGCAAGCCGCAACTTGGACCCGGTCATCCACGTGACGGGGGCGGTGACATCCAGCGGGGCAAAGGGGTTCCAATGGGGCGGCAGGGGGCTGCGTGGATCGTCGATCAACCACCACGCTCCGACCCCCACAGCGGCCGCCGTGGCCAAGGCCACCGTCATCCGCCACAAACGTCTCAATCCTTTCAAGGAACCTCCATGACCGCGCTTGGCCCTTTTTGAAAAACCGCCTACCCTCCCTGTTAGCGGACGGAGGACCCCATGTCAGACAAAGTCAGTTTCACCCAGATGAAAGACGGCACCGCCGCCGATTACCACCTGTTGGAGCGTTTGGAGAAGCCCTATCTGCGCCTGACCCCCGCCCGCGTCATGGACGAGTTGCGCCGACAGGGCGAGGCCACGCTGGAAGGGTATCAGATCACCCGTCTGGACCACGGGCTCCAATCGGCCACCCGGGCGCGGCGCGACGGGGCAGACGTGGACTGGATCGTCTCGGCCCTGCTGCATGATATCGGTGACGGGTTGGCCCCGCAAAACCACGACCGCATGTCGGCGGAGGTGATCCGCCCCTTCGTCCGGTGGGACTGCGCATGGGTCGTGGAACACCACGGGATTTTCCAGATGATCTACTACGCCCACCACTACGGCTGGGACGAAAACGCCCGCGACCGGTTCCGCGACCACCCCTGTTTCGACAGTTGCGCGGCCTTTTGCGAACGCTGGGATCAGGCCAGCTTTGACCCTGACTACGACACCGATCCTCTGGACAGCTTTGCGCCCTTGGTCGAACACGTCTTTGCCCGCAAGGCCTATGACCCAGACGTGGTGAGGGAGGGCTATGTCTCCCCCTCACCGCCGCAGGTTAGGCCCGTTCCGCATTCAACAGCTTGTCCAAGTGGCCCGAGGCATCGGCCTGCGCCAACTCGGTATAGCCGCCAAGATGGGTGGTGCCGATGAACACTTGGGGCACGGTGGTGCGGCCCCCGGCGCGCTGGATCATCACCTGACGCCCTGCGGCATCCCCGGTGATTTCATGGTTGGTAAAGGGCACACCCTTGGCCCGCAGCAGGGCCTTGGCGGCCTTGCAATAGGGGCAATAGTCTTTGGTATAGATGGTCACATGTGGGCGCATAACGGCCTCCGATCATGGGGCCCCGACCGCGCGGGCCGGGGCAATTGAGGTTAGGATTTCTGGCCAACGCGGCGCAGGGCATCGCCCAACAGGAACACAGCCCCCGCCAGCAGCACGATATCCTTGAGCAGGAACTGACCCGGCACGACCGACAGCGCGGGGAACCCGCCAAGGCTGGGTTCGGTCACGGGCGCCGTGAATAAGTAGCTGGAGGTCACAAGGAACGTGGCCAATGCCCCCACGGCACCCAGCAGGGCCAGTTTGGGGAATTTCGCACCCAGCACGATCAGGGCGGCAATGGCGATCTCGGTTGCGCCGATCAGGTTCGACGCCCCCTGCAGTGAAAACACGTCATAGAGCCATGCGGTCAATGGGCTGGAGCTGACAAGCCCCTGAATGGCACCGGCCTCGTAGGCGGTGAATTTCATCGCCCCGATCCAGCCCAGCACGGTGGCCGTGGTAAAGCGCAGACCGTGGACGCCAAGGGCGGTCACACGATCGCCCAGCACGGACAGATCACGGGGGGCAGCAGCGGGAGAGTAAGTTGCATCAGTCATGGTTTTCTCTTTCTGGACCGAATGGTCCATTTTCAGGTACAAGGTTTGGCGCGATGGCCGATGACGCAGATGTAGACATATTGGACCACTTGGTCTACAAATCTTTTTACACAGATCCGTGAGGTCCCCGTGATGACACATGACACCCCTGCCCCCGGCCGCCCCCGGGCCTTTGACCCGGACGAGGCGCTGGTCAAAATCACGGCGCTGTTCTGGGAACACGGCTTTGAGGGCACGGGCCTGCGCGACATCCAGGACGCCACCGGGCTGGGCAAGGCCAGCCTTTATGCCGCCTTTGGCAACAAACAGGCCATGTACCAGGCCGCCTTGGCCCACTACGAGACGGCGGCGGTGGACGGGGCGGTCAAGATGCTGCGCGACACTGCGCGCCCCGCGCGCAACCGGATCGACACCTTCCTGTCCGCCCCCATCACGGCACTGGACGCAGGTGACAGGCGCGGCTGTTTCCTATGCAACGCCACCGCAGACCGCGCCGCGCTGGACACCGACACGGCGGCCCGGGTGCGTCAAGGTTATGCCAAGATGCACGCCGCCCTCACCGCCGCCCTGCCGAACCACGACAAAGCCACCGCGCAGCTGATCCTGACGGTCTATTCCGGCCTGCGCATCATGGCGCGCAGCGGCCAGTCCCGCGATGCGCTGGTCGCTGCCAAGGACGCCATGTTGGCGGCGCTGCCCGGCGACTAGGCACGGAACGGAAACAATCCGTCCCCGTGTGCGGACTCGACTCGTGGTATCTCAATCCTTAACGCTGTCCCCTTAACGGGAAAGTTTGAGGTTTCGACATGGATTGGTTGGTTTTGGCGTTGGCAGCAGTGTTCTTCGGAGCCGCTTTTTCAAGCAGCGGCACAGCCGAGGTGACGGACGACGGCGTAGATCCAGATGCCGATCCAGATGTCGTTGATCCAGACCCCCTCGGCCCCATGCCCGACGCACCCGACGGCGAGGACGTCGGGGCGATGCTGACCGTAGGCGACGATGGGGCCGTGAACATCGAACTGGCAGAAGGCGAGACCGGCACCCTTGCCGCCTTTGTCTATCTGGACACGGAGGATGACGAGGACAACTTCGTCGAGACGTTCGAAACACGCTTCTACCTTGTGCCAGCGGACGTGGACCCGGCCATCGACACTTGGGGCGAAAACGGCATCCCCGGCGCGCCCGAGGGCGAGGCCCCCTATGAACTGGCCGATCTGGAAACCGCCCTCGGCCTGCAATTGCTAGGCACCACCGATCTGTCCGCCAGCGCCGACGCCTTCGATTGGCCCAACGAGGGCGAGCTGGCCGACGTCCTGCCCCAGATCAACACCCAAGCCCCCCTGAACGTCTTTTATGTCGAGGCGAACACTGACGGCGACGAACTGATCACTTTCCTGAACGAAGACTTCGAACTGACCTTCAACGACGCCGAACGCGCGGACGTGACCACCAACACCATCGGCACCCCGGGCACCGATTGGATTCGTGCACAGGCGGACGGGATCACCGTGGACGGCGGCCCCGGGGACGACCGTCTGGACGCAACCGCATCCAACGTGACCCTGAACGGCGGCGCGGGCGACGACCTGCTGGATCTGCCCGATGGCGGCACCGTGGATGGGGGCGAGGGCGACGACACGATCCGCTTCCTCGACGAAGGGCTGGTGCCCACGGATGCCGGGGCCGTCACGGTCACGGGTGGTTTGGGGGACGACGACATCACCCTGATCAACGGCGAGGCTTTGGGCGGACTGGGCGACGATACCCTGTCCAACCAAGGCGACAGCGCCGCGACCCTGCTGGGCCAAGATGGCAACGACAACATCACCGCCTCTGGCGCGGGCACCGAGGCGCGCGGCGGGCTGGGCGATGACTTTATCGCCGTAAATGCCGGGGCGGCGGGTTTTGGGGACCAAGGCAACGATACCCTGCAAATCGAGGCTGGTGCCTCTGGCGATGGTGGGTCGGGCAACGATGCCTTTACGGTCTGGACCGATTTCAACGATGCCGACGGCGCGGCCACTGTGGTCACGGGCACAGGCCAAGACACCATCGACGCCCGCGTGCGCGGGGCAACCGGCGGCGCGGCAGCCGCGCCCTTCCTGCTGGTCGAGGATTTCGACGTGACCGAAGACGTGCTGGAGGTGGGCGTGTTCCAGACCCAAGGCATGACCGTCGCCTCGGTCGCAGTGGCCGAGGCCGAGGACGGTGCCTTCACGGATGTGGTCGTCACCTTCACCCCGCTGGCCGATGGCACAGACCCAGGCAGCAGCACCATCCGCCTGACCGGCGTCACGGGCCTGACGGCCGATCAAATCGTGATCAACTGACCTCTTTTTCGGGGTGGGCGGATTTGGCCTTGTCAGAACCGCCCTCCCGACCTATCCAGCAAATGTCACGACAGGCTTTGCGCAGGAGAGTCCAGTCACTGGCGCCGAAGGAGCAACCCCCGGAAACTCTCAGGCAAACGGACTGCGCAAAAGTTGACAATCTGGAGAGCGGCCAACAGGCCCACCGACGGAGCAAGCGCGCAAGCGTGTCACTCTCAGGTCCCAAGACAGAGGGGATAAGCGGCGCACACATGTGCGTCAGGTCTTGTTCTAACTGGGGGAAGCCCAATGAAGAAATTTGCCGTCATCGGCGCCGGTGTCACCGGCGTCACCACTGCCTATTCGCTGATGAAGCGCGGCTATGACGTCACCGTGTTCGACCAGAACCGCTATGCGGCCATGGACACCTCGTTTGCCAATGGCGGGCAGCTGTCCGCCTCCAACGCCGAGGTCTGGAACCAATGGTCCACCGTGATCAAGGGTCTCAAATGGATGACCCAACGCGGCGCGCCCCTGCTGGTGAACCCCAAACCCAGCTGGCACAAATATTCCTGGATGGCCGAATTCGTCGCCAACATCCCCCGCTATCGCCAGAACACCGTGGACACCGTGCGCCTTGCCATCACGGCCCGCGATCACCTGATCTCGACCGCACAGCGCGAGGGGTTCGGTTTCGACATCGAAGACCGGGGCATCCTGCACATCTACAAATCCAAAAAGGAATATGACCACGCCACCAAGGTGAACGCCCTTCTGGCCGAGGGCGGCCTGACCCGCGAGGCCGTCTCCCCGTCCGAAATCAAGACCATCGAACCCGCCCTGACCGGGGACTTCTACGGCGGCTACTACACCCAATCCGACATGACCGGCGACATCCACAAATACAGCCGCGGCCTGTCGGAGGCGTGCAAACGGCAGGGCGTCACCTTCCACTTCAACGCCAATGTCACGCAACTCAAACAGACCAACACGGGCCATAAGGTCACCTGGACCGAGGACCACGGTCGCGCGTTCGACGCCGAATTTGACGGTATCGTGGTTTGCGCAGGCGTCGGCAGCCGCAAGATCGGCAAGATGCTGGGCGACCGGGTGAACATCTACCCCGTCAAGGGCTACTCCATCACCGTCAACCTGGAGGACGAGACCAGCCAGAACGCCGCCCCCTGGGTCAGCCTGCTGGACGACGAATCCAAAATCGTCACCAGCCGTCTGGGCAAGGATCGGTTCCGCGTGGCTGGCACCGCCGAGTTCAACGGCTACAACTGGGACATCCGCGACGACCGGGTCAAACCCCTTCTGAAATGGGTGGAACACCTGTTCCCGGACGTGGAAACCGAACATGCCGTGCCTTGGGCGGGCCTGCGTCCAATGATGCCCAACATGGTGCCTCTGGTGAAGGGCGGCAAACGCCCCGGCGTCTACTACAACACGGGCCACGGGCACCTCGGCTGGACCCTGTCCGCCGCCACCGCCGAGATCATCGCCGAGACGATCCAGACGGAAATGCCCGCCTAAAGGCCGCACCCCGGGGCAAGCGTCTTGCGCGTTTGCCCCGAACCTGTAGGAACCGGGGCAACCTTTTGACCCCGGAGCCCCCATGACCCGTATCGTCCTGTCCAGCGACCACGCCGCCATCGACCTGCGCCAAGCCATCGCCACCCATATCGCCGCGCGCGGCTTTGACGTCACCGACATCGGCCCCACCACCACCGCCAGCACCCACTACCCCGACCACGGGGCCGCCGCCGGCCGCGCGGTCGCAGGCGGCGAGGCCGATCTGGGCATCATCCTGTGCGGCACCGGCCAAGGCATCATGATGGCCGCCAACAAGGTCAAAGGCGTGCGCTGCGGCGTCTGCTCGGACACCTTCTCGGCCCGCATGATCCGTCAACACAATGACGCCAACATCCTCGCCCTCGGCGCCCGCGTCGTGGGCGACATGCTGGCGCTGGACATCGTGGACGCCTTCCTCGACGCCACCTTCGAAGGCGGCCGCCACGGCACGCGGGTGGATATGATCAAGGCGCTGGAGGGGTAGCGCCGCCCCCATCGACACAGGCCCGCGCCCCAAACCAAAAAAGAGGGCGCGTTTCCGCACCCCCTCATTGTTCCGAAAATACCCTCGGAGAGTTTGAGAGGCAGCGCCTCTCATCCGGGGGCGGGGGCTCGATGCCCCCAGTCCCCGGCCCCGCCGCTCAGTAGCGGTAGTGCTCTGGCTTGAAAGGACCGTCCTGTGGCACGCCGATGTAATCGGCCTGCTCTTTGTCCAGTTTCGTCAGCTTCGCACCCACCTTGGCAAGGTGCAGCGCGGCGACCTTCTCGTCCAGATGCTTGGGCAGGATGTAAACTCCGGGCTGGTACTCTTCGCCCTTCGTCCACAGCTCGATCTGCGCCAGAACCTGGTTGGTAAAGGACGCGGACATCACGAAGGACGGGTGACCCGTGGCATTACCAAGGTTCAGCAGACGCCCTTCGGACAGCAGGATCATGCGATTGCCCGAGGGCATCTCGATCATGTCCACCTGCTCTTTGATGTTCGTCCACTTGTGGTTCTTCAGCGCAGCAACCTGGATTTCATTGTCGAAGTGGCCGATGTTGCCCACGATCGCCATGTCCTTCATCTCGCGCATGTGCTCGATGCGGATGACGTCCTTGTTGCCGGTGGTGGTGATGAACACGTCTGCCGTGGCGACTTCGTCTTCCAGCAGCGTGACCTCAAACCCGTCCATGGCCGCTTGCAGCGCACAGATCGGATCGGCCTCGGTCACCTTCACACGGGCACCGGCACCGGCCAACGACGCGGCCGATCCTTTGCCCACATCACCATAGCCACAGACGACAGCAACCTTACCGGCCAGCATCGTATCGGTCGCGCGGCGGATGCCGTCCACGAGCGATTCCTTGCAGCCGTATTTGTTGTCGAACTTCGACTTGGTGACGGAATCGTTGACGTTGATCGCAGGGAACGGCAGCTGGCCGTTCTTGTGCAGATCGTACAGGCGGTGGACACCGGTGGTGGTCTCTTCGGAGACGCCTTTGATCTGGCCCTTCATCTTGGTGAACCAACCGGGGCTGGCTTCCATACGCTTGGCGATCTGCTGCTTGATGACCTCTTCTTCCTCGGACTGCGGCACGGGGATGATCTCTTCCCCGGCTTCGGCACGGGCACCCAGCAGGATGTACAAGGTCGCGTCGCCGCCATCGTCCAGGATCATGTTGGGGCCGTCCTCGAACATGAACGACTTGTCGAGGTAATCCCAATGCTCTTCAAGGCTTTGCCCCTTGATCGCAAACACAGGCACACCGGCCTCGGCAATGGCAGCCGCCGCATGGTCTTGGGTCGAGAAAATGTTGCACGACGCCCAGCGGACATCGGCCCCCAAGGCGGTCAGCGTCTCGATCAGAACGGCGGTCTGGATCGTCATGTGCAGCGACCCCACGATCCGCGCGCCCGCCAAGGGCTTGGCCGCACCAAACTCTTCGCGCAGCGCCATCAGGCCCGGCATCTCGGTTTCTGCAATGTCCAGCTCTTTGCGGCCGAACGCTGCCAAAGAGATGTCTTTTACGATATAATCGTTTGCCATGTTGGATGGCTCCTCGTCACGGGTTGAATTCAATTGGGCAGGCCTTAACACTGTCCCCTCGAAACGTCCACGGCCTCGTGAAAGGGTGCTAAATGCCGCCAAAACCACCCCGCGCATGGCAGCGTATGCTGTCGGGCCGCCGCCTTGACCTGCTGGACCCGACCCCCATGGATATCGAGGTCGAGGATATCGCCCACGGTCTGGCCTTTGTGGCGCGCTGGAACGGGCAGACGCGGGGCGACTACGCCTATTCCGTGGCCGAACATTCCCTGCTGGTCGAGGCGCTGTTCGCCCGCCAAAACCCCGATGCGCCCGCCAAATGGCGCATGGCGGCCCTGCTGCACGATGCGCCCGAATACGTGATCGGTGACATGATCAGCCCCGTGAAGGCCGCCGTGGGTCCGGGGTACGAAAGGCTGGACGACCGCCTGATGGCCGCCATCCACCTGCGCTACGGCCTGCCCGCAACGGTGCCTGCCCGGATCAAGAAACAGATCAAGGCCGCCGACAAGGTCTCCGCTTGGTTGGAGGCAACGCAGATCGCGGGCTTCACCCCGGCCGAGGCCGACAAGTTCTTTGGCCGCATCGACCCCGCCCTGACCCACGGCCTGACGATCCGCCTGCGCCCCCCGATGCAGGTCCGCGCCGACTACACCGCCCGCCATGCAGAGCTGCTTGAAGCGATGGATGCTTAATATACGCCCCGCCCAACCGTTTGACGCCGCCGCCATGGCGGACCTGCTGAACGCGATTATCCGCACCGGCGGCACGACGGCGATGACCGACACGATCAACGCCGTTTACATGCGCGACTGGATGAACCGCGCGCCGGACAGATCCAGCTGGTTGCTGGCCGAACAGGACGGCGAGATCCTCGGATTCCAACTGGTCGCCCCATGGGACCAGATCCCGCCCGAGGCGGGCGACATCGGCACCTTCGTGGCCGAGGGGCGCACGGGGCTGGGGATCGGGTCCAAACTGTTCGAGGCCAGCAAGCTCGCCGCCCGTAAGCTGGGCTATCAATGGATCAACGCCCACATCCGCGCCGACAACACGCCCGGTATGACCTACTACCAGTCCCGGGGCTTTCGCGATTACAAACGGGTGGTGGGTGTGACGCTTGGCGACGGCACCGTGGTGGACAAGGTCCTCAAACGCTTCGACCTTTACTAAAATGCGCCGCCTTGGCCCCGACACACGGCCCGGGCTTCATTGGGTCACAAATACCCAAATCCGCCCGCACAAGGCGCGCAAAGACTAGCGATAGTGGGTGTGTCGCATCAAATGGGCGCGAAACGCCTCTTCCTGATCTTTATACCCCTGCAGGGTTTTGCGTTTTTCCATGGACGCATGGGGCGACCAGCGGCTGCGGCGGCTGCGGAACAGGGCATCGGCAAGGGGGTGAACATCGGGTCTCTCCTGTCTGGTGATGCCCCTTGCTAGCCAACAGGCCTGGCCAATGCGACTCTGGACAATTTCCATACTGTAAGTATAACTAACAATATGGATTGGCGCACTCTCCCCTCCCTGCCAGCGCTCCGCGCGTTCGAGGCTGCGGCCCGGACCGGCGCACATTCCGCCGCCGCGCGGGAACTGAACGTGACCCACGCCGCCATCGCCCAGCACGTCCGCACCCTGGAGGCGCACTTTGGCCTGCCCCTGCTGAAACGCACGGGCCGGGGCATGACCCCAACCCCCGAGGGGGCGCTGCTGGCGGCCTCCCTGTCGGACGGTTTCACCGCCATCGCCCAAGGCTGCGCCCAGATTACCGCCCTGACCCAAGATCGGCCCTTGGCGATTGCCTGCACGCCCTCGTTCGCGGAAAACTGGCTGATGCCCCGCATCGGCGCGTTCTGGGCCGATCACCCGGACATCGACGTCACGATCCGCCCCAGCAACACCGTGATAGATCTGCGCCGGGACGGGATCGACCTTGCCATCCGGTACGGACGCGGCGACTGGCCGGGCCTAGACGCGCAGCCCCTTCTGCTGGGCGATTTTGCGGTCTGTGCCGCGCCGTCCATGGGGATCGCGCCCGTGACCGAGGTGCGCGCCTTGCAGGATCACATCTGGCTGATGGACGACAGCCGCGCGGAAAAGCACATCCTCGCACGAGACCTGTGTCTGGACGAAGACTGTATGGAGATCCGCACCTTCGCCACCAACGGCATGATCCTCGCCGCCGCCCGCGCGGGGCTGGGCTTGACCCTGCAATCCAGCGCGCTGGCGGAACGGGACCTCGCCTCGGGCGCGCTGGTCAAGCTGTGCGCGCAGACCTCGGACGATTTGGGCTATTGGCTGGTGACGCAACCGGGGCTGGTGTCCCCACGGGGACGCACCCTGTCGCGCTGGTTGCGGCGGCAGGTGACCGCAGGCGCCTAACCGGTCAGCTCGTCCGGTCACACCCCACCGAGACGAAGCGTTTGTCGTCATGGACCAGCGCCAGCCCCCGGGCCAGCGCGTGACCACCCGCGTGCCGCACGCGCGACTGTCCAACGGCGGGCCCAGAAGGGCGGTCAGGGTCGCAGAGACATTGTCCCAATCCCGGCCAAAGCCGATCTCGCGCCCGTCAGGCAGGACCGTCAGGCCGGTGGCCGTGGTTTGGAACGTGACGGCTGGCACAGGGGCTGAAGGCGGCACGCTGATCCCGCAGCCCGACAAGGCCACCGACAGCGCCAAAGCCAAAAGCCCCCCGCGCGCAACCCGACAAAAAATCGGGGTGGGTTTCGGGGGTGTTTTCGGGGGTAAAACCCAGATCGTCAAAATCGCGGGTTTTGGACCTCACCGGGGGCTGCGTTTGGCAAGGATGCGTTGCAATGTGCGACGGTGCATGTTCAGCCTGCGCGCGGTTTCCGACACGTTGCGATCACATAGCTCGTAGACCCGCTGGATATGCTCCCACCGCACGCGATCCGCGCTCATGGGGTTTTCCGGGGGTGGGGGCAGGTCATCGCCCTTGGCCAGCAGGGCGTTGCAGATGTCATTGGCATCCGCAGGCTTGGACAGGTAATCCGTGGCCCCGATCTTGACCGCGGCCACCGCCGTGGCAATCGCACCATATCCCGTCAGTACGACGATCTTGGCGTCGGGGCGCTTTTCCCTAAGAACTTCAACAACATCAAGGCCGTTGCCGTCCTCCAGCCGCAGGTCAATCACAGCATAGGCCGTGGGTCGGGCGGTGGCGATTGCGATGCCGGCGGCCACGCTTGACGCCGCCTCGACCTCGAACCCGCGCTTGTCCATTGCGCGTTCCAGACGGCGCAAAAACGGCTCGTCGTCATCTACCAAAAGCAGTGTCTTGTCTGGTCCTAGGTCCAGTGTCCCTTCATCAGCCACTCCGGTCTCCTCCTGGCTGTTTTTCTTTATTGGTAGGCGGCTTTTTGCGTCCCGTCAAATGCCGCGCGTTGCAGCTTATGGGTGTGCTGCTTCATTTCGCTTGCTTTTCGGCGCGCTCAGGCTTTGGGTGTGCGGCGTGAGCACAGCAAACACCGATATCCCCTACGGCGCCCGTGACGACCGGGTCCGCCTACGCACGTTGATCAACCTGCGCTGGATGGCGGTGTTGGGGCAGACGATCACGCTGGTGGTGGCCAGCTTTTTCCTGACCCTGCGGATCGAATTAGGCCTGTGTTTTCTGGCGGTTGGATCGTCGGTCATCGCAAACCTGATGGCCATGACCGTGTTCCCCGTGAACCAGCGCCTGTCGGACCGGGACGCCATGCTGACCCTGTTGTTCGACGTGGCGCAACTGACGTTTCTGCTGTTCCTGACGGGGGCTGAACAACCCCTTTGCCCTGCTGTTCATCGCGCCCGTGACGATTTCGGCTACGGCCCTGTCCCTGCGGTCCACCCTGTTGCTGGGCGCCATCAGCCTTGTATTGATGACGGTCCTTGCATTTTTCCACATCCCCCTGCGCACGCAGGAAGGGTTCATTCTGGAAATGCCCGAGATCTACTTGGTGGGCTTCTGGTTTGCGATCATCGTGGGCACGCTGTTTCTGTCCGCCTATGCCTACCGGGTCACGCGCGAACGCAACACCATGTCCGACGCTCTGTTCGCCACGCAAATGGCCCTGACCCGGGAACAAAAGCTTCATGATCTGGGCGGTGTGATTGCCGCCGCTGCCCATGAGTTGGGCACGCCTCTGGCAACCATCACCCTTGTGGCCAGCGAGCTTGCGGATGAATTGGACGACAGCCCCGCGCTGCGCGAGGATGCCCAACTGATCCGGCAGCAGGCCGACCGGTGCCGCGACATCATGCGGTCCATGGGGCGGGCGGGCAAGGACGACAAACACCTGCGCACCGTGCCCCTGTCCGCCCTGGTGCGCGAGGCGGCAGAGCCCCACGAACACAGGGGGATCCGCATCATCTACAGCTTTACCGATGGCCGAAATCCCGGCGCCCCCGTCCACCCCATCGTCATGCGCAAGCCAGAGCTGATGCATGGGCTGCGCAACATGATCCAGAACGCCGTTGACTTTGCCACCGCCCGGGTTTGGATTGACGTGCACTGGACCAACGATACCATTCAGGTGCGCGTTGTGGACGACGGCGACGGCTACCCGGCCGAGTTGATCCACCGCATCGGCGACCCTTTCCTGCGCCGCCGCAAACCCGCGCGGGGCGCGTCAGAGGGGCGCAAGGGGTACGAGGGGATGGGCCTTGGCCTGTTCATCGCCAAGACCCTGTTGGAACGCACCGGGGCCAAGGTCAGTTTTGCCAACGGGTCCGACCCGTTTCTTGAGAAATCCGAAAAGGGCGACCGCTCCGGTGCGATCGTCAATGTGACATGGCCCGCAGCCGCAATTATCGACACCTCCAAGGGGCCATTGGGCGAGAACCAGCCCTTCGATTTGTGACGTTAACCGGTCGTTAAGCACTCTGGCTTCATTATGTGGGAAAGCGCGAGAGGTGTGATCATGGCTGAGATCGGTTTGCTACAACTGTCCCTTATCGGCGGGCTGAGTTTTGTGGCCGCCCTCGGGGTCTACGCCGCGCTGTTGATGCTGGCCACACGGGTACACGCGGGGCCGCAATTCACCTCTCAGGACATGCTTTCCGAACCGCGCACCTTTGTATTTCAGGACGGGTATTTGATCAGCCATTCCTCGGGCGCGGGCTTTTTGATCCCGACCCCGGTGGATCATTTGGGCGCCTGGGACGCGCTGGAGGCGTCGCTGGCCGAACTGACCGACGGGGTAGAACCGGCCTTTGCCGCCCTGCGCACCACCGGCGAGGCGTTCCACCTGGAGGGGCGCTTGGGCACCGACATCATGCACATATCCGGTACGCAGGACGGGGACAGCATTCGGATCAGTGTTGCCGCCGCGGGCGAGGATCAGACCACCCTGCGCGTGGACAGTGCCACCAACGACAGCCTGCACCGCGAACTTGCGACTCTGCGCACAGCCACGGATTCGACCCCCATCCTCGGCTGGGCCTGCGATGCAGAAGGGCGTGTGATCTGGGCCAACAAGGCTTATCGCACCGCCGTCCAAACCTCCAAGGGGGCGGAGGCGGCGCAGGTTTGGCCCATGCCCGCCCTGTTTCCCAATCTGGATGGCATGGCAACAGGCCAAGGGCGACGCAAGCTGGACGTGGCCAATCAAACCGCCCCATCGTGGTTTGAGCTTTCAGCGGCTGAGCCCATCAACGGCATCACCTTCGCCCATGCGGTCCCCTTGGACCGCGTGGTCAAAGCAGAGGAATCGCTGAGGACGTTCATTCAAACCCTCACAAAGACCTTTGCGTTTTTGCCAACAGGTCTGGCCATCTTTGACCGCGATGGGGCGCTGGCCCTGTTCAACCCGGCCCTGATGGACCTGACGGAACTGGACGGCGCATGGCTGACCAGCCGCCCAACACTGCAAAGCTTTTTTGACAACCTGCGCGAACGTCAACGCCTGCCGGAGCCGAAGAACTACAAGCAATGGCGCGACGGATTGGTCAACTTGGATCAAATGCCCGACCGGGGCACTTACGAGGAAACATGGACCCTGCCCACCGGCCAGACCTACCGTGTGACAGCCCGCCCTCACTCTGACGGAGCGATTGCCCTGCTGATCGAGGACATCAGCGCAGACATCTCCGCCACGCGCAAATTCCGCGCAGAGTTGGAGCTGTTTCAGGCCGTGATCAATGCCTGCGATGACGCAATGGTGGTGTTCTCTTCCGCAGGTCAGGTTCTTTTGACGAACGAAGGGTATGTGGCCCTGTGGGACCACGACCCCCTTTCTGCCTCGGGCGAAGCATCGGTCGCGCACACGGTCGGCCGCTGGCAATCCGCATGCGCCCCAAACCCCTTGTGGGGGGACTTGCGCGAATTCGTCAGTTCGATGAACGATCGGGCGGAATGGTCCGACACAATTCGCATGCAAAAAGGCACCGACCTAGATCTGCGCGTGACCCCCCTGCCCGGCAGTATGACCCTTGTGACCTTCAAGCAGGAAACAGCAGTTGCCGCAGAAACACGTCCCGCCCTTGAATTCTCTACGGCGCGCGTGGCCAGCTGACCCTTGCGGCCCCTGCCCGCGGGCGGCTAACTGGCGGGCATGGATGCAACATACCTACTGACATCGACGCAGGACACGGATGCGCTCGCCCAAGGGCTGGCGCCCTGCCTCCGCGCAGGTGATACGGTCTTGCTGCAAGGGCCTGTCGGGGCTGGAAAGACCGCCTTTTCCCGCAGCCTGATCCAAGCCCTTCAGGGACAGGCGGGGCAACCGCCCGAAGACGTCCCCTCCCCCACTTTCACGCTTGTGCAAACCTACGCAGCCGGTGACCTAGAGATCTGGCACTGTGACCTTTACCGCCTGGCCCACCCGGACGAGGTGCTGGAACTGGGCCTTGATGCCGCTTGGACCACAGCTTTGTGCCTGATCGAATGGCCAGATCGCCTGGGGGCCGACACGCCCGATGGTGCCACAACCTTTGCGTTTGACCACACGGACGACCCCGACCACCGCACACTCACCATTACCAACCTGCCGGCGCATTTACGCCCGGGACTGAAGGCTTTGCATGACCGACCGTGACCCCCTGATCCGCGCCTTTCTGGACACCACCCCGTGGGCCAAAGCGCGGCGTGCCCCACTTGCAGGTGACGCATCGAACCGGCGGTACGAACGCCTGCACATGGGCGACACCACGGTCGTATTGATGGACGCCCCTCCGACCAAGGGCGAAGACATCCGCCCCTTTGTGCGTATCGCGGAACACTTGCGCACGATCGGCCTGAACCCACCGGCGATCCTGGCGCAAGACGCAGAGAACGGGTTTTTGGTGCTGGAGGATCTGGGCGACGACCTGTTCGCCCGGGTCCTCGCGCGCGCCCCCGATCTGGAGGCGCAGCTCTACACCGCCGCAACGCAGGCTTTGATCACCCTGCACCGCGCCCCACTGCCCACGGGGGTTGCGTCCTACGACGCCGCCACCATGGGATCGCTGGCCGGTCTGGTCAGCGTCTGGTACGCGCCGGACCGACAGACCGAGGCTGCGATCAGCGCCGAAGTGACCCGCCTTGCCGCCACAATCAGCGGCCCCGGCGTGCTGGTCCAACGGGACTACCACGCAGAAAACCTGCTGTGGTTGCCAGATCAGGCGGGCGATGCGCGGGTCGGTCTGCTTGATTTTCAAGACGCCATGATCGGTCCTGCGGCCTATGATCTGGTGTCCCTGCTGCAAGACGCGCGCCGGGACGTGGACCCCGAAACCGAGGCTGCGATGATCGCCCTTTACTGCTCCACCACCGGCACGAGCCCCGAGACTTTCGCCCGCGACTACGCGATTTGCGGCGCACAGCGGAACCTACGCATCCTTGGCGTCTTTGCGCGGCTATGGCTGCGGGATGGCAAGGCAGGCTATCTGCCCCTGATCCCGCGCGTTTGGGACCTGTTGCAACGCGACCTGGCGCACCCGGACCTTGCCACCCTCGCCGCCCTCGTTGCCGACCTGCCCGCACCAACCCCGGAAAAACTGGCAGAAATCGAGGCGCGCCGATGAACGTGATGATCTTCGCCGCTGGCTTTGGCACCCGGATGCGGCCCCTGACGGACACCCGCCCCAAAGCGCTGGTCGAGGTGGCGGGCCGCCCCCTGATCGACCACGCCTTGGATCAAGCGCACGCGGCGCACCCCGGCAAGATCGTCGTGAACGGGCACTACCGCGCCGCGCAATTGCGCCGGTACCTCGATCCGCGCGACGTGACCTTCATCGAAGAAGCGGGCGAAGTTCTGGAAACCGGCGGGGGTCTGCGCAACGCCCTGCCCGTGCTTGGCCCGGACCCGGTGATGACCCTGAATTCCGACGCCGCATGGACCGGCCCAATGGCCGCCGACACCTTGCGCGCCGCGTGGGACCCGGAGCGTATGGATGCACTGTTGCTGCTGATCGACCCCACCCGGGCCTTGGGCGGCGAGGGCGGGTGGAAGTTTGCGATCACCGACGGCATGGCCAGTGTGCAACCGGAGGGGCTGACCTTCACCGGGGCCGCCATCATGAAAACCGAAGGGCTTTACGCCATCGACAAAACCGCCTTCTCTCTGCGCGATCTATGGGCGCCGATGCTAGCCGCAGGGCGCGTGGGCGGGGCCCTACACACGGGCGGGTGGGCCGATGTGGGCACACCCGAAGGCATCCCGCTGGCAGAGGATATGCTGCGCCATGTTTGAACATGCCCCCCGTGTCTATGGCGAACCCATGGGCGTCGATTTTTCGCGCGCGCTGTACAACGGTCTGCGCGCCCGCATGGCAGATCAACCGCCCGAGGCGATGGCCCGCGTCACCCTGTTGGTCAACACCCGCCGCATGGCCCGCCGCTTACAGGCCTTGTTCCGTGCGGACGGGGCTGCGTTCCTGCCGCGCCTGCATGTGGTCAGCGACCCGGCGGCCCTGATCCCGACGGCACCCCTGCCGCACGCAGCCACGAACCTGTCAATCCAACTTGAACTGGCGCAACTGGTGGGCCAGCTGCTGGATGCGATGCCGGGCCTTGCCCCCCGCAGCGCGGCCTTCGATCTGGCCAAAAGCCTGCGTGACCTGTTGGCCGAGATGGAGGAGGAGCACGTCCCCGCCGCCGCCCTCGAAACGATCAAAACGGACCAATTGTCGGAACACTGGGAACGGTCCTTGCGGTTCTTGCGGATCGTCACGGACTACCTCGATCTGGACGCGGAAGCCGCGCGCATCATCACGCCCGAGGCCCGGCAATCCCGCGCCGTGGCCGCATTGGCCGCGCATTGGGCCGTGCAGCCGCCCAAAGGTCCGGTGATCGTCGCAGGCTCCACCGGGTCGCGGGGGCCGACCCTGCGCCTTATGCAGGCGGTCATGGCCCTGCCCAACGGGGCGCTGATCCTGCCCGGTTTTGATGGGCACACGCCGGACGCAGTTTGGTCCGCCTTGGCCGAGGCCGCCACACGGGGCGAAGGCGAAGAACATCCGCAGTTCCGCTACCACGCCCTGTTGTCCGCCATTGGCGCGGGTCCGGGCGACGTGGCCCAATGGTCCACCCTTGCCCCCGCCGCCCCCGAACGCAACGCGCTGGTCTCGCTGGCGTTGCGCCCGGCCCCGGTGACAGACCAGTGGCGGACCGAGGGGCCAGACCTGCCAGACCTGACAACGGCCACCGCTGGCCTGACCTTGGTCGAGGCCGCCAACGCCCGGGAAGAGGCGCTGACCATCGCCCTGCGCCTGCGCGCGGGCGTCGAGGCCGGGGAGACCGTGGCCCTGATCTCGCCAGACCGGATGCTGACCCGACAGGTCACGGCGGCGCTGGACCGTTGGGGGATCGAGCCGGACGACAGCGCGGGCCTGCCCCTTGGCCTGTCCGCGCCCGGTCGGTTGTTGCGCATGGTCGCGCGCCTGCGCGGCAAGCAGATCACCGGCGAAGACCTGCTGGCGGTTCTGAAACACCCACTGGTGCACCGGGACGATCTGCGCGGCGAGCACCTGCGCCACACCCGGGATCTGGAGCTTGAGGCCCTGCGCGGCGGCATGCCTTTTCCCAACGGTCCGGCCCTGCGCGACTGGGCCCACGCCCGCGAGGCCCGGCGCGCGGACCGGGGGCTGGACCCGGACACGACGATTGGCCCATGGGTCGACTGGCTGGCGGGGGTGACAGACACCCTGCGCACGCCCGTCCCCGACGTCCCCCTTGGCACCCATCTGACTGCGCATCTGGCACTGATCACGGCCCTGACCCGCAGCGACAGAATTTGGGACGGCAAAGAGGGCGAGGCAGCGCGCGCCGCAATGGACACGCTGACCAAGGAAACCTCTGCCCCGATGACGGCGACGGATTATGCCACGCTGGCCACCGATGCCCTCAGCGGCGAGGTGCGCGATCCCGTGCGCCCCAACCCCCAGGTCCTGATCTGGGGCCCGATGGAGGCGCGGATACAAGCCACCGACACCGTGATCCTGGCCGGGCTGAACGACGGCACATGGCCGGGCCTGCCCAATCCCGACCCGTGGATGAACAGGTCCATGCGCGCGCAAGTAGGCCTGCGATCCCCGGACCGCCGCGTCGGCCTGTCGGCGCACGATTTCCAACAGGCGATCAGCGGGGCAAAGGTCTGGCTGACCCGGTCCATCCGGGATGCGGAAACGGAAACCGTGCCCTCGCGCTGGCTGAACCGATTGACGAACCTGCTGTCGGGCTTGGGCGACACGGGCCAAGGCGCGCTGGCGGAGATGCGGGAAAGGGGGAGCAAGTGGACCGCGCTGGCCCAAACCCTAGACCTGCCGACCACCGCCGTGGACCCGGCCCCACGCCCGTCGCCCGCACCGCCCGTGGCCGCCCGCCCGCGCAGCCTGTCGGTGACCGAGATCCAGAAGCTGATCCGCGATCCATACGCGATCTATGCCGCCCATGTGTTGCGTCTGCGCCCCCTTGACCCCTTGCGCCAAAGCCCGGACGCCCGCCTGCGCGGATCGGTCCTGCACGATGTGTTGGAGACCTTCATCAAGGCCACGCCGGACGCCCTGCCCGAGGACCCCGCCGCCCTGATGGAGGATACTCTGACCCGGGTTCTGGAGGAACAATCTCCATGGCCCGCCAACCGCCGCCTGTGGCGCGCCAAGCTGATGCGCACGGTCCCGTGGTTCCTTGCAACCGAGGCGGAGCGGCGCGCGCAGGGCACACCCGGATTGATCGAGGAAAAGGGCGGCACCACCGTGACCACGCCCGCTGGCGACTTCCGCCTGTCGGGCAAAGCGGACCGGATCGACACCCGCGCCGACGGGACTGTGGTGGTCTATGACTACAAAACCGGCAAGGCCCCCTCGCCGGACGTGCAGCACCTGTTCGACAAACAACTGCCTCTGGAAGCGCTGATCGTCGAGGACGGCGGGTTCAAATCCCTCGGCAAACGCAAGGTCAGCGGCCTGTCTTACCTCAGTCTGTCGGGCACAGGCGAAGAGACCCCGGTGGAGTTGACCGACGACCTGCTGGCCCAGGTGCGGGCGGGGCTGATCCAGCTGATTTCGTCCTATGACGCGCCGGGCAAGGGCTACACCGCGCGGCGGGCGATGCAGAAGATCACCTATGACTACGGCTACGACCACTTGGCCCGCTTGGGCGAATGGGATGACACCGCCACGGCACAAACCATAAGGCTGGACCCATGATGCACGCCGCCACCCGCGCCCAGATCACCGCCGCCAACCCCGGCCTATCCACGTGGCTGTCAGCAAACGCGGGCTCTGGCAAAACCCGCGTGCTGACCAACCGTGTGGCGCTGTTGTTGTTGGACGGGACGCCGCCCGAACGCATCCTGTGCCTGACCTACACCAAGGCGGCGGCAGGCGAGATGCAGAACCGCCTGTTCGCGCAACTGGGTGAATGGGCCATGGCCACGGATGCGCAACTGACGGACGCGCTGGCCGAAATGGGCGCCGACGTGCCCGATGCGGCGCGACTTTCTCATGCGCGCACATTGTTTGCCCGGGCGATCGAGACGCCGGGCGGCCTGAAAATTCAGACGATCCACGCCTTCTGCGCGTCCCTTCTGCGCCGCTTTCCCCTAGAGGCGGGCGTGTCACCGCAGTTCAGCGAAATGGACGACCGCCAGAAGCGCATCCTTGCCGCCGACACCCTAGAGGCGTTTGTGGACAGCGCGGAAGGGGAGGCCCTGTTCGACGCGGTCGCAGGCCACCTGACCGACCAAGACGCAGAGGCCTTCACGAAGGCGGTCATCAACACCCGCAAGGCCTTTGCCACGCCTGTCAGCCGCAAGGAGATTTTCGACGCCCTGGACGCCGATCCCGCCTTTGACCTCAACGCCATGATCGGCGAGCTGTTCCCCGTGGCTCAAGACGCCTTTCACGCCCTGTTGCCCCTGATCGCCCACGAGGAAAAGGGCAAAAATGGCAGCCTTGCGCGCAAGATCGAGGGGATGGATTGGGACACCCCGGGGCTGTCGGATGTGCGCACGCTCGAGGGCATGTTGCTGCAAGGGCCCGCCACGAAATCCCCCTTCGGGCCCAAATCCAATCCGGCCCTGAACAAGGATCTCGCCGCGCAGATTGGCGATGCCTATGATGCCCTGCTGCACATCGCCGAACGCTGCGCCGAATGGAGCGCGCGCCGCCGGGCCTACATGGCCGCCGAACGCACCTGTGCCCTGCACGCCTTTGCCCAACCCTATCTGGCCCAGATCGAAGCCGCCAAGGCCGCGCGGGGCTGGCTGGACTTCGACGATCTGATCGCGCGGGCCAATGCCCTGTTATCGAAATCTGACGTGGCGCAATGGGTGCTGTTCAAACTGGACGGCGGGATCGACCACATTCTGGTGGACGAGGCGCAAGACACCTCTCCGATCCAGTGGCAGGTGGTGCGCGCCCTGGCGCAGGAATTTGCCACGGGCGAAGGCGCACGGGCCGACGTCACGCGCACGATCTTTGTGGTGGGGGACAAGAAACAGTCGATCTACAGTTTCCAAGGCGCAGACCCCAGCCAGTTCGACACCCAACGCGACGCTTTTGCCCAAGCCTTCGCCGCAATCGACGCGCCCTTCCAGACCGAAGAATTGCGTTTTTCCTTCCGGACCTCGCCCCTGTTGCTGGAACTGGTGGACGAGGTTTGCGGCGGCGGCAAAGCCCCTGGCGCGGGCGACGACGTGGCCCATGCGGCCTTCTTTGATACCAAACCGGGCCGCGTGGACATCCTGCCCCATATCCCTGAAATCAAAGAAGAAGAGGACGAAGACCGGACTTGGTTCGACGCCGTGGACCGCCCCGCCCGCAACCACCACCACGTGCGCATGGCGGTGGCCGTGGCCGACCGGATCGAGGCCATCCTGAACGCAGGCACGCCGATCGAGGTCAAGAAGGAACGCCGCCCCGTGCAACCCGGCGACATCACCATCCTCGTGCGCAGGCGCAGGGGCTGTACGGGGCGATCATTGCCGAATGCAAACGCCGGGGCCTGCCCTTTGCCGGGGCGGATGTGATGAACGTGGCGCAGGAGTTGGCAGTGCGCGATCTGACGGCACTGTTGCGGTTTCTGGCCACGCCGGAGGATGATCTGTCGCTCGCCGCCGTTCTGCGCTCCCCCTGTTCGGACTGTCGGAGCAGGACCTGTTCCGCCTCGCCCACAACCGCGGGCCGCAATACCTGTGGGGCGCCTTGCGGGACGCGCGGGACACCCACCCTGTCGCCGTGGACATTCTGACGGACCTACGCGACGGGGCCGATTACCGCCGTCCCTACGAATTGCTGGACCGGATGCTGACCCGCCACGGCGGACGGCGCAACCTGGTGGCCCGGTTGGGGCAGGAGTGTGAAGAGGGGATCGACGCCCTGCTCTACCTCGCCCTGAACTATGAGGCGACCGAGGTGCCGAACCTTGTGTCCTTCATCGGCTGGCTGGACGCCGATGACGTGCAGATCAAACGCCAGCAAGCCTCGGGCGGCGGTTTGATCCGGGTGATGACGGTCCACGGGGCCAAGGGGTTAGAAAGCCCCATCGTGATCCTGCCCGAAACGGAGGCCCTGCGCAGCGGGCGCGGCGCGGCGTTGGTCGAGGGACCAGAGGGGCTAACCTATTGGAAAGGCTCGAATGAAGACAGCCCGGTGTCCTTGATCCAAGCGCGCGCCGCCAGCAGCGCCGTGCAGGCCGAAGAGGCGGACCGGTTGCTGTATGTCGCGCTGACCCGGGCGGAATCGTGGTTGATCGTCGGGGCTGCTGGCCCCTTGGGCGACAGCAGGCGTGAAAACTCCAGCTGGTACAAGATGATCCGCGCAGGGGCAGAGGCCCTTGGCGCGCTGGCCACCCCTGACGGCGGGCTGGTCCTGCAATCGGGGGATTGGACGACGCCGGGCACGGCCCCAACGGTCACGCCCCCCGCTCGGATCAGCGCGCCGGGCTGGCTGCACAGCCATGCTCCCGCGCCGGAGGTGGCGCCTGCCCCAATCAGCCCATCGGCGCTTGGCGGTGCGAAAATCATGACAGGTCAAGGTGTTAGCGAGGGCGATGCCCTGCCCGAAGACCTCGCAAAGGCGCGCGGCACGGCCCTGCACCTGTTGCTGGAACACGGTGATATGCCCCTGCCCGACCTTCCCGAAGGCCTTGATGCCGACCAGATCAGGGCCGAGGCCGCCGCCACCCGGGCCGCCCTGCCGCAGGTTTTCGCCCCGGGCACGCTGGCCGAGGTGCCCTTCACCGCGCCGCCCCTACCGGGTTCGGACCAGCCCCTAGAGGGGATCATCGACCGGCTGATCGTGACCGATACTTACGTGCAAGCTATTGATTTCAAATCAAATGTAGTGGTTCCCGACGCACCACAAGACACGCCCCTTGGCCTGTTGCGCCAGATGGGGGCCTATGCCCACGCCCTGTCCCATATCTATCCGGACAAACAAGTGCGCACGGCCCTGTTGTGGACCCGCACGGCGACGCTGATGGAATTGCCCCACGATCTAGTGATGGGGGCGCTGGCCACAACAACGGATGGTTGACGCCGCCCCTTCACGTTCTTACGTTCCGGCCAATCGCCGCCCTGCGGCCCCCCACAAAGGATGATTCCATGGCCACTGTTGCTGTATCCGACGACACCTTTGACGCCGAAGTGCGTCAGTCGCAAATCCCTGTAATCGTTGACTTTTGGGCCGAATGGTGCGGCCCGTGCAAGCAGATCGGCCCCGCCCTGGAAGAGCTGTCTGCAGAGTACGAAGGCAAGGTCAAAATCGTCAAAGTGAACGTGGACGAGAACCCGAACTCCCCCGCACAGATGGGTGTGCGCGGCATCCCGGCGCTGTTCATGTTCAAAGATGGCGAAGTGATTTCGAACAAAGTGGGCGCAGCGCCCAAGGCGGCCCTCAAGGGCTGGATCGACGAAAGCGTCTGATCCCGAACAAATCCGCGAAAAAGGCGCCCCTTGGGGCGCCTTTTTTGTGGGCGTGACTCGTGCATGATCCCGCACGGGTCGCGGCAAACCCGTGCATGGTCTGGATCAGGTCGGCCCCGTGGCGCGGGATTGCGCCGACCTGTGCCAAATCAACACAACGGTTGATGCCAGCCGGCCCGATGCACGCATGACGGTGCACCGCGCCGCGGGTGCGACGGTGGCCACAGGGACACCGCCCGACGCGGCGCCACCGGCCGCTACAGGACCACCACGTCCAGGGGCGGAAAGCCGTTGAACCCGACGCTGGCATAGGTCGAGGTATAGGCCCCGCAGTTGCGGATGATCACCTTGTCCCCGGATTGCAACGACAGCGGCAGCTGCACGGGACGCTGTTCGTACAGAACGTCCGCGCTGTCACAGCTTGGCCCGGCCAGCACGCAAGGCCCCATGGGGTCGCCATCGCGCGGGGTGATGAACTGATACCGGATCGCCTCGTCGATCGTTTCCGCCAGCCCCGAGAATTTGCCGATGTCCAGATAGACCCAGCGGTGCACGTCATCCTCGGACTTTTTGGCGGCCAGCAGGACTTGGGCCGCAATGGCCCCCGCATCCCCCACCAGCCCGCGCCCGGGTTCGGCCATGATATGGCTGGCCCCCGGAAAGCGCGCGTCGATCAACGCCATCACATCCCGGGCGTAGACGTCCATGGGGGCGATGTCCTGGCCGTAGTAGGCCGGAAACCCGCCACCGATGTTCAGCAGGTGCAGGTCATAGTCCGCAGCGGCCGCCCAGATTGCCGCCACCTGGTCCAGCGTGCCGGTCCACATGCGTGCCTCGCGCGTTTGGGATCCGACATGGAACGACAGGCCCACGGGGGTCAGGCCCGCCTGCCGGGCATGGGCCAGCAGGGACAGCACCTTGGCGGGCGCGCAGCCGAATTTGCGCGACAGGGGCCAGTCGGCCTCGGGGTTGTCGACGATCACGCGGATGTAGACCTGCGCGCCGGGGGCGTTGGCGGCGATCTTGTCCAGCTCTGCCTCCGCATCGGCGGCAAACAGGGTGATGCCCATGGCGTGGGCCCATGCCACGTCCGCTGCCTTTTTGATGGTGTTGCCAAAGCTGATCTGGTGGGGCTGTGCGCCCGCCGCCAGACATTGGGCAATCTCGGCACGGGACGCCGCGTCGAACCCGGACCCAAGGGCCACCAGCCGGGACAGGATCGCCGGGTGTGGGTTCGCCTTGACGGCATAGTGGATATGGGCGCGGCCCAGACCCCGGGACAGGTCGGCGTAGTTGCGCGCCACCACATCGGTGTCGATCACAAGGGTCGGGATTTCGAAATCGGTGCTGGCGATATAGGTTTCCACGCGGGTGCGGGCAAACTCTGGCGCACAGACAGGGGTACGACCCGACAGGTCGGTTACGTATGCGTTCATTGGTCATCTCCAATAGACCCGGCCATTCCCCTTCGGGGCACAGACCGCTCACTTCCAAAAGAGACGTTACCGTCGCTACGTAACCGCGTGGGGACTTGCCCACCTCGCCAGAGGCGCGTGCGTTGGCGTCTATGAGCGCCGCGTACAACCGGTCTTGATTCCGATCAAGCGTTTTCTGCACCCCAAAACGCAAAAAAGCCCGGGCACCTGCGCGCCCGGGCTTGGTTTGATTTGCGAGGGTCTAGCCCTTGGAGAACTCTGGGTAGGCTTCCATGCCCAGTTCGGCTTTGTCGAGACCGTTGATCTCTTCTTCCTCGGTGACGCGGATGCCCACGGTCGCCTTCAGGATGAACCACACGATGGCGGAGGTGACGAAGACGAAGGCGCCGATGGCCACGATGCCCATGATCTGTGCGCCCCAGTTGCCGGTGTAGAAGGCCACGGCCAGCGTGCCCCAGATACCCGCAATCAGGTGGACCGGGATGGCACCGACGACGTCGTCGATCTTGAACTTGTCCAGCATTGGCACGGTGAAGACCACGATCACACCACCCACGGCACCGGTCAGCAGCGCGCCGAACAGCGAGGGGGCCAGGGGTTCAGCGGTGATGGACACAAGGCCCGCCAGCGCGCCGTTCAGCACCATGGTCAGGTCGACCTTTTTGTACAGAACCTGCGTCAGGATCAGGGCAGCGACAGCACCGGCGGCAGCGGCCATATTGGTGTTGGCAAAGATGCGCGAGACGTCTGTTACGTCACCCACGGTGCCCATGGCCAGCTGCGAGCCGCCGTTGAAGCCGAACCAACCCAGCCACAGGATGAACGTACCCAAGGTGGCGAGTGCAAGGTTGGAACCGGGCATCGGAATGGTCTTGCCATCTTTGTATTTGCCAAGACGGGGGCCAAGGATGATGGCGCCGGCCAGGGCTGCGAAACCGCCTGCTGCGTGCACGAGGGTGGAGCCTGCGAAGTCAGAGAAGCCTGCCTCGGACAACCAGCCGCCGCCCCACTGCCAGGATGCCTCGATCGGGTAGATGAAGCCTGTCAGCACGACCACGAAGATCAGGAAGGGCCACAGTTTGATACGTTCGGCCAGAGTACCGGACACGATGGACGCGGTGGTGGCACAGAACATCAGCTGGAAGAAGAAGTCCGACCCGGCGGACGCATAGTCCAGGGCGGCGTCTTCGACGGCCAGGCCGACGGGTTCAAGCGATGTGATGGCGAAGAACGGACCCAGCCAGCCTTCGATCAGCCATTCGCCGGGGTACATGATGCCAAAGCCGACCAGCCAGTACATGATGGCCGCGATGGAAAACAGGGCGATGTTCTTGGTCAGCTGCATTGTCACGTTTTTGGAGCGGACAAGGCCCGCCTCCAGCATGGCGAAACCAGCGGCCATCCAGAACACCAGAAAGCCACCCACAAGGAACAGCAGCGTGGTCAGGATATAGGGGTAGACATCGGGCGCGGCGTCTTGGGCCAGCGCGACGGACGGCAGGGCCATTGTGGCCAGCGTCGTCAGGAGTAGTTTCTTGGACATAGGTAAATCCCTCTTCAGAACGCTTAAAGCGCTTCGTCGTTGGTTTCGCCGGTACGCACACGCACGGCCTGGTTCACGTCGAGGACGAAAATCTTGCCGTCGCCGATCTTGTCGGTCTTGGCAGTCGTCTGAATGGTCTCGACCACTTGGTCGGCCATGCTGTCGGCGACGACCAGCTCCAGCTTGACCTTGGGCACGAAGTTCACGGCGTATTCCGCGCCGCGGTAGATTTCGGTGTGACCGGACTGCGAGCCGAAGCCCTTGATCTCGGTGACCATCATGCCGCGCACGCCGAGTGTGGTCAGCGCTTCGCGGACCTCCTCCAGCTTGAACGGCTTGATTGCTGCGATGATGAGTTTCACGAGTTTCCCCTTCCGATTGTTGCGGCCCTTGCGGATCGCGATGTCGGTAAGTCAGCGCTCGGCGGGTCAATCCTCAACAAATCGACGCGCATTTTATGCAGTCGCAGCACGATTGGCGGCTGTTTTTGCACAATTTTCAGGCAAAGGCGCTTTTTTAGGCGAAATTGTAACGCGGCGGAGCGAATCTATCGGTCCACAATCCGGCACGATCCGCCTATGGTGTCCCAAAGCGAGACCTTCAAACAGGCCCGAGCAGATGGCGAAACCACCCCCAAAGGGACGCGCGGCACCCCCGCCGCGTCCCGACGCAAAGCGCCCGCGCGCAAGACCCCTGCGCGCAAACGCAGCCCGCAAAAGCAAAACACGCTGGCCAAGAAACTGTCGGGTCAATGGCACGCTGCCCAGTCCAAGACCAAGGGCGGGCGCAAGCGTGTGGCCAAGACCGGGCTGGGCCGGGTCCTGATGTTCTTTGCCCAAGTGATCCGGTTCGTGTTCCGCCTGATCTGGTCGATCATCTGGCGGTCGGCGGCGGTGGCGGCCCTGATCCTTGGCGCGGCGGTGGCCTACAACTACACCCTGATCCCCCCCATGGAGGAGTTGGTGGACGGGCGCTATCGCGGGTCCGTCACCTTGCGCGACCGCTATGGCAACACCTTTGCATGGCGCGGGGACCAGTTCGGCGGACGGATCACGGCGGACGATATCTCGCCGCATCTGCGCAACGCGATCATTGCGACCGAGGACAAGCGCTTTCACTTGCACCCGGGCGTAGACCCCATCGGCATCGCCAGCGCCGTGCGGATCAACCTGGCCGAGGGGCGCGGCCCGCTGTCGGGCAACGGTGGATCCACCCTGACCCAACAGGTGGCCAAGCTTGTGTGTCTGGGCGTGCCCTATGATCCCACCAGCGGCCTGACCGAGGCGGAGTACGAGGCCGACTGCCGCGTGGGCAGCGTCTGGCGCAAGGTGCGCGAAGTCCCCTTCGCCATGGCTCTGGAGGCCAAGTACACCAAGGACGAGGTGCTGGGCATCTACCTGAACCGCGCCTACCTTGGGGCGGGCGCGCGCGGGTTCGAGGCGGCCAGCAAGGTCTATTTTGGCATCCCTGCCCGGGATCTGAACCCGCAACAGGCGGCCATGCTGGCGGGTCTTCTGGTGGCGCCCAGCTATTTCGCCCCCACCCGCGATCTGGACCGCGCACAGCGGCGCGCGGCGACGGTGCTGCGCCTGATGCGCGAACAGGGCTATCTGACCAGTGCCGAACACGCCCAGGCCATGGCCAACCCTGCCACGCTGTCGGCGGCCGCGCGGGAACAGGCGGGGGGATACTTTGCCGATTGGGTCATGGGATCCGGCCCCAGTTTCCTGACCCGCGACACCACCGAGGATGTGGTGATCCGCACCACCTTTGACGCCCGCCTGCAAGCCGCCGCCGAAGAGGCGCTGGCCCAGGTGTTCGACGAAAAGGTGCGCGAAGGGTCCGAGGCGCAGGCGGCCATTGTCGTGATGAGCGCCGACGGCGCCGTGCGCGCCATGGTCGGCGGGCGGTCCACCCGTGGCGCGGGACTGTTCAACCGCGCGGTGCAGGCCAAGCGGCAGACCGGCTCCAGCTTCAAGCCCTTTGTCTATGCCGCCGCCCTTGATCTGGGCAAACGGTTCGACGACAGGGTTCTGGACGGCCCCCTGACAATCAATGTGCCGGGATCGGGGGCCTATTCCCCGCGCAACTATACCAATGAATTCTACGGCGAGGTGTCCCTGACCTATGCGCTGGCCAACTCCCTGAACACCGCCGCCGTGCGCCTGTCCGAAGAGGTGGGACGGGACACCGTGCGCACCGTGGCCCAGCAGTTCGGGATCGAAAGCGATCTGGCCGCAGGCCCCGCCCTGGCCCTTGGGGTGTCGGAGAGCAGCCTGCTGGAGATGACGGGGGCCTATGCGGGCATCCTGAACGGCGGGTCGTCTGTGACACCCTATGGTCTGGTGGAGCTGCGCTTGCAGGGCGAGAACACGCCGCTGTTGGTGCAACAGGGCGGCGTTGGGGAACGTGTGATCCAAGACAGCTCTGCCCGGCAATTGGTCTACATGATGAACCAGGTGATCGAGGTCGGGTCCGGCGGGCGCGCCGCCCTGCCCGATGGGCGGCCCGTAGCCGGCAAGACCGGCACCACACAGGCCGCGCGGGATGCGTGGTTCATCGGGTTTACCGGGGATTATGTGGCGGGCGTCTGGATGGGGTATGACGACAACACGCCCCTGTCCGGTGTGACGGGCGGTGGCCTGCCCGCCGAAATCTGGCGCGAGACCATGGTGCGCGTGCACGAGGGCCTGCCGATCCGCGACCTGCCGATGATCGACGCTGCGGCCGAACGCAAACCCCCCGCCCCGCCCCCAGCGCCCGCCCCCGCCCCGGCGGCGGAACCGGAATGGGACCCCTTCCGCGCCCTGGGTCGGATCCTGCGCGGGGACTGACGGTGTTTGACCCAAAGGCGCGGCTGCGCCGCACGTGATGTTTTGGGGTCTGGGGGCGCTGCCCCCTCGGCGCGGCGCGCCTCACCCCCGAGGGTATTTGTGGAACAATGAGGGATGGCGGGGTGCTACAGGACCCGGGCGGCCATGGCCCGGTCGCCTTCGTTTTCCAGTAAGTCGAGGGCGGCTTGCGGGTCGACCCAGTGGATGGTGTGGTGCGCCTCGGTCGGAGGGCCTTTGCGCAGGGCGGGAAGGGCCACGAAAATGTGGCAGACCTTTTCGGCGTGGATGCCATATTCGGGCATGAAGACGAACCGGCGGAAGGTGCCGATGTGGCGTGGCGTGGCGATGGTGTAGCCGGTTTCCTCCATCACCTCGCGGTGCAGGGCCTGAACCGGTGTTTCGCCCGGATCAATGCCGCCGCCGGGCAGCTGGAATTCGGGCCAGGGCTGCGCCTGATGGGTCAGCAGGACCTGTCCGCCCCGGGGCAGCACGGCATAGGCGCCGGGGCGCAGTGTGTAGCGGACCGATGGGTCGACGGCGGGGCCAAAGCGGGGGATCATGGGCAGGCCTTTCAAATGGGCGTTATGGCGCTTATATGGCGTCCTTAAGCCAACCTCTAGGTTAAGGAAAAGCCAATGACTTCCGGCACCAATCTGGGCACTCACATCGCCTGGGATGACACTGTTCTGCCCTTTCAGCTCGATAATGCGGATATTCGCGGTCGTGTGGCCCGTCTTGACGGCGTGTTGGAGGCTGTGCTGGCCCAGCACAGCTATCCGGCGATGGTAGAGGCCCTTGTGGCCGAGATGGCCCTGCTGACCGCCTTGATCGGGCAGACCATGGATCTGCGGTGGAAGTTGTCGTTGCAGGTGCGCGGGGACGGACCTGTGCGGTTGATTGCAACGGATTACTATGGCCCGACCAAGGATGGGGCCCCTGCGCGGATGCGGGCCTATGCGTCCTATGATGCGGATCGGCTGGACGCGGATGTTCCGTTGTTCTCAATGGTGGGCAAAGGGTACTTTGCGATCCTGATCGACCAGGGCAAGGACATGCAGCCCTATCAAGGCATCACGCCCTTGGCCGGTGGGTCCCTGTCCGCCTGTGCCGAGACCTATTTTGCCCAGTCCGAGCAGATCCCCACCCGGTTCGCCCTGACCTACGGGCGGTCCGACGAAGGCAACGGGGCCCATTGGCGCGCGGGCGGTGTGATGTTGCAGCACATGCCCAAGGCCAGCCCCTTTGCCAAGGGCGAAGAGGGGTCTGGCGAGGGCGGGTTGTTGGCGGCCAGCGACCTGCTGGATGACGATGGCACCGAGAACTGGACCCGCGCCAACGTCTTGCTGGACACGGTCGAAGAGATGGAGCTGATCGGCCCCCAAGTCGCCCCCACGGACCTGCTGGTGCGATTGTTCCACGAGGAAGCGCCGCGGGTCTATGACGCCCAGCCCATCACCTTTGGCTGCACCTGTTCGGAGGAGCGCGTGCGCACCTCTCTGTCGATCTATTCGGCCAAGGACATCGGGCATATGACCACGCCGGAGGGCACGGTGACCGCCGATTGCCAATTCTGCGGGGCGCATTACAAGTTCCGCCCCGAAACCCTTGGGTTCGAGGCAGAATGATCACCGAGGCCCGCCTGCGCGCTGCCGTGGGGGCGGGCGCTGCCACGTCTGACTATGATCTGGTGCCAGGGGTGGTCCTGCCCGAGGGGCGACGCCTGCGCGATGCGGCGGTGTTGATCGCCGTGCAGGGGGATCGGGTGTTGCTGACGAAACGGTCCAGCAAGTTGAAACACCACCCCGGCCAGATCGCCTTTCCCGGCGGCAAGCAGGAGCCGGGCGAGGGCGCCGTGGACGCCGCCCTGCGCGAGGCGCGGGAAGAGGTCGGTTTGCCCGGCGCCCGCGTGCTGGGCACCCTGCCGCCCCACGAGACTGTGACGGGGTTTCAGGTGACGCCGGTTTTGGCCATAATCGACCCTTTCGATATCGTGCCCGAAGCCGGCGAAGTCCAAGAGGTGTTCACCGTGCCTCTGTCCCACGTCATGGACCCCGCGAACTACATCATCGAGCGGCGCATGTGGCGCGGCACATGGCGGCAGTTTTATACCGTGCCCTATGGCCCCTATTACATCTGGGGGGCGACCGCCCGGACGCTGCGCGCGCTGGCGGACCGGCTGTGAAGGTCACGGGCGACTGGCTGGCCGCACCCGGCACGCAAGCGGTGCTGGCGCGGCTGACAGGGGCGGGGCATCAGGCCTATGCCGTGGGGGGCTGTGTGCGCAATGCCTTGCTGGGGGCACCTGTGGCGGATATCGACATCGCGACTTCTGCCACGCCGGACCAGACGTTGGCGGCCTGCGACGGGTTGCGGTGCCTGCCCACGGGCATTGACCATGGCACGGTGACTGTGATCGCAGGGGGTGCGCCCCACGAGGTGACGACCTTTCGCCGGGATGTGACCACCGATGGCCGCCACGCGGTTGTGGCCTTTGGCACCGATCTGACCCAAGACGCCGCGCGGCGCGATTTCACCATGAATGCGCTCTATGCCGCTGCGGACGGGGCGGTGGTGGACCCCCTGGGCGGGCTGCCCGATCTGCGGGCGCGGCGGGTGCGGTTCATCGGGCGGGCCGAGGATCGGATCACCGAGGACTACCTGCGCATCCTGCGGTTCTTTCGGTTCACCGCGTGGTACGGGGCCGATATGGACGCCGAGGGGCTGGCGGCCTGTGCCGCGGGCCAAGAGGGCCTGGACCGGATCAGCGCCGAACGGATCGGCCACGAGATGCGCAAGTTGCTGGCCGCCCCGGACCCTGCGTCAGTCGTTGCCACCATGGCGCAGGCGGGGATTTTGGGACGGATCCTGCCGGGCGCGGGTGCCAAGGCCTTGCCCATCTTGGTGCATCTTGAAACGGAGTGTGGGTATTTGGAACCCAATGAAGGGGGGCGCTCGGCCTATGATCCCTGGGTGGTGCGTCTGGCCAGCCTTGGCGGAGATCTGAGCGGTCTGCGCCTGTCAAAGTCCGAAGCCAAGGCAATCGCACAGCTGCGCGAGAGTGCAGAGAACATGTCGGATGCCTTTACCCTTGGACATCATTTGGGAGCGTCCGTCGGCGCCCAGGCGTTGTTGCTGCGGTCGGCCTTGCTGGAGGTGCCGTTGGACACGGGCGGTCTGGCCGAAGGGGCGCGCGCGACCTTTCCCCTGAGGGCGCGCGATCTGGCCCCCCGCACCGGGCCGCAACTGGGTGCAGCGCTGGCCGCCGCGCGCGGGCGATGGGTAGCCACACGCGGGGCGGCAGACGCGCGCGCCCTGCTGAATTGGCTGGAGGGGCAGGGCCTATGACCATCGACCCCCTTTATGCGTTTGTCTTTGCCGGTCTGTTTTCGCCCGGCCCCAACGTGATCCTGATCACCACATCGGGGGCGCGCTTCGGGTTTCGGCCCACCCTGCCCCATGTGCTGGGCGTGGCCACGGGGGTGGGCATCACCGCCGGGCTGACGGCCCTTGGCATCGGGGCGCTGTTGTTGCAGGCCCCGGCCCTGAAGCTGGCGTTGCAGATCGGGGCGGCGGCGTGGATCCTGTGGATGGCCTACAAGTTGGCCGTTGCCAAGCCCACCAGCGGCGACAAGGGCCGGGACAAGCCGTTCACCTTTGTCGAAGCGGTGCTGTTCCAGTGGATCAACCCCAAGGTCTGGGCCGTGGCGTTGGCCGCCTCGGCGGGGTTCGCATCCGCCCTGCCCCCTTGGCCGAGGCCGCCCGGATCGGGTCGGCCTTTTCGGGCATCAACCTGTTTGTCTGCCTGTTCTGGTCCATCGCGGGCACGCTTCTGGCGTACCTTCTGACCACGCCCACGGCGTGGCGGGTGTTCAACCTGACCATGGCGGCGGCGCTGGCCGCCTCGGCGGCCATGGTTTTCGCAGGATAACCCGCTACATATCACGTCATGTTGGAACGCTTTGAAAAACTGGTCGACCCTTACGTCGACTACCCCGCCCAAGACACGCCGCCCCGGGGGCTGTGGCCATTTTTGTGGCAGATGAGCCAGCCGTTCAAACGGTTGTTCGCCTTTACCGCCCTGATGTCCATCGTGGTCGCGGTGATCGAGATCGGGTTGATCTGGTACATGGGCCGGGTCGTGGACCTGCTGTCAAACGGCACGCCCGAGGTGGTCTGGGCCGACCACGGCATGGAACTGATCGCGGCGGCCGTGTTCCTTGTGACCCTGCGGCCCCTGTTGCAGATGCTGGATGTGGCGCTGTTGAACAACGCGATCATTCCGAACTTTGGCACCCTGATCCGCTGGCGCGCGCACCGACAGGTGTTGCGGCAATCCGTGGGCTGGTTCGAGAATGACTTTGCAGGGCGCATCGCCAACCGGGTGATGCAGGCGCCCCCCGCCGCCGGTGACGCGGTGTTTCAGGTGTTTGACGCGCTGACGTTCTCGGTCGCCTATCTGGTGGGGGCGGCGATCCTGCTGGCCGGATCCGACCCGCGCCTGGCCCTGCCTCTGATCGTCTGGTTCGTGCTGTACGGCCTGTTGATCCGCTGGACCATGCGCCGGGTTGGGCCTGCGTCCAAGGCCAGCAGCGACGCGCGGTCCATGACCACGGGGCGTGTGGTCGACAGCTATACCAACATCCATTCGGTCAAACTGTTCGCCCAGCATAATCAAGAGGTGGACTATGCCCGCGACGCGATTGAACAGACCCGCCAGACCTTTGCCCGGGAAATGCGGATCTACACCAAGATGGACGTGGGCCTGACGACCCTGAACGGGTTCCTGATCGTGGGCGTTGTCGGCTGGGCCGTGGTCCTGTGGATGCAGGGCAGCGCGTCCGTGGGCGTGGTCGCCGCGGCCACGGCCCTGACCTTGCGCCTGAACGCCATGACCGGCTGGATCATGTGGGCGGTGTCCACGTTCTTTCGGTCCCTTGGCGTCGTGGCCGAGGGCCTAGAGACCATCGCAGACCCGGTCAAACTGGTGGACGCGCCGGGGGCCAAGCCGCTGGCCCTGACCCATGGCAAGGTCGAACTGCGCGGGCTGACCCACCATTACGGGCGCGCGGCCGGGGGCTGGACGACATCAACCTGACCATCCACCCGGGCGAAAAGATCGGCCTTGTGGGACGGTCGGGGGCGGGCAAATCCACCCTCGTCAAGCTGCTGCTGCGCTTCTACGACGCCGAGCGCGGCGTGATCGAGATCGACGGGCAGGACATCGCGGGCGTGACGCAGGATTCCCTGCGGTCCGTCATCGGCATGGTGCAACAAGACAGCAGCCTGCTGCACCGATCCGTCACCGACAACATCCGCTATGGCCGCGCCGATGCCACCATGGACGACGTGATCGCCGCCGCCAAACAGGCCGAGGCCCATGACTTCATCCTTGAACTGGAGGACCCCCAGGGCCGCCGCGGCTATGACGCCCATGTGGGCGAGCGGGGCGTGAAACTGTCCGGCGGGCAACGTCAGCGGGTGGCGCTGGCCCGCGTGATCCTGAAGGACGCGCCGATCCTTGTCCTGGACGAGGCCACCAGCGCGCTGGATTCCGAGGTCGAGGCCGCGATCCAGGATACGCTTTATGGTATGATGGAAGGCAAGACCGTCATCGCCATCGCCCACCGCCTGTCCACCATCGCGCAGATGGACCGCATCATCGTGCTGGATGGTGGTAAGATCATCGAAGACGGCACCCACGCTGACCTGTTGGCGGCGGGCGGTCTTTACGCAAACTTCTGGGGCCGCCAGTCCGGCGGGTTTCTGGGCGCGGAGGCGGCGGAATGATGTGGCACCGGTTCAAGACATGGCTGGGCAACCGGATCGAGCCGTTCCAGCCCGCAGACACCGCGCCGCCCCGCACCCTTTGGGCGTTCTTGAAATGGTGTCTGGCGGGGGCGTGGCCCGTGTTGATCGTGGCCTTTGCGGTGTCGGGCCTTGCGGGCGCGACCGAGGTGATCAGCGCCTACCTGCTGGGCGCGGTGATCGACACCGCCGTGGCCGCCGGGCCGCAGGATTTCATTGCGCAGAACTGGCCGATCCTTGCGCTGTTCGTGGTGTTCTTCATCGCCCTGCGCCCGCTGGTGTTCGGGGCGGCAGCGGCGTTCAATGGGTTGGTGGTGCCGCCCAACATCTATCCGCTGGTGCAATCGCGCCTGCACCGCTGGACGCTGGGCCATTCGACCACGTTCTTTGACAACGACTTTGCCGGGCGGATCGCCCAGAAACAGATGCAGACCGCCCGCGCCGTGACCGATGTGACCGCCGAGGTGATCAACGTCGTGGCCTTTGCCCTGGCCACGCTGGCGGGCACCATGGTGCTGCTGTTGACCATCGACTGGCGGGTGGGCGTGGTGCTGGGCCTGTGGCTGTGCCTGTATTTCGCGATGTTCAAATTCTTTATGCCCATGATCCGCAAACGGTCCCGGGCGCGGGCCTCGGCCCGGGCCATGGTCACGGGGCAGGTGGTGGACACGGTCACCAACATCAAGACCGTCAAGCTGTTCGGCCACACGGAACACGAGGATCGCACGGCCCTGGATGCCATGGCTCGCCTGCGCGACAAGGCGCTGGATTTCGGAGAATTGTCCGCCTTGTTCCGCTTCACCCTGATGGCCGTGGGCGGGCTGCTGCCCGTGCTGTTGATCGGGGCGAGCGTTCTGTTGTGGCAGGCGGGCCAAGCCACCGCCGGGGACATCGCCGCCGCCGGGGCCGTCAGCTTTCGCATTGCGCAGATGACCGGTTGGGTCAGCTTTACGCTGATGGCGCTGTACGCCAACGTGGGCGAGATCGAGGACGGGATGCAAACCCTGACCCCGCCCCACGACCTGATCGATGCGCCGGGCGCGCGCACCTTGGACGCGGTGGACGGCGCACTGGCCTTGCAGGACGTGACCTACACTTATGGCAAGGGCGAAGGCGGCGTGCAGGACATGACGCTGGCCATCGCCCCGGGGGAAAAGCTGGGGATCGTCGGGGCCTCGGGCGCGGGAAAATCCACGCTGGTGTCCCTGTTGCTGCGCCTTGCGGACCCCGAACAGGGGCGGGTGACCATCGACGGCCATGACCTGCGTGATGTGGCACAGGAAAGCCTGCGCCGCCAGATCGGCATGGTCACCCAGGAAACGGCGATGTTCAACCGGTCCGCGCGGGACAACATCATCTATGGCCGCCCTGACGCGACCGACGCCCAGATCGAGGCTGCCGCACGGGCGGCGGAGGCGCATGACTTCATCCTGACCCTGAAAGACCACGCGGGCCGCACGGGCTATGCGGCGCATCTAGGCGAGCGGGGCGTCAAGCTGTCGGGCGGGCAGCGCCAGCGGATCGCCTTGGCCCGCGCCATCCTGAAGGACGCGCCGGTGTTGGTGCTGGACGAGGCCACAAGCGCCCTGGACAGCGAGGTGGAGGCCGAAATCCAGACCGCCCTGGACCGCGTGATGGAGGGTAAGACCGTTCTGGCCATCGCCCACCGCCTGTCCACCATCGCGCGCATGGACCGCATCGTCGTGATGGACGCGGGCCGCGTGGTGGAGGATGGAACCCACGGGGAACTGCTGGCACGCGGCGGGCTCTATGCGCGCTATTGGGACCGGCAATCGGGCGGGTTCATCGGCATCGCAGAGGCGGCGGAATAGGCTGCACCGGACCCTGCGGGGCTGTGGGTATTTTTGACCCAATGAAGCAGGGGGTTTCGCGTAAGATGCCCGCGGGGTAGAGGCTTGCCATGACATATAAGATTGAACGATTGGGCCATAAGGGCGACGGCATCGCCCCCGGGCCCCTGTTTGCAGCCCGCACCCTGCCCGGCGAAGTGGTGGACGGCACGCCGAACGGCGACCGCCTGACCGATGTGCGTGTGCTGGAACCTGTGGCCGACCGGGTCAAGGCCCCCTGCGCCCATTACAATGCCTGCGGCGGATGCAGCCTGCAACACGCCAGCGACGGGTTTGTGGCGGGATGGAAACGCGGCGTGGTCGAGGCCGCCCTGCGCGCCCAAGGTATCGAGGCCGAGGTTCTGGCCCCCTTGGTGTCGGCCCCCGGCACCCGGCGCCGCGCGACCCTGACCGCCCGGCGCACGAAAAAGGGCGCGTTGGTCGGGTTTCACGCGCGGGCGTCCGACACGATCACACCTGTGCCCGGTTGCCTGATCCTGCACCCAAAACTGTTGGCCGTTGTCCCCACACTGGAGGCGATCACCCGCGTGGCCGCCAGCCGGTCCGGTGAGGTCCGCTATGCCCTGACCTTGGGTGACACGGGGGTGGATTGCGACGTGCAGGGGGGCAAGCCGCTGGACGGCCCCATGCGCGGGGCCATGGCCCCCTTTGGCGGGGCCTTTGCCCGCCTGACGTGGGAGGGCGAGCATCTGCTGGTCGCCCAGCCCCCGGGGCAGGACATGGGCGGCGCGCGCATCGTCCCGCCCCCCGGCGCGTTCCTGCAGGCCACCCCGGACGGCGAGGCCGCGCTGGTCGCCGCTGTGACCCAAGCGGTGGCGGGCTGCGCGCAGGTGGTGGACCTATTTGCGGGCTGCGGCACCTTCAGCTTTCCGGTGGCGCGGCGCGCGGCGGTCCACGCCGTGGAGGGCGACCGTGCCCTGTTGGACGCCCTGGACCAGGGCATCCGCCACAACCAGGGCCTGAAACCCATGACCGCCGAGGTGCGTGACCTGTTCCGCAACCCCCTGATCCAGGAGGATTTCGAGATCTTTGGCCGCCCCCGGTTCGACGGGGCCATCATTGACCCGCCCCGCGCGGGCGCCGAGGCTCAGACCCGCCAACTGGCCAAATCCGGCATCCCACGCATTGCCGCCGTCAGCTGCAACCCGGTGACCTTTGCCCGGGATGCGGCGATTTTGATAGCTGCGGGCTATGACATTGGTAGGGTACAGATTGTTGACCAATTCCGCTGGTCGCCGCATATCGAGATGGTGACCTCTTTTACGAAAGTTTGACCCATGCGCCAAAAGCTGGACCAATTTGTCGAAACCGCCGGCTTTCGCAATTTCATCATTGCGGTGATTGTCTTCAACGCAATCCTTTTGGGGCTAGAGACGTCTGACAGCATCATGGCATCGGCCGGGCCGCTGATCCGGACGCTGGACACCCTATGTTTGACGATCTTTGTGGTCGAAATCAGCATGAAGCTGGTGGCCAAGGGTACGCGGTTTTTCCGTGACGGCTGGAATTGGTTTGACCTGATCATCGTCGGCATCGCGCTGGCCCCCTCGGGTCAATCCCTGTCGGTCCTGCGTGCATTGCAGATCCTGCGGGTGCTGCGGCTGGTCAAGGTGATCCCCAGCCTGCGCCGGGTGGTCGAAGGGTTTCTGCGGGCGATTCCGGGCATGGTGTCGGTGTTCGGCCTGATGACCCTGATTTTCTACATCGGTGCGGTGATGGCCACCAAGCTGTTCGGTGGCGATTGCGCCACCTGCACCCCGGAACAGGCGGCGAATTTCCAAGACTGGTTCGGCACGCTGGGCCGGTCCGGCTATTCCCTGTTCCAGATCATGACGCTGGAATCGTGGTCCATGGGGATCGTGCGTCCGGTGATGGTGGTCTACCCCTATGCATGGGTTTTCTTTGTGCCGTTTATCCTGTTGACCACTTTCGCGGTGGTGAACCTTGTGGTTGGTCTGGTCGTGAATTCGATGCAGGAGGCCGCCGAGGAGGAGAACAAGGTCGAAGAGGACAAGTATCGTGACGAAGTCATGGCGCGCCTCAAGGCGATCGAGGCACGCCTAACCAACGCAAGCCCCAAGCCATAGCCGTCCCAATGGTGAACAGCGCCAGCATCGTGGCCACGGTGGTCACGTAGAACCCCATGCGTGCCTCCGGGGCCATGTCATTCAGGAACAGATAGGGCAGGCCCGAGGTGACGGAGCCTGTGGGCGTGGTGTTCAGGCGCTGCAACACCAGCTCTGCCCAAGCGATGTAGGCGACAGGCACAACGGATACGGCGGCAAGGCTGCGCAGGGGGCGGCGGAACACGCCCAACAGGAACAGCGCGTCGATGATTTGCAGGGCCGGGCCGACCGCGTGCAGGTAGTATTCCTGGTGCAAGTGATCGGGACCACCATCGGCGCCATAAAACAAGGCGGGGTCGGTGAAGTAGATCTTCCAGTACATCAGAACGACCGTGGCGTTCAGCACGGCGGTCATGCCGGCCCAAACCTCGTGCCGGGCGGTGCTGCGTCCGAACGACAGGCGCACCATGAACCACGCGGATACCAGGGACGCGCACAGGCCCCAGACCGTCAGGAACCGGAACTGCCAGCCGAAGGTGGACAGATCGGCCGTGGTGAACAGAAAGCCGAAGTAGAACAACGCAAGGGCAAGGGTGACGGCGCGGTATATGCGGACAGGGGTGCTATGTGTCATGGGCCCAGCCTACGGCGCGCGGCCCCCAAGTAAACCCGGACGCCACGTCCCTTGGATCTGGGCACGCCTGACAGACTTGAAGGATGGTTGCGGTAGGGCGGGACTTGTCCCGCCGCCCCCGGGGAAGAGGTGGGACAAGTCCCACCCTACGTGGCGTCCCCAAAGTAATCCTCATCAATGGACCGGATCAGATAAGTCTGGCGCACCCGCACGCCCACGTCGTGCTGGATCATCAGGCGCGCCAAACGATCGCCGTTGATCAGGATCACCCGCTGCTGGATACGCTCGACATAGTCCCGCGCCTCGCGCGAGTAGTCAGAGGTGGTGACGAAGACGCCCTTGTTGGCCCCCTCCCCCGTCAGGGACCCGATAAAGGCCTGTATTGCAGGGCGGCCCACCTTGTTGTCAGGGGCATGGCGTTTGGCCTGGATATAGACCGCATCCAAACCCAGCTTATCCTCGTTGATCACCCCGTCGATGCCCCCATCCCCCGACTTACCCAAGGCCCGCCCCATATCCGCATCGCCACCGCCGTAGCCCATGGCCAACAGCAGATCGACGATCAACTGTTCGAACCGCGCGGGCGAGAGGGTCAACACAGCCGTCAGGATTTCGTCCCGCAGGGCGGCGTCAAGCTGTGCGAAAGCCGCGGCCATGGCATCATCGGGGGTACTGTCTAAGAGTTCGGGCGCACTGAATGGGTTTGCATCACCGGTATCTTTGGCGGAAGAGGTGCGCCAAGCCTCAAAATCATCTGAAAGTTGGCCCAACACCGCGTTGGTGATGGGGCCCGAATGCTGCCGCAGCAAGGTCTCTCCCCGAGGGGTGATGACATGTGATCCACGTCGCGGACTTTCCAGCAGCCCCGCCTTTGCAAGGTAAGTGCGCGCCCAGTGGGCTCTATCAGCCAGGAACGTTTTGGCGCCCGAGGGCACCCGCTCCTCAACCTCGTCTTCGGTCAGATTGAAGCGCTGCGCCAAAACCGGCAGCACATCGCGCACCGTCCGTTCGCCCTTCGCGAATTCTTCCAACACCGGCCGCATCAAGGTCTGATAGTCGGGGATTGCCATGTCCTAGGCCTTCGCCTTCAGCACATCCACGCCCAGCACTTCCAGCACCTTGGTCTCGATGTCCTCGGCGTTCAGGCCAGCTTCGGCGTACATGTCCCGGGGGCCCGCCTGGTCGATGAACGTATCGGGCAGCACCATGGACCGGAAGCGCAGGCCGTGGTCGAACACGCCCTCGTCCGACAGCAGCTGGGCCACATGGGACCCAAAGCCGCCCACAGCCCCTTCCTCGACGGTGATCAGGGCGTCGTGTTCGGCGGCGAGCGTCAGGATCATCTCCCGGTCCAACGGCTTGGCAAAACGCGCATCGGCCACGGTGGGGGTGATGCCGCGTGCGATCAGGTTTTCGCGCGCCTCCATCACCTCGCGCAGACGGGCGCCAAAGCACAGGATGGCAACGCGGGACCCGGTCGCCACCATCCGGCCCTTGCCGATCTCCAGCGGCGTGCCGCGTTCGGGCATGTCGCAACCGACCCCCTCGCCGCGCGGAAAGCGAAAGGCAATCGGGCCATCGTCATGGGCAGCGGCGGTGGCCACCATATGGCACAGCTCCGCCTCGTCGGCTGCGGCCATGACAACCATGTTGGGCAGGTTGGCCATATAGGCGATGTCGAAGCTGCCCGCATGGGTTGCGCCATCGGCCCCCACCAGCCCCGCGCGGTCAATGGCAAAGCGGACGGGCAGGTTTTGCAGGGCCACGTCGTGGACCACCTGATCATAGCCGCGCTGCAGGAACGTGGAATAGATCGCGGCAAAGGGTTTCATCCCGCCCGCGGCCATCCCCGCACAGAACGTCACCCCGTGTTGTTCAGCGATACCTACGTCAAAACAGCGGGCGGGGAACTTTTCGGCGAACAGGTTCAGGCCGGTGCCATCTGGCATGGCGGCGGTGACGGCGACGATCTTGTCGTCATGGGCTGCCTCTTGCATCAGCGCCTGGGCGAAGACCTTGGTGTAGCTGGGCGCGTTGCTGGGGGCTTTCTTCTGCTCGCCAGTGGCAACATCGAACTTGGCGGTGGCATGGCCCCGGTCGGGGCGGTGTTCGGCGTAGCCCTTGCCCTTTTGCGTAATGGCGTGGATCAGGATCGGGCCATCCGCCCGGGCCTTTACGGTGCGCAACACGTCCAGCAGACTGTCCATGTCGTGGCCGTCGATGGGACCGACGTAGGAAAAGCCCAACTCCTCGAACAGGGTGCCGCCAACGGTCATGCCTTTCAGCATTTCCTTGGCCCGGCGCGCGCCTTCCTGCAGGGGCGGGGGCAGCAGGGACACCGCCCCCTTGGCGGCGGCCTTGAAGTCCTGGAACGGTGCGCCCGCATAAAGGCGCGAGAGATAAGACGACATGGCCCCCACGGGCGGGGCAATGGACATCTCGTTGTCGTTCAGGATCACGATCAGGCGTTTGCCCAGGTGGCCGCCGTGGTTCAGCGCCTCGTAGGCCATGCCGCCCGACAACGCCCCGTCCCCGATCACCGCGATAGCGTCCCCGTTGCCCGGCGCGCCCAATTCCCGGGCCATGGCGAACCCAAGGGCGGCGGAAATAGAGGTACTGGAATGGGCGGCCCCAAAGGGGTCATAGACGCTTTCAGTGCGTTTGGTGAAACCGGACAGCCCGTCTTTCTGGCGGATGGTCAGCATCCGGTCGCGGCGACCCGTCAAGATCTTGTGCGGGTAGCACTGGTGGCTGACGTCCCAAATCAGGCGGTCGCGGGGGGTGTCGAACACCGCGTGGATCGCCGTGGTCAGCTCCACCACCCCCAGACCCGCGCCAAAGTGCCCTCCGGTCTGGCTGACGGTCCAGATCGTCTCGCGGCGCAACTCGGTCGCAAGGCGGGTCAGTTCGGCGTCCGACAGGGCCTTGAGGTCTGCGGGACTGGCGATGCGGTCCAGCAGGGGGGTATGGGGGCGGCCCGATTGTGCGTCCGACATGGTGGCGGCTCCTTAGTGGTCACGGTCCACAATATAGGTGGCGATGTCGCGAAGGGTTGCGGCCTTTTGCCCGTAAGGCGCAAGCGCGCGGTGGGCGTGGGCGACCAGCCCCTCGGCCTCGGCCCGGGCCTGATCCAGGCCCAGCAGGCTGACGAAGGTGGCCTTGCCTGCCTGGGCATCCTTTTGCAGGGCCTTGCCGGCCTTGGCCGCGTCCCCTTCGACATCCAGAATGTCATCCGCGATTTGAAAGGCCAGCCCAATGGCTTGGGCGTATGTCACAGGCCCCTGTGGGTCGGCCCCGGCCAGGATCGCCGCCGCCTCGCAGGGCCAGACCATAAGGCGGCCCGTCTTGTTGGCCTGTAGATCCTTGATCTGGTCCAGCGTCAGAGGGGCTGGGGCGGTTTCGGCGGCAATGTCCTGGGCCTGTCCCAGTACCATGCCCGCAGCCCCCGACGCCCGGGCCAAGGACAGGCACAGGGCGGCACGCACGGCCCCGTCGGGGTGGGTGATGGGATCGGCCAGAATTTCAAACGCAAGGGTCAGCAGGGCATCACCCACCAGCACCGCCGTAGCCTCGTCCCATTGGACATGCACCGTCGGCAGGCCACGGCGCAGGGCGTCGTCATCCATGCAGGGCAGATCGTCATGGACCAGCGAATAGGCGTGCACACATTCCACCGCAGCGCCCACACGCAGGGCGGCCTCGGCGTCGGCCCCCAGAACACGCGCCCATTCCATGGCCAGAAACCCGCGCAGGCGTTTGCCACCCGCACTGGCGTAGGCCATGCCATCGCGGATCTGGCTGGGCGGCTGGGTCGCGATCAGGTCGTCCAGTGTGGATTGCAGCGCCGCTTGCCCGGCTGCGAGGTCTTCCTTGAACACGTTACTGGCCAGTGACCGGCGTTGTGCCCGTGGGCTGGCCGTTTGCGTTCAGAACCAGCTGTTCCACCTTTTCCTCGGCCTCGCGCAGCTTGGCCTCGCAATGGGCCTTGAGGGCCGCGCCCCGTTCATACAGCTTGATCGACTGATCCAGCGCGACCTCGCCCCGGTCCAACTGGGTCACAACGGATTCAAGCTCGGCCATGGCCTGTTCAAAGGACATCTCGGGTACGGGGGTGTCGGTCATTGGCCGCGCTCCATCAGGGTTTCAACGTGGGCGCGCGTGGCCGAGGCCAGCGCCTGCAGATCATAGCCGCCCTCTAGCGTGGACACCACCCGCCCGTTGCAATGGGTGTCGGCCACATCGCACAGGCGGTCCGTCATCCACGCGAAATCCGCGTCTGTCCAGTTCAGGTTCGCCAAGGGATCGGCGGTGTGGGCGTCAAACCCCGCTGAGATCAGAAGCAGTTCAGGTTTGTAGTCGTTCAGGCGCGGCAGGACCCCATCGGTAAAGGCCGCGCGGGCGTCGGCACTGCCGCCCCTGGGACGCAGGGGCAGGTTCAGGATATTGCCGTGGGCGCCCATTTCATCCATCGCACCTGTGCCGGGATAGAGCGGCGATTGGTGGGTCGAGATGAACAGGGTCCGCGCCTCGTTCCACAGCAGATCCTGCGTGCCGTTGCCGTGGTGCACGTCGAAATCGACCACGGCCACGCGGGACAGGCCATGGACCTCGGCGGCATGTTTGGCGGCGATGGCGATGTTGCCCAGCAGGCAAAAGCCCATGGGAGTGTCCCGTTCGCAGTGGTGCCCGGGCGGGCGCATGGCGACAAAGGCGTTGGCCACATCCCCGGCCATGACCGCATCCACGGCGGCGATGTTGGCCCCGGCGGCGCGCCACGCGGCCTCCAGGCTGCCGGGGCTCATCCATGTGTCGGCGTCGATCGCCACCTCGCCCGATGCAGGGGATAGGGCGCGCAGGCGGTCAAGGTGGGACTGCGGGTGACAGCGCAGCAGGGCGGCATCCTCGGCCATGGGAGCGGTGCGCGGGTCAAGGTCCAGCCCGTCCAGCGCATCGAGGATCGCACGCAGGCGCGCCACCTGTTCGGGGTGGCCGTCAGGGGTGACATGGGACAGGGCGGCGGGGTGGGTATAAAGCGCAGTGGTCATGCCCCCTGCATGGCCCACGGGGGGCGGCGGGACAAGTCCCGCCCTACGGTCGCGCTATTCAGGCGCCAGCATGTAGCCTGCCCCGCGCACGGTTTGCAGATAGCGCGGCTGTTTCGGGTCCACCTCGATCTTGCGACGCAGGCGGGTGATCTGCACATCGACGGCCCGTTCCTGACTTTGCACGCCGTCGCGGGACAGTTTCTCGACCAATTCCGTGCGGGTGACCGCCGCGTTCGGGGTTTCGGCGAAAATCCGCATCAGGGCGTTTTCCGTGGCCGTCAGGCGGACCAGCTCGCCGCCCTGCCACAACTCTCCGCGGTCGGTGTCGTAGCGCACGGCCCCAAGGTGCAGGACCTTGGGTGTCGCCGCCCCGCCCACCGACGGCACTCGGCGTAGCACGGCGGACATGCGCAGCAGCAGCTCCTTCGGCTCGAAGGGCTTGGACAGGTAGTCATCGGCCCCCGCCTCCAAGCCTGCGATCCGGTCCTCTGTCTCGCCCTTGGCGGTCAGCAGCATCACGGGGGCGGCACTGACGGTGCGAATGTACTTTGTCAGGGAAATGCCATCCTCGCCCGGCATCATCACGTCCAGCACGATCAGGTCGAAATCCAGTCCCGACAGGATGCGCCGGGCGTGAGCGGCGTCCCGCGCGGCCGTGGTCAAGAAGCCATTGCGCACAAGGTACTTTTGCAACAGCGTGCGGATGCGTTCGTCATCATCCACCAGCAGGACGTGGGCCTGATACGGGTCGCTCATCGCTCGCCCTCCGTCAGTTTGGCGTAGTGTTTGCGCATCTCGGGGTCCATCATGTGTTCCAGCACGGTGCGAAAGCCCGCCACAGCCCCCGGTCCGGCCTCGCGGAAGGCGGCGCGCATACGGGCGCGCTGCGCCTCGGACAGGGCGCGTTCGAGGGCGTTGCCCTTGTCGGTCAGATGCAGGTGGCGTTCACGCTTGTCGCGTTGCCCCACCTCGGCCACCACCAGCCCGTCGTCCTGCAGCGTCCGCAGCACCCGGTTCAACGACTGTTTGGTCACGCCCAAAATTCCCAACAGGTTGTTCACCGTGGTCCCCGGGGATCGATGGATGAAATGCACCGCCCGGTGATGGGCGCGGCCATAGCCATAGTCCGCGAGGATCTGATCCGGGTCATGGGTGAAACCGCGATAGGCAAAGAACATCGCCTCGATGCCCTTGCGCAACTGCTCGTCGGTCAAAAACAGCAGGCTTTCGCCGCCGGTCGGGCCGGGTTGGTTCATACCCTGCCTCCCTTTTCATCACTTCTGCCTGCAAACTACGTCAGCCTTGTTGACATTCCAAGCACCCATTGGTAGCGATTCACAGTTTTTGCGCAACTTTATATCCGATGCGGACCTATATTGCGCAACATTGCGAAACGGAGGACGGAAAATGGCAGGATATGACGACCGGGACGGTCAGATCTGGATGGACGGCAAACTGGTGGAATGGCGCAGCGCGAACGTGCACATCCTGACCCACGCCATGCACTACGCCTCCTCTGTGTTCGAGGGCGAGCGCTGCTACTCCGGCAAGATCTTCAAGTCACGCGAGCATTCCGAACGGCTGATCGCCTCTGGCAAGCTGATCGACTTCGACATCCCCTACACCGTGGATGAAATCGAGGCCGCGAAACAGGCCGCCCTTGACGCCAACGGGCTGACCGACGCCTACGTGCGCCCCGTGGCATGGCGCGGCGCGGGCGAGGATATGGGCGTCGCATCGGCCCGCAATCCGGTCCACCTGGCCGTGGCCGTATGGGAATGGGGCAACTACTACGGCGAGGCCAAGACCAAGGGCGCCAAACTCGACATCGCCAAATGGAAACGCCCCTCGCCCGAAACCGCCCCCAGCCAAGCCAAGGCGGCGGGCCTCTATATGATCGCGACCATGTCCAAACATGCCGCCGAGGCCAAAGGATGCTCCGACGCGATGATGTTCGACTACCGTGGCTACGTGGCCGAGGCGACGGGGGCCAACATCTTCTTCGTCAAGGACGGCGAGGTGCACACGCCCAAGGCCGACGCCTTCCTCAACGGCATCACCCGCCAGACGGTCATCGGGATGCTGCGCGACAAGGGTCTGACCGTGCACGAGCGCGTCATCATGCCCGAGGAACTGGAAGGCTTCCAACAATGCTGGCTGACCGGCACCGCCGCCGAAGTCACCCCCGTGGGCCAGATCGGCGACTACAACTTCGAAGTCGGCGCCCTGACCCAAGAGATCGCCAGCGATTATGAGAAATTGGTCCGGGCGTAAGCCAGTCACCATTCCCGGCGCGCACCGTGACGTGCGCCGGGCTCATGCGCGGACCAAAGTCGCCTTACACAAACGCTGTGGCCATGATAGGCGCACCACAAATCAGTTTGGAGTGAACTCATGTGTGGATTTGTGTGTCTTTGGAATATTGGTGATGAGGCCCTTGCGGATCGGATGATCCGCAAGATCGCTCATCGCGGTCCGGATGCAGTTCAGATATCACGGCTTCCCGGTTCTCCGGTGATCATGGCGCATTGCCGACTGTCGATCATCGGGCCAGAGGATGGCGCACAACCAATACACCAGACGAACGACCTTTTGGTGGCCAACGGCGAAATCTATAACCACGAAGATCTGCGCTCTATCTTGGGCGAAAGCGCCTTTGAAACGGCCAGCGACAGCGAATCAATCCTGCATCTGTTCCGATCTGGCGAAAGCCGCTGGATCAGTCGCCTTGACGGGATGTTTGCCTTTGTACTGGCCACGCGCAATCGGATCATTGCCGCGCGCGACCCACTTGGAATTAAGCCCCTTTACGTGGCGAAAATCGGTGAGGGTTTTGCCTTCGCCTCCGAGCTAAAGGCCTTCGACGGCATCCCCGTTGACAGCGTGGAAGCGATCCCACCAGGCTCGCTGTACGACAGTGTGGATGGCTGGCGCCAATGGTATCGCACGCCGCAAGGCGCAGCGGAGCCAGAGACGGATCTGGATGTCGGTCGCACCGCTCGCGAACTGCGGCTGGTGTTGGAGGAGGCCGTCGCAAAATGGATGGTCGCTGACGTGGAGGTCGGCTCGTTCCTGTCGGGCGGGCTGGACAGCTCGATCATCGCGGCGATTGCGCAGAAAATCCTTGCAGCGGAAGGCAAAGGTCCGCTCAAGACATTTTCGGTCGGTACCGAAGGCTCTCCCGATCTGGAGGCCGCGCGGAAGGTCGCTGACCACATCGGCTCGGACCACTACGAATACGCATTTACGGCAGAGGACCTTGTCAAGAATCTGCCTCATGTCATCTATCACTTGGAGAGTGCGGATATCGACCTCGTGCGCAGCGCGGTTCCCACGCTCTTTGCGGCGCGTCTGGCACGTGAACACGTCAAGGCTGTACTCACCGGCGAAGGTGCGGATGAGCTGTTCGCTGGATACACCTACCATCACGCCTATGTGGACACACCCCGCGCGCTGGCAGATGAGCTGACTCGAAGCCTTGGCACGATGCACAATATTAACCTGCAAAGGGTCGACCGTGTGACCATGGCCGAAAGCCTGGAGGCCCGCACGCCATTCCTGGACCGTGATCTGATCGACTTCTCGCAATCGATCCCCGCAACACTCAAGCTGATGCGCACCGATCCCGATGCGCTGGAATCCACCGGACCGACCACGGAAAAATGGATCCTACGTAAGGCTTGCGCTGATCTGCTGCCCGACGATCTGACATGGCGTAAAAAGGCGCAGTTTGACGAAGGCTCCGGTACGGTCAGCGCACTTGAAGGAGCCCTCGCCGCACTGACGGGCAAACCTGCGCCTGTCAGCCGCGAAGACGAGGCCGCCCTGTATGAGCGCATTCTACGCGACCAGTATCAGGACGCCGAAAGGATCATCGAGAATGCCGGGCACTGGGAAGGGGGACGCGTTGCAAACGGCTGAAGAGCCAGCGTAACGAAAGGCCCCTTCTGCGCGCTAAGCTTGTGACGGCATGGCCGGTGTGCACACCTACTTTGTCTTCATACGAACAAAAATAGGCAACACCCCCGCGCCGCGATCCGTCTGCACATGGGGTGTACGAGGGGTGCACGCCGGGTGGCACCCTCTTTTTGACCGAAATTGACCGTTCCAAAACGAAAGCCCCCGCCCAAGTTCTCTTGGTGCGGGGGCTGCTCGTTCCGGCGTTCTGCCTTATATCTGTTCAGAAGTTCCCGACGCGGACCACTGGGTGGGGGCAAGATAAGGACCGCGTCGGGGTGAGCATGTTGCTCGCTTCTGAGGAAAGGTATGAGGATGCTGCGTGTCAGATTCGCGATGCGTCAGAGACCTTTCCGCGGTCCTTTTGGGGCATCTTTAAGGCGCTAGGGATTCAACCACTTGAAGGCGCGACGCAAGGCTGCAGCCCCGCCTTTTCTGATCAGTGCTCCGTGAGCCATGACAACTTGGTCTGCGTTCCAACCTAGGATTTGCCGGACACCTGAGCGCAGTAAAGTCCGGTCCGTTGTAGCAAAGCGATACTTACGTGGCACCTGCGCTGTCGGCCCTTCCATCAGATCAAGGCGCGCAATAACTCCGCGCCATCCTTTGAACCAGCCGGGATCAAACTGTTGAATGAAGTCTGTGAAGACTGCCGTTTTGCTGGCACGGTGGAAAAACACCACTTCGGTTGTGATCGCGTTACCCCGCAGGACAATCTGTTCCAATTGCCCGGCCCACGCGGGGTCCGGAGTATCGGTCAGGTCGGCATCGAAACGAACGGCCCTGCATTTGCCGCGAACGTTTGGAGCGGCGTATGTTTGCGCATCTGGAAATGCCGCGACCCATTCCGGCACAAAGAGATGATGAAGGTGATTGGGCGCCACAATGTGTTTCACTTGGCCAAGCGCGACGATGCCCTGCCGTAATCCTTCGGTCATCGCAATCGGAGAAATGATCATCAAATCCCCGCCTGATAGACGGAAGACCGTCATACGTGTGGGATAGTGAAAGCCCGCAAACGATACGCAGGGTCCGCCCGCGATCCAAGCATGTGCACCAATGGGTTCCAACATGGCTGAGACGTATCACTCGCCATGGGCCCCTACAACGATTATAGCCCCTGCCGTTTCACCGACAGGGGCTGCTCGTTCCGGGCGTTTTCGCCTCGTGATCTGGATAGCGAGTGTCCCGACGTGGCGCACTGGGTGGGGGCAAGAAAAGCGCCGCGCCGGGACTGGAGTAAATACTCGCTATGACCCTTGTATGCAGGCCATGCGTGGCGGGAGTACGGAGTGTCCGGGGCCATGCAGCGGTGTTTTTGAGGCAAAACCGTGTCGGGGTTGATTTCATGTGAACAAGGCGCAAGTCTACCCCTATGACAGCCCATTCCCCCTTCGTCGCGCCGCAGCAGGTCAGCTTCCATCGTACTGAATTGCAAGTGATTCTAAGCTTGTACGGTCGGATGGTTGCGGCCGGGGAATGGCGCGATTACGGGATTTCATCCCTGAAGGAAGTCGCCATTTTCTCGGTGTTTCGTCGGACGGCCGAGCAGCCCATGTACCGGATCGAAAAGCGTCCCAAGCTGGCCACCAAGCAGGGGGCCTATGCCGTCATCGGCATGGACGGGCGGGTGTTGAAACGCGGGCACGACCTGCGCACGGTGTTGCGCGTGCTGGAGCGGAAGTTGATCCGGGCGATCGACTGAACGCGTCTAACCCTCTGGTAAGGCCAGTCTTTTCTTGGCGGTGATGTCGCCTGTGCTGCCATCACGCATACGTTTGCGGGCCTCGGCGATGGGCTCATAAGCCACGGCCATGTGGTGGGCGTTGGCATGGATCAGCATGTCGTCGCTGGCCATGATGCCCACGTGCCCCTTCCAGAACACCAGATCGCCGCGCAAGTACGGCTCCCCGTGGTGGAGGTCACGACCCAAGGCGGTCTGCTGGTCACTGTCCCGGGGACACTCCATCCCGCAGGCCAACAGCGCCATCTGGACAAGGCCCGAACAATCCACGCCCCAGCGACTGTTACCCCCCACAGATAGGGGGTTCCGAGGTACAGGTCCGCCACGCCCACCGGGTCGGAAAAGCGCGCGTTTAGGGGTTGCAGATGCGCACGCGGAATGAAGTGGCCCGTGCTGATCTTGAGGAAATCGCCGTGGTCGGACACCACATGGACCTGACTTCCAAAGAAGATCGCGACCTCGGGCGGCGCTTTCAACTCTCCGCGTGGGTAAAGGTGCGTCGCCGGGGCGGCGACCCAGTGGGTGGGCTGCTCAGCCCCGCCCAAGGATCCCGCAACGATGTAGCCGCAGTAGCCGTCCCGCTCCGCCTGACCAAAGGCGTAGCCATCGCGTTCGTCAATCACACGGAACCGCTCCCCGAACAGCAGCTGCGAGGTACGTTTGCCGCGTGGTTCGTCCATGATGTTGACCAAGGGTTGCAGCACGGATTTGACCGTGCCCTTGACGTAGCGGGCGGCGTCAACCTCGCCCTTCAGCTCGATCCCCGCAGCATAGCCATTGGCGGGCAACATGCGCCGATCTGTGATCACCGCGTCGGTCATAGGTCCAGCACCTGTGGCAGCGCCTCCAGGATGGCGCGGGCGCCCATGCCGACGCCTCCCTTGGGGCGTCCGGGGTGCGCGGCGGGGTTCCAGCCGTAGATGTCAAAGTGCACAAATCGTTGGGTTTCCGTCACAAATCGGTTCAGGAACAAAGCCGCCGTGGTGGCCCCCGCAAACCCCCGCGGGTGCGTTGTCCAGATCCGCGATGCCGGGTTCGATCATCCGTTCGTAGGGTGTGTGCAGGGGCAGGCGCCAGACTGGGTCGCGCGCCTTGTTCGCGGCATGACCAAGGGCCATGGAAAGGGCATCGTCATCCGTGAAATAAGGTGCAAGATCAGGCCCCACCGCCACACGCGCGGCCCCTGTCAGCGTGGCCATGCAGATCATCAGGTCGGGCGGTGTCTCGTCCGCCAAAGCCAGCGCATCGGCCAGAACCAAGCGGCCCTCGGCGTCGGTGTTGTTGACCTCGACCGTCAGCCCCTTGCGGGATTGCAAGATGTCCTTGGGGCGAAAGGCATTGCCCGCAACGGCGTTTTCCACCGCCGGGATCAGGACGCGCAGGCGCACGCCCAGCCCCGTCGCCATGATCATATGCGCCAGACCCAGCACAGTGGCCGAGCCGCCCATGTCCTTTTTCATCAAAGCCATGGAGGACGCCGGTTTCAGGTCCAGCCCGCCGGTGTCAAAACACACGCCCTTGCCCACCAGCGTCACCGTTGGGCCGGTGTCCCCCCATGTCATGTCGATCAGACGCGGGGCCTGTTCGGCGGCCCGGCCCACCGCGTGGATCATGGGGAAGTTCTGGGTCAGCAGGTCGTCCCCCACGATCACCTTGATGTCAGCGCCGAATTGTTCGGCCAGGCTGCGGGTCGCAAGCTCCAACTCCTCGGGTCCCATGTCGGCGGCGGGGGTGTTGATCAGGTCGCGGGTCAGGAATTCGCCGGCGGCAATGGCCTCGATCCGGGCGGCATCTACACCGCGCGGGGCAATCAGTTGCGCCTTGGGCGCGCTTTGCGGGGCGTAGCGGTCAAACTTGTAGCCCGCCAACAGCCACGCCAAGGCCGCCTCGTCCAGCGCGTCGCCGGTCAGAAAAGGGGCCTCAAGGCGGAAAGTGCCGGACTTGAGCGCGGCGGGGGCGCGGGCCATGTTGAACCGACTGCGCGTATGGTCCGATGGCTTGCCCCAGCCCAAAACAGCGCCCGCCAAAGCCCCGTCTTCACCGGGCAGGCGCAACACCTCTCCCAGCCCAGCGCGAAAGCCGCAGCTTTGCACCCAGGCGCGCGCGTGATCCGACTGCGCATCCAGCCAACCCTCCAGATCGGTGGGCCGCAGCACATGGATCGGCAGCGCGCGGGTGTCCGGTGTTGCGAATTTGGCGGTCATTGCGTGTCCCCTCAACTTGCTGCGCAGCCTACCTTGCCCACATTTGGTCGCAAGGGCAGATCACGCCCGCTTTAGGGGGAATTTTGATCCAGCGACCAGATGGCTTGGGCAGAATTGTCCCCAAGGCGCTGCATCCGCATGACTGTGGCGGCCACTGCGGTTGCATCCCCGTTGGCGATACAGGCCCGCACATCGCCTGCCACTTGCGCCAAAGTTGTCATACCGATCCGCGCGGCCAGTTCGCCCACCGCTTGTGCCATGATGTCCAGACGGGTCCAGTCCCCAACGCTCCACGCGACCTGCGCTGCGGACAACATTTGTGTCCCCTGCGACAGCACCTCGACAATAATTTTTTCCGCGCCTTCATCGCCCCGCTCTTGGCACAGGGCCTCTAGCTGGTCGGCGTCAAAACACACGACTTCTTCGTGGCGCAGCACTGCAACCCCGTGTTTCATCCTAGTCTCCACTCGCTGCGCCCCCACAGCACGGGCAATCTGCACCGGCATCTGTGAACAACCTCTTACCCCTTGCGGCAACAAATCCCTCGAAATCGGTGCGTATTCCCCATAGACCATTGTCAAATTAGCAAAGATTGCGACCGACCTGATGCAACACGCCAAACCCCTGCCCGCCCCGCTGGTACAACGCTACCACGGCTGGAAGGCGACGACCTTCACCGAAAACCATGCGTGGTACAAACGTCTGGCCGACGAGGGACAGCGGCCCCGCGCGCTGATCATTTCGTGCTGTGACAGCCGGGTGCATGTGACGTCGATCTTTGGGGCCGAACAGGGGGAGTTCTTTATCCACCGCAACATCGCAGCCCTTGTTCCGCCCTATGCCGCCGATGGCGCACAGCACGGCACCTCGGCCGCGATTGAGTATGCAGTGACCGCCCTGAAGGTGGCGTCGATCATCATCCTTGGCCATTCCCGCTGCGGCGGGGTGCAGGGGTGCCATGATATGTGCGCCGGACATGCGCCCGAATTGGACCGCAAAGAGAGTTTCGTGGGCCGTTGGATGGACATCTTGCGCCCGGGCTATGCGTCCGTGAAGGACATCGAAGACCAAGGGGAACGGCTGGAGGCATTCGAGAAACGCGCAGTCCTGACCAGTCTGGAAAACCTGATGACCTTTCCCTTTGTGGAAGAGGGCGTGAAAGAGGGATCGCTGGCCTTGCACGGGTTGTGGACGGACATCAGCGAAGGCGGGTTGGAGTGTTACGACCCTAAGGCCGACGCCTTTGGGCGGATTTAGGACCACGCGCCGCTCAATCCTCCAGCCTTGTTGGTTGGGACTGGACATGACTGCTGTTCCTTTATCAGGTAAAGGCACTACGCTTTTGTCCCAAGATGGAGCAGCTTTGTGCGCGTTCGGACCGTGATGAACAGGACAGCGACCCTTGCGCGCCTTCTGGTGGTTGGGTGGTTTGTGCTGGCTGTGACATGGTCCCCCCAGCTGCGGCACACCCCCATGTGTTCATCGACGGGCGCGTGGATTTCGTTTTTGCAGACGACGCGCAGCTGACCCGGATCGAGGTGACGTGGCTCTACGATCCGCTGGAAACGTTGTTCGTCCTGTCCACGCTAGAGATTGATCCAGGGTCCGATTGGACCCTGACAGAGGCAGACTATGCCGAGATCATTACCTTCGAGTCTGACTGGTCCGATACCTTCAACGGTGCGGCACGGCTGGCCTACCAGGACGTACCTGTCGCCTTGGCGCCGCCCCGGGATTTCGATGTGCGCCTGATCGGCAACCGGTTGGAGGTCACCTTTGTCCGCGACCTTGCCGCGCCCCTGTCCCTTGGGACCGACACGCTGAAGGTGGAGTTCTACGAGGACACCCACTTCTTTGCGTTCGGCATCGCAGAATCGCCGAGGCTGCTGGGCACAGCGGACGCGTGTTTGGCCACGGTGCAGCAGTTCGACCCAGAGGCAAACCCAGGCTGGGTCGAGACCACCCTTATGCAGCTGTCGCAGCTAGATCGTGATGAAACGCCCGAGGACACCGACATCGGACGCCTGTTCACAGACCGCATCTTTCTGACATGCGCGTGATCCTGTTGATCCTTTTGCTGGCCATAGGGGCCGGGGCGGTGTGGTGGTCATGGTCCAACACCGGCGCGCTGCAATGGGCACTAACACAGCAACGTGCCCTGCAAACGGATATGGCGGACGGAGTGTTTGCCCTGAAAACCGGGGCACCGGGGGCTTGGGCCGCGTTGCTGCTTGCGGCGGGGGCTTACGGGTTCGTGCATGCGCTCGGGCCCGGTCATGGCAAGTTTGTCATCGGCGGTGTGGGTCTGGGGTCATCGGTCAGTGCCGGGCGTCTGCTGGGGTTGGCGCTGGCCTCTAGCATCGCGCAGTCCCTCTGGGCGATCCTGCTGGTCTATGGTGGTTTCGCCCTGATCGAGGCGAGTGCCGCCCAAATGACCCGCGTCACCGAGGATATCCTGGCCCCTGCCAGCTATATCGCCATCGCGCTGATCGGAGGGATCATCGTGTGGCGTGGTGCGCGCGCGCTGTTGTCCGCCCGCACCCATGTGCACAGCGATGATTGCGGATGCCATGGCCACGGCCCTACCCCGGATCAAGCAGCCAAGGTCGGATCTCTGCGCGACGCGGTTGCCTTGATCCTGAGCATCGCGATCCGGCCCTGTACGGGCGCGGTATTCTTGTTGGTGATCGCGTGGCAAATGGACATCAAGGCGGCGGGCGTGGCGGCGGTCCTCGTCATGGGGCTGGGCACGGCGGCGCTGACGTCGCTTGTGGCTGTGTCCAGCACCGTGGCGCGGGGGATCACCTTTGCGACGTCCTCGCCGCTGAACACGGTCCACATCGCGCTTCCCGCCCTCCAGGTCCTGGCGGGCGGGATGATCTTGTTTGTCAGTCTGGGCCTGCTGTCGCTGGTGCTTTAGCCCTTTTTCAGGCAGCGTTTGCCCAGCGTCTCGGCGATCTGCACCGCGTTCAACGCAGCGCCCTTGCGCAGGTTGTCGGACACGCACCACAGGTTGATCCCGTTTTCCACGGTCACGTCCTGACGGATGCGGCTGATGAAGGTGGCGAAATCACCGACGCACTCCACGGGGGTGACGTAGCCGCCATCCTCGCGCTTATCGACCACAAGGATACCGGGGGCCGTGCGCAGGATCTCGCGAGCCTCGTCCTCGTCCAGGAAATCCTCGAACTCGATATTGATCGATTCTGCGTGACCCACAAACACGGGCACCCGTACGCAGGTTGCTGTGACCTTGATGGCAGGATCGACGATCTTCTTCGTCTCGGTCACCATCTTCCACTCTTCCTTGGTGTCCCCGCTGTCCATGAACACATCGATATGCGGGATCACGTTGAAGGCGATCTGCTTGGTATAGACGTTGGGCGCGCGTTCCTGACCGGGCACATACATGCCCTTGGTCTGGTCCCACAACTCGTCAATGGCGTCCTTGCCGGTGCCGGATACCGATTGGTAGGTGCTGACGACGACACGTTTGATCCGCGCGCGGTCATGCAGCGGTTTCAGCGCGACAACCATCTGCGCGGTGGAGCAGTTGGGGTTCGCAATGATGTTTTTCTTGGTGTAGCCGTCGACCGCCTCGGGATTCACCTCGGGCACGACCAGGGGGATGTCCGGGTCGTAGCGGTACAGGCTGGAGTTGTCGATCACGACGCAACCAGCCTTGGCGGCGATGGGTGCGAATTCCTTGGTCGCGGCAGAACCGACAGCGAAAAACGCGATGTCCCATCCAGCGAAATCAAAGGTCGCAAGGTCCTTGGTCTTGAGGGTTTTGTCACCAAAGCTTACGTCCGTGCCCAAGGATTTGCGCGATGCCAGAACGGCAATCTCGTCCACGGGGAACTGGCGTTCGGCCAGAATGTTCAGCATTTCGCGGCCCACATTGCCTGTGGCGCCCACGACGACGACTTTGTAACCCATAATCTCGTCCTTTGTTTGTATCGCGCGCCTCTTACCCCGTGGGCTGCCAAGGGGGAAGCGCTATTCCTTGATGCGACACCATCACCGTCTATTATGCGCCCATGGATTACCTGTTCCCACCCGACCCGCCCTTTGCCGTGCCCACCACAGACGGGCGCGCCTACCCCCTGCGCCGCATCTTTTGTGTGGGCCGAAACTACGCCGAACATGCCGCCGAAATGGGGCTGGAGGTTGACCGCGAAGCGCCGTTCTATTTCACCAAGTCTGCGGCCCATGGCGTGGTGTCAGGCGCGGGTGTGCCCTACCCGAAGGGGACAGAGAACCACCACTACGAGATGGAGCTGGCGGTGTTCATGGGCGCCCATGGTATGATCGGGGCGGGCTGCGCGCTGGACATGACCCGGCGGGACCTTCAACTGCGCGAGCGCAAGAAGCAGCGGCCATGGTCGCTGGGCAAGGATGTCGAAGGCAGCGCCGTGTTCGCGCACATGACGCTGGGATTCCAGATCGCGGATCAACGGATCGCCCTGTCCCAAAACGGTGTCGCGCGCCAAGACGCCCGACTGTCGGACATGGTGTGGTCCGTGCCCGAGATCATCACGCATCTGTCCGGGTTCTACACCTTGGGCGAGGGCGATGTGATCCTGACCGGAACCCCAGCGGGCGTGGGGCCGGTGCAGCCGGGGGATAGGCTGGCGGGCGAAATCGACGGGCTCGCGCCCATTTCACTACAAATTACAGATGCGGTGTAAACTAAAGTAGACAGTTCGCTAGATAGGTTTACAATGCGGGCAAAGGAAATCCTATGCCCGACGCCAGTCCCTCGCTCTTCGCACCTACCCCTGCAGACGCCTTGCCCCGGGGTAAGATGTGCACCGATTGCGGCCTGTCGCGGATGAAGCTGGCCAATCAATGCGGCAAGGTCTGCCAATTCACGACCCCTGATTTCGGCAAGCTAGAGGCGCAGACTCACGGGGCCGCGCGCACCATGGACACCCTGCAACAGTTCTTTGGCCCTCACATAGCGATGCACCGCGCCCGGATGCGCGACCCGAAACCGGGGGCGCAGTGGACGGGGGTGACAACCTCGCTCGCGGCACAACTGCTGCAAGACGGGGCGGTGGATGCGGTGCTGACACTGGCCCCTGCCGAAGACGACATCTTTCGCCCTGTGCCCGTCCTGATCACCGACGCCGCCGACATGGCCCGGGTGCGCGGTATGCGCATGGGCTATGCGCCCTTACTATCCTTGTTGGAACCCGCCGCCGCCGCTGGCCACAAGCGGATTGCCGTGATCGGGATCCCGTGCCAAGTGCACGCTCTGCGCGGGATCGAGGCACAGCTGGGCTTTGACCGGATCTACGTCATGGGCACGCCGTGCAGCGACAACACCACGACCGAGAACTTCCACGACTTTCTGGCCCTGCTGACGGACGCGCCCCAGACCGTGACCTATCTTGAATTCCGCGCCGACTACCGGGTCGAACTGCGGTTCCAGAACGGTACCCAGAAACTGATCCCGTTCCTGTCCCTGCCCATCAGCAACCTTGCGGACGACTTCTTTCCCCTGACCTGCCGGACCTGCACTGACTACACCAATGCGCTGGCCGATATCACCGTGGGCTACATGGCAGGCGAGGGGGACCAGTGGATCATCGTGCGCAACGACCGCGGGGCCGAGATGTTGGGCGCCCTTGGCAATGACATCGCCCTGTCCCCCGTGGGCAGCAGCGGCAAGCGCGCGGCGGCCGTCAAAGGCTTTGCCGAGAACACCGCGCGCGCTGCAGGCGGCCTGCCCCTGCGCCGGATGCCCGATTGGGTGCGGCCCATCGTGTCGTTCCTGCAACCACGCATCGGGCCCAAGGGTTTGGAATTCGCCAAGGCCCGCCTTGAGATGAAGGCGGTAGAGACGATCCTGCATCTACGCCGCGCGGCCCCAGAACGGATGAAGCACATGATCCCCGATCACGTCTGGGGACTGGCGGCCCCCTATGGCCTGACACCGGAACCCGGCGAACGGCGCGACGACGTGTAACCCTTGGCGTGCGGACGCAAAGCAGCTACCTGCACCCCATGGAAACCGTAGACAAACCCCTGTCCCGCCTTTGGCATGGCTATCTGAAACCCCATTGGAAACTGGTCGCCCTCGCCGCTGTCCTGATGATCATCGAAGGCAGCACGCTGGGTGCCCTGTCCTACATGCTGGAACCGATGTTCGACTGGCTGTTCATCGAGGGGCGGGCGGACATGATCTGGTTCGTGGGCTTGGTGATCTTTGGCCTGTTCATGCTGCGCGCCTTTACGGGGCTGGCGCAACGGACGATCCTGGCCCACGTGTCCTACAAATCATCCGCCGTGATCCAACAGGACCTGCTGACCCACGTTTTGGCGCTGGACAATACGTTCCACAATGCCAACCCGCCGGGCACGCTGATCGAACGGGTGCAGGGTGATATCCTTGCGGTGCAGACGGCGTGGAATGCTCTGCTGTTGAGTGCGGGCCGGGACGCGGTGGGTCTGTTGTCCCTGATGGTCGTGGCGATCTCGGTCGATCCGGTTTGGACCTTGGTGGCCGTCATCGGCATCCCGATCCTGATGCTGCCGTCTTTCGGGGTACAGCGCTACATCCGCAAAAAAGCTTCTCTTTGCGGGACATTGCGGGGCGCCGCACCACCCGGTTGGACGAGATTTTCCACGGGATCACTCCGATCAAGCTGAACCGGATGGAGGCGTATCAGGCCGCGCGGTTCAAATCCGTCACCGCCGAACACGTCAACGCCTCGGTCAAGATGACCGCTGGCTATGCCGCCGCCCCCGCGCTGGTGGATGTGGCGGTCGGCCTCGGCTTTCTGTCCGTTCTGGTCTACGGCGGGTCCGAGATCATCGCGGGCGAGAAAACCGTGGGCGAGTTCATGTCGTTCTTCACGGCCCTCGCCCTTGCCTTCCAACCGTTGCGGCGGTTGGCAGCCCTGTCGGGCACCTATCAAACCATGCTGGCCAGCCTGCACCGCATCTTCAACATGCTGGATACCGAGGCCGTCGTGAAGGATCAGGGCACAGCGCCGCTGAAGATCACCAACCCGGACATCCAATTCAACGCCGTGACTCTGTCCTACGGGACCACTCCGGTTCTGCGCGACCTGTCCTTTACCGCCCCGGCTGGGCAAACCACGGCGCTTGTGGGCCTGTCCGGTGCGGGCAAAACGACGGTGTTCAACGCCCTGACCCGGCTGGCCGACCCGCAATCCGGGACGATCACTTTGGGCGGTACTGATATCCGCACCGCGTCATTGGCCGATCTACGGTCGCACTTTTCCGTGGTCTCGCAAGAGACCCTGCTGTTTGACGAAACCCTGCGCGAGAACATCACGGCCGGGCGCGCAGACGTCACCGATGCTCAACTGATGGCCGCTGTTGAGGCGGCCCATGTCAGCGACTTCCTGTCGGATCTGCCAGACGGGCTGGACACCCAAGTCGGTGCGCGCGGATCCAACCTGTCTGGTGGCCAGCGCCAAAGGGTGGCCATCGCCCGTGCCCTGCTGCGCGAAGCGCCCGTACTGTTGTTGGACGAGGCAACATCGGCCCTGGATGCCCGGTCCGAGACCTTGGTGCAGCAAGCCCTCGACAAGCTGTCCAGTGGGCGCACTACCCTCGTGATCGCCCACCGCCTGTCCACGATCCGGGACGCGGATCAGATCCTTGTCATGCGTGACGGTCAATTGGCGGAACAGGGCACGCACGAGGCGTTGCTGGCCCAAGGGGGGCTTTACACCCAACTGCACGCCTTACAGTTCAAGGACCAGCATTAGGCCGATATCACAGTCCAACCGGGCGGAAAGATATCCGGGTTCGACAGGCTTGGATCGTTGTACCAGACCGATGGGGCAATCACGCGCTTGCCCGCGTCCGGGTTCAACCACGCCCCCCACCACGAGAACGTGGAATTTGCGATCACGTGGTGATCACAGGTCGCCATCAGGCGCAGATCTTCGTAGTGCTGTTCAGGTGTGTTGTGACCCACCACCGTCATCGGGCACGGAAGGATCAGGTTGTCCTTGGCCCACGCTGGATCGTTGGAGAAAACGAAGGCATGGGGCAGCGCTCCGGCATCCTGCGCGATCTTTTCAAGGGCAGCGGTGTAATACGCCGCCGAACACTGTCCATGCTGGCTGCCCTCGGCCAGATAGTCCCCCCGGCGCAGGTGCACCGACACCGCATTTGGGGTCTGTGCGATACGCGCGATCCAATCCGCGTTCTGCGCGTTTGGCGGGGTCACGATGGTCAGGTCTTCGCGCAGTTGCGGCAGGAAATCGGCAAAATAGCGTTCCGTCTGGAAATAGCCGTGCAGGTAGCTGTTGTCGGGCGCGTCAAAGATCGCGGGGTTAAAGCACAACCCCTGCTCGCGCAGAAACCGGGGGTGCGCCCAAACCGCCGCCAGACCTGATACCGCAGCCCCCCGCGCGCAGGGGGAAGGCCCGGACCATCCGCCCGAAAGGGCGCGTTGAAATGGTGCAGGGCGGGGGCCGCCCAGGCTTGCGGTTGGGCCCGTGCCTCGCGCAGATCGACGGCCAGGTCGGTGCCAAGACGCAAGGATAACGCGCGGGCCGTGGCGTATTGAAACAGCTGGTTGCCCAAGCCCCCCAAAAGTCTGACGTAGATCATCGCGCACCCTTGCCTGTTGCCCCAAGGACTAGCACCGTCTGGACGCAGCCGAAAGCCTGAGGCATAGCGGTCCACATGCAAGCGCCCGACCTGATCGTCACCAACTTCAACCCCAACTACACCGGGGTCTCTGCCACGGCGGCAAATGTGGTGCGGGCGCAGATGTCGGCACTGGACCTGCGCCTTGTGGGTCACCCCCTGCCCGGTTGCCCAGACCCGATTACTCTGTCCACCGCAAGGGCCCTGTCCCGCGCGCCGATCATCTGGCACATGCGCCGCAACCCCGAGATGCGCGCGGGGATCTGGGCGCGGGATGTGCTGCGCCTGCCGATCAGGCTGGTCTTCACCTCTGCCGCGCAGCGCCGCCATTCCGCCTATCCCCGCTGGCTGATCTCGCGCATGGATGCCGTTGTGGCAACCACGGAGAAGGCAGCCGAGTATGTCCCGAATGTGCGCGCCGTCGTACCCCATGGGGTGGATGCAGATGCGTTGACCCCCGCACGGGACCGAGCCGCGGCATGGGCCAGCCTCGGCTACGGGGGCGTGCGTGGCGTGGCGGCGATTGGTCGGATCAGACCCGAAAAAGGGACGGATCTGTTCGTGGACACCATGTGCAAGGTGCTGCCGGATCATCCGGGCACCACGGCCCTTGTCATTGGGCGCGCAGGGCGCACGCACAAGTCCTTTGAAGAGGGACTTCGCGCGCAAGTCGCAGCCGCTGGCCTGTCTGATCGCATCCTGTTCGTGGGTGAACAATCGCCTGAGGCACTGACCCGTATCCTGCCCGCCCTTTCGCTGATCGTGGCCCTGCCCCGCTACGAAGGGTACGGCATGACACCACTGGAGGGGATGGCCGCAGGCGTGCCCTTTGTGGCCAGCGACACGGGCTACTTTCGCCAGTTCAGTCACGATGGCACGACCGGCACAGTGGTCCCTGTGGGCCAAACCGCCGAACGCGCTGTCAGCGCCCTGTTGTCGGACCCCGCACGCCTGAAACGCATGGGCCGCGCGGCCCGCACCGCCGCGACGACACATCACAGCGCCCAGACAGAGGCGGATGGATATGCAAAGGTCTACGCGGAACTGAGGGACAAAACATGACCACTAAAGGGTACATCATCCACCTGTTGCGCGCTGAAGGTCGAAAACCGGCTGTCGAGGCGATCATCCGCGGCGCCCCTGTGCCCTGTCAGATCACCCCTGCCGTGGACGCGCGCAACCTGCCCCATGATGCCGTTTGGGGCGATTATGGTCGCGAAACGATGCAGCCGCGCTTTCCGTTCAAACTGGGTGCAGGCGAATGTGGGTGCTTTCTGTCCCATCGCACGATCTGGCGCGAGATGGTGGAACAGGGGACCGAGGCGGCCGTTATCTATGAAGATGACACGACCCTTGATCCCACCTTGCACACTGGCGCGATAGAGCTGGCCTTGGCGCACATCCAGACGTTCGGGATCATCCAACTGCAACCGCGTGTGATCAACGACGTGGGGCCTGCGTTGCACAGCCACGGGCCCCATTCCCTCTACCTGCCCGAGCTTGCCGCGCTGCGATCCAACTGTACGGTCGTGTCCGGCTGGGCCGCCGCCAAGCTGGCTGAGGCAAGCCAAACCTTTGACCGCCCCCTCGACGTCTTTTTGCAAACCTCTTGGGGCACGGGCGTGCGGCCCGCCTTGATCCAGCCGTCTGGCGTAACGGAAACCTCTGCCATGCTGGGCGGGACGACGATCCAATCCAAGGGGCAGCCCTTGCTGGCCAAGTTGGTGCGCGAGGTCAAACGCCCCCTCTTCCGTGCCCAAATGCGCGCCTACGCCAAACGCAACGCCAATCGCGGCGCATGAGGAAAGCAGGCCATATCGCCCAGATGGTGATCCTGCGCGCCCTGCTGTGGGTGTCGCGCATCCTGCCCCTGCGCTGGCGGGCCAATCTGTTCGGCCATCTGGTCAACGCCATGGTGCGGATCGTGCCGCCTTTGCGCAATCGTTGCCTAACGAACCTGGAGCGCGTCTACCCGGACATGCCCCGGCCCGAACGCCTGCGTATCCTGGGACAGGTCTGCCGCAACATCGGGCGTACCTTGGCGGAGATTCTGTACAACGATGAATATGCTAGGGTCGCGGCGGCGTTCCAGATCACGGGCCCCGGACTGGACGCTCTGCACAGCGCCAAATCCCAAGGACGCGGAGCAATCATCGTGTCAGGGCATTTTGGCCAGTGGGAGGCTGTGCGCCACGCTCTGCGCGCCCAAGGGCTGGAAACAGGGGCGCTCTATCGGCCCAACAACAATCCCTACTACGAACCCCTGTTCCGCAAAGGGATCGAGGCAGGCGGCGCGCCGATCATCCCCAAAGGCAAGGCAGGCACCCGCGATATGCTGCGCCACATTCGATCCGGGGGTTTCATGGCGCTGCTGTGCGATCAATTTGTGCAGGACGATACGGTGCTGACCTTCATGGACCAGCCCGCAGCCACGACCCTTTCGCCGGCGGAGTTGGCCCTGCGCTATGACCTGCCCTTGGTGCCCGTCTTTGGCCTTCGCGTACCGGGCGGGGTGCGCGTCACCGCACTGGACCCAATCCCTCACTCGACGCCTGAGCAGATGATGCAGACGTTCAACGATGTCATGTCCGCACAAATAAAGGCCAACCCCGGGCAATGGTACTGGCTGCACAACCGCTGGAAACTGATGCCGTGGCAGCAGTCAAGGTCGCAAGGCGACTGATCCCGGTCGCATGTAGCGTGCTGTATCGTCGCCGCCTCGGTCATTGTAGATCAAAAGAGGCGCATGATGTTTCTAAGCATTTTCGACATCTTCAAGATTGGCGTTGGCCCATCGTCGTCGCACACCATGGGCCCCATGACCGCCGCCGCGCGGTTTCTGGACGACCTGCGCGGGGGGCGCGAACGGGAACCCGGCGCGGGAGAGGTTGCCGCGCTGGCAGCGTCTTTGCACGGGTCGCTGGCGTTTACCGGCAAGGGTCACGCCACGGATCGCGCCGTCATGCTGGGCCTGATGGGGTTTGCCCCCGCTACACTGGATCCCAACAAGGCCGAAGCGTTGGAGGCTGATCTGCGCACATCGAAAACTGTGGAACTGGACGGCCTCCCCCTTCGGTTTGACCCTGACACCGACATCACCTTTGACTACGGCCCCGCCCTTCCGGGCCACGCCAACGGTCTGATTCTGCGTGCGTTTGACACCAACGGGAACCTGTACATGCAGGAGACCTACTATTCGATCGGCGGCGGTTTCGTCGTCACCGAGGCAGAGTTGGAGGCAACGCGTCACGGCGGAGCAGACGACTTGCATGCGGACAAGGCACAGGCGGGCTACCCCTATCCCTTCGGCTCCGCCGCTGAGATGCTCAAGATGGGCGCGGATACCGGCAAGACGATCGCCCAGATGAAGCGCGCGAACGAGCTGTCGCATATGTCCGCGCGCGACTTGAAGGATCGCATCGCGGGTATCTGGTCCGCCATGGATGCCTGTATTGAACGAGGCTTGCGGATGGAAGGGACCCTGCCCGGTGGCCTGTTCGTCAAGCGCCGCGCCAAGGCAATCCACGAACAATTGCTGGCAGAGGCGGGCCAAAATCTTGCGCAACCTCACGTGGTGAACGACTGGCTATCCGTCTACGCCATGGCCGTGAACGAGGAGAACGCCGCCGGGGGCAGGGTCGTGACCAGTCCCACCAACGGGGCCGCCGGGGTGGTGCCGGCTGTGGTGCGCTACTATCGCGACCATTGCATCGGCGCGACCGCCGAGGGGATCGAGACCTTCCTACTGACGGCATCCGCAATCGGCGGCTTGGTCAAACATAACGCCTCGATCTCGGGGGCCGAGGTTGGATGTCAGGGCGAGGTCGGCAGCGCCGCCGCCATGGCCGCCGCCGGTCTATGCGCAGCCCTTGGCGGAACCAACGCACAAATCGAAAACGCCGCAGAAATTGCACTTGAACACCACATGGGCATGACCTGCGATCCGGCGGGCGGACTGGTGCAGGTGCCTTGCATCGAACGCAACGGGCTGGGCGCCATCAAGGCTGTGTCCGCTGCATCGCTGTCCTTGCGGGGGGACGGCCAACACTTCATGCCGTTGGACAATTGTATCGAGGCCATGCGCCAAACCGGCATCGACATGTCAGAAAAGTACAAAGAAACCAGCCTTGGTGGTCTCGCCGTGAACCTGCCGGAGTGTTAGCGAACCGCGCGGATTGTATCGCCTGGGTCAAAGGTGGGGTCCAATTCGATCTTGCGATCCGACGCCTCGTCAAAGACCGTCTGCCCTGCAATGATTTGCGCCGCCTGTCGGCCAATCTCGCGGCGACAGCTGTCTGTCGTGGCAAGGCGTTTGGGCAGCCCCGCCAGCAGAGTGAACCCGTTGAACCCCGCCATCCCAAGATCACCGCCCACATCGTGGCCCTGTTCAAGGCAGTACAACAGCCCGCCGGCACCGGTCAGATCGTTAGAGTAATACAGAAAGTCCAGATCAGCAGTGCGTTCCATCATATCCCGCGTCATCTCGCGCCCTTTGGCAAAACCGGAGCTGCCGGAATAATACATCTCGTCCGCGAGAGAGACGCCGGTTTCGGCCAAAGCACGTTCCAGACCCTCTTTGCGCTTGCGCGCGCGGTGATCGCCTTCGGTCGTGGTCGTCATGAACCCCACGCGACGATAACCGCGTTTTACAATTTCCTGACCCATCTCGTAGCCAGCGCGCCAATGGCTGATCCCCACGGCCGCATCGACAGGTTCACCGTCAACATCCATCACCTCGACCACAGGGCATCCAGCGTTCGCCAACATGGCACGGGTCGCCTCGGAATGTTCCAGGCCCGCAATGATGACGCCGGACGGGCGCCATGACAGCATCTCGTACAGGACCTTTTCCTCCTGTACAGGTTTGTAGGACGTGGCCCCAACGACTGGCTGCAAGGGCGTTTCTTCAAGGATTTCATTTACTCCCGCCAGCACCTCTGGAAACACCATGTTGCTGAGCGAGGGGATAATGACAGCCACCAGATTTACGCGATTAGAGGCTAGTGCACCGGCGATTTTGTTTGGGACATAACCAAGCGCCCGCGCGGCCTCCAGAACACGCTCTCGGGTCTTGGCAGAGACGTCCCCACGGTTGCGCAACACGCGACTGACGGTCATCTCTGACACGCCCGAAGCCTCAGACACATCTCGCAGCGTAAGCTGCCCGCGCCGCACATCACCCGGTCGTATAACCAAAATCTGTCCTTTCAGTCTGGCCTCCTTGTTAGCGGTAAACTCACATCCGAGACAAGCCTTGCACCAACCTGCGCATCGTCGCACTGTTGGACAACGGCCCCGTGGCTCAACTGGATAGAGCAGCCCCCTCCTAAGGGGCAGGTTGCAGGTTCGAATCCTGCCGGGGTCGCCAGCCCTACTGATTTCATTGAGGAAATTGCCAACACACCCAAAGGTGTGCGGAAGCGTTAATCCTCATGGTGTTTGATGCGAGTTTGACCTTGGTGGATGCAGAGCTTGCTCTGGTGTCTCGGTGGAAATTTTTGCTCGAGAGTGGATCAAGAAACTTCCGATAGGGGAAGTGCAGCTAAGCCATTGTAAACGTGGACTACAGTCGATTGTAAAAAGCCCAAAGGGCACTCAGGATCAAGAGTGGATCAAGAAACTAGTGCCACCAAGGATGGTAGCCTGCACGAGGGTGATCCTCATCTGCATCATTGATCAGCTCTGCATCCATGGTCTTGCGAATGACGTTTGTTGCCTGAGCGGCATTCTTGGCATCCATACCGAGCCTTTCACACAAAGTGGCGTTCCGCATCCGTTCGCCTGCCATCGACTTCAGCACAGTATGGAAGTAGCAAGCTCTGACCCGTTCTTCAGCGGTCATATCCGCAAAAGTTCGAGGTCCATACAAGACCACCTGCATTGAGTCAGCGTTCGCTTTGAGTGAGGTGCCCCTAGTTTCCTGGACGTCTGCCTTGTTCAGTTTGTGCTTTCTGATTTCGAAATCAACAGGCGACAGCATGCCATTGTTTGTGTGCTTGCGTTTTGGGTTGTAGAACATCGGGATGTAGTGGAACACATCCCGCCTTGCGTCTTCGCGGGTTGGATATGTCCGCCGTCTGGTGCGCTCCCGCTTCAGCAGCTGAAAGAAGCTCTCGGCGACGGCGTTGTCGTGGCAGTTCCCGCGCTTACCCATGCTCGGTTCCAGATTGTGCTGGTGGAGAAACGTCTGCCATTCGCGGCTTGTGAACTGCGAGCCTTGATCGGAATGTACCATGACCTTCCCTTCTGGCTTTCTGCGCCAGACGGCCATCAGTAATGCCTGCAAGGCCAAGTCTGTGGTCATGCGGGACTGGGCGGACCAGCCGACAACCCGGCGCGAGAACAGGTCGATGACGACGCACAGATACAGCCAGCCTTCATGGGTCTTGATGTACGTGATGTCGGTCACCCAGACCTGATCGGGAGCAGAAGCCTGGAATCGCTGCTCCAGCTTGTTCTCGGCAACGATTGCTGGCTTGCCGCCGTAGCGACCCGGACGGCGTCTGTAACCGATCTGTGCAGCGATCCCGGCCAGAGACGCCAGGCGCGCCACCCGGTTCTCGGAAACCTGTTCGCCCTGACCGCGCAGATCGTCCGTGAGCTTGCGATAGCCATAGACCTTGCCGCTGTCCGTCCAGGCCAGCCAGATCAGGTCTGTCTGGCGCACATCTTCCCGCGCACGGTGGCTTAACGGTTCCTTAAGACATGCCTAGAAGCCGCTGAAATGAACCCGCAGCACCCGGCACGTGGCGCGGATGCCAAACTCTCCGCGATGCGCCCGGATGAAGGCGTACTTCATTGGGACTCGCGCGCGAAGTACGCCGTTGCCTTTTTTAGAATGTCGCGCTCCTCAGTGACCCTGGCCAGCTCGCGCTTCAGTCGCCTGTTCTCTGCTGCGTGGTCGATGATGTTCGCTTTGGATGTCGGTTCCCCGAACAGCTTCATCCACTTGTAAAGAGAATGCGTGCTGACGCCCAATCGCAGGGACACCTCCCGAACCGGATACCCCCGCAGCGTGATCTGATGCACCGCATCGCGCTTGAAATCATCGCTGTAATTGCTTGTCCCACTGTCGGCCTCCTCGCCTCAAAGTTAGGGGGCAAAGCATCTACAAATCTAGGGGAACCTCAAGAGGCACAAAACCGCGACTGGTCCAAGATATCTCTACATTCCATATCCTATAGGGAAGACGGCCAGCGTCGCCACACTAGGCGACCGCTTCCCATGCGTCTTGGTCGGAACCAAAAGAGTTCTGGTTGCTGTCAGTGTCAAATTTATGAAGTGACGCTGAAAGCCGCTGCTGATCTGCTGACAAAGCCTCCATGATACCGCCATTTTCATGGGCAAGTTCTGCATTGGCTCGGGCAAGGCGATCCAGCTGCTGCATAGCTATTTTCAGTTCAGAGAGAGCCCGGGATTGGAGCGTTGCGCCTTCCGCCGCGGAATGAACAATATCAAGTGTTTCAGATACAGACTTCCGGACTTCTTGTACCGAGTCCCCCGTTTGCCGGACCAAATCCGCACCTTGTTGAACGAAAGCTACGTTATCCTTGATCAGTGCGCCGACCTGTTGAGACGCGTCGGCGCAGCGCCCAGCAAGGGATCGTACCTCAGTGGCTACCACGGAAAAGCCTTTTCCGGCAGCACCTGCACGCGCAGCTTCAACTGATGCGTTCAGCGCCAGCAAGTTTGTCTGGAATGCGATACCCTCAATTGTTGCGACGATTTTGGCCATCTCTGCCGAAGCTGTCTCGATATCAGTCATTGATCTGACGGCGCGATCAGCCACTTGCTCCATGTCCTGAGCGGATGCGTCCATGACCCCCAACAAATCCTTACCCCGCGCCATATCCTCGCTTGCCTGATCTACAGACTCCGATAATGCGTCTGCTGCGCTAGCGGATTGATCAACCGCGCTGGCCTGACTTTCAGCGCTGCGGGTCAGTTCATGAGAGGCCGTCTTGAGGCGACCAGAGGCGCCGCCCAAAGACTTCGCTGAAACCTCAATATCGCCAAGTAGTGATGAAAGATTCTCCAGCGCCAGATTCATCGCCTCGGCCATTTCACCGAAGAGACCTCGGAAATGGCCTTCTGCACGAACATCCAATCGACCATTTGCAAGAGCGGTGAGCGTTGTCTGCAACGCACTAAGACTGCGTTGGCTGATGTCCGAGATACTGTTAATGCCGCCTGCTAATTGCAGCAAAGCAGGGTCTTCGGACTGGATATCAAGTCGCTTTGAAAAATCGCCTTCAGCGCAGGCTTCGACAACGCGACGGATTTGGTCAACGGCATTCTTTTGCGAAATAAGCTGACGTTTTGCAGCCTCTTTTTCGGACTGATCGCGAGAGGCTTGCTCAGTAACAAAGGTCTCTGCGACTTCTAAAATACTGTTCAAACCGTCGCCAAGAACACGTTGCAGGCCATGTAGATCCGCAACATTCACCCGGCGGTTAAAGCTGCCCTGAGACACAGCTTCCAGGGTTTGTTCAATCTCGACCTGAGAGGCTTCGGATTGCTGAAGTTCACGGGCGAGGCGTTTCAGATAGCCCTTACGGTTCTCTTGAAATTCTTCAATCGCAGCGCAAACCTTGCGCAAATCGCGTTGTGGACACTCTGGAACAGGGTGATCCAAATCATCGTTTGCCAAACGCTCTAGGTGGCGCGTTATGGCGGAAAGCGACGTGCCGGCAGTGCGCGCAAAAATTAGGACCGCGCCAAACAGCAGGGTGATACCCACCAGCATGATACCGCTTTTGAACACCACGCGATCCCAAAGGGTCTGTATTCCCTCGTCTGCGATAGTCTGAATCTCGCGCAGGCCAGCATCTTCGACGCTTTTGATACCGTTGATCTTTGCAGTGATCTTTTCGAACCACTGCGCGCCGCTGACGCTTTCCAATTGGGCGGGATCGTTGCCAATCAAGAGTGCACGATAGCGTTCAACATCTGTGGTCGCGGGTAGAGCGTTGAAGCGATCCAGCTCTTCGCGGAGCGGGACAGAAGCCATTTGTCCGTAGGTTGTAAACAAAAGGTCCTGACTGCGTGTCAGCCCAATGAAGCGATCCAGAATCGGTTGCGGGATATGGCCATCGCCGGTCGCTGCGGCCCCGAGACCCACAGCACCTGTTGCCCGTTCTAATCCCGCAAGGTCCTTGGCACGCATCAACAACGCATGACGCTGGGTCGCTCGCGCGGTCCCCGCGTAGTAAATATCACGACCCAACAGGGGCAAAAGATCGATTGCATCATTGTTGATCTGCGTGATCGTCCCAACCCAATCAGGTATCGAAATAGACTGCGTATCCACACGCGCGCGCAGCGCCCGTAAACTGGCAAGGTCTGTGTCAATTTTGTCTAATGCCGCCAAGACCCATGTGTCCGCAATCTGACCCCGCAGGTTCGTCATACCAGAAACAAACGCCGAGATCGCCTGATCGGTCATGGTCCGCTGTTGTTGCAGTTGGTCACCAAATTCGCTGCCACCACTGGCCAGAAACCCAGCAGACATGCCGCGTTCTTTCTGCATCTCGTGGGTGAGTGCGCCGATGCTGGCTGCCACGGCGACAACTTTTTGGTCACCTTGCATATACCCCATCGACCTTATGTCCGAGGCAAGGAACACGCCCGCAATGGACGTCAAGGACAGCAAACCCAAAAGCGCCACTGTCAGCATAGCAGAACTAAGCGACATGGCCTGCAAACGTTTCAGCATTGATCTCTCCAACTATCTGGTTGGAGGCATCTCAACGCAAAGACCTTAACAAACGGTCACACGCTCAGAGCATCTTGATAACATCTTGATCTATCGCCAGCACGTAACCACGGCGTGCGATGTTCTTGACCAGCAGTTCGCTGACCATTTGATTGCCAAGGGTGTCGCGCAGCCGTTTGATCCTGGTGGCACCCGCGGCCTCGTCGCAATCCTCGCGCGCACGTCCGGTGATCATGGCCTCGATCTCGGCCCCCGATAGCACCTCGTCGTCCAAGCGTGCTTCGGCCAGAACGGACAGCGTTTCAATCGCGGCCTCGGTCAGTTTGAATTCCATATTGTTCAGTAAAACAATGCGTTCCGGACGGGATATCAACAGAGAAGAGACTTGAATTCCTGACCGCTCAATCTCGCCCATGCGGCGGTTGAGAGCGATGATCGTGACCAGAAACATAAGGCAGGCCACCAGCAGCGCGGTCGCGAAAATCAGTAGGACAAAGATGGCCATTCGATAGCTGACCAGCACCTGTGAGAATGTCGTTCCCGATTGCGCAAGGATTTCCAGCAGACGCAGTTCTGCCGCCCCCGTCAGGTCATCATTTTCGATAAAAATCCGCTCAACACGGGCATTAAAGGCGTTGGCGTCAGGCAGAGCGGCGAACAGCAAGACCGCCGCCAATGCCAGAATCACGACAATGGCCACGATCCCGATGGCCACCACGCGGCTGCCGCCCCGGCGTGTTTCAGTAGCGGAGGAAGTAATCACCTGCACTGTCCCTCCTTTCCTCAAGGCCGCTGTCGTCAAACAGGGAGACCACGTTCAACACCTGCCACCCGTCGCGGGCGATGCGTCGCGCAATCTCGGCCTGCGCAGCACTAGCGGTGCAGGGTCCGTTTATCTGAACGACACCATAATGCAGCCGCAGGGGATTATCGCGCTTTGCCTTATAGTCGGCATAGCACACCGCCTGCGCAGACGTTGCCAGAAATAGTGCCGAGACGAAGGGAAGGAGCAGTTTCATACGCCAACAATGGGCCACAACACCGTGGTTATACAATGGCAACGCCGCGGTTATCCGATAACGAGCCTGACCCTATAGCTTGCCCTCAGATATCCAGCGCTCGACCAAATCGCGGCTGGCCTCAAAATGCATGCTATCCTCACGTGAGAAACCCGCACCCCAATACCAACCTTCTGCGCGGAAAAAATCAGCGAGGATCGTCAGACCCAATTGAGTGCGGCCATCCCCAAGTACATCGAGCTTTCCGTCGATATTCAGGTCGACCGAAAGACCAAAGGCATGAGACGACGCCCGACCGGGTGCGCCTCGAATATGCCGTACACAAAGGGCACCGGCCGTGTTGATACGGGCATACAAGTCGGGGTCAGCCTCCTCGATCTTGGAGAAAACAGAACGGAGACTTTCTATTGCAGGTTCCACCATGCGCACGCGGATCGGTCCCACCCTCTCCGTCTTCAGTTTGGCGCGCAGTCGGGCGTTTGTCATAGGCAAGCAGTCAGAGGTGAGGCTGGCCCTTGGCGGCCCGAAGATACCTGTAAGATAGCTGGGCGATGCGTGGCGCAGCCCCTCGTTCAGGTCCCGCCGGGCCCCAATCAATACGACCTGAGCATAAGAATCGAGCAATGCATTCGGTCCGTCATTGGCAAAGGCACCCCCCAGTTCGCGTGGCCCACTGTCACCCAGTGGCGCAGCAGTTGGGGCGGGGCGAGACTCCAAAATCGCGATGGATTTTTGCAGCTGTTCAATTTGAGAACCAAGTGCCTCAATCTGCGAGCGCAGCACTTCAATTTCGATCCGCGCACCAGAGTCTATAGCTGGTCCCGCATTAGATAAATCACCATCGGATGCATATCGAATTTCAGGTTCCGGCCTGAACTGAAAGTAGACAAGTACCAGTATGCCGACGAAGATCAGCCCCATAACGCCGAGTATGATCTGGATAAGTCGATTTTCCATTGTGCACTCTCAACAGGGGACGAAGGGGCAAGTTCCGCCGTTCTTGATCATTGAATAAATATCACAGGGAGGACTTGCCTAAAAGCGCGTCCAACGGATCATCCAAGGGGGCAGGAATAAGATCGTCCAGATCAACAGCAGCGGGTGCACCGCCTGCGCCCCACAAGGGTGCATCCAGATGAAAGAGGGCTCGCATCTCGGATCCTTGCGGCAGACCTCTTGATGTCATCAATCTGTGATCTCGATCCGTCATCGTCGACCAAACCGAACATGCGCCGTATGAATGGTCTATCGCTTGTGCAGCAAGGACCTGTTCAACGGGCAGCGGCCCAGCATAGGGCAATCCTGTCGGACATGCTTGCGGTTCAATGATGTGAACGGTCTCTAGCGCTGCAATAAGGCCGTCACGACGTCCGGTATCATCCAACATTTGCAGGGCGACTTCCTCTAACTGTTCAAAAGTCGTTCTATTGGCCAAGTGCGTGAGTGCAGCTGATCCACCGCCATGCGGTGACACCAGGGTCAGAGGATACTGTCGACCGACGCGATCGACAGAGGCCATTAGAATGCCAGACATTGCAGAAGGTCCAGCATGGCCCGCCTGCAAGGTAAACCGCCAGATCGGAGCAGACATGTAGGCATCGTCCCAACCGCTGCCCAAAACGGATTTGCTGTCAATCATGGCACCTTGGAGCCACGTGTCCCAAGTCTTCACAAACCCTGCAGGCAAGTTGTGCCGAAAAAAGTCACCTAAATCGGGAATTTTGCCAAAGGCGCCGAAACCGCTCATACCCTAGCTCCGTCTAGAAGGACGTTGGGCATTTGAACTTACCCAAAGCCGGAAGTGAAAACGGGTTCAACACAGATCCTGACTGCAGTTGGAAAATCGCTATGCGTCCCCCAACGTTGAAGATCACACGGTTCCGATCAGACACATTCGTGCGGCGCACCTCGGCCGCCGAAAGAAGTCGGAACCAACCCCAAGGTCCGTCGCGTGCAATGGAATTGCCCGCATTTTGTGGCGCCGGTTGCATCACGATGCGCGCCGAACCCACTGCACCTGGCCATGTAATGGCAGCAGGGCGCGGCGCGGCAGAATGTTGAAACGCCACCTCTTGACCGTCAATTTCCAACACAACGCTTTGCGCTTTGGGATCCAAAGCCTCGGGTGTGATTTGGAATTTTACGGTTGGATTTGGTGCACCTGCAAAGAATGCATCACGGATTTCGGATGCATATTGCAATTGTTGCAGAACTGACTGCGAAATCCCGAGATCAGCATCATTCACCTTTTTCCACGCCCAAGGCCGCGCGCGGGTATCCACATATTGCAGCAAGTTTTCGTTGAAAAACGTGTCAATCAGACCGTTGGGTGCAAACAGGCGTTCAAAGTCGCCCATCGCCACATCTGCCCTTGCACCGCGCGTGAATGGATAACGGTTATCCAATGCTTTTTGGCAAAAGGGGAGCACTTGGCTTTGCCATTGTGCGTTAATACTGGCGCGTGTCCCATCGGCCGTAATACCCGAGGACCCCGTCGAGATCTGCGTGGACCAACGCTGGATCGGTCCAGGGAGACGATTGGCAAGCTCTTGAAAGCGTACAATGGCCGTCGCATCGCCGGCACCCGCACCGACCCCACCCGCGAACGACAGTTTATTCAACTCGTTGTAGACCTCGGTCAAACGTCCAATCAGCTCCGCGAGTTGCGAAGGTTGGCCGCGCACCTCTTCGGTCAACTGATGCAGCCACGAGAACCGGTCTTCGACAAACGAACCCGGCGGTGCTGGCGCATCTTCTCCGCCTTGGCCGCCTGTTGCACTGCTGGTCAGCGTGTTCAGGAACATCTGACTACGCGCCGACATCGTCGACTCCAGCTCCATGGTCGCGATTTCGCCTGCACCGGCCGCCAGCCCGCTTGCGCCACCTGCACTGCGCTGTTCCGTCAGCTTGGTCTCGTCGGCGATGGCCGTGAGAATGTTGACCAATGGCGAAGTTGGTCCGGACAGCACGTTTGTGACCTCAACAGCATGAGGCAAGCTTTCCATCGGGATGATATCAATATCGCCCAACACCTGATCATATTGCGAGATGTAGTCGGTGTAATACAGATCCAAGACATCACGGCTCATTGCGACCAATGCCGCCTCCGACTGCTCGCTGGCACCACGTTCACCGAGGACCCAGCTTTCCCGCTGAACCCGTTGGGCCACACCGAGTGCCTCGTCCAAGAAAACATTATTGAACCCATCATAGGTAAAAATGCCTGGAACGCCGTCCGACAGCCCACGACCGGAGGATCGCACGATCGCCCGGCTGATTGCTGGCCCACCAATATCGGTCAGACGCCACTCTGGTAGCTCCTTGGCACGAGGTGAATTGATGATTGAGTTATAGACCCGTTGCGCCAATGGCATTTCGGACAGCAAGCCCTGTACTTGTTCCACCAGAGGACCGTTCAGACCCACTTCATCCATAGGCTTGTCCAACATGAACGATAAATGATTGAACAGGTCGCCGCGCAATTGTGCGCGTGCGTCCCCCGGGAACGCAACGCTCCAATCCGCGACCATCCATTCCTTGACCAAATCCCGGTTCATTGGCCCTTTTTGACCAAGCATCATGTAGATTTTTAGACCTTCATAGAGAAAATCCGGGTTGTTGACGTTCGCTTGAATCTGTTCTTCCAGCCGCAAGATCAGGCGGGGCAAAAGATGCTGATTCAGTGCCGCTGTATAGGTCTGGCCTGTTTGGTTGCCCAAAACGCGCCCCTGATAAAGTCCATACGTCATTGTACGTTCAGGTCGTACATCACCGTTGGCAGGGTTCGTTGGCGCGGACCGCAATACATTCAACGCTGGCACGATAGATGGAAGGTCGCTGTCTGCGATCGGACTTGCGGGGATCTGAGCTGACACTGTGCGGTAATTGTCCACGGTCTGCGCCACATCATCAATCAACGCAACATTGCCCAGATAGCTACGCGCCCAAATGCTGGTCACGCCAATACCGCCGATAACAGCCGCCATGATAGCAACGCGTTTGGTCCATTTGTACCGGCGTACCGTTTTATCATCGGCACTGACGAGACCAGCCTCCGGAAAGATCACACCTTCGAAGAGACGAGTCAAAAAGTACGAACGACCCGACCCGCGGCCCGTCCCAATTGCCTGACGCCCAATACCAAACGTGTTGGCCATGCCCATCATCAAACGGTCAATTGGCGTCCCTTCTTGAGTGCCCGAGGCAAAGTACACTCCACGCAAAAGATGTCGGTTCTCGAAACGATTTTCTTGGAAAACTTCATCCAGAAATGCCTTGGCAGTGTGCCGTACTGTAGCCACTTGCGCAGGAAAGCTAGAGATCAGAGACCGACGCTGGTGATCTGTTTCTTGTTGCATCCGCTCAAGGGATTGAGCGTTCAACTGCGCCAAAAGCGCACCGAATTCTTCATCAAACGCGGCCATTGGCGAGGCCGATTTCTTGGACTTCTTTGGAAGAGGCAGGGTAAAACCCCAAACCTGACCACGTTCCTCGCGGCCCATGTTGTCAAAGAACTCTGTAAACCCGGCAATCAAATCGGCCTTGGTGAACATGACATAAACTGGAAACCGAACACCGAGCTTTTCGCGCAATTCGTGCAACCGGCGACGAATGGCGGCAGCATGGGCCTTTTGCTGTGCCTCATCCTGCATCGAAAGGTCAGACAGGGAAATTGCAACGATAGCCCCGTTGATAGGTTGGCGGGCACGGTTGCGTTTCAAAAGGTTCAAGAAGCCCAGCCAGCCCGCATTGTCCTCGTCTGCACCGCTGTCTTGAGTTGTATATCTCCCAGCGGTATCAATCAGGACTGCATCGTTCGAGAACCACCAATCACAATTCCGGGTCCCGCCAACGCCCTTGATCTCGGTCCGTTCACCACCGTCATTCAAAGGAAACTGAAGACCAGAATTCTCGATGGCCGTTGTCTTACCGGCACCGGGTGGACCGATCATGATGTACCAAGGCAACTCGTACAAAGACCGTCGGCCTGCCTTCGACTTGCGCAGAGTAACCAGCGCATCTTTGAGCTTGCCCTTCAGCTCTGCCAATTCGGCCTTAACCACTTCATCATCTTCATCCGACATATCGTCGATGCTTTCGACAATATCCTCCTCCATCTTTTTTCTTTTTTCGACCGCCGCAGAATAATCAGCAGCATTGTCAGCAAGGCTAGAAAAACGATGATGCCGATTGTAATCAGGCGGGAAAAGACACTCAGGAACGGGGCGCTCTCTCCGAAACTGAGAATTGGCCCAAGGAACCAAACCATCGCGGAAAACGCGACCGTGACGATCAAGACGATGGACAGAGCCGACCCAAGGCGGCGCAGATAAGCCAAAATCATGCTTCGTTTTCCTTAACCAAAACGATTTCAATACGCCGGTTTTTCGCGCGACCCTCACGGGTGCTATTATCCGCGATAGGCTCTTTGTCGGCACGCCCTTCGGCGCCCAGCCTATCAGGATTGCTGATCTGCCCAGCCAGAGTACGCCGAACAGCCTCCGCGCGCGCAAGGGACAGATATTGATTGGACGGGAACCGTGATGAACGGATCGGCTGATTATCCGAATGACCCACGATAATGATCGGGCCTTTTGTATCTTCCAACGCTTCGGCGACACGCGACAGTGGTAAATCGAAATTGGGATCCAGTCTGTCCGACCCGGATCCGAACATGCCAGAGCCTGCCAGCCGCACTGTAATCGTCGAGTAGTCTTGAAAAACTTCGACGATTCCATCCTCCAGCTCTTGATCCAAGAACCCGCGCACTCGGTCCATTTCTTCTTGAGGCGGCTCTGCAACGATGGGAGGTGGCGCACGCCGGACAAGTTCTGCCGGCACCCCTGGATCTAGCACTGACAATTGGCCCAACACGCGTTCGGTAGATCGGTTCAACATCCAACTCATGGAGAGAAAAGCGATCGTTAGGGCCAGTGCAACCGTTGCAGATGTGATCCAAACCGGCTTCCAGATCGACAGAACACGATGGGGTTCTTCTACACCGCGCCAATGAGGCGATAGATCAGCCTCAACCACGCCGCGTTGTGCACGTATGATCCGCGCTAGTCCGGCACGAATTTCCATATGTTTCTCGGTACCGCGTTGCTCGACCCGCAAGCGCCCTTCAAATCCAAGCGATAAGCACATGTATAGGAATTCTAGAAGGTTAATGTTTGTTCCCGGCTCTTTTTCCAGACGGGCCAAAAGATCGTAGAAACGGTCACCACCCACAGTTTCTTTGTGAAACGTACCAACCATGGATTGCTGCGCCCAAATAGACTGACCACCCCACGGCGTGTTTAAGACGACGTCGTCAATGGTGGCGCATATGGCATATCGGGCGATCTTAACCTCCTGTGCATCAATGCCGTTTTGCAACGATCGATTTTCGAAACCCCGTACCTCGGCAACAACAGATCGACGCAGTTTTTCCGGATCCATGTGCTGGGCCCGGTTCCGGATGCGCGAAACCAGCGAAAACAGGGTAGCAGCCGCCGCATTGATCGGGTTCATCCCTGTCATGCCTTGCTCCACCGCTGGATCACCAGCGGGCGAGTCGCCCGGCGCAGCGGCTATTGCGGGCTGCGGCACACCAAAAGCGCCCCCTTGCTGGGGTTGCGGCATGGACGGCGCGTTTTGCGGCACGCCAGCGCCAAAATCAGGGCTCGCGGCTGGCTGCGCCGCAGGCGTAGGGGAAGTGGGCATTCCCCGTCTGCCGCCGGGATTTGGCCGAATTATGGTGCGGTCGCCGTCTTCTGGCTCTCCAAATGGATCGTTGCCTGACATATCACGTCCCCCAAAAACACTTTCCAACCGGACCCCACACGGGTTTGGTTGATCTATTGCTTAGCGCAAAGGGCCCGCCAAACAGCGTCAGCTTAACCCTGACGGATGGCCCAAAGCTCCATCTTAAGCCCGGGAAAATCGCCCGAGACATGGACGGCGACACCGCCCGATGTTGACATCCTACCCCAATGGGGACTGTCGCCGTCCAGTTCAAAATAAACAACGCCTGCATGATACGGAATTTGTCGCGGCGCTACAGGTAGTGGTCGTAACGGTATCCCCGGCAAAGCGGAATTCACGAGTTGGCGGATTTCTTCAACGGGACCAATCTTAGACTGGTTTTGGAAATGACGCCGAATATTCTCGGCCGGAATATCAGCCTGTACAGCCAGGACAAAACCGGCAGTCGAAAGCAGTTTGCGGTCTGCAATGATCCCAACCGAAATCCCGTACTTTCGCGGATCCAATGGGATCGCAATTGCGGTTTGCTCCAGAACCGACGAAAGATACTGACGCAGGACTTTGACAACGGGGGCAAATGTCTGGGTCAGATTATCGTGGGCATAGGATGGAAACTCAGGGGCTGCCTTGGTGGGGGACATAAAGGTAGATAGCTCACCCGCAAGGGACAGACAGGCCGTATAAAGCTGTTGCGGATGAAGGTTCTCAATCTGCGCCAAATGACGCATTACTGGCTGCATCCGATTGACCACCATTAGAAGTAGAAAATCTGAAATCTCAGCCACACCTTTAGTGCCGCCACCCTCTGACAGACGGCCAGCGAGTGCCGACTTGCGGTGATCCAACAAGCCATCAAGCTCACGCAAAAACTCTTTCAGAACCGGCGCAGATTGGCAGTCGATACAGGACGGAACAAAAGCGCGGTCCAGAACGACTTCCTTATCGGCCTTCACTTCAATGATTTTTGCAATTGGGATGCACAAACGGTCGGCCAGGTCATCTACCTCAAGAGCGAACTGTAGGCGCAATTTCCCAACGCCCAACGTTACTGCCTTTTTTCCCGCAGATGTCACATCGCTGACTTCTATTTCGGACGGGCGCAGGCGGGCCGCCGACAATTCCGCGCCGGTCATGTCAACCTCTAGCGCGCCTTGACGACGTTGCGGAACCGTCAAGTAGACAATGCAGTCTTTGATCGTATCAGGTACATCAAGCGCAGGCGGATGATCATCGGACGCAGGCACCTGAAACGCCGTGCCATCTTGTGTCAGACCGGCTGCGCGTTTGATCGAGAACTGACCAACCTTCAGCGCCTCGTCGTCAATTTCAAGCGCGTTGATGCCCCATAGATAGGGTGCTACGCGCCGCGCAAGACCGCCCACCATCGCTTCCATGTAACGGTCGGATTGTTGAAAATGATGGGGCTGGAGGAACAATCCCTCGGACCATAGAACCTTACTGTCCCACGACATTCATGACCGCCTTTGGTTTCAACGTCTTTATCACTTTAGCTTGTCTAACTGGTCTTGATACGCCCGAGCAAATTCTTTGGCGAACAACTCTTGGAAATCGTTCTCTGCTTGATCGGAAATCTCGGCAAAGCGGTCTTCATAGATTTCCCAGTAGCGCGCTTTCTTACTTTTGAGCATACCGGTAAGACTGCTGTCCTTGGAAATCGTTTTTTCAAGCACTTTGGGATCAAGCTTGCCCAAGACACCCTTCAGCGCCGCCTCCATCCCGGTGATCATCGCCACCTCGTGGGCCTTGATGTCCTTCAATGCCTCGGCTGTCGCCTCTTGCGCACTAAGATAGCCTTTGGCAGTGGGCCGCACCATTGTTTCGACGGCTTGATCGGCGGATAGCGAGAATTTCAACGGGTTATTGCCGCCGATCTGGATCATGGTTTGTTCAATGCGAAATTCAGACTTGATGGACTGACGCGTCATTAGGATTTCGCGCAAGCCTTCAATCATCATGCGCATGACCTGTCCCATGCGCGCCATGGTTGGCACGACTTCGGTTGGTGCAATTTGCACGTCCTGCGCCCCCAGAGCATTTAAAAAGGCCGACGAAGCTGCACCACCCGCTGGCAACTGTTGCGGCGGTGTTGCTGCCGGCACAGCATCGCCCCCAAAGCTCTCGCCAGCACCCAATGCATCTGCCGTAAACGCGTTTTGTGGGGTTGGTGTTGCAGGCTGTGCATAGGGATTGGCAGCTGCGGGCGTGGATGGCGTAGGAGCAAGCAAATCATCCCAATCATCTGGAATCGCGCCAGAAGCCTGCGCAGCAGAGGGAGGTGAAAAGCTGTCTTGACCCGCTGCATTATGTGACCCGATGCTGGATCCAAACCCGTCCATTGGGTCGGGCGCAGGGGGCAACAACCCGTCATCATCCACGCCAAGTGGTGGCATCAAACCGTCTTCGCCCGGCTGCTCTCGGGTCACTGAACCGGGCCCGACCAATCCGCCAGTCCCCCCAGCAGATCGTCCAAGAAATCACCACCATCACCGGGGGCATCCAACAAATCAGCGTTCGACGGTGCGTTGGCCGCAATACCGTGCGATACAGATCCCATGTCGAGCGGATCGGCAATGCCGCCCTGAACCTCGCCCGACTGGATACTTATCAAAATTTCATAAGGGCCAACCGAGATAATGTCGCCATCGTTCACGGGCGTTGGTGTCGGCCCAAGGGCGAGCTTACCGTAATTGAGAAATGTCCCATTGGTCGAAAAATCTACAACGATCACATTGCCGTTGTGATCCTCGATCGCGCAGTGACGCTTTGACAGCTCACGATTCGGATCTGGTAAAACGAGGTCATTCTCAGGCCCGCGACCAATGGTCAGCGACGGGCCATTCATAGTCACCGGATCGCCACGGCCTGGAATACTGCCTGTGGATTGGAAGCGCAGGGTGATGGACATCGGTCTGGCCCTACCCCCCTGTCAACACAGTGAATGCACCCATGACAATCGCACCGCTTGCCGCACACATGTCACCGATACGGGCCGCTGGCATTTTCTGGATCAATACAGTTGCCGAACCTTTGGCAATTGGATGCGGCACGGGTGGCATGGCACCTGCGCACAGGTCAGTCATCCGCGCAGCCGGCAGATTTGACACAAGAACAGTAAACGCCGCTGGTGGCAAAATCGGCATCGGAGCGCCCATGGTACAGGGCCCCACATGCATGTCGGTAATACGCGCTTGGGGTAGTCCTGGCATGACTGTTTATCCTTTGACTTCGGCAGGGGCTGCTTTTGGCGATGCGTTCAATGCTACCGCACCATTACCGCCCCGCGCAATGTCCAGCGCCCGCTCAATCGAGAGTTGAAAACGAAAATCCGTATCCTTGCCAATCGATAGCGTCTTCAGGTTAATGCCAAAACAACAAGCGGCCACAACGCCAACGGGTGCCGGGTGCTGCGCCATGTCGCCCGGTCCAAGATCACCCGGCGCATAGAAGGCAGCTGTCGCACATAGGGCTGCCTTGTCCCCGGATCCTTCGCTTTCCATCACTTTTTCAAGCGTCGCACGGTTTTCCTCGGTCGGGCCAAACACCCATGCTTCCGCCGCTTTCAGACAAAGACTGGTGCCGCCACCCACTACGTCACGGCCAGCCAGACACCCCCACCACACCACTTCTCGCGGAGGCAGCGACACAGATACCAGTCGGATCATATCTACCCATGCCTGGGCCTCGTTCAATTCAGCCAATACCACTGGCACGGACGCGCTGGCCGGAGCGGACAAAGCTGTTTTTAGCTTTGCATTGTTCATTGCCAACAATCGAGCTGCTGGCTGGTCGGGAATCTTCTTCAGATCAGAAAAGCGTTCTGCCATCTTTACATCCCGCCTAGTTGATCATCGTTAGACCGCCATTGAGGGTGAGTAGCGCATCACCTTCAACAGTCGTCATGGGAGAACCGACGTCAACCGTCGCCTGACCTTCAACTTTCACCATGATGCCTTTTATCGTTATTCCAGAATTGTCGATCGTGATCGAGTTGGCCCCGACACTCAGCTTAATCTCCATCCCTGCGGAAATAGCGATTGATCCGGCGGTTGTGTCTACCGACAGGTCACCCAAAGACACGGTATGGCTTTCAGACCCCTTGGAGACCTTGCGCGTGACGTCGCCACTTGTGACGGTTTGCGTATAGTTTCCGGTGATGGTGTTTGTTGACTTGCCTTCAATCTTTTCGGTGTGATTGGTTTTGACAAAGATGTCCTGATTACCGCTTTCGACCTTAAAGATATGGTCCCCGGTTTTGATCGTCTCGGTCTTTGTGTGATATACTGTTTGCGTCAAGTCACCGGGATCCTGCTTTTCCATCCCGATCGTGATTTCAGCGTTGTTCTTGATGATTTCTTTGTAGTCTTTTTCAGACTGCAAACGGACAAATTCGCTGTCCTTCAGGTCCTCAAAAACCAGCTCATTGAAGTTATCGGTGCCGCCCCCTTTGGTGGACCGGGTTTTGATCCCGGTCTGAGTCATGTTTCCGGGCAAGCCGTAGGGGGGCATCGTGTCTTTGTTGTACAGCATGCCCGTACAAATCGGACGATCTGGATCGCCTTCCTCAAACTGGATCACAACCTCTTGCCCGATGCGCGGGATGGAGATCATACCCCAATCCTTGCCCGTCCAAGGCATGACACATCGGACAAAGCAGGTGGTCTTTTCGTCTTTCTGGCCAAGCCGATCCCAGAAAAACTGAACTTTGATACGACCATACTGATCGGTGTAAATCTCCTCTCCCGATGGGCCGGTGACCACAGCCGTTTGTAACCCGTTAATCTCGGGCCAAGGCGTAGTTTGTGGTGCGCGGAAAGGTACTGATTTCGGGATTACATCGAACACCACGCGGTAGGTATCGTTGTTGTCCTCGTCCACAGGAATACGCGTGTCAAACAACGGCTTTTTCGTCTCGTCGTCCTCGTAATCCGTCTCGATCTGCATGTAATGCGTGGCGCGCGTGATCAAGTATTCCTGATTGTTATTGCTGCGCGGGTGATCCTTTAACTTGAAGGTTTGGCCAACACCCAAGGTCCGCACGTTCCCCGCACCCCGCGAGATCAGATGCTCTACTGCCATTGCTTCCATCCGGACCTTGGCAAATTCCTCGCCCGTGCCGGCAATGCGATGGTGCCCAGGATAGCGGTAGTGTTCGTAATTCTTATAACTGTGGTTGCCCTTTGCGGACATTTTGACCTTTTTCTGATCTGCCTTGGGGCTCTCAAAATCGTAGTCGTTCAACGTGACTTTGCCGGTCGTTACACCTGTGCCTTCAGCCCAGTCAAAGATGTGGTCTTCGTTCCGGCGGTAAGTCTTTTCCTTGAACTTGAAGTCAATTGTGGCGTGTTTGGGCGTCGGCGCATGAGCACTGATGGCATCGGCCAGAACCATCTTTAGTTTCTTCCCGTCTTGGCGGAAGTAGTAGTAGATCCCTTCCTCTTCCATCAACCGAGACAGGAAATCAAAGTCCGTCTCGTGATATTGGACGCAGTAAGGGCGCGTTTTGTATGTTCCCGTGGTCTTCTTTTCCAAGTCGCTGGAAAACCCATAGTCTCCTAGGATTTCTTCAATGATGCCTAGGACCGTCTTTTCCTGAAAAATGCGGTTTTCTTGGGTGCGGGTCAGGAACCAAAGCCATGGGCGCACCTCGGCCACGAACAAGACCAGCCCTTCGTACAGCCCGACATATTCGCACGACACGCAGACGCCCGTAAAATAGCGCTCTTCCTGATCTGAATCCTTCATGACCAAGGTCATCTCAGAGCCAAGGATGTCTTGCATATCAAGCGATGTATCGGACGAAATGAATTCGATCGTCGTTTCGGTCAACATCGAGAACCCATCGACGACGCGGGCATTTTTCAGGTTCACGGGCTTAGATGAATAACTGCCCTCGATCCACACCTCACGGTTTTCTAAATCAACTTTACTGGGCATCGCCAGCCTCCTTAATCAGGATCACGCGCCAGAGGCATCCTTCTCCAACAACATACCGTCTTGCCGCAATCGCTTCACGATTTCTTCGTGGATGGCCCAATAATCATTGGTTGCAAACCCATCCCCGAGCATTTCGCGGGCATCAAAAATAGAATCAAAATGTACACACAGCAGAGGCGTCGGAAACACACCATCCACTAACAATATATCATTTATGAATTCCTCCCCCTTGTACAGAAAATAGCTGTTTCGGTTAAAGCCGACCAAGACGATCTCTGGTTCGTCATCTGTGTCCGATGCGGTTTCTTCATCGATCATTATAGCCCCTCCAACAAAGCGGCGAGTTCTGCGTCCATCGCATCATCATCTTCCCCTTCTGTTTCGTCATCGCCTTCAAAGCTTGCCAGCAAGGCGTCAAGATCATCGTCACCGCTGTCTGCCTCGGAACCAAAATCGAGGGGATCAACGCCCTCGCCTGTGGCGAGTGCTGCATCATCACTAGGGATATCTGCGTCAACTTCTAGAACACCCGCACCAGTAGTGGCGCGTGGCTGGGGCACCTCGTCTTCCCACGGTCCCGCAATCATTGTCCCTGCAAGGGATCGGAAAGATCCAAGGCGAATCTCGTTGCGCCCCTTCATCCAGACAACCGGCATGAAGCCGCGGCCCAAAGTCATCTGGGCGGCATCGGATGTCAGGTTACGCTCCGTGCAAGGCATTGCAACCTGATCCCCGTGCCGGTCAGTCACGTAGTGGTACGGCAAATCCCCTAACGACATGATGGATCCGAGATCCATCGCCTTGCCGTCCTTGGTATAGGTGCCCGCCAGCAAAATCATCGTCAGAACCGCAGGGTTGGCCCACAGCATACCACGCAACCCCTCGTGAGGCGTAAACTCTTCGAAATCAAAAGGATCAATGGGTTCGGACCGCGCACCGTAGGGCAAACGCAGCAGAAAGCGAGGACTGGCCAAAGCGAGGTAATGTGCTTCGGGCAGATCGCGCAGGGCATCCCAAGCCTGAGCGACCAATGGGTGACGATCCTCTTTGGCGGTCTCAAGATAGGTCGGGGTGATCGCCGCAAAGAAGGGCGCGTCAACATGGGCTCCGACCTGTCCGATCCGTGCCAAAAGCTCTGCGTGAGGTGGGGTTTCCTCGAAAGTATAAAGGCCAAACAGGGCAGAATATCCGCCTGCTCCATCTTCGGGGTCGAGGACGTCGGCCAGAAGGCCAAACAAGCCGCTGCCCGCCAAATCCTCTTGCGCAGCCAAATCAGCGGCAAGTTCCTCGGCAGATACATCGTAAAGCATGATCTCTAAGTCTGCGTTGGTTTCAATCCTACGCGCCAATAGATCAAGAGAGCGCCACTGCGCCTCAACTGCCTGAAAATCCGGATGATGGAGCACTAAGCGCATCGCTGATGACAGCGCCTCGTCCACGGCGACCTTCATCGCCGCAGCCCCGGCATCCGGCGCCTTAACAACATGGGGACCCACGATTTGTGCCAGAAGGCTGTCGATCGGGCCAACCTCGGACAGTGCGCCATTTGTGTCCCCAATCAGCGCCTGAAAATCTGTCAGCTTTCGGTTTACTGGCATGGTGGACCCGGCAGACACTTTGGGCAGCTTGACCGCTGTGCCGTATTGCTTCGCCCATTCTTGCAGCCGTGAACCCGCCCTATCAGCCATCGACCCGATGTCCAGCTGTTGACGCAGGCCTTTGATCGCATCGAAAATTTCTAAGTTTTCGAATAACTCGTCAGGGTGTAGGTCGTCCAACTCGCGCAGGGGCACTTGCACCCCCGCCCCATCCTTGCCGATCGGCAGCGTCAAGGTGGTAGCAAACCCTTCTATAACCTCCTCGACCGTGTCCACATCCAATGCAATCGGAACGCGATTGCGCAAGGCATCCCCGGTCTCCATCAGCCCTTTGGCAGAACGCCCTGTAAAATCTCCGAACAATGCAATTCGAAATTTCTTGCGGTTCAAATCCGACCGCGCAGGGCGCGAAACCGAGATGTGCCCGAAAGGGGATTGTTTGGGCGTGGCTCTGGTGGATCCTTCGGCGGAAGCAGGGCTGACGTCCTCTTCCCCAAGACCAGCCATTAGAGCATCAAGATCATCGCCGCCATCATCGTCTTCGTCATCTGAAAGACTGGCTAGCAATGCGTCCAGATCCTCGTCAGTTTCATCCGCTTCTGACGATGCAGTATCCGAACCGGAAAGCAGCGCATCAAGATCGGGTTCAGACACTTCGTCGTCATTGCCCATCTTGGCATCGTCAAGACCAGCGAGACTGGTATCTACATCGGCAACGTCTTTCCCAGCGACATCATCGCCAAGGCTCGAAAGAATATCGTCAAGATCATCACTGGCCGTCTGTGGCTGTCCTTCCTCTAGGCTATTGAGAATATCATCAAGTTCACTGGTTTCGCCCGCTCCGCCATCCTGTACCGCATCCAAACTGCTCAAGATGCCGTCTAGGTCAGCGTCGGAGGCTTGGGCCGGCGCCTCAACCGCTTCAACACCGTTGAGTATATCGTCAAGAGTCTCATCACTGCCTTGGGGTTCCGGCATTTCGAGATCGGCCAAAATGTCATCCAGCGTATCATCCGCATTTTCGGCCGCGGATGGCTCAAGGTTGGCCAGAATATCGTCTAAATCATCGCCGACGTCAGGCTCTGCTGTCGTCTCCAGCCCAGCCAAAATATCATCCAGATCATCTTGCGCGGGTGCTTCGGTCGGAGCGTCCAAGCCGCTTAGTACGGCGCGCGTCGTGTCCTCGGCCTCTTCGGGCGCAACAACCTCCAATTCCGCCAAGATGTCCGCTGCCGAGGCAGCTTCCACCTCTGCCTCGACCCGTTCCAAAGCACCCAACACATCGTCCGTGGTATCGACAGTGTTTTCTACGGGCACAGGTTCTATCCCGCTGAGAATGTCATCAGCATTGTCTGCTTTCTCATCTTCAACCACGACCTCAATCCCGGCAAGGATATCGGCGGCTTGATCTTCGGCAGGCGCTTCCTCGACCGCCTCAATGGATCCTAGAATATCATCGAACGCATCCTCGGCTGCGTCTTCAGACGGAGCTTGAAGGCTGTTCAAAACATCATCAACGTTTTGGCCCTCGGTCGTCACTTCGGGGGCCTCAATATCTCCAAGAATATCCGCAGCACTCGGCTCTGTCGGGGTGTCCTCTATGGCTTCAATCCCGGCTAGAACATTAGCGGTTGTGCCGACTTCTTCGACAGTTTCGATCCGCTCCAAACCTGCCAGCACATCGGCACTTTTGTCCTGCGCTGGCATTTCTGCCGGCGCGCTTTCAGCCAGAGCGGCGAGGGTTGCGTCGGTGCGATCGGGTGCGTCTTCGGCAATCTCTACCGCGCGAAGGGATGCCAATGCCGCCTCCGTGGCCTCGTTGCCCTGCGCAGATCCACTGACCGCAGCCATCAAGTCGGTGCTGGCCAGCAACTTCTCAATCAGCGCCTCCGCGCCGGCCTTCCCGTCCATATACGCCATAAGATCCGCAAGCTGCCGGCGCGCCTCAAGCAAAGGAGCCAAACCTTCGGTCTTGGCGGCAATGGCTTCGGGCGAAAAATCATCAAGCCTTTCGAAGGTCATGTCGATCGCAATATTGCCTTCACCCGTAAGGGTGTTCGGAACAGTAAACGCAGCGCGAGGCGCAACCGCCTTCATCCGGTCGTCGAAACTGTCTACGTCGATTTCTAGAAAGGACCGATCCACCACTTTGGGCTGTTCTGACTTCCCCGAGAGGTCCGACATGACACCCATCACAAAGGGCAGCTGTACCTTTTTCTGGGCACCATAAAGCTCTACGTCATATTCGATCTGTACACGCGGTGCGCGATTGCGGGCTATGAATTTTTGCGAACCACTCATTTCGTGTTCCCTCCTGATCTGGCCTGTCGCAATTCTTCGCGCAAAGCAGAAATTTCAGCGTGCAGGGCGGTGACGTTGGCGTCCACTTGATCCGTTTCAGCACGCACGAGGGCACGCAGTTTTTCAAACTCCGCCTCGGTTTCTTCCTCCACCGCGCTTTGCATGGTGTTGACCAGCAAACCGATAAACAGGTTCAGAACCGAAAAGGCGGTAATGATTATAAACGGCACAAAGAAGGCCCATGCAAAGGGATGCGTTTCCATCACAGGTCGTACAACGCCCATGGACCAGCTTTCCAAGGTCATGATCTGAAACAATGTGTACAGACTGCGGCCCAACGTACCAAACCACTCATCAAAGGTATCGCCGTACATAATCGTGGCCATGACGCCAAAGACGTAAAAGACGATCGAGATCATTACCATGACCGCACCCATTCCGGGCAAAGCGTCCAGTAAGGCCTGCACGACAGCACGCATCTGCGGGATCACGGATAGCAGCCTTAGGGCACGGATCACGCGCAACCCACGCAGCGCAGACAATTGGTTGCTTTGCGGTAATAGCCCAACGCCCACGACGATCAGGTCAAACACGTTCCACGAGTTTTGGAAAAACGACCAGCCATAAGCATAGAGTTTCAACATCAACTCAATCACAAAGATCGTGAGCGCGATCCGCTCAATGTACCAGATCAGCGTCCCGAAATTCTCTTGCACCCCGTCAGACGTGGACAATCCCAACGTGATCGCATTGAAAATGATGATGGCAAGGATTGTGTTATGCACCCAAGCTTGTTCGATAAATTTCCGCACACGCGCACGCATGTGTGTGGGCTGTGGGGTAGTGGGTGCAGTGGCTGGGTCCATGTTTGGTCTACTTTAACTGGTGTGTGCACAGAAATCCGAGCGCTCTCGAACACTGCGTCCAATTGTTCAAAACAGCCACTTCCCGATCCTTCCTTATACGTTCATTTGCTGGGCCGCATTTTGGACCCAGCAAAGAGATCAGGACTTAAGCGGCATCGAATACGGTGCCATCGACTGCCTTACTGACAATTTTATCGTAGACATATCCACCGGCGGCGCCGCCAAGTCCTAGCGCAAGATCACTGGACTTGCTCGCAATGGAGTTGCCATCAATGACCGACGTCGCGACGCCAGCAACCTTCACGACTTCGCGGAACACCTTAAGACCTTTGGGGTCCTTGAGTTCGACCTTTTTGACGCGATCAGACAAGTCCTTCACCTTGGGTGCCCAAGTCTTGGTGTCTTGGTACATGGTACCAATCCGGTCAATCGCGTCATCAACCTGAGCGTAGTTCTTGACCAATGCCTTGTCGTAGTTCTTTTGCAAAAGCTTAAGCTGACCCGCTTTATCCTTCACAGGGTGTTTTTTCAGCTTCTTGGCCGCTTCCGCCAAAAAGTCCTTCTTCAGTTTCTCCTGCGCCTTCAACGCCTTTTGCATGGTCTTGGCCATTTCGTGCACCTTGACCACCATCTGCGCATATTTTGCCTTGAGGGTATCCATGCAGTCTTGGGCAGACTTCAGGGTCGGTTGCGCGATACCGATAAATTCGTTCAAAACCGCTCCCGAAATCTCGTTCATAGCATATAGGCCCTTTTTCTGGGCGGCCTTTTCAATCACCCCCAGATGAAAGCGCAGCTCTTTGCTTGCGGCATCAATGTCGATCGCGATCTTCTTAACGTCTTGGGCCAAAGAGATTGCGGTTTTGATAAAACCTGCCACTGCCAGCGCCCCACCCACGCCGCCGGACCATGGCGAGGTTGCAAGTGCCACAATGGAAACGGCCAGGCCGGCAAGTGTGCCCGCGATGGAACAGGCGATCTTGATCTTAAAGGATTTCCATTCTTTCCGCTGAGCTTGCAGTTCTTTCCAAACCTGCTGAATGCCCAACTCGGCTGCTTTCTCGGCGACCTTCATATCATTTTTGATCGCGTCGTTCAGGCCCTTTAGCTGTTTGGCCATCATCTTGTCATCAGCGCCCTTGGCGACCATGGACACAAACAACTTGTCAAAAACCTTGCACTTATCTGTGACGGTTTTCTTGGCCTGCTTAAGTATTTCTTGAACCTTGTCGTCAAACTCTTGGATCAGCAGTGGATCCTTGGCCGCCTCCTTGGCGATCTTTTTATCCAGCGCAACCTCAACCTTAAAGTTCAGCTGCGGTGGCTTTACCATTTCAAGGCCGGACGCGCCGACGTCTACGTTCTTCCAATTGCGTACATAGTCTTTCGCCATGATCTTAATCCTTGTTCAAAATTGATTTGACCGTGCGCAGGGAAATATCCGGCGCACGATGAGGTGGTGTTACTCAAAACTGTAGGTGAAATCGTTATCTGTGACATCAATCGTCACTTTGTTGATTTCGTCACCTTCCATCATCCGGCGCAAAAACTCGGCGGAGATATCGGGCAACATGGTGTTTGTGACAATTGCATCAATCATGCGCCCGCCACTTGCCGTTTCCTGACAACGGTTGACGATCTCTTCGACCACTGCATCGGAGTACTCAAAGGCTACGCCATGGGCTTCGGCCACCCGTTTTTGGATACGACCCAACTGCAGCTTGGTGATTTGCCCGATCATATCCGGCGACAGCGGATAGTAGGGAATCGCAACCAGACGACCTAGCAAAGCGGGTGGGAACACCTCTAGCAACGGCTCCCGGATTGCTTTGGCCATACCCTCCGGATCCGGCATCAGATCAGGGTCAGAACACAGGTCAGTTATAATATCGGTCCCGGCATTAGACGTCAGCAAAATCAGAGTGTTCTTGAAATCAATCGTCCGGCCTTCACCATCTTCCATGACGCCCTTGTCAAAGACCTGAAAGAAGATCTCGTGCACATCCGGGTGGGCCTTTTCGACCTCATCGAGCAGTACAACAGAGTACGGCTTGCGGCGCACGGCCTCGGTCAGGACACCGCCTTCACCATATCCGACATAACCCGGAGGTGCACCTTTCAAAGACGACACCGTATGCGCCTCTTGATACTCGGACATGTTGATCGTGATCACATTTTGCTCTCCGCCGTACATGACTTCGGCCAGAGCAAGTGCTGTTTCGGTTTTACCCACACCGGAGGTGCCCGCCAGCATGAAAACACCGATGGGTTTGGACGGATTGTCCAAGCCCGCGCGGCTGGTCTGCACGCGTTTGGCGATCATCTTCATCGCGTGATCCTGGCCAATGACACGTTTGGCAAGGTGATCTTCAAGAGTCAGAATCGTTTCAATCTCGTCCTTGACCATCCGCCCCACAGGGATGCCAGTCCAATCGCCGACCACGCTGGCCACAGCTTGATGATCCACGATGGGCAGGATCAGTGGCGTATCGCCTTGCGCTGCTTCCAATTCCACATTTTTGGCTTTGAGTTGATCCATCAGGGCGGCGCGATCCGCGTCCGACAGACCCTTGGGCGCGGCTGCGTCGGCCTCTGCGCCTTCAACGGTGCCTGTGCCCTCAATCTCATGGCCTTCGCCACGCAACTGCGCCCGCAAGGCGATTATTTCATCGACCAGCGCCTTCTCGGCCTCCCACTTGGCTTTCAAAGCCGTCAACCGCTCCTGCTCCTCAGCGACGGCTGCCTCAACCGTTGCGCGCCGTTCCGTCACGTCGAAACCAGCCGTTTCGTCCCGACCTATGATATCCAATTCGGTTGTCAGGCTTTCAATCCGGCGTTGGCTGTCATCCACCTGCGCAGGGACGGCGTGCTGGCTGACGGCGACGCGCGCACATGCAGTATCAAGCAGGCTGACGGATTTATCGGGCAACTGGCGCGCGGGGATGTAACGCGCGGAGAGAGTCACCGCCGCCTCGATACCTTCGTCCAAGACCTGCACCTTGTGGTGATTTTCGAGCATCGAGGCAATGCCGCGCATCATCAGGATGGCCTTTGAGATGCCGGGCTCTTCAACATGAACAACTTGGAAACGACGTGTCAGGGCCGGATCTTTCTCGATGTACTTTTTATATTCGGCCCAAGTGGTCGCCCCGATGGTGCGCAGCGTCCCGCGCGCTAAAGCAGGCTTCAGAAGGTTCGCCGCATCGCCGGTCCCAGCGGCACCGCCTGCCCCGACAAGGGTGTGCGTCTCGTCCACGAACATCACAATCGGGGTTGTGCTGGCCTGCACTTCGTCAATCACTTGGCGCAGACGATTTTCAAACTCACCCTTCATGCTGGCACCGGCCTGCAACAAACCGACGTCCAAAACCAAAAGGCGCACGTTTTGAAGCGCAGGGGGCACGTCACCGCGTGCAATCCTTAAGGCGAAGCCCTCTACAACGGCCGTTTTTCCAACGCCAGCCTCGCCAGTCAGGATCGGATTGTTCTGCCGCCGCCGCATCAAAACATCAACGATCTGCCGGATCTCTTCATCCCGGCCAACGATAGGATCGATCTCTCCGTTGCGAGCTTGCTCCGTCAGATCGGTACAGAACTGATCCAGCGCCTCGCCGCCATCTTGACCAGGTGCCATGGCGCCCGATGCTTCGCCGGGAACTGCGCCGCCGCCCGTGGAGGACCCGTCCTGCGGCTTCATATGATCCTCTGGCGATCCATCGGTGATTTTATGAAAATCATCGGCCAAATCATCGGGCTTGATGCTTGCTAGTGTTGGAGAAATCCCTGTCAGGATGTTTTTGAGGCTGGGTGTTTCCAGCATCCCCAGAATAATATGCCCAGTGCGCACTTGATTGGACGAATAAAGCAAAGACCCCCAAACCCACGCCCGCTCCATCGCATCCTCAAGGTGGGAAGAAAGGTCCGAAATGGACGACGCCCCACGCGGTAACGCATCCAAAGCTGCCGTCACTTCAGTCGCAATCGCACTCATGTCCAGATCGAAATGATCAATGATCCGGTGGATATCACTGTCTTGGTTGTTCAGGATTTGGTGCATCCAGTGCACGACCTCGACATACGGGTTGCCGCGCATTTTGCAAAAAACAGTGGCCCCTTCGATGGCTTTGTAACCAAGTGTGTTCAGTTTCCCGAAAAGCGCGACACGGCTGATCTCTGTCATTTCAAATTCCCTGTTATACTGCAGTGCGCATCTGGGCGTTCGGCTCCAGATACAGGTCGGCAGCGTCTTGTTTTGATTGTCTCTCTCCGATCCAGCTGGTTTGGCCCAGTTGGACAGTTTGCCCCAAAATGGGCTCGGGCACATCTTCAGCGCGTAAGATCAGGTTCACGTCCCAATCTAAAGCGTCGCCCACATAATTACGCACAATAGCCCGCAGGCGCCCCAGTGAGGCACCCCCGGGCAAAAGTCTTTGGTAGTCATCATAGGCGAGTGGTCCGATCCGTAGCCTGAATTTGGCCGAACGCGACCACACCCTTTCCCCGATTGAGGCAGTGCGCCCCAGCTGCGCTGGCTGGCCCATTTGCCAGCGATCCCCGGGTTCCAGTTCCAGCCAACAGCCAACAAATTCCTCAATCTCGACCCGTGTGCCAAAAAACGCCTGTACCATGGATCGCAACCCTTCGGCGTTCTTTGGGCCTTGCGCCAAAAGTCCCGCGAAATGCCGCTTGGAAACATCCGGTAGAGGATCCCCTTCGCGGAGTTTACTTCCGTGAAAACCGGCGATTGCTGCAACCTTTACCTCGACATCATCATTGCTGCCGCGATCAAAGCTGGGGGCCGGTTGGCCCGATCGCCACGCCCTGTAGAATAAGGTCAGCAGACGGTGCGTCAGCATGTCGGCAAAAGCGATGAAGGTCGGATCGCGGTGGTGGCGGACACGACCACGTGCGAATTCCGTCAAATGCAAAGGAAGCGGACCGTTAGAACCAAAAAGTCCAAAGAACCGGTTGGTCAGGTGGCCAGGCTGATCACCCTGAGGTTTCTTGAAGCGACTGATGGTAGAGGGCGGAAAATTCAGTTCCGCCTCTTGACCGAAACGCACCATTTCCTCGCGCGGACGCCGGGCGCTGCCGATCCGGGGATGATCGGGAAAAGCCGCCTCAATGATACGCATGGCGTGGAAGATGTGGTGATGTTCCGGGTGATCACGCAGGTCGTCTAGCCTGCTTAAATGATCCTTCCCAGACCGCTTTCCGGCCTCCATCGTGTAATTTCCCCTCTCTGTTGGGTGGTTAAGACTGTTTCTGTGAAACTGTTCAAAGTGACGTATTTCCGGAAAAAACGCTCTAGAACTGCACCCAACGCATAGGCGCTGGTGCCTTCAAAAAAGCTTTCGTCGAATTTGACGGAGATCTCTAAGCCGCGCACGGCGGTTGACAGAACCTCATCTGCCATACGCCGCACGATGGGCCGGGTAGAAACACTGACCAACCCTTCAAGTTGTTTTTCAAGCACCTTGTCACCAGCCGGGGCATAAATCCCGATAAGTTCCCGCAAAGCTGCCGACCCATCTTTGTCAGGGCCGCCCTCAATTGACAGATAGTTCAGGCTCAGATGCGAAATCAGCCGCCATGCCGTATCCCCCTGCGCCAATGACGGTCGAGGACGGGTCGGCGATACGGGTGTGCGAATGCGCGCAACGGGCCCGCCCTCAGGTAGGTGGAACACATCCGCAGAACCCGTGGGCAGCAGTAAGGGCAAATCCCGGTTCGTAACCATGGCCTTTACAGCCAGCTGGTCCAGTGACGCGCCAAACGGTGCTTGCCCGGAATCAACTAGGGTCAGATAGTTTTCCGATCCAAGGTAGGAGGTACGGACCCCTTTCAAACGTTCTTTCTCGGTCCGTTGCCGCATTTTGCGGGTCACGGTGTAATATGCCAAATGGTTATCACCGGCAGCCGTAAGATCGTCGGCTGAGTAGAACGGACGAAACGGGACATCATCCTCGCCCTGTGCCGAGATTCCAACGACTGAATTCAACGCGTAGATCTCGAAATCCAGAGGAGCAGTACGGTCAGCTACGACGTGGTGATCAACTGTTGTGGGGCTAATGTGCACGCGGTCGCAGCGCTTGGAAAACAAATTGATCGCGGGCACTGCATGCAGAACGAACGCCTCGGGCGTAACACCGGCGGCAATATCAGCGTTCCCCTCGCGCAGCAAAATGTACAGATCAATGTCATCACCTTTGGCCCGGGTCAGGGCCAATGAAATGCCGGACAGTTCAATGAAGTGGAACCGCTCCGGCATGGCAAAGTATTCTTGCAACAAACGATAGCCATCGAAACTGGGCAAAGGTGTGGGTAACAGCGCGTCCTCGGGATCATAGCCGCGCGGCGTAACATCCGCCTGAGGCATTTCGCTGATCCAGTCGTCGCGACGATCCGTGGAACGCCCCACAACACCTGTGACCTGTGTAGACAGCAGCTCATGGAGCGCCCAGTTCTTACCCTCTTGCCCACTGAGAAAAAGGGTTAGGTTGTCCAACGAAAGCTCAGAGATCGGTTGCCGCCCGTGACGTTTCAGACGCAGACGGATTGCGGCGCGGGCCTCGGTCTCTCGCGATACACCGGCGGCGACAAGCTCTCCGCGCCCATCAATATACTCTGCCTCTGATACCGTGATCGGCCACAAAGTGACGTCCGACGCGGTGCGAAACACGCATGGGGTCTGGTCTCCTTCACCTAGGGCACTGCGCAGCTCACTTCCCCGTGGGATGATGTAGCCATCCTTTAACGCCCCTGATTGCATGTCAGGCTCAAACTGAGCGACCATCATGGACGGCGTCGGTGCCAGATAATGTGGGTAGACAATTTCCAGCAGATGCGAGGTAAGCGCGGGAAACTGTAACTCCAACTCCAACTGAACGCGGGCCGACAGGAACGCGACACCTTCAAGCAGACGTTCGACGTAAGGATCAACGACCTCCAACCCGTCCATGCCAAGACGCGCAGCAATTTTGGGATAGGACTGAGCAAACTCATTGCCCATGTCGCGCATATACGCCAACTCACCCTCGTAGTGTTTTAGAAGCCGGGTATCCATGACGCTCTAGGCGATCCTTTCCAGGCTCAACTCGCCCGTTGTCACATCGACCTGACTGCGCAAATATAGTTCCATTGGCATCGGCTGTGCCCACATATCAGCGCGGATATCGTAGTTTACGACCATGTTTCGGTTTTCGGTTTCCTCCCGAACCTCGACCATCAAGGAGCCAGGATGAATGCGTGGTTCAAACGCCTGCACGGAAGCCATAATGGACCGTCTGATCTTCTCTGCCCGCTCCGAGGTTGAATAATCGCCAGCCACCTCGGCGATACCATAGTTCAGCACGGAATTTGCGGCGTGAGGGTACACGTCCGGATCAATGACGCGCAGGTTGTTCGAGGTATTCAAAAGCCATGCGAGGTCACGCTGAATGATCTCTCGCAGCTGCCGCAGGTCAATCACGCGGTCATCACGGCGCTCTTTGACCTCGTGCGGTGCGTCGTCGGTTAGACGATCCAGCAGCGATGGCTGTAGCCGTTCTGCGATCATCTTGTCCGACATTGCCTAGCCTTCCTTCGCGGCGGAGTCAGTCCGTGCGTTTTCAAACTCAATCAGACGCACATCCATCAAAGCCGTATCGCCCGTGTCAGTCGCGAACAGGCGCTGGCCACGTCCGGCAAACGTCTCTGCCCCTAGGTCAACCCATTCCGTCGACCGGGCGAGTTTTTGGGCGTCAGTCCCTTCGCTGGCCGTGCCGGCATACCTGGTCGGAATGAGAGCAACCATGTCGCCGCCGTTCACAAGGGTGATGGTGCAAGGCGTCCAGACCGCATCACGAAGGTCGGCAGGGTCCTCAAATTCAATCTTGGCAAGCGCCGTAAATGGCATCCAATAGTACTTACCATTGATGATCACCTCTAGGACAGGGCCCAGTCGCATGTCAGCGTCAGCAATCCAGTCAAACTTGATGTCATCCAAGGTACCACTTGTCGTCGGTGCCATATCAAATGCGCGGCTGCGCATGTCGGCGGCCTGATCCGCATTGCCCGCTGCATTGGCCTTCAAAGCCTCAACCAAAAGGGCCAACCATTCCTGAGGCTCACCGAAAATCAACGGCTCTTTATCTCCCGCGAACACTTTTTCGCGGTAGACCTCGCACACGATCCCTTCGCGGTATGTTTGCGCCATGGGCACGGCCATTGGGTCCAACTCGGCGGATACCTTCAGTTGCGCAATGGCGCGCTTCCAGTCGCCGCGCACAGCCAACAATTGGAAAAGAAAAATCCGAAGTGCCCCGTTCGAAGCATCCCCGCGTATCATAGCCGACAGCGCGTCGAGCGTGGCGTCAAGATCGCCGGTTTTCAGTAGCTCTGCGGCGTTCACGCATGCTCTCCTTCGGGAAAAAGGGAAAGGCAGACCCTGAAAGGGTCTGCCGAAAACAGCGCACTTTGAGATACAAGCGCGCCGCATCGTCGCTACACTATGAGGTCAGCTTTGTTTTTGACACGGCTCCACATTGCGTTGCTGTGTTCTTTCATTTTACCTTTGGTGTCCTGTGCGTGGTACGTGACTTTCATCGCACCATACTGGAACACCAGCGTTTCTTCACAAATGTCATCACCGTCAGAACCAGACCAGCTGATGTCCTGCACCATGAGCAGTTTGAAATCAAACTGCAGGAACAGGCCACCAGATCCATCGTCGGAGCCGCCAGAACGGCGCAGTTCGATGTGACCATCATCGAAGTGCTTACCGGTGCAAAGCTTTGCAAACAGACCACAGGATGCGGTGTCCGTTTTCTTTGTTACAGTCAGTTCTTTAAAAGTCGCTTTACCAGCACCACCACCGGCAGAAATAGATCCGATGTTGATGTTGTTCTCAGCACCAATTTCGAAGCTGAGAATTTCAAATGCCTTCTTTTTGGACATTGCGTCGTCTTGGGTCTCCCCTTCGACTTCTTTTACACCGGGGATGTACATAAAGGCGTCAAATGCCATGGATTGGAATCCTTATATAAGTTTGTTGCAGGAACGGTATGCCACGGTAGAGAAGTGCGTTAACCCTTCTCCGTCGGCAATTTAGATACCAGGCGAAGGGACACAGAAAGACCCTCCAACTGGTAGTGAGGTCGAAGAAAGAATTTGGAACTATAATAGCCGGGGTTACCCTCGACCTCTTCGACGACAACTTCGGCAGCAGCAAGGGGCTGACGCGCCTTGACCGATTCCGGAGATGTATCAGAATTGAAATCAACATACTGATTGACCCACGTTTGGAGCCAATCCTGCATGTCATCACGACTTTTGTAAGACCCAACTTTATCGCGCACGATACACTTGAGGTAGTGGGCGAAGCGGCACGTCGCAAACAGGTATGGCAGACGCGCTGCCAAATTTGCGTTCGCGGTGGCATCTGGATCGTCATATTCCGCCGGCTTGTGAAGTGATTGCGCACCGATGAACGCCGCAAGATCAGAGTTTTTGCGGTGTACAAGTGGCATCATACCGTTATTGGCCAACTCGGCTTCGCGCCGATCAGAAATCGCGATTTCCGTTGGGCACTTCTGATCTACGCCACCATCGTCGGATGGAAACGTATGGCTGGGCAGGCCTTCAACAGCACCGCCGGACTCGATGCCGCGGATACGCGAGCACCAGCCGTATTCCTTGAAAGAACGATTGATGTTCACAGCCATACCATAGGCCGCATTCATCCAGCCGTACTTGCTGCTGTCCGCACCGTCGGTATCCTCTTCAAAGGCAAAGGCTTCAACAGGGTCCGTTTTGGACCCGTAGGGCATACGGCTTAGCATTCGGGGCATTGCCAAACCGACGTACTTAGCATCTTCGCTTTCACGCAGGGACCGCCACGCGGCGTACTCCGGCGTTTGAAAAATCTTGGAAAGATCGCGAGGGTTCGCCAATTCCGACCAGCTGTCCATTTGGAACAGCGTTGGGTTAGCACCCGTAATAAGCGGGGCGTGCGCGGCGGCTGCAATTTTTGCCATCTCGCCCAGAAGTTCCACGTCCTGAGGGGAGTGGTCAAAGTGATAGTCTGCAACCAAAGAGCCATAGGGCTCTCCGCCGAACTGGCCGAACTCTTCTTCGTAAATCTTCTTGAAGATCGGTGATTGGTCCCAAGCGGTGCCTTTGAACTTCCGCAGAGTCTTGTGCATTTCCTTTTTGGAAATGTTCATGACCCGAATTTTCAGCATCTCATCGGTCTCGGTGTTGTTCACCAAGTGATGCAGACCTCGCCACGCACTTTCCAGCTGTTGGAAATCAGGATGGTGCAAGATCAGATTGACTTGCTCTGTCAGCTTCTTGTCGATCTCTGCAACAATGCTTTCGATGGACCGCAACGCGTCGTCAGATACAAGAGCTGTGTTTGCCAATGCCTGCTCTGCCAGCGTTTTTACCGCTTGCTCAACGGCTGTCTTGGCTTGATCCGACTTGGGTCGGAATTCTTTCTTCAAAAGGTTCTCAAAGTCGGAGGACCCAAATGCCGTGGCTTCTGCACCGCCGGAGGCTTCGGTTTCAAGTTCGGCCATACTCACTTACTCCTCTTTGTCGCCATCTGCCTGTGGGGCAGGTTGGGCGGCCAATGTCTTTAGCAATGTTGGATCCTGCATGATCTTGGCGATCAGGTCTTCTGCACCGGACTTGCCGTCCATGTAGGTCATCAGGTTCGAAAGCTGTGTTCGCGCGTCCAGCAATTCCTTCAACGGCTCCACCTTTGCGGCGATGGCGGCAGGGCTGAAATCATCCATCGAATCGAAAGTGATATCGACAGCCATATTCCCTTCGCCAGTCAGAGTATTCGGCACGGTAAAGGCTGCGCGCGGTGCCATCGATTTCATGCGGTCATCAAAGTTGTCGACATCAATTTCGAGAAACTTGCGATCGGCCACACCGGGCTGCGCGACTTCGGATTTACCCGCGAGGTCCGACATCACGCCCATGACGAAAGGCAACTGGACCTTTTTTTCGGCGCCATACAACTCCACATCGTATTCGATCTGCACGCGAGGGGCACGATTGCGTGCAATAAACTTTTGTGAACTCGCCATGTCTTAGCTCTCCGTTTCAATATCAATCTCTAAACGCCGCCGGACCATGCTGGCCCCACTGGCATCGTGGGTCAATAGTCGTCGTCATCATCTTTCAAGCCGCCAATGGTACGGACCATTTCCATACCATCTGGAGCCATGTTCTGGATCACTGTCATAAAGTCTGCGCCAACAAGTGTTTTTGCACGCGCCAATAGGATCGGCACCGGGCTCGAGGGTTCATTTCGTTCGTAATAGGAAATGATCCGATCCAATGCATTCTGCACATCGTTGGTTGAGTTGATCGCCCCCGGAATACCACCGCCAGCAGCCATTCCTCCGCCACCTTGTGGCGCGGATTGATCCGCACCAGCGACATCGTCATCGACCTGTTCATCTTCGGTGACAGGCTGATCACCGCCAAGTCGGGCCTGAGCGGCGCGCAGATTTTTCAGCAGTGGATCGAGATCAGGACCCTGTCCTGGAACATGTTCGTCAAACGCAGCACATATCGCCTCAACATCAGAAAGGGCCTGCGCAACCGCATCGCGTATCTCGGTCAGATCATCGTCATTCGTATCTTGGAAAGCGGCGGCAACACCGGCTGGGTCAAGTACATTTTCCATATCGCTGGGCGCGGCGATGACGCCTTCGGCCACATCTATATCGCGTAGGCCAATCCCACCAAACATCCGCGATGCAGTCAAAGGCGCGCGGCGCACCCCGAGAATGATCCGATTTTGATCGGCCAGCGAAAGCACGGCGTTGCTTCGCATGACTGGGTCGCCATCATCCTCGTCAAGCTGCGGATGGCACGTATCCCAATGCTGGGTAAGACATCCGGCGATGTACGAAGTGGCCTGAGCGAAACCTGGAAAGCCACGCAACCGCAACTGCGCCTCTGCCATGAAAATGCCGGCACGCAGATCATGGCTACGTTCCATAATGTCGTAAGCATGCGTTACGACTTCCTTATAATCCGGATCTTCTCCTGGCAAAATCTCATCGCCAGCCTGACGCTCTTCACCGGGCTGGGCCGCAATTTCCATCTGCGTAAAGACGGGATCGTATTCCAGATCTTCGCCACTGGGTTCATCATCCCCATGGCTTTGAAGAAGGGCCTCTACGTCCATGTCACCCCCGACGTTGGATTATTCTTTTTTAAATGGTCCTCGGCCACGCAGAAATGTCACGCGACGTGAATGAACCCTAACATAAAATTACTTTTTGACTAGGGTTAGAAGGACGGCAAAAACACTGTGCAGTCAAACCATTCTTACCAATACGCTTACCAAACCCTTGCGCAAACGATTGACCTAGCCTGCGGACAAGCGCAGAATTGACGAAAGGGAAGGCATTTATTCTATGACAGTGGATTTTGATGACGCCGGCGAGGACAAGACCCTGCCACCTGCACCCATGACCCGCTTTGATTCGCCTCAGGCGCTTTTCGAACGCATGCCCCAAGTCGCGGAATTTGTTCAGATTGCACCAGGGATGGATGAGACATTGCGCGCCTACATTGCAAGGCTGCGCGCATCCAATACGCCCGAGGATGCGGTCACAGTCGTCGCCTTTGCGATGGAACCGCAAATGGCCATCGGCTGGGGTGTTGAGACACTCAACAGTCTTTTGCCAAACTTGTCCGGGGATGATGTCCAACTGATGCACTATGTCGGTGAATGGATCGATATGCCCAATTCCGAAAATCGCTGGAACACTATGCAGCGTGCCCTCTTTGCACCTCGGCGGTCTGCGGCGGTGTACCTTGCGCTTGCAGTGGGTTGGTCTGGTGGTCCACTAGCGCCAAATGATCCCGTAGAGGTCCCCGGCTGGCGCTGCCCACGTGCTGTCAGCTCCGGTGTCCTGCGGGCCTTGGGCCAAGTGGGGCTTGATCAAAAACCCGCCGCGCTAGAACATATGATAGATCGTGCCCTTGCACGCATGATGTTGCTTTAAACCGAGCTGTTGGTCAGCCGCACTCGCTGCACTCTATCGGAGGCCCCGGCCCATGCAGATCCTGAAGTTGCGCATCGAAAACGAAGATGTCGTGTCTCAAGGCGTTTTTCCGTCTTTCACTATGGACCGACCCGAGATCAGTATCGGTCGTAAGGCAGGAAATGATTGGGTTTTGCCCGACTCGACCCGATTTATCTCGGGGCGCCATGTGACCATAAGCCAAGGCGAGGACGGGTATACCCTGACGGACCGCTCTACGAATGGCACGTTTTTGAACGGGCAAGCCAGCCGATTGCCCGCACCTCATGTATTGCACGACGGGGATCGGATTAAAATTGGTCCGTACGTAATCTGCGTGGAACTTACCGCGCCGGTTGTGGCCGCTCCACCGCCAATCGAACCTGTTGTCGCTCCGGTCGCGCCACCGCCCCCGGAACCTACCGCACCTACAAGCATGGAAAAATCAGGTCTTGATCTGTTTGATGATCTTCTGGGCGATGGCCCGCTAGAACCTCCCAGTCCGCCGCTCAGCGTCTCAACAGGTCTGGAAATAGGAACACAAACAACCGGACGTATGTCCCTGCCGCCCCATCTTAAAGCGCTGCAGGAGAAATCTGCGCCACCAGCCACACAGGCACCGGGAAATGTGCCAACGCCGGCCGCGCTTGGGCAAACACACGCGCCGTCTGCAGTGACCCAAGCACCTAATTTTGCGGAAATGGCGCGCCGGGCTGCAGAGAGTACAAACGGCATAAGTGGACCGGTGACCAGCCCTCCCACAGCTGGATCACACGCAAGTGCGGCTTCAGTGGTGCCGCCTGCGCCTAATCCCTCCTTAGACGATTTGGATGATCTTTTGGGGGACGCCCCATTTGGGCAACCAAGCGCAGCACCTACGCCAATTCCAGAACCGCAACAATTTGACGGATCCACCGCAGAGGTACCGTCCATGGGGGACAACCCTTTCGCGGAGCCATCCATAACGCCTGAACCCGCGCGGGAACCAACATCGGTGGGTGAGAATTTTTCGGAGGCAAATGCCCCGGTCGGAAGCCCGGTACCCGTCGCGGCTACATCAATCACGTCGGCAAAGCCCTCACCGTCCCCCACAGAAGGTAAAGCGTCTGACGACGATGCGTTTCTTCGCGGCTTTCTAGAGGGGGCCGGGCTGGGAGCCGACGTGAAACCGACCCTGTCGCCCGAGGAATTGGGCCGAAATGCAGGCGAGACGCTTAAGGTCATGATCGCGACGGTGCAAGGTATGCTGCATGATCGCCAGATGGCAAAATATGAAGTCTCGAACGAAGATCGTACAATGATGACCGCGTCGCGAAACAATCCGCTAAAGTTTACTTCGCAGGCCGATCAAGTTTTTGCTGAGCTGTTTCTATCCCCACGTGACGGCTACATGAGCGGAGCAGATGGCATCGACAACGCTCTGTCAGATATACGGCGACATCAAATGGCGTTGGTGGCTGCGATCCAGCCTGCATTGGCAGATGTGCTAGCAGGTTTAGCACCGGAAGAGATCATGGGCGGGGATAGCGGACGTAAACTGCTCGGCGGGGGCAGCTCAAAACGACATTGGGATGAGTTCACCAGACGTTGGGCAGAGCGGACTGATATGGCCGATGACGGCGCGGACGAGCAACAAGCAATGCAGGATGCTTTCACCGCCGCCTTTGGCCGCCACTACAGCGCGGCCCTGCGCAAGCTATAAGGCAAGCAGCAGTGGTTTGACAAAAAAGCCGCGTCTCCGAGGGTCAGAGACGCGGCTTTTCAAATTTAAAGAAAGGGCGGCAAGTGGCGCCCCTTCGCAATCAGAACTGCAAACGAACCTGCGCCGTCAGACCCCAGCTGTCTACATTTTCGCCGCTGCGCATATCCAAACGAGCCGCGGCGTTCAACTGACGCGGCCCACCGGCCTGACCCGGCGACAGAAGACGCAGGTAGTTCACACCAGCGCTGACCTCTTGGTAGGAACCAAGGCTAGGCAGCGACAGGTTCGATGTGTTACCATTCGCTGCGGTAAAGACAGCGGTCCGGTCACCCGTGAAGTCTTGATAATGCGTGGCCGTCCCGAAGTAGCTGATCAAGCTGATCTCGTCAGGCAAAGGCACAGACCGTGCCAACGTCGCACTGACAAAACCCAGCTTACTGGTGTGATCAGACAGAACCAGATTACCACCATTGGTCAGATTGATCTGATCGGTTTCAGACTTGGTAAAGGCAAAACCACCCGTCCCGACAAAGCTAAGCCCTTGTACCGCCTGGATTGGGATGGCGTATCCAACCGCACCCGACAGCGTCATACTGTTGTTCGAAAACTTGGTATTGCTGAAGATGTTCGAATTGCCGGTCAGCTGCGTATCGTTCGCCTCGAAATCCGTCTGTTCCATCCGGAACTGCAGATCCGCAAACAGGCTTCCCCGTGCAGCGGTCATGTACCCGCCAATATAGGTCTGGGTAAAGTCCGTCTCTGTCGTGCTGTTCACACCACGTGTTACAAAGTCCAACTCGCTGGACGTCGTAGACCCGACGTTCACACCACCGATCGCCCCGAATGCGAGGTCCCAGCCGTTCGCTTGCCCACCGAAACAGGCAAAGTCGCCACCAAACTGAATACCGGCATAAGACAAATCAACGGGGGAGTTATTGCTCAGGCCAGCTGTGGTATCTGTGAACGAACCATTCCCTTCTGCTGCACCCCCGGTTGCACGCACCCAACCGCCAGGACCACAGGGATCATCACCTGGATCTGTCGCAAGGTCAGCCACGTATGGGCTTGTGGGTCGGTTTACGATCACACCGATAATGCCCTCTGTCAGGGCGACACCGGCCGCCGCACCTGCGATGCTGCCGCTGATGGTCCGCTGCAGCAAGGCTTCGGTACCGGCACCGTTCAGGCCAACAAAGTAATTGAACCCTTGCGCAATATTATTCAACCCGGTCACATTGGCAAAGGTCAGCCCCGTCAAGTCAGACCCGCTGATGATCGTAAGACCTGTCCCAATGTCTGCCGGTGTTCCGAATGTCTCAAAGGCCAGCGCGATGCTGCCAGACACGGTGCCAGTCACAGCAATCACGTCTGTACCGCCGGCAGCACCCGAGATATCCGCATCCACCGAGATCGTGCCAGCCAAAACGGCATTGCCGCCGACTGTCAGTGTATTGCCGCCTGCAGGGTTGGTGTTCTGCATGTTGACGCTGCCACCAGTCATGGTCAGATCACCGTTCACAGTCAGGTCAGACCCCACTTCGGTCAAGTTGACAACGCCGGAGTTTGTCAGGTCCCCGGTGATCGTACCCGCACTGCCTTGCGCAACGATATTGCCAATGTTTGTCACATTTCCGGTGACCGTACCGCCGAGGTTCGTGGTTCCCGTATTTTCAACCCCGCTCGTCACAGCAACAGCCGTGCCATTGGCGACATTGAGGGTGGAATTGGCTCGGTTCACGATACCGAAGCCGGTGCCAGAGGCGCCCGTCACCGATGCGGCTGTCCCACTGATGTCAGTGATAGCGCCCGCTTGGTTGTCCAACCATGCGTTGGCGATCGTACCGCCAAGAACCAGACCAGCGGTGCCGCCCAGACCGCTTTGATTGACCACATGCCCAACGCCTACACCGTCCACTGTGGCACCTGTAGCAATTGTCGTAATACCGCCAGATTGGTTGGTCAGCGTCCCGGTTGCCAGCGTCGTGGTACCAGCCGTGATATCCAGATCACCGGAGTTGGTGGAGGACCCATCCAGCGTGAAGTCGCCAGTGATATCCATATCACCACGAGTCCCGCCGGCGTTGGCGTTATTGAAGGACGACACAGACCCGTCCTGTAGAACCGCTGTCCCGCCGAGATTGGTAAGCGCGCCGTCAATACCGGCCGTCGCCATGTTACCACCAGCGTCGCTTGCGTTCACTGTGACCGTACCGCCGACGTTATTCGTCAGATCACCGTCCAGCGTACCGTCAAGCCCCGCAATCGTAACAGTGCCGCCGTTGTTGTTGGTCAGCGTACCGCCTGCGCCTGTCAGGTCCAACTCACTTGCGTTGATGTCCAGATCACCGGCGTTTGTTACGTTGCCCGACACGGTTGTGATGCCGCCGCCGGTGACATCCATATCACCGCGCGTCCCACCAGCGCCCGTAAGATCTTGGTTATCAATCGTGCCAGTGACTGCAGCACCACCTGCCAGGTCCAGATCAGCAGAGTTCATGATGTTGCCGTTAACGGCACCTTCGTTGGTTCCGGTCCCGTTCACGGCCAGCTGCGCCCCGGCAGAGTTTGTCACCGTGCCGCCAAGCGTCCCGTCCACCGTTATTGTCGATCCTGCACCGCTGTTGTTGACCGCAGTCATTGTCGCAGAGGTCGTGGCATCCACCGTAACGTCCGCGCCCAACTCGTTCGTTAGGGTTCCACCATTAGTGATGGAACCGCCGGCATCAACATTCAGCTGTCCAGCACCTGTATTGGTGATGTCATTGCCCGCCATGTCCAGCATGTCCGAGATATCCAGCGTGTTCTCGTTACGGATATCACCGGTTACAGCCATCGCACCTGTGATGTTCAGATCCGCTTGGTTGGTGATGTTTCCATCAAAGATCACGTTACCATCAAGGTTGCTGGTGGAATTGAACAAGGCACCATTTTGCAAAAGGATTTGCGCGCTTTGGATTGTGAGCGGAGCGCCTGCAGCGGTCGTAATGTTACCGCCATGCGTGAAGGTCGGCGTACCCGCCGCCGCGCCGGTGCCTGTGATAGTCAACGTGCGGCCAGTCGTCATCTGCGTCCCGTCGATGGTCCCGCCCGCCTCGTTCACGAAGGTGCCATTAACAGAGCCTGCACCGTCCAGAACTTGGAAACTGCCACCGTTGGTGACGTTGTTCAGGGTGCCGCCAGACATTGCCAACGTGCCGCCATTGATGTCCGTAAGACCTGTTACAGAGCCGCCGGATATCGTGTTTCCGGTGCCTGCATTGATTTCTAGGCTGCCAACAGTACCACCTGCGATATCAACATCGCCAGCATTGCCATTCGCCGTGTTAACGGTGATCTTCCCAGTCGAGCCGGAGTTTACGTTCAACTGTCCGCCTGTCGTAGCGTTACCAGTGACCTCTGTGTCGCCGATCAGGTTGCCACCCGCCTGCACATTGTCGCCCACGTTCAAAGTTCCGCCCGATACAGTGGTCGTGCCGTCGACATCCGTGCCCGCGCGAATGTTTGTGGTTCCACCTTGTTGGTCAAGGCTCGCAAAATCCGTACCCGACGCATTGATTGTGCCGCCAGCGTTAACAACATCTCCGGCTTCACCAGCGGCAGCAACATAGCCGCCGCCTGCGTTTACTGTCACGGTATCAACGGTGCTTGTCCCAGACTGCGAGAGCGTCGCGTTATCAATCGTCGTCGCACCCGTCACCTGACCAGTGCCGGAAACACTGTGCCCCGCACCTCCATCCAGATCGAGAACCGCAACCGTACCACCGGCAACGTTCACATCACCCCCTGTGGCTTGAACCGTGCCCGCAGACCCACTGTTTACGGTCAGCGTACCAATGCCAGACACCGTCGCTTGACCAGTCAGAGACCCGCCACCAACGGTTACTGTGCCGCCGGAAACAGTGGTCGTTCCAGACACGTCTGTTCCCGTATTGATCGCCGCTGTGCCGTTCTGGTTGTCCAGACTCGCAAAGTCAGTGCCCGCAGCGGTGATCGTACCGCCCGTGTTGGTCACTGCACCGGCGTTGCCGCCGTTCGCTGTGTAGGTCCCGCCCGTGCCGACAGCCACGGACGCCACCGTGCTAGTGCCGGACTGGGTCAGCGTCGCGTTATCAATCGTCGTCGCACCTGTCACCTGACCAGTGCCAGAGATTGAGTGTCCGGTCCCCACATTTAGATCAAGGCTCGCCACACTGCCGGTGCCAGAGATGTTGACATCCGACGTTGCGCCGGTCGCAGCGGTGACCGCCGCTGCGGAACCGCTGGACACAGTCAGCGTACCACCATTTAGCGTCGTAGCACCGTCAAGCGCACCACCGTTCACCGTAACAACGCCGCCACCGATTGTTGTCGTGCCATCCACGGTCGTCCCGGCGGAAACCGACGTGTTACCGGCCATGTTGTTCAGGCTTGCAAAGTCAGTGCCCGCACCACGCACGGTGCCACCATTATTGACGACATTTCCCGCTTCGCCCGCATTACCGTTGTAAACGCCACCAGACCCTACAGTGACCGTGCTATGGGTTGTTCCATCGGTACCAAGATTGCTCGTACCAGTCTGCGTCAAAGTCGCGTCATTGATGGTGACCGCGCCTGTAACTTGCCCATTCTGCGTCAGGGAGTGTCCCGCACCACCGTTCAAATCAAGAATGCTGACCGTACCGCCACTTATGTCTACATCGCCAGTCATATTGGCTATCACTGTGCCGGCCGTACCACTGCGAACGGTCAGGCGACCACCATTCACAGTGGCGTCACCCGTAAGTGCGCCACCATCCAGCGTGACGGTGCCAGCCGCAACTGTGGTTGTTCCGTCTACGTCAGATCCGGCGCGCAGGCGCACCGTACCGTTGTTGTTGACCAAACTGGCGAAATCAGTGCCCTCGGCAAAAATCTGACCGCCATTGTTCGTCGCCATTCCGGCCTCACCGCCGTTGCCGTCCAACCGACCTCCGGCACCCAATTCAACAGTATTCAAAGAGCTGTTCGCATCGGTCTGAGTCAGGGTTGCGTTATTGATCGTCGTCGCGCCCGTGACCGAGCCATTGCCAGAAATGCTGTGCCCGGTCCCACTGTCCAGATCAAGTTCAGTAACTGTACCGCCAGATATATCAACATCGCCGCCTGTGGCTTGAACGGTGCCGGTGCTGCCACTGGTCACGTCCAGATTGCCGTTGGCGGAAACGTTCGCCTGGCCTGTCAGCATCCCGCCTTGAACGACCATTGTCCCGTTTGACACATCAGACGTACCCGTGACAGAGCCGCCTCCATTGACATTTGTCGTGCCGGCGCCGGATTGGACAAGATTACCACCTACGCCAGCGGACACTTCCAGCGTGCCAGACCCAGTGTTAGACGCATTGCCCGTCACATTGGAATTCAGGGTAAAATCGCCCAAGCCGCCATGGCTTACCTCTGCCGCAGCAGAGGTGGAGTTCAGCGTTATGTCACCGGCCGCCACGCTGGTGAGCGTGCCTGTTGTGCCTGTCGTAATTTCCAACGTGCTACCGGCCTGCACATGGATGTCGCCATTGACCGTCAGCGTCGCACCGCCACCAATGCTGTCAATCGTGATGGCCTGCCCAGCACCGGTAATCGACAGATCACCTGCCGTTACTGCAGACCCCATCGTGACAGTGAAAGCACCGCCAGCATTGAAGATCGCATTTGCGCCAGCGGAGAATGCCGTCTGTCCGGTGTCTCTCCAGTTGGGTGTTGTGCCGTCCCACGTGCCAGCGGCGGCCTGAAAGCCAGGGGTCACTGGATCGCTATCCCATGTCAGGGTTTGTGCCACAACATCGTCCGCGACAACCAAGGTTGCGCCGCACGCCAACACAAACACAAGCTCCGTTGCACGGCCAAGGCGACAATGCTTGCGCAAGCTGCGTTGACGGATACCGGTTTGGCCTGTTGTTTGAAGAAGCTTGATCATAGCGGACGTCCTTTAAATGTGTGTGCCTCGGAATTGGAGGCGCCACGCGCGAGCGCGCGAAAATTTGCGTAACGCCAACATGCGCTTGCCCTATGGTCAATCCCTACAGGTGCAAAAGCGGAATTTTTCTTCCCTTGTTGCGCCCTTGCATAGGTCTTTGAGCGCTATTTCAGGAAATGCCCGCGCAGTTCACGAAACTTGACGCATCTCTTTCGCATCGGCACTGTTTCTCAAGCGCCCGCAATTTGCGCCAGCCGGAGATTTTTATGACGACGGATCGACCATGACCACCGCAAGCCCACGGGACGATGGCGTCTTTCGGACGATGGTTACAGGCGGCGTATCGGGGTCCGGGGCTCGATCAAGTGTCCGGCGGCCTGCACCCGCTTCGGCACAGGCAGCGCGAGTACAGGCGCCGCCAAGAGGTGAACAGCCCGCGCGGCAATCGTTGTCACTTTCCACGACTTCGGCTGATCTCAGCAATCCACTGCTTTCCACCGCTCTCCCCTTCCTTGGCATCCTGTCCCGCGTGCGCATGGGCGAGGTTGAAATAACCGCCACAAACCTGCGCCAAGCCGCAAAATCGTTTATCCAAAAGACCGCAGGCAATGCCGCCGAGGCGAATTTACCGCCAAATATCGTGCAACTTGCCAAGGTTTGCCTTGCTGCCATGACAGACGATGTTTGCGAAACCATGCCCGGATATCACCCGGATCAGGCGCGCACTCTGACATCGGAACTGTTTGGCCTAGACCACGGATCACAAAGCTTTTTCGCCTACCTGCGCACTGCAACCGAAAACCCAGCTGAATACGCTCCCTTGCTGGAATTGATGCTGGTCTGCTTGGGGCTGGGATACGAAGGGCGTTATCGCGATCATCCCAAAGGCCCCGCTCGCGTCGCCGAAAAGCGTGCAGCGGCATTTGAAGCGCTGTCACAGGTGCAAGACTATGGCACCAGCCTCTCGCATAGCTGGACACCCGTGATCTTGCGAGATCGACTGCGCCACCGGATGGCCCCCCTTTGGCTGATCGCGTCTGTCGCCGGTGCCATGGTGATCGTGCTTTTTGCAAGCCTCGCCACCATGCTGACTCGCGAAACACAAGCTGTTCAAAACATGCTTCTGGCCCCGTCCACGGTGCGTGACATTACGATCGAACGCGCGGCCCTGACACTGCCCGTGTTCCCGACCCCATTGCCCGAGGCAGCGTCTGAGCCGGTCGCGACCTACATCCCCCCCGCCCCCACAACTGGACCGCGTGACAGAGGCACTTTCACAGATCGGTGCGACCGTGGAACCTTTGGGCGATTTCATCGTCATCCGTCTGGGACGAGAGTTACAGTTTTCTTCTGGGGGAGCTGACTTGCAAAACGACCTTACCCCGGTTCTGACACCAATTGCAGAGGTTCTGAACACCGAACCCGGTGCGATCATTATCGAAGGGCACAGCGACAACATTCCGCTGAACGGCCTTGGCGTGTTCAAAACCAACGAAGACCTCTCTCGCGCCCGTGCGGCCGCGGTGGCCGATGCCCTGCGTCCCCTGTTGATATCACCGGATCGCGTATCGGTGGTAGGCATCGGCCCCTCTCGGCCGCTAAGCCAGGAAAACACTGCCGCCGCCCGTAGCCTTAACCGCAGGGTTGAGATCCTGATTGCGCGTGAGGGCGGACAATGAAACGGCGGTTCATACTGGCCCTCAGCGCCATATGGGTCCTGCTTGGCCTGTGCATGATGGTGGCTGTCATCTGGTTCGGCTTGCCCTTGCTGGGCATATCCGACCTTGGCCGCCCCGGCGTGCGCACAGGCTTAGCGGTGCTCGCACTGCTGGCCTTTGGCCTCAGCGGCTGGCTGCAATACCGCAGCAAAGTCAAATCGGCTCAAGCGCTTGAGGCAGAGCTGACAACTGACACAGGCGACGGAGACGTCCTGTCTGCCCGCATGGCCGAGGCCGTTGCACGTCTCAAGCGATCCAAGGGGTCAGCCTCACTCTATACGCTGCCTTGGTACGTGGTGATCGGACCACCCGGCGCAGGCAAGACGACGGCGCTGGTCCATTCCGGCCTTGCTTTCCCCGGCAATAAGCCAGCCAGCGTGTCTGGAGTAGGCGGAACGCGCAATTGCGATTTCTGGTTCTCCGATGAGGCGGTTCTGATCGACACAGCCGGCCGCTACACCACTCACGAAAGTGATCCAGACAGCGACGCGCGCGATTGGGCGGCGTTTCTAACCGAACTCAAACGCACCCGCGCCGATCAGCCGATCAACGGCATTCTGCTGGCCTTTTCCTGCGATGACCTTATGCGCGGCGAGGATGAGCTTCTGGCCGCCCACGCCGCCGCCGTCCGTTCCCGTCTGGCAGAAGTCAACGCAGCATTGCGCGTGCAAGTGCCGGTCTATGCCGTGTTCACCAAAGCAGACCTTGTGTCCGGGTTCCGCGAGTACTTTGGCAAACTATCCGCCAAGGCACGCAAAGGGGTCTGGGGCGTTACCTTCCAGACCCGCAATCCCGTCGAGGCAACACATGCAAAGGTCGAAGCCGAGTTCGACACGCTTGTCGCCCGCCTCGGCGATCAAATGCCCGCGCGCATGGCATCCGAAAAGGACACCCCATCCCGCCATGCCCTAATGCGGTTCCCCAGCCAGATGAACGCGTTGAAAGACAACCTGGCCCTGTTCCTGCGGTTGGTGTTTCAAGGCGAGGGCACAGCGCAGGCCGTGCTGCGTGGCTTCTACTTCACCTCTGGCACACAACAAGGCACACCCTTTGACCAGATCCTCGGTGCAATGGCCGGGGACAGCAATGCTGGCGGGTTCATGTCAGGCCGGGGGCGCAGCTATTTTCTGCATGACCTGCTGCGCGAGGTCGTGTTTCCCGAACGTGGCTGGGTCGGACAAGATACGCGTCGCCTGACCATACGACGCATCCTGCGGGGTGCAGGGATCGGGATGATTGCCACCGCCACTTTGGCAACCATGGCCCTGATAGGGAACAGCTTTTGGGTCAGCGCCTCACTGGTCCGGGCGGCGGATGCACAGACAAGGGCCTATCTGACAGCCGTGGCCCCGGTCCTGTCGCAACGCCAGATTACAGATCCCAGCCCCCGACCCATCCTCGGCGCGCTGGCACTCGTGCGCGACACGCCCGGCGGCTGGCAAGCAAGCGCGGGCTTGGATCAGACTTGGCACGTTGGCCTGTCCCGCCGCGACAGTATTCGGGCCGCCGGTGTACAGGCCTACTCCGACGCGCTGGAACAGATGCTGCGCCCGCGCATGATGCTGCGCCTAGAACGTGATCTGGTTGATGCGATTGCAAGCGGCGAGGGGCGCGCAGCCTATCAGGCTCTGCGGGTCTACCTACTGACGGCGAAGGCAGGGCCGACCGATGATCTGTCTATCCAATCGTATTTTGCCCGCGCATGGGCCCCCGAATTCACCACAGACGCGGAAAGCTATCGCACCACGAATCTGCACCTGGCTGCCATGCTGGAACTGGACAGCCGGGTGACGCCCATCGTGCCCGCCTCTGCCGATTTGGTGGAAGGGGCGCGGCTTGCTTTGGCCGGCTTAACCGACGCAGACATCGTGCTTGCGGCACGCAAGGGACAAGGGGGGCGCCTTCCTGTGCGCCGCCCCTTTGCCGCCAGTGGTGCGGACGCAGGGCTTCGCGTCACCGATGGGCGGGGCCTTGGGACACTGGAAATAGACCCGCTTCTGACCCCCGATGGATACACCGCCGTCACGCGCGACGCGATCACCCGTGCGCCGCAGATTTTGGCATCCGAAGGGTGGGTTTTGGGACGCACGCCCCAAGCCAACCCCGACATCGCGCAGGACGTTGCGCGCCTTTACGGTCAAGACGTTGCGCGGGCGTGGGACGGCCTGCTGAGCCGTATAGAGCCGGCCCCGGATGCCGGGGCGACCCTTGGCGCTTCAACCCGCCGCCTAATTGCAACTGTAGCCCAGGGCCTGCAATATCCAACCGAGGCCGCAATCATCAACGACGCGGTTCAAGCCGACCGCTGGCAGGCCCTTGTCAGCGATCCTCGACAAATGTCGGCCTTGACCGCTGCTATGGATGCTTTGAGCCGCGCCGACAGCCCCCGGGCAGTGCAGGCGGCCCTTGCCATCCGGCCCCCTGCCGAAGCGATGCCACAGGCCCTGACGGATTTTACTCTGCGCGCAGCGACCACGATCCAAGCGCGCTTGGCGCAATAAACCATTCGCGCACCGCGAAAATGCCACCAAATGCTGGACAGCGACGAACTGGCGGGACAGTCTGTAGTCAATCCGCGCTTGTATTGATCCAAGCTGCGCGCGCCGCCCGACATTCAATGGGGCGACAAAGGAAAGATCGCGATGAACGAAGACATCACCTTGCCACCCACCCCGATGCATCCTCCTCGCCAGATGGGCCGCGCCATGCTGTCCGAGGCGCTGTATCGGTTTGAGGTTTCGGTGCGCACAGATGTGGGGTGCGTGCGCAAGTTGAACGAGGATTCGATCCTTGAATTGCCCCAAGCGGGTCTATGGGTTGTTGCCGACGGAATGGGCGGTCACACGGCCGGCGATTTCGCCAGCCAGACTATCGTGTCAGAGCTAGAGACCGTGGGCGTGCCGGCAGGCGCGCTGGACTTGAAGTCCCGTTTTCTGGAACGCCTGTCCCGCGCCAATTCAATTATCCGCCAAAAGGCCGACGAATTGGGCAGCGAAGCGATTGGATCCACCATTGCGGCGCTGCTGATCCAACAGGACAAATTCGCCGCTATCTGGTCGGGCGACAGCCGAGTGTATCGGTTTCGAGGCGGCGAGTTGGCCCAAGTGACCCGGGACCACACCGAAGTGCAGATGCTGTTTGACACTGGCCAGATCACCGCAGAAGAGGCGGAGAATTGGCCCCGTAAGAACGTCATCACCCGGGCCATTGGCGTCACGGATCAGCCAGAATGTGACATGGTACAAGACAGCCTGATGGATGCGGATGTGTTTCTCATCTGCTCTGACGGTTTGACGGAGTATTTCGAGGCGCCGGAATTGACGCACCTTTTGCGCGAAGTTGGTCATGGTCCACTGGAACCCCTGTGCCACGCGCTGGTCGAGACCGCGTTGGAGCGGGGCGGCAAGGACAATACTTCCGTGATCTTGCTACGGTGCCGGCGCAATAAATTGCCGGAGTTTGAGGCGGCGAGCGCCTACCCCGAGTTTGAGGGCACCCTATGAGCGACGACAAAACAGACCCACCGCGGAGCCAACCACCGCAGGATGACGAAGACAAAACGGTGATGTTCACCCCGGACGATTTGGCCGCAGCTGTCGCGGCAGCCAAAGGCGAGATCCCGCCAGAAGTGGACGACGACGCTGATCGCACCGTGATGTTCACACCTGATGAACTGGCCACCGCTGTTGCCCAAGCAAAAGGCACGACGCCCGATACCGGGACTGACAAAGATCCAGATCGCACGATCTTGTTCACCCCGGATGAACTTTCCGCTGCTGTTGCAAAGGCACAGAGCCAAGACGGGCCCGCAGGTGATGACGTTGGGTTTGGTGGACCCCCCGTGGCCGAGGATGATGCGGACCGCACCGTTATGTTTACCCCAGCTGATCTGGCAGCCGCCAAGGCCGCCGCAACGACGCCGCATGTCGAGGATGATGATGGCTTTGGCATCGCCCCAGCCCCGGAAGGTGACCGGACCATCGTTGCAGTACCTCCGGTTGCCCCGGCGCGCACCGCTCCGCCGGGCGACGACGACAAAACCATTGTAACCCAGCGTGGCCCGATGAACGACGATGACGATCGCACCATTGTCACCAGTAGCCCGCGCCGAAGGGAGCCGTCCACCGCCACCAATGCGCCGACCTTCACTGAAACACCGGCTATGGGTGGTGCACCGGCAACGCCCCTCAGCGCGCTGGACGTCGGCACGGTGATCAACAATATGTACCGGGTTGAGGAACGGCTGGATCAAGGCGGCATGGGTCGCGTGTTCCGGGGCGTTGAAATCGGTACGGGCGAGGCTGTGGCGATCAAGGTGATCCTGCCAGAAATGGCCGAGGATGACAAAGTCAGCACCATGTTTAAACGCGAGGCGCGTACCCTGCGTCAGCTGCACCATGATGCGATCGTGCGCTATTTTGCATACGTCCCCCCCGACCAGAACATGAATTTTCACGCGCTGGTCATGGGTTTCATTCAAGGGACGAAACTGTCCGACAAGCTGGAAACGGATGGGGGCCTATCGAACCGGCAGGTTGTCAAACTGACCATGCGCTTGGCCGACGGCCTTGCCCGCGCGCACCAGATCGGAATTGTCCACCGCGACCTGTCACCGGACAATGTGATGCTGCCAGACGGAGATATTGAAAAAGCTGTTCTGATCGACTTTGGCATTTCGCGCTCCTCTGCGGTGAAGGACGGGACCATCGGAAACGAATTTGCGGGCAAGCTGAAGTACGTCTCGCCTGAACAACTAGGGCTGTATGGTGGCGACGCCGAGGGGCAAAGCGACGTCTACTCAATGGGTCTGTTGATGGTCGCAATGATCTTGGGCAAGCCCCTGCCTATGGGCAGTTCTATTGCGGATGCCGTGCAGAAACGTATGACGATCCCGGATCTGACCGGTATTCCGTTTATCTTCCAGGATCTCCTGGCGTCTATGCTGCAACCGGATCCGGCCTTGCGGATCAAATCCATGCAGGAAGTGATCGAAGAGCTTTCGGACTTCGACGGCGCCCTGACGGGCCTGTCGACCCGGCGGGGTACGCGCCCACCGGCAGAGGACCGGGCCGTTCCGGGGTTGCAAGCAGTGCCGATGACATCGCGGGCGCAAGTCACCACAGCCCCGGGCACCGCGCCCCAAGAGGCTCTGACCGAGGCGGCCAAGAAAAAGGGCGGCATGGGGTTTGTAATGGCGATGGCTGTGGTGATTGCTGCCGGGGCGGGCGGTTTCTATGTCTTTGGCGACCAGATCATGGGCGCGATGCAAGGCGAGCAGGCCGAGGTACTAAGCCCCGAGGATGCAGTCGCCGCCGGGCTGGAACGTCTTCCCGACAGCCGCGCAACCTTCCTTGCCACCGCAACACCCGAGGGCTGCGCCTACGCAGTACAGCGCAACCATGGGGCATCTGCCGGCGTGATCGAAGGGTTCGCCCCACAGGTCGGCCCCCTGCGCAGTCTAGGCGCGGCCTTCGGTACGGAATACGGGGTGACGCCAGATGTCATCACGCGCACGACACCCGACGTTTATTGCGCCGTTTTGGACTTTGCCCGTACGTTCCAGGGCACGCGCGGATCTGCTATCGAAATGTCACTGTCCGCCAATGTCAGCCCCCGCAACGATGGGATCGTGGGCACACTGCACGGTTCCAACGGACGGCAGAACTTCCTCGCTTTGGTTGACCAGAACGGGCGGATGTATTCGCTGATGCGCCAGCTGGAGGATCCGATTGGGGACGAACGACGGTTCTCCTTCCGCCTGCCTTCGGCCACGCCGGGTGTCTACATTATTATTACGACCGCCTCGGACAGTGCCTTGGTGCGTGCGGCCGCCATGCAGGACGGGATTTCAGCGGCGGAGTTTCTGCCTCTTCTGACCCGAGAACTTGCGGTGGATGGCCAAGGCGCGGTCGACATCGCCTATCTGGAACTGACCCGCTAGACCGGGTCAGCGCACATCAATCGTCGCGATCCCAAAGACAAGGCTTTTCAGCACGTCAGCGGGGACAGAGGCGAACACCTCCTGCGCCTCTAGGCCGAAACGATCACCCAGGTTCAACGGCGCGCCCGGGGCACCAATGGCCAGTACGATCTGGCGGGTTTCGCGTTGGCCCCCGGCGCGGGCAATTGGGGCCTCGAACGTCGGGACGCCGTCGGCGATCTGCGCGAAGGGCCCAAGATTTTGGACTACGCCGTTATCGTCAATCACCATCAGGGTCAGGAACAGCCCATCTGCACCCAGCACCCGGCCTGTCAGGGTATCGCCGCTGGACAAGGTTGTGCTGTCCAACGAAAGCCCAAGGCGGCTGGCCGGGTAGCTTTCCGCCTGACGCAGGGCATCAAGGGTAGCACATTGGCGGCCATCGATTAGCTCGCGCGACTGGGCGGTTTCGCTCTCTAGGCCTTCGACGATGCGGGTGGCCAGTTCTTCTAGCGCCGCATCATCCGCGCCAATCAAAGACAGTCCGGCCCCGGTCGAGGCGCGGCGGGGAAGGGCGAGTGTACACTGTACATCCGGTGTCGCCCGGATACGGCGCAACAGGGCACCGATTGCAACATCAGACGCGGTTGGGTTTGCCACCCGCGCCACTTGCGGGACGGCGGGTGCCTCGGGTTCAGCTTCAGGCTCGATTTCAGGGACAACTTCAGGCACCGGCGCGGCCTCTGGTACCTCTTCGATGATCTCACCGGACTCAAGGATCGGTGCGACCTCCTCAGGCTCTTCCAAGATGACGGGCTGCGGCTCGGGGGCCAAAACGGTTTCGTCTGCCGCGGGCTGTTCCGGTTCTGGCAAGATCAGAGCCGCAAAATCCTCTGCCTGGGGCAAAATTTCGGGTTCAGGCGCACTGCCGCCGCCTTCGGCGAGAGGATTTACAATCTCTTCGATTTCCATCAAGTCGGTGATGGCAAGGGTGTCGGGCTCCTCAGGCTCCGGTGCGAGGACTTCTGGCACAACGGGTTCCGGGTCCAGCACCTCTGGCACCACTTCGGCCAATTCTGTGACCTCGGGCAATGCTTCGGGAACGACCTCCGGCAACACCTCGGGTTCCGATGGGGTCACCTCTGCGACTTCGGGCTCCAACACTTCAGGCTCGGGCAAAACCTCTTCGACCGGATCTAGGGCCGGTTCAGGCTCCAGCGCCTCTGGCTGGGCAAGGTCTTCGGCCTCCGGCTCCAATACGGCCAAGTCTTCGACCTCTGGCAGCATCTCTTCGGCGTCTTCGGGGATACGGTCGTCAATCACGGGTTGGGTGTCTTCGATCACCTCTGCATCCAGAATTTCCAGCGTGACCAGAAACTCCGGCTCTCTGCTTTCGATCTCGGACGCGACGGGGTTCAGGGCCAGACTGCCGGAGACAACCAATGCGACGCCCAAACCAATGTGCGTCGCCGTCGACAAACCCATGGCCCCATACCACACCGGATTGTCGGAACCGGAATATGGAAGAAAGCTCATGGTGTGGCCTCTTCCTTGCTGTGCAGCGTCACCAGGCGAACGGCCACGGCCACAAGGTTTTCGTCATCCAACATGTCCAGCAAAGTGCCCGCCGACAAATCCCGGTCGGCCAGAACGTGCAATGTTGGACTGTCCAGCAGTAGGCTTGCCAAGGTGCCCGTCTCGAACGGTTCACCATCCAAGGTCATGTCACCTGAGGCCGAGACCGTCAGTAGCGGCTTAGGCAACAGGTCTAGCGGCAATTCCGTGGTTTCTGGCAGGGCCACCTCGACCGTGCGGGAATTCAGGATCGATCCCGTGGCGATGAAGAAAAAGATCAACAACAGTACGATGTTCACAATTGCCAGGGAGCTGTCCAGTCCTTGCGGCGGGCGGCGAGAGGGCAGGCGAGAATTGCGCATCAGCGGCCCCCTTCTTTAGTGATTTGTACGCCCGAGATTTCAGCACGTTCCAGTGCCTCAAGGGCGGTGGCGACATCTTGAATCCGGGCATCCTCGCGCACGATCAGCACAAGCGACGCGGGGGCCGCCTGCGATCCGAGAGCGTCGGCCAGATCAACCAATTGATCCATGCGAAACGTCTCGCCCGCCGTCAAAACGCTGTCCCGACCCACGGTCCAGATCGTGGGGGTCTGCGCATCGGCAGCAGGACCATCACCTTCCCCGTTGCCACCCGAGGGGGCTTCATCCTCGGACACATCCATCTCGGGGGCAGCACTTTGCAGGGTGATCAATGAATAGGGCGTCAAACTAGATGACAGCATAAAGAAGATAAGCAGCTGGAACATCGCATCCGCCAGAGGCGTGAGTGCAAAGCGATAGCGTCTGGGACGCTCTGGCAAGGGGGCGCGGCGGCCGCTCATGCCGGGGCCTACTTGGCTGCGTTGGGATCAACGCGCCCGTGGATGGCCGCCGACATCAGCGCCTCGATCATGTTGCGCTCCCGGTCAATTTTTCCCTCCAGCCATGTGGCTATGAAGAAGGCAACCAGCGCAATGACCAGACCGGCCGCCGTTGTGGATAGCGCGACATAGATGCCACCCGCCAGACCCGTGGGATCAACTGCCCCCTCGGTCGCAGCCAGAACCGAAAACGCGTCAATCATACCGACCACGGTACCCAGCAAGCCCAGCATCGGTGCCGCCTGCACGACCATGTCCAACGAGCGCATTCGCTCGCTCATGGTGGCCAATTCAATGATCGCGGTTTGACGCGACAGTTCCTCGGCATAGCTGACATCGGTGGGGCGGGCTTGAATACCGGAAAAGACCGCCTGCAAAATACGTGCCAGAACAGACTTACGTTCACCCGCCGCCGCGATGGCTTGATCGACGCGACCATTCAGCCAGTCATCCAAAATCTTATCCGCCGCTGCACGTTTGCCCACACCCATGCGCGCGAACTGAACAACTTTGAACAAACCCACGCCAAGGGCAAAGAACGACAAGATCCCAAGCAGACCATAGATCCCGTAGGAGGCGATTTGTAAAATAGACATGTGCTGACCTTTGATCGTGCGCCGCGCGCGCCTAGAGCCCGAAGGCGATATCTGTACGGGTTGTAACCGTCAATTGGTCCAAACATGCGCTACTGGTTTCGCCGGGAGCGTCCGCCATTTCGCACATGGCTACATCATTCACAATGATTTCGCCCAGATCGGTGCAGGCGGTGGGCAGATTGTACTGCACCACGCGGCGTTTGCCGGAACTCAGCGCGCCAAGAGGCAGGGCCAAAAGGTTGCGAAACACGCCATCAGCATCAAACACTGCCAAGCGCCAAGTGACCTCGCTGAAGTCGGTATCAAGTTGATTGTTGCCGAAGAACACGACTTGGCACCCGCCCGAATCCGTCGCAGTCGCGCGGTTCAACTCCAGAGAGATGCCGGATTGATCTTGCGCCTGTGCGCCGGTGGCCATCGTGGCCAAAAGGCCAAGGACCAGAACGGAAAATCGTCCCATAGGAGGCTCCTTAAAAAAGTGAGGGCAATCTATACACCCTTCACTGTGGAGCGTTCGTTCGCGGCAAGTCAACCGTTCATTGACCCTGCGTTACCTAGCGGTAGACGCCAACTAGATAATCCGGCTGCATCGGTGCCGACAGTGCCATCGCGCTGCCAGACGTAGCCACAACTGTTTCAAGTGCGGTGAACGACGGTACATAGGACGGCGCGGTTGCCACGGGCCTGTGCGGCAGCGTGTTGGACGTGCGCGCGGGTGCGGCCACGACAGCCAACATCGGTGCGTCCTCAACCACTTGGGCGGGTGCGCCGCGCTTCACGGGGCGCATCGACACCGTCAGCGGTTGTGCAATTTCAAAGGCCGAGGGCGCGATAGCCGCGCCAGCGGGGGCCGACACAAGGGTCGGTGCAAATGTGGGGATCATAAAGCCGCTTTGTGTGGGTTCGACATTACCCGTCGTCACGAATTGCGGAGCCGAGCCCAAACGTGCCTCGTGCAATGCGGACAGTCCAAGGCCCGCCCCGGCGGAGGTCGCGATAAGTGCTAATGAAATGGATGCTGCTCTAATCATTTGAGAACGATAACAGACTTAAGCCGCATTTTCACCCTCGGATTGCATGCCCCATAAAATTCTGCGCGATTTTTGCAACAAATGCCGCCGACCGTCTAAATATTGTGGTGCGGAGGCAGGACACCCCCAAGCATCTAACGGCGACAGGCTTGCGAGATCGCGTTTTTGCGCGCTATGCTGCTGTTATTGTAGTTAGAGCAGATCGTTTTAATGCCACGCAACTCACGGCCCATGACCGCATTGACCCGCTTTGGCGCATGGATTGCCATGTCGGTCGGGCTGTCCGTTGGCGCGCAGGCGCAGGGACTGTTGATAGAACCGCTGGTCATAGACGTTGCCCCGGACAATGGCGACATCGTGTTGGCCACGCTTAACGTACCAGCCGGGGCACCCTCCGTTGCGGGCTTGGGCTCAGGTATAGTTCGCGCCTCTGTCACGGCGGCGGGGCGGCCCCAGCCGTCCATCATCCTTGGCACCATCGAGGCGGGGGACGAGGCGTCGTTTGGCATTGAAACCCTGCTTCCTGCCACGGTGGAACAAATCAGCTTTGACCTCGATGACCTAGAGGCGCGCGCGACCCTGCGCGAAACAAACCCCGAATTGTTCCGCCAACTGGTGGAAGAGGGGCACCTTGACCCCGAACAAGGCCAGCTGAACCGCGTTCTGCAAACGGAACTGGCGCGCATGAATTGCTACCGTTCCGGGATTGATGGCGCTTGGGGACCGGGCTCTCGCCGGTCAGTGGGGGAGTATTTCGACGAACTGGACGATGTGGACTGGTCGGACCCGGCCCCCACGCCATCGCTGTTTCGCGCCATCCTGATCAATGGCGACGTCCAATGCACCGCACCGGTCGCGGCGGCCCCGGTGCGCGCCACAACCCCGCGACGCACAACAACGCCACGGGCTTCTGCCCCGGCACCAGCGCCCGCACCCGCCCCGGCGGCTCCTGCACGGCCTCGCCTGAATACGGGCGGTGGCGGGATCGGGGTGTTCCGCTGATCCGCACGCGAAAGGACCCCGATGGCCGATGACGTCATCCTGACCGGGCCAGAGCTGAAAAAGCATCTAAAGCTCGCCCGCATGAAACCTTTGTCCTTCGCCTATTGCTACGGACCTTCGGCGGACGAAGACGTGTTCGCCATGCACCGCAAAAAGACGCCAAAGAACCTGGGGCGTGAACTGAACGCCGAATCGCCCGGCACCAAATACGCCTTCGGCACCTGCGCGGTGGAAGGCAAGTTGATCACCCTGACCTGTCTGCGCGAATTGCCTGCCTTGGCCAAGCGTCTGAAACTGTATTTCCGCGCGCAGAAGGTGATCATGGATATCCGCGTCCTGACCGCCGAGGGGGACCTGCTGGACATGGCAGTGGAAGAAACTGCCGCAGCGCGCGAGGAGACAACGCCGGATACAAGCGCCCTACGTGCCCGGGCCACTCAGGTCCAAACGGCTCTTGCCGCGACCGAGGGCCCCGCACAGGCGCGCCTGTTGCAGCACTTCAAGACAGCTGTGAAAGCCTTGCAATCCCAAGACCTCGACGCTGCCCGCAAAGGGTTTGACCAAATCGAGGCGGCCCTTGCGACACTCGCCAAGGCGCAAGGCAGCGCCGTGTCCGACGCCGCACTGACCAAGGCCGCAGCGACCCTGCGCGGACGGATCGACGCCCTGCCAGACGGCCCCGCCAAACCGAGGCTGATGGCGGCCATGGACAAGGTGGATCAGGGCATTGCGGCAGGCAGCACCTCGACGGCCGGGCTGAAACAGATCCAAGGAGCCTTGGCGAAACTTGCGGTCACCCAGACGCCGACTGACACCCAGACTGCCGCAATTGCGCACCTGTTCGAGGCGCGCAAAATCTGGGATGCCTCCCGCAAGGCAATGACAGCGCAGATGGCGCAACTACAGGCCGCAATCTTGACGACCTGTGCCGATCTGGACTTGCCCGACCTGCCCGCCAAGACAAAGGCGCTGGCTAACGACTTGGCCAAATTGGACCCCGGCCTTGACGCCGCCTTGGGCGCCGCCGCAGCGGAAGCAGACACCACCAAGCGCCGCATTCTGATCGCAAAGGCGCTCAAGTCCACGATCCAGATGCGCGCGACGCTGGATCAGGGCGTGTTCCGGGATGTGGACACCAACAACGGGTTCAAGGATGTGAAGATTCGCGCCGTAGGCAACGCTGCTTTGACCCGCATTGACGCGATCCTGCGCAAAGCAGCCTAAAGCTGGCGCTGTTATCCGATAACGCCCCCCGATATTGAGCGACATCGCCCCACGCGGCCACGGTTAGGCATCCAACCTGCAAACCCGAAAGGATGCACCGATGTTTCGACACCTGACCGCCATGGCGCTGTCCGCCACGCTTGCCCTGACCACTTTCACTTTGCCCGCCGCCGCTGACGGGCGGGATGTGGCCAAGGTTCTGGGGGGGCTTGCCCTGCTCTATGTATTGACCGAGGCGGCGAAGGCTGATGGCAAGACTACGGTCACCGCCCGTCAGTCCTACGGCCACCAAGTGCACAAGCCCCGCCACCGCAAGGTGATCCCCGCCCGCTGCCTGCGCGAAGTGGTGAACCGCAACGGCAAGGTGATCCGGGGCTTTGGCGCGCGCTGTGCCCAGAACAACGTGCAACGGGCCGGGACCCTACCGCCCAACTGTCTGCGCAAGGTGCGCACGGACCGTGGCCAGCGGTTTCTGTACCGCCCAAAGTGCCTGCGCAACGAAGGCTGGGTGCGCGGCTAAGACTTGCATGGGCACCCGACTTGGCCGACACCAAAGGCATGATGCCTGATCTGAGATATGAACAAGAGGCGTCCGCAAGGGGCGCCTCTTATGTTGTGGGGGTGGACGAGGTCGGACGTGGGCCTTGGGCCGGTCCCGTGGTGGCCTGTGCCGTGCGATTGCATGGCGTAGCCCCCGAAGGCCTGACCGATAGCAAGAAGCTGTCCGCCAAGCGACGCGAAGCCATGGCCGAGGCCCTGCACGCCGTGGCTGACATCGGGTTCGGCGAGGCCAGCGTGGAAGAGATTGACCGGATCAACATCCGTCAGGCCACCCATCTTGCCATGCGCCGCGCATTAGACGCCCTGCCCCAGACCCCCGATTTCCTGCTGATTGACGGCAACGACCTGCCCCGGGGCCTGCCCTGCCCTGCGATGACGCTTATCAAGGGCGACAGCCGATCCCTGTCCATCGCGGCTGCCTCTGTTTTGGCGAAAACAAGGCGGGACAAAGGCATGGTGGCATTATCGCAACAGTTCCCCGGCTACGGGTGGGAGACGAACGCAGGCTACGGCACGGCAACACACCGTGCCGGATTGGAAACAATGGGCGTGACACCACATCATCGTAGAAGCTTTAGACCTATCCACAACATCTTGTGGCCGCAATAAGGCCCAATTTCGCCCCATTCCCGGCTTTGACCGCGAATCCTCAACCCGTCATGGTGGTCTCAATAACAAAGCACGGGCAATGATCCGGCGGTAATGAGGCAGACATGGCACAAAGATCGACACCGGCAGTCAACGCGCTGCCGCTCAATAAGATATTGGATGGCGACTGTATTGATCGCATGAATTCCTTGCCCGAGGGTTCCATCGACCTGATCTTTGCGGACCCTCCGTACAACCTGCAACTGAAAGGGCAGTTGCATCGCCCGGACAATTCCCAAGTCGACGCTGTCGACGACCATTGGGACCAGTTCGACAGCTTCATGGCCTATGACACCTTCACCCGCGCCTGGCTGTCCGCCGCGCGCCGCCTGTTGAAGCCGAACGGCGCGATCTGGGTCATCGGTAGCTATCACAACATCTTCCGCGTCGGTGCGGAACTTCAGAACCAGGGGTTCTGGATGATGAATGACGTGGTTTGGCGCAAGACCAATCCCATGCCCAACTTTCGCGGCAAACGCCTGACCAACGCCCACGAGACAATGATCTGGGCCGGCAAGACCGAGAAATCCAAGGTCACTTTCAACTACGAGGCGCTGAAATCCCTCAACGAGGGCGTTCAGATGCGGTCCGACTGGACCCTTCCGATCTGCACGGGACACGAGCGTCTGAAAGACGCCAATGGCGACAAAGCCCACCCGACGCAGAAACCAGAGGCCCTGCTGCACCGCGTGCTGGTGGGGACGACCAACCCCGGCGATGTCGTGCTCGACCCGTTCTTTGGAACAGGCACCACCGGGGCTGTGGCGAAAATGCTGGGTCGCGATTACATCGGGATCGAGCGGGAGGCGGGCTATCGCGCCGTCGCCGAGCGCCGCCTTGCCAAGGTGCGCAAGTTCGACAAGGAGGCGCTTGAGGTCAGCACCTCCAAACGCGCGGAACCCCGTGTGCCCTTTGGCCAACTGGTCGAACGCGGCATGCTGCGCCCGGGCGAAGAGCTGTATTCCATGAACGGTCGCTATCGCGCCAAAGTCCGCGCGGATGGCACCCTTGTGGGCAAGGACGTCAAAGGATCGATCCACCAGGTCGGCGCCGCGCTGGAAGGCGCGCCAAGCTGCAACGGTTGGACGTACTGGTGCTATAGGTCCGAGGGCAAAAAGGTGCCCATCGACCTGCTGCGCCAACAAATTCGGGCGGAGATGTAAGGGCAAGTACACCCGCTCCAACAAAGTCAAAAAAGTTTACCGCCAGCGCGTGTCGCCCGATCTTTGGGACACGCGCCACTTCACCCCCGCCGACTGCCCAAGTCCGGTGGGGGTTTTTTTGGGTATTTTTGACCCAATGAAGCGAGGCTACCCCCGGAAAGGCCCGCGCCGCCCGGCCAAAAGGACCGCCAGCGCCGTGGCCACCATCCCCGCCGAGATCAGCGTCAGCACCGCCCAGCCAAAGCCCGAGACCACGGACCCCGCAGCAAAGGCGGCCACCGTCGAGACCAGCGCGATAATCGTGTCGTTGGCCCCTTGCACGGCGGATTTTTCTTTGTCCGACACCCCCGCCTCCAGCATGGTGGTGCCGCCGATGAACCCGAAATTCCAGCCTAGGCCCAGCACGATCAGCGCGCCGTAGAAATGCAGCGCAGATAGGCCCGTCGCCGCGCCCAAGGCGGCCAGCACGATCAGGGACAGGCCCACATATGCGATCGTTTGCGCCCCGAACCGTTGAATCAGGAAGCCCGTGAAAAAGCTGGGCGCGAACATGGCCACGATGTGCCAGCGAACGACGTCGCTGGCCGTGGTCTCGGTGAACCCAAAACCGATCATGGCGATGGGCGTGGGGATCATCAGGAACACCATCACCCCTTGGGCCACCGCCGCCACACCCACGGCCCGGCGCACCTGGGCGCGGCGCAGAGCGGCCAAGCGGCTGATGCTGGGGTCCCGGGGCGCGCGTCTGGGCTGGGGGATGCGGGTCAGGGCCAGGGGCAGCACCCCCAGCGTGGCGATCACTGCGACGGCGCCATAAGCCCCGGCAAAGGCAACGGGGTCCAGCGCGTCCTTGGTCCAGATAAAGATCTGCGGACCCAGCAAGGCGGCGACCAACAGGGAACTGAGCATCAGGGAGATGGCCACCGGGCGCAAGGCGGGGGCGACGACTTCACCAGCGGCGAATCGGAAGTACTGGAACCCCGCCCAGCCCGCGCCCATCAGGAAATGCGCCGCGCACAGAAGGGTGAAATTCTGGGTCAAGACGGCTTGAACGGCCAGAACCGCGCCCAGGATCGTCAAAAGCCCCCCAAGGGCAAACCCCGCCGCCCGCCCGATCCGCCCCATCAAAAGGGAGAACGGCGCAGCGGCCACAAGGCCCGCCAAAGTCTGCACCGAGGATGGCCCGGTCGCCCACGCGGGATCAGGTGCCAGCGCCAACCCCGCCAAGCCACCCAAAATCAGCTGCACCGGAAACGCCGCGCCCAATATGGTGTTGGCCGCCAGAAGACTGGCGAAGTTACGATTGGTCAAAAGGGATAGGGCAGACATGGGCGACCTGTGGGATGGGATGCTTGGCAAAACGTAGCCCGACAGCCGCCCCCACCCACATCAGGCTAGAAAAATCGGCGGACCTTGGACCGGTAGGCAAGGTAGGGCGTGCCATAGGTGTCAGCCATCCAAGGCTCCTCCGCGAAGGGGGCGGCGATCAGAACAAGGATCGAGGTCGCACCCAACACCACAACCAAAGGCGTAGCACACAGAACGATCCACCCCAGCACGATCATGGTGTCTGCAACATACTGCGGGTTGCGCGAATAGCGGTACAGACCCTGCACCCGCAACAGACCCACGGCACCCCCCGTTTGTGGCACACCGAACCGCGCAACCTCTGTCCAGACCGCGAGATGGCCAAGGACAAGCAACACAGGACCAAGCGTGTAACGGACCGCGCCGGGCCAATCCATCGCGCCCCATCCCACGATCCCCAGCACAAGCAACACCCCGAACAGCGCAAACGTCGGCACCCAAACCATAAAGGGTGTCAGCCGGGTATAGCGTTTCGGGGGCCACAAGCGGCGGGCGGGCACAGCGATGGACCAAACAATGGCCCCAAGGGTGCCCGCAGCGATCAACATGCCAATCCAAAACAGGGTCTGCCCATGGGCCTGCAACATCTCGAACATCGGAAAACCTTTCTTTGTATCACGATGCACCTTGTGTAAGACCTCTAGTCACTAGAGGTTCAAGAGGTTTCTATGCTTTCTATCGGTCAGCTGTCCCGGCGCACTGGGGTCAAGGTTGCGACGATCCGCTATTATGAAAACGCTGGCCTACTGCCCGCCGCCGAACGCACGGCTGGCAACCAGCGCAGGTATGGGCCAGATGGGTTGCAACGCCTGTTGTTCGTGCGCCATGCCCGAGACCTGGGCTTTGCCCTGTCCTCCATTAGCGCGCTGATTGACCTGCAAAATACGCCCGACCGATCTTGCCGTAAGGCGACCGATATCGCGCGCGACCAGTTGCAAGACGTACGCCACAAGATCGCCAAACTGCGGGCGCTGGAGCACGAATTGGCGCGCATATCGCAGACCTGTGACGGCGATCGCTCGTCTGATGCCTGTTCGCTGCTGGCGGCTTTGGCGGATCATGGGATGTGCGAAGGGGATCACTGACGACAGGTCGTCGTCTGAGCGAGCCGGGTGATGGACGTCTCGAGGGCTGCGATGTCCCGCAAAGGTTGACGGCCCAGCGCTAAGAGTGTGGCCGTGTATGTACGGGGTGCACACCGACTGTTGCGGTTTTGGACACCCCGGGAAGTGGTCAACGGCGGACGCGGCAGGTGGCCAACTGCTGTTCATACCGATCCGCGCGGGCAGCGATTTCACCTGCAACGCGGATCAGCCACGGCTTACGCTTCCACGTGCCGCGTCGGTATCCCGTGCGCCCGTCGTGGTAGGCAAGGTATTGGTTGCGTGCGTCGTCCAGTGGAATGCCAAGATCTTGGAATGTTTGGTATTTATACCAACCCATAAAGTCGGTCGCATCCTTGATCCGGTCCCGGCGGGCGCTGCGTTTGCCTTGGTCGCGCTTATATTCCTCCCACGTGCCATCAAGGGCTTGGGAATAGCCGAATGCGCTGGATTGACGGCCTGTAGGGATCACGCCAAGGGTGTAGCGGAACGGGGTGCGCGCGTCAGAAATAAATTTACTTTCCTGATACATAGAGGCCATTTGGACATGGACCGGAACGCCCCATTTCCGCTCGGCGGCTTTGAAGGCGCGCAGGTATCCGGGGCGCTGTTCAAGGATGGAACAGGCGTTGTCGAGGTTCCTGGGGGCCTTGCCGGGACCGCCGCTGCATGCGGACAAAACCAGCACGGCGGCTAGCATAAAGAAACGTTTCATGTGGTGACCTGCTCGGGGTTCATTATTGGCGGTATCATAGCGCATTGGCGCGCCCTTGAAAACGGTCAGACGAAGAAGGCCAGTGTCAGCGGGATGGTGCCAATGGACATCAGGGTCGAAATCACGACCAGCCCCGCCACCGCGTCACTGTCCGCGCCGTACTTTTCCGCCAGCAGGAAAGACGTCACTGCCACAGGCGTCGACAGCTGCACCACCAGCACGGCAAGGGGCACGGGCGGCAGGCCAAACCACGTACCGATGCCATAGGCCAGTCCCGCGCAAACAACGACTTTCAGGGCTGACAGCCAGATGGCTCGGGTTACGTCGCCGGGGGTCAGGCGGGCCACAGCCACGCCCAGTGTGATCAGCATCAGGGGGATCCCCATGTCCCCGATCAGGCCCAAGGCATTTGTCAGGAACGTCGGCGTCTGCCACCCCTGCCACAGGAACAACGCGCCCAGCAGGGTCGCGGGCACCATGGGTTCGCGCAGCACCTTGCCCCACGCCCCCTCGCCCGCCACCAGCCAGACGCCCAACGTAAACACAAAGATGGCCGAGACCGCGAACACCACCACCGCGAACCCTAGCCCCAGATCTCCAAAGGCAAACAACGCCACAGGCAGGCCAAGGTTGCCGGTGTTGCCAAAGATCAGCGGCCCCATGAAGGTGCGCAGGTCCAGCCGCAAGGCCTTGACCACGACCCACGCCACAAGACTCAGCGCAAGGTAGGCCACCACGGACGCCAGCGCGACCGACGACAATGCACCTGGATCAATGTCCGTGGTCATCAGTGCCACAAAGATCAGGCAGGGGATCGCAAGGGTCATGGCGAGGCGGGTCACAAATTCGACCGGGTAATCGAACCCAGCCTTCACCCATGCAAACCCCACCCCCGCCAAAAGGAACACCGGCGCGGTGATTTCGAGGACTGTAAGGACAAGGTTCACAATCTGTTTCCGACCATTTAAGGCAGCGCTTCTAGACAAGCGGCGTCGCAGGCGGCTAGGAAGATGTCAAGGAGAGGCGCAATGCTGAAAACCCAAGCTAAATTTACGCTCGGTCAAGTCGTGCGCCACAAAAAGCACCCCTTTCGCGGGGTGGTGTTCGACATTGATGCTGTCTTCAATAATACCGAAGAATGGTACGATGCGATCCCGGAACACGCCCGCCCCCGCAAGGATCAGCCGTTCTACCACCTGCTGGCCGAAAACGAGGAAAGCTATTACGTGGCTTATGTGTCAGAGCAGAACCTTGTGATTGATCCCACCGGCGAACCTGTGACCCATCCCGACATCCCTGATTTGTTCGGTGCATGGGACGGGGGCAAATACCCGCTGCATTTTGATCTGAACTGATCGCGCAGGAATCTGCACGGCATTAAACTTGGATTCACGGTTATCTGCGCATCTGGTAGCGCAATAGTCCGAGAGTATCCATGTCCCACCCGGCCCAAGATGACAGGCTTGCGCGCGAACGGCGCAAGCGTTTGGCAGCAGAGCGTCTGCTGGCCCAAAAGTCTGACGAATTGTACGACGCCAATCGCCAGCTTGCGACCCATGCGGACAAGCTGACGGATACGGTGTCTCTGCAACAGCAGGAAAACCAACAGCTTGCCGGACAAAATCAACAGGCTTTGGCGGACCTCAACATCGCCACAGCACAGGCCGAACGGGCGGAACGCCGGTTGTGGGATTCGCTGGAATCCATCGACGACGGATTTGCTTTGTTCGACAAAAACTGGTGCTTGGTAGCGGCCAACCGCCACTACATGCAATTCTTCCGCGATTACGAAGAAGTTGGCCTGGGCGCGCCCTACGACCTGATCCTGCAAATTATGGTGGACGAAGGCATCGTTGATATCGGCGAAACGGACTCAGAGGATTGGATCGACACGATGATCCAGCGGTGGGAACAGGACCTCATACCCGACATGACCATTCGCCTATTTGACGGGCGGTTCATGCGGCTGAAGGATCAGCTGTCCGACGATGGCGACATGGTCAGCATGGTCACAGATATCACGCGCACCATGGAACGTGAGGCGCAGCTGACCGAGGCGCGCGATGCCGCCGAGGCCGCCAACAAGGCCAAGTCCGCCTTCCTCGCCAAGATGTCCCACGAAATCAGGACCCCCATGAACGGCGTTGTGGGCATGGCCGATCTGCTGATGGATTTTGATCTGGATGAAGAGGCGCGCCTTTATGCGGAAACGATTCGGTCCTCGGGCGAATCCCTACTGGTGATTATCAACGACATCCTCGAATTTTCGAAGATGGAGGCGGAGAAAATCAACTTCCGCTCCGAACCGCTGCACCTAGAGGATTTGATGCTAGAGGTGATGCGCCTGTCCGAACCAGCGGCCGAGGAAAAGGGGCTGGATTTTTTGTTCCACTACCCGATGTGCGCGCCAACGGGCTTTGTCGCAGATCGCGGGCGATTGCGTCAGATCCTGACCAACCTTGTAGGCAACGCTGTGAAATTCACGCAGGCGGGGCACGTAACATTGTCAGTCGAAATGGGCGGTCACGATGCAGAAGGACGGCGTTTGGTATCCATTCACGTCAAAGATACCGGAATCGGTATTGCGCCGGACATGCAGGCCACGATTTTCGAAGAATTCAGTCAGGTGGAAGACGAGAAAAACCGCAAGTTTGAAGGTACGGGTCTGGGCTTGGCCATCACGAAAGGACTGGCCGAACGCATGGGCGGGACATTGAATTTGTCGAGCGTCGAAGGCACCGGCACGACGTTTTCGGTCACGCTGCCACTTGGCATTGATCACGCAGAGGACAAACCCGACACAATCGCCCTTTCCGGCTGTCGCATCTCATCCATTGGCCTTCCCCAAGAACAATATCCAATTCTGAAAGCGCACGCACAAGGACTTGGCTTGGAATGTGTCGAACCAGAGGCCGCCCAGATTTTGATCGTAGGCAAAGAGGCCGGCGTCATACCACAAACGGATGCAGCTATGCTATTCGTGGGCCATTCCAGCCAATTGCCCCCGCCCTTGAAAGGCCAAGGCATCCCGATCCTTCCGCCGTTATTCTCGACACACGCCCTACGAAAGACGTTGGGCGACTTGGCGGAGGAGATTGTTGAAGCACGCAAGCCAGATACAAAAATCCGTCTGCTTGCAGCAGAGGACAACAAGACCAATCAGTTGGTCTTTCGGAAAATGCTCAAGGGCCTCAACATTGATCTGACCATCGTCGAGAACGGAGCACAGGCGGTGGAGGCGTTTCAGACCCTCCGTCCCCATGTGATTTGCACCGATATCTCTATGCCAGAGATGGACGGGATGGAGGCCAGTCGCGCCATCCGCCAGATCGAAGCAGAACTGGGCCTGCCGCACACGCCCATCATGGCGATGACCGCCCATGCAATGGACGGGGATGATGCGCAAATTCTACAGTCCGGCATTGACAGCTATATGACCAAACCCCTGAAAAAGGCGGAATTGCGCGCAGCCCTCGATGCGATGTGCCCCGAGAGCATGCGCTTGGAAGGGGACGACTAGGCCAGCAGCGACGGGGCCACCTGCATATGCCCCACCGTCAAGTCGCGGCGATTGGTCAGGGGCCCGTGGGTGTAACGCCGGGCAACGGGGTCCGCTGCGTCCAAAACGCCTAGGCGGACCAACAACGCTGCAATCACAGCCTCGGACGCGCGAGTTGCACCGTCCACGATCTTAACGGCGATGCCTCGGTCCTGTTCGGGAAGGATCGCAACGAACACAGCCTCTGCCCCGGTTTTGACGGCCACACCCGGGGCAGCGCGCATCAGCGCGGTACAGGCCCGCCCCTCGCCTGCGACCAAGTCCGGATGGGCGGCCATGGCTTGGCGCAACCGAACCATGGCCTGCGCGCGCCGGTCCCCATCTTCGCGCGCGGCGGCAAAGGCCCCCATTGCGCGTCCAAGGCCATGAAGGGACACCGCTTGGTTCGGGGCAGAGCACCCATCGATCCCAAACCCCGGGCTGTTTTCACCCGTCACCTCTTCGAACGCCGCGAAAACCGCCTGCTGCACAGGGTGATCGGGATCAACGTATTCCGTCCCTCCACCCAGATGCTGGTTCAGGGTCAAGAACCCGGCGTGTTTGCCGGAACAATTGTTGTGGATCTGGCAAGGCGTCTCACCGGCGCGCACCAACCCATGGGCGGCAGGCACATCGTCGGGCACCTGCGGGCCACAGCGAAAGTCATCATCACTCAACCCAAGACCCGCCAGCCACGCGCCCACCCTGTCCGTATGGATCGCCGCGCCATTGTGAGAGGCACAGGACAGCGCCAGTTGCGCGGGTGTCAGACCGAAGGCATCCGCGGCACCGCTTTCGATCAGGGGCAACGCCTGCACCATCTTGCAGGATGAGCGTGGGAAAATCAGCGCCTCCGGGTCGCCCCAAGCCTCGATCACCTCGCCCTTGCCGTCACAAATCACGGCGTGGCCAAGGTGGCTCGATTCCTCGATGTCGCCTCGAAACAGGGTCACCAGCTTCTCTGCACCCATAAACTCACACTCCCATTGGCGATTTTCTGCCATGGGGCTTTCCCAAAGCAGCTTTTTCGCGCTATCATTGCTATGCAGTAATTGAAACACCGCCGCGTGTTCTTTGAAACCTGGAAACGCAGGTCGCGCGCGGCATCCGAGGCAAATACAGCGGAGGCTGTGATACAGATGAATTCGTGGGTGACCCAAACCGTCGCCACCATTGCATTGTTGGCAATGGCGTCGAGCGCATATGCGCAACAAACCAGCACGAACCGTGTGAATTCCAACACGGATTGGTCCGTCTTTGTCGAAGACAATCCGACCCAGTGCTGGATCGTGTCCAAGGAAAAGGAAAGCGTGAACACGCGCGGGGGCAACGTGGTTGCGGCCCGTCGCGGTGATATCCGCCTGTTCGTGTCGTTCTGGCCCGAAAGCCAGAAGAAGGGCGAGGTCAGTTTCACGGGTGGCTATCCGTTCCGTCCAAACTCGACCGTTTCCTTGCAAATCGGCAGCTCAAGCTTCGAGTTGATCACCGACGGCGAGTTGGCCTGGTCCGCCTCGCCCGAAGATGACGCCCGGATCGTGGCGGCAATGAAACGCGGGGCCGAAGCGGTGGTCACGGGTGTGTCCTCGCGCGGGACGACGACGCGGGATACGTTCAGCTTGCTGGGCTTCACGGCCTCGCACGACGATGCGGAACGCCGCTGTTCCTAAGCCCTCTGGGCAAAATCGATGAATCGACCTATAGGAGGGGCTCAATCGACACCTTGAGCCCCTTTGGAGTGCCCGCATGACTGTAAGCGCGCCCATCACGCAGGACGTTATGACCCTTCCGCGCAAAGCGCCGGAGGGAAAGCCGAACCTGATCGGCCTGACCCGCCCGCAGCTGGCCGAAGCGCTAGAGGCCATGGGCACGCCGCCCAAACAGGTCAAAATGCGCGTGGGTCAGGTGTGGCAGTGGCTGTACGCCAAAGGCGTGCGCGACTTCGACCTGATGTCGAACTTGGCCAAGGCATACCGTGCGCAATTGGCCGAGCATTTCGTGATTGCCGTGCCGGAAGTCGTATCGCGTCAAGTCTCCGAAGATGGCACCCGCAAGTATCTTGTCCGGATCGCTGGCGGGCATGAGGTCGAGACGGTCTACATTCCCGAAGAGGGTCGCGGGACCCTGTGCATCTCTAGCCAAGTGGGCTGCACCCTGACGTGTTCGTTCTGTCATACCGGGACACAAAAGCTGGTGCGCAACCTGACCGCCGCCGAGATCGTAGGTCAAATCCTGATCGCCCGCGATGATCTGGGCGAATGGCCAGAGCTGGGCCGAGCGCCCAAGGATGAGACGCGTCTGCTGTCGAACATCGTTCTGATGGGCATGGGTGAGCCGCTGTATAATTTCGAAAATGTCCGGGATGCGATGAAAATCACGATGGATGGCGAGGGGATCGCCCTGTCGCGCCGCCGGATCACACTGTCCACGTCCGGTGTGGTGCCCGAGATCGCGCGCACCGCTGAGGAGATAGGGTGTCTTTTGGCCGTGTCCTTTCACGCCACCACGGACGAGGTGCGTGACAAGCTGGTGCCGATCAACAAGCGCTGGAACATCGAGGCCCTGTTGGAGTCCCTGCGCGCCTATCCCCGGCTGTCCAATTCAGAACGGATCACCTTTGAATACGTGATGTTGGAAGGGGTGAATGACAGCCTTGAAGACGCACACCGTCTGGTGGAGCTGATCAAAGGCATCCCGGCCAAGATAAACCTGATCCCGTTCAACGAATGGCCTGGCGCGCCCTACAAACGGTCGTCCAACAACCGCATCCACGCCTTTGCCAATGTGATCTATCAGGCGGGCTATGCGACGCCGATCCGGACCCCACGGGGCGAAGACATCATGGCAGCGTGTGGGCAGTTGAAATCTGCGACGGAACGGGCACGGAAATCCCGCGCGCAGATCGAGGCGGAAACACGCTAAAGGTTTTGCGCCCGCTGACGCGGTCGCCACGCTGGGGGCGCTGCCCCCAGACCCCCGGGAGTATTTTTAACCCGATGAAGCAAGGACTCGCGAAAAGAACAAAAGGTGAATATCATGGCTGGTGATGGGATTCGCAGAGCTTTGTATCACCTCCAACTTCACGTTTCTGACCGGTGCGTCACACCCCGAGGACTACGCTTTTCGGGCGGCGGAACTGGGGATGGAGGCCTTTGCCATTGCGGATGTGAACTCCGTCGCTGGGATTGTACGGGCCCACGTGGCCTGTCGCGAAGTGGCACGGCAAGTGAAGGGACGGGCAGAGGCGCTGTCGGTGGACGGACCCGTTGGGCCGCCGCGGCCTAAAGGTGCACCTGTTGATCCGGAAACGGTTGTGGTGGACTGCGTGCCACGGTTGGTGCCTGCGACACGTCTGGTTCTGGTGTGCGGGTTCGAAGTTGTGGCCCTGCCGCAGGATCGGACGGCTTGGGGGCGATTGACGGCACTCTTATCCCGAGGACGGCTACGCGCGCCGAAGGGAGAGTGCCATCTGACGCTGGACGACCTGATGGAGTTGGGCGAGGCGTTGCAACTGTTGGTCGTGCCACAAGCGCATCATTGGCAAAGCGGCGCGGGCGAGACGTGGCAAGACTTGCACCGCTTGACGCGCCGCTTTCCCGGGCAGGTGTCCTTGGTGATGGCCCCTGTTTACGATGGGCAAGACAAGAACCGGTTTCAGGGTTTGGCCGCGATGGCGAAACGGCACGGTATTCCCACCGTCGCCTCTGCCGCGCCCATGATGCACCGGGCCGCGCAGCGGCGTTTGGCCGATGTCATGACAGCCATTCGGACGGGGCAACGGGTGGCTGATATGGGGGCCGATGCCTTGGCCAATGCGGAGCAGCGTCTGCGCGGCCCGCGCGAGATTGCCAAGATATTCAAGGGCCATCCTCAAGCGATCGCGCAGACCCAAGCCATCTTGGCCCGATGCACCTTTTCCCTGGACGAGTTGCGCTATGAATACCCATCGGAATTGGTGGGGCGCGAGACCGCTGATGAACGGTTGGCGCGGCTGGCCCGGGACGGGATGCGCTGGCGTTATCCCCGTGGCATCCCCGATAAGGCCGCGCAACAGTTGGCGCATGAGCTGACCCTGATCGGCAAGTTGGGCTTTGCCCCCTACTTCCTGACCGTCCACGACATCGTGGATTTCGCCCGCAAGAACGACATTCTGTGTCAGGGGCGGGGATCGGCGGCCAATTCGATTACGTGTTATGCCCTTGGGGTGACCTCTGTCTCGCCTGAAATCGGGACGATGGTGTTCGAACGCTTTGTCTCGGAGGCGCGGAACGAACCCCCCGACATCGACGTGGATTTCGAACACGACCGCCGCGAGGAGGTGATCCAGCACATCTACGAACGCTACGGTCGTCATCGCGCGGGCCTTTGCGCCACCGTGATCCACTATCGCGGCAAGCGGGCCGTGCGCGAGGTGGGCAAGGTCATGGGCCTGTCAGAAGATGTGATTTCCGCCCTGTCCAGCCAGATTTGGGGATTCTGGTCCACCAACGGGTTGGAGCCCGAACGCCTGCGCGAGATCGGGCTCGACCCCAATGACCGCACCCTGATCCAGACCCTGCATCTGATCATGCAGATCCAAGGCTATCCCCGGCACCTGTCCCAACACGTGGGCGGGTTTGTGATCACCGAGGGGCGGCTGGACGAACTTGTGCCCATCGAGAACGCCAGTATGGCGGATCGCACGGTCATCTGTTGGGACAAGGACGATATCGACGCGCTTGGTATTCTCAAGGTCGATATCCTTGCCCTTGGGATGCTGTCGGCCATCCGCCGGTCCTTCGAGATGCTGCAAATGCACCACCAGATTGACTACGATCTGGCCAGCCTGCCTGCCGAGGACCCACAGGTCTATGACATGCTGTGCCGCGCCGATGCCATCGGGGTCTTTCAAGTGGAAAGCCGGGCGCAGTTGAACTTCCTGCCCCGGATGCGGCCCCGGTGTTTCTACGATCTGGTGATCGAGGTGGCCATCGTTCGCCCCGGCCCGATCCAGGGGGACATGGTCCACCCCTATATCCGCCGCCGGAACGGAGAGGAGGAGGTCAGCTTCCCGTCCGATGCGCTTGGCCAGGTGCTGTCCAAAACCCTTGGCGTGCCCCTGTTTCAGGAACAGGCCATGCAGATCGCCATCGTCGGCGCGGGATTCACCCCCGAGGAAGCCGACCGCCTGCGCCGCGCACTGGCCACCTTCAAGAAACACGGCAATGTGTCCGAACTGCGCGAACGGTTCCTGCGCGGGATGAAAGCCAACGGCTATGACGACGCTTTTGCCGAAAAATGCTTTAGCCAGATCGAAGGGTTCGGATCCTACGGCTTTCCCGAAAGTCATGCCGCCAGCTTTGCCCTGCTGGTCTATGCCAGCGCTTGGCTGAAATGCCACCATCCCGGCATCTATTGCTGCGCACTGCTGAACTCGCAACCCATGGGGTTCTATGCACCTGCGCAACTGGTGCGCGATGCGCGCGAACACGGCGTCGAAATCCGCCCCGTCTGCGTGAACGAAAGCACATGGGACTGCACCATGGAACGGGACATGCATGGGCGGCTGGCCCTGCGTCTGGGGTTCCGCATGATCAAGGGCATGAAGGAGGACGACGCCCGCTGGTTGGTCGCCGCGCGCGGCAACGGATACGGGTCGGTCGCGGATGTCTGGCGGCGGGCGGGTCTGGGGGCGCGGATGCTGACCGTCCTGGCCGAGGCGGACGCCTTTGCCGCCATTGGGCTGAACCGCCGCGACGCCCTGTGGGAGGCAAAGGCGTTGTTCAAAACCCAGCCCCTGCCCCTGTTCGCCCATGATATCGACGGCGAGGTGATCAACGAGGACCCGGCCAACCTGCCCGCCATGACCTTGGGCGAAGAAGTGGTGGAGGATTACGTCTCCCTCCGTCTGTCGTTGCGCGCCCATCCCATGGCCCTGCTTAGGCCGATCCTGTCGCCCCATCTGTTCCCGGCGGGGGCAGGTGACGGATCAGGACCATCAGCAACAGACCCACCATCGCACCATTGAACACATGCCATAGGAAGTGTGTGCCCAGACCAAATGTCGCCTCGCACAGGTCCAGATCGACGGTGCGGAACACCAAAGACGCGCAGAAACAGGCGGTCGCGGCCAGTACCAAATGCCGTGCGGGATGGCGGCGCACTTGTGTGGCAAGCGTGAAAAATGCCAATGCCAGAAGGGCCGGGATGTATTGCGTGGACCCATTGAACGCCCCCGGCCCACCGGCATCTGTGGCCACATCACCGATGGTGAACCACATGGACCCACCCACGCAAACCGTGGTGATGCCCACGATCCGTACCGTCTTGGCCAATTCGCCCCCCGTCATGCGCCAGATGACGGTGACAACGTAGGCGGCAACAAAGCTCCAGATGGGGATGACATCGGCCAATTCCGCCCAAGCGGTGGCGAAGGTATGAAACAGAAACGATCCGACGCCGACCGATGCGCCCCAGAGGATCAAAATGCGATCCATTGGTCCATTCGGCCCCGCCCGCCATGCCCAAAGGCCGGCGAGAATAAAGGCAAGATTGCTGAGGGCGTTGATAGGCTCGGCCCAGAAACTGGGATCAAGGCGTTCGCAATACAGATCAAGATGGTGAGGATGCCCGTGCATAAACGCGCTTTATCACATCAACGGGCGGCTTAAAGGCGACCAAAGGTCCAAAAGAAAAAGGCGCCCCGAAGGACGCCTTTCTCAAAACGTGTAAACAGCGCTTAGGAAGCGGCTGCAGCTGCCAGCAGAACGATGGCCAGCAGAGGCACCAGGATGCCGCCGTTGGAGGAAGATGTTTCCTCAACGATTACTGCAGGCTCCAGAACGACGGGAGCAGGGTTGCCAGCGAAGCTAGCGGTTGCAACTGCAGAGAAAGCGACTGCGAGAGCGATTTTTTTCATGTCTTTTTCCTTCAAGATACGCCATGCGAGGTGCACCATTGCCCACCCATGACACCCAAGTCTGTACCTCGTGGCTCGTTTGAAGAAGCAATCCGACGGGACTGCAACGCCACGAACACAAAGGTCACCTTAGCAAAACCAGAATGTCGTCAAATTAGCAACATAGTTTTTGGCGACTGCGGCAAGGATGTAACAGGTTGAAAAAGCGGCCCTAAGGCCGCTCTGTGCACAGGGTCCTAGATCACCAGAACCTGAGTGCCGTTTTTGGTCATCGCGTAGACCTCGGCGATATGCTCATTGTACAGGCCGATACAGCCGTTGGACGACCGCCGTCCGATCTTGCGCGTGTCATGGGTGCCGTGGATCCGGTAGTAGGTCCACGTCAGATACAGCGCATGGGTGCCCAAGGGGTTCTCGGGACCGGGGCCGATGAAATCGGGCCACTCGGGGTTACGCTTTTTCATGGACGGGGTCGGACGCCAGCTGGGACCCTCGACCATGCGTACGACACGCGTACGACCGCGACGGGTCAGCTCTTCGCTCAGGGGGACAGAGCTTGGGTACAGGTGATAGGTCCCATCCTGTTCCCAAAAGTGCAACGCGCGCGACGTGATATCGACCAGAATCGCACCATTGTTCAGAGTGTCGAAGTAAGGTTCCCACCGCAGGGACCGAAAGCTGGATGTATTTCTGCGTGTGGAGGCCGAAATATCGGCCTCAAACTCAACGGTATCAGGCACTTCGACCCCTTGGGCCAAGGCAGGTGTTGCCAAGACAGAGGCCGCACCAGCGGCCAGAAAACGGCGACGGTCTAGATCGTTCATCTACGCATCCCTCTTACAAAACAATGTATTTGTAACACGCCTATGGCCCAGATGCCGCAATCGCAAATCAAACTTGGCCGATTGGCAGAGATTTGCAGGCGAGTGTTTGATCCGCGCCACGCTCCGCTGTATCCAATGGCGAAACAAACCCTTGTGGGAATAGAATTCATGAACCGACGCCTTGTCCTGACCTTGCTTGCATCCTCTGCCGTGGCGGCCTGTACCGCGCCGCCCCCCACGCTGGGTCCCGATGGCAAGCCCTTGCCGAAACTCTACCGGATTTCGTCCCGCGATGCGGATCGGATTCCGTTCCGCGTGCTGGATGCCGTGAACGCCCTGCGCCAAGGGGCCGGTGTCGCGCCTGTGGCCCTTGATGCACAACTGACCGCCGCAGCGGCCACCCACGCGCGGGACATGTCCGTGCAAAACCGGCCTTGGCACTTCGGCTCTGACGGGTCGTCCCCCATCGACCGGGCGCGGCGTGTGGGGTATCCGGGCACCCTGCTGGGCGAAACCCTGTCAGAGACCTACGAGTCCGAACTGGAAACCGTCGCCGCATGGATGCAAGAGCCCGGGCCCAAAGACGTGATCCTCGACCCAGAGGCGCGGGACATGGGCTTTGGCTTCTTCCAGGAACCCAACGGCAAAATCTGGTGGACCCTGAACATGGGCACCAAGGCCCGTGCAGGCGTGGCCCCCGCCAACAACCCGGACGTGGATCAGACCGCCATCAGCGACGGGTCAGGCGCCTAGGGAAAGATGTCGATCGGGGTTCCGTTTTCGACCATCGCATAGATCTGCCGCATCTCGCGGTTCTTTACGGCGATGCAGCCGGCGGTCCAATCCTCTGACCGGCTGCGCCGCTTGTCGCCCCAACCATGGATAAAGATATCGCCGCCAGGGCTTTTGCCCTGCGATCGCGCATAGGCGCGGTCGGCGGCGTTGGGATAATTGATCCCGATGGACAGATAGAACGCCGAATTCGGGTTGCGCCGGTCGATGTAGTAGCGCCCCTCGGGCGTCTTGCCATCCCCCTCGAACTGCTTGGGTCCTGCGGCGGTGAACCCCAGCTGGATGTCATAGGCCTCAAGGACCGTGTCCCCGTGCAAAAGGTACATCTTGCGATTGCCTTTCTGCACCTCGATCCGAGTCACTTGCGGCCCGTCATAGCTTGCGAACTTCGAACAGGCGGACAAAGCGGCCGGGACCAAGCCGAACAGGAACAATCGCCTTGAAAATGCCATAATCTGCCGACCTCTATTTCGTGGGTTAGGGGAAGCATAGCCCATAATGTGGTGCCCAGCCTAGACCCTTGCTGCACCTGCACAACAGACGCGCCAGAACGTCCGCAGCGGATTGTTTCGCAATCGTAAACAACGCAATAACACGATCAGAAGACCAAACAAGGCCCGCAACGGGCCATACCCATGAGGCAGACATGAAACGCATCGCACTAGCCACCGCCCTATCCCTGTACACGACCGCAGCCCTTTCTGGCGGCATGGATCAACCGATTATCGAACCCACGATTACCCCGGTCGTGATTGAAGAACAGACCTCTTCGGCTGGCAACGGCTGGCTGGTGCCCGTCTTGGCCCTGCTGTTCATCGGTGCCGCCGCAAACTAATCGCTGTTCTGGCTCTCTTGGGCCAACAGCGCCTCTAGGCCCGACCGGTAATCCGGGTAGCGCAGCTGCACGCCCAGCTCTTCCCTGATCCGGTCGTTCCGCACCTTCTTGCTTTCGGCATAAAAGCTGCGGGCCATGGGGGTCATATCGGCGGTCTCGAAATCGACGGCCTCGGGCACAGGCACGCCCAACAGTTCGGCGGCATAGGCGATCACGTCCTCGGGCGGGGCAGGATCGTTGTCGCACAGATTATACACCGCGCCCGGGTTCGGGCGCGCGATGCTGGCGGCCAGCACTTGGGCGATATCCTCGACATGGATGCGGCTGAACACCTGCCCGGGCTTGATGATGCGCCGCGCCGTGCCATTCCGCACCTTGGCAAACGGTCCCCGCCCGGGGCCATAAATCCCGGCCAGCCGGAAGATATGCACGTGGGGGGCAATGGCCTGCCACGCGGCCTCGGCCTCGACCCGCATTTGCCCACGGCGCGTGCTGGGGGTCAGGGGCGTGTCCTCGTCCACCCACCCTCCCTGATGGTCGCCATACACGCCTGTGGTAGACAAATAGCCCACCCATTTGCCCGATAGATCGCCCAGATCGTAGGTGTTTAGAACTGGGTCGCCCTCGGGCCCCGGTCCCGCGCTGATCAACACATGGGTCGCTTCGGCCAGCGGCACCGGATCCCCCCAGATCACCGGCGTCACCCCTTCACCGCGCAGCACCTCGGCCTTGTCCGCCGTGCGCGTGGTGCCGGTCACTGTCCAACCTTGGGGCAGCAGCAGGGTGGTCAACGCCCGGGCGCTATATCCGTGACCAAAGCTCAGCAGGTTCATCGCAATCTCTCCATCGCCCAGCGGGCCGCATCGGCCACAACCGGGTCACTGTCATCGCACAAGGGTTGCACCGCAGCCCGCAGCCCAGCATCGCCGCTGTTCCCGATGGCATAACAGACGTTGCGGACAAAGCGGTCCCGCCCAATCCGTTTGATCGGGCTGCCACTGAATTTCGTACGAAATTCAGTATCCCCCAATGCAGCCAATTCCGCCAGTTTGGGCGCGCGCAGGTCGTCGCGGGCATGGTATTTGACCTCTGACGCCTCGACCGCGAACTTGTTCCACGGGCACACCGCCAGACAATCGTCGCAGCCGTAGATCCGGTTGCCCATGCGCGCGCGCAACGCCGGTTCTACCGGGCCCTTGTGTTCAATCGTCAGGTAGGAAATGCACCGCCGCGCATCCAGTTGGAACGGCGCCGGAAAGGCCTGCGTCGGGCAGATATCCAGACAGGCGCGGCAGGTGCCGCAATTGTCGGTCTGTGCGGTGTCGCGCGGCAGGTCCAGGGTGGTGAAGATCGCCCCCAGAAAGAACCAGTTGCCCAGGTCCCGCGCCAATAAGTTGGTGTGTTTGCCCTGCCAGCCCAGCCCAGCCGCTTGCGCCAAGGGCTTTTCCATCACAGGGGCCGTGTCCACGAACACCTTGATCTGACAGCCCGTCTGTTCGACCATCCAGCGGCCCAGGCGTTTCAGGCGTTTCTTGGCCACGTCGTGATAGTCTTTGTGCTGCGCGTAGACACTGATCGCGGCGCGGTCCTTTCGGTCCAGCACCGCAAGCGGGTCGTGATCGGGGGTATAGGGTTCGGCCAACATGATCACCGACCGCGCCTCGGGCCACAGGGCCGCCGGGTTGCCGCGCCATTCCATGCGGTCCGCCATCCACGCCATTTGCCCGTGGCGGCCCTGATCCACAAACGCCGCCAACCTCGCCGGCGCATCGGGAATCGCATCGGGGGCGCAGACCCCCATCTTGGCAAACCCCTCGGACAGTGCCCGCGCCTCGATCTGGGCGCGGTCCATCAAAAGTCGAGGTTGGCGTATTGCTTGGGCGGCAGGAACCCCGGGATCTGATCCGCCAGGATCGACCGAAACGCAGGGCGCGACTTCATCGTTGCGTACCAATCCTTGACCAACTGGTTCCGGTTCCAATCCACATCGCTGATATAGTCCAGACAGGACAGGTGTGCCGCGGCGGCAAAGTCCGCAATAGTCATGTGGTTGCCCGCCAGCCAGCGCCGGTGGTCCAGCAGCCAGCCCATGTAGTCCAGATGGAACTTGATCGCCTTGGCCCCGGCCTTGACGTTCTTGCCATCGGGATAGCCGCCCCGGGTCAGCTTTTTGTTCACCCGTTCGTACACAAGGTTCGCCGTCACCTCGTGGTGGAACTTGTCATCGAACCACGCCACCAGACGGCGCACCTCTGCACGCTCCATCGGGTCGGTGGGCATCAGGGCAGGCTGGGGCATCGTTTCTTCGATGTATTCGCAGATCGCGCCGGAATCGCTCAGGAACTTTCCGTCAATGCGCAGCACTGGCACCTTGGCCGCCGGGTTGCGGCGTTTGAAATCCGCGCTGGCTTCCCAGTACCGCTCGTCGATCAGCTTCACCTCTTGCTTCTTCTCGGCCAGCACGAGGCGCACCTTGCGGCAAAAGGGGGACAGGGCGAAATGATACAGCTCTAACATGTGAACATCCGGGTTGGGTCTACCCCTTGTGCCCCGCCCGGCGCGCCGCTTCAACCGTCCAGACAGGCGCTGCGGCTGTCGCGGGCAATCGTGGCGGCCCCATCGGCGATGGCGCGCGCACGGGGGCCAGAGGCACGGGCGGATCGCACCTTGGGCGCGGGCAGAACGGCGGCCAGTTGCGCGGCCTGCTGGGGGGTGAAATCCGCAGGTGCGGCGCCAAAGTACCAAGGCCCCGCAGCCCCCACGCCGAACACGCCCTCGTCAAACTCGGCCACGTTCAAATACACTTCGATGATGCGCGCCTTGGGCCACAACGCCTCGACCAGCGGGGTCAGGGTCGCCTCAAGGGCCTTTCGGCCCCACGACCGCCCGTGCCACAGAAACACGTTCTTGACGACTTGCTGGGTGATCGTGCTGGCCCCCCTGCCCGACCCATCGGTGATGGCGGCGCGAATGGCGGCGGTGTCAAACCCCCAGTGCAGGCAGAAATTCGCATCCTCGGCGGCCACTACGGACCGGCGCATCACGGGGGCGATGTCCTGCAACGGGACCCAGTCCCACCGCACCTCGCCCAGCCGCGCGCGCTCTTCCCAGATAAACACCGTCATGGGCGGGTTCACGAACCGGTACAGACCGACCCATGCCACCACGACCAAGGCCACGCCGACGACCAACCGGATCACCCACTTGCGCAACCATCTGATCATCTCGAAACCTCCGCCACAGGCACCCGGACGGCATGTCCGCCGGAGAGGGAGCGCCGGGGCCCACAGGATTTATCCGGGGCCCCGGTCGAGCGAGCCGGACTACTCCGCAGGAATAGCCGTTTCTTCGATACCCAAGGGGGCGGGCAGCTTGTCCAACATCTCGGTGGAACAGACCTGCACAAAGTTGCCCTTCTCAAGGTCCCAGTGTTGCAGGATCTCGGCGGCCTTGCGGGACCCGGTCTCGGCGGCGTGCCGCTCGATCAGGCCTTTCAACTGCGCCTCCCAATGATCCACGGTCACGGCACATGTCACCAGCGTTTCCATGTTCATCAGCGGGCCAGACACGCCCTCGGGATCGTACAGATAGGCCATGCCCCCGGTCATACCGGCACCAAAGTTGGCCCCGATCGACCCAAGGATCACCGCAACCCCACCGGTCATGTATTCACACCCGTTGGACCCGCAGCCCTCGATCACGACCTTCGCACCGGAATTGCGCACCGCGAACCGTTCCCCGGCGCGCCCGGCGGCAAACAGATAGCCATCGGTGGCCCCGTACAGAACCGTGTTCCCGATGATCGTGTTATCCGACGCCACCAGCGGCGAGTTCATGGGCGGACGCACCACAATCGTGCCCCCGGACAGACCCTTGCCCACATAATCGTTGGCATCCCCCGTCACCTCCAGCTTCAGCCCCGGGGCCGCGAAGGCCCCCAGCGCCTGCCCGGCAGAGCCTTCAAGCTTCACCGTCAGGTGATCGGGTTGCAGGTCGTTGCGCATGCCAAAGTTCGTGACGATGTGGCTGGACACCCGCGTGCCGATGGACCGCAGGGTGTTCTGCACCGCGTAGGACAGGGCCATCTTTTCGCCGTCCTCAAGGAAGCGGTGCGCGTCTTTCACGATCTGCGCGTCCAGGGTATCTGGCACGGCATTGCGCGGCTTGTTCCGATCATAGACGATCTTGTCCGCCCCATCCACGGTCAGCAGCAGGGGGTTCAGGTCCAGATCATCCAGATGCGCCGACCCGCGGGACACCTGGCTCAACAGATCCGCCCGGCCAATCACGTCATCCAGGGACCGCGCCCCGATAGACGCGAGGATTTCCCGCACTTCCTGCGCATAGAAGGTGATCAGGTTCACGACCTTGTCGGCGTTGCCGGTGAACTTGTCGCGCAGCGCTTCGTCCTGGGTACAGACACCCACGGGGCAGGTATTGGACTGGCACTGACGCACCATGATGCAACCCATAGCGATCAGGGCGGCGGTGCCGATACCGTATTCCTCGGCCCCCATCATCGCGGCCATGACGATGTCACGGCCCGTGCGCAGGCCACCGTCCGTGCGCAGGGTCACACGTTCGCGCAGCTTGTTCATGGCCAGAACCTGGTGCGCCTCGGTCAGGCCCATTTCCCATGGCAGACCGGCGTATTTGATCGACGTCGCGGGCGACGCCCCCGTGCCGCCGTTGTGCCCCGAAATCAGGATCACATCGGCCTTGGCCTTGGCCACACCGGCGGCAATCGTACCGACACCGGAAGAGGCGACCAGCTTCACCGTCACCTTGCAGCGCGGGTTGATCTGTTTCAGGTCATAGATCAGCTGCGCGAGGTCCTCGATGGAATAGATATCGTGGTGCGGCGGGGGGCTGATCAGGGTCACGCCCTTGGTGGAATGGCGCAGACGCGCGATCAGGTCCGTGACCTTCATGCCGGGCAACTGCCCGCCTTCGCCGGGCTTGGCCCCTTGGGCCACCTTGATCTCCAGCTCTTCGCAGTGGTTCAGGTATTCCGCCGTGACACCAAAGCGGCCAGAGGCCACCTGTTTGATCTTGGCCGACGGGTTGTCGCCATTGGCCTCGGGCACGAAATGTGCGGGATCTTCGCCGCCCTCGCCACTGTCGGATTTCGCACCGATCCGGTTCATCGCCACGTTCAGCGTTTTGTGCGCCTCGGGCGACAGCGCGCCCAGCGACATGCCCGGGGTCACGAACCGCTTGCGGATCGAGGTGATCGATTCCACCTCTTCGATCGGCACCGCCTCACCCATAGGCTTGATCGCCAGCAGGTCGCGCAGGTGGATCGGCGGGTTCGCCTTCATCTTGTCGCTAAACGACTTCCACATCTGGTAGTTGCCGCTGTTACAGGCCGATTGCAGCATGTGCATGGTCTGTGCTTCCCACGCGTGCTTCTCGCCGGACCGGCGGGATTTGTAAAAGCCGCCCACGGGCAGGATATCCGTCTGCTGGGCAAAGGCCTTGGCGTGGATTTCCTCGACCTTGGATTGCAACCCGTTCACGCCGATGCCGGAAATGCGCGACAGCATCCCGGGGAAGAATTCGTTGACCATGGCGCGGGACAGGCCCACTGCCTCGAAGTTCAGGCCACCGCGATAGCTGGAGATCACGCTGATCCCCATCTTGGCCATGATTTTCAGCAACCCTTGGTCAATCGCGTTGCGATACCGCGCCACGGCCTCGGTCAGGGTGCAATCCAGCAGGCCCCGTTCGATCCGGTCCGCAAGGCTGTCTTGGGCCAGATAGGCGTTCACGGTCGTCGCCCCGCAGCCGATCAGCACGGCAAAGTAATGGGGATCGATACATTCCGCCGACCGCACATTGACAGAGCAGAACGTGCGCAGCCCCTTCCGCGTCAGCCAGCTGTGCACGGCGCTGGTGGCAAGGATCATGGGCATGGCCACGCGGCCCGCGCCTTGGTTTTGATCCGTCAGCACGATGTGGCCGGCACCAGAGCGCACGGCGTCTTCGGCTTGCGCGCGGATCGCCTCCAGCGCGACACGCAGGGACCCTTGGCCCCCACCGGCGGGGAAGGTACAGTCCAGCGTCACAACGCTGTCGCCAAACTGCCCGACCATCGCATCGAATTGGGCGTTGCCCACAAAGGGGCTGTCCAGCACAAGGATGTTGGTCTGGCTGCTGTCCTCGTCCAGCACGTTTTTCAGGTTCCCGAACCGTGTCTTCAGGCTCATGACCCGGTATTCGCGCAGACTGTCGATGGGTGGGTTGGTGACCTGACTGAAGTTCTGGCGGAAGAAGTGGGACAGGGGCCGGTACTGGGTGGACAGAACGGCGCTGGGCGTGTCGTCGCCCATGGAGGCCAGCGTTTCCTTGCCGTCCTCGGCCATGGGGGCCAGGATCTGCTCCAACTCCTCGATGCTGTAGCCCGCCGCCACCTGACGTTTGCGCAGGTCAGGGCCGGCAAAGGTCGCGGTCTCGGTCACGCCGCCGGTCACTTCTTCAAGGTTGGTGATCTTTTGCACCCACTCGCCAAAGGGACGTTCGGCGGACAGTTTGTCCTTGATCTCGGCGTCGTGGAACAACCCGCCGTCTTTCATGTCCACGGCGATCATCTGACCGGGGCCAAGGGCGCCCTTTTCGACCACTGTGGCCTCGTCAATGGGGACCATCCCCGCCTCGGACCCGGCGATCAGCAAACCGTCGCCTGTCACAACGTACCGCATGGGGCGCAAGCCGTTGCGGTCCAGACCAGCACAGACCCAACGACCGTCGGTCATGGCCAGGGCGGCGGGGCCGTCCCACGGCTCCATCACGGAGTTGCAGTATTCATACATATCGACCCAAGCCTTGGGCAGTTCCACCGCCTGCTTGGACCAACTCTCGGGCACCAGCATGGTTTTCGCCATGGGGGCGGACCGACCCGCGCGAACCATCACCTCGAACACCGCGTCCAACGCAGCACTGTCCGACGACCCGCCGGGTACGATGGGTTTGATATCCTCGGCCAAGTCGCCAAAGAACGAAGACGCCATGCGGATCTCGTGGGACTTCATCCAGTTCAGGTTGCCCTTGAGCGTGTTGATCTCGCCGTTGTGGGCCAACATGCGGAAGGGCTGCGCCAACCACCACTGGGGGAAGGTGTTGGTCGAATACCGCTGGTGATAAATCGCAAAGGCCGACACGAACCGCTCGTCCATCAGGTCGGGGTAGAATACGGCGACCTGTTCGGCCAGCATCATGCCCTTGTAGATGATCGACCGGCACGACAGGGAGGCGATGTACAACTCCCGGATGCCATTGGCGGCGGCAGCCTTTTCGATGCGGCGGCGGATCACATACAGCTCCCGCTCGAAGGTTTCCTCGTCCACACCCTTGGTGTTGGAGATCAGGATCTGCTCGATCTCGGGACGGGTGGCGTTGGCCTTTTCCCCCAGACAGGACACATCCACCGGCACGTGACGCCAACCATAGATGTAATAACCCATACGCAACACTTCGGATTCCACGATCGTGCGGCAGGTTTCCTGAGCGTTGAAATCCGTGCGCGGCAGGAACACCTGACCCACGGCCAGCAACTGGTCCATGTTGGGCTCGTGACCCGTGCGCCGCACTTGATCGTAGAAAAAGTCTACGGGGATTTCCACGTGGATGCCCGCGCCGTCACCGGTCTTGCCATCCGCATCCACTGCACCGCGGTGCCAAATCGCCTTGAGCGCGGCGATGCCGTTTTCCACAACCGCGCGGGATTTTTCGCCCTTGGTGGACACCACCAGACCCACGCCGCAAGACGAATGCTCGGACTCTTCATGGTACAGAGTGTTCTCTGCCATCCATTTGCGCTTGGCTTCCTCGGCCTTCGCCCATTCGGTGTCAAACTTGGTCATCAGAGACGCTCCTTTCATGCAGCGCGGCGGACCACGCACGGTATTCATCAAACAGGGTGTTCACGGCGAACCGCCGCCCCTCGATCATGGCGGCGATCACAGCAGACAACAGGCCCGCCGTTTTCAGCCGCTTGGCAATGTTGTGGCCCGAACCGGGCAGGATCCAGCGGCGCAGGTTGGGCACCGCGGGCAATAGATTGATCTGCGCCCGGTCCTTGGGGGCAGAGTGGCCGACGGTCACGTAGTATTCGGTCCGGTCGGTCAGGGTGTCCCCGACGTTGGCCGCAGGCAGACCCTCCACGATGATCTTGTCCGTGGGCCAACGATCCTCGGTGATGATGGCGGGGTCCATGCTGACCTGTGGGCCAAAGGCGATGGCGCGGGCCACGGGGATATCCCGGGGCAACAACAACGCCCCGAACCCGCCCATGGACGTGCCAAGGGTCACGACCTGTTTCAACTGTTCCAACTGCACCACGTCCGACACAAACCGGACGATCCGGTCCCACTGCCGCGGGTGGGAATACCAACCCTGCTGGCGGTCGGTCACGAACAACACATTGTCCTGTCCACCTTGGCTGGCGGACCCGGCAAATTCATCCACGGGCGCGCCGCCGTATTCATGGCCCCGCCCCGCAAACGCCACCACCACACGCGACGACGTGCCGGCCAACCAGCGAAAGCGCAGGTCGGCGTCTTGGTGCAGGGTTTCGATGGTCAGAGCCATGTTTGGGTCAAGCCTAAGGTTAGGTCAATGTTGTTGACGTTTGCCCATTTTGGACCCCGGATTTTTTCGGGGTCCGTTTCGGGGGTGGTTTCGGGGTGGGTTTCGGGGGTGCCGAATTACTCTGCGGCCACCGACGCGGCTGCGGCATTGAAGCGCTGCAAGATCGCCTCTGCCGCCTCGCGCCCATCGCGGATCGCCCAGACCACAAGGGACGCACCGCGCACGATATCCCCCACCGCATAGACACCATCCATGTCCGTCTGGTGCGTGGTGAAATCGGTCTTCACGGTGCCCCAGCGGGTCACGGGCAGGTCCGGTTGGTTCCACAATGTGGGCAGATCCTCGGGGCTGAAGCCCAGCGCCTTGATGACCATGTCCGCCTCTTCGACGTAATCCGCCCCCTCGATCACCTCGGGGGATTGGCGGCCCGTGGCGTCGGGCTGGCCCAGACGCATTTTCTGCACCATGACGCCGGTGACAGGGTCGCCGGTAAAGCCCTTGGGCGCGGTCAGCCAGACGAACTCCACGCCCTCTTCCTCGGCATTTGCCACCTCGCGCTGGGACCCGGGCATGTTGGCACGGTCGCGGCGGTACAGGCATTTGACAGAGGTCGCGCCCTGACGGATCGAGGTGCGCACACAGTCCATCGCCGTGTCGCCGCCGCCGATCACGACAACACGCTTGCCCTCGGCGGACAGGGCACCGCTGTCGAATTCGGGCACAGCGTCGCCAAAGGATTTGCGGTTGCTGGCGGTCAGAAAGTCGATGGCGTTGACGATCCCGTCCGCTTGGCTGCCGGGACCGGACAAATCGCGGGTCTTGTAGACGCCGGTGGCAATGACCACAGCATCGTGTCTTTCGCGGATCTCTTCAAAGGTGATGTCTTGGCCGATGGTGGTGTTCAGAACGAACTTCACGCCGCCCTTTTCCAGCTGGTCGTTGCGGCGCATGACCACGTCTTTTTCCAGCTTGAAGCCGGGGATGCCATAGGTCAGCAGCCCGCCCGCGCGGTCGTAGCGGTCATAGACGGTGACCTGCACGCCCTGACGGCGCAGGAAGTCAGCCGCCGCCAGACCGCCCGGCCCAGCGCCAATCACGGCGACATGTTCAGTGCGTTCCACAGGGGGCGCGATGGGCATGACCCAGCCGTTGTCCCACGCGGTGTCTGTGATGTATTTTTCCACCGATCCGATGGTGACTGTCCCGTGGCCCGAGGATTCAATAACGCAATTGCCTTCGCACAGGCGGTCCTGGGGGCAGATGCGGCCGCAAATCTCCGGGAAGGTGTTGGTGGCTTGGGAGACTTGGTAGGCTTCCTCAAGGCGCCCCTCGGCGGTCAGTTTCAGCCAGTCGGGGATATTGTTGTGCAGCGGGCAGTGGGATTGGCAGTAGGGCACGCCGCATTGGGAACAGCGAGACGCTTGGGCGGCGGCCTGTTCTGCGGCATACTGCTGGTAAATCTCGCCGAAATCTTCTTTACGGGCATCAGCAGAGCGTTTCTCCGGCGTCGCCTGGTCAAGCGATACGAACTTAAGCATCTTTTGGGTCGCCATGATGAATCCTCCAATGTTCCCGAACCCGCCCCATACCGGGATTAGACAGAAAAGAAAAGTCATAATAGCTGACCTATATATAGGTAAAAAGAGCGCAGTTCCGGATTTTGCGTGTTGCGCTATCAATTATTAAGTAAACAATACTGACCTATTGAGGATTTTATGAGCCTTTTCCATCTGTTTCTGGTCGCCATCATTCAGGGAATCACCGAGTTTTTGCCGGTCTCCTCGTCCGGTCACCTGATTCTACTGCCGCAACTGACGGGTCTGGATGATCAGGGTCAGGTGATTGACGTTGCCGTGCACGTGGGCACCCTGCTGGCGGTGATGCTGTATTTCCGGACCGAGGTAGGTCGCGCGTTCATCGGTTTGGGCCACCTTGCCATGCGCCGTCACACGGATCATGCGCGCCTGACCCTGTGCCTTATCATCGCCACAATCCCCGTGATCATAGCGGGCTTGATCCTGAAACTGACGGGGCTTGATGATGCGATGCGGTCCATTGCGGTGATCGGCTGGACCATGCTGATCTTCGGCCTCGTCCTGTATGCCGCGGATCGTTACAGCCCCGCGCAGCGCCATGACAGTCAGTGGAGCTTGCGTGGCGCGCTGATCCTTGGGCTGTGGCAGGCGGTTGCCCTGATCCCCGGCACGTCCCGGTCCGGGGCCTGTATCACGGGCGCGCGGTTCTTGGGCTTTGACCGCGAAAGCTCCGCTCGTATTGCCATGCTGATGTCGATCCCTACGATCATCGCCAGCGGCACACTGGTCGGTCTGGACGCGGCCCAAAACGCCAGCCCTGACATGGTAAAAGACGGCCTGATCGCAGCCGTCCTGTCCTTCTTTGCCGCCCTCGTGGCGCTGATCCTGATGATGCGCTTGCTGCGGTCCGTCAGCTTTACGCCCTACGTGATCTACCGCGTGATCCTTGGGATCATCTTGCTGAGCATCGCTTACAGCTAGTCCTTGAGCTGCTTGGCGCTGTCCATCATCTCAGCGTATTGGCCGTGCTTGCGATATTGCCAAAGGTAGGATTCCAGAACGGCATCCATGTCCGTTGGCTGAATACCAAGATCCGCAAAGGTCTTTACACCCTCACCCACCACATTGTCCTTGCGCAACTGCTTGACCTGATCGCGGGTGATCATCTTGTTCTTGAAAAGGCCAAAGGTCACCACCTGCGCCATATCCAGTCCAAAGGCCATGATCCGTGCCATAAAAAACGGGATCGTCGGCAGAAGGCGGCGACGCTGGATCACGTGTAACAGACGTTCCATCAGCTCTTTGAAGGTCTCTATGTCCGGGCCGCCAAGCTCGTATATGCCGGGGGCCTGACCCAACACGCCCTTGACCGCAGCGGCAGCGACATCATCCACGAACACGGGCTGAAACTTGCTGTCCGCACCAACAACGGGCAACGCAGGCGAGAAACGCGCCATCGCGCCGAAGCGGTTGAAAAATTCATCCTCGGTCCCGAAAACGATGGATGGCCGCAGGATCGTGGCATCGGGGAAATGCTGCAAGACGCCAGCCTCGCCCGCTGCCTTGGTCCGTGCGTAAGCCGATGTGCTTTGCGAGTCGGCGCCAATCGCGGACACCTGCACCATGCGGGCTACACCGGCAGCCTTGGCCAGACGGGCGATCCGTTCGGCCCCTTCGGCCTGTAGGGCGTCAAAGGTGTTCTTTCCGGCCTCGGCCAGAATGCCCACGCAGTTCACCACCACATCGGACCCTTGCAGCGCAGCGGCCACACTCGCATCGTCGCGGATGTTGGCAAAGATCGGCTCTACCTGACCCACAGCACCATAGGGTTTCACGAAAAGCGCCTCGTTCGGGCGGCGGACGGCAACGCGGACGCGCCAGCCTTCTTTGGCCATGCGGCGCGCGATGTAGCGGCCCACAAAACCGGATCCGCCGAAGATGGTCACTAGCTTGGACATTGGAAACTCTCGCTCTGGTCGTTCCCCCTCCCTTACTGGTCCTGCGGCGCGCGCTCAAGGTTCATCGCGTCGCGGGCAGATTCTGGGCAACTTGGGCATTGACACCCCCGCCCCCTTCCGTACATCGCCGCTACCAATGTGGTGCTGCCCAGATGGCGGAATTGGTAGACGCGCTGGCTTCAGGTGCCAGTGTCCGTATGGACGTGGAGGTTCGAGTCCTCTTCTGGGCACCACATCGGTTTAACAAAACGCCCGGGGTCGCCTCCGGGCGTTTGTCGTATCCGGAGGCCCTTCATGACCATTACCCTGCACCAAGGCGACCTGCCCGACGATCTGGATCTAGGTCCAGAGGTGGCGATTGATTGTGAAACCATGGGCCTGAATCCGCACCGTGATCGGTTGTGCTTGATCCAATTGTCGTCTGGCGACGGTACGGCGCATCTGGTGCAAATTGCCAAGGGTCAGACCGAGGCGCCCAACCTGTGCCGGATGCTGACCGATCCCAAGGTGCTGAAGCTGTTCCATTACGGCCGATTCGATATCGCCGCCATGTACCATGCGTTTGGCGCGCTGACCGCACCCGTCTATTGCACCAAGATCGCCAGCCGCCTTGTGCGCACCTACACCGATCGCCACGGCCTGAAGAACCTGCTGCAAGAACTGTTGCAGGTCGATATCAGCAAGCTGCAACAAATGTCAGACTGGGGCGCGCCCGACCTGACCGAGGCGCAGATGGCCTACGCCGCGTCCGATGTTCTGTACCTGCACCGCCTTAGAGATGCGCTGAACGCCCGGATGGAGCGGGAGGGTCGGCTGGAATTGGCGCAATCCTGCTTCGACTTTTTGCCGACACGTGCCAAGCTGGACCTGATCGGCTATCCCGAGACGGACATCTTCGCACACAGCTAGGGCACCATGGCCAACGACAACCTGTATTCCCGCGTGGTCTTTGGCGCGAAAGTGGCGCTGCCTTTACTGGCCCTCGTGATGCTGTCGTTGATGTTCTACGTGTCCGGTCGCCCGAACCCAGATGACGCATTGGCCACAGCGCCCGAGGGCGTTGAGGATCGCGCGACAGAGCAACGCCTGACCGACCCTTGGTTTGCGGGCGTGACCGAGGATGCCGCGACCTTTTCGGTAAAATCCGACCTTGCCCGGCCCGATCAAGCCAACCCCCGTCGCATGACCACCGATGCCCTTAGCCTGGCCATGGACGGACTTGCCGGCGCAAACACCCTGTTTGTGCGCGCAGAGCGTGGTCTGATCGACACCGGCGCGCGCACGTTGCAATTGTCGCGCGACGTTTCTGTGCGCAGTTCGCTGGAGTTCGCGCTGACCACAGATCAACTATTTGCTGACGTAAACCAGCTGGAAATCTTCGCCCCGACCGAAGTCGTCGGGACTACCCCACTTGGTCAGATCACCGCCGGGCAGATGCGTTTGTCGGGGGGCGGGGAAAATGGCGCACAGCTTCTGCTTTTCGAAGGTGGCGTGCGCCTGCTATACCAGCCGCAATAGCGCCAAAGGACTTTCCAATGCTTCGCCTTATTGCCGTCTGCGCCACACTTATGCTGGCCCCTGTGACAGTGACCGCCCAGACGGCCAACGTCGGATTTGGCGGCGGCAACATTGATCGCAGCGCGCCGGTTGAGGTGTCTGCCGACAGTCTGCAAGTGGACCAAGCCACAGGCAAGGCAACGTTGCTGGGCAATGTTGTGATCATCCAGGATACCCTGCGACTGTCTGCGAACGAGGTTTACGTGGACTACGCGGAAACAAACGGTGACCGCTCTATCGAACGTCTGCGCGCGAAGGGGGATGTTGTGATCGTCTCCGGCCCAGACGCCGCCGAGGGGCAAGAAGCGATCTATACCTTGGGCAGTGGCCAGATCGAAATGACCGGCGACGTTCTGCTGGTCCAAGGCGACAGCGCGCTGTCCGGCGAGCGTCTGGTCGTCGATCTGAACACAGGTGCGGGCACTGTATCGGGCCGGGTGCGGACGACCTTGCAGGTCTCCGAATGAGCAAACCTGAATTGACTGTGGCCGAAGGGTCAGGCGGGCTCCGGATCAATCACCTGCGCAAAAGCTATAAGAAACGGCCTGTCATTCAGGACGTCTCGATCGAATTGGCCCGGGGCGAGGTCGTCGCCCTGTTGGGGCCAAACGGATCCGGCAAAACCACGACATTCTATTGCATTGCCGGGTTGGTCAGCCCCGATGCAGGTCAGGTCGAACTGGACGGCCGCGATGTCACCTATCTGCCCATGTACCGCCGGGCCCGCGCCGGGATCGGGTATCTGCCACAAGAAATGTCGATCTTTCGCGGCCTGTCTGTCGAAGAAAACATCATGGCCATTCTTGAGGTTGCGGAACCGAAAAAGCAGGTCCGCAAACGCCGCCTCGAAGAATTGCTGGGTGAGTTTCACATCGAACACCTACGCCGCGCCAATGCCATGGCCCTGTCCGGTGGGGAACGCCGCCGTGTGGAAATCGCACGCTGTCTGGCTGCGAATCCCCGGTATTTGCTGCTGGATGAACCTTTTGCCGGCGTTGACCCGATTGCAGTTGGGGATATTCGCGGACTGGTCTCACAGCTCAAGACCCGGGGAATCGGTGTACTGATCACCGATCACAACGTCCGCGAAACGCTTCAGATCGTGGACCGTGCCTATATCCTGCACGACGGTGGCGTCCTGATGAGTGGTAGTGCAGATGAAGTCGTCGAGGACGAAAATGTCCGCCGCGTCTACCTTGGTGACAGCTTTTCGCGCTGACTGCGACCAAACCGTGTCAAGCAATCCTTTAAGTTGACAGCCGCCCCCTTTCAGCGCCCAATCATAGTGATGGAAGACCGTAGTGCCCCCATTCGCGTGACACGATCACGCAACAGGCCTGCAACAACCGCCCGCCTCGCGGGTACGGTGCCCCATCGTTCAACCTGACAGTATAGGAGGCGTCATGCGCTACCAAATCAGCGGAAAACAAATCGACATCGGTGAAGCCCTGCAGACCCACGTGAAAACCGAACTCGGCGTGATTGTGGACAAATATGCAGAACGACCGACTGATGCGACTGTGATCTTTTCCCGCGACGCGCATGAATATGTTTGTGAAACGGTGGTCCACCTATCTACTGGGCTGACGGCACAAGCACGGGCGAAAGCCACTGAAATCTATGCTGCTTTTGACAGCTGCGGCGAGAAGATGGAGAAGCAGCTGCGCCGCTATAAACGTCGTCTTAAGGACCATCACCGCCAACGTGCACAGCCGGTTGAATTGTCGGCTGCATCCTCGTATATCCTCGCTCCAAGTACGCATGGCGAAGAGGAAGAGCCTGAATCGCTTCAACCGCTGATCGTGGCGGAGATGGAGACAAAGGTGCAGTCCCTGTCCGTAGGCGAAGCGGTGATGCAAATGGAACTTGCGGGTGCTCCTGTGCTTGTGTTTCAGAACGAAAAAAACGGTGCGATCAATGTGGTCTATCACCGAGAAGATGGGAACGTGGGATGGGTTGATCCTCAGACCACGTGAGTGAAGCAACGGCGCCAGACCGCCGTTAACTTGGGGTCCAAAACATGGAACTGACTGATATCCTCGCCCCCGGGGCAGTTAAGGTATTCTCAAGTGTAAGCAGTAAGAAGCGGCTGTTTCAAACGCTAGGAGAATTGGCGCGCGAAGTGCACGGTATACCGTGCACCGATGCGGCAACCGCTTTGCAGGATCGTGAAAACCTCGGCCCGACTGGTGTCGGCGACGGCGTCGCTCTGCCCCACGCGCGTTTGCCCGGTTTGGAAAACGTGGTTGGTACCTTCGTTCGACTGGAGCAGCCGCTGGATTTTGGGTCCGTTGATCGCGCACCTGTAGATCTGGTATTTACGCTGTTTGCACCCGAGGACGCAGGCGTCGCTCACCTGAAGGCACTGGCTCTGGTATCGCGCAGCCTGCGCAATCCATCCTTGCGCACTGCATTGCGGGCGAACAATGACCCTGCGTTGTTGTACACCCTGTTGACCCAAACAGACGCCAGCCAAGCGGCTTAAATCAGTTTCAACGCGAACATCATTAGGGTGCGGATCGAACCGCGCCCTTCTGTCATGTTGAACTAATTGTGGAATCGAGTATTCCGCCCCCAAGTCCGCTTGTCGGGCACCCAATCCCCAATGATTTCAAAAGGACACGAGACCCATGGCAGAAAACGCAACGCCGGATATTGTGTATACCACCGTAGACGAAGCGCCCGAGCTGGCCTCCGCCTCCCTTCTTCCGATCATCCGCGCGTTTGCCGCCCCTGCCGGCGTCACCGTTGGAACCAAGGACATCTCGCTGGCGGGTCGCATCCTTGCAGCATTTACCGATCATCCCGACGATCTGGCTGCCCTGGGCCAACTTGTCAAAACGCCCGAAGCCAACGTGATCAAGCTGCCCAACATCTCCGCCAGCCAACCACAGCTGGATGCCGCAATCGCGGAACTACAGGCGCAAGGCTATGACATCCCCACCTACCCCGGGACCGCCGAGGATAAGGCCAAATATGACGCCATCAAAGGCTCTGCCGTGAACCCCGTCCTGCGCGAGGGCAACTCCGACCGTCGCGCGGCGGGTGCCGTCAAGAAATTTGCCCAAAACAACCCGCACCGCATGGGCGAGTGGACAACTGATAGCAAAACCTCTGTCGTCTCCATGTCAGGTGGGGACTTCTATTCCAACGAAGTCAGCGCCACGATCACGGCCGCGCAAGCCGGCGCCGCCAAGATTGAATTCGTCGGCGCAGACGGCACCACAGTGCTGAAGGACGGCGTACAGCTGGACGAAGGCACCGTATGTGACGCGACCTTTATGTCGGTCGCGGCACTGCGCTCGTTTCTTGCCGATAGCATCGAGGTCGCGCGCAAAGATGGCACCCTGTGGTCTCTGCACATGAAGGCCACCATGATGAAGGTCAGCGACCCGATCATTTTTGGCCACGCTTGCGAGGTGTTCTTTGCAGACCTGTTCGGCAAGCACGCACTGCCCGGCGCGAATGGGGGCATGGGCACGGTACTCGACGGTGCCTCTGACGCTGTGATCGCGGATTATCAGGCGAACCTCGCCGCGCAGCCGCCCATGTATATGGTGAACTCTGACAAGGGCATCACGAACTTGCACGTTCCATCGGATGTGATCATCGACGCCTCCATGCCGGCTGTCATCCGGGCGGGCGGAAAGGGCTGGGGCCCCTCGGGCGAGGAAGCGGACACGACCTGCGTGATTCCTGACAGCTCTTACGCACCTGTGTATGATGAAACGGTCGAGTTCTTCAAAACGAACGGCAAGCTGGACGTGACCACCGCTGGCACCGTGCAGAACGTCGGTCTGATGGCCCAGAAAGCCGAAGAATACGGGTCCCACCCCACCACCTTCCAAGCCCCTGCCGATGGCACCATCCGCATCGTGCTGGCCAATGGCGACGTGCTGCACAGCCATGACGTGCAAAAGGGCGACATCTGGCGGTCCTGCACTGCGAAACAGGCACCCATCGAGGATTGGGTCAAACTGGCCATGGATCGCCAAGCGGCCACCGGCGCGCGTGCGATCTTCTGGCTGGATGCAAACCGGGCCCACGACGCGCAGCTGATCGCCTATGTAGAACCGATCCTTGCCGCCGCTGGCGTATCTGACAAGTTCGAAATCATGGCACCGCGCGCCGCCACACGCGCCTCGCTAGAAACGATCACCAAGGGCCAAGACAGCATCGCCATCACTGGCAACGTGCTGCGCGATTACCTGACGGACTTGTTCCCCATCCTCGAGCTGGGCACCTCGGCCAAGATGCTGTCTATCGTCAAACTGATGCAAGGCGGCGGGTTGTTTGAAACCGGCGCAGGTGGCTCTGCCCCCAAGCACGTCCAACAGCTGGTTGAAGAGAACCACCTGCGGTGGGACAGCCTTGGGGAATTCTGCGCACTGGGTGAATCCCTGAACTTCCTCGCCTCCGCCAAGGGGAATGCCAAGGCCGCTGTTCTGGGGGCCGCCGTAGACGCCGCGACCCAAGGCGTTCTGGACCATGACCGCAGCCCAGGCCGCAAGGTTGGCCAGCCCGACAACCGCGACAGCCACTATTGGTTCGCCCGCTACTGGGCCGAGGCTTTGGCCGCACAGACCGACGACGCGGAGCTAGCGGCCCATTTTGCCCCAATTGCAGCGCAGCTTGCGGACAAAGAAGCTGACATCGTGGCAGAACTGGCCGCCGTACGCGGTGCCCCAGCGGATTTGGGTGGCTACTACCACGGCGCACCAGACAAGGTGTCGGCCGTCATGCGCCCCTCAGCCACGCTGAATGCGATCATCGGTTAAAATCGACACAGAACAAACAAAAGGGCGCCTCTGGGCGCCCTTTTGCGTTAAAGGCTCGCAGTGATGCCCCCGTCTACATACAGCGTATGCCCGTTCACAAAGCTGGAAGCATCGGACGACAGGAAAACGGCTGCACCAACCAACTCCTCTACCTTGCCCCAGCGTCCGGCAGGGGTGCGTTTTTCCAGCCAGCCGCTGAACTCCGGATCTGCGACAAGCGCCGCATTCAGGGGCGTGTCGAAATACCCGGGCGCGATGGCGTTACACTGCAACCCGTGCTGCGCCCAATCCGTGGCCATGCCCTTGGTCAGGTTCCCCACAGCGCCCTTGGTGGCAGTGTAGGGTGCGATGCCCGGACGCGCCAAGGCGGTTTGCACACTGGCGATGTTAATGATCTTGCCCGTACCACGCTTGATCATGTGACGCGCGACCGCTTGGCCCACGTGAAAGACACTGGCCACGTTGGTCTGCAACAACCGCTCGAATGCGTCGGCTGGGAAGTCTTCTAGGGCGGTGCGGTGCTGCATCCCGGCGTTGTTGATCAGGATGTCGATTGGGTGATCACCTTCGATCCCATCAATGGCGGTGCGTACGGCGGCGTGGTCGGTGGCGTCAAAGGCAAGGGTGTGTACTGTTGCCCCCTCGCCCCGCAACGCCTTTGCCGCCGCCTCCAGCTTGGTGGCATCACGGCCATTCAACACGACCTCGGCCCCTGCTTGCGCCAGTCCGCGTGCCAAGGCAAAGCCGATCCCTTGGGATGATCCAGTGATCAGGGCACGACGACCCGAAAGGGAGAACATCTGCATAGCGCATCCTTTAACGATTTTCGCGGTCCCAGCGTTTGAAACCGAATGTCAGGTAGTCGCGGCGGTAGGCCTCTAGGCACAGATCCTCCAACGCGCGGGTGTGGACATCAGCTAGGGGGAAGATGGCGGCAGGTTCTTCAGGCAACGCTGCATCCCCAAAGGCAGACAGCGCATCGGGCAAGTCTCGTTCCCGAATGATCTGCATCGGCGGGGCAGCCTGACCAAATCCTTGGATCGTCTGAAACTGCGATGCCCAGCTTGCGTCCGTGCGCATGCCCGTAGCCCCATTCAGGTTACGCTTTATGAATTCCAGAAACGCGACAAAGCCCGCGCGATGATCCTCCAGCGTGTAACCCGCTACAGGACCGGGACGCGGGATGGGTACATCGTGATGCTTGATCAAAGTCGCACGAATATCCTCGAAGCCCTCAATATCCCGTGGGACAAGGCATGTGTTGAACACATGATAGGCGCGCTCCAGCGGATGTCGGACCACCGTGAAACTGTCGTAGGGTGCATTTTGGCGCATCCACGGACGTAAGGTCTTTTGGCTGAAACCAGTCTGTGGCGCGGCCCCGTCCAGCGCCTGAATCCAAGCGGTGACCTGATCTGTTGGCCCTCCGGTGATCGGCATGAACAACAAAGGCGAGGTCGCGGCCGCGACGAACGTCGGTACAGCGGGCCCGCGATCCGGCTCAAAACCGCCCGTGTCAGAGCCGCCCATGGCCCCGGTCGCTGCAAGATGGGCCTGCATTTCGTCGTAGTTCTTGACCTTGTCGCGCAGGCCAAAAGGGTTTTGCCGTTTCAGATTGCCGGGCAGTTTTTCCAATGGCCGCACGGCCCCAAGATAGGCGCCCAATCCGTTGATCACCTCAAGGTCGTTAATATCTTCGTACCGCAGCTCAAACGCGGCTTGGCCGGTGCGGCGCAGGGTATCGCGGACGCGGGCCTGAAAGGCACCCGTGTCCGCAATCATCGTATCGAAAGCCGCAGGATCAAACGTGATCGACTGCACCTTTCGCTTTTTCTCGTTCATCAGGCGCCACTGCCCCGTGGCCCGCGCGATTTCCAGCGATACAAAGCTGTCCACGGGATTGCGCGTCAAGATCACCTTGGCGCAGCGTGGGTTTGTCAGGATATCATCCAAAACTCGTGGATCATGGTCGTAAAAGAACCGAAACCCCGGCAGCCCATCCGTGTTTTCCACCATCAACCGCAGCAGCGGGCGCGGATCGGCTGCGCGCATTTCCATGGTATGGCCAAACAGATCCGTCAGATTATGGTGCCCCATAAAGACCGGATTGAACACTTCGCCGTAGGAATGGAGGCCCTCGAAACTGTTGATCGACTCTTCCACGTGATTGGAGCCGGTGCGCATTTCCGCAAACACCACAAAGTAGTCGAAACGCCCTGCCATCATTTCACCGCATAGGGTTTCGCACCGTCAGGCGCGGGGGCGGCATTTTGGACCGGAAAGTCGCCCATCATTGTCGGCTTCATCCCCTGATTACGCAGGTTTTGCAGGAATTGACCAAAACCGGTCAGATCATGCATGCGCGGTGCCTCGGTCAGGATGCGGGGCGATGGGCCAGAGATGTCATCCAAAACCAGTTGCAGGTTTTCCATGGGTGACGCGACGAAGTCTGCGAGGTTCCAGACCCGCACCTTGGCCTTCACGTGGACGGTCTGAGCAAGATCAACGAACTTACGCTCAATCGCTTGCAAACGCGCGGCCTCTGCCCGGATCTCGGCGAAGTTTCGGTTGGATTGGAACAGCGGCACGGCCCAACCACCCGTGACGATGGCGATGTAGGCGTTGGGGTCGTACACCATCAGCTCTTTGGCTTTTTGGGTGTCGCCGGGGCCAAACATAAAACTCTGTGTTTCGCCCCGCGTGGCCCAGATCAAGTTCGTCAAAAACTGCGTGGGCTTGTAGTCCCGCAGGGCCGCGCTGTCGGACAGGCAACCATTGAACACCTGTTCACCCCCCGCAAAATGCACACGGTCAGGCGCGTACAGATGTCCATGGACTCGGCCACCGATCCGCTTGTCCAGCCACGGTTCAAAGTCGTCAAACACTTCGGATAGGCCACAAAACACGTTATAGCGTGCCGAAGTCTTACCGTTTTCCCAATCCCACTTCGGGAAGCGCGACTGCATGTACAGACCGGCGCGACCCTTTGTGCGTCGTTCCAGCGCCTTGGCAAACACGCGATCAATTTTGCCCGGGTTTGGATCAACGGTGCGGGCAGGGTCCTTGCCGGGGTTCAAGAAGGCCTTGTACAGCCCATTGGCCCGCGGCCAAATCTTGCGTGCGACAAAACAGTCAGAACGGCGCAGAAGCGCGAGGTGGTCGTCGTAAAAGATGTGCGGCTTGCCTTGATGGTCAAACTTGGACAGCGTCAGGGATCGGCTTTCGACGTCCGTGGAGTACTTGCGCACGAGGGTCTGGAAATAGCTTTCGTCCGGTATCCAAGCCAGAGAGAACCAGCGGTCGTACACTTTGCGCTGCGGGTCGGACAGAATCGCCGACAGGGTCTGACGGGTCAGGCACCACCATTGACTGCCAAGGTGCGGTTCCAACCCTTCGGGCACGCGGCGTTTGAACTTGATCAGGCGTTGGGCGCGCACATAGGCATCAAATAGAAACCGCTGGCGTTTCCACGAGAACGGGAACCGCAAGGTAAAACGTTCCTGCTCCAGCCCGTTGACCGCCCAGTCCACCTCGCGCGTGGTCACAGACTCTATGAAATCTGTACGGGGGTGGCGATCCAGATAGGCCCGTAATTCCTCGACCGGGCGCAGCGGCGCGCAAGATCCGGACGCAAGGAACACGTGCCGGACATCCGGGTATTCGCGCAGCATCTGCTCGGCGGCGATCTGGGTGGCCTGCACCATGGACCAGCGGCCCCATTCCACACGCACGCGATCAGAGAACTGGATGTTGGGCACGTCACACAGCGCGTCTCGAAACGCCTTGAACCGCTTCCAGCGCACCCGCTTGTCCACGTGAATGACAACGGGGCAATCCCGCTCCGCCCAGTGCCGCGCCACCTGTTCAGCGCGATCAAAGGCGGTGTGAACCATCATCAGGAACCCAACACTCATGCCCAGTTCCCCTTGGACATCAGGCCCAGAATTTCCAACTGTCGCCAATTTATGTAGCGTTCGGACCATTTGCACCAAAACTGCGGCTTGTCTTTCAGACCCTCGGCATAGGCCTTGTATTCGACGGATCCCGCGTAGTGTTGACCGCGCACCAACTCTTCTTCGGCCTTGGCATTGAACGTGGACAGGAATTTCGCGTGTAGCAACACGCCCGAGGCTTTCTCGCCCCCGTGCCGGTCATAGGTGACGTTCAGACCCCGGGGCAGCAACGCGTGGGTGGAGCTCACGTAGGCATAGGCGCGGTTCCACTTGACCAGCGGTGTTTTGTTCAACGCCGGTGCATCAAGGGGCGCATCGGGGAAGAACAGGCGCGCGCGAGGGCCGCCCTGGATCCAAAGGTTCCACAGCAGGGGATTGCGTTTCAAGGTATAGTTCGCACTGTCGAACCATGCCGCAATCTCGAAGGGGTTCTGCCCCTCCCGATAGGGTTGCGCGTCGATACGGCCCTTAGGGTACATGTCCAGCAGCATCGCACCGAAAGAGCGGATAGAGGAGGCATCAAGGTAGTCGGTCAACGCCTGTAAAGGGCGCGTGTCGCTGAACGGATAGACAAAGAACTCGTCCACATCGACGGTCAGGGTCCAGTGTCCATGGGCATAGCGCCGGGCCAACCAATTCAGCCAATCCACACCGAACGCGGATTTCTTGTAGCTGGCATCCGTGACCCAAACGGACACATCAGGCTGCTGTGCCAAGTATTCGCGCGTGCCATCGTCACTGTTGTTGTCCACGAAGAAGAAGTGCTGCACCCCAAGGTCGCGGTAGTATTTCAGGAAATACGGCAGACGAATGCGTTCATTTCGGATTGTTGTGAAAGACAGGATATCGTTGCGCCGAATTTGTCGGGTGCGGTTTTTCACCGACTGGAGCTGTTTGCGCCGCACCACAGCCCGCATGCGCCAGTACCGGCGATGCCAACGCATACGATATGACGATAGAATGCCCATGGGTTAGTCTCGTGCCTCTAGAAATCGCATTGTGTCTTTTACCGCCACGATGGTTTCCAAATCCCTGACAATCACACTATCCCCTTCCAGAGCATTGGTAAACAAGGAGAGTTTCAAATCCATCCTCCCCGGCTCATCAGGCCCAAGGCCTCTAACTGTCGCCACGAGGTGAAGCGTTTGGAGTGGGGGGTCCAGAGGGTCGGGTTGTCGATCAGGGCATCGTAGTAGGCATCATAGAGGTCCGAGTTCTCGAAATGCTCGCGCCGCGCTTTTTCCTCGGCCGATTTGGCGACGATGGAGTTCAAGAACTTGGTGTGCAGCAACACACCGGATGGCCCCTCTCCGTCTTCGTAGACGTGGTTCAGACGGCGGGGCAGCGCGGTGTGTGTGGAACTGACGTAGGCAAACCGGCGGTTCCATTTCACCAAAGGCACCTTTGACAAGGTCGGCGCACGGCGGGGGTCGGCGGCAAAGAACGCACGCGCCCGGGGTCCACCTTGCAGCCACAGGTTTTGTAGCTTGGGCTGGCGCGTCATCACGTAGTTGCCGTGATCGAAAAAGGGGATCGACTCGACCGGATTTTGACCGGGAGCGTAGGATGCGTCACGCAGCGGGCCTTTGGGGTAAAGATCCAGCATCATTGCCGGAAAACTGCGCTGTCCCGTCCCGTGCAGCCATTCAGTCAGTGCCCGCAGATCACGGGTTCCGTGGTGGGGCATCATGAACAGCTCGTCCGCATCAAGGGTCAGACACCAATGGCGATGTCCGTAGCGGCACAGCAGCCAATTGATCCAATCCATCCCAAACCGGCTGGCCTTGTAGCCGTACCCTGTTGACCAGACCGAGATGTCAGGCTGATCGCTTAACAAACCAAGGGTATTGTCATCGCTGCCGTTATCAACAATCAGGAAATGATCCACCCCCAAGGCGCGGTGGTGTTGCAGCCAGTAGGGCAGTCGTACCTCCTCGTTTCGCACAGTAGCAAAGGCAAGGATAGAACGCTGGTTGATACTTTGGGTGCGGTCCACTTCAGGCGCCAATTGTCGCCGCCTGCGCAAGGCACGCCACAATAGTTTGCGCCTGCGCCAGCGCAGCTTGTAGGCGACCATCGGTTCGTCCCAGTCAATCATACTTATCGTGTAACGAACGCGCGCCGTCAGAGCAGGTCTTTTTTCGCTATTGGTCGTCTGACCCTGTGGTTACAACCGTCTGCAGGAAATCCGACAACTCCTCCTGCAGGTCGTCGCGGGCCAGGGCAAAGGCAACGGTCGCCTGCAAGAAGCCAGCCTTTGACCCGCAGTCATAGCGCCGACCCTTGAACCGGTAGCCGAACACATCGTCTGTTTCAGCCAACTCCGCAGCAATCGCATCCGTCAGTTGAATCTCACCACCCGACCCCTGCTTGGCCCGGTTCAACTGGCGCATGATATTGGGTGTCAGGATGTACCGCCCAATAACGGCCAAGTTTGATGGGGCAGTCCCAGCAGCGGGTTTCTCCACCATGCCTTTGACGGCAACCATATGACCGAAGTCTTTCTTCACGTCCAAAATACCGTAGGCAGAGGTTCGATCCGACGGAACCTCCATCGCAGCGACCATATTCCCGATGTCTGCGTTTTCTTCGTAAGCCTTGACCATCTGTTTCAGACAAGGCGTTTCGGCGGCAATCACGTCGTCTGGCAAGATTACTGCGAAGGGTTCATTCGCAATCAACCTGCGCGCGCACCAAACAGCATGGCCAAGACCAAGGGCCTGATGCTGGCGAATATAGGCAATGGCACCGCTGTCCATGTTGGACCGCTTCACCTCGGTCAACAGGTCAGACTTGCCGTCCTCGCGCAGCTTGCGCTCCAACTCTGGGGCGCGGTCGAAATAATCCTCCAGCGCACCTTTGCCGCGAGATGTGACAAAGATGAATTCTTTGATCCCGGCCTCGCGCGCCTCATCAATCGCGTATTGGATCAGGGGCCGATCCACGAGGGTTAGGATTTCCTTTGGAACCGCCTTGGTTGCCGGCAAAAATCGCGTGCCCATCCCCGCAACGGGAAAGATGGCCTTGGTAACCTTGCGTTTCATGTCGTCTGCCTCACTCTTTACTGCTCACCGGGCGTACCACGCGGACAAGTCATATTTTAGGCTTTGTTTAGGGGAAACTGCACCAAGGCAACTCATATGCGGGAAAATTCAGCACATTATGCGATTTTTCAAGCTAAATTGAATCCTGGCGCATGTGCGATAAAATGAGGGTTTTCAAAGCCTGGTTTTCCGTAAGCCAGAGGGGTCTTGTCATCGAACCGTACAACATGCCCGCCCGCACCACGCAAAACAGCATCCCCGGCGGCGGTGTCCCATTCCATCGTGCGGCCAAGTCGGGGGTATAGGTCCGCCTCTCCGGTCGCGATCAAGCAGAACTTCAAAGAAGATCCAGCGCTGCGCATATCCGAAACGTGGTACTTATTGATATAATCGTCGGTCGCCGCATCCCGATGAGATTTCGAAGCCACAACCAAAAGCGCCGAGGCATCGGGATCAGACACTTTGATCGGGCGCACCTCGCCCACTGCCTGCTTTGCGAAAGGTGCGGCCTCCTCAACCGATTGACCAGTGGCGTTGGTGTAGAACAACCGATCCTTGGCTGGGGCATAGACCACCCCACGCACTGGAACACCGTCCTTAACATAGGCGATATTGACCGTGAAATCGCCGCGCCGGTGAATGAACTCCTTGGTGCCGTCCAACGGGTCTACAATAATGAAGGTGCTGACGGTCTGGCCATGGGACGCCGCCTGTTCTTCCGTCACCAAGGGGATGTCTGGAAATGCGGCGCGCAGCCCTGCGGAAATAACGGCATCTGCGGCCTCGTCCGCTTCGGTCACAGGGCTATCGTCAGACTTGGATTTGACGTCGAAGTCATCGCGGCCATACACCTCCATGATCACGTCACCGGCTTCGAGTGCAAGTTTTCGGAACACAGCCATCATTTGGTCAAAATCAGCCACTACATAAGTCCTTAATAATCAGCCGTCAGAGCTGTATGTGTCATTGAGGTATGCTTGTTATGGTCGCTTGACGCGCGCCATGCAATGCAACGAGGTTTGGGTATGTTTTATCAAGAACGCAAGAAAACGCGCCTAAGCGGTGCGGCGATGATGATGGATTTGATCTATCACACCACCGTCGCCAAGGTGCGCAAGACCCATTCCAATGCGCTGATCGGGCTAGGCCTGGAAATCTTGCAGACAGTGATTTTCGTCGGTGCCTTCTATCTGATGTTCACTGTTTTGGGAATGAAGGGAAACGCGATCCGCGGCGACTTCATGTTGTACCTGATGTCGGGCATTTTCTTGTTTCTGACCCACAACAAGGCCGTTGGCGCAGTCATCGGGGCCGAGGGGCCATCGTCCCCCATGATGAAACACGCCCCCATGAACACGATTGTGTCCATCGCTGCAGCGGCATTGTCAGCTCTATATTTACAGGTTCTGGCAATGGCTGTGGTGATTTTCGGCATCCATGTCCTAATCAATCCCATCTACATTCTTGATCCCGTCTCTGCATTTCTGATGTTTGCCTTGGCGTGGCTATCAGGCATCGCCATTGGCCTTGTCCTACTCGCGATGAAGCCATGGGCGCCCCAGTTCGTGAATATCCTGAATTCGATCTATTCGCGCCTGAACATGGTCGCATCTGGCAAGATGTTTGTAGCCAACACGCTGCCCAGCACCATGCTGCCGTTCTTTTCTTGGAACCCGCTGTTTCACACGATTGACCAAGCGCGTGGCTATATCTTCATCAATTATTCGCCGCACTACACGAACTGGGAATACGCCCTGTATTTCAGCCTCGGGTTTCTCATGGTGGGTCTGATGGGCGAATTCTTTACGCGGCGTCGCGCCTCTGCCAGCTGGTCAGCAGGCAAGTGATCATAGGCCTTTGCCGGGAGTCTTAGGCGATATACCTGATCCCGCGCGTGCAACGCGCAGTGTCAGGTTGATCCGACCCCCATGGCGCAACAAGGTGCTGGTACCGGGCTTGATCCGGTCCACGCCGTGATAGGCAAGGCGTGCCTCTCCGCCCATGACGACAACGTCGCCGGATGACAGCCAAAGGGACTCCGTCTTGCCACCGCGCTCTACGTTGCCCATGCGGAACAGCGCGTCATCGCCCAAGGACACAGACACAACTGGCCAGTCGAACGAACCCTCGTCCCGATCTTGATGCATCCCCATACGCGCGTCAGGCTGATAGAAGTTGATCAGACAACTGTCTGGTACACAGTCCACCTCGGACACAGCATGCCACACATTCAAAATTGACGGCGGTATCGCGGGCCATTGTATGCCGTTTGGATGCTGGCAGTCATAGCGATAGCCGACCCGGTCCGACACCCACCCACAGTCCCCGGCCGAGGTCATGCGCACGCTCATCGCCTTGCCGGACGGGGTGATTGGGGTGAACAACGGGGCTTGTGCAACGACCGCGCGGACATCCTCTACCATTGCCGATTGCACATGGGCTGGCAGCAATCCCTTATAGATTGCAAACCCCTTCACAAGCAAAGGCCGGGGCACGGGGATCTCATGTTGCATCATCTTGATCCCGCCATTTGAACCGAAAAGACTCAATTTCCATTATTTTTTCCGCTCCAGCCTGATCGCAATCACCTTGCGAGGTCATAGACCCCAACCTATATACCGTCCGAAGCGCCTCCCCGCTTCACTCGGGATCATGGGACGGGGGCTGTAAACAGGCCCGTCCCGATAGTAATCGCCTAAGAAAGAAGGAACATTCCCATGGCCAAAGTCATCGGTATCGACCTCGGTACAACGAACTCCTGCGTCGCCATCATGGACGGCTCGCAGCCTCGCGTCATCGAAAACTCCGAAGGTGCGCGCACCACTCCCTCCATCGTCGGCTACACCGAGGATGAAAAACTGGTCGGCCAGCCTGCGAAACGTCAGGCTGTGACGAACCCCGAAAACACCATCTTTGGCGTAAAGCGTCTGATCGGGCGTCGGTTCGATGATGCCGATCTTGCCAAAGACAAAAAGAACATGCCTTTCGCAGTGGTGAACGGCGGCAATGGCGATGCGTGGGTCGAGACCCGCGGCGAGAAATACTCGCCTGCGCAGGTCTCCGCGCTGATCCTGCAAAAGATGAAAGAAACCGCCGAAAGCTATCTTGGCGAAGACGTGGCACAGGCCGTCATCACCGTGCCCGCCTACTTCAACGACGCCCAGCGTCAGGCGACCAAAGACGCCGGTAAGATCGCGGGCCTTGAAGTGCTGCGCATCATCAACGAACCCACAGCTGCGGCGCTGGCCTACGGCCTGGACAAGAAAGACACGCAAACCATCGCAGTCTATGACCTTGGTGGTGGTACATTCGACGTGACCATTCTGGAAATCGACGACGGCCTGTTCGAGGTGAAATCGACCAACGGGGACACGTTCCTCGGCGGTGAAGACTTTGACATGCGCATCGTCAACTACCTCGCCGGTGAGTTCAAGAAAGAGCACTCTGTCGATCTGACCCAGGACAAAATGGCTTTGCAGCGCCTAAAAGAGGCCGCAGAGAAGGCTAAGATCGAACTGTCCTCCAGCCAGCAGACAGAGATCAACCAGCCCTTCATCTCCATGGGATCTAACGGTCAGCCGTTGCACCTTGTGATGAAATTGACCCGTGCCAAGTTGGAAAGCCTTGTTGCGGACCTGATCAAAGCATCGCTGAAACCATGCCAAGCCGCGTTGAAAGACGCCGGGCTTGCCAAAAACGAAATCGACGAGATCGTTCTGGTCGGCGGTATGACCCGCATGCCCAAGGTGATTGAAGAAGTGTCGAAGTTCTTTGGCAAAGAGCCGAACAAAGGCGTGAACCCGGACGAAGTCGTCGCCATGGGCGCAGCGATTCAGGCCGGTGTTCTGCAAGGCGACGTCAAGGACGTGGTCCTGCTGGACGTGACGCCCCTGTCGCTGGGCATCGAGACGCTGGGTGGTGTGTTCACGCGCCTGATCGACCGCAACACGACGATCCCGACGAAAAAGTCTCAGGTCTTCTCAACCGCCGAGGACAATCAGAACGCCGTGACGATCCGCGTGTTCCAGGGTGAACGTGAAATGGCCGCTGACAACAAGATGCTGGGCCAGTTCAATCTGGAAGAGATCCCACCAGCGCCTCGCGGTCTGCCCCAGATCGAGGTGACCTTCGACATTGACGCCAACGGCATCGTGTCCGTGGGTGCCAAGGACAAAGGCACCAACAAGGAACAGAAGATCACGATCCAAGCGTCCGGTGGTTTGTCCGATGATGACATCGAACGCATGGTGCAAGAAGCCGAGGAAAATGCCGAGGCTGACAAGGAACGCCGCGAAAGCGTCGAGGCCCGCAACCAGGCCGAGGGGCTTATCCATTCCACCGAAAAGTCGCTGGAAGAGCATTCGGACAAGGTTGACCCAAGCACGGTCGAAGTGATCGAATTGGCTGTAGCTGCCCTGAAAGACGATCTTGAGAAGGAGGATACCCCCTCCGATAAGATCAAGGCAGGTATCCAGAACGTGACCGAAGCCGCGATGAAGCTGGGCGAAGCGATCTACAAAGCACAGGCCGAAGCTGGCGAAGACACGCCGCAAGATGTGGACGATGCCGGTGACAAGGGTGCCGATGAAGATATCCTCGACGCCGACTTCGAAGATCTTGGCGACGACAAACGCGCCTAATCTTGGGCCAGATGGGAACAAACGCGCGACCGGCCTGGCCTAAGGGCCGGTCGCTTGCGTTTCTAGGAGCGCGAGACAATGTCAAAACGTGACTTTTACGAGGTTTTGGGGGTCAGCAAAGGTGCTGACGCCGCCGAAATCAAAAAGGCTTACCGCACAAAGGCCAAGGAACTGCACCCGGACCGCAACGCGGACAACCCGAATGCAGAGGCGCAGTTCAAGGAAGCGAACGAAGCCTACGAAATCCTGAAGGACGCCGAGAAGAAAGCGGCCTATGACCGGTTTGGCCATGCGGCCTTCGATGGCGGTATGGGTGGCGGGCCCCGTGGTCCGCAGGGTGGTCAGGGCGATTTCGCCAGCGCATTTTCGGATGTGTTCGAAGATCTGTTTGGTGACTTCATGGGCGGGCAACAGCAGCGCCGTGGGGGACAACGGGCAACCCGCGGGTCTGACCTGCGCTACAATCTGCGCGTGACGCTGGAAGATGCTTACAACGGCACGACTGAAACGATCACTGTACCCTCCGCTGTTGGCTGCGAGACCTGTAATGGCTCCGGCTCTGAAGGGGGTCTGAACCATCAACCTGCCCTACGTGTTCGGGCATGGGTAAAGTCCGCGCGCAACAGGGTTTCTTCACAGTGGAACGGGCCTGTCCCACCTGTAACGGGGCCGGTCAGATCATCAAAAACCCCTGCAAAGGCTGTGGTGGTGCAGGTAGGGTAGAAAAAGAACGCCAGCTGTCCGTCAACATTCCTGCAGGTGTGGAAACCGGCACACGGATTCGCCTGTCTGGCGAGGGCGAAGCTGGCTTGCGCGGCGGTCCAAGCGGCGATCTGTACATTTTTATCGAAGTGCAACAGCACCCGATATTTGAACGGGACAATATCGACCTCTATTGCCGGGTTCCTGTGTCCATGACGACCGCCGCTATCGGTGGTGAAGTCGAGGTACCGACGATCGACGGTGGCCGATCTCGTGTTAAGGTACCCGAAGGGTCGCAATCCGGGCGTCGCATGCGTCTTCGGTCCAAAGGTATGCCAGCGCTGCGCGGCGGTGGTGTTGGCGATATGTTCATTGAACTTGCCGTTGAAACACCCGTGAAATTGACCTCTGCTCAGAAAGACCTTCTGCGAGAGTTCGAGAAACTGTCGAAAGACAACAACCCCGAAGGCGCGACTTTCTTTAAGAAAGTAAAGAAGTTCTGGGACGGGATGACCAACTAGACGGGGCGGTGGGACAAGTCCCACCCTACAGTAGGGCGGGATTTATCCCGCCCCCCTGACGTCAAACGTTTCAGCTCATAAATCAAATCCAACGCTTCGCGCGGGGTCAGTTCATCTGGCAGTACCTCGCGCAGGCGCTCTTCGGCCGCGCTGTTTTTGGTTACAACCGGCGCAGCGGCAGGCGTCGCAGCGAACAAGGGCAAGTCATCGATCAAAGCCTTTTGCGATGTGCCCGACCGCTCCCCTTCTTCCAGCGCTTCAAGGACGACTCGTGCACGTTCCACCACGCTTGCGGGCAAACCCGCCAGTTTTCCCACCTGCACACCATAGGACCGATCCGCAGCACCCGGTTTGACCTCGTGCACAAAGATTAGATCGCCTTCCCACTCCTTCACAGCCACGGTGGCGTTCTCGACACCCGGCATCTTTGCCGCCAGCTGCGTCATCTCATGGTAATGGGTTGCAAACAGGGCACGGCATTGGTTCACATCATGCAGATGTTCCAAAGTCGCCCACGCAATCGACAAGCCATCATAGGTGGCTGTCCCTCGTCCGATTTCGTCCAGAATGACCAACGCACGGTCGTTGGCTTGATTTAGAATCGCCGCCGTTTCGACCATTTCGACCATGAATGTCGACCGCCCCCGCGCCAGATCATCTGACGCACCAACGCGACTGAATAACTGACTCACAACGCCGATATGAGCACTGTCAGCTGGCACGAAACTACCCGCCTGCGCCAACAACGCGATCAGCGCATTCTGACGAAGGTACGTCGACTTACCGGCCATGTTTGGCCCGGTCAGCAGGCAAATGGCGGCACCATCCTCGGCGGACAGACTGGTATCATTGGTCACAAAGGGCGTTCCCTCCCGGCGCAATGCCTGTTCAACCACAGGGTGGCGCCCCCTTTGATGTCAAATGCGCGTGAGGTGTCGACCCGTGGTCTGCGCCAATTTTCCGCCTCGGCCAGATCAGCAAGTGCACAAGTCACGTCGATTTCCGACAGGGCTCGGGCCGTTGCATAGATCATGTCGGCAGAGGCTAGAACGTCGGTCCGGAGCGCCTCAAAGATACGCTTCTCGATCTCCAGCGCATGTGCACCGGCGTTCAAGATACGAGTCTCAAGGTCGGACAATTCGACCGTCGTAAACCGGACCTGGTTCGCGGTCGTCTGTCGGTGAATGAACCTTGTGTCTTCGCGCATTTTATCGCCGTGCAGGGCCGTCACTTCGATGAAGTACCCCAGCACGTTGTTATGTTTGATCTTGAGGCTGTTAATCCCGGTCGCCTCTACAAATTCTGCCTGCATACCCGCGATCACGCCGCGCCCTTCGTCGCGCAGGGTGCGCGCTTCGTCCAATGCGGTGTCATAGCCGGGGGCGACCAAACCACCATCGCGCAGCATCAAGGGCGGTTCTGCGACCAGCGCTTGATCCAATCGGTCCAATAAAGCGTCGTGACCGGTCAAGTCACCTACAGCATCGCGCACCAAATCGGGCAAATCCTGCGGTGAAAGTGTGGACCAAAGGCTAGCAGCTTGCGCCAACCCGTTGCGCACCGCCGCCAAATCCCGCGGTCCACCGCGATCCAACGACAAACGCGATACGGCCCGGTCCATATCCGGACATCTGCGCAAAGCGTCCCGTAGGGTGGGACTTGTCCCACCGCACGCCCAGTCCACCGCATCATGCCGCGCGGTGATCACATCCACTTGGGTCGATGGCGCGGACAAGCGCCGTTCCAGCAGACGCGCCCCACCTGCAGTGACGGTGCGATCCACAGCGGTCAGCAAAGACCCCTCACGCCCGCCGGACATAGCGGCCGTGATCTCCAGATTTCGACGGGTGGCGGCGTCGATCTGAACCAACCCCTGCGCCGCCTCTCGCACGGGGGGCGCAACAGGGGCAGCTTGCCCCGCTGGGTGATTTCCAGGTAATCAACGACCGCGCCCATGGCCCCCAGTTCAGCGCGGGTGAAAGTGCCGAACGCTTCCATCGAGGCGACATCGAACAGGCGGCGCAACCGGTCCTCTGCCCCGTTGCTGTCAAACGAAGATCGGGCCACCGCGGTCATGGCAGCGCCCCCATCCTCGACAACCTCGCGCAGGTCTTCAGAGCCGTCTGCCACCAGCACCTCTCGCGGGGCCAGCCGGGCCAAGTCCGGTCCCAACCGCACTCGGGGGCAAGGTGTCACGTGAAACGCACCGGTCGAAATATCGACCCACGCCAGCGCACCTTCCTCTCGGACCTCGGCATAGGCGGCAAGGTAGTTGTGGCGCCGCGCCTCAAGCAGGCTTTCCTCGGTCAGTGTGCCGGGCGTGACCAACCGCACCACACCCCGTTTGACAATGGATTTGTAGCCGCGTTTCTTGGCCTCTTCGGGGGTTTCCAACTGTTCACCCACGGCCACGCGGAACCCCTTGCGGATCAAGGTCAATAGATATCCTTCGGCCGAATGCACAGGCACGCCGCACATGGGGATATCCTCGCCCTCATGCTTGCCGCGCTTGGTCAGGGCGATATCCAACGCCTCGGCGGCTGCCACGGCATCATCAAAGAACATCTCGTAGAAATCACCCATGCGGTAGAACAGCAGGGCGTCGGGCACCTCGGCCTTGATTTCCAGATATTGCGCCATCATGGGCGTAAGCTGTGCCATTGCGTCCCCCTTCGCCCACCCGTTATGCAGTGTGCAAACGGAGGATGAAATGGCCAGCAAAACAAAAGTCACCCGCGAAGAGGCATTGGCCTACCACCTTGAACCCCGTCCGGGCAAAATCGACATTCAGGCTTCGACCGCCATGGCCACACAGCGCGACCTGTCGCTGGCCTATTCCCCCGGCGTTGCGGTACCGTGCGAGGAAATCGCAGCCAATCCCGCGACCGCCTATGACTACACGACCAAGGGCAATCTGGTGGCCGTGATCTCCAACGGGACAGCGGTTTTGGGGCTGGGCAACCTGGGCGCCCTGGCCAGCAAACCGGTGATGGAGGGCAAGTCAGTCCTGTTCAAACGATTCGCGGACGTCAATTCCATCGACATCGAACTGGATACCGAAGAGGTCAGCGCGTTTGTCGCCGCGTGTAAACTGATGGGGCCGACATTCGGCGGAATCAACCTTGAGGATATCAAGGCCCCCGAATGTTTCATGATCGAGCAGCAGCTGAAGGAAGAGATGGATATCCCCGTCTTCCACGACGACCAGCACGGGACGGCAGTGATTTGCGCGGCCGGTTTGATCAACGCCCTGCGGATTTCGGGCAAAAAGATCGAGGATGTGCGCATCGTGCTGAACGGTGCAGGGGCCGCCGGTATCGCCTGTCTGGAACTGCTGAAATCCATGGGCGCGCGTCACGAAAATTGCATCATGTGCGACACCAAGGGCGTGATCTACCAAGGCCGGACCGAGGGGATGAACCAGTGGAAATCCGCCCATGCCGTCGCTACCGATCTGCGGACACTGGATGACGCGATGAAGGGGGCCGACGTGTTTCTGGGTGTGTCTGCCAAGGGCGCTGTGACCCAAGAAATGGTCAAGAACATGGCCGATAACCCAGTCATTTTTGCGATGGCTAACCCCGATCCCGAGATCACACCGGAGGAAGCGCACGAGGTCCGCGTAGATGCCATCGTCGCCACGGGGCGGTCCGACTATCCGAACCAAGTGAACAACGTGCTGGGCTTTCCCTACCTGTTCCGGGGCGCGCTAGACATTCACGCCCGCGCAATCAACGACGACATGAAAATTGCCTGCGCCCGTGCTCTGGCCGACCTCGCACGCGAGGACGTCCCGGATGAGGTTGCAATGGCCTACGGGCGCAAACTGTCCTTTGGACGCGATTACATCATTCCCACGCCTTTTGACCCCCGCCTGATCCACGTGATCCCACCCGCTGTGGCAAAGGCCGGCATGGACACAGGTGTGGCACGGCGGCCCATTGTGGATATGGAGGGGTATACCCAGTCCCTACGCAACCGCATGGACCCGACCCAGTCGATCCTTCAAGGCGTGAACACGCGCGCCCGTGCTGCGCAGGCCACTATGATCTTCGCCGAAGGGGATGATCCCCGCGTTCTGCGCGCCGCTGTCGCCTACCAACGCAACGGTTTTGGCAAGGCGCTGGTCGTAGGTCGTCCCGATGACGTTCGGGAAAAGCTAGAAGAGGCAGGCCTGAGCGATGCCATGCGGGAACTGACTGTCGTGAACGCCGAGAACACAACGCACTTGGACACCTACAAGACGTTCCTCTACGAGCGTCTGCAACGTAAAGGCTACGATCAGCGAGATGTCCACCGGCTCGCCAGCCGCGACCGACATGTGTTCGCGTCCCTCATGCTGGCACATGGGCATGGTGACGGATTGGTGACCGGGGCTACCCGCAAGTCGGCCCACATCATGCGCCTGATGCAGCATGTGTTTGACGTCGAGGATAACTCGGGCGCTGTGGGGATCACTGCGATCCTGAACAAGGGCCGGATCGTGTTCATGGGCGATACGCTTTTGAACGAATGGCCCGATGAGAATGATCTTGCTGATATTGCAACTGCAGGCGCGCGGGTCGCGAGCGACCTTGGACTGACCCCGCGCGTGGCTTTTCTGTCGTTCTCGACCTTTGGCTATCCGGTGTCCGAACGCGCTGAGAAGATGGGCAACGCCCCCGCCGTGCTCGACGCCCGGGGCGTGGATTTCGAGTACGAAGGCGAGATGACCGTAGACGTGGCCCTGAACCCAGAGGTCATGGCAAACTACCCGTTCAGCCGACTGACTGGGCCGGCCAACGTACTGGTCGTGCCCGCCCGCCATTCCGCCAGTATCTCGACCAAGCTGATGCAGGAGATGGGAGGGGCAACGATTATCGGGCCAATCCTGACGGGCCTCGATAAACCAGTACAGGTGGCATCGACCACATCCACCGTTAACGACATCCTGAACATGGCGCTGATGGCGGCGTGCAAGGTGGGCGGATGATCTGGGTCTATGGGTCCATCAACATTGACCACTTTTACAGGGTCGATCATCTGGCGTCCCCGGGCGAAACGCTGGCTGCCTTGGCCTACGATAAGGGTCTGGGCGGCAAGGGTGCGAACCAAGCCGTCGCCGCCGCCCGCGCAGGCGCCCGGGTGGCGCATATCGGTGCGGTAGGCGCTGATGGGGTTTGGACCGTGGACCTGCTGAAGAGGGCCGGAATAGACACTACGTCAATCGCACAAGTGGGCACCCCCACGGGTCACGCAATGATCCAAGTGGACCGGGCGGGCGAAAACGCCATCCTGCTGTTCCCGGGCGCAAACCATGCCATTCCCCTACCCGACTTTGACACGACGAAACCCGGCGATTGGCTGATGCTGCAAGAAGAGGCGAATGACACCGCCTTCGTCGCCGCCACGGCCACGGAAAAGGGACTAAACATAGCCTATTCCGCAGCGCCCTTCGACGCCGACGCTGTGCGCGATATGCTGCCCTACATTGACCTGATGCTATGTAACGAGGTTGAAAACGACGCGCTGATGGAACGCTTAGGCGATATACCTACAGAACGCGTGGTGACCAAAGGCGCACAGGGGGCCGAATGGATCGGAACGGCCACAGCACCAGCGTTTCCCGTGAAACAGGTCGTAGATACAACCGGAGCCGGAGACTGCTTTGCAGGCTATCTGATTGCCAGCCTTGATGCAGGGATGACCCGCGAACAGGCCCTGAACCGGGCAATCATCGCAGGCGGTCTACAGGTCACGAAAAAGGGCACCGCAGATGCGATGCCCCATGCGTCTGATGTAGACGCTCGTCTGTAGGGTGGGACTTGTCCCACCTCGCCCCTAGCTGGCGGGTGTCGAAGACACGCCGACCTGCGCGGGACGCAAAAGCCGTTCGTGCAGCATGAAGCCAGCGGCGGCCACTTGGATAATCTCACCCGCTTTGGTGCCGGGCAGCGGTGCCTCGAACATTGCCTGGTGGATTTGCGGATCAAACTTGTCACCGACCTCAGGCGCAATGACAGTGATGCCGTGTTTCTCGAACACGGTCCGCAGCTCTTTCTGCGTCAGCTTGATGCCTTCGACCACGCCATCGTCCGCTTCTCCAGCCGCATCCAGCGCACGGGCCAAGTTGTCGTAGACCGGCAACAAATCCCGCGCCAGCTTGGAGCCGCCGTATTTTTCGGCCTCGCGCCGATCACGCTCCGCCCGCTTGCGTGTGTTTTCAAGATCGGCGAGCGACCGCATGAAGCGGTCTTTATACTCGTCACGCTCTGCCACAACAGCGTCAACATTTGCCGTCGGCGTGGGCGCTTCGCCGTGTTCGTCCGTTTCGGCCTCCAACGCGTCCAGATCCATCAATTCTTCTTCTAGCGCCTCTGGGTCGTCCAGGAATGGCTCGTTATCTTTCGGGTCCATCATGCTTACCTCTTCGGGTCGGACAGCAGCTTTCCGACAAGCTGCGCCGTATAATCCACGATCGGGACGATCCTGCCGTAATTCAAACGCGTGGGCCCGATCACCCCCACAGCGCCAATTACCTTACGGTCCGCGTTCATATACGGGGAAACCACGAGACTTGAACCCGAAAGCGAGAAAAGTTTGTTTTCAGAGCCGATAAAAATGCGCACGCCGTCACCCTCCTCGGCCAGTTCCAGAAATTCGGTGATGTCGCGCTTGCGTTCGAGGTCGTCAAATAGGGTGCGAATGCGGTCCAACTCTTCGGGGGATTGTTCGCCAAGCAGGTTTGACCGGCCCCGCACGATCAGGCGTTCTTGGGTTTCGCCGGGATTTTCCCAGACAGCAATGCCCTGTTCCACCATGTCGGCTGCCAAAGCGTCGATCTGTTGACGCCGCGCCGCTACCTCACACTCCATCAATCCCTTCAAGTCCGATAGGGTTTTGCCCTCAATCAACGCATTCAGGAAATTCGCTGCCTCCCGCATGGACGATGGCGTTTGTCCAGGGCGCGGGGTGAAAACGCGGTTTTCTACGTGGCCGTCCGCAAACACCAGCACGACAAGCGCGCGGTCTGCGGCCAGAGACACAAATTCGATGTGTTTGATTGGGGCCTCTTGTTTGGGGGCCAACACCAGTGACGCACCTTGCGTGATCCCAGACAGCGCGCTGCCCACTCGGTCCAGCATTTGACCCACGTCCGCTTCATTTGTCCCGAGGGTCGCGTTGATCGCCGCGCGGTCCGTGTCGCCCAGATCATCCACTTCAAGGATACCATCTACGAACATGCGCAGACCCTGTTGTGTGGGAATACGGCCCGCGCTGACATGCGGCGCCTCCAACAGGCCAAGGTATTCCAGATCGTTCATCACGTTGCGGATTGTCGCCGCACTGACCTTTTCACTGAAATCGCGGGTCAGGGTGCGGCTGCCTACGGGGCCGCCGTCATGCAGGTACCCCTCGACCACCCGGCGGAACACCTCGCGGGACCGGTCATTCATCTGATCTAAGAGTTCGGCGCGATTTTCCATGGCTGTATAGATTTAGGCAGCCTGCACGTCCCGGTCAATCGGCTTGCGCTTTGGTCCCCGCGTGGGCAGACAAGAGCAAATCTAAATGCCAGGAGATATCCCATGCGCCCATCCGGCCGCGAGCTTAATGAAATGCGCCCCATGTCCATCGAGGTGGGCTACACGAAACACGCCGAGGGATCCGTTCTGATTTCCTGTGGTGAAACGAAAGTGCTGTGCACCGCATCCTTAGAGGAACGCGTGCCACCGTTCCTGCGCAACACAGGCCAAGGCTGGGTCACGGCAGAATACGGCATGCTGCCCCGCGCCACCCACACCCGGGGCCGGCGCGAAGCTGCCAGCGGCAAGCAATCGGGCCGCACGCAGGAAATCCAGCGGCTGATCGGGCGGTCCTTGCGGGCCTGTATCGACCGGAACGCCTTGGGCGAACGCCAGATCACGGTTGATTGCGATGTGATCCAGGCCGACGGCGGCACCCGCTGTGCGTCGATTACCGGGGGTTGGGTTGCCCTGCGTCTTGCGGTGAACAAGCTGTTGAAGGCAGGCGATATCATCACCGACCCGATCACGGATCATGTAGCGGCGGTGTCTTGCGGGATCTATGCAGGCCAGCCTGTACTGGATCTGGACTACCCCGAGGACAGCCAGGCCGGAACGGATGGTAATTTCGTGATGACAGGCAACGGTGGGCTGATCGAAATTCAAGCCAGTGCCGAGGGCGCAACGTTCAGCGAAGATCAATTCGGAGAGTTGATGGGGTTGGCCAAAAAAGGTGTGGCCGAGCTGGTCGCTTGCCAAGCAGAGGCCACCAAGTGAGACAGTTCACAGGGGACAAACTGCTGATCGCCACGCACAACACGGGCAAGCTGGAGGAAATGCGCGCCCTATTGGACCCTTATGGCATCAGCTGCACCTCCAACGCGGACCACAACCTGCCTGAACCCGACGAGACCGAGACGACCTTCGTAGGAAACGCCCGCATCAAGGCACACGCGGCGGCGCAGGCCACAGGCCTGCCTGCTCTATCCGACGACAGCGGCATCACGGTGGATGGTCTGGGCGGTGCGCCCGGTGTCTATACTGCGGATTGGGCCGAAACGCCCAACGGGCGGGATTTCGTTATGGCCATGACCCGCACTTGGAACGAGTTGGAGGCCGCCAACGCCCCTCACCCTCGCACCGCCGCCTTCAACTGCACACTGGTTCTTGCTTGGCCCGATGGCCACGACGAAGTGTTCGAAGGTGTCATGCCCGGGCAGGTCGTCTGGCCCATGCGTGGCGATCAGGGGCACGGGTATGATCCGATATTTGTCCCGGACGGATATGACATTACGTTTGGCGAGATGGACCGTTGGGAGAAGAACAGAATCAGCCACCGCGCCCGCGCCGTCGAGAAACTGAAAGCCATTCTGCCCGCAAAGGACTGATCCATGACGAAACGCCTGATCTCCACCGGATCGCCTTTTGAGGTCGAAGTCGGATATTCCCGCGCCGTGGTTCAGGGTGACTGGTGTTTCATGGCCGGTGTCACCGGTTATGATTACATCACCATGGAAATACCCCAGACGATTACAAAACAGGCAGAGAATTGTTTTGCCACTGTCAAATCGGTGTTGGGTCAGGCGGGGTTTGATATGTCACACGTGGTGCGCGTTACGCACTATATCTCGGACCGGGCGTTGGTGGATCAGGTGGTTCCGATCCTTGGCGCACATTTGGGCGAGGTTCGCCCGGCCGCGACCATGGTGATCGCGCAGTTGATGAAACCAGAAATGCTATATGAAATCGAAGTTACGGCGTTTCGCGGCTGATGTTTGGGCTGTACCTTCATTGGCCGTTTTGTCAGGCCAAGTGCCCTTATTGTGACTTCAACAGTCATGTGTCCGCGGCGATTGACCAAGATCGCTGGCAACGCGCCTATCTGACAGAGCTTGACCGTTATTCAGCCGAAACAGGGCCAAAAGTGCTGCATAGTGTCTTTTTTGGGGGCGGCACCCCTTCCCTGATGCAACCCGAATTAGTTCACGCGATACTTGAACGCGTTCGGAAATTATGGCCCACAGCCAATGACCTGGAGGTCACCCTTGAAGCAAACCCCACCAGCATCGAGGCGGGCCGTTTCAAGGGATACCGCGCCGCTGGTGTTTCACGTGTGTCCATGGGCGCACAGGCGCTCAATGACGCGGACCTCAAAGCGCTTGGGCGCATGCATTCCGTTAAGGAAGCAATGCAAGCTTTTGATATTGCGCGACAAACCTTTGACCGTGTGTCCTTCGACCTGATCTATGCGCGCCAGGATCAGACCTTAGATCAATGGAAAGACGAATTAAATCAAGCTCTTAGCATGGCAGTGGATCACCTGTCCCTGTATCAATTGACGATTGAAGACGGCACTGCCTTCGGTGATCGGTTCGCCCGTGGCCGTCTGCGCGGCCTGCCGGACGACGATCTGGGTGCGGATATGTATGACATGACCCAAGAGATCACGGACAAACACGGCTTTCCGGCTTATGAAATCTCGAACCACGCCGCGCCCGGGTCTGAAAGTCGCCATAACTTAATCTATTGGCGCGGGGGTGAATGGGTCGGGATTGGGCCAGGCGCCCACGGTCGGCTTGACCTAGACGGGCAACGTATCGCGACGGATACGCCCAAGGCCCCGCTCGGGTGGCTGAAACAGGTCGAGGACACGGGCAACGGAGATGGCACGCGTGAAATCCTGCCCGAAGATGAAATCAGGACCGAATACCTGATGATGGCGCTGCGCCTGACGGAAGGTGCTGAATTGCAGCGCTGCGGCGCACTTCCCTCGGACAAAGTCACACAATTGCAAGATTTAGACCTTATCGACCTAAGCAAAACACATATCCGCGCTACCTCCAGGGGAAAGCCGGTTCTAAATGGCATATTACGAGAGCTTTTGGCGGGGTAGCCCGATGCGGGTGTTTTGGTTTATCGGCGGCTGCATCGCCTTTGCCCTCGGGCTATTGGGGGTTCCGTTGCCTCTATTACCCACCGTACCGTTCATGTTACTTGCCGCATTCTGCTTTGCACGATCTTCAACAACCCTGCACGATTGGTTAGTGGGTCACCCGATGTTTGGTCCACCGATCACCGCATGGCGTGAACACGGGGCGATCAGTAGACGCGGCAAGTACGCTGCGACAGTGGCAATGGCCGGAGCATTTGCGATCGCAGCCATGATGGGCGTGGCAGCGACAGTTCTGATCCTACAGGTTATGGTGCTGTGTTGCGTTGGCGCCTTTATCTGGTCGCGGCCTACTGTCTAGACGAAAGCAACCGGCACAGCGCATCCAGATCGTCCAGCGACTTGTACCGGATCGAAAGCGTGCCGCCCTCGCCCGTATGGTTTATATCAACCGCCATTCCGAGCGCGGCAGACAGATCCCCTTCCAGGGCCCGTGTGTCCGCATCCTTAGACACCTTCGGGCGCGGAGAGTTTGACTTAGGCTCTGATTTACCCTTTGCCAATCGCTCTGTCTCCCGGACCGAGAGCCCCTTGGCGATAACTTCCTTAGCAAGCGCCACGGGATTGTCGGCAGTGATCAGCGCGCGTGCATGGCCTGCGGTCAACTTGCCCTCGCGCACATGGTTCTGAATATCCTCCGGCAAATTGAGCAGCCGCAGTAGGTTCGCGATATGGCTGCGCGACTTGCCCAAAGCCTCGGCCAGTTTTTCCTGGGTGTGACCGAAACGATCCATCAACTGACGAAACCCTGCGGCCTCTTCTACAGGGTTCAGATCGGCCCGCTGAATGTTTTCGATTATAGCAACTTCGAGGACTTCAGTGTCGTCGAACTCCCGCAAGATCACCGGCAACTCATGCAACTGCGCCGCCTGCGCCGCACGCCACCGACGTTCGCCAGCAACAATCTGATATTCACCCGTACGCTGCGGATCAGGGCGCACGATGAGCGGCTGTATCACGCCCTTTTCCTTAACGGATGCAGTCAAATCACGCATGTCGTCAGGAGTGAAGGTTCGGCGCGGCTGATCCGGGTTCGGATGCACGCGCTCTACCGGGACCATCAGGTCTGGGCGACGTGGGCTAGCGGGCACCTCTGCACCTGCCTCGGGCGTAACATCCGCCATCAACGCAGACAGGCCACGGCCCAAGCCACGGCGTTCTTTCTTATCAGCCATCTAAACGTCCTTCCCGTTGCGGTGCAGCAGTTCTGTTGCCAGTGATTTATAGGCCACGGCCCCGCGCGACGATGGGTCAAAATTTGTCACCGGCATACCGTAACTGGGCGCTTCGGACAGACGTACATTGCGCGGGATCATTGTCTTAAACACAAGATCGCCAAGGTTTTCGCGGGCATCATCTTCGACTTGGGCGCAAAGGTTATTGCGCTTGTCAAACATAGTCAGAACAACACCTTCGATACGCAGCCCTTTATTCGCGGTTTCACGGACCTCGCGCACAGACAACAACAGTTGGCTCAAACCTTCTAGTGCAAAGAATTCAGCCTGAAGCGGGACCAGAACCGAATTGGCGGCCACAAAGGCATTCACCGTCAAAAGGTTCAGTGAAGGCGGACAATCTATCAGGATATAGTCAAAGTTGTCCGAATAAGGATCGCGCAGCGCCTCACGCATCAAGATCACACGCTGATCGATCTTGCTTAATTCAATATCTGCAGAACTGAGGTCCGTCGTACCCGGAATGATCGAAAGATTGGGAACCTCCGTCTGTTGGACAGCAGTCGACAAGGCAACGTCATCCAGCAAAATGTCATAAGCGGTCACTTCGCGATCTTCCGGCTCGATCCCCAAGCCGGTGGAGGCATTTCCCTGAGGGTCGATATCGATCAGAAGAACGGTCTGGCCCTTTGCTGCCAAAGCAGCTCCAAGATTTATGGATGTTGTTGTTTTGCCAACGCCCCCTTTCTGGTTGGCGATGGCGATAATTCTTGGTTTAGGCACGTGCAATGTCCTTGATCTTAAAAATCACAGCACCAGAGTCCGTCTGGCTGATCACCGTTTGAACATCAAAGCTGTGACTTTCAAGGGCTTGCCGCAGCTCTTCTCTATGACTGGCGCCCTTAAGGAAAAGCGCGGTGCCGTTTGGACACAGATGCTGAATCGCATAGTCCAAAAGCTGGGACAAAGGCGCGAGGGCGCGCGCAGACAGAATATCAGCATTCAGTGGTTCAAGCGCTTCAATCCGGGCTGAAATTACCGTTGCATGAAGCCCAATCTCGCGGATGGCAGTGCGCAGAAAAGCACCCTTCCGCTGATCGCTTTCCACCAGCGTATACCGACGCGTGGGATCATCTGCAGTCATACAAGCCAGAACGATCGCGGGAAACCCTCCGCCCGATCCCAGATCAACCCAATGACGACCCCCGGGATCAACGTCCAAAAGCTGCGCTGAATCTGCAAAATGACGTGATTGAAGCTCGGCCAGCGAGGACTTGGACACGAGGTTTATCTTCGGATTCCACTTGCGGACGAGGTGCGCGAAGTGATCCAGCCGCTCAGATGTTTCACGTGAAACAGTCATGCGCGTTTTCGCTGATCTTGTTTTAACTTCGCAAGAATCAATGTGAGCGCCGCTGGCGTCATCCCGTCAATTCGGCTGGCTTGGCCTAATGTCTCCGGTTCTACCGTGGACAGTTTCGACTTGAGCTCATTCGATAGTCCCTCAAGTCCTTCGTATGCAAAACCGCGCGGAATGATCTGCGCTTCATCGCGCTTCATCGCCGCGACGTCATCGCGTTGCCGTTCAACATAACTTGCATAGATCGCGTCACGCTCAATCTGTTGCACAATCTCGGGATCCGCCGACAGATCAGGCCATATTACGACCAGACGCTCAAAACTAATGTTTGGAAAAGCCAACAGGTCAAAAGCAGAACGACGTTGGCCATCTTCCTTTACCATCAGGCCAACCTCGCGCGCTTGCTTCGGCGTGAGTACCTTTGCATCAAGCGATGCACGCGATACACTCAAAGCATCCATCTTTGCTTCAAAAACCTTTGACCGTTTTTTTCCGACGGTGCCTATCTCAATTCCAAGAGGCGTGAGGCGTTGATCTGCATTGTCTGCTCGCAACGACAGACGAAACTCAGCGCGGCTTGTAAACATCCGGTATGGCTCTGTCACACCACGCGTGACAAGATCGTCAATCATCACTCCAATATAGCTTTGAGAGCGAGAGAACATCACGGCTTCTTGCTCCCTAACGAGGCGAACGGCATTGATCGCCGCAACCATGCCCTGGGCTGCCGCCTCCTCGTAGCCGGTTGTGCCGTTAATCTGACCTGCAAGGAACAGTCCAGGCGCGTTCTTAACCTCAAGGGTTGGGCGCAATGCCCTTGGATCCACGTAATCGTACTCAATCGCGTAGCCCGGTTGCAGAATCTCTGCCTTCTCTAACCCCTTGATGGAACGTACATAGGCGTGCTGCACATCTTCGGGTAACGACGTGCTGATGCCATTTGGATAGATCACATTGTCTGACAGACTTTCAGGTTCCAGAAAAATCTGATGGCTGTCTTTGTCAGCAAAACGGACAACCTTATCTTCAATGGACGGACAGTAACGGGGCCCAACACCATCAATATGGCCGCCATACATGGCCGACCGTTCAAGATTCGCCTCGATGATCTCATGAGTGCGCGCATTTGTATGCGTTATGCCGCAAGAGACTTGGCGACAAGCGGGAAACTTGTTCAGAAAGCTGAACACAACAGGATCGTCGTCAGCTGGCTGCATCTCGAGCCCGTCCCAATTGATGGACCGGCTATCAATACGAGGCGGTGTGCCTGTTTTCAGCCGTCCCAACGGTAGGTCGAATTCATCGATCCGCTCTGCCAATTTGATCGAAGGGTTGTCTTCCATCCGACCACCCGGATACGAGACGTCACCAATGTGAATAACGCCGCGCAGGAATGTTCCGGTGGTCAGAACTACAGCTCCAGCAGAAATCTGCGATCCGTCGGCCAGCACTATGCCAACGACGCGCTCTCCCTGCACCAGAAAATCAGCGACTTCTCCCTCAATGATGGACAGGTTTTCAGTATTCTGAAGCTCAGACAGCATCGTTCGCCGATATACATGACGGTCGGCCTGGGTCCGTGGCCCCTGAACAGCGGGTCCCTTTCGACGGTTCAACAGGCGGAACTGAATGCCCGACGCATCTGCGACACGGCCCATCAGACCATCCATAGCATCGATCTCGCGCACAAGATGCCCCTTCCCCAACCCACCAATAGCGGGGTTACAGGACATCACACCGATCCCTGATAGGTTCAAGGTGATCAATGCAGTGCGAGCACCCATACGGGCCGCCGCATGCGCAGCGTCACAGCCAGCATGACCGCCACCAACAACAATAACATCGAAGTCAAAATGTTTCACGTGAAACACTCCTACTTTCCAAGACAGAATGACGAGAAAACTTCGTCTAGCACGTTCTCCACACCAACGCGACCAATGATCGCTTCTAGCGCCTGCACCGAGCCATAGATTTCCGCCGCAAGGATTTCTGGCTCCACCATATCAATATCCGACAGCACATGGGATATACGTTCCCTCGCAGTTGAAATAGCCACCCGATCACGTTCTCTCGAAATCAATCCCACGTTCGAGACACGCTGCTGAAGCTGCGCAGTAATATCGGCAACCAGTTCATCCAAACCTTCTCCGGTCTTCGCCGATAGCCCTTGACCCGTTAGATCTGCTTTCGAGACACGCACAATATCACCGGGCTGTGGCTGCACTTCTGGGTGCGCATCAATACCAGGCAAAAGAATGACCCGTAAACTGGCTGCCTCGGCCCGGGCCTTCGCCAAAGCAACACCCATTTTTTCAACGGTATCATCCGTATCACGGATACCCGCCGTATCTAGTAGCGTCACCGGAAGGCCCCCAAGGTCCATCCGAACCTCAACAACGTCGCGCGTTGTACCCGCCACCTCTGAGGTGATTGCCGCCTCACGCCCCGCCAAAGCATTCAGAAGCGTAGATTTTCCAACATTCGGCGGTCCGACGATTGCTACCTCAAATCCACGCCGCAATTCTTGCGCTGCTGACACCCCAGCGGATTGAGTGCCAAGACTTTCAAGCGTCCGGGTCAGTAGAGTGATGACCTCAGGATACACGTTCTCGGGCACTTCTTCGTCTGCGAAATCAATGGTCGCCTCAAGTAACGCTGCAGCCCGGATCAAGTCCGAGCGCCACAATTCTACCTGTTGGCGCAAAGCACCTGAAAAGACATGCATCGCTTCGCGACGTTGGACCTCGGTTTCAGCATCAATCAGATCGCCCAACCCCTCGACTTCGGTCAGGTCCATTTTGTCGTTCAACAAGGCGCGTCTCGTGAACTCTCCGGGTTCCGCCAATCGAGCCAGCCCGGTTTCTGAGATTGCCTGCATCACCGCCGCGACAATAGCGATAGAGCCGTGTAAGTGGAGTTCGACGACGTCTTCACCCGTGAAACTGTTAGGCGCCTGGAACGTCAATATCAGGGCCTGATCAAGAACATCATCCCCGTTGCGCAACACGCGCAAACCCATCCGATCTGGCAGCGTGCCAGCCAGACCTACACCAACCGCATGCGCAGCGGGACCGGACAGGCGCACCACGGCAACGCCCGCCTTTCCTTGCGCTGTTGCCAGTGCGTAGATGGTATCCATAGGTTGTCCCTAGGAGTTCATGGAATCGAAGAAATCTGAATTTGTCTTGGTCTGCTTCAGCTTCCCGATTAGGAATTCGATCGCATCTGTTGTCCCCATGGGGTTCAGGATCCGACGCAGGACAAAGGTTTTCTGCAAGTCTTTTGAATCGACCAGCAAGTCTTCTTTCCGAGTGCCGGATTTCAGAATGTCCATCGCAGGGTAAACCCGTTTATCCGCGATCTTGCGATCCAGGACGATTTCGGAGTTACCGGTGCCTTTGAATTCTTCAAAGATTACCTCGTCCATCCGAGACCCCGTGTCGATCAGGGCCGTTGCGATGATCGTCAAGGAACCACCTTCCTCGATATTCCGCGCGGCACCAAAGAACCGTTTTGGCCGCTGCAAGGCGTTTGCATCCACACCACCGGTCAGAACTTTGCCCGACGACGGTACAGTCGTATTGAAGGCACGACCCAGTCGAGTGATGGAGTCGAGCAAAATCACGACGTCGCGCTTGTGTTCGACCAGACGTTTCGCCTTTTCAATCACCATTTCGGACACGGCCACGTGGCGCGTGGAGGGTTCATCGAAGGTAGACGAAATGACTTCGCCCTTCACAGAACGCTGCATGTCCGTCACCTCTTCGGGACGTTCGTCAATCAGCAGAACCATGAGGTAGCATTCTGGGTGATTGGTCTCGATGGACTTGGCGATGTTCTGCAAAAGAACCGTCTTACCCGTGCGTGGGGGGCAACGATAAGCGACCGTTGGCCTTTCCCAATGGGCGCCACAAGATCGATGATACGCGCAGACCGGTCCTTGAGGGTTGGATCCTCAATCTCCATCTTCAAACGCTCATCCGGATACAGGGGGGTCAGGTTGTCGAAAGAGACTTTATGTTTGGCCTTTTCCGGCGCCTCGAAGTTGATCGAGTTTACCGTTGTCAGGGCAAAGTAACGCTCGTTCTCGTCCGGCGCGACCATAACCCCGTCGACGGTGTCGCCAGTACGTAGCGAATGCGCACGGATCACGTCGGGGGATACGTAGATATCGTCAGGGCCGGGCAGATAGTTCGCCTCGGGCGAGCGCAGAAAACCAAAGCCATCTTGCAGCACTTCCAAAACACCGTCGCCCGTAATCTCCCAGCCTTCGTCGGCCCGTTCGCGCAGAATCGAGAACATCATCTCACCTTTGCGCATGGTCGAAGCGTTTTCGATCTCCAGCTCTTCTGCGAGGGGAAGCAAGTCCTTAGCGGGCTTGGCTTTAAGATCTCCGAGAGAGAGTTTTTCTGTGGACATGTTAGGTCCTCCGGCGCGACTGCGCATCGTATGTGTCGTCAAAGGGGATCGGTTGTCGGGCCAGGACGGCCCACCGTTGCCACGCAGCTATGCCGCCGGCGCCAAAAAGTCAAAAGGGTTTTACGATCACCATGATGACGATGACGATCAACAGCACGGTCGGCACCTCGTTCATCATCCGGTAGGTGCGACCGGTCAGCTGTTCTTGATCCACCATCAAGTCCTTTCGCCGTTTGCCCAACCAGTGGTGAAACCACGTCATTGCCAGAACCGCGGCAAACTTTGGCCAGAACCAAAATGCGCCTGCGATCACACCAGGAGTTGCTGCCAGCGCAAGACCAAACACCCAGGTGGCGATCATGGCAGGATTCATAATCGCACGCAAAAGCCGGCGTTCCATCGTCTGGAACAGACCAGCCGTGTCACCGGTGTTTCCGACAACCTCCACGTGATAAACGTAAAGCCTGGGTAGATAGAACAGACCAGCCATCCATGCGATTACAGAGATCACATGCAGTGCCTTGGTCCATGGATATACGGTCAGAAGAAAATCAGTCATAGCGCGTCCTCGTTGGAACTGACGTACCCTTAATAAATATAAAGAAAAAGATAATTGTTGTTCTTAGTAGGGCCTGTGAAGAACGGGGGTAACTGGTGTTATGCAAGATCTGATTTGTTCACATCCATATTCGTGTGTATAACGCAGAAAATATAATTTTATTAGCATTATCAAAGGATTATATAGTATATGACCTGTGGATAGTCCAATTTTGTTCTCGTGGACCTTTTATTTCTTGCACAGGTAAGGGTCATGCACATCCGATCACTGATACCCCGGGGGTAAGGCAATCAGAAAGCCGGTGTTTTCCCCAGAAAATTGCGCTACCGCTTTGTTCACAGTTTTTTAAGCTCTCTTAACAACCGACTTACGCAAAGGGTTATCCCCATGCTCACCCTCGCCTCCGCCTCGTCGATTCGCCTTAAGCTGCTGCAAAATGCGCAGGTTCCGGTTGAAGTGCGCAAAGCCCCCGTCGACGAAGAGATGATCAAGGCGTCCCTTTTGTCTGAACAGGCGAAGCCCCGCGATATTGCCGACACTTTGGCTGAGCTGAAGGCGCGGCGGGTGGCGGACAAAGGCATACCGGGCATGGTTCTGGGCTGTGATCAGGTGTTGGAATTAAGGGGCCAGATGTTCTCCAAACCCGAAACCCCAGACCAAGCCCGGGCGCAGCTGCGCGCTCTGTCCGGTCAAACGCACAAATTGCTGTCCGCCGCGGTGATCGTCGAGGATGCCAAGCCAGTCTGGCGCTTCATCGGTGAAGCGAAGTTGACCATGCGCACCCTGCCCGACGCCTACATTGACGCCTATGTTGAACGGAATTGGGACAGCATCCGCTGGTCTGTGGGGGCCTATAAACTGGAAGAAGAAGGCGCGCGCTTGTTTCACCGGATCGATGGGGATTATTTTACGGTGCTTGGCCTGCCGCTGTTGCCCCTGCTAGGCTATCTTGTGACCAGAGGAGTGATCGACGGATGACCGACAAACTCATTCTTGCGGGCGTCATTGGACAGCCTATCGGACATTCCCGCTCCCCGGCTTTGCACGGACATTGGCTGGATCGGTATAGGATCAACGGTCACTATATTCCGATGGAGGTTGCGTCGTCTGATTTGCAGGACGCGCTGATCACCTTGCCGAAGCTGGGGTTTCGGGGCGTGAACGTGACGATCCCTCACAAAGAGGCTGTCTTGGATTTGGCCGACAGCGTTACGGATCGCGCGGCCTTGATCGGGGCAGCGAACACTTTGACCTTTTCTTCCGATGGGCGCGTGCAGGCGGATAACACCGATGGCATCGGGTTCTTGTCCAACGTGAAACACTACGCACCTAGCTGGGATCCGCAGTCTGGTCCGGCTGTGGTGCTGGGTGCGGGCGGCGCTGCGCGTGCTATCATCGCCGCGTTGATCGGCGCAGGCGTGCCCCGCATCCGGTTAACCAATCGAACTCGCGTGCGAGCCGATCAGTTGCGCGCCCATTTCGGGGCAAAGGTCGAGGTCGTGGACTGGGCGCAGGCCGGAAACATTCTTGATGGTGCGGGACTGCTGGTGAATACGACGTCCCTTGGTATGACAGGGCAGGCAGAGCTGCGGGTGCCGCTGGATGGTCTGTCCCCGGCGACTGTCGTGACGGATATCGTTTACGCGCCGCTGCGGACGCAATTGCTCAAAACGGCAGAGGCGGCGGGATGTACCACGGTCGATGGTCTTGGGATGTTGCTATATCAGGCTGCCCCGGGTTTCGAGCGGTGGTTCGGTACGACCCCAACCGTGGACGAAGACCTGCGCCGCGCGGTGCTGTCCGCATGATCGTTCTGGGACTAACCGGCGGGATTGGCATGGGCAAAAGCACCACTGCCCAGATGTTTGCGGATCGCGGCGTGCCCGTATGGGATGCAGATGGCGCCGTGCACCGGATGTATGCCGAGGGGGTGCGGCCGTCGCGAAAGTGGCTCAGCACTTCCCCACTGCCGTACACCGGGATCGCGTGGATCGCAGCCACCTCAAGGCCCTGATCCAAGAAGACCCCGCCCGCCTGAAAGTCATCGAAGGGATCGTGCATCCCTTGGTGGCTGCCGATCGAGAGAGTTTTCTGGCGAAACATTCTGACGCGTCCGTAGTTGTCGTGGACATACCGCTGCTGTTCGAGACAGGGGCCGAAGATCAGATGGACTATGTTGCGGTCGTTCACGTGGATGATGAAATCCAACGCGAACGGGTCTTAGCTCGGGGCACGATGTCCGAGGATCAGTTCGAGATCATCAAATCCCATCAGATGCCCAACGCAGAAAAGTGCCAGCGCGCGGATTTTGTGATCCCCACGGTGGACATGGAAACGGCGACGGCACAGGTAGACGGGATATTGGAGGCGTTGCAAAATGCGTGAGATCGTATTCGACACGGAAACCACAGGTTTCAACCCAAATGAAGGCGACCGTATTGTCGAAATCGGCGCGGTGGAGTTGAACAACCACGTGCCCACGGGCCGCACCTATCACCAATACATCAACCCTGAACGCGACATGCCTGAGGGTGCGTTTCAGGTACACGGCTTGTCGATTGATTTCCTCAAGGATTTCCCCACCTTTGCTAAGATCGGGCAGGACTTTCTCGATTTTGTTGGGGATGCAAAGCTGGTGGCCCATAACGCCCAGTTTGACCTGCGGTTCATGAATGCTGAATTCGGCTGGGCCAACCTGCCGCAAATCCCACCCTCGCAAATCGTGGATTCGCTTGAAATTGCGCGCAAACGGTTTCCCGGGGCCCAGAACTCCTTGGATGCTTTGTGTCGTCGGTTCGGTGTCGACAACTCCGCCCGGGAAAAGCACGGCGCACTTTTGGACAGTGAAATCCTTGCCGAAGTCTACCTAGAGCTGATCGGCGGGCGGCAGCCTGATTTTGGCCTAGCCGGGACGGGTCAACAGACGGGCAATGGTCGCCGCGCTGGACAACGTCCCGTGCCATTGGCCCCTCGGATCACAGAGGCGGAAAAGCAGGCGCACGAGGCATTTGTGGCCAAGATGGGCGACGCGGCCCTTTGGGTGAAACTGCAATAAAAAAACGCCGCACCCTAGGGCACGGCGTCTAGTAAAATCAGACCTTAAATCAGGACTTCGGCGCGGCATCCGCCTCTGCCTGCATCCGCCGGGCAATCTCTTGGCGGTACAGGTTCACAAAGTCGATCTGTTCCAAGTTAAGGGGCGGGAAACCACCGTCGCGGGTCACGTCCGACACGATGCGGCGCACAAATGGGAACAGCATGCGCGGACATTCGATCAACAGGTAGGGATGCAACTGCGCCTCTGGGATGTTTTCGATGTAGAAAATCCCGGCATAGTCCAGCTCCATTAGGAAGATCGGCTGCTCGGTTCCTTTGGCTTTGGCATCAATTTTCAGCTTCATCGCCACGTTGAACTGGTTGTCTTCGCTGCGCTTGCCGGCATCGAGACCAACCTGAACATTGATATCAGGCTGTGCCTCGCCTTGGATACCCTTTTGGGCGGCGATGTTTTCAAATGACATGTCCCGGGTGAACTGGCCCAAAACCTTCATCTGGGGGGCGGCGGGTTGTTCCGGTGCGGCGGCAGGGGTGTTTTCTTCGGCCATTGTGGCTCTCCAATTCAAAAATCTCTGGGCGGGGATATCAGCCTAGTCAGGCTTGGTCCAGCCAGAGGGGCGCGACGGGTCGTGGCGAATGGGTTCTGCATCAATCACATCGTCTTCGGCACGTGGATTGCCACTGCGCTGGCCGCCAAACTCAAAGCTTTGCACTTTTACCTTGGTCCGCAGATATCGCAGCAAGGCAGACCGGACGCCGGGCACCAACAGGGCAAATCCCACCGCGTCAGTGAAAAATCCCGGTGTCAGCAGTAACAGACCCGATGCAAGGATCATTGCCCCATGGGCCAGCGGTTCGGTCGGGTCGCGTAGTTCCGAAAACGACCGTTGCAGACGTGCCATTTCGGCCAGACCCTGACTGCGCACTAAATAGGTGCCCAATGCGGCGGTCGCGATCACGATGGCTAGCGTCGGAAACAGGCCCAGCCAACCGCCCACTTGAATGAACAAAGCGATCTCTATGATGGGAACCGAGACAAAGATCCAAAATAACCACATGAAAGATATCCTTTTTCGGGGTCTTGTGGACTTGACCCCCTGCCCGCCTTACATAGGTAACGGGCAGTCAAATTAAAACGCCAGCCCGGGATCTAACGATGGAAAACGCCGTGATACAACTTCTGGTCCTGGCAGGGATCGCACTCTTCCTCATCCTCCGCCTTAAAAATGTGCTTGGCACCCGTGACGGGTTCGAAGCGCCTCCGAAAGATTTGCCCGACTCTGTCACTGGCCGCCAAGTGCGCCGTGACTTCGAGGTGATCGAAGGCGGCCCTGATCGCGACATCACGGATCATGTCGATGATGGCACCGACAGTGCCAAGGCACTGGCCGCCATGAAAATGGCAGAGCCAGGATTTAACGTGTCCGAATTCATCGGGGGTGCCCGCGGTGCTTACGAGATGATCCTGATGGCATTTGAGAATGGTGATATCGACGACATCAAACCCTTTCTGTCCGATGATGTAGAGCAAGCCTTCGTAGACGTGATTGCGGATCGCGAAGACAAGGGCCTGACAATTGACGCAAACTTTGTGGGCGTCCGCGAAGTCACTTTGCAAGAGGCCACGTTTGATCGTGACACCAATTACGGTGAAGTGACCCTGCGCTTTGTGGGTGAGCTGACAAGCGTTGTGCGTAACGCCGATGGTGAGATTATTGAAGGCAGCCCGAACGAGATCAAGAAAGCACGTGACGTCTGGACCTTTGGCCGCGAGATGGGGTCAGACGATCCCAACTGGCAGTTGACGGCGACGGGCGGGTGACCCTGCGTTTCACGGATTTGCCCGGCTGGGATCGGGACGACCACGCCGCCGCATTGGCGGCGTTTGTCGTTTCAGCGCCTGAACATGCGGGCGTTCGCGATGCGCGTCGGTTTTTCGAGGACAACTTTGAACTCGCGCCCTTTCAACAGGCCCATTTCACAGGGTACTATGAGCCGGAGGTACAGGCCTCGCCCGTTTGGACGCCTGATTTCACCGCGCCCTTGCACCGTGATTTTGGCTGCACCGCCCCCCGCGCGCAGATCGTCTACGCCGATCTTGGAAAGGGGCACGAAATCGCGTGGGTCCGTGATCCGGTCGAGGTATTTTTTGTCCAAGTGCAAGGATCTGCCCGATTGCGTTTCCCCGATGGAAGAACGCAGCGCATCGGTTTCGCGGCCAAAAACGGCCATCCTTACGTATCGGTCGGCAAAGTTCTGATTGAGCGCGGGGAGCTACAAGCCGCCACCATCACTGCGGATCAAGTCAAGGATTGGGTTCGGTTGCACAGCGACGAGGTGTTGCTGGAAAACCCTTCTTACGTGTTTTTTCGTGAACAGGACATCCCCGAACACTCCGGTCCACTTGGTGCGATGGACCTGCCGGTGACCTCCGGGCGTAGCATTGCCGTGGATCCGGACCATTGCCCCCTTGGCACGCCCGTGTGGATCGAGGCTCCGGATGGTAACCGTCTGGTCATCGCCCAAGATATCGGCAGCGCCATCAAGGGTGCACATCGTGTCGATATCTTTTATGGAACAGGGGCAACGGCGGGCGCACAGGCCGCCACAATGAACGGCACCGGGCGCATGGTACAGCTGAGGGCGAAAGATGGCGCGTAAACGCAAAGGTCTGTCGGAAGAGGAGAGAGAGCTTTGGTCCCGTGTGATCGAGACCGCGGATCCCTTGCACCGCCGCGCCCAGCATATCGCCCCCGCCGCCCAACAGCCCAAGCCCAAGATGCGCACGCCACACAAGATCAACCCCTTTGATATTGGCCAGACCGCTCGCGCCACAACGCCGCGCCATGATCTGTTGCCCAGTATCCGTGACCAAGTCCATGCTGCACCTCTGCGCATGGATGGCAAGACTCACCAACGGATGAAGCGAGGCAAACTGCGGCCAGAGGGTAAGCTGGACCTGCATGGCATGACGCTGGCCTCGGCCCACCCCACCCTGACCCGATTTGTGCAAAGTGCTTATGCCGATGGGAAACGGCTGGTGCTGGTCGTGACAGGTAAGGGCAAAAGCAAGCAGGACGAAGGCCCAATCCCGATCCGGCGCGGAGTTTTGAAACACCAAGTGCCCCAATGGCTGTCCATGCCGCCCCTCGGGGCGATCGTGTTGCAAGTCACTGAATCACATCAGTCCCACGGTGGTAGCGGCGCCTATTACGTCTATCTGCGCAGGCATCGCTAGACTGGACATTCTGTCCAGTTTAGGCCCAACCTACCACAGTCCATGGTCATTGTGACCAATGCATGCCCGCATGAGTTTTCGGCCCTTTTGCCGTGCGTCGGAATGGTGTTCCTAGGTATACGAAAGCGGAGGGATTGCGGTTGAACGACCTATGGCAAGGTCTGGTGCAGGCGGCGTGGATGGTCGCCACCTTGGATGCAGAGCTGGTGGATATCACCCTGCGCTCTCTTCAGGTGACGTTGACCGCGCTGGTCATCGCCTGCGCCATCGCCTTGCCCCTTGCCGCGTTCCTGACAATCCGGCGGTTCCGGTTTCGCCGTACCGTAGTGGCGTTCCTAAACGCGCTGATGGGCTTGCCGCCCGTGGTCGTCGGATTGATTGTCTACGTTCTGCTGTCCCGGTCTGGGCCGTTTGGCGTATTCGGCCTTTTGTTCACCCCGTCCGCCATGATCATCGCTCAGGTGATTATCATCGTGCCTCTGATAGCGTCCATCGCGCATCAATCCATGCGTGACCTTTGGTCTGAATATCACGACCTGCTGATCTCTCTTAACACGACCCGGATGCAGCGGGTGCGCACCCTGATCTGGGACGGTCGCCGCGCCCTACTGACGGCCGCCTTGGCGGGCTTTGGCCGCGCTATCGGCGAAGTGGGCGCGATCATGATCGTAGGCGGAAACATCGACAACGCCACACGGGTGCTGACCACCGCCATCGCGCTGGAAACCGGCAAGGGAGAGTTCGCCTTGGCCCTGGCGCTTGGCTTCGTCCTGATCGGACTGGCGGTCATCGTAAACGGCGCAATCCATGGCCTGTCCCGCACAGAACGGGAGGGTCGGTGGTGAGCCTGTTTCCCCTGATTGTCGAGGGTGCTGTCGTGGCGCGGCGTGGCAAGACTCTTGTCGGGCCCATTGATCTGACCATCGCGCGCAACACCGGCACCACGATTGTCATGGGTCCGAACGGCGCGGGCAAGACGACCCTTCTCAAGATGCTGCACGGTTTGGTGCGTTTGAAATCCGGCACCGTGCAATGGGCCAGCGACGCCCTGCACGCCCAGTCCTTTGTGTTTCAACAGCCGATCCTTCTGCGCCGGACGGTTTGTGACAACATCGCCTATCCGTTGGTGCTGCGAGGGGTGTCGCGCAAAATCGCCCGCGCACAAGCGGCGGATTGGGGTGTTCGGGTCGGGCTTGGTCATGCACTGGACCGCAGCGCACCGGATCTGTCTGGCGGAGAACGCCAGAAAATGGCGCTGGCCCGTGCGCTGATCACCGAACCGCAAGTTTTGTTTCTGGACGAACCCTGCGCCAGCCTGGACGGACGTGCCACCAAGGACATCGAGACCATCTTGACCGAAGCAGCCGCCAATGGGACCCGCCTGATCATGTCGACCCACGACATGGGACAGGCGCGGCGTTTGGCCGATGACGTGCTGTTCCTACACCGGGGCGAGGTGCGTGAAGTGACAGATGCAAAGACCTTTTTTCACCGGCCCGCGACCGCAGAGGCGCAGGCCTTTATCAGAGGAGATATCTTGGAATGATCCGTAACCTTACAATCGCGCTGACCGCGATCGCCTTTGCCATGCCTGTTTCTGCCGAAACGATGAAGATGGCTGTCACGACAAGCTTTCACAATTCCGGGTTGTCTGACGTTCTGCTGCCCGCGATCAAAGAAGATACCGGGCTAGAGGTGCAATTGCTGGTCGTCGGCACGGGTCAAGCGATCCGTCTGGGTGAGGCGGGTGATGTGGACGCCATTCTGGTACATTCCCGCGCAGCTGAGGATGCCTTTATCAAGGGGGGTTATGGCACCCATCGAACAGAGATCATGTATAATGATTTTGTCTTTATCGGCCCTGAAAGCGATCCAGCCGGCGTTACGGGTGCTGACGATGCCGCTGCCGCTTTGACTGCCGTGGCCGAGGCGCAGGCGAATTTTGTTAGCCGCGGTGATGACAGTGGCACCCACAAGAAAGAGCTGTCCCTGTGGTCTGGCGCAGGCATCGCGCCTGAGGGCGCGTGGTACAAAGAAGTCGGCGCAGGCATGGGCGCAGCGCTGAACACCGCATCTGGCCTTAACGCCTACATCATGTCCGATCGCGCAAGTTGGTTGAATTTTGGCAACAAGGGGGATCTGGCGTTGTTGTTTGCCGGGGACCCGGTGTTGTTCAACCAATACGCCTATTTGCCCGTAAATCCCGAACTGCATGGGCATGTAAACGAGGACGCGGCCAAGACGCTCGAGGCTTGGTTGGTGTCCGACACCGCGCGTGAGTTGATCAATAGCTATCAGATCAACGGAGAGACCTTGTTTACCTTCAACGCTGAGTGATTGCGCTGGACCTTTGGTCCATCGCCACGCTGGGGGCGTTGCCCCCAGACCCCCCAGGAGTATTTTTGACCCAATGAAAGGGTCAGTTTTCTATTCACTCACGTGGATGGCAAACTGGTCAAGGCCAGCTTCTTGCGGTTCGATGGATCGGTAGGATTCCTTGACGCCGGCTTCGGTCAATTCACGGGCTACGGTCAAAAGAGTGTTCGGATCATGGTCCGCGCAGAGGTCCATCATATGCATCACCTCGTCGGCGGCAACAGGGCGTGCGGCCTCCAGGCTTGGGGCCCCGTAATATGTGACGAAGTGTTGGGCAAGAGTATCTGTGACGTGGTCGATTTCAGCTTGGGTGGCTTGGGTGACGGCCACAAAGGTCACGCGTCCGCTTGTTTCGACACCCATCCAACCATTGGCAAAGGCTTGGCGGGCTTTTCCCTCCAGGTCGCCTTCGCCCCAGTTCGAAAACTCGAACCCGCCGGACACGCACCATTCCGATGTGCGGGCAGGGTTGGCAAAGACGCGCATGTCGGACTCGTCAAAGTGGATGGCGCGGGCCAGTTTCATGTCGTTTCCTTTAAGTGATGGGTGAGGGGGATAAGTTCGGTGCCAGTCTCCGTGCGCAAGAGCATCCCAAAGCTTTCATCCACGCCCATGAAGGTGCCGGATTTACCATAGACAGAGACGTCTTCGCCAATATCGGGCACAAGGCCGCGCCATTCGTTGTGCAGGGGGCGTGGGCCCTCGTCTTCCCAGCGGGCGATCCAGGACAAGGTGTGGCGCGACCAGCTTTCGATCAGGTGGACGGGGTCGACCTCGGCGCAGCCTTCCTCAAACAGGGCGGTCTGATCGGGCACATCGCCGGGTACTGCGGCCAGCATCAAGGGGACTTCAAAGCCTACGACTAGCCATTCGGGGGTTTCATGCGGTTCGGTGGTGGAGGCTTGCATTTGCATGCGCCCACAGGCCGCCCCATTGACCCGAATGCCGCCTTGCCAGTCCAGATGGACTGCCAATTCCGGCGGTGCCAGCGCGCCCAGGGCGTTCTGGAAGCCGACACCGCACAGGGGCAGCATCGCTGCGGCGTCACGCAGGGGAACCTCGGGCGCAAAAACAAGTGCGGCGGCGATGTGATCGGCGGCAAGGTTGTAGACCACAAGGCCTGCTTCACAGCCCATGACGGCGCGTTGCACCGCCACCGCCATGGGACTGGTCGCGCCTTGGACGGCCTCACCGGACATCAAAGGGGGAAGGTGGGCGTCATGCCTTGCCCTTTGCGATCAGGTCGCGGGCGACTTTGCGGAACGCTTCGGCCTGGGGGCTGTCGGGGGCGGATACCACGATGGGCGCGCCGCCGTCTGCTGCCTGTCGAGATCGACAGATGCAGTGGGATTTCGGCCAGAAGGGGGACGCCCATCTTCGCCGCCTCTGCCGAGACGCCGCCATGGCCGAACACATGTTCCTCGTTCCCGCACTTGGAACAGATATGCGTGGACATGTTTTCGATCATGCCGACGATTTCAACGCCCAGCTGGTTGAACATGTCTACGCCCTTGCGCGCGTCGATCAGGGCCACGTCTTGGGGGGTCGAGACGATCACCGCCCCATCCACAGGGGCCTTTTGCGCAAGGGTCATCTGTACGTCCCCGGTGCCGGGGGGCAGGTCCACCAGCAGAACATCCAGTGCGCCCCATTGCACCTGACTCATCATCTGTTGCAGGGCCCCCATCAGCATGGGGCCGCGCCAGACGACGGCTTGGTCTTCGTTTGTCATCAGGCCAATCGACATCATGGTGACGCCGTGGTTGCGCATGGGCAGGATGGTTTTGCCATCGGGTGACGCCGGGCGGCCTGATACACCCAACATGCGCGGTTGGCTGGGGCCATACACGTCTGCATCCAGCAGGCCAACGCGGCGACCCTCGGCTGCAAGCGCGCAAGCGATGTTGGCAGACACTGTGGATTTGCCCACGCCGCCCTTACCGGACGCAATCGCGATGATGCGGTCCACGCCGGGGATCGCCTCGGGGCCCGCTGGTTTCGCGGTTGCATGGCTGTGGCCACCTCCCTTCAGGTCCGGCGGGGCGGAGGCAGTGTGCCCCGTCAGCACGATAGACACGGTTTCGACCCCATCCAAAGCGTTCAAGGCGGCCTCGGCCTGATCCTTGGCAACCCCGTAGGCGTCGGCTTTGGACGGATCAATCTCCATCACAAAGCGCACGGCACCCCCGTCCACATTCAAGGCGCGCATCACGCCGCTGCTGACGATGTCGCCACCGGATGGATCGTCAATGCCCTTTAGAACCTCGAGAACTACGTCACGGTTAGCCATTCAATCGCGCCCCTTGATCGTGCCGGATACGGTGTGTTCCATGTCGAGCCCGTCTATGGTGATAACGGCCTTGGCGGTGAATTCCTTGCCCGAGGCCTCTGCATCGCGCATGGCGTCCTCGATGGCCTGTTGCGAGGTGACACCCACCTGCTTCAGGAACTTGCGCATGGACATGTTGAAATCGTCGCTCATGGGTTTCTCCGGTGTGGTTGACGCATGTGTGGGCCGCTCTCTAGGCTGATCCCATGCGAGTGGTGATCTTGATGATATGCCTTGCCCTGTGCGGCCCGGCGGTGGCGGATGACAGGTTGGTGCGTTTGGCAGTGCCCCAAGCGTTGGTCGATACGGGGCTGATGCAGCATATCCTGCCGCGCTTCAGCCTCAAGACCCAAGTTAGGGTCGAATTGGTCCACCTTGAGGATCGGGCGGAGGCGCGGCTGGGGTCGTCGGGAGCCCCCGTGTTTGTGGGTGACCAAATTTGGCACCTGAGCGTCACGGACCATCCCGGCGCCCAGCGGTTCAAAGACTGGCTGACGGGCGATATTGGACAGCGCACTGTGCTGTCGTATGCCGATGGCATGTTCACTCTGCCGCAGGCCACGGCCGTAGTCGATACCCTGCCCGTCTTTGATGGCGACGCGACCCAAGGCCTGGTTCTGGCCGAGGCGCACTGCGGTCGTTGCCACGCGGTGACGGACGCGGGGCGCATGGGGTCCATCGGGTCTACCCCGTCGTTTGCGGTGATGCGCACGTTCCCCGATTGGGAGTACAGGTTCAGCGCGTTCTACGTCCTGCAACCCCACGGCTCGTTCACTCAGATCGCAGACATCACCCAGCCGTTCCAAGCCCATCTGCCGCCTGCAATCGTGCCTATCGAGATGACCCAAGATGAGCTGACCGCGATCCTGGCCTATGTGGCCGAGATCACGCCCGCCGATTTGGGTGCGCCCCTGCGTCATCAGTGATCTTTCCGATTGGACAGGTAATCATCGGTGCTTCGTGGCTTGGGCCGTTCCCCGCCGGAGAACGGGTTGTTCTGGCTGTGGTACTGGGCGTTGATCCGGCAGTTGTCGCACATCTGGATCATCCGTGACGCCTCGGGGTTGGCGAACATGCTGTGCTTGCCGGCCAGTTTCTCCATTATCTTGTCGATGGTGGATTGGACACCGAATAGAGCCCCGCATTCGATGCATTCGGCTGGCTTCTCCTCGTGGATCACGGTCTGGTTCAGGGCCGCGTCGGTCAGGTTCAGGCGTGGTTCATAAGTGATCGCATCCTCGGGGCAGACGTTTGCGCATAGGCCGCATTGTAGGCAGGCGTCCTCTTGGAACCGCAGCTGGGGCAGGTCGGGGTTATCGCCAAGCGCACCCGTGGGACACAAGGACACGCAAGACAGACACAGGGTGCAGCTGTCCTTATCCACCAGAACTGCGCCATAGGGTGCGGTGTCAGGTAGGGTTAGGGTCTGTTCGCCCACCAGTGCCTTGGCCGCCGTGCGGGTGATCTGCCGCCGGGTGCCCATGGGGCGCACTGGGGTCGCGATGGGGTCCGGGGCCTGTGTGTCGTACAGGGCCGCTTCCATGACGTCGGGATCTTGTTCATCCAGCACGCGCACCCGGTCGCTGATGGCATTGGCCAGCGCAACCTCTTGTGTCATGGCCAGACGGTCCGTGCCCCGGTTGAGCAGTACGGTCACATCCGCAAATCCGGCGGCGATGGCAGCCACCATTTCCGCGTGGCCAAAGGCGTTCAGGGCCGACATCTCCATCGGGATGACATCGGCGGGTAGACCGCGGCCGAAGCGTGCGGACATGCGCACCATCTCGGCCCCTTCGGACCCCATGACCAACAGGCGCGGCGCGGTGCCGCCAGCGTCCAGGAACCCTTTTGCAAGGGTCTGAACACGGCGGAACGTCATGTCTACGGCGGGGGCATCGTAGCTGATGGCCCCGGAAGGACACAGCGCCGAACAGGCCCCGCAACCGGCGCAGACCATAGGGTCAATCGCCACATGTTCACCCGCAGATGTGATCGCGGTTGTGGGGCAAATGTCTATGCAGTTGGTGCAGGCGGTCTGTTCCGCGCGGGAATGGGCGCACAACAGCGGTTCAAGTTTCACATACAGCGGTTTTTCGAAGGTGCCGACGAGATGGCTTGCCTCCATCACGGCGCTGGCCACGGACAGCGGGTCGCCGGGATCGGGGCGCAGATAACCTTCGCGCTTTTCCGGGGCGGGGAACATTGGTGTGCCGCCAGTCAGGTCAAGTATCACGTCACAGGCCGATTGCCCGCCATCGCGGGGGTCGGTCCATGTGGGGATACGGCCCGCCGGGTCGCGCTGTTGCAGGGCGTCAAATGTCACTTCAAACCCGCCAAGCGCACCGGTTGCCCGGCGCACACGCCCCCGGATCGCATCGAAATCGCGGGACGCAGGCGGGTCGACATCGTCGGTGATGCAGACGGTGACCGTCAGGAAATCCGCCAGTTTGGTGGCGGCGTCCACTGCGCGATCCTCGGGACCGATAATCAGGCAGATGCCTTCGCTTTCCACGTCCATCGCTTTGGTGGGGGCAACGGGTAAGACTGCTTCTGCTGCAAGGGCGGACATTTTGGGCAGTTTGGAGGCGGGATCATCGGACCAACCGGCCCGATCTCTTAGGTCTAGAAAGGCGGGGGCAGGGGCCTCGATTTCGTCTGCGAGGGCTTCGAACAGGGCGGTTTCCTGACCGCAACAAATTATTGCATCCCCTCCCGATAGGGCCTTGGCCGCGAGGTCAACTTGCGCCGTGCACAGTCCTGTGTGCACCTTGGAGCATGCAAGTCCTGTCGTCTTGGATAGGCCGTCCGAATCGAGCGATTGCGTCCCTGCACAATCACATAAAATCAACGTCTTAGACATCGATTCCTCCCGCTGTTGGTCCCTTTCCAGGTGCGTTATCGCAGCCGGTTTATTGGGTTCAAAAGGCCATGATTGAGGACGGTCGGCAAGTGCATTTTGCGAGGGAACCGCAGTGGACGAACGCGCCGCACAGAGACGAATCACCTAACCAGCGGTGCCAACCCCAAACCTGACGGAAACAATAAAGTTAGACAGTTTGTCTAAGTGGCGCGCAATGGTTCGGTGCATTTACCCAATGTGACCGCCATGTGCAAAATCTGCCTGATGCGGCGAAATGGGGCTTTGGCGGGCGAAGTCAAATGGTGCACCGTTGTATGCGGAGGAACGACCATTTGTCCGATTATCGTGGCCCATATGCGACCTTGCCCCTAGGCATCGTCATTCGGCGCACCCCCGGGGTGACCCGCTGGGCCGCGCATGCATGGACCGCCGCTGCCGTCCTGCCCGGTGCGGCCCCTGCCACGTGGCGCGAGTTGCGCCGTGAAGGGGACGCCGTCGAATTTCATGCCGACACGGTAATGCTGGAACTGTTCGGCGCGGATACCGAAGCCTACCTGCACGGCCTACACGCGAAAGTGCCCTCGATTTACATTGTGATGCGGGACGGGACGGATCACCCTTTGGACATCATCCTCGCCACTGCCTCCCCGTACGAGGCGCAGGACTATTGCGACAGCGGCGAAGAGATCATCGAGAAAGTCGCCATGCCCGATGCCCTGCGCGCCTGGGTTCAGGATTTCGTAGATCAGCACCACGCCGAAGAGGCGTTCAAAAAGCGCAAGCGTGACAAAACCCGCACGGATCAGGTCGAAGATGGTGTAGGGGATGCACGGATCGCGCAGGCGTCCGATGTCTACCGCTCCCCCCAAGGCAAACGCCGGAGGGTCATGCAATGAGCGATTTCTGGTCCCGCCGCCGCGCCCGGGTTGAGGCCGAACAAGCCGCCGAGGCCGCCCGCGCTGAACTGGCCGAGGCCGAAGCGCGCGAAGCGGCCTTGGCTGAAAAATCGGACGAAGAGATCCTCGCAGATCTCGGTCTGCCCGATCCCGATACGCTGGTCGAAGGTGATGATTTCACCCCCTTCATGTCCAAGGCTGTGCCCGCCCGTATCCGCAGCCGCGCCCTGCGCAAGCTGTGGCGGTTGAACCCCGTACTGGCAAATGTCGACGGGCTGGTAGACTACGGCGAGGATTTCACCGACGCGGCCTGTGTGATCGAAAACATGGCCACCGCGTACCAAGTGGGCAAAGGCATGTTGAAGCATGTCATCGCCCAGGAAGAGGCCGCCAAGGCAAAAGCCGAGGCGGAGGACGACATGACCGACGACCTGCCGGACGACCTTGAAACAGAGACTGTTTTGGTAGCGGCAGCAGAAGACGACGACCCTGCGCTGGACCAGACCCCGGCTTACGATCCCCCCGAGACTGAAGAAACCGACCCCGCCCCGCGCGTGCCGAAACGCATGCGCTTTGCCTTTCCTGATGATCAAAGGAGCCCCGCGTGAGCGCGATGCCTGACACAAAGATCAACGAAGAGGATCGCCTGCGCGCGGACCTGTACAACTACCTTGGCCTGATGTTGGCCGGGCCGCCTGATGAAATGCTGTTGGCCCAAACGGCGGGTCTTTCGGGCGACGACACGCCCTTGGGTCAGGCGATCACCAGTCTGGCCAAGGTTGCCAAGGTCACGAAACCCGCCGCCGCTGAACGGGAATACAACGCCCTGTTCATCGGTCTGGCCCGGGGCGAATTGCTGCCCTACGCCAGCTATTACCTGACCGGGTTCCTGAACGAAAAACCGCTGGCGGCCCTGCGTCAAGACATGGCCGCCAGCGCCATGACTCGGGCCGAAAACGTGTTCGAGCCTGAGGACAACATCGCATCCCTGATGGAGATGATGGGCGCGCTGATCGTGGGACGGTTCGGCACGCCCGCCACCCTGTCCGACCAGCGGGCGTTTTACAACAAGCACATCGGCCCTTGGGCCGGTCTGTTTTATTCGGATTTGGAAGGGGCAAAGTCCTCGGTCCTTTATGCATCTTTGGCTCAGGTGGGCCGGATTTTCATGGAGATCGAGGCGGAGTCCTTCCGAATGACTGCGGAATGATCCGCGTAACCAAGAAGGGGAGATATCCCATGTCCAAGAAGGAAGAGGCCTCGCGCCGCGACTTTCTCAAACTGGCTGCAACATCTGCGCCTGCCGCAGCGGTCGCCTTGACCGCGACAGGCGGGACCGCCGAAGCCGCCCAGCCAGACCTGACATCCGAGACGATGCAGGACACCGCGCACACCCGCGCCTACCTCGACAGCGCCCGTTTCTAGGACGCCGTACCCAAGCCCGAGGACGACTGGTTGCGTGACGCCCGACTGTCCAAGGAAAACCTGAACGACCCGAAGGGCGTATGCCCAAAGGGAGGAGAGTGAAACATGCTTAGGAAAAAGACCAATGGGGTTGCGCGACGCTCCCAACGGACCTCGATCCTGTCTGATGTCGCAGAGAAATCTGTCGACCGCCGCGCGTTCCTGCGTGGCAGCGGTTTGGCCATTGGTGGCCTTGCTGCGATTGCCGCGACGGGCGGCACTGTCACCAAAGCCGATGCTGCCGCTGGTGCGGCCACTGGCGCGGTAGACCTCAAGAAATCTGTCTGCACCCACTGTTCGGTCGGTTGTACCGTCGTGGCCGAGGTGCAGAACGGCGTTTGGACCGGGCAAGAACCTGGTTGGGATAGCCCTTTCAACCTGGGTGCCCACTGCGCCAAGGGGGCTGCTGTCCGCGAACACGCCCACGGCGAGCGCCGCCTGAAGTACCCGATGAAGAAAGAAAACGGGGAATGGAAACGCATCAGCTGGGAGCAAGCGATCAACGAGATCGGCGACGGCATGATGGATATCCGCAAGGAATCCGGCCCCGATAGCGTCTACTGGCTCGGCTCTGCCAAGCACAACAACGAACAGGCTTATCTGTTCCGCAAGTTCGCCGCCTATTGGGGCACGAACAACGTGGATCACCAGGCGCGGATCTGCCACTCGACCACCGTTGCGGGTGTTGCGAACACATGGGGCTACGGCGCCATGACCAACAGCTACAACGATATCCACAATTCCAAGGCGATCTTCATGATCGGGTCAAACGCAGCCGAGGCGCACCCCGTGTCCCTGCTGCACATCCTGAAAGCCAAGGAACAAAACAACGCCCCCGTCATCGTGTGCGACCCGCGCTTTACGCGCACCGCCGCCCACGCCGACGAATACGTGCGGTTCCGTCCCGGGTCCGACGTGGCGCTGGTCTGGGGTATTCTGTACCATATCTTTGAAAACGGTTGGGAAGACAAAGAGTTCATCCGCACCCGCGTTTGGGGCATGGACCAGATCAAGGAAGAAGTTGCCAAGTGGACGCCCGAGGAAGTGGAGCGTGTCACCGGCACCCCCGGTTCCCAGCTGAAACGTGTGGCCCGGACGCTGGCCAACAACCGCCCCGGCACCGTGATCTGGTGTATGGGTGGCACACAGCACACCAACGGCAACAACAACACCCGTGCGTATTGCATCCTGCAGCTGGCCCTGGGCAACATGGGTACATCGGGCGGCGGTACCAACATCTTCCGCGGCCACGACAACGTACAGGGTGCGACGGACCTTGGCGTTCTGTCCCACACGCTGCCCGGCTACTACGGCCTGTCGGCGGGCGCATGGGCCCACTGGGCGCGTGTCTGGGGCGAGGATCTAGATTGGCTGAAAGGTCAGTTCGCGACCACCACCGGCAAGGACGGCAAGGAAAAGGCGCTGATGAACCTGACCGGGATCCCCGTATCTCGCTGGATCGACGGTGTTCTGGAAGACCCCGAAAACACGGACAACCCTGCCGCCGTGCGCGCCATGGTTTTGTGGGGCCACGCGCCGAACTCTCAGACCCGTATGACGGAGATGAAGACGGCGATGGAAAAGCTCGACATGCTTGTCGTGATCGACCCCTTCCCCACCGTGTCTGCCGTGCTGCATGACCGCACCGATGGTGTGTACCTGCTGCCTGCTGCGACGCAGTTTGAAACCCGTGGGTCTGTCACGGCATCGAACCGGTCTATCCAGTGGCGTGAGCAGATCATGGACCCGCTGTTCGAATCCAAAGCGGACCATGAAATCATTGGCCTGTTCGCGAACAAGTTCGGGTTTGCCGATCGTCTGTTCCGCAACATCGAGATGGACGACGAAAACACGCCCAACCCTGAATCGACCCTGCGGGAGATCAACAAGGGCATGTGGACCATCGGATACACGGGTCAAACGCCCGAGCGTCTGAAGATGCACATGGAAAACCAGCACACCTTCGACCGCACCACGTTGCAGGCGATCGGTGGCCCGGCTGATGGGGACTATTACGGTCTACCATGGCCCTGCTGGGGCAACGCCGAGATCAATCACCCCGGCACACCCAACCTGTACGACATGAGCAAGCCTGTGTCCGAAGGTGGCCTGACCTTCCGTGCGCGTTTTGGCGTGGAACGGGACGGGGACAACCTGCTGGCCGAAGGCGTCTATTCCAAGAATTCGGAAATCCAGGATGGGTACCCCGAATTCACGATGCAGATGCTGATGGATCTGGGTTGGGACAGTGACCTGACGCCTGAGGAACGCGCCGCGATTGATGCAGTGGCCGGTCCGAAAACCAACTGGAAAACTGACCTTTCGGGCGGCATCCAGCGGGTGGCGATCAAGCATGAATGTGCGCCCTTCGGCAACGCCAAGGCGCGTGCGGTCGTGTGGACCTTCCCCGATCCGGTGCCCCTGCACCGCGAGCCGCTGTACACCAACCGTCGTGATCTGGTCGAAGACTATCCGACATACGAGGACCGTCATGCCTACCGCCTGCCGACCCTCTATGCGTCGATCCAGAAAAACGACTTCTCCAAGGACTATCCGATCATCCTGACTTCGGGCCGTCTGGTGGAGTATGAGGGCGGCGGGGACGAAACCCGGTCCAACCCTTGGCTGGCTGAATTGCAGCAAGACATGTTCGTCGAAATCAACACCCGCGATGCCAACAACCTTGGTGTTCGGGACGGCGCGCAGGTCTGGGTCGAAGGGCCCGAAGGCGGCAAGGTCAAAGTCATGGCCATGGTCACTGAACGGGTCGGCGAGGGCGTTGCCTTCATGCCGTTCCACTTCGGCGGTCATTTCCAAGGCAAAGACCAGCGGTCCAAATACCCCGAGGGGGCGGATCCGTATGTGCTGGGTGAATCCACCAACACGGCACAGACCTACGGGTACGACTCCGTGACCCAAATGCAGGAGACGAAGGCGACTCTCTGCAAAATCTCTGTAGCTTAAGGAGACCTGAAACATGGCAAGAGCTAAGTTCCTGTGTGACGCCGAACGCTGCATTGAATGCAACGCCTGCGTCACCGCGTGTAAAAACGAACACGAGGTGCCTTGGGGCATCAACCGGCGCCGTGTGGTGACCATTCAGGACGGACAACCGGGCGAACGCTCGATTTCCGTGGCCTGTATGCACTGCTCGGACGCGCCTTGTATGGCCGTGTGCCCGGTGGATTGCTTCTATCAGACAGACGATGGGGTGGTTCTGCACTCCAAAGATCTGTGCATTGGCTGTGGCTACTGCTTCTACGCGTGTCCGTTTGGCGCGCCGCAGTACCCGCAGGCGGGCAACTTTGGCAGCCGCGGCAAGATGGACAAATGTACCTTCTGCGCCGGTGGCCCCGAGGAAACCCACTCCAACGCTGAATTCAGCAAATACGGTCGTAACCGTATTGCCGAAGGCAAGCTGCCGATCTGTGCTGAAATGTGCTCCACCAAAGCGCTGCTGGCTGGTGACGGCGACGTCGTGTCCGCCATTTACCGCGAGCGTGTGGTCGCCCGTGGCTTTGGCTCCGGCGCTTGGGGCTGGGGTACAGCCTACGAACAGAAAGACGGGTAAAAGCCCGCTTTCCACCCCGGGCCTTTGTATGGGGCCCGGGGTTTTCCAATTTTCCGACAGGTTGAGGACAGGTGTCCTCCCACCCCGATAGCAGAGGACCCAAAATGCGCGCCCTTCTATGCCTATTCATTACGTGCCTCACATTGGCATTTCCTGCCGTAGCCCAACAGGCGCCCGGCACCACACTCGAAGATATTCTGGCCCGTCAGGCGGGCACCGGCGGCGAAATGCGCCAGCCTCCTGCACCATTCAGCGACGGCACAGCTGCGGGCCACGCCAATCAGCTGGGCACCCTTGGGGGTGCATCCGATAGCGACATCTGGGCCGCTCTGCGGTTTGGGACCGAAGAAGTCGAAGTCTCTGCCGGCGGACCAGAGGCGCGCGTCGTCATGCAAGACCGTGGCATGACGTGGCTGCAGTTCCGTGAAGGGCCGATGGCAACCTACGGCGGTTGGGCCTTGATCGGGACGCTGATTGCGTTGGCCGTGTTCTACCTGCTGCGCGGTCGGATCGCAGTGGATGCAGGCATGAATGGACGCACCGTCACCCGGTTTCAGTTTATCGAACGGTTTGCCCATTGGGTTCTGGCTGGGTCATTCATCCTGCTGGGCTTCACCGGCTTGGCGGTTTTGTTCGGCCGCGCGGTGATTATCCCGTTGTTCGGTCACGAGGCGAATGCGAACATTCTGTGGCTGTCCAAGATCGTCCACAACAACGTCGCTTGGCCCTTTATGGTCGCGCTGGTGATGGTGTTCTTCCTATGGGTCGTTCACAACATTCCAAACCGCCACGATATCACGTGGTTCCGTCAGTTTGGCGGTATCATCGGGTCCAAGCACCCCCCGGCCAAGAAGTTTAACGCGGGTCAAAAGCTGATTTTCTGGTCTGTGATCCTGTTTGGCGGTGCGATTTCTCTGACAGGCGTGTCCTTGCTGTTCCCGTTCGAGGTGCAGATCTTTGCCCCTGTGTTCACCGTGATGAACGACATGGGGCTGTCGGGCCTGATCTTGGGCGAGGCGCTGCCACAACAGCTGTCGCCCCACGAGGAAATGCAGTTTGCAACCCTGATCCACGCCATGGCGGCCTTTGTCCTGATGGCAATCATCATCGCGCATATCTACATCGGGTCCGTCGGAATGGAGGGCGCGGCCGAGGCGATGACCACCGGCGAGGTGGACGAGGCTTGGGCGCATCAACACCACTCCATTTGGTTGGACGAGGTGAAGGCCAAAGAAGCGCCGAACGCCACCCCGGCAGAGTAGCCATGCGCGCCTTGTTGATCTGTGCGGTGCTGGCCTCGCCCGTCGCCGCGCAGGACTTCACAACGCTCAAAGGACACGGCGGCCCCATCATGGGGATCGCCGTGTCCGATGCGGGCCAAGTGATCACCGCCAGTTTCGACAACGCCTTGGGCCGCTGGACAGACCGTCTACCCGAATGGTTGGATGGTCACGCGGCAGCGGTGACGGCCCTGACTGTAGACGGCGAGACCATCTATTCCGGTTCTGACGATTTCACCGTACGTGCATGGCCCGGCGGGGTGATCGGGGAACATCTAGGTAAGGTGACCAGCATTGCCGTGGGTCCACAGGTTGCCTCCGGTTCATGGGACGGGACGGTCCGGCTGTGGCCAGAGGGTACAGTGATCGACACGCGTGGTGGGGTGAACGATGTGGTGTGGCAGGGCGATGATCTGCTGGTCGCCACCACCAAGGGCGAGATCACCCGACACTTCACCGATGGTCGTTCGCCTGAGCCGTTGGTGCGCAATGGGTTCGGGGTCAACACTCTGGTCCTTGGGGGCGATTGGCTGGCCTATGGTGCCGTCGACGGTGTGACCCGAGTTGTGGATGCCCAGACTGGCCAAGCCATCCGGGACTTCACGCTGGAACGCCGCCCGGTGCTGGCCATGGCCTATCATGCGGACACCCATCAACTGGCCGTCGGAGATGGTGACGGTTTCATCATGATGATCGACACGGTGGACTGGCGCATCACACGGGACTTCAGGGCCACCCGCCAAGGTCCGATCTGGGCGCTTGCCTTCGGGCCGCAGGGTCAGATGATTTATGCGGGCGGGATTGACGATGTAGCCTATGGCTGGCCTGTGGCCTTGCTGGGCGAATTCGACCCTATCGCTGGTCCGACCCGCCCGTTTCTGGCCGATGCCGACACCATGCCCAATGGCGAACGGCAGTTCGCGCGCAAGTGTTCCATTTGCCACGACCTGACCCCCGGCCCGTCCCGAAAGGCGGGTCCAACCCTTGCCGGTGTCTTCGGGCGGCAAGCGGGCGTGGTGCCCGGATATACCTATTCAGACACGCTGGACGGCTCGCCCATCATCTGGAACGATGACACCATCGACGCGCTGTTTGACATTGGCCCGGACCACTATATCCCCGGGTCCAAGATGCCCATGCAACGGATAACCGCGCCCGAAGATCGGGCAGACCTGATCGCCTATATGCGCGACGCAACCAAAGACGGAGAAGACAGATGAAAGCCATGTGGATCGGATTTGTAGCCATCGTCGTGATTTCGGTCGGCGCAAATGTGGTGCTGGAACAGATCGGTTTTTCCAACGCAGATCGCCTGAGCGGCGAGGCCGTTCGGCTTGACTGACGCGCCCGATTACGGGGCCAGCCTTGCGGCGGCCTCGGTTCTGGTGATCGACGACGAACCGGGCATGCGCAACTTTCTGTCCAAGGTGTTGGAGCCGCGCTGTCGCCACGTCGGCCAAGCCGCCAGCGTGACCGAGGCAGAAGCGCTGTTGGATCAGGCACACTTCGACCTTGTGATCCTCGACAACATCATGCCCGGCACGCGCGGCCTGGACTGGATCAAGGCGCAGCAGGACGTGGGTCTTTTTGCCGACACGATCATGATCACTGCCTATGCCGACTTGGAAACCGCCATCAACGCCTTGCGCGCGGGGGTGGTCGATTTCGTTCTAAAGCCGTTTCGCGCCAATCAAATCCTGAACGCAGTGGCCCGCGCCATGGATCGCAAGGTGCTGCGCCGCGAGAATTCCCTACTGCGGCACGAGCTGGGCGAGGGCGCGCCTGTGCGTTTGTTGGGCAAATCCCCCGCGATTACAGAGGTGCGTGCCCTGTTGCACCGACTGGCCCCCATGCCCACACCGGTCCTCTTCACCGGGGCCAGCGGGACAGGCAAGGAAATTGCCGCCCGCACCCTGCACGGATTATCAAATCGTGCGGACAAACCCTTTGTCCCCATCAACTGCGCCGCGTTGTCCGGTGATCGTCTGGCTGAACACTTGTTTGGGCGTGTCGATGGCCCGGACGGGTTATTTCTGAACGCGGACGGGGGCACTCTGTTCCTAGACGAGGTCGCGCAGATGCCCGACACCGTTCAGGCCGCTATCCTGCGTGTGCTGGAGGACAACCGCATCCGCCCTTTTGGGGCAGAACGGGATGTGCCGCTGGACCTGCGGTTCCTGTTTGCCACCAACGCCGACCTGCCCGACGCGGTGGCAAAAGGCACCTTCCGCGCGGATCTGTACCACCGAATGAACGTCGTTGGTGTGCAGATGCCAACCTTGGCCGAACGGGGCGAAGATCTGGTGGAACTGGCCGCCATGTTCATGACAGACATCGCTGGCAAACTGGCCGTGCCCCCCTTGGCACTGGATGACCAGACCCTGTTGAACCTGCGCCGCTACGGATGGCCCGGCAATGTGCGGGAACTGCGCAACACTATCGAGCGGTCCTTGATCCTTGGCCACTTCCCCCTGAATTTGCAGGTGACGGGCCGGTCACAGGGGCCGAGGCCATCGAAAATCTGGAACTGGTCACCCAACGTCACATCATGGCGGTGCTGGATGCCTGTGGCGGCAACCGAGCCGAGGCTGCCCGCCGCCTCGGGGTCAGTCGCAAGACAATAGACCGCAAATTCGCCACGTGGTCCGGTTAGGCGGCGGGCAGCCAGACTGTGAACTCTGCCCCTTGGTCCAGATTGCGCACGCTGATCTGACCGCCTGCTTGCCCCACGATTTGTTGGCTGATGGACAGACCCAGCCCCGTGCCTTCGCCTAACTTGGTGGTGAAGAAGGGGTCAAACACATGGGTCAGCTTATCCTTGGGCACGCCGGGTCCCGTATCCGTCACCCGTAGGCGCGCGCCGCCCTTGTGGGTGTCGAGTGTCAGAGTGATCTGTCCCGCCCCGTTCATCGCCTGCATCGCGTTCATCAACAGATTTATGACGACTTGCTGCAACTCTCCGGTCTGTGCGGGCACAGCGGGGGCGGGGCCGAGGTTGGTCTGAACCGTGATGTTGGCGCGGGACAGCTCATGTTCCACAAGGATCAGGCAATCGGTCACAACAGGGCCAAGGGCGGCAATCCCGGGGCTGTGATCCACGGGCCGCGCAAAGTGCAATAGTTTGGACACGATCGCCTCGATCCGCTGCACCTGTCGGTCGATCAGGTTCAGTTCCGTGTCGACGGCGCGTGTGTCCCCAAGGGTTTGCCGCACCACGTCCACGTTGCCTTGGATGACGGCCACGGGATTGTTGATTTCATGTGCCACACCGGCGGTGATTTCGCCGATAGAGGCCAGCTTTTCCGACACCACCAACTGTTGGTAAGTCTCGGCCAGTTTGTCGTTCGCCTCGCGCAGCTCGCGGGTGCGGGAATCGACCCTATCATTTAGATCAGCGGCCCAGTTGCGCAGGGCGCGGTCCCGTTCTTGCACTTGATCCAAAAGGCTGTCGAGGTGCCGTGCAACTTGTCCGACCTCGTCGCGTCGGGTCTGGGGGCCGTTGCGAGCGGTCAGATCACCACCCTCTACCTTGCGCATGGTCTTGGTCATCTTTTCCAGCGGCTCAAAGATACCCGAGGCCATGCGCAACAACAGCGGCGCAGATAGCAGGATCACGATCAGGAACGCACCAACCATCGCCCCATAGGCCGACCGCTTGGTCGCGTTGAACGGTGCCTCGAGGAACCCGACATAGAGCATCCCGATCCGATCCCCGAAGCTGTCCGTGAGGGGCACATAGCCTGAGATATACCAGTCGTTCACCACAAAGGCCCGGTCCAGCCACGTCTGCCCTTGGTCCAGTACGCGGGCGCGGACCTCGGCGCTGACCCGTGTGCCAAGGGCGCGGACATCCTCGAACAGACGCACATTTGTGGACACGCGCACATCGTCCAGAAACAGTGTGACAGTGCCTGCGCGAGCTTCCTCGCTGTAAATCAAAGTGTTTATCGTGTCGATAAAGTCGAGATTTCGGTTCAAAAGGATACCACCCACCAGCACGCCCGTGTGTCCGGGCAGATCCACCGGGCTGGCCGTGTGGATCACCATGCCGCGGGCCTCTTCATTTTCGGTGGTGGGTGCCGCGGCGGGCGTGTCGATCAGGGTCAGGCGCGCACGGTTGGCCACGGGGTAGGGCATGTCATCGGGGGCCATGACGTCAATCGCCGTTGCAGGCACACCGGTGGCGGCTTGGCGGATCACGGGCCAACTGCTGTCGTTTGCAACGAGCAGGGGTACATAAACCAGGAAATCCAAGCCCTGTCGCGCCGCGACCGTTTCTAGGTATCCCCCAAGTGTATACGGGTTTTCGTTCAGGATTGCCTGCAATCCGGCGCTTTGCCCGATCGCGGCGACCGTCTCGCCGGTGTTGTCCATGATGCGGGCAAGGTATTGTTCCGCCACCCGCAAGTCCGAGGCGACCTTGTCCGTCAGGACCTGATCATAGTCCGCTGTCCATCGTGCCATCGCTAGAAAGAACAACAGCGGCATCAGCGCCACGAGGGGCAGCAGGGCCAGCGTCAACAGGCGCAGGCGAACGGATCTAAGCGGGTTCATGCGCCGACCCTAGCAGCGGGCGCCCCTCGGTCAAAGCACGTAGCGGCTGACGTCCGTGGACCGGGCCAGTTCGCCCAGTTGATCCTCGACAAACGCGGCATCCACCGTCACCTGTTGCCCGCCCTTGTCGGGGGCATGGAAGGACAGATCCTCGAACACCCGTTCCAGCACGGTGTACAGGCGCCGCGCGCCAATGTTCTCCACACTTTCGTTCACTTCCGCCGCGATCTTGGCCAGCGCTGCGATCCCTTCGGAGGTGAAGGTCACGGTGACGTCTTCGGTGGCCATCAGGGCGGTGTATTGCCGGGTCAGGGCGTTGTCGGTATCGGTCAGGATACGGACGAAATCGTCTTCGGTCAGGGCACGCAGTTCCACGCGAATGGGCAAGCGGCCCTGAAGTTCGGGCAGCAGGTCCGACGGTTTGGCCACGTGAAACGCGCCCGACGCGATGAACAGGATGTGGTCGGTCTTTACCGTGCCGTGCTTGGTGCTGACGGTGGTGCCCTCGATCAGGGGCAGCAGGTCGCGCTGCACCCCTTCGCGGGATACATCCGCCCCGCGCGCATCGGCCCGGGCGCACACCTTGTCGATCTCGTCCAAAAACACGATGCCGTTCTGTTCAACAGCAGTGATCGCTTCGCGCTTGACGGTTTCATCGTCCAGCAGCTTGTCCGCCTCTTCCTCGATCAGCAGGTCATAGCTGGCCGCGACAGTCAGTCGTTTCTTGACCGTGCGCTGGAACGCCTTGCCGAACATCGCGCCCAGATCCATCATCTGGCCCATGCCGGGTTGGCCGGGGATTTCCAGGCCGCCCATGGGGTTGGAGGTATCGGCCAGTTCCAGCTCGATCACCTTGTCATCAAGCTCGCCACTGCGCAGCTTTTTGCGGAACATCTCGCGGGTGCCTTCGCGGGCATCTTCCCCGGCCAGCGCGTCGATCACACGATCTTCGGCGGCCTGGTGGGCACCGGCCTTTACGTCCTCGCGCATGTGGTCGCGGACCATCGTGATTGCCGATTCCACCAGATCGCGGATGATTTGTTCCACGTCGCGCCCGACATAGCCGACTTCGGTGAATTTCGTGGCCTCGACCTTCAGGAACGGTGCGCGGGCCAGTTTCGCCAGACGGCGGCTGATCTCGGTCTTGCCCACGCCGGTGGGGCCGATCATCAGGATGTTCTTGGGGTACACCTCGTCGCGCAGATCATCGCCCAACTGCTTGCGCCGCCAACGGTTGCGCAGGGCCACGGCCACGGCCCGCTTGGCGTCGTTCTGGCCGATGATGAAACGATCCAGTTCGGACACAATCTCGCGGGGGGTCAGGGTGGTCATGGCGGTCTCCTTTGCCTCTTAGTTAGACGCTCTGGGGCTAAGTACAATGCGTGTGGCGTTGCGCACTTGGATCACGGTGCCGGGGATCAGACCAGCGCGGGTCGAGGGGTCGGCGGCCAGGGCCGCGTCGATGCTGTTCATCTGCCGAATGATCCGGATCGCGAGCGGCGAGCTGACGGCCGTCAGGTGCCGCGCCTCGTCCCCGCCGCGTGACAGGGCGGCGACGTCAATCAGGGTCACGGATAGATCGGCCAGCGGTTCGGCGCTGGCAAGGTTGCCGACCCGTGCGGACTGTCCCGTGAGGCCCGCAGACAGCCGAAGGGCGCGATCCCGGGCAGAGGTGAAGATCACGAACGGCTGGGGCAGGGGGCCGATGCGCGCAGCTTGGGCGCGAAATACATCCACATCCACATCTGGGGAGATCAGCACAACTGCGCTGATCCGGTTCAACACGTCGTGCCGTCCCGCAATGGCAAGGCCGCGCAGCGCCTCCATCGTCAGGGCGGACCCGACGCTGTGTGCGACGATCACAAGCCCCTTCGCTTGGGTCGCGGCAAGGGTTTCGATGGTGCGCTCCAACCCATCCCGGGCAAACAGGACCGAATCCCTGTCATAGGCATAGCCCAAGGGATGCCCCGCAGACGGCCAAGCGTAGTGCGCCGCGACCCCGTCAAAGCCAAAATCCTCGACCATCTGGACCTGACGCAGGATACCGTCCGCAAAGGTGTTGTTGTAGCCATGGATGTACAGCATCACCTCTTTGTCCGGGCTTTCGCGCAAGGCGCGGTTTAGGGCGGGGATTGGCTTTTCTAGGGTCTGTTCCTCTGCCACCAGCATATGCCGCGTAGGGTCGATCACAGTGCCCTTTGGGTAGGACACGGCCCCCGGTTTACGGTCTGAGGGCAGGGTAATGGCATAGCGGGTAACGGTGGCCTGTTCCCTGCGCAGAGTTCCGGGTTGTCCCGTTTCAGGGTCGATACCGCGCTGCGTCGTCACAAAGATATCGCGCGTCGCCACTTCTGTCCCCATGGGGACAGGCACCAAAGCGGCCCGAGGGGCGCAGGCGGTCAGCAGCAGGATCAGGGGCAAAAGGCGCAACATGCCCACAGGCCTAAGCGCCGTAGCGCCGGGCCGCAAGAGCGTGGTAGAAAGGCCCATGCAACAGATCACACGCAGAAACATGTTCGGCGGGATTGCCTTGGCGATGCTGTCACCTCAATGCCTGTCCGCCGCGCAGGTGGACGCGCACTTGGCCCAGATCGACGACCGCACCCTGCACAGCCTATTGCGCGGGATCGTCCTGTTAGAGGCGTTGGGCGATCCGGTGATCGACGCGGATGCAGGGGCACTGGTGGATCTGATCGAACCCCGCCTGCCCGGTGCGCAGCACTTGGTGCAGGTGTTGCGGGCCTATCGTTGGCGCGGGGGCCTTGGCGCGTGGCGGCCAGAGGATGGCCCGGCCTTGGAAACGGTCCATGATGCCATCGCCGCGGCACGCCCCCTGTCGTTCCGCTACACGGACCTTGAGGGCGAAATCACAGCCCGTACCGTCCTGCCCCTTGCCGTGATCCACCCGGCCAGCGGGTTTCAGGTCTTGGCGTGGTGCGGCCTGCGCAACGATCATCGCAAGTTCTTTGTCCGACACATGCGGGGGATAACGGTTGGGGCAGGCGATTTCCGCGCCGACCGCCCGGGCCTGCTGGCCAGTCTGGCCGAGAGGGAGGCCTAGCCGATCGCCTCTACGGTCAGGTTGCCGTTGGTGTAGACACAGATGTCGGACGCAATCGCCATGGCTTTGCGCGCGATCTCTTCGGCAGACAGGTCGGTGTCCATCAGGGCGCGCCCGGCGGCCAGCGCATAGTTCCCACCCGATCCAATTGCGGTGACGTCATGTTCGGGTTCCAGCACGTCGCCCGCCCCGGTAATCACGAACAGGTCAGTGCCATCGGTGACGATCAACATCGCCTCCAGCTTTTGCAGGTACTTGTCCGTGCGCCAGTCCTTGGCCAGTTCAACACTGGCGCGGGCCAATTGGCCGGGGGTGGCCTCCAGCTTGGTCTCCAGCCGTTCAAGCAGTGTAAACGCATCGGCGGTGGACCCGGCGAACCCGACTATAACCTCGTGACCACCGGGCTTAATCCGCCGCACTTTGCGCGCGGTGCCCTTGATCACGGTCTGGCCAAGGCTGACCTGTCCGTCGCCCGCAATCACCACCTGCCCGCCCTTGCGGACGCCGATGATGGTGGTGCCGTGCCAGTTTGGAAAATCGCTCATGTCAGCCTCCGTTTTCAACAATATGGAGGGCGCGGGTCAGAATTGCCAGCGGGCGCGGCGCGGGACTTTGACTGCGAGCATGGGCTTGATCAGTTTGGAGCCGAAACGGTTCAGGTCCAGCGCCTCATGGACACCAACGGTGCGATGTCCGTCGATGGTCGTCTCCACCGCACTGCGGGAATAGAACGGCGCGTCGAGCATCATCTTGACCTCGCGCGGCTGGGGCGCGCCCGCATCGCATCGGGTCTCGCGTTTCACCAACCACCGGGACCGTTTGAACCGGGTCAGGGGTGGGCCGTCGATTTGTTCGATCGACCCGTCATCCCCAAACCGCACCGCCGTGTGCAGGGACGTGCCATCGCGACGGTCCGCGTCGTAGAATGTGACCGACCCGCCGGGCACAGGAAACCGGCCCCATGTCCAATAGCTGAAATCATCCTCTAGCGCCGCAGTGCCAAAGTTGCTGTCGAAATACCCATGCCCCGACCATTGCCACCCGGGGCGGTTCAGATCGACTTCAATGTCCGAGCTGGGGGCAAAGGGGCGCCAGATGTGACTGCCGTCCTTGGTCAGGGGGAGTTCAATGTTCGTGACGTTCTTGGGTCGAATTCTGACCTTGCCCGACAGACGTTGTGCGTGGGGCGTGGAAACCTCGTTGATATCAATCAACAGCGTCTCCCCATCCCAATGCAGCGACGATGGCCCAACGGTCATCGTGTCGCTGGACAGTTGCAACGCCGACCGCCCCCGGTCTGTCATGGTCCACCGCCCGCCGCGTCCGTAGGTGGCGACGTTGATGCAGCAGTGGTTGGCAGGATCGCGGCGACCCGACCACCGATACCAAGGGCTGAACACGGATCCCACAAAGGCGATGATGCTGATGGCACGGGTGCCGCAATCGCTTAGGCCGTCGATGTACCACCACGCATAGCCGTTTTCGGGGACACAGAGGTCGAAGTTCGGTCGCTCTCGATCGCCGCGGCCACGTGCAAGGCGGAGAGTGCTGCCATCGGGATCCCCGCCCCCGGGTGTGCTCCGCCCCCTGCCAGATACAGACCCGGGATGCGGGTGCGTGCCGTCGGACGCCTCAAGGCTGCCGTCATCCCATGTGGGGATCGCCCGTACAGCGACCCGTCCGAGCCCGGGAACAATCCGTTGAACATCTCGGGCGTTGTCAGGGATGGCGTGTCCGGCGTCGGCGTGAACTGCAGGCCCATGTCGGCCAGGCGGTCGAAGGTGGTCGTTCGGCATTGGGTCATTTCCTGCGGGTTAGGGTCTGTCGCGCGGCGGGGTGGGCCGTTGAGGATGATTTCGAACCGCTCTGTCCCCGTGGGGACAGACTGGGTACCGCGATCCTGCGCGCAGACGTAAAGCGTGCCTTTGGCGGGCATCTGACCGCGCCCGCAGGCGTCAAATTCTGCGCGCGGTTCGTCGGTGAAAAACACGTTGTGATGGTCCAGCGGCACGCCAGACGGTTCGGCGGCAAAGGACCAGACATAGGCAGACAGGCTTCGAGGGCTGACTGTGTCGGCGGGCACGGCGTCGCGCACCCCTTCGGCCAGAAATCCACGTGTCAGAGCCTGTGGATCGCCTGCAAAAATGATCTGATCGGCGGCAAAGCGGCCCTTGTCCGTGTGCACTGCAACGGCGCGGTCGCCCTGCACTTCTATCCGTGTGGCATGGGTGTCGTAGTGAAACGTGACGCCTTTGCGCTTGGCCACACGCTCCATCGCGGCGGCCAGATTGTGCATCCCGCCGTCCACGCGCCAGACGCCCTGCGCCTCTGCGTGCCAGATCAGGCCTAGCACCGCCGGAGAGGCATAGGGCGACCCACCCACATAGGTCGCATAGCGCCCGAACAATTGCTGCAAGCGTGCGTCGTCAAAGGTCATGGCCAAGCTGCGCGCGAGTGACAGGCCCGGGGCCATGGCGGGGATCAAAGACGGGTTGCGCAGCACGTGGGCGGTCAGCTTCGAAAGGTTCGGCTCCGCCGCGCGCATCATGGGGGCGTCGAACGCATCGAACAGTTTTGCGGCGCGATCGCAGAACCGGGTGAATTGCCGCACGGCCTTGGCCCCGGCGAACTGTCCAACGGCATTGAGGGTGCGCGCGCGGTCGGCGTAGAAATCGACCGTGCTGCCATCGGGCCACCAGTGGCGCGCCAGTACGTCTTCGGCCACCAATGTCACTTCATCGGACAATTCAGCCCCGGCGCTGCGGAACAAATCCTCGAACACCCAACGCATGGTCATCACGGTGGGACCTGCATCTACGGGTCCAGCAACAGACGGCACAGTCCGCATCTTTCCGCCTGGTTTATCGTGCGATTCCAATACGATAACTTCAGCATCGCCCGACAGGCGCAATGCGCTGGCGAGGCCGCCGACGCCGGCGCCGATGATGACAATCTTTTGCGACATGTCGGATATCATTGACTCCTTCGCATGTATTGTCCAGTTTGGTTTACAGTACGTTGTCAGAAATCACTGACATATTGCAGGAACGACCGACATGCCCCTTTCCGCCCGGATCGAAAACGCCATTGACGCTGAACTGGCTTTGGCCGCGCGAGGTCCCGTGCCCGGACGCCTTGCCGGGGCGCTGACATATGCGATGAAACCCGGGGGCGCGCGCATTCGACCGACCATCGCCATGTCCGTCGCCATGGCCTGCGGCGACCGCACCCCGCGCCTGACCGATGCCACCGCCGTCGCGCTGGAGATGATCCATTGCGCCAGCCTCGTGCACGACGACATGCCTTGTTTCGACGACGCCGACATCCGGCGCGGCAAGCCCACGGTCCACAAGGCCGAGAGCGAGGCCATCGCCCTTTTGACCGGCGACAGCCTGATCGTACAAGGCTTCGCAGCGTTGGCCCGGGTGGCCGAAGACGACCCCATGCGCGCCGCCCAACTGATGGGGGAACTGGCGCATTTTACCGGGATGCCCAACGGAATCTGCGCGGGCCAAGGCTGGGAAAGCGAAGACAAGATCGACCTGTCCGCCTATCACCGCGCCAAGACGGGCGCCCTTTTCACCGCCGCCACGCGCATGGGTGCGCTGGCCGCTGGCCAGGATCCGGAGCCGTGGAGCGAGCTTGGATCCCGTATTGGCGAGGCGTTCCAAGTGGCCGACGACCTGTTGGACGCGCTGTATGACGAGAGCGTCACGGGCAAGCCGCAGGGCCAGGACGAGAAACACGACCGTCCCTCTGCGGTCACGGAATTCGGCGTAAAGGGCGCAATTAAAAGGCTAAATGACATTCTGGGTGGCGCGATCAGCTCCATCCCGTCTTGTCCCGGCGAAGCCATGCTGGCCGAGATGGTGCGCAAGACGGCGATCAAACTGACGCCCATCCTGCCCGCAGGGACGCCAGCGGAATGACCGCCGTGGATGCCCCCGCCCGCAAGGGTCCGTGGTTTCCGCGCCTGATCTCTAGCCGACGGTTTCAAAGCTGGGCGGCCCGCTTTCCCTGACCCGCCGCATTGCCCGCAAGGATGGCGAGGCGCTGTTCGATCTGGTCAGCGGTTTCGTGTATTCCCAAGTCCTGCACGCGGTGGTCGAGCTGCGCTTGATCCACCGGATGATGGGCGGTCCTGTCACTGCCGCTGACCTAGCACGCGGCACCGATATCGACGAACGGCGCATGGGGATCCTGTGTGATGCCGCTACGGCGCTGGGCCTGATGAAGCGGGATCGCAAGGGCAAGTATCGGCCCGGTCGGTTGGGCGCTGCGATGCTGGGCGTCCCGGGTCTGGAGGCGATGGTGACCCACCACGGCGCCTTCTACCGTGACCTTGAAAACCCCGTCGCCATGCTGCGCGGGGGCGACACCGAACTGGCGCATTTCTGGCCCTATGTCTTTGGTGCCGCACAGGCCGAGGACCCCGAAACCGCTGCCACCTATTCCGATCTGATGGCCGAAAGCCAAGTGCTGGTGGCCGAGGATACGTTAACGCTTGTTAATCTCAATTGCGCAAAACGGGGCGAGAAATCCCGCCAAACCGTGCTGGATATCGGCGGCGGGACTGGTGCATTCCTTGCAGCAGTTGGCGCGCGACTCGTGCATGATCTGCATCTATTCGACCTTCCGGCGGTGGTTCCGGGGGCGCAGGAACGGTTCGCCCGCGCGGGCCTGACGGATCGAGTCACGATCACGCCCGGCAGCTTTCGGGATGATCCGCTGCCGCAGGGCGCGGATGTGATCACGCTGATCCGGGTCCTGTATGACCATTCCGACGACACCGTCGCGGCGCTGCTGTCCAAGATTTATGACACTCTGCCCGTTGGGGGGCGTTTGGTGATTTCGGAGCCTATGACCGGGGGCGATACGCCCAGCCGGTGTGGGGATGCGTACTTTGCCCTGTACACCCTTGCGATGCAGACGGGTCAGGCCCGCAGCCCGGAGAAAATCCAAGGAATGCTGAGGGTTGCGGGGTTTTCGGACATCACGGATCACGGCAGTCGCCGCCCGTTTGTGACCCATGTCATCAGCGCCTGTAAGGGCGGCTAGACAGATTTCAACCGCATGTGTCAGTTTAGATTGACAACACCGCCTGTAAGTTTATCCTGACAAGTACAGAATGACGCAGGTGAGTCCCAGACAGCCCCTGCGAGAACGACCGGAGAAGACCCTTGACGACCCCAGCCGTAATCCTGACAGGCCCCAAGGCCATCGCCCTCGGAGAGGTCACGCTGACCGCCCCCGGGCCACGGGATATCGTCGTGGACATTCGTCATTCGGGGATTTCGACCGGCACCGAAAAGCTGTTCTGGTCGGGTCAAATGCCCCCTTTCCCGGCATGGGCTATCCCCTTGTGCCCGGGTACGAAGCCGCCGGTGAGGTGGTCGAGGCCGGTGCGGACGCGGATTTCAAAGTCGGGGATCATGTGTTTGTGCCCGGTGCCAACTGCTTTGGCGATGTCAAAGGCTTGTTCGGTGGCGCGGCCTCGCGGCTTGTGTCCGACAGTGCCCGCGCCGTGAAGATCGACCGCGCCATGGGGGCCGAAGGGGCTCTGCTGGCGTTGGCCGCCACCGCCTACCATGCCCTTTGTGCGCCGCGCGCTGAACTGCCTGACCTGATCGTGGGTCACGGCGTCTTCGGTCGCCTGTTGGCGCGGATCGCAACGGCCAAGGGGGCGACCCCCACGGTGTGGGAAGTGAACCCCGACCGCATGACCGGTGCCGCAGGTTACGACGTGATCGCGCCCGATGCGGACGACCGCAAAGACTATGCCAACATCATGGATGCCTCGGGCAACGGTGATCTGTTGAACGACCTGATCGGGCGACTGACCAAGGGCGGCGAGGTGTGCCTTGCGGGGTTCTACCCTGCGCCCCTGACCTTCGCGTTCCCCCCGGCCTTCATGCGCGAGGCGCGGTTGCGCATCGCCGCTGAATGGACCCGCGACGACCTGGCCGCCACCCGCGCCATGATCGACGACGGCAGCCTGTCGCTGTCGGGTCTGATCACCCACCGGGCCACCCCCACCCAAGCCGCGAGTGCGTATCAGACCGCGTTCGATGATCCGGCTTGCCTGAAGATGATACTTGATTGGAGCGCCGAATGACCCTCGATGTGCCTAACCTGACGGACTACGACAACACCCTGCGCGACGAGGCTGCCGAGCCTACGCTGGAGGTCCCCCAAGGGGAGCCGACCAAGAAAACCCAGATCATCGCGATCTATGGCAAAGGCGGGATCGGCAAATCATTCACGCTGGCGAACCTGTCCCACATGATGGCCGAACAGGGCAAACGCGTGTTGCTGATCGGCTGTGACCCGAAATCCGACACCACCAGCCTGCTGTTCGGCGGCAAGGCGTGCCCGACGATCATCGAGACCAGCACCAAGAAGAAGCTGGCCGGTGAAGAAGTCAAAATCGGTGACGTCTGTTTCAAGCGCGGCGGTGTCTTCGCCATGGAATTGGGCGGGCCAGAGGTCGGCCGCGGCTGCGGCGGGCGTGGCATCATCCACGGGTTTGAACTGCTGGAAAAGCTGGGGTTCCACGATTGGGACTTTGACTACGTCTTGCTGGATTTCCTGGGCGATGTGGTCTGCGGCGGCTTTGGCCTGCCGATTGCCCGTGACATGGCGCAGAAGGTGATCCTTGTCGCCTCCAACGATTTGCAGTCGCTGTATGTGGCCAACAATGTGTGTTCGGCTGTGGAATACTTCCGCAAGATGGGCGGGAACGTCGGTGTTGCGGGTCTTGTGATCAACAAGGACGATGGGTCGGGCGAGGCGCAGGCCTTTGCGAAATCCGTCGATATCCCGGTGCTGGCGTCCATTCCCCAGAATGATGACCTGCGCAAGAAATCCGCGAACTATCAGATCGTCGGCACGTCCGAATCCGAATGGGGCGCGCTGTTTGCCGCCCTTGGGGACAACGTGGCCGAAGCGCCCCCCATGCGCCCCACCGCCCTGTCCCAAGACGGGTTGTTGGAGTTGTTCGACGGGTCCGACACGGGCGCGGGTGTCACGCTGGAACCGGCCACGGACACGGACATGCGCGGCAAGAATTCCGCCCCCGTAGAATCCCTGGAGGTCGTTTACGACAATGTCTGAGCGCGAGATCACATATGACCGCGCGACGGAGGTTGAAGTTGACCGCGGCGAAGCCATCGAGCGCACGGAGGCGCCCGTTGACGGCATGGGCTGTCATGCCCCGGGCGAGCAGATGGAAGCCAAAGCGCGCGCGTCCGGCATGTCCGACATTCTGGACCAGTTCGCCAAGGACTACCCCCAAGGTCCCCACGACAAACCGCAATCCATGTGCCCGGCCTTTGGGTCCTTGCGCGTTGGGTTGCGGATGCGCCGCACGGCCACGGTCCTGTCTGGATCGGCCTGCTGCGTCTTTGGCCTGACCTTTGTCAGCCACTTTTACGGGGCGCGCCGCAGTGTCGGCTACGTCCCCTTTAATTCCGAGACGCTTGTGACCGGCAAGTTGTTCGAGGATATCCGGGAATCGGTCCATGAAATGGCCGATCCGGAAAAGTACGATGCCATCGTTGTGACCAACCTATGTGTGCCCACCGCGTCCGGTGTGCCCCTGCGGTTGTTGCCAGACGAAATCAACGGGGTTCGGATCGTCGGGATCGACGTTCCGGGCTTTGGCATCCCGACGCATGCGGAGGCGAAGGATGTCCTCGCTGGCGCCATGCTCAATTATGCCCGCCAAGAAGTAGAGGCGGGACCAGTTGCCGCCCCTGCTGCGGGCAAATCAGATCGCCCAACGGTTACCCTGTTGGGCGAAATGTTCCCTGCCGACCCCATTGGTCTCGGAGGGATGCTCGCGCCACTCGGTCTGGCGGCAGGTCCGGTCGTTCCCTGCCGTGAGTGGCGCGAGCTCTATTCTGCTTTGGATTGCGGCGCTGTCGCTGCGATCCACCCGTTTTATACGAGCGCCATTCGCGAGTTTCAGGCCGCAGGCAAACCGATCATCGGATCGGCCCCTGTTGGTCACGATGGCACGGCCGCTTGGCTGGCGGCTGTCGGTGATGCGTTCAATGTCAAACCTGACATGGTGGCCGCAGCACAAAACGCGTTCCTGCCTGCGATCAAGGGGGCGCTTGCCGGTGCCCGTGTGGATGGGACGATCACGCTGTCGGGCTATGAAGGGTCCGAACTGCTGGTCGCGCGCCTGTTGATCGAGAGTGGGGCAAATGTGCCTTACGTCGGCACCGCGTGTCCTAAGACCGAATGGTCCGCCGCCGATCTGGAGTGGTTGGAGGCCAAGGGCGTGAAGGTCAAATTCCGCGCCAGCCTCGAAGATGATTGCGCCGCGATGGAGGCGATCAAGCCGGATCTGGCCATCGGCACCACCCCCGTTGTGCAAAAGGCCAAGGAACTGGCGATCCCGGGTCTGTACTTCACCAACCTGATTTCCGCCCGTCCCCTGATGGGGCCAATGGGTGCGGGCAGCCTGCAACAGGTCGTGAACGCCGCCATGGCGAACAAGGACCGTTTCGACCACATGAAGGACTTTTTCGAAGGTGTGGGTCACGGCGACACCGCCGGTGTCTGGGAAGGGTCCCCGAACCTGCGTCCCGAATTCCGCGCCAATCAGCAGAAAAAGCTGGAACGCGCCGAAAAGGCCCGGATGGCCGCGAACGGGGGTGTGAAATGCTAGTGCAAGATCACGACCGCGCAGGTGGCTATTGGGGTGCAGTCTATGCGTTCTGTGCCGTCAAAGGTTTGCAAGTTGTCATCGACGGCCCGGTGGGCTGTGAAAACCTGCCTGTCACCTCGGTGCTGCACTATACCGATGCCCTGCCACCCCATGAATTGCCCATCGTGACCACCGGTCTGGGCGAAGAGGAGCTGGGCCGCGACGGGACCGAGGGCGCGATGAAGCGGGCCTGGAACACTCTGGATCCGGCCTTGCCTGCGGTGGTTGTCACCGGGTCGATTGCCGAGATGATCGGCGGCGGCGTGACGCCCATGGGCACCAACATCCAACGGTTCCTGCCGCGCACGATCGACGAGGATCAGTGGGAATGTGCCGACCGTGCCATGACCTGGATCTTTACGGAATTCGGCATGACCAAGGGGCGTATGCCCCCCGAGAAGAAACGTGAGGAGGGGGCCGCCCCCCGCGTGAACATCCTTGGGCCCATGTATGGCACCTTCAACATGCCCTCTGATCTCGCCGAAATCCGGCGTCTGATCGAAGGCATCGGCGCCGAGGTCAACATGGTGATGCCCCTGGGCGCCCACCTGGCCGAGATGCGCAACCTTGTGAATGCGGACGTCAACGTCTGCATGTACCGCGAGTTTGGCCGGGGCCTGTGCGAAGTGCTGGGCAAACCCTACCTGCAAGCGCCCATCGGGATCGAATCCACCACCGCCTTCCTGCGCAAGCTGGGCGAGATGCTGGACCTTGACCCCGAACCGTTCATCGAGCGGGAAAAGCATTCCACGATCAAACCCGTGTGGGACCTGTGGCGGTCCGTGACGCAGGATTTCTTTGCCACCGCGTCCTTTGCGATTGTCGCCAATGAAACCTATGCCCGGGGCATCCGCAATTATCTGGAAAACGATCTGGGCCTGCCGTGCGCGCTGGCCACCGCCCGCGTCGCCGGTCGCAAGACCGACAACGATAAGGTGCGCGAGACCTTGCACGCGACACGCCCCCTGATCGTCATGGGGTCGATCAACGAAAAGATGTATCTGGCGGAAATGAAGGGCGGTCACGGACCCAGCCCTGCGTTTATTCCTGCGTCGTTCCCCGGTGCCGCGATCCGTCGGGCCACGGGCACACCGTTCATGGGCTACGCCGGGGCGACATACCTGTTGCAAGAGGTCTGCAATGGCCTGTTCGACGCGTTGTTCCACATCCTGCCTCTTGGCACGGAAATGGACGCCGCCGAGGCGACACCCACAACACTGCGCCGTGATTTCCCATGGGACACGGATGCAGAGGTCTTGCTGGGCAAGATCGTAGAAACACACCCCGTTCTGACCCGCATTTCCGCGGCGAAAAACCTGCGTGACGAGGCCGAAAAGTCGGCCCTTGCGCAAGGTCACGACCGGGTGGTGCGCGAGACCGTTCAGGCCCTCGCACCAACATCATTCACATCGGAGAGGGAGCTGACACATGTCTGACCAAACCACGAATACCCCGCACTTTGCCCGCCATTCCAAGCGGCCCACAGCGGAATACTGGTTCTACTTTGGCGCCATCCTGCTGGTCACATTGCCTTTGGCACTGATCGGCACCGTGATCGCCCTGATCCAATCGGACCGTGAAAGCCTGCAAAAGGGTGTCCTGCACAAAGCATGGGCCCAGGCGCAGACCGTCACGTCCCTGATTTTCTCGGCCTGATCCCCAAGGGGGAAGGCGAGACACGAGGTTTGCGTCCCAACCGACTCGGGGCGCGAATGGCCGACAGTGGAATGAACCGCTGTCGGGGCCCGGCCGCAGGGTATGCGGCGTCAGTCTATCTAATGGAGACCTCCATGGCTGATAAATCCGACCTCTCTTTCACAGGTCTTACCGACGAGCAGGCCCAGGAACTGCACGCGGTGTACATGAGCGGGCTCTGGCTATTCGTGGCCGTTGCCGTTCTTGCACACATCGCGACCTGGATCGTGTTCCCCTGGTTCTAAGGAATAGATGAAATGGCAAAGTTTTACAAAGTCTGGCTCGTCTTTGACCCCCGTCGCGTTTTCGTGGCGCAGGGCGTCTTCTTGTTCCTTCTGGCTGCAATGATCCACCTGGTTCTGCTTTCGAGCGGCATCAACTGGTTCGAAACCGCAGCTACCAACGCCGGCATGTAATGCCGGTCTAGGGACCTAATACCAAGGTGCCGGGCGACGCAGACCGCCGCCCGCGCCAAACCACAAACAGGACGGCAAAAGACGTATACTACGCCACCGCCGCCCGCCAATTACGCGGAGATAGAGAGTATGGCACTGCTCAGCTTCGAGAGAAAATACCGCGTCCGCGGAGGGACGCTGATCGGTGGCGATCTGTTCGACTTCTGGGTCGGCCCCTTCTATGTGGGCTTCTTTGGGGTAACGACGATCTTCTTCGCCGCTCTCGGGACAATTCTAATTTTCTGGGGGGCTGCCATGCAAGGCACGTTCAACCCCTGGACCATCAACATCGCCCCGCCCGACCTTTCCTATGGATTGGGCATGGCACCGCTGCTGGAAGGCGGCCTTTGGCAAATCATCACATTCTGTGCGGTCGGGGCGTTCATCTCCTGGGCTTTGCGCGAGGTCGAGATCTGCCGGAAACTTGGCATGGGCTATCACGTCCCCGTGGCGTTCGGCTTTGCGATCTTTGCCTATGTGACGCTGGTGGTGTTCCGCCCGCTGCTGCTGGGCGCTTGGGGTCATGGTTTCCCTTACGGGATTTTCAGCCACCTCGATTGGGTCAGCAACGTGGGCTACGCCTACCTGCACTTCCACTACAACCCGGCACATATGCTGGCTGTGACGTTCTTCTTCACAACCACCCTGGCCCTGGCGCTGCACGGCGCGCTGGTTCTGTCCGCTGCCAACCCTGAAAAGGGCGAAGAGGCCAAGACACCAGACCACGAAGACACCTTTTTCCGTGACTTCATCGGTTATTCGGTCGGCACGCTGGGCATCCACCGTGTGGGTCTGCTGCTGGCGCTGAACGCGGGATTCTGGTCGGCGATCTGTATCGTGATCTCTGGTCCGGTCTGGACCAAAGGTTGGCCGGAATGGTGGAACTGGTGGTTGGACCTGCCAATCTGGCCGTCCGTCCAAGCCGCCGCTCAAGCAACGGGAGGGATGTAAGTCATGTCAATGTGGCCTGAGTATCAAAACATCTTCACGCAAGTGCAGGTCCAGTCAGAGCCGGAAATGGGCATGGAGCCCAAGGAAGGCCTGGAAGACCGCACAAAATCCGCCAGCTTCAGCACGTTGATCGGCTGGATCGGCAACGCACAACTTGGCCCCGTCTATCTGGGTTGGGCCGGTGTGGTGTCCCTGGCGACGGGCCTGCTGTGGTTCAACATTGTTGGGTTCAACATGCTGGCCCAAGTGGACTGGTCGATCCCGGAATTCATCCGGCAGCTGTTCTGGCTGGCGCTTGAGCCACCATCGCCCGAATACGGCCTGCGTATGCCACCGCTGCAAGATGGCGGCTGGTACATCATCGCCAGCTTCTTCTTGCTGATCTCGGTGATGTCGTGGTGGTATCGGTCGTACTATCTGGCGCAGATCCACGGCATGGGCAAACACGTGGCATGGGCGTTCCTCGCTGCCATCTGGTTGTTCCTTGTGCTGGGGCTGTTCCGTCCCATCCTGATGGGGTCCTGGTCCGAGGCTGTGCCCTACGGCATCTTCCCGCACCTGGATTGGACAACCGCGTTTTCCATCCGCTACGGCAACCTGTACTACAATCCGTTCCACGCCCTTTCGATCGTGTTCCTGTACGGTTCGGTCCTGTTGTTCGCCATGCACGGCGCAACCATCATGGCCGTGACCCGCTACGGCGGCGACCGCGAGCTGGAGCAGATTTATGACCGTGGCACGGCATCCGAGCGGGCGGCCCTCTTCTGGCGCTGGACCATGGGCTTTAACGCCACCATGGAAGGCATCCACCGCTGGGCGTGGTGGTTCGCAGTCCTGACCCCCATCACGGGCGGTATCGGGATCCTGCTGACCGGCACGGTTGTCGACAACTGGTTCATCTGGGCGCAAGAGCACTACTTCGCACCCACCTACCTCGAGCCTTATGGCTACGAATTCTATGGCACGGGAGGTGAATGATCATGTTACCCAAGTGGTTTAATGACTGGAACCGGGACAACCCCACCAACATCTTTGGCCCGGCGATTGCCGTCGGTGCCGTCGGGGGGCGGTCTTCGTCGCCGCCCTGCTGGTGGGCTTTGGCCAACCCTACGCAACGGAAAGCATGCAGACCGGCCCCCGTGGCACGGGCATGTCGGTCACCAAATTCGTGAGCGAGGCAGCCATGCCAGACCCCACGATCGCGGACTACTACACCGACGAGCCTTTCATCCCCGAAGAGGGGGAAGAGCTGGCCGGGGACATCTATGAAAATGTCCAGGTTCTGGGTGATCTGACCGATGCGAACTTCAACCGGCTGATGAACGCCATGACCCTGTGGGTCGCCCCCGATCAGGGGTGTGCCTATTGTCACGCCGGTGCGGACGAAGGAAACTATGCCGACGACGACCTTTATACCAAGGTGGTCGCCCGGAATATGATCCAGATGACGCAAAGCATCAACGAAGACTGGGTCGGTCACGTCCAAGCCAATCAAGAGGTCGGTGTGAACTGTTACACCTGCCACCGTGGCGAAAACGTACCGTCCGAGGTTTGGTATCGCATTGACCCCGTCAATAACCCCGATGCCGCCGAAGGCTGGGCCGCTGTGCAGAACCGCGCGACGATCCAGTCCCAGTTCACCTCGCTGCCGTCGGACGCGTTGTATCAGTACCTGATCAACTACGAGACGATTGTGGTGCATGATCTGGAAAGCCGGGTTGCCGGGTCCATCGCCGAGGGCGAAGTGGCCAGCATCCAGCAGACGGAACGGACCTATTCGTTCATGAACTACTTCGCCAACTCCCTCGGTGTGAACTGCGTGTTCTGCCACAACAGCCGTGCGTTCTATGCGGCAGAGGGTGCGATCACGCCACAGTGGGCTACGGCCAGCTTGGGCATCTCGATGGCGCAAGAGATCAACAACGATTGGATCATCCCGTTGACGGACATCCTGCCCGACAACCGCCTTGGCCCGATGTATGCAGATGCACCGAAAGCCGCATGTAAGACCTGCCACAAAGGGTACCAGAAACCCATGGGCGGCCTGAACGTGATCGCGGATTGGCCCGAATTGGCCACGACCGGCGCACCTGTCTACGAGTAAACCCTTTCCGCGCCGGTACGCTGGCGCGGGAAAGCCCTGCAGTCCCTTTTGTAGGCACCACTGCGCTCTGTGGCCGGGACACCGACCACAGAGCGTTTTTTATTCATACCGGGAGCGACCGCCCAATGACCGAACATAACCCACGCCCGAAAACCCCCTGCTGGATCAGGTCACTGTACCTGCCGATCTGGCCGGGTTGTCCGACGCCGATCTCGCCCGTTTGGCCGCAGAGGTCAGGAACGAGACGATCTGGACCGTGTCCAACACCGGCGGGCACCTTGGGTCCTCCCTCGGTGTGGTGGAATTGACGGTGGCCCTGCACGCCATCTTCGACACGCCGCACGACAAGATCATCTGGGACGTGGGACATCAGTGTTATCCGCACAAGATCCTGACTGGCCGCCGCGACCGCATGTTGACCCTGCGCCAGAAGGACGGGCTGTCGGGTTTCACCAAACGGTCTGAATCCGAATACGACCCCTTTGGCGCGGCCCATTCGTCCACGTCCATATCCGCTGCCCTTGGCTTCACCGTAGCCCGCGATCTGGGCCAGGACACGGGCGACGCGGTGGCCGTCATCGGGGATGGGTCCATTTCCGCTGGCATGGCCTACGAGGCGCTGAACAATGCGGGCCACGACGGTCGCCGGATGTTCGTGATCCTGAACGACAACGAAATGTCGATTGCGCCCCCGGTTGGGGCCATGTCCACCTATCTAAGCGGTCTTGCAAACTCCCCCTTTGGTAAAATGGCCGACGCCATTGCCGAAACCCTGCCCGGGCCCTTCCGTGAAGGGGCCGAACGCGCCAAGGCCCTGATGACCGGTGCCACGGGCGACGCGACCCTGTTTGAACAATTGGGCTTTACCTACATCGGTCCCATCGACGGCCATGACATGGGACAGCTGATGTCCGTCCTTCGTGCCGCCCACGCCGAGGCGACGGGCCCGGTCCTGATCCACGCGGTGACGGTGAAGGGCAAGGGCTACAACCCCGCAGAGCTGTCGGACTGCTGCTATCACGGGGTGGCCAAGTTCGACGTGGACACGGGCCAGCAACAGAAATCCGCCCCCAATGCGCCCGCCTATACCAAGGTGTTCGGTCAGCGCCTGTTGGCCGAGGCAGAGGCCGACCCGGCCATCATCGGCATCACCGCCGCCATGCCCGGCGGCACGGGGATTGATATCTTGCAAAAGGTGCACCCGGATCGTGTCTTTGACGTAGGTATTGCCGAACAGCACGCTGTGACCTTTGCGGCTGCGGCTGCGGCGGGCGGGCTGAAGCCGTTTTGCGCGATTTACTCCAGCTTTCTGCAACGGGGCTATGACCAGGTGGTCCACGATGTGGCCTTGCAAAACCTGCCCGTGCGGTTCTGCATCGACCGGGCAGGGCTGGTGGGGGCGGATGGGGCCACCCACGCCGGGGCCTTTGACATCGCCTATCTGTCCAACCTGCCCAACATGACCGTCATGGCCGCCGCCGACGAGGCCGAGATGGTCCATATGATGGCCACTATGGCCGCCCACGACAGCGGCCCGATTGCGCTGCGCTATCCGCGCGGCGAAGGGGTCGGGGTCGAGATGCCCGCGCAAGGAGAGGTGCTGGAGATCGGCAAGGGTCGTGTCCTGCAAAAAGGCGCTGACATTGGAATCCTCAGCCTGGGCGCGCACTTGTCCGAGGCGCTGGACGCCGCCCGGCAGCTAGAGGCGCATGGCTATTCCGTCACCGTGGCCGACGCCCGGTTTGCCAAGCCCTTGGACACCGATCTGGTGGATATGATGACGGATCACGATGTGCTGCTGACGGTGGAACAAGGGTCCGAAGGCGGCTTTGGCGCGATGGTCCTGCACTATCTGGCCAAGACCGGACAGTTGGACCACGGCCTTGCCATCCGCACCATGACCCTGCCCGACCGTTTCATCGACCAGGCCAGCCCTGCGGACATGTACGCCGATGCGGGTCTGACGGCGGCGGATATGGTGGAAACGTCCCTCGCCGCGCTGCCCGCAAAGGCAACGGCGATCAGAGCCTAAACTGCGAAATAGAGACTTACGCCGAGATCAGATCCGCAAAGATCATCTCGGCGTGGTCGTTCATGTAGATTTCCAGCCAGCGGGTGAACACCTGCGGTGTTTGTGCGATCTCGGACCGTAGGTCAGACAGGCTGATCCAGCGGACGGCCTGCACCTCTTCGGGGTTCAGGTCCCAGGTCAGCGCGTCGACACGGCCCACAAAAACCTCGACCACTTCATGTTCCACCATGCCCTCGCCGACATCGGCACGGTATTCGATGGTGTCACGCTGGGTCAGGGTCACGCCCTTGATACCAAGTTCTTCGTCCAGACGACGCCGGGCGCAGTCGGCCCCGGATTCGTCCCATTCGGGATGGGTGCAGCAGGTGTTCGCCCACAGCCCCGAGGAATGATATTTCCCCATCGCCCGCTGCTGGATCAGCACCTGATCCCCGCGCAGGATAAACACCGACACGGCCTTGTGCTTTAGCCCACGCAGGTGCGCGTCCAGCTTTTCCACGGGGGTCATTTCGCCGTTCACCCAGGCCGGGATCATGATGGTCATACGTGTGTCGGGGCCACTAACCCAAGAAGGTGCCGGATGTTCTTAAACCCGATCTTCAGGTGCGCCAAGGGGCGGGCGTGCACCAGTTCCTTGTTCATATAGGCCTCAAACGTCAGTTTCTGCACGTCCACATCGTGACACAGGGACACAAAGCGTTCGCGCCGTTCGTCCGACTTGTAGTAGGCGTCCTGCATCGCGCCCAGGATTTTGAAGACGGCCTTGTGGTCCTTCATGAACAGTTTGCGTGCGATCCGCAGGTCCTTGACCTTCCCGCTGGCAAGGCAGGCCTGCGCGGCAGTGGCCGCCACCCGACCGCCCGCCATGGCGTAGTAGATCCCTTCGCCGGAACTGGGGGCCACGACACCGGCGGCATCACCGGCCAGCACCACGTCCCGGCCATTGTCCCAACGGTCCAGCGGTTTCAGCGGGATGGGCGCGCCTTCCTTGCGGATGGTCTGGCACTGGGACAGGCCGGCGGACACGCGCAGGTCGGCGGTGGCGGCCTTTAGGTCCATGTCCAGCTGCTCGGTGCCCATGCCCACGCTGGCGGTCTTGCCATGGGGAAAGACCCAGCCGTAGAAATCGGGGCTGATCTTGCCATCATAGATCACGTCGCACCGTTGGGGGTCATAGTTGGCCACAGCCATGGGGGCCTCGATAATCTCGTGATAGGCTATGACGTATGGGATTTTGTCGCCGCCGGGCACTTCTTGCTTGCCCACGTTGGACCGGGCGCCGTCGGCCCCGATGATCAGCTTGGTGGTGGCGCGGCGTTCCTCGCCGGATTGCTTGTCGCGATAGACGACATGGGTGCCCTGTACATCCCGTTCCACCCGCAAGTAGGTGCCGGTGATCCGCTCTGCCCCGTTGTCCGTGGCCCGCACCCGCAGGAATTCGTCGAAATGTTCCCGGTCCACCATGCCGACAAAGCCGTCCTCGATGGGGATGTCCACGCGGCGTTGCATGGGGCTGATCATGCGGGCGGTGGTGATCTTGGCGCAGAGCTGATCTTCGGGGATGTCGAAATCCTTGATTGCGCGCGGGGGGATCGCCCCGCCGCAGGGTTTGATCCGCCCGGCCCGGTCAATCATGGCCACCTTCCGCCCAGCCAGCGCCAGATCATTGGCGGCCGTCGCACCAGACGGACCACCGCCCACGACTACTACATCAAACATTGGTCATTCTCCCGGTACGAGGTCTGGTTCTGGGGTGGGCCGGCGGTCAATGACGCGCACGGCCATCATGGCGGCGATCAGGAACAGGGCGGCTTCGGCAAGGAACACGAGGCCAAAGCCCTGGGCATCGGTGAAAAAGTGGCGCAGGATGTCGGCGGCGGCGGCCCCGGTCAGGCCCCCGAACCCGGCGGCAATGGCTTGCGCTGCACCCCACAGGCCCATGCGCGTGCCTTCGCGGGCGCTGCGGCCTTCGCCCGCCAGGGCCATCATGGACCCAATGGCGGCGACGGCGAACATGCCGTTGAAAAAGCCCAGCGTGACAACAGCGGCGATCAGTGGCGCGTCCGGCCCGATCTGCCCCATGGCGGACACGACGGCCAGCGCGATGGCTGACCCAAGGCACCCTGCCACGACCCAGGCCCGCAGGGACCCGCGTTTCAGGACCGTGCCCGCGATGCCCACAAGGACCATGCCGACGAAGACGCCGCCGTTCTGCGCGCCCGACAGGGACGTGGATTGCCCGGGGGTGAAGTTGAAGACGATCCCGGCATAAGGTTCCAAGATCAGTTCCTGCATGAAATAGGCGGTCATGGACAGGAACACAAAGATGGTAAAGCTGCGTGCACGGGGTTCGGCCCAGACCTCGCGCAGACCGTCGAGGAAGGGGGTGTCGTCAGGTTCGGATTTCGCCTGCACCCGCTTTTCGATGCCCCAAACGGCGACGGCAGTGACGATGACCGCCCCCAAGGTCACAATACCGACGATGCGTAGCAACAGGGCAGGGGAGTAAGGGTCAAGGAACGCACCCACGGTGCCAGCGGTCACGGCAATCCCAAGGATCATCATCAGCCACGTGATCGTGGCGGCAGCGGCGCGGCGGTGGGGGGCGGTGGCCGTGGCCAGCAACGCCAGCAGGGATGTGCCAGAGGCACCCACGCCCACACCGATCAGCACGTAAGCAAGGACCGACAGGGCAAGCGCGCCGGTCGGGGCCGAGGGCCACCAGACGACAGCGACAGCGGCCAGAAACGCCCCAAGGGACAGGACGGCCATACCGCCGATGATCCAGCGCGTGCGATGGCCCGCCGTGTCAGACCGATAGCCCCATTGGGGCCGGGTGATCTGGATGCCATAGTGAATGGCCACAAGGATACCGGGCACGAGGGCGGCCAGCGAAAGCTCGACCACCATCAACCGGTTTAGGGTCGAGGTGGTCAGGACCACCACCGCCCCTAGGCACATCTGCACGAACCCCATGCGAACGATCTGGAACCAAGACAGCGTCATACCATGCCTCTTACGGCGACAGCGGCCACCATCATGCCGAGCACATAGAGCGTCACGCCCGTGCCGTTGTACCAAGGGGCCTTGCCCTTGGGGTCGCGCAGCATCACGCCCATGGCGTAGAACTGCAGGATAAGGCTGGTGGCGATGATCAGGGCGAAGGGCCCCTTGTCCCATGCCATCAGCAGAAGGAAGACGATGACCTGTGGTGCGGCCATAACGGCGCAGGCCACCTTGGCCGCACGTTCGGGGCCAAGGGTGACAGGCAGGGAATTCACGCCCATCTGGCGGTCGCCCTCCAGCGCCTTGAAGTCATTGAGGGTCATGATGCCGTGGGCCCCGATGCCGTACAGAAGGGCAAGGAGGATGATCTCGGGGCGCGGCAGGGCCAGGGTCATGACGGCGGCCCCTGTAAACCATGGCAGGGACTCGTAGGACAGACCCACAAGGCCCGGACCCCACCAGCCGGATCGTTTCAGGCGAATGGGCTCCACCGAATAGGCCCACGCAGCGGCTACGCCAACCAGTGTGGCGATGAAGCCCCAGAGGCCTAAAAACGCACCAACGAATACCGACAGGCCCGACATGGCCAAGGCAATCCACAACCCCCAACGGCCCGGGATACGCCCCGAGGGGATGGGACGGTCAGGCTCGTTGATCGCGTCCACATGACGGTCGCACCAGTCGTTGGCCGCTTGGGACATGCCGCAGACAATGGGCCCGGCAAGGATCACGCCGAGGATCACCAAAACGGGATGCGACGACAGCGGCACACCAGAAGAGACAACGCCACACAGGTACGCCCACATGGGCGGGAACCACGTGATCGGTTTGATCAAACGCAGCATGGCACGAGGTTCGGGGTAGTGGCGGTCGCTCGCCAACTGTAAATCTAAGCTGACACTCATACTGTCAGCCTATAGCACGCAAATAGAGTCGGGCAAGGAAAACCCGCTCGACTTTACATTCAATGTGTCAATTAAAGTTGACGGTCAGGCGTCGCCGTCTTTGTTCAGCAACCCGTACTTGCGCAGTTTGACGTAAAGGGACTGCCGCGACAGACCCAACATCTCGGCCGCGGCAACGCGGTTGTTGTCGGTCAGATCCACCGCTGTCTCGATGCACATCTTCTCGACCACATCCGTGGTGGCGGCGACGATGTCCTTCAACGGGGCAGAGCCGACAAGGTCCATCACGTTGTGCATCGCCTCGTCACTGACACCCATGGGCAGGTTGCTGGTGGGTTGTTCGCGCACCACGTCCATCCGGCTGGTGTCGCGCAGCACAAAGGCAAAGCCTGGGGTGGTTTGCCCGGCCAGATGGGTTGCGGACACCTCGACGCTGGTTTGGGTGCCATAGGTGGATTCGATCCGCGTCGCATAGACTCGCATTTTGCCCGTGCGCGCGGCGTTGTCCGTCAGCACTTTCAGGTCCACAGACCCACGTGCCATGAAATCGCCCAGCGATTTGCCACGCACATCCCCTTGGCTGCCCGCATCACACAGGGCCAAAAACGCCTCGTTGGCATAGCGGATCTGACCGTGGTTGTCGGTGAAGACCATTGCGTCCGTCCCATCGCGGTACAGGCCCGCAAGCGTGATCGCCAACTCTTCGGCGACAACTTCCGCGCTTTCGGCGCTTTCGATCCGGCATAGCAGAACCTTGTCACCCGCGGACCGGAACAGGATAGGGTGGATCGCCACTGCTTTCCCGCCGCGCCGCGTTTCCGCCGTCACCGGCCCCGCGCCAGAGCCGGAGGCCCCGTTGCACAGCGCCTCGATGAATTCACCGCGCCGCCGCCCCTCGAATTCCTGGGTAAAGGCGGAACCCACAAGGGTGTCGGCTTCGGCCCCAAGGGCCTGCGCGGCGGCAGAGTTCACGTCGATCACACGGCCAGAGTTCACGTCGATCAAGGCAAAGGGATCACGCGCGGCTTCCATGATCACGCGGTAGCGCGTCTCGAAGTCCCGGTGGGTTTCGTAGTCCTTCTCAAGCGCAAGCTGCGCCTTGACCAGACGGTGCTGCAACTCTGCCACGGGGCGCAGATCGCGGCCCAGCATCAGGATCACATCGTCTTCGCCCGTGCGGTGCATGGTGTAGCGAATCGGGAATTCCCAGTTCGCATTGTCGAAGTGGTTGACCTCAATCGCGTCCACCTGCCCGGGATGTCCCGTGCGATGCGCCTCCAGCTGTGCCTCTAACTTGGACAGGCTGTCCTCGGCCAGAAACTCGCGGATGTCGCGGTTTTGCCAATGGTCCAACCGGCCAAGGGTTGGGTTCAGGGGATTCACTACGACGGACTGTACCTTGCCCGTCGCCTCTAGAATAATGGCCAGATCGGCGGCGGTTGCCACGATCTTATTGAAGTGCTCCGGCGCGATCTTGGGGCCGGAGCGGTCGTTCCAGAAGTCCGTTTCGCGCGTATTCATTTGTTATCCATCCATGCTTTTCGCATTGTCTTCCGGTTAACTTCAGCCATCCACAAATGTTGTGGCGGTCGACGCATTCAGATCACATAGTTCAATTACGCGCGCGGGGTCCGAGGTGACATAATCGGCGCCGGTCAGACTTTGAATGTCCAGATCCAGTGACGTTACGCTTCCTCCGACCACAATGCGGGTGATCCGGGGTACGCTCCCTTTGATAATTTCAACCATCTCGCGGGCTGACGCAAGACTTCTACGGCCAGAGGCCGTAATTCCGACCGCTGAAAAGCGGTGTCTTTTCACAAGGTTCGCCACTTGGATCGGGTGCATGCCGACGGCCATGCGCACGTCGATGCCAAGTCTGCGGAACTGGTGGGCGACGACAAAGACGCCCAAAGTGTGATGTTCGCTGCGTGGGACAACCAGCAAGATGCAGTCGCCGTTCAACGCAGAGGTGCGTTTTGTCCGGGCGGTCAGGGACCGTAGGGTTTCTTGCAGGCGGGCCACGCCGATCGTGACATCTGCGAAGGACAGTTGATTGTTGAACCACCGCTCCCCCATCAGCCGTGCTGTGGTGGGCACGATATGTTCGATGATGTCGTTATGAGACAGGCCGTGGGATTCCAGGGCGGACACGATTTTGTGCCGCGCATCTTCGTCTGTCGAGACGAAGGCATCGCAAATCGTTTGCAGCTGCGGACTGGAATAGTCGTGCGCAATCGCCCCGCCCCGCGCAGTAAGCACAGAAAGAGCGCGCGCGGCCAAGCTGTTCACTCCGCCCCGTTCTATCGATTGGTTCGATGTCTGGCCCGGTTTCTTCGGTCCATCAACCATTGTAACACCCCTCCGCTGACACCCTTTGCGCGTAATTCACGATCTTCTGCGCCAAGGATCCGGAGACTCTCTGACGCCACTGTCACATTTTGCAGGGTGCGATGTCAAAGCTAATTGACACATTCGCGAATTTCCGCCTGCGCGCGGTACGCTTGAACCTTGGGCGCTAGGCCCTGCAAGCACTGCCCCTGGAATCCATGCGCGTTGGCCACACCCTCAATATGTCAACTTTACACGTGTCAGTTTTAGTTGACACTCCCCCGCTATATGCGACATTCTAGGCCAAGACTAGAAGGAGTCGTGGGTTGACCGGCAAACGACAAAATCAAGAAAAAGCGCGTACAGGGCTTTACACCCCCGAAGAGCGTAAGCGTCGCGACGAGACCGTTTGGACCACGATCCAAGGGCTGCTTGCGCCGTTGCAATTTGTGGCGTTCGGGGTGTCCGTTTACCTTGTCGTCCGCTACTTGCAGACGGGCGAGGGGTATGTGGCAGCCTCTGCCTCCATCGTGGTAAAAACGATGTTCCTGTATGTGATCATGATCACGGGCGCGATCTGGGAAAAGGTCGTCTTCGGCTGCTACCTGTTCGCTAAACCCTTCTTTTGGGAAGATGTTTTTAGCTTTGTGGTGATCGCCCTTCACACCGCCTACCTTTGGGCGCTATTCACCGGATCCCTGACCCCGACCGAGCAAATGTGGTTGGCCCTTGCCGCCTATTTTACCTACGTCATCAACGCAGGCCAGTTCATCTGGAAACTGCGCATGGCCCGCCTGCAATCGGAGGCGATGGCATGAACCAACCCGCCAATATCCCCACCGCCACCTGTGCCGACACCCCTGTTCTAAAGGAACGCGGCCAACGCGAAGTGTTCTGCGGGCTGACCGGAATCATCTGGCTGCACCGCAAGATGCAGGATGCGTTCTTCCTGGTGGTCGGGTCGCGGACTTGTGCCCATTTGCTGCAATCTGCGGCGGGTGTGATGATCTTTGCAGAACCCCGGTTCGGTACGGCGATCCTCGAAGAGAAAGATCTGGCCGGGATGGCCGACGCCAACGAGGAGTTGGACCGCGAAGTGGCCCGCCTGCTGTCACGCCGTCCTGACATCCGTCGGTTGTTCCTGGTGGGTTCTTGCCCGTCAGAGGTGATCAAATTGGACCTGGAGCGCGCGGCAGAGCGACTCACCCAGATCCACGCGCCGCACACCTCGGTGCTGAACTATTCAGGCTCGGGCATCGAGACGACCTTTACCCAAGGCGAAGATGCCTGCCTTGCCTCCATGGTGCCGCAGCTGCCCCATACGGACGCCCGCGAACTGCTGCTCGTGGGTGCCCTGCCCGATGTCGTCGAAGATCAAGCGCTTCAGCTTTTGGGCGACATGGGCATCGGTCCTATTCGCGTCCTCCCCGCGGCGCGGGCCGACGGTGCGCCCGGGGTTGGGCCAAACACGGTCATGGCCGTGCTGCAACCCTTCCTCGGCGACACCGTGGGGGAGTTGGCCAAGCGCGGCGCGCAACAGATCCGCGCACCATTCCCCTTTGGCGAAGAGGGCACGACCCTGTGGCTGCGCGCCATTGCGGACGAATTCGGCGTGGACGATGAAACCTTTGCCCGCGTCACAGACGCCCCCCGGGCCCGCGCCCGCAAGGCGGTGGCCCAGGCGTCCGAGGCCCTGCGCGACAAGTCCGTGTTCTTCTTTCCCGACAGCCAGTTGGAAATCCCGCTGGCCCGGTTCCTTGTCCGCGAATGTGGGATGGAGGCCATCGAGATCGGTGCGCCCTTTATCCACCGGGGCCTTGTGGAGGCCGAGCTGGAGATGATCGCCTCTGGCCCCACCATTTCCGAAGGGCAGGACGTGGACCTGCAACTGGACCGCTGCCGCGCGGCGCGCCCGGACCTGACCGTCTGCGGCCTTGGCCTTGCCAATCCCCTAGAGGCTGACGGCCTGACCACCAAGTGGGCCATCGAATTGGTCTTCACCCCGGTGCATTTCTACGAACAGGCGGGCGATCTGGCCGGCCTCTTCTCGCGTCCCGTGCGCCGGAAGGAGTTGTTGAAATGAAGCTGACCGTCTGGACATACGAAGGCCCGCCCCACGTGGGGGCCATGCGTGTCGCCACAGGCATGAAGGGTCTGCACTACGTGTTGCACGCCCCCCAGGGTGACACCTACGCCGACCTTCTGTTCACCATGATCGAACGGCGCGACCACCGCCCGCCGGTGACCTACACGACATTCCAGGCCCGTGATCTGGGGGCGGATACAGCCGGTCTGTTCAAACAGGCCGCCCGCGACGCCTACGAACGGTTCAAGCCCGAGGCGCTGATCGTCGGCGCGTCCTGCACCGCCGAGTTGATCCAGGACGACCCCGGGGGCCTTGCAGAGACCATGGGCATCCCCGTCCCCGTCATCGCGCTGGAACTGCCCAGCTACAGCCGCAAGGAAAACTTCGGCACCGACGAGACGTTCTATCAGCTGGTCAAAGCCTTGGCCAAACCGATGGACCGCACGGACCGGATCACCTGCAACATTCTTGGCCCGACAGGCCTGGGGTTCCGGCACCGCGACGACGTCGAGGAACTGACCGGCCTTCTGTCCGAAATGGGCGTGGACGTAAACGTCGCCGCCCCCATGGGCGCGACACCCGGCGATCTGATGAAACTGGGCCGCGCGCATTTCAACGTGCTGCTGTACCCGGAACACGCCGAGACCGCCGCCCGTCATCTCGAAAAGACGCTGGGTCAGCCCTACACCAAGGTTGTGCCTATCGGCGTCGGGGCCACCCGCGAATTCATCGCCGAAGTGGCCGAAATCACCGGTCTGCCCGGGCGCGTGGATGAAACCCGCCTGCGCCAGCCGTGGTGGTCGCGGTCCGTGGACAGCACCTATCTGACCGGCAAGCGTGTGTTCGTGTTCGGTGACGCCACCCACGTCAAAGCCAGCGTCCGTATCGCCCGCGAAGAAATGGGGTTCGAGGTCGTGGGCCTGGGCTGTTACAACCGCGAATTCGCCCGCGATATCCGCGCCCTTGGCAAGGACATCGGCGTGCCTGCCCTGATCACGGATGACTACCTGGAGGTCGAAAAGGCCATCGAGCAGGCCAGCCCCGAGATGATCCTTGGCACCCAGATGGAACGCCATATCGGTAAACGGCTTGGCATTCCCTGTGCTGTGATTTCGGCCCCCGTGCACGTTCAGGACTTTCCCGCGCGCTACAGCCCCCAAGTCGGTTTCGAAGGCGCGAACGTGATGTTCGACACGTGGATCCATCCGCTGGTGATGGGTCTGGAAGAACACCTGCTGGCCATGTTCCGCGAGGATTTCGAATTCCACGACGAGGCGGGTCCAAGCCACCACGGTGGCCATGCCCCCAAATCCCTGGATGCAGAACCCGCCCCCGAAGTGGTCCAACCACAACCGGTCGAGACCGGATCCGACGTCATGGTCTGGCTGGCCGATGCGGAAAAAGAACTCAAGAAAATCCCGTTCTTTGTCCGCGGCAAGGCCAAGCGCAACACCGAAAAGTATGCGGCTGAACGTGGCGTGACCGAGATTTCCAAAGACACCCTATACGAGGCAAAGGCGCATTATGCGCGATAGTACCGACATACCCGGTTACCGCGTCGTGATCGTGGGGTTGGACAGCCATGCCATGGCTGCCTGCAACCGCGTGCGCGAACGGCTTTTGCCAGAGTTTCCGGGTCTGGCGATTGAATCCTATGCGGCGTCCGAATGGGGCGAGAACCCCGAGGCGCTGGCGGAATGCAAGATCGCCGTGGCCCATGCCGATATTATTGTCGTCAACCTGATCTTCTTTGAAGAGCAGGTGAAGGCGATCAAGCCCGCGCTTGAGGCGCGGCGCGACGACTGCGACGCCTTGGTTGCCGTGATTTCCGACAGCGAAATCATCAGCCTGACCAAAATGGGCGAGCTGGACATGTCCAAGCCCGCCTCCGGCGCGATGAAGTTCCTCAAAAAGCTGCGCGGCTCCAAAAAGCCCAGCGGTGCGTCGGGCGAAAAGCAGATGAAGATCCTGCGCCGGATTCCCAAGGTGCTGAAGTTCATTCCCGGCAAGTCGCAAGATCTGCGCGCGTGGTTCCTGTCCATGCAGTATTGGCTGGGCGGCACGGACGACAACATCGAACAGATGATGCGGTTCCTTGTGGGACGCTATGCCAGCGACGCCACGCTGCGCGGCGGCAAGGTCGAGGCCCCCATCGAATACCCCGAGGTGGGTGTCTACCACCCCGATACCGGGATCGGCGAAGATGCAAGCGCCCTGCCCAGCCCCGCGAACCCCGTGGCCACCATTGGCCTGTTGTTGATGCGGTCCTACGTTTTGGCGGGCGACAGTGCCCATTACGACCATGTGATCCGCACGTTCGAGGCGCGCGGCATCCGCGTGATACCGGCCTTTGCAGGTGGCCTTGACGGTCGGCCCGCGATTGCGAAATTCTTTCACACCGGCGACGGCGTCCAGATTGACGCGCTGGTGTCTCTGTCCGGGTTCAGCCTTGTGGGCGGGCCTGCCTATAACGACAGCGACGCCGCTGTGCAGGTTCTCAAGGCGCTGGACGTGCCCTATATCGCCGCGCACCCGCTGGAATTCCAGACGCTGGGCCAATGGGCCGCCGCGCCCCAGGGCCTGGGCCCGGTCGAAACCACCATGCTGATCGCACTGCCCGAATTGGACGGCGCGACAAACCCGACGATTTTCGCCGGTCGCCATGGCGCGGACGGGTGCAACGGGTGTCAGCACACCTGTGCCAAACCCGGCAACGCCAAGGAAATGGCCCCCTGTGTCGAACGGATCGACGTGCTGGCCGAAAAGGCCCTGCGCCTTGCCCTGCTGCGCCGCAAACGCAACGCGGACAAACAGGTGGCTGTGGTGCTGTTCGGCTTCCCGCCCAATGCGGGGGCTGTGGGCACCGCTGCGTACCTGTCCGTGTTTGAAAGCCTGCACAATGTGCTGCGCCGGATGAAGACCGATGGCTACGAAGTCGACGTGCCCGAAACCGTGGACGACCTGCGCCACGCCATCCTGCACGGCAATGCGAAACAATACGGGCAAGAGGCGAATGTCGCCGCCCATGTGGACGCTGACACCATCGTGCGCACCACGCCACCCCTAGCTGCGATCGAGGCTGTCTGGGGCCCTGCCCCCGGCAAGATCCAGTCCGACGGGCGCGGCGTCTTCGTGTTGGGCGCGCATTTCGGCAAGGTGTTCGTAGGTGTGCAGCCGACCTTTGGGTACGAGGGCGACCCGATGCGCCTGCTGTTCGAGAAGGGCTTTGCCCCGACCCACGCGTTCACGACCTTCTACCTTTGGATGCGCAACCAGTTGAAGGCGGATGTTGTTCTGCATTTCGGGATGCACGGCGCGTTGGAATTCATGCCCGGCAAACAGGCGGGCCTTGGTGCGCGGGATTGGCCGGATCGTCTGATCGGTGAGATGCCCAATGTGTATCTCTATGCCTCCAACAACCCGTCCGAGGCGTCCCTGGCCAAACGGCGCAGCAATGCGGTCACGGTCACGCACCTGACGCCGCCCCTGTCGCAGTCCGGCCTTTACAAAGGGTTGCTGGAACTGAAGGACAGCCTGACCCGCTACCGCGCGCTGGAGGCGAGTGCCGAGCGCGAAGAGCTGGCCGATCTGATCGCCGTTCAGGCCGAGGCCGTGGATATGTCCGGCGACCCCGATGCCCTGTGGCTGCGTCTGTTGGAGACCGAAGACGCGCTGATCCCCGAGGGTCTGCACATCGTGGGTCGCCCCTTCAGCGCTCAGGCCCGCGCCGATTACCTGAACCTGATCGAAGGTGCGGATGCCGAGACAAAGGCCCATATCGACGCCCTGCTGCAAGACGACACCGAACTGCCCGCGCTGATGCGTGCACTGTCGGGCCGCTACATCGAACCTGTGCCCGGTGGGGACCTGATCCGATCCACGGACGTGCTGCCCACGGGGCGCAACATCCATGCGTTCGATCCGTTCCGCATGCCGACGGCCTTTGCGATGCAAGACGGGATCAAGCAGGCCAATGAACTGTTGGCCACCCACGCCGAATTGCCCCATTCCGTGGCGCTGGTCCTGTGGGGGTCTGACAACATCAAATCCGACGGCGGGCCCATGGCCCAGGCGCTGGCGCTGATGGGGTGCACCCCGCGCTTTGACAGCTTTGGGCGTTTGTCCGGCGCAGACCTTGTGCCCTTGGCCGAACTTGGCCGCCCGCGGGTGGACGTGGTGATGACCCTGTCCGGGATCTTCCGCGATCTTCTGCCGTTGCAGACCCGTATGCTGGCCGATGCCGCCTACCAGTGCGCCATGGCCGATGAACCGCTGGACCAGAATTTCATCCGCGCCCATGCGCTGGATTACGCAGCCAAGATGGGCTGCGACATGGAAGAGGCCGCCTTGCGCGTCTTTTCCAATGCCGAAGGCGCTTACGGCGCCAACGTCAATTCCCTGATCGACAGCGGTGCATGGGACGACGAGGGGGAGTTGGCCGATGCTTACGAGGCGCGCAAAGGCTTTGCCTACGGGCGCAACGGCAAGGCGCAACAGGCGACGAAACTGTTGCAAAACGCGCTGGCCGATGTCGATGTCGCCTACCAAAACCTGGAAAGCGTCGAGTTGGGCGTGACCACGGTGGATCACTATTTCGACACGCTGGGCGGGATTTCCCGCGCAGTCAAACGCGCCAAGGGCGAGGATTGCGCCGTCTACATCGGGGACCAGACCCGGGGCGGCAACAAGGTGCGCACGCTGGCCGATCAGGTCGCGCTTGAAACCCGGTCCCGCAGCCTGAACCCCAAGTGGTTCGAGGCGCTGTTGCAGCACGGGCACGAGGGTGTCCGTCAGATCGAGGCACAGTTTACCAACACGCTGGGCTGGTCTGCGACCACAGGCCAAGTGGACCCTTGGGTCTATCAACGCCTGTCCGAGACATTCCTGCTGGATGACGAAATGCGCCGCCGTCTGGCGGACCTGAACCCCCAAGCCTCTGCCCGCATGGCGAACCGCCTGCTGGAGGCCAATGACCGTAATTTCTGGCAGCCGGATGAGGCCACGCTCGCCGCTCTGCAAGACGCCGCTGATGAGCTTGAAGACCAGCTCGAAGGCCTGAACGTGGCCGCTGAATAAATGAAGGACGACTAGACCATGGCACTTGATAAAGCCCCCCAATTCTCCGCGGCCAGGACGGCGAAGGTTCCGTCCAGGTGCATCAGGACGACAGCGCCAAGATCGAAGGCGCCAAGGTGTTTTCCGTTTACGGCAAGGGCGGGATCGGTAAATCCACGACCTCCTCCAACCTGTCGGCGGCGTTTTCCAAGATGGGCAAACGCGTGTTGCAGATCGGCTGCGATCCCAAGCACGACAGCACGTTCACCCTGACGGGCAAATTGCAGTCCACGGTGATCGACATCCTCAAGGAGGTGGATTTCCACCCCGAGGAACTGCGCCCCGAGGATTTCGTGGTCGAGGGCTACAACGGTGTCATGTGCGTCGAAGCCGGCGGCCCCCGCAGGCACCGGCTGTGGTGGGTATGTGGTGGGCCAAACGGTCAAGCTGCTGAAACAGCACCACCTGTTGGAAAACACAGATGTCGTGATTTTTGACGTTCTGGGTGATGTGGTCTGCGGTGGGTTTGCCGCACCCCTGCAACACGCAGACCGTGCCCTGATCGTCACGGCCAACGATTTCGACAGCATCTATGCGATGAACCGGATCATTGCCGCTGTTCAGGCGAAATCGGCCAACTACAAGGTCCGCCTTGCGGGCTGTGTGGCGAACCGGTCCAAGGACACGGACGAGGTGGACCGCTACTGCGATGTGGTCGGGTTCAGCCGGATCGGGCACATGCCCGACGTGGACGCCATCCGCCGGTCGCGCCTGAAGAAAAAGACCCTGTTCGAAATGGACGACGAGGAAGACATCGTCCAGTGCCGCGCGGAATACCTGCGTCTGGCCCAGCGTCTGTATGCGGGAACCGACCCGCTGGCCCCGGCGTCTTTGCCGGACCGGGAAATCTTTGAATTGTTGGGGTTCGACTAGGTGGCAAGTTACGCTGACACAAAATCGCGCGTCGAGACATACTTCGACAAGACCGCGACCAAGACGTGGGAACGTCTGACCTCGGACGCGCCTGTGTCTGGCGTGCGCAAAACCGTGCGCGCGGGTCGGGACAAGATGCGCCAGATCATGTTGTCGCGTCTGCCCTCGGACCTGCGCGGCGCGCGGGTGCTGGATGCCGGGTGCGGTCCGGGCATGGTGACGGAAATCCTGGCCGAACGGGGCGCGGATGTGATCGCCATCGACATCTCGCCCAGCCTGATCGACATCGCCAAACGGCGCGTGCCCGAGCACTTGCACCCGCAGGTGGGTTTCGCCGCTGGTGACATGTTTGATCCCGCCCTTGGCACCTTTGACTACGTCATCGCCATGGATTCCATGATCTACTACGAGGCCGCTGACCTGGCCGCCAAGCTGGACGATCTGGGCGCCCGCACCCGCGAGGCGATCGTGTTCACCGTCGCCCCCCGCACGCCGTTCCTTTTGGCGTTCTGGGGCATGGGCAAACTGTTCCCCCGGTCCGACCGCAGCCCCGTGATGATCCCCCACAGCCCGGACCGGATTGACCGCGCCGCCGCTGGCCGTGTGCAAGCGATCGAGACGGTCAACAGCGGGTTCTATCATTCCAGCTGTCTGGAGTATCGCGCATGAGCAAAGAACGGCATCCCCTGACACAGTTTACGCTGAACATGTTGCCCTTCTCGGACGCAGGATCAGCCGCGCTGCCCCTGCGCCAATTGCTGCGCCTGTCGCTGTTCCAGATCTCGGTGGGCATGGCGGCTGTCATGCTGCTGGGCACCCTGAACCGGGTTATGATCGTGGAGCTTTCCGTGCCTGCCCTGCTGGTCGCCATGATGGTGGCCCTGCCGGTTCTGGTGGCCCCGTTCCGCGCGCTTCTGGGCTTCAAGTCCGACAACCACCGCAGTGCCATCGGGTGGAAACGTATTCCCTACCTGTGGTTCGGCACCCTGTGGCAGTTCGGCGGGCTGGCGATCATGCCCACGTCCCTGCTGGTGCTGGGGGGCGACACGGCCTACGACATCCCCTTCGCCGGTGAAATTCTGGCGGGCATGGCCTTTGTGATGACCGGTCTTGGCATGCATATGACGCAGACCGCAGGCCTTGCGCTGGCCGCAGACCGCGCAAGCGACGAGACGCGCCCCCGCGTGGTCGCCCTGCTGTATGTGGCCTTCCTTATGGGGATGCTGATTTCCGCCGTGGTCCTTGGCCTGATCTTGCAGAACTTTACGCCGCTGCTGCTGGTCCAGGTGATCCAGGCCACGGCCCTGATGACCCTTGTCCTGAATGTGATCGCCCTGTGGAAACAGGAATCCGTGCGCCCCATGACTAAGGCCGAGCGCGAGGCCCCGCAGCCGTCGTTCAAGGACGCATGGGCCGACTTTGCCGCCGGTGGCATGGCGGGGCGCCTGTTGGTCGTCGTGTTCCTGGGAACCATGGCGTTCAACATGCAGGACGTCCTGCTGGAACCCTATGGCGGCGAGATCCTTGGCCTGTCGGTCTCCATGACCACGCTGCTGACGGCCTCTTGGGCCGTGGGTGCGCTGTGCGCCTTTGGATTGGCCGCGAAATGGCTGGGGGCCGAAACGAACCCCTACCGCATCGCCGCGCGGGGCATCCTTGTGGGCCTTGCGGCGTTCAGTGCCGTGATCTTTGCCAGCCCTCTCGACAGCACGGCGCTGTTCTTTACGGGCGCGTGCCTGATCGGCTTTGGCGGCGGCCTGTTCGCCGTGGCCACCCTACACGCGGCCATGACCATGCCTGCGCAGGGGATGGCCGGTCGCGGCCTTGCCCTTGGCGCATGGGGCGCGGCACAGGCCACGGCCCAAGGTGTCAGCACCGCCATCGGTGGTGGCCTGCGCGACACCGTCAACACCGTCGCCATGAACGGCGGATTGGGCGAGGCGCTTGCCACCCCCGCCACCGGCTATTCGGTCGTTTACCATACCGAAATCGGCCTTTTGTTCATCACTCTTATCGCCCTCGGCCCACTTGTCGGGCGGCACCGCTCACCAGACCAACGCAACCCCTTGGACGTCAGCAAGATCGGGCTCGCTGACTTCCCGACCTAAAACACTAGGAGGCTCCTATGACGGAACCATTCTTCGGCAACTTTGACCTCGCCAGCCTGTCGATCTGGCTATTCTGGGGGTTCTTCGCACTCCTGATCTATTACCTGCAGACGGAAAACATGCGCGAAGGCTATCCGTTGGAAAACGATGACGGCAGTGTAGCCGCCAACCAAGGGCCGTTCCCCGTGCCCACCAAAACCAAGACGTTCAAGCTGCCCCATGGCCGTGGCGACGTGACCCTGCCGGGCCCTGACGTGCAATCGGACCGCGATGTCGCCCTGCGCATGACCAACAAGGCGAACGGTTATCCGTTGGAGCCCACAGGCGATCCGATGCTGGACGGTGTTGGCCCCGCTTCTTGGGCCGCGCGCCGCGATGTGCCCGAACTGGACGGCCATGGCCATGCCAAGATCGTCCCCATGGAGGCGGCTGGCAACTTCCGCATTTCCGCTGGTCGTGACCCCCGTGGCTTGCCTGTTGTGGGCGGTGACGGTGTAACCGTTGGCACCATCAGCGACATGTGGGTGGACGCGCCGGAACAACTGGTTCGCTACCTCGAAATCGAGCTGGACAACGATGGCGGCAAGCGCCTTGTGCCCATGACGCTTACGCGCATCCACCGGACCAACGTCGAGATCAAGGCGCTTTACGCCAAGAACTTTGCGGGCATCCCCGTGACCAAATCCCCCACGCAAGTGACGCTGTTGGAGGAAGACAAGATCTCTGGCTACGTGGGGGGCGGCAAACTCTACGCCGATCCTGCCCGCCAAGAGCCTCAACTGTAATCAGGCCCCCTGAAACCCAGGCACGGAAGGACCGGACCCATGCCCCATGACGATTTTGACCAAGAACCCATTCGTGGCCTGCCAGAGCTTCCCCCGAGGGGGAGGAAGTGCTGTGGCAGGGCAAACCCAATTGGTGGGCTCTGACCCGAGAGAGCCTCGCCATCAAATGGGTGGCTGGATATTTCGTGGTCATCTTCGCATGGCGTGCGGTGGTGGCAGGCGCCACGATGAGCGTTTATGAATCGCTGATCGCCGCGTCCTTCTACCTGATCCTGGGTGCAGTTGCTTGCCTGTGCCTCCTCCTGACGGGGGTGGCGCAGGCCCAGACCACGGTCTACACCGTGACCAACAAACGGGTGGCCATGCGCATCGGCGCGGCCCTGACCCTGACGTTGAACTTTCCCTATTCCAAGATTTCCGCCGCCAATTTGACCACGCGCAAAGACGGCACCGGGACCATCGCGCTACAAACGATTGGCAAGATCCAGTTCGGCTACCTGACCCTGTGGCCCCACCTGCGGCCCTGGCGGTTTGCCCGGCCCGAACCTGCCCTGCGCGCCATCCCCGACGCTGCCCGCGTGGCCCGTATCATTGCCGAAGTGGCAGAACCCGAAATCGCACGGCCTCAGGTGGCACGGATAGACCCCGTACAGACCCCACTTGCCGCCGCAGAATAATGCAAAGGAACGACCAGATGGCCAGACCCCTGACCCCTGAACAAAAGCTTGTCGAGCGTGACAAGGAAATGATCCCCACGGTTCTGTTGCGGGCGCTTTTCGTGCTGGTGATGTGCGCCTTGGTGATCGTGACCTACGCCCGGCTGACCGACCGCCCCCTGGAGGCGATGCCGGCCATGGTCGGCGAAGTGCCGATCCTGAAACAGCGCACGATCTTCATCACCGGCGAGATGTCCGGCGCCGCCCGCGTCATGGATGCCAACGGCAGTGTGATCGCCAACCTTGACCAGACCGAAGGCGGCTTTGTCGCCGGTGTCTACCGCGTGCTGGACCGTGTCCGCACCCAAGCCAACGTCGATGTAAACCTGCCCATTCAACTGATCCTGTTTGAAAACGGTCAGTTGTCCTTGCGGGACGAATACACCGACTGGCGTGCCGAACTCATCGGCTTCGGTGCAACCAATGCGGCCACCTTTGCCGCCCTGTTGGAGGAATGATCATGGGTCTTATCACACGCGAAAAACAGACCGTCCCCTGCACGGTCGAAATCAGCCACTGCTTTGAATCCCTGCACGCCCATGTCCGTCTGAACGACGGCAGCGTGATCTATCCCGGTGACAGCGTTCAGGTTCAAGGCCCCGAGATCATGGCTCCCTTTGGCGAGGTCGTGACTGAGAACCGCACGGCCATCGTCACCCGCGCCAGCAAGCTGGAACAGCTTTGGACCCGCATGACCGGTGATTTTGAAATCATGGAACTGTGCGAATTTTCATTCTCTGAGGAGGTTTCGGTATGAATGCCCCCATCAAACACTCCGCCGATGCTGTGGACGCTGATCAGGCGCTGGCCGCTGAAAACTATGCCGTTGTGGACAGCGAAGGGGCCACGAGAACTGGCCATGCAGAACACCCTGCTGACGCCCCGTTTCTACACCACCGACTTTGACGAGATGGACGCCATCAACGTCGACGGGATCCGCGATGAATGGGACGTGCTGATCGGTCAGATGAAGGCGGACCCCAACAAGGGCCACTTCCGCAAGAACGAAGATTGGGACCACGTCGATTGGGACGGGATGGAACCCAAGCTGCGCGCGGAATTCATCGACTTTCTGGTGTCTTCCTGCACCTCCGAATTCTCGGGCTGCGTGCTGTACAAGGAAATGAAGCGTCGCGGCAACAACGACGACATCACCACCCTGTTCCAGCTGATGGCGCGGGACGAGGCGCGGCACGCAGGTTTCATCAACGATGCCCTGCGCGAGGCCGGGATTGCCGTGAACCTCGGGTTTCTGACCCAGCAAAAGAAGTACACCTACTTCCGCCCCAAGTTCATCTATTACGCGACCTACCTGTCCGAAAAGATCGGCTACGCGCGCTACATCACCATTTTCCGCCACCTCGAAAAACACCCTGAAAAGCGGTTCCACCCGATCTTCAAGTGGTTCGAGGAATGGTGCAACGACGAGTTTTCCCACGGCGAGGCCTTTGCCCTGCTGATGAAAACCGACCCCAAGCTGACCCAGCGGTGGGACAACAAGCTGTGGATCAAGTTCTTCCTGACGGCGGTCTATTCCACGATGTATGTGCGCGACCACCAGCGCCCCGCCTTCCACGAGGCTTTGGGCGTGGACGTGGATTGGTACGGCCACGCAGTGTTCGAAAAAACCTCCGAGTTGTCGAAACAGATCTTCCCGCTGACCGTGGACATCGACCACCCCCGTTGGGCCAAGGGTCTGACCAAGCTGCGCGCGGCCAACATCGCCGCTGACGCTGCCGTCAAACGGGGCGGCGTCGGGGGCAAACTGGCCAAGATGGTGTCGAACGTGCGCGCGGGCCTTGCCTTTGTGGGGATGCTGACAATCCCGTCCAAGCCGAACACGCCGCCCGTCAACACAATCCAAAAGCCTGCCTACTGATGCGCGACGTGGGTCACCATAACCCGAATATTCGTACGAATATTCGATCCACCGTCCGGGGGCGTGCATGATGTTTGCAAGCCCCTGGATCGCGGCGCTTGTGGCCCTGTTCGCTTGGTGGTTTTCCACCGGGCTGATCCTTCTGATGGTGCGCCGCGCGGACCATCGGGACGCGCACCTTTGGGCGACGCTGGGCAACCTGCCGCTGCTGTTCATGGGCGCTTTTGGGTTTTGGCATTCCCTGCATGCGGTGGACCTGGCCGGGGTCTACCTTGCCTTTTTCAGCGCGCTGGCGATCTGGGGCTGGATCGAGCTGTCGTTTCTGACCGGCATCATCACCGGCCCCAACCGCACCTATCTGAAACAAGGTGTGCCCGAGTGGGAGCGTTTCGTGCGCGCCTGGGGCACCGTGGCCTACCACGAAATCGCCCTTGCCACGGCACTGGTGGCGATGCTGTTCGCGGCGCATCATGCGCCCAACCGGTTCGCCGTCTGGACCTTTGCCATTCTGTTCGTGGCGCGTATCAGCGCGAAACTGAACCTGTATCTGGGTGTGCGCAAAATCAACGTGGAGTTCATCCCCTCGCCCCTGCGTCACCTTCCCAGCCATTTCCGCGAAGCCCGCGTGAATTGGCTGTTCCCAACGTCTGTCACCGCGCTGTCGTTTGCGACCGCGTGCTGGCTGGAACGTGTGGCAGATGCCCCTAGCCCCGCCACTGCGGTGGGCTTTGCGCTTTTGTCCGCCCTCACCGCTTTGGCCCTGCTGGAACACTGGCTGATGGTCGTAAAGTTGCCCGATGAAAAACTTTGGCGGTGGATGCTGCCCAAATCTAAAGACGAAGACCCGGAAGGACCCGAACATGCCCTTTGACACGCTTTTCAAAGCCCATCTCGATGCCCTCAAAGAAGAAGGCAATTACCGGATTTTCCAAGAGTTGGAGCGTGACTGCGGCACCTTTCCAAACGTGAAGAACCACGGCGAGGGGCAGGACAGCGTCACCGTTTGGTGTTCGAACGACTATCTGGGCATGGGTCAGAACCCAAAGGTCGTAGAGGCCATGGTCAACGCCGTGCAGGCCCATGGAACCGGTGCGGGCGGCACGCGCAACATCTCGGGCACCGCATGCCACCACGTGGAGTTGGAGGCCGAGCTGGCCGACCTGCACGGCAAAGAGGCGGCGCTTCTGTTCACCTCCGGCTACGTGTCCAACTGGGCCAGCCTGTCCACCCTCGGGTCGCGCCTGCCCAATGCGGTGATCCTGTCGGACGAGTTGAACCACGCCTCCATGATCGAAGGCATCCGCCACGCCAAATGCCCCCGCGTGATCTGGAAACACAACGACCCCGAGGACCTTGATCGCAAACTGGCGGCCCTGCCTGCCAATGCCACCAAGATCGTGGCCTTTGAAAGCGTTTATTCCATGGACGGTGACATCGCCCCCATCGAAGAGATTCTGGACGTTTGTGAAAAGCACGGCGCGATGTCCTACATCGACGAGGTGCACGCGGTGGGCATGTACGGCCCCCGGGGTGGCGGCGTGGCCGAGGAACGGGGCCTGATGGACCGCATCACCCTGATCGAAGGCACGCTGGGCAAGGCGTTCGGCTGCGTCGGCGGCTATGTCACCGGGTCTGCGGCGCTGATCGACTTCCTGCGCAGCTTTGCATCCGGTTTCATCTTTACCACCGCTTTGCCCCCTGCGGTGGCTGCGGCGGCCACGGCCTCGATCCGGCACCTGAAAGAGTCGGCTGCGGAACGTGACGCCCAAAAGGCCCAAGTCGCCCAGTTGCGGGCCAAACTGGACGCCGCCGGTATCCCCCACATCAACAATCCCAGCCACATCATCCCTGTGATGATCAAGGACCCGGTCAAATGCCGGATGCTGTCGGATTACCTGATGGAACAGTTCGGGATCTATGTGCAGCCGATCAACTATCCCACCGTGCCCAAAGGGACGGAGCGTTTGCGCTTTACCCCCGGCCCACTGCACACCGATGCGGATATCGACCATCTGGTCGATGCCCTGCGCACCCTTTGGCGGCAATGCGCCGTGGCCCATGCGGTTGCGTAACGAAAAGGTGAGAAACCTGTGGAACGCCTGACATAACTCGCTAGTTTGTGTTACTGAGAGTTCTCAAAAAGGGAGATCTAGAATGATCAAACGTCTTACACTCGCCGCCGCCGTTCTGGCCGCAGGCCCCGCATTCGCCGATGGCCACGCCGCAACCGGCGACGCGGCCGCCGGTGAAAAGGCATTTCGTCAGTGCGTATCGTGCCACGTCGTCGTCAATGACGAGGGCGAAACACTGGCCGGTCGTCGTGCGCAAACAGGGCCCAACCTGTACGCAATCGCGGGCCGCACGGTCGGCGCACAGGAAGATTTCCGCTACTCCAAACTGTTGGAAGCGGCAAACGAACAGGGCCTGACCTACGACGAAGCCCTCTTCGTGGCCTACGTCCAGGACCCAACCGGCGCGATGCAGGAAGCCACCGGCACAGGCGAACGGGGCAAGATGTCCTACCGCGTGCGCAACGAAGAAGATGCCGTGAACCTCTACGCCTATCTGGTGTCCCTGGCCCCAGCCAAGGAAGAGATGATGGAAGAAGAAACCACCAACTAAGGCTGGTTTCATCTGCTGATTGGGGCGGTCACGCGTTTGCGGGCCGCCCTTTTTCGTGGGCGCGTACCTGTGTTGCGACCCAGTCGGGGTCTTCTTCATGGATCAGATGGCCGCCGGGGTGGTTGGCGATCTGTGCACCGGGCACACGTGCGGCCGCGCGGACCGATACGTCCGGCGCGACGACCGCATCCTTCGCCCCGGTCAGGAACAGCGTGGACGCGCGCAGGTCCGGCAATTGCCGCCACAGCTTTTCCAATCGCCACATGGCCATCATGGCCAAGGTCCCCTCCACATGCGCCCGGTCAGAGGCCAGCGCGTGGTATAGGCGCACATCCTCCGGTATGATCTGCGACCCGGTCTGTTCCAAAATCTGACGCGTACGCTCGGGCGTCATGGTCAAGGCGAACAGGGGCCCGGTCAGCGGGTTCAGGGACATGATCTTGGCCATCACCGGAAAGGCCCAGCTGGCCATGCCGTCAAACATCTCGAACGCGCCGTTGATAAACGTCAGGCGCTGGACCTGATCCCCAAGGTTCAGGGCAAGCCGCGCGGCAACGGCAGCGCCCGCGGAATGGCCAATGATTGTCTGGGGGGCGATGTCTTGCTGGATCAGCAGTGCGGCCAAATCCTCGGCCACCATATCAAGGCCCGCCCTTGCCCGCGTGCCCATCATGGTGAACCCATGACCGGGCAGATCAACGGCCACAACGCGATGGGACTGCGCAAGGAGTGGCATCAAATGCCGCCATGAATGGGTCGATGCCCCGGCACCGTGCAGCAGCAGGATGGTCGGCCCCTCGCCCATGTCCTGGATGTGCCAGCGATGGGGGCGCACATGTACAAAGCGGGACGCCTGCCCATGGGGCCAGTAAGATTTATGGTTGCGCCAATTCATGCCTCCAGCGCTGTTGCCACCGCGCTGGACAGGCGTTGCGCATCGGCACGGGGCAGGGGCAGATAGGTCGCCCCCATGGTCCCGGCCAGATCGCGCAGGGCAGGCTGCGGACGGTTGCCCATGTCAATCACCAGCGCGGGCACGCCTTGGGCGTGGATCGCCCGGGCCAGTGTCGTCGCATCCTCGCCCGCTTGCTTGCGGTTCGCGGTGCCGTCAAGCGATACGTTCGCGCGCCCGTCCGTCAGGATCGCGATAGATGGCGTCATGCCGCGCCCCTTGGATTGATCCGCCAGCTCCATCGCCGCGCGCAGGCCAGCGGCCAGCGGTGTGCCGCCTCCGCCGGGCAAAGCGCCAAGGCGACGCTTGGTCTGCACAAGGCTGCGGGTGGGCGGCAGCAAGACTTCGGCCTGATCCCCCCGGAACGAGACAAGCGCGACCTGATCCCGGCGGGCATAGGCCTCGGCCAGCAACAGCTCAATCGCGCCCTTGGCCTCGGCCAGTCGGGACATGGCGGCGGACCCGCTGGCGTCCACGGTAAAGATGATCAGGCGGTCTGACTTTTCCTCGAACTGGCGGATGCGAATGTCGTCGGGGCGGATGTGCAGGCCCGCGCGGTCCGGCGCGGACTTGGCCCGCACCGGTTGCCAAGGGGCCGCCGCCCGCAAGGTCGCCACAAGGTCGATCCGATTTTCCCCATCCAGCGCCCCGGGGCGCGAGGGCAGGGGCCGCCCGCGTCGGTTGCCGCGCTTGGCCGCACCGGTGCCGCCGACGCTGGGTGCACGGCGCGGGGCCTTGGCGGCGGCAAGCCTCGCCAGCAGGTCCGCAGGCAAGACGGCCTTCGCCGCTTCCAGCAGGATTTCCTCCGGGATGGGCGGGATCACATCGTCCTCTTCGCCCTCATTTTCGATCTCGGAATTTTCGGGGGGTGTTTCGGGGTGGTTTTCGGGGGGTGTTTCAGGGTCGGCCTCTGGCGCCTCCGGCATCCGTGTCGCGCGGGGGGCCAGCACCAATTCCACGGCCAGTGTCAGGTCGTCTTCCTCCACCTCGTCGCTGTCCATCAACGCAGCCGAGGCGCGCGCAACGCGCAGCGCCAGCATCGGCGCGCGCAGCGAGTCGATGCCCAGGCCCGTCGCGACGCGGGTTACAGTGTCCAACGCCGATGCGTGCACGGTGATGCTGCCAAGGCGCGCGCGGGCCTGTGTGATCATGTCGAAATCAGGCTCTAATTCGGGGCAATCCCCCATGGCCAAGTCGCTCAGGTCGAGGTGCAGGCCCAGCCGGTCAACAAGGCATGTGGCCAGCCGTTCGTCAGGCTCCGCGCCCTCGTCCAGCGCGATCAGGCTGTGGCCCTGCGCCCCGTCAAGTGCCAGTGCAAGCCGCGCAGATAGACCCGCCGTGGCACGTTCTGCCATGGGCAGGACTAGGGCCGTGGGCGTGCCCAGTATCCCTTTGGATTTTATCAGTTTTCCGGCCCCAAGGGTCGCCGTCAGGTCCACCCCGCCAAACAACGCCTCGTCCCCGATGTTGGGCGCGATCCGGCGGACGGGCATGGGGGGCAGGGCCTTCAGCAGTCCCGCCACCAGCCGATCCCGTACCGGCCCGGACCGCGCGCGCACCCACAGACCGCCCAGGCCCGCAGGATCCACCCCAAGGCAGGCTACCGCAAGGGCGGCGCGGGACCAAAGCTCTTCGCCCGCCTCGGTCACACCAGAACTTCTTCGACCACCCGCGCCACCCGGGTCGAGGACCCGGCCTCGTCCAGCGGGTCGCGGCGCAACCGGTGGCGCAGGGCCATGGGCGCAATGGCGCGCAAGTGTGCGCGGGTCACGGTGTCGGCCCCCTCGAATGCGGCCAGTGCACGGGCGGTGCGCAACAGGGTCAATTCCCCCCGCAGCCCGTCGGACCCAAGGGTCACACACAAGGTCGCGCAATCGCGCAGGACCGCCTCATCCGTGCCCACCTTGGGCAGGTCTGCCTTGGCCGTCACAAGCCGCTCCCGCAGGGTCGCGTCCTCGGCCTGCCATTTGGCCATAAAGGCGGCCCGGTCGTTTTCATAGGCGTCGCGGCGGCGGATCACCTCTATCCGCATGTCGATATCCTTGGGGCTGGCGACTTCGACGGAAAGTCCAAAGCGATCAAGAAGTTGCGGGCGCAGCTCGCCCTCCTCCGGGTTGCCGGATCCGACCAGCACGAACCGCGCGGGGTGACGGATCGAAAGGCCCTCGCGCTCCACCACGTTCTCGCCCGATTGTGCCACGTCCAGCAGCAGATCCACGATGTGATCTTCCAGCAGGTTGACCTCGTCGATGTACAGATACCCCCGGTTGGCGCGGGCCAAAAGGCCAGGCTCGAACGCCTTTTCGCCCCGTGTCAGCGCGCGTTCGATATCCAGCGCGCCGACCACCCGGTCCTCGGTCGCGCCAAGGGGCAAGTCGATCACGGGGGTCGGTTTCGACACCATCTCGCGGTTTTCAACCAGCGCCCAGTCGGGGATACCCGCCTCGGTCACAGAATTTACGGGGCATCCGGCAACGGCGTCGATCGGGGGCAGTAACGCCGCCAAGGCACGCACGGCGGTCGATTTTCCAGTCCCACGATCCCCAAACACCAGAACCCCGCCAATGCCGGGGTCGATGGCCGTGAGGATCATGGCCTGTTTCATCTCGTCTTGGCCGACGATTGCGGAAAAGGGGAAGGGGGCGTTCATGCGGCGACCTTTGTGTTGGGGATGGGGGTCTGCCCCTCCCATGTGCCTGTCGTTTTGGTGACCCGGAACCGGGCATAAAGTTCTTCGGCGAACCAATCCCCATCGCGTACGGCGCGGATGGCGTCGGCGTGGGGGCCGTGATTTCGGGCAAATTCGGCCATGCTGGCGGCGTTTGGCCAGACCGAGAATGTCACTTGGTGCAGCAAGGGCACCTCGCCGATGCCGATCTTGAACATGACGTTCGTATCGTTGCCCACCATCCGGCTGATATTGCCCACCCGCGCCCAAAACTTCGGCGCTTTGTGCAATTTGACCGTGGCGCGGGTCAGGGCGGCAATGGGGCCGGTGTCTGCGGTGGTGGGTTCAAAGGGTTCCTGTCCGGACCAGACGCCACGGGCGGATATGGTGTTCAGGTACAGGGTGTAGTTTTCATCCGACCGATTCTGGAACCTCTGGAACACGGGAGATTGCAGACCAGCCTCGGCGGCCTCTGCACTGTCCCACGTGGCCAGAACGGCCCAGACAGCGGTGTTGGGGATCGGGGTAAACCCCTCGCCCGTGCCGGAGCCACACATCTTCCAAAACCCGATACCGGGCACGCGCGGCAAAGCCAGCCGGGCCAGCGCCATCTGGCCAAACATCCAAATGCGATTCGATACGGGCGTGTACCGGAAAATGCTGAGCGTGACGGTCTGCATCGCGACTCTCTCCTACGGTGTAAACTTAGTGTGACACATCCCATGTCAAATATGAAGTGAAACCGACACTTGCATGAATCGCTAGACAGTTTATTTGTAAACTTAACTAGACAGACCTAGGGTATCGTTATCATGACACGCCAAGACCCCTCTTTCATCGCCGACCCTGGTGCCCCCGGGCGTCCCCACGCCATCGTTGTCGGTGCGGGGTTGGGCGGATTGGCGGCGGGGATGCGGCTGGGTGCCAAAGGGTACAGGGTCACGGTTATTGATCGGTTGGACCTTGTGGGCGGGCGCGGGTCCTCGATCACCTCCAACGGCCACCGGTTCGACCTTGGGCCAACCATTGTGACCTGTCCGCAAGTGTTCGAACAGCTGTGGGCCGATTGCGGGCGCGACTTTCACGCCGATGTCGATCTGCGCGCCATGGATCCGTTTTACGAAATCTGGTTCCCCGATGGCGAGAAATTCACCGCCCGCAAAGGCGACGCCGCCATGGAGGCCGAGGTCGCCCGCCTGTCCCCCAGCGACGTTGTAGGCTTTCGCAAGTTTCTGAAGGACGCTGAGAAACGCTATGTCGTCGGTTTCGAAGGGATGGTCGCCAAGCCGATGCACGAGGCGTGGGAAACGATCAAAGTCCTGCCCCAGTTCGCATGGCTGCGCGCGGATCAATCCATCCTGAAACTGGCACAACGCCGGGTGAAGGATGAACGGCTGCGCATGGCCCTGTCGTTTCACCCGCTGTTTATCGGCGGCGATCCCATGCATGTGACCAGCATGTACGCGCTTGTCAGCCACCTTGAGAAAGAGTTTGGCGTGCACTACGCCATGGGCGGCGTGCAGGCGATGGCAACATCGATGGCCGGTGTCGTGCGGGACCAAGGCGGCCGCGTAATCTTGGGCGAGGAGGTGGACGAAGTGACGACCTCCAACGGTCGGGTTTCGGGGGTAAAGCTCGCCGGTGGCACGGAAATTTCCGCCGACATCGTCGTGTCCAACGCCGATGCGGGCCATACCTACACTCGCCTTTTGCGGAACGTGAAACGCAGACGCTGGACCAACCGTAAGGTGAAATCCCGGCGGTGGTCCATGGGCTTGTTCGTTTGGTACTTCGGCACCAAGGGTACCCGCGACATGTGGAAGGACGTGGGCCACCACACCATTCTGTCCGGCCCCCGCTACGAAGGGCTGTTGAAGGATATCTTTATCAAGGGCGAGTTGGCCGAGGATATGAGCCTGTATGTCCACCGCCCCACAGTCACGGATCCGAGCGCGGCACCTGACGGTGATGACACCTTCTATGCGCTGTCCCCTGTGCCGAACCTTGACCACAAGAACCCCGTGGACTGGACGATTATGGCCGAGGAATACCGTAAAAAGGTGCAGGCGGTTCTCGAAGAAAAGATGATGCCCGGCCTATGGAAGCACCTGTCGGCCTCCATGACGCTGACGCCGCCCGATTTCCGGGATCGGTATCTGTCACCCTTTGGGGCTGGGTTCTCGATCGAGCCGCGTATCCTGCAATCGGCATGGTTCCGGCCCCATAACGTCTCTGAAGAAGTGCCCGGCCTGTACCTTGTGGGCGCAGGCACGCACCCCGGTGCAGGTCTGCCCGGCGTGGTCAGCAGTGCGGAGGTGCTGGCGAAACTGGTGCCCGATGCCGTGCCCGTCCGGGCCGAAGTGCGCGAGGCTGCGGAATGAACCCCGCCGATCTGGATCACTGCCGCGAGGCGATCCGAACCGGGTCCCGATCGTTCTGGGCGGCGTCCAAGCTGTTGCCGGCCAACGTGCGCGACCCCGCCTTGGCGCTCTATGCGTTCTGCCGGTTGGCCGATGACGCAGTCGATGAGGTGGAGGATAAGGCCCCGGCGGTTCTACGCCTGCGCGACCGGTTGGAGCGCGCCTACGAGGGGCGGCCCTTTGACGATCCAGCAGACCGTGCCTTTACGTCCATGATCGAAGAATTCGACATGCCCCGTGCTTTGCCAGAGGCCCTTTTGGAAGGTCTTGCATGGGACGGAATGGAACGGCGCTATCAAACCCTGTCCGACGTGCGCGGCTATTCGGCTCGTGTGGCCAGTGCAGTAGGCGCCATGATGTGCGTGCTGATGCGCGTGCGCGATGCGGATGCCTTGGCCCGCGCCTGTGATCTGGGCGTCGCCATGCAGCTGACCAACATCGCGCGCGATGTGGGCGAGGATGCCCGCGCGCGTCGTATCTATCTGCCGCTGGACTGGCTGGACGAAGCGGGCATGAGCGTTGAGGATTTCTTTGCCGCACCAGAGGCCACGCCGGAGGTCCGCGAGATGGTGCACCGTCTGCTGGACGAGGCGCGGCGACTTTACATCCGATCCGAGGCTGGGATCAAATCCCTGCCTGCCGGTGCGCGCCCCGGCATCTTTGCCGCGCGGCACATCTATCAAGGTATCGGGCGCGAGATCAAACGTGCAGGCTACGACAGTATCAACCAGCGCGCCTACACAACAGGCGCGCAAAAGCTGCGTTGGATCGCGCGATCCATGGTCGAGGCCAGCGCGGTGACACTTTTTCCGAAGTCGCCCGTCCTGTTTGCAAGGCCCCTAGATGAGGTGGCCTTTCTGGTCGATGCCGCATCCACCAGACAATCCGCGTCGACTTGGGGCAACCAATTGGTCGAAGTTTTCGCCCAATTGGAAAAGAAGGACAGAGGTCTTTTGGACATCTGACCAATCGGGCTACCTGTAGTGAATGGATTGGTCCCTTTTTATCATATTTTTTGGCGCATGCTGCGCAGCCGCCGCAACCGGGTCTATGTTCCCGCCTGGCCCGTGGTATCGGGCATTGGATAAGCCGTGGTGGACGCCCAAGGACTGGATGTTCCCTGTTGCGTGGTCCGTGCTGTATCTGGTTTTGGCCTATGTGGGCGCCCGTGTCGCGCCGATGGACGGAGCCGCCTATGCCATGGCATTTTGGGCGCTACAGATCGCGCTGAACACTTTGTGGACCCCGGTTTTCTTTGGCCTGCAGCGACCACGGGCAGGGTTGGTGATCATTGGGTTTTTATGGTTGTCCGTCGTCGGACTTTTGATCAGCCTTTGGGCGTTGGACCAATTCGCATTTTGGTTGATCACGCCTTACGTTGTCTGGGTAAGCGTGGCGGCTGCATTGAACGCAAGCATCGTTTTGCGCAATCGGCCAGCAGTGGTTTGACCAAAATGAAAAGGGCACCCGAGGGTGCCCTTTACTTCTTGTTAGGCTTGGCGCCCCTTACGACAGGGTGCGCTCCACTTCGGACCGTTCAAAGATCTCGATGACGTCGCCCTTGCGGATGTCATCGTAGTTTTCAAACGCCATGCCGCATTCCTGACCCGATTGCACTTCTTTCACTTCGTCCTTGAAGCGTTTCAGTGTCTTCAGCGTGCCTTCGTGGATCACGGTGTTGTCGCGCAGCAGACGCACCCCAGCAGAACGGCGTGCGACCCCCTCGGTCACCAGACACCCAGCCACATTGCCCACGCCAGTGACGCGGAACGTGTCCTTGATCTCGGCGTAACCGATGAAGTTCTCGCGCACCTCTGCGGACAGCAGACCAGATGCGGCCGCTTTGACGTCATCCACAAGGTCGTAGATGATCGAGTAATACCGGATCTCTACGCCCTTTTGGTTGGCGGCCTGACGGGCGCGGGGGTTGGCCCGCACGTTGAAGCCGATGACAGGGGCGCCGGACGCCTCTGCCAATGTGATGTCGGATTCGGTGATGGCACCCACGCCCGAGTGAAGCACTCGCACGCGAACTTCGTCGTTACCGATCTTCTGCATTGTTTGCACGATCGCTTCGGTCGAGCCTTGAACGTCCGCTTTGACCACAATCGGCAGTTCGGCCACGTCTTCGTCCGCTTTGGCCTTGGCCAGCAACTGATCCAGAGTGGTCGCAGCACCGGCGGCTGCACGTTTGTCCTTGGCTGCTTGTTCGCGGTATTCTGCGATCTCGCGGGCCTGCGCCTCGGTTTCGACGACGTTCAATACGTCGCCCGCCTCGGGTGTGCCGTTGAGGCCAAGGACCTCCACGGGGACCGACGGGCCAGCCTCATCCACACGGTTGCCTTTGTCATCGACCAGCGCGCGGACTTTACCCCACTGCTCGCCCACCACAAATATATCGCCTTTACGCAGGGTCCCGTTTTGCACCAGCACCGTGGCCACAGGGCCCCGACCGATATCCAGCTGTGCCTCGATCACGGCACCTTGGGCGGCGCGGTCGGGGTTGGCCTTCAGTTCAAGGATCTCGGACTGTAGGGCAATCGCATCCAGCAATTCGTCCAGCCCCTTGCCCGTGTGGGCAGAGACTTCGACGTCCTGCACGTCACCGGACATAGCCTCGACGACGACTTCGTGCTGCAACAACTCGGTGCGCACGCGCTGCGCATCGGCGGCAGGACGGTCCATTTTGTTGATCGCAACGATCATAGGCACGCCAGCCGCTTTGGAGTGGGCGATAGCCTCGATTGTCTGGGGCATGACGCTGTCGTCGGCCGCCACCACCAGAACCACGATGTCCGTGACCTGCGCACCACGGGCCCGCATCGACGTAAACGCCGCGTGGCCGGGGGTGTCGAGGAAGGACAACACCGCGCCGCTGTCGGTTTTCACCTGATAGGCGCCGATGTGCTGCGTGATCCCGCCAGCCTCGCCCGCCACAACCTTTGCATTCCGGATCGCATCCAGAAGCGAGGTTTTGCCGTGGTCCACGTGGCCCATGATGGTGATGACGGGGGGACGATCCTGCAGATCCTCTTCCTTGTCATCAATCGTGTCGATCACATCTTCGACGTCAGCATCGGAAACGCGGACCACTTTATGGCCGAATTCTTCGATGATGAGTTCGGCAGTATCCGCGTCGATCACTTGGTTCTGCGTGGCCATGATGCCGTTCTGCATCAGGGCTTTCACAACCGCTGCGACCCGTTCGGCCATACGGTTCGCCAGTTCCGACACCACGATGGTCTCGGGCAGCTGGACGTCGCGGACGACCTTTTCGCGCTGCTCGTTCCCCATGGCCTTTTGGCGCTGGCGTTCCTGTTTCCGCTTCATCGCGGCCATGGAACGATGACGGTTGCCCTCGCCCCCGGACAGCGCTTGGTTCAGGGTCAGCTTGCCGGAGCGGCGCGCATCATCAGCACCGCGGCCACGGCCACGTTTGTTGTCTGCATTCGCATCTTCACGCTTGCGCGGCGTTTCAACCCGAGGGCCCGAGGGCGCAGGGCGACCCTCTGGTTTGGCGGTCGGCACGGGGGCAGCGGCTGCAGCCTTGGCGGCCTCTGCCTCTGCCTTGCGACGCTCTTCTTCCTCGGCACGGGCCTTCAGGGCCTCCTCGCGCTCTTTCTCTTCACGCTCCTTGGCCTGCGCATCATCACGACGACGCTGACGCTCCAGGGCGCGTTCTTCTTCCTCGCGCTTGCGGCGCTCCGCCTCTTCGGCCTCGCGGGCCTTGGCGGCTTGCAGCGCCTTCAGGCGACGTTCCATTTCCGCATTGGTTGCACCTGCCGGGGATTTGGATCCTTCGGCATTGGCGCGCGCGGCGTTGTGTGTGGTTGGGCCAGCTGCGCCCGGTTTGGGCACAACCACGCGCTTGCGCTTGGTTTCCACCACAACGCTTTTGGTGCGGCCGCGGCTAAAGCTTTGCTTTACCTGACCGTTGCGTGGTCCCCCGGATAGACCGAGGGGTTTTTTGCCGTCATTATCGCTCATGCGTTCGTCGTATCCTTCTCGGCAGACCCATTCCCGCCGTTTACTTTTCGTATGCCTTGAAGCCTTGCGGCTTCCTCTACAACACGTTTGCCCAATTCACCAGTGCTGACCGCGGCATGGATCACGCGGTCGCGCCCGAAGGCCAAGCCCAGTTCGTGAGACCCAAGGTGCCCAATGAACCGCGCACCCTCTGGTGTGCTGAGTTTCGTTTTCCCCCGTTCGGACCCATCAGAGGCCTGAATGAGAGCAGCGGTGCGTTCACTATATAGGAAGCCCCGCACTTTTTCGTACCCACAGACCGCACGACCCGACTTGCGCGCCAGTGCAATGGTATTCTGTAGACGTTTCAGCAGTCCGTCTTCCACAAGGTCTAGCAGACCTTCGGGCACTTGTACCTGCTTCTTAGCGCCGCGCGAAAACATGCGTTTCGCGATTGCGAGTTCAAGGGCGTCGCGATCTGCGGCCACCCATATCCCGCGGCCGGGCAGTTTTTCCGCCAGATCGGGATAGACAGTGTCCTCGGGTCCTACAACGAACCGGATCAGGCCAGCCTTGGGATGGACCTCTCCGGTAGCGATGCAGCGCCGTTCCGGGTCACTGCGATGTTTGTCTCTGCCGCCGCGCGTCAAGGGTGCGATCCGAGGCCATTAGACCTCGGCCTCCTCGGCTGCGGCCGCTTCGGCCTCGGCAGCTTGTTCGGCGGCCAACTCTTCGGGATCCACCCAGCCCAGCATCACGCGGGCGGTCATGATCATGTCGCGCGCTTCCTCAAGCGTCACGCCGAATTCTTCCAGCAAGCCATCGTCCTTGACGCGCTTGCCATCCACGTTGGTCCAGCCACCGGCCAGTTCCCAGTCCGCGCAGGTTGCGAATTCCTCGATGTTCTTGACACCGTCCTCGGCCAAAGCGGCTAGCATTTGCGGCGTCAGACCTTCGAAGTTCACAAGGCTGTCCTCGATCCCCAATTCTTGCGCACGTTCCATGGCCTTGGCATTCAGCGCCTCAAGGTAGTCGCGGGCGCGCGCCTGCAACTCGCCAGCGGTGCCTTCGTCCACGCCGTCGATGACCAGCAGTTCGTCCACCTCGACGTAGGCCACCTCTTCAAGCGAGGTAAAGCCTTCGGCGACCAACAGCTGTGCAAAGAATTCGTCCAGATCCAGCGTGTCTTGGAACAGCTTGGTACGCTCGGCAAACTCGGCCTGACGACGTTCCGATTCCTCGGCCTCTGTCAGGATGTCGATATCAAGCGCGGTCAGCTGCGAGGCCAGCCGCACGTTTTGACCACGGCGACCGATGGCCAGGGACAGTTGTTCGTCAGGGACGACAACCTCGATCCGCTCCGCCTCTTCGTCGATCACAACCTTGGACACTTCGGCAGGTTGCAGCGCGTTCACAAGGAAAGTCGCGGCGTCTTCGTTCCAAGGGATGATATCGATCTTTTCGCCCTGCAATTCGTTCACAACGGCCTGCACACGGCTGCCGCGCATACCGACACAAGCCCCAACAGGATCAATCGCGTTGTCATAGCTGATGACGGCGATCTTGGCGCGGGACCCGGGGTCGCGGGCGACGGCCTTGATTTCGATGATGCCATCATAAATCTCGGGCACTTCCATCTTGAACAGCTCGGCCATGAATTCGGGCGCCGTGCGGGACAGGAAGATTTGTGGGCCCCGGGGTTCGCGGCGCACGTCCTTGATGTAGACGCGGATACGGTCGTTGGGGCGATAGGTCTCGCGGCCGATCTTATCATTACGGCGCAGCACAGCCTCGCCCGCGCCGATATCGACGATGACGTTGCCGTATTCCTCGCGCTTGACCAGGCCGTTGATAATCGTCCCGGCGCGGTCCTTGAATTCTTCGTACTGGCGGTCACGCTCCGCCTCGCGGACCTTTTGCAAGATCACCTGTTTGGCTGATTGCGCGGCGATGCGGCCCATTTCAACGGGGGGCACTTCGTCGATCAACTCGTCGCCCACGGCGGGGTCGGCCTTGTACTGCTTGGCCTGCTCGACCGTCAGTTCTGCCTTGTCGTTTTCGACAAGATCATCTTCGACCACAGTGCGCACGCGGGTGAACGTCGCTCGCCCAGTCTTGCGGTCGATGGACACGCGGATGTCGAGGTCGGCGCCGTAACGAGACTTCGCGGCACGGGCCAGCGATTCTTCCATCGCCTCAATGACCAGCGCGGGGTCGATCATCTTTTCGCGGGCCACAGCCTCGGCGGTTTGCAGCAGTTCCAGCTGGTTGGCGGAAGTGATGGACATCTATGTGTTCTCCTCGTCATCCAAGACGGTTTCGACTTCGTCGAATTGTGTTTCGTCAATTTCACCGGCGTTCTTGCGGGCCCGCAGGACGTCGCGGATCAACTCGTCGGTCAGGACCAGCTTGGCGTCTGCCAGCCAGTCGAATTTCAGGCCAATGGTGACGTCCTCGCCACCCTGTTCAATCTCGATCAAGACTTCGTCGCCTTCGGTCCCACGGATGATCCCCTTGAACCGGCGCTGGCCGTCGATGGTATTCTCGGTCTCGATCTTGACGACATAGCCGTCCCACATGTCGAAATCTTTGAGGCGTGTCAGGGGCCGGTCGATCCCGGGGCTGGAGACCTCGAGGTTGTATTCATCCACGATGGGATCTTCGACGTCGAGGATCGCGCCTAGCGCAGTGGAAATCGTGGCGCAATCATCAACTTCGATACCGCCTTCGGGTTTTTCGGCCATCACTTGCAGCGTCGCGGTCTTGCCGCCCATCAGACGCAGGCGCACCAGTTCAAACCCCATATCCTCGATAACGGGGGTGACAATCTGGGCCAAGCGTTGGTCGATGGCGGTTTTGGCGATCATGTCGGCCAAAGGCGTCTCCTAGAAACAAAAAAGCGGACCGTGCGGCCCGCCTTGATTTCCAGTGGGTGCGAGCAGCACTCCGATGTTGGTCGCTACATAGGCGGAGTCGCGCGGGTAAGCAAGCCCTGTCTGAAATGCCTAGCCGCAGCGCAGCCGGACAATGGTGCCCGCATCGTCGAGTTCGATGTTCAGACGTTCCGGCAGGTGATCCATCGTGATGGGCTGGAACGGAGTGATGATCCGGGTGCGGTCAGGCAGGTCCAACCCGTCAAGCGCACTGCGCGGCGCCCCCACGAGGTGCGCGAATGAGGAAACGCTGCAGGTATCAGGACCCGTGGAACGGGGGCTTTTCTGAGCATCTGCTGGCACGCAGGCCGCAAGGACCATAAAGGGAATTAAACGTAACATCTTGCCACCATTGTGCCTTTGCATCACGGTCAACGCAAGTAAGGGAGAGACATTATGCGCACACGTGCCGCTGTTGCGGTTGCCCCGGGCAAGCCGCTGGAAATCATGGATGTAAACCTCGAAGGCCCGAAGGCGGGCGAGGTTTTGGTGGAGATCAAGGCCACTGGCATCTGTCATACGGACGAGTTCACACTGTCGGGTGCGGATCCAGAGGGGCTATTCCCCGCGATCCTTGGGCACGAGGGTGCGGGTGTGGTCGTGGACGTGGGCCCCGGTGTGACCAGCCTGAAAAAGGGCGATCACGTCATCCCTCTCTACACCCCCGAGTGCCGCGAGTGCGAATACTGCCTGAACCCGAAAACCAACCTCTGCCAATCCATCCGCAGCACCCAAGGCCAAGGCCTGATGCCCGATGGCACCTCGCGGTTCTCCACCCTCGATGGCGACCCGATCTTGCACTACATGGGCTGCTCGACCTTCGCCAACCACACGGTTCTGCCCGAGATCGCGCTGGCCAAGGTGCGCCCCGATGCGCCCTTCGATAAGATTTGCTACATTGGGTGCGGCGTGACGACGGGGATCGGTGCGGTGATCAATACCGCCAAGGTCGAAATCGGCAGCCGCGCGATTGTCTTCGGCTTGGGCGGCATTGGCCTGAACGTCATCCAAGGGCTGCGGCTTGCGGGTGCGGACCAGATCGTTGGCGTGGATATCAATCCCAGCAAGGTCGAGATGGCGACCCGTTTTGGTATGACCGATTTTGTGAACCCCAAGGAGGTCGAGGGCGATCTGGTGCCCTACCTCGTGGACCTGACCAAAGGCGGCGCGGACTACACGTTTGACGCCACGGGCAACACGACTGTGATGCGTCAGGCGTTGGAATCTGCGCACAAGGGCTGGGGCGAAAGCGTCATCATCGGCGTGGCCCCTGCGGGTGCGGAAATCAGCACGCGACCGTTCCAGTTGGTGACGGGCCGCGTCTGGCGTGGGACCGCCTTTGGCGGGGCGCGCGGGCGGACAGATGTCCCCCAGATTGTCGATTGGTACATGGACGGCAAGATCGAGATTGACCCGATGATCACCCACACCATGGGGCTGGATGACATCAACAAGGGGTTCGATTTGATGCACGCGGGCGAAAGTATCCGTTCCGTCGTCGTCTACTAGTGGTGGGGCGGGACAAGTCCCGCCCTACGGTGCCCTAGGCCCGGTAGCGTGCCATGAACATCTTCACGGCTTCGTCTACGACATATGTGATTTTGTCTGGCCCGGGCACGGTTTCAACCCCGGTCAGGCAGCGCACGTGGCATCCGGCCTTGCATAGCTCGATGAATTGGTGCGCTGCGAACGCCTTGTCCTCAATCGCCAACTCGCCCCGCTTCTCGGCCACTTCGAAATAGGTGACCATGCGGGCTTCCATCATTTTGGGTCCGTTGTCGTAAAAGCTTTGACCGACAACTGGGAAACGCTCCGCCTCTGCGATCACAACCCGCATGACGCTCATCCCAAAGGGGGACAGGATCAATCGGGTGAAGGCCAGCCCGACCCGGGTCAGGACCACATGCGGGGGCGCGTTGATGTCGTTCAGGTCCAGTGTCAGTTCGGCTTGCCGGGCAATTTCACGGCGGGCGACTTCGACAAACAATAGCTTTTTGTCCGCGAAATAGCTGTAAAGCGTGGCCTTTGACACGCCAGCCTCGCGCGCGATCATATCGACACTGGCCCCTTCGAACCCTTCGCGCATGAACACAACGGCGGCGCCATCGACAACTTGGTCGAACTTACGGCCCTGTTTGATGGCGTTCTCCATGTTCATGCAACGGTCTCCAACGAGGCTACCCCACCATATAAACCGAATGGTTCAGTTTCGGCAAGAAGCTGGCCTTGAAGCCAAGGTACCAAAAGACTACTTTAGAATCGTTCTAATAAGTGGGGCTTAAGATGATTTTTGGTCGATTGTACCGCCGCCGGTTCTCGGATTTGTCCGAACAGGAAATCCTCGCGCTTGCCATTTCTTCTGAGGAAGATGACGCCCGGATCTACCGCACCTATGCTGATCGCTTGCGCACCGAATACCCAGACAGTGCAAAGATCTTTGATGCCATGGCGAGCGAAGAAGATAGTCATCGCCGTCGCTTGATCGACCTGCATACATCGCGTTTCGGGGATGTCATCCCCTTGTTGCGGCGCGAACACGTGGCGGGCTTATACAACCGCAAGCCCGTTTGGCTGATCGAGGATTTGGGCATTGAGACCATCCGCGCCCAAGCAGAGCAGATGGAGCATGATGCCGAGCGGTTCTACACGATGGCCGCAGCGCGCACCCAAGACGCAGGCACGCGGAAACTGTTGGGTGATCTGGCCGCCGCCGAGGCCGGGCACGAAGCCAAGGCCAACACATTGACCGGCGCCCTGACCGACACCGTGCGCGATGAAGAGGCTGAGAAGTCCCACCGCCAGTTCGTCTTGACTTGGGTTCAGCCGGGGTTGGCTGGGCTTATGGACGGCTCTGTCTCGACCCTTGCGCCGATCTTTGCAGTGGCGTTTGCGACGCAAGATACATGGACCACGTTTCTTGTCGGGCTTGCCGCATCTGTGGGGGCGGGGATTTCCATGGGCTTTACCGAGGCCGCCTCGGACGATGGTGAATTGTCCGGACGCGGCAGCCCGGTCAAGCGTGGATTTGCATCTGGCATCATGACCACAGTGGGCGGGATGGGGCATGCTTTACCCTATCTGATCACCGAATTCTGGACCGCGACTGTGATTGCGATTGCCGTTGTGTTCGTAGAGCTCTGGGCGATCGCATGGATCCAGAACCGGTACATGCAGACGCCATTCTGGCGCGCGACGTTGCAAGTGGTTGTGGGCGGAGCGTTGGTGCTTGCGGCTGGTGTCTTGATCGGGCAGGGCTAGGGCCCGCCTGTTGCAACCCGCCGGAGGGGCCAACCCCTCCGGACCTCCCCGAGGGTATTTTTGACCCGAAGAGGCATGGACGCTGGACTTTGCGTCTCACGGCCCGGTAAGTCTGTGCAATGCTGGCCATTTTTTTAAAGACACTGCCGTTTTTTGCCTTGATCGGCGTGGGCTATCTCGCTGGACGGACGAAGTTCTTTACGGACGAGGCGACGGCCTACCTGACCAAGTTCGTCTTCTACTTTGCCCTGTCTGCCATGCTGTTCAGCTTTTCGGCAAACCTGTCCCTGGGGGATGTGTTCGACCTGAAGTTCGTGGGGGCCTATCTATGGGCCTGCGGTGTTGTCTACCTGATCGCTACCGCCGTGGCGTTTCACCGAGGCCTGTCAGTGGCCGAGGCGGCGGTCGAGGCACAGGTGGCGGTGATCGGAAACGTTGGGTTCCTCGGTATCCCCATGTTGGTACTGCTGTTGGGCGAGGCCGCAGCCGGGCCCATGTTGCTGATCCTAGCGGCGGATCTGATCGTCTTTTCATCCCTGATTGTGATCTTGATCGTCGGATCCCGCGAGGGACGGATAAGGTGGTCCATCTTGCGCACGGTCAGCGTTGGTCTCGTCAAGAACCCGATGATCGTATCCATCACAGCGGGGCTGATCTGGTCGTCCACGGGATGGGATTTGCCCGTACCGGTTCGCGACTTCGTGGCGATCCTAGGGGCGGCGGCGACACCGGGGGCTCTGTTTGCAATCGGGGCCTCTCTCGCCTCCAAATCCGCCGAAAAGATGCAAGTCGCGGGCTGGCTGACGTTTTGCAAATTGGTGCTGCATCCGGCGGCGGTGGCCCTGGCGGTGTTGGTTTTGTTCCCGGTGGACCCCTTCTACGCGGCCGTTGTCATCAGCGCCTCGGCCCTGCCGGTGGCGGGCAATGTGTTCATGTTGGCCCAACACTACGGCGTGGCCCCCACCCGGGTCTCGGCAGCCATTCTTGTCTCGACCGCGATCAGCATTGTTACCGTGAGCGTTGTGATCGGCTGGGTTCAGCCCTTGCTGTAGAAAAAGACCCCGGGGTTTCCCCCGGGGCCCAACACGTCATCGAAATGACTTAGACAGCGATCACGCCGCCACCTTGTTTTGTGACCACCACGACCGAGGGGCGCGGCGGCATATTGGGCGCAAAGTCCGGCCAGCGTGTGGCGGGATCTTCGAAGGTGCTGTCCCGCTCGAACCCTTTGAAGTCCTTGGTGCCATCGGTGCCCGGGTGCTGCACAGCAAGGAACAGGGTTTGGCTGTCTTGGGCAAAGTAGGGACCGCAAAGCTCCCCGCCCACGGGGCAGCGGAAGAACAGCTTGGAATGGCCGCGCATCTCCCCTTCGGTTTCCAGCGCATACAGGCCATCGGATTTGCCGGTGCGGCCCCAGTTTGACCCCTGATCCGTCGAGATCCACAGACGCCCATCGTTGTCATAGGCGCAGTTGTCAGGGGACCCGAACCACCCGTTTTCCGAGGTTTCCGGGTGCCATTCGGCGCCCACCTCGGCCAGCGTCGGGTCGCCGCATTTCACAAGGATGTCCCAAGTGCCGCGCGTGGCCGCGTGGTCACCTCCGTCTTCCTTGATTTCGATGATGTGGCCAAAATTGCTCTCGGGGCGGGGGTTGGCGGCATTGACTTGATCGGCCTTGCGGCGCGAATTGTTGGTCAGCATGATCACCGCGGTGCCGTCCCCGCGGGGTTGGGCATCCTCGGGGCGGTCCATCGGCGTTGCCCCCAACAGGTCAGCGGCCAGACGCGTGTCGATCATGACATCGCCCTGATCGTTGAACCCATTCTCGGCGGTCAGCGGCCCAGTGCCGTGGACCAGCGGCAGCCAGTCGATCACACCGTCCTCGTTGAACCGCGCAACGTAAAGCGTGCCATCGGACAGCAATTTGCGATCCTCTTGCTTGTTGCCCGTCACAACACCCTTGGAGACATATTTGTATTGGTAGTCAAACCGGTTGTCGTCGCCGGAATAGATCACCAGATGGCCGTCCGTAGACACGGTCGTCTCGGCCCCTTCGTGGCGGAAGCGGCCAAGGGCGGTGTGTTTGACCGGCGTGGCGGTGGGGTCCATCGGGTCCACCTCGACGATCCAACCGAACTTGTTCACCTGATTGGGGTCCTTGTCGATGTTGAACCGGTCATAGTACTTGCCCCAGGCATACCAACGTCCGGGCACGCCGTAGCGCAGCATCGACTTGGCCTCGACCTGTTCGGAGATATCCACCTTGCCTTCGGCGTCCAGCTTGTCGGACCAGAAGTAGCCGTGGAAGTTTTCCTCGGCCATCAGGTATGTGCCCCAAGGCGTCATGCCACCCGCGCAATTGTTGATCGTGCCGATCACGCGCATACCTTCGGCGTCGTCCATGGTTTTCATACGGTCATGCCCTGCGGCAGGGCCAGAGAAGGTCATCTCTGTGTTCAACGGCGTGATGCGGCGGTTCAGGTTGCTGTCCCGCACAAGGGTCCACTTGCCGCCGACCTGCTCGATTTCGACCACGGTGCCGCCGTGGGCGGCCATTTCGATATCCACCAGTTCCTTGGTCATGCCGGTGAAGTCTGCGCGGTCCTGGCGGCCAAGGCCGGGGAACATGACCTCTTCGTTGGTGTATTCGTGGTTCACGCACAACACGCCGCGAGTTTGGTCCGCATTCAGGGGCCAGAACCCGACGTAGTCGTTGTTGTAGCCAAACTGTTTCAGCTGGGCCTCTGCGCTTTGGTTCATGGGATCGAAGTCGGGCGCGTCGGCTGTGATGGGATCGCCCCAACGCAGCAGGATGTCGGCGTTGTAGCCGTCCGCGATATGGTGCGTCTCGTCGTTGCCCCAAGCCAGTTCGTCAAAGGCATAGCGGCTGTTGGCCTCGGCGCGGGCCGTACCGGGCGCGATCAGGGCCGAGGTGCCGAACAACGTGGCGGTGGCGGTGACACCCAAAGCCCCGCGCAGAAAATCACGGCGGCCATAGCGATTGGCGATCACTTCGCCAATGGTGCCCTGTAGGTTGGGATTGGTTGGAATGTCGTCGAAGGCCTCGAAGGCTTCGGCCTTGTTTCCGTATTCATCAGATTGAATGATCTCTTCGCGAGACATGGCTGATCCTCATGTGTTGGAAAGTCCGAGCAGTGGACTCGCGCAAAGAGTGTGGCGCGCATGTTATGGATTTTTGACGGTTGCATTAAACTTTTGTAACGCCGGGGTGCGGATGGCGCGGCAAGGGTCTATGTCATGGGAAACCTGACCCCGGAGCCTTCATGTCCCTGCGCGCCTATCTCGTCTTGATCCTTGCCCTGTGTTTTGCAGGGGTGCCGTTTTTCGTGCCCTTCGACGGGTTTGATCCCAGCCTGTATCCCGTGCCGCAGATCGATCCGCCGATCCAGCCAGAGGGCTATGCCTTCAGCGTGTGGGGGCCGATCTATCTGTGGCTGATCATTATGGCCGGTCTGGGTGTCTGGCGGCACCGCCAAGACCCAGCGTGGGACGCGCCGCGCCTCGGGTTGATCCTGTCGCTGGCGGTTGGTGTGTTCTGGTTGCCGGTGGCGATGGTGTCGACCTTGGCGGCAACGGTGATGATCTGGGTGATGTTGGCCGGTGCCCTTTGGGCGCTGCTGGTGTCCCCACGGGGACAGGAATGGGCCATCGGCGGAGCGATTGGCCTTTACGCCGGGTGGCTGACGGCGGCCTCGTCGGTGTCTATCGGATTGGTCACGGCAGGGTTTGGATTACCACCCTTTGGCCAAATCGGCTGGGCCATCGTCGCGCTTTTGATTGCGTTGACGGTTGGGATGGTTGTTTTGCGCCTCCGGCCAAGTTGGGCCTACGGTGGCGTACTGGTCTGGGCACTCGTTGCGATTGTCATCCAAAATGACGGTACGGGACCGGTTGCCTATCTCGCGGGGATCGGAGCCTTGGTGATTGGCGTCTGGACGGTGTGGTGCAGACAGCGCTCCTAGCTGTCCCAGCATTCCAAGATCAGCGTTTGGACAACATGGCGGAACGGGTTTTTAACACCGTCGCTGCTGTCATTAACCAGCCCATTCACATCGAGACCAAGGGCTGGGTCAAAATGATCCGCAGCCGCGGTGTTTAGCGTGGCCAACTCCGCTGCCCGCTCTTGTGGTGTCATCGCGCCATAGGTGTCGTTCCAGAATTCCAATGTCCCAGCGTTGAAGCCATTTTCGTTGCCAACCCTACCGAGCGTTGATCCAGCATCAGCCCATTTTTGTCCGTATTCAACAAACGGATCATCACCGCCAATCCCACATCCGGTGACAGGCGTGACGTCTTGGAAGTGTTCAAGAGAGCCAGGAAAGTAAGGCGATACGATCCCGCGGTACAACTGTTGGCCCACGTCACCGCTGGCGTCTTCAACACCACTTCCGACCACGCCCATTGTTGCAAGTCCAAGACCCACGAGACCAGCCGTCAGTACGACCCAATCCACGGCTACAGCTCCGGATTCGTCCATTAAGAGCATTGCACACGTCTCATTTGCGATACGTAATGCCCCAAAAGCTTGGCAATTTTTGGGCGCAGAAACAAAAAACCCCGGTGTTTCCACCGGGGTTTTCGTGAGACGTGCGGTGGGACAAGTCCCACCCTACAGAAGGGCGCTTAGCCTTCCTTGGCGGCATCCATCTCTTCTTTGGTCAGCTCTTCGCCGGTTTCCTGGTTCACCATTTTCATGGCCAACCGGACTTTGCCGCGATCGTCGAAGCCCAGCAGTTTTACCTGCACCTCTTGCCCCTCTTTGAGGACGTCCGAGGGGTGGGACAGACGGCGGTTTTCGATCTGGGAGACGTGGACCAGACCGTCGCGCTTGCCAAAGAAGTTCACGAAGGCGCCGAAATCGACGATCTTCACGACCTTGCCTTTGTAGATCTTGCCTTCCTCAGGCTCTGCCACGATCGAGTGGATCATGTCATAGGCCTTTTGGATGGCTTCACCATTCGGCGAGGCGATCTTGATGATGCCGTCGTCGTTGATGTCGACCTTGGCACCAGACACTTCCACGATCTCGCGGATGACCTTACCGCCGGACCCGATGACTTCACGGATCTTGTCGGTGGGTACCTGCATCGTCTCGATGCGCGGGGCATGGACAGAGAATTCCTGCGCGCCGGTGATGGCTTTGGACATCTCGTTCAGGATGTGGATACGGCCTGCTTTGGCCTGCTCCAGCGCCTGTTCCATGATGGCGGGCGTGATGCCTGCGATCTTGATGTCCATCTGCAGGGAGGTGATCCCCGCTTCGGTCCCGGCCACTTTGAAGTCCATGTCGCCAAGGTGATCTTCGTCACCCAGAATGTCGGTCAACACGGCGAAGTCACCGTCGTCTTCCATCACCAGACCCATGGCCACACCGGCAACCGGTGCTTTCAACGGAACGCCTGCGTCCATCATGGACAGGGAACCGCCACAGACAGACGCCATAGAGGAAGAGCCGTTGGATTCCGTGATCTCCGACACCACACGCACGGTGTAGGGGAAGTCTGTTGCCGCGGGCAGAACCGCTTGCAAGGCACGCCACGCCAGTTTCCCGTGACCGATTTCACGACGACCGGGAGGGCCGAAGCGACCAACCTCACCCACCGAGTAGGGAGGGAAGTTGTAGTGCAGCAGGAAGTTGGATTTGAAGTTGCCGTGCAGGGCGTCGATGAACTGTTCATCATCGCCGGTGCCCAGCGTGGTCACGACCAGACCTTGGGTCTCGCCACGGGTGAACAGGGCGGAACCGTGGGTCCGGGGCAGAAGGCCCGTTTCGGATACGATGTCACGCACCTCGTCCAAGGCACGCCCGTCGATGCGGCGCTTGGATTTCACCACGTCGCCACGCAGAACAGCCGATTCCAGCTTTTTCAGGGCGGTGCCCAGATTCTCGTCGGCCAGTTGCTCTTCGGTCAGGGCGGCCTTCACGGCCTCCTTGGCGGCGGCAACGGCGGCGGTGCGCTCTTGCTTGTCGGTGATCGCATAAGCGGCACGCATCTGCTCTTCACCGGCAGCCTTTACGGCAGCGAACAGGTCGCTGTAGTCCGGCGCTTGGAAGTCAAACGGCTCTTTCGCGGCGTCTTCGGCCAGATCAATGATCAGGTCCAGAACGGGCTGCATCTGGTCGTGACCAAATTTCACTGCACCCAGCATCTCGGCTTCCGACAGCTCATAGGCTTCGGATTCGACCATCATCACGGCGTCTTTGGTGCCGGCGACAACCAGATCGAGGCGTTGTTCTGGGTTGTTGCGCAGGTCGTGCATGTCGTCCACGGCGGGGTTCAACACGTATTCGCCATCGACGAAACCAACGCGAGCACCGGCAATCGGGCCCATGAACGGCGCGCCGGAAATGGTCAGCGCGGCAGAGGCTGCGATCATGGCCACAACATCAGGGTCGTTTTCCAGATCGTGGGACAGAACGGTACAGATCACCAAAACTTCGTTCTTGAAACCATCGACGAACAGAGGGCGCAAGGGCCGGTCAATCAGACGGGATGTCAGCGTTTCTTTCTCGGTGGGGCGGGCCTCACGCTTGAAGAAACCACCGGGGACTTTGCCCGCGGCGTAGTATTTTTCATTGTAGTGCACGGTCAGGGGGAAGAAATCCTGGCCCGGCTTTTGCGCCTTTGCAAAGGTGACGGCGGCCATCACGGACGTCTCGCCATAGGTTGCGATCACGCAACCATCTGCCTGGCGCGCAATTTTACCTGTTTCCAGAGTGAGGGTGTCGTGACCCCACTCCATTTCTTTTTTCACAACTTTGAACATCATAGTTTCCTGTGTGGAGGCGCTCCGGGCCCCTGCCCGGTCCTCCGTGTATATCGGCGGCCCCATTGCCACCGCACCCCTGATCATAACCATGCGCCGGGGTTAGTGCGTCACGTCTCAGATAGCGCGCGTATAGAGGGGTTTAAGCGGTTTGGGAAGCAAAGAAAAACGCCCGCGCGGGGACCGGCGGGCGTTTGCATTTCCTAAAAGGCAGTGTCGATTAGCGACGGATGCCCAGACGTTTGATCAGGTCTTGATAACGTGCCTCGTCCTTGGACTTGGTGTAGTCCAAAAGTTTCCGGCGCAGGGCCACCATCTTCAACAGACCACGGCGGGAGTGGTTGTCTTTCTTATGGCTTTTGAAGTGCTCGGTCAGCGTCGCGATGCGGCTGGTCAAGATTGCAACCTGAACTTCGGGCGAACCTGTGTCGCCTTCCTTCGTTGCGAATTCTTTCATCAAGCGGGCTTTTTCTTCAGCAGTGATCGACATCGGGGTCTCCTTGTCTAAGGGTGAAGGCGCAGGCCGGGATGTCGTCCAGCAGGGCCGAGAGATGGGCGCGTATAGCCCCACCCCCTTCATTTGAAAAGACCAAAGTGCGCGTTAACCAATTAAACGTTGGTTTGTATCACAATGACGCCACGCATTGTAAAAGACCCATGGTGGGCTGCGTAGGTCGAGGTGTTGAAATGTTCATGTTTGCTGGGCTGATCAGTCTTTTGTTGGCAGGTGCCGTGGCGCTGACCCCATCGGATTCGGGCAACGAAGATACGGCAGAGGCCCCCGACGTCGAAGATCTGCAGGACGCGCCAGAGCCGGAGGTTGTGCCGGTTGATACCTTCTGGTCCGCGCCGGAGTTGGTGCAGGAACCCGACGATCTTCCCGCGCCTAGCCCACAGCCAATTCCCGGCGATTCCGGGGATGACCTCGCACCGCCGCAAACCCAGCCCATGATGGTGCCGTTTTTCAGCGCCGACAGCTTTGTACCCGACCTGCCCGGCCAGCCGGAGGCGGTTGATCAGGTCTATGGAAAGAACATCTCTGACGGGGCCGGAGGTAATCTGTTCCAGCGCCTTTTGATGAACGAGCCAGCCTTTTTGGGCACCGAACAGCCGGACGATATTGCGGGTACAGACGCCGGTGATTGGCTGGTTGGTAACGGCGACGACGACACGCTGTCCGGTGGCATGGGCAGGGATCTGATCACAGGGGATGCTGGCGACGACAGCCTTGGCGGTGGTTATGCCAGCGATGTCGTGGACGGTGGTGATGGTGATGACACCGTGGCTGGCGGGGCAGGGGATGATCTTGTCGTGGGCGGCGTTGGCGACGACCTTGTTCTGGGCGATGAGGGCGATGATCGGATGTTCGGTCAAATGGGCAATGACACCCTTATGGGTGGTGCTGGCAATGACTTGCTCGACGGTACATTTGCGGCCAACAGCGGGTCGGCGTGGGATGAAAGCGATGATGCCGATCTTTTGATCGGTGGGATCGGTGACGACGTGCTGGTCCTTGGTGCGGCAGATATTGCTACGGGCGGCGCAGGATCGGATGAATTTGTCACCGGACTTTACGTGGATGATGACGCCCCAACGATCACGGACTTTGACCCATTTCAGGACGAACTTCTGCTCGCTATTCCCGCCGGCGCAGCGCTGCCCGACATCACGACCATCGACGCTGATGGTGGCATTTCCGTCTTGCTTGATGGATTCGAGGTTGCCCATCTATCAGGCCTTGTAGAACTGCCACTCACAGCCGTTCGGTTCGTTCCACTGGATCTGTGATGGTGGTTGTTGAAACTGTCAGGTGGCTAGGCGCGCATTGGATTGCTTTTGGAAACAACCAGTCTGCCAAGTACCTGACAATACGGCGGATATCTTGAAATTCATGGACAAACCGACCGCGAATGTGCACCCTAGACGTCAAGAATTGAACCCCCGCTGATGGAGTCGTAAATGTTTTTGCTTATTGGTCTTGGTGCCGTACTTGCCTTGTCGTTGCTCGTTGATGGCCTCGGAGGGGATGACAATGATTCCGGCGGTGTGACGCTTCCAGCTGAATCCGAGAACCCTGCAACCAATGGCGATGACTTTTTCGCCGGTACGCCTGAAGGGGATCTCTTTGATGGACTTTCCGGCAACGATACCATCGGTGGAGATGCGGGCGACGACCGGCTTTTGGGTCGCGCCGGTGCTGACCTGATCAGCGGAAACGCGGGCGCAGATACGCTAGATGGTGGCGGCGACGGCGATACGCTGTTCGGCGGCGATGATGACGATTTTCTGTTTGGGCGTACCGGCTTTGACTCCCTTAACGGTGGGGCTGGTGATGATGCGCTGTCCGGCGGTTTCGGCAATGACAAACTTGCCGGGGGCGATGGCGAAGACACCCTCTCCGGCGACAGCGGAAACGACACGATTGATGGCAACAACGGTGCTGACCTGATCTTTGGCGCGGAAGGCGCTGATGTTCTGCGTGGTGAGGTGGGCAATGACACCATCGAAGGCGGCGCGGGCAATGACTCCCTTGTTGGTCAGGGTGGTTCGGACAGCCTGCTTGGTGGCGTTGGCAATGACACGCTGTCGGGCGGCAACCAAGACGATATCGCAGATGGTGGCGTTGGAGATGACGTAATCGACGGCGGTTCCGGCAGCGATACCGTGATCGGCGGGGACGGAGATGACGTTCTATTCGGGCGCTTCGGCAACGACCTCGTCAATGGTGGGGAGGGCGATGATACCATCCAAGGTGGCGCGGCTGACGATGTCGTGTCGGGGGATGCGGGCAACGACCTGGTCACGGGCAACGATGGCGATGACCTCGTGCTGGGCGGCTCCGGCATTGATGTGCTGGAAGGCGGTGCAGGCAATGACACGATCAACGGCGCGTTCGATCTAGAGGTGCTGGAAACCGAAGCCGACACAATTGATGGCGGCGCTGGTGACGACAGCATCGTGATCGGTGACGGGGATCAGGCCACCGGGGGCGAAGGTACGGACACCTTCAGCACAGGGACCTACGTGACGGCAGCGAACGCGCCGGTTTTGACGGATTTTGTCGCCGGGACAGAGACCTTGCAGGTCACTTACGCCAGCGACGCAGCCGTCCCGGTCATCACTTTCGCACCCGAAGCGGATGGCGGTACAGGCACGATCGTGATCGCGGACGGCCAAGCCGTGGCCATTGTACGCGGAACCGGAACGATCAGCGCTGCAGATGTAACGCTGGTTCCCGTATTACCTGCCGCCAGCTAGCACATTCTGTCTTTCTACTACGAAGGCCTGCGCATCCGATGCGCGGGCCTTTTCTACGTCGCCTTGAAAAACGGAAGGGCCACATCGACAACGGCCCCCGGGTTCTCTTCCATCGCAAAGTGCCCGCACGTGATGGAGTGATCTGTCAAGTACGGCGCCCACGCCCGCCAACAGCCCGGCGCGTCCCCCGTTTGCGCCGGAAACCCGGCCTGGGCCCAAATGAACAATGTGGGGATATCAATCGTGCGCCCATTCGCGCGATCCGCGTCGTCCAGTTCCCGATCAAATGTTGCACCGGCGCGATAGTCGGCACACATTGCCGCAATCCGCGCGGGGTCTTTGGCTTGCGCAAGATAGCTGTCCAAACTGGCGGTTGGGAACACGCCCATGTCTGCCCCCAAAACCCAACTGCGCAAAGTCCATTCGATATAGGCCGTCGGATCAGAATTGATCATACGCTCTGGTAAGGGGGCAGGCTGCGCAAGAAAGGTCCAATGATAGGCCTTCATCGCGAGTTCTGCTGACCAGTGTGCCCAAAAGTCGCCAGTTGGGACCACTTCAATAATGCCAAGACGCATCACACGGTCCGGGTGGTCCAGTGCCATCCGATAGGCCACCCGTGCCCCGCGGTCGTGACCTAGTATCCGCGCCTTAGGGATATCGAATGCATCCATGATGCCAACGACATCCAAGGCCATGCGCCGTTTGGAATAGGTCCTGTGCTGCGCATCGTTGGCAGGTGCGGCGCTGTCCCCGTAACCGCGTAAGTCTGGCAGAACACAGGTAAAATGCTGAAACAGATCGGGCAGGACCTTCGCCCAGCATCGGTGGTTCTGCGGAAAACCGTGCAAAAGGACCAGCGTTGGACCTTTTCCGCCGTGCCGCACGGCCAAACGTACCCCATCCACTATAACGTCTGTTCGGGTCAGTCCGGGAAGCTCGCTCATGGTCTCACCTCGTTTTGGGGCCGTTCACACGTCCCCCACGGTTCCGGCTGCTTGGCGTAACTGATATAGAGGGGGTGCTTGGGATGGCCCGCCTTGGACAGGCCCAAGTGATACAGGGGCAGGCCCGTGGCGCGTAGCAGGTTTTCCACCTCGGGACCGCGATTTCGGTGCGCGCCGTGGGTGCCCCAGGCGCAGATCACGTGGCCGGCCCATGTTGCGGCCTCGAGGATGGCGGCGTCATTGTCGGGGCCGGTGGGATCGTCTTGCGCACGCATGTCGCGCGGATCCGTGGCGCGATATGCAAAGATGTTGGTGACCCGAAACGCCCCATGCCCCAAGGCCCGCGCCCGACGTTCGCAGCGTTCCACGGTGGGATCGTTCTGCACCTCGGTCGCGGTCGAGGGGTTTAGCATCAGGAAATTCACCCGACTGCCCGCCGGGTCCCACACCCGGGTCAGGGCATAGCGATAGTGTTCACAGGGCGAGTAAACCGCAACAGATGGTGCATCCCCCTTGGTGTGACTGCGCGTGATCAGCGTCATTGAAAGGTCTGGAACACGCGTGAGGGGTGCAGCTCACCAGCCTTGAACACCCCCACCGCCACGGCTTGCCCGTTCAGAGAGGCCCAACATTCGTCGCCGTAGTCCACGTCCGCTGTCAGGACCATACCGGGGTTGCCATTGCGCATCTTGGCGGCGGCCTCGGCGGTGCAGGGCACCTCGGGCAGATCGGCCAGACCCCATTCCAAGGGTTTGATATGTTTGTCTAATTCCGGGTCTTGGGCCAATGCATCCAATTGATCGAAGGCCAGGCCGTCCTCGGCCTCGAACGCGCCGGACCAAGTGCGACGCAGCCATGCGACGTGGCCCAAACAACCCAGAGCAGTACCCAGATCCCGGGCGATGGACCGCACATAGCCGCCCTTGCCGCAAACCATTTCCAGTTCGACCGTGTCGGGGGTGGGGCGGGCGATCAGGTCAAGGCTGTCGACCCAAAGCGGACGGGCGGCCAGGTCCATCGCCTCGCCTTCGCGGGCCAGATCGTAGGCGCGTTCGCCATCAACCTTAACGGCGCTAAACTGCGGTGGTACTTGCATAATTTCGCCGCGGAACCCTTCCAGCGCGGCCTCGATTTCGGCGTCAGAGGGGCGGGTGTCGGCGGTCTGGATCACCTCGCCTTCGGCGTCGTCGGTCGTAGTGGCGGCCCCGAGGTTCACCACAAAGCGATAGCATTTCAGCGCGTCCGTCACATAGGGCACCGTCTTGGTCGCCTCGCCCAAGGCCACGGCCAAAACACCGGTCGCTGCCGGGTCCAGGGTGCCCGCGTGACCGGCCTTTTGCGCCTGCAACGCCCAGCGGGCCTTGCCCACCACGGACGTGGATGTGACCCCTGCGGGTTTGTCGATGATCAGCCATCCGTGAACCGGGCGACCCTTCTTTTTGCGTGCCATATCAATACTCTAACATTATTCGGGGTCGATCACCGCGACCATGGGTCCAAGGGGCAGACCGGGATCGTTGCGCCCGATACCCGGCGCATACAACCGCGAGACGCGCCCGTCAAAGTACAACGCATTGGGCACCCCGATCACATCGCGGAACAGGGTGGCCAATTCGTGAAACGTCACGGGCGTGTCCGAAATTGCAAAGACAACGCGGCTGCCGTCCTCGCTGGCCCCGACCCCGTTGCGGATGTTGCGATAGGTGCTGTCGGGCAGAAACCGGGGGTGCAACGCGCCGTCGATCACCAGCATCGGCCCGGACTGCGACGCGTGCACACATTGTGGCAAGTCGCGCGCGAACCGTGCACTTTCCCGCACGAGTCCCCCGTTTTCGGTCACGCAGAACACCCCGTTGGGCAGCATCCCGAAATTGCCCGGCCCGTCGGATGTGATCAGCCGCATTTCCTGAACCCCGTCTTCGATGTACAGACCGACCGGCGCGCGGTCGGGGTGGTACATCCCGGCATTCATGGCAAAGGCGATCTGGCCGTCGGTTTCGATCCGGCTGAAGGCGCCGAGGATGCGGCCGTCCGCGCCGCGCAAGGCAAGCTCGATCCGTTGGCCCGCCGCGACCTCGCACACCGTGAAGGCCTGCCCGCGATGCTGGACCGGTTCGCAGGCCAGCGCGGGGACCGCCAGCACCAGCCACGCCAGTGCCGCGCGGATCACTTGTCCAGATCCTGACGCACCTTGTCGGAGTCCAGCAAGGCGCGGGTTTCGTCGATCCGGTCAAAGGTTTCGTCAATCAGGAACCGCAGCTCGGGGGCGTGTTTGATCGTCAGACCCTTGGACACCAGCGTGCGCAATTCGCCCTTGTTGCGGGCCAGGGCGGCGATGGCCTCGGCCTTTTGCTTGCCGCCCAGGGGCAGCACGAAACAGGTGGCGATCCGCAGGTCGGGCGTCACGCGCACCTCGGACACGGTGATCGACAGTTGGGTCAATTCGGGGTCATGGGCGTCGCCGCGCAACAGGACCTCGGACAGGGTGCGGCGGATGACTTCGCCCACGCGCAACTGACGCTGGCTTGGCCCTGCGCCCTCGGAAAACCGTTTTTTGCCCATGATGTGCACTCCTATCCAGTCCCCGGCACATAAGCCCAGCGTTGCATCCGCGCAAGCAATTGCGCAAGACAGGCGAAACGCGAAGGAGGCACGCATGAGCGATAAACCGGGCATAGTGGTCATGGGCGGGTCGGGCCGCATGGGGCAAATGTTGATCCAGGTGGTGCAGGCCAGCGATGCGTGCCGCCTTGTGGGGGTCACGGAACGGGCGGGCCACGGTTGGGCCGGGCGCGATCTGGGGGAGTGTATGGGCGGCAGTGCCACTGGCGTGCCCGTGACCGACGACCCGATCGAGGTGGTCAAGGATGCTCAGGCGGTGATTGATTTCACCTCGCCCGCCGCCACGGTCGCCATGGCCGAACTGACGGCCCAGGCCCGCGCCGTCCATGTGATCGGCACCACGGGTCTGTCGGCGGATGATATCGACGTGCTGGACCGTGCCGCCCGCCATGCCACTATTGTGCGCGCGGGCAACATGTCCTTGGGCGTGAACCTGTTGACCACGCTTGTGCGGCAAGTGGCCGCCGCCCTGGACGAGGATTACGACATCGAAGTGATCGAGGGCCACCACCGCCACAAGGTCGATGCGCCCTCGGGCACGGCGTTGATGCTGGGCGAGGCGGCGGCCCAGGGGCGCGGCGTGGATCTGGACACGGTGTCGGACCGGGCGCGCGACGGGATCACCGGTGCCCGGGAACGGGGTGCCATCGGGTTTCACGCCATCCGGGGCGGCGATATCATCGGGGAACACGACGTGATGTTTGCCGCCGACGGCGAACGGATCACCCTGCGCCATGTGGCCAGCGACCGGTCTGTGTTCGCGCGCGGGGCGCTCAAGGCCGCGCTATGGGGGCAGGGCCGGGGGCCCGGTGCCTTCGATATGTTGGATGTTTTGGGCCTAAAGTGATCCAACCCCGTGTTTGGCCCGTAGGAAGGACAAACAATACGGGGTTAGACGATGCGTGATTGGGTTTTTGCAGCGGCGTTCGGTGTGGTTGCGGTGTTTGCCATGGCGCCCGCGCCCGGGGCCTTTGCCAGCGACAGCTTTGACCGGATCCCGGACAAATCCGAATTTGTGCAGATGGTCACGGGCAAATCCCTGACCCGCCTTGGCATCAGCCTTGACGTGGCCGAGGACGGCGAGATCACGGGCAACGCCTTTGGTCGCCGGGTCGCGGGCGATTGGTCGTGGGAGGACGGCTTTTTCTGCCGCACGCTGTCCTACGGGAACGAGGTGTTGCCCCGCAACTGCCAGATGGTGAAGGTGCGCGGCAACACGGTGCGTTTCATCGCGGACAAGGGCACGGGCGACACCGCAGACCTGCGCCTGCGTTAAAAGTCGATGGCGATGCCCTTCTTTTCCCAATCGCCGTAGCGCACGGGATCGGGGCCGTCGCGGCCCCCCAGTTCCGTCGGAAGCGCCTGTGCGGCAGCGGCGGCTTTGCGGGCGTCCGCTTCCTCCAGAGCTTTGCGGGCGATGTCGGGCAGTTTGGCGCGCCGCTCTGCCTCGGTTTCCTTAGGCTGTGCGGGGATGGGGTCGGTTGTATCGGTCATAGGCTTTGATATACGCCGCAGATGCTTTTACTCAAGCCTACACCGTTAAAGGACCTCCATGGCCAGTGACCTAGACGCCCGCCGCGCTGCTTTGCGCCTTTTGCATGCCGTGCTGTTGGAAAAACAGATGCTGACCGAGGCGGCCAGCGGGTTGCGCGTGGACGGCCCCGACGAGGCGCGCGCCATGCGCTTGGCCGGGCTGGTCCTGCGCCACTTGGCGCGGATCGACGCCTATCTGCGCCCCCACATCACGCGCCGCCCGCCCCTGCGCGTCCAACAAGTACTGCGTCTGGCGGTGGCAGAGCTGCGCCTTGACGGGGGGGCCGCCCACGGTGTGGTGCATGCCGCCGTGTCCCTGACCAACGAGGTGCCCAAGACCGCGCGCGCCAGTGGCATGGTCAACGCGATCCTGCGCAAATTGGCCGAGGATCAGGCGGGCTGGGACGCTCTGCCCCCCGCGACCCTGCCCCCGTGGCTGCGCGCGATGGTCGCCAAGGCCCATGGGCAGGACCGTCTGAACGCCATCGAAGACGCCCACCTTGCGGGCGCACCCCTTGACTTGACCCTGCGCGGCGACCGCCCCGAGGGGTTGGAGGGCGAGGTTCTGCCCACCGGGTCCCTGCGCGCGAAGGCGGGACAAGTCACCGCCCTACCGGGGTTCACGCAAGGCGCGTGGTGGGTGCAAGACGCCGCCGCCGCCGTGCCTGTGCGCACCATGGGGGACGTTGCGGGCCTGCGTGTGCTGGACCTGTGCGCCGCCCCCGGGGGCAAGACCATGCAACTGGCCGCCGCCGGGGCGCAGGTCACGGCGCTGGACGTGTCCGCCGGACGCCTGCGCCGCCTGTCCCAGAACCTGACCCGCACGGGGCTACAGGCAGACATCGTGGCCGCTGACGCCATGGGCTGGACCCCGGATGCGCCGTTCGATGCGGTGTTGCTGGACGCGCCCTGTTCGGCCACGGGCACCATCCGCCGCCACCCCGACCTGCCGCACCTGCGCAGTAAGGCCGAGATCGAGGCGCTGACCAAGTTGCAGTACCAACTGCTGGACCGGGCGCTGACGTTTGTGAAACCCGGCGGCACGCTGGTGTATTGCACCTGCTCCCTTCTGCCTGTGGAGGGGGAGCATCAGGTCTCGGCGGCGTTGAAGCGCAACCCGGGCTTGCGGGCCGAACCGCTGGACCCTGCCGCCCTTGGCCTACCCCCCGAAACCGCCAGCGCCCATGGCCTGCGTCTGTTGCCCGATCTGTGGGCGGACAAGGGCGGGATGGATGGGTTCTACATAGCCAAGCTGCGCGTGCCGTCCTAAGTTAGCCTGAACCAACAGACAGAGCCGCCCATGCCAACCCTGACCCGCGCCCGCCTTGCCGCCGCCGCCCGCCGCTGGCGGGTGCTGCGCGCACGGCCCGGGCGTGTGGCCCGCGCGCTGGTCAGCTATCCCGAACCTCAGGCCATCGGGTCCTACGCCCGGGGGCGGCAGTTGATGGCAGGCAACCTGCTGTTTGCGGGGGTCCTGCTGGAACGCCCCGGTGCGTCCCTGTGGTCCGTTCCCGCCCCCAACCCCATGTGGGCCCGTCAGGTGCAGGGCTTTGACTGGCTGTCGGATCTGGCGGCTGTGGGCGACGCGGAGGCCCGCGCGCTGGCGCAGGTGTGGTTGCAGGATTGGATCACGCGCTATGGCACCGGGCGCGGGCCGGGCTGGACCCCTGCGCTGACGGGGCGTCGCCTGATCCACCTGATCACACACGCGCCCTTTGTGCTGTCCCAGATGGAAAGCGCGGGCCAGCGGCGGCTTTTCCTGTCCCTGACCCGGCAGGCCAATTATCTGGCCCGCGAATGGCCCCGCGGCCCCCGCGGCCTGCCCCGGGTCGAGGCCTTGACGGGCCTGATCTACGCCGGCCTGACGCTGGAGGGGTTGGAACCCCTGCGCCACCGCGCCGCCGAAGCGTTGGCCGACACGGTCACCGACGATATCAGCGCGGACGGGGGCCTTGCCTCTCGCAATCCGGAAGAGCTGTTGGAGCTGTTCACCCTGCTGGGATGGGCCAAGGTTGCGCTGGCCGATGCCCGGTCCGTGGTGCCCGACCCGATCGACGCCGCGATGGAGCGTATCGTGCCCACCCTGCGCGCCCTGCGTCACACGGATGGGGCGCTGGCCCGGTTCCACGGCGGTGGTCCGGGTGTTGCGGGCAAGTTGGACAAGGCCCTTGTGACCAGCGGCGTGCGCACCCCGGCGGCCACAGGTCCAGCCATGGGATTCGCCACGTTGCAACACGGACGCACCGCCGTTGTCGTGGACGCCGACACCCCACCCTTGCGCAGTGGGACGGCCCATGCCTCCACGCTGGCGTTCGAGGTGTCCTCGGGCACCTGCCCCCTGATCGTGAACTGTGGACCGGGGCGGTATTTCGGGGCTGATTGGGCGCGGGCGGCCCGGGCCACGGCCAGCCATTCGACCCTGTCGCTGGAACGCTATTCGTCCGCAAGGATCGGGGGGACCGTTATGACCCCCGATGGTCCCATGGCGCCCCTGATCCAGACCCCGCGCAAAGTGACGGCGCAAAAGACCGGCAACCGGAAGGCCAGCGCCCTGATCCTGTCCCACGATGGCTATGTGCCCAGCCACGGCTTGACGCACCTGCGCCGCCTGATCCTGTCCGTGGATGGCCGCACTCTGGAGGGCGAGGACAGCCTGCGCGCCGTGTCCAGCCGCGACAAGGACCGGTTCAGCAAGGCGATGGACGCCGTCAAGCTGCAAGGCATCCCGTTTCAGGTGCGCTTTCACCTGCACCCGGATGCGGACGCCAGTGTCGATCTGGGGGGGCGGGCGATCTCTATCGCGCTGATCAGCGGCGAGGTGTGGGTGTTCCGCGCCCCTCGCGCGCAGGCGATGACGCTGGAACCCTCGGTCTATCTGGACCCCAGCCGTCTGAAACCACGTGCGACACAACAGATCGTGTTAACGGCCCGCCAGATACAGTATGCGGCCAGCATTGATTGGACCCTGACCAAGGCCCACGACGGCCCCGGTCATTCGTAGAACCAAAGGACCTGCCCCATGACCGACCTCGTGCCTGTGACCCGCGCGCTGATTTCCGTATCTGACAAGACCGGATTGGTCGAACTGGGACAGGCGTTGGCCGCGCGGGGGGTGGAGCTGCTGTCTACTGGTGGATCGGCCAAGACCCTGCGGGACGCCGGGCTGGACGTGCGGGACGTGGCCGATGTGACGGGCTTTCCAGAGATGATGGATGGGCGGGTCAAGACCCTGCACCCCGCCGTCCACGGCGGCCTGTTGGCCTTGCGTGACAACCCTGACCATGTGGCGGCGATGCAGGACCACGGGATCGGCCAGATCGACCTGCTGGTCGTGAACCTGTATCCGTTCGAAGCGGCGCTGGCGCGCGGGGCGGATTATGCCGAGATGATCGAGAATATCGACATCGGCGGCCCCGCCATGATCCGCGCGGCGGCCAAGAACCATGGGTTCGTCACGACGATTGTGGATGTGCAGGATTACGACGCCCTGCTGGCTGAATTGGACGCGGGCGACGGGCAGACGACGCTGGCCTTCCGCCAGCGCCACGCCCAGATCGCCTATGCGCGCACCGGGGCCTATGACGCCGCTGTCAGCACCTGGATGGCCGGGGCAATTGGCGAGGACACCCCGCGCCGCGTGGTGGTCGCCGGGGAGCTGGCCCAAAGCCTGCGCTACGGCGAGAACCCGCATCAGAACGCGGCCTTCTACACCGATGGCAGCGCGCGTCCGGGCGTGGCCACCGCCGCCCAGCATCAGGGCAAAGAGCTGTCGTACAACAACATCAACGACACCGATGCAGCCTTTGAACTGGTGGCAGAGTTTGATCCCGCCCATGGCCCCGCCTGTGCGATCATCAAACACGCCAACCCTTGCGGCGTGGCTCAGGGCGCGACCCTGACCGAGGCCTACCAAAAGGCGTTTGATTGCGACCGGACCAGTGCGTTCGGCGGGATTGTGGCCCTGAACCAACCGCTGGACGCGTCCACGGCGGAACAGATCACCGAGATCTTTACCGAAGTCGTCATCGCCCCCGGGGCCGACGATGCTGCGCGCGAGATCTTCGCCAAGAAGAAGAACCTGCGCCTGCTGACCACGGACGGACTGCCGGATATGCGGGCGGCTTTGCGGGCCTACAAACAGGTGGCGGGCGGCATGTTGGTGCAGGACAAGGACACAGGGTTCGTTGGCCTTGATGACCTGCGGGTGGTGACCAAACGCGCCCCCACCGAGGACGAGATGCGCGATCTGCTGTTCGCGTGGAAAGTCGCCAAGCACGTCAAGTCCAACGCCATTGTCTACGTCAAGGACGGGGCCACCGTGGGTGTGGGCGCGGGGCAGATGTCGCGTCTGGACAGCGCCCTGATCGCCGCCGCCAAGGCAGACCGCATGGCCAAGGCACTGGGCCTGCCCGAAAGCCTTGCCAAAGGCAGCGCGGTGGCGTCGGATGCATTCTTCCCCTTTGCCGATGGTCTGCTGGAAGCGGCGGCAGCGGGGGCCACATCGGTGATCCAGCCCGGCGGGTCCATGCGTGACGACGAGGTCATCGCCGCCGCCGACGAGGCCGGTCTGGCCATGGTCCTGACCGGCATGCGCCACTTCCGCCACTAGGGTTTCGCGCTGCGCACGACCCGCCGGGGGCCAGCCCCCGGACCCCCCGAGGGTATTTTTGGAACAATGAGGGGGTGGGCGGTGCGTTTTGACTGGGGTACAGGGGCGTTATGAAGCATCTTTTCTACGCGGCCCTTGCGGCCTTTGCCATTGATCAGCTGTCCAAGCTGTGGGTTGTCCATTGGATGGATTTACAAACCCGCTTGGCGGTGGATGTGTTTCCGCCCTATCTGAACTTTCGCATGGGGTGGAACACGGGCATCAACTTTGGCCTGTTTGCCGACAGCGCCGCCGCCATGCGGTGGGTGTTGATTGTGATCGCGGTGGGGGTCTCGGGCTGGCTGGTCTATTGGGCGCGGGGGCAGGCCCGGCCCGTCACCCTGATCTCGGTCGGGTTCATCGTGGGCGGGGCCTTGGCCAATGCGCTGGATCGGGTGATCTATGGCGCGGTGGCGGACTTTCTGAACATGTCGTGTTGCGGGATCGACAACCGCTTTACCTTCAACATCGCCGATGTCTTCATCTTTGCCGGGGCTTTTGGGCTGGTGATCTTTGCCGACGAGAAAAAGGCGGCGTGACGCCCCCGGTTCTTTGAGGTACACGCAGGTAACGGCACGATAGTGAGGGCAGCGCAGATGTCACGCATAGCATACCGCACCTTTGGCGTTCTGACGGCGGCCATGATTCTGGGCGCCTGTGGCAACGACACCCCGGCGTTGATGAATATCCGATCCGCGGACGGCACGCCGGACGAATTTGCCATTCTGCCCACGCGCCCGCTGGTCCAGCCCGAGGATTATGCGACCCTGCCGCCCCCCACCCCCGGTGGGACCAACCTCAGTGACCGCGCCCCCTTTGACGAGGCTGTGGCGGCCCTTGGGGGCAACGCGGATCGCGGTGCGGCGGGCAACGGGGCCTTGGTCGCCAGCGCCACCCGGTTCGGGGTGACGCAAGACATTCGCGGCACCCTGGCCGCCGAGGATCTTGAATTCCGCCGCCAGAACGACGGGCGGCTGTTGGAACGTGTGTTCAACGTGAACGTCTATTTCAACGCGTACCGACCCCAGTCGCTGGACAACCACGCCGAATTGCGCCGCCTGCGCAACGCGGGCATTCGCACCCCTGCCGCCCCGCCCGAGGGGGCGCAGGGCGACTGACCGGTCACAAGCGCGTGTAGCTTGCGTTGACTTGTGCGCGGCCTTGCCCATGTTGTGACACAGCATAACCGGACCGGAGGCCCCATGCGCATTATCGCAGCACTCGCATCCCTGATCATGGCCCTGCCCGCATGGGCGGAGGATGGCGTGACGACATTTACCCTCGACAACGGGATGGAGGCCGTGGTGATTCAAGACACCCGCGCCCCGGTTGTCGTCCACATGGTCTGGTACCGCGTGGGATCGGCGGACGAGGTGGCGGGCAAATCCGGCATCGCCCACTTTCTGGAACATCTGATGTTCAAGGGCACCGACACCATGGCACCGGGCGAGTTTTCGTCGATCGTCGAGGCGCAGGGCGGGTCCGACAATGCTTTTACCAGTTATGACTACACGGCCTATTTCCAGCGTGTCGCCTCGGACCGGCTTGGCCTGATGATGCAGCTGGAGGCGGACCGCATGCGCAACCTTGTGCTGGATGACGAGGACATGCTGACGGAGCGGGACGTGGTGAAGGAAGAGCGCGCCCAGCGGACCGACAGCAACCCCGGTGCCCTGTTGCGCGAACAGATGCGCGCGGCCCAATACCTGAACCACGCCTATGGTCGGCCCATCATCGGCTGGATGCACGAGGTGGAGGAGTTGACGTTGCAAGACGCCCTCGATTTCTATGCCCTGCATTATGCGCCCAACAATGCCGTGCTTGTGGTCGCGGGGGACGTGGACCCGGCAGAGGTGCAGGCGCTGGCCGAGGAGCATTATGGACCCATCGCGCCGTCGCCCACGTTGGAACGCCGCGACCGCGTGGCAGAGCCGCCGCAGATCGCCGCCCGCTACATCCACATGCAGGACGAGCGGGTGTCGAACCCCTATGTCCTGCGCACCTATCTGGCCCCCGAACGGGATCCCGGGGATCAACGCACCGCTGCGGCCCTGACCCTGTTTTCCAGCCTTCTGGGCGGTGACAGTGCGACGTCCCACATGGGACAGCTGCTGCAACAGGATGAAAGTGCTGCTGTTTACACGGCGGCCTTCTATTCCGGCCAATCCCTTGACGACACGACCTTTGGCTTGATCGTCATGCCCACCCCGGGCCGCACCTTGGAACAGGCTGAGGCGGATATGGACCGCGCCCTAGAGACTTTCTTCGAGGCGGGCATCGACAGCGCCAAGCTGGAGCGGCTGAAGGCGCAGGTGCGTGCCACCGAGATTTATGGCCGCGACAGTCTGCGGGGGCGGGCCAATGCCTATGGGCAGGCCCTGACCCAAGGCCTGACGGTCGAGGATGTGCAGGCCTGGCCCGACATCCTGCAATCCATCACCGAGGAGGAAATCCTCGCTGCGGGCCGCATGGTTCTGGACCCCCGGAAATCCGTGACCGCCTATCTGTCCCGCCCTGAAACGGAGGCGACTCAATGACCTTTCTGCGCACCTGTATCGCGGCCCTTCTGATCACCCCCGTTGCCGCACAGGCGGAGGTAGAGATCCAGCGCGTCGTCTCGCCCGGGGGGATCATGGCGTGGCTGGTCGAGGAACCCTCGATCCCGTTCATGGCCATCGACATCAATATCGTAGGCGGTGCCGTGCTGGACCCGGCGGACCAACAGGGGGCGACCTTCATGATGATGGGCCTGCTGGAGGAAGGCGCGGGCGACATGGACAACCAAGCCTTTGCCGAGGCCGTGCAATCCCTGGCCGCGCGCATGAGCTTTGAATCGTTCCGCGATACCGTGTCGATCAACGCACAGTTCCTGACCGAAAACCGGGACGCCAGCGTTGATCTGCTGCGCGAGGCCTTGGTCAATCCCACCTTTGCCGAGGACGCGGTGGAACGGGTGCGCGGGCAGGTTCTGTCGATCCTTGCCAGCGATGCCCAAGACCCCGAGGAAATCGCCAGCGCCCAGATGATGGCCCTGACCTATCCGGGCCACCCCTACGCCCGCAAGATGGAAGGCACGCCGGAAACCGTAGCCGCCCTGACGGTGGACGACCTGCGCGCCGCCCATCGGCGTGCGCTGGTGCGCGACCGGATGCACATCGGCGTCACGGGCGATATCTCTGCGGCGGAGCTTGGCCCCCTGCTGGACCGTCTGCTGGGCGAACTGCCCCTGTCCAACACGCCCCTGCCGGACAAGGCGCCCCATGGGTTGGCGGGCGGTGTGACGGTGATCGACTTCCCCTCGCCGCAATCGGTGATCCTGTTTGGCCATGAAGGGATCGAGTTTGATGACCCCGATTACCTGACGGCTGTGGTGATGAACCATGTGCTGGGGGCGGGGGGCTTCGGCTCTCGCCTGACCGAAGAGATCCGGGTCAAACGTGGCCTGACCTATGGCATCGGCAGCTTTATGGTCCCCCGCGACTATGCCGCCGCGATCCTGGGGCAGGCGTCCATGTCCAACGACAACGTGGGCGATGCCATCGACCTGATCCGCACCGAATGGGCCAAGATGGCCGAAACCGGCCTGACGCAGGCCGAACTGGACAGCGCCATCACCTACATCACCGGGGCCTACCCCTTGCGCTTTGACGGGAACAGCCGGATTGCAGGGATCCTGTCAGGGATGCAGACGTCGGGCCTGCCCATCGACTACATCCCGGGGCGCAATGACAAGGTGCGCGCCATCACCCTAGAGGATGTGAACCGGGTCGCCGCCCGTATCCTTGACGCCGACGCGCTGCACTTCATCGTCGTGGGGCAGCCGACAGATCTGGAATCCGGCCCCTTCTAGAATCGCGGGCGTTCATGCTATCCCTTGGGTCATGAACGCCCCCGACCGCAATATATCCGCACCCGCCATTCGTCAGTTGGACGAGGCTGCCGTGAATCGCATCGCCGCGGGCGAGGTGATCGAGCGCCCCGCCTCGGCGGTGAAGGAGTTGGTGGAAAACGCGCTGGACGCAGGCGCGCGGCGCATATCCGTGGACGTGGTGGCGGGGGGCAAGACCCTGATCCGCATCACCGACGACGGCCACGGGATCGCTGCCGCCAGTCTGCCCTTGGCCCTGTCGCGCCACGCGACCTCCAAGATTGACGGGTCGGACCTGACCAACATCCACAGCTTTGGCTTTCGGGGCGAGGCGCTGGCGTCCTTGGGCGCGGTGGGTCGGTTGACCATCACCTCGCGGGCCATCGGCTCCGACACGGCGATGGAGGTGCGCGCCAACGGGGGCCGCATCGACGCGCCCCGCCCCGCCGCCCTGTCCGCCGGCACCGTGGTCGAGCTGCGCGATCTGTTCTACGCCACGCCCGCGCGCCTGAAATTCCTGCGCACGGACCGAGCCGAGATGCAGGCGGTGGCGGACGTGATCAAGCGGTTGGCAATGGCGGAGCCCTTTGTCGGTTTCACCCTGCGCGACCTATCCGGCGATACCCCCCGCGTCACCTTCCGCGCGGACCCGCAATCGGGCGACCTGTTCGACGCCCTGCACGGGCGCTTGTCACAAGTGTTGGGGGCGGAGTTCGCGGAAAACGCCCTGCCCATCGACGCGGAACGGGACGGCATCGGCCTGACGGGCTATGCCGCCTTGCCGACCTATTCACGCGGGGCGGCGGTGGCGCAGTTCCTGTTCGTCAATGGCCGTCCCGTCCGTGACAAGGTCCTGCTGGGGGCCTTGCGCGCGGCGTACTTCGACTTTCTGTCCCGCGACCGGCACCCGGTGGCGGCGCTGTTCATCGACTGCCCGGCAGAACGGGTGGACGTCAACGTGCACCCCGCCAAATCAGAGGTCCGTTTTCGCGACCCTGCCGCCGTGCGCAGTCTGATCGTGTCCAGCCTGCGTCAGGCGCTGGCCGGGGCGGGGCACCGCGCCTCGACCACCGTGGCCACGGCGACTTTGGGCGCCATGCAGCCAGAGGGGCCTGTCCGCCCCGTGTACCAGATGGACCGCCCGTCGGACCAAGCGCGCAGCCTGTCCTATCAGATGCAGACGCCCGCCTTTGCCGAACCCTCTGCCCGGTTCGAGACGGCCGCGCCTGCCCCCGCCGACGACCGCCCCCTTGGGGCCGCCCGCGCGCAGGTGCACGAGAATTACATCATCGCCCAGACCGCCACGGGCATGGTCATCGTAGATCAACACGCCGCCCACGAACGCCTTGTGTATGAGCGGCTGAAACGGCAGATGGCGGAGACTGGTGTGGCGGCTCAGGCCCTTCTGATCCCCGAGATCGTGGAATTGGCGCAGGGCGATTGCGCCCGCCTGATGGAGCTTGATCTGGGCCGCTTTGGCCTGACGCTGGAACCCTTTGGCCCCGGTGCACTGGCGGTCCGGGAAACCCCTGCGATCCTTGGCCCCGTCAACGCCGAGGCGATGCTGCGCGATATCTTGGACGAGTTGGACGACACCGGCGACAGCCTGACCGTGCAGGCCCGGATTGAGGCGGTGCTGTCCCGCATGGCCTGTCACGGGTCCGTCCGTTCTGGCCGCCGCATGGGCCCGGAGGAGATGAACGCCCTTTTGCGCGAGATGGAGGCAACGCCCCATTCGGGCCAATGCAACCACGGACGTCCGACCTATGTGCATCTGCAACTGTCGGATATTGAACGGTTGTTTGGCCGCACATGACAATTGACCTGTCTGACCCTTTGCACCTTGCCGCGCTGATCGGTGGGGCGGTTGTGGCCCTGATCCTGCTGCTGCTGATCCTGTCCCTGCGCGCCTCGGCCCGGGCGGCGCGGACCGTGGCCCCGCTGGCCCATCACATGGGCCACCTGAGCCAGCGGGTCGAAGGGCTGGCCAATGGTCAGATGCAGCTGACCGGGGGGCTGACAGCCGTGTCGGACGCCCAAGCCAAGGCGCAGGCCTTGATGATGCAGACCATGGAACAGCGTCTGGAAGAGGTGCAAAAGTCCATGGGCGAGACCCTGCACGGCACTTCGACCCGCACGGCCCGGTCATTAGGTGAGTTGCAGCAGCGGTTGGAAACGATTGACAAGGCGCAGGCCAAGATCGAGAGGCTGTCCGGTGATGTGCTGTCCCTGCAAGACATCCTGTCGAACAAACAAACCCGGGGGGCGTTCGGGGAAATCCAGTTGACGGATATCGTCAGCAAGGCCCTGCCCCCGGACAGCTATGCCCTGCAATCGACCCTGTCCAATGGCAAGCGGGCCGATTGCCTGATCCACCTGCCGAACCCGCCCGGACCCATCGTGATCGACAGTAAATTCCCGTTGGAAGCTTTTGAGGCCATGGTCCGTGCGGCCAGCGAAATAGAGAAGAAACAGGCGGTTACGGCGTTTCGCATTGCCATCAAGACCCATATCCGCGCGATATCGGACAAGTACATCATCGAAGGCGAAACGGCGGATGGGGCGTTGATGTTTCTGCCGTCCGAGGCGGTCTATGCGGAACTGCACGCCAATTTCCCCGAACTGGTGCGCGAAGGGTTCACCGCGCGGGTTTGGATCGTGTCCCCCACAACATGTATGGCCACCCTGAACACCATGCGCGCCATTTTGAAGGATGCGCGGATGCGGGAACAGGCGGGCGAGATTCGCAAACAGTTGGCGATGCTGCACCGGGATGTGGAACTTGTGGTGGAGCGGGCGGCGAAGCTGTCGACCCATTTTGATCAGGCCCGCCGGGATGTAGACGGCATATCGGTGGCAGCGGAACGGGCCGGAAAACGAGCGGACCGGCTGGAAAGCTTCGAGTTCGACGAGCCTGCGCCGGAGGTGGTCCCCCTGCCCAAAGGTTAACGAGAAACGCCGGTGCACATGAGCCAAAACTGTTCTTGCGTTAACCTATGACGGGGGCGCGCCCACGACCCCCATCGAGGGGGCCGCGTGCGCGTTGAGGTTCCACCTCAAACTCCGGGGTATTTGGAACCCAATGAAGCTAGGTCGATGCGATCCATTGGGCCGCGTGCTGCCCGGCGTGTCGCCCGGTGGCAAGGCATCCGGTGATCAGGTAGCCCCCCGTGGGCGCGTCCCAGTCCAACATCTCGCCACAGGCAAAAGTGCCGGGGCGGGTGCGCAGCATCAATGTGTCGGTGAGGTCCGTGCGGCGCAGTCCGCCTGTGGTTGAAATCGCCTCGTCCATGGGGCGGAAGCCATCGTGTTTAACGGGAATGTGTTTGATCAGGGGGGCGAGGTCATCGGGTAGGGGGCGGCCCCATTCTTGCAGCAGAGCGATCTGGGCGGGGGTCAGGCCCAGTGCCTTTCGCAGATGGTTGGGCAGGCTGGCCTTGCCACGATTTTGGAGGCGGGCGCGGATGTCGTTAAGGTTAATGTCTGGTTTCAGGTCGAGGTGGAGGGGGTGGCCTGCGCGCAAGGCGGGGGACAGAGCATAGAGGCCGCCGCCCTCAAGTCCCCGGGCCGAGAGGGTGAATTCTCCGCGGTGGGTTTTTCCGTCGATCGTTAACCCAGTGTTCTTGATTGGCGTGCCAAAGTGTCGGGACATGTGGTCGGACCAGTGCACCGTCAGGCCTACGTTGGACGGTTGGAAGGGGGCGGTGTCCATCCAATCGGCCCATGCGCCGTCGCTGCCCAAGCGCGCCCAACTGGCCCCGCCGCACGCGAGTACGGTGACAGTGGGGGTGATGTTCTGGGTGCCCGTGGGGGTGTCGAACGTGAGCGCGTTACCGTTCCATCCGGTCCAGCGGTGGCGGGTGCGCAGGGTGACCTGTTTGTCCGCAAGACGGGCGAGCCAATTGCGAAGAAGAGGAGACGCTTTCATGACCTTTGGGAAAACCCGGCCAGTGGAGCCTGTGAAGATGTCTTGACCCAAACCGCGCGCCCAGTCTTGCACTTGCGCGGGGCCGAAGGTGGCCAGCATGGGGGCCAGCCAGTCGGTGTCGTAGTGGGCGGCGAAGGTGGAGAGCGGTTTGGCCATGGTCAGGTTCAGCCCAGATTTTCCGGCCATCAGGAATTTGCGCGCAGGGCTGGGTTTTTGATCCAAGATCACGACCTTGCGACCCGCATCTGCCAAGGTCTCGGCGGCCATCAGGCCGGCGGGGCCTGCGCCGATGACCAGCGCGTCTGTGGCTGTTTCACCGTCCACGGGTACGCAGATCGCCGGTAATCTCCAGCGTCTGATGGGGGAAGGGGATCTTGATGCCGTTGTCTTTCAGGGCGTTCCAGACCACGAAGCGGATATCGCTGGTGTAGCGGTTCTTGCCGTCGTCCAGACCGTTGCACCAGAACTCCACCGCGAAATCCACGCCAAAGTCGCCAAAGCCGCGCAGCTCGACGTCCGGCAGCTCGGGCTCGGACAGGACGTCTGGGTGGGCAGCGACGGCCTTGCCGATAATCTCGGGGATTGTGTTGATATCGGTTTCATAGGAGACGGAGAAGTCCACTTCGTATCGTTTGGCGGACCCGGCATCGGAGTAGTTGGTGACGCGGGTAACGATGAAGTCTTCGTTCGGGACCACGATCCACTTGCCGTCGAAGGTCTCTAAGATCGCGGCGCGGGCGGTCATCTTGACGATCGTGCCAGCCTCGCCGCCGTCCAGTTCGACGAAATCGCCCACGGTGGCCTGCCCTTCGAGCAGGAGGATGACGCCCGAGATGAAGTTCGACGCGATTTTCTGCAGGCCAAAGCCGATGCCCACACCCAAGGCCCCGGTCAGCACGGCGAGGGACGTCAGGGGCACGCCCATGATGTTCATCACGATCAGGAAGGCGAGGCCGAAGATCGCGATTTCCGCAGCCTTGGCCGCCAGCTCCCGGGTGGCGGGACGCATTTCCTGGGCCTTGATGTAGCTGGCGGATTGATCGTTTGACCAGCGGCCCAGCCAAAAGATCACGCCGCCGACCACGGCGAACCGGATCAGCCAAAGGACCGAGAACGACAGGTTGCCCAAGGGGACCACGGTTGCGTCCAGCTGAGCGGTGACCGGCTCCAGCAGGCCGATGGTGTAGAGGGCCGCCACCGGGATTGCGACGTAGCGACCCAGCAGGCGCAAGAACGGGTCGTGCAGGATATCGCGCACAAAGGCGCGCACGGCGAGGAACAGGAACACGCGTTTGCCAAAGGCGACCACTGCGCCGGACCCAAAGATCGAGCGGGTGATCTGTTCCCCGATGGACAGGAACACAAAGGCAAGCAGGGGCAGCAGCAGGGGCAGGAACATGCGTGCGAACCGGCGAACCTTGGACAGGATGGTGGTGGACCCGTCCTCGGGCGTCAGTAATCGCATCAGCAGGGGTGCCAGTTTACGTGACGCGAAGACCGCCAGACCGTAGGCCACCACCAGCAAAGCGAATTGTGACCACGCGGCTGGGGACGTCAGCCATTCCAGTGCCACGTCGAGGATGGGTTGGATGTAGCCCAAGGCCTGGCCTACGATGGGTGGCAGATTTTCCATGGCTCTTGTCCCCGTTGCCCTTTGAGCCAGCTTTACGGCAACAAAGAAACGGAGGCCAGCCATGTCCGACGATCTGCCCCTATGTGCGTTGTGCGAACGCCCGATCCCGCCGCACGCCAAGCAAAGCTTGCACCACCTTGTGCCGAAACTGCGCGGCGGAAAGGGCGGGCCTACGGTTCTGGTGCATCAGGTGTGTCATAATGAAATCCACGCCAGCGCGTCAGAGGCGGAGCTGGCCCGGGTCTGGAATACGCCCGAGGCGCTGCGCCGCCATCCCCGTTTGGAAAAGTTCATCAAGTGGGTGCGCAAGCGGCCCGATGATTTCCATGGCAAGACGGCCCACGGGCGGCGGGGGTGGAAGCGCAGTTAGCAGCGGCGGTGTAAAAGGGCGCTGAAGGCGTCGAAGACGTGCCGCATGTGCGGCGCCTTGTAGGGGAATGTCGTGCGGCAATCCATATCGTGGACGATCAGGGCGTTGTCGACCTCGAACACCACAAGGTTACCGTGTGCATCCTCGGCGCAATCCACGCCGAAGTAGTCGAGGCCGAACACCTGTGCCACGGCTGCCAAAGCTGCCCCGTGACGATGGGCGAAATCATCCTTGAAGGTGTCCATAAAGCGCGCCTCGGCGGCGCGTTTGTGCGCACATTGATCCATCCCTGCGTTCAAATACCAAACGTCCCATTGGTCCGCGATGGCCATATGGCAGGGCTGGGCGACGCCATCGGTCAAAGTGATCCGGTATTTCCGGTATGTGCCATCCGTGGGGCAGGCGTAGTCGATGAATTCGGACACGAAGAAGGCCTGTTCCGGAAAACTGGCCAGATAGGTGGTCAGCTGGGCGGCCGTGTCGATCTTGGCCAGCCCGTACCCGGCATGTGACCCCACAGGGCGGCAGACACGGGGAAAGTCTATGGCCGCGGACAGGCCTTTGCGTGTCACACGCCGTGTCTTTGGCACCCGCAGACCCGGAATATGACCCAGAAGATCCGGTAATGCATCGCGATCCGGGCGCACCAAGGTGCGTGGCAGGTTTACCACAGGGACCCCGGTGTCGCGTGTCAGGGCCCGCACGTGCTGGTACAGGTCCGCCGCATTCGGGTCATCGGCAGGCACGGCGCAAAACGCCACATCATGAGGTGGCAGGTCGTAGGGCTGCACCGCGCCGGGGCGCAGAAAACACGTGATGATCTCGAAATCATCCCCGGGCAACAAGAATTCCACCGGGGTATTGCCGCCCATCTGCACGGGTGCTGCGAAAACCAATAAGGTCTTGCGCGCCGGGTGCGGGCGGTAGGTGCGGTACACATTGCAGTCATCCAGCGCGCGGGCCTGCCATGCCATCCCCTGCGCCGTGTTTCCGGTCAATTGATCGACCACCGACAGGTCCATCAGGGTGCTGGCGGACGCGGACCCGTCCTGGCACCGCGCCAACAATTCCGCGCGGATTTCGGTCAAATCTCCGCCGCCAAAGGCGACTTGGGTCAGGGCTGCCAGCCCCAATCTGCTTTGCGGTTCCATTCTGGCCCTCACGTCTGTGTGGGCGGACCCTGTCACACGGATGTTTAAGGTTCGGTGAATGGCACAGAATTCTCCCCTAGCCCCGGCAGCCCGCACCTGCCACACTCTGCCCCGTCACACACAAGGAGAGACGACATGGGACTGGGCGATATGTTCGGCAAAGCGGCAGAGATGCTGGGCGGTCAAGATGCCATCATGGGCAAGCTGGAAGAATTCGGGATCGACCCGGCGGAATTGGCCAGCATGGACCCCGAGGCGATCACGGGATTTCTTGAGGAAAAGGGCATCGATCTGTCGATGCTGGAAAACTTTGGCATTTCCGTCGAGGACGTGATTGCCAAGTTCAAGGGCGAATAAAGCCTCTTTCACCGAAGGTTGGCCAATTTGGTCTGCCCTGCGACCGCCCATCGTGTCATGGGCGGTTTTTTGGTGCCGTTAGGCGGCGGATGTCAGCGCCCAAAGGATCACCAGCGCGGCACATCCGATAAAGGCCAGCGCCCCTGCAATAAAGACGCCGTCGCGCAGGATCAGACCCGTGCAGATCAGGGTCACCGCCAACCCTAGCAGCGAGGACGAGAACGGGATCAACTCCAGCAGGGGCATCACCAACCCGCACGCCGCGATAACCACCGGCAAGAACAAGGCGATGGGGCCGGTGACCAACAGGTGCCAGCGTTTGCGGGAATGGCGGTCCAGCCATTTGGTCACCCCATGCAGTCGCCTGTTTGCCGCAGCCAGACGGTCCGCCGAGATATGGCGGTTCAACAAAAAGCGCGGCAGCCAAAGCCGGCGTTTGCCGATCATCATCTGTAGCGCCAACAGGGCGATCATGCCGCCCAGGATGGACGGTAAAAAGAAGATACCCGACAGCGGGGAGAATATGATCAGCGCGGGGATCAGGATCAGAGGCAGGAACGCCGCCTCGCCAAGGGAATGGACCACATCGCGGATGCTGACGTTTCCGTCACGCGCGGCAAGATGATCCAGCAGAACGACAATATCGTCGATGCACTGGATGTGGCGTGGGGCGTTTGGGTCGGCTGGTTGCATGATCTGTCCGACAATGTTGTGTTGGCCAACTGCCCCTAGCGCGGCATGGGGTTGGCGGCCTTTGCGTAGGGCTGCCAATCCTCGATGTCGGGGTAATACTGATCGCGCCATGCGCGGACCTTTGGGTTCATCACTCGCATCCACAGGGGCGGGATCATCGCCAGCGCCGTCATCACCGGGTAGCCGTGGGGCAGTTGCGGGGCCTCGTCCGCGTCATAGCTTTGCAGCAGCGGGAAGGGGCGATCCGGTTTGTAGTGGTGATCGGAATGGCGTTGCAGGTTGATCAGCAGCCAGTTTGACGCGCGCTGGTTGGCGTTCCAGCTGTGGTGGGGTTGGACGTGTTCGTATTTGCCGTCGCCCTTGTGGCGGCGGGTCAGGCCGTAGTGTTCAACGTAGTTCACCAGCTCCAACTGCCAGATGGCCACGCCTGCCTGGGCCAGAAACAGCAGAATTCCGACCCAGCCGCCAAGGGCAAAGGCGAGGGCAAGGAACGCGATTTGCAGGGCGGCGTAGCGCCAGAACGGGTTGGACCGGTGCCATTTGGACAGGCCCTTGCGGGCCAGCATCGCGCCCTCGGCCTGCCATGCGGAGTGCAGACATTCGCGCAGCACGCGAGGGTAGTAGCGGTGGAACCCCTCGCCATAGCGCGCGGTCACCGCGTCCTTGGGGGTGGCGACATAGCGGTGGTGGACCAGCATGTGTTCGGACCGAAAGTGGCTGTACAACACGCTGGCCATCAGCAGATCTGCCAGCCAACGGTCGAGCTTGGGCCGTTGGTGCATCAACTCATGCGCATAGACGATGCCCACCGTCCCTGAGGCCACGCCTACACCAAAGAACAGGCCATAGAGTTCCAGCGCGCCAAGGTGGTCGGCCCGGGTGGCGTACCAGATCAGGCCGAAGATCAGCGCAAATTGCACCGGGAACCAGATCAGCGTGATCAAGCGGTACCAGGTCAACTGACCCCGATCCATGTCCGGGTCCGCGTTGTCGGTGTTCAACCCGGTCAGCATATCCAGCGTGGCAAACAGGCCCCAGGTCCACAGGGGCACCGCCAACACCCACAGCCCGCCTTGGGTGGCGGCAAAGATCACAACGGGCACGATCGTCAGCGACAGCCAGAATGGCAGGGCCGAGGTCAAGCGCGCCACGCGGGCGGGGGGATCATGGGTGCATCGGTCATTGTGGATAACTTATCACGGGCGCAGGGTAACTCAACGGTTCTGAATAAAACCTTGCGTCAGGTCATAGGCCTTGCGGAACACCGTGGGCAGGGCGCTTGGGGTCACTCGGCGAAAATCGCCAGCCGCAGTGGTGTTGGCCACATGCACGGTCAGGATCAGGTGAAAATGGGTGAAGGTGTGGCGGACCTCGCCAATCTGCTGCCAATTGGCATCCACGGGCGGCGCAGGCGTAGGGGCCTCGGACCAGTCGGACCCGGGAAAGCCCAGCATTCCCCCCAGCAGGCCCTTGTCGGGGCGCTGTTCCACCAGCCATTCCCCATCCCGGTGCGCCAGATAGATGTGACCCAGCCGGGTGGGTTTTGGTTTTTTTGGGGTCTTGCGGGGCAGTTCGGCCTGCACACCCTCGCGGCGGGCGGCACAAGCGTCCATCCAGGGGCAGATGCCGCAGGCGGGGGATTTGGGTGTGCAGATGGTGGCCCCCAGATCCATGATCGCTTGGGCATAATCGCCAGGGCGATGGGAGGGCGTCAGCCCCTCGGCCAGTTTGGTGATCTCGGGTTTGGACGCGGGCAGGGGGGTCTGCACGTTGTACAGTCGGCTGATCACCCGTTCCACGTTGCCGTCGACCACCGTTTCGGGTTGGTCAAAGGCAATGGAGGCGACGGCGCTGGCGGTGTAGGGGCCGATGCCGGGCAGGGCCAGTAACCCTGCGCGCGTGTTGGGGAACACGCCTCCATGGTCCGTTGCCACCACCCGCGCGCATTTGAGCAGGTTGCGGGCGCGGGCATAGTACCCCAGCCCCGCCCAAGCCGCCATGACGTCGGCATCATCGGCGGCGGCCAGATCGTTCACCGTGGGCCAGATCCCCATGAACTTGCGCCAATAGTCGCGTACGGCGGCCACGGTGGTTTGCTGTAACATCACCTCGGACATCCAGATTCCATAGGGGTCGGCGCGGCTGTTTGCCCCCGGCGGCACCCGCCACGGCATGACCCGGGCGTGCACGTCGTACCAGGCAGTTAACCTATCGCTCAGATTTTCACGCATCCGTGATCTGCCCCCCTGTTTCCACGTGGCCCTTGTGATGTAGACTGCGCGGCAACGGAGTGAAACGATCCATGGCCTATAAGCGCAAATCCAAGGGCTTTCGCCGCACGTCGGACCTTGTGGACACCTATGTGCGCAAAGCGTCCGAGCAGCGCGGCTTTGCGGAGTCCCGTCTGTTGACTCAATGGGCCGAGATTGCGGGACCGGACACCGCCGCCATCAGTCGCCCCGTAGAGGTGAAATATGCAAGGGGCGGTTTCGGCGCGACCCTTGTGTTGCTGACCACAGGTGCCCACGCCCCGGTTTTGAAGATGCAAGAGGTGAAGATCCGCGAACGTGTGAATGCGGTCTACGGCTACAACGCGATTTCGCGTATTCGGATCACCCAGACCGCCGCCACAGGCTTTGCCGAGGGGCAGGTGGCCTTTGCCGCCGCCCCGGCCCCCGCCGCGCCCCGGCCACAACCCGAACAAATCGCCCGCGCCGCCGAGACAGCGCGGGACGTCTCCGATCCCACCTTGCGCGCCGCCCTTGAACGGTTGGGTGCACACGTCCTATCTAGATAAAAAAATAAACATATAGGAGCTTCCAATGTTGAACCGTCGTAATGCCCTTATCGTCCTGACCGCTGGTGCCGCGGGCGCGGGCTATGCCTTTTGGTCCCGAGGTCAGAGTCAGGATGTAGGCTTTGATCTGCTGGATCTTTCTGCCAATGCCCAAGAGGGCGAGGTGGCCAACACCGACATGGTGCTGGGGGCCGAAGACGCGCCCGTAACGGTCGTGGAATATGCGTCCTTCACCTGCCCGCATTGTGCGTCGTTCCACACCGACACGTTCAAAGCGTTCAAGGAACAGTATATCGACACCGGCAAGGTGCGCTTCATCTACCGCGAAGTGTATTTCGACCGCTTCGGCCTATGGGCTGGCATGCTGGCGCGCTGCGGCGGGGATGATCGGTATTTCGCAATGGTCGACATGATCTACGCTCAGCAGTCCACATGGGCGCGCGGTGGCGATCCGGCGACGATTGCCGAAAACCTCAAGAAGATCGGGGCCGCCGCTGGGATGGAGGCAGAGGTGGTAGATGCCTGCATGCAGGACGGCGAACTGGCGCAATCCCTTTACGGGGCCTATCAAGTCAACGCGGAGCGCGACAACGTTCGCTCCACCCCGTCGTTCCTGATCAACGGCGAGATGCACACCGGCAATATGTCCGTGGCGGAGTTGGGTGCACTGGTAGACGCAGCGATCTAGTCCGGCGGCGCGGTCCGCCCCCCCATCGAGGGGGGCCGACCCGCCATGAGGCGCTGCCTCAAACTCCGGGGGTATTTTTAACCCAATGAAGGAGGGGTGCCTTTGACTGTGTCGAGGTGTCTGTCCAATGGCGACCAATCCTCGATCTGCAGGCGCACAGGCAAGGTCATGACGCGGCCGCGCAACGCGGGCGGCAGGCGCACGGCGTCCTTTTCCGTCGTGATCGGTTGCGCCGAGAGTTTGGCTGCCTGATCCCCCAGCCGTGTCAGCAGGGATTGGGTCAAGGGCTGGTGATCGGCTAATGCAACGGTGCCGCGCAGGTCCACGCCGAGGTCTTTGAGCGTGCGAAAGAATTTTTCGGGATAGCCGATGCCTGCGAAAGCAAAGATGGGCAGGCCAGTCCACGTCATGCCTGTTTGCAGGGGTTTGATCTCGCCGCGCAGGCGGGGCAGGTCGGCGGGCAACGTGAGGGTGTCCTGGTCGGCTGGCGCGCCGATGGTTACGATCATATCGGCGCGCTTCAGGCCGGTGGCAACAGGCTCTCGCAGGGGGCCAGCGGGAATGCAGCGGCCATTGCCAAAGCCTTGGCGCGCATCCACCACCACCAGCGACAGGTCATAGGCCAGCGCGGGGTTCTGGAACCCATCGTCCAGCACGATGACGTCAGCTCCGGCGGCGGCTGCGGCGCGGGCCCCGGCGGCGCGGTCCTTGGCGACCCAGGTGGGGCCGAAGGCGGCCATCAACAGCGGCTCGTCCCCGGTCTCCTCTGCGCTGTGGGTCAGCGGGTCCACCCGGGTGGGTCCTTGGATCGTGCCCCCATAGCCGCGGGAGACGACATGCGCGGCAAGGCCCCGGTCGGTCAGGTGTTGTATCAGGGCAATGACCGTGGGTGTCTTGCCTGTGCCGCCTGCGTTCAGGTTGCCTACGCAGATCACGGGCACGCCCACGCGCGCGCGCGGCCCTTGTGACAGGCGGCGCGCGGTGCCGTAGGCGTAGATCCAGCCCAAGGGGGCCAGCAGTGTGGACCACAGGCCTGGGGGGCGGTGCCAGAACCTAGGCGCGCGCATCGTCGAGCATGTCCAGCAGGGTCCGTACCGCTTGGTCCGTGACCTCTGCCCCGTCGCTGATGATCGTCCAGGCGGCGTGAGCCATGCGTGCGGCTTCGTCCGGGGCGAGGGCGGCATCGAGTTGCCTGCCCAAGTCTTCGGCGTCCGTAACGGTGCGCAGGGCGTCTGCGGTGCGCAGGCGGTCGAAAATATCGGCGAAATTCTTGGTGTGGGGTCCCGACAGGATCGCAGACCCAAGGCCCGCCGGTTCAAAGGGATTGTGCCCGCCGATTTCGGTCAGGGATCCGCCAAGAAACGTGACGGGTGCCAGCCTGTACCACAGGCCCATTTCGCCCAGTGTGTCGGCCAGATAGACTTGCGTATCCTCTGCCAGTGCCTCGCCCTTGGAGCGTTGGGCCACGTGCCAGCCCTCGCCTCGCAGGCAGGCGGCGATCTCGTCCCCCCGTTCGGGATGGCGCGGGGCCAGGATCAGCAGAAGCCGATGAGACGACCGGCCCGCGATGCGGTGGGCGGCGGCGGCCATCTGTTCTTCGTCCGGGTGGGTCGAGGCGGCCAGCCAGCAGGGGCGCCCCTGCAGCTTGGCGGCCATATCGGCGCGCACAGCCTCGTCGCAGGGGGCGGGGTCGCGCCCTCTTTCAGCGTGCCTGTGACGCGTACTTTCCATGGCTTTGCCCCAAGGCGGCGCAGGTGGCGGGCAGTGTGTTCGTCTTGGGCGTGGATCTTGTCAAACCGGTTCAGCAGTGATCCAGCGGCCCCGCGCACCCAACGCCAGCTGTGATAGCTGTCGTCGGACATGCGCGCGTTCAGCAGGATCATCGGCGTGCCCCGGGCGTGGGTGGTGTGCATCAGGGTGGGCCAAAGCTCTGACTCGGTCCAGACGGCAAGGTCCGGGTGCCAGTGGTCCAGAAACCTGTCCACGAAGGGGCCAGCGTCAAGCGGCACATACTGGTGAAAGGCCCGGGCGGGCAGGCGTTTGTCCATCAGATCGGCAGAGGTGACGGTGCCCGTGGTCACCATGACGTGCAGGTCCGCCCGTTCGTCCAGCAGGCGGCGGATCAGGTCCAGCACGGACAGGCTTTCGCCCACGGATGCGCAGTGGAACCAGATCAGGGGACCGTCCGGGCGCGGGGTGGTGGCTTGGCCGCGCCGCTCGGACAGTCTTGCGGGGTCTTCCTTGCCCGCCTCTACGCGTTTGGCCAGCTTGCGTTCGGCAAAGGCCGTCGCGCGGGCGGACCACGCCAGATAGCCCGCCAGAACGAGGGAGCGTCCCATGCCCTAGTCGCCCAATTCCTCGGTGGCCGACCCACCGGTTTCTTCGTCCCGCAGCCGGTGGATATGGGCGATGTAGTAGCGCATGTGGGCGTTATCCACGGTGCGTTGCGCCGCCGACTTCCACGCGTCATAGGCAGTGGCGTAGTCGGGGAACATGCCGACGATGTCGATGGCGTCGACGTCCTTGAACACGTTTTTGGTGGGGTCCACCAGTTCGCCGCCAAAGACGAGGTGCAGGCGTTGGGGCATGGGATATCCTTTCCGGTCTTAGTCTGGCGCGACCATAGGGGGCGCGCGCCGGGCCAGCAATGCGGTGTGAACGTCAGGGGCGGCGGTGATCACTCCGTTCACCTGCGGATGTGGGTTGTTGAACCGCAACGGGCCGCCGGTCTGGTCCGTGATGGTCGCGCCTGCCTCGGCTGCGATCAGGGCCCCGGCGGCGATGTCCCATTCCCACGCGGCGCGCAGGGTGATCATCCCGTCCACCTGGGCATCAGCCACCATGGCAAGACGATACGCCAGCGAGGACCGGAAGGTGCGCGTCACGGGCAAATCACCGCCCCAGTGTTCGGGTTTGAAGTTCGCCTTGGTGCCGACCAGCGTGGCACCGTCCAACGCGGCGCGGCCACTTTGAGACAGGGGCATGCCGTTCAGGGTCGCCCCTTGGCCCAGCCTTGCGGCGTACATCCGGTCTTTCAGCGGCAGATAGACGACCCCTGCGATGGGCAAACCGTCCTCGACGATGGCCAGCGCGTGGCTAAAGGTCTTTTCGCCCGCCAGAAAGGCCCGCGTCCCGTCTATGGGGTCAATGATGAAGCTGCGGGTGCGGGACAGGCGGTCCGGGCTGTCTGCGGTTTCCTCTGACAGCCAGCCATAATCGGGCCGTGCAGGGCGCAGGGTTGCGCCCAGCATCTGATCAATCTCGAGATCCGCCTCGGACACGGGGCCTTGGCCGCCGTCCTTGTCCCATGCCTCTGGCCCATTGCCCCAATGTCGGCGCGCGATATCGCCCGCCGCCCGCGCCGCGTCGATCAGCAGGGTCAGATCAGGATCCTGCAATGGTCATCCCGTCGATCAGGATCGAAGGCACCACACGGGACAGGTGCGTGCGGGCATCATTGCCGGGCACCATGCGGGTCAGCATATCGCGTAGGTTGCCGGCGACGGTGCACTCGTTCACTGCGTAGGCAATCTCGCCGCTTTCAATCCAAAAGCCCGAGGCCCCGCGCGAATAATCCCCTGTGTTCGGGTTGATCGTGGATCCGATCATCGAGGTGATAAGAAGCCCCGTGCCCATGTCGCGGATCAGGTCCGCGCGGGAGTGGTCGCCCGGGGTCAGAGTGACGTTCGACACAGTCGGGCTGGGCGGGGCCGATGTCCCGCGCGAGGCATTGCCGCTGGAGGGCAGGCCCAGCTTGCGACCCGTGGACAGGTCCAGCACCCATCCTTGCAGGATGCCATCCTGGACCAGTGCGCGGCGGGCGACGGGCAGGCCCTCGCCGTCAAAGGGCTTGGTCCCGGTTTTGCGCGGGGCGGTGGGGTCCTCGATCAGGTCAAACCCCTGTGGTAGGACCTGCTGCCCCATGGCATCGCGCAGAAAGGTCGCCCCCCGCACCACGGCCATGCCGTTGATCGCGCCCAACAGGTGGCCAATCAGGCTGCTGCTGATGCGTTCGTCGTAGATCACCGGGTAGGTGCCTGTGGCAGGCTTGCGCGCCCCCGCACGTTCCAGGGTGCGTTCGGCGGCCATGCGTCCGATGTGTTCCGGGCTGTCCAGATCGGTGGCAAAGGTGCGCATGTCGCCGTAGTAATCCCGCTCCATCCCTGTACCGGTCCCGGTGATGGCAACGACGGACAGGCCGGTGGAGGTGCGGGTATATCCGCCCTCGAACCCATTGGAGGCGGCCATGTGGATCCGGCGGCTACCATAGCTGGCCCCGGCGTCGGACACTTGGGTGATGCCGTCTACATCTGCCGCTGCTGCCTCGGCCCGGGCAGCCATGTCTTGTAGGGCGGCGGGGCTGGGGGCCTCGGCGTTGTCGGCCAGTTCCAGCGCATCCAGATCCCATGCGTGCGCCAGTTGATCCGCGTCAGCCAGACCGACCGTGGGATCCTCGGGCGCCTCGCGCGCCATGGCCACGGCGCGTTCGGCCATTTCCGCGAGGGTGGCGGCGCTGATGTCGCTGGCAGAGACGCAAGCCTGCTGCTGACCGATGATCACCCGCAGACCGATATCGACCCCTTCGGAACGCTCCGCCTGTTCGAGCACCCCACGTTTGACGTCAATCGAGACGGAGGTCCCGTCCACCGCCAGCGCATCGGCGTGATCGGCCCCAGCGGATTTGGCCGCCTGCAACAGGGCCGTTGTCAGATCAGAGAGCGTTTGCGTCATGTCAGGTGTCCTGCGGTTGCTTGGCTTACGACCTAGTCCGAGGGCGCGGTCGCCGCAAGGTTCAGACCCGAATCGTGACCAGCATCGCCATATCGCCCGCGTTGTCGCCCTTGTGGTCGGGTCCGTAGATTGGCACCTCCATCTGGCTGACGGACATACGCGCCTCGAACGCCTCTAGGATCGGGCCAAAACCTGCGGCGTGGTAGTGCACTCGACTTACGGAAATCACGGCCACCCCGCCCGGGCGCAACACGCGCAGCACCTCGGGCAAGCAGTCCGGTCCTAAGTGGCCCAAGGTGAATGTCCCCGCAGAGACCGCGCCCGCATAGGTGCCCTTAGCCATGGGTAAGCCTTTGGTCAGGTCGGCCACATGCGTTGTCGCGTAAAGGCCCTTGGTCTGCGCGACCTTCAGCATTTCGGGAGAGATATCCACCCCCTCTACGGGGGCGATCCCTTGGGCGGCAAGGCCCACGGCGCACAGCCCCGTGCCCGCACCGATGTCCACAACTGGGCCGGTTCCGCCGACGACCGCATAGGCCTGAGCCACGTGGAACGGCAGCTGATAGTCCATCTTGCCGGCAAATTCGCTGTCGTACCCTTTGGCCCATTGGGCATAGAGTTTGCGATTGTCGTCAGGCGATTGCAGCGCATAGGCACGCGCGAGATTGGGGTCTTTGTGCATTACCTCTATGCGGCCCGATTTTTCGCGATCTGGCAAGTGTTAACAGATGGTTAACGCGCATTTAGATGAAATCGGCGCGGCTGTAGCCTTGCAGGAACAAGAGTGCCGTAAGGTCACCATGGTTTATTCGGACCTTCGCCTGTGCCTGCACCGCTGGTTTGGCATGCAGGGCAACACCTGTGCCCGCCCGGGTCAACATACCCAGATCGTTGGCCCCGTCGCCTACGGCCAGCACGTCTGCGTCGGTGATCCCAAGGCGTTCGGTGATCTGTTCCAGCGCCTCGACCTTGGCCTGCTTGCCAAGGATCGGCAGGCCCACTTCGCCCGACAGGGTATCCCCATCGGTCAGAAGGGTGTTCGCGCGGTTCTCGTCAAAACCCAGTTCCGCCGCCACGCGCCCCGTAAAGGCGGTAAAGCCCCCGGACACCAGCGCCGCGTAGGCCCCGTTGGCCTTCATGGTGGCAAGCAGGGTGCGGCCCCCGGGCATATAGGTGATGCGGTTGGCCAGAACCGTGTCGATGGTAGACACGGGCAGCCCGCGCAGCAGGCCGACCCGTTCGCGCAGGGCGTCGTTGAAATCCAACTCTCCGTTCATGGCGCGTGCGGTGATGCCCGCGACATGGTCGCCGACGCCCGCCTCGGCGGCCAACTCGTCGATGCATTCCTGCTGGATCATGGTGCTGTCCATATCGGCCAGCAGCATCTTTTTGCGCCGCCCGTCCGTGGGCTGCACCACCAAATCCACGCCTTGGCCCTGCAGGTCGCGCCATATGTCGTCGGCGTTACCGGGGACGCGCGGCATCGAAAACTCCGCCGCCTCGTCCGGGGATAGCCAGACCACATCCCCCCGCCCCAAGCGTTGCGTAAGATACCGGGCAGGGCGCTGTCCAACTGTCCGGGGGCGGCGATCAGGGTGGCTGTGAACATGGGGCAAGTTTCCTATAGGCGCGCGCGGTGTCGCGATTTGTATCTCAAGCGGCGCTTTAACGCAGGATGCCCTGTTGTGCGAGGGGGCAAAGCGCCGTATCCGGGCGGCGGGACACCCTTCCCCAACGAAGGGCATATATCTGAGAGGATATCCAAATGACGGATATGATCGTACCGGGCCTTAAGCCCGCGAACCCGCGTTTTTCTTCTGGCCCCTGTGCCAAACTCCCCGATTGGTCGCTTGCGATGCTGGACGATGCCCCCTTGGGTCGATCGCACCGCGCCGCTGTGGGCAAGGCCAAACTGAAAGACGCGATTGAGACCACCCGCGAGGTTCTGGGCATCCCCGCCGACTACAAGATCGGCATCGTGCCTGCCTCGGACACCGGCGCCTACGAGATGGCCATGTGGAACCTGCTGGGCGCGCGCAAGACGACCATGATCGCATGGGAAAGCTTTGGTGCCGGTTGGGTCACGGATGCGGTCAAACAGCTGAAACTGGACGCCGAGGTTTTGACCGCCGACTACGGCCAGATCGTTGATTTCGACACCGTCGATTTCGACACGGATGTCTGTTTCACCTGGAACGGGACGACCTCTGGCGTGCGCCTGCCGGGCGGTGACGCAATCCCCGCAGGCCGCGCGGGCCTGACCCTGTGCGACGCGACCAGCGCCGCCTTCGCCATGGACCTGCCCTGGGACAAACTGGATGTGACCACGTTCAGCTGGCAGAAAGTGCTCGGGGGCGAGGCCGCCCACGGCATGATCATCCTGTCCCCGCGCGCTGTAGAACGGCTGGAAAGCTATACGCCTGCTTGGCCCCTGCCCAAGATTTTCCGCCTGACCAAGGGCGGTAAGCTGATCGACGGCATCTTTACGGGTGCCACGATCAACACGCCCTCGATGCTATGTGTCGAGGATTACCTTGTGGCGCTGGATTGGGCGAAATCCGTGGGTGGTCTGCAAGGCCTGATCGACCGCGCCGATGCCAACGCCCAAGTGGTGCATGACTTTGTCGCGGCCCACGACTGGATCGAAAACCTGGCCGAGGATCCCGCGACCCGGTCCAACACCAGCGTGTGTTTGAAATTCACCGATGCCCGGATCACCGACGGGGCCGCCTTTGCCAAGGCCGTCGCCAAACGGCTGGAGGCTGAAGGCGTGGCGCTGGACATCGGGGCCTACCGCGATGCCCCTGCTGGCCTACGCATCTGGTGTGGCGGCACGGTGGAAACATCGGACCTAGAGGCGCTGATGCCCTGGATCGCCTACGCCTTCGACGCAGAAATCACCGCCTGATTTTCCAAACACGCGGTGGGACAAGTCCCACCCTACCGTAGGGCGGGATTTATCCCGCCGCCCCGAGAAAGATACCAAAATGCCCAAAGTACTCGTATCCGACAAACTGTCCGAAACCGCCGTCCAGATCTTCCGTGATCGCGGGATAGAGGTCGACTTCGAACCCGCCCTTGGCAAGGACAAGGACGCCCTTGCCGCGCGCATCGGCGACTATGATGGCCTTGCCATCCGGTCCGCCACCAAGGTCACGGAAAAGCTGCTGGAACATGCCACGAACCTGAAAGTGGTGGGTCGCGCCGGCATCGGCACCGACAACGTGGACAAGGTTGCCGCCAGCAAGAAAGGCGTGATCGTCATGAACACGCCCTTTGGCAACATGATCACCACCGCCGAACACGCCATCGCCATGATGTTCGCCGTCGCCCGCCAAATCCCCGAGGCCAGCGCGTCGACCCATGCGGGCAAATGGGAGAAGTCCAAGTTCATGGGCGTCGAGCTGACCGCCAAAACCCTCGGCGTCATTGGCGCGGGCAATATCGGGGGTATCGTATGCGACCGGGCGCGCGGGTTGAAGATGAAGGTCATCGCCTATGACCCCTTCCTGAGCGAGGAACGCGCCGACAAGATGGGTGTGGAGAAGGTGGAACTGGACCAGCTTCTGGCCCGCGCAGACTTCATCACCCTGCACGTCCCCTTCACCGATCAGACCGCGAACATCCTGTCTGCCGAAAACCTGGCCAAAACCAAGAAAGGCGTGCGGATCATCAACTGCGCGCGCGGCGGTCTGGTGGACGAGGCGGCTCTGGCCGATTTGCTGAAATCCGGCCATGTCGCGGGCGCGGCCTTCGACGTCTTCGCGGTAGAGCCTGCCACCGACTCGCCCCTGTTCAACCTTCCGAACGTGGTCTGCACCCCGCACCTTGGCGCCTCGACGACTGAGGCACAAGAAAACGTCGCCCTGCAAGTGGCCGAGCAGATGTCGAACTACCTGCTGACCGGTGCCGTGGAAAACGCCCTGAACATGCCAAGCGTCACCGCCGAGGAAGCCAAGGTCATGGGCCCCTGGGTCAAACTGGCCGAACACCTGGGCGCGTTTGTGGGCCAGATGACGGACGAGCCGATCAACAGCATCGACATCCTGTATAACGGCACCGTCGCCGCCATGAACCTGGAGGCGCTGAATTGCTCGGCCATCGCGGGGCTGATGAAAACGGTAAACCCGGACGTCAACATGGTGTCCGCCCCCGTCATTGCCAAGGAACGCGGGATTAAGATCTCCACCACCAGCCAGGACAAATCCGGCGTCTTTGACGGCTATGTCAAACTGGTGATCAAGACCGAAACGCGCGAACGGTCGATCGCGGGCACAGTGTTCAGCGACGGCAAGCCCCGCTTCATCCAGATCAAGGGCATCAACATCGATGCCGAGGTCGGGGGCCATATGCTGTACACAACCAACAAGGACATGCCCGGCATCATCGGTGCCTTGGGGCAGACTTTGGGCGAAAACGGCGTGAACATCGCAAACTTTACCCTAGGCCGTTCTGGCGCGGGCGAGGACGCGATTGCCCTGCTGTACCTCGACAGCCAACCAGCTGCGGATGTTCTGGACAAACTGCGCGCGACGGGAAATTTCCAGAATGTGGCGCCATTGCGGTTCAACGTGGCTTAAATCTGCGCGGGGCGGGCGACAGGTCCGCCCCACATTACGGGTCGTCCGGTTTGCGAACGCCACGTCCCCCTTGCACGCCGCGCCCCAAGCCTTAGCCTCCCCTTAACCCAGACGGAGGCCCACATGACCGATATCGTAATACTCTCCGGTGCGCGCACCGCTATCGGCACCTTTGGCGGCAGCCTCGCAGGCACATCCGCAATTGACCTAGGTGCAACCGCGGCAAAGGCCGCATTGGACCGTGCAGGCGTCGAAGGCGCGCAGATCGGCACCACTGTCTTTGGCCACGTCATCAACACGGAACCTCGCGACATGTATCTGTCCCGCGTCGCCGCGATGCAGGCGGGCGTGCCGGAAACCACGCCTGCGATGAACGTCAACCGTCTGTGCGGGTCGGGGGTGCAAGCCATCGTGACTGGCGTGCAGGCGCTGCAACTGGGGGATGCGGAGTTCGCGCTGGTCGGCGGCGCGGAGTCCATGTCCCGCGCGCCATACACCCTGCCTGCCGCGCGCTTTGGGCAAAAGATGGGGGACGCGGGCGCAGTCGACATGATGCTGGGTGCGCTGAACTGCCCCTTTGGCACCGGACACATGGGCGTGACGGCGGAAAACGTAGCCCGCGAACACGGAATCACCCGCGACATGCAAGACGCTTTTGCGATGCAGAGCCAGGACCGCGCCGCGGCGGCCATTGCGGCGGGGCATTTCGACGATCAAATCGTCCCCATCGAGGTTCGTGTGAAGCGTGACTTGGTCCCCTTCGCCATCGATGAGCACCCAAAGGCCACGACCTTGGACAAGCTGGGCGGGTTACGCCCCGTGTTCGAAAAAGACGGAACCGTGACCGCTGGCAATGCAAGTGGCATCAACGACGGGGCAGCAGCGCTGGTGTTGGCAACGGCGGATGCGGCGCAGGCGGCGGGGCTGGTCCCCCGTGCCCGCGTGATCGGTTATGCCCATGCAGGTGTCCGGCCCGAGGTGATGGGCATCGGTCCCGTGCCAGCAGTGCAGGCCCTGTGCGCACGAACGGGTCTGTCGGTCGGGGATTTTGACATCATCGAGTCGAACGAGGCCTTTGCCAGTCAAGCGCTCGCCGTGACGCAGGAGTTGGGTCTGGACCCCGCCCGCGTGAACCCGAACGGCGGCGCGATTGCTTTGGGACACCCGGTCGGGGCCACTGGTTCGATCATCGCGGTGAAAGCCCTGTATGAGCTGGAACGGATCGGCGGCTCAAAGGCCCTGATCACGATGTGCATCGGTGGCGGACAGGGCATTGCCTTGGCGATCGAGCGGCTTTGATTTCTTGATAAAGCTTTACTTACCAGTCAGATAGGCTGACCGAATTTTGCGCATGCGTAACGCTGGGCGGATCGGGGGCAGAGAGGTGGGACAAGTCCCACCCTACCTAGTACCCCAAGGCGCAACCGTCTTTGCGCGGGTCCGACGCCCCCTCTAGGTAGCCGCTGTCGTCGATACGAATGGCCTGCGCGCCGCCGATAGGGCCGTCTGGGATTTCGACCGTGTGGCCCATGGCATAAAGCTCCGCCCGGACACTGTCGCTATAGCCCCGTTCGACCTTCAGGACGCCATTGTCGGCAAAGCTGCGCGGGGCGTCGATGGCGGATTGGGCATCCATGCCAAAGTCCGTCAGGTTCGACAGGAACCGCGTGTGGCCGTTGGGTTGGTACTGCCCTCCCATGACGCCGAACGGCATGGTGACCTTGCCGTCTTGGCGCAACATGCCGGGGATAATCGTGTGCATCGGGCGTTTGCCCGGGCCATATTCATTGGGGTGCCAGCGCGTCAGATTGAATCCCGCGCCCCGGTTCTGGAACAGAATGCCGTATTTTTCTGACGCGAGGCCCGAGCCAAAGCTGTGGAACACGGAATAGATCAGCGATACTGACATGCGGTCTTTGTCGACCACGGTGATGTAGATCGTATCCTTGTGTACTGCCTCGGTTAGTGGGGCGGCGGCGTCCATGGCACGTTTGGGATGAATTAGGGCCGCGAGTTTGGCAGCGGTGTCTTTCGACAGCATGTGGTCCAGCCGTTTCGTGTGGTCCGGGTCTGCCAACAGACGGTTCCGGGCGTCGTAGGCGAGTTTGGCCGCCTCAGCCTCTAGGTGCGCGCGTTTCGCGCCGAACGGGTCGAGGCTGGCAATATCAAAATGCGCGAGGATGTTGTTCATCAAGATCGCTGTCGCGCCTTGGCCGTTAGGCGGATGTTCCACCAGCTCGACCCCGTTGTGCATGCCGCTGATCGGGTCGGTCCAGTCACAGGCCACGCCTGCAAAATCGTCCAACGTGTGGACACCGCCCGCTGCTTTCAGCGTGTTGACCATATCTTCGGCGACCGCGCCTTCATAAAAACCCGCGCGCCCATGTTTGGCAATCAGCTTCAGAGCCTCTGCTTGGGCGGGCAGGGCGAAATTGGCGCCGACCTTCGGTGCGTGGCCCCAAGGCAGGTAGTGGGTGCGGCCCGCACCTTGCAGGTCGTCCGCGGCCTCGGCCCAATCGAAGGCCACGCGGGGGGCAACAGGCGCGCCTTCCTGGAAATAAGGGATCACTCGACCCAGCGTGTCCTCGATCCCCAGTTTGCCGTGACTTTCGGATAGGGTGCAAAAGGCATCCACGGCACCGGGCAGGGTCATCGCCTCGGGCGTATTCAGGGGGATGGTTGTCAGGCCTTTGGCGCGCAGGCGTTGGGCGGTCATTCCGGCAGGTGCAGTGCCGGATCCGTTCAACGCCAGCACGTCGTCGCTGCCTGCGGGGCTGATCAGGGCAAAGCAGTCGCCACCAATGCCAGTCATTTGTGGTTCCAACAGGCCCAAAATCACGGCGCCGGCGATGGCTGCATCTACTGCGTTGCCACCAGCCTGCAAGGTATCAACGGCGACCTTAGCAGCCAGGGGTGCGAAGTGGCGCACATGCCATTGGTCGCCAAAACCGGAGATCTACCGGGTGTCTGAAAATCGCGCATGGTGCCTCCGTGTCTGTGGTGTGGCAGACGCTAGGCCGCAAGGGGCGGATTGCCAAGACCGGAAGCAGCTGAACCCCGACGGCAAGGGACGGTTTGGGGGCTGTCCACATGCCGCCGAGGTGAAGCTATATGCAGCTACAAGGCGATAATGCGGCTGGATTGCGTCAACCATACGAAGGCTTTGTGTTTAATTTTCGGCTTATTGGCTGCGCATTGGGTGTCAGTGAAGGCTGCGGATCATGATTGTCACCGGCTGCGCATCAATGGGGGATGGAAAAGGCCAAACGGTTCTCGCCGGCGATGCGCTCGTAGGTCATGTCCTCGGCCAGGGTGTGAATGATAAACCAGCCAAATCCACCTTCCGGCAAGCAGTCGGTTTCCCGGCCGCGGTCCGGCAGGCTGGCGGTTGGCGTGGTCCCTCCGCGCATAGGCCGACCGTTGTCCGCGGCACAGACATGAATGCCATGATCTGTCGCCGCCGCGCAAAGTCGGATCACACCGCCCTTTGCGTCTGCATAGGCATGCTCAACAATATTGTTCAGTACCTCGCCCAGAACGATCATAAGGTTCTCGCGGCACGCATCGCTTATATCCGCTTGGTCCAACTGTTGTTGTAGATTGCGCAAGGTTGCGCTGACCGCGTGCGCCGTTCCCGGGATTTCCTTGGTCAGAATTTCATAGCCGATACCGTTGCACATGAGGCTTCCTTTTCACGCTGCCGAAGGGTCTGCGATGGTCGCGGGCAGATCATCGTGGATGTCAAACACCAGATCCATCTTGGTCAAGGTAATCACCTTGCGCACAATGGGGGTCAGGTGAGCCAGTTCCAGACCATGTTCCTTGGGTCGTAACTTCATCACGGCGACCAGAGCACCGAGGCCAGAACTGTCCAGAAACTGGACGTTTTGCAGATCAATGATCACCCTGCCCAAGTGGTCTGCCGTTGCCGCGCGGAAAGCGTCCTTGAAGGCGACTGACACGGCTGCATCAATTCGATCATCTACCACGCGTAGGCACAGAATGTCTCTGTGCAGGGTCTGTTCCAACTCCATCTCACCGCTCCTTCTCGCCCAAGATATCGTGACGGTAGGGGGCAATCGTTACGATTTCCTTTCCGCTAGAAGGGTCAGCGCGGATGATTGGATCAACGCTGGTGCGGGCGCATGGGCCTTGCTAGGATGTTCCAACGCCTTTGGGCCGGAAACACCTCTGGGTGCGGGGATATCCCCGTCGAGTGACATGCCAACTTATACTGACCTTGCCAAAACCATCGCCGCCCTGACCGAGGGCGAAACCGACACGGTCGCCCTGATGGCCACAGTGACCTGCGAAGTGCACCATTCCGACGCCCGCTTTGACTGGACCGGGTTCTATCGCGTGACCGGGCCGGACATGTTGAAGATCGGACCCTACCAAGGTGGTCACGGTTGTCTTGTTATCCCGTTTTCGCGCGGTGTCTGTGGGGCCTGCGCGCGTACGGGGCGGATGCAATTGGTCCCCGATGTCGAGGCCTTCCCAGGTCACATCGCCTGCGCCTCCAGCACGCGGTCCGAACTGGTGTTGCCTGTGCGCAACGGGCGGGGTGATCTGATCGCCGTGTTTGATATCGACAGCGACCAGCCCAATGCCTTCACCCAAGAGGACGCAAAAAGCCTGCAAGAGATTTTGAATAAGACCTTCGCGCAGTGCACCCCGTAGGGCGGGACTTGTCCCGCCGCCCCCGCCGCAGGGGTGGGACAAGTCCCACCCTACCGTCCCCCGCCCGTCCGTGTTAGGTGCGCCCTATGGCAAAGATCCCCTCTCGCGATGACATCCTGCAATGGATCAGCGACAACCCCACCCTGACTTCGAAACGCGACATCGCAAAGGCCTTTGGGATCAAGGGGGCCGCGCGTATCGACCTCAAGCGTATCCTGCGAGAGCTGGAGGCCGAGGGCCATCTGATCAAGCGCAAGAAAACCACACGGGACAGCAGCACCCTGCCGCCCGTCTCGGTCCTTAAGGTTACGGGGACCGATGCGGATGGCGACTTGTTCGCCGAACCCCTGGAATGGGGCGGCGCGGGTGACACCCCCCGCATCCTGTACATTGCCAAGGTAGGCGATCCGGCCTTGGGCGCTGGCGACAAGATCCTGGCCCGCCTGACGGAAGTCAAAGGCGAGGATCACACCCACGAGGGTCGCTTGATCCGCCGCATTGGCACTGGCCCACAGCGCGTTTTGGGCGTGTTCCGCACCGGAGCAGAGGGCGGGCGGATCCAGCCCATCGACAAGAAAGCCGACCGCGAATGGCGCGTGCCCCCGGGGGCCACGGGTGGCGCCAAAGACGGAGAATTAGTGGAGGCCGAGCAATCCGGTCCCAAGGGCCGCATGGGCCTGCCAAGCGCGCGCATTGTGGACCGGCTGGGCGATCCCTCTGGCCCCCGCGCGGTCAGCCTGATTGCGATCCACCAGCATGGCATTCCCGACCACTTTCCCGATTATGTGATCGCCCAGGCCGAGGCTGCGGCCCCCGTGGAAACCCCCGAGGGACGCGAGGATCTGACCCATATCCCGCTGGTCACCATCGACCCCGCCGATGCGCGCGACCATGACGATGCCACCTATGCCGAACCGGATCCGGACGTTGAGGGGGGCATATCCTGTGGGTCGCCATCGCCGACGTCGCCCACTACGTCCGCCCCGGCACCGCGCTGGACCGCGAGGCGCTGAAACGCGGCAATTCCACCTATTTCCCGGACCGGGTCGTGCCCATGCTGCCCGACCATTTGTCGGGCGACCTGTGTTCCCTGCACGAAGGTGTGCCGCGCCCCTGTATCGCTGCGCGCATGGTGATCGACGCGGGCGGGGAACTTACATCCTCCACCTTTCACCGGGGGCTGATGAAATCCCGCGCGAGCCTTGTCTATGACGAGGTGCAGGCGGCCATGGACGGGACGGTCACGGACCGCACCGCACCCTACCTCGACACCGTGATCCGGCCCCTCTATGCGGCCTATGATGCCCTGAAACGGGCCCGGGCGAAACGCGCGCCGCTGGAGTTGGACCTGCCCGAACGCCGCATCGTCCTGACGCCCGAGGGGCAGGTGGCCGAGGTCGCCTTCAAGGACCGTCTGGATGCCCACCGCCTGATCGAGGAATTCATGGTGCTGGCCAACGTCGCCGCCGCCAAAACCCTGGAGGCTAAGGGCAAGCCGTTGCTGTACCGCGTGCACGAGGAACCCGAGGGGGACAAGCTGGATGCCCTACGCGAAACGGCGACGGCCAGCGGTTTGGCCCTGCCCAAGGGTCAAGTGTTACGCACGGCGAACCTGAACCGTCTGTTGGGGCAGGCGGCGGGGACCGAATTCCAAGAGCTGATCAACCTGTCCACCCTGCGGTCCATGATGCAGGCCTATTACACGCCGAAGAACCTTGGACACTTTGGTCTGGCTTTGCGCAGCTATGCCCACTTCACCAGTCCCATCCGCCGCTATGCGGACCTTGTGGTGCACCGCGCCCTGATCGCGGCCCACGGCTGGGGGGATGACGGGCAGACACCTGCCGAGGTTGAAAAGCTGGTCCAAACCGGCGAGGCGATTTCCGTGACCGAACGCCGGTCCATGGTGGCGGAACGCGACACGTCTGACCGCTACCTTGCGGCCTTTCTGTCGGACAAAGTGGGCGCGACCTTCACGGGTCAGATCAGCGGGGTGCAGTCCTTTGGCATCTTTGTAAAACTGGACGAGACAGGCGCAGACGGCATCATTCCCGTGCGGTCCATCGGGGCGGAGTACTTCCGCTACGACCGCGAGGCGCAGACCCTTGAAGGGACGGAAACCGGCACCATTCTGGGGGTCGGCCAAAAGGCCATCGTCAAACTGGCCGAGGCGGCCCCTGTCACAGGCGGCATCACGTTGGAGCTGTTGGAGCTGGACGGCGAACCCCTCGCCCGTCCCCGCCGCAGGGGTCGCCCGGGCGGCAAGCCACGCGGTAAGGGCCGCCCGAAAAAGGGTAAGCTGCGTAAGAAAAAGACCTAAGGCCAGCGGCGCTTTTTGGCCGGTGGCCTTAACCGGGCATTCATGCTTTGCAGGCATTGCTTCCCGAATGGAAACAATCGCGCTAGGATTGGGATTGTGGAAACAATCAGGTGCCCCATGCGTGTGATCTTTGGTCTTTTGTGCTGTGTCCTTGTGACAGCCCCGGCGTTCGGGCGGGCGGTCGACATTTCCGCGCGACCAGAACAGCGGCCTGTGCTGTCGGTGCAGGTGGCCGGTGTGGCCTTGGCGACATCTGTGCGACCGCAACCGCGCACGGTGAAATCCACGTCCAACGTGACGCCCGTGGCGGGCAATGCCCGGTTTGATGCATGGATCGCCGCCTTCAAGCCCCGGGCCCGGGCGCAAGGGATCAACCAGCGGACTTTGGACATGGCCCTTGGGTCGGCGCGCTACCTGCCACAGGTGGTCAAGCTGGACCGCAACCAATCCGAATTTACCAAAACACTGTGGGAGTATCTGGACAGCGCCGTGTCTGACACCCGCATTGCCAATGGAAAGGCCGCCCTGCGCCGCCACGCCAGCGCCCTGAACGCAATCGAGGCGCGCTATGGCGTGGAAAAAGAGGTGGTCGTGGCCATCTGGGGGCTTGAGTCCGCCTATGGCACATTCAAGGGCGGCACCCCCGCCATCAGTGCGCTTGCGACGCTGGCCTATGACGGTCGCCGCGCGTCGTTTTTTGAATCCGAGTTGATCAAGGCTTTGCGCATTCTGCAATCGGGAGACACGACCCCGGCGAACATGGAGGGCAGCTGGGCCGGGGCCATGGGCCACACGCAGTTCATGCCGTCCAGCTATCTGGCCCACGCACAGGATTTCAACGGCGATGGCCGCCGCGATATCTGGAGTGATGATCCCACGGATGCACTGGCCTCGACCGCCGCATACCTCAAGCACTTTGGGTGGACAAAGGGCCAGCCGTGGGGCCTAGAGGTGCGCCTGCCCAATGGCTTCGACTACGCCCAGACCGGGGAGCGTGTGAAGCGTAACGCAGGCTATTGGAACCGGGCGGGGGTACGGACAGTGGACGGCCAACAGCTGCCTGCAAATGGCCAAATCTCGATCCTTGTGCCTGCCGGGTCCAAGGGGGCTGCATTTGCGATTTACGGAAATTTTGCGGTGATCGAGCGGTATAATCCCGCCGATGCCTATGTGATTGGGGTCGGCCATCTGTCAGATCGCATCCAAGGTGGCCCCGCGATACAGGCCAGTTGGCCGCGCGGAGATCGGGCCCTGACCTTGGCGGAGCGCAAGGAGTTGCAGCAGCGACTGGGGCAGGCTGGCCATTCCGCCGGAAAGGTGGATGGCAAGATTGGGCCGAATACCCTGCAGGCCGTGCGCGAGTATCAGGCCAGCATCGGGGTGGTGCCTGACGGCTACGCTTCGCTGGACTTGCTGCGACGTCTGCGGCGTTAGGGGGCGCTGCCCCCCGCGCGTTCAGCGCCCACGAGGGTATTTGTGGCCTAAAGACGTGGGGTGTCAGGCGTGAATGGTCATCATGGTGCACTTGGCCCCGTGGGTGACGGATTGGCTTACGGACCCCAGGAACAAACTGGCCAGACCACTCAGGCCCCGGCGGCCCATGACGATCAGATCTGCGTCTTGCAACTCTGCATAGGTCAGGATGGCATCGGCGGGGGCACCCTGTGCCAAATGGGTGTCGGCGGGTGTGACGCCTGCCTCTTTGGCTTTGGTGACGGCCATGGCGAGGACGGCCTCTCCCGCCTCTTGGATCGCTTGGGGATTCGGGTTGACGGTGGTCGTGCCGCCGAAGGGGCCGACAACAACAGCCGTTTCCAGTTGCGGTGCGTGGGTGATGTAGAGGGCAGCCTCGTACTTCTGGGCCACGTCGCAGGCCGCCAGCAGGGCTTTGTCCGCGCCTTCCGATCCGTCCACGGCCACAAGGATTGTTTTGAACATGTTTGATCTCCCGTTTGTGCGACACCATTTTGGCCCGTTGGGCGCTCGCGCGCTTTGACGTGGCTCAAGGAAAGGCGACTTCTTGTGCTGTGACGGGGTGGCCAAAAAGCTCATCCTCAAGGATCTTGCCCAAGAGGCCACCTTCGCGGACGTAGAACTCAATGGCGCGGTGGTTGCTGGCCAGAACCGTCAGCGCGCAAGGACCAAGCCGGTCGCGTGTGGCACGCAGCAGGGCCGCGCCGTAGCCCTTGGACCGGGCCGTCGGGTCAACGTGCAGGTTGTCGATATAGGGAACGGGCCGATCGGTAAAAGTATGGATGAACCCCCGCGCGCCGCCGTCCTCCGCCACCAGCGTCAGGCGCGTGGCGTCGTTCAGGGGGCGGTTGGCCCATTGGGTGGCCATGTCTTGGGGTAGGCCGTTCGCTAGATAGTCATCGGGCAGGGTGCCCTGATAGCTGACCTGCCAACTGGTGGTGTGCAGGGTGGCGATGGCGCTGCGGTCGGCGTCGGTGGCAAGGCGAATCATAGGGCGCGTACTTCGTCGTTCAGGGCGATGGGGCCGGGTGTCAGGACCTGTGCGCACCACCCACCGTGGCCGCGCACGGCGGTGTAGCCGCCGGGGCCAAAGATCTCTTCCATTCTGGAACAGGGCATACAGGGACCCGTGATGCGCAGGTGTACGGGGCCGATGGCAATGTCCCGCCCCTTAAGGCCGTTAAGGTTAATGCCAGCCACGGTGAGGTTCCGGCGCAGCATGTCTGGTGTGACGGGCTGACCTGTGAGGGCGGCAATAACGGGCAGATGTTCGGCCTGGATCAGGGTCACGGCGCGCTTGCCCGCCTTGGCGCGGTCCCCCGCAAGGCCAGCGTCTGTGATGTCTGCGCGATCCATGGCGATCATGTCCGCCCGGCGCGCGGGTCGCGTGCCGATCCATGTCACATGCCCGGGCTGGGCATGGCGGGCCATCAGGTCGTGTAGGCTGTCCATTTGTGCACCATGGCGCGGGATGCTGGACGGGGCAAGCAGGGACGGCTAAATGAGAACATATATAGAACATACGGTGAGTCGGACAGGGGGTGCTGCCACATGCCCAACCGAAGATATCTATCCCTGTGGTTCCCGCGTCTGGCGGCGGACCGGGCCTTGCGTCTGGAACGGGGGCTGACGGAACGGCCCCTTGGGGTCGTGGGCACGCGCGGCAATGCACAAGTGCTTGTGTCCTTGTCGGCCGCAGCCTCGGCCGCCGGATTGCGGCGGGGGCAGGGGGTGCAGGACGCGCGCGCGCTGTGTCCAGACCTGCTGACCCGGGCCGAGGCGCCCCAGGACATGGCGATGTTCCTGACCATCCTGCGCCGTTGGGCGGGCAAGTTCTCTCCTTGGGTGGCGGAGGAGCCGCCCGAGGGGCTGATCGTGGATCTGACCGGCTGCGCCCACCTGTTTGGCGGCGAGGCGGGGCTGGTGGCCATGGCCGAACAGGATTGCGCCGACCAGGGGCTGACCGTGCGGTTGGGGCTGGCGGATACGCCCGGGGCCGCTTGGGCACTGGCGCGGTATGCGAGCGCGCAGGCGGGTGCTGTGCGGTCCGGTGATGACATTGACCAAGAGGCGCGCGCCACTCGGTCCCGGGCTGTCAAGCGGCGCAACTGGGAAAGGGGCGGGGCCGCACCCGGCGTGGGGGTGACGGGACAGGCCGCACGGATCGCGCCGCCCGGCCAAGTGCACCGGGTGCTGGCGGACCTTCCGGTGGCCTGTTTGCGGTTGGATGGACCGACGATCGAGGGTCTGGCCAAGGTCGGCCTGCGCCGGGTGGGTGATTTGATGGGGCAGCCGCGCGCGGCGTTGGCGCGTCGGTTCGGGCGGTTGCTGGTACGGCGGCTGGATCAAGCCCTTGGCGTGGAGCCGGAGCCGATCACCCCCGCCCGTGCGCCATTACACTTTGCCATCCGCCTGTCGTTCCCCGATCCCATCGGGTTGGAGGCGGATATCCTCGCAGGGCTTGACCGGATCCTGCCGCCCCTGTGTGCCAAGCTGGCTGACAAGGGACGCGGCGCGCGGCGGTTGCGGTTGGAGCTGTATCGTCCGGGGGGCGGCGTGGCGGTCGTTGAGGTCGGGCTGGCCCGCCCCGCGCGGGACGCAGAGACTTTGCACCGTCTGCTGGCCATGAAGCTGGGCGAGGTGGATGCGGGCTATGGCTTTGACATGATCCGCCTGCACGCCCATGTGACCGAGGCCTTGTCTGCCCGGCAACACAGTGGCGGCCCCTGTGTGGGCGAGGATGTGGGGCTGGACGCCGAGGCCGCCCTGATCGAACGGTTGGGCACGCGCATCGGGCTGGAGGCGATCACGCGGCTGCAACCCGTGTCCAGCCATATTCCCGAAAAGACCGTGCGGGTGGTAGGGGCTGCCTGGGTGCCAGCGCACCCGGAGGCTTGGCCCGCGCCCCATGGCCCCCGCCCCCTGACTCTGTTTCGCCCCGAACCCGTGACATGCCCCGAGGTGCCGCAGTTGCCTGCCACCTTTCGGTGGCGGGGCCGGGTTTGGCACACGGTGGCGGGCACGGGACCAGAGCGGATCGCGCCGGAATGGTGGTTGGACGAGCCTGAGTGGCGCACGGGCCCCCGTGACTATTGGCGCGTGGACACGCAAGAGGGCGCGCGGCTGTGGCTGTATTATGCCCATGGGGCGACCATGACGCCGGGCTGGTTCTGTCACGGGGATTTTGGGTGAGGTTTTGCGCTGGACCTGCGGTCCACCGCGACGCCGGGGGGCTTTGCCCCCCGGACCCCCCAGGAGTATTTCTAACCCAATGAAGCAGGGTTAAGCCTTGGTGGCCGCCTGTTGGTATGCCGGGCGGGCGCGCATGGCGTTCAGGTGCCGTTTGAGGGGGCCCTCTTGGACCGGGAACCGCGCGTTTGTGGCCCAGCCCATGCAGTGGGCAAGGATCAGGTCGGGGACGGTGATGTTATCGCCCATCAGGAAAGGTTTGTCGCCGAGGTCTTTGGCAAGGCCCGTTTGCGCCCGGTCAAATTCCCATTTCAGGCTGTCTTTGATTGCAGGCACACGGTGGTCTTCGGGCAGCAGGAAGCTGTGCCTTGCGGCGGTCCATAGCGTGCTGTCGAATTCGTCGAGGAGCCGTTGGGTCAGGGCATCCTGGTGGGCGCGGTCCATCGTACCTGTGGGGTAGGTCAGGCGCCCTTCGCGATCGGCCAGATATTGGCAGATTGCCGTTGAGTCTGTCAGGACCGCCCCATCGATCTGGATCGCTGGTATTTTGCCCGTCGGGTTGATCGCTTTTGCGGCGTCCGAGTGCGGTGCCGCGGCGGTATGGGTATAGTCTAGCCCCAGTTCTTCGAGCATCCAGAGGACGCGGAAGGCGCGGCTTTTGCGGCTGCCGATGACAGTGATCATGACGGTTTCCTATCTGCTGGCGAGCATGGCGAGGCGGATCAGCGCGCGTTCCATCACCGCCATTTGCGGGGCCATGGAACTGCTGCGCAGGGTCAGGTCGGTGTCCATCAGCACGCCTACTGCTGTTTCCAGCCGGTCTCGGCCAATGCGGCTGGCCTGCCGGGCCATGCGATCGCGGCGGGGGCCGAACACCGGTGGGCGCATGCGCGACATGGCGTTACCAGGCCCTTGAGGGTCGCAAGCGGCGGCATAAAGCGTGCGGAAGTGCCGGGTCGCGTTGATGCACAGGGATACGGGCGTGGCGGTCATGCGGGCCATCAGGGGGCCGATGTCGCCCACGCGCCCCTCGGCAGCGGCGTGCAGGACCTCGTCAATCTCCGCTTCGATGGTGGCGGGGGCGCAGGCGGCGATGTCGGCAGGGGTCACGGGGCTGTCGTCGCCCAGTTTGTAGAGGCCCAGCTTTTCCACCGTTTGGCGAAAGTCGCCCGGATCCAGCGCGCGGGACAGGTTTTCCAGATCGCGCTGCGCCTCGCCGTCCACGCGGCCCACCCCCGCGTCCCGCAGGGCGGCCTCGATCTCTTCACGGCTGGGGGGTCGTCGTAGAGGCCAATGGCAAAAGCTTGTTTGTGACCCTCGAACGCCTTGCGCAGTTTCGATGTGGCGCGCAGGGATCCGGCGGTGACGACCAGCGTGGCGTCCCCCTTGGCCCAGTCGGCCAGCGCGGGCAGAATCGCGGGGGCCGTCGCCTCGGTCGCGTCCTCGACGAACACAACGCGCGGCCCGGGGAAGAAGCCTTGGGCCTTGAGCCCGTCCAGCACTTGGGTCGGGTCGCGACGCACATCGGCGGCGGGCAGGCGGGACAGGCGCATCTCGGCCTCTCCCTCCGGGCCCACCAGCGCCTTGATCACCTGCTGGCGACGCAGGGCCACGCGCATGGCGTCGCCGCCATAGATCAGGATGCCTGCCGCCCCCGGCTCCGGGTTGGCAAAGAATCGTGCGGCCTGCACCCCCGCCAGTTTCATTGCAGGGCGGGGTTCACGGACAGGCGGGTCACGATCTGGTCCGCAAGAATGACCATCAGCCGGGCGCGGGCGTCCCGTTCGGAGGTCAGGGTCGAGATGGTGGACCCGCTGGCAGAGTAGGATGTAAAGCCGTTCACGGTGTCTGACACCACGGGGGTGCCGCCCTTGGACACGGTATAGGCAATCTCGCCCGTGACGTTGAATCGCGTGATGTCGTTGGATCCGGTGATCGCAAGGCCGTCCTCGGCGGTGGTAATGGTGTAATCCAGCGTGTAGCGCGGGTTAGGCGCGCGGCCCAGCCGCCGTTCCATCTGCGCCACAAAGGCAAAGGCATCGCGGTCGTTTGGCTCTGCCACTTGGAGGTTGCCCCGTAGGGTACTGCCCCCCGGTCCGTAAACCGGGGTAAAGCCGCAGGCCGCCAGTGCCAAAGGGGCCAGCAGGAACGCTCTTCTAGATGACCACATTCACAATCCGCCCCGGTACAACGATCAGTTTTTTCGGGGTGCCGCCATCCAGCGCCCGTACGACAGCTTCGTCTGCCAGCACCAATTTTTCAACCTCTGCCTTGGGCAGGTCTTTGGCGACCTTCAACTCGGACCGGCGCTTGCCGTTGATTTGGATGGGCAGGGTGACGGTGTCGTCGACCAGCATCGCGGGGTCTGCTTTGGGCCAATCCGCGTTCACAACAAAACCCTCGCCGCCCAGCAGGTGCCAGATTTCCTCGGCCAAATGCGGGGTCATGGGCGACATCAACTGCGCCAGCGTCTTCATCGCCGCGCGCCGGGTGTCGGCGCCCGCATCGGATTTGTTCAGGGCGTTGGTAAAGGCATAAAGCTTGGCCACAGCGGCATTGAACGCGAACCCTTCGATCCCCTTGGTGACATCGTCGATGGCGCGGTGCATGGCGCGCAGCAGGTCTTTGTCCGCGTCATTGGCCGGGCGATCCGCACGGGCCACGTCATTGGCCAGACGCCAGACCCGGCCCAAGTGTTTGAACGCGGCCTCTGCCCCCGCTGCGGTCCATTCCACGTCCCGTTCGGGGGGCTGTCGGACAGCACGAACCACCGGGCGGTGTCGGCACCATATTGGTCGATGATCGCCATGGGATCGACCACGTTGCGTTTGGATTTCGACATCTTGGCCGAGGGGATGACCTCGACCACTTCGCCCGTGGCGATCACTTTGCCGTCTTCGACCTCTTCGGGCATGTGATAGACGGGGCGGCCATTGGCATCGCGGGTCTGATAGATCGCGTGGGTAACCATGCCCTGGGTGAACAGGGCGTTGAACGGCTCGCGCGCGGTGTCGGGCAGGTGGCCCGTGACATTCATGGCGCGGGCAAAAAACCGCGAATAGAGCAGGTGCAAAATCGCGTGTTCCACCCCGCCGATGTATTGGTCCACGTTCATCCAATAGTTGGCGTCATCGGTCGTGGGCGTCTCCGCGCGCGGGGCGGTGAACCGGGCGAAATACCACGAACTGTCCACAAAGGTGTCCATCGTGTCCGTTTCACGTCGCGCAGGCTTGCCGCAGGCCGGGCAAGGCGTATCGCGCCACGTGGGGTGGCGGTCCAGCGGGTTGCCGGGGATGTCGAAGGACACATCGTCGGGCAATTCGATGGGCAGGTTTTCCTTTTTCTCGGGCACCACGCCGCAATCGGCGCAATGCACCACCGGGATCGGACAGCCCCAATAGCGCTGGCGGCTGAGGCCCCAATCGCGCAGGCGGAATTGTTCCACGCCTTTGCCCCAGCCCGCCTTTTCGGCGAAATCAATCGTGACCTCGATGGCCTCGGCCCCGGTTGCTTCGTCCAGCCCGGCGAAATGATTGACCCATTTCACGCGTTCCGTCTTCGGCGGCACGAAGGCCTCGGTGTCGACCGGCGTGGGATCGTCCAGCGCAAAGAAGGTGTCGATCACCGGCAGGTCATACTTCCGGCAGAAGTCCAAGTCCCGCTGGTCATGGGCCGGACAGGCGAAAATCGCCCCGGTGCCATAATCCATCAGGATAAAATTCGCGATCCAGACGGGTAATTCCCAATCGGGGTTCAGGGGATGTTTGACCCGCAGCCCGGTGTCGAAACCCAGCTTGGGGGCTTTTTCGATCGCCTCTGCCGTGGTGCCACCCTTGGACGCTTCTGTGATGAAGGCTGCGACCTCTGGGTTGTCCTCGGCCATTTGTTTCGCAATCGGGTGACCCGGTGAAATGCCCACGAACGACGCGCCCATCAGGGTATCGGGCCGCGTGGTATAAACCTCGATGGGCTCGCCCCCGTCCACACGCTCAAACGCAAACTGCAGCCCGCGCGATTTGCCGATCCAGTTTTCCTGCATCAACCGCACTTTGTCGGGCCACTGGTTCAAGTCGCCCAAAGCCCCCAGCAGATCATCCGCCATCGACGAGATGTTGAAGAACCACTGCGTCAGCTCGCGCCGTTCGACCTCGGCCCCGGACCGCCAGCCCTTACCGTCCTCGACCTGCTCGTTGGCAAGCACCGTCATGTCCACCGGGTCCCAATTCACCACCGCGTTCTTGCGGTAGACCAGCCCGGCCTCTAGGAAATCCAGAAACAGCGATTGCTGCTGGCCGTAGTATTCGGGGTCGCAGGTGGCGAATTCCCGGGACCAGTCGATGGACAGGCCCAGCGGCTTCATCTGGCCGCGCATCACGTCGATGTTGGTATAGGTCCATTCCTTGGGGTGGCCGCCGGACGCCATCGCGGCATTCTCGGCAGGCATCCCAAAGGCGTCCCACCCCATAGGGTGCAACACCGAAAACCCGCACGACATCTTATACCGCGCGATCACGTCGCCCATGGTGTAGTTGCGCACGTGGCCGATGTGGATGCGGCCCGACGGATAGGGGAACATCTCCAGCACGTAATACTTGGGCCGGTCATCGCGCACGGCTTTGAACGTGTCGGCCTGATCCCAGGCGCGCTGCCATTTGGGTTCAACGGCGGAGGTGTCGTATTGTGTCATCTGCATATCCTAATCGAGCCGGGCGCGCAGGCACCCGGATGCACGCATACCGCGTGAGGTGTCAGGTTTCTATAGGTTGCTGTCGCGGATGCGCAGCTGGCGTGCCCGGGTCATGATCGCATCCTCGATCTGACGCTGGGTGTCGCGGGACACCGGGCCGGACCGGGTGCGCAGGGCAAGGTTCAGGCTGCGCGCATCCAAGGCGGGGTCTTGGACATAGACCGTGGCCTGATAGGCGGTGCGCCCGCCGGGGGCGGCCATAGCCGAACTGGATCACGCCGGAGAATGGATCTGCCGCCTCGATGGGCATGAAATCCAACACTTCGAGAGAGGCCTGCCAAAGGTACTTGTTCACCTCGACGGTGGTGTTGGGGTTATCGGCGTCGTCAAACAAGCTCCAGATCGTGTTGCCACGGTCCCGGGGGCGGAAGCGTTCGTCCACTTGTTGGTTTTGCGCCCGTTCAAGCCGCTCTTCCGCTGCGCGTTCGCCACCACCGCAGGCTGCAAGGGCCGGGATAAGCGCCAATGTCGTTACAGTTTTCAGCATGCGTGTATAAGGCATCGGCCATATCCCCACGGAAAGTCGCGTTTTCACTGTCCTACCGGACGCACCAATCCCGGGCAATGCCTAAGGTGTATTGGCAGAAGTTTGCCAGTTTCGCCCGGCACTTGCCCAGACTGTGACATGTCTGCACCACAAACCCCCGAGTTGTTGGAACAGCGATGGGGCATGCTTGCGTATTTGGGGGGAAAGGGCGAATACGCTTCCCATACTCAATGCGGAATTCCCTGTGTTGGGGCGTAATTCAAACTTCCGAGGGAAAACTATGAAAAAAGTTCTTCTGACTTCGACCGCTCTGGTCGCATTCGCAGGCGCAGCAGCTGCTGACGTCGCAATCACCGGCTCCGCCGAAATGGGTATCACTGGTGGTTCCAACGTAGACGTCGAATTCTTCCAAGACGTTGACGTGACATTCACCATGTCCGGCGAAACCGACGGTGGCCTGACATTCGGCGCAGCCGTTGATCTGGACGAAGCTGGCGGCCTGGGCGTCGAAGACTCCAACCTGTCTGGCGTTGCGATCTTCATCTCCGGCGGCTTCGGCACACTGACCATGGGTGACACAGATGGCGCTATGGACTGGGCCCTGACCGAAGGCGGCAACGTCGGCAACCCAGGTTCGATCGCTGACGAAGAGACGTCCCACGCTGGTTACCTCGGTGGGTACCTGGACGGTGCAGGCGACAACCAAGTCCTGCGTTATGACTACTCCTTCGGCGACTACGCTGTTGCGATCTCCGTCGAGCAAGACGACGCGCCAAACGACGCACGTGGCCTGGTTAACGCTGGCAACGGCGACACCGGCATGGCGATTGGTTTCAAAGGCTCCGTGGCTGGTTTTGCTTTCGGCATCGGCCACCAAGAAGCAGCTGGCTCTGACGCAAGCATGACCGGTCTGTCCCTGGGTTACTCCGCAGGTGCATTCTCCGCAGGCGTTATGTACGCTGAAGGTGAAGACGCCCTCGGTGCAGATACCGACCTGACACAGATCGGCGTTGGCTACTCTGCAAACGGCCTGTCCCTGCACGCAAACTGGGGTGACAACAACGGCACCGATGGCTTCGGTGTTGCAGCAGCATACGACCTGGGCGGCGGCGCTTCCGTCAAGCTGGGCGCAAACGACGACAACTGGTCGCTCGGTGTTGCAATGTCCTTCTAATCCTAACGGATTGGTATGACGGAGAGAGCGGGCCTTGTGCCCGCTCTTTTCTTTTGGGACACCTGTGCGAAACAGGAGCTGACATGTCCCTATCTGATATCCAGACCCGCATCGCGCAGGCCGAGGCCACAGCAGATCGCGCAGGCCAAACCACCCTGATTGCCGTATCCAAACGCCAGCCCAACGACCGGGTCGCCGCCGTGTTGGACCAAGGCCACCGGGTCTTTGGTGAAAACACGGTGCAAGAGGCGCAGGGCAAGTGGCCCGCGTGGCAACAGGCCTATTCGGGCATCGAGCTGCACTTGCTGGGACCGCTGCAATCCAACAAGGTCCGCCCGGCGGTAGAGCTGTTCGACGTGATTCATTCCGTGGACCGGGTCAAAATCGCCAAGCGCATCGCCGAGATAGGGGCCGGGGTTGGCCGTACCCCGGCAGTGTTCCTGCAAGTGAACACCGGGGCCGAGGATCAAAAGGCCGGTGTCCTGCCCGCAGAGGTCGATGATTTTGTCGCGCAGGTGCGGGGCTTTGGCTTGAACGTGCTGGGCCTGATGTGCATCCCGCCTGTAGATGAACACCCGTCCCTGCACTTTGCCCTGCTGGCCAAACTGGCCGCGCGTAATGGGTTGGCTGGGCTGTCCATGGGGATGAGTTCGGATTTCGAACATGCGATTGCCCTTGGCGCGACACACATCCGCGTGGGGTCCGCCATTTTCGGGGATCGCGCCACCTGATCAGGGCGGCGGGATAAATCCCGCCCTACGGTAGGGTGGGACTTGTCCCACCGCCTGTTTGGGAAAACAGGACCTTAGGGGGGCCAGCCACCCAGACCCCCCGAGGGTATTTTTAGCCCAAAGAAGCCGGGACGATCAGTCTTGTCTGGTGACGAATGCGCTTGGCGATCCAGCGCAGGGCGCGGGGGTCCAGACCGATGCAGCCTTCGGTCGGGTGGCCCGGCTTGCGCCAGCGGTGGATGAAGATGGCCGATCCGGCCTCGCGTTCCGCAAAGGGCCAGTTCCAGTTCGTCAGGATCACCAGATCATACAGGGGGTCGGCGCGCATCAGGCGTTCAGCGCTGTGGGGGTAGGGGGCGCGGACCATCAAGTTGTAATCCTCGTCCCCCGGGTCGTCGGACCACAGGTCGCCTGGGCGGATGGGCACCGCCCAGGCGGCGGGTTTGGCCATACGGTCGGGTCGGTAAAGCATACCTACCAGCCCGTGGCGGCCCGCAGGTGTGGCGCCGTCGCCCTCGCGCTTGGTGGTTGAGATGCCGCCGCGCCCGATGGTGCAGGGGAAGGTGTGGCCCATGAAGCGGAGGCCCTTGGGGGTAAGCACAAGGTCAATGGATTTCACAACAGGTGCCCCGATTTGGCGGCCTTGGTGGCCAGGTAAGCGGAGTTCTCGGGTGATTGGCCCACCTGTAAAGACACGCGCTCCGTGACCTTTATCCCTTGGGCCTGCAACATGGCGACCTTGGCGGGGTTGTTGGTCAGCAGGCGCACCCGGGCAATCCCCAAATCGCGCAGCAGGGCGGCTCCGATGCGAAAATCGCGTTCGTCATCCTCAAAACCCAGTCTGTGGTTGGCATCAACGGTATCGAACCCTTGGTCTTGCAGGGCATAGGCGCGCATCTTGTTGGCAAGGCCAATGCCGCGCCCCTCTTGATTCAGATACAGCAGGACCCCGCCGCCCGCCATCCTGTCCAAGGCCGCGTGCAATTGAGGGCCGCAGTCGCATTTCAGGCTACCCAGCACATCGCCGGTAAAGCAGGCCGAGTGCAGGCGCACCAGCACGGGCTGGCTGCGGTCGGGGGTGGCGAGTTCGAAGGCATAATGCTCCTCTGCCCCGTCGCTTGGGCGAAAGATGTGCAGGCGACCCGGGGCCTGAACCACGGGCACGCGGGCGGCGACGATGCGGGACATGACCGCCTGCTGGCTGAGGGCGGCGGTAACAGCATCTAGGTTCAGCACGTTGATGTCGGCGGGGACAGGAGTGGGGGCGGTGACACCCACCACAGCCGGCAGAAGGTGTGCCGCCTTGGCCAGTGCCACGCCCGCCCGTGCAGGCCCCGGATCCCCATCGCGGGTGGACCGCAGGGGCCCCTTCATGGGCACCGCCAGATCGTCGCGCGGGTCGGCCACGGCGCGCAGCCAGCGCAGGTCTGCATCCTCGGGCAGGGCCACCTGCGCAATATCCCCATGGTAGGCGGCGGTTTTCAGGGTCCGCGCGCGCCAGTCCGTCAGGCCCACCCACACGGGACCAAGGGCGCGCAAGGCGGACAGGCGGTCGGCGCTGATCGCCTCGGCGCTGGCCACGAGTACGTCCCCATCGTCTGCGCGCAGGGCCACGGGCAGGCCAAGGGCCAGATCCGTGCGGGCGCGTGCGATACGGTCAGACAGGGTCAGGGACAAATCCATGGCTGTTCCTGTAACAAATGCCCCGCCCTTGCAACAACCGCACGACGGAATTGAAACAATTGAGCCCGGATGTGCACGCCCCCGTGAGGTGGGTTGCAGCACGTGCCTCGAGCCGCGATGTTGGTTGTAACAAATGGAGAGACACCATGGCCAACCTGAAGAAAATCCTGCTTGTGGACGATGACGAAGACCTGCGTGACGCGCTGGCCGAGCAGCTGATGCTGACCGAAGAGTTCGACGTCTACGAGGCCGAAAACGGCGTGACCGGCATGGCCCGGGCCAAGGAACAGATCTACGATCTGGTCGTTCTGGACGTTGGCCTGCCCGACACTGATGGGCGCGAACTTTGCCGTTTGATGCGCAAACAGGGCGTAAAATGCCCGATCCTGATGCTGACCGGCCACGACACGGACGCGGACACAATCCTAGGGCTGGATGCGGGTGCCAATGATTATATCACCAAGCCGTTCAAGTTTCCGGTTCTTTTGGCTCGTATTCGCGCCCAGCTGCGCACCCATGAACAATCCGAGGACGCGATTTTCCAACTTGGGCCTTACACCTTCAAGCCCGCGATGAAGATGCTGATCACCGAGGACGACAAGAAAATCCGCCTGACGGAAAAGGAAACCAATATCCTGAAATTCCTGTACCGCGCGGGCGACAGCACTGTTGCGCGCGATGTCCTTCTACACGAGGTCTGGGGCTACAACGCCGGTGTCACCACACACACGCTGGAAACCCACATCTACCGCCTGCGCCAGAAGATCGAGGCAGAGCCAGGCCAAGCGCGTCTTTTGGTCACCGAATCCGGTGGATACCGCCTGATGAGCTAAGTTTGTCGCACCCTTGTCATGGTTAAAATTGATTTAGGTCAAATTTTTGTCCGTATTTTCTGGGTATAAACGATCGACCAGTGGCGTTTCCTGGCTCTGAAACGCACCTCCCTGTTGGACTTGCCCGGGCCCCAATCAAGCGATTGTGCCCGGGTTTTTTTGTCCGCGCCGCTGCAATCCCCTCATGTCTCGGCCACTGTCCGTTGGGTAGGAACAATACATCTTTTTTATGGTCACGATTTGCCCAAAGTTAGGGGCATACCCTCCTCACAAAGCGGAGATGGTTAGATGTTCAAGCAGTTTGTAGATGCACAAGACGGGGCCGTGACCGTGGATTGGGTCGTTCTGACGGCGGCCACGACGGGCATGGGCCTGGCGGCGGTGGGCACCGTTTCAACAGGCCTTGAAAACATGGCCAAAGACATCAGCGCAGAGCTTTCGGGTCAAACCATCCAGAACGGGTTTCCGACGGCATTCAAATTCTCGGGCTATCTGTGGCGGGCCGAGAAGGATTGGGACGCACGCCTTAACGAGATGATGGCCAAGTACGGCAACGCGAAAGAGTACCCTAACGCCGAACTTCTTAAGATTCTGGAAGGCAAGCTGTCACGGGGTGAAACGGCTTGGGCCAATAATGATATCTGGACGACCGCAGGCGAGATTGATCAGGCCGGACGCATGTTGGAGGTCGCACAGGATCGTGGGCTGGACGTGTCTGCAAAGATCGACTGGTACAACAAAGTCTATGAACAGGCTGTTTTGGACATGAATGCCCACTGCAAAAACAAACCCGAGCAGTGCAAAATCTGACGCTGACGTCTACCTTAAGATGCGCTATCGTCGCCCAAGATTGGGGGCAGCATGTCAGACGGTTTCAACGCATTGGTGGGGCGGGCGCAGGGGTTCTTTACGGACTTGAAGGCGAACAACAACCGCGAGTGGTTCACTGAACGCAAGGCGTTCTACAATGACGAGATCCGTGCTCCGGGCATCCTGTTTTCCGAGATCATGGCCGAAGAGATCAGCCGCATCACCGGGGTGGGCGTGACGCCCAAAGTCTATCGCCTGTACCGCGATGTGCGTTTTGCCAAGGACAAGTCGCCCTATAACCCATGGCTGCACATGATCTGGTCTGACGCCGCCGCCGACGAGGCGCGGCCTTGGTATTTCTTTGGCATTGACCATGACGCGGTCTATCTGGCCGCTGGCGTGCTGGGTCTGCAAAAAGAGGCGCTGACCCGCTACCGCCACTTCATCGACCGCCACGGGGATGACATCATGGATGTGATCGCAGCTACCGGCGGCCAGATCGTTGATCACGGGCCGGAGCCATTGAAACGCGTGCCCAAACCCTATGACGCTGACCACCCGCACGCCGACCTACTGCGCCGCAAGGGATTGATCGTACAACGCGACGTGCGCGCCGATCACCCGGACGGGTTGGTCAAGGCCACGGTGGATGAGGTCAAACGCCTTGCCCCGTTCCGGGCCATGCTGGGCGAACACCTATAATCGACCCAAACTTGCCCTAAGGTCACCACGATTCGCATCTATCCTGTTAACCATGATGCTGAACCGTTTTGAACTGAACCGCCTGACGCGCGCCCTACGCTCCCCTTCTTTCCATGTGGGAAGGGACTCAGCCCAATTGCTGGGATGCCTTGCAGGGTTCGGAATGGGCGTTTTTGTGATCGCCTCTGCCCCGGACTACGACCTACCGCAGGTAGCGGATGTCGCCTTTACCTCGGCGCCCACCGATACCGCCCCCTTCGTCGCCCCCCGGTCGAGACGTTTGAGTTCGGCGCTTCCGGCTGGTCCGGTGCGGCGGCCACGACAATGTCGGGCTTTGGCGATGTGCTGGGGCCCATCGGCCCCTCGGGGGGTTCGAGGTGGTCAGCAAGACCTTTGAGCTTGGCAACGGCGTGGCTGGGATCGAAGTAACCCTCGACCTGTACGGCATCGACGGGCTGGATGCGGACCGGGCCGAGGGGCCGGTGATCTACATCGACGGTCAACAGGTCGCCCAAGGACGCACCACACGTCCCGGACGCATGGTGTGGGATCGGTCCGGGCTGGATGGGGTTCAGGTCTTTGCCACTGTCACTGACACAGGCGATCTAGGTCACGCGGGCCAACGGTCTGCCCGCCACCCGGACACCCGTACCAAAGTGACCATTCGTGTCACAAACCCCGGCGCGCGGGTCACTCTGGGCTTTGGGTCCACCGCCGATGGCGCCACCTTTGAAGAGGCGATTGCCATCGACAATGTCGCCCTGACGGTGCTGGACGCTGACGACCTGTCCTAGCGCGCCGCGCATCACCCTTTTCCCGGGCCGAATTTGTCTGTACGCGGGGTGTACAGGGGGTGTACGCGGGGTGCACAGCCAATTCGGAGGGGAAAATGGCCTTTACACTTGCCACTTGGAATATCAATTCGGTCCGCCTGCGTGAAGGTCTGGTCGCTCGTTTGATGACGGAAGAGGCGCCGGACGTGCTGTGCCTTCAGGAATGTAAATCCCCTGTCGACAAGATCCCGATGGAGCAGTTCCAAGCCCTTGGATATAAATACTTCGTTGCCCGTGGGCAGAAGGGGTACAATGGTGTGGCCATCCTGTCAAAACTGCCGATCGAGGAGGCGGGCGCCGAGGACTTCGCCACCCTCGGCCACGCCCGCCACATCGCCGGACGGTTGGAAAACGGGGTGACGGTGCATAATTTCTACGTGCCTGCGGGGGGCGACAAACCCGACCGCGAGGTGAACGAGAAATTTAGCCAGAAGCTTGATTACCTGACAGAAATGCGGGATTTCTTCCATGCAAACGGGGCCGAAAAGTCGATCCTTGTAGGGGATCTGAACATCGCCCCCCGCGAAGACGACGTGTGGGATCATAAGAAACTGTTAAAGGTCGTCAGCCATACTCCGGTCGAGGTCGAGGCGCTGGCGCAGGTTCAGGATGCGGCCGCTTGGGTCGATGTCACCCGCGCCGATATCCCCGATGGGCGGCTGTATTCGTGGTGGTCCTATCGCAGCCCCGATTGGGACGCCGCCGACAAGGGACGGCGTCTGGATCACGTCTGGGCTACCCCGGATATTGCCAGCGCCGCCCATGGGTCCCGCGTGCTGCGCCACGTGCGCGGCTACGACCAGCCCTCTGACCACGCGCCCGTGTTTGCCACATTTGATCTGTAGGCCCCCTTGTAAAACAAGGGTTTAGGCGCACATAAAGACCCAACAGAATACGGAGTTTTCGATGCTGGAATTTGGCCAAGGCACCCCCGCCCCCGCTGGTGATTTAATCAAAGATGTCAGTGAGATGACGTTCATGCAGGACGTGGTCGAGGCGTCGATGACCGTGCCTGTGATCGTCGATTTCTGGGCCCCATGGTGCGGCCCATGCAAGACGCTTGGCCCCGCCCTTGAGGCAGAGGTAACCGCCGCTGGTGGTGCTGTGAAGATGGCCAAGGTGGACGTGGATCAAAACCAGCAGATCGCGGCGCAACTGCGGGTGCAATCCATTCCTACGGTCTATGCCTTTTGGCAGGGCCAACCGATTGACGCCTTTCAGGGCGCGTTGCCGGGATCGGAGATCAAGGCCTTTGTTCAAAAGGTTATCGCCGCTGCAGGGGTCGAGGCCGAGGGCGATGGGCTGGCGGAGGCTATCGCCGCCGCCGAGGAAATGCTGGCCGAAGGAGCCGCCGTGGACGCAGCCCAAACCTTTGCTGCGGTCCTTGCCGAAGATCCCGAAAGCGGCCCGGCCTATGGTGGTATGGTCCGGGCCCATCTGGCGCTGGACGATCTGGACCGCGCCCAGCAACTGATTGAAAGCGCGCCCGAAAATCTGGCCGCGACGCCCGAAGTGGCCGAGGCTGCCGCACAGGTCGCCCTCGCCAAACAGGCCCAGAACGCAGGCCCCGTGGCGGAGCTGACGGCGGTGGTCGAGGCGAACCCAGACGACCATCAGGCCCGCTTGGACCTTGCCACCGCCCTGCACGCCAACGGCGAGACTGAGGCCGCCGTGGATCACTTGCTGGACCTGTTCCGCCGGGACCGCGAATGGAATGACGGGGCCGCAAAGGCGCAGTTGTTTACCATTTTCGACGCCCTGAAACCTCAGGATCCGATTGTCTTGAACGGGCGGCGGAAACTGTCATCCTTGATCTTTGCCTAAGGCGCCTGCGCCCTAAGTGACTTGGTATGATCAGACAAAGCGACCTTCCAACGACCATCCCCGTCTTCCCGCTGCCCGGGGCGCTGATGCTGCCCCGCGCGCGCCTGCCCCTGCACATCTTCGAGCCGCGCTACCTGCAGATGCTCGACGATTGCATGAAGACTTCGACCCGGTTGATCGGGATGGTCCAGCCCAATGACGGCAAGGGGGATCGGACCCTGCACACCATCGGCTGTGCCGGTCGTCTGACCCAGTTTTCCGAAACGGAAGACGGACGGTACATGGTGACGTTGGCCGGTGTGTCACGTTTCCGGGTGCAGCGCGAAGTCTCTGGTTTTACGCCGTATTTGAAGGCTGACGTCAGTTGGGACGGGTTCGAGCGGGACCTTGGCAAGCCCGAGACGGACCCGGGTTTCAACCGTCCGGCGTTCCTAAAATCCCTTGGCAAGTACTTCGAGGCGCAGGGACTTTCTACGGATTGGGAGTCCTTGACGGAGGCAGAGGACGAGTTGCTGATCAACTCACTGTCGATGCTGTGCCCGTTCGAGCCGGAAGAGCGGCAGGCCTTGCTGGAAGCTCCGTCTCTGGAAACCCGGCGCGAGACCTTGGTAACTCTGATTGAGTTCGCCCTGCATGGCGGTCAGGACGATTTGCTGCAATGACGGACGAGATCGACCGTCGCATGTTAGAGGCGTTGGTGTGCCCCGAAACCCGCGCGCCTTTGCACTATGATGCCAACGCGCAAGAGTTGATCTCGCGCGCGGCCCATCTGGCCTTCCCGATCCGGGGGGATCCCGGTCATGTTGGTGGACGAGGCGCGCAAGATCGACTGATGGTTAGGGGCGCTGCCCCCGGTGCTGCGCACCTCCCCCGAGGGTATTTCAGGAACAATGAGTGGTTAAAGCGGCCGCCCTGTCATCAAGCGCGGCAATTCGCCAGACAGGCCAGCCGCGTTGCGCATGAAGCCGCGTCGCAGGGCCGGCACCGATTGAACCGCCCCCATGCCAATATCGCGGACGGCGCGAAGGACCGGATTGTCGTTTGAGAACAGCTTGTTGATCAGGTCCGTGCCCACGGCCAGGGTCATCGTGTCGAACCGTCGCCATTCGGCGTAGCGGGACAGGGGGCCGGGGGCGCCTATATCCTCGCCCCGGCGTGCGGCCTCGGTCAGGACTTGGGTCAGTGCGCCGATATCGCGATAGCCAAGGTTCAGGCCCTGCCCTGCGATGGGGTGCACCCCATGGGCGGCATCCCCCACCAGCGCCATGCGATCGGCGGTGAAGGCATTGGCGAGTGTAAGGTTCAGGGGGTAGGTAAAGCGATCCCCGGCCAGTTTGATCTCGCCCAGAAAGCTGCCGAACCGGGGGCGCAGGATGTCGAGGTACTCCGCCTCGGGCAGGGCATTGATCTGGGCGGCACGGGCGGTTTCCTCTGACCACACGATGGAGGACCGGTTGCCGCGCAGGGGCAGGATCGCCAGTGGGCCTGCGGGCATGAAGAACTGGTGCGCCACGCCGTTGTGCGGGTGTTCGTGTTCGATGGCGCAGACCAGCGCGGTTTGGCCGTAATCCCAGCCTGTGCGCTTGATCCCCGCCCGCTCCGCCGTACCCGAGCGCCGCCCGTCACAGCCGATCAGCAGGCGGTGAGAATGGGTGATTCCGTCGGCAAAGGTCACCTGACCGGGGGATTGGGCGGTGACGCACGTGGCGTAGCGGGTCTCTATCTGCGGATGGTCTTCGATCGCACGCAAAAGGGCGGCGCGCAGAATGCGATCTTCGGCCATGTAGCCCATGGGGCCTTCCTCGATCTCCGTATGGTCGAAATGCAGGAAGTAGGGCGCGGGCCCTTCGCCCGGGCGGCCATCGGTGGCCTTGATGTCCAGCATCGGTTGACAGCGGTCCTTGATGTCATCCCACAGGCCAAGGGCCGACAATAGCCGGGTCGAGGCCAGCGCCAGCGCGTAGGACCGCCCGTCAAACCCGTCGTCAAAGGTCGCACGCGGTTGTGCATCGACCACGGTGACGGTGAACCCGGATTGGGCAAGGGCGAGGGCAAGGGTGGGGCCGTTCAGGCCGCCCCCGACGATAAGGATATCACTGTTCATACTGTGGAATATGGGCTGCGTGAAAGCGATTGTCCAAGGCAGGTGCGGCGGTTAGCGTGGACTGCGACGATTTGGAGGGTCCGATGCAAGACTGGCTATGGATGAGTGCGGCGGATTTGGGCCGTGGGATCGGGCGCGGGGACATCGACGCGGAGGCGCTGTGCGACACCTATCTAGCCGCGATTGCCGCCCACCCGGACACCGCGCGCATCTACGCCCGCACCACAGAGGCCCGCGCCCGGGCCGAGGCTGCAGCAGCCGCGCGGCGGGCCAAGCTGGGCCTGCGCGCGGGGCCATTGGACGGTGTACCGGTCAGTTGGAAAGACCTGTTCGACACGGCGGGCGTGGCGACCGAGGCTGGGTCGGCCTTGCTTGCGGCCCGAACGCCCGACACGGATGCCGAGGTCCTGCGCAACGCCACCCACGCGGGCCTCGTCTGTTTGGGCAAGACGCATATGTCGGAACTGGCGTTCTCGGGCCTTGGCCTGAACCCCGTCACGGCCACGCCCCCGGGCGCCATGATCCGGGGGCGGTGCCCGGGGGTCAAGCTCTGGCGCTGCGGCATCGGTGGCCCATGGGTTGGCGGCCAGTGCGGTCGGGTCGGACACCGGCGGCTCCGTCCGTATCCCTTCTGCATGGAACGATCTGGTGGGGCTAAAGACCACCGAAGGGCGCGTGTCTGCCAAGGGTACCGTCCCGCTGGTGGCCAGTTTTGACACCGTTGGCCCCTTGGCCCGGACGGTCGGGGATTGCGCCCTGATGCTGGCCGCGTTGGAGGGGACGACCGCCCCGGATCTGCGCGGGGCCAGTGTGCGCGGCACGCGTCTGTTCGTGCTGGAAACCTACACCGAAGACAGCCGCGACGCCCCACGCGCGGCCTTCAACGATGCGGTGGACCGGTTGGCGGACGCAGGCGCGATCATCACCCGCGGCGCCCTGCCGATGGTAGAGCGCGCGATGGACCTGTCCGCCGTGCTGTTCACACCGGAGGCTTACGGGACATGGGCCGACACGATCGAGGCCGCGCCGGACAAGATGTTTGACCGTATCCTGGACCGCTTCCGCTCCGGCGCGGATTTCACCGCGCCGCAGGTTATGGCGGCGTGGCGCACCCTGCACACCGCAAGGGCCGAGTATGCGCAGGCCACGGCGGGCTATGACGCGGTGATCCTGCCCACGGCCCCGATCCTACCCCCAGACCGCGAGCGGCTAATGACCGACCCGGATTACTACGTCACGGAAAACCTGCTGTCCCTGCGCAACACGCGGGTGGGCAATCTGATGGGTCTGTGCGGGTTGTCCCTGCCAACACGCACAGCGTGTTGCGGGATGATGGTTCTGGCCGCGCCCATGGCAGAGGCGCGTCTTTTGCGCCTCGGGTCCGCGATAGAACCCATCGTTAACTGACTTTTTCTGGACCCGAGCGTCTTTGGCGGCTACTCTGTCCCAAACGGGGCCGTCAGAGCACCCGCGAGCAGAGGCAAGAGTATGGATTTTCCCAAGCGGTTTTCACAACTGCCGGAATACGCGTGGCCGCGGCTGCGCGCGTTACTGGACCATTTGGAACCGGGCCATAGTGCACCGATCCAGATGACCATTGGCGATCCGCGCCATGCGCCCCCTGCCTTTGTGTCTGACGTCGTCGCAGAACATGCGGCGCGCTTTGCCAATTATCCCACGAACGAAGGGGTGCCAGAGTTGTTGCAGGCCATCACGGGCTGGATTAAACGGCGCTACGCCGTGGGCGTCGATACCAACCAGATCATCGCCCTGAACGGCACGCGCGAGGGGTTGTACAACGCCTGCATGGCCCTGTGCCCGGAAACCAAGAACGGGGCGCAGCCGGTGGTTCTGACGCCTAACCCCTTCTATCAGGTCTATGCGGTGGCGGCGCTTAGCGTAGACGCCAAGCCTGTCTACGTGAATGCCACGGCGGATACGGGGCACCTGCCGGACTACGCGGGCCTGCCCGGCGACATCCTCGACCAGACGGCCATCGCTTACATCTGTTCGCCCGCTAACCCGCAAGGGGCGGTGGCCAGCATGGGCTACTGGAAAGACCTGTTGGCCTTGGCGGAAAAGCACGATTTCCGCATCCTTGCAGATGAGTGTTACTCCGAGGTCTACCGCGACACCCCGCCCCCCGGCATATTGCAAGCGGTGGCAGAGGTGGGGGCAGACCCGGAACGGGTTGTGGCGTTTCATTCCCTGTCAAAACGGTCAAACCTTGCGGGGTTGCGGTCTGGCTTTGCCGCGGGCGGGGCGCACAGCATCGCGCGGCTGCGGCAGTTGCGGGCGTACTCCGGTGCGCCTTTGCCAACCCCGCTGCAAATGGCGGCGGCAGCGGCATGGAACGACGAGGCCCATGTGGCCGATAGCCGGTCCCTGTACCAGCAAAAGTTTGATTTAGCAGAGGAAATCCTTGGCAACATCCCCGGCGTGCACATCCCTGAGGGCGGCTTTTTCCTGTGGTTGCCCGTGGATGACGACGAGGCGGCGACGGTGAAGCTGTGGACACAGGCGGGGGTCAAGGTCTTGCCCGGCAGCTACCTCGCCCGCGACACCGAAACCGGCAATCCCGGAAAACAATTTATCCGCGTGGCCCTTGTGGCCCCCATTGATGAAACCCGCGACGGCCTGACCCGCCTGCGCGCGTGTTTGTACGAGTGAGCAGAGACATGGCATATCAAACCCGCACGAAAGACCCCCTTCTGGACCACGGCCTGCAAGCCATCTTGCGCAGGCGGGGCAAGGAAGGGTTGGGCGCGGCCTTGATCCTCGCTTCGGTGTGTTTGGCACTGATGCTGGCGTCCTACTCCCCCGACGACCCCAACCTGTTCGCCGCCACCGAGGTCGAGCCGCGCAACCTGATGGGCGGTGTCGGCGCCTTGCTGGCTGCCCTGTTCATCATGGGTCTGGGCTGGGCTTCTTGGGCGATTTCAATCGCTTGTCTGGTCTGGGGCCTGCGTTTGACCTTACACAAAGGGGCAGAGCGGGGCCTGAGCCGCGCGATCTTTGTGCCCATCTGGGTGGTGGTCTGCGCGATCTACATGTCCACCCATGTGCCCGGCGAAAACTGGGTCCATAGCTTTGGTTTGGGGGGATTGTTTGGCGATACGGTGCTTGGATTTCTGCTGAGCGTTCTGCCCATCGGGGCGGCGTTCGGGCTGAAACTATTGTCTGCACTCTGGTTCGGCGCGGCCATCGCCTTGGGCCTGTTCGTCCTTGGTGCGGACCGAGAGGAATTGGACTGGATGCGCGCCTTCCTGATCGGGGGGCTGGGCACCAGCTTTGCCGGGTTGACCGCTGTGGGCCAAGGTGCGGGCAAGGGCGCGGCCCGTGCGGCGGCTGTCTACAAGGATCGGCGCGCGGCCCGGGTGGTGCATCCGCAGGCCACGGGCTACGACGATTATGACCAACCCCTGGACGAAGCGGCGGCCTACGCGGCTCCGCCCGCATTCGACTATGCCCCTGAACCTGCACCAAAAAACCCAGTCTACTGGCTCGCGTTCCCCTGCTGACCCGCAAGCCGGAGCCGGAGCTGGAACCCGAATACTACGTGCCCCCGTCCCACCTGCCCGAGGATGCGACCGCCCCCACGGACGACCGGGTCAAGGCCCGGATCGCCAGCGCAATTTCGTCCCGCGTCAAGCGCGGCCAACCTGTGGCCCCCCGCCCACGGGGGCCGAGGCGGCGGCGATGCGGCCACCCGAACCTGCGCCAACCCGGGCAGAACCCCTGCTGGGCGCCTTCGCCAGCGCGCGCCGGGCCGCGCCCCAAACCCGCCACGAACCGGTTTTGACGGCCGCCCCGACGCCGACCGCACCCGTGCACGAATCCGCACGAGTCCCCCACCAACCCGTGCACACCCCGGAGCAGGTCGCCCCGTCAGCCCGCGAAACAGCCCCCTTCGCCCTGGAAGGGGACGCTCCCTTCGAAGAGATGATCGAGGATCCCTATGATGACGCACCGGCCCCGGTGATCCCGACCCCCACGGTCGTGCCCGTGCCGCAGCCCGCGCGCGGACCCGGGGTCGCCCTGAACCGCAAGGTCGTACAGCATCCGCCCAAGAAAACCGCGCAGCCCTCGCGCCGGGCCATGGCCGAGGCGCAGCCCAGCCTGTCGCTGGAAGACGAGCCGCCCGCCGCCTATGAGCCGCCCCCCTGTCGCTGTTGGCCAACCCCGCCAAGATCGAGCGGGTGCAGCTGTCCGACGAGGCGCTGGAACAAAACGCATCCATGTTGGAAACCGTGCTGGAGGATTACGGCATCAAGGGCGAGATCGTCAGCGTCCGCCCCGGCCCCGTGGTCACGATGTACGAACTCGAACCCGCCCCGGGCCTCAAGGCCAGCCGCGTGATCGGTCTGGCCGACGACATCGCCCGGTCCATGTCCGCCCTGTCCGCGCGGGTCAGCACCGTGCCCGGGCGCAGTGTGATCGGGATCGAACTGCCCAACGACCAACGCGAAACGGTGGCTTTGCGCGAAATCCTCGCGGGCAAGGACTTTGGCGACAACACCATGAAGCTACCGCTGGCCTTGGGCAAGGATATCGGCGGCGCGCCTGTGGTGGCCAACCTGGCCAAGATGCCCCACCTTTTGATCGCGGGGACCACCGGTTCCGGTAAATCCGTGGCGATCAACACGATGATCCTGTCGCTGCTGTACCGGCTATCCCCCGAAGAGTGTCGGATGATCATGATCGACCCCAAGATGCTGGAACTCAGCGTCTATGACGGCATCCCGCACCTGTTGTCCCCCGTTGTCACCGACCCGAAAAAGGCGGTCGTCGCCCTGAAATGGGTCGTGGGCGAGATGGAGGAACGCTATCGCAAGATGTCCAAGATGGGTGTGCGGAACATCGACGGCTACAACGGCCGGGTCGAGGATGCCCTGTCCAAGGGCGAGATGTTCACCCGCACGGTCCAGACCGGGTTCGATGACGAGACCGGGGAACCCGTGTTCGAGACCGAGGAAAACAAGCCAGAGAAGATCCCCTATATCGTCGTGATCGTGGACGAGATGGCCGACCTGATGATGGTCGCCGGCAAGGAAATCGAGGCCTGCATCCAGCGTCTGGCGCAGATGGCGCGGGCGTCCGGCATCCACCTGATCATGGCCACGCAGCGCCCTTCGGTCGATGTGATCACCGGCACGATCAAGGCCAACTTCCCCACGCGGATATCGTTCCACGTGACGTCGAAAATCGACAGCCGCACGATCCTTGGCGAAATGGGGGCCGAGCAACTGCTGGGCATGGGCGACATGCTGTATATGGCGGGCGGGTCCAAGATCACCCGGGTCCACGGTCCCTTCTGTTCGGACGAAGAGGTCGAGGAAATCGTCAACCACCTGAAATCCTTCGGCCCGCCGGAATACGCCAGCAGCGTGCTGGATGGTCCCGACGACGAGAAATCCAGCGACATCGACGCGGTGCTGGGCCTTGGCGGAAACACCGGCGGCGAAGATGCGCTGTACGATCAGGCGGTTGCGATCGTGGCCAAGGACCGCAAATGCTCCACCTCCTACATCCAGCGCAAGCTGGGGATCGGCTACAACAAGGCCGCCCGTCTGGTGGAACAGATGGAAGACAATCACGTGGTGTCCCCGGCGAACCACGTGGGCAAACGGGATATCCTGTTGCCCGAGGAATAGGGCGCGTCTGACGGCGAACGGACGAAGTCGGCAGTGGTTTTGCCATTACGGGCGGTCTAGGCTGTGTCATGGACACTGCCCGCCCGCCCTTTGTTCCCGCCTCTGTCACGCCCATTGATCCCGGGGCGTCTTTCGTGCGGCGCGTGCGGGTGGCGGCGCGCAACACGGTCGAGTTGTTTCCACAGTCCACCTATGACGACTTTATCACCCGGGACCGGTTTGCCGGGCAGAACGTCGTTTTGGTGTCGGACCCGGACGTGGTGCAGGGGGTGCTGCAAACCCATGTTGACCAGTTCCCCAAGTCCGATCTGGAACAGGTCTTGTTGGAACGGGCCACGGGACGCGGGATGCTGACGGTCTCGGGACACGACTGGCGCGTGCAGCGGCGCGCGGCGGCTCCGGTGTTTCGCCATGAAAAGCTGATGGCGCTAGCGCCGCTGATGATCGCCTCGGGGCAGGGGTTGGCGGCGCGGCTGCGCGGGCGGGCCGGGGCCGACAGGCGCTGTGCGGATATCATGCCCGACATTGCCGATGCGACCCTGCGGGTGATGATCGACACCATCCTGTCCGATGACGCGGGCGTGCTGGACCGGGCGCAGATTGCGGCGGATGCGGATGTGTTGTTGGAAACCGTGGGCAAGATTGATCTGTTCGATCTGTTCCGGCCCACGCGCGGCCTGCCCAAGCCGTGGCAGGTGACGCGGAACCGGGCCATGGGCCGTCTGCGGGCCGCTGCCGTCGATGCCATCACCCACCGCCGGGCCACGGATCGGTTCGGCGCGGATCTGCTGTCGCTGTTGATGCAGGCGGTGGATCCTGCGTCGGGGCAGGGGATGAATGATGTCACCTTGCGCGATAACTTCGTGACGTTTCTGGGGGCGGGGTTCGAGACGACCTCGCTGGCGCTGACGTGGTCGCTGTACCTGCTGGCCCATCATCCGGAGTGGCAGGACCGCCTGCACGCAGAAGTGACACGGGTGTGCGGTGACGGCCCCATGGCGCCCGAGCATATCGCCCAGCTGGTGGAACATGAGTGGGTGTTGAAAGAGGCGATGCGCCTGTATCCGCCCGGACCCGCCTTGGACCGGGTGGCGGCGCAGGACATCACCGTGGCGGGGGTGGGGTTTCGCAAGGGGGACTATGTATCCGTGGCCATTTATCCGATGCACCGGCACACCCGCCTGTGGGACGCGCCCGCGCTGTTTGACCCGGGGCGGTTCGCCCCGGACCGCGCGGCGGCGCAGCACCGGTTCCAGTACATCCCCTTTTCCGGCGGCCCCCGTGTGTGCATCGGCCTGCGCTTTGCCATGTTGGAGGCTGTGGCCCTGTTGGCCCATATGACCCGCGCCGTGACCTTTGCGCCCGTGCCCGGCCATATACCCACGCCCCACGCGCGGATCACACTGCGCCCCTTGGGCGGCATGCCCCTGCGGACCATGGCGCGCTAGGCCCCTTGGCTGGGCAAGGGTTCGCGCAGGGTTTGGACCGGGCGCGGTTCCCCCTTGGCGCGGCGGGGTGGGCGTGACTATCTGTGTTCCATGAAAACACTGATTGCCACGGCCCTGACCGCCCTGACCTTTGCCGCCCCCGCTTGGGCCGAGAAACTGTCTGTCGCTGCGATCAGCGGCTACCTCAACAGCTTTGCCACCGCCCAGGCCGCCTTTACGCAGGTCAACGGCGACGGCTCCATCTCGACCGGAGAGTTGTCCATGCGCCGCCCCGGGCGTGCGCGGTTCGATTATGCCGGGGACGCCGGGCTGGTGATCGCGGGCGGCGGGCAGGTGGCGATCTTTGATCCGGTGTCCAACACGCCCCCCGAACAATACCCCCTGCGCCGCACCCCCTGACCCATGTGCTGGCGCGCAACGTGGATCTGGCACGATCGGGCATGTTGATGGCCCATGATTACGACGGTCAGGCCACCTCTGTCGTGCTGCAAGACCCCGAACATCCCGAATACGGTAACATTCGGCTGGTGTTCACGGACGCCCCCGTGACCCTGCGCCAGTGGATCATCACCAACGAATCCGGCGACGAAACCACCGTGATCCTTGGGGATTTCCGCACCGGAGTGCGGATTCCGGCGCGCTTTTTCTCGATCCCGCAAGAGGTCGAGGCCCGGGGCCTGAACTGACACACCCCTGACAACCCCGTGAGGAGGGCGGAAACGGTTTGGGCAAATCCCTATCTTGGGCGACAAGTAGGAAAGCCCAATGAACCGGAGACGCCCCCAATGAAACGCTTTGTGCCCGATCTGACCCGCGCCGATGTCACCCCCGAGGCGGTCTTTCTGAACCGCCGCCAGATTTTGGCCGGGGGCAGTGCGGCGGCCCTGATGGCAGGCAGCGCCCATGCCAACACCGATGATCTGAAACCCAACACGTTTGAAGAGATCACGACCTACAACAACTTTTACGAATTCGGCACGGGCAAGGGCGATCCGGCCAAATACGCCCATATGCTGACGACCCAGCCGTGGTCGATCAAGATCGACGGCATGGTGGACAACCCCGGCACCTATGACCTGACCGATCTGATTGGCGACATCCCCACCGAGGAACGCATCTACCGGTTCCGCTGTGTCGAGGCGTGGTCCATGGTGATCCCATGGAACGGGTTCGAGTTGAACAAGGTGCTGGCCAAGGCCGGCGTGCAGGATGGGGCGAAATACGTGGGCTTTGAAACCCTCGTCCGTCCCGAAGAAATGCCCGGCCAGCAGCGCGCGTCGCTGGATTGGCCCTACCGCGAGGGGTTGCGTCTGGACGAGGCGATGCACCCCCTGACGATCATGGCCACGGGGATCTATGGCAAACCCATGCCGAACCAGAACGGTGCGCCTATCCGTCTGGTGGTGCCGTGGAAGTATGGCTTCAAATCCATCAAATCCATCGTGCGGATCACCCTGACGGACAAGGAACCCGCCACCAGCTGGAACATGGCCAACCCGCGGGAGTATGGGTTCTATTCCAACGTGAACCCCAACGTGGATCACCCCCGGTGGTCCCAAGCCAGCGAGCGGCGCATCGGCGGCGGCATCTTTGCCCCGCGCATCGATACGCTGATGTTCAACGGATACGAGGATCAGGTCGCCGACATGTACGAAGGCATGGATCTGGCCAAGTTCATATGACCCTTGCCTTGCAGATGGGCCCCCGCGTCTCGGGGGCCGCGCGTCGGGTGCCGACGTGGGTTGTATATAGTGCAGGCGCGGCCCTGCCGGTCTGGCTGTTTTATCAGGCGGTCACCGGGGCGCTGGGCGTGGACCCGGTCAAGGCGATGGAACATCAGCTGGGCCTGTGGGCGCTGCAGGCGCTGATCGCATCCCTGTGCATATCGCCCCTGATGAAATACGGCCGCATCAACCTGATGAAGTTCCGCCGTGCCCTGGGCTTGCTGGCCTTCTTCTATATGGCGTTGCACCTGACGGTCTGGCTGGCGCTGGACCTGCAATTCCGCTGGGGCGAGATCTGGGCCGATATTTACAAACGCTGGTACATCACCATCGGCATGGCGGCCTTTGCCCTGGCCATCCCCTTGGCCCTGACATCGTGGAACGGCGCGGTGCGGCGCATGGGGGGGACGGCATGGCGGCAGTTGCACAAGCTGGCCTATCCCGTGGCGCTGTTGGGGGCCGTACACTTTGCGATGCAGGAAAAGGTGTGGACCCCGGATGCAGTCCTGTACCTTGGCATCGTGATCGGCCTTTTGGCCCTGCGGGGACGGCGGCTGATTCACGGGTGACTCGGGCGTTTGGCTCCAGTCTGGGGTTAAGTCTGTGGATAACCGGGCATGTTGTGTCTGTCCCCGTGGGGACAGCGCCCTGATACACTCTAAGGTATAGTTGGCGCCGCGTTGTTCAGGCCAAAGTAAAAACAAGACTGCGCGCTAAATTATTGTAATAAAAAGATATTCCAAGAAAGTGCGAAAAAGATAGGAAGTTTGCAAAAAGGGGTTGCGGGTCTCAGCCCCTCGGCTTAAACCCCCTTTCACCGGCGGCGCTGCGGCGCGGGTCGGGGCGCTGGACGGAGCGAGGGACACGGTCCTGAGGGAAGTTTGGCAGACACTACTGGGATGGATGACGCGGGTTGCGCCAAGGGAATTTGGTGCTTCTTGTTGATTTTTGTCCTTTGCTCTTTGAAATTGATAGTATCTGAAGAGATATGTGGGCGGTTTGGTTCATTCGATGGATCAACGTCTGTACATATCGTCTCTTAGGGTTTTGGCTTTTTGGCTGGGGTCCGATGATAGAGGTCAGCTTCACTGTTTGAGGGTTTTCGGTTACTTTGGTAGCTGAAGCACTAAACAGAGAAAGGCTTCACGGTTTACAGTAATGGCCGTGGAGTTGATGTGCAGAGGTTCGAACGTCAAGGATAAGCTGGAAACAGCTTTTCAACTTGAGAGTTTGATCCTGGCTCAGAACGAACGCTGGCGGCAGGCCTTATACATGCAAGTCGAGCGCTCTCTTCGGAGGGAGCGGCGGACGGGTGAGTAACGCGTGGGAACATACCCTTTTCTGCGGAATAGCCACTGGAAACGGTGAGTAATACCGCATACGCCCTTCGGGGGAAAGATTTATCGGAGAAGGATTGGCCCGCGTTAGATTAGATAGTTGGTGGGGTAATGGCCTACCAAGTCTACGATCTATAGCTGGTTTGAGAGGATGATCAGCCACACTGGGACTGAGACACGGCCCAGACTCCTACGGGAGGCAGCAGTAGGGAATCTTAGACAATGGGCGCAAGCCTGATCTAGCCATGCCGCGTGTGTGATGAAGGTCTTAGGATCGTAAAGCACTTTCGCCAGAGATGATAATGACAGTATCTGGTAAAGAAACCCCGGCTAACTCCGTGCCAGCAGCCGCGGTAATACGGAGGGGGTTAGCGTTGTTCGGAATTACTGGGCGTAAAGCGTACGTAGGCGGATTAGTCAGTCAGAGGTGAAATCCCAGGGCTCAACCCTGGAACTGCCTTTGATACTGCTAGTCTTGAGTTCGAGAGAGGTGAGTGGAATTCCGAGTGTAGAGGTGAAATTCGTAGATATTCGGAGGAACACCAGTGGCGAAGGCGGCTCACTGGCTCGATACTGACGCTGAGGTACGAAAGTGTGGGGAGCAAACAGGATTAGATACCCTGGTAGTCCACACCGTAAACGATGAATGCCAGTCGTCGGCAAGCATGCTTGTCGGTGACACACCTAACGGATTAAGCATTCCGCCTGGGGAGTACGGTCGCAAGATTAAAACTCAAAGGAATTGACGGGGGCCCGCACAAGCGGTGGAGCATGTGGTTTAATTCGAAGCAACGCGCAGAACCTTACCAACCCTTGACATCCCTATCGCGGTTACCAGAGATGGTTTCCTTCAGCTCGGCTGGATAGGTGACAGGTGCTGCATGGCTGTCGTCAGCTCGTGTCGTGAGATGTTCGGTTAAGTCCGGCAACGAGCGCAACCCACGTCCTTAGTTGCCAGCAGTTCGGCTGGGCACTCTAGGGAAACTGCCGGTGATAAGCCGGAGGAAGGTGTGGATGACGTCAAGTCCTCATGGCCCTTACGGGTTGGGCTACACACGTGCTACAATGGTGCCTACAGTGAGTTAATCTCCAAAAGGCATCTCAGTTCGGATTGGGGTCTGCAACTCGACCCCATGAAGTCGGAATCGCTAGTAATCGCGTAACAGCATGACGCGGTGAATACGTTCCCGGGCCTTGTACACACCGCCCGTCACACCATGGGAGTTGGGTCCACCCGAAGGCCGTGCGCCAACCAGCAATGGAGGCAGCGGACCACGGTGAGCTCAGCGACTGGGGTGAAGTCGTAACAAGGTAGCCGTAGGGGAACCTGCGGCTGGATCACCTCCTTTCTAAGGATGTTCCTAGCAGCAAGAACTTGTTCTTACTCGTGGAACACTTAGCAGTCACTTTAAGTGACAAACATCGGACCGAGCCGTCCTCATATCTCTTCAGATCGTGGTTGCGAAAGCAGCCCTTACTTACCGGGGCGTTAGCTCAGCTGGGAGAGCACCTGCTTTGCAAGCAGGGGGTCATCGGTTCGATCCCGATACGCTCCACCACTTGCACTTTTGCGATGCAAAGGTGTCAAGGTAAGGTGAATGCGGCAGGGTATCAGCGCAGCTGATGTCCCGAGAGCATTTGCCGATTGCGTATGATCGGGGATTTGATCCCGTTGCGGTCATCGCGTGAACCAGCCTGGATCGCAGCGCTTTGCCGATTGGCCCTTCTCGGGACATTCGCTTTGCGAATACCCTGCCAGGGCGACGCGCTTCCGCAAGCGGAAGCTGCTGGGTCGGTAGCTCAGGTGGTTAGAGCGCACGCCTGATAAGCGTGAGGTCGGAGGTTCAAGTCCTCCTCGACCCACCACTTCATTTGAAGTGGCCCTTTTACAGACAGACTAGATCGTTGAGCCTTTGGCTTTGCCATCCAGTTTGGATGAATTGATATCGTATATAGAGATACACATCAGTATCATGAGAACGCCCGCGTGAGGGATGTTCGGAACGGCGGCTTCGGTTGCCCGGAAAATCATGATATTATTCCAAGTAAATACACTAACCGATGAGGGTTCGCACGGACCCTTGTCAACGTATCCACGTTGCGAACCAGCGCGTGGTGCGGGAAAAGTATGCATTTGATTAATGCCGGTCCGGTTACAAAAGACGGACTTGGCGCGGAAGAGGTCTAACTTCTTCTGGATCAAATCAAGCGCGAGAAGGGCGTTTGGTGGATGCCTTGGCAGTAAGAGGCGATGAAGGACGTGATACTCTGCGATAAGCGTTGGTTAGCCGAGAATAGGCTTTGATCCAACGATCTCCGAATGGGGCAACCCACCTGACATCTTACTATTGTTACTTCGTAACGGACACTCCGTGTCGACCTTTGGTCGGTACATTTTGATCTTTGATCAAAACACTGGGTGGTCGGTGCGGTGTACTCAATAGTGAGATGAACCAGGGATTTTTAACCTGAATACATAGGGTTAAAAAGGCAAACCCGGGGAACTGAAACATCTAAGTACCCGGAGGAAAGGAAATCAACAGATACTCCCCTAGTAGCGGCGAGCGAACGGGGACCAGCCGAGCCATGAGTGTGATTAGAATGCGTTGGGAAGCGCAGCCATAGCGGGTGATAGCCCCGTATAAGAAGCATGATTGGACGTATTAAGTAGGGCGGAACACGTGAAATTCTGTCTGAACATCGGAGGACCACCTTCGAAGGCTAAGTACTCCTTACTGACCGATAGCGAACCAGTACCGTGAGGGAAAGGTGAAAAGCACCCCGACGAGGGGAGTGAAACAGTACCTGAAACCGAACGCCTACAAACAGTCGGAGCCTCCTTGAGGGGTGACGGCGTACCTTTTGTATAATGGGTCATCGACTTGGTCTCACGAGCAAGCTTAAGCCGATAGGTGTAGGCGCAGCGAAAGCGAGTCTTAATAGGGCGCATGAGTTCGTGGGATCAGACCCGAAACCGAGTGATCTAGGCATGACCAGGATGAAGGTTAGGTAACACTAACTGGAGGTCCGAACCCACACCTGTTGAAAAAGGTCGGGATGAGTTGTGCCTAGGGGTGAAAGGCCAATCAAACTCGGAGATAGCTGGTTCTCTGCGAAATCTATTTAGGTAGAGCGTCGTGTCTTACCCCGGGGGGTAGAGCACTGGATGGGTAATGGGGCCCCACAGGCTTACTGATCCTAACCAAACTCCGAATACCCGGGAGTACAATCACGGCAGACACACTGCGGATGCTAACGTCCGTAGTGAAGAGGGAAACAACCCTGACCTCCAGCTAAGGCCCCTAATTCATGGCTAAGTGGGAAAGCAGGTGGGACGACCAAAACAACCAGGAGGTTGGCTTAGAAGCAGCCATCCTTTAAAGATAGCGTAACAGCTCACTGGTCTAAACAAGTTGTCCTGCGGCGAAGATGTAACGGGGCTCAAGCCATGAGCCGAAGCTGAGGATGCACATAGTGCATGGTAGCAGAGCGTAGTGTGAAATAGCTCCACGCCTATTCTTTCTAAGATGCGGACCTTTGCGCTCAAGCAGCGTAAGCGGTAGCGCGTAGAAAGTCGTAGGCTCGGAGCTTTCGATGAAGCCGGGGCGTGAGCCATCCGGTGGAGAGATCACTAGCGAGAATGATGACATGAGTAGCGACAAACAGGGTGAGAGACCCTGTCGCCGAAAGTCCAAGGGTTCCTGCTTAAAGTTAATCTGAGCAGGGTAAGCCGACCCCTAAGGCGAGGCCGAAAGGCGTAGTCGATGGGAACCAGGTTAATATTCCTGGGCCAGTTAGAAGTGACGGATCGTGAAGGTTGTTCACCCTTATTGGATTGGGTGGGCCGCTCATCGGTTCCTGGAAATAGCTCTAACATAAGATCGTACCCTAAACCGACACAGGTGGACTGGTAGAGAATACCAAGGCGCTTGAGAGAACGATGTTGAAGGAACTCGGCAAAATACCTCCGTAAGTTCGCGAGAAGGAGGCCCAGTTTCTACGCAAGTATTGACTGGGGGCACAAACCAGGGGGTGGCGACTGTTTACTAAAAACACAGGGCTCTGCGAAGTCGTAAGACGACGTATAGGGTCTGACGCCTGCCCGGTGCCTGAAGGTTAAAAGGAGGAGTGCAAGCTCCGAATTGAAGCCCAGGTAAACGGCGGCCGTAACTATAACGGTCCTAAGGTAGCGAAATTCCTTGTCGGGTAAGTTCCGACCTGCACGAATGGCGTAACGACTTCCCCGCTGTCTCCAACATCGACTCAGCGAAATTGAATTGCCTGTCAAGATGCAGGCTTCCCGCGGTTAGACGGAAAGACCCCGTGCACCTTTACTACAGCTTCACACTGGCATCAGGCACAACATGTGCAGGATAGGTGGTAGACTTCGAAGCAGGGACGCCAGTTCCTGTGGAGTCATCCTTGAGATACCACCCTTGTTCTGCTTGATGTCTAACCGCGGTCCGTTATCCGGATCCGGGACCCTGTGTGGCGGGTAGTTTGACTGGGGCGGTCGCCTCCTAAAGCGTAACGGAGGCGCGCGAAGGTTGGCTCAGAGCGGTCGGACATCGCTCGTTGAGTGCAATGGCAGAAGCCAGCCTGACTGCGAGACTGACAAGTCGAGCAGAGTCGAAAGACGGCCATAGTGATCCGGTGGTCCCGAGTGGAAGGGCCATCGCTCAACGGATAAAAGGTACGCCGGGGATAACAGGCTGATAATGCCCAAGAGTCCATATCGACGGCATTGTTTGGCACCTCGATGTCGGCTCATCTCATCCTGGGGCTGGAGCAGGTCCCAAGGGTACGGCTGTTCGCCGTTTAAAGAGGTACGTGAGCTGGGTTTAGAACGTCGTGAGACAGTTCGGTCCCTATCTGCCGTGGGTGTAGGATACTTGAGAGGAGTTGCCCCTAGTACGAGAGGACCGGGGTGAACGATCCACTGGTGGACCAGTTGTCATGCCAATGGCAGTGCTGGGTAGCTATGATCGGAAAGGATAACCGCTGAAGGCATCTAAGCGGGAAGCCCCCTCAAAACAAGGTATCCCTGAGAACCGAAGAAGACCACTTCGTCGATAGGCCAGAGATGTAAGCGTGGTAACACGTTCAGTTGACTGGTACTAATTGTTCAATAGGCTTGATTTGATCCAGTAGAAGATAGACTTCAAAAAACAAATCAAACGCATACACCAAAATACTTGGAATAATCGTGTGGCTTTCTCGGATTGGTGGTCATAGCGCGAGTGAAACACCCAGTCCCATTCCGAACCTGGCCGTTAAGCACCGTTGCGCCAATGGTACTGCGTCTTAAGACGTGGGAGAGTAGGTCACCGCCAATCCTAGTAAGCCACACACAATCAGTATC